>CAWENV010000001.1:0-2152500 GCA_963810585.1 uncultured Alphaproteobacteria bacterium
AGACGAACCGCAATCGTCGACGCTGCGACACCATTCGCGCCGGCAAAGGGTCATAGCGCATCGAGCTCCCTCCGACATGCGGGGTCACCGAGCCAACGTCGGTGATCGAATCTGTTTCCACTCGCAGCAAAAGAAGCCGCCGTCCGTGACCATCGACCGCCTCAAATGGCACCCGCGCCAACCGCAAGAAACTGGTCGGATCGCTGCAAGTTCATGAAACTCTCGACGAAAACGTTTTCCACCATGTCGAGATCCGGTTCATGGTAGTGGTGATTGTCGTGTCCGTGATCGTGCGGCAAATGTGGCGTCTGCCACTGCGTTGCGTGCGGGCGCGCGCGATGATTGTGCCCGGCTGACGCGCCATTGCCGTCGTGTTGGTGATCGTGTCCCTGATGCATGATGAGCCTCAATAGGTGACGGGTTTATCAATGAGCGGCTTCTGGCTACCGAGCTTCCCGTGCGCGACTAGCGAGCCGAGCACTTCCACCACGACCCGCACGCCAAGCAGCGCTGTAATGTCGGAGGTGTCATACGGCGGCGAAACTTCAACCACCTCCAATCCACAGACGCCTTCTGCGGCTACCAAACCCAACAACTTGAGCGCCTCACGCGGCAAGAACCCGCCGGGCTCCGGCCAGCCGGTGCCGGGCACAAATCCGCAATCGATCGAATCCACATCAAACGAAATATAGACGGCGTCCGCATCCTTCCAGGCGAGTTCCAGCGCGATTTCTGCGGTTTTCTCTAGTCCGATCTTCTCTATGTCAGCGATGGTTAAAACATTGGTGCCGCGCTTGCGCGCCTCCTGGACCCCGTATCGCGGAACTTGCCATCCGCCAATACCGAGCTGGACAAGATTGGTTGCCGGTACGTTTGGCAGATTAGTCGCCCAATACCAAGGCGTGGTGTGCATGCGTTCGTCGAGATCCTTTTCCTGGATGTCGATGTGGCGGTCGAAATGGATAATGCCGATGCGCTTCGACGTGCATTGCGCAATGCCGCGCACGCACGGAAAACCAATCGAGTGATCGCCACCCAGCATGAGTGGTAGCGCGCCTGAAGAAAAGACGTGGGCGACGCCGCGGCTGATCTGATCAAAGCTCTTTTCCAAATTACCGGGAATGGTGAATACGTCCCCGGCATCGGCAAGCGTCATCTGTTCGCGCAAATCCACGCCAAGCTCATAGTTGTACGGCGTATAAAGTGCGGAGATGCGGCGTATGCCTTGTGGTCCAAAGCGCGTGCCGGGCCGGTAGGTGGTGCCGGAATCGAAAGGAATGCCGATCACGGCCGCGTCGTATTTGGCGACGTCGTGCACATCCTCAACGTAAGGCGCTTTGAGAAATGTGTTGATCCCGGCAAAATGCGGTAGTTCGCCGCGCGAAAAAGTCGGAATGGTCTTGTCGGTCAGGCTGTCGGCGCCCGGCAAACCCATGTCGAGTGCCCATTTCTGCTCCTTGCGCCATCCGGCCTCTGACAGCTTTCCTTCGGCGTCGAGAGCCTTCCAGCCTTGCGTAGCCATGCGATCGAAATCGGGGTGATGGCATCGCAGGCGCTCACGCTGGCGAAATAGCCCCGCTTTGCGCGAATAACGCGTGAATGATTGGCGCATTAGAACACTCCTTGGGTCTTTCGTTGAGACTTGCCTAGTCCACGTCGTCAGTGACGTCGGTAAGCCGCGTAACCATTGTGTAGGTACCTTCGTCCTCATCCTCCGGCGTGACGCCCTGATAGATTAGTTCTTCCAGCCGCGCTTTGGTGGCAAGAAACTCAGGCGTAATGAATTGCGCCGGGCTGCGAAGATGCGGCACTGGTACCTCGATCAGTTCCTGGACTTCGCCGGGATGTGCAGAAAGCACCAGGATGCGGTCTGAGAGGAAAATCGCCTCGTCGAGATCGTGAGTGATGAAGACAATCGTGATATCAATCTTGCGCCAAATCTCGAGCAGATGCGCTTGCATGCGACAGCGCGTCTGCGCGTCAAGCGCACCGAACGGCTCGTCCATCAGCAGAATACGTGGCTGGTTCGCAAGCGCGCGTACGATTGCCACGCGTTGCTTCATTCCACCGGACAACTGGTGTGGATAGGCACTCAGCGAATTTTTCCAAGCCTATGAGCTGTAGCCACTGCATTGCCTGTTGTTCGGCCTCGTAACGATCCTTTCCATTGATCTCAAGGCCGAACATCACGTTTTTCTTGACCGTGAGCCAGGGGAATAGCGTGTACCCCTGGAACACCATGCCGCGATCGCTGCCCGGCTCGCTCACCGGCTTGCCATCGAGGAGAACTTCGCCAGAGCTGTGCTGCTCAAGCCCCGCGAGAATACGCACCAATGTGGATTTGCCACACCCGGACGGGCCAACCACGGTGAGAAACTCGCGCCGATGGGTCTCGAAATTGATCTTGTTGAGCGCGAGTGTTGAACCCTTCGGCGTGTTGAAAACCTTCGACAGGTTGTTGACCTTGAGGATCACCTCGCGCTGCTTCAGCCGCTGGAAGCGCTCGCGCACCGCCAGAGACTGGTCGAGATACGACGGCAGCGTGTTGGTTGGGACGAATTTATTCAAGGCAGCCGGCCTCACGCGCTCTTGTCCAAGGTGCGGTCCCAGGGAAACAGTCGCTTACCAAGAAGCGCCAATATGATGTCGGTGCCCAGTCCGATGATGCCGATCATCATGATAGCTGCGTAAACTGTAGAGAAATGCTGATAGCGCGCCTGCTGGGTGATGAACCAGGTGATTCCGGTTGAGGTGCCAATCAGCTCGGCAACGATGAGGTAGGTCCATGCCCAGCCGAGCAGTATGCGCTGGTCGCGATACAGATCGGGCAGAATGCCCGGGATGACTACCCGCGACAGCAATTTCAATTTCTTCGTGCCGAGCGTTAGCGCGGCTTCGACCATCGCCACGTCGAACTTGCGCGTAGTGTTGGCGATGATTAGGACCTGTTGAAAGAAGGTGCCTATGACAATGATAGTAATCTTCGGCCCATCATAGATGCCGAGAATTGCGACCGCGAGCGCGCCGAAGGCCGGCGCCGGCAGATAGCGGAAAAATTCGATGAACGGCTCGTTGAGCCGCGCGAATCCGGCGTAAGTACCGCAAAGAATGCCGATAGGAACGCCGAGGATCGAGGAGATCACGAAGCCCCAAAAGATTACCTGAATGCTGTGCCAGAGACTCTGGTGTAGCCAGGGACCATCCTGCGTCGCTGGCGGGGTGATGAAGGCCGTGTAAAGTGACGCCGCCACTTCGTGCGGCGCCGGCAAGTAGATCGGGTTGGACGCAACACCTTTCGGCGGATCCTTGCGGTCGTCCTCTGCCTCCCTCACTGCATCGGCAAAAGCGCGCTTGTCCATACGCATTCCCGGTTGCAGGTAATCGGCGGAGCCAGGATCAGTAATCAGAACCTGCGGATGCCACACGAACGGCACGTAGCTGACAACACACCAAATGACGATCGGCAGCACGAAAGACATGCTGCCGAGCATCAGTTTGGCGCGCGGCGAAATCGGCTTCAGTACTTGAAACCAGTTCCGCATCGCGGTGATCCCCATCGAGTCGGCGCCGTTATTTGAGGGTCGCCGCCAGCGACGGATCGATGTAGCTGTCGACCTTCTGCGCTTCCTTGTAGACTGCATTGGCGACGTTGAAGTCGTCGGCGTTCTTGGTCGAGCCGTAGAGCGAGTTCGAGCCCCCCGCCCTGCTTAAACGTCTTGTTGCCGGCCGCGACATCGAGAAGGTGCGTACCCTTAAGCAGCGGCGAAAACTCCTCCGGTGTCAGACCAACGCGCTTGCTCATGATTTTCACTGCATCGGGCTGAGTCTTTGGGTCGTTGATATAATGCACTACGCGATCCCACACCTTGATGATCTTGACATAGTCTTCTTTGTGCGCCGACAGGCTGGCAGGGCTCGCCGCTAACACGTCATAGATGAGACCGGGCGCTTTCGCCGACGTGTAGAGCGGCTTCGAACCGGGAAGACCCTTCATTGCTTGACCTGCAATTGGCTGCCAGGCGCCGACCGCATCGACTTGCTTTGACGAGAGCACCTGCGGAGTCTCGTTGGTCTTGGCATTCACCAGCGTGACATCTTTCTCGCTCATGCCCGCCTCTTTCAAAGCGTGCACCAACAGCAGGTGTTCAACCACACCAACCTCAATGCCGACCTTCTTGCCCTTGAGCTCCTTGACGCTCTTGAGACCCGGCTTGCCGATGATGATATCGTTGCCGCTAGAATAATCGGTGAGCATGATCATGATGCCTTTACCGCCGCCCGCACCGGTCGCAAGCGTGTCGCCATTGGTCATCAGATTGGCGTCGATCTTGCCGGCCCCGAATGCATCCATAGAAGCCGAATAGTCGAACCATTGGAAATTCACGTCGACACCGGCTTCCTTAAACCAGCCTTTGTCGATGGCGACTTGCCAAGCCACCCAGCCTGGCCAGTCGCTGTACCCTATCGTCAACGGCGCCGCCAAAGTCGGCCACGCGCCCGACATAAAGAAAAAAACGCCGAGAATTGCCCCAATGGAACGTTTGCGACTCATCGCACAATCTCCTGAGTTACGTATTACAAAGCCCTCGAGGCCGTAATACTTGTGATTAAGCCATCTGGCCTGCACAGCCGTGAGGACACGGCCGTTCGCAGCTGGTCAGAGGCGTTGCTAGCGATCCAGTCCTCATCTACTCGACGACCGCGGACTGGCGTCACGACCTAAGTGTTGCCAATCGCGGCCACTTGAGGTCTCCCGGGCTTTTGTCCCGCCGTGCACCCGGACTTGAGATGGCGTCCGGGCGGCGGCTCTCGGACCAGACGCGCGTTTCTCGAAAGAGCGCCGGAACCCTAGCCACCAACTCGCTTAGGACGCAGCAAACTCCATGCCAACGAAAAGTCGCGCGTTTCCATAGACGGTCGCGCCTGCGCGCCTATTCGAGAGGCAAGTTGGCAATTTTGAAGGCACTAGCCGCGCCGCGACGTTCGTGGGGATCCGCGACTACGTGCACATTCATCTCGGCTTCGATTATCAGTTTGCCGCATCTGCCAAGAGTGCTGGTCGTGCGTGGACGCGACGCTGCTGGCGTGCCTCTCGCCACTAGTTTTGGCTAAACGACGCGAACGCAGTTCACTGTCTACAGACGAATTGTGTGGCAACTAAATATCGGCTGCGCACTCCCGAAAAAACTCCTGCATATCGATGAATCGTTATTGCATTGCGAAATAAAAACTGTTGCAATGCAAACGCCGGGAGTTCGAGAGGCTTAAAATGGCTTCTGCGAAGTTCTTGAGGAGGCAGTCTGAAAGGTGCGGCGAACTAGCAAGGCGGACCCACGACGAAGACAGTCGGGAAAGGTGTCAGCATTTGCAGCGCACCTATCGATATCTTGCCGATATCGAAGACCAGCAATCCAGCGAGTTGAATGCAGCTTCGGCTGATACCGGACCAAGGCCTGCGACTTAACCGCACGCTCGTCAGCTCGTCGACGTAGCGACACCGATATCGGGGTCCGCTTTTAACTCAAAGCGAACTGCCGCTGGCGTTGCGTCCTGCGAATTAGGCATCATGCCTAAAAAGTAGTGCGGGCTGCGACTAATAAAGTTGCAGTCGGCGGAATATTTCGGCGGTTTTTTCGCCCTGCACGGGCGCCCTTACAGAGCCCGCCAAATAGCTCAATTGAACCAAGCAATTCTATCAATTCCGCTTTGGCACGCAGCTTGCGAATCTCAATTCGCGAAGGCGGGGCCGGGCCCGATTGCGCTTGCGTCAAACAGGGGAAACACGATGTTGAAAACAACCAAAGCGGCCTCAGGGTGGCCGCACGCTCGCAGTTTGCTTTCCGCCGCGGCGGGCCTCGCACTTGGTCTCGCCGCCACTTACTCAGCAAGTGCCGAAGACACGATAAAGGTCGGCGTCCTTCACTCGCTCTCGGGCACAATGGCGATCAGCGAGACCACGTTGAAGGATACGATGCTGTTTCTGATCGACGAGCAGAACAAGAAAGGTGGTCTGCTCGGCAAGAAACTCGAGGCCGTCGTTGTCGATCCAGCCTCCAACTGGCCTTTGTTTGCTGAAAAGGCGCGCGAACTCATTTCCAAGGACAAGGTCGCGGTCGTATTCGGCTGCTGGACCTCGGTGTCCCGCAAATCGGTACTGCCGGTGTTCAAGGAGCTCAATTCGATCTTGTTCTATCCGGTGCAGTACGAAGGTGAGGAAAGCGAGCGCAACGTGTTCTACACCGGCGCGGCGCCAAACCAGCAGGCCATTCCTGCCGTCGATTACCTGATGAGTAAGGACGGCGGCTCGGTGAAACGCTGGGTGCTGGCTGGGACCGACTACGTCTACCCGCGCACCACCAACAAAATCCTTGAGGCCTATCTAAAATCCAAAGGCGTCGCGCAAGAAGACATCATGATCAACTACACGCCGTTTGGGCATTCCGATTGGCAAACGATCGTATCGGACATCAAGAAATTCGGCTCCGCCGGGAAGAAGACTGCCGTGGTTTCGACAATCAACGGCGATGCCAACGTTCCTTTCTACAAGGAGCTTGGCAACCAGGGGATCAAGGCAACAGACATCCCCGTCGTCGCGTTCTCAGTCGGCGAAGAGGAGCTCGCCGGGCTCGACACAAAGCCGCTGGTCGGCCATCTCGCCGCGTGGAACTACTTCGAGTTGATCAAGACGCCTGCGAATGCGGCTTTCATCAAAGAGTGGCAGGCGTTCACCAAAAATCCAAAGCGCACGACCAACGATCCGATGGAAGCCCACGTGATCGGCTTCAACATGTGGGTCAAAGCGGTTGAGAAGGTAAAGTCGGTCGACGCCAACAAGGTGATCGACGCCCTGCCAGGGATCGAAGCACCGAACCTAACCGGCGGTACGTCAAAAATGCTGCCGAACCATCACATTACCAAGCCGGTTTTCGTCGGCGAAATCCGCGGCGACGGCCAGTTCGATGTGGTGTGGAAGACAAAAGGTCTAGTACCTGGCGACGCCTGGACCGATTTCCTTCCAGGGTCAAAAGATCTCGAGGCAGACTGGGTGACCCTGAAATGCGGCAACTACAACAAGGTCACAAAGAAATGCGGCGGGCAGGCGTCCTGACCGTAGAGCTCTAGTGCGGACCCAAGGGAGGCGACGTTTCAAATCCGCCGCCTCCCCTTCTCTACTTGGTGCCGGAAAAAAAGAGATGCGTGTGTTCACCGGACGCCTAATCGCGCTCGTCCTCGCCATCGGATTGCTTGTCGTAGGCACTGGCCTTGGTCATGCCGATCCCTACGCTGACGCGCTGGCGGGCTTCACGACTGACGATTTCAGCGACACCGCCGACGCGATCGGTAAGGTTGCGACTAGCGGCAGCCCGCTGGCGGCGTCCCTTATCGAAGCGCTGCAAGACACCCGATTGATGTTCAGTGCCAAAGACAAGAAGGTTTACATCAAGACCAAAGACGACAAACTGCTCGACGCAGCAACCGGCAACGCCGCTGAAGGAACACCGCCCGACGATCTCGATACTGTTCGCGTCAACAACCGACTACGCAGTGCCATCGACGCGGCCAACGGCGCTTTGACCCTGATGGCTCCCGATCCGGGCCGCCGCTACGATTCAGCGCAAGCCGTATTCAAATCGCGCGACGCGAGCGTTCTGCCGGCCATCGAGAAGGCTTTGGCCGCCGAGACAAACACACGAGTGAAGCGAGCGCTGGCCGAAGCGCGTGCGGCTATCATTCTCACAACTGATGACGCAAGCACGGCTGATAAAGTGGCAGCGATTGTGATTATCCGCGATCGTGGTGACCAGGACGCCCTCGGTCTTATCCAGGGTCTGCCCGGCAACATGCCGTCCGAGGTGCAGACCGCCGCGGCCGCGGCAAGCGCCAAGATTCAGCACACTCTCGCTATCTGGAATGCAGTTCAAAATCTTTGGTATGGGCTGTCGCTCGGCTCGGTATTGCTTCTCGCTGCGATCGGCCTTGCCATCACTTTTGGTGTGATGGGCGTCATCAACATGGCCCATGGTGAGATGGTGATGCTAGGCGCCTATACGACGTTCGTTGTTCAGGAAATAATCCGACAGAAATTTCCCGGTCTTTTTGATTATTCGCTCGCGGTCGCTTTGCCGCTCGCTTTTTTGGTCGCCGGCGCGGTCGGTATCATGATCGAGCGCACCGTCATTCGCTTTCTCTACGGTCGACCATTGGAAACATTACTCGCGACCTGGGGCATTTCGCTTGTGCTACAGCAAGCCGTTCGCGGCAGTTTCGGCCCAACCAATAAGGAGGTCGGAAATCCATCCTGGATGTCGGGTGCCTTCGACCTTGGCGGCATCCTCATCACATATAATCGTATGTGGATCATCATCTTTACGGGGCTCGTATTCATCGCGTTGCTATGCATGCTGCGCTTCACCCGGCTCGGGCTTGAAATGCGCGCTGTGACCCAGAACCGCGGCATGGCGGCGGCGATGGGCATCCGCACGGCACGCATCGACGCACTCACTTTTGGACTTGGTTCGGGTATTGCCGGTATCGCCGGCGTGGCGCTGTCGCAAATCGATAATGTCAGCCCGAATCTCGGCCAAGGCTACATCATCGACAGTTTCATGGTTGTCGTGTTCGGAGGTGTTGGCAATCTCTGGGGTACTTTGGTCGGAGCCTTGACGCTTGGCATCGCCAACAAGTTTCTCGAACCCTTTGCCGGCGCGGTGCTCGCGAAGATCGCTATCTTGATCTTCATTATCTTGTTCATTCAAAAACGCCCACGCGGAATGTTTGCACTCAAGGGCCGGGCAATTGAGGCATGAGTTCGCATCCACTCATCCACCTGCTCGATCGTGGCGCCGTGTTGTTCCTAGCGCTGCTGGGCGTGTTCACTATTTCGATTCCGGTGCTCAACCTGCTAGTTCCGTCCGGCTCCGCCTTGCATGTCTCAACTTACCTTGTCGCTTTATTTGGAAAATATGTCTGTTACGGCCTGCTCGCCCTCTCGATCGACCTGATCTGGGGCTACGTCGGCATCCTGTCACTGGGCCATGGCGCCTTCTTCGCGCTCGGTGGCTATGCCATGGGCATGTACCTGATGCGCCAGATCGGCACTCGCGGCGTCTACGCCAATCCAATTCTGCCGGACTTCATGGTGTTCCTGAATTGGCCGGAATTGCCACTTTATTGGTACGGCTTCAACCATTTTGCGTACGCGGCGCTGATGGTGCTTCTGGTGCCAGGTCTGCTCGCATTCGTGTTCGGCTGGTTCGCCTTCCGCAGCCGCGTTACCGGGGTCTATCTCTCAATCATTACTCAGGCGATGACCTATGCCTTGATGCTCGGCTTCTTCCGAAACAATTTCGGCTTCGGCGGCAATAACGGCCTGACCGATTTTAAGGACATCCTCGGATTTAACGTCCAATCAGAGCTGACGCGCAATTCTTTGCTTGTGATCTCTTGTCTGATGTTGGCTATCTGCTTTTTGATCTCCCGCGGCATCGTCACTTCAAAATTCGGCAAGGTGCTGATTGCGGTCCGCGATGCTGAAGTCACGGGTGCGCTTCCTCGGCTATCGCGCGGAAGCCTACAAGCTGTTCGTATTCACGGTATCGGCATGCATGGCCGGCGTGGCGGGCGCGCTTTACGTGCCGCAGGTTGGCATCATTAACCCGGGCGAATTCGCACCAGCCAACTCAATTGAGGCGGTGATCTGGGTCGCGGTCGGCGGTCGCGGCACGCTGACTGGTGCGGTGCTAGGCGCCATTGTGGTCAACTACGCCAAGACATTTTTCACTTCGGGGTTCCTTGCGCCCTACTGGTTATTCATGCTCGGCGGCTTGTTCATTGGCACCACGCTGCTGATGCCGCGGGGGATCATCGGCACCTATAACCACTGGTATAGTTCCCGCACCGAGGCAAAAGACGCCGCGAAAAATGATGCGATACCTGCACCCTCGCCGCACGCAGCCGAATAGCGCACATGATCGAGAAACAAACCACCTCCGCGCTCCTGTATCTCGACGGCATTTCCGTTTCCTTCGATGGTTTCAAAGCGCTCAATGAATTGTCATTTATCGTCGAACCCGGCGAAATGCGTGCGATAATCGGCCCCAACGGGGCCGGTAAAACCACCATGATGGATGTAGTCACCGGCAAGACCCGGCCCGATGAGGGAGACGTTTTTTTTGAAGAGGGTGCCTACGACCTCTCCAAGCTCGACGAGACCGAAATCGCCGAACTCGGTATTGGCCGCAAATTCCAGAAGCCGACCGTGTTCGAAATGCACACGGTTGAAGATAATTTGCTGTTAGCGCTCAAAAACGACCGTCGCGTGCGTGCGACCCTGCTGTGGCATTCCACTCCGCCGCAGGAAAAGCGCATCGACGAAGTGCTCGACATTGTGCGTCTGAAAAGCTTGCGTTCGCGGGTGGCCGGCAGCCTCTCGCACGGACAAAAGCAGTGGCTAGAAATCGGAATGCTTCTGGCGCAGGAGCCAAAATTGCTTCTGGTCGACGAGCCAGTGGCCGGCATGACCGACGCCGAGACCCAACAGACTGCGGAGCTACTCAAGGAAATTAACCGAGACAAAACAGTGATCGTGGTTGAGCATGACATGCATTTTGTGCGGGAGCTCGGGGTCAAGGTAACCTGCTTGCACGAGGGTTCGGTGCTAGCTGAAGGCAGCATCGACCAAGTCTCGGCGAACCAGCGCGTCGTTGAAGTGTATCTGGGACGATGACCATGCTCGAAGTTAGCAACATCGACCTTCACTATGGTGCTGCTCAGGCCCTTCGCAAAATTTCGCTCAAAGCCGAAGTCGGCAAGGTCACTTGCGTGCTCGGCCGCAATGGCGTCGGCAAGACCAGCCTGTTGCGCGCCATCGTCGGCCAACGCCCGGTTAGCGCAGGCCGTATCACCTTAGGTGGCAATGACATCACCAGGCTTTCCACAGTCGAACGCGCGCGCAGCGGTGTCGCTTTCGTGCCGCAAGGTCGCGAGATCTTTCCGCTGCTGACCGTTGAAGAAAATCTAGAGACTGGCTTTGCGCCGCTCCCTCGCGAACAGCGGACGGTACCCGACGACGTGTTTTCACTGTTTCCAGTGTTGAACAGTATGCTTGGGCGCCGTGGGGGCGATCTCTCCGGGGGTCAGCAGCAACAGCTGGCTATTGGCCGAGCGCTCGTGATGCGGCCGAGGTTGTTGCTGCTGGACGAGCCGACCGAGGGCATCCAGCCGTCGATCATCAAAGATATCGGCCGTGCGATCAGCTACCTGCGGTCACTCAGGGAAATGGCAATTATTCTGGTCGAGCAGTATCTCGATTTTGCGCAGGAACTTGGGGACGAGCTTGTGGTCATGGATCGGGGATCGATCGTCTATTCCTGCGCAAAATTGCACATGGACGAAGGCGCTTTGAGGCGCGCACTAGCAATCTGATGGGGCGGCACTGACTACTGACTTCATCTTGGAGGACGCCCGCGACGGCAAGAGCGTCGCAGCTCTGAAGGAATCTGGCGCATACGTGCTTACCCGTTCAGAAGTGATGGAGGGCATTCCCGAGATGATTCACGATATCCAGGTCGAAGCCACATTCCCAGACGGCAGCAAGCTCGTCACCGTTCACGGCCCCATCCATTGAAAGGACGCAACAATGAAAAGGCTCGTTCCAATCGCCGCGGCTCTCCTGTTCGTTGCAAGCCCCGCCATCGCGCACGTGGGACACGGCTCGACCGCCTCGTTCACGGCCGGGCTCGGTCATCCGTTCGGCGGCCTCGACCATGTTGCCGTAATGTTTGCCGTCGGTCTTTGGGCAGCTATGAAGGGTGGTCGAGCGCTCTGGATTTGGCCTTTGGTTTTTGTCGGCGTAATGCTGATCGGCGGCGCGCTCGGGATGGCAAATGTTCCGGTGCCATTCGTCGAGCCAGGAATTCTCGCCTCGGTCGCAACGCTTGGACTTTTGGTAGCGTTGGCAGTTGACCTTCCAGTCACAGTTGGTGCCGCGATCATTGCCGTGTTCGCGCTCTTCCACGGCCACGCGCACGGCAGTGAGGTGGCGGAAACAATGAACGGTGTAGAATACATGGCGGGTTTTGCGCTCGCCACCGCTGCATTGCATCTTGCCGGGATATCCTTCGCGCAGATTATGGCGCACTTCACCTTGCCGGTCGTCCGCATAGCAGGTGCCCTCTGCGTTTTGCTCGGAGTCGGCCTGTTCGCCGGCTTCCTCTGAGCAATTCATGATCCCCGGCGAATTATTTATCCTGGTTGGTGAGCTCGAGCTCACGGTTCGATCTCCTGGTCATCAACCGCAATAGCGGACGTTGGCAATGCAAAAAGAAAGACCGCCGCGCGACGGACGTCAGCCTGTCGTGTCGGCACGTCCGCTCAGTGCCGCCATCGGGGGTAAAGTGGGCATCGCAAATCGGAGAGGCAAGCGCGCTCCATTATCATTGATTTTCTTCAACAAATTGGCTTCGTTCTGCCAAAATGGTAGTCAGTATGATTTTATTCCTATAATATTTCATATTGCTTTGAATCCCTCGTCCATTTCCTAATTTACGAAGTTTTTCCCCGGCGCAAAGCGTCTAGTTCGCGAATGTCAAACTTGCGACGCGAGAGTGCGCGTCGCTCATAGCGCATGATCAACTCGAGCTGCTTTATTAAATTCAATAATTCGATCGCAAATTGTTTTGCCTGACCTGGCTCAATCTTAGGGTAGCCCAGTTTTTCAAACGAATGCGTGGTGCCGAATAGTCCGAGGCCGGCTTTTCGGATTCGGACGAGATCAACGCTCGCTTCCGAAATACGCATGGCCAAAGATTATTTCGGCTTCTTTGGCCGCTGACGCTTGTGGAGTCGTACGCCTGCGCCGCCGCCGTTCTCGTCGATGAATTCGACGCCTCCAAGTTCAAGCGCTAGCTGCAAAGCACGACGAGCACCTTCCGAAACATTGGGGCCGCGTTCTGCTTCAACCCGCTTAACCGTCGGAAGCGACAACCCCGCCCGGCCCGCGAGCCCAGTTTGTGACCAGCCCAATAGGGCCCGAGCAGCCCTGAGCTGTTCAATTGATATTGACAAAATTTTGCTTGATCCCTTTTGGCTCATTCTGCTATGATCCTTTTTGGATCATCGTTGATTTCATAGCACTGGGCACAAAGATGCTCGTCCCACGACTCACCGAAGATACATCCTAAGTTTCCCAATTCGCAAAAGGACCTTGCCTATAGACAGATTTCTGTGGGTAGCAGCCATCGTGCCCGACCATTTTCAACCCGACCTCTAAGTAGGAGTTCAGCATGAACCTCGAATTCGCCGCTATCACCTACCGCACCCTGCGCGACCGGATCCGCGCTGAAGACCCAACAATCGACGAACAGACCCTGGCCGATACGGTTGAGGGGCTGACGGATCTGCACGAGATCGTCACCGCCATCATCCGCTCGGCGCTGGCCGATGAAGCTTTGGCAGCAGGTCTTAAGGGCCGCATCGCCGACATGCAGGGGCGTCTGGAGCGTCTGCAGGACCGCGCCTCCAAACGCCGCCAGATCGCTAAAGACGTCATGGTCGAATTGGATCTTAAAAAGATCACGGCGCCCGATTTCTCGGTCTCGATCCGGCCGGGCATGCCGGCTTTGCAGGTGCTCGATGAGGCAAGCGTGCCCAGCATCTATTGGCAGCCCAGTGCCCCGCGATTGAAGCGGCAGGAACTCTTGAGTGAACTTAAGGACGGCGCCGACATCACCGGGGTTGCCCTCTCCAATCCGGAGCCAGTGTTAAGTGTGAGGACACGGTGATGGGCTTTTCAGCAAAACAGCTCCAAGCGCTGCGCCGTCCGCTCGATGGCCGGCAGATCCGCACCCGCGAGGCCCATGGCCGCGAGCTGTCCTATATCGAGGGCTGGTTTGCCATCTCAGAAGCCAATCGAATCTTTGGCTTCGATGCCTGGAGCCGGGAGACGATCGAGACCCGCTGTGTGCTCGCCCGCGAAACCCGCGGCACATTCCTGGCCGTCTATATCGCCAAAGTGCGCATCACGGTGCAGGTGGCAGGCGCAACCGTTATCCGTGAGGGCCATGGCTCGGGGGAAGGCCGTGGCACGTCACCCGGTGAGGTGCACGACATTGCCCTTAAAGCTGCGGAGACCGATGCCAGCAAACGCGCACTTGCCACCTTTGGCAGACCGTTTGGCCTTGAGCTTTATCGGCAGAGCCGCACGGCAAACTCCCCCTCGCCGCCCATACAGCCAGCACCACCCGCAATCGAACCAACGCGCTATGGCTTTCACCCCGATGACACCACACCCATTCCACGACCGTCGCGTTACTACGGACGCCGGCAATCACCCCCGCTCAATGACCACTATCGAGCAACAGCACCCGCGACCCATCAAACAAAACCGACTGCTCCTCCTTCCGCTGCTTTTCCACTTGCACCGCCGATCGCAGATCCCTCCTCCGCCAGGATCGAGCCAGCCAAGGTCGAGCCAAAGCTCGAACCAGGCAGGATCGACAAAAGCATTCTCGCGCTCGCCGAACCCAGACGGCGCCGGGACAAGTCGCACTTGCGCTTTGTGGCGGCCCAACCCTGTCTCGTCTGCGGACGTCACCCTTCTGACCCGCATCATTTGCGCTTTGCGCAACCGCGCGCCTTAGGCGTCAAAGTCAGCGATGAGTTCACGGTACCCCTGTGTCGGGGACATCATCGCCAGCTGCATCAGGCCGGCAACGAGATCGCGTGGTGGACAACAAACAACATCGACGCCCTGCCGGTGGCACGCCAGCTATGGGAACAGACTCATCCCAATGAAGACCAGACGCAATTGCAGCCGCAAACCGAACCGGCGGCCAAACCCTGATGGCAAGCGAGAAGCAGATTGCCGCAAACCGCCAGAACGCCAGCAGCAGCACCGGTCCGCGCACCGAATACGGCAAGCGCCGCTCAAGACGCAATGCGATCCGTCACGGGTTAACTGCCGAAACCGTCATTGATGTTCTTGAGGATCCCGCAGCCTACAAAGCGCTGCAAAGGGCGATCTACGCCGACTACCGGCCGCGCACCAATTTTGAGCTCGAGCTGGTCGGCCGCCTCGTTTCGCTGCTGTGGCGGTTGCGGCGTGCCGTTGCGATCGAAAGCGGGTTGATGGGCATTCACGCCAGGCTCTTACATAAATGCCGCACAGCGAAAGCAAAGTCTTCGAACGACACGCTTGGTCAATTTTACGATCTCATCCCAGCGCTCATGCCGAGGTCGCAAATCGATTGTAGTCAACCCGGTGCTGCGCCAAATATCCCACAAGACGAAGCCGTAGAGCGTTCCGACAAGAAAACACTCGTAACCGCTGTCGCGCTTTCATTTATGAAAGTCTCGTCCCGCGAAGGCGACGCCTTTGAACGTCTTGGGCGCTATGAGATGCGACTGTGGCGCCAGACGGTCCAGACGATACTGCTACTCAATTCGATTGATTATAAGCCAAGCGGCTATGCCAACAGCGAGGGCCGATATTCTCGCGGAAAGGCGGCAATGGGGCAACGTGCTTTGTGGCCACCTTCCGTTACTTCCGATTGGAGGTGACGCCGCTGCCGCGCCATCCGAGCAGACCCAACGTGTCGAAATCACCGGCGAAGAGAGGAAATGTGGCCACGATTGTGCAATCAAAAGTGGCGCGGGAGCAATTTCGTGGGTGGCAGCAACGCGGCTGTGCTCTCTATCCGGATCACCAAAAAAAGGCGGTCGGTCAAATCATCAATCAAAATTTCTGTCGTGATGGCGAATTATCCGTACGAGATTTGCGATGTCCGCCTTCCCCCCGAAACCAGACATCAACCGGCCGCGAGGTCATGTCCGCTAAGTGCCAATAGCGGACATCATAGTGGATTGCGGTGCGCGAACTCGACGGCGCACGCAGCAGGCTCCGGAAGCGTCCTCGGAAAAGCAATTCCGTTCATGAACCGCGTTAGGATGCTTTGGCCTGCGGTTTCTTTGCGACTTCGCGAAGGCTCCCAAGTCCAAACAACCGGGCAATTTCGCCCATTCGTTTTTTGTCCTCGGCGGTTAGTTCGCCCCGTGCGCTCATCAGCTGGTCGATCAGCCCATACGCCTTTTCGCGGTCCTCCGAGTCGGGCGGAAGCATCGATGGAATTGCCGCGAGAGCCGCTTCCTGGTCGATCAACAGGATATTGAACTGCTCGCGAACCAGGAATTTGAAATCCGCAATAGACATATTGCCGTGCGCCTCGCGAATGCGACGGGCCATCTCAAAACCGCGCTCGTCGACAGCGGCTCAATTCATGCCCGCATAAATAAGAGCACGGATGACAGCCGCATGGGCACCACCGGCCGGTATACGGGATCTCAGCTCTTCGATTCGTTTTTGCAACAATTCTCCATGCAGGGGGTTCTTGGTTGCCTTTCGCAGATGCTGCGTTTCAGCGGGGTTGATGCCGACTGCTGCCTGCAGCGCCGACGAACCGTAAATCGCGAGGAACAACCGCTCGGACATTTTTTCGTTTGCCTCGCGCCAAGAGTTCGAGCGCGGAGACAATCTGGTTGGAAAAGTTTTCCTGCATTGCCACAATCGGGTTATCCACCGCGGCCGGCCGTCGATCCTTACGAATTTGCTCGGCAAGCGAGGCAATCGGGGCCATTGCTGGATTTTGATCGGAAAACATTTCGTATTGCAGGCGCAGAGGATGCATTTTCTGCATCCAGTCTGCGACCGGCGTGCTGACCATAGCCCGCACCATGGGCTGTACAAACGTGCGATATAGAGCAAGGTTTATTTCAGAAACGCGCGCCGCGGTCGCGAAACGGCGCTCGTCGGCGATGTCGTTGCCGCCAAGCGCGCGGATGTCCTCCAGCGTCCTGGCCTCGCACCGCATGACCCAATTTCCGAACGTCAGGTCCGGATTGGCGGTGTCCGCGGTCTTGTCTTCGAAAACAGCCTCATAAAGCCCTGGTGGGAGAGTGTCGATCAGGTCGATATTGCTCGAAAACTCTCCATGTTCCTTCTTGGCAACGCCGCTGGATACGAAAATGCCAAGATGGCCCACTGTTTCATGGATAGTGTAGACGATGGTCTGTCCGTTCGCGCGAATGTCATCGACACTATCGTAGAGATCAAGAATCCATCCGAGTGCTTGTTGCGGCGGCGTGACATTGTCGCCTTTAGAGCAGAACACGACGATTGGGGAACGAATGTTACGAAGGTCGATCGTTGTACCATCCGAAGTCTTGATGCGTCCGGCAGCCAAATTGTTACCGATAAATAGCTCATCTACGATGAACTGAATTTCTTCCGCGTTTAAATTGACGTGGCCACCCCACCACTTCTCGAACCCCAGGTACCGAGGAGCCTCTGTGTCGATCCGCGAATAAAGATTGTATTGTTTGGTCCACAGCGTATTCGCCGGATTCTGGCTCTCGAAATTCTGCACCAGCCAGGCGCCGTCAAACTTGCCGTGGCCAAGGTCGCTCGTAAGCGCGGTCAGCCAGCTGCCACCCAGTAACCCGCCTGAATAACGCATTGGGTTCTTCCCGCGCACGCCAGCCCAGTACGAGAGTGGCGATCCGGCGACAATGATCGGTCCGAACAATTCCGGGCGAAGAGCGGCCACCATCATGATCGCCCAGCCCGCCTGACAATTTCCGATAACGCAAGGCTTGCCGCCGGCCTCCGGATGGGCGGCCGCAACCTTTTCAATGAAGACCGCTTCAGCGCTAGCGATGTCCGCAATCGTCTGTCCCGGGACGGGATCCGGAAGGAAACCGACGAAATAACACGGATGACCGGCCTTGAATGCGACGCCGATTTCGCTGTCGGCCTTGAAGCCGCCAATTCCGGGCCCGTGCCCGGCGCGTGGATCAACGACGATAAAGGGCCTCAGCTTGGGATTGATTTCAACTCCGGCGGGCGGGACGATGCGCACAAGCACATAATTGACAGGCCGTACCAAGGTGCGTCCGTCGACCACAAGTTCGGCTTTGTAGTCGAGAACGTGCGGTGCAGCTTCCGCCATGTGTTCGCGATATTGATTTCCGCGCTGACGCATCACGTCCCAGAACAAGACGCCGCGCTGGAAAGCATCAATTGCGTATTCCATCGCCGGCGCGAATGGGCCGAACGAGGTCCTGCCCGACTCCGATGAAGGCGTACTTTTTTGAACTTGTGCCATTGGTGAACTCCTTCGTGTATGCCGTGGCGTCACCCGGCCGGGGCGCCCTTCAGTCGGTGATATGATAGCCCCCATCGACATAGAGCGTATCGCCGGTAATGAGCCGCGCTGCGTCATGCGCCAGAAACGCGGTTGCGGCCCCAACATCATCAATGCTGACGAGACTGCGTGTGGGCGCCTTCGCTCGCGCTTTATCGAGCAATGCGTCAAATTCGGGGATGCCGGATGCTGCTCTGGTAGCGAGCGGCCCCGGTGATATCGCATGCACGCGAATACCCTTTGGTCCGAGCTCTGCCGCGAGATAGCGCACCGAGCATTCGAGCGCTGCTTTGGCAACTCCCATAATGTTGTAATTCTTAACGACCATCTGGCTGCCATAATACGACATCGTGAACAATGTGCCGCCCTTGCGCATCAGCGGTTCGGCCAAATGCGCCATGCGGATAAAAGTCCAGCAGGACACGTCCATGGTTGTTGCGAAGCCTTCGCGCGATACGTCGACCACGCGCCCCTGCAGCGCTTCCTTTGGCGAAAAAGCAATGGAGTGAACCAGAAAGTCGAGCTTGCCCCATTCCTTGGTAATTCGTTCAAAGACAGCTTCCATCTGGCCGTCCGCGCTTACGTCGAGTGGCATAAAGATCGGAGCTTCCAGGGCGCGGGCTAGGGGCTCGACGAACTTTTTGGCCTTCTCGTTAAGATAGGTTACGGCCACCTCAGCACCGAAGGCGCGGAAAGCCTTCGCGCAACCCCACGCAATTGACTTGTCGTTGGCGATGCCAACGATGAGGCCCTTTTTTCCTTCCAGGAGCTTGGCCTTCACCGCGGGGATCATCGGTGCAGCGGTCTTGTTCATGTAAGTCTCCACGTAACTTTCCGCGATATTGGATCGCATTGAAGGCCTAGCGTCGATTTTTAGTATCGTTGATGTGCGCGATTTCGCGGCCGACAATCTTAAGCAGCACCCCAATCAAACCATCCACACAATGTCATTTCGATGACGAGCGATTGAGACAATCAAGGGACCAAGCATTGACGTCTCCCCGACTGTTTCCAGAAACCTTGTAACCGTAATACGACACCAGACGCTTTGATCCAGATCACTATCGGCAAGGTAGCCCTCGCTTCAGCCCACGGCATTAGGCAGGAAAGCGAATGTCGGCCTTTTTAGGAGAAAGCCCGCTGTCGGTGACCATCTCGCCTCTTGACCATCACCAAACGTCAGAGGAACTATCTGAAAACCAAAGACCATGGTCGCCGCTACAAGTCAAAGATGTGGGTCAAAGGCCAGCATACAAGCGCGACCTGACAGGAACGGATGTCGACGATGCTCGAAGCGGCAAAGTATTCGGCGATGGAGCGTCTGCGCGATGGGCGCATCGCCGAAATCCGCGCCCTCACGCCGGAAGACGAGTCTGGTCTGCTAGCCGCTATCGATCACACCAGTTCCCAGTCGATGTACCGGCGCTTCTTCGGCGCAAAGCGTGAATTTTCGGAGAAGGAACGTGCATTCTTCCTGAACATCGACTTCATCGCTCATGTCGCGCTTGTCGCAGTCGTCGAAGTCGCCGGCGTCGCAGAGATCGCCGCCGGCGGCCGCTATATCGTCCTAGAACCCGGCACGGCAGAGATCGCATTCGTTGTGACCGACGATTATCAGGGTCAAGGCATCGGCACGGCGTTGCTGCGGCATCTGGCCATACTTGCTCGCAACGCCGGACTGAAGGAGTTCACCGCCGAGGTACTGCCGGAGAACATCCCGATGCTGAAGACGTTCGAGAAAAGCGGGCTTAAGATGAGCAGGAAACGCGAGTCTGGCACCGTGCATGTCGCGCTCCAGCTTTGTTAATCCGGATTTGACTGGCGATTTGCGATGCCGACTGACAACATGGTCCAGGCAAAACTGAAAACACCGCGGGCCGCCGCTATCGCGGGCATAGTCTTTTCCGTTTTGTTTATTGCCGCATTCTCGATGCTGCGCATTTCCGTTCCAAGCGATCCCGGCGAACCTGGCGAGTGGCTCAAGACTAGCACGAGACTGGTCAATTTTGCGCTCAACCTTTTTCCGTTGGCCGGAATTGCGTTCCTTTGGTTTGTCGGGGCATTGCGTGATCGCCTTGGCGAACTCGAAGACCGTTTCTTTGCCACGGTGTTTCTGGGGAGCAGCTTGTTGTTTCTGGCCCTGCTTTTCATTCTGGCGGCCCTCATCGGCGCGGTCATTCTGACTTTCGCCACCGATTCGCAGGTGCTGACAAGCGCCCCGACATTTAAACTGGCCCGTACGCTCACGTACAACCTGGTGAATATTTACCTGA
The DNA here is from genome assembly GCA_963810585.1 of uncultured Alphaproteobacteria bacterium. Taxonomy (GTDB): domain Bacteria; phylum Pseudomonadota; class Alphaproteobacteria; order Rhizobiales; family Xanthobacteraceae; genus Pseudolabrys. The sequence continues at coordinate 20,471 of CAWENV010000001.1, forward strand.
TAAAGATGGCGGCCGTGTTCATGTTCTCGACTTCGACTGTCATCACTTACACCGGCATCGCACCCCGCTGGGTTGCCTATCTCGGGTTCGTTCTCGCGCTGCTGCTCCTATTCGGCAGTTCGTATCTTTCGTGGGTGTTCGTGGCATTTCCTTTCTGGGTGTTTCTGATCAGCATCTGCCTCTTGACCGACGAGTTTCGTCGGCGCGGTCGAACTTCAAACACAAAGGCCTGAGGGCTCTTTTACGGCGTCTTCTCGATACCTGAGGCGCCACCCAATCCCTGCGCATCGCCCACACGGGCGAGGGCAAGGTCCTCGGGATACCGAAAGTGCTCTTCCACTGCGCGGTCCAGCAATTGCAGTTCTATCTGCAGAGCGGGATGACGGTTCCCCGGCAATGTCTGAATCAGGTTCTCGATCATTGCGCGCAATCGACGGGCAATCTGCATATTTTCCGCGCCGCAATGACGTATCTCGGTGAATGCGAGATGCACAAAGTCCTGCCAGTTTGGCGTCCGAAAGATCAACACCAGCTGGCCGGTTTTATCGAGGACCTCGTCGGTGCGCAGGGTCTTGTTTCCGGCTCTCCGGAGCAGCCGATGCAGCTGGTCGATCGCAATTACGGCTGTTGTCGGATCATTTATGGCGGGTGACAGAGCCTTGAGCGCGATGTCGACGATGATACGGAAGGCGAAAGTCGGGTCCTGTTCCAACGTTCGTTCCGGCCCGAATGCAACGGTTGACTGCAGCCTTCCCTCGTCGAGCAAGGCAGCAGCACCGTACAAGTTGAACAATGGCTCGTCGGTCGCAATAAAATCGCCGACCTGCGGAATGAATTCGATCACGCCGCCGGATTTCTCCGCCTCGGCCACGAGCTCATTCACATTGGCCGCAAGAACAATTTCCGAGGTGCCCCGGTGTTCAATTGTCCGGGCCGGCTTTCCAAGTTTGAAACGGAGGCTGTTCGATTGCGTCGGACCGCGGTTTGGGTCCGGGTAAACGCTGTCAATGACCGCGATCCCGGCCTCGCCAACGTGACTTACGATGCTGATCGGACGCAACAGTCGCGCAGCGTAATCTATCAGGAATAGAAATGCCGCGAAACACAGATTTCCAAGGCCGGCGGCGACGAATATGACGAGCTGAAATATTTCGTCCTGCATCTTGTTCCGCGCGCTGATCGCGAACAGCAGGGTAAAAATGAAAAGGCCTGTTGTGTACTTAACAACGTTGTTGCGGATCAATATGGTGGCGATGATGCGCGGGGTTAGTTGTCCGCTTGCGACCTGAAGGGCAACGAGGAGCGAACCAAACGTAAAAACGACAAAGCTCAGCGTCGCCGTTATGATGGTGTCGAGCATTGCCTCGGCGCCAGATGTGCCGAAGTCCAGAAAACGCCAACCGAGCCAGCCATCCACGCGTAACAATATGCGTGTTGCGACAAGCGCGAAGGGAATCGTAATAAGTGGGACGAGCCAGAGCGAAGATCTGAAACGGTCTTTCAGATAAAACGATTGTTTCCAGAACATGAGGAGCCCCCGCTCACATTATAGATACAGCGGAGCCTACCCTGTAGCGGTCTTGGGTGCCGTTCGTTGGGTCGAAAGCAGCTCCAGCGTATGTCGCGCGATCATCAGCTCTTCGTTTGTCGGGATAACATAGACAGGAATGCGGCTGTCTTTTTTCGATATCAGCGTTGAACCTGCGTTGTTCGCGGCGGCATCGAGACCGATCCCAAGCCAGGCGAGCCGCTCAGCGATCCGCGCGCGCATCGACGGCGAGTTTTCGCCGATGCCGGCCGTGAATACGAAGGCATCGAGCCCGCCGAGTGCGGCTGCAAGCATGCCGACATAGAGTCCAGCGCGATAGGCGAAATAGTCGAGCGCAAACGCTGCTTTCGGATCCTTGCTGTCCAGAAGCTCGCGTACGTCATTGCTGATTCCGGAAAGCCCCTTCAGCCCGGATTCCTTATAGAAAAGGTCCTGGACCGCTGCCGGGCTCATTCCTTTTTCGGCAATCATGTAAAGCACCACGCCGGGATCGAGCTGGCCCGGTCGCGTTCCCATCGGCAATCCGTCGAGAGCAGTGAACCCGAGCGTACTTTCGACGCTTCGACTATTTGCAAGAGCACACATTGAAGCGCCGCTGCCGAGATGCGCGACGATCACACGCCCTTTCGCAACGTCCGGCGCAACGTGCGGCAGGCGATCCGCGATATATTCGTAGGACAGTCCGTGGAAGCCGTAACGCCGCACACCTTCCTTGTAGAAGCTTTCAGGCAATGCGTAATAGTCCGCCAGCGCGCCGTGGCCACGGTGAAACGCAGTGTCGAAACATGCGACCTGCGGGAGCTCGGGACGGCGGTCAAGCAGCGTCCGGATCGGAGCAAGGTTGTTCGGTTGATGCAGTGGCGCCAGCGAGACATAGCGCTCGAGTTGCGCCGCGACCTCCCGGCTCACGCGCACGGGCCGGTCGAAGTCGGGACCTCCGTGAACAACCCGATGTCCGACGGCGAGGAGATTGACCTTCTGCGTGCTGCGCAACCAGTCCCCCGCGACCTGGATGGCGGCAGGCAGATCCGGGATTTTGTCGGCGCTATACGTCTGGTCAATGAGGGGTTTTTTGTCCGCACCCTCGGCCTTCAGGCGTGGACGGCTGCCGACCCCATCGATCTGGCCTTTGCACAGGCAGTCAAGCTCGCCACCCGCGCCGTTGGTTGCGAATACCTGGAATTTGAGGCTCGACGACCCGGCGTTAACGACAAGGATGGCATCCATGGTGGTCACACCGCAGTGACGGTCGCTAGACGACGGCGCGCATCGGCGTAGAGCACGGCAACCGCACAGGACGCCATGCGCGTGCGTATCGAGTCGGCGCGCGATGTCAGGATGATAGGCACGCGAGCGCCAAGTACGATGCCTGCGGCATCCGCATTCGCCATAAATGAAAGGTTCTTGGCGAGCATATTGCCGGATTCCAGATCGGGAACGACGAGGATCTGGGCGCGACCTGCAACCTCGGACTTGATGCCTTTGATTCTAGCCGCTTCCGGGTCGATCGCATTGTCGAAGGCAAGTGGGCCGTCGAGGACGCCACCGGTGATCTGTCCACGGTCGGCCATCTTGCACAACGCCGCCGCTTCGATCGTAGACGGGATTTTTGTTGTGACAGTCTCCACCGCAGAGAGAATGGCCACCCGTGGTGTCCCGAGACCCGTCTGCGTCCAGAGATCGATCGCGTTTTGAACAATGTCGCGTTTGACGTCGAGATCAGGAAATATATTGATCGCGGCATCAGTGATGAACAGGGTCTCTGAATATGTCGGCACGTCCATCACAAAGACGTGACTGATACGTCGCGCAGTACGCAGGCCGGTCGCCGAGGCCGTGACCGCACGCATCAATTCGTCGGTATGGAGGCTGCCCTTCATCAGGAGCTCGCCCACGCCCGCCTTGACGAGCTCAACGGCTTTGGTGGCGGCCGCCTCGCTATGCGGCACGTCAATAATTTCGATGCCGTCCAGATTCAATTTGTGAGCGCGTGCGACTGTTGCGATCTTTGCCGCCGGACCGACCAGAATGGGCACGATAATGCCGAGTTCCGCGGCTTCGAGCGCGCCGCGCAACGACGTCTCGTCGCACGGGTGAACGACAAGGGTTTTGGCGGCCTCTACTCCCTTGGCCCTTGCGATCAGACGATCGTATTTGGCATGAGGCTTCGCACTGCCTTGTTGCACCGCAGAAGAGGTTACCATCGATTGCGCCCTTCTCTTTGATTCATAAACTCGCCATCGCGAATCCGACGCCAGATCGCGCTCCGAGAATAATAGCTCCGGCCCCATCGGTCACTTTTGACTCACATCAAAGTCAAACGCGCGTGATTTGCTAGTCAGTCACTGGCCGGTCGCTTGTGTACGTTGCCAATGTTACTCTAATTTAGTGCACTCGGCCACCACGGCAAAAAGACCACAACGCCGGTGACAAACGCCAGTTACGGGAGAAATTGCCATGAAAAGTAGCGCCGCAGTTGCCAAGGAAGTCGACACTAAAGGTAGTGAAGATTCATGGCGCGGCTTTGCCCCTGGCGACTGGCGCACTTCGATCAACGTCCGGGATTTTATTGTTCGCAACGTGACGCCCTATACCGGCGACGAAAAGTTTCTCGCGCCGGCATCCACCAAGACAAAAGCGGTCTGGGCAAAATTGCAGCCCTACTTCCAGGACGAACGAAAAAAAGGCGTCCTGGCCGTCGATGCAAAGACCCCCTCGACAATGCTGGCGCACAAGCCCGGCTACATCGATCGCGATAACGAAGTTGTCGTAGGTTTGCAGACCGATCAACCCTTCAAGCGTGCGATCTTTCCGTACGGCGGTCTGCGCATGGTCGAAGCGGGTCTCAAGGCCGCGGGCTTCGAGGCCGACCCGCAGGTCCACGAAGCATTCACGAGGTATCGACGATCACATAACGACGGTGTGTTTGACGCATACACGCCAGAGATCATGCGCTGCAGAAGATCGGGGATCGTCACCGGCCTTCCTGAACTCTTATGGACGCGGCCGCATCATCGGCGACTACCGTCGCGTCGCTTTGTATGGCGTCGATCGATTACTCGAGGTGAAGCAGATTGAACGCGCGCAGATAGACGACATGTGGCCCACCGATGAGGTGATCCGCTTGCGAGAGGAGCTAGCCGAGCAAATTCGCGCGCTCAAAGATCTCGCTGCGATGGCAAAGCTCTACGGCGTGGACATTTCCCGTCCGGCGACCACCGCGCGTGAGGCCGTACAGTGGACTTACTTTGCGTATCTCGGCGCCATCAAAGAGGCTAACGGCGCGGCAATGTCGATCGGACGCATCTCCTCGTTCCTCGACATCTACATCGAACGCGACATTCGTGAAGGCAAATTGGATGAGGCCGGTGCCCAGGAGCTATGGGACCAGCTCGTGCAAAAGCTCCGTATCGTGCGATTCCTGCGTACGCCGGAATACGACGCGCTGTTCAGCGGCGATCCCTACTGGGCGACCGAATGCGTGGGAGGGATGGACCTTGACGGTCGTACGCTCGTGACCAAGAGCAGCTATCGCATGCTGCACACCCTCTACAATCTCGGTCCGGCGCCTGAGCCGAATATCACGGTACTCTGGTCGAAACACCTCCCGGACACGTTCAAGCGGTATTGCGTCAAAGTCAGCCGCGATACGTCATCGTTGCAATACGAGAATGACGACCTGATGCGCCCGTTCTGGGGTGACGACTACGGCATTGCGTGTTGCGTTTCGGCGATGAAGCTCGGCAAGCAGATGCAGTTCTTCGGCGCGCGCGTCAATCTCGCCAAAGCGTTGCTTTACGCAATCAATGGCGGCCGCGACGAGGTCTCAGGCGACCAGATCGCGCCACCGACACCTCCCGTGACCGGCGAATTCCTCGAATACGACGAAGTGATGAAGAAATTCGACACAACCATGGAATGGCTCGCTCGTACGTACGTGCATGCGATGAACTGCATCCATTACATGCACGACAAGTATTTTTATGAGCGGCTTGAGATGGCGCTGCACGACCGAGACATCCTGCGTACGATGGCCTTCGGAATTGCAGGTCTGTCAGTCGTTGCCGACAGTCTCAGCGCCATCAAGTACGGAAAAATCCGCGTCATTCGCGATGATAAGGGCGTGGCCGTCGACTACAAGAACGAAGGCAACGCCAACATTCCGCAGTTCGGCAACAACGACGATCGCGTTGATATGATAGCGGCCGAGCTCGTCACCAGCTTCATGCAGAAAATCCGCAAGCATCCGACGTACCGGAATGCGACGCATACCCAAAGCGTGCTGACGATCACCTCAAACGTCGTCTACGGTAAAGCCACCGGAAATACTCCCGACGGAAGACGCAAAGGCGAACCCTTCGGACCTGGCGCTAACCCAATGCATGGCCGTGACAACCACGGCTGGCTCGCGTCGTGCCTGTCCGTTGCAAAACTTCCCTACAAGGATTTGCAGGACGGGATCAGTTACACCGTTTCTGTTTCCCCGCAGAAGGCGCACTTGTCCGAACACGAGCTCATTGAATCGGCGACGAAAGCTTTCGACGTCTATTTCGACCACGGCGGATTCCACATGAACCTGAACGTAATTGACAAGGACACGCTCGAGGACGCGATCAAGAACCCGGATAAGTATCCGCAGCTCACGATCCGTGTGTCTGGCTATGCGGTCAATTTTATCCGGCTGACACCGGAGCAGCAGCGGGATGTGATCAGCCGCACGTTCCACGGCCAAATCTGAACGAGCGAGCAAGATGTCGACTCCAGGAACATTGGAAGCCGGCAGCCGGTACGATCTGCGCGTCGGAATTTCGCCGGACGCTCCGGATGAAAGTCTGTTTAAAGACGACGCCGAGGGCGCATTTGGCTACGCGCACTCCTATGAAACATCGTCCCGCTACGATGGGCCGGGTCTGCGCGTTGTACTGTTCTTGTCAGGTTGCCTGCTGCGATGCACGTATTGCCATAACCCGGACACCTGGCACCTCAAAGACGGAACCTATGTCTCGGCGCAGCAGGTGCTCGACCGTCTTGCCAGCTTCGCGTCTGCCATCAAGGCCCTTGGCGGCGGCCTGACCATTTCAGGCGGCGAGGCAATGGTGCAGCTCTCCTTCACGAAGCGGATATTGGCCGGCGCCAAGAAGATGGGCCTTCACACCGCCATCGAAACGTCGGGCTTTTTGGGCGACCGGGCGGACGATTCTTTCCTGTCAGTCGTTGATTTGGTGCTGCTCGACATCAAAAGCTCAAATCCCGACACCTATCGCAAGGTTACCGGCCGCGATCTGGCCCCTACCCTGCGGTTTGCCGAGCGCCTTGCATCGATTGGCAAGCCAGCCTGGGTGCGGTTTACGCTCGTGCCCGGACTGACGGACGATCCTGCTAATGTCGAAGGTATCGCCAAATTTGTCGCGCCAATGAAGAACGTCGAGTGGGTAGAGGTGCAGCCCTTCCATCAAATGGGTGCGTTCAAATGGAAGTCGATGAAGCTCGAGTACAAATGCGCCGACACGCCCGCAGCGCCACCGGATCTTACCAAGCGAGTCATCGAACAATTCCGCGCCGCAGGGTGCCGTGCCCGCTGATCGGGCGTTCGGTAGCCGTATAGCGCCAGATTCCAGGGGGAGTTTTCCATGTTAGACCTTGCGCGCGATATCATTGGCACCCAGCCAATTCTTACGGCGTTTCTGGCGATCGGTTTCGGCTATCTCGTCGGACAGATCAACATCGGCGGATTTTCCCTCGGCGTTGGTGCCGTTCTATTCGTCGGTCTTGCGCTCGGCGCGTTTTCTCCTAAGGCGCAGATCGTTGGGCCAATCGGGCTGACCGGCCTGATCATGTTCCTCTACGGCATTGGAATCCTATACGGACGCCAGTTCTTCGAAGGAATGCGGGGAGTTGGCCGCAAGTACAATCTGCTGGCATTGATCGGCTGTGTGGCCGGCCTCATCGTGGCGCTGGGCTTGGGCCATGCCTTCGGCATCAAGATCGGTCATACCCTCGGCATCTATGCCGGATCGATGACAAGCACTGCGACGCTCCAGGCGGCGCTCGATGTCATGGGTAACAAAGAACCCTCTATCGGATATTCGATTGCCTATCCCTTCGGTGTGATTGGGCCGATCCTGTGTATCTACTTCATGACGCGCGTCGTTCAGCCAAAATTTCCGGCAAAAGCGCAGCGCTTCCACATGGGCGAAATTTCCGTCGGGGAAAAGTTCTCCGGCCGCACACTCGAGGAGCTCACCAAAGAATTGCCGGTGGGCGTCCAGGTGACGATGGTGCGGCAGAGCGGACACAACGTCATCCCGGCGCCAGATCTTGCGTTGTCGGCTGGCGATGCTGTTCTGATCATCGCCGAACAGCAGGATGTAATCGCGGAAGCTGCTTCGCGCCTTGGCAAACTTGAACCTGGCCGTTTGGCCAAGGATCGCAGTGATCTGGACTACATTCGGGTCTTTGTCGGCAAAGCCAGCGTGGTCGGTGTACCTCTCGCCCGTCTTCCGATGCCTGCCGGCTTTCCAGCCCATTTGTTACACGTGCGGCGCTACGACGCGGACCTCGTGCCGACTCCCGACCTCATGCTCGAATTCGGCGATCGCGTTGGCGTATTGATGCCACCAGACCGGAGAGACGACGTCAGAAAGCATTTCGGCGACACGGTTAAGGCCGCAGCCGAATTCAGCTACGTCTCTCTGGGGCTCGGTATGGTCCTCGGCGTGTTGCTCGGGCTCATTCCAATTCCGATCCCCGGTGTCGGTACCGTTACGCTTGGCATTGGCGGCGGCCCACTGATCGTTGCGCTCATTCTCGGCAAATTGCGGCGGACGGGTCCCATGCTGTGGACGATGCCGCTGCCGGCGAACATCGTGCTTCGCAATTTCGGGCTCGCAATGTTTCTGGCGACGGTCGGCGTCAACGCCGGCCAGCCCTTTGTTCGCACGATTGCGGAATCGGGCTTTACGATGTTCTTTATCGGGATCACCGTCCTGATGACGACAGTGTTGATCGTCCTTGTCGTGGGCTACTACCTCATGAAGATCCCGTATGACGATCTCGTTGGCGTCGCCTCGGGCGCGACTGGAAACCCCGCCATCCTCGTCTATTCAACCAAGATGGCGCCGACCGAACGACCCGATATCGGCTACGCGATGATCTTCCCGTCGATGACGATCTTAAAAGTCATCGCGGTGCAAATCGTCGGCATTCTTGCGGCTACCGGCACGGGCGGTTAGCAGCGAAATGAGCAGAAAGCCGACCGACGACGAGGTTTCCCTACCACAAATGGTGACTTTCGACGCGATCATGCCGGCAAGTATGGCTGTACGCGCCGAACAAGGCGGAATTAAAAGGGCAGCCACCGATCCGGTTACCATTTTCGTGTTGAGCATTCTCGCCGGCGCATTTATTTCGTTCGGCGCAGTTTTCGCAACGACCGTCACGGCTGGCACCGGACTCTCCTACGGAGTTGGCCGTCTGCTCACGGGCCTGGTCTTTTCTGCCGGGCTTGTCATGGTGATCATCGCCGGGGCCGAACTTTTTACCGGCAACAACCTTATCGTGATGGCCTGGGCCAGTGGGAAAGTAAAAACTCGCGCCCTATTGCTCAACTGGGTTCTTTCCTTCACCGGAAACTTTGTCGGCGCGATTGCGACTGCCATACTCGTGTTCTACTCGACACAGTACACGTTCGGTGACGGTGCCGTCGGACTAGTCGCGCTCAATATCGCGAGCACAAAAACGTCACTGGACTTCATCCCGGCATTGATCCTGGGGATCTTGTGCAACGCCCTTGTTTGTTTGGCGGTCTGGATGTTGTACAGCGCCCGAACCAATATCGACCGGATTATGACGGCGATTCCCCCGGTGGCGATATTCGCGGCAGCCGGGTTCGAGCACTGCATCGCCAATATCTACTTCATACCGATGGGCTTGTTCATCAGGGCGGGCGCTCCTGAACTCGTTCTGGAGGGCCATTGGGAAGACTGCGGCCGATTATCCCGGACTGACCTGGAGCAATTTTTTCGCCAACCTGTTCCCCGTTACATTAGGCAACATCATTGGCGGATCAGTGATGGTCGCCGCTGTCTATTGGTTTGTCTATTTGCGAGATACGAAAAAACCGTGACAGCAATCTACAAAATAACAAGCTAGGCCGCTTCGACCCCAGCCTTACGCGTTCCGTTCGAAATGTGTAACAATTGTTTCGGAGCTAAGGCGTCAGGGATGACCGACCCGGCGGAATATAGATCGACCTGGCTTTGGTGGTTTCCGCCAGCGCGTTGGTTGGCAGGTTATCATGTGGACTGCTTGCAAAACGATGTCGTCGCCGGGGTGACGCTGGCGGCCTACGCGATCCCCGTTTCCCTCGCCTACGCAGCACTTGCGGGCTTACCCCCGCAAGTCGGCGTCTACGGCTACCTGTTGGGTGGCGTGGGCTACGCTCTGCTCGGGTCTTCACGTCAACTTGCGATCGGACCCACTTCCGCCATCTCCCTTATGATTGCCACATCTGTGGGAGCAATGGCAGATGGTGACGTGCAACACTATGCACAGATTGCCAGCCTTGCGGCCTTTACGGTGGCCGGACTTTCCTTGCTCGCCTGGTTCTTGCGACTCAGCGCACTCGTGAAATTGATCAGTGATAGTATTCTTGTCGGCTTCAAGGCTGGCGCAGCCTTGACCATTGGCATGACCCAACTGCCAAGTCTTTTGGGCGTGACAGGTGGCGGAACTAATTTTTTTGAACGACTTGTGGTGATTGTCGGTCAATTCGGCCAGACGAATTACCTTGTCCTCGCAGTTGGTGTCATCGCGATCGGACTGCTCGTGCTTGGCGAACATGTCCTGCCGGGAAAACCGGTCGCACTTGTTGTTGTTGCGCTTTCAATCGTTGCGGCAACCATGCTCGGGCTTCCAGCTCTCGGAGTGCCTACAACGGGAGAGATACCGTCCGGACTACCCACTTTCGCGGCCCCAGCGCTGCGGCTACATGAAGTAGAGGGCATATTCCCGTTGGCTGCGGGTTGTTTGCTGCTCGCCTATATCGAAGGCGTATCGGCTGCACGCACCTTCGCCGCCAAGCACAGATACGTACTAGACCCGCGGCAGGAGCTTCTCGGCATTGCCGCAGCCAATTTTTTCACGGCGTTGGGGCACGGCTATCCCGTGGCGGGCGGACTGTCGCAATCGGCAGTAAACGACAAGGCAGGCGCACGCACGGCGCTCGCGCTGATCTTTGCCTCAATCACACTTGCTCTGTGCTTACTGTTCTTGACGGGACTGCTGGAAAATCTGCCGAAAGCTGTACTGGCTGCCGTTGTGCTGACAGCAATATACGGGTTGCTCGATTTTCCGGCGCTTTTCCATATGTGGCACGTGAGCCGACTGGACTTCTATGCCGCAACGATTGCTCTTGGTGCCGTGCTGCTTCTCGGAATTCTTGAAGGTATCCTGCTTGCTGCACTCGCATCCATTATATTACTCCTAGCCCGTGCCTCGCAGCCGCACGTGGCGTTTCTCGGTCGCGTTCCCGGTACGAACAGCTATTCAGACCTCGACCGCCATCCCGACAACGAACCGCTGTCTGGTGTGATCGTGTTCCGCCCGGAAGCATCACTGGTTTACGTCAATACCGATGCGGTCCTGGAAACCGTCTTGAGCCGGCTTCGGCCCGCGGCCGGCGCCGAAGTCCGCCTGGTCATCTGCGATCTCTCTGCATCGCCATATCTCGATCTTGCTGGCTCACGCATGTTGAATGAGCTGCACAGCGAACTCGCAACTCTCGGCATTAAATTGCGCGTGGTGGGCGCCCATGGTTTAGTGCGCGATCTGCTGAGAGCCGACGGCATGGCCGAAAAACTCGGACAATTTGATAGGGCCGCGTCAATTGACAGTTTGCTCCGCGAAGAAATTGGCACCTAACGCTAAGCACAAGTGTGGGCCCAACGAATAGCGCGATCTCGGGCTGCCTCGCTAATTTAAAGCAAACCAGATCTTCGCAACAAACGTGGCACTGCACCAACGCGACGTCAGGCCTTCAGGGTTTGTGACGAGATCGATGCTCCCCCCCGGCCTCGCGTTGGGGTCTGCAGTGAAAACGAAGCAGTTTTCCTTCGACAGATTCGTGTCGTAGTAACGCAGATCAAGGTTGAAAACCTTGCGCGTGAACGTGACGCCGGCTTGCCAATTGAGATAGGCAGGCAAGGGAAAGCCACCGAGCTCCAGGGACTGATTACCAAACCAGGAATAGCCGGCGCCGCCACTGAGCGAAACGCTGATGTTCGCCGGCAACAGGCCGCTGGGTAAGCCGTAGCCCAAACCAGCCGCCGCATACGAGCTCCAGGCGCCGGTATTGGATACGTTCGGCGAATAGGCGAAAGCGCCAGCGACGCGGATCGATTCAGTAATTTGTTTATCCGCCCGAATTCCCACCTCCCAATAATCGATGCTGCTGCTCGCGCCGACCCCGCCGGGATACAGGTAATAGGTCGCGCGTAAATCAAAATCGATATCGCCGATCTTTGGCCGCACACCGCCGCTGACCGCAATTTCGGCAGCCGGCTGTGTCGGCAACTTGACACTGGCCACCGAAACGCCGGCGTAGAATTGGGAATATGTCGCTTCAAAGGCGGCACCGACCGCCGGTTTATGATCGGATAGTGTCGTGCCTCGATAAATATAGTCAGTTGCAATCCCTGCACGGACGTCAAACTCAAATTGACTTGCCGGGCGATCCGACGTGACAAGTTTGTCTTCGCCGGGAGACCAGCCGCGGCCACCGAGATTGATCATCCCGCCAGAGATTTCTGCAGGCGCTTGTCCGTGCGCGGGACCGGTGGCGACCGAAACAAGCCATATCGCGACAGCCACGGCTGCGCCATTTGCACGCGTACGATTTGATTCAGCCGCCCACAAATGTTCGCTCCCGCCCAACCCCTCTCACCGCCTCGCGCGCGAATGTTGCCATTGGCGCCTCGATAGGCAAAATGCTTGTGCTTCTCCGGCCGGAATGCAAGCGCGCTATAGACGCATGCGGTCGGTCATCTTGACCCGTTACTGGATTTGGGGAGGTAAAAGATAAAGCGCCATGGCGAAAACCAGGTACACGGTTATGATTAGCACCCCGACGAACCACGCCGATCGGCCGGTATTACTCACCAAAGCCGCGGTCATGGTTGCGATCAGTATCATTGCCACGGCGCCCGGCCAGAATTGCAAACTCATCGGCGTCGGCCCGATGACATAACTGGCAAGGACAAGCACCGGCGCGACGAAGAGAGCGATTTGGGACGCGCTCCCCAGCGCAATGCCCACGCTGAGGTCCAATTTGTTTTTGCGTGCGGCAGAGAACGCCGACACCATCTCCGCGGCACCACCCACCAGCGCCACAACAATGAAGCCGACAAAGGCGGGGGAGATCCCAAGCGCTGTCGCTGCTTGTTGAACCGACTCGACGAAAACCTCACTGACAAGGGCTACCAGCACCGTGACACCCGCCAGCGTCGTCAGTGAAAGGCCCAATGACCAATGCACCTCGCCGGACTCCGCATGGTCTGAAGCAGCAAAGAGGTCGCTATGTGTCTTAAGTGAAAACACCAAACCCAGTCCGTAAGTCACGATGAGCAGCACCGAGAGGCCCGTGCTCAGCGTTTGGGTAAATTTTGCGGTTGTCCCGGCGGCATCGGCGTCGATGGCGACTGATGGAACTAGCATCGCAACCGTCGCCAGGAAAAGCAGGCCGGCCTGAAGGCGGGCATTGTTGCGGTTGTATTCCTGCACGTGATGTTTCAGCCCGCCGAGCAGAAACGCTGCGCCCAACATGAACAATGCGTTGGTAACAATCGCGCCAGCGATGGAGGCCTTGACGAGAACGTATTGTCCAGCGCGCAACGCAGCGAGTGCGATGAGCAACTCGGTCAGATTTCCCAATGTAGCGTTTAGCAGCCCGCCAATCATATCGCCCGTTCTGGCGGCAACGGATTTTGTGGCGCGGCTCAGCAACGCCGCCAACGGCACGATAGCCATGACGGAAAGCACAAACAGAAGTGTGTGCGCTTCCGGCTTAAGTACCTGTGCGGCCAATACCACAGGTACGAGCGCCAACAGCCAGAGTATTGGATTGTGCCGGATTTCCTCGAATAAAGGAGTCACGCTAAGCTCGCCATCCTTGAGAAGATAGCCCCAATCCAGTCCGCGACGGGCCCGGGGAGCTTAGAGCTACGGCAGTGGTGACGCAAAGCCTCTTCGCGATGTTTTCTGGCGGGTCGCCAAATGGGGGGTGCAATGAGACTACCTGATCGGGTGCTCGCGCCAAGTGAACGGATCGCGGAGATTCTGTTCGGCCTAATCATGGCTCTTACAGTTACAGGCGCCACCAGCGTCGTCACAGCGGACAAATTTCAGATTCGAACCATGTTAATTGCGGCGCTCGGCTGCAATATAGCCTGGGGCATTATCGACGCCGGAATGTACCTTATGGCTCGCCTCGCCGAGCGAGGCAGCAACGCCTTGTTGCTGCGAAGAGTTCGCGAGACGGCCGATCGTGAAAGTGTTCACCGCATTATTGCAGACGCACTCCCGCCGCTGTTTACGTCGATTTTTCAACCGACGCAGCTGGAGTTGATCCGAGAGGGATTTCACCGTCTGCCGGATTCCGAAGCGCGCCCCAGACTGAGCGGACGCGACTGGTTGGGCGCATTGGGCGTTTGCATCCTAGTTATCTTGTCCACTTTCCCCGTCGTGATTCCCTTTATTATCTTTCAAAACGCTCAATTCGCGCTGCGAATATCCAATGCAATCGCTGTCGTATCGTTGTTTTTTTGCGGTTTCGTCTTTGCGCGTTATGCCGGGCTTCAGCCCTGGGTAACGGGCCTTATAATGGTGGTTGTCGGCATCGTTCTGGTGGGTATTGCGATAGCCCTCGGGGGCTGACCTAATTTGCTTTGCGACCGCTTAGCCCTCTAGGCCCCCATCCTAATTCCGCTTGGGAGACTCCAAACGCGCCAATGTTTTTCGCAAAACCTCAAAAATAACGGCAGTGGACCAGCCAAACAGCAATACACCGTTCATCGCGGTCATGGGCCCCAGCAACCGCCAGCGTTCCACCGGGACGACGTCGCCATAACCGAGCGTTGTGTAGTTGACGAAGGCAAAATAGACCAAATTTGCATCCGAAGGAGCGGCGCCGACTATCGAATAGGCGAAAGACCATACTATCACTTCAAGCGTGTGTGTGAGCATCAGAATAGACACAGTCGAAATCATCACAGCGACCAAAAGAAAAGACGAATGCGATTTAATCATTTTGCCTGCGGATTGAGCAATCCAAACCACAGAGGTCATCACAAGCGCGTGGATCGCAATGTTGCCGAGACTGACGCATCCGCCAAACAATAATTGTCGTAGCATGGCTCGCTGTTGGCCCCATTAATCAGAAAAGCTTGTGATACTGGCCGCCAAGTCAATCATCGGCTGCTGATTATTCGTTATGAACCCGGCGCTCGGTCGGTCAAGATCGATAATCAGATATATGACGGCAGATACGAGCAATCCCATGACGTAGACCGGTACGCGTGTGCGTTGCACGTCGAGCCCGTTTGCGTAACCCGCGAACGCGCAAGCGACTACTGCGATGGCAAAAAGTGTGAGAAGCACACTATTGGGTATTCGATTGCGCAGAGCCGAAAGCCTTTTCCCCTGATCGTCGATCATCTCATTGAGCGACAGTATAAAAAGCCCGGTGGGGACCGCCCCCTTGTCTTTGAACGCCATGGCTTTTGCCTGCTGCCAAAGAGCCTCCTGAAGTGCATTCGAACGATCAACAGCGGGAGTTAGCTCAGCTAGCGATGTACTTCGCTGGGCGATATCAATTCGAATTTGCACGTACTCCTGCAATAGTTTTAGTGTCTCAGACCGTTGTGGTTCAGGCAATAAGCGGGCGCGCAGCGCCGTCGTGCCGATCGCGTTGGCTTCGTTCAACAATGCATCGCGACGAGCTTCGAAGCGAGACAGGGCCATTGAGAAGGTGAAGGCGAGCATCAGCGCCAACAGCCCGAGCATGGCGCTCTCCAACGTAGTAAAATTGCTTCCAACCTCGCTCTTGGCGCGTACCCCAAGTCGGCAACCGAATTCGCTGACTATCAAAATTGCGGCAAGACCGATGAAAAAGATCGCCGCAAGCGGGTAGTTGGACAAATTAAACATAATTGTGACAGCCCCACGTAATCGGTTTCGGTACAATTACATATCGTACCGAGACTGGCACGTGCTCTGAAAGAGGTTGTTACAAGATCCGCTTTGGTGCGATTTGGACACATTTTGCAATGCGAAACCTAGCGGTGTCGGCGGCCTTCAGGCAGAGATCGCCTTCGTTCGGGATCTTAAATTTCTAATAGCGGACTTCCATGTGGTCTCTGCGACATCCGTTTTAAGTATTTCGCTATGGGGACAAAACCCCCCACTCCCACGCCAAGACGGAGATCACAATTGCTATCCCGATAGCGATCCCTAATATTTTTAGCTTTGTGCCGCGCCCGGTATTTACCTCTTGAGCATCACCCTCAGTCGGGCCACCTCGTTGGTCCCGCTCAATGCGGTGTCTCATCGCTTTCAAGCGTTGCGTCTCTCGGTCAAGGGAGTCAATTTTCTCGTCGAGCCGCGCCATCTTCGCTTGTGGCGCATCGGTACCGCGTAGCTTTTCGAGCGCTTGCCCGACGGAGAGTTTAGTTGTTTCAGCCACGATAAAATCCTCTCTCGTCGGAGAAGGGGCTTTTTCCTAAAGCGATAGTCGCGGCCACATCAATTAAAGGTCCATTGCAATCGTTTTTGATTTTTCGATTTGAACAGCAGTATCGGGCAGCAATGTCGGACAGCTGATTGCCGAAACAGCGGCATGCCCTTGTTTGGACTGGTCATCGGCTCTGCTGGTCGCGTCCGCTTCGCGACCTGGCTCTCACTACCACAAGCCTAGATTCTTGATCGCGGTCGGCAGGGTCTGTGATTTGTGCGTCTTGCAGTAGGATGCAACTTTTGCGGAATTCTTTTGAAACCGGTCGTAGTCCAAGATGTTACTATTGGCGGCCGCGTTGTAATAGCCGCTCATCCAAGATCGGACGAAATTACGAATGTCGGGATTATACCCGAGAAAGTTTCCGCAAGTAATCTGATTCATATCTACGCTAATCTGAGCTGTAGCTGGCAGCGTAGGGCCGAGAAGCAAAGCCGCCACTACCAAAACAACGTTCCATCTCATGGCTTGTCTCCAAAACTCCAAAATATCACTGCGGGATGACGCTCTGCAGGGCGGCCATCACGCTTGCTTGCGGATTGTATCCGCACCATGATTTTAGCTTCGCGATATTGTTTTGGTGCGCAGCCAAATCCAAAACTGTCCTACGGGTCTGATAGCTGAACCAGCCGCTCATCCATGCGGAAAAGTCACGAGACATTGACGGCGACATTGCTAAATATTGGCTGCACGTAAATGCGCCCATATTGATCACAAGCTGCGCATGCGCAGCCATCGGCAAGAGCGAGATTGCAAACGCCATGCTAATCAAACGAAGTCTCATTTTGCTTGTCCTTTTAGATACCGCACCAAGCCTCTCCGTCCGCTAGGATTTTCGTATTTTCTGGATTCGATCGATATTGCACTTTGGGGCAACATTATTCTCCTGCATGTGCAGACACTTAAATGTAGCGGCCCAATCGAAACCCGTTGAGCCCCACTCACTCTATGTTTATAGGCTTTTTGTAGTTCCGTTTTGATCTAGGTCAATGACGATTGCGCCGGAAGCCGTGATCTGAAGCGGTAGCACTAATATTTTCCGCTTTGGGTCTATAGCGGATGTTTGCAATATAAAAGGCATGTGCACTTCACGGCCATTATGGAGGAACCTCACGTGATTAGAATATTCACTCTTGCGTGTGTCTTGGCCCTCGCTTCATCGGCACAGGCCATGTCGCCCGCACCGCTTCATCATCCGAATGTCATGACTACGCAAGTCGCCTTCGGATGCGGAGTGGGGAGGACACGAGTTGGCGGTGTCTGCGTGGCCAGGACCACCAAGCGCCAAGTCCGCAGGTGCGCGGTGTGGGGCGTGGGGCACGTTTGTCGTCGGTGGTATTGAGACGCCGTCAAACTGGCCGCCAAATTGTGCCCGTCTTGAAGGCGGCTTTTGGCATTGGCCGATCTAGCGCGAGGTCCCCACCGCGACTGCTAAGGCCAACGGCGGACAGTGTGACCGACAAATAATCAAAGTCTGCAACGATAGAAGGAAATCCCCATTTCAGGAAACGAAGGATAAATCCGAGTTATTTGATTGTCGGAATTTATTTTCGCGCTGACTTCCTGCGTCCCCAGTACCGCAATGTCGGTGGTACACGAGGCAATCAAATGCAGAATACTACCTTCCTCTTTACGACCGGTTATTTTGCACGTCTTTGCCTGTCCTCTCATTTTGCTGCCTTCAACTATAAAGCCGCCACCGAAAACGTCTGAGTTTCTGGTCATCGATATTTTGTTATTCTTTTTCACGAACACCTTGTTGCAATTCGATTCATCGCCGGTCCAGGCGCCGTTCAGGTCGAATGCACTGGCAGAAAAGCTAAACACTGTGCAAATGGCACAAACGAAAATTCGAGCACCCAAGTGTGACATAGTCCCTCTCCATTGGATGCAGAGGAGGCCAAGGTTATATGTTGGTATGATCCGATACAAACAGCTGACTGACATGCGCCAGTCAACCGATCATCTCGTCGACGACCGAATAGCTCAGCCCACGCGGCCGAATTTATTGGCGTAATTGCGTGCAGCCCAAAAGTGTAAATATCCGGGAAAGGTCAGAAGTTGAAATTCTAGCTCGATCGAAGGTATCAATGTAATCCGTACCGAGACACGAATAGATCAAGTTGCCGTGACCAATCAAAGGGCCAGCCTCGTGATTCACAAATCTCCATCGCGCCGCAATGAGATCGTTGGGCCTTTTATTGAAACGACGATCCGGCTCGGGGCGCTTGCCCTTCTTCTTTATTGGACATTAGTCTTTGTCAGTCCTTTTGTTTCGATTTTCATTTGGAGCATAATACTCACAGTTGCGCTCTATCCGGTTTTTGAGTGGATGGCGCTTCGGCTTGGCGGACGTCGCCGACTGGCTGCCTTTTTGATTACAGTTTTGACATTGCTGATTGTAATTGGACCGGCGACTTGGCTTGCTTTGGGGCTGATTGAAAGTGTTCGTGTTGTTTCCGAGCGATTTGACGCTTCCGCACTGGCGATACCTTCGCCGCCAATGACGGTGAAAGATTGGCCACTGATTGGTGATCCGATATATCAGTTTTGGGATCTTGCATCGACAAACTTCGCGGCTGCTTTGGCAAAAATTCTGCCTCAACTCAAGCCACTGGGCAGCAGCTTGCTTCGCGTCGGCGCGGACACTGGCGTCAGCATCATCAAGTTCCTCGCTTCTATCGTTATTGCCGGATTTCTCTTTTCGCCCGCGCCGGCCTTCGCTGATGCCGTCAAACAATTTTCGCGCAGACTTCGACCCGACGCGAGGCGAAGAGTTCGTGGGTCAAGCAGGAGCTACGATTCGTGCGGTGTCGCGTGGTGTTATTGGTATTTCAGTTCTGCAGGCCCTGCTTGCAGGTGTCGGCCTGATGGTCGCCGGCATTCCTCAGGCTAGTTTGATTGCTTTCGCCGCCTTAATTCTCGGTATCGTCCAAGTTGGTCCGTCGATTATTTTAATTCCGGTCATAATTTGGAGTTGGACGGTAATGGAAACTACATCCGCGCTGTTGTTCACGGCCTATATGATACCGGTTAGTCTTGTCGATAATTTCTTGAGGCCGATCGTGATGGGACGGGGGCTAAAAACTCCAATGCTCGTGATTTTGATCGGCGTTATCGGCGGAACGCTTGCTTACGGCTTCACCGGACTTTTTCTTGGCCCGATAGTCCTCGCCGTACTATGGGAGCTATTGATTGCATGGATAACGGACCGCGAAACCATTTAGTACGGTTCTTAAAGCGGTTCTCGACGGCAGCATGCAACTGATAGCGCAGCATTCACTTTGTCGAGTGTGATCTCTCGGCATCGAGCGATGTCAATCTTCGCCGGTTCGCGCATGCTGCATGCTAGGCGTCCAACTAAAATCATGGTCCGGAGTGATCCGACCAATCACCAAGCAATACATTCTATCGTATGCCTTCCGCGCTTGAGAGTGGTAGCCGTCTTTGCCTTTCGCTTAGAGTGATCCGGACAAAGATAAGCGCTTTGGAAGCGTTAGGGCCTTCCCATCAAGTGGCAAATGTCCACATTTGTTGCCGTCCAAGAGGCTAAGAATGAAATTCGGTGTAATAGCGGAGCGGACATCATGTAGCGCGCGTGGTAGCCTATTGAGGCAAACCTCAAACACGCGAGAGTGTCTATCATGATTAGGGTATTCGCAGGCGCACTCATGCTCGTTATTATTTCCGCGGCCGATGCCACGCATGCGCAAGTCACTGTCGATATTTCAAAGATTACGTGTGAACAATTCAATGTTCAACCAAAAGCGGACTCTGTCGCAACCTGGCTGAGCGGCTATTACCATGGCGACCATCACGACCCTGTTATGGACATTAGCAAGTTCGAAGCGAACGCCAAAGACCTGAGAGCGGCGTGCCTACAGGCCGAAAATTTTAAACGACCCATTATGCAGCTGATTGAAGCTGGCAGGAAGAAATAATGCCGCTACGAATGTTCGCTTTGAGTCATGAGCAGGCGTTGCAGTCCGTGCGTCCTGGAGCTGGTGCCGCAGGACGAAGTGCCGCAGGGTTGGCACTGCTGGATGAGCCCCCACCGCGGGCATCCAGCCGTCGATCATCAAAGATATCGGCCATGCGATCAGCTACCTGCGGTCACTCATCTGGCCGAGATATCCTTCGCCCAGATTATGGCGCACTTCTCCTTGCGGCTGGTCGTCTGCATAGCAGGCGCCCTCTGCGTATTGCTCGGAGCGGCCTGTTCGCCGGCGTGCTGTGAGCAATTCATCGGCAGCAAATCGAAATTTATGAGCGCATACGGTTAGCAAAAGTCGGATGCTGCATTTGGCGTTGACCCGCACAAACAGAAAGACCGCCTCGCGGCGGCCTCTCCGAAAGAGATCATGTATGATCGCCCTCAATCGAAACGACCAGCTACAGTAAGGTGCAATTACGAACCGTTTCTGCCCGGCCTCTCATTCATAATGCGCGCAAGTGCTTCCATTCCATCGTACACATCTGCGCGCATGACGTTTTGCAGCCCTGGCCACGCAGACACCATTAACTCGTGTCATGCCAACTCCGCACGCAGCCAGAACTTGCGTGATCATGCTGTTCGGCTGCTGGATAGGCGCAAGCGGGATCGCCTGTGCCGACGATGCGAGGGCCAACGCAAACGCAACAGTGATAATTCGGAGCATGGGATGCGTCCTCCAAAGCATGGTGATTGCTTCCAGGTTGCTCCTGAACACGATTGTCTGGCAATTGGCCTTAGGGGCACCAACGCTTTACATTCTGATAGGTTGGCGCGCCGTGTCCGCTAAGTGCCAATGGCGGACAGTCGGTAGTGTCGTTGTCGAGTTTGCTCTTGGCGATCCAGTATTTTGTCACGCCATAATGACGCTCGGTAACGGGGCGCGCTCGCCAATATGGTCGAGGAAACAACTTCCCGTAGGAGGGCGTAGAGATGACAATAACGGTTTTGCTAATGTCGATATTGACCGGACAAAATCATACCATTGCCGCTGAATATGACACCCCACAGGCTTGCGAAGCTGCAGCACAAGCACACCAGAAAGTCCTTTTGGGGAATGATATCAGAGCGGTCTATAGCTGTTCTCTCAAAGCGGGCTCACGCTAACGAACGATCCTACCGATACCACCTGTTCCGCGACCGACGCGGCGGGCTCCCGCTCGTGCTGTGATGTCCGCGTTGGGCCGACGGCATGAGGTGCAGCTAGCCTATCGGCACCTTTCACTTTTCGCTAACGCAAATAAGCCGCGTTCAAAGCCGCGTTGCATCGCGCGGAAACTGAACGTCGGGCCATTGTCAGGCATCCAATAACGCTGCCTTGACCCGCAACGTTGCCCTGGCACCGTTGCGCTGCGTCTCTATCACACGAACGCATAACACTGTTCGCCATTGCAGCACATCTTTTGGGAAGTTTGTCTTGGTCCTTTTTAAGGCATTCGAGCATGTTGGTCCCAAACATCGTTACACCGGAGCATTGTAGTCTTAACTTTTCGCCGCAAGCTATCGCGGCTGCCCGGCTTTTTTGTGCTTCAGCAACGTCGAAATGGGCGGAAGAAATCAGGATGGCAACAGAGAGAAGCGACGTTATCGCCGCGATGGAGACACAGTGGACGGTCCTTTGCATCATTTTAATTCTCCGAAAAATGCAGCATCGCCCCGCGTTGGCAAACGCTCAGGGTACGTCTGAAAAGACACCGGACGCCGGCTAAGATCTTATTCCAATGCACGGGGCTAGTCGCGTCACGAATTTAATAGGTCAGCAGCGTTTACCAACCGCGCGGCATCGCTCGCAATGTGCGATGACCGCTTTGGGTCATACGCGGACATTGCCCCTAAGGGCAATAACTCCCGTCCCAAAAATGTAAAAGGATTAGTCACCCAAGCGGGTACCTCGCCGCACTCCAGCGTCGGGCGCGAGCAAGGGAGAAGGCGGTACTATTTCTGAACAAACTGTCAGGAAAATATTCGGAACGAAAATGTGCCTTTTATAGTTTCAACACGGCGAACTACCGCGCCTCGTACGATAAGGAGGATCACCATGCATCGGACGAAGAGTCTCTCGACTAAGTCAGCGACAGTTGCGGGAATTGCGGCAAGCCTCACGTTGGCGTTTGCAGCTGTCACTCTCAGCCCGGCACCGGCTAAGGCCGTAGTGTACTGCCAGTACGTTGAATATCCGGCCGGTTGCGTAGCGAGGGCCGGCGTCGTGCTCCGGCCCCGTCCGGTGGCGCGCGCTGCGGTCCGTCATAACGCCGGTGGCAATGCAAATGGCGGCGTCAATCGCGTTGGCGTCAACCGGTAAAACGCGTACGCCGTGTGTAAGCCGCGTGTCCGCTTTGCGTCAAAAGCGGACATGTGCGGCGCACAAGCCTATGTCCGCTAAGTGCCAGTAGCGGACATGACGGCATCTCCCGATGCCCGCGCTACGCAAGCACTCGCACTCGCCCAGTCGCGATCTCATAAACTGCCCCAACGACCTTTATGCGGCCCTCTGCGATTCGCGCCTGCCCTTCGGGCGTCTCGTGGAACTGGCGCATGGACCAACGGACGTTGGCCTCGACGGCGCGCTCAAGCTTTTGCTGTAGCGGAAGCCCCGGGTCGATCTCATCGAGGGCCGGAAGCATGTTCTGAAGCAAGAGCTGGATGCGCGAACGCTCTTGCGCGCCCTCAAATTTCGCCGCAAGCGCTGCCTGTACCGCCCCACAGCCTTCATGTCCAAGCACCATGAACAGTTGTGTCTTAAGGTGTGCCCCCGCGTACTGAAGGCTGCCCCAGACCTCAGGCGAGACAACATTACCCGCTACACGAATGACAAACAGGTCACCGAATTTCGCATCGAAAATCAACTCCGGTGGCACCCGCGAATCGCTACAACCCAAAATAGCTGCAAATGGGTGCTGGCCCTTGACGAGATCAGGTAGCATTTCGATTGGAGCCTGCGTAAAGCGCGGCTCGCCTCGCAGAAAGCGTGTGTTGCCCTCCATCAGGCGCGAGAGCGCCTCGTCTGCGCCGACCGGGCAATCATCGTCATTGGAGACAATCATCGTTCCCCAAAGCATACTCCTTTTTCTATGTTATGGCTCTGCCGGCTTTGGTTTGAATGGGTCGGAACGCGTAAAGGCGAAGTCCACTTAGTGCCACTGGCGGGCATTAGACACTGCCGCGCACCCTCATTTCGAGGGTTACAAGCCTCGCCAATAACGTGGCCGGATAAAGTTGACCAATTATACTTTCGATATTGCATAGGCTGCGCGCAATCGGATGCACGGGAACAATGTCGCCGAATCCCGTCGACGTCAGAGTGACAAAACTCAAATAAGACACCGAGTTGGCAAGGGCTGGATTGTCTTCGAATGTTATCCCCTTGAACGCATCGGGAACCGACAATCCGATCACTACGAATAGCGCTCCAAAGGCGACAGCGATGAGTAGATACAACAGGATCGCGCCGATTATCCGGTGGTAGGTGACGCGGCCACGCCTGAATACAGCTTGAGCGACGACCGCTCCGAGCGTGAGCGCAATGGCGAACCAAGCAGCGGCTAGTATGTAAATGTTATAGTGCCATGGGGGATAGAACAGGCGCAGCAAAAGAACCACGACGTTCGCGGCAAGGCAAATCGACATCACGGTAAATGCAGTGGGATCGTCAGAAATAATGAGCATGCCAGCGACGATTGCTAACAGGGTGGCAACGACGAAGCCTTGAAACGCAAAGATGCCCATTGCCTGAAGCGGCGAAAATACAAACATTTCAAGTACAAGAAATATAGCCAGCAGCGTAAGCAGCTGGTCGGTATAATTTTGCCTTACTCGGCGTATCTTGCTTATGAGGTCCACGATTAGCTTCGGCGTTCCGAAATCGCAGGTGACACCTATTGTCCCCGATGTCCCTTAATACTTTGCTGCTGTCTGATGGCACGACGGTAAAAAGCACCGAATTCAAGGATGTCCGCTTTGGGTCAAAAGCGGACAGGTGCAGCGCACCAGCCCATATCCGCTTTTGCCAATAGTAGACGTGAGGATTTAGCTCAAGAAGCCGGCTTTGGTTCCGTTTTTCCCGGCGCGGAAAACCCCGCTCGTGAGCGTGCGGAGCGAGGACTTCAAAGAAGAAACGATCATTGAATATCCGAATGGCGGCGCGCTAGGTTGGAATTAAATATCGTTGCAAAGGAAACTCGGTGTTATGGTGCAGTTGTGCAGGATTCACTTATGAACCAGGCAGATGCTTTAGCTTCGCCTCGCGCTTGGCGTATCAAATGGCAATACGCTGGGCCGATTGCCGTTGTGCACGTCGCAGCGCTTTTCGCCTGTGTGCCTTGGTTTTTCAGCTGGACAGGGGTCGCGCTCGCCCTCCTCGGCCTCTACGTATTCGGTACGCTCGGAATGAACCTTGGCTACCACCGGCTTTTGACACATCGCGGCTTTACTTGCCCAAAATGGATGGAACGTGCGTTTGCTATTCTAGGGGTATGTTGTGCGGAAGAGTCCCCGATCGTGTGGGTGACTTGGCACCGCCAGCACCATCATGAGGCGGACAAAGAGCCGGATCCTCACAGCCCGTTGACGAGTTTTCTGTGGGGGCATCTCGGCTGGCTAGTGATTAAAAATGATAACAGCAATACCACGTCGACGGTCCACCGATATACCAAAGATTTGCTCAAAGACCCGTTCTACGTGTGGCTGAAAAAGTCCGGCAACTGGTTCAGAGTGGTAGCAATTTCTTGGGTGGCTTTTTTCGTGGCGGGCTTTGTTTCGGTGAGCCTTACGGGTGGCACAACAGCGGACGCGATTTAATTCGGCTTAAGCCTTTTGGTATGGGGCGTTGCCGTAAGGACCGTTGCGGTATGGCACATCACGTGGTCGGTCAATTCGATCACGCATCTGTGGGGTTATCGCAACTACGACACGCCCGATAACAGCCGTAACAATATCTTCGTCGGAATCATCGCTAACGGCGAAGGATGGCATAACAACCATCATGCAGATTCTCGCGCCGCCCGACATGGGCTCAGCTGGCGAGAGCCTGATGTTACGTGGCTTACGATTTGCGCGCTTATGGCCCTAGGCCTCGCACGCGATGTGGCGATGCCATCACCGCGCCTCGCGGCCGCGCCGAAATTTCGCAAATTGCAGAACTAAAGCTGCGTTTAGTCACTAGCGGAGGGGCTTCGCCACGCTTTATCCGCTCAACTCCAAGCCAGCGAGATGCTGATGTCACCGGGCATGCCATTCGGCCAATCGGCAATCTGATACTTCAAGCGATATCCGCGCGGCTGGAGGTGCACTTTCCAGAATTGATAGAGCTCCTGCGGCAAGCCCGTGAGTGTATCCTCCCAACCGGGTTCTTGCTGATTGATGGCGCGGCCCCCGTCGGTACATAATTTGTTTGAAAAACGGGTGACCTCGATCTCCGTCAAACCATTGGCTACCGCGCGTTTGATGATGGCCGCCGCTCGTTTCATGCGCTCTTCATCGCTCACGCCCGAGGGCTTGGCGAGGCGGTCGAGCAGCTCCTTTTTCTCGGCCTCCGCGGCCTGACGCTTGCGCATATATTCGGAGGCTTTTTCCGCCTCCATCAATGCACTCTGTTTGCGGCAGTCCAATGCGCTCGGCAAAACATCGTCTGTATTAGCTGTCATCCGCACATCTCCTTACGCGTCGCTAAACTATGGTACCCGACATCGTATGAATTACTCCTTCCTTGTGGAAGGGGCGCGGAGGTACTCAGCCATTTAACCGTCATCGCTGGATGTCCGCTCTGCGCCCGTATTCGGACCGATGTCGCTTCTGTTCGAGACGGCCCCTGTTCACCTATATTGAAAGGGGTTGGCTGATACGCTTGTTGCCGGATGCCCTATAAATTCATACAGCCCGTGAGATCCGCGAAATGATGCATAGCAGCTGGTTTATTCCACTTGCCGGACTCTTCGTATTGGGCGGCCTATCTGCAGCTTCCGGAGAATGGAAGGAAGCAGGGACAGTTGATCGATTGACGGGGCAAAAAACAAAAATGATGACAAACGCGGCTTTAAATTCCACGCGTCAGTTTGGCAGGAAAGTTTCGGCAAAGCTCGTACTACAATGCATTGAAAATCGCGAGAAGATGAAGCACCCACATGCTGCGATAGTTTTTTCAGAGCGCGTTGCGTCGGAGGCGGTGAGAACGAAATATCGAATTGATAACGACACCATTCAACGCAACAAGTTGGCGTCTGTTGAAAATGATGGAGTTGCCCTTGCGTTAAGCTGGACCAAATTTATGTCCAGGCTTCAATCCTCATCCATATTACGAATTGAATTTAGCCTTCCTTCGGCCGGCGATGCATTAATTGAGTTCGATACAACCGGGGCAAGTGAAGCATTCAGCCGCATTCAGTGCGCTAAATCGCGCACGCAAAATTAAAGGTTGGTTTTCAACGTGTTACCGCACCATGCTTGCGGTACCACGGTAGGTTATGCCTGTGCCAATTGCGCCACAGTCGATGAAAAACTGTGCGAACAGCCCATTTCCAATTCAAACGTGATCACTATTCACAACGTAAACTCGTTAAAAAGTACCTAGGCGACGGGCGCGCGATTGGGCCTGTCTGGCACAAAAACGCTTGAGGAGAACTCAAATGCGACGACACTCGTTGATTTTGCTTGCTGCGGCGACCATTGGTCTGGCTGCAAGTCAAGCATCGGCAGCGGACCTTCCGAGGAAGGCTCCCGCCTACGTACCCCCGCCGCCGCCGGTAGCTACTTGGACCGGATGCTACATCGGCGCCAACGTCGGCGGCGCGTTCGGCCACGCAAGTTTAAGTGGCCCCGGTGGAACCGTCTCCACAAACGGCGATGGCTTTGCTGGCGGCGGCCAGATCGGCTGTGATTACCAGTTTACGGGCGGATTTGTCGTCGGCATCCGCAACATGTTCGATGGCACAAGCAACAAAAGGAGCGGAACAATCGGAGGCGGTCCGCTCGCAGGTGACGTGCTGAACTTCAATAATCAATGGTTCGACACGTTGACGGCCCGCATCGGCTATTCGTTTCAACCCGCCTGGTTGCTCTACTTACAAGGCGGCGGAGCTTGGGCTCATACAAGTTCGAACATCACTGCTGGCGGAGTTCAAGTTGGCCAGACCTCCCACACCGGAACAGGCTGGACCATCGGTGGTGGCGCCGAATGGATGTTCGCGCCGCACTGGTCGGTATTCCTCGAAGGTAACTACATGGACTTTGGCTCGCGCAGTGGGACCGCATTTACACCAATCGGAACGACCTGTGCTCCAGGGTGTCCCTTCAGCGCAAAAGCAACAGAGACGACAGTGCTGGTGGGTGTGAACTATCGATTCTTCTAAGCGACTTCGAACCACGCTCCATCGCACAGCTGAAAATATTCAAAACCCCGGGCAACTCGCCCGGGGTTTTTTTGTCGCGGAATTCAGCGCTCTCGGATGGCCCGAACATATTAGCCGAAATTGGGAACTCCGCTTAGATTCGCGCCGAATGTTTCGCCATATCCCATTGGGTCATAAGCGAACATGTGCACAGCCACACCAACTTTTCCTGCTGATGGCGCGGTAGAACGGCAAGACGGTTGTGCCAATCAAGATCGCCTCGGAGCGCTTTATACTATGGGCAGTTAGTCCAACGGTTCCACCTTGATGATGGAAGCACCGTGATTGCTGCCAACCCAGAAGCTAACTGGCATTGTCGTGTTGTCTACAAAGACGCGGCGAATGTTCGTTGACCGCGGCAGTAGATAATCGACCATTTCGCCGGTTTTTGTGTCCAGTCGAGTCACCTGGTCCGTCACCATCGAGCCGGTCCATGCATTCTCGTTCTTGTCGAGGACAACGTCATAGGGAGCTGCCCAGCGCGTGGTGAGTTTCCACTCTTTGAACTGTTCGGTTCTCGTATCGAACATTCCGATGCGGTCTCCACGATACTCGCCGAACCAAAGGCGATCATGCGCATCCATGCTTCCGCGCCGGGGCGAAGAGCGGGCGGTGGGAACCTCGAACAGTTTGACCTCACCATTATTGGCGTCGATCCGTCCAATGTGCTGGTGGCGGAAGTCAGTAAAATAGACGTTGTTTTTGGAGTCAGGGATGACGTCGTAGATATTGTGTACCTCTCCCTTAGGAGCATTCTTGAACGGCTCCCATGTTTCGATTTTTCCTGTGGCGACGTCGAGCCGATGCACGCCAGCAAAGCCATTGTTCTGCGTCCAGACCTTACCGTCGACATGCGAGCTTTGCGGGCTCACCATATTGACCTGCGCGGCGTCAATGTTCTGCTCAGGCGGCAACGTCCAGAATTGAAATGATTCCGTCTTGCGGTCGAACTTAACAATCGTGGCTTGGTACATATTGCCCAGCCACAGGTTGCCGTCCTTATCCGCGCGTAGACCAAGCCCCCCGGTCGGAAAGCCGGGTTTATGCTCGGGAATAGGATATTCAGTGACTTTTCCGCTCTTGGGATCAAGCCTGCCCAAATTTTGCTCGCCGAAGCTCGAATACCAAACGATGCCGTCCGCATCCACAATCACGTCATGTGGCGAAATTGTCTCGCGCGGCAAACGATATTCCGTGTAGATAACCCGCGTCGCCCGACCGGTTGGACGCGCGAACATTTTGAGGGCGTAACTCCATTGCGAGCCTGCGCTGAGATTGATCGTGCTGAGATACTCGGCAGCCCCGCGGTAAACTTGGACCCGTTGGTCACCGCGCTCCTCCATGAGGCGTTCGGCGCGACGCAATTGCGGATGTGCCGGGATGCTCTGATTCACATAGCCCTGCATGCGCGGCAATATTTGGTTAAGGAACGAATCCACGTCATATTTAGAGCGCACGATACGTTCAAGCGTGTGACATCCGACGCAGTTGAGCAGCTGACCTTTCTGTTGGTCAGTACCAGGAACGCTCGCCAACCATTCGCCATTCGACAATTGCGCAGCAAGATCTTCGGTCTTACGCAATTGAAGATCGAGTGATGTTGTCTTCTGTTCGTTGATCTCGATTGTTTTGGGTGCGTCGAGGTCATAGCCGACGGCGCGCATGCCTACGGAATATTGACCCGGTGCCAGTTTGCTCACAGGGAAGGAAAAGCGTCCGTCCTTGCCGGTCACCACTGTCACCGTGACAGGCGATCCCGTTTTGCTGGCGCTAACCAGCACTCCTTCCATCGCGTTATTTTCGGCGGAACTGACAAGGCCTATCAGCGCGGCGTTGGCCGTTTGCGCCGATGAAGCGCCCGGAACGAGAGTCGCAAACATCAAGCCGACGGCGACGACTAATCCACAGCCACACATAGTCTCCTCCCGGCGTCGCAATTTTTTAATTATTGCAAGATTAGGCCTTACCGCCGGCATCCAGCAACCATTTTCGTCGATTCGACGTTCGGTATAGGGTGCACCTGGCCGACAGCGATGGCGGCCTATCGCTTGCTGATACCCTTGGTGCCGTCGCGGAGCTGGCCATGAATTTAAAACAAAAGGTGACCATTTCTGCCCCTTCTAAAAAAGAGCGCTTCACGGCCACAGAAATAAATCGATCGGAGGAATTGTCGCTTTTCGAAGCCGTAAGAAGGTGGATGGATGATGAGGACAACTCCTTCGATATCGAGGTCGACGGCAAGCAACTTACCGCTGAAACGATTCACGAAATTTCTCATTCGGAACCTTACAAAGAAATGCTTTTAGCTTTCGACGAAAGACGGTGAATCCACGCCAGACTTGGTAGACGGTTCAACCGTCAGTAATATTTCTAGAGCAGCAATAATTATAACAACTCGACAAACGAAACCATTTTCGCCCGTTCCGTTGCGTCTGGCAGACGGCCACGCATAGCTCCAAGATTATCGATCATGTGCACCGGATCGCCGGTCCCTGGAATGACTGCCGTTACTCTTGGATCCCCCAGCAGATATTTCAAGAAAAATTGTGCCCAGCTTTCGGCAAATTCCCTGGCCCAATCGGGGATTGTCTGTCCACGCACTGCCGCGAACAGCCGACCGCGGCCGAATGGCAACGCCGTTAATACCCCAGCCTTGACATCAGCCGCCAACGGCAGAATTCGCTTCTCGACATCGCGGACATCGATCGAATAATCAACTTGCACAAAATCCGGCTTTTCGCGGCGAAGCGCCGCTTCGATGGCAGGAAAATCGCCATGATAGGTCGATGTCACGCCGGTATAGCGACAAATGCCCTCGGCCTTCCATGCTCGGAATTGAGCAAGGGATTGATTGAGTCTTCGCACATTGTGCAATTGCAACAAGTCGACTTTTTCGGTCTTGAGACGCGCCAGTGAACGTTTGAGCTCGGAAGCGTCGGGGCTCTCGAGCTTGGTGGCGATGAAGATTTTGTCACGTAGATTGGCTGCCGACGTTTCGTTGCCGACAACGATTTCCGCGTCGCCGTAAGTTGAAGCGGTATCGATGATCCGGCCACCGTTTCCGATCAATGCGCGAATCACGGCTGCCGCTTTAGCGCGAGTTGCGTCGTTTCCGGTGTCAAAGATGCTAGCGGTGCCAAGGCCGACTGCCGGAACAAGCTCACCACTGCTCGGAATCGCGCGGGTGAGGAGAGAGTCCGCCTGCGCCAGAACCGGGGGTGCTACAATGCTCGCACCTACGAGCCCAGCGAACTCACGCCGAGTCAAAGCTGTATTCACTCTTGGTCTCCATGACGGGTGCCGCTCGCAGCGCAGATCGCCTTTCCTGAGCTCGTCCTAAACCCACCGAGAGTACAAACCATCCAGCCACCACGGGCAGCGAGCAAAGTGCAATAGCGCCCAGCTTGAGTCCCAACGCTTGCATGCTGTCGAAGATCCAGCCCGACAATGCGTCAGAGCCGCGATAGACCACAACGTCGATCAGATTTTTGGCTTTGTATTTTTCCTCGCGCGTTACCACTGTGAAGAACAATTGGCGCGCCGGGTTCGCGATTGCAAAATTCATCCAGCGCTGCACAACCTGAACAGTAACCACAACCATGAGCGTCGGCATTACCGCTAAGGCAGCGAACCCAACAATGTAGACAGCCGGCAATGCGGCCGCCGCGAGTCCCGTGCCGATGCGTTTGAGCAACTGGCCCGTGACGAGCAATTGCGTCATCAGCGTGAGTACGCTGACTGCAAGATCGATGCTGGCAAATATACGCGTTTGGAGGCCCGCGGTCTTAACCGCCTCGGAAACGATGTGCGCCTGTTCGAAGTAAATGATAGTCGCGGCATACGACAGCAGGGCGACCCAAGCACCAACGCCCAGCATGTAGGGAGAGCGCACCAGCTCGGGGATCGCCGCGAACGCACTCCCCCCAATACTTTCGGTCGTTGCATTCCGTCCTACGTGTACAAGTGCCGCGCGTTCAAGGCGGTAAACGCAAAACACTGCAAGCTCGAGAAACACCGCAGCCGCAATCATCAGGTTCACTGGACCCAACGGAACAGAAAGCCAAATCGTGATGATGGGGCCCAACAATGCTCCCGCCGTCCCGCCGGCACCAATAAATCCAAATAGACGCTTGCCCTGTTCGGACGTGAACAGATCGGCCATGAACGACCAGAACACCGCCACCGCGAATAAATTAAATACGCTGACCCAAACAAAAAATACCCGCGCGACGATAACGGTTTCAATCTCGAAGGTTAGCAATACCCAAAACAATAGGAGATTGGCGACGAAGAAATGGTAGACGATGGGGATGAATCGCGCGCGTGGTAGCCGCGCGACGAGAGCTCCATAAAGCGGCTGCGCTGCAAGCAGCGTGGCGAATGTGGCAGTGAATAACCACGCCAAGTTCTTTACTCCGCCTGCGATACCCATCTGATCGCGCAGCGGCCGCAATACGTAGTAGCCGGCGAGCAGCGCGAAGAAATAGGCAAACGACCAGAGCGCCGCGGCGCGTTCTTGCGGGGTCGCCGGCATGACGCGCTGCAACCAACGTTCGCACCAGTTCATGGCAAGGAAAGCTTCTGTTTAAGCTCCGCGGCCGATACTGATTGCCCATAGCCAGGCTGCCCGCGCTGGAATCGTCGCGCCTCGGCCAGTTTACCGACAACAACCGGATCAAATCCCGCATCGCGCACAAGGCCGGCCGCGATCTGCACAGCCTGCGTATCGTCCCCTGCAATCGGAATCGCAAGCTTCGGATCGGAACGGTTCGCTTCACGCGCAAAAATCATGTACGACATTGTATTGAACGCGCGCACGATGCGCACATCAGGAAAATATTTCTGCGAAGTTACACCGATGCCATTTTGCTCGACCTCGTCCGCGATCGTGCCATCTCGTGTCGATACTGCGTTACAGGCGTCGAGCATCACTTTGCCCTTCATGGCTGCGGAATAATCCTTCCCGATCTGCGGGATCGCGCCATACGGCACAGCAATAAAAAGGACCTCGCCAAACGCGATCGCCTGCTCGACTGAGCCTGATTGAGCGAGGCTGCCGAGCTTTGTCACCATGTCTTTTAGTTCATCTGGATGGCGCGACGAAAACATCACGGTGTGACCACTTTTGACCCACAAGCCCCCGATGGTACTACCGATGTTGCCCGCGCCAATGATGCCGATACGTGAGGGTGAGCTCCCTTGGGCGAACAGGCGTACGGGTTGCAAAACCGTACTCACCATCAGTATGCCACCAGCGCCCACCAGCGATCGGCGATTGATTTGCAGAAAATATTCTGGATGCATTGAAGCCTCCGGGTCACGGTCACACTATTATTTCTACATTCTTGCAGTGCACTGCGTGGGACGCTTCTCACGGTTGCGTGAACTGGTTAGTGGTCATTGAGCGGCAATAATTCTGATTTTCGCTACCGCGCAAAACGGTGATTGACCGTCGGGACAACGAGTATTATCCGCACCGCGTGCTTTTGCTCGTACATTTTGTTGGGCGCGGAACATCAAATTTCGATAGGTCGCTCTTTGGCTACGCAATCCGACCGCCTTCGGCCGATTCTGTCCGAAGGGAGGCAGTGGAAATATTTCCTCGCCGCATCTTTATACGTTAGCTATCGGACACATAAGCACCTATATGTATGTCATCACTGATTTGTCCCTAGGCGTCAGTGGCTGAGAGACGCTTCCGCGCTCCCGCCGGATAGGCAGGAGCCGCGCTATGCCCAATTCGTCACCTAATCGCTTGCTCGCGTCACTTTCGGCAGATGCCTTTTCAGCAATTTCACCGCATCTGAAGATCGTGGAACTGAAGTTTGGCGATGTACTCGCCGAAGCTGCCAGCCCTGTTCGGCAGGTCTACTTTCCTTATTCCGGCGTAATCTCTCTTGTGGTCGAGTTGAACGGCGGAATGATGATTGAGACCGCGATGGTGGGCAATGACGGCGCCTTCAACGCAGGCTCGGCCCTCGATGGCAAAGTGTCTCTCAATAAGGGTATCGTGCAGCTTGCCGGAAGTGCCGGCGTAATAGACGTCAATCAGTTGCGCCGACTGGCTAATGAACACGAGTCCTTTCGCTCGCTCCTTATCAGGCATGAGCAGGTTTTGTTCGCGCAGTCCCAGCAATCGGCGGCGTGCAATGCAAGTCACTCGGTCGAGGCCCGCATGTGCCGCTGGCTGTTGTACATGCGCGACCTCGCTGGCAGAGACGACCTGATGCTCACGCAGGAATTTCTCGCCCAGATGCTGGGCGTGCGGCGTCCAAGCGTGTCGCTCGTGGCCAACACGCTGCAAAAATCAGGTTTGATCAAATACAGTCGCGGCCGTATGCGATTGCTGGACCTCAAGGGATTACAAAAGGGCGCCTGCGAGTGCTACCGCACGGTCAAGGCCCACTACGAACGGCTCCTTTCGGGCTAGCAACTGATTAGCAAAACATCCATTGTGTCCGGATCTTACATAAAGTTTGCCGCGCTCGACGAGCGCCCTAAGGATGCCAGGACTATGGAACCGGCGTGGCACTCGAAAGGTGCAGTTGAGCTACCCACATGATTTGTGCGGACGGCCCGCGCGTCAGATAACTGTTCCGAAAATCTTCCCAATGCCGGCGGTTAGAGCCATGGCTAATGCGCCCCAAAAAGTGACTCGGGCTGTAGCACGCAGGACGTTTGCGCCCCCTGCTTTTGCGCCGATCGCGCCGAGAAGAGCAAGGAATCCCAACGATGCCGCGAAAACGAGTGGCATAAGCGCACCGACGGGCGCCACGACGACCATGAGCAAAGGCATGGCCGCACCGATCGAAAACGATGCAGCTGAGGTCAATGCAGCCTGGATGGGACGCGCTGTGGTGATTTCCGAAATCCCAAGCTCATCGCGCGCATGAGCGGTCAAGGCATCTTTTGCCATCAACTGCTGAGCAACCTGCCGCGCAAGCGTCTGATCGAGACCCCGTTTGACGTAAATCTGGGCAAGCTCTTCCTTTTCGAACTCAACGTTATTGCTTAACTCATTGCGTTCACGTGCGAGATCCGCTCGCTCGGTGTCGGATTGCGAGCTGACCGATACATACTCGCCGGCGGCCATCGACATAGCGCCAGCCACAAGTCCCGCGACCCCGGCGATCAAGACGTCATTCTGCGTCGCAGCCGCCACAGCAACGCCGACTATCAGACTTGCGGTCGAGACAATGCCATCATTGGCCCCGAGCACCGCGGCTCGCAGCCACCCGATGCGGGTAACGAGGTGATGTTCCGGATGCATGCGCAGACAACTCAATTCAATACTCCATCTCACGAGTTAGATCCGACCTAGCAACGTCAAACCGACGGTGACGATCAGATCGGTGAGCTCATTGCCACGGACAATACGCTACGCATTGATTGATAACGTCGCCTTCGATCGTCTCTACCTCCTGCCACATGAGCTCGCAGCCATCTTCAGTCAGGCCCTCACAATATGGCTGGGGAGCCGAAATGTAGGCGTAAGGGTAATATTGACTTGAGCCGATTGCGATCGCGCCTAATGCGCTGAGCGCGACAAACGTCCGCCAGCCATCGCCATGACGAACGCGGTACCCACTGCGCCACGCCGAGTAATTCTGGCCGCGGATGACGGCGTGGCCTGCGCCGTGCGCTGGAACCCCGCGCAAGCGAGCTGCAGTGACGGACCTCGTTCCACTTGGTGTGACGACCCGTGGAGCCGCTGACACTGCCTTACTTCCGGCAATAGCGGGAGTACCTGCCCTCCTCTTTGACGCGGGTTGCGTGACAGCACGCGACGTCGCCTTCGGGTGCGCAACGGTGCGTGAAGTCGCCTTCGGTTGCGTGACCGTACGGGTCGTAGTCTTCGGCTGTGTGGCGACGTGGGACGTTGCCTTCGGCTGTCTCACGGATCGTGATGTGGCCGTTGGTTGTCTGACCACTTGCGATTGGGTTCTCCTCTGAGTGACCGTGCGCGGTGCGGTCCTTTGTGGCGTCGCCACACGTGGAGCCGCTCTTTGTGGTGCAGCTCTCTGTGGTGCAGCTCGCTGCGGCGCAGGACGTGCGGACGGCGCGGCTTTCTTTTGCTGTCCTTTATTCTCTTGCTGCTGCTGTGCAGAAAAATCAGTGCTGACTACTGGTTGCGCAGCACTTGGCACGCAAAGTGAAAATACAAAAGTCGCGGCGAGCAGGGCTGCGCAAAATAGACTGGTATGCGTTAATCCAATTTTTTTGATCATGGAAAGTCCTCCGTGTATCGGCTCATTTGTTGCTTACGGTCTGTGTGCACGAAAATAGAATGGAAAATTTGGCACCACTGCCGTTGTTACCCCGATCGATCTGTAGGTGGCCGCCAATCTGTCTGACGAGAGATGAAATTAGTTTCATTCCAAGTCCATGAGATGCCGTTGGATCAAATCCTTCCGGTAAACCAGGACCATCATCGGAAACGGAAAGCACGTGGCAATTTGGAGATGTCGTTTGCGATCTGACGGTGATTTTTCCCTTCGCGTATTTGATCGCATTTGTGATGAGTTCACTCGCGATGAACCCCAGGGGAATTCCCGTCACCGCCGGAATCAGGAGGTCAGTTCCCTCGAAGAGAAGGACGCTTCCAGGACTCTCGCTCGACGCTATATCAGAAAGATCGCGACAAAGGCTCTCCAGATATTTCTTGAACTCAACACTTTTGACGTCGTCCAAAGTGTGCAAATGCCGATGGACGCGCCCAATTGTGGCGACACGATTGGCCGCAATCGTCAACTGCGCAGCCGCCTCAGCGTTTGTCGTCGCGCGGCTCTGTATTGTGAGCAGGCTTGTGATTAATTGCAGGCCATTCAACAGCCGGTGTTCAAATTCCTTGCTCAGGATATCTTTTTGGCGGATCAGATCATCTTTCTGACGCAGCAGAGCGCTTTCCCTAGTTGCTGACAGCCTCAGTTTCGCTTCTGTGGCCCGGTGCTTTTGCAGCTCGCTCTCATACATTGAGATCGCTGAGCATTGCTCAACCAGACACTGGGCAGGCTTCGAAATAGCCATAGGTCGTGGGCTTTTAGGACGCGTCACGGCCTGTGGCTCGTTATCGCCGCGGATTGTCACGAGGGCCTCCCGTGAAGAACGAGCAGGAGCGCAGCAGCGTCTCTCAGTCACCAAAGCTCGAACTTGTTTCGGTGATGACGCAGATTGTTCCTTTAATCCGGACCCCACTTTGATCCAAATCAACTATGTCAGATACCGGGCATAATATTGTGTATCCATCGCCATATAGTGGGAAAATCATGACGAAAACGATGTTGCTCGTGAGCGCCATTTTAGTTGGCGTGAGTTTTCTCCCTGTAGACGTAATATTCTTGTGACAAGCGACGGCTCGCCAACTGTGCGCAATCGATACAACTCGATACGAATGCCGGAATGGCTAACGCACAGAAACCGCCAGCTTAGATCGGTACCCGGATATGAATATCCTTCGCCTTTGGATGCTTTTAGTTTCAGAATTTTATTAAGGCCCACCAAAAGGAGACTGCACATGTCGCTTGGAACCATAATCCTCATTATTCTCGTGATTGCGTTGCTCGGTGGTTTTAGTGGGTTCGGCGGTGGCCCGTTTTACGGGACCGGCTACTATGGCGGCGGCGGCCTTGGCCTCGTCCTGATTATCGTGCTGATATTGGTTTTGCTCGGAAAACTTTGACCGAGCGCTCGGCTGAGCGAATTTGCCGTCGCAGCGGATGTCCGCTAATGACCCATTCCGCACATTGTGCGTTGGGCTCGTACCGCGGCGTTAATTCTTGAAGATCCACGGATTGGGCCGGTGATCCCACGTGTAGGCCTTGACCACGCCGCCTTCGAGCACCAATGCGCGGCAGACGAGGTTTCCGCCGGCAAAGCGTGTGTAGCGGATGCAGAAGTGACCGTTGGGTTCTATCCACCAGGCCCCCCGATCCACAGAAAATCCGGTGGTGGCGAGCTCGATCTTGACCTCGGCTTCGCCGTCCGCCTTGAGTGTCATCACGAAGGATTTGCCGGTGACATTCGAAATGCCCTCCACCGCTTTGCCAACATAGGGCCGCATGCGTTCGCGCGCGGCGGCGTCCAATTGGGGTGGCGTAGACGCGGGCAATGCGGGCATGATGGACGGCGCGGCCTCCGCCGCGGCGTCGGGCGGACGCGGCACGCATGACCGAAGCCGCGGCTGACCGGTCGTGACATTACCGCCTACAATTTGTTTGAGCTGCCCAGTTGGGCACGTGCCATCATCGATCAAAACAGTGGCACCTGTCGGCAATTGGGCAATGCCTGGCTCGGTCTTGAGGATTTGGGTTGTAAAGGCAGGCGAAAGCGAATTGGGTGTCGTCGCGGGCACCGCTGGGGACGAGGCTGCGAGACCCGGAGGAGACAGCGCCGACGCAATCGGAGGTGCCGCGGGTGGACCTGCGACGCGCTCTTTGCCTGCCTCGCTCCAATAGAAAATTCCGATAGCGGTGACAGCGACAACCGCCGCCGCTGCCGCAACTGGCATAGTCCAACCGCGGATAGGTTTGCGTGCTGTCGGTGCTTGCTTGGTGATCGGGTTTGGAGCCAATCGAAAAGCAGACACAGGCTCCGGAATGTTCTTCATCGCTTGCAGGCCGATATCCTCAAAACCATAGGAGAGCTTGTTCTTGACGAGCGCAAACACGCTGCCTGAGATGCAGATACTGCCGGGAGCCGCAATGCTTTCCAGCCTCGCCGCGATATTGACGCCATCGCCATAGAGATTGTCGCCGTCGACGAGCACGTCGCCGACATTGATACCGATGCGGAAGTCCATCCGCCTTTGCTCGTCAATCTGAGCATTGCGGACGCGCAGTTCTTCCTGGATCGTAATTGCACAGCGTACCGCCTCTACCGCCGAGCCAAACTCGGCGAGGACGCTGTCGCCAGCGGTGTTAAAAATGCGACCGTCGTGGCGGTCAATCAGTCGATCAATGACGACGCGATGTGCCTTTAGCGTCCGCAGTGTCTCTTCTTCATTTTCCGCTGTCAGGCGACTGTAGCCGAACACGTCGGCAGCAAGAATCGTGGCAAGGCGACGTTGCTGACGTTCTTCAGCCATATGCTTCACCTGCCATTGCTCAACAGATAGTAACCGGTTCAGGTGATGGTCGGGAAGTGGCCCAAACTCGAAATCAAGCTCAGCGTCTTGTGAAAGAGGTGCCACCGTTCAATTCACTGGTTGGCGGTTCTGGGAATGTCCGTTTTGTGCCAGAAGCGGATATGCCCCATGCGGACATAACACTCGCGCCCCGCGTTTTGCTCATCCAATCCGTGGTATAGCGCCATATTACGAGGTTTTTATTTGTAACTGTTTTTAAGTCAGGCATCATTGTCGATGGCCGCAAACAGTGAGGTCTTCATGAACCCGAAGTTGATTGGCGCCATTTTGGTAATTGCTATTGCACCGGTGTGCGCACAAGCACAAAAGCCGAATGCCGCGAAGGTTACTAATGCCGACGCACAAAACATCGTCAAAACGATTAGCGCCGACAAGACTAAGACCCAGACGTTTTGCGATATCAGCAAGATCGGTGATCAAGCCGATGAGGCTGCGCAGAAAAAAGATATGAAGAAAGTCGAAGAGCTAAATCAAAAGATGGAAGAACTGGCGACGAAACTGGGGCCCGAATACGCCGCGTTTATGAATGCTCTTCAGGACATGGATCCCAATTCACCAGAGGGTCAGAAAATCGATGCAACCCTCCAGGGATTGGACAAGTTGTGTGCCAAGTAGCGACCGCAAAGTAGCGAACGGCTCGTAAGAAACGGCCGTTCTCCGGACTTCGCGGCGCTTGCGCCCCGACCGGCTGCCGAGGGCCTCACTCACACACCGGAATTGGCGCAGATGTGGCCAAGGGCACAGCTATTGCAGTTTAAGAATGAGCCTCGCATTGTCGTGGCGGCGTCCATGCAAGGAATAAGAACGCACAATGATCCGAATCGGAATTATTGGTCTCGGCTGGTGGGGCAAACAGATCGTAACCTGCCTCGCAGAAAGTTCTCGATTTAAGGTTATTGCTGGTTGCGATATCGACACAAAAATGGCGGCGCCATTTGCGGCCGCCCATAAGTTCGATCTCGTGGACGACTACAAAGCTCTTATCCATCGCCGCGACATCGATGCCGTTGCCGTCGTGACCCCTCACCTGCTCCACGAAGACATGGCGGTGGCTGCGTTTGGCGCCGGAAAACAAGTATTCTGCGAAAAACCGCTCGCCCTCACCACTGCGAGCGCCGAACGCATACTTGCCGCCTGCGCGAAGACCGGCGGCGTGCTCGGCATTGGCCATGAACGACGTTACGAACCCGCTATGGAAGAAATGCGACGCCTGTTTGACAGCGGCAAACTCGGGCGCTTGCTGCACATAGACGCCAACGTGAGCCACAACAATTTCCGAAAGATGGATCCGTCAAACTGGCGGCGTGATCCCAGGCAAGCACCGGCGGGCGCCTGGACCGCTCTTGGTATCCATCTCGGCGATATGTTCGTATCATTCGCGGGGGAGCCCGTGCGCGTTACCGCACGAACGGCCTCGCAAATATTTCCTGCGCCGTCCGAAGATTTCGTAAGCGCCGAAATCGACTTCAAGAACAGCGTCAGGGGACGCATTACCTGTCTATCAACGCCACCGTTTTATGGCCGTTTCACTTTGATTTGCGACCAAGGCTGGGTGGAGGTGCAGGAAGGCGGCAATGTCGATAAGGGAGTTCCGTCAAGTTTTGTCTATTGCGGCCCGGATGGCAGCCGCCAGACGCGAAACTATGGACACACGAATTCCGTGCGAATGAACTTCGAGGCCTGGGCCGATGCGCTAGAAGGCCATGCGCCCTATCGCTTCACCGCCGAGCAATTGCTCGCGAATATCCATATTCTTGATGCCGTTACGCGTTCGGCGGCCACAGATGGTACGCCTGTCACGTTTTGAAATTAAGGCCTAGAGCGCTTCTCGAAATTTCTCGCCGTTTGGGCTACACCCACGCCATATGCAAACCGAAAAAGAACATGTCGCCCTGTCCTCAATCGCGGCGTCGGCCGGGTTGACCATCGCCAAGGCGCTGGTGGGCTTTAGCACCGGGTCGTTGGCAATCCTTTCCGAAGCCGGCCATTCACTGATCGACCTCGGCGCCACGATCATGACCTATGTCGCGGTGCGCATTTCCGGCAAACCGGCCGATAAGGAACATCACTACGGCCACGACAAAGTGGAAGCGGTTTCGGCGCTTGCGGAAACGGCCTTGTTATTCCTGTTGTCGGGGATCGTTATTTGGGAAGCGGTCAAGCGCCTCATGGACCATGAGGGCCACATCGTCGAAGCAACCATTTGGGCGTTCGGTGTGGTCATATTGTCGATTGTCGTCGATTTCTTCCGCGCACGCGCCCTATCGCGTACGGCTGAAAAGACATCGAGCCATGCGCTCGAGGCCGACGCGCTGCATTTTTCGTCCGATCTGTGGTCGTCACTGGCCGTGCTGATCGGCCTCGTCGGTGTGCACTACGGTTTGGCCTGGGCAGATTCGGTTGCCGCATTGGTGGTGGCAATCTTGGTTTGTGTCGCTGGCTGGCGGCTGGGAAAGCGCACCATCGATACCCTCATTGATGTCGCTCCGGAAGGCGCCGCGGAAAAAATCACCGCTATTGCTGCGCGAGTGCCGGGTGTCGTCGCTGTGGAGAAGGTACGTGCTCGCGCCGCGGGCGAGAAGACATTCATCGACCTCGGCGTTGCAGTCAGCCGCACACTGCCGCTTGATCGTGTGAGCGCATTGAAAGGTGACATTGCGGCGGCCATCCGCAAGCAGATCCCTGGTGCTGAACCGCTCGTGACGACCGACCCCGTGGCACTCAATAATGAAACCGTTCTCGACCGGGTTATGGTCATTGCGCGTAACCGCGCGCTTGCTGTGCACCACGTCACGGTCCACAACCTCAAAGGACGCCTGGCGGTATCGCTCGATCTTGAAGTCGACGGAAAGCTTTCGCTACGTGCTGCCCACGGCATGGCGGATGATCTGGAGGCGGCGATCGCTGCAGAGCTTGGCCCCGGCGTCGAGGTTGAGACCCACATCGAACCGCTCGAGCCGCAGGACGCCTCCGGCCGCGAAGCGCCGCCCGAACGGGTTAAAGCAGTCGCAATTGCGCTTACTGAACTCGCCGCCGAAAGCCGCAACATTCGCGATGTGCACGACGTGCGCGTACGCGAAACCGATGAAGGCGAAATCGTCAACTTCCACTGCCGCGTCGACCCAGCGCTGAGTGTCCAGAGCGTGCATGGAAGCGTCGACGCGCTGGAGCGAGCAGTCAAACAAAGATCGCCCTCAATCAAGCGGGTGATCGGTCATGCGGAACCAATGCGTTAGGCTCGTTACAGAACAATAGCACTCTAGATAAAAGCCCATGCGTACCGATATTGCCCGGCCAATCCGTTTAGAAGATTACCGTCCGCCCGACTGGCTGGTGGACACTGTCTTGCTCGATGTTTCTCTACATCCGACATCCTCAAAAGTACGGGCGACACTCTCGCTCAGGCCCAATCCGAATAGCGCTGCGGCACCTCTCGTGCTCGACGGCGATGGCCTGTCGCTGGTTTCGCTGAAGCTTGGTGGAACCACCCTGCCCGCTGACAGCTATGTGTCAACGCCGGAGAGCCTCACCATTCCGCAGCCGCCGAATGGCCCTTTCACACTTGAGATCGAGACGCTGGTCGACCCTTCCGCCAATTCCCAGTTGTCCGGTCTTTATCGCTCGAGTGGCACTTATTGCACGCAATGCGAAGCCGAAGGGTTCCGCCGCATAACTTACTTTCCGGATAGGCCCGACGTCATGGCGGTTTACACGACACGGATCGAGGCCAACAAAGCGGAAACACCCGTATTACTCTCCAACGGCAATCTCATCGAAAGCGGAGAGATAGCGGGTGGCCGCCATTTTGCAATTTGGCACGATCCACATCCAAAGCCCTCTTACCTTTTCGCATTAGTCGGCGGCGATCTTGCCTGCGTCGAGGATCGGTTCGTGACGATGTCTGGGCGCAATGTCACCCTGCGCATCTACGTTGAGCACGGCAAGGAAGAGCGCTGCGGCTACGCTATGGATTCCCTCAAGCGATCGATGCGGTGGGACGAGAAAATCTTTGGCCGTGAATACGACCTCGATATTTTCATGATCGTCGCCGTCTCCGATTTCAACATGGGCGCAATGGAGAACAAGGGCCTCAATGTCTTCAACGATAAATATGTTCTGGCGAGCGCCGACACCGCAACGGACGGTGACTATGCGCAGATCGAGGCGGTCATCGCACACGAGTATTTCCATAATTGGACGGGAAATCGCATCACCTGCCGTGATTGGTTCCAGCTTTGCCTGAAAGAGGGCCTCACCGTCTTTCGCGACCAGGAGTTTTCTTCCGATATGCGTTCACGGCCGGTGAAGCGCATAGCGGATGTGCGCGGCCTGCGCGCAGCCCAGTTCATCGAGGATGCGGGGCCACTAGCCCACCCGGTTCGCCCGGAGACATACAAAGAGATCAATAATTTCTACACGGCGACGGTCTACGAAAAAGGCGCTGAACTCGTGCGTATGGTGCAAACGTTGATCGGTCGTGAAAACTTTCGTGCCGGAATGGACCTGTATTTCGCACGTCACGATGGCGAGGCGGCAACAGTCGAGCAGTTTGTTCAATGTTTCGCCGATGCCAGCTCCCGCGACATGACGCAATTCATGCGCTGGTACAGCCAGGCCGGCACACCGGAAGTCACGGTTGCGGGCCGTTTCGACGAGATGCGCAGAACCTACACGCTGGAATGCACGCAGCATGTACCTCCAACGCCCGGCCAACCCAGTAAAGACCCAATGGTGATTCCGTTATCGCTGGGTTTGGTGGGCAAGGATGGCAACGATATCCCCCTCGCGTTGTCGAATGGAACGTTGGTTCCGGACCACATTGTGTTGAGCGAGCCGAACGGCCGCTTCGAGTTTTCAGGCGTCACCGAGCGTCCCGTACTGTCCA
Organism: uncultured Alphaproteobacteria bacterium; assembly: GCA_963810585.1. Classification (GTDB taxonomy): domain Bacteria; phylum Pseudomonadota; class Alphaproteobacteria; order Rhizobiales; family Xanthobacteraceae; genus Pseudolabrys. The sequence continues at coordinate 64,206 of CAWENV010000001.1, forward strand.
TCAATCGCGGCTTCTCGGCACCGATCAGACTGTCCACAGACCTCGATGCCGGCGATCTAGGATTTCTCGCAGCGCACGACCGCGACCCGTTCAACCGCTGGCAGGCGCTGCAGACGATTTCGACGCGCTTGCTGATCGACAATGTCGCGGCCTTGCGTGCGGGCCGACCGGGCGGCGACGACGAGAAGCTGACGCGCGCACTGGCGACCATCCTCGGTGACTCCGCTCTCGAGCCGGCGTTTGTCGCGCTTGCGCTCACGCTGCCCGGCGAAGGCGACATTGCGCGAGAGATTGGGCGCGATATCGATCCGGACGCGATTTATCGCGCCCGCGGCGCACTCAAAGCGGAGATCGGCGAACGGCTCGGCCCGGCACTCACTGCAGCCTATGACCGCATGACCGTGCCGGGCCCCTATTCGCCCGATGCGCAAAGTGCCGGACGCCGCGCTCTGCGCAACGTCGCCCTGGATCTGCTCGCAGCAAAGGCTGAGCCCGCTGCAATTGCGCGGGCCGCGCGGCAATACAAGGCCGCCGACAATATGACAGACCGCATGGCCGCGCTGGCGACCTTGTCATTGCACGATGTCCCGGAACGCAAGGAGGCACTTGCCGACCTCTACGCACGCTATGCATCGGACGCGCTGGTCGTCGACAAATGGTTTTCGTTGCAAGCGGTGATCCCGCAGCCGGATACCCTCGACAAGGTTCGGGCCCTCACGAGTCACGCGGCTTTCTCGATGGCAAATCCCAATCGTGTGCGGGCGCTGATCGGTGCCTTCGCACAAGCCAATGCCACCCAATTCAACCGGCCGGACGGCACCGGCTACGATTTCGTTGCGGATGCGATCCTCTCGCTTGATCCGAAAAATCCTCAGATATCCGCACGGCTTGCCACTGCCTTTCGGACCTGGCGCACGCTCGAAAGCGGCCGGCGCGCCAAAGCCGAGACCGCCCTCCAGCGCCTCAAGGCGGCGCCCGATATTTCACGTGATTTGGCCGACATCGTCGAACGCGCCCTTGCGGCCCCCTAAATGGTACCGGCGTCGCCAATTTGTGTTGCCGAAAGTAGCCGTGGGTAAGATTTTTTAAACATTTGACTCTTCGGACTCTCGACAAATCAGCGCCCATCGATTCCAATCGGCAAGTGATTCGGACAGCGATGCGGCACATCCTTCCGGCTCTAGGGTGACAGGGGAAATTCCGAACGGAGGCATTCTATGGCGCGCGCCGCTGCGGCGAGTGCGTCTGCACATCCCAATTCCATCAAAGGCCTCGCGCAATCGATCGCCAACCCGGCATATCGAAGGCTGCTGAACGCCGAACCTCTCCTGCGCCGCGCCGTTCCGGTGCTGATCATCGCGTTTCTCGCCACCATCTGCGTTGGCGCCCTCGTCCAAGTCGTCGACCACCGCCGTCAGACCCTCACAAGCGAACTGGTCTCCCTTGAGGCGCTCGCAGACCTTGCCTCCGAACGGCTGCAACAGCCGCTAAAGCAACCCGCCGATGCACTCGAAAAGCCGCAACAAGTGCTGGCGCGCTCCCTGCCGTCCTGGGCGCTCGCCGCCGGACGGCGCTTCATTCTGACCAACGCCGACGGTGTGATAACCGCCGCAAATCCTGCCAGCACCTCCACGATCGGCCGACGTCTCATCGATCTGTTAGGCCCGACGCAACCCCTGACAACATTTGGCGCCGGAGCCGGCGTCATGGAAATTACGCTGCCTGACGAAAGCCGGGCGCTCGCAACGGTGCGGATGCTCAACGTGCCGTTTGGCCAACTCGCGGTCATTCAGTCACGCGATGCCGCACTCGCTAACTGGCGGTCGCTGACGGCCCTCACCGTCACCCTGTCGACGACGACCGGATTTGTCGTCCTCATTCTCGGCTTCGCCTTCCATTGGCAGGCGACGCGCGCGCGGGAAGCGGACCTCATTTACGAAACGGTCCGCAGCCGCATCGATACCGCGCTGAACCGCGGCCGGTGCGGGCTGTGGGACTGGGATCTCGCGCGCGGCCGCATCTTCTGGTCGCAATCGATGTTTGAAATTCTCGGCCTCGATGCCAAAGACGACCTGTTGTCCTTCGGCGACGTGAACGCGCTCGTTCACCCCGAGGACGTCCGGCTCTATGAACTCGCAGCTGAGCTTGCCGACGCGACCGCGACCACCATCGATCACGCTTTCCGCATGCGCCATGCAGCCGGCCACTGGATCTGGCTCCGCGCGCGCTGCGAACTGGTGCGCCAGCCCGGAGACCCCAGCCTGCATCTGATCGGCATAGCCGTCGATATTACCGAACAGAAAGGTCTGGTCGAGAAAACCGTCGCCGCCGACATGCGGCTGCGTGACGCGATTGAAACGATCCCCGAAGCCTTCGTGTTATGGGACGCGGATAACCGGCTGGTGCTGTGCAATTCGAATTTTCAGGAACTGCATCACCTGCCCGACGAAGCAATCATGGTCGGCGCGTCCTACGAATCCATCGTCTCGGCGGGCAGCAAACCGGTGGTGCGCAACAAGGTCACGACCGCGGGCCCGAGCGTCCCTGGCGCGCGCACATTCGAAGCCCAGCTTGAGGATGGCCGTTGGCTGCACATCAGCGAGCGGCGTACCAAAGATGGCGGTTATGTTTCCGTCGGCACCGATATCACTGCGCTCAAAACGCACGAAGAAAAGCTGATCGACAGTGAAAAGCGCCTGATGGCCACGGTTTCCGATCTGCGCGCTTCACAACAGCGGTCGGCCGAGCTTGCTGAAAAATATGCGGAAGAAAAAACGCGGGCTGAAGAGGCCAACCAGGCAAAATCAAAATTCCTCGCCAATATGAGCCATGAACTCCGCACGCCTCTGAATGCCATCATCGGTTTCTCAGAAATCATGGAGTTGGGCATGTTTGGGCCGCTCGGCGCCGAAAAATACAATGAATATTGCACCGACATCCGCGGCAGCGGCCAATATCTGCTGGAGGTCATCAACGACATTCTCGACATGTCGAAAATCGAAGCTGGCCGCATCCGGCTTGATTTCGAGGATCTCGACCTCGATACGCTGCTCAACGAAGCGATGCGTGTGGTTTCCGCGCGCGCCCAGGACAAGCAGCTGCAGGTGACGTCTCGCACTTCGCCAGAGCTCAAGTTGAGAGCTGACCGCCGCGCGCTCAAGCAAGTCGCACTTAATTTGCTGTCCAATGCGGTGAAATTCACACCCACGGGAGGCCGCGTCACCGTTCGCGGGCGGGCGTACGATCACTGCATAACCCTTGCGATCGCCGACACGGGGATCGGCATCGCCAAAGATGCGCTGACGCGGCTCGGTCGGCCATTCGAGCAGGTCGAAAGCCAGCTCACAAAAAGTCATCAAGGCTCAGGATTGGGGCTCGCAATATCCAAATCGTTGGTCGAGCTGCACGGCGGACGGATGCGCATCCGCTCGACGCTTGGCAAAGGCACACTCGTGGTCGTGCGATTGCCACTTGAGCCTCAGTGTCTTTTTCCGAAGGAAGAAGCTGCCTGATTGCAGCTACGGCGCTTTGCCCAGGATACGCACGAAGCTTTCGCGCACTTTCGCCTGCGTTTCGACCAACGTCGCATCGAGCGTGGCGAAATCCGGCACATCGCCTGCGCGTGCCAATAGCCGCAGCAGCCCCGGCCCTGCGGTTTTGGGATTGAATGCCCCGGGCAAGCACAACCGTAAGATTTGCGTCAGGTCCTGGTAAAGTTGCGCAGCTGGACGCAAAATTTCCGCATCCTCCACCGCCAATACGCGCAGCGCCCACGCTTTGTCGAGCACACGCGCGGTGGATGTGTCGAGAATATCGGGAACCTTGTGAGCGTGAACGAGCTGCAAATATTGCGCGATGAACTCAATATCGATCAGGCCGCCGGCGACATATTTGAGATCCCAACGGTCGCTGTCGCTTTTTTCCTTCGCAATGGCGGCTCTCATCTCTACAACGTCGCCGGCGGTCAACTGGGCATCACGCGGACGGCGCAGGATATCCCGGACGACCCCTTCGACCCGTTGTTTGAAAGCGGGCGAGGATGAAACCACGCGCGCGCGCGTCAACGCCATGTGCTCCCAGGTCCACGCCTCGGTCTCCTGATAAGCGGCGAAACTATCGAGGCGCGTGGCCAGCGGCCCGGCACGACCTGAAGGCCGCAGCCGCATGTCGACCTGGTAGAGCGCCCCGTGATTTGTTTGCGCTGTCAGCGCATTGATCAGTCGCTGTGTCAGCCGGGCAAAATATTGCGCCCCGTAAAGCGGCCGCGCACCATTTGACTCCGGGACTTTTTCATCGAAATCGTAGATCAAGAATAAGGTCGAGATCGGACGTCGCCGTCATCTCGTACCCACCGAGTTTGCCCATGGCCACCACGGCGGTTTCCTCGCCGCGGATGTGTCCGTAGGTCGCAGCAAAATTATCGGAAATCGCGCGGTGCACGGCCCGAAGCACCGCGTCAGCCAGCCGTGCAAATGACTTTCCCGCTTGGCGCGCGGTTACCGTTCCGGACAAAATCCGCACGCCGATCAGGAACATATATTCCAGCCCGAACATACGGATGCGTTCGAGTAAATCTTCGTCGTAACGCGACTGGGCGAGCGCCGCATCGAACCGTCTGCCAAGTCCTGCCTCATCCGGAAGAGTGCCGAAAAAACTCGGGTCGACCAACGCATCCATGACCTCGGGATGGCGCGCCAGTGTATCGCCCAGCCGCGGCGCAATACCGAGGACCTGCACAATCAATGCGATGAGTTCCGGCTTTTGCCGCAACAGCGACAGCAGGCGCGCCGGCCCGTGGAGATTTGCGAGGAAATGATCAAACAAGACAAGCGTGGCGCCGGGGTTGTCCGTGGCCACCATATGGTCCAATAGCGCCGGCACAAGCGCCTCAAGATGACTGCGCGCGGTCTCGCTTTTCAATGCACGGTGCCCGCCGCTGAGCCAGTGGCGAACAATGCTGGAGGCTTCCAGCGGCGCCTTAAATCCGAGCACGGACAAACGATCAAGCGTCTTGGTGTCGTCGGCGTCGGTGGGAAATGCCAGCGCGGGGCGCTCGGCGTCTGACGTCTTCTCGAACAAGCGCGCATAGTACTGCTGCACTTTGTCGAGGTGCCCGACCAGAACCTTGGCGAAAGCATCGCGATCAACATAGCCCAGAAATCGTGCGAAGCGGTCCAGCGCCTCGCGATCGCCGGGTAGTGTTTGCGTTTGCTCGTCATTCACCATCTGCAGCCGATGCTCGACCAGCCGCAGAAATTGATAAGCGGCTTTCATGGCATCGCGCGCATCTACATCAATCCATTTGTCGTCACACAGCTTATCGAGGGTGGTCAGCGTGTCGCGGTCGCGCAGGCCAGGATTGCGGCCACCCGCGATCAGCTGCTGAGTCTGGGCAAAAAACTCTATCTCGCGGATGCCACCGCGGCCGAGTTTGATGTTGTGGCCTTCGACTGCAATCTCGCCGTACCCACGATAGGCATTGATTTGCCGTTTCATGGCGTGGACATCGGCAACGGCTGCAAAATCCAGATATTTCCGCCATACAAATGGTGCGAGTTCGCTGAGGATCGCCTCACCCGCCGAAATCTCACCCGCGCAGGCCCGCGCCTTGATCATCGCGGCGCGTTCCCAGTTTTGTCCGGTACTTTCGTAATAGGACAAAGCAGCTGCGGTCGAGATTGCAATCGCGGTCGAAGCCGGATCTGGCCGCAAGCGCAAATCGGTACGGAATACATAGCCGTCGCCGGTGCGCTCCTGGAGTAGTTTCACCATGCGCTGCGTCAGCCGTACGAAAAGCGTCGAGGGCTCGGCGTCTTTCGGGAGCGCCGGCGCCGCCGGATCGTAGAGCACAATGAGATCGATATCGCTTGAGTAATTGAGCTCGTACGCACCCATCTTGCCCATGGCGAGCACGATGAAGCCGCTGCCGGATTGTGGCTGTGACTTGTTTTTTGGGACGAGTCGTCCGGCACGCGCGGCTTCGGCTAATATGAAACGGGCTGCCGCATCGACGGCCGTGTCAGCGAGATCGGTCAGCGCGCGGGTGGTGCGCATCACCTCCCAGACGCCGCCGATATCAGCGACCGCAATCAGCAGCGCGGCTTCGGACTTCATCCGCCGCAGCAACCGCATCGCTTCCGCTTCGTCGGTACTCGAGGCGGCCGCAACGCCATTCTCGGTCAAAAGCGTCGAGAGACGTTGATCGGGATTGCTCTGAAGCAACCGCAGGAACCGTTCCGGCTCGCGGGCGATCAGCTCCCACAGGTATGGCGAGCTTTCGGAAAGAGCGTCCAAGAGCGTTCTAACAATTGGTTTGGCGGCCAAAAGTGCCGCGAGTGGCTCGGCCTCCGCTCGCGGAAGGCCGGCGAGCCAATCGCTCACTCGTGCCCGCGCGGCTTTCGCCTCGCTCAGCCGCGGCGCAGCGACAATCAGTTCAGCCAGTGACGCGACTTTGGCGTTACTGCCTGCGGGGGTTTTACGAACACCCGGTTTGCGGGAAGCCTTGCGTTTGGCGGGCGGCCTCATCCCGCCATCTGTACCGGCCCTCCCCGCGGCAAGGCAATGACGCTTTTGAGGCCCGGCTCATTGTCCGAAAGTGTCAGTTCCCCGCCATGGAGGCGTGCCACGGCCGATGCGAGGCTCAAGCCAAGCCCGGACCCGGGTTGCGATCGGCTCTGCTCGAGGCGGACAAAGCGCTCGACCACCCGTGCGCGATCCGCTTCCGGAATGCCCGGACCGCTATCGGCAACGGTCAACAGGATACGATCGCCCTCGGCGAGTGCGCGCACGACGATCTGAGCCGGTGCGCCGTTGGCGCCGCCACCGTGTGGTTCGACATATTTAATGGAATTGTCGACCAGATTGGCGAGCGCCTGGCTGATGAGTTCGCGGTTACCCTTAAGTGGCGCGGGCGCGTCAGCTTCCACTTTCAGGGCAATGCCCTTTTCTTCCGCTAACGGCTCATAGAGCTCGCCGATATCGTGAGCGATCTCGGCGGCATCAAACTCACTCATGTCATCGCGCGCCTGGCCGGATTCTGCTCGCGCGATCATGAGTAGCGCGTTGAACGTCCGAATTAACCCGTCCGATTCTTCGATCGTATGTTCAAGCGCAGCGCGATATTCAGTTTCATTCTTGGCGGAACGCAGCGCTTGCTCTGCGCGATTGCGCAAACGCGTCAGCGGCGTCTTGAGATCGTGCGCAATGTTATCGGTGACTTCTTTCAGGCCGCGCATCAGCGCTTCGATGCGTTCCAGCATGACGTTGAGATTTTCACCCAGACGGTCCAGTTCATCGCCTGTGCCTGCAATCGGCAACCGGCCACCGAGGTCGCCGTGCATAATCGTGCGGGTGGTTTCGGTCATGGCGTCCACGCGCCGCAACACGCGACGCGTGACAAACAGTCCGCCGGCAAGTCCAAGAATGATCACGATAGCGATCGACCAGCGCCCAGCAGATAGCACGATGTTGTAGAGTCGCTCCCGCTCATCGAGATCGCGACCGACGAGAAGCCGAAAGCCGCCGGGCAGTTGGAAAACGCGGGCCAGCGCATGGTGTTCGGGATGCTCGCCTGCCTCGACTTCGTCGAGCCGGCGATAGCGCGTTTCGGTCCAGCCCGGGCTGTCGAGTGTGCCGGGAGGAAGCGCGGTCACATTGCCGGCCAAGGGCTCGCCGGCGAATGTCGTAACAAGATAGAGACTGGAGCCGGGGCGCCGCGCACGCGCGTCCACAACAACAACCAATCGCCTGATGCCGCCGACGCGGTATTGCTCAGACAGACCGGAAATTTCGGCGTTGACCGTATCGGTGATCTGCTCGGTGATAAGGCGGCGCGTGTTGAGGGCAAAATAGCCAAGCAGAAACGCTGCGAACAGCGCGAACACGGTCAAATAGACCAGCGTCAGCTTGAACGTGGTGGTGCGAAATAGCTTACCGAGCGCCGTCACGTATCATGTATCCCGCGCCGCGGATCGTATGCAAAAGCGGCTGGGAGAAACCTTTATCGATTTTCGAGCGCAAACGCGAGATATGGACGTCGATCACGTTGGTTTGGGGGTCGAAATGGTAATCCCACACATTCTCCAGCAACATCGTGCGGGTCACCACCTGGCCGGCGTGCTGCATCAGGTATTCCAGAAGGCGAAATTCGCGCGGCTGCAGAGTAATTTCGTCCTCGCCGCGGTGCACCTGGTGCGATAACCGGTCCAGTTCGAGATTTCCGACGCGCAACACTGTTTCCTCGCCGCGGCCGACACGCCGGCGCGCCAGAACCTCCACGCGCGCGAGCAGCTCGGAAAAGGAATACGGCTTGGGCAGGTAGTCGTCTCCGCCGGCCCGCAAACCTTTGACGCGATCATCGACCTGGCCAAGCGCGGAGAGGATCAGCGCCGGCGTTTCCATACCTTTCGCCCGCAAGGCACCGATAATCGTCAGACCGTCCCGCTTGGGCAGCATTCGATCAACAATCAGGACATCGTATTGGCCGTCGAGGGCCATAGCGAGGCCGTCGTCGCCGTCATTGGCGGCATCGGCAACATGGCCGACCTCACGGAACGCCTTCACGAGATAGTCGGCGGCGTCGCGATCATCTTCAATGACCAGAAGGCGCATGGTGACCCGATCCGGTTGCACATCGGTCGTCCGACCGAAGGCGCGTTGCCCGTTAATATCCGCATAAGGGGGCATCGGTCACACCAATTCCAGTCAATTCGGTGGCAGGGTCAACTCCCTCCAGCGACAAGCCCCAATTTCTTTCGTACGCGAGGGGGTGGCGGAGACCGCCACCCCCTCAACGACCCCACCCCAGCGGGGGCGACGGATGCCAGGGTTGGAGTTTGGACCTAAAGCTTGCCGCGACTCCTTGGAGTCCGGCCCGCTTTGGGAAGTTGCCGGGGCGGGCAAGATGCCCGCCCCGTGAGGGCGGACCACCGGCGGGGGCGACGGATGCCAGTGGGACGTCCCCAATCTTGTGTCAGACGCGGCCGAGCGGGAGGGCGACGAAACGCGTGTTGTCACCCTTCTTCACTCGAACCAGCACACTGCGTTTTCCTTCCGTCCGCGCACTTGCGACGACATCGCGAACGTCGGTCGGCGTGGAAACGGATTTACCGGCGACCTCAAGGATCACGTCGCCAGTCGAAAAGCCGTGGTCGGCAGCGACGCCGCCCGAATTCGACTCCGGTGACCACTACGCCCTCGCCGCCAGCGCCAGCAACGCGGCCCGCCGGTGCAAGTGTGAGGCCAAGCTTGCCGAGGTCGGCACCGTTGTCGCCCTCGCCAGCGTTGGCGCGTGCTTCCTTGGCGTTCGGCAATTCGCCGAGCGTCAGAGTCGACGGCCTTCTCCGTACCCTTGTGGAGAACGGTGAGCTTCACCGACGCCTTAGGTGCCATCCCGCCAATTCTTTTGGCGAGATCGCGCGCGTCCTTGATCTCCTTGCCGTCGACTGAAGTGATCACATCGCCGGCCTCGATCCCGGCCTTTTGGGCCGGACCGTTTGCCTGCGGCTCGGCGACCAGAGCGCCTTCCGCTTTCTTGAGGCCGAGGCTATCGGCGATATCCTGCGTCACGGGTTGGATCTGAACGCCGATCCATCCACGAGTTACCGAGCCGTGCTCCTTGAGTTGAGCAATGACGCTGTTGACTGTGTCGGACGGGATCGCAAATGCGATGCCGACCGAACCACCGGACGGTGAGAAGATCGCGGTGTTGACGCCGATAACGTTGCCATCGGTGTCAAAGGTCGGGCCGCCAGAATTACCTTTATTCACCGGCGCGTCGATCTGGATGAAATCGTCGTACGCGCTCGCGCCGATATCGCGGCCACGTGCCGAAACGATGCCTGCGGTGACGGTTCCGCCCAAGCCGAACGGATTGCCGACTGCGATAACCCAATCGCCAATGCGCGGGGATTTGTCCGACGTCTTGACGTATGGGAACGGTCCGTCTTCGACCTTGATCAGTGCCAGGTCAGTTCGCGGATCGGCTCCGATGACTTTGGCATTATGAACCTTGCCATCGTCAGTGGTCACCTGAACGCTTTCGGCCTTTTCGACAACGTGGTTGTTGGTCACCGCAAAGCCATCAGCAGAGATGAAAAAGCCGGAGCCCTGACCGGTAATGACATTGTGACCGCCACGGCCGCGCGGCATTCCTTCGGAGCCGTTAGGAGCATCCGGCATTCCGAAACGGCGGAAGAATTCTCGCAGTCCGGGAGGAACGTCGTTGCTGCCAAGACCGTCCGTCTGCGATCCGCCATCGACCTTGACGCGGACCGAGATCACTGCAGGCTTAACCTTTTCGACAATGTCGGCAAATCCCACAGGAGCCTGCATCTTGCGTGCTTGCTCGGAAAGATTCTGCGCGAGGGCAGCCGGATAACCGTTCGAAAAATTGAGACCAGGAGCAACCACGAGGGCGGCCAAGCCGAGACTCGCAATCGTTGTGGTGAGCAGAACAAACCGGCGGGCGGAAAGCGCACGCGGCTTTTTGGCTGTCTCGGGAGCGGGAATGACGCTCGACTTCATCAGGTAATCTCCATCGCGATTCGTTGGCGCGGATGCGCCGTTTCGAACCTCAAGATGGGGTGATGAGCCTTACAGCGTCCTGTCGGCGGGATTAAACTTTTGTAAGGTGGGATAACGTTTTGATGTTCAAATTCAACAGTCGAATCAACGATCAGAGCGTAGCGCCATCGACCAAAGTCGACAGCTTGCGGCGTTCTTCTGCTGTCAGCGGCGGCAGCTCTGATATCGCGCTATTTCGTCGGCGAATTTGCACGACTAGCGCAACGATACCAACCATCAGCGCTGCCGGGGGCAAACCCCATAAAAGCAGTGTTTGCCATTCGAGTCGCGGCTTGAGCAGCACGAACTCTCCGTAGCGCGCCACAAGAAAATCGAGGACCTGCCGGTCACTATCGCCATTGCTCAGACGCTCGCGGACCAAAAGCCGTAGATCACGGGCCAGCGGCGCTTCGGAGTCGTCGATCGACTGGTTCTGACAAACCATACAGCGCAACTCGCGCGATAGATCACGCGCGCGCGATTCCAGCACCAGAATCTTTCAAGACTTCATCCGGCTGCACCGCGAGTGAGGCGCCCGACATCGCGAGTGTAAAAAGGATCATGATGATGAGCCGGTGCATGCACCTACTCCGCCGGCGCAAGGGCCGACTTGGCCGCCGGCTTCGGCGCGCCGATACGCAATCTCCTGTCGGACAGAGAAAGCCCCCCGCCGCACATCATCACTACCGCGCCGAGCCAGATCAGCAGCACCATTGGCTTGTAGTACAGCCGTATAGCGACCGACCCATCGTCATTGACATCCCCCAGCGACAAATAAAGCTGGCTCGTGCCGCGTGTCATGAGCGCCGCCTCGGTCGTCGTCATGCCACGCGAGGAGAAACTACGCTTGGACGGCTCCATCACGCCGATTGCCACACCACCTTCGCGTACGGTGAACCTCGCCGCCGCCTCCCGATAGTTGGGGCCCGAGCGCTGCACCAACCCGTCGAAAGAAAGCTCGTAGCCCGCAAGCGAAATTGTTTGCGAGGGCTTCACTGCAATGATGCGCTCACTCGCCCAGGTACTCACACTGACAATTCCGAGCAGCGTTATTCCCATTCCAAGATGCGCGGTCGCGGTGCCCCAAACGGAACGTGGCAAGCCTGCCGCCCGCTGACGCACCGTCGTTAGCGGCGCGCGAAAAAGCCCGGTGCGCTCGACAAGATCGGTCAACGCACCACAAATTACGAAAAACGCCAGTCCCACGCCAAACGGGGCAAGTACCGACCTTCCACCTTCCGCAGCAAAAACGACTGCAACGGTAACAAGGCCAATTCCGAAGGCCGCCATCAGCCGCTGCGCGGCGCCGAGAATGTCGCCACGCTTCCATGGCAACAAAGGACCGAACGGCATCGCCAACAAGAGAGGAATAAAGAGTGGTGCGAATGTGAGATTGAAAAATGGCGCACCCACCGAGATCTTCTCACCGGTGATCGCTTCGAGCGCCAAAGGATATAGCGTACCGACAAAGACGGTGAGGCAAGCGGTGGTGAGAAACAAATTGTTGAACACCAGCGCACCTTCGCGCGAAATCGGCGCAAACAAACCACCCTGTTTGAGCATCGGCGCGCGCAAGGCGAACAACGTAAGCCCGCCGCCGATGAACACGACGAGGATCGCGAGAATAAAAATACCTCGGGCAGGATCGTTCGCGAAAGTATGCACCGACGTCAGTACGCCGGAGCGGACAAGGAATGTACCGACTAACGACAGGGAGAAGGCGAGAATGGCAAGAAGCAAAGTCCAGATTTTCAGCGCCTCGCGCTTCTCCATAACCACAGCGGAATGCAAAAGCGCAGTGCCCGCGAGCCACGGCATCAGCGACGCGTTTTCGACTGGATCCCAGAACCAAAAGCCGCCCCAACCGAGCTCGTAATAGGCCCAGTATGAGCCCATGGCGATGCCGACGGTGAGGCACATCCAGGCGGCCAGCGTCCATGGCCGCACCCAGCGCGCCCACGCAGCATCGATGCGGCCTTCAATCAAAGCGGCAATCGCGAACGAGAAGGCGATCGAGAAGCCAACATAGCCGAGATAGAGCAGCGGCGGATGAATGGCCAAGCCGATGTCTTGTAAAATCGGATTGAGATCGCGGCCTTCAAAGGGAGCTTGCGCGATGCGCAAGAACGGATTCGAGGTCAGCAAGATAAACAAATAGAATGCGCACGCGATCCACGATTGCACCGCCAAAACGCGGGCCTTTAATGTCGCCGGCAAGTTGTTTCCGAAAACCGCAACCAGCGCACCGAACAAAGACAGAATCAGCACCCACAAAAGCATCGAGCCTTCGTGGTTCCCCCATACGCTGGTGATCTTGTAAACCAGCGGCATCATCGAGTGTGAATTCTCGAAGACTGTCGCGACTGAAAAATCCGACGTGACGTAACAGACGATCAACACAAAGAACGAGAGAGCCACGAATACAAATTGCATCACCGCCGTGGAGCTGGCGACGCGCATCAGCGGCTCGTCAAGCGTGCGGGCACCCACGATCGGCGCGATTGCTTGAACGAGACCGAGCGCCAGTGCAAGCACCAGGGCATAATGGCCGAGTTCCGGGATCATTGGGTCTTGCCCCCTGCGCCTTTCGCTTCGCCTTCCTGCCAGCGTCCGCTCTTTTTGAGCGCGTCGACAACTTCTCGCGGCATATAGCGTTCGTCGTGTTTTGCGAGCACCGTATCAGCTGCGAACGTGCCGCCAGGCTCAAGTTTTCCTTCTGCGACGACACCCTGCCCTTCCCGAAACAAATCCGGGACGATGCCCTGATATTGCACGGCAATGTCGGTCTTCCCGTCGGTCACCGCAAATTGCACCAGAAGATTGTCGCCACGCTGAAGACTACCAGGTTTGACCAAGCCTCCGATACGCATACGCGTACCCGCCGCAGGGTGCTTCTCGGCGATATCGGTTGGAGAATTGAAAAACACGATCGAGTTCGCGAAGCGCGCTCAGCACCAACGCCGCAGCAATACCCAAAACACCGAGGCTTCCGCCAATCAGCACCAGACGTCTTTGCTTTCGCGTCATGGAGTGTTGCTCAGCCTTCGATTCCGAGGGACTTGATCATATCTTCGATGCGATGAAGCTTGTCGGGATCGCTGGCAAGTGCGCGCTTCGCATCAGCAGCTGCGGCGTGCGCTTTGTCGCGCTCGCCAAGCACCATATAAGCGCGCAATAGCCGCTGCCACCCTTCAATATCGTTCCCATTCTCCTTCAGCCTGTCGGCAAGCCGTGCCACCATGCCGCGGATCATTTCGCCGCGATCCTTCTCACTCATATTTCCAGCCGCGGCCATATCGTCGGCCGTCGGGCCGGGCGCGCCGGAGGCGGGCGGCGTGCCGCCGACGCGGGTGAGCGCCTCACGAACCATCGCCGCCCACGGTGCATCCGCAGGTGCATTCTCGAGCATCCCGCGCCAGGTGGCGGCCGCCTTTGCACGATCGCCATCCTGTTCGGCGGCCAAGCCGATATAGAACTTCGCCTTAAGGTCATCTGGATCGAGCACGAGCGCGCGCTCGAAAGCCGCTTTCGCTTCCGTCGTGATGACCCCATTGCCAGCCGCAGCCAGTGCCTCGCCCAGGTCGGATTGCCGCTCGGCACTCTCGCCGCTCAATGTCAGAAGCTTGCGCCGCGCGGTGACAGCGTCGGAAAAACGGCCAAGCCGCATATAGACGGGCGCCAAAACTTCGTATCCGCGCGCATCATCGGGATTGCGTTCGAGATGGGCTTCCACTTGCGACAGGAGACTGGCAATCGATCGATCTTGCGGGGAAGCGCTTTGGCGCGCTTCCAGAGGCTGGCCGGGAAGCTGCGGAGATCCGAGCACAAGGTAGAGCATCGCTGCGCCAACCGGCAGCAGCGCCACAGCAGCGACCGCAGTCGCACGCCGATACCATTGCCGCGAGCCCGGAGGTGAAGAGTGTGACACTTTCGCTGCATCCGCGGCGCCGATCAGTCGACGAGACACCTCAACGCGAGCGGCCTGCGCCTCGCTTTCGCCAATTCGGCCGGCAGCGCGGTCGCGTTCGACCTCATCTAGCTGGTCACGATAGACGAGGAGGTCGCTGCCCTCTTTTAGCTTTGTGGCTTGGCCAAGCGGCCAGAGCACGGCGAAAATCGCCGCCGCCGTCATCAGCGCGAATACGAACCATAGCGTCATGAAGCCGCACAATTGCCTGGGCCGCCCACATGGAGCGGCGCTGCAGGGCATACATCACGCCCGATGATGGCGGCAATGAGCTAGATCATATTCGGGTCGAATAGCGAAAAAGCGCCGTTTTCACGCGCGTGCGGCCCTGCTCTCCCCGCCTCCCGCTACTTCGGCGGCCTTGCCGAGCAATGCGGCATAGTCCCGCCCAAAGACTTTGGCGCAAAAGCGCACGGCCGCATCGACCTGCGATTGCCGAAAGCTGCGGTCGCTTTCGCCGGCGTGCCGCAACCCCTCCAAAAGTGCGCGCGTCCCATCATCGAGATATTGCCGAAGTTCCGACAGCGCCCGCTGGGTCATTTCATTGATGGCGAGCTCGCCGGCAAAATAACGGCAAATGCCGACGAACTCGACCAAAGCCTCGACCTCGGCGACCTCGTTGGGATCGAGCACTGTACCCGGCTGAATTTCGCGCGACGGCCGCGGGCGCAGCAATCGGCGAACGCGGCTGGGCATCAACTCGATCTCCGCGCGCAGCAGTTCGGAAATCTGGGTTCTCTGCGCGGCGAGCGCGCGGCCCCAGGTGCTATCGACCGGCAATGCCAGTTCAGTCCGCAATCCACGCGCAGAGTCATGGATCGTCTTGAGCAGGGCGCCCACCGCTACGCCTTGACCGGTGCGCAGATCGTCACGCAATTCGTCCACCATCCGCTCGAGCTCGGCCAGCACGATGTTGACCGCCACGCCGTAGTTTGTTTCCGCAACGCGCGCTGCGGTGTCGCTGCCGGCGGCCCGGACGCCGAGACGGATCAACTGCCACGGCGCTGTCATCCGGTTCATGACCGTGAGCAACGCATACAAGAACAGTTCGCCATCGCGTGAAGCCGCGCCCTCGATCAGTGCCTTGCATTCATCGAGTTGCGCATTGGCGAGATTGCCGATCTGGAGCGGCAGACGCGCGGACAGCGATGCCAGCACGTCGCGGCCCTTGAGGGCGCACTTGAGGGCGGCGAGTTCCTCGCCCGCGCGCGGTGTTCCGATTTGATTCAGGATGCGGCGGCGGGCTTTTCCATCTTCCTCGGCGGCGGTGAAGTTTGCGTCGATGGCCGCAGCAACGCGGTCCTGAAAAAGGCGGGCAAGGCGTTCGGTTTTCGCATGGTCGCCGCTGAGCATCGCTTCGCCCACTTCGTCCGCCAAAGTGTGCGCATCATTGGGCAGCAGGTCGCGTTGGATCCAGTTCCACAACGCGTCAAGCGACGAGCGGGCGACGCGGCCGGGATGTTTGTGATCGCCGCGGTCATCGACGAGGAATGGTTCGAGCGGCTTGAACAATAAGCGAGCGGAGTCCTCGATGCGAGGCACCCGCTCCCTCTGCTCACGAACGATCCGGCGTAATTCTTGAAGGACCAGATCAGCTCCGGTCACTTCGTCGCCGCGGAGAACGGCGCGTTCGAGTTCGCCAATCAACAGCGAGCGCGCTCCTGGCGATAGCTCGCGCAGAAATTGCCGCAGCCTTTCGACGGTCGTTTCGGCGCCCGCCATCGTCGGTCTATCCGAATTCAAGCCTTTCGGCTTGATACGGCGGCGGGCCTTAAGGAGTTATTAACTGTAACCGGCGGTCAGCCGACCGCCGCCCAGGTGCCATCCGGATTGCGGCAGGCTGTGCCGCGGGCGGTCTGCGGCTGCCCGTCAATATAGACCGTGTGGGTATAAGAGCGGCAGTTACGGCCGGCCTGCTGATAGGGCGGGCCCGGCACCACGGTGCCATAGCGCCCCGAATCAGGATTTCGCCAGGATACCGGCGCGCCCGATTGGCCACGATCGAGCGCATCCATTTGTGCGGCATAGGCACGTTCCTTGTCTTCATCATCGAGACCAGCGCCGATGCGGTTGCCGATCAAGCCGCCAATCGCCCCGCCGATCGCCGCGCCCGCAAGGCGGTTTCCGGTCCCGCCGCCTGCGACCGCAGCCCCAAGCAATGCGCCAGTGCCCGCGCCGACCAAAGTGCCTGTGTTTTCTCGCGGCCCCGGTCCCATTCCGTCAGGGCTGCCGGCACAAGCAGCAAGCGTAAGTCCAATGATAGAGACCGCGGCAAGCTTGAATGCGGACATATCGATCCCCCGGAGCCAGGAAAACTAAGTCTATCGGGATGGGAGGATTAGGGCAAAACTCCGGCGGCGCGTCAAAAAGCAAGTTTGATGTCAGACTGCCGGAAGTACCAGTTCGGCGCGCAAGCCTCCCAATGGGGCGGTGCCAAGTGTGAGACCGCCACCATAAAGGCCCGCCAGTTCCACCACGATCGATAGACCGAGACCGGAGCCTGGCTTCGTTTCGTCCAGCCGTCGTCCGCGCTTTGCGACTTGTTCCCGCTCAGACGGTGAGAGACCACGGCCATCGTCGTCGACGATAATACGCACGACTTGACGATTGCTGGCTTGGTCAGGCCGCTCCCTCACCACTTCAATTGCCACGCGTGACGAAGCCCACTTGCAGGCATTATCAACAAGATTGCCCATCATCTCCTCGAGGTCGGGGCGCTCTCCGTGGAATTGCGCCTTATCGTCGGCATGCACCTCGATCGTAAGATTTTTCTCGCGGTGGATTTTCTCCATCGTACGCGCAAGTGCAGTAACAACCGGAACGACTTCGCTGACCGATCCGACTACCGTGAGGCGGGCGGCCAGGCGCGCGCGCTCCAGATGCCGCGCGACTTGGTCGCGCATAATATCGGCCTGCTCGAGCACCTTTTGCGCGAACGGGTCGCTGCCCCGGGCCGCGGCCTCATTCACCATGACTGAAAGCGGTGTCTTCAGTGCATGGGCAAGGTTGCCGACATGCGTGCGTGCACGCTCGACAATTTCCTTATTAGCTTCGATCAAAGCGTTGGTTTCGCGCGCGAGGGGTGCAATCTCTTCCGGGAATTGTCCGGCAAGACGTTCAGCGCTCCCCGACCGGATAGCGGCAAGTCCGTCGGTGATGCGCTTGAGAGGCGCGAGGCCGAAGCGGACCTGAAAGGCCGTCGTGAGTAGCAGGACGGCCGCTAGTATGGAAAATGTGATGATCAGCGCCTGATCGAACGAGCGTGTTTCTTCGGAGATTTCGGCAGCATCGCCTGCTATGGCAACAAGATAGTGGCCTTCATCGCCGAGATCGATATTGCGCTCAACTAACCGAAGTCGCTGGTCCTCCGGGCCAGGCACGTAGCCCTCGCGGGATCCATCGGCGCCTGCGGAAATACCGTAATCCTGCAAATGCGGCAGCCCGCCATCCCACAGTGAACGCGACGCCCGCAGTTCTGACTTTCCAGGATCAAGACGGGTGACCTGCCAATACCAGCCGGATAGAGGGAGCTCAAATAAAGGCTCACCGAGTGATTGGGGAAACTTTTCGCCCGCCTCTTCTGGCGACGCGACGTCAGCCACCAGCGTCCGCAGATAAACGCCTAGTCGGCGGTCGAACGCACGCTCGACGGCCTGTCGGTAGAGCGACGACAGAACGACACCGGTGATGAGAAGAATAACCACCGCCCATGCAGTGGCTGACAGGAAGAGGCGCAGCGCGAGGGAGTTGGCGCGCATTCCGTCAACGAACGTCAGGTGGTGTTAGCAAATAGCCAAGCCCGCGCACGGTCTGGATGATCTCAACGCCGAGTTTCTTGCGGATGCGTCCGACAAATACTTCAATCGTGTTCGAGTCGCGATCAAAATCCTGGTCGTAGAGATGCTCGACCAACTCGGTGCGGGACACGACGCGGCCAGTGTGATGCATCAAATAGGCGAGCAGCCGGTATTCGTGGCTTGTGAGTTTGACCGGATTGCCGTTGACCGCAACGCGCCCCGTTCGGGTATCGAGCCGAACCGGCCCACAATTGAATTCGCTTTTGGCATGGCCGGCTGAACGCCGCAAAAGCGCGCGCACGCGCGCGAGCACTTCTTCGAGGTGGAATGGCTTGGCGACATAATCATCGGCGCCAGCATCAAAGCCCTGCACCTTATCGCTCCAGCGGTCGCGAGCCGTGAGCATGAGCACCGGCATGGCGCGACCTGTGCGACGCCAGGCTTCCAGCACCGAGATGCCGTCCATTTTCGGCAAACCGATATCGAGAATGACTGCGTCGTAGGGTTCGGACTCGCCGAGAAAGTGACCCTCCTCACCGTCGAAAGCGCGATCGACGACGTAGCCGGCGTCGGTCAGCGCAGTGGTGAGCTGCCGATTGAGATCGGGATCATCCTCGATGACGAGGAGGCGCAAGGCATTATTCTCCGCTCAAGGGTTGGTATGAAACTCGCCGTTCACGGCATCGACGGTTGCGTCGACCACTTTGCCACTGCGACCCAGCAGAGTCAGCACGTAGACAAGTTTCTCATCGTAACGACACAGCCGCGCGCGAACAACTTCAGAATGTTTGCGGTACTGACGCAGCGATTTTATGGCCTGCCCCAACGAAATGGCCCGGTTGGCGTCAACAGCTGCGCGCTGCTCGGCTTTCGTGAGACACGACTCTTGGCGGGAAGCCTCAGCGGCGATGGCCGGCTGGCCGATGGCGCCAAGCACCAGTAGGGCGAGGAATATTCGGGAAACCGGCATGGGTGAGGTGTTAATGGCGTGCCGGTGAACGCTACCTGAACGCATGGGATCGAAACGCCCGTAGTCGCTACTTATCGAAGCCGTCGAACGACGCAAATTGGTCGAGCGGTTCGCGTGGAGAACGCCATGAATTGATCGGGGCAGCCGCATCTTCGTAACCGAGCGCTAAACCCGAATAAATCATCAAATTGTCGGGGAGTCTCAGAAAAACACGCACGGTGCGGTGGAATGAGACCCAGGCCTGTTGCGGGCATGTGTGCAATCCAAACCCGCGCGCGAGCAGAGCAGTAGTTTGAAGATAGCCGCCAATATCGGCCCATTGTGCCGGTCCGTGAGCTTTTTCTCGGGCAAAAAACAGGGCAACGGGCGCGCCGAAAAACTGATAATTGCGAGAATACTGCTTGTAACGTGATGACTTGTCTTCACGCGGCACGTCGATCGACTGATAGAGCAATTCGCCGACCATGAAGCGACGCGACCGATAAGGTTCCGTCAGCGGCTCGGGGTAGATCGTATAGTCGGTGCCCTCACCTTTCGGCAACTCCGTCGCCATCCGCGGAGCCAGCAGCGCTTTGAGTTCATCGATGCGCCTTCCAGCAATGCAATAAATGCGCCATGGCTGCATGTTGCCAGCGGATGGGGCTCTCGCCGCGCGTTCAACGATCTCGCGGACGATTTTTTCAGACACTGGCGTCGGCAAGAATGCTCGACATGAGTATCGCGATGCGACGGCTTCGAGGATTTCCAAGATTTTATCTCCCTGAGCTACGTCCCGATTGGGCTCGTTTTGCCAAAATAACCACGATTACCGCTAGGGCGGCAGGTGGTTCAAACAATTTTGTTGCTGAACTCAATAGGTCGCAGTTCAAGATGATCTGCTGGTTGCGATGAAAGGACGCTCCACCTCAGGTGTGGCCGCCTTTTGGTACTTCCGATTCAAATGACTAATGGTCGTCAGGCTACAATAATTCTATTTTACCCCTTCGAAAAATAACTGCATATTTTCACTTCGGCGGCATACTCCGAGGAGACGCACATGCTGCGATGCCTGTCGTTTTTGGTCCTGATGCTGCCATTCACGTGCGTGACCGCACACGCACAGCAATATCCCGACCATCCCGTAAGGGTAGTCGTTGGCTATGCCGCCGGTGGCGGCCCCGATGTCCAGGCCCGTACGGTCGCACAACAACTCAGTCTTGATCTCGGTCAGCAGTTCTTCGTTGAAAACCGGGTTGGCGCCAACGGAACGATAGCGACGCGGTCGGTCGTGCAATCAAAGCCAGATGGATACACGCTGCTGTTTTCCTCGAATGGAATTGCCCCGACGCCATATATTTACAAAACCCTTGGCTACGACCTGTTCACTGATCTCACGCCAATAGCGACCATCGGCATTCTCGACGGTCTATTCATGCTGGTCGACGCCAAATCACCGTATAAAACGCTGGAAGAATTTATTGACCACGCCAAAAAAGATCATGCCGTCTACGGTTCGCCAGGCGTGGGTAACGGGCTGCACCTCGCCGCCGAGATTTTCAGCAAATACGCCGGGATCAAGATGCAGCACATTCCCTACAAAGGCGCGTCCGAAGTAATGACTGGCATGCTGAGCGGCAGCGTCGAAGTTATGTTTGTAACTCCACCGTCCGTGATGGGACTCCTCAAGGACGGTCGCGTACGGGCGCTCGCATTCACCGGCAGCAAGCCGTTTCCGGCATTTCCGAACATTCCCCTCATGAAGGATATGCTGCCCGGTTTCGAGCCCATAGGATCCTGGGGAATGTTCTTTGCTCCCGCTAAGACGCCGCCTGAGATCGTCGAAAGGCTGAATGCAGCGATTCGTGCGGCTTTGCAGGCACCGGCGGTGGCGTCCATCATGCAACGCGACGGCTATGTTCCCGATAACCGCAACGCCGCCGAAACGGCGACATATTTTCGGCAGGAGGTGACCTTGATGGGCGACGCGGTGAAGGCCGCCGGCATCGAGCCCAACTGACGCGCGCTATCCTATAGCGTTAAGCGAATTGCCCGCGGCAGTTACTGGCTTGGCACTGATCAGCACGAAGGCAATGACGCAATCTTCGGTACCGTGATTGACCCAGTTGTGGATGGTGCCGCGCTGGACAAGAACATCGCCGGCCTTGAGTTTCACGACCCCCCCGTCGTCAAGTTCCATATCAATTGTACCCGAGATGACGACGGCATAGTCGATCGAATCGGTACGATGGTTGCGCGGGGTTACACCCGGTTGATAACAGACGATACGAAACACGGTGCCATCTTCGACCGTAGTTTTGAACGAACCGGAAGTCGGATCACGGAATCCGTCATTGATGACCGGAAAACCCTGTGTAGACCAGACCACGCAGGACGAAGCGCCCGGCCGATTTGAGATCACATTTTTGGCGATTTCGTCGACCTCAATTTTGGCGCGGCCGTCCGCGGCATGCCCCGTGACGACGCGACGAATTTCCAGACCCATTGTTTCCTTCCCAATCCAATGAATGTTGTGAGCTATTTCAATTCCACCCGTTTCAGAAACGCGGCAAAGATGGCGGCCATGCGCGGCTCCGCCTCACGCCATTCCTCACGATTCCATTCTTTCAGCAAACTGTTGTCCGACCGCTTTTCTACCACGTCATCGTGCAACTCGCTGTTGGGTATAAGTGAGGCGGCTTTGCGCGCGGTTGCTGGCGTATGGATTACGTCGTTGCCGGCAATCAAGCAGGCCCGCGCTTTGATTGCACGCAATTCTGCCTCGGTAGCGCCGACGATAGGTAAATTCGCGGACCTAAGAAAGCACTCGCGCCAATAGGTCATAGTTTTGATGAACTCTTCGACATCGGTCTTCAAAAGCCTGTCGCGGTTCGACGCTCGCGCTCTGAAGCACTCACTAAAATGCTCGCTTTCGCATATGGCGCGCATTCCGCCAGCGCGGGCGGCTTTGATAAATTGCCCGTAGTAATTCTCGGCAAGTCGATCGACCGCTTCCTGGCCGCCGGTAACACGCCAAAGCAGTAGACCGCGTAAGCCGTCCGGGTATCGGATGGCAAAGAGAATAGCCAAACGTGCACCTGCGGAGGAGCCGCCGACATACATAGGAAGCGCCCCAAGATGTCTGCCCAGCGCGTAAAGATCGTTGGCCCAGACTTCGTGCTCTGATTCGGAACCGTCAAACGCGACATCCGACGCTCCGCAATTGCGCCGATCGTGCAGCAGCACGCGATAACCGAATGCAGCGATTGCCTTCGATAGTTCAACCAGCTCGCCAAAAGAGCGGCGACTACCCGGTGTGAGCGCTATCCATGGCCCTTTGTCGCCAATCACTTCGTAGTTTATGCAAACGCCGCGAAGGGACGCCTCAGGCATTGTCACCCCATTTTGTTGATGCCGAGTTTTGCAACAGCGTAAAAGCTCTGACAAGCGACAAGATTCAGCGATACTTGTCACGCTCTCGAGGAATGTCCGCTCAGTGCCAATATCGGAATTAAGACCATTCGCAGTAGTGTATCTTTACACTCGAAAGCAGCCCTTGCATTAGGAGAGCTATAAATGACCGCCTTTTACATCGGCCAGCACGAGATCGACGACGAGGCGGCTTTCGCCGACTACCTCAAGCAGACAATGCCGTTTATCGAAAAGCACGGCGGACGTTATCTCACCAAAGCCGGCACACATGAAATGCTCGAAGGCCAACGACCGAGCCGCGTCGTCGTTGTCGAATTTCCGAGCAAGCAGGCGATCAAAGATTGGTATAACGATCCCGGCTACCGACCCCTGGTCGCCAAACGGCATGCGGCGGCGCGCAGCATCATGATCGCGGTGGAGGGCCAGTGAAGCTCTATGTCTGTGACATTAGCATTAGCGCGGGCGCGCTTACGACCGCGTCGTAAAAGTGCTTGTCGGTCTAGCTGGGGCCATCCCCAGTGCGCCCATTCTCCCTTGGCCCTGGGTGCTGCGCGAGCGACCGGGGCTTTCTTCTGCGCCCCGCTCAGCCCGCCTTGCGTCTGCGGGCCGATGGCCGGGTCGCCTTCTTGGTCTCCTCTTTCCCGGCCTTTTTTCCGGAAATTGAGAACAGCATCTCCTTCTGCCCCTCGATCCTCTTCTTGCCGCGCTTGGGTAATTGCTTCGCTGCGGGCCGCTCCGCCTTGGCGCTTTGGCGCAAGGCGTCCATGAGATTGATGACCTTAGTCGAGATGCGCTCTCTCGGCGTGTCGATCTTTAGACCCTTCGACTTCTTCTCGATGATTTCGCGCAGAGCGGCTTCGTAGTGATCCTCGAACTTTTCGGGATCAAAGTGTCCTGACCTCGTCTCGACGATGTGCTTGGCCAGATCCATCATGTCCTTGCTGACTTTCACATCTTCGATTTCATCGAAGTATTCCTTTTCGTCGCGCACTTCATAGGGGTACCGCAGCAGGGTCCCCATGATGCCTTTGCCGCGTGGCTGCATCGCGATCACGTGCTCCCGGCTCGTGAGCACGACACGGCCGATAGCCACCATGTTCATCTTCTCGATGATGTTGCGAATAACGACGAAAGCCTCCTGCCCTACGTCGCCGTCTGGCGTGATGTAGTACGGGCGCTCATTGTAGAGTTCGTCGATCTCGGACTTTGGAACGAACTCGTCGATCTCTATGGTCTTTCGGCTATCTAGGGTGATCGACTCTAGCTCCTCATCTTTGATCTCGATGTATCGCCCCTTCTCGATCTGATAGCCCTTGATGATGTTGGATGACTCGACTTCTTCGCCCGTGTCGTCATCAACCTTGCGATAGCGGATGCGATTTCCTGTCTCTCTGTTGATTTGGTTGAAGCTTATATTTTCGCGCTCGGTGGTCGCGGGAAAAAGCTGGATGGGACAAGAGACGAGCGAAAGGCGCAGGAAGCCTTTCCAGTACGCACGCGGGGCCATGACTAACTCCTACACACGGAGGCTTCTTTCCATTCTAACCACTTCCCTTCGAGCTCGCATCGTTGGGCTTGTTGATCTGTTCTCACTCCGTTCTGACAGAATCGATCCAAAGGCGCTAAACTGGGCTTCGCCATCACGCTCACTTTGCGGGGGACAACATGGAAAAACTAGTCGATATCTTCTGCCACGCGATCCGAATTACGGACCCGCTTTCGATAAAGATTGCGGTTGGGATTGTCGGCGGCGGCATTCCGCTGCTGTTCTTGTCCGCGCTATTCATCCTACTTGGCGAACTCGCGGCCGAGCAGCGAGAAGTGATGAGGGCATTCTCTCATAGGCCAGCACGGCGCAAGGGACGCACCAGCAGGGGGGCACCTTCCGCTAGGAAGTGAACGAACAATTCTTGGTCGGACCTTGCGGATGTCCGCTCTTCCCCGAAACCGGATATGTGCGGTGCGTAGGCGATGTCTGCTCTGTGCCAATAGTGGACATCGCGAGAAGGTTTTTAGATTCGTATTTCAACCGGCATTTTCGAGCCAAATCGGGGACAACCTACTCAACGGATCGCCGAACTTGTAATTTAGGCCGACGCGAACTTCGTTAATGGCCCAACCCTCACTTTTCGATACGCCGCTACGTACGCTTCGTAATGACGACATGCGTTGCGCTTGGCGTCGTGACGTGTTGGTCGCATTGATAGCCGAGCTTGACGAGGTCAATTCCAGAGAGCAGGTGTTCTCCGGAGCCGACCAATACGGGAGCGATGGCAAGGTGCATCTCGTCTATGAGGCTCGCGCCGAGATATTCCTTCAGCGTTGCGACGCCACCGCCCAGACCGACATCCTGCCCCTTTGCGGCCTCAGTCGCTAGTTTTAGCGCGGCCTGAATCCCGTCAGTGACGAAGTGAAAAGTCGTCCCTCCGTCCATTGTGATTGAAGGGCGTGGATGATGTGTCAACACGAAAACTGGCGTGTGAAAGGGCGGGTTCGCTCCCCACCAACCCTTCCACGTGTCGTCCGCCCAAGCTCCGCGTATGGGACCGAACATGTTGCGACCCATGATTCTGGCCCCAATGTTCGCGAAACCGCGCGCAAAAAGGGTGTCATCGGTGCCCGTTGCTCCTCCGTCGCGGCCAGTTATTTGGTGAAATGTTCGGGTAGCGAAAATCCATTGATGTACTGCCATCCCACCAACACCAAGCGGGTTGGCACGATCTTGGGCTAGGCCAGCACCGAAGCCATCTAGCGAAATTGAAAATGAGTGAACCCGCAATTTTGCCATGGCCAAATCCTACCGCGAAATCGAACGCCCATGGAAAATCCGTGGAACGCTCATTGTGGAATGCTAACTCATTGAAATTACGATAGGTGTCTTGCCCTTCACTTGGGATCAAATCTCACCGCCCGGCTTCATTGGGCGGTTAGCTCAGCGGGAGAGCGTTCGCTTCACACGCGAGAGGTCGTAGCGCCCACCACCACACCCGCTGCGAGGCCGCTATGGGTCTAAAGCAGACATGTGCATTGCACCAGCCCATGTCCGCTAAGTGCCAATAGCGGACATTCACGAGCTGGGCTGCGCGAAAAAGAAAAACCGCCTCACGGCGGTTTTTCAGAATTTCGATCAGGTCTTCTCGGTCAGCCTGCGATAGCGGCAGCGTTCTTCCGCTTTCTGCGCCAGCCAAATAGCCCCATTGCGCCGAGGCCAGTGGCGAAGAGAGGAAGGGTGGCAGGAAGGGGCGTAGCGGTATTTGTTGTATCTTGGAAGTTGACGACGATTTGCGCGTTAACTGGAAAACCGTTGGGATAATTCAGTGCTGTCCAATTAAGGGCAAGTTTACCCCCTGGTTCAGTCACATCGGACGCCGACATGCCTGTAACGGACGTGACTGCACTGAATGGATTTCCAGAGACAACGGTAAACACGGGTCCAGCGAACGCGTCATTGAGGAAACCGACCCCAGAACTCGTGAAATTGACCACCAACTGATTAGCGGAGAAGTCGAATGTAACTAACGATGCGCTTAGCGCTGCAGTCGTTTCGATTCCAGAGCCAACAGTGAACGTGCTGGGCGTGAAGCAGGCGGTGCAAAAGAGAGTCCCTAGGTTCGGGCTATCAAATTCCGCCGAGATTGAATCACCGACTAGGGTGGCAGCCGGTGCGCCGCGCACTAAACCCAACAACGATGATGTCAGAGCCACGGCAAATACAAAAGGCGTCAGTTTGCTACGCATTTCGCGCTCCACTTTCAGCCTAAATCAGCCACAACTTATTGTTGTAAGCTTATTGTGGGGACTTGCATAGGGGGTTAGGCGCCGCAGAAAGCACCGCGCCTTTATGCATCGACCTTGTGTGACATGACAGTGACATAAGCTGCTTCATGTCCGCTTTGGGTCAATAGCGACATCGCCGAAATGGTCAGTCGATCACCCTATCGGCCAGCGCTACTAACGTTGGTGGAATCTCAGAGTCCCAGCGCCTTTGCGTTTAGCGCTCAGGTCAGGCGCCATCAGCGAATTGCCAGTTGCATTTCCCCCGGGCCGGGCAAGGCTCGCGACCAGGCCCACGCCGACCGGATCGCTGTTGGCACCAAGAACGATCGGGATAATGGTGGTGGCTTTCTTGGCCGCAAACCCGGCTGGCGTCCCGGCCGTCACAAATGATTTATTACGAATACGCGGATTGAAGATGGCAAACATAGCGCGATATCTGAATTTGCTGGCAACGGGTAATCTGAGTCCAAGCCAGCGCGCCATCGTCCGGAGTTGCCTCAACAAGGAAAAGGCGGCTCTTCGTCGGGTAAACCGGGGGCAGCCACAATTATCGACCGAAAGCTAATGACGTGATTGTCGCCCAGGATCTCGTTGGCGATCGTTTCGTCTGCTTCCAATTTTCCGCAAAAAGCGGAATTAGAAGCCAGTCTCACAAAGGCCCTCTCGTTAGTTAGAGCTTTCACATAAGCCTTTCAGCGGCCTACTGAACGTCTCAGCTTCTCTTCAAATATCTTCAAGCCAACCTTGTGCAGAGGCGAAACGCACAATTTCGGCTCGTGTGTTCAGATTGAGTTTTTCGGCTGCCCGGGACTTGTAAGTTTCGACCGTCTTAGAACTAAGTTCGAGGCGCGCGGCAATTTCTTTGGTCGTTAGCCCTCGCGCCAAATATCGGAGGACGCTGGCCTCGCGGTCTGTCAGCCCCAGTGCATTTGTAGGTCGCACCGGCCCATCGGATTGAGCTGGTGCGAGTTCCGGCAGCACATCAGCAAGAGACGGATCAATATATATCTTCCCGGACATTGCGCCTCGGATGGCACGCACCAAATTTTCGGAGGCAGATCTTTTCTGCACATAACCTCTCGCGCCTGCTGCCAGCGCCTGCTTTAAAAAGGACTGCTCTTCATAGAGCGTTAAAATTACAACACGCACGTTAGGACATTCCTCGGCCAAACGGCGCGTCAGCGCGATTCCATTGATCTCCGGCATTGAGATATCGACAATCGCCACATCCGGAGATTTTTCCCGAATCATTTTGAGTGCCGACTGCCCACTGTTGGCCTGGCCGACGAGCTCAAGGTCAGCTTCCGCATCGATGAGATTGCACAAGCCCGCGAGGAAGATGGGGTGATCGTCGGCCAGTGCCACGCGCGTTCTTTCGATCATGTGGCGGCCCCGTTAGATATGAGGGGAATTCGTGCAAAGATTGTAGTGCCGACGTTTGGCTCCGATTCGATTTTTAGCACACCGCCGACAAGCAGTAGACGCTCACGCATGCCTGCAAGTCCAAGACGCGACGATAGCGCGGCGGGATCGAAGCCTTGCCCGTTGTCCTCAATGGTCAAATGTAACGTCGATTCCGACACTCCAGTCACGATGCTGACGTGGGTCGCGTTGGTGGCGTGCCTCGAGACGTTAGTGAGACCCTCTTGAACTACCCGATAGATTGTCGTCCGTACCTCATTCGATCGTTTGTCGAGATCCGGGTCGGAACAATGAAAATCGGCTTTTATCGCGTATTTTTTGCTCCATTCACCCAAGTAGCTCTCGAGCGCATTAGTTAGCCCCAATTCGTCGATGGACGCCGGGCGCAATTCCCATGATATGCGGTGAAGCATCTGGCCTAGCTCGTCCAATTGCTTGCTGACGAAGCGAACTCTGTCACGGGCCTTTTCATCGACCACACGTTCGAGGGATTTGAGCTCAAGGATTGCCGCGCTTACGGTTTGGCCAGTTTGGTCGTGTAGGTCATGCGCAAGACGAAGCCTTTCCTCCTCTTGTGAGCTCATGATCCGGCGCCTGAGATCATCTCGTTCGCCTGTGCGCTGCTCAATGAGATGGTGCGCCCCAATGAGCGATTGGCCCAATTCATGAACTTCTTGAATACTGACGGGTGGCACCACGAGTGGTCCGGGAACACCCAAGCCGCCGGCAGGGTCGCGCAAGGACCGGATCGAGGCTCCAATCCGGACGCTAATTATCCGGGCGAGGACAATCCCGGTGATCATGAGTACGAAGGCTGCAAAAACGTTACCTAGTAGCGCTTGCCAAAGAAAACTAAATAAGCCTGCTTTTGGAACACCGATCGCGACAGTCCACCCGGACACCGTCGATCGGCTGAAGCTGGTAAGGACCGTAACCCCTTCAAGTGTTACACCTTCAAAAGCACCCTCACCCGCTCTTACCAGCGCGCGTTTGAGGCCGGGGGAAATTTTCTTTCCTATGACTTCGTCGCCGCCGATAGTTCTTGCGACAATCGTATTGCTGCTATCCACAATTCCCGCGACCCAATCCGGTGGCATTTTCTGTCTGCGAAGTATTTCGCTTAGCCGTTCAGGAAAAAATCCAAATGCGAGCGCATATCTTAGCTTTCCATCGGCGAACACAGGAGCCTCAATACTGATGATCGGATTTTTAGTAATGGCTCCGATGAAAAGATCAGAAATGACCGGCTGTTTTGTCTCGACAACGCGCCGCAGTTGCGTGCGGTCGCCATGAAGCGGCAGTGGCGTGCCAAAAGGCTGTAACGTATTGATAAGTTGCTGCCCGCTTACGTCGCTTAAAACAATGGTATCGACATTCGCCACATGCGCCACGCGCTGCGCCTCTTCGTAGAACCTCGCCAGATCACCTGATGCCAGATCGGGCGACATCGCGAAAACCAATAGCGCAGAGCGGGCGCCATTAAGCTCTGCATCAACTGCTTGGTTTAGGGCGCGAGCGGTTCCTATCAGGTCTCGTTCGAGGCCTGCGCGCTCCTGGGAAAAAGAACGATAGATAATAAAAGTTGTGACGACGACCGCCGGGACAACGCACGCTACGGCCAGACAATTCAACCAAAATTGTATCGTTCGCTGAGGTGCTGCTGGTTTTTGAGGTGCGTGCATAAGGACCGATATTCCCCGACCCAAATCAGCGGCAGACAATGGTGTCGTTTACAATGCTATCTCGTCAGGAAAATCCTGACAGGGGTCGTCTCCATTCATCTCGTATTATTACTGCAAGTTCGACGGACTTTCGCGCCCAATCCATACGTGTCTGGCTTCGGCGGGGGCGATGGGTCAGGTCCCCGGACCACTGGTCTGCCCCGTGGTCCGGGGCTTGCACTTTGCACGTCACTGCATTTTCAATTCACCGCTAGCACGCGGCTAGCATAAAAAATGAAGCCGCCGTTTACGGCGGCTTCACTCGAACCAGCACAAGCCACATGGAGATGTTACTTCAGCTGGGTCGAAATACTCTGGAACTTACCGTTGAGGTTGGTGCCAATCGCATTGACGGTGGCGATGATCACGACCGAAATGCCAGCTGCGATCAGACCATATTCAATTGCAGTTGCACCGGATTCATCCTTAAGAAACGCAGAAACGCGAGACATGTGACAGCTCCCTGTAACTATTCTTACGATCGCAACGTAGCCGCGCGTGATTAAGGGACCCTTGAGTGGACAGGGTGATTGAGCCGTCTTCCTGTCAGGATTTTCCTGACACCACATCTCCAGAGAGCGACGTGCCGTTCAATTTGCCGAAGGGAAGATACGGTGACGAGATCTAAATTAACAAGAAACATATACCGATCGTGGAAAATGTTAACTGCAAGCGGAATTTCCCGGGCTGTCGGTCGGGCCAACATCTGCTCGGTCTCCAAACCGGAGAGATATCAGTGCCCACTTTTGATCAAAAGCAGATATTCGTTGCGGATGTCGCAACGTCCGCTTTGGGCCAAAAGCAGATATGACGGCTGAAGGTCCCGATGTCCGCTAATGACCCATAGCGGACGTCACACTCCATTTTCAATAAAGTTACTCCACGCTAATCGACTTGAAATTCGAAACGAAGTGTAGATCGTCTTTCCTTGCCTGACCGCCGATCAAATCTGCCGGACCGGCGTTCCTCACGCGGTCGGTTTTTACTTTTTGATTGCGTATCGATGCCAGAACGACGGTCATTGCCAGATCGCTGATCGATGGAAGGCTGGCCTGCATTCGACCTTTGCTCGCATTCGTTCACGACTACCTCCTCGATGTTTTCGAATTCTAGTGATGGATGAAATCATTAGCGGCGAGTGTACTTGCAGTGATGGTAGTCAAAGTGATCGCCATATCCGACGCTGCCTGGGCCTCGGCCGCGCCGGTACTGTTGGCATACACGATGGTGTCCGCACCACTTTGGATCCAAGCGATACTATGCGCAGCCACTTGGGTGGCGCCGCTAATTAAACCTTGAACTGCAGTAATGCCAAGAATTGCCGACGTGTCGACGAGGTCGGTGCCATGCGCAAAACTGTTGATCGTATCGTGGCTCGCCACTGTCGAGTCTGACACCGCGGCAAAGACGAAATGGTCGACACCTGCCCCACCGGTCAGCAAATCCGCACCTCCACCACCGGTAATCGTATTGTTGCCGCTGCCGACTGTAATTGTATTGGCCCCGCTCCCGCCGGTGACCGTTAGGTTACCCGTAACAGTGCCGGCCGCCAGATTTCCACTGGTCCCCAAAGTCACCGTCGCAGCGGCAGAACCAGAAAGCGTCAACGTATTAGCGGTGAGCGCCGTGGCATTGACCGTCACCGTGTCGGTATTGAAGTTGTCGGTGATCGAGGTCGCCGCTGAGCCGGTCGTAATGCTGATGCCATTGTCGGTGGCATCCCCCGTGGTCACGGTCAGCGCGCCGGTCAACGTTCCCGCTGCGATATCCCCGACCAGTCCGGTGACCGTCTCGGCCGCAGACCCTACCAGCGTCAGTACCGTATTCTGCGCCAGTGCCGTGGCGTTGACCGTCACCACGTCGCTAGCCCCGCTTGCGGTAATTGAAGTCGCCGCCGAGCCGGTCGTGATCGATATGCCATTGTCGGCGGCATTACCCGTGGTCACGGTCAGCGCGCCGGTCAGCGAACCAGCCGTGATATCCCCGACCAGTCCGGTGACCGTCTCGGCCGCTGACCCCACCAGGGTCAGCGCCGTATTCTGCGCCAGCGCGGTGGCGTTGACCGTCACGGTATCGGTATTGAAGTTATCGGTGAGCGAGGTCGCCGCCGAGCCGGTCGTAATACTGATGCCGTTGTCGGTGGCATCTCCCGTGGTCACCGTCAGCGCGCCGGTCAGCGTTCCCGCTGCGATATCGCCGACCAGTCCGGTGACTGTCTCGGCCGCTGACCCCACCAGGGTCAGCGTCGTATTCTGCGCCAGCGCGGTCGCGTCGTCATTCAACGTGACGCCGTTAGAATCTGTGATACTGGTCGCTCCGCTCCCCGTGACCACATTCACGATGCCGGCACTGGCTGCGTTCGCGCCCAAGGTGATGGTGCTCGCGCCAAACAGACCCAGCGTCTCGATACTCGTCGCATGAAGGAAGTTAGCGTCGGTCAGCGTTGCCGCCGCCGACATCTGAATAATGTCATTGCCCGCCCCGCCTGCAATGGTGGTTGCAGCGCCGAGATTGGCAGCGGAACTGAAGTTGAAGGTATCGCTGCCGGTGCCGCCGGTCAGCACATCCGCGCCGCCACCGCCAGTGATCGAATTGGTTCCATTTCCTACCGTGATCGTGTTGGCGCCAGTGCCACCCGTCACCGTGAGGTTGCCGGTGTCAGTGCCGGCCGCCAAGTTGCCAGACGACGCACCAGCATTCAGTGTCACCGTAGCGGCGCTGCTGCCGGTCAAGGTCAACGTCTGTCCCGTCGTCAGTGCCGTCGCCGTGATTGTGTTCGAGCCGCTGCCCGTTGCAATTGACAGCCCGGAAGCAACCGCAACCGTCGTCACATTCAACGCCCCGCTGACACCCGTAGCTGTCACGTCGCCCTGCAGGCCCGTCACTGTAAAACCCGACGTGCCGGACAGGCTCAACGCGATGTTGTCTGCTAGCGCAGTGGCATTGACCGTCACTGTATCGGTATTGAAGTTATCGGTGAGCGAGGTCGCCGCCGAGCCGGTTGTAATCGAGATGGTGTTGTCGGTGGCGTCCGCCGTGGTCACGGTCAGCGCGCCGGTCAGCGTTCCCGCCGTGATATTCCCGATCAGTCCGGTGACCACCTCGGCTGCTGAGCCGACGAGCGTCAGCGCTATATTGTTGGCTAGCGCCGTGGCATTGACCGTCACCGTGTCGGTATTGAAGTTGTCGGTGATCGAGGTCGCCGCTGAGCCGGTCGTAATGCTGATGCCATTGTCGGTGGCATCCCCCGTGGTCACGGTCAGCGCGCCGGTCAACGTTCCCGCTGCGATATCCCCGACCAGTCCGGTGACCGTCTCGGCCGCAGACCCTACCAGCGTCAGTACCGTATTCTGCGCCAGTGCCGTGGCGTTGACCGTCACCACGTCGCTAGCCCCGCTTGCGGTAATCGAGGTCGCCGCCGAGCCGGTCGTGATCGATATGCCATTGTCGGCGGCATTACCCGTGGTCACGGTCAGCGCGCCGGTCAGCGAACCAGCCGTGATATCCCCGACCAGTCCGGTGACCGTCTCGGCCGCTGACCCCACCAGGGTCAGCGCCGTATTCTGCGCCAGCGCGGTGGCGTTGACCGTCACGGTATCGGTATTGAAGTTGTCGGTGATCGAGGTCGCCGCCGAGCCGGTCGTAATGCTGATGCCGTTGTCGGTGGCATCCCCGTGGTCACCGTCAGCGCGCCGGTCAGCGTTCCCGCTGCGATATCGCCGACCAGTCCGGTGACTGTCTCGGCCGCTGACCCCACCAGGGTCAGCGTCGTATTCTGCGCCAGCGCGGTCGCGTCGATCGTGACCGTGTCGCCCGCCCCGCTCGCTGTGATCGAGGTCGCCGCTGAGCCGGTCGTAATGCTGATGCCATTGTCGGTGGCATCTCCCGTGGTCACGGTCAGCGCGCCGGTCAGCGAACCAGCCGCGATATCCCCGACCAGTCCGGTGACTGTCTCGGCCGCTGACCCCACCAGAGTCAGCGTCGTATTCTGCGCCAGCGCAGTGGCATTGACCGTCACTGTATCGGTATTGAAGTTATCGGTGAGCGAGGTCGCCGCCGAGCCGGTTGTGATCGAGATGGTGTTGTCGGTGGCGTCCGCCGTGGTCACGGTCAGCGCGCCGGTCAGCGTTCCCGCCGTGATATTCCCGATCAGTCCGGTGACCACCTCGGCTGCTGAGCCGACGAGCGTCAGCGCTATATTGTTGGCTAGCGCCGTGGCATTGACCGTCACCGTGTCGGTATTGAAGTTGTCGGTGATCGAGGTCGCCGCTGAGCCGGTCGTAATGCTGATGCCATTGTCGGTGGCATCCCCCGTGGTCACGGTCAGCGCGCCGGTCAGCGTTCCCGCTGCGATATCGCCGACCAGTCCGGTGACTGTCTCGGCCGCTGACCCCACCAGAGTCAGCGTCGTATTCTGCGCCAGCGCAGTGGCATTGACCGTCACTGTATCGGTATTGAAGTTATCGGTGAGCGAGGTCGCCGCCGAGCCGGTTGTAATCGAGATGGTGTTGTCGGTGGCGTCCGCCGTGGTCACGGTCAGCGCGCCGGTCAGCGTTCCCGCCGTGATATTCCCGATCAGTCCGGTGACCACCTCGGCTGCTGAGCCGACGAGCGTCAGCGCTATATTGTTGGCTAGCGCCGTGGCATTGACCGTCACCGTGTCGGTATTGAAGTTGTCGGTGATCGAGGTCGCCGCTGAGCCGGTCGTAATGCTGATGCCATTGTCGGTGGCATCCCCCGTGGTCACGGTCAGCGCGCCGGTCAACGTTCCCGCTGCGATATCCCCGACCAGTCCGGTGACCGTCTCGGCCGCAGACCCTACCAGCGTCAGTACCGTATTCTGCGCCAGTGCCGTGGCGTTGACCGTCACCACGTCGCTAGCCCCGCTTGCGGTAATTGAAGTCGCCGCCGAGCCGGTCGTGATCGATATGCCATTGTCGGCGGCATTACCCGTGGTCACGGTCAGCGCGCCGGTCAGCGAACCAGCCGTGATATCCCCGACCAGTCCGGTGACCGTCTCGGCCGCTGACCCCACCAGGGTCAGCGCCGTATTCTGCGCCAGCGCGGTGGCGTTGACCGTCACGGTATCGGTATTGAAGTTATCGGTGAGCGAGGTCGCCGCCGAGCCGGTCGTAATACTGATGCCGTTGTCGGTGGCATCTCCCGTGGTCACCGTCAGCGCGCCGGTCAGCGTTCCCGCTGCGATATCGCCGACCAGTCCGGTGACTGTCTCGGCCGCTGACCCCACCAGGGTCAGCGTCGTATTCTGCGCCAGCGCGGTCGCGTCGATCGTGACCGTGTCGCCCGCCCCGCTCGCTGTGATCGAGGTCGCCGCTGAGCCGGTCGTAATGCTGATGCCATTGTCGGTGGCATCTCCCGTGGTCACGGTCAGCGCGCCGGTCAGCGAACCAGCCGCGATATCCCCGACCAGTCCGGTGACTGTCTCGGCCGCTGACCCCACCAGAGTCAGCGTCGTATTCTGCGCCAGCGCAGTGGCATTGACCGTCACTGTATCGGTATTGAAGTTATCGGTGAGCGAGGTCGCCGCCGAGCCGGTTGTAATCGAGATGGTGTTGTCGGTGGCGTCCGCCGTGGTCACGGTCAGCGCGCCGGTCAGCGTTCCCGCCGTGATATTCCCGATCAGTCCGGTGACCACCTCGGCTGCTGAGCCGACGAGCGTCAGCGCTATATTGTTGGCTAGCGCCGTGGCATTGACCGTCACCGTGTCGGTATTGAAGTTGTCGGTGATCGAGGTCGCCGCTGAGCCGGTCGTAATGCTGATGCCATTGTCGGTGGCATCCCCCGTGGTCACGGTCAGCGCGCCGGTCAGCGTTCCCGCTGCGATATCGCCGACCAGTCCGGTGACTGTCTCGGCCGCTGACCCCACCAGAGTCAGCGTCGTATTCTGCGCCAGCGCAGTGGCATTGACCGTCACTGTATCGGTATTGAAGTTATCGGTGAGCGAGGTCGCCGCCGAGCCGGTTGTAATCGAGATGGTGTTGTCGGTGGCGTCCGCCGTGGTCACGGTCAGCGCGCCGGTCAGCGTTCCCGCCGTGATATTCCCGATCAGTCCGGTGACCACCTCGGCTGCTGAGCCGACGAGCGTCAGCGCTATATTGTTGGCTAGCGCCGTGGCATTGACCGTCACCGTGTCGGTATTGAAGTTGTCGGTGATCGAGGTCGCCGCTGAGCCGGTCGTAATGCTGATGCCATTGTCGGTGGCATCCCCCGTGGTCACGGTCAGCGCGCCGGTCAACGTTCCCGCTGCGATATCCCCGACCAGTCCGGTGACCGTCTCGGCCGCAGACCCTACCAGCGTCAGTACCGTATTCTGCGCCAGTGCCGTGGCGTTGACCGTCACCACGTCGCTAGCCCCGCTTGCGGTAATTGAAGTCGCCGCCGAGCCGGTCGTGATCGATATGCCATTGTCGGCGGCATTACCCGTGGTCACGGTCAGCGCGCCGGTCAGCGAACCAGCCGTGATATCCCCGACCAGTCCGGTGACCGTCTCGGCCGCTGACCCCACCAGGGTCAGCGCCGTATTCTGCGCCAGCGCGGTGGCGTTGACCGTCACGGTATCGGTATTGAAGTTATCGGTGAGCGAGGTCGCCGCCGAGCCGGTCGTAATACTGATGCCGTTGTCGGTGGCATCTCCCGTGGTCACCGTCAGCGCGCCGGTCAGCGTTCCCGCTGCGATATCGCCGACCAGTCCGGTGACTGTCTCGGCCGCTGACCCCACCAGGGTCAGCGTCGTATTCTGCGCCAGCGCGGTCGCGTCGTCATTCAACGTGACGCCGTTAGAATCTGTGATACTGGTCGCTCCGCTCCCCGTGACCACATTCACGATGCCGGCACTGGCTGCGTTCGCGCCCAAGGTGATGGTGCTCGCGCCAAACAGACCCAGCGTCTCGATACTCGTCGCATGAAGGAAGTTAGCGTCGGTCAGCGTTGCTGCCGCCGACATCTGAATAATGTCATTGCCCGCCCCGCCTGCAATGGTGGTTGCGGCGCCGAGATTGGCAGCGGAACTGAAGTTGAAGGTATCGCTGCCGGTGCCGCCGGTCAGCACATCCGCGCCGCCACCGCCAGTGATCGAATTGGTTCCATTTCCTACCGTGATCGTGTTGGCGCCAGTGCCACCCGTCACCGTGAGGTTGCCGGTGTCAGTGCCGGCCGCCAAGTTGCCAGACGACGCACCAGCATTCAGTGTCACCGTAGCGGCGCTGCTGCCGGTCAAGGTCAACGTCTGTCCCGTCGTCAGTGCCGTCGCCGTGATTGTGTTCGAGCCGCTGCCCGTTGCAATCGACAGCCCGGAAGCAACCGCAACCGTCGTCACATTCAAAGCCCCGCTGACACCCGTAGCTGTCACGTCGCCCTGCAGGCCCGTCACTGTAAAACCCGACGTGCCGGACAGGCTCAACGCCATGTTGTCTGCTAGCGCCGTGGCATCAACATTGAGCGCACCGCTGTTAGAGTCCGTGACGCTGGTCGCGCCGTTCCCTGTAACCACATTCACAATGCCGGCGGCCGCGGCGTCTGCACCTAATGTGATAGTGCTCGCTCCAGTCAGTTGTAAGGACTGAACAGTGCTAACATTGGTGAAATCACCAGTATTCAACGTGGCCGGCGCAGTCATTGAGATTGTATCGGCGCCACCATTTCCGTTGATTACCGCCGGGGCGATAAGCTGTGCCTCGGAGTTAAAGTGAAAAGCGTCGTTGCCAGGCGTTCCTTCGATCCATGCCGATAAAAACGCGCTCGTGTTCCCCGCCGCATCAGAGGCAGTTGCGCTAAAGTTGTGAATGGTGGAATTCGTTACAGATCCTATGGTGGTGTAGTTCCATGCACCTAAAGCAGAACCCGCGACGGTGGTGAGTTGAGTATTACCGTCGAATATCGCGACATTACTGTTTGCTTCGGCGGTTCCGTTAAAAACCCAATGGTTTCCACCACCGCCACCCAACGTAATACTGGAAATTGACGGCACCGTCGGCGCCGTCGTGTCGATCTGCAGGATACCGGCCGGGTTGGTCACCGCCCCCGTCACGATGGCACTGTTGCCGGCCGGGTCGCTGACCGTTGCTCCGTTCAGATTGAATGAGGTCACCGCAAGATCGCTGGTGTCCTGCCCGGCACCAACCGTGTAGCTGAAGGTCAACGCATTGCTGCCGGAGCCGCCGGTGAAGCTGGCGGTCCCGCCATTGTTGAGCGACAGCGTCGGGACGCCGCCGGCAACCGTCACCACCTCGCTCATGGCAACCGTCAGCGTGACCACATGGCCCGCGTTGAGGTCACCATTGCCGCTGCCATCAATCCCAGGACCGGACACCACAACCGACGGCACCGTCGGCGCCGTCGTGTCGATCTGCAGGATACCGGCCGGGTTGGTCACCGCCCCCGTCACGATGGCACTGTTGCCGGCCGGGTCGCTGACCGTTGCTCCGTTCAGATTGAATGAGGTCACCGCAAGATCGCTGGTGTCCTGCCCGGCACCAACCGTGTAGCTGAAGGTCAACGCATTGCTGCCGGAGCCGCCGGTGAAGCTGGCGGTCCCGCCATTGTTGAGCGACAGCGTCGGGACGCCGCCGGCAACCGTCACCACCTCGCTCATGGCAACCGTCAGCGTCACCACATGGCCCGCGTTGAGGTCACCATTGCCGCTGCCATCAATCCCAGGACCGGACACCACAACCGACGGCACCGTCGGCGCCGTCGTGTCGATCTGCAGGATACCGGCCGGGTTGGTCACCGCCCCCGTCACGATGGCACTGTTGCCGGCCGGGTCGCTGACCGTTGCTCCGTTCAGATTGAATGAGGTCACCGCAAGATCGCTGGTGTCCTGCCCGGCACCAACCGTGTAGCTGAAGGTCAACGCATTGCTGCCGGAGCCGCCGGTGAAGCTGGCGGTCCCGCCATTGTTGAGCGACAGCGTCGGGACGCCGCCGGCAACCGTCACCACCTCGCTCATGGCAACCGTCAGCGTCACCACATGACCCGCGTTGAGGTCACCATTGCCGCTGCCATCAATCCCAGGACCGGACACCACAACCGACGGCACCGTCGGCGCCGTCGTGTCGATCTGCAGGATACCGGCCGGGTTGGTCACCGCCCCCGTCACGATGGCACTGTTGCCGGCCGGGTCGCTGACCGTTGCTCCGTTCAGATTGAATGAGGTCACCGCAAGATCGCTGGTGTCCTGCCCGGCACCAACCGTGTAGCTGAAGGTCAACGCATTGCTGCCGGAGCCGCCGGTGAAGCTGGCGGTCCCGCCATTGTTGAGCGACAGCGTCGGGACGCCGCCGGCAACCGTCACCACCTCGCTCATGGCAACCGTCAGCGTCACCACATGACCCGCGTTGAGGTCACCATTGCCGCTGCCATCAATCCCAGGACCGGACACCACAACCGACGGCACCGTCGGCGCCGTCGTGTCGATCTGCAGGATACCGGCCGGGTTGGTCACCGCCCCCGTCACGATGGCACTGTTGCCGGCCGGGTCGCTGACCGTTGCTCCGTTCAGATTGAATGAGGTCACCGCAAGATCGCTGGTGTCCTGCCCGGCACCAACCGTGTAGCTGAAGGTCAACGCATTGCTGCCGGAGCCGCCGGTGAAGCTGGCGGTCCCGCCATTGTTGAGCGACAGCGTCGGGACGCCGCCGGCAACCGTCACCACCTCGCTCATGGCAACCGTCAGCGTCACCACATGACCCGCGTTGAGGTCACCATTGCCGCTGCCATCAATCCCAGGACCGGAGGCCGCAACGGAAATTACGGTTGTTGCGTTGGGCTGCGGGGCGGTGGTGCCGATCTGCGCGACAAGCAGGACACCAACTTGGTTGGGCATTACACCTGAGGTGGTGCCGCTACTGACTTTGATGTCGAATCCAAAAGTCGGAGGCGTTGCAGCACCTGTTGTTGTGATCTCAGATTTGGTAGGGAGCGGCTCTGCAATAAGCTGCGGCGCCGTTGATGATCCAACGATGGTTTGCGGAAGTTTGTGGCTGTTCTCACTTTGGCTGGCATCCAGTTGCGGCCGAGCCGCGGCCGCATCATCGACCTGCAGTTGACGCTCTTCCGTCGGTCCTGCATTTGATTGGCTGCTGTCCTGAGCGTCCGTTGTTTGGTCTAAGCCTCGTGCTAGTCCTGCGCGATCAGCGTTATGACTTGTATTATTGGACTCGAGCACACCGCGGTCTGGTCCGTTGATTTTGTTTGCGAACTCGTTCACCCCCAACCCGGCGATTCCAGCAAGCGATGAAAAGCTCATTGCACGGTATGCGGACGCTAGCCCCAATACCGAACGGCGTTTTGCTCGCACGAACTGCGACAGGAGGATCTGAGGAACCAAGAATCACATCCGCATTGCATCGCGACCATTCTTGATCGGCGATACCCGTTGGCGTTCCAATCAAGTTCTGGATTGGCGGTTTAATATGTTATGAGTTCAACACCGAAAAAATCAGTTAAGTTAGACCAAAAGCCAACGCCTAGTGGGTGATACTTCATTTACCATTGCAGCTTCGCCGCCCGCGCAGGACGACGTTGACACCAAACGAACAGCGCAATGCCCCGGCTGATGGCCATTTTAGAGGCAAATAAGGACGGGCGCGCAGCATGCGGCCACGGCCGTTGTTGACCAAAAGCCGACACCCAAGTGTGTGTCAGGGAAATCCTGACATATGTTTGAAGCGGACATGTGCGGTGCGTTGATACTCGTACTGGCTGGACCATCGGCGGCGGCGTTGAGGCAAGGTTGGCGGCGAATTGGTCCGTAAAGGCGGAATATCTTTATGCCGATCTAGGTACGCATAACGCCTATTTCTTCATCGCGCAGCACACGGTTAGCCTGACCGAAACATCGTCCGACTAGGCGTAAATTATAAGTTCTGATCGCAGCATTTCGCGATTGAGTTAATGAAAAACCCCGGGAGCGGTCCCGGGGTTTTTCGGTTTCAAAACATAGGCCGATGTCCGCTATTGGCACTTAGCGGACATTCGCGAGCCGTCGATTGATGTCCGCTCGTGAAACAAAGCGGACAGGGGGACATTGACTTCCTCTCTTTGGGTGTTAAGGCGCGCCGGCGCTCTTGACCTGAGCGGCAAGGTTCATGAACGCATGAGAAGCGACGGTCGCTGACAAGCAAACGACAGCAATTTGTGCGACGCCGCCGATGACCAAACTGATCATCGCCGGCGCGGAGCCGATGGCACGTACGCCAGGCCCGAGCAGGATGACGATGATGATAACGGCGGATATCCAAGGCATGAGCGCGAGGAGGAAGATCGCGAAGATGCGCAGCCCCTGGCCTTTGGTGTCGGCGAACGCACGCGGTGCTGTGGCGCTGGGTGCTTCCACAGCAATGGCGGGATAGAGAATTGTCAGCCGAAGCAGCACGGCGGTCGCAACGATCAGCGCGATCGCGAAAGGGATGGCGGTCGCCTGCGGGGAGAAGCCGAGCGCCTGCAATGCGCCGAGCAGGGTGTAAGGTAGTCCGGAGAAGACCTTCAGTCCGAACAGCCAGATGAACATGAGACGAAAAGCCGGCTTCCCGACATCGAGGCCATAGTTTGGGGTAACCTCGCCGAGTATGACGAAGCGATGAATCGCAATGACGATCGGTGAAAGCAGGAATGCCCAGACTGCGTCCTGTAAAAGACCCAAGGCTTCACCAGAAAGCTCCTGATCCCACAAGCGACGGGGCACAAACTCTGCGGCGACCGTGATTGCGAGCAGGATGAGGAAGCCGCTGACGATTATCGTGCGCAGGGGAAACAACAGCCGCCACCCGTCGCGGTATGCCGCTACAAGCGTCGGCACGATCGGCAGGCGGTATTCTTTCACGGCGGTATGCCCCAAAATCAAAGACTAACGCTGAGCATAATCTCGCAAAAGCCCGTTCTGGACCTGACTTGTGTCCGAGGTTTACTCTTTGTGGGAGCCAGACTGTTCATGTCTGCTCATGACCAAAAGCGGACATGGCAGAAGCAGAATTACTTTCCGTACTCCGCGTCAGAAAGCTTCTCCATCCAATCGACGGTGTACTGATCGAGATGGCCGGGACAAGCCCGGCCATGACAAGGTGTGGTAGTCTCAGGTCATGATCGACCGCCGCA
This sequence comes from uncultured Alphaproteobacteria bacterium, assembly GCA_963810585.1. Taxonomy (GTDB): domain Bacteria; phylum Pseudomonadota; class Alphaproteobacteria; order Rhizobiales; family Xanthobacteraceae; genus Pseudolabrys. Next base: position 105,945 of record CAWENV010000001.1, read on the forward strand.
TCATGGCTTTTCTCGCTATCGTCCTGCTCCTTGCGTCTCCTGTCCTTGCCGCCGACGATCCCGCCGCGCCGATTGTCGCGATCTATCGCATCGTCTCCGCTGGGGACGGCACCATCGGCGGCTACGTTATCACGCGCAAGAAGAGCCGGCATCGCTGGCTCTCGCGCTCGTTCGCCGCGCTGTGGGACAAGTCCGACGCGGTGACGCCGAAGGGCGATGAGAACCCGCCCGGCGCGGATCCCATCACCAATTCACAGGACCCCAAGGTGCGCGATCCCCAGGTCGTCGTTGAGGGGCGCGACGCCGGGACCGCGGTGGTCGCCGCCTCGTTCCGCAGCTGGGACGACAAGACCCGCACCGTGCGCTACGACATGGTCCGCGAGGGCGGCGCTTGGAAGATCGACGACATCCACACCAAGTCCGACAGCAAGTCCAACAACTATCAGTGGTCGACCCGCAAGGAGCTGGCCTACAACGTCGAGGCCATGCGGAGCGGACGCTGGATCACGCCGCCGAAAGACAGTCCCAACGCGCAGCGCATGGACAAATGACGACAGCACGTTATGTCCGCTATTGGCACTTAGCGGACGGTTCCGTTTTGCACTGCACCTGTCCACTAATGACCCAAAGCAGACATTAGTGCTTTGACGGGCGCGCAAGGACGCAACGTATTCCGCCGCTTGGGTCTGCAACATCGCCGACATAACGCGGGATGAGGTGTACGTGGACGTGCATGCGTGATTGACCCGCCGCTTTACCGATATTGGCACCAATGTTGTAGCCATCGGGGGAGTGTTTTTGTGAAATGTCCGCCTTGGCCCTATCCAGCAAAGCGATAATGGATATTTTTTCAGCCCATGTCATTTCGAAGAAGTCAGCAACGTGCCTGCGTGGAACAATCAAGACGTGCCCTTTACTAAGACTGTTATTGTCGTAACGGACAAAAGCATTTTCGTCCGCGAATAACGCCATTTCCGTACTACATAGTTCGCAATCCATCTGCCTGACCCTCCACTGTTTTCATCCATAGGTTTTGGCCTCATCGGCCCCTCTTTTTATTTTGTAGCGGGCGCGGCCATACATTTGGCGTTAGCGACGATGGAACTCCGCCGCACTCCATCTTCTGAAATTCGTGCCTTCAAGGTACCTTTCTACCATTGCCACTGGAATTAACGCGTTCAATCAAATTAGAGCGTGCTAACGTTTCTACCACTCGGCGTTCAACGCAGACGTGACCTAACGTAACGCGTAAGGGGGCACCAATGAGCGACATAATCCGCGAGGATGACCCGTCCAAAGTCGATCGATTTGCGCCAAAACGACTTCGCCAACAACCACCGCTGGCGGAGCGACCTTACATCACGTCGTCACCCTTGGCCGCCTGGAACCGGGAATTGAACGCCCTGGAAGAACGAAGGATGCATCATGAAAGGCGGACGACGGCTGAATCCGCTGCGTCGCCCGAACGCTTTCCAGAGCAGCCAGTTCCCTTACAAAATAAAACGTCGTCGTCTCTACTCGTTCGGGTTTCTCTAGTAGTCGTACTCGCGGCCATCGTTGCTCTGGGATTTATTTTTGCCAAGCCGATCGCGCAAGGCATCTTTGCCAAGTTTGACTTGATGCAGCCCTCCAAAACGGCTGAACGTCCAACAACGAATCCCGCGGCGAATAACACACCGGTGAATGAGCCAGCCGTACCAAAAACGAGAGTTGCCGTGGCTTCTGCTGTGGTGGTGCCAACTATTGCCACACAGCCTGCGGCGGCCGCTCCGGCGCAGCCAGCGCCCGCTGATCCTGTACCAGCGGTGGTCTCTGTTACGCCGCCCGCAAACGAGCCGCCGCATCAAGTTTCAGTGCCTCCAGCCTCGCAACCAGACCCAAGCACAGTTAAACCACTTGTTCGCGGCGTAACCGATACGGAAATCCGGTTCGGTATTTCAGCGCCTTTCAGTGGTGCGGCCAAAGAACTCGGCCAGAACATGAAATTGGGCATAGAGGCTGCATTCAACGCTACTAACGCGCGTGGCGGCGTGCACGGGCGCCACCTTAAACTCATCGCTGTGGACGACGGCTACGAGCCCATTCGGACTGCCGAAACGGTGAAGCAGCTTTTCGAGAAGGATCAGGTTTTTGGTATGGTCGGCAACGTGGGGACGCCCACGGCCGCAGTCGCGGTGCCCTTCGCCCTTCAGCGCAAGATGCTATTTTTCGGCGCGTTCAGTGGCGCTAGCTTGCTCAGAAGCGATCCACCCGACCGATATGTCTTCAACTACCGAGCTAGCTACGCTGAAGAGACCGCCGCTGTCGTGAACTATCTGGTAAAGGTCAAGCGGCTGAAGCCAACTCAGATCGCGGTCTTTGCACAGCAGGATTCGTACGGAGATGCTGGCTTTGCCGGCGTCGCCAAGGCTATCCGCTCGCTCGGCGGTGCCGAGACTGCGATCCTGCGGCTAAACTACCAACGCAACACCGCGAATGTCGACGATGCCGTCGCGAAACTCCAAGCGTACAACACTACTAACGGTCGCGTGCCCATAAAGGCGGTGATAATGGTCCCAGCCTATAGGGCGGCGGCTAAGTTCATCGAGAAGACGCGGGACCGCTATCCGAACATGATTTACACCAGCGTTTCTTTCGTAGGCAGCACCGCGCTGGCTAACGAGCTGACGCTTCTGGGTGGCAGATTTGCAAACGGAGTCATCGTGACCCAGGTCGTGCCTGCCGTCGATGGCTATTCGTCCTTGGTGCTTGAATACAAATCTGCGCTCGCCAAGTACGCGCCCGGCGAAGCGCCGGATTACGTATCTCTCGAAGGTTATGTGATGGCCAAGGTGTTAATAACAGCATTAGAGCAAAATGGTCGCGAGCTTGATACCGAAAAACTCGTGCAAACTCTTGAAGATCTTCGTGACTACGATATCGGGCTTGGGACGCTCGTGACGTTCGGCCGCTCCGAGCATCAGGGTGTGCACAAGATTTGGGGCTCGCAGCTGGACGCCAACGGACGTTACGTACCGATCGACTTGCAGTAGTGGCAGCTCACCAAGAAAGCGCCTCAACGAACGTGACGATGGTGTGAGAACGGATTGCCCCGCTATTCAAAATGAACGGGTCCGGCCTCGGGGGCGTCGGGGCGCCGGAGACTGCAAATAATGGCGTCATTACAGGGCTTCCGATGCAAATTCCCTATTCACACAGAACAGGGAATTATTTGGCTGGAACAGGGATCCGTGACGCGCAAACAGGGAAATTTATCCCTGTCACTTCGGTGTGTGAACACACCATCTTTGTCCGTGTTCTGTGATGAAATATGCCCGGCCTACCCATGCACAACGGAGCGCAGCCATGACAGGGCGTCTCGAAGTTTTGTTAGTCACACTTGTCACCTTGATCTTCGGCCAGTCTTTGTGGTCCGTTGCGACTGCGCAGCAGAAAAACGCGCAAGGGCAAACAACCCAAGATAACCTCACTCAGAATTTTCTCACCCAGCATGAGATAGGCCGTCGGTTTCATATTGACCCCGATAACCTTACGGCGCCGAAGACAAGCCCCATAGTTACAAATCGCTCCCTGACCGTCCCTTATAGCGGGCAAGTACCGCAGGTTCCCCCCGGCTTTACAGCCACACCATTCGTGACTGGCCTCTCCAATCCGAGACGCTTGCTCGTGTTGCCAAACGGCGATGTATTAGTTGCCGAACAGAGCGCGGGCTATCTCACATTGTTACGCGACGACGGCACCGGCCACGCCATCTGGATCGATCGCCACGTCGAGGACCTCAACAAGCCTTACGGCCTCGCGTGGCAGAACGATCACGTACTCGTGGCAGACCAGGATGGCATTTGGAACGTGCCGCACATTATTGGCGCTCTTCGCGCTGGCAGGAGCGAAACGAAACGCGTTGATCAAGTGCCCCCAAGCGAGCGTAAGCCAGTGGAAGGAGCCTATGGCGCTCAGATGATTACCAAAAAAGGGCGTATTCGGCCTTGTTCAAGGTCACCAGAATCGTCACCTCGCGATTGACCCAAAAACGGGTGCACTCTTTGTCGGCGTCGGCTCGTCCGGCAATCTCGGGGTCGAACCTGAACCGAAGGCGACCATCCAACGGTTCGACGCAGACGGATCCAACCAGAGAACATTTGCATCAGGCATGCGTAATCCGACAGCTCTCGCGTTCCAGCCTGAAACCGGCGAACTCTACGCAGTGGTGCAGGAACGCGACGGCCTTGGAGATCAACTACCGTCCGATTATTTGGTCCGCGTACAGGAAGGTGGATTTTACGGCTGGCCTTATGCGTACATCGGCAAGCACCCTCAGCCTGGCTTTGCTGACCGTGCGCCCGAGAAAGTAAACGCAACTATTACGCCCGATCTGCTTTTCGAGGCCCATTCGTCCGCACTCGACCTCGTGTTCTACGAGGGCGATCAGTTCCCGGCGGAGTACAAGGGCCACGCTTTTGTTGCACTCAAAGGTTCGTGGAATTGCTCCGAGCCGACTGGCTACAAGGTGGTACGCATACCGTTCAAGGATGGCCGGCCCGAAGGTTACTATGAAAATTTTGCCACAGGTTTCTGGATATCAGGGGAGCAACGAGCGGAAGTGTGGGGTCGCCCAGCAGCGCTCGCAGTCGCGAAGGACGGCTCGCTACTGGTCGCCGATGATACCGGCGGCACGATCTGGCGTATTAGCTACTCAGGCAAAAGCGGCCGAGCAGACGCGCGCCCGGATTTAGTCGGGGCTCAAAAGGCTGACGCTAAGTGAGACTCGGATAGCGGCTCTGAATGTCCGCTTCGGATCATTAGCGGATATCGCGGCTTCCAGTCTTGATGTCCTCTTAGTGCCAGAAGCGGACTCATGCAGTGCGAATTGATCGGGAAGAAGTTTAGCTAATCGTTGCCAGCGTTGTCCGGCGCGGTGGTTGGAAGCATGATACAAAAACTCGATCCATTCGGTCTGCGCGGCGAGACCGAAAGAATACCCCCATGAGATTCGACGATTGAGCGGCAAATCGAAAGTCCCATCCCCATGCCCTGAGGCTTCGTTGTGAAGAACGCCTCAAAAACACGGTCCACATGGTTCGGATCAATTCCGGTGCCCGAGTCTTCCACCGTGATCTCGACGTCACCAGATTCTCCAATTCCGGATTTCACGATTAAGACGCGTTCTCGATTGATGACTGAACTCATCGCGTCAATGGCATTCATGACGAGGTTGAGAAGTACCTGCTGAAGTTGTGTCTGCGCCGCCAATACTGTTGGGAGCCGGTCGCTTAACTCGCTTTGCAGCGAGACCTGATGATCGACCAGCTCCCCACGAACGACCGCTAGAACCTCGCCGATAAGGTCGTTCACGTTCACAGCGCTCCTTGCTCCATGATCGTTTCGGAACATTGAGCGGATACCGTCAAGCACCGCACTGGCTCGGTGTCCGTCATCGACAATATCTTTCAATACCGCACGCGCATCGTCCATATCGGGCTTTGCTTTGGCGAGGAATCGCAAGCCGGCACTTGCGTTCAGTATAATTGCCGCCAGCGGTTGGCTGACTTCATGCGCGATTGAGGCAGCCATCGCTGCCATCGTCATGTACCGACCTACCTCGGAAATTTCCCGGCGTGAAGCATTCCAGATGCGGACCCGCTCCTGAGCTTCTGCCACGACGCGCTGCTCCAGTATTTCATTTAAATTTCGCATACTATTGGCGAGTTCGCGCGACTTGGCCTCACTTGCAGCAAGTGCCGCTTCCATCCGTTTCCGTTCCGTAATTTCCTCGGATGCGACGTTGATACCGAGAATGCGGCCATCTGTCGTAACAAGAGGATACCAGTTGGTAATCCAAACGCGTTCCGCGTTTCCGCCGTCCGGTCGCTGGCCGCGGACCTCAATGCCTGTGATTGAATTTCCAGTCCGCAAAATCGTCTGAACGATATTTTCGACCTGTTCGGCAACTTGCGGAACCGTCTCTCGCACTGACCGGCCAATATGATCGTCGACAGAAATGCCGCAAATTTCGCACAAACGCCGATTGATCTGCTGATAGCGGCAATCTGGGGTGAGAAACGCGAGACCGATAGGAGCAGTTTCGTAGAGCAGCCGCAACTCGGGCGTCCGCGCGCCACTCTGAATACCGCCCAAAGAAACGGCTAGCTTGTCGTCGATCATTAGGGCCCTACAGCGTACTGTGCGCTACCGTATGCTGATGTCCGCTTTGGGTCAAAAGCGGACGTGTGCAGTGCGCTAGCCGATGTCCGCTAAGTGCCAATAGCGGACATCACTCCTGGATCCGAACGATTAGGACCTGCCGAGTTGCGGCATCAGCTGCAGGGCGTTTCCGCGATAAATGAGCGCGAGATCTTCCGTAGTGAACTCGCAGCCGACAAGACCTTTGACATGGTCGCCGGCAGTTCTGAACGGAAAATCAGTCCCAAAGAGGATCTTCTTTGCCGACACAAGATTGGCCAGCGGTTTCATGGCCATGGGATGCGCCGACTGTGCAGTGTCGTAATAGAACGATTGGAGCGTCTTCAGGACACCGTCGGGCACTTTGCCGGTGACACCTTTGTTCAGTCCCAGGGCCTGGTCCAAACGCGGATAGGCAACAAACCGCTGGTAGATGAAAGGCATTGTCCCACCGGCGTGCGAGAAAATGTAGCGGATGTCGGGAAAGCGTGCCGCCGTTCCGGAAAAAAGCAGATTTGCGATCGCTCGCGTCGTATCGGTTGAAAGCTCGACGACGGAGTAGTGTACGTCTGGAAGCACGTTCCGGCAGCAGTTCGCGACGGTCGGATGGGTATACACAATCGCCTTGCGTCGGTTGAGTTCTTCCATCACGGGAGTCAGTAAATCATCGCCGAGCCACTTGTCGCCGAAGCTCGTCATAAGCCCGACTCCGTCCGCCTTCAGCTGATCAAAGGCGTAATCGATTTCCTTCAAACTATCATCAACGTTGGGCAACGGCAGCGAAGCGAAAAGACCGAACCGCCCAGGGAAGTCGGCTCTTAATCTAGCGCCATAATCATTGCACAACCGCGCAAGTTGCCTGGCTTCCTCGCGGTCACCGAACCAGACTCCGGGGGTTGTTATGGAGGTCACCGACAGGGCGACGCCCGCCCGATCCATGTCTTCGACGGAGCGCGCAGGAGTCCAATCAAGCATCGGCCGTTCGCCCAATTGACGCTTGACGAGGGCGGTAACAAACTCGGGTGGCGAGACATGGTGATGCACGTCGATAATACCCGACATTCCGCCGCCTATAGGTTGCGCGGACACGCCGATATCGAGGCCTGGCGGTAGGCCTGCAGCCGCCGATGCGCCAAGCGACAAGACAGAACGTCTTGTCATGCCCTCCGTCGAACAACACCGATGTTCCGCCATGCGATCCTTGGCTGCAATTCCGGCCGGTCATCCGATGCCGATCGTAAACTGTTACGCCGCGAGCTTGATTTCCTTGCTGCCGATCACGGGCACCCCCAAGGTTTTCAGGAGTAGGTACAGCGTGTCGACTTCCTGCTGCTTTGGTTTCGGCATCGGCGAGCGCATGAACGGGTTCGGGATCAAGCCGCGCAGCCAGGCCGCTGTTTTATAGCGGATGTGTAGGCGGCCCATGTCGGCGACGTATTCGTGCAGTTGGACAAGTCCGCCGTCCCAGATCCGGCGGGCTTTGTCGATGTCTTTTGCATCCCACGCCTCGAGGTGATCGAGCATCGGCTCGAGTGCAAAATTCCAAAAGCCCGACAGCGTTCCGTCGAACATCCCCGTCGCTTTGTATTCATGAAACCGCGAAGCAAGCGCGCCCATGACAGCGACATGATGATTGAGACCGCGCAAGCCGTTGGCAATCAGGCGGAAGCCGTCGTACATATATGTCATCTTCCAGCCGACCACATTCGGCACCTCGCGGCAGATGCGTAGCGTCGCCTCGAGTGGCAGACCCGGATAGAATGGCGGCTTGGCGCCGCCGACCGGATGGGTGACGATGGGCAGGTCGACCGCACGGTCCTGCGCGATGATCTGGTCGAGCCAGATCTCCGGATAGTTGTCGGCATCCCAGCACGAAGTAACGTCTTGCGCGCCACCGGGGGGAGTGACGAAAATCCCGTTCACGCCCATCGCTTTGCAATCTCGCGCGGTCTCGACAGTTTCGTCAGTTGTGATCGCCCACGTGCCTGCGAGGACCGGCACTTTGCCATTCACTTCTTCCATCGCTATTTCGAGGACCCGGCGCTTCTCCTGCTGCGTGAGATAGAAGATCTCGCCGGCCTCCGGATTGATGCACAAGCCGCCGCCCATGCGCACGAATTTCTCGTTTTTCAAAAAGTACTGAAGAAAACTGCGATAGGCGGTTTCATCGATCTTCATTTGTCGATCAAACGGCAGCAGCACAGCGACGTACAGGTGATCGCCGATGTTTTTGGGATGGGGTTTCATTGGCATCTCCAAGGTTCGGTTTTTTGCTAACTGCTAATTCTCAATCAAGCGGCTCGGCGTCGATCAGCACGAAAGCGACCACACAAGGTGCATTCGACCGGTTCGCCCAAGCGTGATTTGTGCCACGCTGGATCAGCACATCGCCCGCAACCATCTTGGTTTCGCCTTCATCCATAACCGCCCAGATTTCTCCGGACAGCACGATGGCGTAATCGATCGAGCGGGTGCGGTGCATGTGTGCATGTCGGACTGGCCCCCCGGTGTGCGCGGCCTTGGCCGTCTCATCGATAGCGACAGAGCCGCCCATTGCGGCAGCCTTGGCTGCCCAATCCTTGTCCGGAGGAAATTGCACGACGCGGAAAACGCTGCCGCTCGCCGGTGGCGCCACTTGGATAGGCAGGCTGCAGAGAATCCTCACTGGTTTTGGGGCTGTTGTCGGCCGGCGTGGAAGCGGTCTTCCAGAAGTCTGTCACCGCGAAGTTCGGCTGACCCATGATTGGCATCACATGCGGTGACGCCTGGTCAGACAAGAACACCGATCGGCCTCGGGGGTCGTGACCCGTAACGATGCGCCGGAAGCGCTTGATCTCGGGTCCGGGCACTACCTGACGAACTTCACTCATGTCGAGCTCCAATGGGACGTACTTTTACGGGATGACGGGGAGCAGCAGATGCGAGGGCCGTTGTGCGTCGTGGAAGATCTTGTGCAGGGTGGTGCGGCTGCTGCCGATGTGGTTCGGCACATATTCGGCATTCGTCGCACCACCGACACCGGTTGGCATGTCGGCGCTCATGATCTCCAAGCAAATGCGGTGCCCTCGCCGGAACAGATTTGCCGTTGCCATGAGTTCGATGGCGTAGCTCTCGATGGTGCCGGGCGTGACTTTCTTCTGTGCATCGCGCGTCAAGGGGTGCCACGGTCTCCACGGTTTCGAACGGCGCGAGTTCGAGCGCGCGATGCGAAGCCTTTAGCCAGCCGCGCGTCACCTCGCGCTCGGGCAAATTGTGCGGTATTTCACGCTCGTTTTCGCGCACCGTCCGCACTGAACCGTCTGGCCCAACATCTTTAAGGCTGACGATCCAATTGGTGTCATCCTGATCGATCTCGGCGAACAGGTTCAGCACCGCGGGTCCGGCAATCAAAAGATCTTGTGGCAACGGGTCGGTTAAATAGCGCAGCTTTTGAACCGCATTCGTCTGCGTCGGTGGCATCTGCACGAAGGCATCCGCCGGCATTTCATCGTCGGCGCTCGACGGGGTGAACGACGCGGTCCGCAGACGTTCCCAGCTGTTGAGATAGAACTTGGTCCATTGCGTTTCCGGCAACGGCCAGTCGCTTCCGGACCGCCATTCATTGGCGCCCATCACCCAGTAACGCACCGCCGGTTCGTCCATGATGCCGGTATCGATGTCCTTGAGCCAATAGTCGTGCCAGCGGAGGATCTCGCTATGCAGGGAATGAAACGGCCGCTCTAAGTGCGCTGGCCCGGCGAAGGTTATTTTCTTCGGTGCGCGAAGGCGCTCGAAATAGTTCTGGGCGCCATTGAGGTGCGTCTTGTATGTGTATGCGTACCAACCTGTGCCGGTATAGCTTGGCACCTTGATCTGTTCGATCGCCTTCTCCGCCGCCTCGACCACAAACTCCTTGTCGTAGGGATCGATCAGAAGATCGAAATACGGCGGCATGTGCTGGCCTTTCTGGGTCAGCACATTGAAGACGTGCGGATACATCCGATAATCCGGATTCTGCATGGCCGCGCGCCAGAGCGCTTCGCGTTCGCCCGGTAATTCGCCCGGCTTGCCCTTGTTCTGGTGCAAAGCGGCGAAATGCATGATCAGATAGCGGAAGAAGTGGAGCACGCCGCCCGGATATTCCTCGCGGAAGCTGCCCAGCGTCCCCAGCGCGCCGCGCGGATCGAATGGAAAAATAGCCTTCAGATGCGGCGGATTCTGCTTGGCCGCGTGGAACTGCTCCGCGCCGAAACCGGAAATGCCGACCATGCCGACGTTGCCGTCACACCATGGCTGTTGGGCGATCCATTCGATCAGATCGTAGCTATCCCACTGGCGGCTTCCGCCGCCATCTGATTTGAAAATTCCGCGCGGCGACCCGATGACGTGAACGTACCCCCGCGAAACGAAGAACCGGGTGTCGCCTGCCTCCAGGAGGCCGGCCCAGAGTGAGGACCACGCGGGTTGCGGGGGCAAAGATGCGGCAACCTCCGGCCCCTGCAGGTCTTTGTTGTAGATCGAGAACGCGAGCAGCGCAGGAAACTTATCTGTGGAATCGGGACGATAGATATCGACCGAAAGATTGACGCCGTCGCGCATCGGCACGGCGACGTCTTTCTGCGCAATCATTCGTTCACACGTGGCTGGACGATCATAAAACGTCGGAAGGTGGTCGCCCGCCTCCGGTAGCCGCACCCGTGTCGCTTCTGCCATGAGCTTTTGTCCCCGATCCGGCCCGTTATGGCGCCACGATCTTCTTCGGATCGAGTTGGCTGCGATACAGGTGCAACTCCTTCCCGACGTTCAGAAAGAACGTGAGGTCTTCCGGACGTGCTTTGTTGTTGAAGGTCGGGAAGCTTGGGGAATTATAGCCAATATATTTTTTCTCGATGGCCTTGGCTTCTTCCGGGTTCTTCCGGATGAACTCCAAACCCTCGTCGATCGCCAGCCGAAAGCCCTTCACAGCCTCAGGGTTTTTCTTCACCCAGTCACCGCTCGCCAGCCAGCCACTGACCAGCACATCGGGATTGACCTCGGCAAAATACTCGGCCGCAATCTCTCCGGTCTTGGTCGCAACGATGCGTGTGCGCAGCGGATCGACTATGGCAACGTAATCGACGCTTGCACTCTTGAGCATGTCGGGAAGTTGCGGCAGAGGGCCCTCGACCACTTTCACCTTGTCGAGCGGGACGTGATTGTTGACGAGCCACTTGCGAAACATCACGTCGATAACGCTGTTGATGCCGGGCACGCCGACAGTCTTGCCTATCAGATCGTCGGGCTTGGTATATTTTATGTCGCTGCGAGCGAGCAGACTGATGAATGGATGCTCCTTCGTATGCCGAGCAGCTCCAGCAACCAACACAAGATCGAGTCCACCATCATCGGCCTGCAGCACCACGGGGATCGTTGTCATTCCAATCTGGATGCTGCCAGAGACGACAGCCGAGGGAATATTGGAAACGACAGGAATCTTCACCATCGTCGCGTCGATGTTGTGCTTGGCGAAGATGCCTTGATCCATCGCGACATAAGCGGCGAGAAAGTCGGTTGCCGGCGGATAGCCGATGGCGACTTTTGTCGGCTCCGCAACGGCCACCGCCGGCAGGCCGAAGAGCAGCAAGCATGCGAACGTCAATACAGTCCGAGGCGTCCTCATTTTACCCTCCCATTGTTATGTACGAAGCTCGCGCCAGCGCAGCACGCGCCATTCCAAAAGCAGAATCAGATGGTTCGCGGCAAAGCCCAGCAGGGCCAGCATGATCAATCCCGCGTAGAGATCCGCGCTCCGGTAAAAGCGCTGCGCTGAAAAAATGTCCCAGCCCAAACCCGGCAGCGACGACTGCATCTCTGTCACCACCGTAAGAATGAGCGCGATAGCGAGGCTGACGCGCAGGCCGGCGACAATGTCGGGAAGCGCGGAAGGAAATGCGATTTTGTGGAGGAAATCCCAGCGGCCAAACCCGAGCACTTGCGAAACGTTGGCCAGTTCCAACGGGACAGAGGAAAAGCCATGCACGCTTGCGAGCAGGACAGGCCAGATCGCGCCAAAGGCGATGACGGCGACCGACATTTTGTTCGATAGCCCTAAAAACAAAATGGCGACCGGGATTACGGCAGAGGCCGGCAGCGGACGAATGAATTCAAGCGTCGGATCGAGCAGGTTGCGCGCGAGCCGTGACGAGCCAATCGCTGCGCCGAGCGCAATGCCGATAACTGAAGCAAGCAGCCAGCCGATAGTCATGCGCAAACTGGTCGCCGCGAGCGGCAACCAGAGAGATCCGTCGGCGACGCGCTGCTGCAGTACCGTAAATGCGCGCTGCGGTGATGGGAAGAAGATTGGCGAGATCAGATGAGCTTCGGCGAGCAACTGCCACGCCGCAAGCAGCAAAAACGCGAAGCCCAGCGCCGCCAGTTTGATGGGATCGAAAAGCCGCCTCATAGCGGCCTCCAGATGGCCGCCGGCCCGCGGCCGACATGGCTCAGCACCAGGTTCAACACGTAGCCCAGGAGGCAAAGCCACACGAGCTGCGCCCACATCAGGCCGATCTGAAGTGACTGTTCGGCCAGGATCAGGTTGTATCCGAGGCCGCGCGGATTGAGCACAATTTCGACGGTGACCGCGACCACCAGCGAAATTGCGGCAGAAACGCGCAGGCCGATATTGATTCGCTCGAAGGCCGCGGGCAGCACTATCTTGGTCATCCGCTTCCACAGCGGCAGCTCCAAAACGGCGGCGACCTCGAGCAGTCGCCCTTCGATGGCGCGAACCGCCGCAATCGTGACGATGAGGATTGGCCAGACGCAAGCATAGGCAACGACGCTTGCTTCCAATCCGACACCGAAGCCGAACATCATCAAAGCGAGCGGCATGAAGGCGATTGCCGGGATCGGCCGCAGGGCCTCGACTGTAGGTCCGGCAACGCGTTCGGCCGTCGGCACGAGACCGAGGATGGTACCAGCCGCGATGCCGATAACAGTGGCAATCGCCAACCCCAATAGTGCCGTTTCGCAGGTCTGCAGCGTAGCGAGAAGCAGCGAGCCGTCACGCAAGGCAACGTATCCGGCCGTAACGATATCCGAAGGGCGCGAGAGCGATTCCAGCGTCAGCAGCCCGGTCCGGCTTGAAATTTCCCAGAGAACAAGAAATGAAACCGGGATGATTGCTCCGAGAAGCTGCCGTCGCATCAGTCTTGCCCTTTCCTCTGAGGAGCAAGATGCGAAGGTTCGTGCATCAGAAATTCGAAGAGGCGATGCCGGTAAGCGAGGAAGCGGGAGTCCTCTCGCGTCGTGAGTTGATTGCGAGGCCGCGGTAAATCAATTTCTATGCTCTCTATCGCGCTGCCCGGTGCGCCACCGAGCACAACGACGCGATCGCCTAGGTAAATTGCCTCTTCGAGGTCGTGCGTAATAAATACGGTTGCGATGTGCTTGTCGGCCACCAGTTGAAGGATTTCATCCTGCAGGGTCTGCCGCGTCATCGCGTCAAGCGCGCCGAAAGGCTCATCCATCAGCAGCAGCTTCGGATCCTGGGCCAGACAGCGCGCAATCTGCACGCGTTGCTGCATGCCGCCGGACAGCTGGTTGGGAAACTGATCTCTTGCGTGGCTCAAACCCACCCTGGCGATCAGCTCGGCGATAATGGCGTCCTGCTCTGCGGCGGGGACATTCCGCGCTTCCAGGCTAAGCGCCACGTTGCCGCGCACGGTGCGCCAGGGCAGCAGCGCTTTTGAATAATCCTGAAAGATGATTGCGCGGTCGCGGGACGGGCCGGAAATCTCGGTGTCTTCGAACAAGACTTTGCCGCCGTCCGCACGGACAAGTCCCGCGAGGACGCGCAACAACGTTGTTTTGCCCGAGCCTGACGGGCCCACAATACAAACAAACTCGCCTTTACTGGCGTTGAGGTTGATTGAATCCAATATCGTTCGGGTGCCGAAACGAACACTGAGGTTGGAAATCGACAGCCCTGGGCGGTCCGCCCCAACCGGCCGCGCAGCGACGGGGTTCTTGCGCAACGCCTGCACCTCGGGCCCTCCCGGCCTGTCGGTCGGCTCCTCGGGACCTTCCCGAGAGCTTTCTTTTTTATCCGAACTTGTTCATAGTTGAACACGTTCACTATTCTGTCAAGCTGCCGGAGGCGGTAAAGCTGCCCCATTCGATTGGAGAAAGTCGGAATGACCGATGCGGCGTTTGCTCCCCCCGACGGCCTGCGCGCGCGCAACAAGCTGGACAAGCTACGACGCATCAAGGATGCCGCTCAACGTCTCTTCATCGCCAAAGGCTTCGATGACACTACGATGCGTGAGATAGCCGTGCGCGCGGGCGTCGGTCTCGGCACAATCTTCCTTTACGCCAAGGACAAGCGCGACCTGCTGTTTCTCACCATCAACGAGCCGCTAGAGCACATCACTCAGCAAGCCGAGGGCGCGATCGATCCGGCAGCGCCGTTGGTCGACAACCTGTTAGCAATCGCGAAGTTGCATTATCGCTTTTTCGGCGAGCAGCCCGCTCTGGCTAGGCTAGCGCTGCGCGAGATGATTTTCTACGAGTTCGGGCGCGCAAGCCGCGTCTTTCCAGAAGACACGCGAGCGGCTGATCCGGCTGTTCGGCCACACCATCGAATTGGCGCTGCGCCGTGGTGAAATAGTGCCAAGTGAGCCACCGCTGTTTGCGGGGTGGACGTTATTTTGCATTTTCCAGGTCGAATTGCGACGTTGGTTGTCGAACGACGTTACGAATCTCCGCACCGGTTTAGATCAACTGGAGCGTGCTTTCCGCATGCTGATGGTCGGATTGGGACTTGCGCCGGAAGGACGCAGAGAAGGCCTAGCGCAGCCAAGACGAAAGCGCCGCGCAAAGCTGTGATATTAGCGGCGAGAGAGCCGAACCGTGCCGCCATGAGTATTTTCGATTTCGCGATGTCTGCTTTGGGTCGTTAGCGGACGTTCGGATACGTCGCTGAGATGTCCGCTTTACCCCGAAAGCGGACATTCCGATTAAGCCTATATTCGAAACCAATTCTCTTGCGCCGAATTCGATGCGAGGCAATGCAATAGCGCACGCAAACCATTGGTCAGGTCATCAGCCCACCGAGCGGCTTCACTATTTGGCTGCCGGGGAACACGTCGTTTGCCAGCGCGCGTTCATCGGCGCGCAGGTGATCCCTGAGAATCCCTTTCATCACTGCACGCAGGTCGCTCGTCGGCTTGAGATCGCGACCCTCGTAAAGGCTCACCTCTTTGAGGCCCGGCCAATCCGCGATCACGCGCCCACCCTTAAACGCACCACCCACGAGAAGCGCCACTGTCGCAGTGCCATGGTCGGTGCCGTCCGTTCCGTTTATGCGCGCGGTACGACCAAACTCAGTAATTACTGCGACTGCACTTTCACGCCATGCCTCACCCATCCCACTTTCGATTGCCCCAAGCGCTCCATCAAGTGCGCCTAGCAGCATCGCCAAACGCCCGTGAGCGGCGCCTTCATTAGCGTGCGTATCCCAGCCGTCGAATGCGATCGCCCCCACGCGTGGGCCATCTGCCCTTGCCATAAACTTTGCCGCAGCAGAGGCAGCTTCAGTGAAATAGGCGCGCACGGCTTCGCCTGGCTGGCCCGGATTTTTCATCGGATTTGCATTTATAGGCTCGGCCTGGGCTATCGCGTTCAACGCGCCCCGCTCTTCTAATGCACGCGCCAGAGCAGGGTCGCTGTGACGGTAAAGATCGAGCAATCGGCTCATAGTGTCGTTGCTCGCGGGCTGCAGTCGCGACGGTGTCCAGGAGAGAACGGAAGCGGGACCCCGCGCAACTAAAGGCGTAATAGGACCCACGGCAAAGGCGTTTTTCGGATTAACGCCACCTGCGGACGCCAAATTGACGAGCGCGCGATTGAGCCAGCCACTTTCCGTCGCGCCCGGTCGCGTAAAGCCGCTTTCGAGCACATCCTGACCGTCAAAATGTGAGCGTTCGCGATAAGGTGTGGCCACTGCATGGACTATAGTCGCCTGCTGCGCCTTATACAGCCGGTACAGGTTCGGCATTGCCGGGTTAAGCGCGAAGAAGCCATCGAGGGGCAACATTGCGTCGACCCCTTGAATTGTGAGCGCATCATTGCCGCGCAGCCGTTGCCAATCAGGGTCACCCACTGGGGCAACCGCGGCGAGCCCATCAAGCGCCCCGCGCAGAACGATGACGAGCAAGCGGGGATCGCGGCCCTCCGCGAGTGCTAAACGCGGCATATAGGCCCAGGCGAAAAGGGCACCGGATCCAAGCAAAAGCTCTCGACGGGTTGCTTGATGCGGGATGAAGGTCATGGCGTCACCTGCGTTGGAATTCGGGGGCCATCAGCAACAACGCCAGACCCTGCGGCCGACTTTCCGCGCGCATCAGCGCCTGTCTGGTCTCATTCGAAAGCAGCGGGCCGAGAACGTCCTCCGCCAAAGCGTCTGGGTCGATCCCGATGCTGGCGCGGCGCGCGATCTGATTGGAAATATCGAGCCGCTGTGCAACCCCGTCCATCCAAGCCGCGCTATCATCAGAAAACCCGTTCGGCGCCGGCACTCGCCACAACGGTTCGCCCAACAAATTTTGCGCCTGGAGCACGGGCCGCACATCGGGCGGTCTAATACCAGTCGCGCGTAGTGCGCTGATCAACCACTCCGAAGGACGACGGAGCTTGTTACGTGGCGCATCCCAGGCCTCAGGCGCGCTGACTAGTGTTTTTGTGACTTCCATCAAGTCGCCGTCGGTCGTAAGAAATCGCTTTGCAAGGCGATCGATTAATGCGGGAGGTGGATCGTCGGCAATGAAATGTCGTGCCAACTTTGTCGCAATGTGTTTCGCAGTGGCCGGACTTCTCGCCAGGGCAAGTAGCACCCCACGGCCCTGCTCAAAACCGCTATCTTGATACTCACGTCCCATGATGTGCTGCGAACTAGGTTCATGCAGGCGCGGATTGAACATGAATTCGCCGCCGTGCTCGGGAGCGAGTCGCAGCGGTACAATGCTCCACCCCGTGATCACTTTCGCAAAACTGGTGACGTCTTCTTGCGAATAGCCGGTACGTACGCCAAGCGTATGCAACTCGAGGATTTCACGCGCAAGATTTTCGTTTAAACCCTTATTGCGTCGCAATCCGGCAAAAGAACCGGGTCCAATCGAGCGCGCATTATCGAGATAGAGGAGCATTGCTGGATGCGATTCAACCGCAACAAGCATGTCGGCAAATTTTCCTCGCACATGAGGTCGAATTGCCTCCCGCTCAAATGCGCCGCAAAGGGGTCGCACACCGCCTTTGTCGGCAGACACACAAAAATGATTGGACCAGAACCACACAAGCCGTTCGACAAAGCCGACGTCGCTGTCGAGCGCGGCATCAAGTCGATTTTTGGCCTCTTCGAGATAGATTTGTTGCGGCACGCCCGGGGCAGGATTCGATTTTTGTGCTCCTTGCTTGGTCTCCTTTTGCATCATCTCGGAATGCAGGTCGTCCGTTGTCGCGCGGTTCGGCTCCTGGTCACCTGGTTGACCTTGCGCGCGGCTCGTGAGGCGCGCGGCCTGCCGCTCCTGGCGAAAATCAAAAGCGGCACGAGCGGCCTCACCAGAGCTCAGTAAATCTTGCTTCTTAATTTGGCCGGCGGCCGGGTTCTCGAGCTCAGCAATCAGTTTCGCTCGCGCGTCGCCGATCGAAGCTAGCGCACCAGCCTTCGGCGAAAACCCGAAGCGGTGCAACGCCAGTGCGGCCTGTGTGCGGACATCGATGGCCATTAGACAGCCTCGCCAATCACCGCCCCGTACGAACGCATCCAAATCTAACTAATTTTGCGGCGGAAGTACTGAACGACCGATGAACTCAACATGAAACCTTTGTAATCCGACCCAATGATCCAGCCGCCAAGGAACCATTTTGACCCATTGAGTAACCGTGCCGTAAATAGCGTCGCAAAACGAGTGCAACGACCGCCAAATCAGCGCGGCTCAAGAGCAACGTGGGCGCAATACGGGCGCGTCACCTTCCTTTTCGATGTCCGGTTTTGTGCAATTTTACTTATTCGACAAACCGTTGTTCAAGCGGCGAATGTCAAAGTGACATCAGAGCCATTGGAGACACGGTTATGCTCTTTAGGTCCGCTTTTACGATCGCCGTCGTCGTACTTCTCCCCAATTACGCCTTTGCCGAGCCAGGCCTTCCGAGGGGCGCGTGCGGAGAGGACATGAAAGCGCTTTGCGGGTCCGTCCAGCCGGGCGGTGGCCGCCTCCGAGACTGCATGAGAGAGCACCGCGCGCAGCTTTCAAATGCCTGCAAGGTCGCTATTGCGGACCGAATGCTTGAGCGGGGTACAAGCAAAGCTGCGAGCAGCTCAGCGCCCGAACATCAGCGCCCTTGAGACGGGCCATATCGAATGTCCGCTTTACCTAGTTATGCGGACATGTGCATTGCAAAACGCCATGTTCGCTAAGTGCCAACAGCGGACATCCACCAACCTAGTTTGTTGGCCGTTCCTGATTCCCAGGGTCTATTTCGACATCTTTTCCAAGTACGCGATGAGGTCGGCGCGATCACTTAAGTTCGCCATGCCAGCGTAGGGCATGCGATTGGCCGGCACCATAGCCTGCGGATCGGTAATGAACCTGTCGAGCGTTTCCGGCGTCCAGGAAATTCCACTGCGTTTCATCGCCGGCGAATAACGAAAATCCGCCAGCGCCCCCGCCTTGCGTTCGAAAATTCCGTGCAGGCTCGGCCCCACACTATTATTGCCGGCCTCTAACTTGTGGCAGGCGGCGCAATCCTGGAAGCGCGCTTCGCCGCGCGCTGCATCGCCATCGGCGCGGGCAGAGCCGATAAGCACCACCATCAGGCCCGATACCACGGCCGCTCGTGCAACCTCGATCATGCCGCGACCAATGGGCCGGGATTTTTCACGTAGCGGTTCTTGATCGCGTCCGCCGTCCAGTAGGCCAACGCGCCGACCGGCCCGGTCGGATTGTACGACGCGTTGTGCGGGAACACATTGGCGCCAACGACAAAGAGATTATGGCAATCCCAGCTTTGCAAATATTTGTTGAGCACGCTGTCGCGCCGAGTGGGGCCCATGATGGTGCCGCCAGTATTGTGCGTGCTTTGGTAGGGCACCACGGTCCAGGGATCGGTCCGCGCACTGGCCGGATTGAGTTTGGTGGGATTCATCGACTTGGCGATGTCATTGATCACCTGCGCCGCGTGGGTACCCATTTTATGCTCGTTCGCCTTGTAATCGAAGGTCATGCGCATTAGCGGCTGGCCGAATGCATTGCGATATGTGGGATCGAGATCGTAGC
This sequence comes from uncultured Alphaproteobacteria bacterium, assembly GCA_963810585.1. Taxonomy (GTDB): domain Bacteria; phylum Pseudomonadota; class Alphaproteobacteria; order Rhizobiales; family Xanthobacteraceae; genus Pseudolabrys. The sequence continues at coordinate 125,420 of CAWENV010000001.1, forward strand.
AATTGTAGCGATTGGCCATCACGCTGCCGCTGGCGCTAATCGTCATTGCGGTTTGGTACCACTTCGCTGTCGCCCTCTTCCACTCGCTACCCCACGGTGGCGTCCCACCTGGCACTGGACGGTACCCGATCGGTAGCGCGGTATTAAATCCGCCGGATACATTATACGCGCCAACGAAATTATGAGGCGCGCGGTCGAACGCCCAGTTGATATTAAAGTCGTCGATGGTGGCGTTGGAGCCACCGGCGCTCATGAACGGGTTGAAGAATTTGCCTTCAAAGAAAAGGGTAGCGCCCGCGCCAGTCTGATAGCAGTAATTTTTGCCGACCACGCCTTTCTGCGCCGCCGGATCGTACGGAGCGCCGATGCCCGACAGCAGCATCAGATGCACGTTGTTGATGGCATAGGCGCATAGCAGCACAAGGGTGGCCGGCTGCTCGAATTCCTCGCCATTGAGCACGTTGGTGTAGTTGACGCCGGTGACGCGCTTGCCGTCACTATCCTTGAGCACCTTGGTGACCCAGGCATGCGTGCGCAGCTCGAAATTCGGATTGCGCATCGCGATCGGGATCACAGTCATGTGTGGGCTGCCCTTGGCATTGGCTTCGCAGCCGAAGCGTTGGCAATAACCGCAATACTGACACCCGCCGAATTTCGAACCGTCAGGATTGGTATAAGGCTGCGATGCATTCGCCGACGGTCGGGGGAACGGGTGATAGCCCGCGTTGCGCGCGGCCTCGCTGAACATCTCGCTGGCCAGAATGGGCGTCAGCGGCGGTAGCGCATACTCGCGCGCGCGCGGCGCTTCGAACGGATTGCCGCCGGGCTGGATTTGCCCCTTGATATTACCGGCCTTCCCGGACACCGCCGCGACATACTCGAACTTATCGTAATAGGGCTCGAGTTCATCGTAGGTGATGCCCCAATCCTGGATCGTCATGTCGTCCGGGATGAAATTCTTGCCGTAGCGCTCTTCGTAATTGGAGCGGATCTTGAACTCCATGTCGGTCCAGCGCCAGGTATGACCGCTCCAGTGTACGCCAGAACCGCCGACCACTTCGCCCGGTAGGAACGAACCGAGCCGGCGCATCGGCAGCGCTTCCTGGGTCGGATTGTTGCGTACCGTAATGGTGTCGCGCGCGGTGTTCTGCATCAGGTCATGGCGCACGACATAACGCAGCTCGTCGCGGATATTAGGCAGAGAATAATCGTTCTCGCTCGTACGGGGCGCGCCACGCTCGAGCGCGACTACCTTCAGGCCGGCCTCGGAAAGTTCTTTGGCGAGAATGCCACCGGTCCAGCCCAATCCGACGATGACGACATCGACTTCTTTGAGTTTGGTGGTCATTGGCGCGCCCCTCAACTCATGTCCGAGATGCCGACTGGCTTGTTCGGGAACGGCTTGCCGCGATATTTCTCCACGTGATCGCGGTGCACCGCGATCACGCCGGGAAAGCCGATGATGGCCCAGCCCGCCTTGTTGCGGTTGCCGCCGTAGATCGGATCGGAATACATGCCTTCGACCACGGTCTGATAGATCGTGCTCCAGAACACGCGCACCGGCAGACCGTTGTCGAACTTGATTTTGGTGGTCGACAGGCCGACCAGCACCTCTTCGCGCTGCGCGTCCTCGATCCGGTCGAATGTTTTGCCGTATATCTTGCGGCAATGTTCGTTGGTCGCTTCGATGCCCGCACGATAGAGCTGGGCGGGTGTTAGCGGCAACTGGTAACCTTGGGAAGGCGCGCCCTGCTTCCACGGGCCCTGCATGTAGAGGCGCTCGCCCTTGCCCCAGGCGCCGGCGAGCGCGCGATCGATGTAGATGTTGATACCGAGATCAGTGCCCTTCGGGCTGACCTCGTCGGCCGGGACCATGTGGTCGACCAGCGCTTCAATGAAGGCTGCCTCATCGAGATTGAGAAATTCATATCCAGCCGCCTGTGAGGCTGATGGCGTCGCTGTGACCTGTTGCGCCTGCGCGCTCGGGGCCGGAACCATCGCCGCTGTTGTCGCGCCTGCTGCGGCGGCGCCACCGACCACGGCGCCTTTCAAAAAATCGCGCCGACCGAACTTTTGTTCTGTCATAGGTTTCTCTCCCCCCTTTGAGGAAGACCATACGGGTCTCAACGACACACTTTTTATGCCGAGCATGCTGCTTTTAGGTTGGCCCGGCAAGGTTTGTTCAGCTGGGTAATCGTTCGGTAGGACCGAACTATTGGGTTATCGGAAAAGCATATTGACCACCCCATGTATTTTACAATCCGAGCGTACGAGTTACCCAGCGCTGAATTGTTTCCCCGTTCAGAAATTGGATTATGAACGGCTCCATGGCGACCGGAGGTGCGCCTTTAACCGTCACCGTGGCAACTATAGCGTCGCTATTCTTGTTGAAAGCGACTGAGAACGCGTATGTCTGTGCAAGGATTGAACTGGCAGTCGCGTATGTGCGAAGGCGGCCCTTCATCCCGGCAATATCAATATCGCGACCGCTGGCCAGCGCGGTTGCCTGACCTTTCATGAAGTCGAAATCGCTCAACCTCTCGAGTTCGTTATCATCCGCAACGCCCGTCGTGGCACTGCAGAAACCAATCTTGGCACGGATATACAAATTGAGTTCCGCTCCACAGTCTGCCGCGTTGCATTGGAATGACCTACCCTCCCCCCACTGATCCATTAGGAACGGCCATTTCGTCTCGGTCCATATCAAATCGACCTCGTCGGAGTGTGCGAGACTAATAGCCTGCAAACAGACCACAACAGAGAGGAATAGTGCGACTCCGCACAATGTGATCTCGGCGTTAATCGTGGCAGCACGTTTCATCGCGCTTACTTTGGACTCGGGATCAGTTTTCAGGAAGTCCTGCAATCGCGCGCGCCGGTCCTGTCATTTCGAGAATATGAAGTCCGGTGTTGGCCCGATCGACAACATAGACATACCCACGCTCATCGGTTTCAACATTGTTGCTTTGTATTGCCACTTTGCAGCGATCCTGCCCATTGACTTTGATGCAGCGCTTGTCTGTTGCCGCTGTAATCGCTGGAATGAAGTAGCCAACTTCTTTAGGATGATATGGATCGCGTATATCGAGCGCACGAACCCCTGCATTAAACCAAGTCACAAAAGCAAGTTTCCTATAGAAAACGGGCGCCATGCTCTCATTGGAAGAATGCGAGCCGAAGCGACCTCCGCGCTCGCAGAAGTTCTCGCGAGCCTCTGGCACAGAATAGCTTGCTACGACCATTGGTTTCTTCTCAACTGTCGCATCGACGAACCATACCATTTGTCGCGCCTCGCCTTCTTGGCATTCGTTGACCAGCAATTCATCAACAATCATCACGATGTCTCGCTGGCTCGCGAATTTGTCTTTCGAAAAATTCGGAACGGTCATTTTTCCCAAGGGAAACGTTGTGTGAGCGCCGTTTAACGGCGACATTTCCATCTCCCCGATAACTGGATAACGAAGGTTGTCGGGAGTGGGTTCTTTCGGTCCGCTAATTAGTTTGTCGCGATCGACAATCTGCAGAATTCCGCCCTTGTTGGTGCCATAACCAAAATAAACCCGGTTACCCGCCGAACCGGTCGAGATCATGCCGTGCAACTCAGTTGGAACGCTTCCCGTTGATCCGGGCTCCTGGCCTGGCAAACCAAATTCACGAATTTTAACAGGTCTGGCCGGATCGCTCAGGTCGTAGATCTCAGTCATGCGACGAACGCGCCAATTCGAAACGCCGGAGACGAGAAACCCAATGCCGGTTTTGCACTCCCACCAACTCTTGTGGGTATCCTTGAGGCCTTCCAAGCGAATGATCAGTTTTGGGTTTGCAGGATCGGCGACGTTCCAAATCTCATGTGCCGCGCCACCAAAAGTACGAAGTAGATACACGGCGCTTGGATCGCCTTTGGGAAGATCCTTCCCGTCGCAGACGCGGGCCATCTGCGCGCCCCCCGCTTCGTACGTGCCTTCTTGTCCCGGGATATGGCGTAAATATACTGGATGCGAAGGATCGGTCACGTCAACAATCGACGTTCCGTTAAATTCGGACTGACCGGTCAATGGATTGGCAGGTTTTTGGACAGCATCGGTTCCGCCATGGTGCCCAATGTATGCGATCCAGCGATCCCCCTGATGATGAATTGTCGGTTGATACGCCGATCGACCCTGCAGATCGTTAAATCCGGCAAGGCGCATGTTCGAGGCTTCCGGTGGATCGCCGATTTTCTGCGAGGCTGCCCCGACAACACCTCCCATGAGCAAGGCCATGGCAATCGCAGCACTACGGCTGAAATTAATTTTTCTGATTCCGGCTTGCCGTGAACGGGTCATCACTTCCTCCCATCAACTGGATCGTTAACGTGATGATAGCTCACGGTCGGTGTGTCTCAATAGAGACTTTCCAGACCAAGTGGCCAACGCACTGCTTCAGGTTTGTCCGTTTCAGGGCTCAGCAAACCTCCAGCACTAACTTGCCTTGAAGATGGCGCGCTTCGCTTACCCGGTGTGCTTCCGCGGCGTCTGGGAGTTTATAGCGGACGATCGTAGGTGGCCCAACCACACTGGCATCGAGAAGGGCCAGCATTCGTTCGAGATGAGCGCGATCGCGTACCACATTGGGGCGTAAGATTTGCACATCGCTGCGAGAAGGTCGAAATCCCTCCGGCGCGGGCGCAATCCATACCAATTTCCCGCCGGACTTTAACACAGCATAGGAGCGAACCTGAACATCACCACCGACTGTGTCAAAGACCACGTCGCAGACGGGTCCGATCTTGGTGAAATCTTCGGCGTTATAGTCGATTACTTGGTCAGCGCCGAGGCTAAGCACATAAGAGTGGTTGCCGGCGCTGGCGGTCGTGATCACCTTGGCCCCGAGGTGTTTCGCCAGCTGTATGGAAAATCCTGCGACGCCGCCGGCACCACCGTGAATGAGAATAGTTTGGCCGGCTTCAAGCTGCGCTGTATCTTCAATTGCCGTAAGCGCTGTTAGGCTAGTAAGTCCAAGGGCTGCCGCCTCGGCGTGACTAAGGTGATCGGGCTTTTTGGTAATGATTGCGGCTTTAATGGCGATCTTTTCGGCGTAGGCTCCTTCAATTCCCTGGTCCGTGACACCGAACACGGCATCACCAATTTTGAAATCAGTGACGCCAACGCTCACCGCGCTGACAACACCGGAGAAGTCGCGCCCGAGAATATGAGGAAAATGATCGAGCCGGTAGCGGCCTTTGCCGCGCCGCACTTTTGGGTCCGCCCCGTTAACGCTGGCCGCATGGACGTCGACAACTACTTCGCCAGGGGCCACCGTTGGATCCGGCGCTTCGCCGTAGCGCAGCATCTCCGGCCCGCCGTGGTTTATCAGGAGCACTGCCTTCATCACTTTCCTCCACCGACATATGCGACCCGCTTTCGCTATCGTCGTTTGTGGACTTCACAAGCGGTTGAATTTGGCGATGCGCCGAGTCACTTCGGCCGGCGTTTCTTTGTCGGCCTTGGCCTTGAGCGCGAGGCTCTTTCGCGCAGCTGGCCGTTCCAGACAGCGGGTCAGCCAGGCTTTAAGGTTGGGAATTGCGGAAAGGTCCATATCGATCGCGCGGCTAATGACTGCGGCTACATTGAGATCGGCCACGGTAAAGTCATTACCAAGTAGATATTTTTGTTTAGCCACTGCTGTGTCGAGTACCTTAAATGGCGCCGCCAGAACCGATAGGGCTTCGTTGCACTTAATAGCATCACGCTCGCCAGGTGGCAGGCGGACCGCGTGCAGCGACCAGATGTTGACGCCGCGATCGACCTCGGTGACGGCCCACAAACTCCATTGCCAGGTGGCCGCTTCACCCTCCAGCGTGTTTGGATAAAGTTTGCCATCGGAGTGTTTCTTGGCGAGGTAGAGTGTTATCGCAAGCGACTCGAACAGAACGAATCCACTATCCACGATGAAAGGTAGACGCCCGTTCGGATTGATAGCGAGAAGCTCTGGCGAGCGGGCACCTGCCGCACCGATCTCGATCGGCAGATGCTCGTATTCGAGACCGAGCTCATTCGCCATCCAGAGCGCGCGAAACGCGCGGGTACGGGCGATACCGTAAATGCGCAGGCAAGACACGCAGTCTCCTCCGTTAACAGCGCCTGCTAATGACTCATGTTGGACGGACCTCGTTTATGCGGCCTTTTTGCATTTCGCCAGGAAGCTATTTTTAGCTGCGCCGTAAAGCGGCTTGCCCTCTTTGCTGACCGCTTTGCTTTCGCAGGCGTCCTTTTTGCACTTCTTCACGAAGCTTGTTTTTGCAGCGCCGTGAAGCGGCTTACCGTCCTTGCTCAAGGCCATGCTTTCGCAGGATTGAGCCATAGCGGCGCTAATGGCGAACGAGGTAATTAAAGCGGCAAGAATAATCCGTCTCATCGTCTCCTCCCCTTTATGACACTTCCAAATATGCAGACATGTGATCATGGGACCAAATTGTTCTCAAGGGTCGTTCCACCAGTCGCACCACCTCTCTGAACTCGCTCTATAGCTCGAAGATATCCGCCCACTGCTCGAGTTATCAGCATCGAATGCGCGTGCTATCCTCGGCGGGCATGCCCCGCGCTCTGCTCGTTATGTTTTGGCTCTTCCTTAGCGGCCCCGTCGGCGCCGTCACCGGCAATGCGCCGCCCGCGGCCAACTGGGCCGCCCGGCCGATCGTGATGATCGTGGATGCGCGCGAGGATCTATGCACCGGGACCGCGCTCGCGCGCGATCTGGTGCTGACGGCCGCACATTGCGTAACGCGTACAGTCGCCTATCAGGTGAAGGCTTATCAAACGGGTGTCGCGATCCCTGTCCGCGCGATCGTGCTCCACCCGGCTTTCGATTACGCGAGTTACACCGCCAGCCGCGCGACGGCCGACGTGGCGCTCATCAAGCTCGCGGCACCTCTCCCGGATATCGTCACGCCCGCGGGACTGGCCGCGCCGCGCCGGGTCACCCCGGGTGAGACGCTGACCATCGCTGGCTTCGGCGTAACGCTCGCCGGCACCGCGCGCGGGCTCGGGCAGCCACGCATGGCGACACTCACCGTCACCGGCAAGCCGGGTTCACTGCAAATCCGTCTTTATGACGTTGCAACGCGCAATACGCGCATCGGCCTCGGCGGCTGCACTGGCAATTCCGGCGCGCCTGCTTTCGATGGCGATGGCCCGCTCGTGATCGGCGTCGTGAGCTGGTCCACCGCGCCGGGCGATGAAGAAGGGTGCGGCGGCTTGACCGGCATCACGCCGCTGTTGCTCTACCGCGAATGGATTGTCGACACCGCGCGCAAATTCAATTCGCCGATCGCGCCGTAAACGAAAAAGACCCCGGACCGAGGTCCGAGGCCTTCACCGTTAAAACAAAACGTTCGTGCGCTTACCAGCAGTGACGGACGCGCCTGATGTGTCCGTTGATATCCTGTCTCACGACGCGGCAATGACCACCGGAATAAGCGTAACTGCGATATCCCGGACCATATCCACGATCGTAGTAGCCGCGGTCATAACCGTAACCACCACCATAGCCGTAGCCGGGGCCAACGCCGACACCAACGCCGACTGGACCCGCACCGATATAGACGCCCTGCGCACTTGCAGGCATTGACAGTGCGACGCCGGCCAACGCCAGCGCACCGATAATGAGTTTTTTCATGAGAACCTCCTTGGCTCTGGGAATGAGAACGCGCATAGCGGCCAAAGGTTCCATTGAAGGTGTTGTAATGCCAATGGAATCACATGTCTTCGCGTGGTGAACAACGCGTGAAGCAGCGGCGCGTCCAGTTGATGATTTGAAACAAAATCGCGCAGCGAGCTTCGGCAAAATCGAACTGTTCCATTCACCGGGCGTCGGTAATAACTCGTTTTACAGCCTGATTACGCGAGATGTCGTTGCGCGTTGGCTAACGCAAAATGAATCCCTCATTCGGCATTTGATTTAAATCGCAATCACTGTTCTGCGATCAATGAGAGCTTTTTTTAACACAGGCAGATTATTGTCCCACCTTATAAAACTACAAAACCACGGAGAGCGTCACATGTCCAAGATTGTAGCCTTCCTGAAGAACGAGTTGGGTGCGACCGCGATCGAGTACGGCCTCATCGCCGCCGGCATTTCGGTTGTGATTATCGCGACTGTTAACGCGATCGGCACGAACCTCAACGGAAAGTTCCAGAGCATCTCAACTCAGCTGAAATAGTTTTTCCTGTGTGGCTGGAATCAACGAAGCCGCCGACATCGGCGGCTTCTTTTTCCGGATCGCAAAGCGTTACGCACGGGCCGCAAACCCGCAGCGACTTGCAGAGCAGCGACTTGCAGAGTTTCGAGACCAATTGAATCAATTCCATCGCACTTTTGCGATGACTGCCAAAGACTTCTGTTAAGGCGACGACGGTATCGTGTTCCTGTATCCGGCCACATGGAGTGTGTCTGATGTCTAACGTTTTCAGGTTCCTGAAAGATGAGTCGGGTGCCACCGCGATCGAATACGGCCTGATTGCCGCGGGAATTTCGATCGTAATCATCGCGAGCGTCAACGCGATCGGCACCAACCTCAACGGCAAGTTCAATACGATTTCGACGCAGCTCAAGTAGGCTTTTATCTCCCTCCTCCGCCAATTTTATTGGTGAAAGCCGCCTTCAATGGCGGCTTCTTTTTTGGCGCCCGGAGCGGAACCTTGGCGGCGGGCCCGGGTTAATGGTCCAGCTGCCGGCCCCATCCCCCATCCCCCAAGCCGGCAGACTTGAAATATTTGGCCGCCGTTCGTTCCGAACGGCGGCCTCTTTTTGGCTGAATCTCACCAGCTCCGATGAAATCCATTATTATTGCTTTTGAAGTCGGTCTCATTATTTCCCTACTTCAGATGTGTTGAACCGCGCACACATTTTCGCGTCGATAACCATCGCATTCTCGCGGTGAATAATTTTGAACAGAATCATGTAGGCTTCCCGACATGGTAGGCAGGCAACGCCACGGGCATCACCTTGCAGCGACGCAATGGGCGCGTTGCACAGGGCTACTTTTTTTTATGTGGTTGGTGCCCGCCGGTGCACAGGATGTGCGGGGGCTGGAGGTGTGCACTGCGGAAAAGCAGATGGAGCGCCGGACGGGCTGCCTGCAGTCCAATGTCGAGTTTCTTCAGCAGGCTTTGGCCAAACTCACCCGCGAAACGCAGGACAAGTTTGCAGCTGCCGGGCGGGATCTCGCCGCTGCCCGCACCGAAATCGCCACGCTCAAGGCGGCTATGACAAAGCTGAGCAACGAGCTGACAGATCTGAAAGCGAAGGCCGAACCGGCCGCCAAGAAGTAAGCCCTGGCGCCCGTTGGCGTTGATTTTTCTCAATGCACCCTTGCCGGGATGAGGTCTGTCATTACCTCCGCCCCCGTCAGTCGCGTTAAAGATTCATTCAGCTCGGTGCGGAATCATCTTACGGCCATGAGCCCCCAATGAGCCCCGAGACTGCCGCCCTGCTCACGCTGTGCATCACAGCTTTGTCGCTGGGCCTTGCCGGCTATTATTTCTACGCGGCGTTCGATCAGGCGCGGCCGGTGCTGCCGTCAGGCCTGCACGACGACTTCATGTCGCACTTTGCGATCGAGCGTTACATCTGGTCGAGTGCGGCGCCCGCCTCAGCGCGGCGCAGCTACCTGCTCTCGCACGCCTATGGCTGCGTCGGCCTGTTCTGCATGACGGTGCTTGCGTTCGGCAACAGCGCCGCCGTTACCGTGTGGGTGCTTGCTGCCGCCACCGCAACCGCCGGCGTTCTCACGCTGCGCTGCTGGCGCCGCACGCGCGCAGGCTGAACGCGTCAGCGCGCCGCCGTGATCACGAGGGCGCGGATGCGCCCATCAACTGCGCCTTTGCCAAAACGGCGCGCCAAAGCTTCAGCCGCCACCGCGGTTGCCTCTTCCAGTCTCGATTTGTCACGCGCTTCGATCTCGTTGCGCAGCGGCGTGCCCTGGCAATACGCGATCGCGGGCTCGCGGGCCGATGGCGCCGTACTCCTGGCATCCACGACATCGATTGTCACGTCGCCAAAACCCGCCCCTTTCAGCTCCGCGCGAATGGTTTCGGCATCGTTGTAGCCATGCGGCGTGCGCGCCATGAAAAGCGGCGGGTCATCCGGAAACATCCCGGTGAGCGCTTGCGTGACGACATCGGCGAATTCATTGTCGGCAATCTTGTCCCACACGTTGAAGAAATAGCGGCCGCCGTCCTTGAGCACCCGGCGCGCCTCTTTGTAACCCTTCACCTTGTCGGGAAAGAACATCACACCAAACTGGCAAGCCACCACATCGAAGCTTTTATCCTGAAACGGCAGCGCCAGCGCGTCGGCCTGCTGCCAGGTGATGTGGCTGTTGTCGATCGGCCGCGCCTGGGCCTGGTCGAGCATTGGCTGGTTGAGATCGGTCGCCACCATGCGTACGCGCGCGGACAGTTTCGATGCCATCGCGCGCGTGAGCACGCCGGTGCCGACGGCCACTTCCAGCACATCGCGCGGATTGGCCTTGGCCACCCGCCCGGCGAGGTCGCGCGCATAAGGCTCGAAAATGAGCGGTACCATCAACCGCTCGTAAAGTTCCGGGATCGAGCCCGCAAACACCTTATCGGTCGCGGTCATGGCGCACTCCGTCAGACGGCACCCACCGCCCGAAAGCCTAGCATGCTTCAAAAAGAAATGACGCCCGGCTGCGGGGACCAGCGGCGGGCGTCATCTCCGGAACAGCCGCTTAACGCGGCATCCGTACTACCGTGACGATTGCTTCTCGTTCTTTGCAGTGAGCAGCTGCGCGGCTTCCAGGTGATGGCGAAGCACGGGCAGCGTCTCTTTCGCGAGCTGGCCGGCCGCATCGTTCTTGGAGGCCTCTTTCTTGTAGTCCTTGATGTCAGCCTGGTGGTCGGACACCATCGACTTGGCAAACGACTTGTCGAACGAAGCCCCCGACAGCAGCTTCAACTTCGCGTAGGTCGCCTTCTCACCGAAGCTCGACCCTGTGGGCGGCGTCACACCGAGCTTGCCCGCGACCTCTTCCGCTTTGGCCTTATGCGCGCCGTGGTCCTTCACCAGCATCGCGCCGTATTGCTTGACGGCATCGCTCTGGCCCTTCTCCTGCGCCAGCTTGCCGACATCGATCTCGGCAATGTCGCCCGCGATCGCAGCCTTGATGAATTTCTGGCTGGCCTTATCGGCCTTGGTTTGCGCCACGGCCGCGGTCGCAAGCATCGCGCCTGCCAGCCCGATGGCAATCCCTGTCGAAAAAATTGTTCCCGTCCGATTCATTACGTTATCCTCTGGTTCCATGATGTCGTCGCCCCGCGCCGCGAGGCTTCAGCACAGTGAACGGCGGGCGGGCGTGATTTGTTCCTATCGCGGCGAAAGGAACACGCCTTTACCGACAATCCACTTGTGAACCTGATCTGCGATTAGTAACGCACATTATGACCCGTGACCGCGGCACGCGCCTCGGTGGTGCCTTCCATGCTGGCTGTGTTCGCGACAGCCGCGGCCTGGCAGATCTACGATCTCCCGACCGCGCCATCGAAGTGCCGGGCCGGGCAGTGCTGACGCTGCAATATGTGTTGCTCGCGGGCTTACTGGTCGGGATCGCCGGCGCAGTGTTTAATCTGTTGCGCGCGGAATAGAGGCGCCACTCCGATTCTCGCGCAAGCGAGCGGACCCACCACTGCACTGTCACTATATGATCGTCTATGCGCCCGGCGTGTCGCTGTGGCAGGTGCGCGGTCCCTGATCCCACAACCACCCGCATTTGGTGCAGCCGAACAAGCTTAAGCCCAATACCACCAGGCACACTACCGCGGCAAAACGCTTCACTAAATGCTTAGACAAATGGCCAGACATGCGTCCAATCATATCCCGTTTTGCGCGCTGCCGCGAGTATTAGGCCGGCGAAAATTGCGGGCGGCAACGAAATTTCAACTATGTATATATCTCGGGCACAGTGGCGCCCACGGATGCATGACCCCAAAGCGGGACAGCGTACGGCACCGGCACGCAAAAGGCATCCTCCGATGTCTGTCGCCAGGACATAGCTCACCCGCGCGATCGTCCACTCGGTGTCGCCGTACGCAATGTCTGTGGCGGCGTTGGTCTGTTTTCGTCGTCATAGGCGTATCGAGTTTCGTTTTAGTCCGACTATTGTCGCCAAGAACATAGTCTGTTGCGTAACAGTCCAAACGGACGACTGGACTTGCGCGCGAGGGTCTTCCGTTCAGGAACGAAAGCCCTATATGAAGTTCCGTATATGAATGGCAGTCTAGGTTGAGTATTCGCTTCGCGGTTTATTGCGCGAACAGTCTTGACCTTGAGCGTCCGGCCGACGCGCCGCACCGCTGCCTCACGAAAGGCAATCAAAGTATGTCCATCCGCCCGGTCAAGCGCATCGTCCAGTCAAAGCCCACCATCGAGGGCGCCGGCGTCCGGCTGCGCCGTGCATTCGGGTTCGGCGAAACCGCCGAGACCGATCCGTTTTTGCTGCTCGACGATTTCCGCAACGACCGCCCCGCCGATTACCTCGCCGGCTTTCCGTGGCATCCTCATCGCGGGATCGAAACCATCACCTATGTGCTCAACGGCACCGTCGAGCACGGCGACAGCCTGGGCAATCGCGGTACGCTTGGCTCCGGCGATGTGCAGTGGATGACCGCAGGCCGCGGCATCATGCACCAGGAAATGCCGCAGGGCGACGCGCAAGGCCGCATGCATGGTTTCCAGCTTTGGGCCAACCTGCCGTCGTCGCTCAAGATGACGGCGCCGCGCTATCAGGACATCAAGGGCGCCGAGATACCCGAAGTGACCGACGACGATGGTACGCGGGTGCGTATCGTGTGCGGCGACTTCTGGGGCAAGAAAGGCCCGGTCGACGGCGTCGCCGCCGATCCGCGTTATCTCGATATCTTTGTGCCACCGGGAAAGCGCAAGACGCTCAAGGTCGAGGTCGAACGCCACGCCTTTGCCTATGTATTCGACGGCGACGGTACCTTCAGCTCGGCGTCGCAGCCGATCGGCGTGCTTCACGAGAAACAGATCGACGGTAACGAAATCATGGTGCGCGAGAAGGCAGGCGACCGCTCGCTGGTCCTGTTCGACTCCGGCGATGAGGTCACCGTGCAGGCCGGCGATAAGGGCATTCGCTTCCTTCTGGTGTCGGGCAAGCCGATCCAGGAGCCTGTCGCCTGGTACGGGCCTATCGTGATGAATACGCAGTCAGAGTTGAAACAGGCCGTTTCCGAGCTACGCAGCGGGACGTTCATCAAGGCCTAGTGGCGAACTGCCGCAGCTTTTCTCGTCAAATCAGCGCTGTCTTTGTGGGCTTCCGCCCACGGCGCCGGTAGTGATACCGTTTGCGCTCCGGGAACACGCTGCAATCGCCATCCACCTGTTCACATCAAGAATGGACAACGGATCGGCTGGACGGGAGATCGGACTATGAGTCAATCGCGAACGGTTGCGCCACTGCTGTTCGGCGGCGCGCTCTTGCTGGGAGCAAATTTATCAACGGCCGCACAGGCGGAAGAGCTGCGCATCGGTTTCATCGCGCCGATGACCGGCCTCTTTGCGCAGGTCGGCAAGGACATGGTCGACGGCTTCCAGCTCTATCTGGATGAGCACGGCAACAAGCTCGGCGGCGCCGATGTGAAATTCATCGTCGAAGACGATCAGGCAAAACCCGACCTTGGCGTCACCAAAGCGAAGAAGCTGGTGCTAAGCGATCAGGTTCAGATGTTCATTGGCGGCGTGCTGGCGTCGACAGGCTACGCGCTCGCACCGGTGAGCACGGAAATGAAAACGATCTACATCGCTTCCATTCCGGCGGCCGACGATCTCACACAGCGCCAGCTCGACAAGTATCCCTATTTCTTCCGTACCGGGTGGTCTTCATCGCAGCCGACGCACCCGATGGGCCAGTGGGCTTGCGATCAGGGCTACAAGAAAATCGCCATCGTGGCCGCCGACTATGCTTTCGGCTACGAGCAAGCCGGCGGATTCCAGAAGACCTTTGAAGATTGCGGCGGCAAGATCGTGCAAAAGATCTGGCCTCCGCTCGGCACCAAAGACTTCGGGCCCTTCATCCCGACCATCAAGCCGGACGCCGATGCTGTATTCACGCTGATGGTGGGGCCGATGGCGCTGCAGTTCCCCAAACAATTGCGGGCGTCCGGCTACAAGAAGCCGATCGTCGGCGGCGGCACCAGCTATGACGAGTTCGCATTGCCCTTCATGGGCGATGAGGTCATCGGCGATGTCTCGTCGCTACAATATAGCGCCGCGCTCACGACGCCGAAGAACGAAGCTTTCGTGAAAAAGTACCGCGCAAAATACGGCAAGGTTCCGTCGTATTTCTCTGAGAGCAACTACACCACCGCTGAGCTGATCGACGAGACGATGACGAAGGCGGGCGGCAAGTGGCCGGGGCCCGAGCAATTCCTCAAGATCATGGGCGGGCTGAAAATTGACGCCGTCCGCGGGCCAGTATCGTTCGACGAGATGCGCAATCCCGTGCAAAACATCTACGTCAAGAAAGTCGAGAAAAAGGAAATGTTCGGCTACGACAAACCAGAGCTCTGGAACACGGTGATCAAGACATACCCGGCCGTCAGCCAGTTCTGGACTTATGGGAAAGACAAATTCCTTGCCCAGCCGGTTTACAGCCGCGATTTCCCGGTCTGCAAATATTGCGAATGATCGGCGAAAGATAACGGAAAAAAGAAAACCCCGGCCAACGGCCGGGGTTTTTGATTCTCATCCACACTCACTTACGGACAAGGATGGCGGCGTCCGTCATTGCCCATAAACGTTCCGCTGTTCGGGTCATATGTCCGGTAGCGCTGCATGCAGTACGCCACTGCATCGTCGCCCCCCTCGGAATCAGCGTAGTAGCCGGGAGCTGCATAATAGCCGCCGTAGTAAGGACCGCCGCCGTAATAATAAGGCGCAGCGGCGATCGCTCCGCCGATGATCGCGCCGGCTGCAAATCCACCCGCGCCCCAGCCCCATCCTCGGCCGCCATACCAGCCGCGACCACCCCAGCCGCGGCCGCCCCAGCCACCGGCCCAACGGACCTGTTCGACATTGCTGGGCACATTCGTCAGGGCCGAAGCGCTGATGGGAGCCGCCGAACAAACACTCGTGAAAAGTGGAACAGCAATTATCGCCGCCACCATTAGTTTCGTTATTGACCTAGACATAGCCGTACCTCGCGGATTGCTTTGAGTTCTGACGCCAATGCTATCAGCTTACTTGGATAAATTGCATGAAATGCGATATCAATTTTGACGTACCTCAACGCCGGAACCAATGGCCGCACGGCGCTCTCGAACGGGAAAAGCCCAGCGTTACTGCGGGTTATCGCGCCAACGGATCAAAACCGCCTCATCATGATCGCGGAGTTGTGACGGCATCGCCTAGCGCTCGATGAGCGCGCGTAATGACGCCGTCCCACGTGCGCGGCGCGTCCTGGCGGAACAGGCGCATGGTCGGATACCAGGGACTGTCATCCCGCTCGAGCATCCAGCGCCAATCGGGAACATGAGCCACCAGAATCCAGACCGGTTTTGCGAGCGCGCCGGCGAGATGGGCGACGCTGGTATCCACCGAAACGACCAGATCGAGCTGCGATATCAGCGCGGCCGTATCGGAATAGTCGTCGAGCAAATCACCGAAATGAAGAATGCCGCGTTCTTTAAGAAACGCTGCATCGTCTCCGGAAATCTCTTTGTGCAAGCTTACGTAGGTCGCGTCGAAGTCCAGAAGTGGGAAGAATGCAGGAAGGCCGATCGAACGTTCGCGATCCCGTTCATGCTTCGCGTTGCCCGCCCAGGCGATTCCGATCCGCGGTCGTGATTTCGGTCCGAGCCGCGCATCCCACGCCGCGGCATCGGCGGGCGCGCTCAGATACGGCACTTCGGCGGGAACTGTATCAACCCGCGTGCCCATCGCCAGCGGCAGGCTGATCAAAGGACAATGCAGGTCAAACGGCGGAAGCGGGTCGCCTTTGAGAACAATCTCGGATGGGCCGGCGACGCCGCGCATCAGGCTGAGCAGTGGCTTGTCGACCTCGAGAATCACGCGGGCACCGCGCGCCGCCACTATTGAGGCATACCGGCAGAATTGGATCGTGTCGCCGAACCCCTGCTCTGCATGCAGCAGGATTGTTTTGCCCGTGATATCGCCCTCGCCCAGCCACAGCGGTTGCGCAAACTCGCGTTTGTTGGGCGCCATATCGGTTTTCTTCCAGCGCCACTCGTATTCGGCAAAACCGCGCGCAAAGTCGCCTTTGAGCAGCCGCATCGAGGCTTCATTGCAATGCGCGACGATATTGTCTGGGTTCAAGGCGAGCGAGCGCGCCGAACATTCCAGCGCCTCGTCATAGCGATTGAGCTCTTTGAGAATCTTGCCGCGATTATTGAAAGTATCAGCATCGTTATGCCGAACCGGAAGGAGCCGGTCGTAGCAGGCGAGCGCCTCGTCAAAGCGCTTGAGATCATGCAGCGCGTTTCCGCGATTATAGATCGCGTCCGCATAGTCGGGCCGCAGCGCCAGTGCACGGTCGTAATCGGCCAATGCTTCGGCGTGCCGTTTCACTTCATCCAGAATGACGCCGCGCTTGTTGAGCAGCTCGGGATCACTCGGCCGCATCGCGATGGCGCGGTCGAGATTTGGCAGAGCTTCGTCATAACGCTTGAGCTCGGCCAGCGTTATGCCGCGGTTGGAGATGGCCTCGACGAGATTTGGCCGCGACACCAGTGCGCGATCGTAGCTTGCAAGCGCTTCGTCATATCGCTTGAGCTCGCGCAACGTATTGCCGCGATTGCAATGCGCCTCGACGACGCCAGGCCTCAACGCGATGGCACGATCATAGTTCGCCAGCGCCTCGTCGAATCGTTTGAGCGCGTGCAAGGTATTGCCGCGATTGCACAGCGCGTCGACATAGTCTGCTTGCAGGACGAGTGCGTGATTGAAATCCGCCAGCGCTTCATTGAACCGCCCAAGCACATGCAGCGTGACACCGCGATTGTTGAGCGCGCCGGCGTGGTTGGGCTTGACGGATAGCGCGCGGTTGTAGCTCGCCAACGCTTCGTCGAAGCGGCCCATTTCCTTGAGCACATTGCCGCGGTTGTTCAGCGTGTCGGCATGATTGGGCTGAACCGCAAGCGCGCGATTGTAACTCCTCAGCGCCAATTCGTGTTTGCCCTGCGAGGCCTGCACGACCGCAAGCACATGGTGAGCGTCAAAGAAGTTCGATTTTTTGGATATTATTTTCTGACAGATCTGTTCTGCCTCGCCGAGCTGCCCGGCCTGATAGGACGAGATGGCGCGATTCAACGCCAGCGTGAGTTTCGAGCCCGACATCTCAATCAGCCACCGCTATCCGCGTGCCCCCCAGGTCGGGCTGGGCGATTCTCGGTGATTCGCGAGGTTCTGGCGAGGCCCGCGCCGTTATGTCCGCCGAAACTCACGCGGTGACACTCCGGTCACTCGGCGGAAAGCTGCGGAAAAAGAGCTCGTTTCTGCAAAGCCGACCGCCAGCGCGACCTCGGTGACCGAATGCTCAGACAACAGCGCCTTGGCGCGTTCGATACGGCGCCCCAGGTGATAGCGGTGCGGAGGCTGACCGAACGATGTCTTGAACGCACGCGCGAAGTGATACGGGCTCAATTCGGCCAGGGCCGCCAGCTCCGCCAACCGCACATTGTCCGCCAGGTGCGCTTCGATGAAATCGGCGACCCGTTTTTGTTGCCAGCCACTCAAACCACCACGCGCGACCAAAGGCGTTGCGCTGTTGTTGAGCCTGAGCAATTCGTGCTCCAACAACACGCTGAGCGCTTCGGCATAGTGCGTCAGCTGGGCACCGGAATTCATGGTCTCGTGCTTGAGCTTCTCCGTCAGCCGCCATAACTCGGGATCATTAAAGAACAGGCGCGGTCGAAACTCGACCTCGGAAAACCGCAGTTCCGAATCGAGCAGCGGGCCGCTGGGATCGATGTAGAAATAATTGACCCGTGTCAACACGCGCGGATCTTGCCAGCCGTAGAAATCATGGCCGGCCGGCACGAAGGTCAATCGGCCAGTGAGATTGCGCAAGGCCGATTTCGGTAAACCCTCAACCGACGTTTCACCGTCTTCGCGCACGGAATATTCCGACGCGATGAGCAAATGTTGCTGCGACTTGAACGCGTAATCGAACGGCTTTTGCTCGACGACGCTGACGACGTCAGCGCGCAAGCCTTGCCATTGAGACGCTTTCCGGCTGGTCAGTTCGGATGGAGCAATGCGAACCCATTGCTCTTCATCCACGCTGGGATAAGGCATGCGATCCTCAATTTTAAGATCGCCCCGCCTCCTTGGATTCCATCTCTTTTAACCTGGATGGTGATGCGTGGATTTAATCGCCCGGAGCAATGCAGGCAAGTCACGGCTGCGTGTACCCATATTCGATTTCCGCATGCAAGCTCTGCACGCTGCGTAGCAATGCCGAAGGCCACACAGCAATTCCCAACAAGCGGTTCCGCACTCACTTACCCATCTTCCCGGCATGGGTGACGAAACTTTAGCCACTGCGGCGGTGATTGCCGCCGCGGAAGAGAAGGAGAACTACCATGAAAAAGATTCTGATGAGCGCGGCGCTCAGCATCCTGCTGGCATCGCCCGCTTTCGCCCAGTCGTACAGCGCGGGTTACGGAACCGGCAATGTGATCGATCTCCCGGCCCTCGAGCACGGCGGCTTTGCGGCTTCGGCGAGCAACAACGCGAACGCGTTTGCCTACGCACCGGAACAAACAACAGTGCGGCACGCGCGTAACGCTCGTGCAGAGGCGATGCCGACGCAGTCCATCTCTAACGATTCCGACACCGTGTACGAATCCGGCCAATATGTCGGCCGCGACCCGGATCCGAACGTCCGGCTTGAGCTGCGCCGCGACTGGACCCACGACTAAAGGCGTTAGTCGTCAGTGTGAGTCCCTCTATCACCGGACTTAAAAGCGAAATGAAGAAAGCCCCGGAGTTCGCTCCGGGACTTTCGCGTAAATAACACGTTGGGGAATCACGGCGCCGGAATCTGGTCCGGCCGCAGATTTTTCATGCCGGAATATCCGACATGCATATCGTAGATGGGCATGGCGTTCTGGGTCAAGCTCTGCGCCATGTGCGTATCGGCAGCGGTTTTGCTTGGCAGGCCTAAAACTTTGGCGGCCAGGACCAGCACGGCGATTGCCGCGATGGTGGTTAGTGCTCTGCGCATAAGAGCCTCCTCCTCTCAATGTCCCACCGCGGCCGGATGATTCGCCAATGGTCCGAAAATTTCGTCTTCGGGCTCAGGCAGTGTTGATTAAAAAGGAGCGCGTCCTTGAACGACGACCAAAGGAAAAGGCCGGGCAATTGCCCGGCCATTTGCCGTTTTTGGAAACGTTGGCGCCGAACCGAACTAGAACAGATCGTATTGTTCGGTGGTCAGGCCGGTCTTGGTGACCGTCATGCCGATCGGGTCGATCGAGACGGTGTTGTGCTGTCTGGCAACGGTGGGAGATGTCGCCCAGACGGTGAACACGACGGCGGCGGCGGCTGTGATTGCGAGCAGGGTGCGCATCGGGTGTCTCCTTTGGTGCTCTCTCTGATTATGAGAATAGCTGCACCGCGCGACCACGACTGTGTCCTACGTCACACAAATGCGGATTTGCATGTTCAAAACGTATGGAACTTCACTCTGCCGGTATCGGCGTAGCGGGCGCTGTGGGTGCTTGCGCGGCCTGCGATGTTGTCGATGGACCGCGCAGCGGTCGCTCTTCCATTGAAATCAGAAATGCCATCCCGAATGACAACACCAGCGCGCAGGCAAGGAAAACGAATCGGAACGCGTAGGCAAGCTCGGGCGCAGACGCCGTGCGCGCCAGCATCTCCACCGACATTCCCGCAACGCCACCCAGCCCACCGAGGACGATCGCGCCCAGCACGGCCACCACCAGTGCCGAGAACAACGCGCGGAAGAAATTCGCGGCGCCCGTTGCAACACCCATCTGGCTGCGCGACACGGCGTTTTGCATGCAGACGGTCGACACCGGAAACACGGTGCCAAGGCCCGCACCGATGATCAGCAATTGTAGCAACACCAGCACCGTCGGCATCGAGCCCGGCCAGATCGCCAGTGGAATGAGCGAGACAATCGAGAGCGCGAGCCCCGCCAGCGACATGCGCTTGTAGTGGATCACGTGCGTCATCAGCCGGCCGGTGATGGTAGACATCGTGACGGTCGCCGCCATCAGCGGGATCAGCGCCATGCCGGACTCGCTCGCCGACAGATGCAGCACGACTTCGAAATACAGCGGCACGAAGATCGTCATCCCGACCAGCGTCCCCATGTTGCAGGCGCCGGCGAGCGTCGCGCAACGCACCACCGGATTGCCGAGCACGGTGAGCGGCAGGAATGGTTCGCGCGTTGACACCAGCCGCCAGGCAAAGAGCCCCCACAGAATCGCGGAGGTGAGGAGCAGCAGGCCGATTTGCGCCGAGATCCATTCGAAGTGCCGCCCGCCCCATGACAACGCGAGCAGCAGCACGACCGCCGCCGACATCATCAGCAGCGCGCCGATCACATCGAGCTTGTGCTTGCGCGGATGAAACGGCACGCGCCGCAACACGCTCGACGTCATGCCGAGCGCAACAAGACCGAGCGGCAGGTTGATCCAGAAAATCAGCGACCAGTCGATATGCTCGGTAAGAAAACCGCCGAGCACCGGCCCGCCGACCGACGACACCGCAAACACCGCGCCGATATAGCCCTGGTAGCGGCCGCGTTCGCGCGGGGAAACAATGTCGGCGATGATCGTTTGCGCCAACGCCATCAGCCCACCGCCACCGAGACCCTGAAAGGCGCGCGCGAGCACCAGAAACGTCATGCTCGGCGCCAGCGCGCAGGCCACGGAGCCCGCGACGAAAATGCCGATCGCGATCAGCATCAAAATGCGCCGGCCGTGGATATCGGCGAGCTTGCCGTAAAGCGGGGTCACCGCGGTGCCGGTGAGCAGATAGGCCGTCACCACCCAGGAGAGATCGCTGATATTGCCGAAGTGCCGGCCGATGGTTGGCAGCGCGGTGGCAACGATGGTTTGGTCGAGTGCACCGAGGAACATCGCCAGCATGATGCCGAGTACGATGGCGCGGATTTCCGGGTGCGTGAGCGCACGCGGCTCTGACGTCGCATCGGCCTTCGCCGGCCGCGCCTTGGTTTTGCTTTTGGTCGAGACTTTGGCAGAGGTCATGGCGCGGGAGTGTAGCGCGGTTGTGTGGCGCGGAGGCAATGGCGTCGTGTTTGGCGACGGCGTCGTGAATGCGTGCGAATAAACTCGCGTTCGGCAACCCGCTCAATGCCTTGCCGGTTCCGGCAAAGCAAGACGCAGCGGCGCGGGGGTGCTATGTGCCGTTGTCACTATTCCGCTCTTTATTCCGCTCATTCCGGGGTGCGTTTTTGACGTCGTCCCGGCCGAGCGAAGCGAGGGCCGGGACCCATACTCCGCAGCCTATCGAGGGTCTGCCGCGTATGGGTCCCCGCATTCGCGGGGACGACAAAAGAGAACCCAGAGCAAAAATGATACGGCCGCAATTCTACCCCCTCCTCGCCCTCCTCCTCCTCGCCACGCCCGCGAGCGCGCGCGACATGCTGCCGCCGGGGTTTGTCTACCTGCGCGATATCGATTCCAGCATCGTGCAAGACATGCGCTACGCGACAGCCGATAATTTCACCGGCCACTCCCTGCCCGGCTATGCCGCCCCCGAATGCATCCTGCGCCGCGAAGCCGCGGAAGCGCTCAGGCGCGTGCAGGCCGATCTCGCGCAGGAAAAACTGGGGCTGAAGGTTTACGACTGCTACCGCCCCACCCGCGCCGTGCGCGGAATGGCCGCTTGGGCGCATGACGGCGAGGATATTGAAGCCACCCGGCGGTTTTATCCGGCGCTGAAAAAAAACAAATTGTTTGCGCTCGGCTATATCGCCGCACAATCGCAGCACTCAACCGGGACGACGGTCGATCTCACGCTGGTCAAATTGCCGGCTACGGTCGTGCCACCTTACGATCCGGCGGCGCGTTACGGCCCCTGCACCGGCCCGGCGGCCAAACGCGCGCCCGACAACAGCATTGATATGGGCACGAGCTTCGATTGCTTCGACCTCAAAAGCTATGGCGCGAACACCTCGATATCGCCCGAGCAGCGGCGCTGGCGCGGCGTGCTCAACATGGCGATGCGCAAGCACGGCTTTGCGAATTATTTCCGCGAATGGTGGCACTATTCGTTCACCGGCAGCGACGAACCGCGCGCATACGACTTCGCGATTGCGCCAAAGGGGCGGTGAGGCAAAGGACCGAGCAGAATTTATTGCCCGTCGTCCCGGCCGAGCCCCCGACCTCCCCCGATGTTTGCCGTCATCCCCGCGAAAGCGGGGATCCATACGCCGCAGTCCCTCGATAGGCTGCGGGGTATGGGTCCCGGCCCTCGCTATCGCTCGGCCGGGACGACAGTTGTGAGCGAACCGCGGGCCTAAGATTTCGCGACTACGCCAAAGGGACGATAAGCGCCTCGCCCCTCACCGCCAGCCCAAGCCCGGCGCGACGTGCTTGAGGATCGCCTCGATGACGTGGGCGTTGTAGTCGACACCGAGCTGGTTCGGCACCGTGAGCAGCAGCGTGTCGGCCTCGGCGATGCCCTCATCTTGCTTGAGCTGCGCGATCAGCGCGTCCGGCTCGGCCGCGTAGCTGCGGCCGAAAATGGCGCGCTCGCTGCCGCCGAGAAAACCGATCTGGTCCTTATCGTCGCCGCGGCCGAAATACATGCGGTCGCGGTCGTCGGTGAGTGCGAAGATGCTGCGCGAAACCGACACGCGCGGCGTGCGCGCATGCCCGGCCGCTTTCCACGCCGCTTTGTACAGCCTGATCTGCTCGGCCTGTTGCACGTGAAACGCTTTACCGCTCTCGTCGATCTTGAGCGTCGAGCTTTGCAGGTTCATGCCTAGATTGGCCGCCCATTCCGCCGTCGCATTGGTGCCGGCGCCCCACCAGATGCGCTCGCGCAGGCCTTCCGAGAAAGGCTCGAGGCGCAGGAGGCCGGGCGGGTTCGGAAACATCGGGCTCGGGTTGGGCTTGGCGAAGCCTTTGCCGAGCAGCACCTCGAGAAACACCTCCGTGTGGCGCCGCGCCATGTCGGCGTCAGTCATCCCTTCCGGCGGCACGTAACCGAAGTGTCGAAAGCCGTCGATCACCTGCTCGGGCGAGCCACGGCTGATGCCGAGCTGCAGGCGGCCGCCGGCGATGAGATCGGCAGCGCCTGCGTCCTCCGCCATGTAGAGCGGGTTCTCGTAGCGCATGTCGATGACCGCGGTGCCGATCTCGATTGTCTTCGTGCGCGCGCCGCAGGCGGCGAGCAGCGGAAACGGCGAGCCGAGCTGGCGCGCAAAATGATGGACGCGGAAATAGGCCCCGTCCGCGCCGAGCTCTTCGGCCGCGACCGCAAGATCGATCGATTGCAGGAGAGCGTCGGATGCCGACCGCGTCTGCGACTGCGACGACGGAGTCCAATGACCGAAAGAGAGAAATCCGATGTGTTTCATGGGCCCTATTTAGCGATGCGGGGTGCTATGCGATAGGTCCATCATTTAGCCGCGCCCCCGACCGGCCCAAATCACGGCACAATCCGCTCCGCACGAAACTGCCGCATGAGCCGCACGAACATCTCCTCGCTGTCGACCACGTCGTGGAAGCCGAAGCGGCGCGATTTGGTGACATCTGACATCACATCCCAATCGCAGCCGAAGACGTAATCGGCAAAGGGCCACGCCACCAATTCATCATAGGTGTAGGGCTTCAGCCCGTGTTTTTCCGTCATGGCACGCCACAGCGGCGCCTTGTCCGCCATGTCGGCCGTCAGGCTTGTGGTGCGGACATCGCCCGCCGGCATATCGAAAGCCGCGGCAAGCTTCGGCCAGAGATTTTTCCAGCGGAAATAATCGCCATTGGTGATGTTGAACGCTTCAAGGCCGCAGCGCGGCTCGTTTGCCGCCCAAAGCGCCGCGTTGGCGAAGTGCTCCGACGCGGTGACCTGATAGATCGACGCATAAGCGCCGGGCTTTCCCGGAAAATGCAGCGGGCGTCCAAGCTCCTTGCTGATCGCGGCGTAAACCGCGATGGCCGGCGCCAAGCTCATCGGCGTGCCCGGCGCAAAGCCGCACAAGGTCTGCGGCCGCAGCTCCACCCAGTCCCAGCGCTTGTCGCGCTGGAAGGCTGAGAGCCAATCGATCTGATCGAAATAATAATTGGGGCCTGCGTGGCGCGGGTCGCTCTCGCGCGCCGGCGTCTTGTAGGGCCCGAGATGCGAACCATAATATTTCGTGCCGGTGGCCAGCACCACGCGGCGCAGCGCGGGCGACGCCCGATCGATCGCCGTGACGGCGTTGACGAGCATGTCGCGGTTCGGCGCGATGTTCGATGCATAGCCCGCAGCAGCGCCAGCCGCAGGCTGAAACGCCGCGTAGAAAACGTGCGTGGTGTCCTTCAGTGCGGTGAGCTTTTGTGCCGCATCTTTAGCGTCGAGGAGATCGACGGCGATGTGGCGGTAACGCGGCGCCGCATCGGCGGGCCGGCGCGACAGGCCGACGACGGACCAGTCACCCTGCGCGAGCAGCCGCGCGACGATGTAGCGCCCGATGACACCGAGCGCCCCGACGACGACGGCTTGTTTCTGTTCAGCCATGCGCGCTTGGTCCGTCCATTCCGCTGAGGGGCCGAACGCCCTTGCCCTTCGCCCTTATTTTTCTCGTTTGGCGGTACGGCCCTTGGCGCCTTTAGGCCACTTCCCCGGCCAGCTCACAATATATTCCTCGAGCTTCTCGTCCGGCACGTCGGCTTTCGCTCGCCGCCACGCGTCCGCGCACCGAGATGCCGGCGGTGTGCACCGTCTCGGGGCTGCCCGACACCAGCGGGTGCCACCAGGCGAGATCTTTGCCCTCCGCCACCAGCCGGTAGGCGCAGGTCGGCGGCAGCCATTTGAGCCGCCGCACATTGCGCGGGGTGAGCCGCACGCAATCCTTCACCTTGGCCTGCCGGTGCGCATAGTCGCTGCAGCGGCAGCTCTCGCAGTCGAGCAGCTTGCAGCTCACATCGGTGTACACCGTCGCGTTGGTGTCCTCGTCGATCAGCTTGTTGAGGCAGCAGCGGCCGCAGCCGTCGCACAGGCTCTCCCATTCGGCACGCGTCATCTGCGCCATCGTCTTGCGGCGCCAGAACGGGGCTTGCGATGCGGGCGGCGGGTTTTGTGGGGCTCATCGGGGCCCTTGTAGCGGCTTGGAGGGGTTCAGTCATTGTTAGGCTGTTGACCCAACGCGGTGCTGTCGTCCCGGCCGATCGAGCGGAGCGAGGGAGGGCCGGGACCCATACGCCGCAGCCCCATGATAGGGCACCGGGTATGGGTCCCCGCTTTTCGCGGGGACGACCGTAGAAAGCCCCTTTCCGCCCCTCATGGAACCCGGCCATTTTTCACCGCAATTTCCGTTCATTATCGTTCCAGGTAGTTCCAGCCGGGCGGATCCGTGGCATTGGCCGCGGGTTGTCCGATCGGCTAAATTCGGCTCGCCCGGCGTCCCGCCTGGGGCGACAGCACGATCGGCAGAGCTTTGCGCAACCCTTTCCCCGACCATTGGAAGCCGGCCATCAAGCGGTTCCTGCTCGGGCTCGATGCATGGATCGACTTCAGCCTGTTTCGCGGGGCCTCCGGCACGCGCGAGGCCTATGAGCGCTTTTCCACCTTCATGGATCGCTTCCACGTCTCCGGCTGGCGGCGCGGGCTCACCGAGCTGATGTCGGAAGGGGCAACGCTCGGCACCTTCGGCCTGGTGGTGATGCTGGCGCTGGCGGTGCCGGCCTTCCGCGAGACGTCGGACGACGACTGGCTCAAGAAGTCCGAGCTGGCGGTAACGTTCCTGGATCGTTATGGCAACGAGGTGGGTTCGCGCGGCATCCGGCATAATGACTCGATCCCGCTCGATCAGTTTCCCGATCACCTGATCAAGGCAGTGCTGGCGACGGAAGACCGGCGCTTCTACGAGCATTTCGGCATCGACTTTGCCGGCACCGCGCGCGCTTTGGTCGCCAATACGAAGGCGGGCGGCGTTGTGCAGGGCGGCTCCTCCATCACGCAGCAGCTTGCGAAAAATCTGTTTCTCAACAACGAGCGCACGCTGGAGCGCAAGGTGAAGGAAGCATTCCTTGCGATGTGGCTCGAGGCGCGGCTGACGAAAAACGAAATCCTCAAGCTTTATCTCGACCGCGCCTATATGGGCGGCGGCGCCTTCGGTGTCGACGCGGCGGCGCAGTACTATTTCAACAAATCGGCGCGGGACGTGAACCTCGCGGAAGCCGCGATGCTCGCCGGCCTGTTCAAGGCGCCGACGAAATTCGCACCGCACGTGAACCTGCCGGCGGCCCGCGCCCGCGCAAACGTCGTGCTCGACAACCTGGTCGAAGCCAACATGATGACGGAAGGCCAGGTGTTCGGTGCCCGCCGCCGTCCGGCCACGCCGGTCGACCGCCGCGATGACCGCGCCGCCAACTATTATCTCGACTGGGCCTTCGACGAGATGAAGAAGCTCGTCGACACCTTCCCGAAATCCATGAGCGAGCGCGTGTTCGTGGTGCGCACCGCGCTCGACACCAACCTGCAAAACGCGGCCAATTCCGCGATCGAAAGTTCGTTGCGGCAATACGGCCAGGAATATCACGCCAAACAGGCGGCTGCGGTGCTGATGGATGTCGATGGCGCCGTGCGCGCCATGGTCGGCGGCCGCGACTACGGCGCCAGCCAATTCAATCGCGCGACCGACGCGATGCGCCAGCCCGGGCTCTTCATTCAAGCCTTACGTCTACGCCACCGCGCTCGAACACGGCATGAAGCCCACATCGATCGTGGTCGACGGGCCCGTGTGTATCGGCAACTGGTGCCCGCATAACTATGGCCACGGCTATTCCGGCTCGATGCAGCTGATCCAGGCGCTCACGCATTCGATCAACACCGTCGCGGTGAAGCTGTCGATTACCATCGGCGACGGCAATGCGAAGGTCGGGCGCGCCCGCATCGTCAAAACCGCGCACGACATGGGCATCCGCACGCCGCTGCCGGACACGCCGTCGCTGCCGATCGGCGCCGACGAAGTCACCGTGCTCGACCATACGGGCGCCTATGCCACCTTCCCCAACCTCGGCAAGGCTGTGACGCCGCATGCGCTGCTCGAAGTCCGCACCGGCGCCGGCGAACTGGTCTGGCGCTTCGATCGCGACGGCGCCAAGCCGCGGCAGGTGCTGCCGCCGGGTGTTGCCGCTGACATGATCAAGATGATGAACAGCGTGGTCGAAAACGGCACCGGCAAGCGTGCGCGCCTCGACGGGATCGCCTCCGCCGGAAAGACCGGCACCACCAATGCTTATCGCGACGCCTGGTTCATGGGTTACACGGGGAATTTCGTCTGCGGCGTCTGGTTCGGCAATGACGACTATCAGGTCACCAATCGGATGACGGGCGGGTCGTTGCCGGCGATGACATGGCACACGATCATGGCCTATGCGCACCAGGGCGTTGAGTTGAAGCAGCTTCCGGGCGTTGTCGTGCCGCAGGTGCGCCAGCAGCCGGCCGTTGCCGAGGTCAAATCGAAAAACAGCGAGCCGCCGCCGGCGCCGCGGCCCGCTTTGCTCACCAAGCGGGGGGCCGACGTTCTGGTCCGGGTCGAACGGCTGATGGATGACGCCAACCGGTCGCTCGGCCCGACGAGCACCGTAAGCCCGCCAGGTCCCGCGGGCGCCCCCCGCCCCAAACCCAATCAGGCCACTACGTCTCCTAAAAGCGACGCATTTGCCGCATCGCTCGAAGGACACGCGTTCGGTAGTCGTAACTAATTGGCCGCCTGCCAGCGGCAAGCGTAGTCTCCCTCACAAGAATCAACCCCCTCCACCTTCAGCGGATCGTACGTGCGGCTGCTTTTTGGAACGCTGTTTGGCCTGGCCGTCGCAGCTATCGTCGGCCTCGGACTGACGTATTTTGCGCTCACGCGCGGCGGCGCTTTTGGCGGCCTGTCGATTGAGAGTTGGACTGCCTGGCCGAAAACCGGAACGGTCGACGCCGACCCCTATGCGCGCGCTTCGATCGCACGCAACGGCCGATTGCCGACCGCTCTCGGCGATGGCGTTTCATTCACAGTGCAGTCTGACGACAATGGGAAAGCTCTCGATGGGCGTTGCAACGTTGTGCTTTCGGGCATCACGCCCACCGCGCGCTTTTGGACACTAACGCTCTACAATCCGGACGGTGGGTTGGTTGCCAATTCGGTCAACCGATATGGTTTCACAAGCCAGGAGATCGTTCGACGCGCAGATGGAAATTTCGACATTGTCGTGAGCCCGCGCGCAAATCCGGGCAATTGGCTGCCGACTGGCGGTGTTGAACGGTATCAGCTGCTGTTGCGGCTCTACGACACTGCGGTCGGCGTTTCGACGAAAGCCGGACGCGAGGTCCCCATGCCGGCCGTGACGACCAGGGGCTGCCCATGATCCGGTGGCTACTCTTGATTTTAGGCGGGGCCTTGCTCGGCGGGATTGTGCACCTCGCGACCGTCATCATCTTGCCGCGGACCGCCACCCAAGACGCCTACGCGCGTCTCACGTCCATCGCACCGTTGAATACCGTTGTCGCGTTGCCGGTACCGTCGCCGGACAAGGCCGTGATGCCATTTATGGATCCCGCTTTCGCGAGCGCCGTGTGCCGCTACGATCTTTCCAAAGGTCCGCTCAAACTCACCGTTCCGGTGAGTCCGGCCTATACGTCGGTTTCTTTCTACACACGCTACGATGTGGCGTACTACGCCATTAATGATCGGGCGGCGGGCCGGCGCGTCATCGAACTCGATCTCATGACAAGCGCACAGCACGACCAAGTTCCCGAAGACGAGGAAGTGACAGCCGCCGACCGCCTGATTGTGGAGTCGCCCACAGTTACCGGCCTCATCGCGATCCGGGCGCTGGCGCCCGAGCCGGGCCTGATGCGAGCGGCGCAGACCGCCATTGCGGGCTCTCAGTGCGTGCAACAAACAGGGCCGTCGCGACCGCGTTGAAAATTGAGCGGCCTAATTGGAGAAGCGAGACTTAATTGGACGAAGCGAGACTCGGCTCGCGTTTCCACGTCGGCGGAAGTACCTGATATCGAGCAATCTGGATTTTCAGTTGATTGAACAGGCGCTCCGCGTCGACCGCTTGCGTCATGGGAGTGACAATGACCAAACGCTCAAGCGCAAATTGATACGATGCCACTCGGTTCAACAGACTTTGACGCACAATATCCACGACGTGGGCGTTTTCCCTCATACGGCGCTTAGCATTCGACCACTCTGCTTTATTCAGTCGATACGTAGGCCAAACTTTTATCCCGCTTCTGGTCAATGTCCATCACGCGGCCCGCGGTTTCAAAGAATTGCGACAGGCGCGTCGTATCGTTCCGCACGTCGTCAATGAATTGCGCATAACGCGCGGCCGAAGATCGGTAACTATCCGACATCAGACGATCAAAATATATTCTGTAGTCCGCCGTTTTAAATTTGATCAATCCATATTCGCCGGCCACCGAGTACCATTGCTGCCGGTCATAGGGCGGTTCAATCAGCGGATAGGCAAGGTCGCGCAATTCGCGTTCGTCGTCGGTGTATTCAAATTTCGATGGAGGAACCGGATTCGACGCAGGCGAACTCCGGCCTATCCAATCATGAATTCCATCGGTGACCAGCGTCGGATTGATCTCGCCAAAGTCGCTATTGGCGCAACCCGCAAGAAGTGTCAAAGCGCCGATCGCAAGTATTCGCCAAGTTTCGGTTGGCGTCGGCAGCTGCGGCAAAATGTTCATTGCAATTAATCAGCGCTCGTTGTGTCAACGCGCGACGCGGCGACGACGGCGGCGGCCTGCGCTATTCCCGGTGTCAGGTTCAAAACCGTTCGATCCATCTGGATCGCGATCAATACGAATGACCGGCAGAATGATGACGGTCGCAGGTTCGGTATTGGCGTCGACGTACTTGCCGCCGCGCGGGCTCACCTCGTCAGGAAATCGGATGATCTCGCCCATTCCAGTCCCCCTTCCGTCCCGGCTCGCGACCTCCTCGGCCGCCGGATCGGCGCCTTTGCCCAATTAAAGGACTTGCAAGGTTAACGGTCTGCTAACGCGCCCCGATTAATGTGGGCCATCCCGCATTGGCCCCGCGTATCAGTATGGTGAAGCCTCCCGCGCGCGTTCCCCTCGATAGCCTCGTTGATTTGGCGTGCCGGGATGGCGTTGATATCCGGCCGACCTTGCTGCGTGTGCTGACAGACCTTTACGTGCAAAAGCCTGTCCATGGCGCTGAGGAGGAAACCCAGTATGTCGAGCTGGCGCTGGGATTGATTGATGCGGTCGACGAACAAACGCGCGGTGCAGTAACGGCTATCCTGTCGACATATCCGGCGGCACCGCGTGCCGTGCTCCTCAAGCTTACCGGCGCGGCGGTATCCACCACGGACGATCAGACCCGAGCCGAGGTCGAAAATAACGAACTGATAGACCTGTTCTTTTTCGCATCTCCGCAAGAGCGTCGACTTATACTTGCCAATCTCGATGTCACCGCCACCGGGGCGAGCCGCCGTCCAATCCCGATCGCAAGCGAATTGATTCGCCGCCTGGAAAACGCAGCGCTTCAGCGCAATGCGGGAGAATACAGCCGCATCCTAGAGCGCGCTTTGGGGATCAGCCGAAAGCTTGCCGACCGCATCGTGCACGACAACTCAGGTGAGCCAATTGTTGTTGCCGCAAAAGCACTCGGCATGAAAGCTGCGGTGTTCCAGCGCATTTTACTTTTCTTCAATCCGGTCATCGGACAATCCGCCGGGCGGATTTACGAGCTGACTTCTCTTTTTGAAGAGCTAAATCCGGCAATCGCAGAACGCATGCTTGCAATCTGGCAAATGACTGTCGTGCGAAAGGCCGCCGGTCATGAGCCCGTCTATTGGAATGATGAGCGCCCTGACGCACGCATGCTGTCGACACCTTCGCGCACGACCGCGAAACCAGCTATGTCGCACTTTAAAACCACGAAAAACTAGATTGTTTCACGACACAACGTTGTCCAGAAAACTACGTCCGGCACGGTCTTCGATTTCAACGATCCAAAGGTCTGGATCAAATCGAATTTCCCGCAAAAGCCGCGCTTCGATATCCGCGTCCCGAGCCGGAGTCGAGCCGCCCGCTATCGCGGCAAACATTCGATCGGCTGGTTGTGCTTCGTCAAACGCTGTCTGCGGGGCGGGTCCAAATAGCAAGCCGGTACCATCGAGCCGATTGATCTTGATAAAGATCGCGCCTGCTTCGTCAGCCCCGCGACGACGCACCGCAGCAAAGACGCCCTCGACGTTGCAGCGGCGCAGATAGGCCGACACCCATATCCCTGATTTCAGTCGCATTTACTTCAGTAGCACGGGCGATCGCCAAGCTGCTAATCACTCTAGCGGGCGGCCTGTCATGGCAGCCAGTTCGCGCACAACTCGATCGGACAGTTGTCCAGTGACAGGAAGCTTGTGATCGCGTTCGAATTTTTCGATTGCCGTGCGTGTGTCGGGATCGAAAACGCCGGTTGGCTTGATCTGACCATAGCCAAAATCGGAAAGTGCGCGCTGCACCGCGGTGACGCGCTTGGACGGTGCTATCAATTTTGCGATCGGATCGGCAGAAGACGTATCCGCCCCCGCGCTCGTATTCATCGCTTTTGCATTGGACGCGGTTATCGCGCGGAGCAGACCATCACTCGCCTCCGCGCTGATTTTAACTCCCGCCGTCTGCACGAAATCACGAACCGCACTATCGGTTTTTGCACCCCAAATGCCGTCAGCCGGCCCGTCATAAAAATTCTTACGGGCAAGCTCGCGTTGAATATTGACGATAAGTTGGACCCGAATCTGCGTACCAGAATCGCCCGCCGCGTTAGGCTGAACCGGCCGCACAGGCGGCGCTACCACCGCTTCGTGTTGCAACAGGGGCTTCGTTGCAAAGATCGGCGCGGGATGCGGACCCTTTTGCAAGAACAGCGCATTGAGCGCAATCGCAAATACTGCAAACGTCGCCATGACGACGCCAACAAATTCGCGCGGATGACTGCTGATCGCTGTAGCAAGTCTGCCAGCACCATCGAGCGCGATATCCCTTCGAGTCGTTCGCCTACGCACTTTTCTTCACCTGATCTTTTACGGGCTCCGCAAGAGCCCGGTTGCGTTCAATGACAAGCTTGATGGGTTCGTTCACGGACTGCGCACAATCGGCGTCGATGGGCAAGCGTACCGTGACCCGCGTGCCCTCACCCAGCCGACTGCGTATCTCCACATCGCCACCGTGCAGTCCGACCAGACCTTTCACGATCGAAAGGCCCAGGCCGGACCCGTCATGGCGACGGTCATAGGATGCGTGAGCCTGGAAAAATGGTTCACCGAGATGGGGAAGATCCGCCTCCCCAATGCCGACGCCTGTATCTTCGACCGTCAAAGCAAGTTTTCTACCCTCACCTGACGCGCCGACTGTGACTCGACCGCCGCGCGGCGTGAATTTAATGGCATTGGAAATGAGGTTGATGAGGATCTGATTGAAAGCACGCCGGTCGGCGGCCAATTCCGGTAAATTCTGGGCAAGGCGCATCTTGAGCTCAACGCCGGACTCCTGCGCCTTTAGTGCCAATAAATCCGTACAGCTCACGATTGCCGGCGCCGGGGCGAACGGTTCGGGCGTCACTTCAAAATTACCGGTCTCCATTTTTGAAGCATCGAGAATACCATTGACCACCGAAAGCAGATGGCGTCCCAACTCGTTTATCAAACGCGCATATTCACGCCGGCGCGCCGCGTCAACATCAAGCAAGTCGTTCGTCATTATCTCGGAAAATCCGATAATCGCATTGAGCGGGGTCCGCAGCTCATGGCTCATTGTTGCGAGGAAGTGAAACTTGGCAGTGTTGGCGCGCTCAGATTCCGACCGGGTTATCTCAACAGCGCGCTCTTGCAATTTTCGCTCGCTTATGTCGCGCAGCACAGCAACGACGTCATGGTTGGTCTGGGGCTGTTGGTCGTCGATGCGATCGAAAGGGCGGCACAGCATTTCAACCCAGACGAACTGGCCCGCATATTGCGGCCCCCCGCCACGACGGATACGAAATGCGAGTGAACGCTCCTCGTTCAAACCCACGGAGTCAGCAAGCGTCGCCAAATAGGCTGGCCGATCGGCGACATGGACGCGCTCAAAAAGGCAATCGCCCAATAACTCCTTTATCGGCACCCCGATGAGCATTTCTGCTCTCGGAGACACGAATAGCACTGACCCCGCACGCCCGAAACGAACCACGACGTCGGTCATATTGTTCGCAAGCAAGCGATATCGTTCTTCCTCGGAATGCAAAAGGGATAAACTCGAGCGTGAGGACGACACTATGCTGAGCGCAAGACCGGCCGCATAAAGCATCGCCGACGTGACGCCGATTGCCACCAGCCCGCTATGTTCGCCCGCGGCCGTCTCGACATGAGGAAGCGTGCCGGTAGCGCCAATCACGAACAGTATGGCGGCAGCAAGCAGAGCAAACACCGCCGCCATCGCGACTACGCGACGCGACGCGGAGAGTGCCGCTTCCAGCGGCACGACTACCAACCAAACCGACGCAAATGACGCGACCCCACCCGTGAATAGCGCGACGGCCGACGCAAGGACCGTGAGCGACAGGGCCGAAAGGATGTGTGCGCTTTCGTAGCGGCCGGTGCGCGAAAGGTAATAGACGATCAGAATTGGGGCCACGAGCCAGGAGAACACGCCAATTTCGAGCGCGCTTGGCGCGCCGCGAACCGCGATATAGACGGGAAAGCTCGCCAGCGCGATCAAACTGCCGAGCAGGCGCGGAGCGATGAAGGCGCGATGGCGCGACGCAGTCATCGCATCCTGCTGGGCAGCAGGATGCACCAAAGCGTCGACATAATTCCAAACTGGCGTGAGAAAACTCACTGTCCCTGTCTCACGTCTTGTCGCAACAGACGCGCCCCTATGTCATTGGGGACCTTAGGGAGAGCCGCTTAAGCGAACACTAAGGCGGAGCGCCAATAAGGCTCAATCACCGGCCGGAGACGTCGTCCGAATATGATCGGACCGCTATTTGGAGCTCATGGTGAAAATTAGGTTTCCTTGAACACCACGACCGGGCAATTGCTGCCAATTCTTACCGCTCTGGTAACCATGTCGACGCACGCGAAAGTCGCATGAATACACAGCTCGTGGTACTTGCATAAAATTTTCGTCAAATGCGGAATTATAGATATTGAAGAAAATTATCGTCGATTTTATCCAAAAAGCTCACAGCATTTCGAACAACAGTTTCAAGCCTGTCTGATACGGTTTAGTTCAAAGGCGGCGAATAAGTTGCCGGGGACAGTTACGGGTAGGGTCATGTTTTTTCTTCTTCGAATGGCATTTTGGCTGTGCGTCGTATGCGTGCTGCTCCCAAGCGGCACCAAATCACCGTCGTCGGAAGCGCAAATCGACGCCACGCAAGCGGTAACACTAGCAAGCGCCGCGGTCTCGGATATGCGCGGATTCTGCGACCGGCAACCCGACGCCTGCACGACCGGCGGAAAAGTCGCTGTCGCGATCGGTCATAAAGCCGAAGCCGGCGCCCGTACCCTCTATGATTTCATTGCTAAACTACGCGAGAAATCGGCGTCAACCGAAAAAGCCAATCCCAAACCTTCGGGCGCAGACGCCAGCCAAGGCACATTGACTCCGGCCGACATGGCTCCGGGCTGGCATACGCCAGTTCCGCTACCGCCCCGACGCGAGGCGCGCGGCGACCGGCCGGCGGTTTAGAACACCCTATTTATAGGCGTTTCTGCGGTGTTGCTCCGCAACCCCGAACTTTTGTGGCCATTGCCATCGCCGGACCTATATATGATGGCAATCATGGCCGCGATCGACGACATCGTTGAAAATTTCACGCTCCTCGATGAGTGGGACGACCGCTATCGCTATGTGATCGAGCTTGGACGCACGTTGCAGCCCCTGCCGGATAGCGCCCACACTGAGACCAATAAAGTGCGCGGCTGTGCCAGTCAGGTTTGGTTGCTTACGCATGTGAAGCCAGATGGATCCGCGGGGCCCGTTCTTACCTTCGAAGGCGACAGCGATGCGCACATCGTGCGTGGCTTGATCGCGATCCTGCTCGCACTCTATTCGGGAAAAAGCGCTCGCGATATTCTGGCAACCGACGCCCTTGCACTCTTTGACCGTATAGGGCTGCGTGAAAATCTTACACCGCAGCGCTCGAACGGTTTGCGTTCAATGGTCGAGCGCGTCCGTGCCGAAGCCAAGGCCGCATTGGCCACCGTGACATAGTCAGGAACTCCCCGCGCTGAAA
This sequence comes from uncultured Alphaproteobacteria bacterium, assembly GCA_963810585.1. Taxonomy (GTDB): domain Bacteria; phylum Pseudomonadota; class Alphaproteobacteria; order Rhizobiales; family Xanthobacteraceae; genus Pseudolabrys. The sequence goes on from CAWENV010000001.1 coordinate 160,917, forward strand.
CCTGCGTCGTCCGCTAGCCAAGTACGTACGCGCGAGCGCTCAGGCCCGCGTGCTTTGGACGCATAGCCGTAGTGGCGGGCAAGCCGGTCGAGGGCAAGTTGCAGCACGACCTTGCCAGAGCGGGCCGGCCACACCCGCTCACGTTCGACATCTTCGAGACCTTTGAGAAAACAGCAAATGTCGAGCAGCAAACCCGAGAATTCCGGACCGACAGCGTCGAGCGCATGATGCACGCGCTGGCGAGCAGCAATCATTGTTTCAGTAAATGTGCCGGGGCTTCCGCCGCCATTGCCGCGGCCCGATGAAATCGGATTTGTCCAATTCGATGTCGTACGGGGCATAAGATGAGCCTGAGTGAAATCCGCTCTCAGCCGTTCCCCAGCCTGCAGTTGATGAGCGTCAATCAACGCGCGTCCATCGCGGCCCCGTCTTCTTGCAAGCCAGGCCAGAGGGCTTTCGGCTTCATCATAGACAATGCTGGTACGGCCAAATTCAGTGACGAATTCGCGTTGCCCTAACGCCAGATGTTGGGCGCGAAAGCTATCAATTGTGGGGCGCTGCTGTAGATCCGGCGTTTGTGGTTGCCGTTTTGCACGACGTCGTCTGCGCTGGGATTCGATATGGGTCATTGGCGACCTCCTTGTAGGATTATTTACCTACATGATCGCCAAAAGGAAATCCCCCGATTGGTGTTTTTATGACGTCAAAGGATTAAGGTCGCGGAAATATCGCCGCACGTTGGTCGGCTAGGAAAATTATCCACAACTTTAGGAATTTTATCCGGGCCTAATCGTGCTGCGTCCGGTGTCCGGCAAATACCGGGAGCCGCGCGCTGCCCGCCTATTTCGCTCGCCGCCGTCGCTGCTGGCCCAATCCCATCTGCTTGGCCAATTGCGACCGCGCAGCAGCGTAATTTGGCGCGACCATGGGGTAATCAGTGCTCAATCCCCATTTTTCCCGGTATTGCTCTGGCGTCATGTTGTATTGCGTGCGCAGGTGCCGCTTGAGCGATTTGAATTTCTTTCCGTCTTCCAGGCAAACGATGTGTTCGGGCGTGATGGATTTTTTCACCGAAACGGCCGGCTTAAGCGGCTCGGAAGGTCCTTCGGAAGATTTTCCAGATACTCTGCTCAGGGCGGCGTGGACCTGATTGATCAGACCGGGAATTTCACCGGCCGGCACGATGTTGTTGCTCACGTATGCGGAAACAATTTCCGCCGTAAGCTCAATAAAATTTCCATTGGCGGTGCTGTCGCTCATTGACGCTGCTCTACTCTGGCGAACGGCTGCTCGAACCGGCGAGCCGCAAACACGACCTCAAATAAAGAGGTCAATCTCTGTTCGTCGAACCAACGACGAATGTCGAGTTTGATTCCTATATTTGAAAATACTATCAGTTTTCAGTTGTCGCAAGAAAAAGATCGCTGTCTCGTGCGACAGTTATTGGTTAAATACGACTTCAGCAAAGCAAAACTAGAATATTACCGTCAGGCATAAGCACTGTTTGCCTACAGTTTTTAAGAACCTTTTCCTAGGTGATTGCGCAACTCATTGATCGACGCAAAATGCAGCGTGCCCTGCGGCAATTCCGCCTCGATCGAACCGTCGACGTACAGCGTATAGCCCATGCCATCGACGACCCCGGACTTGAGAATGGCAACGGCGCGCGGTTTCTGGTCTTCGAGGTCGGCGCGCTTGGCTGGGATTCCAGCGGTGTCACGCGACGACTGGTTGACCTTAGGTTCCGGCTTGAGCTCTCCAGCAGGGCTCTTCGGCAATTTCGTTTCGGCTGGCCACATGGCGTCAAAATTTGCGGTGTGAAGCGGCCGCGTTTGCGGAGGTGGTCCGGGGGCCACAGGAGGCGGTGGGGAGCGCCAGCCCGCCATCGACTCGCGGTTCTTATCCCCCACGTCTGATCCGTTGCTGCCAAACGGCGACCCGGCAGCTGATGAAGGTGGCGTCCCTGGTTCGTGCGGAGATAACGAAATCTCGTCCTCAACCGTTACGGATGGCTCATCCGGGTTGCGGAGCGTCGGGACATAAGATTGGGCTGGGTGATGCTCATCCGGTACAACCGCGGAAGCGTGAGCTGCCAGCTCGCCCTCGGATTTAGATCTGGTAGGAAACGGCACACGGCCCTGAGGGATTGCGCTGCGCGCGCTGGCCGGATTTTCATGGGCATCCATCGGCTGGGCAAATCGGGCAACCGGCTGGACAGCGAGAGCCTCAACCACCCGCCGTATTTGCCCGGCTACCACACCAAGCCCAATAATGATCAAGCCTCCGACGACCGCCGTCGTACCCGCACTGATGAGCGTGTTTCCAAAGCTGAATTCGTTGATCGGAATACCAAACCCGACCATGACAAGCCCCGCAAAAAGGGCAAATACACCTATGCCAAACAACAAAACCGGCATACTTTTTCGATCCTCTCTGAACCAGCAACTTTCGCCGCAATGGATCGGCTAAATTCTTCTGGCAATGATGAATTCTCGCTTTTTCGAACGTCGGCGGCAACAGCAAAAGTAAAATAACCCGCGGACCCGATCAAACTGGCTATCCGCAATAATGCAGGCTTTTGGCCGACTTCAGCTCTATCCTTACCTTTCAGCCGTTGCCCCAGACGTCGCCACCGCCTAATTAACTTGATTGAGGAACTCGCCCAGGACAGGCAGGTTCACGTATAGACCGGATTACCGGAATCATCGTTTGTGGATCGAGGAGGACATAATGTCGTTCAAGTTGCCCGACCTACCGTACGCGCACGACGCGCTCGCGCCGTACATGTCGCGCGAAACACTCGAATATCATCACGACAAGCACCACAAGGCCTATGTCGACAACGGCAACAAGCTTTTGGAAGGCAGCGGACTAGAAGGCAAATCTCTCGAGGAGGTGGTGAAAGGGTCCTTTGGCAAAAACGCCGGCCTCTTCAACAACGCCGGCCAACACTACAACCACACCCATTTTTGGAAATGGATGAAGCCGAATGGCGGCGGCGACAAGATTCCCGGCAAACTGAAGGCAAAGATTGACAGCGATCTTGGCGGCGTTGCCAAAATGAAAGAGGATTTCGCGCAGGCCGGCGTGACTCAATTTGGCTCCGGCTGGGCCTGGCTCGCGGTAAAAGACGGAAAATTGATCGTCAGCAAAACGCCGAATGGCGAAAATCCGCTGGTTCACGGTGCGACGCCAATTCTGGGGTGCGACGTTTGGGAGCACTCCTACTATATCGACTATCGCAACCGCAGGCCTGATTATCTGAAAGCCTTTCTCGATCACTTGGTAAACTGGGATTACGTCGAGGAATTATTCGGCGCTGCGAGCAAGTAGACATCTCGAACGTCTCGACCCATTTTGTGCGCCCTTTCGGCAAGTGGTCGGCAGCAACATCTGCCGACCGCTTTTCCGTTGTCGTGGTTGCTATCGTAGCTGTAATCGCCGGACTCACTTTTCGCGATTACGGGCTCGGATGGGACGATTACACGCATTCGCAATATGGCGACTTATTGCTCGCGCTTTACAGCTCGGGTTTTAAGGACGACCGGGCGCTCTCCTTCGTTAATCTTTACAAATACGGCGGTGGTTTCGACATGCTGGCTGCGCTCGCCAGTAAAGTCCTGCCATTCGGCTTATTCGAAACGCGGCGGTTGGTTGGAGCCGCCATCGGCATTATCGGTCTAATCGCGACCTGGCGCATCGCTCGCCGTCTCGGCGGCCCGATTGCCGGACTGATCGCTCTCGTATTGCTTGCAGCCTGCCCGCTTTATTACGGCCATATGTTCATCAATGCGAAGGACGCACCCTTCGCGACAGCCATGGCCGTGTTGTTGCTCGGTATGGCGCGCGCGCTCGACGAATACCCCAAGCCAAATCCCCGAACCGTCGCTCTCGCGGGCGTTGGCGCCGGTCTCGCCTTCGGTTCACGTGTTCTTGCCGGCATCGCCGCTCCCTATGCATTGGCCGCGATGCTGCTTGTCGTTGTTGTCGAAGCACGCACCCTTGGCGTTCGCTCGACGGTGGCGCGGATGGTCCAATTTATCTGGTGTCTGCTGCCGGCCTTGGTGCTCGGCTATTTGATTATGGGGCTTCTGTGGCCATGGTCGATCCTTGCGCCACTCAATCCAATGCGGGCCGCCGAATATTTCGACACCTTTTTTGAAAAGCCATGGCGGGAGCTATTTGCCGGTCAGCTGATCGCCGTGACGAACATGCCCCCCAGTTATCTGCCGCGGCTATTCGTACTCAAGCTGCCAGAAGTCATGTTGGTACTCGGAATTGTCGGAGCAGCGGGCGCACTGATCGCGGCCGCACAACGCCGGGTGCCACTTAACAGTCGCGCTACTTATGTCTTGCTGGTTCTCGCCGCGATTTTCCCAGTCCTATTGGCGATGGTGACGCATCCGGCACTGTACAATGGCCTCCGTCATTTCGTGTTTGTAGTCCCGCCGTTCGCCGTGCTTGGCGGCCTCGGCGGCGCGTGGGTTTTCGAACGCGTACGCGCTTCCGGCAAGCTGCCTGCCTCTGCACTCATAGCTGCTTTCATCGGTAGTCTTGCGCTGCCGATAAGCGATATGGTTCGGCTACATCCGTATCAATACACCACCTTCAATTGGGCATCCGGCGGCGTGCGCATGGCTCGCGATAACTACATGCTCGACTACTGGGGCCTGGCGTTCAAACAAGCCGGCGAGGCCCTGCGCTCAAAGCTCGCGGATATGCATCTCAAGCCGGCCGCCGGCCGCCGCTGGACCATCGAAATTTGTGGCCCTCAACGTCCAGCAGAAATAGCGCTCGGTCCGGAATTTGAGACAACTTGGGACCGCAAACGGGCCGACTTCGCGATGATGCTCGGTACGTTTTATTGCCGCGACCTGACCGCCCGCGTACTCGTCGAGATCAACCGCGAAGGCGTCGACTACGCGCGCGTCTATGATATCCGCGGCCGCCCCGTCCCAAAATTACTTACTGAGCCACCGCCTTAAGCGACTGTGGTCAACGAACCTCCTGCTCCCGCAGAACTTCGGTCGCAATGCGATGGGCTTCATTGGCGGCGGGAATCCCGCAATACATCGTCAACAACAGCAGAACTTCCTGAATCTGCTCGGCGGTGCAGCCATTCTTCAGTGCCCCCTTCAGATGCACGCGGAGTTCGTTCTGATGTCCGGCTGCCGCCATCATCGCAACCATCACAAGCGATTTTGTTCCAGATGGCAAAGCGGACCGCTGCCAAACATCACCATATGCATAAGCGTTGATGATATGCTGGAGCGGCTTTCCAAAATCGCCGAACGCATTCATGCGCTTGTCCACCGCCTCACGCCCGAACATGTCGATGCGCAGCTTCAGACCGCGGTCGTGAAGTTGTTTTTCGTCCATTAGTCGTTTCCTTTCCCGATTGCCGTTTGCAACGTCGCCCGTCTAAAATGACTTATGACATATTATTTGTGCCAGCCTGAGTATTCCCTCCAATGATCGATGCCGCCGTGATCGGCTTAGGCCGATGGGGAAAAAATATCGTCGAATCCGTACAGGGTAAAAGCAAGCGACTGCGCGTTATTCGCGGGGTCAGCAAGGAGCCGGACCTCGTCCGCGATTTCGCGGCTACAAAAGGCTTCGAATTGTCCACGGAATTCGAAGACGCTATCCAAGATCCGCGCGTTCAGGCTGTGTTTCTTGCAACGCCACATTCCCTGCATGTCGGACAGATTTCTGCCGTTGCGGCGGCACGCAAGGCGGTCTGGTGTGAAAAGCCGTTGGCTCTCACCCGCGCAGAAGCGGAGCGCGCCGTCGCCGCCACGAAAAGTGCCGGCGTGCCTTTCGCCCTCGGAAACAACAAGCGATGCTTCTCCTCCATGCGCGAGCTCAAGCGCGCCGTGGCCGATGGCGTCATCGGCGAGATTCTGCATATCGAGGGAAATTTCACCAATGAGCATTCGACGCGCGTGAAGGGCGGCTGGCGCGACGACCCGCGCAAATCTCCCGGCGGCGGCATGACTGGCGCTGGCCTGCATCTCATTGATGCGTTCATTAATCTTGTGGGGCCGATCGAGACTGTCGACGCCCGCGTCCATTCGCAGAAAGCACCACCTGATCCACGCGACGCGGCCGCAGCGCTGGTGCAATTCTCGAGCGGCGCCACTGGCGTGCTCGCGACCGTACGTGCCGCGCCGATGTACTGGCGCATCATGGTTTTCGGCACAAAGGGCTGGGCTGAAGCGCGTGAGGAAACAACACTCACCGTCGCCAAAGTTGGCGAGCAACCTGTGACTCAGGTTTATCCAGCGGTCGACTCGCTCGGCGTCCTTTTGGAAGCCTTCGGCGAAACGATCGAGACCGGCAAGCCGTTTCCGGTGTCCACCAGCGAGATGCTCGATGTCGCAGGCGCCTTTGAAGCGATCATCCAATCAATGGCGGAAAATCGTCCAGTCGACGTCTCTCGAGGCTAGTTTATTTACTGTTGCGGGATTCCGGCAGCTTCGCGCACCGCATCCCAGCGCTTGTATTCGCTCGCCATAAATTCTCCGAACGCCTGCGGCGTGGACGTCTTTACCACCACACCGGCTGCGGCCATGCGCTGACGAACGCTTTCATCTGCCAGACTTTCGTTCATCGTCTTGTTCAGCAGCGCGACGACTGGCGCCGGCGTCCCGCGCGGTGCGAACATGCCGTACCAGGTCGTCACGTCGTAGCCCGGAAGCACCCCCGATTCCACCGCAGCGGGAATATCCGGCACCGCGGGAAAGCGGTCCTTGCCGGTGACAGCGAGCGCCTTGAGTTGACCGGACTGCACCTGCCCTATCAGTGCTGACACTGTGTCGAACAGTACATCAGCATGTTTGCCGAGCGTCGCGTTGATCGCTTCGGGCGACGTCTTGAACGGAACGTGCAGCAAATTCACTTTTGCAGTTTGCTTGAACATTTCTCCCGCAAAATGCTGTGTGGCGGCAAAGCCGGGGCTCGCAAAAACGATCTTGCCGGGGTCGGCTTTCGCGGCATCGACCAGCTCCTTCACATTGTTAGCTGGAAAATCCGGACGCGTGACGATCAATAAGCTCGCGGTGGCAATTTGGCCAATGGGCGCGAATGCCGTCAGCGTATCGTAGCGCATATTTTTCCTGGTAACCGCCGCGATGATCTGGCCAGCAGTCATAACGCCGAGCGTGTAGCCATCGGGTTCCGCGTTGGCGACGACCTCATTGCCAATAATACCACCGGCGCCAGGCTTATTCTCGATAATGATCGGCTTGCCGAGCTTGGCCTGCATCGAGTTTGCCAGGATTCGGCCAATAATGTCCGCGCCGCCGCCGGGCCCGAACGACACGATGATACGAATTGGTTTCTGCGGCCATTCTTGCGCGAAAGCGGAGGAGGCCAGACTTGCCGCAAGCGTTATTGCGGCCGAAAGCAGTAGCTTCTTCATCTTTTGCTCCTCCCACCCTACAATTCGATTTTCGCTTTATGTATTCGAGCCTCGACGACGGACTTCCTTGATGATCGCGCTATTATCGAGATCCGCCTCGCCTGCACGCACGCACGCTCCCAGCACGTCAGCATGCACCTCGAGCATGGAAAGCTTCTGTCCGACGGAGCCTGCTTGGTCGAGCATTAAGTGAACGTCCTTTAGCGTCTGTTTGACCCGGCCTTCCGGCGAAAAATCGCCGCGAACCATTTTCGGCCCTTTCGTTTCCATGACTTGCGAGTAAGACGCGGAACCACGCGCAACATCGAGAAAGGCGGCGGGATCGAGCCCAAGCCGCTCGGCAAAAACCAGCCCCTCAGCCAGGGCCAGACGGTTGAGGCCAAGGATCAGATTGACGGCGAGTTTGGCACGCCCGCCATCGCCCACCTTCCCGACATGAAATCGACGCGCGAATAGCGCATCCAAAACGTCCCTCACCTCTTCGGCGATTGCCACATCGCCGCCAATCAGCGCCACACCATCGCCCTGGCGCACCTGTTCGCTGGTCCCGGACACCGGCACGTCCAGATAGCGAATGCCCCGCGGCACAACACGCTCCGCCAGCGACGATACGCGATCGGGATCGCACGTACTCATGCACAAGACGATCTTGCCGGAACCATCACCCAGCGCCGGCAACAGATGGTTTTCAATCACGTCTTCGACCTGCCCTGTATCGAATACCGCGATGATGATGCAGCGCGCGGACTTGGCCAATTCTGCAATCGATGCCACCGGTCGACCGCCAATGTCCGCAAAGCGCGTGCGCCGGGCAGGATCGATGTCGAAACCAACGACCGGAAATTTCGCAGCGATCAGACGTCCGGCATAGACCTCGCCCATTAGCCCGAGACCAATGATGGCTACGGGAGACGTCCGATCAACCATGCGCATAGTCCCAATAAAGTTCGCGCGCCTTGCGATAAAGCGGGCCTGGCTGCAGTGACCGTTCGCCGATGCGATTGACGGGCATGACCTTCGAATAGTTCCCGGATGAAAAAATCTCGTCCGCGTTCTGCACGTCGCGATAGCTAAGCGTCGTCTCAATCACGCTTACATCGGCATCACGCAGGAGTTTGATAACGCGCTGGCGCGTAATGCCGTTTAGAAAAGTGCCGTTCACGGCTGGCGTGAACACCGCACCATCTTTGCCGATGAACAGATTAGCGGTGGCAAGTTCCGCCACGTTGCCAAGCAGGTCGAGCACAACGCAATTGCCAAAGCCACGCGAATTCGCCTCGATTAGCGCCCGCGCGTTGTTGGGATAGAGGCACCCCGCCTTGGCGTCGACCGGCATGCATTCAAGGCTTGGTTTGCGGTAGGGCGACAACGTAATAGAGAAGCCCTCCGGACTACGCATCGGTGCCTCGTAAATGCTCAGGCACCATTTGGTCGAGTCAGGATCGGGCGCCACCAGCAACGTGCCGCTTCGCTCAGCCCAATACATCGGACGAATGTAAAGCGCGGCATCTTTATCGAATCGCTTGATCCCATCGCGCGTGAGACCGAGCCACGTTTCGGCCGAGACCGCGGGTTTCAGATGCATGGTTTCAGCCGAAGCGTTCACGCGCGCGCAATGAAGGTCGAGGTCGGGCGAAACGCCTTCGAATGTGCGTGCACCATCGAATACCGAGGAGCACAGCCACGAGGCGTGGTCGCGAACGCCCATAATCGGGATATTTCCCTCGTGCCAATCGCCCTCATAGTAGGTCCAGGTCTTTGACCAACCTTGTCCCGACACCATTCACCACTCCCGATTGCAACGGCAGAAATTTGTCTTTGCCCCATCCGCCGCGCTTTGCAACCATAGCGCATGATCCCGAAAAGTGAGCACCGGTTTTCGGAAAAGATCAAACGCAAAGTAAAGGGTCGGTGGGGAGGTCATCATGTCGACCATTTACGTCTTTGATGCGTATGGCACGCTTTTCGATGTACATGCGGCAATTGCCCGCCACCGCCTTCAGGCCGGGGTCGATGCAGAGCGCATGTCGGCAGTGTGGCGGGCGAAACAGCTAGAATATAGTTGGACATTGACACTTGCGGGGCACTACACGGATTTTTGGGTGCTGACCGAGCGAGCGCTCGACTATGCGCTAGCGGTCACGCCGAGCGTTGACAAAACTCTCAAATCAAAGCTGCTCGATGCTTACTTCCAGCTGGACGCATTCCCCGACGCGCGAGACGTGCTGAGGATACTGAAGGCGAAGGGCCACAAGACCGGGATCCTCTCAAACGGATCGCCCGAGATGCTCAAGGCCGCGGTCGACGCGGCCAACATTGGTCGTGACCTCGACGCGGTATTGTCGGTGGACGTATTGAAAATGTTTAAACCGCGACCAGAGATCTATGGCCTTGTGACGAACCACTTTGAATGTGCCGCTGGTGACGTGACATTCATTTCGTCGAACCGTTGGGATGTTATGGCCGGCGTCTCCGTTGGCTTTCGATCTTTCTGGATCAATCGAACCAAACTTCCAGATGAATATCCTGACTTTCAACCCGTCCAGACCCTGAGCGATCTTCGCGCGCTCGTGGACATTGCCTAACACTTTCGTCGCAATTTGCCGGGGCTGGCGCCGCCGAGTTCCACGGCGTATATGGCAGCTGCGCCCCTCCTCGATTGCAGCCACATGCAACCAATTATTTCCGTCAAAGACCTGTCGAAAAGCTACGCCTCCGGGTTTGAGGCGCTGAAAAATGTCAACCTCGACATTCGCAGCGGCGAAATCTTCGCTTTGCTCGGACCCAATGGCGCCGGCAAGACCACGCTGATTGGAATTATCTGCGGCATCCTCGTGGCTACCGAAGGCAAGGTCACCGTAGACGGACACGACATTATCTCCGACTACCGCGCCGCACGCTCCCGGATCGGCCTTGTACCGCAAGAATTGCACACGGACGCCTTCGAAAGCGTTTGGGCGACCGTCAGTTTCAGTCGTGGTCTTTTCAACAAGCCAAAAAGTCCCGCCTATATCGAGAAGGTGCTGCGCGCATTGTCCTTATGGGACAAAAGGGACAACAAGATCATGACGCTTTCGGGCGGCATGAAAAGGCGCGTGTTGATCGCCAAGGCTCTCTCTCACGAGCCACAAATCCTCTTTTTGGATGAGCCCACCGCCGGCGTCGACGTCGAGCTGCGCAAAGATATGTGGCAAGTTGTTCGCGACCTGCGCGCCTCGGGCGTGACGATCATCCTCACCACGCATTACATCGAAGAAGCCGAGGACATGGCGGATCGCATCGGTGTGATCAACAAAGGGGAAATCATCCTCGTTGAGAACAAGGCCGAGTTGATGCGCAAACTGGGAAAGAAACAGCTGACCCTTCAACTTCATGAAAAGCTCTCAGCAATTCCCGCCGAACTTTCGACCTTCAAACTTTCGATCGGAGAGGATGGCCGCAGCCTCATTTATGACTACGACACCAAGGCGGAGCGCACCGGCGTGGCGACGCTCCTGGGCGAGTTGTCTCGTGCAGGCTTGCGAATTCGCGATCTGCACACCACGCAAAGCTCGCTCGAAGATATTTTCGTCGGACTGGTGAGCGACAGAAAATGAACCTGAGAGCCGTCAGCGCAATCTATCGCTTCGAGATGGCGCGCACCGCGCGCACCGTCTGGCAGAGCATCGTCTCGCCGGTCCTCTCGACATCACTCTATTTTGTCGTTTTTGGCGCGGCCATCGGGTCGCGGATTACGGAAATCGAAGGCGTGCCCTACGGCGCGTTCATTGTGCCAGGCCTGATTATGCTCACCCTTCTCACCCAAAGTACGATGAATGCCTCGTTTGGGATCTACTTTCCGCGTTTTACCGGGACAATCTACGAAATTCTGTCGGCGCCGGTGTCGCCGTTTGAGATCGTCCTCGGCTATGTCGGCGCCGCGGCAACGAAATCGATCATTCTCGGTCTGATTATCCTCGCGACGTCATGGTTATTCGTACCTCTGCATATCGCGCACCCGCTCTGGATGGTCACGTTTCTGATCCTGACGGCTGCGACCTTCAGCCTGCTCGGCTTCATTATTGGCATCTGGGCTGAAGGCTTTGAAAAGCTTCAAATCGTACCGTTGCTGATCATCACCCCGCTAACGTTCCTCGGCGGAACCTTCTATTCAACCAGCGTGCTGCCGCCGGTATGGCAGACCATCGCGCTGTTCAACCCGGTCGTTTATCTGATCAGCGGATTTCGTTGGAGTTTCTTTGAGATTTCCGACGTAAGCCATAGCGTCAGCGTGGGTATGACGCTGCTATTCCTCGGCGTATGCCTGGTCACGGTCTGGTGGATGTTCAGGACCGGGTACAAACTCAAGAAATAGTCTGGCACGGCCGGGGTTTTAACCTGGGCACTCATGCCGGGACACATCAGGGAGAATTGCTCATGTCAAAGATCGCAAAAGCCGTTGCTGGAGTCGCCATCGCCGCCGGAATGTCGTCGGTGGCGGCCGCTCAGGGTGTCGTCACGCAGAAGAGCGTTTCCCTCGCCATGGCACAGACGATTGCCAATGGCGCGATTGCGAAATGCCAAAGCATGGGTTTCAAGATCTCTGTGTCTGTTCTCGACCGAGGCGGACTTGCTCTCGTCATGTTGCGCGACGAGGGCGCCGGCCTGCACACCGTCGAAAGCAGCGACCGCAAGGCCTATACGGCGCGTACTTTTCGCCAGCCTTCGGCCTCGGTCGTCAAACGCATCCTCGATGACCCCGCTGTAGCGGGCTTCAAGGAATACACACGCGTAATCGCGCTTGCTGGAGGCTTGCCAATTAAGATCGGCGACGATGTGATCGGCGCGGTTGGCGTCTCCGGTTCGCCCGGCAAGGACGATGACTGCGCGCAAGCCGGCATCGACAAGGTGGCCGACCAGCTGAAGTGAAATCAACTAGGAGGCCGACAACGCGTCAAGGATGCGCGCCCAGCTTCGAATTCCTTTGTGGTAGCACTTCAAATCGAACTTCTCGTTCGGTGAATGAACGCGGTCGTCGTCGAGCGCGAAACCCACCAGCAAGGAGTCCATGCCGAGCACGCTCTTGAAGTCTGCGACGATCGGAATTGATCCCCCTGCACCGACTGCAACGGCCTTCTGACCCCATTCTTCAGCCAGCACCGCGCGCGCTTTATTGAGAGCCGGATTGTCAAAGGAGAGCTGCAGCGGCGGGGCCAGCCCGAAATTACCGAATTCGACCTTGCAGTCCGCCGGCAAGCGCGATCGCACGAAGGCGCGGAAGGCATCGCGGATTTTCTCGGGGTTCTGCTCACCGACCAGACGAAACGAAACTTTCGCGCTAGCTTCGCCAGGGATGACGGTTTTCGCGCCCTCACCCGTGTAACCACCTATGAGGCCGTTAATCTCAGCCGTCGGACGCGTGGTGATCATCTCGATCAACATGCGATCTTGTTCTCCCGATGGCGATTTCAACCCAATCGGCGCGAGGAATTTTTCGGGCGTGAGATCGAGCCCTTTCAGGTCCGCTTTGATATCGGCCGGAAGTTCCTTCACACCGTCGTAAAATCCGGGGATGGTGACGCGGCCCTTGTCGTCCCACATGGCGCCGAGGATTTTGGCCAAAAGGCGCAGCGGATTTTGTGCGGCGCCGCCGAATACGCCGGAATGCAAATCGCGATCGGCGCAAATAATCTTGACGTCTTCGTAGACCAGACCGCGCAGTGACGTGGTCACGGCCGGAGTTTTCTGGTCCCACATGGCGGTGTCGCAAACCAATGCCAGATCCAACTTAAACTCGGCAGCGTTATCGCGAACGAAATCGAATAGGTTCTTGGAGCCGCACTCCTCTTCTCCCTCGATCATCATCGTGATCGGGAGCGGCAGCTTCCCGGTGACCGCTTTGAACGCGCGGCAAGCCTCGATGAATGTCATCGCTTGGCCCTTGTCGTCGCAGGCGCCGCGCGCAACAATGATTTTGCGGCCGTCAGGCAACGTTTCGATGCGCGGCTCGAACGGCGGTGTCTTCCATAAATTGAGGGGATCGACCGGCTGCACATCATAATGGCCGTAAAACAGCACGCGTGGTCCGGCGACGCCGTTCGACTTACCAACCACCACTGGATGGCCGGCGGTCGGCCGAACAGCGGCATCGAAGCCGATCGATTTAAGATCGGTCGCGACGTGTTCTGCTGCCGCCTGGCATTGTTCTTTAAAAGCTGGGTCGGTGGAGACCGAAGCGATCCGGAGCAGCGCAAACAATCGCTCCACACTCTGGTCGATATCCTGATCGATGCGGCTCAAAACCGCGTCGAGCGTTTTCATAATGGGCTCCTTGCCGCTGGAAGCTAGCAATGCGGATGGTCGCTGAAAAGCACCATCAATGAAGAGTCCGCTTGTCTAAATTGGACGCAATTGATGAGGCCACGCGTTGCATACCGGCGGCGGCGCGTTGAAAACGCCGAACACCGCGACGGCCCTGAAGGACCGCACCTATTCGGCGGTAGAGCAAGCGTGGTGGGATGGTCGCAGCGACAGCCGCTCTATAGCCGCAGCGGCGCGCCATTCGGCGCAGATGAGGCGTGACCACTGGTGCAACGATGAGTGCGGGGATGCCGCCAAACCGCCCTGGTGCGTCGCCTTCCGCCGTCAGTGTGTCATCCGGGACCGCAAGATCGATCGCTACAAGACATGCGTCAGCATTGCCGACCCGACACAAGCGCCGTGCTTCCTCAAGATCGGTGACGGCCGTGACCTGCGCAACGTCCATGCGGCGCAAGCGCGCCATCAAATCACGGCCATGGTTGCCGCCCGCAACTACAACGATATGCGATCTCCTGATCGACTTCATCAACGCCTTCCTCTGTCACGCCACGCGACTTTGTTCTTCTGACATTTCCAACATTAGACCGACTGAATACACGACCAAAAGCCGGACGGTCGGTATATCCTTCTTCTTTCAGCATTTTTTAAGCATATACAGCCCGATGGGCCAAACAAATTGGCTAATTACTGATGGTAAATCCACGGATATAGACCAAAAAGGTGGGCTAACCCCAACGGGTTGCCGCACCGTTTGTGGTTCCTCGAATTGGACGACCCGCCACCCAGGCGATCTGTCGAGATTTATGCGCTGCAGCGTCTGGGGAACCGATCGATGTTTAAATCTCACACTGCGTTCAAATTTGCTCGGTGTGATTCATTTCGCTTGACACGACGCGGGCGATAGTTGCGATGCATCGCCGGTCAATTACGAATGCCACTGCACACCGCTTGTCATCGGCGAAAACGGCGTTCAATATAACCGCAATTCCGCTACGAGTGCCGGGGGCGTGAGGGGATCATGGATGAGTTGGTCGGGCGTCTCGTCGCCAAGGTTGGCGTCGAACGGGGTGCCGCGGAAAAAGCGGTCGGAATCATCCTCGATTTCCTGCGCAAAGAAGGGCCGACCGATAAGGTCCAGGCGCTCATCGACAAGCTTCCGGGGGCGGATGCCCTCTTAACAAAACAGTCTGATGCGGCTGGCGGCATGTTTTCGCTCGGTGGCATTATGGGCGCCGGGACCAAAATGATGGCCGCGGGTCTGAGCATGGGACAAGTGCAAAGCGTCACCCGGGAAACCATCTCTTATGCCAGAGAAAAAATCGGCGACGACGCGGTTGGAGAAATCGTCGGCGCGATCCCGGGATTGAGTCAGTTTATTTGAACCATTTTTCGTCGTAGCCGAACAAAATAAAAGGCGGAGGAGGCGCGGATGTCTTATCCCATCACCGATATCGAGGGGATCGATGGCGACATCGCCATTGTCCTCAAATCGGTTGGGATCAGATCCACGGATCGTCTGCTCGAAGCAGCCCGCACCGTAAAAGGACGCAAACTTCTTTCCGAGAAAACGGGCTTCGACGAGAAGCGTTTGTTGTGCTGGGCCAATGTCGCCGACCGCATGCGCATCAAAGGCATCAGCAGGGAATACGCCGAGCTGTTGCAGGCTGCCGGCGTCGATACTGTAAAGGAACTCAAGTACCGAAATCCGCTCAATCTCGCCAAGGCGATGGCGGATGCCAACAAGAAGCGCAAACTGGTGCGTCTGCTGCCATCCGAAAAAGTCGTCAAGCGTTGGATTGAAAACGCCAAACTATTGCCATTGAAGATCACTTATTGATCCTCCTATACACTGCTTGACAGCCCCTCGCTCACCGCGCAAAGCGACCAGCATGGGAAGCGTCCGTAGCCTCGATAAAGCCGCCGTCCAAGCGCCGAATACATTTTCCGCGCTGCTTTCGCTCGACCGCCCGCTCGTCATGGGTATCCTCAACGTGACCCCGGACTCTTTTTCCGACGGCGGTCAGTTCCTTGACCCTGCGGTTGCCATTGCCCATGCCGCGGAAATAGCAGCGGGGGGAGCTGACATTCTCGATATTGGTGCGGAGTCGACACGCCCTTATGGTGGTGCGGTTCCGGTCTCAGCCGACGAGGAAAAGGCGCGGTTAGCGCCGATTTTGCCCGCGGTAGTCAAGCTCGGACTGCCCGTGTCGATCGACACAATAAAGGCGTCGATTGCAGCTTGGGCGATCGATCAAGGGGCGTGCATCGTCAATGACGTCTGGGGTCTGCAACACGATTCCGATATTGCACCGCTGGTCGCCAAACGTGGCGTGCCGGTAATTGTGATGCACAATCGCGACGCCGCCGATCCATCGATTGATATTATCGCCGAAGTGAACGCTTTCTTTTTGCGGTCACTGGAAATTGCGGCGCGCGCGGGCATTGCTCGCGAAAACATCATACTCGATCCGGGTATCGGTTTTGGCAAAACCGCCGAACAGAGTATTACCTGCATCGCGCGGCTTGCGGAGCTTAAGCATTTCAAGCTGCCACTTCTGGTCGGCGCGTCACGCAAGCGATTTATCAACACGGTGACGCCATCTAGCCCACACGAGCGAATTGGTGGATCGATCTCGGCGCACTTGCTGGCGGTCGAAAACGGCGCAACCATCGTGCGCGCGCACGACGTGAAAGAAACGGTACAGGCACTACGGATTGCGGCCGCAATCGAGGCAGCGCGATGACCGACCGAATATTCATCAAGGGACTGACCCTTCACGCTTACCACGGCGTAATGGTCCACGAGGCCAAGGTGGGGCAAAGCTTTGCGATCGATCTCGATCTTGAGATCGATCTCAATGCCGCGGCGCGATCCGACAAAGTCGTGGACACAGTTTCATATGACAAAGTCGTCGAATGCGCGAGCGATGCATTTTCCGCGCAACGTTTCCGTTTGATAGAAGCCGCCGCGGGACGCGTGGCAGACGCGATACTCGCAGCATTCCCGCCCGTGCGTTCGGTGCGGGTCACAATTCATAAGCCGCACGCTCCTATTGCCGCGACCTTCAGCGATGTCGGTGTGACGTTGGTGCGGAGCCGTCATGGCTAAAGCGCTGCTGGCGCTGGGCGGCAATGTTGGAAACAGTCGGGCCATTCTCGATCGCGCTGTCGACTTGCTCTGCGACGGTAAGGATGTGCGTCTCACGGCGCGGTCGTCTGACTACCGCACACCCCCTTGGGGCTTTAAGCACCAGCCGTATTTCGTCAACCTTGCAATCGCCGTGGAGACCAGTCTCAATCCCCGCGAGCTCCTGGCACGAGCGCAGGACATAGAATTACAACTCGGCCGGGATCGCGCTCACGAAAAGCGCAACGGACCGCGAACTGCCGATATCGATATCATCGCATATGATGATTTGGTGCTTCACGAGCCAAATCTCACTTTGCCGCATCCGCGGTTGTTCGAGCGTGCTTTCGTACTAATGCCGCTGGCGGAAATCGCCGGAGACTGGGTCATCGGGGGCCGCCGCGTTGCCGACGCGGCCAAGGCGGTCGATGCCGGCGGGATCCACCGCCTGCCCTAACGACTCCGCTGGGCCGGTATGCAATTTGCTTCAACTCAATGGCCGGATGATGCCGACTGTGCCATTTTGCCTGCATGACTGACGATTTACCCCTCGCCGCTGAATTCCCGCCAACAGGCGAAGCGGATTGGCGAAAGCTGGTTGAGGCTGCGCTGAAAGGCGCCGCATTCGAAAAACGCCTGGTAAGCCGGACTTACGACGGCCTCCGCATGGAACCGTTGTATGCCCGCGCCGCAGGGCTTAGCCCTCTCACCGGGCGTACGCCGGGCACCGCCTGGACCGTGATGCAGCGCGTGGACAATCCCGATCCGGCGGCCGCGAATGCGCAGGTGCTGCAGGATCTCGAGAACGGCGCCACCGGGCTAACCATTGTTATGGCCGGTTCGGTTAGCGCCAACGGATATGGGCTCGACGCGTCAGCGGCGACGCTCGCGCGGATGCTTGATGGCGTCATGCTCGATGCCGAAATCACCATCGACTTCAACTTGAGCCCTGCAACGCGGGGCGCAGTCCAGCAATTCGCCACATTGGTGGAAAACCGCAAGCTCGCGCCGGTTTCTATCAATATGCTAGCCAGCATAAATCCAATTGGCGGCTTTGCCGCATCGGGTACCAGCCCGGAGACGTGGAGCATTCTGTCGAAGAGTTTCGCGACGATGGTCGCGGAGCTCGCGGCGCGGGGCTTTCGTGGGCCCTTCGCGGTTGCCGACGGCCGCATCATTCACAATGCTGGCGGCTCGGAGGCGCAAGAGATTTCTTTTGCTCTCGCCAGCGCGGTCGAGTATTTGCGCGCGCTTGAAGCTGGCGGAGTTTCGCTCGATACGGCTGCGGGGATGATCTATTTCCGACTATCGGCCGATGCTGATGAGTTTCTCACCGTCGCCAAATTTCGTGCTCTGCGAAAACTTTGGACGCGGGTGCAAGACGCCTGTGGCCTCACACCGAAACCGGCCTACGTCGCAGCGGAAACCGCCTGGCGGATGATGACCAGGCGCGATCCTTACGTAAATATGCTGCGTACGACCATCGCGATTGCTGCTGCGGGCATCGGTGGTGCGGACAGTATCACTGCACTGCCTCACACAGCGGCGCTCGGATTGCCTGATGCGCTCGCCCGGCGCGTCGTGCGGAACACGCAGCTCATCCTCCTCGAAGAATCCAATCTGGCCAAAGTCGCCGATCCGGCCGCCGGTTCCGGTGCTATTGAAGATCTGACGGGCAAACTAAGCACTGCCGCGTGGGCACTCTTTCAGGACATTGAAGCGGCAGGCGGCGTGTGGGCAGCGCTGGAAGGCGAACTCATCCAGAGCAAAGTTGCCGCGGTACGCTCCGAGCGTCAGCAGGCCGTTGCTCGACGTAAAGACGCGATTACCGGCACGAGCGACTATCCTAATCTTAGCGAGACACCGGCAGCAGTGCTTGAGGTCGCCAAGGTGAGTGCGCCGAAAGAAAGCAATACCAAGATCACTGCCGAGGCCCTGCCCCGCATTCGCCTTGCCGAGCCCTACGAAGCCTTACGTGAAGCAAGCGACCGGGTCGTGACGAAAACTCGTGCGCGGCCGAAGGTGTTCCTCGCCAATCTTGGGAAGCCGTCGGATTTCACCGCTCGTACAACGTTCGCCAAGAATTTCTATGAAGCAGGTGGGATCGAGGCCGCAACGAGCGAAGGATTTAAGGACAAGGCCGCAATGATAGCTGCATTTAAAGCGTCGGGCGCGAAGCTCGCCTGTCTGTGCTCATCGGACAAAATCTATGAGAGCGACGCTGCCGGAGCCGCCAAGGCGCTGACCGCTGCCGGGGCGATTGTCCACTTGGCCGGAAGGCCCGGCGAGCAGGAGGAAAACTGGCGGCAGGCAGGCATAAAAAGCTTCATTTACGTCGGCTGCAACGCGCTTTCGACCTTGCGAGCCGCGCATGATAACTTAGGCATCAAATAAGTCAGGTCCCCAATTTTGCGAAGGTCGATTTCGCCGACACCGCCGTGCCGGACGGTCGTCCCTCGGTCGCGCCCTGGGCCACTCCCGAAGGCATCGCGGTAAAGCCGGTCTATAATGAAAAAGACCTCGCCGGGCTGGATTTTCTGAACACTTATCCTGGCAAGCCGCCGTATTTGCGCGGCCCCTACCCCGCGATGTATGCCGCACAACCGTGGACGATCCGACAATATGCCGGGTTTTCTACGGCAGAAGATTCCAATGCCTTCTACCGGCGCAATCTCGCCGCCGGCCAGAAGGGCCTCTCCATTGCTTTCGATCTCGCGACGCATCGCGGCTACGACAGCGACCATCCGCGCGTGTCGGGAGACGTCGGCATGGCCGGCGTCGCGATCAACTCAATTTACGACATGCGCACCTTGTTTTCGGGCATCCCGCTCGATCAGATGAGCGTGTCGATGACCATGAACGGCGCGGTGCTGCCGGTGCTCGCGCTCTACATCGTCGCCGCCGAAGAGCAAGGCGTGCCGCACGCGAAATTATCGGGCACGATCCAGAACGACATTCTCAAAGAATTTATGGTGCGCAATACGTACATCTATCCACCCGGACCAAGCCTGCGCATCATCTCGGATATTTTCGCCTATACGTCAGCCGAGATGCCAAAATTCAATTCGATCTCGGTCAGCGGCTACCACATGCAGGAGGCCGGAGCGACGCAGGATCTCGAACTCGCCTACACGCTCGCAGATGGCGTTGAATATGTGCGGGCCGGATTAAAGGCGGGACTGACCGTCGATCAGTTCGCCCCGCGCGTTTCATTCTTCTGGGCGATCGGGATGAATTATTTCATGGAGATCGCCAAGCTCCGCGCAGCCCGCATGCTGTGGGCAAAACTCATGAAGCCGTTCAAGCCGGAAGATTCGCGTTCGTTGTCGTTGCGCACGCATTGCCAAACGTCCGGCTGGTCTTTGGCCGCGCAGGATGTATTCAACAACGTTTCGCGCACCATGATCGAAGCAATGGCCGCAACCCAAGGCCAGACCCAGTCGTTGCACACCAATGCGCTCGACGAGGCCCTCGCACTGCCCACTGATTTTTCCGCGCGCATCGCCCGCAACACGCAGATCGTGCTCCAGCAGGAAGCCGGCGCAACCCGGATCGTCGATCCGTGGGGCGGCTCATACTATGTTGAGCGGCTCACTTACGAGCTGGCGCGCAAAGCCTGGAAACATATCGAAGAAGTCGAGGGCATGGGCGGCATGGCCAAGGCGATCGAGGCCGGCATCCCAAAATTGCGCATCGAAGAAGCTGCAGCCAAAACGCAGGCGCGTATTGATGCCGGCGCACAATCGGTAATTGGCGTCAATAAATATCCCCCCGTCGACGACGAGCAGATCGAAGTTCTCAAGATCGATAACTCTGCCGTGCGCCAGACGCAGCTCGATAAACTTGCGCGGCTTAAGGCCGAGCGGGATCCCACTGCGCTGCAGGAGGCGCTCGACGCCCTGACGCGCGCCGCCGATCGCGGCAATGGCAATTTACTCGAGCTCGCCATAGAGGCTGCGCGCGCTAAGGCGACTGTCGGCGAAATTTCATTGGCGCTGGAAAAGGTGTTCGGCCGCCATCGAGCTGAGATCAAAGCGATCACGGGAGTTTACAAGCGGGAGGTCGGCATGACCGGCGCCGTCGAACGAATGCGCACTGCCGTCGAAACCTTCGAAGCGGCGGAAGGTCGTCGCCCTCGTCTGCTGGTCGCCAAGATCGGTCAGGATGGCCACGACCGTGGACAGAAGGTCATCGCGTCTGCTTTTGCAGATCTCGGGTTCGACGTCGACATCGGCCCGCTGTTCGCAACGCCCGGCGAGGCGGCGCGCCAAGCGGTGGAAAATGACGTGCATATCCTAGGCGTCTCATCGCTCGCCGCCGCACATTTGACGCTCGTGCCGGAGCTCAAAGCTGAGCTTGCAAAGCAAGGCCGCGACGACATCATGATCGTGGTCGGCGGCGTAGTGCCGCCACAGGACTACGATGCCCTCATGAAGGCCGGTGCGGAGGCGATTTTCCCGCCCGGCACGGTCATCGCCGAAGCCGCCGAAAAGCTGCTCAAGACGCTCAACAAGCGCCTCGGACACGGTAAAGAGGCCGCTGAGTGAGACGGCCGATGATAAGCGCAGCGGCCGCTGCACTTCTCGCACTGTCATTGTCAGGGTGCATCAATTCCTCGGGCCCGATTTTGCGGGATCCGCAGCCACTATTCGGCGAAAATTTGCGACTTCAATTCTACACGCTGAGTAAGGGCTTCGCGGATGAACCGGAACAGGCCACGTTCAAATGGGACGGCGCGCGATACGCTCACGTCAGCGGGGGCATGAACGATGTCGCCGCTTTTACGGCTCATCGTTTGCAAAGCGGCGCTTATATTATCCAGAGCGAAGCAGCGAAGCGCCCAGGCATGTATGAATACGCAGTCGCGCAAATTTTGACTGACGGTGTCTTTCAGGCGATCGGAATTGATGAAGATGACGCCAGCGCGTCGACCCGCGCGGCGTATTGCAAACGTGTAGAAGAACACCATTGCCGGATCGAAACGCGCAGGCAATTGTTTGCTTTCGCGCGCGCTACCGCCGCGCGACGCAAGGGCGAAGGCGGCCTTGTGCTTCGCCTTGCTGATAGCGTTCCAGAACCGCCGCGCCAGGGGAATTGATGGCCCCGCGAAACCTGCCGCCCTCCAATCTTGCACGCGGTATACGCTCAGGCGACCGCGCGACACTTGCGCGCGCTATCACCCTGATCGAAAGCAAACGCGCCGACCACCGAACGACCGCTCATCATCTGGTCCAGGAATTATTACCGCTGACCGGCAAGGCAGTGCGGCTTGGCATTACTGGCGCGCCCGGAGTTGGCAAATCGACGACAATCGATGTCCTTGGCACATATCTCACCGGTAAAGGCCACCAGGTTGCGGTGCTCGCCGTCGATCCTTCTTCGACCCGCACCGGCGGCTCGATCCTCGGCGACAAGACACGCATGGCGCAGCTTGCCAGCGATCCCGGCGCCTTTATCCGGCCTTCACCTTCGTCCGGCACGCTGGGCGGTGTTGCCGCCAAAACGCGCGAAACCATGCTGCTCTGCGAGGCCGCCGGTTATGACGTGGTGATGGTGGAGACGGTCGGCATCGGGCAATCCGAAACTGCGGTTGCCGACATGACCGACTTTTTTCTGGTGCTGATGTTACCGGGCGCAGGCGACGAACTGCAGGGGCTGAAGAAAGGCATCGTCGAGCTTGCAGATATGATCGCGGTCAACAAAGCGGATGGCGACAACGTCGATCGCGCAAAAATCGCCGCAGCGGAATATCGCGCGGCGCTCAATATCCTCACTCCACATTCCGCCACGTGGTCACCACCGGTCGTGACCTATTCGGCCCTGAGCGGTAATGGCGTCGCGGAGTTATGGACAGAAGTGCTTGCACACAAGCAAAAAATGACGGCGTCGGGCGAGCTGACCGTGCGGCGGCGCGAGCAGCAGGTGAAATGGATGTGGACCATGCTGGAGGAGCGGCTGACCGCACGGCTGCGCAGCGATGCGTCGGTCCGTACGAAATTGCGGCAGGCAGAAGCCGCGGTAGCTGCGGGCAAACTCGCGCCGACACTGGCAGTGGAAGAAATCGCAAAATTGCTCGGCGTCTAGATGGCTATTACTGCACTTGTTACCGGGTTCGGACCATTTCCTGGCGCACCGTTTAACCCGACTGGTCCGCTGGTGGAGCGCCTCGCGCATCTGCGCCGGCCAGGACTAGCCGGCGTTAAAATCATTCCATACGTCTTTCCGACCAGTTACGCGGCGGTGGATAGTGAACTACCGAAGTTGATCGCAGCATACCAGCCAGACATTTTGCTCATGTTTGGCCTCGCGCCGCGTGCCCGTACCGTCCGCATCGAAACGCGAGCGCGCAACGCACTCGCATTATTGCCCGACGTCTCGGGCCGATCTTTGGGCCGACGCACGATTGCGCCTGGCGCACCCTCGGCGATGTCCCTGCTGACTCCGGCACGCCACCTGCTGACCGCCTTTCGTGCTGCACGCGTGCCGACGGTACTATCGCGAGACGCTGGCCGATATCTTTGTAATTTTTTGTGCTGGCGTGCCGTGGAAACGGCGCGGAAGAATGGACCGCGTGTCATTGCGTTCGTGCATGTTCCTCCAATCCCACGCACCACGCGCCGACTGACAAAAAGCCGGAAGCCGGCTCTTGCAGATCTGACACGCGCTGGAAATGCCATCCTTATCGCACTCGTTGCGGCAGCACGCCGTTAACTTCCACGGTGCATAATGCGCGCCATGCCGATGAACCGCCGTGACCTGCTTTTGGGAAGTGTTGCGGGCGCCGCCGCATTCGTCGCACCGCTATCGATCGTTGGTGTCGACGCTGCGCAATTTGGTGTGCGGGCCGGCGCGCCGGACGACCAAAGCCGCGCCCTGCAACGGGCCATCGACGAGACCGCGCGCACGCGGGCACCGTTAATGCTTGCTCCAGGAGTGTATCGTGCCGGCAGCCTCACCTTGCCTGCAGGCACGCAGTTAATTGGAGTGCGGAACGCCACCCGTTTAGTGCTGACAGACGGACCTTCGCTGTTGTCTGCCGAAGGTGGTGTTGGCATTACGATTACCGGCCTTACGCTCGATGGCGGTGGCAAACCGTCGCGACCACAACGTGGGCTCCTGCATTTCAGTGATGCAAAAGACGTTCGCATTACCGATTGCACTTTCGACAAACCAGGCGGCAACGGCATCACGCTCGAGCGGTGCAGCGGACATATCGGGGCCAATACGATTGCCGGGTCGCTCGACAATGCGCTGTTTTGCATCGATAACAGTGGGCTCATCATCACAGCCAATACCATCCGTAAATCCGGCAACGGCGGCATCCGGGTGTGGCAGAGTGTGAAGCGCCACGATGGCAGCCTGATCGCGGACAATACAATTGAGGATACGGCTGCCCGCGCCGGCGGGACCGGCGAGAATGGAAACGCCATCAATGTATTTCGAGCGGCGGATGTAATCATACGCAACAATATGATCCGACGCGCTGCATTCTCCGCCGTCCGCGGCAATGTTGCTTCCAACATCCAGATTATCGGCAACAATTGTGCCGAACTCAAAGAAACCGCGATGTACGCCGAATTTGATTTCGAAGGCGCTGTCGTCGCCGGCAACATCATCGATACTGCAGAGAACGGCATTGCCATCACTAATTTCAACGATGGCGGGCGGCTGGCAACCGTGCATGGCAATCTGCTTCGCAATGTCGGTGTGCGTCGGCCCGAGAACCCGCCGGAGGGCGCTGGCATCGGGATTGGCGTCGAAGCGGATACCGCCGTCACTGGCAATGTGATCGAAAATGCGCCCAATGCCGGGATCCGCGCAGGCTGGGGGCCCTACCTGCGCAACGTCGCTATCAGCGGCAACGTTGTGCGAAACGCGGGATACGGCATTGTCGTGTCGGTGGTGCCTGGGGCGGGCGACGCCGTCATTTCGGGCAACGTCATCGCGGACGTCAAGTTGGGTGCCGTCGTGGGCATGGAATGGACTAAGGCGGTGACCGGCGACCTCGCCAAAAGCGGCGCGGAGCACTTTCCGCAGCTCACCGTCGCAAACAATCAGGCGCGCTAACCGCCACGTTTAGGCCGGAAAGCGGCTTTATTTCACGGATCATGTCGCGACCCCACCCATTCAGCCGCCGCAAGGCTTTCATGCTCGTCATCTTCGCTTTATTTCTCCTGCCGATCATTGCACGCGCCGCTTTTTACACAGTCAGCAACGAACCACGGTCGTGGCGCGATGCCGATTGGTCGAGCACCGGCATGCTGCCGGCGGCCTCCGACTTTAAATCGCCCCGCGTGATCGTTTTCACCGGCACGGCCGGCGCCTGGAAAGGCGTATTCTCGGTTCACAGCTGGATTGTGCTCAAACGCGCGAATGAAACGCACTGGACGCGTTATGATCTGGTCGGCTGGGGCGAACCGGTGCGCCTTAACAATTGGCCGGTCGATGGCCGTTGGTACGGCAATATGCCGGTGGCAATCGCCGATATTTCCGGCGCCGACGCCGAAAAGTTGATCCCGCGCATCGAGGCGGCGGTCTCGGCCTATCAGTTCGGGCGGCCGGGTGATTACCGCATATGGCCGGGCCCGAACAGCAACAGCTTCGTCGCATCGATCTTGCGCGCGGTGCCTGAGCTTGCCGTAAGCCTGCCGCCCAATGCGATCGGCCGCGACTTTCGCGATGGTATCTATGCCGGGTTGACCGACAGCCGCACTGGCGTCGAGCTCAACCTCAATGGCCTGGCTGCCATCAAGTTTGGTTGGGTCGAGGGTATCGAGTTGAATCTGTTAGGTTTGGTCGCCGGCGTCGACCTGCGCCACCCCGGGCTGAAGCTGCCGGGATTTGGCCGCATCGGCATCGCGTCGCCTGTTACGACGGCACTCGCGCGCTGAATTTCATAGCACGCATGCCGATTTGTCGTGTCGCTACATCGGTGGGGTGACGCGCCTGCGCGCTCGTGTCAAATTGTGATGGAGGCAACCGATGCGCGATACGCTGCCGCTGCTCGAAAAAATTCATTTCCCTGCGCTCCGCCGCGGCAAGCTTGAAACGCTGCAGGTCAACGTCGGTTACCGTTGCAACCAGTCGTGTTTTCACTGTCACGTCAATGCTGGACCGAACCGAACGGAGGAAATGAGCGGCGACGTCGCAAATATCGTCCTCGACTTTCTTCGGCGCCAGCGAGTATCGACGCTCGACATCACAGGGGGCGCACCGGAGCTCAATCCTCATTTTCGCCGTTTGGTCCGTGAGGCGCGTAAGTTCGGCTGCCGCGTCATGGATCGTTGCAATCTCACGATCCTGGCCCAGCGCGGACAGGAAGATCTTGCCGAATTTCTGGCCTCGGAACGTGTCGAGGTCGTCGCATCGATGCCTTGCTATTTGCAAGACAACGTCGAGCGCCAGCGCGGCAAGGGCGTTTTCAACCGCTCGATCCGCGGGCTCAAGCACCTCAATTCTCTCGGCTACGGACGGCATCCGGAGCTCACGCTCAACCTTGTCTACAATCCGCAAGGGCCTTCTTTGCCTCCGCCGCAGGTAAGCCTTGAAGCTGACTATAAGCGGGTGCTGGGCGAGCAATATGGAATTGTCTTTAACAAGCTGTACGTCCTCGCCAACATGCCCATACAGCGCTTTGGCTCGACGCTCGTCACCAAAGGCGAATTCGAAAGCTATGTCGAGCTGCTGCGGGATGCCCATCTCGACGTCAATCTTGAAGGTGTTATGTGCCGCAGTCTGATTTCGATAGATTGGCGGGGATACGTTTACGACTGCGATTTCAATCAAATGCTGGATTTGCCGATGGCACGGGGCGCGCGCAAGCGTGTGCATCTAAGCGATCTGCTTGACGACGACATTGATGGCAACTCGATCCATGTTGCGGGCCATTGTTATGGTTGCACGGCTGGCCAAGGTTCGAGCTGCGGCGGAGCCTTGAAGCAGGCAGCAGAGTGAGCTGCTCAATGTTATCGATCATCATCCCCGTACTGGACGAAGCCGCACAAGTTGAAGCGGCCCTGATGGCGCTTTCACAATATCGGAAAGGCGGGGCGGAGCTTATCGTCGTTGACGGCGGAAGCCGCGACGGTACCGCGTCGCTCGCCGGTCCCCTCGCCGACCAGGTTCTCATCGCGCCGCGCGGGCGTGCGGTCCAGATGAATAACGGCGCCGCCGCTGCACGTGGCGACACGCTATTGTTTTTGCACTTGGATACGCGCCTGCCGGATAATGCCGAACAGCTCGTGCGCGGCGGCCTTGCGCGCGCTGAGCAGAACTGGGGCCGATTCGATGTGCAATTCGACCGAACCGGATTCCTGTCGCTGATCGCTTTCATGATGAACTTTCGCTCGCGCCTGACCGGAATTGCTACCGGCGATCAGGCGATCTTTGTCACGCGCACTGCATTCGATGCCGTTGGCGGCTTTCCACCCATCGCGCTGATGGAGGACATTGCATTGTCTGCGCGCCTCAAGCGCATTGGCCGCCCACTCTGCCTCCGGGCGCGCGTGATCACTTCCGAACGACGATGGCGCATGCACGGCATTCTTCGTACTGTGGTGTTGATGTGGCGATTGCGGCTAGCGTATTTCCTCGGCGCCGATCCGGCGCAACTCGCGCGGCGCTATGGCTATGCCCCAGCCGAGCAATAGTCCGGTTTCAGTTGCGATTTTGGCAAAAGCGCCAATCGCCGGCCTCGCCAAGACTCGCCTTATCCCAACAATAGGCGCCCATGCTGCGGCGGCGCTCCAAGAGCGGCTGACCGAGCGCGCGGTAACAACCGCCCTCGCCGCCAATGTTGGCCCCGTGACGCTATGGTGCGCACCCGACAGCACTCACAGCACGTTCGTTCAGTTCGTTACCCGGCTCCGGATTACTCTCAAGCCGCAGCCGCAGGGTGATCTGGGCGAGCGCATGCTTTCCGCTACGACCGCCAGCAACGGTCCGGTATTGGTGATCGGCACCGATTGTCCCGCGTTGACCGAAATACACCTCCGCGGGGCCGCCAGCGCACTCCGCGAAGGCATTGATGTTATTCTTATCCCGGCCGAAGACGGCGGCTACGTTTTGATCGGAACGCGCACGCCTCAACCGGCGCTCTTTGCCGGAATTGCCTGGAGCACAAAAACCGTACTCGCCGAAACTCGTGCGCGCGTGATCGAGCAGCGGCTCATATTGGCGGAACGGCCACCTCTGTGGGACGTCGACACGGAAACTGATCTCGCGCGCCTAGAACGCGAATTTCCCGAGCTCACGCTTTGATTTGAGGCGATGCGCTACTGAAGGCGCATCAGAATCAATCCGCAGACAATCAGGCATGCGGCGAAGATGCGCGCCATCCGCAAGGGCTCTTTGAGCACCACTACAGCAATGACCGCACCAAATAACACACTCGTTTCGCGCAAGGTGGCGACAATGGCTATCGGCGCGACCGTCATCGCCCAATTGGCGATCCCGTAGGACAGAACCTGCAAAGCGCCGCCGGCAAATCCGCGCCGCCAAAAACGGTGCATCGCCGGAATAACGTCAGGCCCGTCGCGATAGAGCGCATACGGCAACATCACCAATGCGATGCCGATGAACAGCCAGATTGAATAGGCTTTCGAATTATCGGACAGCCGCGCGCCGATGCCATCCACCACCGAATACGCGCAGATGGTGAGCGCGGTGAAGAGGGCAAAACCGATCGCCCGCCGGTCGATGTCGGCGAGTTCACGGCCGCCCCGCGCCGAAAGCAATAGTACGCCTGCTACAAGTGCGAGAATTCCAGCCCATCCGACGACGGTCAGCGTCTCTCCTACGAATATTGTCGTCGCCGCGGCGGTCATCAGCGGCGCTGAGCCCCGCGCGATTGGATAGACTTGGCCGAGATCGCCGGTGCGGTAGCTCTCGATCAGCGACGCGAAATAGATAAGGTGGATAACGACCGAAGCGATGAGCCAAGGCCAGGCTGCCCCCGCAGGCATGCCTACGAACGGCGCAAATGCGAGTGCGACGATGCCGGAGCCAATCGATATCAAGGTCGTGGTCGACAGCGGATCGAGCCCAACCTTGATGAGCGCGTTCCAGCCAGCGTGACAGGCGGCTGCAAACAAAACCGCAAGGAAAACCGCGTTTTCCATGCCGTATTCGGATCACGCTTTGGCTGCCGCCGGCGCCCACAATTTTGGGCCGGCACGCTGATATTGCGGCGGCCGCACAACGTCGGCGCCCAGCGCCTTCGCGGCGTGCCAACCCCAGTGCGGATCGTCCAGGAAGCAGCGCGCCATCGACACCAGATCTGCCTGGCCTGTGGCCACGACGTTTTCTGCGTGCTCCGGCTTCACAATCAAACCAACAGTGCGGGTCGCAATACCGGCTTCCTTTTTCACTCGCGCGGCAATCGGCACATTAAAGCCCGGCTCGGTGGGATTGCGGATATCCGCAGCGACACCGCCGGACGAAACGCAAATAAAATCGATCCCCTCGCCTTTCAGCGCCCTGGAGATCGCCACCGCGTCATCCGGCGTCAACCCGCCTTCGCGCCAATCGCTTCCGGTGATGCGCGCGCCAAGGGGCACCGTTTTCGGCACAACAGCGCGCACCGCACGCGCAATCGACAACGGAAAGCGCATCCGATTTTCAAATGAGCCGCCATATTGATCACTGCGCTTGTTGGAAATCGGCGACATAAACCCATGCGCCAGATATCCGTGTGCCATGTGCAGTTCCAGCTCGTCGAAGCCGATACGCAGCGCACGTTGCGCGGACGCGACGAATGCCGCACGCACGCGCTCCATATCTGCTTCCGTAACTTCACGCGGCGTGTGCCAGCCCTCACCAAACGGAATTGGTGAGGCGGCGATCGTCGGCCACGGATCCGCCTCCGGCTTGAGCGCTGCTGCGCCCTCCCAAGGCCGCTGGGCCGAACCCTTGCGGCCAGAATGGGCAATTTGGATACCAAACTTTGCACTGCCCATGCGCCGCGCTTGCGTGATCACGCGCGCTAAAGCTGATTCATTGTCGTCCGAATAAAGACCAAGACACCCATGGGTGATGCGGCCATGGCGTTCGACGTGAGTTGCCTCCACGATCACCATCGCGGCGCCGGAGTGCGCCAGCATGCCGAGATGCATAAGGTGCCAATCATTGGCGCAGCCATCGTCGGCCGAATATTGGCACATCGGCGAGACCACGATGCGGTTGGCGAGTTCGAGACCCGCCAAACGAAAAGGCGTGAATAAGGGACTGGACATGAGGTGGATTTGGCTCTGGCTGAGAAGCGCCGGTTAGCGCTGGATGGACTTCAAGTACGCGATGATGGCACCGACATCGCCGGCGTCAAAGCTGAATTCCGGCATATCTGGGTGGCCCGACATAATACCTTCCCCCAGCGCTTCTTCCAGAGACTCGATCGGATAACGCTGACCGAGAGTACGGAACGGCGGAGCAAGTTTATTCGGACTCTCGCCGCTTCGGGCGACGGCGTGGCACACCGCACAGTTTTTGTTCAGCAGCTCCTCGCCGCGCTTGAGTTCCTGCGCGACGGCAGGCTGCCCCGCGACTATCACTGCGAGAGTTGCGAAGGCAGTACCTATCGCAACAATGCGTCTTATGCTGGGTGTCCGCCGTCCGTAGCCCGCGTGAGCCCGCCAGTTGCCAGCTTGGCCCATATCGTCGCCGCGCGTTCGGCGTCGCGCATGTGCGCCATAAACTGTTCTTTTGTGAAATAACGTTGCCATCGGCCGCTGCGTTCGAGCTCGCGATTATAGGCAAGCCGCCGCTGTGCCAGCGCGTGCCACTTCCCAGCGATCTTATCGAAACGGACCCCGTCTTGCACGGCTGCCATTG
This sequence comes from uncultured Alphaproteobacteria bacterium, assembly GCA_963810585.1. Taxonomy (GTDB): domain Bacteria; phylum Pseudomonadota; class Alphaproteobacteria; order Rhizobiales; family Xanthobacteraceae; genus Pseudolabrys. The sequence goes on from CAWENV010000001.1 coordinate 191,594, forward strand.
AGTGCCCCCCGGCACGCGCCAAATCGGCAATCGAACGACGCGATACGCATCGGCGACAACCAAAAATTGCACGAAAACAACGGCATACAGCTGGATACCGCCGTCTACGCTGATTCGTGAATGTTTCAAAGAGGGAGGATGGCCGCCTAGAGACGGATGCGCAGTTTATTGGCGAGCTCGCCGACGATGCCGCGACGGAACAAAAGCACGCAGGCCACGAATATCGCACCCTGGATGACCAGCACCCATTCCCCGATTGGTGCGAGCTTGAATTGCATGACGAGGATCACAAAGGCACCGACCACAGGGCCGAATATCGTGCCGAGGCCGCCGACAAGCGTCATCAGCACGACTTCACCAGACATCGGCCAGTTCACATCCGTGAGCGAGGCCAATTGCAGAACGATCGCCTTGGTGGCGCCGGCGGCGCCTGCAAGTGTCGCCGACAGTACGAAGGCGGCAAGCTTGTAACGATCGGTTTTGTAGCCGAGAGAAATCGCGCGCGTCTCGTTTTCACGGATGGCTTTCAGCACCTCCCCAAATGGGGAATGAATGATGCGATAGATGAACATAAAACCGGCGAGGAAGATGACCAGCACGACCGCATACATCGCCATCTCATTTCTGAGGTCGATGAGGCCGAAGAGATGGCCGCGCGGTACCCCTTGGATTCCGTCCTCACCCCCGGTGAATTTCGCCTGCAGCGCGACGAAATACATCATTTGGGCCAGCGCAAGAGTCACCATGGCGAAATAGATGCCTTGGCGGCGGATCGCCAACGATCCGGCGACGATGCCTAAGAGCGCGCCAGTTGCAGTACCGGTGAGAATCGCAAGCTCCGGCGAAAAGCCCCAGACTTTGGCCGCATGCGCGGAGAAATAGCTCGCCCAACCGAAATAAAGCGCATGACCGAACGACAACAAGCCGACATAGCCGATCAGCAGGTTGAAGGCGCAAGCAAAGAGCGCAAAGCACATCGCCTGCATCAGGAACAGCGGATAGGTGACGAACGGTGCAACCACCAGCGCCGCGGTCATGATAACAAAGCCGATCGTCTCGCCGTGCGTACTTATCACGGAGGGTTTCTTCGCGAGTGGATCGACGACGCGCTCCATCACCCTCTCCGCCCGAACAGGCCGGCTGGCCGCACCAGCAATACGATCGCCATGATGACGAAAATTACCGTGTTCGACGCCTCAGGGAAAAAGACCTTGGTCAGACCCTCGACCACCCCAAGACCGAAGCCGGTGACGATCGCGCCGAGGATCGAACCCATGCCGCCAATGACCACGACAGCGAACACAACGATGATCAACTCCGATCCCATCTGCGGCGACACGTTGTAGATCGGAGCCGCCATGACGCCGGCGAAAGCAGCCAACGCAACACCAAAGCCATAGGTGAGCGTGATCATGCGCGGCACATTGATGCCGAAGGCGCGTACCAGCGTCGGATTTTCGGTGGCAGCACGCAAATACGCACCGAGCCGCGTACGCTCAATGACGAACCACGTCCCGATACAAACAGTCAGCGAGGCAACGATCACCCATGCGCGATAGTTTGGCAGGAACATGAAGCCAAGGTTTCGCCCGCCCTGGAGCGATTCAGGAACGGTGTAAGGCAGGCCGGCGGAGCCGAAATAGTTGCGCGCAACGCCTTCCAAAATCAGCGCTAGCCCGAAAGTGAGCAGCAGCCCGTAGAGATGGTCGAGCTTGTACAGCCATTGCAAGAACAGCCGCTCGACAATGATGCCCGTAAAGCCGACCACAATGGGCGCAATGATTAATGCGGGCCAGTAGCCGAGGCCGGAATATTGCAGAAGCAGATAGGCTGCAAAGGCGCCCAACATGTATTGGGCACCGTGGCTGAAATTGATGATGTTGAGCATGCCGAAAATAACAGCCAATCCCAGGCTCAGCAGCGCGTAAAACGAGCCGTTGATCAGGCCGATCAATAGCTGCCCGAACAGCGCCTGCGATGGGATGCCGAAAATTTCAAACATATTTCACCGCGAGATCGAGGGGCGGACGAGCAGCCCGCCCCTCATGTCTTCGCAAAGGTTAGCCGGTCACCAGCGGGCACTTGCCTTCGTTAAGCGGACGGAAGGCTTCGTTCGCCGGAATCGTGGCCCGAAGTTTGTAGAAGTCGCCGGGATATTTGGATTCCGACGGCTTCTTCACCTCGAACAGATAAGCCGGGTGAATGACACGGCCGTCGGCCCGCACTTCGCCCTTGCCGAACAAGGCATCGTCGGTCGGTATCGACTTCATTTTGGCTACCACCGACTTGCCGTCATGCTCGCCGGGGCCCATCGCCAGACGGGTCTTCAGGTAGTGCGTGATGCCTGCATAGACGCCAGCATGAATCATCGTCGGCCATTTGCCTTGGCGTTCCTGCTGCCAACGCTTGGTCCATGCGCGATTGGTGTCATTGGCGTCCCAGTACCAGGTCTCAGTCAGCACCAGGCCTTGCGCGGTCGGCAACCCGAGCGCGGCGACGTCGCTGGCAAAAACCAGCAGGCCGGCCAGACTTTGGCCGCCTTTGACGATGCCGAATTCAGCCGCCTGCTTGATCGAGTTGATGGTGTCGCCGCCCGCGTTCGCCAGACCAATGACCTTGGCCTTCGACGACTGTGCCTGCAGCAAGAATGACGAGAAGTCGTTGGTGTTGAGCGGGTGACGCACCTTGCCCAGCACCTTGCCGCCGTTTTTCTCGACGACTGCAGCGGTGTCCGTCTCCAGCGCGTGGCCGAAAGCGTAATCCGCGGTGAGGAAGAACCAGGTATCGCCACCGGTCTTCACCATGGCCTTGCCAGTACCATTGGCAAGCATCCAGGTATCGTACGTCCAATGCACGGTATTGGCGTTGCACTTTTCGCCAGTCAGCGTTGAGGCAGCAGCGCCGGAAACGATAAAGATCTTGTTCTTCGCCGCCGCAACCTGGCTCACTGCCAGCGCAACGCCGGAGTTCGGCACATCGATGATCATGTCGACCTTATCGACGTCGAACCATTGATTGGCGATCTGGGTGCCGATGTCCGGCTTGTTCTGATGATCGCCGCTGATCATCTCAACTTTCACGTTGGGATGATCCTTTGTGAAGTCGGCAATCGCCATCTTGGCGGCGGCGACTGAGCCAGGACCGCCGATATCCGCGTAAAGACTCGACATGTCGCTGAGCACGCCGATCTTTACGTCAATCTGCTGGGCGTTTGCCGCCCCGCAGGTGAGAACCGCGGCAAGCGCCGCTAGTCCCAATGTTTTTCTCATTCGTAGATCCTCCTTGTTGTTTTGATCGATTTAGATTCGAGAAATTCAGCCGCTCACCAGCGGACAATTGCCCTCGTTTAACGGGCGGAAAGCCTCGTCCGCGGGAATAGTCGCGCGCAGTTTATAGAAGTCGCCGGGATATTTTGACTCTTCCGGCTTCTTCACTTCGAACAAATATGCCGGATGCAGCTTGCGGCCGTCGACGCGAATGGTGCCTTTTCCGAATAGTGGATCGTCCGTTGGCATTTCTTTCATCTTGGCAACCACAGCCTTGCCATCAGGATTGCCGCCAAGCGCAGCACGAGCCTTGAGATAATGCAGCGTGCCCGCATAGACGCCCGCCTGGTTCATGGCCGGATACTTTCCCGCGGAGTTACGCTCTGCGTGCCAGCGTTTTGTCCAAGCGCGCGTGGAGTCGTTTAAGTCCCAATAGAACGTTTCGGTCAGCACCAGACCCTGCGCGGTCGGAAGGCCAAGTGCGGCAATGTCGGTGGCGAACACAAGGAGGCCGGCGAATTTCTGCCCGCCTTTGGCAATGCCGAACTCGGCTCCCTGCTTGATCGAGTTGATGGTATCGCCGCCGGCATTGGCGAGACCAATGATTTTAGCCTTGGAAGCCTGCGCCTGCAGCAGGAATGAAGAGAAGTCATTTGTATTGAGCGGGTGACGTACCTTGCCGAGCACCTTGCCGCCATTCTTCAAGACGACCGCCTCGGTGTCGCGCTCAAGCGCGTGACCGAAAGCGTAATCGGAAGTGAGGAAGAACCAAGTATCTCCCCCCGTTTTCACGACAGCCTTGCCCGTGCCATTCGCCAGCATCCAGGTGTCGTAGGTCCAATGCACCATGTTGGCATTGCACTTTGGTCCGGTCAGATCGGAACTCGCAGGACCCGAACCGACAAAGACCTTGTTCTTCTGACTGGCAATCTGGCTGACGGCGAGCGCTACGCCGGAGTTCGGTACGTCGACGATCATGTCAACATTGTCGACGTCAAACCATTGATTGGCGATTTGCGAGCCGATATCCGGCTTGTTCTGATGGTCGCCGCTGACGATCTCAACTTTGACGTTCGGATGATCTTTCATGAAATCTGCCGCCGCCAACTTGGCGGCAATCACAGAGCCGATGCCGGTGGCATCCGCATAAAGGCTCGACATGTCCGTCAGGACACCGACTTTCACATTCAGCTGCTGCGCGCTGGCGGTGCCGCAAGCCAACACGACGGCAAGGGCCGTCAGACTGATCATTCGTTTCATTGACGTCTCCTCCTTGCTTTCCTGCCCAAATCGTTTCTTTTATTAAACGCCCAGATAGTCGTGGAGCTTTTCGACATTGGCGTCCAGTTCGGCATTAGCGAATTGATCGATGATACGCCCATGTTCCATGACGTAGTAGCGATCCGCAACGGTCGACGCGAAGCGGAAATTCTGTTCCACCAGCAAAATGGTAAATCCCTGCTCCTTCAGCGCGCGAATGGTCTTGCCGATCTGCTGGATAATGACGGGTGCAAGCCCTTCAGTCGGCTCGTCAAGCAGTAAAAGCCGCGCGCCCGTGCGCAAGATACGGCCGATCGCCAGCATTTGCTGCTCGCCGCCGGAGAGTTTGGTTCCCTGGCTGGAGCCGAGCCGCTCCTTGAGATTTGGAAACAGATCGAAGATGCGCTCGAGCGAAAGACCGCCCGGTTTAACGACCGGCGGCAACAACAAGTTTTCCTCAACAGTCAGGCTGGAAAATACCCCCCGCTCCTCGGGACACAAGGCCACGCCAGCGCGCGCAATCCGATCGGACGTACAGCCGATGAGTTCCTCGCCTTGAAAGCGAACCGACCCGGTACGGTGGCCGACGATTCCCATGATCGACTTGAGCGTCGTGGTCTTGCCGGCACCGTTGCGCCCCAGCAGTGTGACGACTTCGCCCTCAAAAACATCAAATGTTACGCCGTGCAGGATGTGCGACTCGCCGTACCACGCTTGCAAGTCGTTGATCGCGAGCAGAGGCGTGCGGACGTCAAGCATGACCAACCCCCATGTAAGCTTCGCGAACTTCGGGATTGCTCGACACAGCCTCGTAGTTGCCTTCCGCCAACACACGCCCACGCGTCAGCACTGTGATATGATGCGACAGGTCCGCCACGACCGACAGATTGTGCTCAACCATCAGTACTGTGCGGTCGGCTGCTACGCGCTTGATCAGTTGTGCGACGCGGTCGATATCCTCATGCCCCATGCCTGCGGTCGGCTCGTCGAGCAGCAACATTTCCGGGTCGAGCGCCAGCGTCGTGGCTATTTCGAGCGCGCGCTTGCGGCCATAAGGAAGCTCGACAGCCGCCCAATCGACGACGGAGGACAGACCGACATCGGCGATCAACTCCATTGCCCGTTCGTTCAGGTTGTTGAGCACAGAGGTCGGTCGCCAAAAATCGAACGAGCCACCCCGCCGCCGCTGCAGTGCGATGCGCACATTTTCGAGCACGGTCATGTGCGGGAAGACCGCGGAGATCTGAAATGACCGAACCAGTCCTAGTCGGGCAACATCCGCAGGCTGCATCGCGGTAATGTCTTGCCCCTTGAACGTGATGCGCCCGCGCGTCGGGCTTAGGAATTTGGTGAGCAGATTGAAGCAGGTGGTCTTGCCAGCGCCGTTCGGTCCGATCAATGCATGAATGGTCCCGCGCTTGACGCGCAGGCTCACGCCATTGACGGCAACGAAGCCGGCAAACTCTTTCGTGAGATCCTCGGTCTCGAGGATCATCTCATCACTCATACGCAGCAGCCCCTCGTCATTCATTTCTGACAGGTTTTTGCTGCGCGCGGCAAGGCCTACTAAAGGTTCGATGCTGCGGCTAAGTGACTGATAAGATTGAATGCGTTTCGTTTGACCCGCGCTAGCCGCCCTTGAATTTTTTGGCCAATGCGTCCGCGTTGCGGGCAAGCAGTCCGACGTCAGCGCCCACCGCGACGAAGAGGTAGCCCCAATCAATGTAGCGGCGGGCCGCTTCTTCATTTCCGGTGAGAATGCCGGCCGGCTTGCCAAGCGCCTTGAGGCGCTTGACCGCATCCTGCATTGCCTTCTGTGCTTCCGCGTGCTGCGGGTTGCCAAGATGACCGAGCGAGGCCGCAAGGTCGGACGGACCGATGAAAACGCCATCGATCCCCTCGACTTTCGCGATGGCCTCGAGTTGGTCGAGGGCGATGCGGGTCTCAACCTGCACAAGCACACAAATCTCATCATTGGCCTTGGTGAGATAGCCAGGCACGCGACCGTACCGGCTGGCTCGCGCAGCAACAGAGACGCCGCGAATGCCTTGCGGCGGATAGCGGGTCGACGCGACTGCGCGCTTCGCCTCCTCAACGTTTTGCACGTAAGGGAACAGTAAAGTCTGCGCGCCGATATCGAGAGCGCGCTTGGCCAATACAGCGTCGTTCCACGCTGGACGGATGATCGGGGTCGCGGTGCCGCGCTGCATAGCCTGCAACTGGGTCACCAGATCGGGAATTTCATTTGGGGAGTGTTCGGTATCGAGCAGTATCCAGTCGAACCCGCTGTCAGAAATAATTTCCGCGGCGATGTTGCTGCAAAGGCTCGACCACATACCGATCTGGAGCTTGCCCTCGGCCAGCGCGTGTTTGAAAGCATTCCGTTGAAATTCGACCATATTGTTACTCTCTTTTTAGCGGCGCATGATCTCGTCCGAAAACCGGTTCCCACTTTTCGGGATCATGCGCTACACAAATTGAATGGCAATGCCGCCGAGCGGCCCGAAATCTGCGTGAAGCGTATCGCCTTTTTGCGCGAACACAACACGCGTGAAGGAGCCCGCGAGCACGATATGCCCAGGTTGAAGCGCGTGGCCGTGCGGACCGATCTTGTTGGCGAGCCACGCAACTCCGAGCGCGGGATGGCCAAGCACACCGGCCGCGAGGCCCGTTTCTTCGATTTCGGAGTTTCGATACATGATACCGCCGACCCAACGCAGATCAACGTCCATCGGACCAACCGGCCGGCCACCCATCGCAATTCCGGCGGCCGCGCCGTTATCGGCAACGGTATCGACGATCTTGCGCGGGTCCTGAATCCGCGCGTCCACGATTTCGATTGCGGGCACCACGTATTCTGTGGCGCGCAAGACTTCAGCGAGACCGACTCCCGGACCCTGGAGCTTTTTACCCATGATGAAGGCGAGCTCGACCTCCACGCGCGGCTTGCAATAGTCCGCATACTTCACCTTGGCGCCGTCGCCGATCAACTGGTCGTCAAGAATGTAGCCGTAGTCGGGCTCATCGATCATCGACGAGCGCTGCATCGCCTTCGAGGTCAGCCCGACCTTGTGACCAATCAGCTTTGCGCCCGCTTTGATCTTGCGCTGCGCCACCTCGGTGGAGATCGCGTAGGAATCCTCGATCGTGATATCGGGAAACGTAATGTGCAGTTGTGTCGCCTGTTTGCGCTCTTTTTGCGCCGCCATCAGAATGTCGGCAGCTTTTTTGCGGTCGGCTTTGGAGAGCATTTTTCCCCCTTAAATTCTTGATAGGGCGATCCTGTACCGGCTCGCGAGAGAAAATCAAATCGCGGTGTAAGTAGCGGCCTAACTTGCTTGAGGCGAGACATCTCGGTTTACGAAAGCCATTAGTCGAGCCAGCGGGCCGCGCAGAAACGGCACATCGACCGCCAGAAGCGCCAGTCCAAGAGGGAGCATCCAAAAACCCAGAACCGGGAGGAATCCAAGAACGCCGCCGATCATGAGGCCAATCGCGAGGGGAATTCGCCGCCAGATTGCGTCGGGCCGGCTGGCGGCCTTGATCACAAGCCGCGCCCAAACCGGCAACCGGTGCTGCAGGCGTTTCAGTTCATCGTCGAACTCGGGTCGAGGGGCCATAGCCGTTCAAGACCGGCGCCGCGATTTCGTTCCCGACGAACGTGCCGCTAGTGCTTCAACTTCGAATCGACCTTGAAGCTCGCCTGGGTTTTCTTCGTGATCTCATCGATGGTCACGCCCGGCGCAAGTTCGGTCAATGTCATACCACCTTTTTTGCGGTCAATATTGAACACGCCAAGATCGGTGATCACCATATCGACAACGCCGGCGCCAGTGAGCGGCAAATTACATTTGTGCAATAGCTTTGGCTCATCCTTGGCCGTGTGCTCCATAATCACCACAACCTTCTTCACGCCGGCGACGAGATCCATCGCACCGCCCATGCCCTTCACCATCTTGCCAGGAATCATCCAATTGGCGAGGTCGCCGTTTTCGGCGACTTGCATCGCACCCAGCAGCGCAATGTCGATATGACCGCCTCGGATCATTGCGAAGGAATTGGCAGAAGAGAAAAAGCTGGTGGTCGGCAATTCGGTGACGGTCTGCTTGCCGGCATTGATCAGATCGGGATCTTCCTCGCCTTCGTAGGGAAACGGCCCGAAGCCCAACATGCCGTTCTCGCTTTGCAGCTGCACGGTCATCCCATCCGGTATGTAATTAGAAACTAGAGTCGGGATGCCGATACCGAGGTTGACGTAAAATCCGTCACGCAATTCCTTGGCGGCACGTTCGGCCATCTGGTCGCGGGTCCAGGGCATGTCAGACCTCTCCTCCAGTTGCGGCGGCGGGAACGCGCTTGCGTACGGTGCGCTGCTCGATGTGCTTCACCGCGTTGGGCACATGGACGATGCGTTTTACGTAGACGCCCGGCGTGATGATGTGATCCGGTTCGAGTTCGCCCGGAGGCACGAGGTGCTCGACTTCGGCGATAGTGACTTTTCCTGCCGTTGCCATCATCGGGTTGAAATTGCGCGCGGTCTTTCGATAAATGAGGTTTCCTTCGTGATCTCCCATCCACGCGTGGACAATAGAGAGGTCAGCGACGATGCCGCGCTCCATAATGTAACGATCGCCGTCGAATTCCCGCTCTTCCTTGCCCTTGGCGATATCAGTACCGGCGCCGGTGCGTGTGAAAAAGGCCGGGATGCCCGCACCGCCGGCGCGGATGCGCTCGGCGAGCGTCCCCTGCGGGTTGAACTCGATTTCGAGCTCGCCTGCGAGATATTGCTGGGCAAACAACTTGTTCTCGCCCACATAGGACGAGATCATTTTCTTCACCTGCCGCGTCTCCAGCAGCAGTCCAAGGCCGGCGCCGTCGACACCCGCATTGTTTGACACAACGGTGAGATTCTTCACGCCGCTGTCGCGGATCGCCAAAATCAGCGTCTCGGGAATGCCGCAGAGGCCGAAACCGCCGGCACAGACCAGCATGCCGTCTTTGAGCACGCCGGCGAGCGCGGCTTTTGCATCGGGATAGACCTTCTTCATACCACTCCACCACTCTCCCGGACCAACAAGGCTCTATAGGGACGGCGCGAGGCAAACGTCAACCGGACGCAAGCGCCGCGCGCAACCATAGCGCAGACCCGCAATGCGGGTCACCCCGTCGCGGATATTTGCCGCGATGGATTTTACGACTATACCTGCGGCCCCATGCCAAATGTACTCATCCTTACGGAAGTCCAGGAAGCCATGCGCGCCCGTTACAAGGCGATGCTGCTGGAGCGTTTTCCGCAATTGACCATCAATGTCGTCGGCCATCACGATTTGGTCGGCCCCCACATCGGCGATACAGACATCCTGCTGTGCTTCGGGCCCCCAATGGCCGACCACGTGGTGCGTGATGCAACGAAGCTGAAATGGATCCAGTCGCTCGGCACCGGCATCGATAACATTGTCGATTTGCCGTCCCTCGGCAAAGAGGTGCTGGTGACCAATGTCCGCGGCATCCACGGCGCGCCGGTATCCGAAGCAACCATCGCCTTCATGTTGTCGCTCGCGCGCGACATGCCGCGCTCGGTGCGCGCGCAGGCCGAGAGCAAATGGGAACGCTGGCCTTCGGCGCTGCTTGCCGGCAAGACCGTCGGAATTCTTGGCGTCGGGCTGATTGCGGAGTATCTGGCGCCCATCTGCAAAACGCTCGGCATGACGGTGGTCGGCATTAGTGGCAGTCCGCGCGAAACCAAGAGCTTCGACCGGATGGCACACCGCGACGATCTCCTGAAAATCGCGCCCGAACTCGATTTCCTGGTCGCGCTGACGCCCCTGACACCCGAAACGCGCGGCATCGTTGGTGCAAAGGTGTTTGCTGCCATGAAGCCGACTGCTTTTCTGGTCAACGTTGCACGCGGCGGCGTGGTTGATGAACCGGCCTTGATTGCCGCGCTCAATGCGGGAAAAATTGCCGGCGCCGGGCTTGACGTCTTTTCTCAAGAGCCGTTGCCGTCTGACAACCCGTTGTGGAAGACTAAGAACGTGACGATTTTCTCGCACCTCGGCGGTTATTCGCAAGGCTATGAGGATCGCGCGATGCCGACCATCGCCGGCAACATGGCCAAATTCCTGGCCGGCGATCTCAAATCCATGATCAATATCGTACGCAAGCCCGCGTCCTGGGGAGTTTGAACGATGGCTTTGTCGGAACGCCTGAACACGCCGATTTCCAATGCCGAACTCGAACGCCGGTGGCGACTTGTGCGCGCTGCCATGGAAAAGGAAAAGATCGACGTTCTGCTGATGCAGAACAACAACGATCACATGGGCGGCTACGTGCGCTATTTTACCGATATGCCGGCGACCAACGGCTATCCCAACACCGTGGTTTTTCCGCGCAACGACGAGATGACTGTCGTGTGCCAGGGCCCGTTTGGTGGCAACGAGGCGACTGCCCAGGGCGACCAGAACTGGCGCGGCGTCAAACGCATTCTCACTACCCCGAGCTACGCTTCCGCGCACTACACAAAAGACTACGACCCCGAACTGGCCGCTTCCGCACTCAAGCCATTTGCACAAGCGACCATCGGTTACGTCGGCACATATCAGATGTCCTACGCGCTGCTCGACTATATGAAGCGCGCGTTTCCGCAGGCGCGCTTTGTCGATGCGTCCGAGATGGTCGACAGGATCAAGGTCATCAAGAGCGCTGAAGAAATGGAACTGATAAAGCGCGCCGCGCTGATGCAGGACGGCGCAATGCGCGCGGCCTTTGCCGCGGCCAAACCCGGCATGCGCGATACTGAAGTCGCAGCCGTTGCGCAGCACTACAGCCAGTGCCACGGCAGCGAAAATGGAATTTATCTCTGTGCCTCCATGCCGCTCGGCAAGCCGTCGAAATTTGCCAACCGGCATTTGCAAAATCGTGTCATCCAAAAGGGCGACCAGATCGCCCTGCTCGTGGAGGACAATGGACCGGGCGGCATGTACACGGAGCTCGGACGCTCGTGCGTGGTCGGCGCCAAAGTGCCGCAGGCGATGAAAGACGAGCTCGATTTCTGCAAGGCCTCGCGCAAGTTCACGCTCGATTTGCTCAAGCCTGGCACACCTTGCAAAGACATCTGGGACGCTTTCAACGATTTCATGCGCAAGAACGGGCGTCCGGCAGAAGCACGGCTTTATTGCCACGGCCAGGGTTACGATCTCGTGGAACGCCCACTGGTGCGGCAAGACGAGCCGATGGCAATCGAGAAGGATATGAATATCGTCGTCCATCCGACCTATATCCACGCCGGCTATCTCAACTGGCTCTGCGACAATTATTTGATCGGCGGTAATGGCCCGGGCGACCGGCTGCACCAGTTCCCCGAGGACGTCATCGAAGTGGGTTAGCCATGCTGCCGCGTCCGGCTTGACCAGCGGGCGTCTGCCGCGCAAGGCTTTGCCTCTTTGGTGGAGATGACAACAATGAAAAAGGCTTTGATTGTTGCAGCGTTTGCCGCGCTCGCGTTCGTTGGAGCGGCGACGGCCGAAGACTTCCCGACCCGTCCCGTCACGATGGTCATTCCGTTCGCCGCCGGCGGACCGCAGGACACCATCGGCCGGATTGTCGCGCAGCGCATGGGAGAATTGCTCGGTCAGACTGTCGTCGTCGAAAATGTCGGCGGCGCCGGCGGCATGACGGGCTCCAAGCGCGTCGCTGATGCCAAGCCGGACGGCTACACCATGATCCTCGGCAGCGTCGGCACGCACGCGCAGAACCAGACGCTCTACAAACATCCGCTTTATAATGTGGTAACCGATTTTACGCCCGTCGCTTATCTCGCGGTGACGCCGATCGCGATTATCACGCGTCCCGATTTGCCCGCGAACAACTTCAAGGAGTTCATCGCCTACGCCAAAGCCAACCAGGAAAAAATGCAATACGGTTCGGCTGGCGCCGGCTCCGCGACGCATCTCGCGTGCGTGGTTCTTGATAGCGCGATGGGCACAAAGATCACGCACATTCCCTACAAAGGCACTGGCCCAGCGATGCAAGATCTTGTCGGCGGACGCATCGATTTTCTGTGCGACATCATCGCCACTGCCAAGCCGCAAATCGACGGTGGCAAGGTAAAAGGCATCGCCATCATGACCAAAGATCGCTCGCCGGTACTGCCGGATCTCGCGACGACAGGCGAACAGGGCCTCGATGTACAAGCCTACACCTGGAGCGCGCTGTTCCTGCCGAAGGACGCGCCCGCCGACGTCGTCAAGAAGCTCAACGAAGCCGCTGTCGGCGCAATCACGACAGCGTCCGTTCAGGAACGGCTGGCAAAGCTTGGTGCGACAGTCGCCGCTCCGAACGAACGCAGCCCGCAATGGCTGGGCGATTTCGTGAAGAGCGAAGTGAGCAAGTGGGAAGCCCCGATTAAAGCAAGCGGTGTCCAGGTCGAGTAGCGCGAACGCTGCAGCGGCCTTGCCGCAGCGCCTAAGGACAAGGAGTCGACGATGGCCGACATCAAGATTTCTCAATCCCAACTCGCTCGGCAAGCCGCTGGGGCAATATTCGCAGCTCACCCGTGTGAAGGCGTCCGAATTCATCTTTATTGCAGGTCAGGTTGGCGTCGACCGTGATGGCAAGCTCGTCAGCGCCGATGATTTCGACGCGCAATGCGTGCAGACCTTCGCGAACATCGAGACCGCGCTGAAATCGGTCGGTGCGGGCTGGGGCAATATCGTACAGTTTACGACTTACCTGGTGCATTCGCAGGACATTCCGAAATTCATGAAGTATCGGCTGCGAGAATTTCCGAAAATGTTCGCGAACGGCGCTTACCCACCCAACACATTGTTGATGGTCGACCGTTTGGTGCAAGAACCGCTGCTGGTGGAAGTTCAGGCGGTCGCCGCGCTTTAGGCGGCCGGCTTGTCCATCAGGCTGACGTGAGCGGCGACGACACGCCATCCTTCCGGGAATTTCACCCACGTTTGCATTTGCCGGCCGATTTTTCCGGGGGCAGACGGCCGCTCGTAAAGCGTACATGCGACCGCGAGTTCGTGACCGTACGTCGTGATCACCGTGCGCGAGAGCGTGCGTCCCAGCGCAACCGGCGACCGCGCGCCGCGGAATGATTTGATCGCCTCCGCGCCGTAGAGAACTTCGCTCACGCCATACCGAATGGTGCGCGGATCGTCGCGGAACAACTCGTTGAGCGTCGGCACGTCGTTTGAGACAAGCGCCTTTTCGTAGCGCGCGAATGCGGCCCTCACCTGGGCGATGACGTCGGGCAGATCGATTTCCATATTTGACCCCTCTCTCGCCTGCGTTTCTCATTCCGCTCATGCCCGCGCAAGCGGGCATCAAGCCCTTATAACCAAAACGCTGGAGTTCCGCTGGAGCTACGTCGCCGCTGTCAGGCGGGCTGCGGCCAACGCCAAGGATTTTGCCCAACTGCTTTTCCTGTCGTCCCGGGCGAGCGTCAGCGAAGCCCGGGACCCATACGCCGCAGCAATTCGATAAGCGCACGGCGTATGGGGCCCCGCTTTCGCGGGGACGACAGCAAAAGTTTGCTCCGGCGCGCCGCACCTCTCTCCCAATTCAATGGTCAAACAGCGTTAGCCAACGCTCCGCCGCCCGTATTCTTTGCTGGCGCCGGGTCCGCCGTCGTCTGACACGATGCGGGGATTGACCCGCACCGGTATTTCCTCCGCTGCGATCCCGGAGAAAATCCGAGGGCGCGCGGGACGCCAAAGGTCCTGATGGACCCACGGGCCTCGAGGCCTCACAGCATCGAGGCTTGTCGAAGTCCTGATAGTGCCGCAAGTCCGCCAAATCCAAAGGCGTCCCGCGCGCGGTGTTTATAGGTTTGCTCCACGCTCTCCCCGGTGGTCGATCCTTTCAGTGCGCGTCTGCCTGTTAAGCGTCACCGCGACGAAATCCACCGTATGAGGCCCTGGCCATTTGGCCGGCGATGTTCTGACCATCCGCCAACCTGTCGGCCGCCAGCGGGGCCTCGGCGTGCGGCAGGCACGCCGGGATCGAACGCGGCTTGGACCGCCGGTCGGGACATTCGCGCCGCATCTCCGACGCTCCCAGACCGGCCACCGCTCCCCGCCCCGCGTCTGGAGACGCTGATCAGACACCCCTCGGTAACGAGGCGGGATGGATAGGATTATAGTCAGTGTAGGATTAAAGTCAAGAGACGGCTTTGTGCCGTCGTCCCGGGCGAGCGTGAGCGAGGCCCGGGATCATTGCTCTCTCCACCGTCATGCCCGCCCTTGTGCCGGGCATCCACGCCTTTCTGCAAAACAGCGGCCGAAGACGTGGATGGCCGGGACGAGCCCGGCCATGACGCCTGTGTGGCAGGCGGACAAATGCTGCGGCGTATGGCCCCCGCCCGAGGCCTGCACTCAGGCGGCGAAGCCGGACTAGGTGCTGGGACGACAGGCCGGACAAGCCGGACTCTGACACACGGACGAACACGGGTTGCAGACCAACTAGCGCCCGCGCTTGGCAATGACGTAAGGTGGCAATAAGAATAAGAAAACGCCGCGCGTGCTCCAACGCACCGCATCACGGGGAGGATTGCTGTGAAAGCCTTGAGACCGCTGCTGATCGGATTGGCCCTGCTGTGCCCGACGCTCGCCGTCGCCGAGGACTTTCCGACAAAGAACATCCGGCTGATCGTGCCCTTCCCGCCCGGTGGACCAAACGACATCATCGCGCGGGTCGTTGGCCAGCGCATGTCGGAAATCCTCAAGCAGACGATCATCGTCGACAATCGTTCCGGACAAGGCGGCGTGGTCGGCACCGATGTGGTCGCGAAGGCTGCTCCCGATGGCTACACCATCGCCATCGCCAGCGCGGGCGCTCTCGCCATCAGCCCCAGCATGGAGAAGGTTGCCTACGACACGCTCAAGGATCTGCAACCCATCACGCTCGTGGCCAAGGTGCCGGAGATGCTGGTGGTTGCCACCAGCGTTCCTGCCAACGACATGAAAGAACTTGTGGCGCTGGCCAAAGCACAGCCCGGCAAGCTCAACTTCGCTTCGTCTGGCCCCGGCAGCATGCCGCATCTCGCGGGTGAATTGTTCAAGCTCACGGCCGGTATCAACATCGTGCACGTGCCCTATCGTGGCGCGGCTCCCGCAGTGAATGATTTGCTCGCGCAACAGGTGCAGATGGTGTTCCTCGATTTGCCGGTGTTGTTGCCGCAGATCAAAGCCGGCAAGCTCAGGCCGATCGCAGTCGGCGCGACCCAACGCGTGGCGAGCGCGCCCGAGGTCCCGACAACTGTCGAAATTGGCATGGCGAACCTGCAAACCGAAAACTGGTACGGCATGGTGGCGCCAGCCAAGACACCGCCGCAAATAGTTGCGATCCTCAACAAGGCCGCCGTCGAGGCCATGAAAGACCCAACCGTCATCGAGAAGTTGTCGAGCCAGGGCGCGATCCTTGTCGGCGACAGCCCCGAGCAATTCCGCGATTATATCGACAGCGAAACCAAGAAGTGGGCGAAGGTCATCGCGGACGCCGGCGTGCACACCGAAAAGTAAGCCGACCGATGTCTGCCCCCGAAACTTTCACACTTCGCTCGACTGTCACGTCACCGTTCGGCCGCAAGGTTCGGATGGCCGTCGAGGCTCTGGGACTAGGCAAACGTGTCACACTCGCCGCCGCGGATCCGCTCGACGAGAATGACACGCTGCGCCAGCAAAACCCGCTCGGCAAAATGCCCTGCCTCGTGCTGGCCGACGGCAGCACGATCTACGACAGCGGCATCATTATCGAATTTCTGCAGGACGTTGCTGGCACCGACCGCTTGCTGCCTTTGCGCGGGCGCGAGCGCTACCAGGCACTCACTTTGTCGCGCCTCGCCGACGGCATCATGGATGCATCGATCCTGGTGGTTTACGAGACCCGCTTTCGTCCCGACCTGCCGCATTCGCCGCGCTGGCTCGCACATCAACGCGGCAAGATCATGCGCGGTCTGTCCGCATTCGAGGCATCGCTCCCTGATCCGCACAAAACCAATATCGTATCGATCGGGCTGTCGTGTGCACTCGGTTACCTCGACTGGCGCAAACAGGTCGACTGGCGCCCCGTTTATCCCAGCCTCGTCGAATGGCTTAAGCGGTTTTCCGCGCACGAACCGGCCTTCGACCACACGCGCGACCCCAACGCATAATGTCGCACACGGACGATACGCCCGCCGATCCACCTTACTGGATGGCGACGCCTAGCCAACCGAAGTTGAAGCTGCCACCGCGTGCATGCGACGCCCACGTGCACGTCTTTGGGCCGCGAGCGCGCTTTCCGTTTGCCAAGGGCCGCCGCTATACGCCCTCCGACGCGACAAAGGAGATGCTGTTTGCGCTTCACGCGCGGCTTGGCATCCAGCATTGCGTGATCGTGCAGCCGGCCTGCCACGGCACCGACAACTCGGTAACTGTCGATGCAATCGCAGCAACCGGCGGCTCTTATAAAGGCGTGGCGCTGATCCCGTTGACGATCTCCGACGCCGAGCTCAAGCGGCTCGACACCGCCGGCCTTTGCGGCGCGCGCTTCCACTACATGACGCACCTCGCCAAGGGGCCCTCGATCGGTGAGGTGGTCGCATTCAGCCGGCGCCTGGCCGATATCGGCTGGCATCTCCAGATTCACATGGAGGCGCCATTGATTGCCGAAGTGGCGCCGGCGCTCAAACGTGCACCGGTTCCGGTGGTCATCGATCACATGGGGCGCGTCGACGCTTCGCTCGGCCTCGACCACCCGGATTTCCGGGCATTGCTCGCCCTGCTCAACAACAAGAATGTGTGGGTGAAGGTGAGCGGGGCCGACCGTGTGACCCGCGCAGGGCCGCCTTATGCCGATGCGGTGCCGTTCGCACGCAAGCTCGTCGCAGAATTGGGCGACCGCTGTGTCTGGGGCACCGATTGGCCGCATCCCAACCATCAGGGACCCGTTCCCGATGACGGCGGGCTGGTTGATATTCTCGCCGAAATCGCGCCGAGTGAAGCCGCGCGGCAGGCGTTACTGGTCGATAATCCCCAGCGCCTTTACCGTTTTGCCGCGGCGCGCAAGCTGACGGGAGCGTAAATATGGCCGAGCGTTTGCAGGGGCGCATTGCGATCGTCACCGGCGCGGGCTGCATCGGCCCCGGCTGGGGCAACGGGCGCGCCACCGCAGTCCGCTTTGCAGAGGAAGGTGCCAAAATATTTGCGGTCGACCGCGATCTAGAAAGCATCAAAGAGACCGTCGAGCACGTGAAGGCCGCGGGCGGCGAAATCGTCACGCACCAATGCGATGTTACCGGCTCCGCCTCGGTCGAAGTCATGGTGAAAACCTGCCTTGAGCATTTCGGCCGCATCGACGTGCTGGTCAATAACGTGGGCGGTTCGGCAGCCGGCGGGCCGGTCGAGATGGCGGAAGCGGTCTGGGATGCGCAGGTCAACTCCAACCTGAAAAGCGTATTCCTCACGTTGAAGCACGTGCTTCCGGTGATGGAAAAACAGAAGGCCGGCGCCGTCGTCAACATTGCATCGACCTCCGGCCTACGTTGGACCGGCGCAGCACAGGTCGGCTACGCCGCGACCAAAGCCGGCGTGATCCAACTCTCGCGCGTGGTCGCCGTACAATATGCCGACAAAGGTATTCGGGTGAACACGGTCGTCCCCGGCCAATTGCACACGCCGATGGTGGAAGCCCGGCTTGCCAAGCAGCGCGCCGGCGGCGATGTCGAGGCGCTGCTCAAGTCGCGGCTCGATCGCATCCCGATCGGGTTCATGGGCGATGGCCGCGACACGGCAAACGCGGTGTTGTTCCTTGCCTCCGATGAGGCTCGCTTCATCACCGGGACCGAAATTGTGGTGGACGGCGGAATGACCGTGCGGTGCGATTAGAACTGTGTCTTCGATAAACGCTCCGCTCATTCCCGCGCAAGCGGGAATCCACAACGACGATTCAAAGTCAGCGGTTGTTTCTCTGGGGCCCCGCTTTCGCGTGGACGAGCGGATGATGACGCGCCACCACTCCTGACTTCACGACGCGGTGTTGAACCGCTCGATACAGGTGCGTAGCACTTCGTCGCCCGGCCTCTTCCACCAGTCGTTCGCCGAAAAAATTTCGACTTCGATATAGCCGCGGTAGCCGGCATTTTGCACCAGCTTGCGAATGCGCGGCAGGTCGATGACGCCGTCGCCCATCATGCCGCGATCGGTCAGCATGTCACGCGTAGGAACCAGCCAGTCGCAGATGTGATACGCGAGGATGCGGTTTCCTTCCGCCGCCCGCGCGATCTGCACCGCAAGCTCCGGATCCCACCACACGTGATAGGCATCGATTGCAACGCCGGTGCCCTCGCCCAGCAGATCACAGAGATCCAGCGCCTGTGCCAGCGTATTTACGCAGGCGCGATCGGCCGCATACATCGGATGAAGCGGCTCGATGGCGAGCGGCATCTTGCAGGCTTTTGCGTGCGGCAGGATGGCCGCAAGCCCCTCGGCCGCCATTTGCCGCGATGCATCGATATCGCGCGAGCCCTTCGGCAAGCCGCCGGCCAGGACAATCAGACACTCGGCGCCGAGAGCGGCGGCTTCATCGATGGCCCGTTTGTTGTCGTCGATGGCGGCAAGCCGTCCTGCGCTATCGGCCGCCGGAAACATGCCGCCGCGGCAATAGCCGGTGACGCGCATGCCGTTGGCTTTGATCACCTTCGCGGATTCCTCAACTCCGAGCGCCGCGACTTGATCGCGCCACGGATCGACTGCCTTGATGCCGTGCCGCGCGCAAGCCTCCACCGCTTCGCGCAGGTTCCACTGCTGCCGTACCGTCGCGAGATTGATCGAGAGGCCTCCGGTATTCATCGCGCGTTATGCCAGACCGTGCACCGCGAGCAACTTGCTCATGCGTGCGGCCGCCATGTCAGGATCGTGCAGCACGCGCGCCTTGTCGGCGAGACGGAACAGCTCGGCGAGATGCAACAACGAGCGCGCGCTTTCCTGGCCGCCGACCATGATGAAATGGTCCTGCAACCCATTGAGCCAGGCCAGAAACACGACACCAGTCTTGTAGAAGCGCGTCGGCGCTTGAAAGATGTGTCGCGACAGCGGCACCGTTGGCTCCAGAATTCCATGGAAGCCCTGCAAGTCGCCAGCCGAAAGCCGCGCAAGTCCTGCCGAAGCCGCCGGCGCGATCGCATCGAAAATGCCGAGCAGCGCGTCGGAATAACCTTCTTCGTCGCCGGCAATGAGTTCGGCATAGTTGAAGTCGTCGCCCGTATACATGCGCACACCCGACGGCAACTGCCGGCGCATCTCGATTTCCTTGTCCTTCGAGAGCAGCGATATCTTCACGCCGTCGATCTTTGCGGCGTTGTCGTGGATGATGCCGAGGCAATTCTGCATTGCCTTGGTGTGATCGGCGGCGCCCCAGTAACCGGCAAGCGCGGGATCGAACATGTCACCCAGCCAATGAATAATGACCGGTTCGCGCACCTGGCTGAGAATCCGCCCATAGACTTTTGCGTAGTCGTCGAGACTTTTGGCTACCGCGGCAAGCGCGCGGCTGGCCATGACGACAAGCTGGCCGCCCATCGCCTCGATTGCCTCGATCTGCTCTTCGTAGGCACGGATGATGTCGTCCACGCGAACGCCCGCCGCCGGGTCAAGATGATCGGTGCCGACACCGCAGCACACTTTCACGCCGGGACGGCCCTTGGCGGCTTCCAGCGTGTGGCGGATCAATTCGCGTGCAGCCGGCCAATCGAGGCCGCCCCCGCGCTGCGCGGTGTCCATCGCTTCCGCGACGCCAAGACCGAGATCCCAAAGGTAATGGCGGAAGCGGACGGTCTTCTCCCAATCGATCGCCGTGTCCACCCAGGGGTCAATATTGGCGAGCGGGTCCGCCACAACATGCGCAGCTGCATAAGCGATGCGGTTAAAGCCTTTCGCAGTCTGCTTGGGAAATACGATGGGCTCGCCCGTCGTGTAGGGCTCGAGCTTGCGGTCAGCGGTCGGCAGGGAAAGTGTCGCCACTGTCTGCTCCCTAGATTTTGAGGTCAGGTACGTCGAGCCAGCGCCGTTCCGCCCAGCTTTGCATGCCGAGCTCAGCGAGCTGAACGCCTTTAACGCCCTCGATGAAGCCATGATGCCACGGCGTATCGGCTACGACGTGGCGGATGAAATCCTCCCACTGCAGCTTGAAGCCGTTTTCATAGACGATGTTTTCCGGCACTTCTTCCCACTGCGATTGGAAATTCATCGTCTGCGGAATGTCGGGATTCCACACCGGCCGCGGCGTGTTGACGCGATGCTGTGTCCAGCATTTGGTCAGGCCCGCCACAGCGGAACCGTGCGTGCCGTCGACCTGGAACGTGACAAGGTCGTCGCGACGAACGCGCACGCACCACGATGAATTCATGTGTGCGATCACGCCATTCTCCAGCTGGAAGGTGGCGTAAGCCGCGTCATCGGCATCCGCGTTGTAAGTTTTGCCGCTTTCGTCGACGCGCTTGGGGATGTGCGTGGCACCAAGGCAGCTGACCGCCTGCACCTTGCCGAACAGATTGTCGAAGACGTAGCGCCAGTGGCAAAGCATATCGAGAATAATGCCGCCACCCTCTTTCTTCTTGTAGTTCCAGCTTGGACGTTGCGCCGGTTGCCCCAGTCGCCTTCGAACACCCAATAGCCGAACTCTCCGCGCACCGCGAACATGCGTCCGAAGAAGCCGGCATCGCGCAGCATCCTGATCTTGCGAAGGCCGGGCAGAAACAGTTTGTCCTGCACCACCCCGTTCTTGACCTTTTTAGCCTTGGCGAGCTTGGCGACGGCGATCGCTTTATTCAGATCGTCGGCGACAGGCTTCTCACAATAGATGTGCTTGCCGGCTTCGATCGCGCGGGTGAGCAGGTCGGCGCGCATCTGCGTGGTTGCAGCATCGAAGAACACAGTATCGTCGGGATTTTTCAATGCGGCGTCGAGGTCGGCGGTCGATCGCTCGATACCGTATTGGCGCGCCAGCGCCGCGACCTTCTCCGCATTCCGGCCGACCAGGATCGGGTCGGGCATCACGCGGTCGCCATTTGGCAGCGCGACGCCGCCCTGCTCGCGGATTGCGACAATCGAGCGCGCCAGGTGCTGGTTGAGCCCCATGCGCCCGGTCACGCCATACATCACGATGCCAAGCCTGCGAACGGCCATGTTTGTCTCCGGCTAGCGGTTGAGCCAGCGCCGCGCGAAGCCAAGCAGACCTTGCGGCAGAAAGATGATCATCACAATGAAGATGAGACCGAGCGGGATCAAGTACGGGAATTGATCACCGAACAGCCGCGACATCAGTTCGCGCAGCAACTGAAAGAATCCCGCACCGACGATCGGGCCGACCAGCGTTCCGATACCGCCCATGACATTCCAGATGACGGTGTCGCCCGAAGTCACAAAATAAACGAAATCGGGCGCAGCAAACTCATTCTGGATCGCATAGAGCACCCCGGCGAGCCCCGCGAACAGGCCCGACAGCATGACCGCCACAATCTTATAAAGCTCGACCGGATAACCGATGGCGCGCGTGCGCGCCTCGTTTTCCCGGATTGACTGCAACACCTTGCCGAACGGAGACTGAGTGACGCGACGCAGAAACAGATATGACCCAGTCACCAGCGCCAGAACGAACCAGTGCAGTGTCGTCGAGTTGAAGCGCACGTCGTAAAGGAACGGGATGGAGAAATGCGGTCGTGTGAAAATCAGGCCGTTCTCACCGCCGGTGACCGCCGTCCAGGTAAAGATGATAACGTAGAAGATCTGTGAAAAAATCAGCGTCGTGATGGCGAAGTAAATGTCGCGCAAGCGCGTGGAAAAATAGGCAACGAACAGGGCAGCCCCGGCTGCGCCCACCAGCCCGAATCCGATCGCTAGCCACAGATTGGGCGGACTGACCGTGAGCAGTGCCGCCGCCGCGCCATACATGCCAAGGCCGAAAAACGCCGAGTGACCGAAAGAGATCATGCCGGTGTAACCGATCAAGAGATCGGACGACATCGCCAGCAGGCCCCAAATCAACACTTCGGTCAGAAAGCGACGCCAGAATTCTGGCAGCAGCAGGGGTGCTGCGATCAGCACCGCCATGACGACGGCGAAACCGGCCCAATAGATAATCGTATGTCGTTCGAGCTTCTTCATTTGGGTGTCGCAAACAGGCCGGTCGGACGGAACAGCAGCGTGAGAATCAGGACGACAAAGGACACGATCACCGCCTGCGACGGGTTCACCCAGATCGACGCGTAAGATTCAAGCAGGCTGATGAAGATAGCGGCCACGATCGAACCGCCGAGGCTGCCCATGCCGCCGACCACCACAACGATGAAGGCCTTCAGCACCCAGTCCAGCCCCATGGTGTGGTCGACCCCGACCAGCGGCGCAAACAACACGCCGCTTGCGGCTGCCATGCCAGCACCGAGGGCGAACACGCCGGTGAAAACCAGCGGCACCGGTATGCCCATGGCCTGTGCCATTACCCGATCCTGCGTGGTGGCGCGGATCCAGATGCCGAATTTGCTGTATTTGAGGAACAGCCAGAAGCCGCCAATGATCGATGCCGATAGAAGCGCAATCACCAGGCGATACCAGGGATAATCGAGATAGAAGAGCGTAAAATGGCTGACCATCGGCGACGGCATGCGGCGCGCGACCGGGCCGAAATACCACAGCGCGAAATTCTGCAATATCAAAGAGAAGCCGAAAGTTACCAGGATCGTGTTTAAAGGATCGCGTCCGATCAGCGGGCGCAACGTAACGACCTGAATGGCGGCGCCGAGCAACGCGATCACCAGGAACGATACGACCAGCGCCAGCCAGAAATTTCCGGTCGCGACCATGACAATAACGCCGACATAGGCGCCGAGCATGAACAATTCGCCATGAGCGAAGTTGACCACGTCCATGATGCCAAAGATTAGCGTCAGCCCGGACGCGACCAGAGCCAGGATCATACCGGTGACGATGCCATTCACCGTCTGAATCAGCAGCAGGTCGAAAGGGATGCTCTGCAAGATGGCGACCAGCGCATGCATGGCCCTAGACCCCCAAATATTGCTTGATGACGTCGTGATGCACGTGCAGCTCGGACGCGGCGCAATGGTAGCGCACGACGCCCTTTTCCATGAGGTAGACGCGCTGACTGGATTCCAGCGTCAGCGGCACGTTCTGCTCGACCAGAAGGATGGCGACGCCTTCGCTGTGTAGCGCGCCTATGATCTCACGGATCTGCGACACCATCCGCGGCATCAAACCCTCGGTCGGCTCGTCGAGCAGGATGATTTTGGGCTCCAGCATCATCGCGCGCGATATCGCGAGCATCTGCTGCTCGCCGCCCGACAACGTGCCGCCGGGCTGATTGCGCCGCTCGGCAAGGCGAGGAAAAAACGTAAACACCTTGTCGAGTAATTGCTTCTTGCGCTCTTCGGTTACGCCATTGCGGTCGAAGCCGGTGCGTAGATTCTCCATGACCGTCAACAGGCGAAAAATACGACGGTCCTCCGGCACATAAGCAATGCCCAGGCGGGCGAGTTTATGCGCCGGCAAGCCATTGATCGCCATGCCGTTGAGCGTCACCGTCCCTGCGCTGGGGTTGACGAGGCCCATGATGGTCTTGAGTGTCGTGCTCTTGCCGACACCGTTCCTGCCGAGCAGGCCGACCACTTCGCCGGCGCCGACATGCAGCGAAACGCCGTCCAAGATGTGGCTCTTGCCGTAATAAGTGTGCAGACCTTCGACCGAGATCAGTGGCTGCGTGCTGGTGCCGGCGACGCTCATGTCTTGAGATAGACCTCCAGCACCTTGGGATTTTTCTGGATTTCCTCCGGTGTGCCTTCGGCAAGAATTTCGCCATAGTGCAACACGGTGATGTGGTCGGCGAGTTCCATAACCACTTCCATGTCGTGCTCGACAATAAGGATGGTCAGTTTTTCGCCAATGCGCTTGACCAGTTGCATTGTCTCATGGGTTTCGGCCGCGCTCATGCCGGCGGTCGGCTCGTCGAGACAAAGCAAAGACGGTTCGGTCGCAAGCGCAATGCCGATTTCGAGATTGCGCTGCTGGCCATGCGACAAATTCACGGCAAGCTCACCGGCTTTACTCAGGAGACCCACGGAATCCAACGCCATCTCGGCTTTTTCGTTGATGTCGGCGAAGGCGCTGTGGTGCGCAACCATGTTCCAGGCGTGGCGGCGCGATTGCGCCGCAATACGCACGTTCTCCAGCGCCGTAGCGTTGGGCAGAATATTGGTGATCTGATAGGAGCGCGCGATACCTTTTTGCGAAATCTCGTTCGACGGCAAGCCGGTGATATCGCTGTCATTGAACAGGATTCGCCCCGAAGTCGGGCGCAGCACGCCGGTCAGGCAATTAAAAAAGGTGCTCTTGCCGGCGCCGTTCGGTCCGATGATGGCGCGAACTTCATCGCGCGCCAACTCGAAGTTGACCCGCGATAGCGCGGCCAGTCCGCCAAATTGGACCGATAGAGATTCGGTCTTGAGGATAGCAGCGTTAGCCGCCCCCCGGCTTTCCGCCGGGGAGCGTATGTCGGTGGACTGTTCCACGAGCGCTTAAGCCGCGGGGAACTTGCAGGCTGGCGGAGTGAATTGCTTGTCCTTCGCCACCGTTTCCATCAGTTTGTAGGTCCCGCCTCTGACTTCGAAGATGAACTCCTGCAAGAAGGCCTGGTGATCTTCTTTGCGGATGGTCTTGTCGCCTTGCGGGAAGTCGTCGCCCTGCTTGACCTCGATGCCTTCGAGCGCCTCAATCAACTTCGGCGTATCGGCGCGGCCCTGGAATTTCGATTTCTCCATGGCGATCTTCATGACATTCATGGCTTCATAGTCCGACTGCACGTATTTGTCGGGCAGCGGGCCGCTTGGGTCGATCTTGGCCAATCGGACTTTCGCTTCCTCGAAGAAGCTTTTGTGCGAGGGCGTGTCGAGTGGACCCTGGAACACCGGAATGTAACGGTTGATTCCGATGAAGCCGTCGATCTTGTTGCCTTGCGCCGGCAAATTGGTTGGCTCGCTGATCGAGCCGTCGCCGGCGAATTTATACTTCTTGGTCAGCCCGAGATCGTAGGCTTGGTTGACGACAGTGACACCGTCCTTGCCGAAGAAAATGCCAAACAGCCCGTCGAAATCACCGGAAATCTTCGACAGGAACGGCGTCATGTCGGCGGTCCCGAGCGGAATGCCGGTGGTGCCGACGACTTCGCCGCCGAGTTTCTTGATCTCGGCTGCGTAGGCGTCGCGCGTAGACTGCCCCCAAGAATAGTCGGCATAGGCGATGTGCCATTTCTTGCCCATCTTGGTGAGCGTGGGCGCGAAGGCAACCGCTTGCGCCGGCGCATAATCGTGCAGGCGGAAAGTGTAGCGATTGCATGCGCTGGTGGTCAGCGTGGTGTCGAGACACACGGTGATCATGTTGAGCACCTTGGCCTCTTGCCACACCGGCATGCAGGCCAGGCAGATGTTGGACAGGAAGCCGCCAACATGGACGTCGATGTTGTCCTCATCGACCATCTTTTGTGACTTGCGGCGCCCGACGTCGGGCTTGGATTCGTCATCGACGATGATGAGCTCGACCGGCCGGCCGCCGATGCCGCCGTTCTTGTTGATGCGGTCAGCCGCCATCTGCAATCCGACGACCGCCGTCTTGCCGCCGGCGGCGCCAGGTCCGGAGAGTGGCTGTTCCGAGCCAACCTTGAACGCCTGCGCTGCGCCGAAAGCTGCGCGCCAGGGCGCCGGCACAAGCATGGCCGCGCCGATGGCGCCGCCACCCCAGCCGACAAGCGTGCGGCGCGTGACCTTGCCCCTGTACCAAAAGTCCTGCGCCCACTTTTCTTCTTTCCACTTTTCAGTCATCGCGTATCCTCCCTCTGGATCACAAATTTACCGATCGCCGACCGCACGACTGTGCGGTCGCGGAAACTTCGAATGCGCTGAATTGGAATTTGTCACGACCGGCCGCACAAAAGTGCAGCCACTTGAGCGGAATACCCGCGCGCTCATGCTGGATCGCACGTTGCAGCAAGCGAAATCCCTCCCCCACTGGCCCTTGGCGGGCTCTTCCTTGCCATTAGCAAACGCGATCCCGCAGCAAGTTTCAACCGTGATTTTCATATTGATGCATACCAACTCACATCGTCGTATGGATGCCCGCGGATTGAGCAGTTGCGCTCGAAAGCATCCGGACCGATGCTAGATCTAACGCAGTGAACTCCATTGGATCACGCCGATGCCCGTCACGCCTATGCGCCGAGAGGATAAGACCGCCCCGGGCAGCGGCCTTGCGGCCCGGCTTGCGATCCGGGCCGGCGCGCATCACGGACCGACAGCAGGGTTGGCGCCCGGCTTTGTGCAGGGCAACCTCGCCATTTTGCCGCAGGCCCTCGCCGGAGATTTTCTGCGGTTCTGCCAGCTCAATCCCAAGCCCTGCCCGGTGATCGGCACATCCGCGCCCGGCGATCCGCGGCTGCCGGAACTGGGCGAGGATCTCGATATTCGCACCGATTTGTCGCGCTATCGGGTCTGGAAAAACGGCGAACTGGTCGCCGAACCGGAGGACGTTCGTGAATTCTGGCGCGATGATCTGGTGAGTTTTGTCATCGGCTGCTCGTTTTCATTCGAAGAGGCACTGACGGCGGAAGGCATCGAGTTGCGCCACATTACGCGCGGTTGCAACGTACCGATGTACCGGACGTCGATTGCGACCCACGCGGCAGGCCCTTTTCATGGGCCGATGGTGGTGTCGATGCGGCCGCTGACACCACGCGATGCCATTCGCGCGGTGCAGATCACCACGCGCTTTCCGTCCGTGCACGGAGCGCCTGTGCATATCGGCAAGCCGGAGATGATCGGGATCGCCGATCTCTCCAAGCCGGATTATGGCGATATGGTCCCGGTGCGCGACGACGAATTGCCGGTTTTCTGGGCGTGCGGGGTGACGCCGCAATCAGTGATCGCGACGGTAAAGCCGGAATTTTGCATCACGCACTATCCGGGCAGCATGCTGGTCACCGACCGGAAGAACACCGAGTTTGCGATTATGTAATTACGCCGCGTCGCGCGCGGCGTTCTTGTCCAGCAACCCGGCTTCGATCAGCGCCTGACGAATGCGCGCGATTTCACTGCGCTCGATCTTGACCAGTGGGGGACGCACCGTCGCGCGCGGCAATTTGCCGAGCAGCACCAGTGCCTCCTTCATGCGGTTGTGCATATCGACAAAGGGATCCGCATAGAAAACGCGCGCGGTCGGCTCTATGCGGTCGTTCAGGCGTTTGGCTTCCCCCATGTCGTTCTTCTGTACCGCGCGAAACAACTGCGCCTGCAAATCCGCGATTACGCTGCCCGAACCCGACAACAGACCATTGCAACCGAGAACGAGCGACGACAACAGCCACGAACTGTGAGTGGTGAGCACATTCACCGCGCGCGGCAAGTTTTGCAGCGCGCGAATGTGCCACTCATGGTGCGGCACGTTTCCGATCCAGTCCTTGATGGCCCGAATTGACGGCACCTCGTCGCACATCCTGAGCAGCGTATCTTTCGGATATCCCTGGCCCGTCGCGAGCGGATACTGGAACACGATCAGCGGCAGATCGGTCGCATCCGCAATGCGCTTCACATGCGCGAGTGCCATCGCAGGCGACTGGCCGAGCGTAAACGGCGCCGGCGGAAATACGAGCAATGCCGATGCACCGCCCTTCGCCGCCATGCGTGCGATGCGCGCTGCCTCGATGCTGCCGTCGGCCCATATGCCGTTGACGAGCGGAATGCGATCGCCAATCTCATCCTGCGCAATGTCGAGCACGCGCGTCTGCTCGTCGAACGTGCAGGAGGCGACTTCGGTCGAATGTGCGTTGATGGTGATCGCGGAAAGCCCATCGACGGCGGCTACATCGCGCAAATGCTTGCGGAAGCTCGCCTCATCGATTGAGAGATCATTGTCGAATGGCAACAACACGGCCGGGATCACACCCTGAGGAACATATGTCGCGTGCCGTGCCATGATGAATGTCCTCTCCCTAGACAACCGCTTTGATGTCGCCCGCAAAGCCAAATTCCGCTGACAAGCGGTCGGCGGCCGCACGCACCACCCGCGCGCGCTTCTGCAGGGCGTCGATGGAGAGGCGCCAGACCGGTCCCGAAATCCCGATCGCGCCGATCACCTGTTTGCTGAAGTCGCGGATCGGGAGCGCCACGCAGCGCAGCTCGGCATCGAATTCGCCATCATCAATGGCCTGGCCTGTGCGACGGACCTCGGCGATTTCACGGCGGAGCATCTCGCCGGATGTAATCGACTTATCGGTGTAGGCCTTGAGATCGGCGCGCGCCATAAATTGCTCAAGCTGTTCAGGCCCCAGGGCCGCAAGCATGATTTTGCCGAGCGCCGTGCAATGCGCGGGACGCACCGCACCAGCGCGATCGATCAGCTGGAAGGCGCCCTTCCCGCCGATCCGCGCCAACACCACGACGGCATCGCCCAGGCGCACCGAAAAGTGCGCAC
This sequence comes from uncultured Alphaproteobacteria bacterium, assembly GCA_963810585.1. Lineage (GTDB taxonomy): Bacteria > Pseudomonadota > Alphaproteobacteria > Rhizobiales > Xanthobacteraceae > Pseudolabrys. Next base: position 220,638 of record CAWENV010000001.1, read on the forward strand.
TCTCGCCAGTCTCTCGCGAAAGATCCTCGAGGATCGGCGTCGCCAGGCTCACCATTTCCACTTCGTCGAGCGCGCTGGCGGCAAGCGCAAATAGCGGCCGACCGATGCGATAGCGCTTGGAATCCTTCATCTGTCGCACGTAGCCGAGCGACACCAGCGTCTTGACCAGATGGAACGTTGTCGAATTGTGCAATCCGACGCGTTTGGAGAGCTCGGCCAATCCGATGCCATCACGGTTGCGCGCGATTTCTTCCATGATGGCGAACGCGCGCGCCAACGACTGCACGCCGCCCCGCGGTTGCCCCGCGCCGATACTTCGGACGGAGGTGATGCGGGCCTGCGCGCGCGGCCGACCGCCGGTTGTTCTTTGTTTGCTCTGCGCTCTCAAAGCATGCGCCCCCGGACCTTCCAACGCGCGTCTCGTCGTCGTCGACCGACCACGTTACCACCAGAAACACCAGACCGACGAGCCCGGTCTCGCTGCTCGCGCTCGGCGGCCACGGCTTGCTCCCTATTTCGCCGGCACAATGTCGGGCAGGTATCGCTTGCCGAACACCGGTTCTTTGTAAGGCGTCGGCGGCAATTGCCAGGCGCCGGTCGACGGCGGCCGTATTTCCGCATCCACGTGGACGTCGAGCACAAACGGCTTGTTGGCCTTGATGGCGTGTTCAAGTGCGCCCTTAAAGTCTTCCGATTTTGTCACCGTGATCGCTTCGACGCCGGCCGCGCGCGCCCAGGCGGCAAAATCCGGGTTGTACGGCGTTTTGTTCGGCCCTTCGTGGAACATGGTGCCGTGTTCACGCCCGCCGAACATCCCGAGTTGGATATCGCGGATCGAGACCCAGCCGAAATTGTTCCAGATCACCCAGACAACCGGGATGTTGTACTCGACCGCGGTGCACAGAACGTGCGGCACCATGGTGAAGCAGCCATCGCCCGCAATCGCGACCACCGGGCGGTCGGGTGCCGCGAGTTTCGCGCCGAGTGCACCGGCAGCGCCAAATCCCATTCCGGAAAAGCCCCAGGAATTGAGCATGGTTTGCGGACGGCGGGCTTTCCAGAACTGCATATACCAGTTGTGATTGACGCCGACATCGCAGCAGAGAATGGCATCCGGCGGCATCACCGCCTGACAATCCGCGACGACGCGCTCGGGCCGGATTGGTGAAGCATGCACGTCGAAATTCGGTCTGGTGAATTTCTCCCAGTCCTGTTGCCACGTTTTAACATCCGTCAGCCACGCTTTCACATCAGGGTTTGGTGCGCGTTTCTCGACCTCGGCCAACAATTGCCGCAAGAACGTCCGTGCGTCCGCCAGGATACCGATGTCGGGCGGATAATTGCGCCCGAGCTCGGCCGGGTCGACATCAGCGTGGATCAGCTTGGTCTGGGGGAAATTCCACGAATATCCCGGCATCCAGGACGACGCCGAGCGGTCGTCGAAGCGCGCGCCGATCGCGATGACCAGATCCGCATGACGGCCGGCTTCGTTTGCAGGATACGCGCCGTTGCGCCCGATAAAGCCGAGCGACAGTGGATCATTCATGTCCAGCGTGCCCATGCCGTTAGGCGAAGAGATCACCGGAATTTGCAGGCGATGCACAAATTCCGTCAGCTCGCGAGATGCTTCCGAAAGCGTGACGCCATGGCCGACAAAGAGCACCGGGCGTTTGGCTTTCAAGATTAAATTGATGCAGGCTGCAATTTCGTCTGGTGATGCACCGCTGCGCTGCGCATTCAGCGGCGGCGCCGGAAGCGGCATGTCGACGTCATCTTCCTCCTGGAAAACATTGAACGGCACGTCGAGATTCACCGGCCCCGGGCGGCCCGACAGCATCGTTGTGGTGGCCTGACGCAATGCGAGTGGCAACATGTCTACGCGCGTCGGCTGGAAACTGCGCTTGACGACCGGCCGGATGATATTCGGGAAGTCCGCCTGGAAGTGTTTGTTGATTTCTTGAAACGGGCTGCGGTTGAACTGCGAGGTCGGCACATTTGCCGTGATCGCCAGCAATGCAGAGGAATCGGATATCGCAACCGCGAGCGGCATCACGATGTTGCAGGAGCCCGGGCCGCAGGATGTGAGCGTCGCCACTGCTTCGTGGCGCACGCGAAAGTATGCATCCGCCATGTGGGCCGCGACCTGCTCGTGGCGGGGCGAAACCAGCTTGATCCGGTCGCGCGCCTCATAGAGCGTATCCAGTATTCCGACATTGCCGTGGCCGCAGATCCCGAACACATAAGGAATCTTGCTGTCGATCAGAAACTCCGTGATGATCTCAGCACCCTTCATCCGCGGCATTGCACGTCACCCCTCTCACGCTGCTGGAACGCAAACGACACCGCCCAGATCAGGGGTTCTGCATTTGCGATAATGCGAGAGGGACTTTAACCATATCGGTTATGGGGCGACAACATACAGAAGGCGTCTCCGCAGTAACGCCAGCAGAGGCGACGTCTAACGCTCGCGTTTTCCCGCGGATATGTAGAATGCCATCTGTCTCAATATTTTATTTTTTGCTGTGCCCACACTTATTTCGAAGTCAGGCACGAAACAATTTTCTTAAAAAATTCAAAGACATAGCTCAATCACACCGCGGTAACCGAGCACCCAAGAACCGGGAACCTTTTTTGAATTAGCGGATTTAATTGCTGGCGGGCGTTCCAGCATGACTAGCTGCTGGAGCGGGCGGGAGGGTCAATTTCTGCCCCAAATAAGAGTCGCGAATGAACATGGCGTTGCAGCTGCGGGTACCTGCGGTCGCTCCCATGACGTTCGTACCTTATCGCCTTACTTCGCCTCCGGCGCTTTCGCTGCGCCGGATGAACGCGGGTTATTCGGGAGGCGTTGATGGATCAGGCGACAATCACCAATAAGAAACCTCCCAACGGCATTCCGCCGAAAAAACGGTCGGGCAAAGCGCCGGACGACGCTTCTGGCGCAACGTCGCCGATCGAGCTGCAAGACCTTCTGCAAGCGCTCCGTGCGATGCGCGCCGGCGACTTCTCCGTAAGAATGGGCGGCGAACACGACGGCCTATTTGGAAAAATCGCCGATACCTTCAACGACATCGTGGCCTCCAACCAAAGGATGGCACAGCAACTCGAGCGCGTAGGCCAGGTTGTCGGCCGCGAAGGTAAAACCCGCCACCGCGTCAAATTCGATGTATCGAACGGCGCCTGGGGCGAGATGGAATTGTCGGTCAACACGCTAATCGACGATCTGCTCTGGCCAACCAAAGAAGTCACCACCGCTATCGCCGCAGTCGCGCAAGGCGATCTCCTCAAAACGGTACGAACCGAGGTGGACGGCCGCCCGCTCAAGGGCGAATTCCTCGAAGCCGCCAGCATCGTGAATACGATGATCAAGCAGCTTAGCGTGTTCACATCCGAAGTGACGCGCGTGGCGCGCGAGGTCGGCACCGAAGGCAAGCTCGGCGGCCAGGCGCAAGTGCGCGAAGTGACCGGCGTGTGGAAAGACCTCACCGAAAGCGTGAACTCGATGGCGAGTAACCTGACCGCTCAGGTGCGCAACATCGCCGAAGTCACCATCGCCGTCGCCGACGGCGACCTTTCCAAGAAAATCACCGTTGACGTGCGTGGCGAAATTCTTCAGCTCAAAGAAGCCATCAACACGATGGTGGACCAGCTGCGATCGTTCGCTTCTGAAGTGACGCGCGTCGCCCGCGAGGTCGGCACCGACGGCAAACTCGGCGGCCAAGCCATCGTGCCGGGCGTCGCCGGAACATGGAAAGATCTCACCAACTCGGTCAACGCCATGTGCGGCAATCTGACCGACCAGGTGCGCAACATCGCGCAAGTGACCACTGCCGTGGCGCGCGGCGACCTGTCGCGAAAAATCACGGTGGACGTGCGCGGCGAAATTCTCGAACTCAAAGACACCATCAATACGATGGTGGACCAGCTCAACGGCTTTGCCTCAGAAGTCACGCGCGTCGCGCGCGAAGTGGGCACCGAAGGGAAACTCGGCGGTCAGGCCGCGGTGCCCGGCGTCGCCGGTACCTGGAAGGATTTGACCGACAGCGTGAACTTCATGGCGGGCAACCTGACCGCGCAGGTCCGCAACATCGCCGACGTGGCAACCGCGATCGCCGGCGGCGACTTGTCGAAAAAGATCACCGTCAACGTGTCGGGCGAGATCCTCCAGCTGAAGGAAACCATCAATACGATGGTGGACCAGCTCAATGCTTTCGCCGGCGAAGTGACGCGCGTCGCGCGCGAAGTCGGCACTGAAGGCCGGCTCGGCGGTCAGGCCAACGTGCTTGGCGTTGCCGGTACCTGGAAGGATTTGACCGATTCCGTGAATTCGATGGCAGGCAACCTCACCGGTCAGGTGCGTAACATCGCCGAAGTGACAACCGCAGTCGCCAACGGCGACCTTTCCAAGAAAATCACGGTCGACGTGCGCGGCGAAATTCTCGAGCTCAAGGACACCATCAACACGATGGTGGACCAGCTCAACGGATTCGCCGGTGAAGTGACCCGTGTCGCCCGCGAAGTGGGTACCGAAGGCAAGCTCGGCGGCCAGGCGGTGGTGCGCGGCGTGGCCGGCACCTGGAAGGACCTGACCGACTCCGTCAACTCGATGGCATCGAACCTGACCGGCCAGGTCCGCAACATCGCGGAAGTCGCGACCGCGGTCGCGCAAGGCGACTTGTCGAAGAAAATCACCGTGAACGTGTCGGGTGAAATCCTTCAGCTGAAGGAAACGCTCAACACCATGGTGGACCAGCTCAACGCATTCGCTTCAGAAGTGACGCGCGTCGCGCGCGAAGTCGGCACCGAAGGAAAACTTGGCGGCCAGGCCGCGGTGCCGGGAGTTGCCGGCACCTGGAAAGACTTGACCGGACTCCGTAAACTCCATGGCCGGCAACCTCACCGGCCAGGTCCGTAACATCGCCGAAGTCGCGACCGCCATCGCGGGCGGCGACCTGTCGCGCAAGATCACGGTCGACGTGCGCGGCGAAATCCTTCAGTTGAAGGAAACGCTCAACACAATGGTGGATCAGCTCAACCGGTTCGCCGGCGAAGTGACGCGCGTCGCGCGCGAAGTCGGCACCGAAGGACGCCTCGGCGGCCAGGCCAACGTGCCGGGCGTTGCCGGCACCTGGAAAGACTTGACCAACTCCGTGAATTCGATGGCGGGCAACCTCACCGCTCAGGTCCGCAACATCGCCGAAGTGACGACCGCCGTGGCGCGCGGCGACTTGTCGCGCAAGATCACCGTCGACGTGAAGGGCGAAATTCTCGAGCTCAAGAACACCATCAATACCATGGTGGATCAGCTCAACTCGTTCGCGTCGGAAGTGACGCGCGTTGCCCGTGAGGTGGGCACCGAAGGCAAGCTCGGCGGACAGGCCGAAGTGCCTGAAGTGGCGGGCACGTGGAAAGACTTGACCGACAACGTCAATTTCATGGCCTCGAACCTGACCGCTCAGGTCCGCAACATCGCCGAGGTGGCGACCGCCGTCGCCAACGGCGACTTGTCGAAAAAGATCACCGTGGACGTTCGCGGCGAGCTGCTGCAACTCAAGGAAACGCTGAACACAACGACCGATCAGTTGCGCTCATTCGCCGGCGAAGTAACGCGCGTCGCGCGCGAAGTGGGCACTGAAGGACGCCTCGGCGGCCAGGCCAACGTGCCGGGTGTCGCCGGCACGTGGAAAGACCTCACCGACAACGTCAACCTGCTGGCCGCAAACCTCACCACCCAGGTCCGCAACATCGCCGAAGTGACCACGGCTGTCGCGCGCGGCGACCTGTCGCGCAAGATCACCGTCGACGTGAAGGGCGAAATCCTCGAGCTCAAGAACACCATCAACACGATGGTGGACCAACTCAACGCGTTTGCCTCGGAGGTGACACGCGTCGCACGCGAAGTCGGCACCGAGGGCCGCCTCGGCGGCCAGGCGCAGGTGCCTGGTGTTGCCGGTACCTGGAAGGACCTGACCGACACCGTGAACGTGATGGCGGCAAACCTCACAGAGCAAGTCCGCGGCATCGTAAAGGTCGTGACCGCGGTGGCGAACGGCGACCTCAAGCAGAACCTCACCGTGAAATCAAAGGGCGAGGTCGCGGCGCTTGCCGAAACCATCAACAACATGACCGACACGCTCGCCACCTTCGCCGATCAGGTGACGACCGTGGCGCGCGAAGTGGGCGTGGAAGGTCGCCTTGGCGGCCAGGCGAACGTGCCTGGCGCAGCGGGCACCTGGAAGGCGCTCACGGGTAACGTCAACCTTCTCGCCGCGAACTTGACCACGCAAGTGCGCGCGATCGCGGAAGTCGCGACCGCAGTGACCAAAGGCGACCTGACACGGTCAATTCAGGTCGAGGCGCGCGGCGAAGTCGCCGAACTAAAAGACAACATCAATACGATGATCGACAACTTGCGTCTGACCACAGACCGCAATACCGAACAAGACTGGCTGAAGACCAACCTCGCCAAGTTTACCAACATGTTGCAGGGCCAGCGTGACCTTTCCACGGTCGGCCGGCTGCTCCTGAGCGAACTCACTCCGCTGGTCAACGCTCAGCTTGGCGTCATCTACCAGGTGGAAAGCGAAGAACTGCAGACGATGCGACTGCTCTCGGCCTATGCCGATGACGGATCGGAGGGACATCCGTCGCGGATCCGCATGGGCGAAGGACTCATCGGACAATGCGCAGCGGACAGGCGCCGGCTGCTGATCACCGATATGCCCACGCATGCCGTGCCCATCGGTTCAGCGCTGTTCAAGGTGACGCCATCCAACATCATCGTCTTGCCGGTTCTGTTCGAGAACCAGGTCAAGGCCGTGATCGAACTTGCATCGGTGACCGAATTCACGGCGCTGCAGAGGATGTTCCTGGAGCAACTGACCGACAGCATCGGCATTGTGCTCAATTCCATCGAAGCGACGATGCAGACCGAAGGCTTGCTCAAGCAGTCGCAGCAACTCGCGGGTGAATTGCAAACGCAGCAACGCGAATTGCAGCAGACCAACGAACAGCTCGAGCAGAAAGCTCAGCAGCTCGCCGAACGCAACGTTGAAGTGGAAAGGAAGAACCAGGAAATCGAGCAGGCTCGACGCGAACTCGAGGAGAAAGCCGCAGAGCTCGCCCTCACCTCGAAATACAAGTCGGAATTCCTGGCCAACATGTCGCACGAGCTACGAACACCGCTGAACAGCATTCTTATTCTCGGCCAGCAGCTCGCCGATAATCCTGACGGCAACCTCTCACACAAACAGACGGAATTCGCACGCACAATTCACGGCGCGGGCACCGATCTGCTCAATCTCATCAGCGACATTCTCGACCTCTCGAAGATCAAGTCGGGCACTGTTACGGTGGAGGCAGAGGAAATTTTCTTCTCCAACCTGCTCGATGCCGTCGGCCGCCCCTTCCGTCACGAGGCCGACACCAGGCAACTGTCTTTCAAGGTCGACCTCGACCCCGCGCTCGGGCGCAGTCTCATTACCAACTCCAAGCGCTTGCAGCAGGTGCTCAAAAACCTGCTTTCCAACGCGTTCAAATTTACGGATCGCGGCGGAGTTCAGCTCAAAGTGTCTTCGGCACCGGTCGGCTGGACCTCGACCCACCCAATTCTCAGCCAGGCGCAAAGCGTTGTCGCGTTCGAAGTTGCGGATACAGGCATCGGTATTCCCACAGAGAAGCAGAAGATCATCTTCGAGGCGTTCCAGCAGGCCGACGCCAGCACCAGCCGTAAATATGGCGGTACCGGCCTTGGCCTCGCCATCAGCCGCGAATTATCGAACCTTCTGGGTGGCGAAATCCATCTGCGCAGCGTGCCGGGCGTCGGCAGCACGTTCACACTTTACCTTCCGATTACATATGCAGGGCCCTCGGCTGCCGTGCGATCAGGCGCGACGTCCAGCACCGCGCAAATACAATCGCCCGGGCTACCGATCACATTGCCGGAACGGCCGATCGAGCAGATCCCCGACGATCGGCACGAAATCCAGCCCGGCAACTCTATCCTGCTCATCGTGGAAGACGATCCACACTATTGCCGCGTCCTGGTCGACCTCGCCCGCGACAGAGGATTCAAGGTACTGGTCGCAATGCGCGGCGCCGATGCGCTTGAACTCGCCAAGCAATATCAACCGAGCGCGGTTTCGCTCGATGTGTTTCTGCCCGATATGCTTGGCTGGAGCGTGTTAAGTCAGCTCAAGCAGAACCCGCTGACGCGCCACATCCCCGTGCAAATCATCACGCTCGACGAGGACAAGCACCATGGCCTGGCGCGCGGCGCATTCTCGTTTGTCACCAAACCAACGACGACCGAAGGTGTCGAAGCGGCGCTCCGCCGGATAAAGGAATATTCGGAGCCGCGCCGTAAGCGCCTATTGGTTGTGGAAGACAACCTGGCTGAGCAAATGAGTATCTCGGAACTGCTCGGCTACGACGATGTCGAGATCGAAACCGCAGGCACAGGCCGCGCCGCGCTCGAATCGCTGCGCCGCAAACCGGCCGATTGCGTGGTGCTCGATCTGCGGTTGCCTGACATGACGGGCTTCGAAGTCCTCGAAGAACTCGGCGCGGATGAAGCACTCTCAGAGGTACCGGTGGTCGTCTTCACCGGGCGCGAGCTTAGCGCCGAGGAAGATGCCCGGCTGCACACCATGGCCCGCAGTATCGTGGTGAAGGGCGTCGAGTCGCCCGAGCGTTTGCTCGATGAAACGGCGCTGTTCCTGCACCGCGTGGTGACCGAATTGCCGCCCGAAAAGCAACGCATGCTCGAGCGGCTGACCAGCTCCGACGAGGATCTCGTCGATCGCACCGTTCTGCTGGTTGACGACGACGCCCGCAATATCTTCGCGCTCAGCAGCGTCCTCGAACGGCGCGGCATGCGCGTGCTAACCGCGACGACCGGCAACGAAGCGATCCAGCTGATCGAATCCAAAAACGACATCGCCATCGTGCTGATGGATATCATGATGCCAGAGATGGACGGGTATCAGACGATGGAGCAGATCCGAAAGAACGCGAATTTCCGCCGGCTCCCGATCATCGCGCTGACCGCGAAAGCAATGAAGGGCGATCGCGAGAAATGCCTCGACGCCGGCGCCTCCGACTATCTGGCCAAGCCCGTCAACACTGAACAACTGCTATCCGCACTCCGCAGTTGGCTGCACCGGTGATAACGAGGACATCCATGCTTGACGACAAGGTCAACATCCTCCTCGTCGACGATCAGCCGGGGAAGCTCCTCACCTACCAAGCGATCCTCTCCGATATCGGGGAGAACTTGCTGAGCGCAAGCAATGCGACGGAAGCCCTTGAGCTGCTTTTGAAGAATGACGTCGCGGTGGTCCTCATCGACGTCTACATGCCGGACATCGACGGATTCCAGCTCGCCGCGATGATCCGCAACCATCCGCGATTTGAAAAGACCGCCCTCATTTTCATATCGGCCATTTTGCTAACAGACGTGGATCGCCTGCGCGGCTACGAAATGGGCGCCGTCGACTATGTGCCGGTCCCGGTGATTCCGGAGGTGCTGCGCGCCAAGGTCAAAGTGTTTGTCGAACTATTCCGCAAAACGCGCCAGCTGGAACAGTTCAATCGAGAGCTAGAAGCGCGCGTAGCGGAACGTACGGCTGAACTCGCGGCATCCACACTCCAGCTCCGTCAAAGTGAGCGTCTGCGTAGCCTAGCTCTCGCCGCCGGGCAAATGGGCAGCTGGCAGTGGAATGTCGCGCGCAGCTCAACTGTCTGGGACCAGGGCCAATGCGAAATTTTTGGTGTCGATCCGAGTACTTTTGTGCCGACAATGGAAAGCGTGCGTCCGCTTATCAATAGCGAGGATTTCGAGCTAATGATGCGGGCGTTTAAGAAGGTCACGAAAGACGCCAATACCTTTCAGACCGAATTTCGCGTGCGGCGGCCAAACGGTGAAATCCGCTGGTGCACAGGCACGGCAGCGGCGAGCTTCAACGAACATGGCGGGCTGATATGGGTCAGCGGCGTTACCGCCGACATCACCGATCGCAAACGGGCCGAAGAACGGCAGATCTTGCTGGCTGAAGAAGTCGACCACCGTGCGCGTAATGTCGTGGCAGTCGTCCAGTCGATCATGCGCCTTACGCGCGCCGACACCATCGACGAGTACATCGGCGCGCTCGACGGCCGGATTGGCGCTCTTTCCAATGCGCACAGGCTACTGGCCAGCTCGCGTTGGGAAGGTGCGGATTTAAACCGCCTTGTTGAAGAAGAGTTTGCCCCGTATCGCGCGAGCGGCAATGAACGCGTCGCGGCCCGCGGCCCCGGTATCGTTCTGCCGCCTGCCACCGCACAAACGATTGCGTTGGCACTTCATGAGCTGGCCACGAACGCGGCGAAATACGGCGCCCTGTCCACCGACGCCGGGCATGTAGACCTCTCGTGGAAGATAGAGCCCGGGCAGCTCGAACTGACGTGGGCCGAATCCGGTGGCCCCAAAATTTCGTCCCCAAGCCGGCGCGGCTACGGCAGCCGCGCCATTGTTGCCGGCATCGAACGCCAGCTCGGAGGGGTCGTGAGCTTCGAGTGGCACACCGATGGCCTGTGCTGCACGTTATCCCTCCCCTACGATGCCGACATTGAATCGGCCAAGCGCACCGCTTTTCAGCGGCGACAGGTGGACGGCGCTGGAGCGCTGGAGATTTCGATCGATCCGAACGACAAGCGCGTTCTCCTCGTCGAGGACGAGCCTCTCGTATCGATGATGTTGGCGGATATGCTCTCTGCCTTCGGGCATAAGGTCGACGGGCCTTACAGCCGGTTCAGCGACGCCGTTCTCGCGGCCAAAAGCAACAACCTGCAGGCGGGCATTCTGGACGTCAATCTTGGCGGCGAGAAAACTTATGCCGTGGCCGACATATTGAGTGGCCGCAAAATTCCTTTTGCATTCGTCACCGGCTATGGCCCCGACACTATCGTGTCCAAATTTGCTCATGCTCCTGTGTTGCAAAAGCCGGTCGAGGCGGCAAAATTGCACGCCCTCCTGCAACAAATCGTGCGGTAGTTGCGCGACCGCATCGGGAGCGGTTTTAAATTATAGACGAGGCGCGACTCCAGCCGTTGGTTCGCCATTCATCATCGGAAGCAGTAGATCTTTGAGCGGCTCGGCTAAATGCGTTGCGTAACTGGTCGTTAGATGGTCGCCGTCTCGATACACAATTATCCCATCTCGTACTGCCGGACATGTGGTTTGATCACAAAATATCGATGAAAAGTCGACGAAGCGAACACCCGGAATTCCCTCCGCGACGCTACGCTCCGCGTCTGTGATTGCATTACTCACCGCAAGTGAGCGTGGGGTAGCGCAGCGTGATTCCGGAATGCCGCGCCAATCGGCATATGACAGGCAATTCCGGATATTGGTGCCCGGTGTCGGACTATCCCGTACCAGAATCACCGGAATCCCCGCAGCCTGAAGCTGTCTTAGCGAATCCCCAAGCCCGGCCGACCACGTCGCCAAATCCACAGCGTGTTCGCCCAAATCTGAATGCGGACCGTGAATATAGCCGCTCGAATATTCCACGATAATGACAGCATCGGGCCCAAGCCTGACAATCGAGTCCAATGCTTTCGAGCGCCAAATTGCGCATTCAGGCGAAATGCGATGCAAGCGAACATTATAAACGGGAATTTTCGCTACGGCGCACGACGATTTGAGATAGGTCACCATATGCCACCCCTCTCGATCGGCGAGCGTAGCAAGCGGTGTTGACCATTCATCGGCGTGGGAGTCACCAAGCAAAACAAACGTTTTTGAAGATGAGGTTACGCCGAAACTACATCCAACCGCATTGGCGTTGGTGAACTCGAGAAGGCATCCACGACTACTCGCAGCGGAAGGAAGCAAAGCCGACTCCGAAATTGCCTTCTGCGCCGGCGATGAAGCGAGTCGATGAACGAAAGTCGCCACCCCGCCCGCCGCGACGGCTCCCATGGCGGAAAGCGTCACCCCCATAGCGAGCGATCTTTTCGTTTGTGCCGTCAGCCACCGGTTGGACCGCAACGGCTGTTCCAACATTCGATAGTTTATCGCCGCCAAACCCAACGTAAACGCCGCGCACGCGAGGTGTCCCCATGTGGACAGCGACGGCAAAAGGGTCGAAGCAAAAACTATGATCGGCCAATGCCAAAGGTAGATTGAATATGACCGCTGGCCGAGCCACTGGAATGGCTCTCCTCCCAATAGCGATGCCGGGCTTCGCGCGCTTTTGCCCGCTCCGGACATCAGCAAGCAAGCCGTGGCTCCCGCAGGCATCAGCGCGGCAAAACCGGGGAAAACAGAGTCTTCATCAATCAGAGCGAACGACGTGAGCAACAGTAAAAATCCGCACCACCCGATAGCCGACGCGGAATTTCGGAACCAGCGGACCACTGGAGCAAATGACGCCAAGCCCCCGAGCCCAAACTCCCAAACGCGCGCGGGAGATGCGTAGAATGCCCAGGCTTGCTTCGTGTGGGTCAACCAAAGGCAAAAGATAAACGAAGCAAATGATATCGAAGCAATCGCGATGAGAAGCGCGTTTCGCTGTAGCTTTAAGCGGCCCACAACGAGGAACAAGACGGACCATAAAATGTAAAACTGCACTTCGACCGAAAGCGCCCACGTGTGAAGAAAGGGGTTATTGGCGTTCTCCGGTGCAAAATAATCGAACCACTGTTGAAGAAACCAGAAATTGCTGACGTACAGCGACGAAGCAATCGCCGCACGAGCGGCCCGCATCTGCTCGGGCGGCGGAAGAAATATCGTGGCGCACGCGAGGGTGATAACCGTAACGAGGAGCAACGTCGGTAAAAGCCGCCGCGCTCTTTTCCCGTAGAAATTCTCCAGGTTGACGCGCCCGGTCTTATCAAGCTCTCCAACCAATAGCCCAGTGATCAGGTAACCCGAGACGACAAAGAATACGTCGACGCCGACGAACCCTCCCCGCAGCCATGATACTTTGAAATGAAATCCAATGATTGCGAGAATAGCGATCGCTCGGAGGCCTTCGATGTCACAGCGGAATGGCGACGCCACCAGCGCTTCTGATCTGGACGGGTTTCGCCCTGTATTGTTCAGTCGCATGAAATCATAGGTATGATTTGGATTCGCCAATTCGACAGTCATCGACGCGCCAAGCTGTGCGCAGACAATTGAATCTAATCTTCGAAATTTGGGCTAAGTAAGTCGCTCGTTAGGCAACCGATTGAACCTCGAGTGCAATCTTACGCCAACCACTTGCGTCGATTGGGGCCCACACTCCGCGAGGCAATCGCATATGGTCTCCGCTGGAGCCGATAGGCATGCACGGTGTGGGCCACACTTTGTGCCACGTTCGTCGCTGAATCTCTAAATACGATAGACATCGAATAACCCACCAAGATCATGAAGAGGTAATCGCTCCATCCGCGCAAAGTTACGCCGTAGATGGCGGTCGTGATGTAGATCGCGACTTTGAACAAGTCATTCTCCATCAACATTCTGCGGCACTGGTAAATATAGAAAACCAAGTACGGAATTCCGAAAGTGAAATAATTGAACAAAATGAAATTATCGACGGTCGTGAAGTACTGGGCTAGGTCAGATTGCAGCAGCCCGAAACCGAACCCGCCCAATCCGAAGCCGCTCACTATGGCAAATGGCGCCAGGCGGTCCATGAGCTCGAACGGAGCCAGAAATATCGTTGATCCGCGGTACCACAGGCTCAGAAGCGGACGCGGCACACTGTCGACGGTGTACGAAAACGCGATGCCGATAACAGCGAGCGGCATCAACACCGCAAAAAACGAAAGCCAGAAACTCCAATTGAGGAGCGGTTGTTCGGATACCTTCCGTCGCAGATCGAACACCGTCCAAAGCGCCACATACACCAACAGACACAGCAAATTGGTGCGGCTCGTGGTTAGAAACACACCGATCGATGCGACGATCGCGCAAAAATAGAAATGGCTCTTCCGCAAGCCGAAAGACAGAAAAATAAGCAGGGTAACGATCGACGACGCTGCACCATGCTCGTCACCGCCAAAGCCAAATCCGCGAATGTCGCCGCCCGAGACCCACTGCATGCCTTTGAATTGTTGTGTGACGCCCACGCCTTCAAATTGAATGTCAGACCACGGCATCTTGCCGACAGTTGAATAGGCAACTCCGATCACGGCGATCATCAAAAGCAGGAAAAAGAACGCCTTCATGAGCGGCCGAGTCAACAAACTGCGATCGAGCAGCAAACCGCAGAATAGAGGCACGAGTGCCTTGAATGTTGACAGTACAGAGTTCGTGCTGCCCGAAACGACGTACCCCTCGACGAGGTAGAAGAGAATCGCGGCCATGAAGATCAGGATGCGCGGACTTGTGGGCGCGTCCTTAAGCAATAGCGCGCCAAGGCACATAAGGCCGAGAATGTCGGGAATGTACCAAAGCAACTGCAGATGCGTGAGGAACAGGAAATAGCGAAATCGGCCCGAACAACGTCACCTGGCAGAGATAAGCAACCAACGTGAGGCCAGCCAAATTGCGAACGCTGATAAGATCCTCATGCGGCGAACGCCGCCTGTCGGCAGTCCTAACGTTACGATAAAGTCTGTTCGCTATCACGCCGTTAGCTTCGCTCGTGCGCGTCGCATTGTCAGATTATTGCTCGAAGGGCGGGGCTAATTCGGCGAGAAACGCTTCGCGCGCATAGTACAAAAACTCCTTGGGCCCCATTCCGCGCAATATCATGGTCTGCGTTAAATATTTCACGACGCCGATGCCCAATCCGCGGCGACGCATGATCTGAAGAGTGATAAACCGCGCCCTCGTTTTCGCACTCATGCTCGCCTTGTGCTTGGCCAGAAACCGTAACGACGGCAACACTGAGACTGATATGCCGACATTCGAATTTGCAGTATCGGGTCTATAATATTTTATGGTGCCTTCGGGCAGCAGAACCATGGGCACATCGTTTTCGATCATACGGAAAATCAAATCCCAATCCTGATGCCTGCGTAAGTGTGGGTCGAACATGAACCGTCGTGCCGTTTCGCGAGGCATCAACAATGTTGACGTCTGGAATGCCAGGGCGCCCGAAAGCACAAAGTGCAGTTTTTCCGGGACACTCCGCAGCCGTGGATATTGCTGGCCAGGCAGAACCTTCGGGTTCTTCCCTATCCTGAGCGCCGAACCGGCGACCGCAAAATCGCCCGAACGAAAGGCCGCTTCACCGACCAATATTCGCAGATGGTCCGGTTGCCATTCGTCGTCGGAATCGAGAAATGCGACATACTCACCTTTCGCCTTCATAATCCCAGCATTGCGTGCCGCCCCCCCGCCGGCGTTCCTCTCAAGCCGGATGTACACAAGTGGGATTTCTCCGGCGTAGGCCGCGATCACACTTTGCGTGTCGTCGGACGAGCAATCGTCAACGACGACGATTTCCGCGGGCTGATAAGTCTGCTCCGAGATCGAATGAATGGCCCTCGTCAGCAATTGCGACCGATTGTAGGTCGGCACGATGGCGCTGACGGATTTCCGGACAATATAGTCTTCGGCAGGCAAAACCGCGGCTGGGACCAACAATTGCGTCATTGCCGTTTTGCGCTGAACACGAAAAACGCCTGCGAGTTGCACCACCACGGCAACGCGCGGAACGGGCTATAGAATTTTTCTTGAGCAGCAAATGCGGCGCATAAACGAGCATATAGTCGCCTTTGATCGAAGCCTTTGTGCGACCATAAGATATTCTCAGCGCGTGGCACTTGCTGACCGACGATGCCTTTCATCATCTCCGCCACGCTGTAGTCGCTGAACCGGCGGAACAATAGCGATCGGCTCATCTCTTTGACCGGCAAAACCGCTCCCTGCATGATCGGTACAGACACGACGACCGCACCGCTCTCCCGGCACACACGCCTTCCCTCGGCGATAAATCGTTCGATCTGCACGTCGGATATGTGCTCAAGCGTTTCGAAGGCGCAATAAAGGTCAATCGAATTTGGCCGAACCTCTTCTATCGTCCGGCGGCTTTCGATTTCCGGATATTTGATCGACATGAATGGCTCGAAGGCGATCGGGCGAACGTCCGGACGCCGCATGGCAAGTCGATGAAGGAATTCACCTTGTCCCGCCCCGAAGTCGAGGATTGACCCACCGCGCGGTAGCAATCGCGCTGCCAATTCCAGCGAATTGCGATAACGCGCCTGATGAGCATACCGAACGATCGGATTCGGATGGTTCAGCGTTTGCACTTCATAGGGAATCTCTCTCGACATGGAGTTCCTCACGTTAGGGATTCCTGGACAGGTCGTATCAAACGCGCGCACGCACGACCGCGCTCATATTTGCGGTCGGCAACGACGCGGACGCGCTCTAGCGTCGAACTGAAAGGCCGCTTCGAGCGGCCCTTAGGCCACCGATGTCGGCAATGAGCCCCGGCAGCCCGTCACCGACCGCATAATTAAAGCCAAAAAATAATCGCACGGCGCCGACAACTCTTTGCAAAACATGCCGGTATGCCTCCCCCTCCCGAAACGATTTCATTTTAATTTTCTTTTGAAGGCTCGCGATCACATGTGCGCGGCGCGCCGGGCTTAATTCAAACGCAGAATTTGAAATTGCAGTGACGAGCTCCTCAATGCTCGCAACATCGAAGCAAAGCTCGATAAGCTCATCCACCTCTTCAGAGCTGGTAAACGGGGGAATACGAATTTTTCTCACGAATTTCGTGAGTTTTCGCGGATGAGAAAGCCAACCCGATGTGTTGTTGCCGTGTATCCTGTGCCGTATCAGAGACTGATCAATGTAAGTCCGCCGGTTGAGCGCCGTACCGATCAACGCGATCCACGCGTCATGCGCCCAGCCTGATTGCGACCTTGGCCATCCCACGCGATCGATCAACGCTTTTTGGAAGGCCATTGTGCAGCCTTTAATGCCGACGGCGCGCGAATACCCGCCTCGCCTCAGTTGATCGAAATACGACGGGATCCCTTCGCGACCGTCATTAAACATCACAGAAAAATCATGCGAGACAACAAGACTTTTTGTGTCTCGAAAAGCGCTCGCTATGACGGCGAGTTTATTGTCTTCCCAAATGTCATCCTGATCGCAAAATGCAATGATATCTCCTTCGCATAAACACCCTGCTTTTATAAAGTTTTGTTTGTAGCCAAGCCGACGCTCATTCGAAACAACTCGCACCGGGAACAACGCCGCTTTTTTAAAGTTTTTCAGAATGCTCAATGTGTCATCTGTCGATTGATCATCGCAGACGATCAGCTCCAGTGGCAGCCGTTTCTGCTGCGTCAGGCTCTCCAGCTGAGCTTTCAGAAATGGCGCGCCGTTATAAGTCGCCATCCCTATCGAGATTGTCGACTTATCCACGCAAGCGCCCTGCCCGAAAGTTTTCAATGCCAAATGCCGCCCGGTTTTGCCGTTCACGGTAGCTTCGGCCTACGGCACGTGAACATAATGTCATCTCTCGCATCGGGATCCTGCCTCGCGGCTTGCTCCAATTTCTCGACTATCCGTTGATACGCGGGTGACAGTTCCGCCAATTTGAGATGGTCAGGAATCCCTTGCTCGACCGCGATACTGGCGAGAAACCGAAGTTTGATAATGGGCGCGTACGGCAAATCAACAAAATCAGTAAAGCCAAGCGAAGCCGCGCATTTCAAAAGCGCACGACGATTGAATATGACAAGGTGACGCGGAGGCTCCAGACCGCGCCAATGCCGACCGAATTGCCGGTGCCCGGGACCTGCCAGATTTGGTGTGCAAATCCACAACGTTCCTCCGGGTTTAAGAAGATTATACGCAGATTTCAATGTGTCTTGCGGATTCGGAACGTGTTCGATCACATGCGACAACGTCACAACGTCGAAGCTTCCGGTCTGATCCGAAAAGGCCTCGATGCCGCCTTGCCGGACATCCAGCCCCCTCTCGCGCGCAGTCTCGACGACGATCGGATCGGGATCGGCACCCGTGACAGTCCAGCCGCCTTCACGAGCCAACTCTAAAAATGCGCCGCTCCCGAATCCCAAATCGAGCAAGCGGCCGCCTGCGGGAAGCCGCGGCAAATATCGCAATTGGCGATCAAAGCTAAGGCGCGCATTTGGAAGAAATTTGAAAAGGACATTGCCAACGCGGTTCGCCGGCAGGAAACGAGTGCCGTATCGCGAATTTCGATATCCATTCCCGAGGATCCGCATCAGACGCCTGACTGCGTTTAACCCCTCGGCCTTCTCGCGAACGGTTACCTCATGGGTATAGTAAAATCGATAAGCCAGATGGATGGCCGCCGGCGACGGGCGCGGGTCGAGGTAGCCGCAGCCACAGTTGCCGCAAAGCTGAAGGGTCCAATTTCCTGGCGCGCAAAAAAATATGCGATCGGTAAGGCCTTCGTGAAGAAACGTTCGCTGGCTCGAACCGCAAACCGGGCACAACGGAACGCGTTCAAGGCCATCGACGGGCCATTTGGATGTTATGACCTGGTGCACGGTTTATTTAGGCCGATATCGATTCTGACGGTGCGATGACGGTTGTTCGTCCGAACTTGTGCCAAGGCTTAAGTAAATTGTGCAGGGATAATCCGGAAACAACGACAAGCGTACAAAACAGAAGGCCGCGAATGAGCAAGGAGTTGACAAACGACGACAGAAGAAAGCCTATGAGAAGACCGGCGATGACTTTGTGCGCCCACTCCGAGACTCCAGCCACATCTGGAATTTTTCGCCGTACAACCTCGGTGAGCGCAATCGTGTCGATAGCGATCCGAAGGAACCAGGCCGCCGCAGTTCCGGTTATTCCGTACTTTGACGTCAGCACCCACAGCGCGATGGCATAGGGCACGATTTCTAGGAAAAGGATTTTTACCGGAAGATCGGGCCGGCCGACGCTTTGCAAAACGATGACAGACGGGCGGGCAAGGGTATTGATGACCCAACCCAGCGCAATCCAGCGAACGGCAGCCGTTGCGGCAATCCGGAAATCATCGCCCAGCCAGAACTTCAGCCCCTCTGGAGCGAGAAGAAACACGCCGCCCATCAGCGGCAACATCATGAAAAACGTTATCCGGACGGATTTGTCGTATAGTTTGGGGAGACGCCAACGCTCGCTCTTATGGGCGGTCGTCAGTGCGGGAAACAGAACCCCCATCGCCGCAATTGGCAGTACTTGGGCACGAAAGAGCATGTCATATGGCGTGGCGTAGTGAGCCACAGCTGTCATACCCAAGGTAGCCCCAACATAAAAACGATCGATGTAAACCATGAGCGGGCCGACAACGTTGGCAACGGTGAGCCAACCGCCAAAGCTCAACAGCGGTCGAACATAAGCAGGCGCCAATTTCATCGGATGAATGAGAGACGGGCTTACGCGCGCCGCGCACGCATAATAGACCGCGAAAGCGACAACGCGGCTTGCCACCATCGTGGCCGTTGCGGCCACGAGGCTCGGCGTGAATTGCAAGCTGATGAGCGGCCCCAGAAAGGTCATGATGCCCAAGGGCACGCGCACAGCCGCAATCATCGCGAATTTCTGATGGGCCGATAAAATCCCAATAAGCGCTGACGTGGCGATGACAACAGGAATGCTGGCGGCCAAAAGCTGGAACCCGATGACGCCTTCATTTTCAAGAGCTGCGGGCACATCGAGCAATTGAAAGACGAGCGTTTTGGCAAGGAGCATCCCGACAACCATCCCGGCGATGCCTAATCCGGAAACCAGCCAAAGCGCTGTCCACATTATCTTCGGGAGATCGGCCGCCTGATCTCTTCCGAGACGCTCGGCAACCAACTTGGTCAACGCTTGGCCCAACCCCATATCAAACAGGCTGAAGTAACCAATACCAACCCAGATAATGCCAAGAAGCCCGAAACGCTCCTTGCCCATTCCGGCGATAAGGAGCGGCACGACAAATATCGCGACCACAAGCGGAGCCGCCATGCCTCCGAAATTCCACAGCGCGTTGCGCGCCAAAATCCGGCCGGACAACACCCAGCGCAGCGAGCCGACGTCAGTGCCAACTTTCTCGTCGACGTTGGTCACGCTCATTTTCTATCCATCGTAATAGAAGCAACGTGCCGCCCTCTCATCGAGCGCAGCATGCCAACCGAAACCGGATTTCGTTTTTTGGACAGGGTGTCAGTTTTTATCGTTACGCCGGCCGATGAAAACTTTTTCACCGCGGCTCAGGCCGTGCTTGCTGACATAAGGCTCGACGGCCGTAAATTCGGTGAGCTCGAAGCCTGCACCGACAATGCTCTTTCGCACGTCTCGACCATAAAATTGAAGATGATCACGCTGACCAAAATGCAGCTCCCTGTCCTCTGGCGCATTCACCATCGGGTTCCGGTAGGTCTGGTCCCACCCTTCGATGATCGGAAACATCAACAACAAGAACCCATCCTGCCGCAGTATACGTCTCAGCTGTGATAGAGACCGGTCCGGATTCACGTGTTCTAGGACATGGCTGCAGATGATGAGGTCAACCGACCTCTCCGGCAAAGCGATGTCTTCGATGTTCAGCACCAGGTCTGCATATCTCGGATCCAAATCGGCCGTTCTGTAAGTTCGTGCCAGCGGTTTCACCTTCGCCGTTACGATGCTTTCAGGTGCAAAGTGCAACAGATCCTTGCCGGCCACCTTCTCCTTATTCTCGTCGAGCCAAAGTCCAAACAGACGATGCCTCTCCAGAGAGCCGCAGCTTGGACAATACGCGTCGAACCGAGGCGGAAAACCGTATGCGACAAACTTGCCGTGAAAGCCGCAGAGATTGCAGTGCCGAGGATGGTTCCCGAGCATTTTTCGGGCAACTTTCCCCATGTATGGCACCATACGTACGTATGAACCAAGAACCGTCGGCATGCTGCTCCTTCCGGCGACGTTAATTATTGTCGAGAAAGTTCATTTAACGGGGCGGCCATTTTCGCACGCTATCCAACTAGTGTGGCAAGTTGTCGGTGCACAGACTGGCAGCCATCCGCGCAAATTGGCCGCGCCGCGGAAGCTCGTCGGCCCGAACGACTGTTTCTTTACCGTCGATGCTAGAATCCAGGTGCACAGTGTAGATCGCGTCTGGGCGGAATGATTCTTCGGCATAGCTGAGCGCGAGCCGCCCATCTTTGTTGACAAATGCTGGCATCTGCGTGGGGCCGCCAAAAACGCGATAGATGAACCCGCCGACAACTTCTGTATTCGCTCCGTTCGTCGATTGAATTAGCGTGTTGGTTTGCTCTGTTTTTGCGCCCAGTATCCAAAGCGGCGCGCCGTCATTGCTAATCCGGATGGTTGGACCTTCGGCATTGAGCTGGCGAAACCAGAGCCCAGCTTTGCCGAACACCTGCGTATGACCCGCTGAAGTGTTGTCGGCAAACACCGGACCGCCCGTGGCACGCCGGTACAGCAATCCGGCCCCCAAGAGCGCAACGATATCCGACATTATAAGGGGCGCATTTGCCGCGTGATCGACGACGACCGCCATGTTGCCGCGCCGCTCGACAGTCAGCCGACGAATAAACAACGGCTTGGTCCGCGTCGACCCCGTGCGAAATAGCGCTGATGGAACGCCGGTGATCGGATGCGGGTCGTTTCCTATATTTATGACGGAGAACAGCCCCTCGATCCGCTCGATGTTGTCTGCAACGACAAACGGCTTGCTGACCGCATATTGGCCGGTCGGAATATAGATCACGCGAGCCCCGCTATTGAATGCTGCCTGAAATGCGGCCGTGGAATTGGCTCCGCGATCGGCGACGGCACCAAATTTTTGAACGCTGACCCATTCCTCGACAGGAACGGGTTCGGGCTTTGGCGGGGAAAGAACTTTTAACTTCCAGGGCGGAATTCGATACTTTTTTGCTTCCCTGGAAAACACCATCAAGCGTCGTATCAATCGCGTTGTCCTCCGAACCCTTAAAATTTTCAGATGTAACGTTCTTGAAATTGATCGCACCCCTGTTGAGCAAAGCGCTCTTCCCTTGGCCACTTATAACCGCTCCGATTCCAACGATCAGCCCGTCGGGAGCGATGTTCGCCAGGCCATACCCTCCTTCGGCCATGACCTGAAGATCGTGGAAACTAATGACGTTCGAATTGTTGCGAACGCCATAAAGCTTTGCCCCCTCAATGCGCACGCGATCAAGAAGTCATGGAATAATTTGAATAGGCGACGTCGATACCGATATCGAATCCCGCGATCATCACATTGTCGATCAGCGCCGGACCTGGCCAGCGGCGGGCCATCGACAGGCCGACGGCTGCACGGCCGGGCGCTGTGATCGTAACGTTCCGGACTGCACCGACATTGTTGGCTAGAAAATCAATCCCGATGGCTCCAGGGTTGCCGTTACCAACGTCGATCGTGAGATTTTCGACGGTATTGCCGAAGGCTTCGTTGCCCTCGCCCCGGCTCACATAATCTCGTCCACCATCCGTCGGGTTCTTCATGAACCGGAGACCTGAACTGGTAAAAACGACGGCTTTCGGATGCGTTGGATCATCGAAACCCGCCGCACCGTTTGTGAGCTTGATTGTTGTCGTCGCTCTGTCTTCCCCAATCAAAATCAAGTCAGGCTGAAAGGCGCCATCAGCATCCTTCCGCAGAATCGTATCTGAAACGCGGTAGATGCCTGCCGGGAAATAGATAATGCGAGTCAGATATGGAAGCTCTTTGACGTACGCCGGAAGTTCCGAGATTGCGCGGAGGATTGCATTCGTATCATCCGCGACACCATCGCCAACGGCACCAAACTGACGCACGTTGAAAAGTCCGGAATCCGGCGGAAACGGGCCGCCTTCTTGCGAGCGCGCTGGAGCAAAGCCGCTGAGAATTGTCGAGCAGAACCCGAGGCCCAGTACGCAAGTGGCTTCGCGTCGAGTCGATCCGTTACCAACAGCGGACACTATTCAATCCTGCGATTTCAACGGTTCGCGCGCGAGGCACCATAACTTCCGGACCCACGACTCGAGAGAACCGGTACCGGTTCGGGAGGACGGCCAGCTTTTTTTCGAGAGAGACCGTGCCTCAGGTAGTAAACAAAGGCGTCGCGCACATGCATGCGCAGTGGCTTGCTGTAAAAGATCGCTAACAAGCCGCCACGGCTGGCCCGCACGCCATCGGCCTGCACATCGACTACAGACGTTACACCGACCCGCATCCCCCGCTCATGTGCGCGGAGGCACATTTCGGTATCAGACATGAAGAGGAAGTAACGTTCATCAAGTCCGCCCATGGCGTCCCAAAGCGAGCGGCGAATCATCACGAATGACGACTGCACCCAATCCACGTCGATCATCCCATTGGTCGCTTTCGACGCTAGCGGGCTCAACAGATCAAAATCGTTGACCATTGTGGGGCTCAACCGCCGACACACTTGTCGAACCGGCGAGGGAAACCGGCGAGCGACCTCCACGATACTGCCATCGTCATTGTGCTGCACGCTCGCCAAGACCCCAATAGATCGCCGGCTCTCCATGAGCGAAACCATTTTCCGGATCGCATGAGTATCGTCGACAATGATGTCGGGACTGACGAGCAAGATATAATCGAAAGCCCCGGCCGTCTTGGCGCCAAGATTTACGCCGCGGGCGTAGCCGAGATTTTCCGCGGCTATGACCAGTTCGTCTGTCTGCCTCATTTCGGTACGTAGAATGTTCGCTTCTTGCTGCGAGGTCGAGTTGTCGACGACGACAAGATGCGAGTCATAGATTGTGTTCTGCCGTCGGAGCGCCCGAATGCCTTCAACCACGCGCGCGGCCTTATGAAAGTTTACAATGACGAGAGCGATCTTCACATTGCCTCCATAGTTGGTCGTAACCCGGTCAATGGGCCAAACACTGAATTCAGTGTGAGTGTGCTGCGTCACAATTTCTGAAGGCTTCTGCCTCGCCACAATCGCGGCGGCATGCGAGGTACATCGTCAGGCGTTTGGACCCAGCTCAGACGATACCGGCCCCTTGCATGGCGCGGCGGCGGTGCCGCCTGCTCTCACGCAAATACGTCTCTTCAATCCATCGTTTTGTGACTGCAATGCCTGAGTCCATTTCGATGGCCGGGCTCCACTGCAAATCACGCTTTGCCTTTCCGATGTCTAACGTAAACATCGGCACTTCGGTCGTTGCCAGGTCAACATATTCCATCGCCGGCTTGACCATGCAAACCTCAGATACGTTTTTAACGAGGGTTTGTAGCGATGTTGGCGCGCCAGACGCGATGTTGAAAACGCCATTTGCTTTTCGCTCAATCGACGCCCAAACGGCTGCGCTCACATCCTCCACAAACACATAGTCCTTAGCCGCCTCCAACGATCCGAAGATCTTGATCGGTTCATCTGCGAGCATCTTGTAGAGAAAGGTAGCGATGACGCCGTGCAGCCCAAAGGGCGATTGTCCCGGCCCATACGGATTTCCGATCCGCATGACTGCCGCTCTCATATCAAACTGCTCGCAGAGCGTTGCGACCAGCATCTCGGCCTGCAACTTGAGCTTCCCGTATAGGGACTTTGGCCTACACACATCAGTCTCGACATGGGGCGCAACGCTGTCGCCATAGATTGCGCCGCCACTCGAACAAAAGACGAGCTGTTGCACGCCACATTCATGGGCGCCTTGGATCACATTTGCCAGGGTCCGCAACTCCATGAGAGCGGCTGCGGCATCGACATCTTTTTTTGCGCGCGGCGAAATTCCAGAAATACCGAATAAAATCGCGTCCGGCTTGACGTCATTCAGTAAATTCGACGATTCCGTCAAGTTGGACGCATCGAGCTCCACCACTTCAACCGCCGGGTCGATCACGGAACTTGTTGGAACGTCCGTACCACATGCCACCGCTCGCGCACCCAGACGCGCCGCGTAGTTAGCAAAATTACTGCCAAGAAATCCGGTGCCTCCAAAAATGACGATCGAAGGCTTCGCTTTATGCGGCATTCCGGTGCTCTTTTTCCACAGAGTTTAAAATCTTGGCCCACTTCTTTCGAATTGCCGCTTCGCTCCAACTCTTATCCAGAAACTCTTTATGAGCGGCCACTTGCGTCGGCAGTGACGTGAGCTTTTTTCTCGCAGTGACGATGTCGTTGGGATTGACAAATTCAACGCCGCTAATCGCACCATTCGCGCGGGTCTGATCGTAGAGATAGGACCCGGTCGAGAGGATGCTCGGCGTCCGCGACGTCAGCGCCATCAGGTCTATGAGCGAGAATACTTCGAACCAAGATAGATTTACGTAAGCGCACGCGGTGCCGATCATCTTTTGCAACTCAAGAAGCGGGACCTGATCCCGCCATTCCATATTGTCGCTTGCGTCGACTGCCGCCTCGAAATTACGGATGTAGTTGCCATGATTCATGTTCTTCTTCCCGAGGAAGAGGAACCGAAGTTGGGGGCACGATTTTGCTACTTCGACGACCGCCATCTGGTTTTTGCGCGGCTCAATTCTACCCGCACACAACACGTAACTTTCAACCGTTCGCGCGGAGCGTTCGGCAGAACTGATGAGGCCCGTTTCATCGACGAGATGTGGCAATGTCTCGAAGTGCGCATCTGTCGCAAAATCTCGCCGAATATATTCGGCTTCGTCTTGGCAAGATACGAGCACGCGGGCCGCGTTTTGCAGGACGTAGCGAGCCGAATATGCCGCGGTACGATATGACAGCAACTTACGCCGCTGCTCGCTTCTCACTAACCTTACGACACAGGCAATGGTCTCATAGCTGACGAGGGAGTAACCCGCAGCACGTGCCGCTAATTGCTGTGCCCCAATGGTTCCGTGGCGCAGGAAATCCTCAACGTGGCCAGCCTTCGGGTGAAGGGTGTAAATGACATAGGGAATCTTCATTCGCACGCAGTCCCGCGCCACGAGGTAGTTCTCAAACGGCATATCGATGTTGAAGAGGACGATGAGATCGAACTCGGCAATATTCAGCTGCGCGAAGCGCACAACCGTCGTCTCTATCCGGCCTGTGGCAGCGATCAACGCGCTAAATTGCTTCGCTTGATCGATGTCGCCGCCGCCTTTGGTCGAGGCGTCGTTACGGATCACAAAAGCGATCTTCATCATCTTGATTGATTGTCGCAGCGTGCAGACCTAATCCGTCGCCATATGAGCGCTCGAGCGGCCTTTGCAGCCAGATCCGTGAACGATCATTGAAACAACTCGGCTTCTTCGAGCCGCTTCCCTTTTGCATCTTTGGCCGCCAAAACCGGCGCCCCGCACAAAGGCCACTGAATGCCAAGCGCCGGATCGTTCCAAAGCAACGCCCGCTCATGTTCGGGGTACCAATAGTCAGTAACCTTGTAGTTCACTTCGGCGGTTTCGCTCACCACGAGGAACCCGTGCGCGAAGCCTTCGGGCACCCATAGCTGGCGCTTATTTTCAGCAGACAACGTAACGCCGGTCCATTTGCCGAAATTGCCAGAGTTGCGCCGTATATCGACCACGACATCGAACGCCTCGCCTTGAATGACCCGGACGAGTTTTCCTTGCGGATGTTGAATTTGGTAATGCAATCCGCGTAGCACGTATTGAACCGAGCAACTTTGATTGTCTTGCACGAAGGTGCGCTCGAGTCCGGTCGCGGCCTGGAAATCGCGCGCATTAAAGCTTTCGAAGAAAAGGCCGCGCGGGTCGCTAAAGACCTTCGGCTGCAGCAAGAGTACGTCAGGCAGCGACGTCGCCATCACGTCGTAAGCCATTGGCGAATTCTCTTACTGAATAAGTTCAAGAAGGTACTGCCCATAACCGCTTTTGCTGAGCGGACGCGCCAGAGCCTCAACTTGATCGGCATCAATCCATTTTTGTCCGTAAGCGATTTCTTCGGGACAGGCGACGATGAGGCCTTGACGTTTTTGCAACGTGGCAATGAAACTCGCAGCGTCGAGCAAACTGTCATGTGTCCCGGTATCGAGCCATGCATAGCCGCGGCCCATGATCTCGACGTCGAGAACAGCCTGATCGAGATAACGGCGGTTCACGTCGGTAATTTCCAATTCGCCGCGGGCGGACGGCTTTATGTCCGCGGCGATATCGCATACGCGCGTATCGTAGAAGTAAAGTCCTGTAACTGCGTAATTCGATTTTGGCACCGCCGGCTTCTCGTCGATGCTTATCGCACGCTGTTTCGCATCAAACTCAACTACACCGTAGCGCTCCGGATCGTTGACATGATAGGCAAACACCGTCGCACCATTGCGACGTGAATGGGCATTGACCAAAAGCTTCACCATGTCGTGCCCGTAGAAAATATTGTCCCCTAGTACCAGCGTGCTGAGATCGTTGCCGATGAAGTCGCGGCCAATGATAAACGCTTGCGCGAGTCCGCCTGGGTTGGGCTGCACGGCGTATTGAATGTCCATCCCCCACTGACTGCCGTCGCCGAGAAGCTCACTGAAAATCGGGGTATGTTGGGGAGTTGAAATAATGAGAACGTCGCGGATACCGCTTAGCATCAAGGTTGAGAGCGGATAATAAATCATTGGCTTGTCGTAAATCGGCATCAACTGCTTGGACACACTTTGCGTCACCGGGTAAAGGCGCGTACCCGAGCCCCCCGCCAGAACGATGCCCTTCCGCCGCACGGACGCTGAATTCATTGCCGCATCTCCGGCACGATCTGGTTGACGACAGCATTTACCCCCACCGTCCACTCCGGTAACGCTATGGAAAAATTGTTTCGAAGCTTGGACGTTGCGAGGCGCGAATAAGCGGGCCGCTTGGCCGGCGTCGGATAGTCCGCAGTTGCGATCGGCGCGATGGTTTCGGCAGAGGCTTGAAGTGGAAGCCCCATGGCGCCCGCTTTAGCGATCACATGACATGCCAAGCCGTGCCAACTTGTCTCGCCGCCTGCAACCAAATGATACAGGCCCCATCGCGGATCTTCTGCCGGTTGTCCCGCGAGCTGTGCAAGCACGTTTAGGGTGACGTCGGCCAGCAACGCTGCTGAGGTTGGTGCACCCACCTGATCGCTAACAACGCGCAATTTGCGCTGCGCTTTTGCCAGCCGCAGCATCGTCTTGACGAAATTGTTGCCGTGCGCCCCGACAACCCAGCTGGTGCGGAATATCAGATGCTTTCGACACGATTGCACAGCGAGTTCACCATCTCGCTTGCTGCGGCCATAAATGGAAAGCGGAGCGGTCTCATCCGTCTCGACATAGGGCTCGTTTTTGCGGCCGTCGAATACATAGTCAGTCGAATAATGCACAAGCACGGCCCCGAGCGATTCCGCTTCCTCGGCGAGCACGCCAGGAGCAGTGGCATTTACGGCGACTGCTAACGCCGCATCAGCCTCTGCCTGATCCACGGCCGTATATGCCGCGGCATTAACGACAACCGAAGGGCGATAACGACGAACGACTGTCCGCAAAGATTTCGTATCGGAAAAGTCGACTTCCGATCGCGCGGGCGCGACGACGGCTCCCAACGTTTCAAGCGTTGATCGCAACTCGTGACCAACCTGCCCGTTTGCACCGAGGAGGAGAATATTCATCTCAACGTTCGTGCACTTCGGTGATTTGCGAGGCATGCCGTTGGAGGTGGCGGCGCGCCGGACCTGCTTCGTCAGTCGGTGTTTCGCTGTAGTGCGTTTCAAGCCACTGGCGATATGAGCCACTTGTAATCGCGTCGACCCACACTTGATTAGCCAGATACCACTTCACGGTCTTGCGAATCCCGGATTCGAAAGACTCCTGCGGGCGCCAGCCGAGTTCGCGCTCGATTTTACGCGCGTCGATGGCATAGCGCCGATCGTGGCCGGGGCGATCGCGGACAAAGGCGATCTGCTCTGCATAGGCAATGCCGTCCGAACGAGGGTGCAATTCATCGAGAATGGCGCAGATTGTCTTGACGACATCGAGATTGGTCATCTCGTTCCAACCGCCAACATTGTAAGTTTCGCCCACCCTACCCGCCTTCAACACGCAGACGATTGCACGGCAATGATCTTCGACATAAAGCCAGTCGCGGACCTGTTTGCCGTCCCCATAAATCGGCAGCGCTTTTCCCGATATCGCGTTATGGATCACCAGCGGGATGAGTTTTTCCGGAAAATGATATGGCCCATAATTATTACTGCAGTTCGTCGTAAGTACCGGCAGACCATAGGTGTGATGCCACGCGCGCACCAAGTGGTCACTTGCGGCTTTGCTCGCCGAATAAGGTGAGTTTGGTTCATAAGGATTTGATTCACTGAAGGGCGCATCATCAGGCCTTAGCGTGCCGTAGACCTCATCGGTCGACACATGCAAAAAGCGGAATGCAGTTTTCTCTGTTGCGGACAGAACCTTCCAATAAGCGCATACAGATTCCAGCAGATTGTATGTGCCTACGACATTCGTCTGGATGAATTCGCGCGGGCCGTGAATTGACCGATCAACATGCGATTCGGCGGCAAAATTGATCACAGCGCGCGGACGATGCTCGATGAGCAGCCGTTCAATCAGTGGACGATCGGCAATATCACCATGGATGAAGTGGTGACGCTCGTCGTCCGCGAATTGCGCCAAATTGGCCGGGTTACCGGCGTAGGTGAGCTTGTCGATATTCACGACGGTCTCGTCGCTGCTTCCGAGCCACGTGTGGACGAAATTGCTTCCGATAAACCCAGCACAGCCGGTGGCAAGGATGGTCATGGAACTAGCGCTTATCCTTTGTGCGAAAAATCAGTGTCATCGTTGGGTTGTTCCCATGCTGCCGCCATCCGGGTGAAACGAGTTTCACCCAACGCAACGCTATCGCTCTGCAACGCTCAGGCTATCGAATCACGTTGCAGGTAGAAGGGCTTCGCCGCGCAAAGCCACCGAAACCGAACGCCCAAGCACATCAAGCAACACACGCACTCGGCCCGCCGCATCAAAGTGCTCAAGCTTTCCCAGAAACTCCGCGAAAGGCCCGTCAACGATACGAACGGCGCCGCCGACCTTGAATGTTGTTGTTAAATCGATGGTCCCGTCCGCCCGCGTCCGTGATTTCAAACCATCAATAATGCCGCTCGGAATCGGCTGAGGCGCTCCACCTTGCATGAGGAGGTGGACCACCCCACGCGTGCCGTTAATGCTGCGCCATTGGTCGCGTAAAATGTTCAAATGCACGAAAAGATAGCTGGGGAATAACGGGGCGAAGACGCTCTTTGTTTTGCGTGCATGGCGAATGGTCCGGCGATAACGCGGGCAAAACACCCGATATCCTTGCATTTCCAGGTGACGGACAGCCTGGCCTTCGGCGCGCGGTTGCGTATGCACGACATACCAAAGCGCGTCGGCGCAATGGTCGTCGACACCCCCATTGAAAACGCATGATTGCGAAGGAAAATTTGACATCAGCGCGATACTCCTAATTCACACGACGCCGACTATAAGCTTGCACGATGTCGTCTCTCCTGAAGACATCATGACGACAAAGGGCACCCTGAGAGACTTGCGCTGCTCGCTTAGCGAAAGAAAACGTGCAACGTTTTTCGGAAACCGCTGACAAAATTGAGCAAGCGTTTGAGCGGTCGCGATCGTCGTATTACGCGCAGGAACGATTGCGATGCCGCCGTCCTTTAAGACATAGGCGTCCTTCACGTTGGTCAAATTCAGTGCCTCCATGCAGATTTTGAAAAGGTCCTGGTAACTTTCCGCCGACTTCTGCAGGTCGCCTGCCAGACCATCGAGAATGTATTCACGGCTATCGCTGCAACTCTCAGCTGATACCGGACCGGAAAGCCCAATGAGCGCCATGACCACGATGGACCATTTCATTTTGTTACCTCGATGATCGAGCGCCCGCGGGTCTTTTCGGGACCCTGCTCAATATGTACGCCGCTCGGCAGCGACATGCCTGTCGGCGTGGCACGGCGACTTCTGCTCATATCGCGCGCACGCATCCACGCGCGCCTGCCGAGCGAAACGCGCTTTATTCCATCTATCGTTAGTTCGGCGATCGCGTCGGCGATTGCTCGAACCGAAGGCGCAACGACACGGCCCGTTTGATTATTAATGACTGCGCCGTTCGCGTCGCCGACGGGCGTTGCGATGCTCGGCAACCCACACGCTGCTGCCTCGAGATAGACGCGACCGTATTCTTCAGTTGCGTCGAACATTGCTTCGTCGGGCGTCAGACAAAACAGGTCACTAGCGCCGTAGACGTCGCGGATCTGCTGGCTCTTCAATGCCCCCATCAGCCGCACGTCGCCGTCGAATTTCGTGATAGCGGCTTTGAGTTGCTCGACATAGTCGGCCTCGCCGTCAAAGCCCACGACAAGCCAGCTGAGGCGCTTGCGAACCGATGGAGAGAGTTTCGATAGCGCAGCGAAGGTGAGGAGGTGGCCGTTGCGTCTCGTCAGGTTTGCGACGGTCACCATCGCGACCTTTTCCGACGAAATCCCAATCGTATCCCTGGTCTTTGAACGTTCCGTTCGCGGCCCAAACCAGAAATCGGCGACGCCGCCGAACGCATCCGCTTGCAAGACACGCGCCCTCATGTAGTCCCCTCCGACCGCGGCTGCCCAAGATAAGAATATGGCGTCAGATAGGAGGAGCTTTGGTAGTAGTCGTAAAATCTCAACCGCCGCATATCGACACGTGTGAGAACTGTCCCCAGAACACGATCGTAGGAGAGAGCCAGAGTCCCAAGCGCTTGAGCGACGACATCTTGCGGCGTGCTATCCCACCGAATGGTGACGATGACACGATCTGCGATCTCGGCTAAGGCGCGACCATCGACCAATGGAATAAGTGGCGGCGAGTTGATAATGACGTAGTCGAAGTGTTTCCGGAGCTGATCGAGGATATTGATCATCGCGTCAGAGAAAACGAATTCACTGCTACTCAGCTGTTTTCTCGGCGGCGAAGGAAGAATTGCAAGTCCGGTTGCGCGGTCAAATAACAGAGCCTGTTCGAACTTTGCTACGCCGGCCGCCACCTCGATCGCCCCGGCGCTTGCACGCGGGCACAAAGACCGGCTCATTTCAGGGTTTCGTAAGTCTCCCTCGACCAAAATCGTTCGCATGCCTACGGCAGCAAGCGAAAACGCTAGATTTACCGCGAGCGTCGTCTTGCCCTCCCCGTCGACAGACGAGCACACCATGATGGTTTTAACCGGCGACGTGCGTGACGCTCGCTGGATTGCAAGGCGAACACCGCGCACCGATTCCGCGAACAGTGACGTCGGCTCGTCGAGGACATACCGCATCAACGGGGGTTGCATGGCCGAAGGAAGCAACGTCGCAGAGTTCGGATCGTATTGATCCAGGTCCCGCCGGCCACGGATCGCACGGTTGGCGAGTTCGCGCGGTCCAATTTGCGGTACCGCGGCAAGCGTCGGGACACCGGATATTTCTTCAGCTTGCCGCAACGACTTCACCCGCCGGTCGAAATGGTCGACCACGAATGCCAAGACGCTTCCCAACCCAATCCCCCCGACCAACGCAAAGGCAAGAATAAGTGCCGTCTTTGGAAACGAAGGACTGATAGGGATATTCGCTCTGGAAACGATACGTGAATCAGGCAGCTCCACGCTTTCCTGTGCGCTCGTCTCCTTGTACCGGGCGAGGAAAGACGCATAGAGCGTGCGATTCGCATCCGCTTCCCGTTGGAGCTCGCGCAATCTGACCTGATCATTTCCGGATGCGTTCGAAACGCCTTTAAGATCATCAAGGCTTTTCTGAAGTGCATCTTCTCGCGAGCGAGCCACCTGGAGTGACTGGCGCGTACTTTCAAGAATACGTTGGACTTCTTCATTGATAAGTTTCTGCGTCTCTCGCAGCTGGGCCCTTGCATTGATCACCAAGGGGTGCTGGCCACTGAATTTGCTTGATACGTCGGCGAGGTTTTTCGCCACATCGGCATATTGTGCACGTAGCCGCGCGATGACGTCGGAGGATAACGCTTGGCCCAACGTGCCAGGGTCAGCGTTCGTCCGCGCAATATTCTGAACTTGTTCAAATTTAGCGCGGGCTTCGGCGGATTGAACGTGAGCTTCGATAAGTTTGTTATTCAGGTCGCCGAGCTGCTGGTCGTTGATCGTAACGCCCTGCGCTACATTCAAATTGTGAGCGGCACGATACTCCTCAACGGCCCGATCGGACGCAAGCACATGCGTCTTCAGGTCTTCGATCTGCTTGTTAAACCACGACGCAGCTGTTTTTTGAGTGTCGTACCGGCTGTGGACCAATTCGTAAAAGTAAGAGTCGGTGATTGCATTCGCAATCTTGGCGGATTTTTCCGGACTCTCCGAGCTGACATCAATGTTGATGAGAAACGTCGTCGCCTCGCGCGTCACCTTCAATCGTTTTCGTAGCAAAAAGTCGACCGTTGCCGCTGTTGCAACATCCTGCTCGCTCTGTCCCGGGGCCAGTGTCCGAGGCGACGTGAACAGGCTCTTGACCCAGCCAATGATGGTGGAATGCGGCCCGAATTCAGGATCGCGTGCCAGATTTAGTTCGTTCACCATGCGTTGCAATACGGTGACCGATTGTATGAGCGAAACCTGGCTGTTGATGGCCGCATCGTCGGTCGCGGAATTAGATTGAGCGGATTGATTATTGTTGTTCTCGACGACGCTGCTGCGGTGCGGATCTATCAAGACCGTCGAGGTCGCCGTGTACAATGGCGTCGCAATCAGAACGAAGATGATTGCCGCGGTCAGCAGCGCAACGGCTGTCGCAATTACGATCCAGCGACGTCGGCTCAGAATTTGAGCGATATGCCGCAGATCGATTGCATGGCTCCCTTGGTCTCCGTCCGGCACGAACGGGGCCTCCATCAAAGCCTTGCGGTCGTGATAGTCAGAAGTGGGCTGAAGCATTCAGGCCTACCACGTGCTTGCTGAAGATGGCTGCAGGGTCGTTACTATCGCGCCGCGTGAACGCGTATCGGAGTGAAAGAGAAAGGACGTTGTTCAAGGCGTACTTAATCTGCGCGCCGGCTGCGTAGACGTTGTCGTCGCGGGGCTGGCCCTGAAAACGATCGTTTTCGTATGTGGCCGTAGTCGATACGACGACGTTCGGTCGAAATTCGTAATCGAGCCCCAATTGCGCCGCACTCGCGAGAATTCCAGTTGCGCTGGTATCTGACGCGTCTGTCACTATTTGTTCAGCGTTGAAATGGACATCCACTTTGCGCGACGGACTCCACACCAACATGACGCGATATGTCGGGCCTTCAATGTCACCAATCGAGGATGCGAAAAAGTGTTGCCGCTGATAGCCCGCCGCAATTTCACCTTTGATGAGATGAGTAAACTCGAGATCAAACCCGGCAAGTGCGCGGTACCCGTAAGATTTCAACGACTGCGTGGGCGTCCCACGCAAATCTCGCCAGTTGCCTTCGACCGAAGTAAAAACTGCTGATTTTTCTGAAAACGCGTAGTCGACCCTACTGTGTCCCGTATAGATCGGCCCGTCGCGTGAATCCTGAGTGATAATCGATCCATTCTGTGCAACGGTTGAGCCAAAATTGTAGGAGTCAACACGGCCACCGACTGATGTCGTGAAACGTCCGAGCTCTTTTCGCAGGGTCAGATCACCGGAGACGATACTGAAGGGCGTCGGTTGAACGGCACCCGTCGGCGACGTCAGCGAGCCAACCCCCTCATGAAGAAAACCTACATTGAAGAGGCCCAAAAGCTGCGTGCTGTGATCGATGTCGTAGTGACCGCTACTCGTAAACGTCGCGTCGGTTTGGTTCAGACCTGAGTGATTGCTGTACAAAGTGGACACCGTCGATAGCTGAACGTTGATGCCATGGCGCTCCCACAGACTGCTTCCTGCCAGACTTGCTCCGAGCACTGTCGCGACGTCACCTTGCTGGCCGCTCGGCGATGAAAAGACATTGCTGTCATAGAACGCGCCCGCCCCCAGCGAGGGATGGAACATCCAGTCACCTTCTCGGATACCCCGCGCCGCATACTCTGGGTAAAACCTGTTTTTGACGGGCGTATCCTCAGGCGCGACCTCTTCTCCAATCGTGGTCGGGTCCACCAATTGCGGCAGCGCCGCCGGATTAAAGATGTGTTGGGCATTCCAAGGCGGCATCAAGATCTCCTGCGCGGGAATGACTTGCGCATCTGACCGGGAGGCCGAAGCGGCAAGCATTCCGGCGAATAGCGCCGGCCGCACCAAGAGACATTTCCTCACGCTCAACGGGTTCACTGATACTGGCCCTATCGCAT
Source organism: uncultured Alphaproteobacteria bacterium (assembly GCA_963810585.1). Taxonomy (GTDB): domain Bacteria; phylum Pseudomonadota; class Alphaproteobacteria; order Rhizobiales; family Xanthobacteraceae; genus Pseudolabrys. The sequence goes on from CAWENV010000001.1 coordinate 255,767, forward strand.
GCGATCACCGAGCGGTCTTCGCCACGAGTTGGACCAGGCGGCCCGTTTTTTTATCACTCGTATCCGCGGTCCGACTGACCGGGCAACACTCCTGCAACGGTTCAGAATCCTCTCTCCGCATAACATTGCCGGATTTTCTGTTCCGTCAAATATGTCGCCCGACGAAAACTGCGACGAACTCCAATACGATGACTGAACACATGGATCGATAAACCGTTCCCGCTCTGCAAAATGGAACGTTGATGCACGCGTTCTCCACGTCTGATCGGAATGGCACTCAGCATTTTAAAAACCTATGAGTTGATTCGAATTTGAGGTGGAACGAGGTCAGAACATCCGCTCTGAAACCCGAATGTTGTCGCCGGGAAAGATTTGCTTTGGCACATCGAGTCTCACGACCTCCTGTGTGTGCCCCCCAGCATGTTGTAAGTAGATGGTGCTTTCGTCCGCGCGATAGGTCAGACCGCCCGCAGTCGCAATTGCATCCGCAACGGTGAGGCCGGGCTGAAATGAATAAACACCGGCCTTTTTAACCTCGCCAAAGATGTAGAAAGGCGCATATGACGACATCTCGATATTGATGTTTGGATTCTGGGCAACGGTGCCTTTCATTCGCGCCGCCACCGATTTTTCAAGCTGGTTTGTCGTTAAGCCGGCTGCTCTGATCTGGCCGATGAGTGGGAGCGACACAAAGCCGGCGCTATTGACTTCGTAGTCGCCCGTTAAATTTGCGTCGTCGTAGTCGCGCAAATGCACCTTGTCGCCGGGACCCAGAATGTATGGGCCGGCAGATCCACGTGTCGGTACCGGGCTGTCATAACTCGACAGTGCAACATTTGTGGGGCCGTTTGCGGAAGCGCTGCACGCCGCCAGCGCCACAACTGATAATAGACAAAATATGTTTGCACGCCGAAACATGAACGCGTCCCCCGATACTCTTACGCTCGCAATTTTCGTGCCTAGGCAGCACGGACATCCCTTACCCCCGCAAAACTATGAGCAGCGCGCTTGGTTCCGAATTGCCCGAAATATTTTTATCGTCGATGAAACTTTTTCAGCGGTATCTCAGAACCATTTTTGGAATTGCGTGCCGTTTAATCGAGCATGCTTACTGAAAATATAATCAAGCGTCGGGCAATCAAATATTGATTGCGAACATTCTATTCCGCTTGTGAGGACTCGAGCAGAAACTTCGATCGGGAAAAAACTTCTTAAAATGAAACTGACTTAAGGTGTGTGATACAGCGTAGGCACGCGTGCTGATTTCGTTAGCGTTCCTTCGAAAATTGTGCACCAGAAACGCTATTCATTGGTTGTCTGCCTTATTAAAGGTCACTCTGCAAAAAAATAACACACCTTGTGATCGGAGTTGGTCTCAATGTTTTCACATTGTGGGCTAACCTGACTTCTGACGCATCGCGCACTGCGAGTCCGAGCGATTTAGGATTTATCTTCAGCGGAGCACGACAATGCGATTTGGCATCTCTGTCCTGTCTGATCGCGGCTTTAGATTAAATATTGCAGCTCTCGTTTCCACCCCCGCGACGACACGATCGCGATGGCACAATGTACAAAGGGGTACGTCGTCTCACCGCCGCGTAAACACCGCTGCTCGCGAGTCGTCATTTGTGCTCCTCATGGTGAAGCGGGCGATTGACATCGTCGGTGCCACCTTTGGCCTTTTGCTATTCGCGCCGCTACTCATTGCAATCGCGATTGCAATCAAGACGACATCGCCGGGGCCAGTGTTTTTTCGACAAAAACGCTACGGCTATCACAATCGCCGTTTTTGGATTTACAAATTTCGGACAATGTTTACGCATCTCGCCGACCATCGGGGAACCCGCCAAACGACTGCGGACGACCCGCGCGTGACGCCGATCGGGCGCATTTTACGCAAAACAAGCCTGGATGAGCTTCCACAACTCATAAACGTTCTCAAAGGCGACATGTCACTCGTGGGACCGCGTCCGCACGTGCCGGGTATGCTGGCAGCGGGATTATTGTACGAGCAATTCACCCCCTACTATTTCCAGCGGCATAACATGCGCCCAGGCATCACGGGTTTGGCGCAGGTGTCTGGCTATCGCGGCAGCACGACCGTCCCACTATCCGCGATAGAACGGCTCGACCACGACTTGCAATACATCGAGAAATGGTCACTTGGACTTCGATCTATCGATCATCGCGCGGACGGTCACTCGGGAATTTATTTCGGGCTCCGGCGACTGACGGTCCCTCCCAGGAAGCGCCTGAGTGGTACCCCCCTCAACTGTGACCCCAATTTCTCAATCACGGAATGTGGAATTTAGCCGCCGCGTTAAGCTGTCGCATCGAACGCGCCGTAAATTGAGAGCCGTTCTAGCCCAGGAACCAACGCACGCAACACGCGTTATGCGGCGGTCCACAAACGAAGAAGAGACGCAGAAATGACGGCGAAACAGTTTCTCCGGACCGAAAGCACATACTGCCGCCAGCGCGCCGAAGCATGCGCAGATCGATTTATCGCCGAGGAACTACGTCGATTGGCTGATTGCTTCGAAAAAACCGCCGCAGCCCAGCTTGGCCCGACGGCTTCCGCATTGCCCCAATCTTAGGGCGTCCCCGTCGGCTATCATCCTCAGGCGAAGATGCGCTATTTGGGGGTTGCGCGGCCCTGAGCGCGCCGCGGATTGTAAGCGTCTAGCGGTCGACTATAACTGCACCTTCGGAGCGGCACATGGCGCAACTACCGAGGGTAGTTAGGCTATAGTTACGCTCGACCTAGTGGAAATCTTTCATCGAAAAGTCCATCATTTCGTCTGCACCGGGACCGGATCACCTGTGACCAGCCTTCCGCCATCTGACCGCGTTCTGGCAGAGCCACCACGCGTCATTAAACCTCGTAACCTTGCGCTCGGGATCGAGCGTATTGGCTTTTTCGCGCTATCGCACCGCACGCTGTGTGCGCTCGCTTTCATTATCCTGAGCGCAATCGCGGCGGTCGGATTTGCGCGGGTGAAAGTCGATGATTCGCTGAGCCAACTATTTCGATCCGATACCGACGAATTTCGCACCTATGAAGAAGTCACGCGCCGATTTCCTTCAAACGAATTCGACGTCCTCATCGTCATTGAGGGTGATCAATTACTCGAACGGTCCTCACTTCAGAAATTGCGTGATCTTGCGATCGGTCTCCAGCTCATTGACGGCACCAGAGGCCTGATCTCGATATTTTCCGCCCGCGAACCTGCTGAAAGCGGGCAGATCCCCCCTCCCTTGTTCCCCGATCCATTGCCCGAAGGTGCCGAATACCAATCGCTGCTCAATCGGGTGATGTCGAATGAAATCATCCATGACAAAATGTTGTCGCCCGACGGCAAGTTGACGCTGATGGTTCTCGCTTTGGATCCGGCCGCAATAGGGCCGGACAGTCTCAATAAGATTGTCGACGAGGTTCGCAACGAAGTTAAGACTGAATTGGCGGGCACCGGCTTGAAAGGCGAGCTGTCCGGGGTACCCGTGATGCAACACGAAATACGCAAGGCGATTCAGACCGATCGCCTTTTATACAATTCGCTTGGGTTTGTCGTCGGCTGCCTGATCGCGATCATGTTTTTCCGCCGCTTCTCGTTCATGATCATTGCCGCCGGCCCGCCGCTTATCGCCATTCTGCTCGCGCTGGGCGCGCTTGGATGGTTCGGCTTTAGCCTCAATATGTTTCTGAATGTGATGACGCCGCTCATCATGGTGATCAGCTTTTCCGACAGCATGCAAATCACGTTTGCTGCGCGCGATCGCCTTCTTGCCGGCGACGATAAAGTCACAGCTTTTCGTAACGCGCTTCTTATTGTCGGGCCGGCTTGCGTTCTGACCCACGCGACCGCAGGCGTGTCGTTTATTGCTTTACAATTTTCGTCGTCCGACCTCATTCGGACCTTCGGCGAGGCGGGTCTGGTTGCCGTCGCCGTCGCCCTGGTAGCGGTCTTGATGGGCGTACCGTTGCTCGGTGTGCTGCTGATCCGCAACGAGGCCGAATTCGTTGCCTCTGTCAGGAACATGGACACCGCACTAAACGTCCTGCGGCGCTTTTGCGGCTGGATCGCCATTCGCATGGTGGCGCGGCCTGGCCTCTACTCCGCGATAAGCCTTGTTGTCGTCATCGCACTCTCGTTCGGCTACGCGCAACTCCAGGCTCGCTATCGCCTTGCCGACCAGGTGCCGGACCGCGAGCAGGCCGTGCGCGCCAGCAACCGGCTCGACGTCAAGCTTACCGGTGCTAATCCGTTCGATGTCTATATCCAATTCCCGAAAGGCGCTTCGCTCTATTCACCGGAAACACTGGCGGTAATTGCCGATGTTCATGCCCTGCTGGAGCATCAACCCGGCGTTGGCAACGTATGGTCGCTAGATACGCTGCGGCGCTGGCTTGCCGACAAATTGCACAAAACCGACGTCGACACCCTCAAACAATATGTCGATCTGCTGCCCCCATACCTTACGCGTCGGTTCGTTTCGGCTGAAAAAGACGCCGTTATTGTCAGCGGCCGCGTTCCGGATTCAGACGCCAGTCAATTGCTGCCAATCGTCGATCGGGCGGATGAAGAATTGAACAGCATTCGCGCAAAACATCCCGGTTATAAGATCGCCGTTACTGGTCTGTCGGTGATCTCGGCGCGTAATAGCGCGCTCATGATCGACAAGCTGAGCAGAGGGCTGACAATTGAAATCGTTTTCGTCGCAGCATTTATCGGCCTCGCATTCTGGTCTCCCGTTGTCATGCTGATCAGCATATTGCCGGGCCTGTTTCCGATTGTTCTTGCCGGAAGCCTGCTGTTCGTCTTAGGCCAGGGATTGCAATTCGCGAGCGTCATCGCCTTGACCGTGTCATTTGGCCTTGGACTCAGCGCGACTATTCACTTTCTCAACCGGTTGCAGATCGAAGATATTGACGCCGACCCAGCCGTCGGCGTCGAACGCGCGACCATTCTCGTCGGCCCTCCATTGATCTTGACTTCGGCCGTGCTGGCCTGCGGCCTGGCAATGACCGTTCTGTCCAGTTTGCCTTCGCTGCGAATTTTCGGCTGGCTAAGCGCGTTTGCAATGGTGGCCGCGCTCATTGCCGACCTTTTTATGTTGCGGCCCATCGCCACTTTCCTCAGCAAGATCGTGCGCCGGGTATCCCACCGATCTCTACTAAGGTCGTCCGCCGAATAGGGATTCGGTGACTAGCCGCGCTTCAGCGAAAACGAAGCGTTCTTGATGCCGGCCTGAGTATCATGCGGTCGGATGACAACGGACTGGTGGCCGCCGTGAGTGATTAAAGTCAAACTGGCCGCGAAGGAGGCTGCAGTCGCGACGACCTGGAAGCGATCACCCTCTGCCCTTCCGGAAATTGACCCGGCGACCATTCTCGTCGCTTCACTCCACGAACCCGTAATTGCGCCAGCCGAGTAATTCGCGCTGGCCCTCAAGTCAAAATTATAGCTTGCGCTGGCGCACCGAATGTTGAGCTGGAGGTTGCTCTGCTCGCGAAGAACATCATAGGTCGCACGACATCTGATCGTTTCGTGGACACCGTTAGATAGCTCGATCGTCCCGGAGCCCGACCATTGACCTGCCAATCGAGCAAAAGGTGCTATGCTTTGTGCGACACACGCACTGATCATGGAAAATGAAAGTGCTAGGCCAAAACAGGCCGCACTTATATACTTCAAAAATTGCGACGGCGCTGACATCGCTGCGCTCAGCCAACCGCCGCGCGCCAACATCCTGTTGGCGATACTCTAATTCCCATGGAACGCGAAGCCCCCACCACGGTTGTCACCAACCATGCACGAAAGTCAGGCACAAGACAATGCACGTTAAATTCTGCGCTGCCGTCCTCTCGATACAACTCATCAGTGGAACCGCTCTTGCGGTTGAAAACAACCAACCCGCGAGCGCCCCTGGACTATTTCAGGGCACCGCGGAAGAGCAGGCAGCCTGCTCTCCGGACGCGAACAAATTCTGCCACGACGCAATCCCGGACACATTTCGCGTTCTCGCGTGCTTGCAGGAGCACCGCAAGTTACTCAGAAAGGTTTGCCTGAAGGTGCTGGAAGATCATGGCCAGTAAATCGTAGCCGCGATTTCAGCGAGGCCGCGCCAAGAAATCAGCAATTCGATCGCTTTAAATTCGGCCTGGCAAAAGCGCCTATGCACCAACATCGGCAGGCCGCCCTTCGACCACAAAGTCACCTTCAGAACCGGCGATGCAACATGTCCGGGGGACAACTCAAGCGTGAAGTGACGCATGATCGCGGCGGGTTTTCGTGCGGAGTGGGTGCTGGCGAACTGAGCTCGGTGCGAAAATCGAGCACGATCGACGTCCCCTTTCAACGATACGCGGACATTAAACGGCAGCTTAATAAAAGTTTCCTGCCTAATCTCCACCCCCGTTCTAAGTTCCACCACATTGTAATCCGATTGCGATAAACAACGGAACCGGGCGTGATTTCGGCTATTTCTGACATTAGATGTCTGACCACCGCTGCGATTTAGGTGAACGCTCATATGCTATTCCGAATCGGTACTGCATTGATTGCTTGGCTCGTTGCGAGCGCCGCCGTCGCGCAACCGGCCCGCGTTTCCGCTCCGGTCCCGATCGGAGAGTGGCTTGTGGCCAAGCAGGTCGCACGTATCAAAATCATAGACTGCGAGGGCCGTTTGTGGGGCGTCGTGGCCTGGGAAGCCAAGCCCGGCGGCCTCGATAACAAAAACCCCGACCCTGCCCTGCGATCTCGGCCCACGCTTGGGATGCCAATTCTTCTCGGGATGGCGCAATCCAAAACAAACCAATGGGACGGGCAGATTTATAATTCACAAGACGGTCATACTTATTCCGCCAATATCAGTCTGGTAGATGCGAACACACTAAAGGTTCAGGGGTGTTTTCTCGGGTTCTTATGTGGTGGCGAAAATTGGACGCGCTTTGAGGCGCAAGACACACTTGGTGCGGCTCCGACCGTCAGCACGCCAAAATCGAACAACCGAAAGACTGCGGCCAACACGCCTGCGCCGGCGGACGACGTTTGCTCAAGAATTCCTGGAGCGACGGGGCTTACCCATGAGCGCGGGCTGAAATAGAACCGCCGCCGCCAACGTGCATACCAGCGACAACGCCAGCAGCTTGCCCATGCTCGACGTACCGGGATGACGCGAAAGCCACAGACTTCCAAACGCAGTTGCCGTCGTCAAAGCGCTCCAAATAACCGCGCGGGTCAGACTGGATTGCAGCAGATTCGTGCGACCCGATCGCCATGCCATGATGTAATAAATTTTGAAAGCGACGCCGACGCCCAACAGCAATGGCAGCGCGATGATGTTGGCGAAATTGAGTGGCATACCAATCAATACACAAACTTCGAGTGTCACGACGCCCGCCAGCAAAAGCGGAACAAGCGTTAGCAACACATCGCCGAGCCGGCCCAGAACAATCCAAAGCAGAATTGCAATTGCAACCAATGCATAGAACCCCGCCTCCAAGAACGCAGTGACAACTGTATGGCTTGAACTCGAGGATCGAAACTGGACCGCCCGTAGCGTTCGGATAAGCAGCGAGGATGGTCCGTGCGAACGATCGCAACACTTCGGTGTCATCGGTATTGCCTTTAGGCGCCACTTCAACTCGAGCGCGACCGTCGGATGCTACCCACTGGCTCTTGATTGCCTGCGGCAGGTTTTCTTTCGTGACCGGCTCAGCGCTCAAAAAGCCGCGCAGTTGAGCAAGCGCCGTTTCAAGCGGCACCTCGAAGGCCGCTTGCGCCCGCGTCCGCGCAGCCTCATCTGCCTGGGCCAATTTCATCGCGCCGGAGGCCAATCGCTTCGCTGATTCCGCGCCCGGCCCTTGGGCATTACCGGCGATTTTGTTGAGCTGATCGGCCATCCCGTTCAAAGCCGCGATATTTTCGGCATCGCTTGGTGGCTTGGCGGACGCGGGCTGCTGTAGCGTTTGCCCAAGTCGGTGGCCCAAATCTCGAATAAGAGTCAGTTTTTTATCTTGATCCTGCGGCACAAAGCTAAGAAGCGTCTCTGCCTCCAACACCTGCGGTAGTTTCCGCAGTTTTTCAGCCGCCGCTGACGCGTCATCGAGCGAGGGAGTCAATATATTAGCTGAGTTGATGCCAACTCGAGGGTCGCCGCCGAGCTCAAGCAAAGTTGAAATCAACTCTGTTTGAGTGCTGCGGAGGTGAATAGGATCGAAATCGAACGTAAGAAAATAAAGCAATGGTGATCCCAGAACCGCGACTGCCAATGTGCCGACGATAACGGGCACGCGGTACTCCTGAAGAAAACGGTCTATCGGCGCGAGGGCTTGATAACCAATTTCATCCGGCTCACCCGGCGGATTGAGCACGCTGATAAGTGCGGGCAATAGCGTGATACTTGTTCCGTAAGCGATCAGCATTCCCGCGCCGGCTATCTGCCCTAGTTCGGAAACGCCGCGATAATCGGTCGGCAGGAACGACAAAAAGCCAGCCGCCACCGCAGCGGCTGCGAGCGTCAATGGTACACCGATTTTTTCGGCGGCCTTCGTGAGCGCCAAGTGTAATTTCGGAACGTCGTGACGCTCGGCACGGTAGCGAACTGAAAACTGAATAGCGAAATCGACACCGAGCCCGACAAATAGGACCGCGAATGCGACTGATATCATGTTGAGCGCGCCGACTATCATCAGGCCGAGCGCCGCCGTGATTGCCAATCCCACGAACAAATTGATGAATACCGCAACAATAATGCGCGCGGATTTCAAAGCCAGCCACAAAATCATCAGCACAATGACGATTGTGCCAATCCCGTTGACGAGAGCGCCGTCCTGAACGGTCGCAAATTCTTCATCGGCGATCGGCACTGTGCCGGTTAGCCGTACGCGGGCCTGATATTTTTGCGCAAGTTGCAGATCGGATGCGGCTTGGCGAATGGCCTGGCTCGCAGCTTGGCCCGGCTGGAGCGCAGCAAAATTCAGGACCGGGCGAACTTCAATAAGCCGCCGGGTATCACTGGTGCCAGTTTTCTGGCCACTCAACATGGCCTGCCATGAGAAGGACGCGGGTCGGCCTGCCAGCGCATCCTCGACGGTTGTAGCGGCCATCGACAATGGCCGAGACATGGCATCGAGCGTCACCATGCGGTTCTGGACGCCAATGAGGCCGAGCGAGAGTGCACGCGTGAGGCCACGAAGACTGCGATCGCCGGCAAGGGTGCCGATCAGAGGCGCCGCCTGGCCTAAGCCTTTCGTCGAATTCGCAACCTCGTCTGTGGATTGAAACAACAGGCCGTTGCGGGCGAAAAATTCGCTACCGCCGATATCCTCGACTGCGTGGAACAATTGCGGCTGGGTCCTCAACCGTTCGGCTAATTCGTTACCGGCGCGAGCCGCAAATTCCGCGATTGGAGCGTCTACGACGACCAACATCGAGCCGAAATGGCCCGGAAAAGCTTTTTCCAAATCAGCTTCGCGCTTACGCCAATCGAGATCGGGGGAAATAAGCTTGTTGATATCTGTGGTTATGGCGAAATGTTGGGCCGAATAAATCGCAGCGCCAATCGCACCGACCAGAGCTAAAGCAATGATTGGCCAAGGGAATCGGGTACAAAATCGAACTATGGCGGTAACAATAGACGCTAGCATAACTGGTACCGCCTTCTTAGGTAGGTTAAGTGGTCGCCAAATACCCGGTCACGCAATAGTATTTGCGTGGAACTTTTGTAAGTGTCCTTGATTGACGCTAACTGAGAGACTTCATGACAGAATCGGCAAAGCTCGTATGGGGCGTCAGAAAATTTTCCGTGAGGTTTTGCCAAGGGCACAAGCGCCTCCGATTGAGTGGGGAAGGTGATTAAATCATGACGGCGCCAAACGATAGTTTCGTAACAAATACCAGCACCACAATTCTCGATTCGATCAAGAATCCCGCAGATCTGCGACGTATCAATGCGCAGCACCTGCCGCAGGTTGCCGACGAATTGCGCGCCGAGACCATTAATGCGGTGGCCGTTACGGGTGGCCACCTCGGAGCAAGCCTTGGCGTCATCGAACTGACGGTCGCATTGCATTACGTCTTTGATACGCCGACTGACAAATTAATTTGGGACGTCGGGCATCAGGCCTATCCACACAAAATCCTTACGGGCCGCAGGGACCGCATCAGGACGTTGCGGACAGGCGGAGGCTTATCCGGTTTCACGAAACGCTCGGAAAGCGAATACGACTGCTTTGGCGCAGCACATTCCTCAACATCTATATCGGCCGGTTTGGGCATGGCGGTTGCGCGCGATCTCGCCGGTCAGAATCACAACGTCATTTGCGTGATTGGAGACGGTGCGATCTCTGCCGGGATGGCCTATGAAGCCATGAATAACGCTGGTGCAATGAACCGGCGCCTGATTGTGATTCTGAATGACAATGAGATGTCGATCGCGCCTCCAGTGGGGGCCATGTCGAATTATCTCACGCGATTGCTCTCGAGCCCGACATACATGTCCCTGCGGGGCCTCGGCAAACAAGTCGTCGATCATTTGCCGCAGTTCTTCAAGGAAAAGGCTTCTCTCGCCGAAGAGTTGGCGCGCGGCTTTGTCACAGGCGGGACCTTGTTCGAGGAGCTCGGCTTTTATTACGTCGGAATTGTCGATGGCCACGATCTTGAGCAGCTCCTGCCTGTTCTGGAAAACGTTCGCGACGCGGGCAATGGCCCGTTCCTCGTGCACGTCCGTACACAGAAGGGCAAAGGCTACGCACCAGCTGAGGCCTCACAAGATAGATATCATGGCGTCGTCAAATTCGACGTTCCTACTGGAAAACAGCACAAAACGGCTTCGAACGCCCCGTCTTACACCAAGGTGTTTGGCGAGAGCCTGGTGAAGGAAGCCAAAAAGGACGACAAGATCGTCGCGATTACCGCGGCGATGCCCGGCGGCACCGGCGTCGACATTTTTGCAAAGTCGTTCCCAGATCGCTCCTTCGATGTCGGTATTGCCGAACAGCATGGGGTCACCTTCGCGGCCGGTCTGGCAACCCAAGGCTACAAGCCCTTTGTCGCAATCTATTCGACCTTCCTGCAACGCGCCTACGACCAGGTAGTGCATGACGTGGCGATCCAAAAGCTGCCCGTCCGCTTTATCCTTGATCGTGCCGGGTTGGTTGGCGCCGATGGCCCAACGCACGCAGGGTCATTTGACCTTGCCTATCTGGGCTGCCTGCCCGGGTTTGTGATTATGGCGGCTGCCGATGAGGCTGAGCTCGTTCACATGGTCGCCACTGCCGCTGCGATAGACGACTGCCCTTCGGCAATACGTTATCCGCGCGGCGACGGTGTAGGCGTCTCGATGCCGGAGGTTGGCGTGCCGCTCGAAATCGGCAAAGGACGCATCATTTCGCAAGGCAATACTGTCGCCCTCCTCTCCCTCGGCACCCGACTCGCCGAATGTACCAAAGCGGCAGAAACACTCGCCGCACACGGCATCTCGACCACCGTCGCGGATGCACGTTTTGCCAAGCCGCTCGATCGCGAACTCATCCTGCGGCTGGCGCGCGAACATGAGCTGCTCATCACGATCGAGGAAGGCGCCATCGGCGGCTTCGGCGCACAAGTGATGCAATTGCTCAGCGATGCGGGTGCACTTGAACGGACGGGATTCAAGGTCCGCAATATGGTGCTACCGGACATCTTTATCGACCACGATAGCCCGCCGGCGATGTACGCCAAGGCCGGGCTCGACGCGAATGGCATCGTCAACAAAGTCTTTGGTGTTTTCGGAGCGCGTCACGCGCCAGAATTGCAGCCCGCCGAAATCGAGTTTCTCGCAGAGCGCGCGCGAAACCGCCGGCAAGCAAAATCGATGAACGGGCACTCTAAGGGGACAGCAGGATGAAGGTTATTCTAGCGAAACCGCGCGGTTTCTGCGCGGGTGTCGTGCGCGCGATTGAAATCGTAGAACGCGCCCTGGATAAATACGGCCCACCGGTCTACGTGCGACACGAAATCGTCCACAACAAATGGGTGGTCGATGCGCTGAAGGCGCGAGGTGCTCGTTTCGTCGAAGAGCTCTCCGAGGTCCCGCCCGACGCGATTACAATTTTCAGCGCGCATGGCGTAGCCAAGAAGGTCCAAGAGGAAGCCACCCAACGTGGTTTGCGCGTCCTCAACGCGACCTGCCCACTCGTGTCGAAAGTGCACGCCCAGGGTCGCCACTATCTGCGCAACGGGCGCACTGTGATCCTGATCGGCCATGCAGGCCACCCCGAAGTCGAAGGCACGCTGGGGCAGATCCCCGGGCCCGTCCTTCTCGTCCAGACCGAAGCGGATGTGAGCGGGCTTGATTTGCCCGATGACACGCCGATCGCTTACGTGACGCAAACGACGCTTAGCGTCGACGACACCAAAGGGATCATCGCAGCGCTGTTCCGGCGCTTCAAAGACGTAGTGGGTCCGGGGACCCAGGACATCTGTTACGCGACACAGAACCGCCAAACTGCCCTGCTTGAGTTAACCAAGCTGGTTGACGTGATTTTCGTGGTTGGCGCCAAAAACAGCTCAAATTCGAATCGCCTGCGCGAAATCGGCGTGGAAGCCGGTGTTCCCACTCACTTAATCGCCAATGGCAGTGAAATAAGACCTGAGTGGTTGCACAACGTCGAGGTTGTTGGCATTACGGCGGGCGCCTCGGCGCCGGAAGTCATGGTACGCGATGTAATCAATGCGTTGCGTGCAATCGAGCCGGTGGAGGTCTTCACCCTGCCCGGCCAGGATGAACACATTGAATTTAGGGTACCGGTCGAGTTACTCGATGTGACCGGCGCCCAGCAAATTAGCAAGGATAACGATCTTGGGCATTCCTCTCCTTCAGAAGCTGTTTGTCGGTAGCTACGTCGTTCGTCAGCGCCTGACCGGTCGCAAGCGCTATCCGCTTGTGCTCATGCTTGAACCATTGTTTCGGTGCAATCTCGCTTGCGCGGGCTGCGGCAAAATCGACTATCCCGATCCAATTCTGCATCAGAATATGTCGGTTAAGGACGCCTTGCACGCAGTCGATGAGTGCGGAGCGCCGGTGGTATCGATCGCGGGCGGAGAACCGTTGCTGCACAAAGAGCTGCCTGAAATCGTCCGCGGAATCGTTGCGCGGAAAAAATTTGTTTACCTGTGCACCAATGCACTATTGATGGACAAAAAACTGTCCCAGTATGAGCCGAGCACTTTCTTCACCTGGTCTGTGCACCTCGATGGCGACAAGGAAATGCATGACCACTCGGTCTGCCAGCCCGGCACTTACGACCGCGCCGTGACGGCGATCAAGCATGCCAAGGAACGCGGCTTCCGCGTCAACATCAACTGCACGCTGTTCAACACGGCGCAGGCCGACCGCGTTGCCGAGTTCTTTGATACCGTCACTGAACTGGGTGTCGACGGCATCACCGTGTCACCCGGCTACGCCTACGAGCGCGCACCCGATCAACAGCACTTCCTCAACCGCGGCAAGACAAAGCAGCTGTTTCGCGATGTGTTCAAACGCGGCGCGAGCAAAGGCAAATGGTCGTTCAGCCAGTCCACCATGTTCCTTGACTTCCTCGCCGGCAACCAGAGTTACCACTGCACGCCGTGGGGCAATCCAACACGCACAATCTTCGGCTGGCAAAAGCCATGCTACCTGCTCGGAGAGGGTTACGCACCGACATTCGACGAACTGATGAACGGGACCGATTGGGACGCATATGGCACCGGCAACTATGAAAAATGCGCCGACTGCATGGTCCACTCCGGCTACGAAGCCTCCGCGGTTCAGGATGCCGTCGCTCACCCTCTTAAGGCATTGGGCGTGAGCCTCCGTGGCGTCCGCACCGAGGGCGAGATGACCCCAGAGATCTCACTCGATCGCCAGAGACCTGCGCAATTCGTGTTTTCAAAACACGTCGAGGAGAAGCTCGAAGAAATTCGGCATACGAAAGAAAAGGCCGAATTGGTCGGGACGCCCTGACGGAAAATACTTGAGCTCGGGTGGAGCTCGATGGAACTTCCGGCCTGAATAGCCAGTTATGTACGCAGCCACCGGCCAACCGGTGGCAACGGCCATTAGGATTCGGCCATGCGCGGACGCACCACCCTTCTTCTCGCAGCTCTAAGCATAGCGATACCGGTCCATGAGACCGCCTATGCGCAGTTATCTCCGCAAGGCCTTATCGGCGGCGTTACACGCCCTCTTCGCCAAATGCTCGGCCACCTGGGGCATTTCCCCCGCAGCAACCGGCACCGGTCGGCGAGCGCCGAAACGCCGGCCGCGGCCACCGATTTAACGAACGAGGCACCGCCTGTCGTTGCTCCTCGCCTGGGCTGGGTAGGCCCGCCAGCTTGGCCGACCGCTTTTGAGGATGTGCTTGGCTTCACTTTCTGGGCAGATGACTACGGGCAGCGACTGCACGGCCGCGGATTTGATGTGATAGCGGACACCATCAGCGGACATTTTGATGTGCCGCGCTCGGCCGCTCGGACCGCGACCACAGGTGCCGCAGCCAACGATGCGAACAATTCTGTCGATCGTTGTGGTGACATATCGAACACGCAAGTTAATTGGCCGGCCGCTCGCATTGAACAAATGCTGCAATTGTCGGATGCCCAGCATGAGGCGCTTGAGAAATTGCAAACCACGGCAAATGAGTCGGCAAAAAACATAAGGGCAGACTGCCGCGATCCCGGCGCGTTAGCGCCTCCCGATCGGTTGCGGGCATTGGTCCAAACGCTTTGGGTTGTGCGTGATGCCGGTATATCGATGCGTGCGCCGCTCAAGGACTTCAATGATGCGCTAACAAGCACGCAGAAGACCAGTTTTGCCGAGCGTCAATTGAAAAACAACGCTGCGCCTGACCCCAAAGGCACCAACGCCGAAACAAATACGCGACTTCAGGCCTGTGCCATGCAAAACGCCGAAAAGGCGGAGCGTATGGCTAAAGAAATTGAAATGAGAGTTCGCCCAACGAAGGATCAGGCCGCAAGCTTCGAGAATTTCCACAAGGCATCGGAAGATATGGCCAAACTTCTGATTGCATCATGCGCCAAACCGATCCCTGCCGACCCCATGGCACGACTCGACAGCGCGGACGACCAGCTCACGGCCATAAATTACGCGGCGACGACGGTTCAAGTTGTTTTCGACGATTTTTACGGGAAACTCAACAACGAACAAAAGGCACGCTTCGCACCATTAAGCCGCTGACAATTACATACCAAAAGCAACGCTAGCGGCGTTACCGGCTTTCAGATTACGATAGCGCGAGAGAGCCCATAAAGGGAAAAATTTTCGGTATCCGTGATAGCGCAAGTAGAACACGCGCGGAAATCCAGTCGCGGTGTACCGCTCCTCATCCCAAAATCCGGCTTCTGTTTGTGTCTCTGAAAGGTATTTTACGCCACGCGTCACTGCCGGATGGTTTATTTCGCCACAAGCCATGAGGCCAAGAAGAGCCCATGCCGTCTGGGACGCCGTACTGGCTGCGGGTTCGTATCCGCGATAGTCGAGCTTATAGCTCGTGCCATCTTCACCCCACCCGCCGTCCGAATTCTGTATTGAAAGAAGCCAATTTACAGCTTTGCGCATTTCCGCCGAGCCGTGATCGATACCACAAGCATTGAGCGCGCACAGAGAAGACCATGTCCCGTAAATGTAATTCAGACCCCAGCGCCCAAACCAGCTTCCGTCGGCGGCCTGCGTGCGTTTGAGATATTCGACACCGCGCGCGAGCGACTCGCTCCGCTCCAGAGTCTCGCCGAGTTGCGCCAGCATCGAAACGCAACGCGCTGTCACATCTTCTGTCGGCGGATCGATGAGTGCGCCATGATCGGCGAAGGGGATGTTGTTGAGATGGTCGTAAACATTATCAACATCGAATGCAGCCCATCCGCCATTATGACTCTGCAGACCCTTCACCCATTCGGCACCACGATCAATCGCATGGTCATAGCGGCCACCGGCTCCCTCGCGGCGAGCACGGTCCATCGCCATGACAACGACCGCGGTGTCATCAAGATCGGGATAGTGGGGGTTGGCATATTGGAAGGCCCATCCGCCCGGCCTTACGTTTGGCCGCCGCGTGGCCCAATCACCGACAGTGTCGAGCACCTGAAGCGGCAACAGCCAGTCGAGCCCCCGACAAGCGCTGGCGCTCGCCTCTTTGTTTCCCATTTCGAACAATGCATGGCAGGTGAGCGCGGTATCCCACACGGGTGATACGCACGGTTGGCAATAGGCCTCGCTTTGCCCGACGACCAACAACTTTTCGACAGATCCGCGCGCGATTGCAGCGTTTTTCGTATCGCCAAGAACATCGAACATCATCGTGGCATTGGCCATCGCTGGGAAGATGGCACCGAGCCCATCCTCGCCATTGAGCCGTTCTGTGACGAAAGCCACAGCTCGATCGATGGCGCGCTGGCGTACTCTCGCCGGAATCAGCTTGACGCCAGGCCGGAGCACAGTGTCGAGGCCACGGAATAGCGCAAACCATATCCAGCGTTGATGCGGCGCTTTCGCTGCGGGCCCGATTGTTTGCGGAGATTCGATAAACAGCTCGTCAATTTTCACGCCGAGAGTATTTTTTGCCGAAGGTCGCAGCGCCATCAAAACCAACAACGGCACGAGCACCGTGCGCGCCCAATAGGACACCTTCGACAGGTGGAACGGAAACCAGCGCGGCAGCAAGGTAATTTCGACCGGCATTTCGGGGACGCTACGCCAGGGCAGTATTCCGTAGAGCGACAGAAGAACGCGCGTGAACACGTTGCAGTGGACCGCGCCGCCGCGCGATAGAATAGCCTCGCGTGCGCGAGACATATGTGGGGTGTCCGGGCGATCTCCGATCATCTTAAGCGCAAAATATGCTTTCACGCTTGCGCTCATATCGAACTCGCCATCGTGAAATAAGGGCCAGCCCCCATGCGCACCCTGAATGCGTCGAAGGTAGACGGCAATTTTCTGCTCGATGGCCCTGTCGATCGGCTCGCCGCGATAGTGCCTCAGCAACACATATTCGGAGGGAATTGTCGCATCCGCCTCGAGCTCGAATACCCAATGGCCGTCCCCTCGCTGGCAACCGAGGAGCGACTGTGTCGCGTGATCGGCCGCACGATTGACCAGCTCTGGGAAAGAACGCGATTCCTCTAATAGCGTCATGCGGCAGCCATTAATCGCTGTGCCACCAGATCTGCGGCTCGATTGCCGGAGCGAACCGCACTTTCGATCGTTGCCGGCAAGCCGGTAGCGGTCCAATCGCCGGCGAGAAACAGGTTAGGCCAATTCGTCTCGGCAGCAGGACGCAAGGCGTTTTGTTCCGGCGTGGCGGCAAATGTCGCGCGCCTTTCACGAACGATTTGCCACGGCGGTAATGCCTCCGGTAGCCCGGCAACATTCGCAACCTCACGCCAAATGAGCTGCGCAAGCTCCGCACGTGGAAGGTCGAACCATTTGTCGCCGCTGCTAATCGTCACGGAAATCCGGCCGGGCAACGCGAAAATCCACTCGCACGTCCCGTTGATGACCCCCAACATTGGCGGCAAGGTTGCGGGTGGATCGATGCGGAAATGCGCGTTCACAATTCCGCGAAACACCGAAGGTGCGACAAGGTCAGGCAGAAGATTTGCCGCCACATATGGAGGAACTGCGAGGATAACTGCATCGCCTTCGCCTAGATCAATACTTTGCTTCGTAAATTGGACTTGTGATACGCGACCATTCGCAAAGCGAAGCCTGGTCAGCTCATCCTGAAATGCCACTGTGACACCGCGGGTCTGCAGGTATGAAATTGCCGGTTCGACAAAGACGCTTCCTAGTCCGTCACGGGCAAGCAAAGGGCGACAGGCTTGGCCGCCGAGAGCAAGGGTTTCACGGATAACCGCACCGGCCAGCTTCGCTGAGCCGTCACGCGGCGCAATATTAAGCGCCGCGAGCAACAGGGGCTCGAGGAAGCGTTTATAAATTGGACCCGAGCAGTTGATGATTTTGCCGATTGGCTTGTCTGTCGACGCCCATACGAGACGCGCAAGTGGTAAGTAGTCGATGACATTTGTTTGCGGTACCCGGCGGTCTTTGTCGAACAACCACCATGGAAACCTGCTGTCGCCAAACTGCAGGGTCCATCGCTCACTGCTTGGAAGATCAATAAAGGTAAACTCTGCCTCCGCCGGCCCGCGCAAACCTGATTTGGAACCGATCGTTTGCGCGTATGCCAGCGCGGCGTGATTTCCCGACAGCAGCAAATGTGTGCCATTGTCGATCACCATGTCGGTGCTCTGGTCGTAGTATGACCGGCAGCGGCCGCCGGCCTGCGCTGTTGCCTCGTGCACGACAACCGCGCGCGAGGATCCAGCCAGCCGCACGGCGGCGGACAACCCCGCCAAACCTGCTCCAATAATGTGTACGGTACCGGCGTTAGACGAGGACATGCCGTAAAACCACCCATAACAAACGGGATTTGGTCATACGGACGCGAGTACGCGGCCGCGACCAGCCGCGCGATACCATGTCTTCAAGCATCTGGCGATACACCGCACCCATAATTTTAGGGGCGCGCACAACCTTGCGCGGAGAGCGAGACATGATCTCGCTGGCCTTTGCGAAATGTTCGCGTGCCCGCTCGACAATAAAAGCGCATGCAGTGCCAATGTTGGGATTCATTGCAACTGCCGTCGGATCGGTTGAGTGTATATTGGCCAGAGCCAAGGCTTCTTGCGGCAAATACAAGCGCCCTATGGCGGCATCTTCGTCGATATCGCGTAAAATATTTGTAAGCTGAAGAGCGCGGCCAAGATGATGCGCGAGCGCCTTCCCATCGGAGTCATTCATGCCGAAAACACGCACGCTCAAGCGACCGACCGCGCAAGCGACGCGGTCGCAGTAGAGCTCAAGCTCCTTGACGCTGGGACCCTGAATATCTGCCTTGGCGTCCATTTCAACGCCATCGATAACCGCAAGAAAATCATCTTTGCGCAGGCCATAGCGGAAAATTGCATCAGCAAGGCGCTCGTGCCCAACCGGGATGCGCCCGGAATAGAGCGCGTCAATATCCTGTCGCCACACTGACAACTCCGCCAGCCGCTTCTCGCGTGGCGCATCGTTGTCGGCGATGTCGTCAACGTCACGGCAGAACGAATAAATCTCAAACATCGCCTCTCTTTGATCTCGTTTCAGAATACGCATCGCGAGATAAAAGGAGCTGCTGTTTGCGCGCGTGGCGGCTTGCGAAGTCCCGCTCGTCAAATGGGAATTTTGAACGTTCATGGCGTTTGATACCGATGCGCGGGCACCACGGTGCGGACCACCCGACTCAGGAGGGCCCTCGCCGCACCGCGTGCAGCCGTTGCAACCGCTCCGGTCTTGGTGAGATGAACGCGTTCGCTCAGCGGGTCGCGAACACTTAAAATTGTCAGCAACCGGCTCGCCAACGACTGGATAACTGAGATTTCAAGGCTCAACCGCGTGTCGCCTACGCTCTGTGCAAATCCACGGCTCTCTTGTAGCAAGGCTCCGGTGCGCACCACCAGACCCTTTAGACATTCCCTAAGGGCCGGCCCTGCTCGCATGTCTCCAAGCACTTCGACACCAATCCCCTGCGCAGAAAGCGCGTCGAGCGGGATGTAAACACGATCGAGTTGCCGGTAGTCCGTCGCGCAATCCTGCAGATGATTAATGATTTGCAATGCCGCGCAAAGTGCGTCGGAAGCAGGCCAAGTCTCCTTTGACTCGCCATGCACATCGAGCACGAAGCGGCCGACGGGCATTGCCGATCGCGAGCAATAGTCGATCAAATCATCCCAGTCGGCGTAGCGAAGCTTTGTAGCATCTTGTCGAAACGCGCTTAGCAAGTCCTGCGCATGACGCGAAGAAAGCCCGCGCTTTTGCAAAGTCTCACGCAGTGCAACCCCTACCGGTTCCTCGTTATTTGTGCCGAGCAAGGTCGCTTCAAGATTATCGAGCCGGGCGATTTTTTCGGCGCTGGGCAATACGGCGTGGTCCGCGATGTCGTCAGCAACGCGGACAAACTCGTAAAACGCGAGAATAGCGGGTCGATACTGCGGCTTGATCAGCCAGGATGCGACTGGAAAATTCTCGTCGCTCGAACCCTTACCGGACCGAAGTTCAGCGCTGGAAATCATTGTAAACTTGGTGCGTCAATATGCACGCGCCCCTTCCATTGGCCCCCTCGCCGCCGAAGAAACTGATAGGCCGAATTAAGTGTGTAATAAAGATAAAGCAATGCAATTCCTGGAAGCGCGATGCTCCAAAGTGGCGATACGCGGTAGAACCGCAACGTTGGTATGAACGACGAGGCCATCATGAGCCAGGTCAGTAAACCCAAATAGCGCGGCAGACCTGTGGCGGAAATCGCAAGCAACGGTGGAACAATAAAGGTCATCGCCATTCCGACCACCGTCCCGGCGAGCAGCAGCGGTGAATACCGAAGCTGGGCGTAGGCGGACCGCGAAATCATCTGTCGGACGTCCGAAAAAGTATCATATGGGCGTATGCTGTGACTCCGTTCCGTAAGCCCGAGCCAAATCGGACCGACCTTTTTCAATTTTGCAGCTAGCGAGCAGTCATCGATTAAGGCGCCGCGAATGCTGGCAACGCCACCAACAGCTGCGAGAGCATCCGTCCGTATAAGCATACAGCCCCCCGCGGCTGCCGCGGCGTTCGATTCAGGGCGGCAGACCCATACGAATGGAAAAAGCATTTGGAAAAAATAGATAAATGCCGGGACGTGACTCCGTTCGGCGCGGCTCTCGCACCGCAACTTTGCCATAAACGATGTGAGAACGTATCGGCCGGCTAGCGCCCGCTGGACCAACCAAGCAAGCGTATCGGGAGCGTGAACGATATCGGCATCGGTAAGCAGCAAGTAGTCAGGGTGCGATAGTTCGGCGGCAGCTATACCCTGGTTGAGTGCCCAAAGCTTTCCGGTCCACCCACTGGAAACTCCTTCACTCCTGAGCACTGTCAGTTGACCGTCGGGTACTGTGGCCCCTGCACGCGCGGCAATTTCGGCGGTATGATCAGTGCTATCGTCGTCAACAACGATCACATTAAATAAACCGGGATACTGTTGGCGCAAAAGTGACTGCACGCTTGATGCGATGACTTCAGATTCATTGCGCGCTGGGACGACAGCTGCCACGACCGGCCAGTGGTCCCTCCGGCCGTCAACGCCGACCGTATCTTTGACCGGGTTCAGCCAAAACTTGCCGCGGCCGACGAGAAGGTAAATCCACAAGGCTACGCCGACAATTGCCAGCACATTGATCATCAAAGGAATGGTGTCCGATTGCATTGAGCACAGATCTTCAACATTTTGGGCGAAATTTGGTTCGCTTTATCCCATCACCAAGACGCCGGGCGCCCGGTGATCTTAGCGCTATCGCTCTCAACAATCCAAAAATTATCGTGTGCGGGCAGCGACGGGATTCAACACGATCATTCGGGCGATCCTGCGCACTGGTCACCAGCAGAAAACGTCACTAGTCTGCGCCGCAATAACAACACGGGTCTATATTCATGTTGCCTTCTTCAAGCGATGTCGTCGTAGTCGGTGCGGGGAACGCTGCTTTTTGTGCCGCCCATGCCGCAGCCGAACATGGTGTTTCTGTTCTTGTTCTTGAACGGGCGCCTGAAACGGAATCCGGCGGCAACAGCCGCTTCACGGCGGGCGCTTTCCGTTGCGTATATGACGGGGTCGAAGATTTGCGCACTCTGATGCCAGATTTGAGCGACGAAGAAGTCGCCAATACCGACTTCGGGACTTATACCCAGGATAAATTCTTCGACGACATGGGGCGCGTCACCGAATATCGGACGGACCCTGACCTGTGCGAGCTTCTCGTCACGCGAAGCAAAGACACAATGCGCTGGATGCAGAAGAAAGGCATCCGCTTTATCCCCATCTACGGCAGACAAGCCTACAAGATCGACGGAAAATTCAAATTCTGGGGCGGGCTTACCGTGGAGGCCTGGGGCGGCGGGCCGGGCCTTGTCGAGTCGCACACAAACATTGCAAAGAAAAGCGGCGTTACAGTTGCTTACAACGCGCGGGCACTCTCTCTGATCGCCGACGACAACGGTGTTCACGGCGTGCGTGTAAAGCACGACGGAAAAACTGTCGAAGTCAAAGCGAGATGCGTTGTGCTCGCTGCCGGCGGCTTCCAGGCCAATACCGAGATGCGAACGCGCTATCTCGGCCCCACTTGGGAACTCGCGAAAATTCGTGGGACGCGATTCAACACCGGCGATGCGATTCGCATGGCCCTCGATATTGGTGCCATGCCGACCGGCAACTGGTCAGGGTGTCATGCGGTTGGTTGGGACCGCAATGCACCTGAGTTTGGCGACCTTGCGATCGGCGATAACTTCCAGAAGCATTCATATCCATGGGGCATTATGCTCAATGCCGATGGTGATCGCTTTGTCGACGAAGGCGCCGATTTTCGAAATTATACATATGCGAAATATGGCCGCGTGATTCTAATGCAACCAGGTCAGTTCGCGTGGCAGATCTTTGACAAGAAGATTATTCCGATGTTGCGCGACGAATATCGAATTAAACAGGTGACGAAGGTTCGCGCCGACACATTGGAAGAACTGGTAAAAAAGCTCGACGACGTAAATTCGGACCGCGCGCTGGCAACGATCAAGACGTACAACAAAGCCGTACGCACTGACATTAAGTTCGACCCCAACATCAAGGATGGTCGGCGTACCGAGGGTCTGGCGATCAACAAATCGAACTGGGCGAATACTGTCGACGAGCCGCCATTTGAGGCCTACGCCGTAACCTGTGGCATCACTTTTACGTTTGGCGGGCTCAAAATCGATACGTTGGGCCGCGTCATCGATACCGACGGCCAGGTGATTGCTGGACTGCATGCGGCCGGAGAATTGGTCGGTGGCCTGTTTTATTTTAACTATCCGGGCGGAACGGGACTGATGGCAGGTTCGGTATTCGGCAAAATTGCAGGCACAACAGCCGGTCAGCGCGCTGCACAAATGCCAACCTAATGCGACCACAACTCGGGGCTCATCGATGCAAGACCTTTGCCGAGCCGCCGCGCCACCGATGTGAGGTGAACTTGGGACCTTTCCCACCCCGATAGACGACAGTCTTCACGGCAAGACCCTTCATGATAGCTTTCGTCGGCACCCCGCTCGATGAGGTGGGGTTCAACGTAGCAAGGGAGGGGCAAAATGAATCTCGAGAAACATAGCGAGCATGCCGCACTCGTCGGCCGTATTTTTTTCTCGTCGCTATTTGTGCTGTACGGCTATTTCAAGCTGACGGGGTTCGCCGGAACGAGCGCTTACATGGCAAAACAGGGACTCCCGGCACAATCTGTTTTCGCTGCCTTGGCAGTTATCATTGAACTGGGCGGCGGCTTACTGTTGTTGGTCGGCTATCAAACGCGATTGGTCGCTCTCGGACTTGCCGTTTACGTGCTCGTGGCGGCCTTGATCGCCCACACGAACTTTGCTGACGGCAATCAACTCTCTCATTTCATGAAGAATATGGCGATCGTCGGCGGGGCGCTTGCTTTTGTCGCATTTGGCGGAGGCACCTATTCCTTGGACGGACGAAAAAATATGTAAACCGTTCAAAAACTCTAACCCGGCCCTTTCCAACTGGCGAAGGGCCGGGTGCAGCGGCTATTTCGGCTGCGTTTTCGCCGCACGCTCCCGGAGGCGATAGAATTGAATTGCAGCTCGGGCCGTTTCTGGACGTAGCCGCTTGAATCTATCAAGGTACTCGCCGGATTCGCTGCTCGAATGGGGGCCAGCGCTGCTTTGCACGGTAAGAAGTGCGTGGGCCGATTTCCACGAAAAATTCATTGCCTTCGCCAAGACAATAATTTGATCGGCCGTGTCGTGAACCAAGGCTCGCTCGATCGCTCCGATAGGCAGATCCGTCAGCAAGGACAGCGAAACGGCCGTTTCGTCAAATTGTCCTAGTTCAGCGAAGTTACAAACCTGGGTTTCGGTCAGCTCGCCGTTCTTGTACAGCTGTTCGATATGAGCGCGCGCGGTGGAAAAACTTGACGAATGCTCACGCAATTGGGTTTGAATCCGATCCGCCGCTTGCTTAATCATCTCCCGAACCAGTTCGATCTTGCTCCGGTCTGCGGTTTCAAATTTAAGCCGTACCGTTTCCGAGGCTGTTTCGAATAACGTCAACAAATACTCACGTGGGATTTCCGGCCGCGACCACACCAACAAGGCAAGTTCGCTGTCGTTTTCTGAACGTGTCACCAACTTGGAAAAGCCGAAATCAGAAAACCGCGCGCCAACGTTTGCGGCCGTACTGATAACAACCTTTTGATTTCCTCGCTCCACAAGAACGTCGGTGACGTCCTCACTCAGGCGATTGCGCTGCGATATCGCAAGCAGATGTTCCTGCCCCTTCGTTTTCGCTCCGACAATCAGAGTTTCGTCGTC
The DNA here is from genome assembly GCA_963810585.1 of uncultured Alphaproteobacteria bacterium. Lineage (GTDB taxonomy): Bacteria > Pseudomonadota > Alphaproteobacteria > Rhizobiales > Xanthobacteraceae > Pseudolabrys. Next base: position 280,244 of record CAWENV010000001.1, read on the forward strand.
AAGGCAATCCGCGCGAGTAAGCAGCGGACCAGCAACGTCGATGGAATCATCGAGCGCGAGCGCGCGACTGACGACCGGTGGCGCGTTTGCAATCCTCGAGAGCCTCTCACCGAACGTGACCCTGGCCGAATGATCGATTTCGCTCACCAATCGACCCATAACATCGTCAAAAAGCGACATTTGCTCGGTATCAAAGCGATCGGACCCGGTGGCAAACAGATCCGTTATCCGTCGCAGAATTTCAGCACGCGAACTGATATTCCTCTGCGAGATCGTGGCTTCGAGCTCATCGATAAGCGACCGGTGAGACGCAGTGCCCTTGAGATCGAGGGCTACTCGGTTCCGTCGGTCGGCGGCGGCTTCGGATTGAGACGCGAGGCTACGCGGCATCTTCAATCTCGGCAATATTATAGGTGGTACCGAAATCTATTTGTTCCGGCGGACAAGGAGCTTGGAATAAAAAGCCTTGCAGCGATGTCACACCAGCCAAACGCAAAAGTCGGTATTGCTCGGCGGTTTCAACCCCTTCGGCCGTTGTCGCGATATCGAGACTTCGCGCCAGCGTCAGGGTGGCGGCGATGATGGCGGCGCATTCCGTGCGCTTGGTCAGGTTCTGGGTAAATGACTTATCGACCTTGATCTTGTCGAATGGGAACATCATCAGCTGGCTCAGCGAAGAATAACCGGTGCCGAAATCATCAAGCGCCACGGCGATTCCGAGATTTTTGAATTGGCGTAAAATCGGCAAACATTCTGTCGCCGACTCAATAAGTGCAGTTTCGGTAATCTCCAGCTCCAGGCGCTCCGGGGGCAACCCGGACTCGGCAAGGGCACAGACGACAATATCGACCAAATTGTTTTTTCTAAATTGCACCGCGGACAGGTTGACCGCGACTTTAACCCCCGCCGGCCAAGCCGCCGCATCGGTACATGCTGCTTGCATTAGCCACTCACCGATCTGTGTAATCATCCCCGTTTCTTCGGCCAGCGGTATGAACTGATCGGGCAAAATGAGGCCTTTAGTCGGGTGCCGCCAACGAATCAATGCTTCGGCACCACAAATCGCGAGCGTCTTACTGTCAATGATCGGTTGGTAAAACAGCTCCAGCTCATCCTGCTGGATCGCATGCCGCAGCTCGGTCTCAAGCTCGTGACGTGCGCTCGCTGCCAGGCTCATTTCTGGATCGAAAAACCTGTAGCCGTTCCGTCCAGCCGACTTTGCGCGATAGAGCGCCAAATCAGCCATTTTCATTAAGCTGTCAGAGCTGGTCGCGTGCTCAGGCGCCAAGGCAATGCCGATACTGGTGGCAATATTGACCTCGTTGCCATCAATATTAAACGGCTTCGAAATGATCTCGATTATGCGATCGGCGAGTGCGATTGTAGCATCGCGCTGATTGTTTTCACGATCCTGAACGATAGCGAATTCATCACCACCAAGACGCGCCAACACATCGGTCTCACGCAAAGATGCCTTGAGACGAACCGCGGTTTCGCGGAGCAATGCGTCACCAACGGCATGCCCAAGCGTGTCGTTGACGTGCTTAAATCGATCGAGGTCCAGTAAAAGTACCGCAAATGGATCGCTGCGCCTGCGGTGCCGCGCTACGGCCTCTTCGATTTTCTCCATGATAGCCAAACGATTGGCGAGCCCTGTCAAGACGTCATGGTGAGCCATGAACGCTATCCGCTGCTCAGATTTTTTTCTCTCGGTGACGTCGTCGATAACGACTATGAGATACCGGGCTACCCCCTGACTGTCTCGAACCACGATGCGATTGGTGGCAAGAATGCGCGATTCTCCTGCCGGCATCTCGACTTCGTAGTCGCTGGAATAAACCCCGAATTCGCCCGCGAGAGCTTCATTGTCGGACGCATCGATGCGTTCCGCAGCGTCCGGCCTATAGATATCAAATACGGTTTTCCCCAGCGCCTCGACTCTCGGCACCTTGAGCATCACCTCAAAGGCGCGGTTTACGAGCACAAATTTGCGCGTGTTTACGTCTTTCACGACAACGGCGATCGGAATATTTTCGATAATAGAATTGAGAAACTGCTTGGCCTCGCTGAGTTCTCGCTCGGCGTGCAGGTGCGCCGTGATATCCTGGTGAACTGCAACTGATCCACCATCTGGCATCGCCCGACGGCTGACGGCAAATGTGCGACCGTCTTGCAGCTCATTCACGACGTAGCCGGGTTCGGGCTGGAATGCCTCCGATACCCGATCCGCAATGTATTTTTGCGTATTCTTTGGACAGCACCCGGCGGCTACTCGCGCCTCAAGAATTTGCGGCAGTGTCGTTCCCGGATTGACCTCCTCCGGTTTCAACCCATACATCGTGCTATAAAGATCGTTTGCCAGAACAAGCTTTTTGTCCGCACCAAACATGCAAATTCCGTGCGGCATGTTTGCCAACGTTGCATTCAAAAGCATGTTGGCGCGCTCGAGCCGCTTTTTGGCGCTTTCACGCGAAAGCTGGCCCCGAACACTGAGACCCGTTACGAAAAGTATGAGTAGAGAAAGTATCGCCACCGCCAGATAGCCCGAACGCCTTTGGGCTTCGAGTCGCGCAAAAATATCATGTGCCGCAAAACTCACCGAAATGACGAACGGATAGTCGGTGACGGACCTGTAAGCTATGAGACGCCGAACGTGGTCGCTTAGAAAACTGCTTGTATAAAACCAGCCACTCGAAGTCGCAGAAATACTTCTAAATAAATCAGAGCTTGAAAAGTCTTTTCCAAGAACTGCCTGTGTGCTTCCACTTGTAGCGCGCACAATTCCATCGAGACCGACAACTCGTATGTATCCGTCGTTGCCAATATTGACTGAATTATAGATACGCGTCAGATACGCTGGATCCAGAGTAGCAACGATAACTCCGTTAAAGGAGCCGTTAGCGTTCTCCATACGACGCGAAAACATAAGTGACCAGTTTCCGAAAACTGGATCGATGACGGGCCTGCTGACAAAAAACTCGTCACTTTGCTTACCGACGTGGGCACGAAAATAATCGTCGCCGCGGGAATCTAATGCTGGCCCCTCCGCGCCGGCGGTCGTCCGACCATTACGGTCGATAATGCTGACCCGTACGATGTCGCCATTTAGAATTGGGTTCGATTTCAACCAGCCCGCCAGATCAAATCTGTTTTGATCACGCGCATACAACGCCCGAATAATTTTCAATGACCTGTCAATTTCACTGAGTGACCGCGACAGATGCTCTGCAAGAGCTGCAGCGAGATTCGTCGAATTTTGAACCGCCGCGCGTTCCGCGCTTTCATGTTCGTTTCTCAGGAAAAAAAATAAAGTCAGCCACGCGACGCTAATCAGGATCGCTCCCAGTAGCACCGATCGATGTTTAATAAGCGGCTGCCAGATTTTTTTAAACTTGCTCATTCAATCGACGCCGCTAAGCTCGAGGCATCATCGTCAATCATTTCAAATAATTAGCTGAAAGCCATTGATTTTCCGTTATTTAGAATCGAGACGTTCGCATGGACACGGCTGTTAATGCTTTATTTTGCGTAAGTCGTTGTTGCGCTGACACGCGCGCGCGCGCTGTCGATCACTCGGATAAAAGTTAATGTCGTCGCCCGGCAGGTTTATGCGATGTTAATGACGCAAGCGGAGTGGCTCGCCGGTGCGGCCAAATAAAACTGTTAAGCGTCGCTTTTGGACACGAGATCGCGCAACGCGTCAGGCGCATAAATGACCACGCCGCCACGCTCAAGCTTCAGCCATTTTTTTCTTTGCCATTCTTGCAATTGCTTGTTCGCGCTTTCACGCGAAACACCTATCATTTGGCTTATTTCACGCTGCGTGACATGAATTTTATTTTGCGGAGAGGCCTCCGCAGAAGGCCGATAGAGATGCAACAACGCTTTCGCAAGACGGTTTGGCAGACCCAAGAAGACGATGTCTTCAAGCTGCTCGCTCGTTCTGCGAATCCGCGAACATAATATTTTGATCAACCTAATCGCAACTTCGGGATTGTCGAGAATAACGGGAATGAAATCGCGCCGCTCAATAACCATCAGCTCGCAGTTATCGATCGCAACAGCATCCGCCGTCCTCTGCCCGCCATCGAGAAAAGCAATTTCTCCGAAAAGTTCACCAGGAACGACTAGATTAAATATTGCGTCTTTTCCCTGTTCGGATGGAGCGCTTATTCTCACGGCTCCTAGACGAACCGCATACAGCTTCGACCCGATGTCGCCTTTGCGGAATATGACGGCGCCCTTTTTTATCTTGGTCGATATGATGCGAGGCGCCAGGCGATCAATGATCGCCTCACCTAAGTCTTTGAAAAACGGGTGGGCGCGGAGCAGCGCATGTTTATCGAAATACTGTGCCCCGATAGCCATTCTAAAGCTTACCAAAGTTTAGTTTTCAATAAAACGTAACATACGACAAAATCGTCGCATCTACATCTATTTCCCTTAACGCGTCGGTTGCTCATTATTCAGTCTAAATCGTCGCCAATCCGGTGCAGAGGTTTGGCTGATGGCGTAAAATGCGGGCTGTGGTCAACCCAAAGCGGCCGAGGCAGTCACCACAGCCGCAAAAGACTTTCACCCGGCCGGCCTAATAGTTGCGCTCGACTATGCGACCGGGCTATTATTCTGCGCTGCGCATTTGTTACCGAAACGCCAGACCTAATTGAACGAATCTAGGGGGAGCGGACAATGGCAGGACCTACCAAGACCTATGACCCCAGAAAACTCGGACACCAGGTACAGACAAATTATGACTTCCTGGATGAGTTGTTTGGTGCGAATCAAAAGGCGTTTAGAAATAAGTTTTTCAATTGTAAAACCGAAGCTGCCTTACGAAGGATGCTTGACAAGGAAGGTGTCAAAGTTAAGCGCGGCGTTCGGATTATGCTCGTTGATGTTGAGAATGCGCGTACCAAATCTTTTAGCCGCATAAATCCGCAACGAGACGATTTCTACCTCTTGCTAATGCCTCCCGTCCCCCGCAGAAAAAAATCAAAAGACTATAAGGAAGACCAATCGTGGGAGGGCGCGTGGCATCACGCAATAGTCGACGGTTATGGCATGTAGAAAGCCCCGCGGCGCCAAGAAAGGAAGCTTCATTTTCGGATTGCGAGGCGGATCTCCGTGAATACAAGCCACGGTGCACATCTGCTGCGCGGGCTAACATCGACAGCACGGTCGCCCTTATTCCAAGGCCGATTTGGTAGGCTGTTTCGGAGACTCCCGGCCGCAACTTTTGGCGCAACAGAAGCTCAGAACATAGCCAACTTAACGAGGCTCGGTCACGCAATGTCGGCCGAGCCTGAAGATCCCAAAAACGGTAAAGACGAAGAAGAGAGCGGAATTCCCGCGCTCTACACCTATTTTGGCCAGTTTATTGATCACGATATCACTTTCGACCCCGACAGCAGCTTGCAAAAGCAGAACGATCCCGACGCTCTCACTGACTATCGCACGCCAGCCTTCGATTTGGATTCCGTCTACGGAAGAGGACCGGATGATCAACCTTACATGTATGACGGCGGTTATTCTTTTCTCCTGGGCAAGGCAATCCATGGCGGAACGGATCGCGATGCTTTTGATCTTCCGCGAAACGGGGCGCCTCCCGAACGCAGTCGAGCGCTCATTGGTGATCCACGAAATGATGAGAATGTCCTAATCTCTCAACTTCAAGGGCTCCTCCTCCTATTCCACAATCGCACGCTCAAAGAGATCACGCGCACCATTAAGGACGCTAAGCTCGCTTTCGCTGAAGCGCAGCGATTGGTCAGATTCCATTATCAATATGTCGTCCTGAACGACTTCTTGCCGCAAATCGTCCACTCAAGTGTGCTGCGAGAACTCAAAGTCGACGGCAAATTCAAACAGGAGAAGCTCAGATTTTTCCGGTGGAAAAACGAACCATTTATGCCGGTCGAATTTTCAGTGGCGGCATATCGCTTTGGGCATTCGATGGTTCGTCCAGGCTACCGGATCAACGACGCAAAGCTGTTGCCAATTTTCCCCACCCCAAACAATCGCGAAGGACTTAAGGGTTTTAGGGCCATGAATCCTGCGTGGGGCATTGATTGGGGGCGGTTCATCAACATCGACGTCCGCAAATATGACGGGTCAGATGCCGCTAAGGCCCGCCGCCTTCAGTTCGCCTACCGGATCGATACCTCGCTGGTAAATCCGCTGTCCCGTTTACCGACCTCCGTTGCGAGTAGCCCTCCTTTTTCTCTTGCGGGGCGTAATCTTGAGCGAGGATGGCGGTTAGGTCTTCCATCTGGTCAGGAAGTGGCCCGCGCGATGGGTGTTACCCCACTTGCCGACAATGACATTTTCATTGGCAAAGCCGTTACAGCGCGCCGTCAGTCGGCGTCTGACATTTTATCAATTTCGCCGATATTCAAGAACAATTGCCCGCTTTGGGTCTATATTCTTGCCGAGGCCATGCATCACCAGGAGCGCGTAAAAATTCCGGTAAAGGAAAGCATTTCGATAATGACCCCGCGGTTGGGGCCTGTAGGCGGCCGGATTCTCGCGGAAGTGTTTATCGGCCTGATGTATGGCGACAAGAGTTCTTTGTTAAATCTCGAGCCCAATTGGCGGCCGTCGGCGGGCCCGCATTATTCCTTGAAAGATTTTGTCAGATACGCGTTGGGACATTAATTGGCCGGGACCGACCGCACACGTCGGTGGATCAATTGTGGCCCAGCTCTTCAAGCAGCGCGTTCGCAGCCCTGAGATCCGCTGTCGCAAATCCTTCAGTAAACCAACCAAGGATGGAAGCAAGACGCTCGCGCGCTTCACTGTTTCTGCCCCGGCTCTGGAGCAATCGCGCCAGAGATACCGTCGCACGGAGCTCCAAAGAGCGGGCACACTGTTTCTGGGCTAAAACGATCGCGTCATCATAGCTGCGCTCCGCTTCGCTCACCGCATCTGAGTGCGCTAACAGAACGATATCACCGTGCAGCCGGCGAAGCTCCGCCTCCCAAGCTCGCCCTGTGACGTCGCTGATCCCCTTTAGGCCATCACCAATTGTGGCCAACGCTTCTTCCAGGTCTCCATTTTCGGCTTGGGCTTCTCCGAGCCAACCAAGCATGAAGCCGCGCATATACCCAAGATTGCTTCGTTGTGCCTCTTCAATTCCCTCGCTGATCTCGATGAGGCCTCGCTCCATGTGGCCGGTTTTCACCAGCGCGCAACCTCGTCCAAAACGCGAATAAAGCGCGTAAAGGTTGATCCGATGCTCCCGCGACAGCTCAAAGCTGCGATCGGCATGCACCACGGCATCCTGAAATTCTCCCCTGAGCAGATGCACGGCGGATGTAACGTAGTGGGCAAATGCAAGCGTGTATGGATCGGCTCGCTCAGCCGCCAGACTGAGGGATTGCAGCACATTGTCGCGAGCCTGATCGGGGTAGCCCAAAATCCACAAATCCCAGGCAAACATCAGCTGAGCGGCGACGCGAGGGTCGAAGAAAATCTCCTCGGTCGAAGTGCTGTCGGCCAGCGCGATTGACGCTTCCAGCTGCTCCCGCGCCCGAATAAATTCTCCGAGGGTAAACAAAGTGCTCCCGAGACACCGGTGCCCCAATATCTGAAAGACAGGGTCACGAAGCTGATGCGCCTTCGTGAGCAGTGTTTCCGCGAGCTTCATCGCTCGATCATGTGAGGCTCTCATCCAGTGATGCCCCCACAGCCCAAAGATGGCCTGTATTTCCTTATGCAAATCGCCAATCTCGCCGCTTAACGTGTAAGCGCGTTCGAATACTTTGCGGGTGTTCTCCGCCGAATAGCCATGTACGGCGATGAAGCAAAGCCCGAGTAATAACTGAATTTCCAATTCTGCGGATGTGCGCTCCGGAGTTTCCGGTAATGCACTCAAATGCTCTAAGGCCTTTTCGAATTGAACAATGGCTTCGAGATTCGCCGATCAACTCCGTGCACGGCGACCGCCGGATAGCCAATAGCGGACAGCAGGTTCGGCCTTACCGGCAAGGCTGTAATGATACGCAAGCAGCTCAGGCTGACTATTTACGACCTCCGGCTCATTTTCGAGTAGCGACGCAATCCGTGCGTGGATTGCTCGTCGGCTCGACCGCAAGAGGGATTCATACGCGGCATCACGCAAAAGCGCATGCTTGAACGAATAACGGGCCGGCGTGGTGTCGACAAGTTGAACGATATCATTTTGCCTGAGATGTACGAGCGTCATCTCGAGTTCTGAGCTGCTGAGCGCTGTAACCCGATGCAGCATGTTGTAAGAAAACTCGCGTCCGATCACGGCTGCCACTTGCGCCACATTGCGCGCTTGAGGCGCTCGGTCCAGGCGGGCGATAAGTAAATCGCGCAGCGATTCCGGCACCAAATCGGAGGCCAGTTCCGTTCGCTGGCCATGATGATCGCGCTCCCTAATGCCTCCAGATTCGATCGTACCGCGCGCCAGCTCTTCTACGAAAAGGGGTATGGAGTCGCTTTCTTCGATGATCATTTTCAATACAGCTGTCGTGACCGATTGGTCACCGAGCGCCAGTCGTGCCATCTGCGCGACGTCGCGCCGACCCAAGCGCGTTATGGTCAAGCCGGTCACATTTGCATGAAGGCCCGAAGACAATCGATACTCGGGGCGGTGTGTTACGACCAATAGAATTCGACCCTTCTCGATTTTGCTCACCAAAAGGTCGAGTAGCTCCTGAGTCGATGGGTCTATCCAGTGCGCATCCTCGAACACGCAAAATAGAGGGCGCTTCGCTGCAAGTCCGATCAACAGCTCGACAAGTACGAATAATGTCTGGGTCTTCACCTGCTGGGCGGTCAATGCCAAAGGGCTGTGCGCTACTCCGCTCGGTATAGACATCATTTCCGCAATCATCGGCACCGCATTTGCGATCTGGCCTGAAACCCCCGAGACCAGTTTCTCGATCCTTTCGAATTTCACCTCGTCGGAATCGTCGCTCGTCAATTCCGCCAGGCGCCCTATACGCTGGATGACAGGGAACAACGGGCTTTGCATGCAGTGAGGCAAGCACTGAAAGTTAAGCGTCCAATGCTGCTGGCCCTCGATCGACTTAGCGAGCTCATAGAGGATGCGCGATTTGCCGACGCCCGGCACGCCCGAAATGAAAACCGCCTGGCCCTCTCCGTCGAGGGCTTCCGACCAGCGTTGATGCAGAAAAGCGAGCTCTGGGCCGCGGCCCACGAGCGGTGTCATCGCCTTTCCCAGCGCAGCCTGAAACCGGCTCGTATCCTCAAGTACACGAACCACTCGGAAGGCCCGAACCGGTCCGGCTACGCCCTTCAATTGCTGGGGTCCCAGATCCTCCTGGTCGAAACGCACGGAAACCAGACGGCTGGTAGTACTCGAAATAATCACTGTGTCAGGTGTTGCGAGAGATTGAAGACGGGCGGCTATATGAAATGCTTCGCCGACCGCACCTGATGGCGACAACGGATCACCCAGCCCTGTCACGACAACGCCAGTGCTGATTCCAACTCGCACCGACAGCGGTTCGGGACCGGCAATCGCCTTTACAGCTTCAATGACCTGAAGCCCGGCGCGTACCGCGCGTTCAGCGGCGTCTTCCTGCGCGATTGGCCAGCCGAAGATCACCTCAACTCCATCGCCGCGATACTGCGCAATATGTCCCTCGAACCGCTCTACGACCTTTCCGCACGCCTTCTGGTACGATTCGAGGATCAACCCGAAATCTTCCGGGTCTAAGGTAGCTGCAAGTTTGGTGGAGTCGACAAGATCACAGAACATAACCGTGACCTGACGGCGTTCATTTCGAAAATCGACAGTCGGCTCGTTTAACACTGCCGATTTTTCCTGGTGTGCTGGCTCGGAGCGAGACAATGAGGGCGTTTCGGATATTGCCGCTAGCAGCTTTGCCCTCGGTCCGATCGGAATACCGATCTGCTCCAGCATTTCGTCGGTCACAAATTGAAGTGAATCAAAATCAATCTCATTCTCTTCAAATGCCTTTGCATACTTACTGAGCCCCAGCTCCTGCAACAATGCCGAAATTTCTCGCACGTGGAGCCTCCAAATCCTAAACGGCTACATCGCTACCTCAAGAATCGTCCACCCCCGCTGCCTATTGTGACACTATATTCTTGGAAAGCTGGATTGGTGTGTCAAGCATATGTCCAGACCGTAAAGCTCCTGTCACTATCTATACTTTCTCTAGCTTGCTGTGGGGTGCGCCTCAGCTTGCTTTTGCGTATTCGGTAAATCGTGTAATCTAATCAAATATCCGGATAGACTTCATAACCGCAAGATTAGCTGTCGTCGGCTACCGAGACAATTGATCGAGGACTGCCATTTTTTAGAGACCACCCTATGAAACGCCGTGAATTTCTCAGTATCGTCGGTGGCGGCGTTGCCGCCGTTTCCATTGCGAAGCCGGCAATCGCCCAGTCCGCGCCTCAGATCAAATGGAGGTTCGCGACGAGTTGGCCGAAGTCGCTCGACACGCTTTACGGCGCTTGCGAGGTATTTTCCAAGCGCATCAGCGAGATCACGGATGGTCGATTTCAGATCCAGGTGTTTGCCGCGGGAGAAATTGTCCCCGCGCTGACCGTTCTTGATGCCGTGCAGAACCAAACGGTCGAGATCGGCAACACGGGTGCATACTACTACTGGGGTAAGGACCCAGCGCTCGCGTTGGGATCTGCCATTCCGTTCGGATTGAACACCCGCCAAATGGAATCCTGGCTCGCACAAGGCGGCGGTAATGCATTGTTGCAAGAGGTTTTCACGAGCTTTAATTGCTTTGGCATTCCGATGGGCAACACCGGCTGTCAAATGGGAGGCTGGTTTCGAAAGGAGATAAAAGGAGTCGAGGATCTTTCGGGACTGAAATTCCGCATTGGCGGTTTCGCTGGACAAGTCATCCGCAAGGTAGGCGTCGTGCCGCTGCAGCTGGCGCCGGGCGACATTTACACAGCGCTAGAAAGAGGCAGTATCGATGCTGCGGAGTGGGTCGGCCCGCACGACGATGAGAAGCTTGGTTTGTACAAGATCGCGAAGTACTACTATTATCCAGCTTGGTGGGAAGGTAGTGCCAACGCACACACCATCGTCAATTTGGAAAAATGGAACAACCTTCCCAAGCCGTACCAAGCTGCCGTCCTCGCCGCAGCGCGCGACGCAGGACACTGGATGACCACAAAATACGACGCAGCAAATCCTCCGGCATTGAAGCGGCTCGTCGCCGACGGCGCGCTACTGCGCGCTTTCTCGCAGGAGATCATGGAGGCCTGTTACAAGGCGGCGAATGACGTCTACGCCGAAATCGGAGAAAAAAATCCACGCTTCAAGAGAATCTATGAGAGTCTCGCCTCTTTTCGGAATGACAGCTATATGTGGTGGCAACTAGCGGAAAAGAGTTTCGACGATTTTCAGATCCGAATGCGCTCAAGATCGTGATGCAGACTGGGTTAGCAGAGTACCGACGATGAAATCCGGAACACGCCATGGTCGTTGACAACGCCGCATCAGCGCAGTGCGTCCACGTATCCGAGACAATGCTTCTGGTTGCGATGCCGGACGGACGATCCTGGCTGACGGATGTCGGTACTTCCTCTATCACCACGCTTCCTGTATCGGCGATCGCAGCCGATCGTTCGAGTGTGGCCGCGAGCCTCGTTGAAGGCGCCATCGCCGCAGGTCTTGCCGGAACCAAGCAAGCACAGTCGACCATCTCATACACGCTCCCTCGATACATTCGTTGGTTGGTGGGCAATTACATTTTTGCCGGACAGACCCCGGGCCTCTTCCGTCGAGGGGCTGAGCGGTTCGAAGCGGCCGGGCGCCTGGACCTTGCGACATTCGCCCGCCAAAAAGCCGACGAGGAACAAGGGCACGCAAACCTTGCGTATCGGGATCTCGAGGGTTTGGGTCTTCCGGCCGCGGAGGTCATTCGTCTTATTCAGCCACCCAGCGCTGAGATTTTCGCTGACCGCTTCCGCTCCTATATAGAGTCGGCTTGCCCGATCGCACTATTCGGATTCAGCTACTGTCTCGAACGCATGGCGGTGGGCCGGGACGAGGCGTTCATCCGCAAAGTCGAAGGGGTCTGCCCGCCGAAATCCCGGGCCTATCAATTCCTCAAAGTTCACAGCGGTGTCGGCGCGGATAGCACTCATGTCGACGAACAGTTGTCGTTCTTCGAGGCGCTTACTGCCACCGAGCTTGCCGCAGTCGCCTGCGCGGCATACGAAACCGCGGAGCTGCTCGGGAACCAGCCGCTGATGGACGAGGCGCTCTCGGACGAAGAGATGGAGCGCCGCCTGCTAAAACAGGGTTTTTCATTTCCCGTACATGCCAAAAACGATCAAAGAGAGATCGCTACTTAGGGCTGGTGGCGCCCACCATACCTCTCTTGTGAGCGGCGAATAGTGATTGACGGCCCCTATACGTGTGGCTCGCTCGGGGAATGAGGTACTGGCTTACGTGAAATCGGCGGACCGCAAGATTTGACTGCTCTTAGTGTGAGCTAGTTCACCATTTCAGATTCGGCCGCGTGTTAGCAACTCCACAATGGAGGCCGCCATGCGTAGACCCATCAATCGAAGAACACCGCGCCGGCAACGCAACGAAAACCACAATCGCGCCGATACCGCGGTCGCAACGATCTGGCTTGCATTTTACGCGATAGCCCTTGGTGTTGCGGTCGCATCGCCGTTCGTTTCACACGCGATTGAAGCTTCTGCGCGCTAGGTCACGGACGCTCCGATGAAAATTCATAAGGTTCGCTATTTTCTCGCGCTCTGTGAGGAACGGAGTTTCACGCGCGCGGCCAAGCGCTGCGGGGTAGCGCAGCCGTCACTCACCCGCGCAATCCAGCAACTGGAGCACGAATTTGGCGGACAACTTTTTGAGCGAAGCAGGTCTACTGTTCGTCTGACCAATCTTGGAATTCTCGTTCGACCGGATTTTGTCCGCATCGAGCAAGCGGTCGCAGAAGTAACGCAAAAGATCGCGGCATTCAATGCGTCGCGCGCTGTAGAAGTTCACACCAATACCAGAGACACATTATGCATGCGGCAGCGGTAAGTGTCGTGACCTTCGCTATGGTGAGGCTCGAACGCAAATGATGAAAGTGCCCTCACAAGCTTTCGCGCGCCCGGGCGCTTATCGGGGAAGATCGATTGCTTCGCGATCGAGGTTGCTTTTCATCATTTTTCGCATTCATGACCGATGCCAGGTCTTCCTGACGCTCTTTTTGGTCGCCCTCGCCGAAACGAGGCGAAAAGAAGCTGAACGCGTCTTGCGCCAATTTCGGCACTTGATTGATCCGGCTAATGACTGACCGCGCGCGCGGGCCCAAACGCTCGTACTTCGAATTGATGGCCTGACCCAACCGGCATCCGCGCAGTCGGGATGGACGGACGCTAGCCTTTCTCTCGGCGATGTGGCTTTGCATATGAAAATAGCCAAGCAATGGCAGGCTATTTCCTCATGAATGAATTCTTAAACTTCATAATTTAATTTATTCGGAAGATGTCGCCGAACGAGCACGCCCGATTTAAGTTCTAGGGCAATTGAAGTACAACAATCCATGGCCGGCACCGAAACGTACGATACGGATGCAATCTGCCCGCAATGCCGGACGGTCATGGTCCACGTTGCCATAACGCCCCATCCTGTTGTGCGCAACATGCAGAGAAATACCTACGTTTGTTATTCTTGCAAACGGACGCGCACATATATGTTGCCGGGGACGACCAACCCGCCAGTACGCGACGACGAGGCCAGGCTACCGTCAGTCGCGGGCCGCCAAGCAAGATAATAGCGGCCAATGTCCGAGCGCCGAAGAGATGACCGCACTTCAACAAGCACACGCGGTGTCATCAAATTTGGGCCGGCCGGACAAGAAATGGCCTGCGCCATTGACGATCTAACTGATCGCGGTGCCGGTCTCCGCGTCGGGACTGCTTTTGGCTTGCCGCAGGTATTTCGGCTGACGATCGATGGCGAGACCATGCCGCGGCATTGCCGTGTGATTTGGTCAGACGGCAAAAAACTTGGCGTTACGTTTGAGTAGCGGGCCCACCTCAATCCAGAGCAGCACTCGTCAAATTAGATATCTTGCCCACGCAACAAATGCGTAGAACTGCTCAGGAAAGGCGATGAAATAAAAGATCACCGCCGGGGGGGCCAACAAAAACAGCCAATCGCGCATTGGCGGCTCCTGTATTAAGGAGCCCATTATCTAAATTGATCACTTTCGAAGTGCTTGAGATGATGTTTCAAATTTTAGGCTTGTGGCACTACGCACGTATTTGTGAATATCTATTCGAAGGTGATCCCCAGCTTCGTATCGGTTCTCCATACCGACCGACATGAGCGGCGGATTCCCTCAATAACGACATCGAAATTTGCCGGAATCCCATACGTCGTGGACACTTGCAGGCAAGCACCCGTGTCCGAAATATTGCGGACCGCGCAATCAAGCTTCGGCGCTTTTTCGCTCAGAACAATTTGCGCTGTCTTGAGGACGCGTTTCCTGAAGACGTTTCTTTTGTCTTGCACAGCCCAAAGCCCAAATCGCTAGTACCCTAAGTGATCGGGCACTCTAGTCAAAGTCAACTATCAGATAAATCAGCATCATTTCCCCATGGAACTCGTGGAAATAAGACATGGAGGTCGCGGGAGCCGGTCGCCGCGCGACTAGTGCCCTAGCGCCGCGAGCTCGGCGTTTTTACGAACAAGCTCCTGTTCGAGCCGATTGATATTCTCGAAAAGACGCTCGCTTGTCAGCCGCAGAAAATAAAATCCAAACTGCGGGTTTTGAAAATAGAGTTCTTTCACCTGCTGATAAGTCGCCGTCAGTACTGAACCATCTTCGATACATTCGATCGTCTGTGTGCGTCTGTTATCCGGCGCCAAAAGCCCGAGATCACCAAATACCTGACCAGCCGGGATTTCGATACCTATTTCGCGAAGACGATATCGACCAGTCACGCTGTAATACATCGCTTCCGCTAAGTCTCCCTTACGGAAGACAACATCACCCTTGCGGAAACTAAGGTTGGACATAAAGGGCTTCAACCAGTCGATCGACGTTTCGCCATATGAGGCCGCAGCTTCAACGTCCTGGATCAGTTTTCGCATTTGTTGCAACCGCACCGTGTTGAGCGGCAGCAAAATGAGATTCAATATAAGCGTCGGATATATTCCGGTGAAAAATCCATAGACAATGAAGAGCGCGTTGCAAGTCATGCTGACAACGCGCAAGGGAATCATGGTTTTCATGGCGCACGTGACGATGCTCGACACGACCGCCGCGTAGCCAAACCACATGGGCCATTCGGTGTGCTTGAGAAATTCCATGCGCCTTCCCCACCTCGATCTGTCTTCGCCCCGCTTTAGCTGCCGACCACAGAGCCCACGAACCCAATTGCCGGCCGGCGCAAACTTAGCAGCGCCTTGGCGTTTTCCGAAGCGGGGAGTAGTTTCAAATGGATGAACCTCCTGAACCATGAGACTTTCGCGTAGTGCAGGGCTTTGAGCCAAGGACCAATGGATGGCCGAGTGGCGAATCGTAGTTGTCGGAGGCGGGATCGGAGGCCTGTTTGCCGCGAAAGCGCTGATCGCCCATGGCTTCCAAGTGTTGGTCTACGAACAGGCTCCCATCCTCAGCGAGGTCGGCGCCGGTGTATTTTTGACGCCGAACAGCGTGCGCCAACTGCAGCGTGTGGGCTTAGGGCCGGCCGTAGAGCGATGGGGAGCCAGAGTCGGCCCAGAATCCCGATACTTCCGTCACGACGGCGCCCCAATCGCCCCCGTTCAGGTCACCAATTCCTCGGGTTGGAACGCGACATTCGGCATGCACCGAGCCGACCTCGTCGAGTTCTTGGCGGCCGCCCTGCCAGCGGGGATCGTGCATACCGGGCATCGATGCACTGGCTTTGAACAGGACCGAGAAAAGGCTCGGGTGTCTTTCGCGAATGGAACATGTTGTTGAAGCCGATCTTGTCATCGGCGCGGACGGTATCCACTCGGATCTTCGACCGCACGTATTTCCTCCTTCCAATCCGGTTTTCTCCGGCTCGATCGCCTATCGGGGCGTGGTCTCGCATAAACTCATTCCGCGCTGGCCCACCAACGCGTGGCTGATGTGGCTCGGCAAGGGCAAGCATTTTCTCACATTCCCCGTCCGCGCTGGCGAACTCATCAACTACGTCGGATTTGTGCCGGCGGACCAGGAGATGAAGGAATCGTGGTCGGCCCCTGGCGATCCCGATTTGCTTCGCCTGGAATTCAACGGCTGGGACCCACGTATCGAGTCGCTTTTGCAGCAAGTCCAAACAACGTTCCGCTGGGCTCTCTATGATCGTGAGCCGCTGGAAACTTGGACGCGAGGCCGACTCACGCTCCTCGGAGATGCCGCCCATCCGATGCTTCCCCATCTTGGACAGGGTGCCAACCAATCAATAGAAGATGGAATGGCGCTTGCGACGATCCTTGCACACATGGATCGGAAAGCAGCGCCGGCAGCCCTCATCGCCTATGAGCGTCTTCGTCGCGAGCGCGTGGCGCAGGTCCAGCTTGGAGCGCGCCAAAACGGCCTGCGATATGATTCAGCCTACGCCGATCTTGGCATCAGGGACGCCGAAATCGCCGCCCATGCGGCGTTTCGTAAACGCCTCTACGACCATGACGTAGTCCCTGAAGCCAAAGCTATTGCGA
This sequence comes from uncultured Alphaproteobacteria bacterium, assembly GCA_963810585.1. GTDB lineage: Bacteria > Pseudomonadota > Alphaproteobacteria > Rhizobiales > Xanthobacteraceae > Pseudolabrys. The sequence continues at coordinate 296,931 of CAWENV010000001.1, forward strand.
CAAGCCTAGCCTAGCCGCCATTCGCTCACTGCATCTTTACTTTGGCGGCTTTGATGACCTCATTCCAGCGATCTACTTCCTTGCGCATAAACTTTGCCGTCTCGTCGACTGAGCCACCGACAATGTCGGCCGATAGTTTTTTCAAATGATCCTGAACATCTGGCTGGCGTAAAGCATCGTTGATGTCGGCGTTCAGTTTCTCAACGATCGCTTTTGGCGTTTTGGGTGGCGCGACGACCGCATACCAAGCAGCCGACTCAAATCCAGGCAAAAATTCTGTCATCGTTGGCACATCGGGCAGCGAGGCAAGACGCTTCGCCGACGCCACCGCAATCAAGCGCAGTTTGCCGCTTTGAATGAGTGGCAGAGAAACTCCGAGGTTGTCGAACATAAAATCGACGTCGCCTGCGAGGAGCCCTTGGAGTGCGGGTGCTGAACCACGGTAAGGAATGTGCTGGACTTTGACCTGCGCCATCATCTGCAACATCTCCGACGTAAGGTGAGACGTTGTGCCGATTCCTTGCGTGGCTGACGTCGCCTTCCCCGGATTCGCCTTAAGGTAGTCAATGAATTCCGCGACGGTTTTGGCGGAAATATTGTTCGGATTGACCATCAGCGCGTTCGGCACCTGCGCGACAACGATGATTGGCTCGAACTGCGCCGGGTCAAAGGCGAGGTTTTGATAAAGGTTCTGATTGATCACCAGCGGCGGCGGTGGAGCAGATAACAGGGTATAGCCATCCGGTTCAGACCGGTAGGCCAGCTCGGCTCCCACATTTCCCCCAGCTCCACTCCGGTTTTCAATGATAACCGGCTGACCCCACTTGCGGGAGAGCCAGTCACCAATGACGCGCGGTATTGCATCGGCGGTTCCTCCCGCCGGAAAAGGAACAATGATTTTCACTGGGCGGTTCGGATAGTTCTGAGCCTGCGTCGGCGCAGGCAAAAAAATGGAGCTGGCAATCACAACGGCAAACGCCAACACACACTTGCTTGTCAGCGAAAATATCTTCGCCATGCACCCTCCAGAGGCCGCTATCTCAATGGCGACCCCTTCGTCAAAGGCCGCGCTCGCTTTTCTTCGGCATTTCGACGGATCGTACGGGCGTTTCCGGTATCAGATTTCCATGGCGGCGTTCGTAGGTTGATCTCCCGCTCTCGCGCCAATTGCCAGCCACCGCGGCATTCGCAAACCCAGTCCATTCCTCGTCCCAATCGCCTAGCTGATATCCATGCCAGGGTGCCTGCGGCACGATGTGGGGCAGATGGAGTTCCTCCCATATTTTTTTTGCCCGCGTCATGTATTCTTCGGTTGGCAACGCTAAAGGCGGCATGTCGTGCTTGAGCGTCGCGTCGATCATCAGCGTGCCATCGACCGCGGCGCGCCCGGATTTCGGCCCATGTCCGCTCGATCGATACGGGACAATATGAACGTCCTCCATGAAATTAGATCGATAGGCCAAAGACCAGAAGATCGCATCGGCATTGTCCGCCGAAATGTCCTCCGACACCGCAATGACGAGCTTTCCGCATTGAGCCTGCAAGGTCGCCGCGCCTTGCATGCCCCGCCACACTTCAGTTTTGGGTGTTCCCCTCTCAAATTGAAGAAAGATGACCTTGCGCAAATTGGTGAATGGCTCGTGCATGACCACGCGCTTGATCCCTCGTATGCCGAGAGCATGCCGCAGATGTTCGAGAAACATCGGCTCGTAAGCGACCTTTTTGAGAACCGACAACTCGCTTGGCGTCACCTGGCTGATTATCGATAGAAACACAGGCTTGCGCTTGCGGGTAATTGCCGTGACCTGCATCGACATGTTGAAATCTTCGAGCGCAACATGTCCATGGCTTTCCCCGAACGGCCCCTCAGGTTCCAGAAGGTCTGTGTCGATCATCCCTTCAATGACGATCTCGGAATCCGCTGGCACCACCAAATCGAGGGTCTTGCAACGTACCGTCTTGACGGCCTCGCCCATTAAACCACCGGCAACGTCCAATTCATCGAGATCGACCGGAAGTTTCTGTGGCCCTGTGAAGAGAACGGCAGGCGCACAGCCAACGACGATTGCGCAAGGCATAGGCTTGCCCAACTTCTTGTATTTCTGCCAATGCAAGTATCCTCCGGCGCCGCCGAGCCGCGAGGCCATGCGCACCCCAAGTCGATCATTGGCTTTGAGCGCCGCGCGGTAGGTGCCCATATTCTGGATCCCGCTTTCGGGATCCTTGGTTATGCAAAGCGTCGCCGTTAAATAGGGTGCAGAATCGAATCCCGGCGTGGATATCGGGACCGGAAGGCTCGCAAGTCCGCCATGTTCGGCCAGCAAGTCCTTGCCGGTCTGGACCACTTCCTGGCACGCAGCTTTATCGACCAAAACCGGCGCGATAGGATTGGCCATAGCTTTCACCCACAAAGCGCCGATTTCCTCCACTGGTACGCCGAGGCCGGTCGCATAGATTTCCGGGGAAGCAGCAAGGCCGCCGACAAGAACCGGGATGTCGTAACTTTCCCCCTGGGCGCCAACGACATTTGTGAAAAGAAAGGCGCGGCGGTCCTGCTCACGCAAGCCACCTTGAAATTGCCAGCGTGCGAGAGGGTGAAGTTCCAAATCCTTATCAATGCGGCGTTCAACGCGGGTGACCAGTCCCCGTTCCGTTAGCAACGCAATGTGTGCCTGCAAATCGGAGGGCGCTTTTTGCATCGTCACCGATTTCATTTGCGGATCTCCGGTACCGGCCAAAAATTCGTTGCCGGGTCGAATGAGTGTTCAAAAAGTCGCGAGCTAGACGCCCTTACGTCGTACCATCATATTGTAATAGAACCAAAATTGGTCTGACATCACTAGTGCTTCCTGGGCCATCCCAGCGTCTGCGGAATTCATATGACCGGGCTGAAATCAGTTGCTGCTTTCCTCGCTGCTTTTTTCGCCATTGCGACGACGGCCACTGCTCAGGAGAACTATCCGACGCATCCTATCCGCTTAATTGTCGGCTTCGCAGCAGGGTCAAGCGGAGACGTTGCGGCACGCATTATCGGCCACAGGCTCGGCGATCTATTAGGGCAGACGGTTATCGTTGAAAACCGTCCCGGCGCCAGCAGCATGGTCGCAACCGAATATGTCTCACGAAGCGCGAAAGATGGTTACACACTCTTGTTCGCCACGATTGCTGCCACGATCAATACGACAATGATGCCGAACAAGGGGCCGAATTTCGAGAAGGACATGGCTCCAATCGTCCTTGTCGGCTCGATTCCAAACATTCTTGTTGTAAATCCGAAACTCGACGTCAAAGACGTGAAAGAGCTTATTGCCCTCGCCAAAGAGAAACCGGACGAGCTATTTTACGGGGCGTCAGGAATTGGCAGCGGACCGCATCTGGCGACGGAATTATTCAAACAAATGGCTGGTATCAAGATGACTGGCGTTTTGTATCCCGGAAGCGCACAAACCGCACTCGATCTTATTTCGGGCCGTATTCAGGTGATGTTTTCGCCGGCATCGACTGTCCTCGGGTTCATCAAGGACGGACGCGTCAAAGCGCTCGCAACAAGTGAAGCCAAGCGCGCAGGCGTAGCGCCCGACTTGCCAACGATTTCCGAGGCAGCGCTGCCCGGTTACAACACAGGCGTTTGGTTCGGTATTCTCGGCCCAACCGGAATACCAAAATCGATCATCGACAAGATTTCGGAGGCAACGAACAAAGCGTTGAAAGACGCCGAAGTGATCAAGGAGCTTCAAACACAAGGTGTAGACCCGCGAGGCGGCAGCCCGGAAGATTTTTCCCGGTTCATTAAGAGTGAAACGGAGCGCTGGGCGCACGTCATCCGTGAAATGGACGCAACCAAAGACAGTAAGGATACCGCGCGGCCTTAGCCTTTCGCGCACTCGTATCTGACTTAGGAACGGAGCCGAAGCGCGGCGCCAATTAAATAAGGCGCGGAATTTTCAGGTGAATGCCCCTCCCCGGAGTCGCTCTTGGACGCGATATATCTTTTGACGTTTTCGGTGATGACGTCGCGACGATCGGCGCCCGCGGGTGGCCCGGAAATGGCCTTCGAATAACCAAACAGGATTGCCTGTTCAATCCTCTCGGCCTCAAGCTCAGTATCTTTAATATGGGCTCTGAATTCTTCTAATTCCGCAACACCGAGCGACTTGGTGCGTTGCCGCACTCTCCGCAGCGGACGGACGACGGTTTCATGCCAGGGAGCGACGGCCATCGAAGCCGCTTCGATACTTTCATGACTCAATACGATTCCCTGCGCGCCCACCCATGCGCAAAAAAGCAGGAGATTGATGTTGACGCCCAACGTCTCTTGCAACGCCAAACACTCTTGGGCAACCTCATTTTGCTTGTAAACTAAGAGTGAAAACCGCCAAAATTCATTGTCGTATTGTAGACCGCTGGCAATGCTTTCAGAGACTTCGTGCTGAGCCAAACTACTCACTCACACTCACGTATTTTCTGTTTTCTCTCGACTTTTTGGCCGCTCGCGCTTACCGGTCCAACGGCGCGTCAAGCCCGTATCGATTTCAAAAAGATCCAATACGCGCGCGAGCGTGTGATCGACCATTTCTTCGATTGAATTTGGCAATGCGTAAAATGCCGGAACCGGCGGATAGATAATTCCGCCCGCTTCGGTCACGGTCGCCATGTTGCGGATATGCCCAATATGAAGTGGCGTTTCCCGCAGCATTAATACGAGACGTCGGCGTTCCTTCAACACAACATCGGCGGCGCGCGAAATGAGGTTTGCAGTATTTCCCGTCGCAATTTCAGACATGGTTTTTATAGAGCACGGCGCGATCACCATCCCTCGCGTAGAGAATGAACCACTGGAGCAGGCCGCGCCAATATCATCGTTGGAATAGACGACCGATGCCAGACGCCCAATGTCGGCAAGCTTGAAGTTGGTTTCACAAGTGAGCGTTATCTGGGCTGCACGAGATACGACAAGGTGTGTCTCGACGTTGCAAGCGCGCAACAATTCGAGAAGCCTGACCCCATAGATCGCCCCCGATGCGCCGGTAATGCCGACCAGAAGCGGGGAATTCGAGGTTTTGATCGCCAGATGTTTCATAACGCACACAATACAACTAATCAGCGCGACCGGCGCGCCATGAGTATTTCCTATGGTCGGCTATGCAGCAAGGCGTTTGACCGATATGCAAAATGGTTGGATTTCCGCTCAATTTGCGATCAACTGCCACCCTGATCAGTGCCTTAATCTCATCTTCGATGACCAATAAGAACCCAGAATTCCGCTTCATCGGCCAGCCGATGCCGCGTAACGAGGATGCGCGGCTGCTGACCGGCCGTGGCCAGTTCAGCGACGACTTCCTCTTTCCCCGCCAGACCTATGCGGCGATGGTTCGTTCACCGCATGCCCATGCGCGTATCGTTGGCATCGATAAGGCCGCAGGGAACAAGATGCCCGGCGTTCTCGGCGTCTTTACTGGTGCCGATTGCGTCGCTGACAGACTTGGCGCAATCCAGCATGACCCCCTCCCCAAAACGAAATTCGACATGAAATTGCAGGGGCCCGGCGGCAGCGAGATATTTATAGGACCGCATCTTCTTCTCCCAGCCGACAAAGCACGGCACGTGGGCGAAGCTGTCGCGATGGTTGTCGCGGAAACTCAGGCACAAGCGTTGGACGCTGCAGAAGCGGTCGTTGTCGAGTATGAAGTTCTGCCCAGTGTTACGCATTCCGAGAAGGCTATGGAACTCGGGGCGCCGACGGTGTGGGACGAGGTCCGCGACAATATCCTCGTCGATACGCAATTTGGAGACGCCGCCGAAACCGAGCGGATTCTCGCAGATGCTCCGCACGTCGTCTCAATGGATTTCCATGTCGACCGCGTGACCGGAGTGCCGATGGAGCCGCGCGCCGCGGTGGCGCAATACGACGAAGCGAAAGGACGCTATACAATATATGCTGGAAGCGGCGGCGCGGTGCGCCAGAAGCGCGAGCTTGCTTCCGTGCTAGGCGTAGACTCCGAGAGCATCCGCGTGTTGTCTTACGATGTCGGCGGAAATTTCGGCACACGAAATCGCGTCTATGTTGAGTTCGGTCTCATTTTATGGGCTGCACGCAAACTTGGCCGTCCTGTCAAATACACGGCCACACGCTCGGAATGCTTTGTCAGTGATTACCAAGGCCGCGACCTCGTGGCAAAGTTCGAACTCGCCCTCGACGAACTTGGACGCTTCCTGGCGCTGCGCGCAATCAACATCAGCAATGCAGGCGCACGCTGCGTTTCGCTCTCACCCCTGAGTAAAGGAGCCGGATTGATTACCGGTAGTTATGATATTCCGGTTGCTTCACTTCGCGCGGTTTCCGTTTTCACGAATACGGTCCCGACACAGGCTTACCGTAGTTCCGGCCGTCCCGAGATCACGTTCGCGATCGAGCGCCTGATCGACATCGCCGCCAAAAGGCTCGGTATCGACCGCGTCAGCTTGCGCCGCCGGAATCTGGTTCGGCCCAAGGCCATGCCCTATCGAAACGCTGTCGGCATGCTCTACGACAGCGGGCATTACGAGGAGAATATGGACCTCGCGATGCAACTCGCTGACTGGACTGGCTTTAAGGTCCGCAGGCGCGAGGCCAAAAAACGCGGCAAGCTCCTCGGGCTTGGGCTCGCGAACTATGTCGAATCATCCATTGGCGCGCCAAAGGAGCAAGCCCGCATCAAAATCAGCCCGGATCACCATGTCGAGGTCGTCATCGGAACCCAGCCGGCTGGGCAAGGCCATCAAACGAGCTTTGCGCAAGTGGTTGCAGACCTCATCACCGTGCCGGTCGAGACCGTGCACATCATTCTTGGCGACACCGATATTGTGAAGGCCGGCGGTGGGAGCCATTCAGGCCGCTCGATGCGCCATGCCGCAACTGTGTTTTCTATGGCCGCGACCGAACTCATCGCCAAAGGCAGCCGTGCTACCGCGGTGATATTAGGCACCTCGTCCGACCGTGTCGATTTCAGCGACGGCCGCTTTGTGACCAGGGATAGCAACCGCAGCTTCGATTTTTTCGAGCTGGCGCAAGAAATGACCCGCCACAAAATGCCGGAAGATCTCTCCGCCGGGCTTGCGGTCATCACCGACAACGAAATGCATGAGCCGGTTTTTCCGAACGGCTGCGCCATTTGCGAAATTGAGATCGACCCGGAAAGTTGTGGCCTGCGCCTCGCCCGCTACACATCGGTTGACGACGTGGGGCGCTGCATCAATCCGCTGATTGTCGACGGCCAAACCCATGGCGCAATCGTACAGGGCATTGGCCAGGCACTGTGGGAGCAGTGCGTCGTTGATCCCGCTGGCCAGCCTTTATGCGGCTCATTCATGGACTATGGAATGCCACGCTCCGACCGATTGCCGTCGTTCGTCACGAAGATTGTCGAAGTGTTATCGCCGACCAACCCGCTCGGCATTAAAGCCGGCGGCGAAGGTGGAACGACGGGGGCCCCAGCCGCGATCGTCAGTGCGATCGCCGACGCCCTAACGCCATACGGCATCGACGACATCAAAATGCCGGTGACGCCGTATCGCATCTGGGAGGCGATACAGGGCCGAAAGACTCCAATTTCAGGTTAATAGCCGCCTTGCAACAAGACCGGGATGCCTTCAGGCTATGCGAATAGCAATTTGGGGAGCAAAATGACGCAAATAAGATCCATCGGACTTTGTCTGCTCACTGTATTGCTCGCATTGATTGTTCGACCGGCTGTTGCACAAACGCTTAACGGCAAAACCGTCAGGATTATCGTTCCCTACGCTGCCGGCGGCACCGGCGACGTCGTGGCGCGTGTTGTCGGACAGGCTATAACGCAGAAAACTGGCCAATCAATCGTTGTCGAAGACCGACCCGGTGCAAGCTCAATCGTCGGGACCGAATTTGTATCGCGCGCGACGCCGGACGGTACAACGATCCTGCTCGTTGAAAACCCGTTCATTTTGAGCTCGATCCTTTTTCCCGGCCATTACGATGCCGTGAGTAATTTCGAGCCGCTTTGCTACATTGCTGCAACTCCGGCTGTGCTCGCTGTCAGCAGAAAATCGGATATTCAAAACCTGGCTGATTTTCTGAAATTAGCGCAAACCAAGCCCGGTGCGGTGTCGTACGGCAGCACAGGCCCGGCCTCGATTGTTCATATCGCGGGCGAGCTTCTTAAACGCGATGCGAAAGTCGACATGACGTATGTCCCCTATCCAGGCTCGCCTCCGGCAATGAATGCTACGCTTGCCGGCACCATCACGGCCGTGATTGCCAATTATTCCGACCTCAAGGGACAGATCGACTCGGGTGCCTTGCGCCCGATTGCAGTGCCCGCAAAAAAACGCGTTCCGCCGTTGCCAAACGTGCCGACCTTAGCCGAGAGCGGCTTTAACGACATGGATGCGGCGGTTTGGTTTGGGTTTGTTGCACCGGCAAAGACTCCGAAAGAAGTGCTCGCCCAGCTTTCCCAATCTATTTCCGATGCTGTCGTAACAGCCGACGTCGCCGAGAGGCTCAAAGGTCAGGGGATGTTCATCAATTTGTTTTGCGCCGCCGAATTCGGCAAGTTTCTGGTCGAGCAGAAAGACACATATACAAAATTCACGCGTGAGTTCGATATCAAACCTTAAGGCAGAATCCGGTGTGGCGGCACGATTCGTTCACCGGCTCGCTCCTAAAGCCGCCGACTGCTGAGCTATGCGCCAGCCGCAGCCTGACATCAACGGGCCAGATATCGCGCATCATATATTTTCGTTAGTCCACGGTGCTTGCGCGGTCTAGCAATGGCTTCTTTTTGGCCGTTGACCCCGATGCACGATGTTCGGAAAAATTCAGATTCGAAGCACCACGAGGTGGTGAAGGCGCAATATCTCGGGGCCACAATCCTGATCGCTGCGGCGACCGGGTTTCTGGTGCTCGTCTTCATTCTCAACCGGGCCATTGACTTCAGCCGGCTCGCGTATTGACGAACGCTCGCTTTGTGCTTGGGGCAGAGGCGCATATAGCCCCCGGCTATATTTCCGATCGCCCCCAATTAGGTACAAGCATCCGCATTGGCTTGCCCAGGACGCCGTAAACTCTAATTATACTGCGCGCCCCGGCCGAGCCCATGCACGAAAACGCTTCAGCACTTCAATTAGTCCTCAGCGGCGATCCGGCGCTGTTTGCGATCGTTCGCTTGTCGCTCCTGATCAGCTTGAGCGCGACATTGTTTGCGGCGTTGATTGGTGTGCCTGCGGGCGCATTTTTAGCCCTCACGCGCTTTCGATCGCGCGAAGCCGTGATCGTGTTCCTCAACGCGCTGATGGGCCTCCCGCCGGTCGTCGTCGGATTGGCAATTTTCCTTTTGTTATCGCGCTCGGGCCCACTTGGCGACTGGGGCTTACTGTTCACGCCCAAGGCCATGGTTATCGCGCAGACGATCCTCGTCACTCCGATCATCGCAGCGCTGTCGCGCCAAACGATCGAGGACTTGTGGGTTGAATACCGCGACGAACTCGCGGCCATGAACATCGGCCCAGCGCGACGTGTGGCAACGCTAGTGTGGGATGCACGCTTTAGCCTGGTCACGGCATTGCTTGCGGGGTTTGGGCGGGCGGCGGCAGAAGTCGGCGCCATCATTATCGTGGGCGGCAATATCGATGGTTTTACGCGCACGATGACGACTGCCATCGCCCTGGAAACATCGAAAGGCGACCTGCCCCTCGCCGTCGGTCTCGGTATCATTCTGATTTTCATCGTGTTTTTCATCAATGCGCTGGCATGGGGCATGCGCCGCGCTGGCGAACGCTACGCAGGATGAGCATGCGAGCACCCGTATCCGAACTGCCCCTCATGCTCGTAGAAGCGCGGATCGTCGGTCGCGACGTGACGATCCTCGACGATATAACACTGACAATTACAGCAGGCCCGCCGACGCTCCTCATCGGCCCGAACGGCAGCGGCAAGACGACAATCCTGCGCGCCGCTATGGGTCTCATCCCCCTCACCGGCGGCCGCATAACCTGGGGCGGACAAGAGATTGCGGCGCTGACAAAGAGTGCGATCGTGTTCCAGCGCCCGACCATGCTCAGGCGCTCGGCGGCGGGAAATGTCCACTATGCGCTCGCTGCCGCCGGAGTCCCGCGCGCGCAGCGACACGTTCGCGCCGCTACACTCCTTGCCCTCGTCGGCCTCGACAAGCTTGGCGATCGCCCGGCGCGGCGTCTTTCGGGCGGCGAGCAGCAACGGCTTGCCCTCGCGCGTGCACTCGCGCGCGATCCCGCAGTTCTGTTTCTCGATGAGCCGTCGGCCAGCCTTGATCCCTACGCGACCAAGGCGATTGAGGATATCGTGCGCTCGATCAGCGCACGCGGGGTCAAGGTGATCATGGCGACGCATGACCTCGGCCAGGCGAAACGTCTTGCCGGCGACATCGTACTGCTCAATCGCGGCCGACTCGTCGAAAATACGCCCGCAGCCGATTTCTTTGCGACACCGCAGACAGACGTGGCGCGTAAATTTATTGCAGGCGAGTTGCTCGTCTAGAAGAAGGGGAATCGCATGTTAAATCGTCGTACGCTCGCAGCGGCTATCGCAGCCGGGACGTTTTTGCTCTCTGCGCCCGCTTACGCGCAGGACAAATCAATCGTGGTCGCCTCGACCACATCGACGCAGGATTCCGGTCTGTTCGAATATCTGTTGCCGATATTCACGCAGAAGACCGGCATCACAGTGAAAATCGTTGCGCAAGGTACCGGACAGGCCCTCGACACAGGCCGGCGTGGCGACGCCGACGTTGTCTTTGTGCACGCGAAGTCGGCGGAAGAGAAATTTCTCGCCGAAGGTGAAGGCGTTAAGCGTTTTCCGGTGATGTACAACGACTTCGTGCTTATCGGCCCGACGAGCGACCCCGCCGGAATCAAAGGCATGAAGGATGTCGCCAAGGCGTTGCAAACCATTAAGGACAAGCAAGCGTCCTTTATCTCACGCGGTGACCGCTCCGGCACACACATTGCCGAACTAAATCTTTGGAAAGACTCAAGCATCGACATCGAAAAGGACAAAGGCGGTTGGTATAAATCGATTGGCCAGGGCATGGGTGCCGCGCTCAATACCGCGGGCGCCAGCGACGCATACGTACTGTCAGATCGCGGTACCTGGATTCATTTCAAGAACAAAAGCGGTCTGCAAATTCTGGTCGATGGCGATAAGCGGATGTTCAATCAGTACGGTGTGATTCTCGTGAACCCGACCAAGCACCCCAATGTCAAAAAAGAGCTTGGCCAAGAGTTTATTGACTGGCTCGTATCGCCCGATGGCCAGAAAACAATCGCCAACTACAAGATTGAGGGCCAGCAGTTGTTCTATCCGAATGCCAGCGATCCTAACGCGTGAAATAGCGCTTCAAAGGCCGGAATTGCTGGCTGGCGCAATTGTCCGGGCAACTCTCTGCCCGGCCCGTTTGCGCGGCTCAGGGCGGATTTTATACCGTAAGGCGAAAGGCCGACGACTATGAAAAGCAATACATCCGGATTTCCGCGCGGCTGCGTCTATGCGATCGTTTCAGCATTCGCGTTGTCAGGGCTCCCTGCCCCCGCCTGTGCACAGGACACGATCAAAGTCGCGGTCGGCCAGATCGACGCCTGGTCCAATCAGGTGCCTACGCTGGGCATGAAAGCCGGAATTTTTCAGAAGCACGGCATCGTCCTGGACAATTATGGCACCCAAGGCGCCGGCGAGACACTGCAGGCGGTGATCTCGGGCAGCGCCGATATCGGCATCGGTGTGGGCACATCCGGCGCCATGCGTGCATTCGCAAAGGGCGCGCCAGTGCGCGTCCTGGCTGCGGCCTATACCGGCGTGGAAGACATCTATTGGTTTGTACCGGTCAATTCGCCCATCCAAAGCGTAAAGGACATAAGCGACAGGCACACGATCGCCTATTCGACCAACGGATCGACCTCAGACAGTGTATTACGCGCGCTGATGGCCCATTACGGTCTCAAAGCGAAGCCAACCCAGACTGGAGGACCGCCTCCGACGCTCACCATGACGATGTCGGGACAGGTCGACATTGGCTGGTCGGTAGCGCCGTTTGGTCTCAAGGAGTTGCAGGCAAAGACCATCCGCGTGCTGATGCGCGGCAGTGATGTGCCGTCCATGCGCAATCAGACAGTTCGTGTCGAAATCGTCAACGCCAACGTGTTGAAGACGCGTCCCGATGTTATAGCAAAATTCATGCGCGCATATCGCGAAACGCTCGACTGGATGTACTCAAATCCGCTTGCCGTGAAATATTATTCCGAGCAAATGCAGATGTCGGAAAGTCTCGTCGAATTGCAACGCGACGAATTCAATCCGAAAACGGCAATGAATCCCGACAAACTATCGGATGTCGAGCTGGTGATGCAGGACGCAATCGCCGGAAAATTTCTGGAAAAGCCGTTGACGCAGGAACAACTGGCGGAGTTCATCCAGATTCCTTCGCGCTAGAAGGTGGCGAGATCTCGCTCATTCTAGCGCCAGCCTCGTTCTGCCCTTTCGAAAAAAAGCCAACCAGAGACAGTCGCTTTCTTTGCCGTCGGATCGATTTCCACCAAATAATTATGCAATTCGGGACAAAGATTCGTCCGGCAACGAAGCTTGTCATCGGCGTAATTCAACACCGTTGATATCCGCATCTCGTACATTTTGCGGCCCTTAGTCTCAACACTTCGACCATCGAGCTTGTCTATTGAAGCAATCGTAAACGGCGTCAGATACGCTGAATTGAGCAATCGCTCGACTTTGGCTCGCGCCTCATCGGCTGACGGTTCGCAGCCATCATTTCCTGGACCGCAAACGGCATAGACAGGAGATGAGAGCGCCAACATCACGAAACTGATGATGAATGCCAACCGCAAAAGCACCACGTCAGTCCATCGCAATACGCGTGCCGGTAGCCCCATTCAGGAGCCGCTTGAGGTGAAAGCTACCGAGCGGATCGTTGGGCTGATCGCCAACATACGCCGCGAATGCGGCCATTGCGCCTGGGTCGCCTTTTTCGAGTTTGCCGAAAGCCTCCAAATAGTTCTTCGTTTTTGGATCTTTGAACCGCTTTTCATCCAGCGGCTCGAAGGCGCGTAGCGCTTCGGATTTGCCCCGAAGGACGAGGTCGCCTACGGGACGCCCGTAAAATGAGTCGACTTTCGAGGCGAGGTGGGCACTCACACAAATGCGTGTGCCAAGCTGTTTGTTGACCGATTCCAGTCTCGCCGCGACATTGATGGTGTCGCCATAAGCCGTGTAGTCGAAAAACCGTTCACCGCCGAAATTGCCGACGATGGCCGGCCCGGCGTGTGCACCAATTCGCGTCACACCAAGCGTGACTCCTTTTTGACGGCAAGCGTCGCGAAAAGTTTGCGCGTATTCGTCCAAAGCCTGCGCACAAGCGATGGCCCGGGCGGCATGGTCCGCCTGCTCACCGGGGGCCCCAAACAGAACATGCAGAGCGTCGCCGACAATTTTTGCAACCGTACCGTCGTGGGCGAACACGATATTGGTCATGCCCGTTAAATACGTATTGAGAAGCGGCCCCAGCACGCTCGGTTCCAACGTTTCCACGAGCGCGGTGAAGCTCGCAATATCTGTGAACAGACTGGCAATCTCGCGCCGCTGCCCGGCAAGGTCAATCGAGCCTGTGTCACCCGCAAGTTGCTGGGCAAGGTTCGGCGAAAAGTAACGTGAAAGCGAAGCATAAGCGCGCTCGGCCGCCGCCTGCCGTTGCTGCGCTTCCCGCAAGATTTCGATGTGCCGTATTGTCTTGGCGATCGTGGTTTCAAGATCCTGGAAATCGATTGGTTTTGTTACAAAGTCGAATGCACCACCATTCATGGCGCTACGTATATTGCTCATATCGCCATAGGCCGAAACGATTATGGTGGACACTTTTTTCTCACGCTCCTGTAGTTTTCGGAGCAGCGAGAGACCGTCCATCCTGGGCATATTGATGTCGGTGACGACGAGATCAATCTCCCCGTTCGCCTTGAGGGCTTCCAGCGCTTCAACGCCATCATGCGCAAACAGGAATGTGACTGCTTCTTCGCGAATTTGATGACGAAATTTTTGGAGAACGAGGGTCTCCAGGTCTGGCTCGTCATCAACGACCAGTATCAGGGTGGTCATGCTGCCCGCTCAATGCGCGTATCGATCTCGCTTCGCAATTCCGAAAAATCGATCGGCTTGGTGAAAAGCCTCTCAGCCCCGGCCTCCAACGCCTTACGTTTAGTTTCTGCATCGCCGTAGGCCGTGATCATGATGATCGGAACGTCCGGCCGAGCCGCTTTGGCCTGGGGTAGCATTTCAAGGCCCGTCATTCCTGGCATGTTAATGTCGGACAAAATGAGAATAAGCGATGCGTTTTGTGCATCGCTAATACACTGCAACCCGGCAAGCGCGGATTGGGCAAACGCCATAGTGAACCGACCAGCGCGGAGATCATGCCGGAACTGTTGCCGAAAGAGCATTTCGACGTCCGGTTCATCATCGACGACGAGGATAAGTACGCTCACGTCCGCTCCTCCGATTTCGTATTGAACGTTGAAGTACGTGGAAGAACAATCCTGAACTCTGTGAACTCGCCGGGCTGTGTCTCGACTTCAATCGATCCGGCATGCTGTTTGACGATGATATCGTGACTAATGGACAGGCCAAGGCCAGTACCCTCTCCGGCGGGTTTGGTGGTGAAAAACGGATTGAACATTTTTTCTTTTACCTCGTCGGGAATGCCAATGCCGTTGTCGCGTATCCGGATCTCAACATGGTCACCCAGATTTTTGGTCGCTGCTGCCAAGGTAGGCTCAAAACCATCATTGGTCGCTTGTCCCTTGCGTTTCGTCGCGGCATAGAAACCGTTTGAAATCAAATTGAGCAGAACCCGCGTAATCTCCTGCGGATATAAATCGACTTCGCCGGCCGTCGGGTCAAAGGACATTTCCAGGGTGATATTGAAACCCTGCTTTTCCGCACGTGCGCCATGATAAGCAAGGTTAAGGCTCTCTTCGACCACGACATTGATATCGACAGGGCGATGTTCGCCTGAGCCTGCGCGCGAATGCAGCAGCATGTTCTTGACGATGGAATCCGCACGCTTGCCGTGTTGAACAATTTTTTCGAGATTGCTTCGTAATATATCCGCCAATTCATTGGCCTCGGTCAGTGCATTCTGGTCAACTGGCGTGCCCTTCAGGAGCCCCTGCATTTCATCGATTAATTCCGTAGAAACTGACGAAAAGTTATTGACGAAATTGAGCGGGTTCTTGATCTCGTGCGCAATACCTGCCGTTAACTGACCGAGGGAGGCCAATTTTTCCGTCTGCACCAAGCGATCCTGCGCGGCCTGCAAATTTTCCAGAGATGCCGCGAGCTCGCGCGTGCGCGCCTCGACGCTTTCGAACAGTCGAACATTTTCGATTGCTATGGCTGCTTGGTCGGCGAAAATCTGAACCAATTCGATCTGTTTTCCGGTGAACGGCCGCACAGACTTTCGCTGCAAAGCGATGATGCCGATCGGCACGCCTTCACGCACCATCGGCACAGCAAGCAAAGTCCGGATTCCACCGATTTTAGCGGCATCCTTGAAAGCGTATTCCGGGTCTTGGAGCACATCGTGAATATGAATTATTCTTTTCTCTTGCACCGCGCGTCCGACAGCCGAGCCCCGGCCAGAGGGTATGGGATGTCGGTCCATGAACGAAGCAAACGCAGAAGCGTAGCCGAAGCTCGCAATTTGCTGAAAATCGTCTTCGCGCTGCCGATTGATTGATGCCATATCGGCCTCGCAAAGCCGCGCGGCCGATTCAACGAGCGTATCGAGCACCGTCTGGAGATCAAATGTCGAACGGCTGATGACCTTGAGGACATCGGCGGTCGCGGTCTGTTGTTGCAGCGATTCTCGCAGCTCGTTGAGAAGCCGCGTGTTTTCGACAGCGATAACGGCTTGCGCAGCAAAATTGTTGATAAGTTCGATCTGCTTATCGGTAAACGGCAACACGTCCTGACGGTAAACAGCAAATGCACCGACCACTTCCTGGTCCTTCAACATGGGCACCACCAGGAGAGTGCGGACGTGGCCGAGTTTAACGCCGGCCACGGCGACCGGCTCGCCGGCGAGATACGCCACGTCGGTACTGAGATCCACAATGTGAACCGGCAAGCGCGTACTTGCGGCTCGGGCGACGGGAAGACTTGGGCCGGGATACACGACGGTGCCCAGTTGAAGGTGGTCACGGTATATGGGCGGGACGCCGTGGCTCGCCGCCGCCTGGAACCCGCCCTCTTTGCAAAGCCACAGATTGCCGAATTTGGCGCCGCAGATGCGCAAGGCATTCTCAAGAATTGCCTTAAAGACCGGCTCAAGCTCGCCAGGCGAACTTGAGATAACCTTGAGAACCTCCGATGTGGCCGTCTGCTGCTCCAACGATTTGCTCAAATCGTTCGTGCGTTGTCGCAATTCATTGAGTAATCGCGCATTCTCGATGGCGATGACGGCCTGTGCGGCGAAGTTCGTCATCAATTCGATCTGCTTGTCGGAGAATGGACCGGCCTCCTGTCGGTAGATGGTGATCGCGCCCACGAGATTCCCGTCCTTAATCATCGGCGTCGCGAGCAAAGCGCGAAAGCCGCCAAGCTCGACGGCACTGACAAACAAGGGGGTGCGCCTGATATAGCCTTCGTCCAGCATCGCATCCGGGATATGAACCGCCTGCCTTGTAACAGCGAGACGGCCCAACATGCTGTGCGGCCCTGGACGGACCACAGGGTCTTGTCTCCTTGCCTCGGCAAATGCCGCTGGCACGTTGTACATTGCTGTGGTGCGGAATACGCCATCATCCCAAAGATAAAGGTTGCCGAATTTTGCCGCGCAAAGCCGCGTCGCATTTTCCAGCATAGCCTCGAAGACTGGCTGCAATTCGCCGCTCGAACTTGAAATAACTTTTAACACCTCCGACGTCGCCGTCTGCTGGTCGAGCGACTTGCTAAGGTCGCGTGTCCGCGCCTGGACTTCATCGAACAACCGTACGTTCTCGATTGCGATCATCGCCTGATCGGCGAACGTGGTCACCAGTTCAATCTGTTTGTCGGTGTATGGTTTGACCAGTGTACGCAAAAGGCCGATGACGCCCACCGCAACGCCGTCGCGAAGAAGTGGAACGCCGAGCAACGAGCGATGGTTGCCGACGCGAGCGTACTCCCGGCCCGTATATTCAGGATCTGCAAGACAGTCAGGGATATGAACCGTCCGTCCTTCAACCGCAACGCGGCCCACAAGCGTGCCGCGATCAACGGTCAGAGGATGATCCGAAAGATATTTGATATACTCGGCATGGGCATTGTTGGCGCCCGCTACGTGATAGGCGCCGTCTTGCAACTTGAAGAAACAGGCATATTCGGCCTCGCACAAGCGCCCCGCTGTCTGAAGAATAACGTCCAGAACCGGCTGGATGTCAGTCGGCGAACTCGAAATGACGCGAAGCACCTCTGATGTTGCGGTCTGCTGCTCCAGCGCCTCGGTAAGTTCGTCGGTGCGCTGACGCAGCTCGTTGAGAAGCCGCGTGTTCTCAATAGCGATGACCGCCTGTGCAGCAAAATTTGAAACGAGTGATATCTGCTTGTCAGTGAATGGACGCACCTCCTGACGATAAATGACAATACAGCCGATTACTTCACCGTCCTTAAGCATCGGCACGCCGACCAACGTGCGTGCACCTCCCAACTCGATCGTCGCAATCCGTAATTTATCTTGGTAGGTCGATTGGGCCGCGACATCGGCGATATGAAACGGTTGTCGCGTTTGCAACATCTTGCCGAGACCGATTCTCGGGTCGGCATGAATCCTCCCCTCCCGGCGCAGGAAGTCCACGTAAGCCGGTGGGGTTCCAAATGTCGCCCCAATACGGAAGAAGTCTAAGTCACCCTCGCGCAGCCACATATTTCCGAACTGGGCGCCACAGATGCGGACCGCACTCGCCAACATGATTTCAAAGACCGGCTCCAGAGTGCCGGGCGAATTGCTAATGACTTGCAACACCTCGGAAGTTGCTGCCTGCTGTTCCATGGCTTGGGAAAGTTCGCGTGCGAGCTGCCCTAGCTTTTTGCTCGAACCAGCGCCGCCGGAATTTCGGCGGCGAGCAATTTTAGGCGCACTGCGGCGCTTGGGTCCGACAGGTGCTGTCCGTCGCTTTTTCACGGTTGCATGAGCCGCTGCGTAAATAATGCACGCACGTATGCAAGGGATGCCCCGTTCAGCAGACCGCTATAATCGTGTGGTCCCATGGCTTCGCCCCCCGGCTAAGGATGCCATGGTACGCGTTCCGGCTAGACCTCTGGAAGGGCCTCGCGGGGGTTCACGGGACGGGTATTAGGCTCGCTTTTAATGGTGTTTATGACTTTGACGCAGGTCGGCCCGGGGGCCAGCGGCGCGGCCAAACCTCATCAATCTTTAGTCGACTTAAATGCGATTTGGTCGCAACAATTCAATTCTATCGCCGGTAAATTCGTAGCCATGACCAAGCGCTTGGCCGACCTAATCATGGACGTATTGGATGAGTTGGGGGCGACCGAGGCTCATCCCTTGCATGGGTCGGTATTTAGCCAAATCGTCGCAAAGCGTTGGAAACGCCTTGGGAACAAACTCGACTTGACGAAAGATTTTCGTCAAACAATCAATGCAGAGCTGCAACGCTTCGGCCCGAAATCGAAAGAACAGCAGCCTAAGCTATTCAGACTGCACGGCGGTGGATATTGGTCTGTTCGAAATGATGCCTCGCGTGGCATCGAACAACAATGGCGCAAAGAAGTCGCGGAGCTTTGGATTTCGATCCACACTTAAGTCACCGCTCGACGCACAATCGTCCGCGCTGCGATGACCTTGCTTCCGAATTTGCGGCGCTAATCAGATCGCTTGATTTCACCTCAGCGGACTCTCCCGACCGGCTGTTTCCCGTGCGACGCACTGCGATTTGACAGATTTTGAACCCGGCCGATAGCATCGGCAGCGGATCATACCGCTGTACTGGATCGCGATACGGAGAGATCGATGTCGGTCAGTGTCGAACGAGCGACCTTGGCTGGGCATACGCCGTGCAATGTGCGCATTCGTGAACACCAAATTCCGAGCATCGGCAGCGCGCCCTACATCTGCGTCGAGGGGCCGGATCGCAACCTGTGGTTCTGCGAAAGCGGTACCGCGAAGATCGGGCGCTTCGATCCGGACAAGGCGGCGTTCACTGAATTCTTGCTGCCAACCGACGGCGCGACGCCAATTGGCATCACGCTCGGCGCCGACGGCAATCTTTGGTTTGCACAGAAACGCGCCAACAAGATCGGCCGTATGACTCCAGGCGGTGCTTTGACCGAATTTACGGTCCCCACAGACAATGCCGGGCCAGACGGGATCGCGCTCGGGCCGGATGGCAACGTCTGGTTTTCTGAGACAGAAGTGGGCCAGATCGGTCGCATCACCCCGGACGGAAAAATCACCGAGTTCAAGAAGGGGATCACTCCCGGCAGCAAACCGCTGTCGATCGTCGTGCGCGACGGCGCGCTCTGGTTTAGCGAAGCCGCTGGCAACCGAGTTGGCCGCATCAGCGTCGACGGTACGGTGAGTGAGTTTGAAATTCCAAGCCACGATAGCCAGCCGCGAGCGATGGTGACCCATCCGGACGGCAACATCTGGTTCGTCGAAACGGGCGCCAACGCGCTCGGACGCCTCGCTCGCGATGGCACGTTTCAGGAATTCATATTCCCTACGCCAAACGCGTCCTTGCGCGGCGTCACTGTCGGGCCCGATGGAAATCTGTGGTGTACCGAAAACTTCGCCAACAAGATCGGCCACATGGCGCCCGATGGGACGCTGATCGGCGAATACGAAATCCCGACGCCGGCGAGCGGCGCCCGCTGTATTGCTTCTATGTCGAACGGACGACTCTATTTCACGCAATACGACGCCGGGATGATCGGGGAAATCATTCTCGAACCGTAACAAAGGAGACGCGAGTGGCTGTCGAGCGGGTCAACTATCAAGCGGGAGAAACCCCTTGCACCGGCGCACTCGTTTATGATGAGCGTGTTAGCGGGCCGCGGCCGCTGTTGCTGATGGCGCCGAATTGGCTCGGAGTAAGCGATGACTCCATCAAGCGCGCCGCAACCATCGCCGGCAACAAATATATTGCCTTCGTAGCCGACATGTATGGAGGCGGAAAAATCGCCGCAGGTCCGCCAGAGGCGGCCCCGCTTGCCAATGCGTTGCGTGCCGACGCGCCCAAGCGGCGCCAGCGCATCGTCGCCGCGCTCGATACTCTCCGCAGCGAAAGCACCAAACGCAAGATTGGCGACCTCAAGCGCCAAGCCGCGGTCGGATTCTGTTTTGGCGGCGGCAATGTTCTCGAACTGGCGCGTACAGGCGCCGATTTGCAAGCAGCTGTCTGCCTGCACGGCGACCTGCTGACGCTTCTTCCCGCAAAGCCTGGTGACATCAAAGCCGCCATCTGCGTGATGCACGGCGCAAAAGACCCCGTCGTGCCGAAACACGACCGGGATACTTTCGAAGGCGAAATGGAGGCCGCGGGCGTGAAATGGCAGATGTTGATCTTCGGCGGATTACTGCATTCATTCTGCGAGGTCGAATCCGACGTGCCCGGAATCGCCTGCTTCGATCCCGGCGCCGCGAGACAGTGCTATCGCATGATCGATGATTTCGTGACCGCTGCATTCGATGGAAAGTTATAACGGCGACAAAACGGGGGAAGCGTCATGACCAAAATCAGCCGCATTGTTTTCGGCCTTGTTGTCGCGTGCTACGCCGCGTCGGCCCAAGCGCAAACCTATCCCGATCGCCCGATCCGATTGATCGTCTCGATCGCGGCGGGCAGCGTAACCGACGTAATCATGCGCAAAGCCGCAGCCGAATTGCAGCCGCGCCTCGGTCAGCCATTGATTATCGAAAACCGCGGCGGCGCCAGTGGCATCGTCGCAGCCCAGGCTTGTGCGCAGGCCAAGCCGGACGGCTATACGCTGTGTGTGATTTATCACAGCACGATGTCCTACAATCCGCTGCTGTTTGACAACCTGCCCTATGATCCCGATCACGACCTGGTGCCTGTCACGCGGCTGTTCTTTCTGAACGAAGGCCTCTTCGTGTCGACGGCGCTCGGTGTGAATTCCGTGGCCGAGCTCAAAACATTCGCCAAAGCCAATCCCGATAAGCTCAACTACGCCACGCTCGGCGACGGGTCGTTCCCTGACCTGTTCCTGAAATGGCTCAACAATCAGTGGGGCACAAAAATTGTCGGCGTGCCCTATAAGGGCGGCGGGCCGGCAGCCCAAGCGCTCGCGGCTGACCAAGTCCAGATGACACGCTTCGGTATCGGAAATTTCCTCGGACTGATCCAAGCCGGCACCGTGAAGGCGCTCGCCGTATCGTCCGAAAAACGATCGCCGCTCCTGCCCGACGTCCCAACTTTGGCTGAGGCCGGCCTCGACGGCTATCCCGGCCAAGGCTGGTGGGGTCTTGCTGCGCCAAAAGACACACCCGCTGCGCTCGTCGACAAGATCAACGGTGAATTCGTCAAATTGTTCAGCGACCCGAGTTTTGTCGACTACCTGAACCACCAAGCCGTTGTATCAGCACCGACAACGCCGGCTGGTTTTGCTGCATTCCTTAAGGAGGATCGCAAAGCAGCGGAGTCGCTGATCAAGATCGCAAACAGCAAGCGCGAGGAGTACAAGCCGCAATAACCGCCCGGGCTTATCGATCAGCGCGCGAATTTGAATAAACGATTGGGCGTATCCCAGAAAAGCTTGCGCCGGTCGCTCGCGTTTGGAAACAACTGACCGGCCAACGCAACCAGTGGCCCATAATCCTGCCGTTCCGGCGCGCGAAGGTAAGGCCAGTCCGACGCCCACATGCAGTGATCGAGCGTAAACGCATCGACGATTGCGCGCACAAACGGCCAGCAGTCCTCAAACGGATAAGGCAGCTTGGAATACTTTGCGTAGCCGGAAATTTTAACGCTCACCCGTCGAGTCTTCGCCAATCGTAACATAGCTGCAAAAGCCGGCTGACTAAGGCCCAACGGCGGCGTTGGCCGCCCGGTGTGATCGATAAGGACCTTTACGGGAATCTTCTCGATCCATGGCTCGTACATCAGAAACTGATCATTTTCGACCTGGAGATCCAGAAACATATCGAGATCGGCAAGGCGCTTCATCAAACCATCGGCGTGCTGGTAATAATTATTACCGTGAAACGTCGAATTGACTGCCGCGCCGACGATGCCTCGCGCCTTTAATTTTTTCAGCGTGCCGGCATCAGCTTCAAGATCGACAATTGCGATGCCCTTGAAGCGGCCCTCGTCTTTTGCGATTGCGTCGAGCATACAGGAATTATCACTCCCATATCCGGAGTTTGGTTGCACCAAGAGCGCATGATGCACGCCGTAGCACCTCATCACCTGAAGATATTGCGAGGTAGTGCCGATTTCCTGTCCGGCAGGCTTATAGGCGATGTCTTTGCTGTATGGAAAATTCTCCGGATCAATCACATGCGCGTGGCAATCGATCTTCGGTTCATCGAAGATGTTCATCGGGACTAAGCCAGCACCCGCGTACGGTCGTCGAAGAGCTCATCGACCGAAAACTTTCGGGGGATCAATTTTTGGCGAAAGCTGTAGTCAATAATCATCTCGAGAGAACGACGGTTGGCCTCAACCCCAAACCGCCACGGATCGAGCACACTGTTGTCCGCCGGCGGGCCAACTGCGCGCCGGCTGTCGTGCAACATGCGGTATATCTCTTTCACCACATCGAGACTGGATTTTGAGATCGTATCTCGGACCACCATCATGTGATTGATCGGCACGCCGCCATGCTTCTGTGCCCACTTTAGTGCCACCGCATCGGCATCAGGGATAAGCGGTGCCAACCGGGGATCCGGCAATTTATCCCCAACGACGGCCGCATCGAGTTCGCCATCCAGAAGCATCTGGGTCAACTCTTTACCCGCGGGCGCCCGTGTGACAAATGCCGGGTCTTTGTATTCAGCGAGGTGCGGATCCTCGAACGTCACCCAGTGGATTTTCGCAGGATCGACGCCAAAATCGTCAGCAAGGAACCCGCGAACCCAGGCGCCCGTCGTCTGTGTATAGGCGCGTACGCCAACGCGTTTTCCGGTGAGGTCGGAGGCTTTCAAAGCCCCCTTCTGTGGATTGTAAGCAACGGTGTGGTGCTGGCCGCGCCCAAGCACGGTGGCCGGGATGAGCGTATAGGGCTTGCCGTAAGCCTTCGCCTGCAAAAAAGTGACGATCGCCAATTCGCCGACATCAAATTTCGCTTCGCGCACCAACGGTTTGAACGCCGTGTTCGATACTTTCACGTCGGCGAATTCAAGGTCGACGACGTTGGAAGTCACTTCTCCGTTTTTGAGCGCCATCGTATTCGGATAGCTTCCGAGAAGCGTGTATAATTTAGTTTTTCCGACGCTCGTCGACATCACTGAGTGCCTCCTTAGTCCGCAAGTGCCGGATACAGCGCCTGTGCCGTCTTGGCAAAGATCCATTCTCGATCGGCGCTCGCCAAGCTGGCGAGAGACTCAAGTGCCACAGCCAGAAGTTCCGGCAGGCTGCCCTCGCTGGACGGATAGTTCGACCCCCATGCCAGCCGCGACGCGCCGAACCCAGAAACCAGGCGCGGAAAAAAGGTTTCGGGCGTCGCTTTGCCACGACGGGATTCGGCGAAAATGCGCGGCGTAAGCTTGATGTACACATTGGGATAGCGCGCGAGGCCGAACAGGCTGGCCGCAGCATCGTAAGGCGGGCCGTTTTCCAGCACCGGCCGCGCGCCATGATCGAGAATAATCCGCACATTCGAAAACCGGTCAGCCATGCTGGCCGCTTGCGGTATCGCCTTGGCCGACATCTGCAGGCAGATCGAAAGGCCAAGTTCGCTCGCGCAATCCCAGGCGCGATATGACTTCGGATCGTCGAGCCAGTTAGCTTGCTCGGACATGGTGCTGCCGAACGTAAATAGCCGCATACCGGTTAAGCCCATGGCTCGCCAGTGGTGCATGCGCTCGGGGGCATCGGGTGCCAATACATCAACAGAGAATACGCCGGTAAAGCGCTTCGGATAGGCGGCCACAGCGTCAGCCACATAAGAGTTGTCGTGGCCGTAACATGTCGACGCTTGCACGATCGCCGCCTTCTGCACATTTGCCGCGTCCATGGCGGCGACCAGTTTCTCCAGCGTGACGGGCCGCGTGCGCGACCAGTCGGATTGGTGACCGCCCAGCGGCGCCAAAGGGTAGCGCGCGGCGTCGTCAGCAATGATGTGCGGATGGATGTCGATCGTCGTCACAGCGCGCAGTCGTCCGGTATTGAGGGAAGGTGGCGCTCTCCGGAACCCGAGAGCAATCGCCTTCCGTAGAACAACGGGGAGCTACCGTAAAGCAGCATCGTCGCATGCGCCAAACACATTGTCAGGTGTGTCACGCCCTTCTATTCTCTGCGCCCCTCGTATTTCGCTCAGAAAAACATGCACCACATTCTCAGCTTCGTCCCCGGTCAGTTCATGAAATGCACGGCGTCGACTATCTGTGGATTATCGTTCGCATTCATTGCGGCAATTTTTCCCGCGCCGTCGCGAGCTGACACCTACCCGTCCAAACCGGTCCGTATCATTGTGCCCTACGGTCCCGGCGGCATCGCCGATGTCACCATGCGGTTGGTTGCGCAGAATCTTAGCCAGCATTTCGGCCAACAGTTCTTTATCGAAAACCGTCCGGGCGCCGGGGGCGTTGTCGGAATGCAAGCGGCTCGGGACGCACCGGCGGATGGATACACCCTCGCGATGATCGGAGGCGGACTCACCATCGCCAAGGCATTGTTCAAGACCCTGCCCTACAACATTGAGACGGATTTCACGCCGATCTCGACCACGGCATCCTACGGGCTCGTTATAACGGCAAAAGCCGGCTCGCCCTATAAAACGATCACGGATGTGATCGCCGCCGCCAAAGCCCATCCGGGAACGCTAAACTTCGGCACAATCAATGCCGGCAGCGCGCAGAATCTTTCTGCCGAACTGTTTCGGACCATGGCCGGCATTGACGTTACGATCATTCCCTACAAGGCGACGCCGGAGCTGGCGAACGCTGTTTTGCGTGGTGACGTCGACGTCGCATTCGAATATTTTGTCGGCTTCCAATCCCCCATTACCAATGGCCAAATGACCGTCCTCGCCACCACAGCGCGTCAACGCGCCAGCAACCTGCCCAACGTTCCGACCGTGATCGAAAGCGGTTTGGCCGGATACGACGTGACAAGCTGGAATGGACTCGCTGTACCCAAAGGAACTCCCGCGGACATTGTCACGCTGCTCAACCATGCCGTCGACGACGCGCTCAAGTCGCCCGAGGTGCAGAGGTTTTCAAACGAGGCCGGCATGGATGCGCGCAGCATGTCAACCGACGATTTGCGCAATCGCATCAAAATCGACGCCGCCAGATGGGCGCAAGTCATCGAAAAGGCAGGAATCAAGAAACGCTAGGTGAGATCAGCGTCGCCCGCGAAGGAACTAATCAAATATCATCAACAATAGAATAGGCCTTTCGCTCACGCAGGCTCAGCAATGGCACAGCACGTTCAAGTACGAGCCTCTTGAAGTGTTCGGTCTGTTGATGTTGCGCGAACGCATCTTCCGATGCGTAAACTTCGTACAGCAAAAACTCATCGGGGTTTTCGCGGCCTCGATGCGCCGTGAATTGAATATTACCCGGCTCTTGGCGAATGGCCTTCGCAAGCTCCCGCAATATGGCTTCGACGGTCTCAGTCTCGCCCTCTCGCGCCTGCCAGCGCGCGACCATAACGTAGCTCATTGAATGCTCACTTTCTCAAATCCTGACCGGCGGCGTCCCCGCCACAGATCGCGAGAATAATCAGATAACAAGGCCGCCTCCGTCGAGATAGACGATCGATCCTGTGGCGAAACCAACCTTCATGAAGGTAAGGATTTGCTGCGCGATATCTTCACTCGTGCCGACACGGCCGACCGGCAACGCAGCGGCTGCTTTGGTGAGCATATCGCGACGTGCGGCTTCGGGCATGGCAGCGCGGATCGGCGTGTCGATGATGCCAGGCGAGACGCAATTGACGCGTACCGGGGCGAGCTCCAGCGCGAGCGACCGCGTCAGCGACTCGAGCGCGCCGTTTGCAACTCCGACGATCGCGGAATTTGGGCGCGGCCGCACACTCAGGAATCCTGACACAAGGGTGAGCGAGCCGCCGGCGCGGAACTCGGCCGCACGCGCGACGCGCCAGGCGCCCCAGAACTTTCCTTCCATGGTCGCGCGCACATCGTCCATCGACACGGTTTTGAATGGGCCGGTACGCAGCTGCGCCGCGGTCACAACCACATGGTCCACTGGTCCGCAGGTCCGAAAAAGGCTGACAACGCTGTCATCACTGGTGACGTCGGTCGGGATCGCGGCCGCCCCCAGTCTGGCCGCAGCCGCGTTCAACCGCTCGGCGTTGCGGGACGCAATGACTACGTCCGCGCCTTCGCTTTTGGCGAACTCGGCAGTCGCAAGGCCGATGCCGGACGAGCCTCCGACCACAACGACTTTCTTGCCTCCAAGCTGCATGCTCTTCTCTCCAATTTTGGATCGTGAAAATACGGCGGGTACTGACCGGGCTTATCGATTCAATGGCCGTCGCAAGTATCGGCCACGCGCCGGCCCAACGACTTCGCCGGCATGATAAACCAAGCTGCCGCGAAGGAAGGTACTCTTCACCCGCCCTCTCAGTTCTTGGCCTTCGAAGGGCGAATATCCCTGCTCCGATTTCAGATTCCGCCGCACGCACGACGAAGCTCTCATCCGGGTCGACGAGAGCGATATCGGCGTCGAAACCGGGAGCCAGGTCGCCCTTGGTGTGCAATCCAAACCGCTGCGCGGGCTTCCAGCTCAGCAGCTCGGCCATGTGGTTGTAGGACATTCCGCGCTTGCCGCCTTCGCTTACCACTCCGGAGAGCAGGTACTCCGTGCCCCCGAATCCCGCCTTCGCGAGCCAAATATTGCCCGGATCATCCTTCGACCATTTCTGCTCGCTTGAACAGCAGGCATGATCGCTCACAATCCAGTCGATCTTGCGGTCAAGCACGGCCTGCCATAACGCCTCGACGTCTTCTCGCGGCCGGATAGGCGGATTGACCTTCGCGTGGACAGCGCATTCGCAGTCCGTGTCCAGCAGGAGATGACCCACGGTCACCTCCCGGCGAAATGCAATGTGCGGAAAAACCTGTTGCATGGTCCATGCAGCATCTACCGCTTTTCGTGAACTCAAATGCAATAGATTAATGTTCAGACAGTTCGTTTCATTAGCCAGATATGACGCGATCCAGATTGCCAGCCCTTCTGAGTGCGGAGGACGCGCAGCACTGTAAGCGCGCAAACCGGTCAGTTTACCCTCGCGCTCAACGATTTTTGTGTATGCATTGAGAATGTCTGCAAGTTCGCAGTGAAGGCTGACGCTAATATCGTTGGCGAGTTGCGGATGTTTTTCCATCAAGCGCTGGGCAGACCGCATGATAAATTCGAAATGAGCGATGTCATAACGCTCGTCCGGGCCGATCATCAGAAATTCATTCTGTTTGTCCGATCGCCCGTGCAGCCCATAGCCCCCATAAAACATGAATATTTTGAATGACGTCACACCGAATTCGAGAGCGAGGTTTTCCATCTCGTCGATATGCGCCGCTTCGATCGGAGCAAGGTGATAACCATAGTCGACCCAAAATCGGCCGTCGGATTGCTTGAGCACTTCGGGCATGAAATCGCGGTATGGACCTCCGCGATTGAGATAATATTGCCCCGTGCGCATGTAGTTGAGGCTCGACGTCACCCCGCCCATCGCCGCCGCTTTACTTTCCGAAACAGCGTCCTGGGCCAGGGGCTGATAGATGCCGACATGCATGTGAGCATCAACACAGCCGGGGAACGCCAAAAAATTTTTGGCATCGAAGCTTTCCCTGGCGCTCTCCACGTCAATCGCAGGCGCCAACTGGACGATCTTTCCATCCTTGACCGCCATGTCGAGCTTATCGACTGACGTCTTATTAGGTCGCACGACGCGGGCATTCTTGATCACAAGATCGAAGCTCTTATCCATTCGAGATTTCCCTCATACTCCTACTGCAAATAACAGAGGTTCATTTCTTGCGGCTCGCACCAGCTGAGACAGCCGTCTCATTCGAGGCCAATTGCTTTCCGCGCTCGATCATGGCCGGTGTGCCAAGCAGATCGTTGAGTTCAACAAAATCAAACATCCGTGCGCGAAACGGCTGTGTGGTGCCGTGCGACGCGAGTGAGGCATAATACTCGGTCGCTGTTTTCGCCTGCGCGCGGACAATTCCCCCGGGGAAAATAACAAGCGAAAATCCAAGCGCTTCAAGTTCCGTCGCGGAAAGCATCGGCGTCTTTCCGCCTTCCACCATATTAGCCATCAGGGGCACCGTGCCGCCCGCCCGGCTCGTTATCTTTTCCAATTCCTCCCGTGCTTTCGGCGCCTCGATGAACAAGAGATCAGCCCCGGCATCACGGTAAAGCAGCGCCCGCTCTATGGCGTGGTCAAAACCTTCGACGGCGACCGCATCAGTTCGGGCGATGATCAGAGTATCCGTAGATTGACGCGTATCTGTCGCCGCCTTGATCTTGCCGGCCATCTCCTGCGCCGCAATCAGCCCCTTGTCATCGAGATGGCCGCAGCGTTTTGGGAAATCCTGATCCTCGATTTGGATGGCATTCGCGCCTGCGCGCTCGAGCAGGCGAACTGTACGCTCGACATTTAGCGCGTTGCCGTATCCGGTGTCGGCGTCGACGACAAGATGAGCCCGCACGCGGTCGCGTATGAGCGATACCGTCTCCACCACTTCGCTTATACTTACTAAGCCGATGTCAGGCCGGCCAAGCCGCGTATAGGCGATGGCCGCGCCCGAAACATAAAGCGCTTCGAAGCCGGCCCGTTCGGCAATCAGTGACGTAAACGGATCATACACACCCGGTGCGACCAGGATCGACGGGCGAGCGAGACGGGTGCGTA
Organism: uncultured Alphaproteobacteria bacterium; assembly: GCA_963810585.1. Classification (GTDB taxonomy): domain Bacteria; phylum Pseudomonadota; class Alphaproteobacteria; order Rhizobiales; family Xanthobacteraceae; genus Pseudolabrys. The sequence goes on from CAWENV010000001.1 coordinate 326,043, forward strand.
AGCTGCTACTGGTCATGCGTCACATTCCAAGATAAGCGCGCTTAAGCTCGGGATTGGCGCCGATGTCCGCGGCGCTGCCGGACATGACGAAGTTTCCGTCGGCGAGAATGTAGGCGCGGTCAGCGACTTCGAGACTTTGGACGACGTTCTGCTCGACAAGAAGCACAGAAACGCCGTCCCCGTTTACACGCTTGATAAGTGCAAACAATTCCTCGACGAGCAGTGGCGAAAGCCCCAGTGAAGGCTCATCGAGAATAATCAGTTTCGGCTCGGCCATCAGCCCACGACCTATGGCGAGCATCTGCTGCTCACCACCTGAGAGGGTGTCGGCGCGCTGATTGCGGCGCTCATAAAGGCGCGGAAAGATTTCAAATACACGCTCCCGGTTTTGCACGCGCCGGGCGCCTGCACGGCGATAGCTCCCGAGATCAAGAAATTCTCGCGGACTGAAAGATTGGGAAAGATTCGTCGGCCTTCCGGCACGTGAATGAGGCCGCGTGCAACGATTGCTGGGGGCTTTTCGCGTACGACCTCGGCGCCGTCAAAGTAAATCGAGCCCGCGCGCGCGCGCAGGATGCCAGAGATGGTGCGATTGAGCGTTGTCTTGCCGACGCCATTCGACCCGAGCACGGCAACAATCTCGCCCCGATTCACTGCGAGGTCGACGCCACACAAAATCTCCGCCTCTCCGTAACCGGCATGCAGGCCGCGGACTGCGAGTAGCGGGTTAGTCTCCATGTGACGCACCCAGCATTGCTGCAGCCCCATGACCGAGATAGGCCTCGATGACTTTGGGATCGGCGGCGACTTGCGCTGGCGTCCCCTCGGCAATGATATGGCCTTCCGCCAGCACAAAGACCTGCGCTGCAAGCCTCATCACCGCTTGCATCACATGCTCTATCATCATGATGGTGATACCGCGCCCGCACAAATTGCGAATGACGGGGACAATATCGCGGATTTCGGATGGGTTCAGCCCTGCCAGCACTTCATCGAGCAGCAATAATCTCGGCTCGATCGAAAGCGCGCGCGCGAGTTCGAGCCGTTTGCGTCCGGCGACCGTTAATGTGTCCGCCGGCCGGTCGAGTAAATCACCCAGCCCCACCTGGCGGCCAACGTCTTCAGCGGCGGCGAGCGCGGTATCGTGCGCCCGGTGATGCAGGTGCGCGCCGACCAGAATGTTCTCGCGGACTGACAAGCCCGCGAAAGGCTGTGCGATCTGGAATGTACGCGCGATACCACGCCGGGCGAGGCGATGGGGCAATTCGCCGGTGATGTCCTCGCCAGCGTAGCGGACGGTGCCCCCGCTCGCCTTGAGGAAGCCGGAAATGATGGAAAAGAGCGTCGTCTTTCCGGCACCGTTCGGACCAATCAGTGCGGTAATACGACCTTCAACGGCGGTCAGCGAAGCGGCGTTGACTGCCAACAGGCCGCCGAAACGACGCGAGACGCCATCAACCACGAGAAGCGGTTCAACCATGGCCCGCCTCCGGGATTGAAGACGGCGATGGCGTGGCGCGTCGTTTCAGCCATTGACGCAGTTGCATGAACCCGCCGATCAAGCCGCTCGGGGTAAACCAGATAACGAGTACAAGCGCTCCACCATAAACAATCAAATCAAGGCCGGGGATGTCGCCCGTCACGAGCTTTGCGCCCTCTCCCAGCGACTTCACAACCAGCGCGCCCAGCAACGGCCCGAACACCGTACCCACTCCGCCGATGATCGGCGTCAAAAGTGCCTCAATCGAGATCCAAGTGCCGTAGGCAATACCGGAATCGATAAAGAGAAAATATTGTGCGTAGAAACATCCCGCTGCCGCGGTGATAGCTCCAGATACAATCATCGCCATGGTCTTGATGCTTTTTACATCGACGCCGAGCGCTTTCGCTGCATCCTCATTTTCACGCACCGCAATGAGCCAGGCGCCGAAACGCGATCGCTCGATCAGCCGTGAGATTACAAGCGATACAGCGACGAGAGTCAGAACCACCCAATAGAACGCGGCGCGGCTTTGAAACTGGAGCGCCTGCGCACCCAAGTCGAGCTTGATTAACGTGCCAACGCCCGCACCAGTGATTGGCGCGACGCTCGCAAGAATGCGCAGGACCTCGGCAAAAGCGAGCGTCACTAGAGCAAAATAGGAGCCGCGCAACCCCGAACGGAAAGTGAGAACTCCGATAACACCGCCGAGCGCCGCGCCAGACACGATGCCCGCGCCGAAGCCAGACCATGCATTGATCCCGTAGCGCACCTGCAGCACGGCGGTGACGTATGCACCTGTGCCAAAGAAGACGGCGTGCCCGAACGAATATTGCCCGCCGTAGCCGCCAAGGATATTCCACCCCTGCCCGGCCAGCGCGATCATTAACGTCACAATGAGAAAATTAAGTGTGGCGTTAGAGTGCACGACCAAAGGTACGGCTGCGAGCACGAGCACCACTGCCCCGATCGGCGCAAATCCCTTCATGCGCGGCCTCCGAACAACCCGTTCGGGCGCACTAAAAGCACTGCGATAAAAATGACAAAAATGCCGATCTGGCCGAGAGATTCGCCGAGGAACAGACCGGACAGGCTCTCCACTACACCGATGAGCAGCGCACCAATCAACGCGCCGGGCACTGAGCCCATTCCGCCGAGCACGACGATGGTAAAAGCGATCAGTACAAACGCGTTGCCGACGCTGGGATTAACGTAATAGTTCGGGATCAGCAGACACGCTGCGATCGCGACGCAGGCGCTGCCGAGGCCAAAGGTCACGGCATAAATATGTGCAACATCAATGCCGGCGAGCTCGGCGCCGAGTTTTTCCTTCGCAACCGCGCGGATCGCTCGGCCTGTATCGGTGAATGTCATAATCACCCAAAGCACGAGCGCGACAAGGAATACAGCGGCAAACCCGACCACCCGTGGGACGGCGAGAAAAGTAAACCCGAAATCAATGGTCTTAAACGCATACGGTACGTCAATCGTCCGCGTATCGGCACGAAATGCAAAGAGAAGCGCGTTTTCGACGATGACGGCGATGCCCAGCGTCACCAGCAGCATGTTTCGGTCGTCACCATGCGACGCGGGGCTGATGATGAAACGCTGCAAAGCATACCCGAGCCCGAAGAACACAGGCGCGATCAGGAATACGGCGACGTACGGGTCTAGACCCAACAGACGATAAGCAAAGAAGGCCGCAAACAGAGCCGCGCTCAAAAGCGCGCCATGCGCGAAGTTAATAATGTGCAGCACGCCGTAGATCAGCGTCAGCCCAAGAGCGACGAGCGCGTAAACTGCACCGGTCAACAGACCGTTGAGGATCGCAGGAATCAGAATGGTTGGCGACAGCACGGACGCAGCACTTTGGAGGTCATGGCCGCGGGCGGCGCATTGAATGCACCGCCCGCATCGCCATAACGCTTACGCCGGCATCGGGAAGACTGGCTTCGCATTCGCGAAGGCCGGCGGCAAAATCACCTTGATGTCATTGTCGAGCACCTGCGTATTGGCCGGTGCAGCGCCCTCGTTCTGCCCGTTGACGAATTTAGTTGGGCCGTAGGGCATCACGTGTCCGGAGAAAGTCGATGTCTCCAGCGCCGCGGTGAGCTTGGCACGGTCGGCTGATGCCGCCCGCTGGAGCGCGTCGGCAATCAGATAGACGCAGCTGTAGTTCATATAGACTTCGTAGGTGAAGAACTGATCCTTGCCTTCGACCTTCTTTTTTAATGCCTGCGCTTTCTCGCTGCGCGGATCGAACCAGTGATTGCAATCCATGATATATTTGGCTGCCTCCGGGAATTCCTTGACGAATTTGTAGGAGGACGCGGCACCGCCAAGCACCGAGTAGATGCCCTTCGGACGCACCTGCTGTTGTTGCATCGTGCGGGCTAGCAGCACGTACTCGTTATAGTAATTCGCCGGAATAACGAGATCAGGGTTCTGCGCCTTGATCTTGAGTACCACGTTATTGAAATCGCGCGTAGGCGTGGGGTGCGGGATCGTCTCCAGAATCTCAAAACCCTGTTGGGGAAGTTGCGCGTTGAGCAGCTTGGCAAGGCCGGAACCAAACAACGAGTCCTCATGCACGATCATCACGGTCTTGGCGGGTTTGCCGGCATGGTCGTTGATGATGGCGAGATTCGCCAGTGCAGTTTTTGCGATAACGCCGAAGCCGGGACCAAAGCGGAAAGTATTTTTCAAACCGCGAGTGACGATACCGTCGGCGACGCCGACGTCGACCACGTAAGGCAGTTCATAGCGCGCCGCAGCTTGGGTCGTCGCGAGGCAGATATTGCTGGCATAACCGCCAACGATACAGGACACGCCCGCCGAGTTCATCTTCTCAACTTCGGCTGTGCCACCATCGGGTGTCGACTGTGCATCGCCCAGCACAGCATCAATCATGCCGAGCCCCTTAATGCCGCCACCGGCATTAATCTCCTCGATTGCGATGGTTGCACCGAGCCGACCTTGCTGGCCAGAGTACGACAAGGCGCCGGTGACCGGATGTAATACACCGAGTTTCACGGCAGTGCCTTGTGCGCGCACGACGGAAGGCATTGCGATGCTGCCGGTTGCCGCCGCCGCGACACCAAATGCCGAAGTGGTTAGGAAACGGCGGCGGCTGAACGGATATTTCTGGTCCGACATGGTAGTCCCTCCTCGTTTAGCGTTGCGGCGCGATATCTGCCGGCTTGGTTTTCTTCGTTTAACGGTTTCGAATTTTTATTCGTAGGACGGCTATGGCCGGACTGTGGATTACTGGCGCCCTGGTGTCAGCGGCACCCAAGCGCACGCGACCGATTTCGAATTCGATCGCGCAAACCCAAACAAACTTCCTTCTTCGCTTCGCCAAACCTATTGCGCAAGGTCGCACTCCCCCCATCCGAAGCGCTCACCGCCGGCCCGCGCTTTACTTGGTATTTTTTAGCATACAATATCGCGCACCCCCGACAAGCCTAATGGCTGGGCCAGAGGCGCGGACATGAGCGAACCCCAGACATTGATCGACAAGTTGTGGTCGACGCATGAAATCGCACGCCGCGAAGACGGCGCCACATTGCTCTGGGTCGATCGGCATTACATTCATGAGGGCTCATTCCACGCCTTCAGCCAGATGAAAGCCCGCGGGCGCATCGCTGCCGAGCCACAACTCACTTTTGGCGTTGCCGATCACTATGTGCCGACGCGCGAGCGTGGAAAGGACATCGCCAATCCCGAGATCGCGGCAATGGTGCGAAATCTCGAGGCCAATGCTGAAGATAATCACATTACGCTGTTTGGCCTGCGCGACCCCCGCCAAGGCATTGTCCATGTGGTCGGTCCGGAACAGGGATTGACCCTGCCCGGCTTGTTGGTCGTGTGTGGCGATAGCCATACCTCCACACACGGCGCCTTCGGCGCCTACGCATTCGGAATCGGCGCGTCTGAGGTCGCACATGTGTTGATGACGCAAACGCTGTGGCAAAAGAAACCAAAGCGGATGCGCATCGTGGTCGACGGAAAAACTGCTCCCGGCGTTGCGGCCAAGGACATTGCGCTGGCCATTATCGCGCATATCGGCGCTGACGGTGCTCAAGGCCATGCCATTGAGTTCGCCGGCACGGCAATATCAGCACTCTCTATGGAGGGCCGCATGACGCTCTGCAATATGTCGATTGAGGCAGGTGGACGCTGCGGCATGGTGGCGCCGGACGCAAACACTTTCGCTTATATCAAAGGCCGACCGTATGCACCGAAGGACGGCGACTTCGAGCAAGCCGTCGCGGCATGGTCGGCGCTCGTTTCGGATACCGACGCCGTCTTCGACCGAGAGGTCTCGATCGACGCGGGCAAGATCGCTCCCATTGTTACCTGGGGCACGACACCGGACGACGCCTTGCCCGTCGACGCACGCGTACCCGAACCGTCCCGCGAACGCGACGAAACGCGCGCCAAATATGTGCGCGAAGCACTCGATTACATGGGTATCACGCCGGGCACAAAGTTGACCGATATCGCCATTGACCGGGTCTTTATCGGCTCTTGTACCAATTCCCGCATTGAGGACCTGCGAGCCGCCGCGACCGTGCTTGCAGGCCGCGTGAGCAAGGTGCCGGGCCTCGTTTCACCCGGCTCCTCGGCGGTGAAACGGCAAGCGGAGGAAGAAGGGCTCGATCGCATTTTCCGCGATGCCGGCCTGGAATGGGCGGATTCGGGATGCTCGATGTGTGTTGGTATCAACGGAGATTTGGTGCCGCCGGGCGAACGTTGCGCGTCGACCACCAATCGGAATTTCCGCGGCCGACAAGGTCCAGGCGCGCGAACTCATCTGATGTCGCCGGCAATGGTGGCGGCGGCAGCAGTCAGTGGACATCTCGCTGATGTCCGACCTTTGCTGGTCGGACGCAAACTTTAGGATGTGCAGATGGAGAAATTCGTGCGTCTCACGGCCAAAACGTGTCCGCTGATGATACCGAACCTCAATACCGATCAAATCCTGCCGGCACGCTATCTTAAGTGGCCGAGATCCAAGGGCCTTGGCACCGTCGTGTTTTACGACTTTCGACGAAGTGCCCAGGGCCAGGAACGGCCCGACTTCCCGCTCAATCAAGATGCCTATCGCGACGCCAAGATCCTCCTTGCGGAGCGGAACTTCGGCGGAGGTTCATCGCGCGAGGCGGCCGTTTACGCCCTTTATGACCACGGCTTCCGATGCGTAATCGCACCCTCGTTCGGAGATATTTTCGCGCAAAACGCAGTAAAGAATGGGCTGTTGACGGCAGTTGTCGGCGAGGCGGAAGTAACCGAACTCGCGGCTGCTATCTCCGCTAATCCAGCACAAGACATGACCATCGATCTGGAACAGCAGACGATCACCTGCGCTGATCGGAAATTTGCGTTTGCTATCGATCCAATCAGTCGTAATCAATTGTTGAACGGCTGGGATGATGTCGATCTTACGGACAGTTATCGCGCGTCGATCGCAGCCTTCAGGGCCAAAGACAAGACCATAAGGCCTCGGGCTACTCCTAAAGGATTATGATTTTGCCAACAAACCCCGCGACCCAAACCACGGAACCACCCGATACCAAGCCGACGCTTTGCGCCATCGCAATGCCGATGGACACTAATCCACATGGTGACATTTTTGGTGGCTGGCTGGTATCGCAAATGGACCTTGCGGGAAGCGCGGCGGCAACCCGTCGTGCAAAAGGTCGGGTGGTTACCGTCGCTATCACCGGCATGAATTTTCATCGACCCGTTTTTGTCGGCGATGAGGTCGCGTGCTACGCCGAGGTGGTTAAGGTTGGGCACACCTCATTGACGGTAAAAATTGAAAGCTGGGCTTGCCGAGGCATAGGTGACAAGTACATCGCGGTAACCGACGGCGTTTTCACTTATGTCGCGGTTGATGCCGAAGGAAAGCCGCGCCAGGTCGATCCCTAGCGCTGAAATAAATCAGACGTTAGAAGATTTTACTCGCACGTTATTTCGGCGAGTTTTTGAAGACTTCGCTCTTGCTTTTTTGATGAGTGTCGATTTTTTGGGAGACCATTCGAGTGTGTGATAATCGAATTTATTGACGATGACCGGCTTGATCACGGCAAAATATGGCGAGATGTCGAAATCTCGCGGCGTATAGAGACCGTGCTTGCGAATATGCTCCGTCTCACTTTGTACGAAGGGCGCAATTCCGTAACCGGAGTCTTCGACGATTTCCGGCAAAATCGGGTAATGAACTGATTCAAACGCCTCGGCGATAAGAGTTGAACAGATTGCCCGGGTTGGATCTCCACTCCCAATCGCCAGCAATCGCCGCCTGCAGAAACACTGGAACCGGCGGATAGGGAAAGAGGTAGCGCGCAAGATCGATTATCTGCTTGTTGTCGTATTGCATGCCCACCCGGGCTATCGCGTAGTCAATGATCGCCTTGCGCTCTTCATCCTTCAGCCCGATGGGCCGGCAAATTCGCGTATTAAATTTCTCATATTTGGAGAGCGGCGAGAGGACAACGCCAACTTCACTGAATGCCTCCAACAAAACATCCGGTTCGCCATCGGTCGCTTTATCCGTTCGCAGCGTCACCGACATAGAGCGCCGCATGAGACCATGTTGATTGGGTGAGAAATTTTATAACCGCACTGAGTCGGGTATCCCCCTCAATCAGCAAAATGTCGCCGGCTTGCAGGCTCCGGCGCAATACATCGATGGGAGGCGCAAAAAACGGTGCATAACGGCGAGACGGCGTATTGAGATAGCGAAGAATTCGCCTGCCGATCCATTCTTTTAGACTTTGATACATGGTCGGCGGAATTGTCGTGTTTGGTGACTATGGTCAGTCTTAAGGCCCGCTAAGTTGCTGAATAACCTTAGCGCCCGAGCGATCCGATCCAGATTAAAACTTTGTCATCTTCTCGTGAGGGGCACGTTTTTAGGCAGCGCTACTCGGACCCTCCGTGCAATAGTGCAGTCTGCACGACATACACCAACTCTATATCTGGCACGTCTTTATATGGTCATTGTCCCGGAACCTTTGTAAAGCAAATCCCTTGGTTCGGGCAGGCTGCATTGCGAGCGCTTGATGACGTTCCGACGAGACTACATTTCCCGGTATATATTCAGTTGGGCAAAGGGTGTGCTGCCTGCCCTTTCGAATACTGAACGGGAAGCCATTGAAGCCGGCGACGTTTGGTGGGACGCCGATCTGTTCACCGGTAATCCTGACTGGACAAAACTGCTCGCTGAAGCACCCGCCAAACTCTCCCCTGAAGAGCAAGCTTTTCTCGATGGGCCAGTCGAGGAGCTCTGCGCCATGCTCGATGACTGGAAAGTCAATTGGGAGCTGCGCGACTTGCCGCCAGAAGCCTGGCGCTTTCTCAAGGCTCACAAGTTCTTTGCAATGATCATTCCAAAGCAATATGGCGGCTTGGGCTTTTCCGCCTACGCGCATTCCGAAGTCGTACGGAAACTTTCGACACATTCGATTACCGCCGCAGTGACCGCAATGGTGCCAAATTCACTCGGCCCGGGTGAACTACTTCTGCAATTCGGTACCAAGGAGCAGCAGGACTATTGGTTGCCGCGTCTTGCCGACGGCTCGGAAATCCCGTGCTTTGGATTAACCAGCCCCGAAGCCGGCTCGGACGCGGCATCAATGATTGATACCGGAATTGTTTGTCGCGGCACTTTCGATGGGCGGGACGTGTTGGGCATTCGCCTGAACTGGCACAAGCGATACATCACGCTTGGTCCGGTTGCGACCGTCCTTGGCCTTGCTTTCAAGTTACGCGATCCCGATCATCTTCTCGGTCCGAATGAAGATATTGGCATTACAGTCGCGCTGGTGCCGACGCATCTGCCCGGGGTGGAAATCGGCCGCCGCCATTTTCCCGCGTTCAATGTCTTCCAGAATGGTCCGAACTGGGGACGCGACGTCTTCCTCCCGATGGACCACGTCATCGGCGGAGTCGAGCAGGTCGGCAAAGGCTGGAAGATGCTGATGAGTGCGCTCGCCGCCGGGCGCGGAATTTCACTGCCTTCATTGTCGGCGGCGGGCGCCGTCTACACCGCCCACACCACTGGCGCCTACGCGCGCATTCGCGAACAATTTCACATTTCAATCGGAAAATTCGAAGCCATCCAGGAGCGACTCGGGAGGCTGGCCGCCACGGCCTATCTGCTCGACGCCGCACGGCGGATGACCTGCGCTGCACTCGACGCCGGCCACAAACCAGCCGTGGTCACGGCAATCATGAAATCCCAAGCAACCGAGCACCTGCGTATTTCGGTCAATGACGCAATGGACGTGCACGGCGGTAAAGCCATTATGGAAGGCCCGCAGAATTACCTCGGAAGCCTTTACCGCGCTGTTCCGATCGGCATCACCGTCGAGGGCGCCAATATCGTGACGCGCAGCCTGATCCAGTTTGGCCAAGGCGCCATTCGCAGCCATCCTTACATTCTCAAAGAGATGCTCGCACTGGAAGACGACGACCGCGCCCGTGGCCTCGATGCGTTCGACCGCGTGTTCTGGGCGCATGTGGGCCACGCCATCGCCAATTTCTTCCGGGCCTGGGGGCACAGTTGGACCGGCGGACTGTTCGCGCCCGCGCCCGGTGCCGGAAAGACCAGGCACTTTTACCGGCAACTCAGCCGCTATTCTGCGGCTTTTGCACTGTCCGTGGATATGACCTTGTTGACGCTTGGTGGCGACCTCAAGCGCAAGGAAATGATTTCGGCGCGCTTCGGTGATCTTCTGTCCGAGCTTTATTTGTTATCCGCCGTGCTCAAGCGCTGGCAGGACGAAGGACGGCAGGACGCCGATCTGCCGCTGGTCGCGTGGTGTATGGACGCCGGTTTGCTCACGATCGCCACCCGATTCGATGAAATTTTCGCGAATTTCCCCAACCGCCTGGTTGCGGGGTTGTTGCGCCTGATCATTCAGCCGCTCGGGCCACGCCGTCGTGGTCCTTCTGATAGTCTAACGCGCGCATGCGCCACACTTATTCTTGAACCTTCGGCGACGCGGGATAGGTTGACGGTCGACCTTTTCCATCCCAACGATGAAGGCGGACTTGCGCACCTGGAAAATGCTTTCAGTCTCACCGCGGCCTCGCAGCCACTGCGCGATCGAATGAACAAAGCGCACGTACGCGACATCGATCAAGCGCTCAAACAAAACCTTATTAACGACAGCGAGGCCGTGCAGCTTAAGGAAGCTGCCAAAGCCGTCGCGATCGCCATTGCGGTTGATGATTTTACCGCAGAAGAGTTGACACGCCACGACGCCGACCACGCGCAAGGAGACAGGCCATCGCCACGACAGAAGCGACCACGGCCGGCAGCGGCCGAGTGAACGATCGTCCCGTTTATATTATCGACGGCAGCCGCACGCCGTTCCTGAAAGCGCGCGGCATCGGCCCGTTCACACCTGTCGATCTCGCGGTTCAGTGCGGCCGGCCGTTATTGCTGCGCCAACCTTTTGCGCCCGATGCGTTCGACAAGGTCATTCTCGGCTGCGTCAATGTTATCGCCGATGAAATGAATCCCGCCCGCGTGGCTGCGCTTCGGCTTGGCATGGGCGAGGCGATGACCGCCTTCACCGTGCAGATCAATTGCGGGTCCGGCATGCAGTCGATCGAGAGCGGCTATCGCGATATTCAGGACGGCGTCTCGGACCTGATTCTCGCCGGCGGCACCGAAGCATTGAGCTACGCACCGCTCGTATTTCGGCGTAGTGCAGTCCAGTGGTATTTGAGTCTGTTTTCGGCGCGGAATGTGTGGGCACGCCTGGCGGCCTTCACGCGCATTCGGCCCAGCTTTTTCAAACCTGTCATCGGCCTGGAGCGGGGCCTCACCGACCCCATCGTCGAACTCAACATGGGCCAAACCGCGGAGGTCGTCGCACATCTTTTCAACGTGACCCGCCGGGACGCCGATCAATATGCAGCCGAAAGCCAGCAGCGCCTTGCTCGCGCCCAGGCTGACAAGGTTTTTGCCGGCGAATTGGAGGCTGCGTTCGGCCGCGACGGCAAGATTTACGACTTCGACGATGGGGTGCGGCCCGACAGCACCGTGGATAGCCTGGCCAAGCTCAAACCCGTTTTCGAACGGCCGTGGGGAAAAGTGACGGCCGGCAACAGTTCGCAGATCACCGACGGCGCTTCGTGGGTAATCCTCGCATCCGAAAAGGCGGTGAAGCAGCACGGCCTCAAGCCGCGCGCTGTGATCGTTGACAGCGAGTGGTCCGCGCTCGACCCCTCGATCATGGGGTTGGGACCGGTGCTGTGCTCGACCGCCCTCATGCGCCGGCAAAAACTTGCCCTCAACGACATCGATCTATGGGAGCTCAACGAAGCTTTTGCCGCGCAGGTCCTTGGCTGTCTAGCGGCATGGCAAGATGACAAATTCTGCCGCGAGGTATTGCACCTCGATGGACCTGCGGGCGCGATCGCCCGCGATAAGCTCAATATCGACGGCGGCGCAATTGGGCTTGGGCATCCCGTCGGCGCGAGCGGCAATCGAATTGTGCTGCATCTCGTCAACGCGATGAAACGGCTCGGCCGCAAGCGCGGCATCGCCACTGAATGTATCGGTGGTGGCCAGGGTGGCGCCATGCTGATCGAGACAGTGTAGGAGCGCCCCCATGACGCAAAAAGTATGGGACACGCTCGCCCCACGAAATCTGGAACTCGGACCTTTCGCTGCACCGGAGGACGTGAAGGCCCCTTCTCCGTGGCACAATTGGAAGCTCAAGACCGATGAGGACGGCATCGCCTGGTTGATCATCGATAAGCAGGGCGCTGGCGCCAATACGCTGTCGGAAGACGTCGTGACCGAACTTGATGACGTCCTCGCGACCATCGAGCGCGAGGGCCCGAAAGGCCTGGTGATACGCTCCGGCAAGCCGAGCGGCTTTATCGCCGGCGCCGATATTGGAGAATTTCGCGATACGACAAAAACGGCCGACATCGAAGCGCGTCTCGGCCGTGCCCACACGATTATCGACCGGCTGGAGCGGCTCAAGTTGCCGACCATCGCCGTCATCCATGGCTATTGTCTCGGCGGCGGCTTGGAGGTCGCGCTCGCCTGCAAATATCGGATCGCAGTCGACGATGCGACGCTCGGTTTCCCTGAGGTTCAATTGGGACTGCATCCCGGCCTTGGCGGTACGGCGCGGCTGACGCGGCTGATCAATCCGCATGCAGGCTATGACCATCATGCTGACGGGCAAATCGATCCGCGCTCGGCAAGCGAAAACCCTTGGGCTCGTCGATGCGATCACTCAGGAGCGCCACATCCGCGCCGCCGTCAAATCGGCGGTGGCGGGCCAGCTCAAGACCGCGCGTCCGGGTCTTTCTGTATTCGCGTTGAATTTGCTTCCAGCCCGCAAATTGCTGTCGTCGCGCATGAAAAGCGAAGCAGAAAAGAAAGCACCGTCCAAAAACTACCCTGCCCCCAGCGCGCTCATCGATTTGTGGGAGGCAAATGGCGCCAGCAAAGCCGCGATGCAAAAGGCCGAGGTTCCTTCTTTTGCGCGCCTACTTGTCACTCCGACCGCGCAGAACCTCATCCGCGTATTTTTCCTCCGCAACAAACTCAAAAGTCTGTCCGACGGTAATTTTCAGGGCGAGCGCATTCATGTCATCGGGGCCGGCGCGATGGGTGGCGACATCGCCGCATGGTGCGCCTGGCACGGATTCTCGGTCAGCCTTGCCGACATGAAGGCCGAACCGCTTGGCGGTGCCATAAAACGCGCGTCCGACCTGTTCAGTAAGATTTCTCACAAGAGTACCGACATTCGCGATGCGCTCGATCGTCTCATTCCGGATCTCAAGGGCGATGGCGCCAATACGGCCGATCTCATCATCGAAGCGGTGCCGGAAACACTGGAGCTCAAGCAGAAAGTATATGCCGGGGTCGAAAGCAGAATGCGCCCGGACGCGATTCTCGCCACCAACACCTCAAGCATTCCGCTGGAAGAACTCCGCAAGGGATTGAAGCGGCCTGAGCGGTTTCTCGGCTTGCACTTTTTCAATCCGGTATCGCGCATGCAGCTGGTTGAGGTTGTCAGCCATGATGGTGTGAAGCCTGACGTGCTCGACGCCGCGCACGCGTTCCTCGGCCGCATCGACCGGCTACCGACGCCGGTCAAAAGCGCGCCGGGCTTTTTAGTCAATCGCGCCCTCACCCCGTATTTGATGGAGGCCTTCGTCATGTTGGACGAAGGCGTCAAACGCGAAACAATCGACCGCGCAGCGGAAGATTTCGGCATGCCGATGGGGCCGATCGAACTCGCCGATCAAGTGGGGCTCGATATTTGCCTTCACGTTGCCGACGTCCTTCGCAGCTCGCTCAAACGGCCGATGCCGGCAACGCCGACATGGCTATCGGATAAGGTCAAAAAGGGCGAACTCGGCCGCAAGACCGGCAAAGGCATGTACGACTGGAAAGACGGAAAAGCGGTGAAGGACCGCCGGCGCACCGGCGCCAGGCCCCGATATGGCCGATCGCCTCATTTTGCAGATGCTCGACGTTTGCGTAACCTGTCTGCGCGAGGGCGTAGTCGCCGACGAGGATACGATTGACGGCGCAATGATATTCGCAACCGGTTTTGCTCCATTTCGCGGTGGCCCGATGAACTATGCACGCTCGCGCGGAGTAGCCGACGTCGTGCTTACTCTGACACAACTGGCTTCGAAATATGGTGAGCGCTTCCAGCCCGATCCGGGCTGGGACCGGATAAAATAAATGCGAACCGGAAACGCTCCGGTCTATTTCAGCGACGCCGACCGATTGACCGATACGATCGTGGAACGGGTCGGCAAGAATATTGTGCTCGCGCTTCCGCTTGGGCTCGGCAAAGCCAACCATGTCGCTAATTCCGTATTCAGTCGCGCCGCCGGCGATGCGTCTATCGCTCTCCGCATCTTCACTGCTTTGACGCTCGAGAAGCCACGCGCCAAGCAAGAACTTGAGCGGCGCTTCCTTGATCCGGTTTCCGCGAGGCTGTTTGAGGGCTATCCGGCACTTGCCTATGGCGAAGCGCTACGAAACAACCGCATGCCGCCGAACGTCGAGGTCGATGAATTTTTCTTCCTGGCCGGGAGCCGGCTGAATGTCGCCGCGTCGCAACGCAATTACATTTCGGCCAACTATACGCACGCGATCCATTATATTCTTGACCGCAAGGTCAATGTGATCGGTCAACTGGTCGCCAAGCGCGTTCGTGACGGCAAGACCTTTTACAGCCTGAGCTGCAACCCCGATATCACCCTCGATCTACTGGCTGCGCGCCGCGCCGGACGCACCGATTTTATCTCTATCGGGCAGGTCAACAGCGAATTGCCCTATATGGCGGGCGATGCCGAAGCTGCCTGCCGAAGAATTCGACTACATCCTGGAGGGAGCGCAAACCGACTTCCCGCTTTTCGCTCCACCGCGCGAACCCGTCGACCTAACGGAATATGCTGCCGGCCTTCATGTTGCGCGCATAATCGCCGATGGCGGCACGATCCAGATCGGCATCGGCTCCCTTGGCGACGCTGTCGCGCAAGCGTTGGTCCTTCGGCACCGGAACAATGCCGCGTTCCGGGACGCAGAAGCCCGTTTGGCGCCTTTTATTTCCCTTACCGGGCCGCTTGAGGATACGCCCTTCGAGCACGGGCTCTACGGCGCAAGCGAGATGTTCGTTGAATGCTTTCTCGATCTTTATCGAGCCGGCCTCCTCAAACGCGAAGTGAACGGTGCCCTTCTGCACGCCGCATTTTTTGTCGGATCGAAGGCATTTTATCGAGCCTTGCGCGAAATGCCGGAGACGGAACGCGACAAATTCCACATGACCGCGGTCTCTTTCGTCAATGAACTTTACGGCGACGAAGCTAGCAAGCGGGCTGCGCGGGTCAAAGGCCGCTTCATCAACAACGCCATGATGGCCACACTGCTCGGCGATGTCGTCTCCGATGCCCTCGACGATGGGAAAGTCGTTAGCGGCGTCGGCGGCCAATATAATTTCGTCGCGCAGAGTTTCGCTCTCGAAAACGCGCGCTCCATTATCATGTTGCGTGCCACTCGCAACGCCAAAGGGCGCGTAACGTCCAATATTCTCTGGAACTACGGCCACACCACAATTCCGCGGCATCTCCGCGATATTGTGGTGACTGAATATGGCATCGCGGACTTGCGTGGAAAATCTGACCGCGATGTCATTGCCGCAATGTTGGGCATCGCAGATTCGCGGTTCCAAAACGAATTGCTCAGAGAAGCGACAGACGCCGGCAAGATCGAAAAAGACTACGAGATTCCGGAGGAATGCCTGGATAATACGCCTGAGCGCATCGAACGTGCACTCAGCCCTGCCCGCGCGGCAGGACTGATCGAGCCATTTCCATTCGGAACCGACTTCACCCAGGTTGAACAGCGTCTGATCCCCGCATTGACGCGTCTTGCGTCAGCCTCTCCCGGTCGGATCGCGAGTTTGCTGTTGCGGGGACTTGGCTCTGGCGGCAGACTTGCCGACACTGAGGAATGTTTAGATCGAATGGGGCTCGCACGGCCCAAAGGTCTTATGGAGTGGGTGTACGCCACGCTGCTCCGCGGATCCTTGCAGGTTGACCGACATCCCTAAGCGAGCGCCATCCCGACAATCTCGAGCGGTTAGTCCGGGATAACCGCCGTCGCTTCGATTTCGATTTTGGCGCGCGGCTCGAGCAGTCCGGCAACCACTAACAACGTCATCGCCGGAAAATGCCGGCCAATCGCCTGACGGTACACGTCTCCAATTTCGCGCTGGCGAGCGGCGTATTCTGCTTTGTCGGTCACATACCAATTAAGCCGAACGAGATGATGCGGCTTCCCGCCAGCCGCCACGAGAACCTCAACAATATTTCTCAGCGCCTGCCCGACCTGAGCCACGAAATCGTCGCTCTCGAATTGCGCCTGCGCGTTCCAACCGACTTGGCCGGCAATAAAAATCTGCCGTCCTTGTGCAGCGATGCCGTTGGCGTAGCCTTTTGGCGCCGCCCAGTGCTTCGGCTGCACAACTTCAAACAAGCTTTCGTTCATGATGCATGTTCTCGTAATTTGAATCGTTGAATTTTTCCGGTCTGCGTCTTCGGCAATGCATCGAGGAATTTTACTACGCGCGGGTACTTATACGGGGCGATGGTTGCCTTGACGTGGTCTTGCAAGATCTTGATACGCAGATTGTCAGCCACGATGCCGGCCTTGAGCACGACGAAGGCCGACACGATTTGTCCCCGCTCGACATCGCTGGCGCCGATTACGGCGCATTCGGCAACGTCTGGATGTGACAACAACGCCGCCTCGACCTCGGGTCCGGCGATGTTGTAACCCGCCGAGACAATCATGTCGTCGTTTCGCGCTGCGAAATGGAATCGCCCATCTTCGTCCTGGATAAAAGCGTCGCCGGTGAGATTCCAACCGTCATTGACGTAGTCTTTCTGCCGCCGGTCGGCGAGATAACGACAACCCGTCGGACCGCGCACCGCCAGCCGGCCAACGGCGCCCGCAGGAACCTCCTTCATATCGGCGTCGACGATCTTGGCTTCATAGCCGGCAACCGGCCGACCCGTCGCGCCGGGCAGCGCGTCGCCGACGCGGCCGGTGATAAATATGTGCAGCATCTCCGTCGAGCCTATGCCGTCGAGAATCGGCTTCCCGGTCCGACGCGTCCATTCCTCGAACACTGGCGCGGGCAAGGTCTCGCCGGCTGATACCGCAATTCGCAGCGATGACAGATTGGCGCCCTGGTCCATCGCCGCCATCATCGCGCGATACGCGGTCGGGGCGGTGAACGAGATCGTCGCTTTATAGGTTTCAATGATCTGCACCATGTTCGCAGGCGACGCGTTTTCGAGCAGCGTTGCAGTGGCGCCAAAACGAAGCGGGAAAATCGCCAGGCCGCCAAGACCGAAGGTAAAAGCCAGAGGTGGGGAGCCGACAAACACATCCTCTGGCTTTACGTTGAGAACTTCCTTGGCGTAACCATCAGCGACGATCAGCAAATCACGATGGAAATGCATCGTTGCCTTGGGCTCGCCGGTCGTACCGGAGGTGAAGCCCAGCAGCGCGACGTCGTCGCGCCCCGTTGCTATCGCGTTGAACTTTACCGGTTTGTCGAGCGCGACGCGGTCGAGCTCGGCGTCATGATTGGAAGTCCCGTCGAAATTGACCACCTGCCTGAGGAATTTGCTGGCTTTGGCACAGGCAACTATCTCGTCGGCGATGCGACTATCGGTTAAGGCCAACGCAATCTCGGCTTTGTCGACAATCTTGCCGAGTTCGCCAGCGCGCAGCATCGGCATCGTATTGACGACGACGGCGCCCGCTTTGGTGGCTGCAAGCCAGGCCGCGACCAGAGCGGGGTTGTTGCCCGAACGGATGAGGATGCGGTTGCCCGGTTTAACGCCGTAGTTTTCGACGAGCGCATGCGCCAGCCGGTTCGACCAGTCGGTCAGCTCTTTGTAGGTTCGTCGGCGGCCATTCCCGATCAGCGCAATATGATCGCCGAAGCCGCGATCGACCATGCGGTCCGTCAATTCGACCGCGGCATTCAAACGTTCCGGATATTGAAATTCCGGTCGGTCGAGCAAAATATCCGGCCATTGATCGAACGGCGGAAGATTATCGCGCGTGAAGGTATCGACGTGCACAGATGGGCCAAGCTTTATTTTCCGAGTCATGTCAGTGGCCTGTTGCAGAAGAAAGCACGGCGCGAGCGATGACGACTTTCTGGACGTCGGACGCACCCTCGTAAATGCGTAACGCCCTAATTTCCCGGTAGAGCGTCTCCACGGGATGCCCAGCGCGCACGCCGTCGCCGCCGTGAATTTGTACCGCAGCGTCGATTACGCGCTGCGCCGCTTCGGTCGCGTAAAGCTTCGCCATGGCTGCTTCTCGCGTTACGCGCGCCGCACCCATGTCTTTGGCCCAAGCGGCGCGATAGATAAGGAGCGCCGCGGCATCGATTTCGAGCGCCATATCGGCGATGTGGCCCTGCACCATCTGCAATTCTGACATAGGTGCACCGAACAACTTCCGACTTGCCGCGCGCGTTAGGGTCTCGGCGAGTGCGCGGCGCGCGAAGCCGAGGGCGGCGGCTCCGACCGAAGTCCGGAATACGTCGAGCGTCGCCATCGCGATCTTAAAGCCGTCGCCAGCCGCACCGATGATGTCACCGGCACCGACCCTGCAGTTTTTTAGCGCCACGCGCGCAAGCGGATGCGGCGCGATTGTTTCGATACGTTCAACAATCCAGAGACCGGGATTATCGTCGCGCACGATAAACGCCGACAGGCCTTTCGCGCCCGGAGCTTCACCGGTTCGGGCGAACACGACGTAAAGATCGGCAATGCCACCGTTCGAGATCCAGGTCTTCTCGCCGTCGAGGACATAACCGTCCCGGTCTCGCCGCGCCGTGGTTGAAATATTTGCGACGTCGGATCCGGAAGCTGGCTCTGACAGCGCGAATGCTGCGATCGCGGCGCCACTGCGGGTTTTCGGGAGCCATTCACCCTTTTGAGCAGCAGTACCGAACAGCGAAATCGGCCCGGCGCCTAGGCCCTGCATGGCGAAAGCGAAATCGGCGAGGCCGGAATGGCGCGCCAGCGTCTCGCGGATCAAAGCCAGGGTGCGGACATCGATTTTTTCTGACGGATCGTCGCCCGGCGCACTGTGTCGGAGCCAGCCGTCGCGGCCGAGCTTGTGCACCAGTTCGCGGCAAGCGGCATCAACATCGCGATGGTCGACGTGCGCGCAGTGTTGCGCGGCCCAGGATTCCAGCCGACCGGCAAGCGCGCGGTGGCGCTCTTCGAGAAACGGCCAATCCAGGAAACTCCGGTCGAGCATCGTTCAATTTCCGGCGAATTGTGGTTTCTGCTTGGCCACAAAGGCTTCATAGGCACGGCGAAAGTCTTGCGTCTGCATACAGACCGCTTGGGCCAGCGCCTCAGCGTCGACAGCGGCGTCGAGCGGCATAGCGAATTCGTGATGAAGCATGGCTTTCGTCATTCCATGCGCGAAGGTTGGCCCGGTCGCGAGCTGCTGCGCAAACGCCATGGCATCCGCCTCGAGCTTCTCCGCGCCGACAAGACGATTGAAAAAGCCCCACCGCTCGCCCTCCTCCGCTGTCATGACGCGGCCGGTATAGAGCAGCTCCGACGCGCGGCCATGACCGACGACGCGCGGCAGCAGAGCGCATGCGCCCATATCGCAACCGGCAAGGCCGACGCGGGTGAACAGGAATGCGGTTTTGGCTTGCGGTGTACCCAGGCGGATATCGCAGAATAACGCGATCATGGCACCTGCGCCGACGCAGACACCGTCGATTGCAGCGATTATCGGTTGCGGGCAGGCGCGCATCGCTTTCACGAGCTCGCCGGTCATACGGGTAAAATCGAGAAGCCCTTTCATGTCGCGGTCTAGCAGCGGCCCAATAATGTCGTGGACGTCTCCGCCCGAACAGAAATTGCCGCCATTCGAGCCGAATATGATGGTCTTGATATCACCGGCCCGCGAAAGATCACGAAAGGTCTGGCCGAGCTCCGCATAACTATCAAAAGTGATCGGATTCTTCCGCTCGGTGCCCTTGAGCGTAATCACGCCGACTCCGTTTTGCGCGCGCCAGTTAAAATGCTTCGGCTTGAAGTCGCTCATGATCATGCGCGCGTTCCTCCGTTGCGTATGCGGCTGGACAATCCGTCGAGATGGCGGATCAGCGTGTCCGCCCCCGCCGCATCGAATTCTGACAACAACCCATCCACCCAGCCCTGGTGCGCCTTGGCCATTGCGGTGAACTCTTTTAGGCCGCGTGGCGTCAGCCGCACGATGATCGAGCGGCGGTCATCAGCCGGGGCCTGGCGGGCGACAAGCTTGTCAGACACCAGCCGATCGATAATACCGGTAACATTGCCGTTCGACACCATCAGGAAGCGCGACAGCTCTGTCATTGTCATGCCGTCGGGCTTCCTCTCGAGTGCAGCCATGACATCGAACTGCGGCAACGTGACCTTGAATTCGACGCGCAACCGATCTCGCACCTCCGCCTCGATCGCGCGTGCGACCCGCAAAATGCGGACCCATAGTCGCAACCGTTGTTTGCTCAGCGATGGCGCCGTTTGACCCGGTCTTGTCTTTACGGAAACGGTCATGCCGCGCCTCCGGCAATGACAATGGCTTCTCCATTGATCGAAGCGGCTGCCGGCGAACACAGCCACAGCACCTTGGCCGCGACATCTTCCGGTGAAATCAGCCGGCCATCAGCATTGTCTTTGGCGAGCGTCGCGCGCGCTTCGGCCACTGTGCGGCCGGTCTTGGCAGCAATCGCATCCGCCGAAGCGGCTAAAAGCGGGGTATCTGTAAAGCCCGGGCACACCGCATTCACGGTCACGCCGGCCAACTTAAGTTCTGCGGCCAAAGCGCGCGTGAGACCCACGACACCATGCTTGGCGGCACAATAGGCTGCCGCGTAGGGATAGCCCTTCAGGCCCGCGGTCGAAGCCGTGAACACAATTCGCCGCGTCCCGTCGCCTTTGCGCGTCACATCACCCAGCGCCGCCTGCACCGTCTGAAATGCCCCGGTCAGATTGACGCCGATCATGCGTTGCCAATGGTCAGCCGAGATTTTTGCGGCCGGTGCGCTCTCCGCAGCGCCAGCATTGGCGACGACGATATCGATTGGTCCGTGCGCGGCGCGCGCAGCCTCCACCATTGCCGCGCAGTCCGCAGCTTTCGTGACGTCGGCGATGATCGCCGTAGCCTTCGGCAATGCCTTTGCAACACTATCGAGCGGCGCCTTGCGTCGGCCGACAAGAGAAACGGCCGCGCCCTCTTTCGCCAGCGCCTGTGCGATTGCAGCGCCGATGCCGCTGCCCCCGCCGGTGACCAATGCGTGTAAGCCGTCAAGCGCGCCCATCACACCTTCCCCGTCATCACGTCAGGGCGGGACTTCAATCGATGCAGTTGATCGCGGCCGGCCCAATAAGGCTTTGGCCAGTTTGTCCCCTCGTAACCGAGATCGGCGGCGGCATGCAGGGTCCAGTAGGGATTGGCGAGGTGGGGCCGCGCCAGGCACACCAGATCGGCGCGCCCGGCCATCAAAATCGAATTGACATGGTCGGCATCGTAAATGTTGCCGACTGCGAGCGTCGCGATACCGGCCTCGTTGCGGATACGGTCGGAGAACGGCGTCTGGAACATGCGTCCATAGACGGGCTTTGCCTGTTTCGTTGTCTGTCCGGCGGAAACGTCGATCATATCGACGCCGGCATCGGTCAGGATGCGGGCAACTTCGACCGCATCCTGCGGCGAAATGCCATTCGGCACCCAATCATTGGCCGAGATGCGCACCGAAATCGGCTTGTCGTCTGGCCAAACCGCACGCACCGCGCGGAATACCTCGAGCGGAAATCGCATACGGTTCTCAAGGCTTCCACCATAGGCGTCGGTGCGCTTGTTGGTGAGCGGCGTAATGAAGGCCGACATCAGGTAGCCGTGCGCGTAGTGAAGCTCGAGCCAATCGAAGCCGATACGCTGTGCCATCTGCGCTGAGCGCACGAACTGGTCGCGAACGGCGTCCATATCGGCGCGCGTCATCTCCCGCGGCGTTTGGTTGTCGGCGCTCCACCGCACCGCAGATGGCGCCATCAGCGCCCAATTGCCGGACTTCAGCGGCGCATCCATCGTTTCCCAGCCGAGCTGAGTTGAGCCTTTGGCCCCGGAATGGCCGAGCTGAATGGCGATCTTGGCGTCGGTCTCGGCGTGGACAAAATCGACGATCCGTTTCCACGCAGCCTCGTGCTCGGGGCGATATAGCCCGGTACAGCCGGGCGTAATGCGGCCTTCGGGCGACACGCAGGTCATCTCGGTGAACACCAGCCCTGCCCCGCCTTTGGCGCGCTCGGCGTAGTGGACCAGATGCCAATCGGTCGGCGTGCCGCCGACCGCACGGTACTGCGCCATCGGCGACACGACGACACGGTTCTTCAATTCGACCCCGCGCACGCGGAACGGGACAAACATCGGCGCCCGTGTCGTCTGCGGCTGGCGGCCGGTCGCCTGGCGCTCGAACCAGCGCTCCGCATCACCGAGCCACATTTCGTCGCGCTCGCGCAGGTTCTCATGGCTGATGCGTTGCGAGCGCGTGAGCAGCGAATAGTTGAACTGAACGGGATCAAGCTTGAGGTAACGCTCGACGTCCTCGAACCACTCGGTCGAATTGCGCGCCGCGCTTTGCAGCCGCAAAACCTCTAGCCGCCGTTCGTCTTCATAGCGACGAAAGGCACTCTCCATCGTCGGTTCGACATGCAGATATTCCGCCAGGGTGATGGCGCTTTCGAGCGCGAGTTTCGAGCCGGAACCGACCGAGAAATGCGCAGTAGCGGCAGCATCGCCAAGCAAAACGATATTCTTATGACTCCACCGCTCACAAAGAACGCGGTTAAAGTTAAGCCAGGCCGAGCCACGCAGATGGCGCGCATTTGACATTAGTTTGTGGCGGCCGAGATTGCGGGAGAAAATTCTTTCGCAGGCCGCAATCGTCTCGTCTGTGCTCACCCGGTCGAATCCGGCACGACGCCAGGTCTCCTCCGAACATTCGACGATAAAGGTCGCAGTGTCGGTGTCGAACTGGTAGGCGTGCGCCCAGATCCAGCCGTGCTCAGTTTGCTCGAAGATGAATGTGAAGGCGTCATTGAATTTTTGGTGCGTGCCAAGCCAGATGTATTTGCAGGCACGCACCTCGATATTGGGCTTGAACACGTCGGCGTCGGCTGTGCGCACCCGCGAATTTGCGCCGTCAGCGCCCACAATCAGGTCGTAATCGGCATAAGCGGAGACGTCTTTCGCCTCAGTCTCAAATTCGAGCTTGACCCCGAGAGCGAGCGCACGCTCCTGAAGAATGTTCAACAGCCGCTGGCGGCCAATGCCGGAGAAGCCGTGGCCACCTGAGCGCACGACGCTACCGCGATAGTGCACCTCGATGTCGTTCCAATAAACGAAAGATTCGCGGACCCGCGCCGCGCTTTCCGGATCGTTGGCCTCGAGATTGGCGAGCGTTTCGTCGGACAGGACCACGCCCCAGCCGAAAGTATCGTTCGGCCGGTTGCGTTCAATGACCACAACCTCGTGCGTGGGATCTCGCCGCTTGAGCGAGATCGCGAAGTAGAGCCCGCCGGGACCACCGCCGAGACAAACCGCGCGCATGAGCCCATCCGATCTATTGCAGCAATACCCGCCACATCATTATAAGCCTATAATATTTAAACTTAAAACATTATCCCTTAAAAATGCAAGCCCCCTTCCCAAGGCCTTAAGAGGGCCCGTGGAGAACCGATTATTGGGTCTTGCAATCCTTGGCGTAACCGTCGGCGTAGTCGGAGAATATCTTCTCGACGATTTGCGTCTCGTATTTGCCGTCGGCGCGTTTGGCGACCTTGGTGAGGTAGAAATCCTCAATTGGGTAGCCGTTGATGTTGAACTTGAATGGCCCGCGCACCGAGGTAAAGGCGCCCTTCTTGAGCGCGGCGCGCACTGCGTTCTGGTCGGAGAGATTGCCCTTCACCGCAGTCACCGCACTATTGATCAGCATCGCCGCATCATAAGCCTGCATGGCGTAGGACGCGGGCACCGCTTTGTAGGCCGCTTCGTATTCAGAGACGAACTTCTTGTTTGCAGGATTGTCCATATTGGGCGCCCACGTCAGCACGCCATAGACCCCAATCGCGTTGTCCTTGAGCACCGGCAGCGTGGCCTCGTCCGCCGTGAATGCGGAGATGACCGGGAGCTTGTCCTTGAGACCGGACTGGATGAACGTGTTGAGGAGATTGATGCCAAGCCCGCCCGGCATAAAGGTGAACAATGCATCGGACTTCGATGCCGAGATTTTCGAAACCTCGGGCCCAAAATCGGTTGTGTTGAGCGGCACCAGCAATTCCTCGACGATCTCGCCTTTAAAGGTGCGCTTGAAGCCGGCAATCGCATCTTTGCCAGCCGGATAGTTTGGCACCAGCGCATAGACGCGCTTATAGCCGAGCTTGTTGGTGGCCTCGCCGATCGCCTCGTAGATCTGGTCGTTCTGATAGGACGTCACGAAGAAACTGGGACTACAAGCTGCGCCGGCAAACGACGATGCGCCGGCGTTGGTGCTGATCAAAATCTTGCCGGCATCGATCACCGGCTTGTGGATGGCAGCCAAAACGTTCGAGAAGATCGGACCAACCACAAAATCAACCTGGTCGCGCTCGATCATGCCGCGTACTTTTTGGATCGCGACATCGGGTTTGAGCTCATCATCGGCGACAATGAGCTCGACATCTTTTCCACCCATCTTGCCGCCGAGGTCTTTCAGCGCGAGCTCAAAGCCGTTTTTCGACTGTTGGCCGAGCGCCGACGCTGGGCCCGACAACGTATAAATGAGCCCAATGCGGATCTTGTCCTGTGCCGCAGCAGTCTGAACTATGAATACGAGTGACGCAGCAGCAGCCAATCTGCCTACGATAGTCCGCATGATCGAACACCTCCCAAAACGCCAAGCCTTCGCCCTGCCTATTGGTCCAATAAAGCGCAGGAGAGTCAATCACTGCCCCGCTTCGGCCCGATTGCCTCGGCGGGCGGCAAGCCGCATTATATCTGCGGTTGTTAGCGTCGGGTTGCGGCTATGAAGGCGATCATCGTTGGCGGTGGCATCGGCGGGCTCACCACGGCCCTTATGTTGCATGCGCGCGGGATCGACTGCGAGATTTTCGAGCAAGCCGACGCGGTGCGCGAGCTCGGCGTCGGCATCAACACCCTGCCGCACGCCATCAAAGAGCTAGCGCAGCTCGGTCTGCTCCCGAAACTCGACCAGGTCGGGATCCGAACCCACGAACTCTTTTATATGAACCGCATCGGCCAGGAGATCTGGCGCGAGCCGCGGGGAACCGATGCCGGCTTCGAATATCCGCAATTCTCGATCCACCGCGGTCGCCTGCAGGCAGTGATCTATGACGCCGCGCGCGCACGGCTTGGCGAGTCCCGCATCCATACCGGCCATCGGCTCGGCGCGTTCACGCAGGACGAAGGCGGCGTCACTTGTTATTTCTTTGGCCGCGATGGCTCGCATCGCACGACCGCGCGCGGTGACATTCTGGTGGGTGCCGACGGCATCCATTCGATCGTCCGTGAGACACTCTATCCGAAGGAAGGCCCGGCGCGCTGGAACGGCTCGATGCTTTGGCGTGGCGCGATCGACTGGCCGAAGTTTCTGACCGGGCGATCCATGGTGATCGCGGGTGGTATGGCCGGTAAGCTGGTCGTTTACCCGATCGGCGAAGGCGCGCGCGAGGATAAGCTGCTCACCAACTGGGCTGTTCTGGTGAAAGTCGCGGAAGCCGGCGTGCCACCACGCAAAGAAGACTGGTCGCGTCCGGGCCGCTTCGAGGATCTGATGCCTCACGTGCAGCGATTCAATATTCCGTTCGTCGACGCCAAGGCGCTCATCGAATTCGACCCCGGAATTCTGGGAATATCCGATGTGTGACCGCGACCCGCTGCCACACTGGTCGCATGGCCGCGTCACGTTGCTCGGCGATGCTGCGCATCCGATGTATCCGGTCGGTTCGAACGGCGCTTCGCAAGCGATCCTCGACGCACGTTGCCTCGCAGATCGGCTGTACGAGGCCGACCACGTCAGACAGGCGCTCTGGGACTACGAGCGCGAGCGGCTGCCGATGACGGCGCAGATCGTGCAGTCGAACCGCTCCGGCGGCCCGGAAGCTGTGATCGATGCGGTCGAACAGCGCGCGCCTGATGGTTTCGAGAATATCGACAACGTGCTGTCCTACGAGGAGCGCAAGGCGATCGTGCGGGGCTACGCCGCCAAGGCCGGGTTCGCCAAGGAGCAAGTCAACAAGACCGGCAAAGTTGCCTAGGCGCCGGGAGGCGGCGGCAGGAAGTTGACTTCGTACTGCGCAGAGAGCGCGACGACCTCGGGCGGGCTCTGCTCTTTCATCGAGTGGATCGCCCAAAACAGATCATAGAGCTTGCGCGTCGGCGTGACCCAGAAAAGACACTTGAGAACCTGGTCCGACTTATTAAACAGCCCGTGAGGGATACCCATGGGCAGCTTGATCAGGTCGCCGGCGGTCGCTGCGAATTCCTTGCCGTCGATCAACGCATCCATGCGTCCCTCCAGCATATAGACGAATTCGTCTTGCGTCGGATGGATGTGCGGCGGCACGAAAGTGGTCGGCGGCAGGATCGCGTGCCAGGCGAACGAGGCTTCGGTGAGCTGTTTGGGGACGTAGGTCTGCCCTAAAATATTCCAAACAATTCCGTCGAGACCCGAATTGGCCTTGGTGACGCCCGGTGCCATCGCCTGCATTGCTTGACGCTCCCTCTCCTTAATGTCCGCGTAAACTAAAGTATTGTCCGGCGGATGCAAATTTGTCGATTTCGCAAGCGGCAGGAAGTGGCTATCATTTCAACGCGGCTCTGGGCTTTCGGGCCCGATTGAAAGTGCGTGCCGGGGGCAGCAATGACCAAAACGCATCACCCGTGGTACACGGTCCTCTACGTACAGGTCCTGATTGCAATTGCTGCTGGCATTTTGATCGGCAATTTCTGGCCCGATTTTGGCAAAGCTCTTAAGCCGCTTGGCGACGGCTTTATCTCTCTCATCAAGATGATGATCGCGCCGGTTATTTTCTGCACTGTCGTGCACGGCATCGGCTCAATGCGTGACCTCAAGAAGGTCGGGCGCGTCGGCGTCAAAACATTATTCTATTTCGAAGCGGTTTCGACGCTTGCGTTGGCCCTTGGGCTGATCGTCGGCGAGTTGTTACAGCCCGGCAAGGGCTTCAACATCGATGTGACGCACTTCGATCCGAAAGCCGTCGCGAGCTATGTCACCCAGGCCAAGGAACAGGGCATCGTTGCGCACCTGTTAGCAATCATTCCGGACACATTCATGGGCGCCTTCGCAAAAGGCGACCTCTTGCAGGTCCTGCTAATATCGATCCTCTCGGGCTTCGCGATCTCGCGCTTGGGTAAGCTGGGTGAAAAAATCAACGATGCGATTGATGCTATGGCGAAAGTTTTTTTCGGCATCATCCGTATTATCGTTCGAGCGGCACCAATAGGGGCGTTCGGTGCGATGGCATTCACCGTCGGCGCTTATGGTCTGGCGTCTCTGCTGAACCTGGTCGCGTTGGTCGCAACGTTCTACCTCACGAGTTTGCTCTTTGTTCTCGTCGTCCTTGGTAGCATCGCCCGCCTCGCCGGTTTCTCCATCCTGCGTTTCATCGCTTACATCAAGGATGAGTTACTGATCGTGCTTGGTACGTCGTCGTCTGAGACGGTGTTGCCCCATATGATTCAGAAGATGGAGCACCTTGGCGCCTCGAAGTCGGTGGTCGGCTTGGTGATCCCGACCGGCTACACCTTCAATCTCGACGGCACCAACATTTATATGACGCTTGCGACGCTGTTCCTGGCTCAAGCGACGAATACACCGCTGACGTTTGGGCAGCTTCTTGGGATTCTGGCCATCGCGATGATCACATCGAAAGGCGCCTCGGGTGTAACCGGCGCAGGATTCGTAACGCTCGCGGCAACGCTCGCAATTGTGCCCGACATTCCCATTCAATCGCTGGCCATATTACTTGGCATCGATAAGTTCATGAGTGAATGCCGGGCGCTGACCAATCTGGTCGGAAACGGCGTTGCCACTGTCGTTATCAGCCGATGGGAGGGCGAGCTCAACGTGGATAAACTTCACCAGGCCATGGCCCACCCGATCTCAGTTGGCGAGGAGCTTGAAACTCAACCGGCCTGAAGGAGGGCCCCCCTGAGCGTTTTCCCCATTGAAAGCGAGTCTTTCTGCCGTCCCTGCCCTATACTGCAGAAATTGCGAAAATAACTCAGCGTTGTCGGTCTTTCCGTGCTCCTATTGCCTCCAAACTATACGAGGGGAAGCATATGAGGATTGCCGGTATCATGCTCCTCCTGCTGGGTCTTGCAGGATGCACAACGTCGGGTAGCTGGTTTCAGCGGGAGGACGAAGCGCCGCCCGCGCCCATGGCAAATACAGCCGCTCCCCCCCAGACTGCTCCTCAGCAGGCCGCACCCCGCGGCGCTCCGAGTAATCTGTCTCCGGCAGCAACGGCCGCTGCACCCAGCGAAGCGACCACCGGCTCCGGCGGCGAATTGCTGGATTGCGTGACCGAAAGCTGCAAAATCAACTGCTCAGCCAAAGTCAAAAAACAATTCCAGCCAAAATGGTGCGCGCGCTTTAAAGAGCCCGAATAAAATGGCGGCCTGGGCAGTCAGACAGGGATGACGTCGGATTAAAAGGGCACAACAATGGGCATTCGATCGAGATTTATTTTCTCAAGCATCATCGTTCTCATGGCCGCTTCCGTGGCTTTCGCGAAGGACGTCACTCTTCCTAAAATCGATCTTCAGAAACAATGTCAGACGACCCAAAACTCGACCGATGCCCTGACCGGCACGAAAAATCCAAACGCGTTTGATTTGTGCATGAAAAGCGAACTCAGCGCACGTGACACGCTGATCGAGCGCTGGGCGACTATTCCAGCGCAGGACAAGGCAAACTGTATTCATGCATCGGATTGGGCGCCGAGCTATTTTGAGTGGCTCGGTTGCATCGACACAAAAACATATGTGCGCACGATGCGGCGCGACCACCCCGAGCCTACGGCGGCCTCCGGATTGTGTCCGACGGTCAAATGGCTGCCAGATGGCTCTATCGCCAGCGTCGCCCCATGCGACGTGCGGCGATAGAAAAATCTGAGGCGACTTATGAAAGTACCGGCCGCCTGAGGCGAATTAGCTGCGACTTCGGGGGGCAGATTGAAATTGCAGCCAAGGGATCGAACGCCCGGCGACCGGCTATCCTTACTTATGTATTTGTGCCGGCAATTGCCAAGGTATGCGCCTTTCTATTGTGGGGCGGCGCTATAAGCATTGACCAATCAAAAAGTTAGCGCGATATCCGGTTGGACAAGGGAGTTCGCATATGTCCGATTGTTTGCACTGTGACATTCACGAATTATTGGAGACCCAATTACAAAACCAAGACGCTAATCTTGCGGAAATTGCAGGGAAAGTAACGGAAGTGCTCGCCGATCTAATTTTGATGGCACCACCTGAAGAACAATCCACCCTGATGGCTGACCTTCTTGCAAATCTTGGCGGGTTTTTGCTCGAGAAGAAGGACCTCGCCGACTCAACCGGCCCGCGACGTTCGAGTCATTAGGCTGACCTGACGATATTTTTTCGTCGATATCATTGTTAGATTATTCATGTCGGAGCTAGTGCGATGCTCCAGCTGCGTTCGGATGATTTCATATGGAGCAGATTTACGCCGTTTCAATCTGGCTACTGCCAGTTCTTATTGCCATCACTTTTCACGAAGCTGCGCACGCATACGTTGCCCGCTTTCTCGGTGATGAGACGGCGTCGCGTCTTGGACGTGTCAGCCTCAATCCACTGCGACATATAGATCCATTTGGCACAATCGTTTTGCCGGGACTCTTGCTGTTGGCACGGTCGCCATTCTTGTTTGGATACGCAAAGCCAGTACCAGTTAATTTCCGGGCACTCCGTAGTCCCCGTATCGGCATGATACTTGTCGCTGTTGCAGGGCCTGCGATGAATATTGGGTTAGCACTTGTTTCGGCGTTGAGCTTTCACTTAGTGGTGTACCTGCCGGCCGTCGCGGCCCAGTGGGCTGCACAAAATATAAAGAACTCACTCATCATCAATGTCGTTCTAGCGGTCTTCAATCTGTTCCCTCTGCCACCACTTGATGGAGGGCGCATTGCGGTAGGCCTGCTTCCGAAGGAATTGTCGAAGTATCTTGCCCGTCTTGAGCCTTACGGAATGATGATTCTTATAGGACTTCTCATTGTATTGCCCCTTTTGGGCTCACAATTGGGTGTCGACCTTGGTTTTGTGTCGCATATTATTTCAAGATCAACGGATGCCGTTCTAAGAGCCATCCTCCAATTGAGCGGCAACCTGTAAATAGCGGAAATGCGCATGCGGAAGCGCATTGTGCGCTAAGCGGCAAAAGTAGACACCCCCCGTTCACTCCCTCACCAACCCCCGGCAAGCGATTTTTGGACCCACTGCGAACGCGGTTGGCATCTTTGCGCATTGGTCGTATCTTGGTGCGTCAACATCGGAGTTTGAGTATGGCCAAGGGCACCGTGAAGTGGTTCAACCCGACCAAAGGGTACGGATTTATTCAACCGGCGGGCGGGGGTGGGAAGGACGTATTTGTTCACATCTCGGCCGTGGAAAAGGCGGGCTTAAGCACCCTCAATGAGGGGCAAACCGTTGAGTACGAAGAAGTACCCAACAAAGGCAAGACGTCGGCAGAGAAGCTAAAGATCGTGTGACAACTCACGCATCATCATCTCGTCGGCCGGACGGCTTTGGGGCGTTAGAGCGATCGTCTCTCCTATTTTGATCGCGTTAGCGCGGCAGCCCGGTCGCCAAAGTGATTTTCTTCCGACCCGTTGCGTGAGCATTAGATGGCAGCGGTTGAGGAGCTTCCCGCGATCGTTCGAACAAGACGACGCCCGCGTTTCCACCCCAGTCGGCAAGGTCGTCTTTATCGCAGGTCGCCGCAATCGCTAATCCGATCGACGCAAGGTGGGCGCGACGGTAGCAATACACGGCGAGCAAGACCCTGGCTGTTGGCGAGACCGTCGCAATGAGTTCGTTCAGCCCATGGGCGCTGGCGCGATACATTTCGCCCAGAATTTCATCGGGGACAGGACAGGGCTCATCCTCAAGAAGTGCACGGTGTTCGGGCAGCATCGCGAGGCCTCCGAAACAGTTGTTCCCAACATGACCATTCGATGAGTTGGGTTAACGTGGCGTTAAGCGGCCCATCAACGCTAGCCAAACAAAAGCCCCGGGCTATTCGCCCGGGGCTCTAATTCGTTGGCCAGCGTGGCCAACCAGACTTGACGACTTATCGCTTAGAAGAAGCGATAGTTTATACCAACCAGGACTGTCGTCTCTGTGGCTTTGGTGCTGACCGGGAAGACAACGCCACCTGCGGTCGCGCTCCCAGACTTCGAACCGAAGTCCATGTAATTGCCTTCCAGAAACGCCGACCAGTGCGGTGCGAACATCCATTCGGCGCCGCCTCCGACCGTCCAGCCCGTTCTGGTGTTTGAGGTCTGGCCAAATTGAATGCCACCAACAGTGACGTCTGTACTCGTATGAGCCCAGGCGCCGCCGCCCTGAACGTAGAGCAACCACGCAGGCATCACGGCATATCCAAGGCGGCCCGTAAGGGTGTCGAACCATTGGTTATTGAAGTTGGCAACAGCCGACGTCCCGCCGAATGCAGTGGTCGGGAATGTTCCGCTTTTTTTGTTGCTTGTTCCATCGAACATATTGCGGATGCCGACCACAAACCCGCCGCTGAATTGGTAATCGCAGCCAATCTGGCCGCCGCCCGCGAAGCCAGAACCGTTTCCGGAGACTTCTGCGCCGGTGGACTCATCGGTTGCGCTGGCATGACCAAATGCGCCCCCAATGTTGCCGCCGATGTAGCAGCCGGTCCACGTTGGTGCGGGAGTCACCATCACCGGTGCTTTGTATGCAGGCCGCTGTGGCAGGTCGGCCGCCAGTGCGCTGGCCGAACCTAGAGCCGCGATAGCAACAGTAGCCAATAGAACTCGCTTCATTTTTTTCCCCTTTTTAAGGTCAGGCGCCCAATTTCAATCTTGGACATGGCGTCAATTGCGGCGCTAATTACGGCTATAAGGCGTAGAAAAACTTAAAGTTCCTTGGGTACCGGCGTTTTGCAGGCACCCGTGACATTAAGGTCACATGAAAATGGGCCGCCCTCACCGACGCCGCAGATTTAACTTGGCGTTAACGGCAACGCTTAAGCAACTCCTAAGAATAAATATGTAGCCAGATACCCGCGTGGAACTGCTCGCATGATCAATGCGGGAATTCAGGGGCTCGTTTGTATGCGTAGAGGATTAGCAGTGGTGGGCGCCGCTTTGGCTGGCGTACTCGTTTTCAAGTCTCTTGTTGCTCCGAGTGGTACGATGATCCCGACGAAGGGGCAAACCTCTGTCTTTGGCCTGCATATCGCTCACACAGACAACATGAAGAGCTTTCCACCCGAGCTCGTGCCGATCCCTTAGTGGCGGCTCGAACACGCAATGACGCTTCCGGCCTCTCACACGCAAAACAATTCGCACTTGCTCATAGATTCACCTGTGACGGCCGCTCTCACCGCGAAGCCGCCGTCGACCTACTGACAAGTTCCCATAAACTCACCTTCAAGAGCCACCTGTAAATCTGCGACCTGCTGATTTCCCATCCAACCTTTCGTTGAGATAACAGCCGTATAGCGGAGTGGGCTGAAGAACGTAAATTCAGCGGTCGAGTCCATGTTGAACTGTCCTCGGCACTCCAGACGCCACGTCAATTTCTGTTCGGACTTTGTGTATTGTGTCCGTTCGCACGTGGTGTTCATTCCTCCGAACCGCGGTGAAAACGTATCTGCAAGATCGCCAGCTTGCTCGACGGTTAAGCAACGCGAGTTCGTCTGAGGCGGCAGCTTCATTCCGTTATTCTGCACCACGGTCGTAATTTTCCATAGACCGGGCTGAATGCCGTCTGCCGCTATCGATGGTGCCGCTGTGAGACCAACACCGATTGCTACGACTACTAATAAAGTTTTCATAAAAGCTCGACTCCACGACTTCAGTAGGCATGCCAAAGAAATCGTGGCTCCATCTATTATTTTGCAAGCGGCATTGACCGACCAGGCTCGTCTTCAAATTCGTCGTGAATGAGCTCCCGCAACTGCCTCCGGAGCGAGAG
The DNA here is from genome assembly GCA_963810585.1 of uncultured Alphaproteobacteria bacterium. GTDB lineage: Bacteria > Pseudomonadota > Alphaproteobacteria > Rhizobiales > Xanthobacteraceae > Pseudolabrys. The sequence goes on from CAWENV010000001.1 coordinate 359,393, forward strand.
ATATGCGCTGTCGTCTTCGTCGCGCGGCCGCGGCAACTCCACCTTCAGGAAAGCCTTAATCCGTCCTGGCCGCCGCGTCATCACCGCAATACAATCGGAAAGTTTGATCGCTTCATCGATGCTGTGGGTGACCAACACGACGGTTTTAGGTTCGCGTTGCCAGATCCGCACTAGTTCGTCCTGCATGAAGCTTCGGTTCTGAGCATCAAGTGCGGCAAACGGTTCATCCATGAGCAGTAGGTTCGGCTGTACCGCGAGCGCGCGGGCAATTGCGACACGCTGTCGCATTCCGCCCGACAATTGATAGGGAAGTTTGTTCTCAAAGCCATCGAGACCAACCAACCGGACGTAGTGATGTGCGATGTCGTCGCGCTTGTGTCGAGGCAGTAACTTCATCTGCAGCCCGAAGGAAATATTTTCGATGACGCTCATCCATGGGAAAAGCGCATAGTCCTGAAATATCATCGGTATTCTGCCAGCCCGGTTCGCGAATGGGTTTGTCGTCCACCATCACCACGCCCGTCGTCGGCGGCTCAAAGCCGGCAGCGATGTTGAGCAGAGTTGTTTTGCCACAACCGCTATGTCCGAGAATTGAGCAGAATTGATTGTCGGGGACTTCGAACGTCACATCGCGGAGCGCCATAACGCTCTCTGGCGAACCTTGAGCGCCGTAGATTTTTGACAACCCTTTGACCGCCAATCTGCCCATCGTTCGATCCTATTTGCTCATTGCCAGCGACCAGGGCAGAAGGCGCCGGCTCAGGAGCCGAATTACGGTATCGATAGCGAGGCCAACAATTCCAATCGTGAGCATGCCGACCGCAATTGTATCGGTACGTAGCATGCTCCGCGCGTCGTTAATCAAAAATCCCAGGCCGGAATTGGCGCCGACGAGTTCGGCCGCGACCAGGGCCATCCAGCCAACACCGAGACCAATCCGCACACCGGTTATGATCTGCGGCAGTGCTCCCTGCAGGACAACTCGCCACAGCACTTTGTGCTCCGGCGCACCAAGGCTTCGAGCCGCACGAATGAGGTTCGGATCGACATTCTTCACCCCGACGATCGTGTTCACCAGAATCGGAAAAAACATTCCGAGAAAAATGATGAATTCGTTTTGCTCATCACCGAGCCCAAACCACAAGATGCTCAGCGGTATCCATGCCAGCGGTGGTATCGGTCGTAAAATCTCCATGATGGGGTTGATCTGATTGTACACCAGCCGCGACCAACCCATGGCCATGCCGAGCGGAATTGCAGTTGCCGCGAAAACGAAGGCGGCGGCTTCGCGTCGCAGACTTGCCAACAGATGATAAAAAAGTTCACCGGAGGCGATCATGCCAGCCGCGGTTCTGGCGATGGTGCTCGGCGCTGGCATCAATACCGCCATGTGCGGATCGATCCGCGGTAACCAAACTGTCGATGCGAATTGCCACGCAAAGATCAAAAGGACGAGAAACGCGAGGTTGGGCAGGTACGCGACGATACGAAAAAGTCTCAGCCGGACCCAAGCGAAAGTCGCGGAAGCTGCCGGCAGCACTTCGGAGCCACTGGCCGATGCGGCGTCGTCGTTCTGCATCGCCTGCCTAACTCTCTTGCTTAGGGCCGTTCGAATGGCGACCCCGCGAGCTCCGCCGACGAAGCCCTGCGGGGATTTCATTCGCCACCGCCATCACGGGTTGTAGGTCTTTCCGTTGAAGGCCCATGGCTTCGTCAGGTCACCCGCTTCCGGCCAGGCCTGTGGGCTTTTAAGCGTGTTAACGTTCGCATAGGCCGGATACGGCAATTGCCCGATCTTGCCCGACCAGTTCGCCGGTAGGAATGGCGCCTGTGTCGGTACTTTCCAGCCGAGCTTTTCGTAAGTCTTCGTCATGAACTGAACGTCGAACGAATCTTCGTAGTCTTTCGCAGTCAGCGTTTTGGTCAGGCGGTTGCGATCCTTCAGCCATTTGGCAATGCGGGCATTTTCTTCGCCCCACAATTTTGCAAATGGAAAGCTGTAGGTCGGCTTGTAGAGATTATTATAAAGCTCCGTCTGTTGAAGCAGCAGCGGTTTGCCATACACTTTGAGCATCGGTTCCGCCGCGAGGAAATCCGCTGCTTTATCCGGATTGAGACGGATCCAGAGCGTCGCTTCCATGAAGGCGTCACTGATTGCTTGCACAACGTCAGGCACGTTATCGATCAGCTCCTGCCGCACATAAAACATGCCTTCATAGAAATTGTATGGAAAAATCGTGTCGGCTTCTTTTCCGGTCTTTCGATCATCGGTAATGATCGTCACCGATGGCTCCCATGGCACGACGGCCCCAATGCCCTTTGCCATCAGGAGCTGCTCTCCTGGCGGCATGTTCTTCAGGATGACATCCTTGCCGATCTGCAGCCCGACCACCTCGGCCGCTTGCGTGAAGTAGAATTCCGCGGACGAGCCGGTCACAATGCCGATCGTAGCTGGAGGATTGCTGCCCTTGAAATCGGCAAGTGTCTTAATCGGCGAGTTCAGAGGAACGACCGTCGAGTGCTTCAGGTTTGGGGCCACAACGGCGATTGCACGCACGGGAACGCCACGGTCGAGCAGCGAGGTGAATGGAAAATTTCCGCCGTTGCCAACCTGCACCCTTGCAGATGCAACCGCTTCGTTGACATCGGGCCCGGCGGCAAATGTTTGAAACTTCGCTTCGAGGCCGCGCTTTTCCAGCAATCCGGCCTTGTCCATCACGACGTTAATCGTGTTCTGCCCCGAGAACGGGCCTTGCCAGCCAACACCGATCGGCCACCAGCCTTTCTGTTTCAGCCATGCGACCGACTTGTCAGAGACTTTCTCGTAGGGCTGGGGCCAGCCCCAGTCTGTGAAGCTTTGCGCCGCCGCTGGGGCCATGCCGCAATTCAAGGCGGCAAACACCGCTGCAGCAACGATGCCGAACCTCGCTCCTGACTGCTTTTGCATTGCACTCCTCCCCAATTTTGTTTGATTGACAAATGCGTGTCGGATCTCTGATTGCTCCTTCGGTCTCTTTTTCTGTTAGATCGGCTCAATGACGAACAATGTGCGCCCGTATTCCACGAGTTCAGAGTTCTCCGCGCCGATTTGCACAATGCGGCCGGAAACTTCGGCATTAATGGTCGTGAACAGCTTCATCACTTCGATCAGGCAGAGGGGTTGGCCTGCGCGAACGACCGCGCCGATCTCAACGAAAGGCGGCGCATCCGGCGTCGGTGCCCGGTAAAACGTTCCGACCATCGGAGCTGTGACTTCGACCTGGCCAGCGGCAGCTTCGACCGATGATGCAGAGCGCGTCTCGCGAATAGCCGGCTTGGGTGTAGTCGAAACTGCAGACACTGTCGCTTCGGCTGGCGCCGCAAGCGGAGTCGCGGCAGGCGCACCATTGCGGCGCACCACAAGTTTCATGTCTCCTGTTTCAACAATGAGTTCGTCGCAAGAACTGCTGTCGATCAGCTTCACGATTTCTGCGATTTCATCGTAGGTCAAACTCACGCGCGCTCCTTTTCACTCGGGTCGTGCGTAGCTCCATCGATGGTCGCCGCCAGCTGGTCAGCTGCCGCTTGCAGCAAGGGAACGTGCTGCAAGCCCTGCTGCAATGACATGCGTGCCAGTGGCGCGGAGACTGCAAGAGCTGCGACCGGTTGCTTATTTGGCAAGCACACGGGAACGGCCACGCACACGACGCCGGCGAGGAATTCCTGATTGTCGACCGAGACGTCAGTTGCGCGAATTTTTTCCAGCTCTGTTTCTAATAAAGCCGCGTCGGTGATGGAGTTTTCAGTGTAGCGATACAGCGAAATCGAGCGCAGCAGCGCGGCGCGCTTTTGGGCCGGCAGCTGGCTCAGAAAGAGCTTGCCCATGGATGTACAATGCAAAGGCACGCGTGAACCGGGCTCGAACCGCAGCCCAAATGGCCAGGCCGAATTCCACACGATCAAGATAGACGACATGGCTGCCGCTCATAACGCCGAAATTGCACGTCTCGCCGATCTCCTGAGATAGCGCCTCCAATATTGCGTGGCGGGGCGCTCGCAACATCGATGCGCCCACAATACCGAGTCCCAGCTGGACCATACGCGCACCGGGCACGAAGCGTCTGCTCCCCGGTTCGCGCTGCAACAAACCTTCACTTTCGAGCATCCTGACGATGCGATGGGCCGTTGGCTTGGGAAGCCCGAGCAAAGCGCCGAGCTCAGACACCCCGAGCGGTCGGCGCGCTGTCGCCATGGCTTCGAGAATCGCCACCGCTTTGACCGTGGGAAACGTTTTTGCCGAACGCTCCGAGGATCCCGAACGACGGGTCAGCTCGTCGTGGGGCCGACCGTTATTCGCGGACGCCAGCGGAGACTGCATGGCTAGTATCAAAAACCGAAACAAAACGTCTTGCAATATGAATTTGATCGGTGCGACAGTTGAATTGTCCACCTGCGAAGATGGGTGACTGATTCAACTGGGAGGCGAGCGATGCGGCGCGTACTGGTCGCCAATCGCGGCGAGATCGCGTTGCGGGCGATCCGCGCCTGCCGACAGCTCGGGCTGGAAAGTCTTGCTGTCTATTCTTCCGCAGACGCCAATTCATCTCACCGCTGGGCCGCCGACCACGCAATCTGCATCGGGCCACCGCCCGCCGAAATGCGAGCTATCTCAATGCGGCCGCGTTGCTCGAGACTGCCGGCGCAATGAAATGCGACGCAGTTTATCCGGGTTACGGCTTTCTCGGCTGAAAACAGCGCGTTTGCTGAGCGGTGCGCTGAAGCGGGCCTGAAATTCATCGGCCCCAGCGGCGAGTGCATTTCCCGCATGGGCGACAAGGTCGCGGCGCGCCAGACCGCGGCAGCAATCGGCATTCCGGTCGTGCCAGGCTCAGAACACGGCTTTACATCGTCGGCGCCGGCAGAACTAGCGGCACGCGATCATCGGCTTTCCATTGCTGCTGAAAGCGAGCGGCGGCGGCGGCGGCCGCGGCATGCGGATTGTCAACGAGCACCGAAGCATTTCACGCGCAATTCGAGCAGGCGTCGGCCGAGGCACTGGCTGCCTTCGGCAATGCCGAAGTCTATCTCGAGCGATTTTTCCCGCAGGTCCGCCACATCGAGATTCAGGTATTCGGCGACAGCACGGCAATTATGCTCATCTCGGCGAACGCGATTGCAGCGTGCAGCGCCGTCATCAGAAGCTGGTCGAGGAAGCGCCCTCGCCTGCGCTCGACCAGGTCACCCGAACACGCATGGCGGAAGCGGCAGTCGCCTTGATCGAGGCGCTCAAATACGTCAACGCCGGCACCGTCGAGTTCATCTTCGACCCCGCGAGCGGCAGTTCTTTTTCATCGAGATGAATACGCGCATCCAGGTCGAGCATCCGGTGACCGAAATGGTCACCGGGCACAGACCTGGTGGCGGAGCAGTTTCGCGTCGCCGCCGGCGAGAGGCTTTCGTTCGACTCGACATTCTCCACGGGTCGCACCGCGATCGAATTCCGCATCAATGCCGAAGACGCTGCGCGCGGTTTCCGACCCTCTCCGGGATACTCAAGCGCTGGCGGCCGCCGAGCGGCCGCGATATCCGCGTCGACAGCCACGCCTACGAAAACTACGCCGTGCCCCCCTTATTACGATTCCATGCTTGGCCAAGCTGATCGTCACCGGGCCGGATCGCGCGACAGCGATCGAGACGTTGCCAGATCGGCACTCGCCCGATTTCACGTGTCGGGCCTCGAGACCACCGTACCGTTCCACGCTCAATTGTTAGCAGGCACCGGAATTCGTGCGGGCAGAAGTCCATACCCGCTGGGTCGAAGAGAAAATGCAGATCGTGCAACACTGATGACCAGCAAGCGCACCATCAATCTTGTCGATGTAACGCTGCGCGACGCCCACCAATGCCTTTGGGCGACGCGCATGACGACAGCGATGATGGAGGATCTTGCGCCCCGCCTCGATCGCGCGGGATTTGAGGCGATCGATCTGGTCGGCGGCGCGGTGTTCGACGTCTGCGTCCGCTATCTGCGCGAGGACCCGTGGGAGCGCATGCGCATCCTCAGCGGATGGGTCAAGCAGACGCCGCTGATCGTCATGACGCGCGGCCAGAGCCTTTTCACGTTCGAGTTCTTTCCGGACGATATCGTCGAACTGACGGCCGAACGAATATTCGCCAACGGCATCCGCTATCACACGCCCTATGACGCGCTGAACGATATGCGCAATATGCAAGTTCCGGTGCGCGCGGCGAAAAAAGTGGGCCTCTATACGGCTGGTGGCGTCGTCTACACGATCAGTCCGGTTCACACCGATGACTATTACGCGCGCAAGACTCGCGAGTTGGCCTTGCTCGGCGTTGACGCCGTCTACCTCAAAGATCCGAGCGGCCTGTTAACGCCGGAAAGAGCGAAAACTCTCATTCCGGCGCTCAAAGCCGCCTGCGGAGCACTGCCGCTTGCACCTGCATTCGCATTGTCTCACCGGGCTCGCACCTTACACGGCGTGCCGCGCGGTCGAGCTTGGGAATCGACGTCGTGCACACAGCGACCTCGACTTTGGCCAACGGCGCCTCGCATCCGGCAACCGAATCGTTCGTGCGAAAATATACGACGTGCGGGCTTCGACGCTTCCATCGATCTTGGGCCTGTTCAAGAGGTCGCCGAGCGACTGCGATACATCGCGAAGCGTGAAGGCAAGCCGCTCGGCGCCATCGCCGAATACGACGCGTTTCACTACGAGCATCAGATGCCCGGCGGGATGGTCTCCAATCTGAAGTCGCAGCTGGCACCGCTTGGCATCGCCGATCGTCTGCCGGACGTTCTGGAGGAAGCCGCGCGGGTACGCTGCGAGCTGGGTTACCCGATCATTGTCAGTCCGTTCGCGCAATTCGTCATAACGCAGGCGGTGCTTAACGTCATGGGCAAGGAGCGATATGCCACCGTCCCGGACGAGGTGAAAAAATATGTGCTTGGCTATTACGGCGAAATCGCCGGGCCGATCGATCCCAATCTCTTCGACCGCATCACCAATGGCGCCGAGGCAACGACAGCGCGGCCTGGCGACCTGTTAGAGCCCGGAATTCCGAAAATTCGACGCGAGCGCGGCCCGTTTGCGTCGGACGACGATCTTTTGCTGGCGGCTTTTTATTCCAACCGCGAATATAGCGCGCTGAAGGCGGCCGGACCCATCGAGACCGACTATCCGCTTGCGTCTACGCCGCTCATTACTTTGCTGAGGGAAATCACGCAACGGCGCGACATTCGCTCGTTCCACTTTGTCCAGGCCAGGTAACTAGCATGACTACCCCTGCCATCATCACTGTCGCTATAACCGGTGCGATTCCGCGCAAGGCCGATACGCCGGCCGTGCCGGTGACGCCGAGCGAGCAAATCGAATCCACCCATGAAGCGTTCGAAGCCGGGGCTTCGGTCGCGCATATCCATGTGCGCAATCCCGATGAAAGCCCCAGTTCAGATCCGGAGCTTTTTGCGCGCGTCCAGGAAGGGATCGTCAAACATTGCCCAAAGATGATTGTGCAGTTCTCGACCGGCGGCCGTGGCCGAAGTCAAAATGAACGCGGCCGGATGCTTTACCTCAAGCCAGATATGGCCTCGCTCGCCACCGGATCGGTCAATTTCCCGACACAGATCTACGAAAATCCGCCACAACTCGTCGAAGACCTTTCGCGCTCGATGCTTGAGAATAACGTCAAGCCCGAGATCGAGGTTTTCGACGTAGCGATGCTCTACAACGCTAAGAACCTCGCGGACCGCGGGTTGCTTAAGCGGCCGTGCCAGGTTCAATTCGTGATGGGCATTCCGAATGCGCTGCCGGCTCGGCGGAAGCTGCTGGAATTTCTGATTTCAGAGCTCAAGAGATCTGATGCCCGACGCGACCTGGTCAGCCGCCGGAATTGGACGCCACCAACTGGAGGTCAATCACTGGTGTCTCGAGCTTGGCGGCCACGTCCGGACCGGACTCGAGGATAACATCAAGTTCGACAAAGATCGCCTCGCCCGCAGCAACGGCGAACTGGTTTCGCGCGTGGCTGGGTTATGCGTCGAAATATGGGCGACACGCAGCGAGCGCTGAAGAAGCGCGACAGATTCTACAACTACCAACACAATAGAACCTAAACGGCAGAAACAGGGGGGACCTATGCAGGCAAAAACGAAATCCGGGAGTTTCGGCACGTCGATCGGCACAATCGCATTTGCAAGCGCCATCGGCACGACAATCGAATGGTATGATTTCTTTCTGTTTGGAGTGGTCACGCCGCTCGTCCTCAACAAACTATTTTTTCCGAACTTCGATCCGTTGGTCGGCACGTTGCTGGCGTACACGACGTTCTTCGTCGGGTTTATATCGCGACCGATCGGCGGAATCATTTTTGGTCATTATGGCGACCGCATCGGCCGCAAGACCGTGCTCGTTCTCACCATCCTCATCATGGGTGTCGCTACATTCCTGATCGGGCTCCTGCCGACTTACGCGTCGGTCGGCATTTGGGCTCCGATCATGCTGCTCTTCCTCCGCATCTTCCAGGGCATCGGCATCGGCGGTGAATGGGGCGGCGCGGTACTGATGGCGGTCGAACATTCGCCGGCCGGCACGGCGCGGGTTTTACGGAAGCTGGCCGCAGATCGGCGTCCCGGCCGGCCTGCTGCTGAGCTCAGGCATGGTCTACCTGCTTTCCTATCTTCCTGAAGCCGACTTCTTCGCCTGGGGCTGGCGGATCGCATTCCTCGTCAGCGCGATCCTGGTCGCGGTCGGCCTCTATATCCGCTTGAAGATTATGGAAACGCCGGCATTCACGCGCATCCAGGCAACCAAGAAAGTTGTCCACGTGCCATTCTTCGAGCTGTGGCAAACCCACGGAAAGAACACGTTGCTCGGCCTGGGCGCACGTTATATCGAAGGCGTAACCTTCAATATCTTCGGCGTGTTCATCGTCGGATATCTTGCCGGCACGTTGGGGTTGCCGCGGCAAACCGCCCTCGCCGGCGTCATGATTTCTTCGGCAATCATGATCGTCATGCTGCCGATTTATGGAAATCTGTCAGACCGGATCGGCCGCCGTCGAATGTTTGCCGTCGCTGGGTTGCTGATCGGCATACTTGCGTTTCCGTCGTTCTGGCTGATGCAAACCAAGGAGCCGCTGCTGATCTGGATCGCAATTGCGGTCCCGTTCGCGTTTGTCTATCCGGCGGTGTACGGCCCGCAAGCCGCGCTGTTTTCGGAACTCTTCGATACCCGCGTTCGCTACACCGGAATATCGTTCGTCTATCAGTTCTCCGGTATCTACGCGAGCGGCCTAACGCCGATCATCGCAACAGCGCTGTTGCCAGCTGGCGGCAACAAACCATGGCTGATCTGCCTCTACGTTTTGGCAGTCGCCGTGGTCAGTGCGCTCTCGGTCTTTGCAATGACCGAGGCGCATAAGCGGGATATGGCCGTCGACAGTAAATAGCCGAACATCAACCGCGGCGCGATCGTCATGGATCTCAATTTGAAAGATCGCGTCGCGGTTATCACCGGCGGTGCCGCCGGTATCGGCGAAGCTATCGGTCGCGCGCTTGCGGCCGAGGGTTGTACCGTTTGCATTATCGATCGGGATGGAAACGCCGCGAGTAAAACGGCCGCGTCGTTCGGACCACTGACCAGATCCGTCGCGGTAAACGTTGCCGACGCTCCTGCTGTAGTGCGGGCGTTTGAGGAAATCGTCGCCGGTCATGGGGGGCTGGACATTTTAGTGAATGCAGCCGGTGTGCTCTCGACAGGCCTTGTTGCCGATTTGCCGATCGCAGAGTGGCAACGAGTCAGCGAGGTCAATCTCTCTGGCGTACTTTATTGCGCCAAAGCTGCAATTCCTTTCATGAAAAAAAAGCAACATGGCCGCATCCTTAATATTGCGTCGGTGTCAGCGATGCGTGGTGGAGGTTCCGTTGGAAATACACTCTACGGCACGACCAAAGCTGGCGTCGTCGCGTTGACGATGGGGCTTGCACGGGAACTTGGTCCAAATGGCATTACGGTCAATGCGATTGCGCCCGCAATTGCCGACACCGCGATGACGCATGCCGCGCTAACTGAAGATGCACGACGCAAAATCCTCACGCGAATCCCCCTCGGGCGTCTCGCGAGCTTGACTGATATCGCTGATCTTGCAGCGTTTCTCGCATCCGATCGCGCAAGTTTTATCACCGGCGCCGTCATTCCGGTCGACGGCGGCATCCTGACGACGTAGCGATTCAAAGCATCACACGATGGACATAAGCGACCTTGCGGCGATTGGCATTGTCATCGTGGCGGGACTTGTGCGCGGCACTACGGGATTTGGCGGCGCGATGCTCATGACGCCAATTCTGTCCATACTTTTTGGTCCGGTGCCAGCCGTTGTTATTGCCCTACTACTAGAAACAGCAGCCGCGCTCGTGATGTTTCCGGACGCCCTTCCAAAAGCGACTTGGCGCACATTGCTGTACCTGATCCTTCCGGCATTCGTGACTGTGCCGATTGGTGGGTATTTTTTGCTGTCTGTCGATCCGGCTTTCGCCCGGAAATTGATTGCAGCTGTGGTGATTATCTTTAGCTCGATGCTGTTATTCGGACTTCGCTATACCGGGTCCCCTCGCATCACGACGTCGCTCGCACTCGGAAGCCTGGTCGGCGCATTGTTGGGCGCAACGAGTGTTGGAGCCCCACCCGTCATTCTCTATTTGCTGTCGGGGCCTGATTCCGCTGCGGTCACGCGCGCCAATCTCACGGTGTTCGTCACGGCGATTTCCGTGATCGGACTTATTATGCTTGCCGCTGCTGGCGCAATAACGACGAGCCTTGCTGTTTCAGCGACGGCGCTCACGATTCCATTTTTGTTGGCGATCTGGATCGGAAGTAAACTTTTCGCACGGTTGAGCGACGCCGGAGTGCGGCGGCTTGCCCTCGTGCTGATGCTCGGGGTGGGGATAATAAGCCTTTTTCTCTAGCGCCGACTTTCCCAATGTCCGGCGCGCGTCAATATTGCCCCCGCGGTTCAAGTCCGAACACATGTTGCCCATACATGGCCGAAACGGAATCCCAATTCAGACTGATATGAGAACTAACGGCATGAATGTCGCGCCAAAAGCGCTGCACCGGATGTTCGAGGCCGAGCGCGGAGCCACCCGCGGCGAGAAAAACGGCGTCGACGGCCTGGACCAAAAGTTTGGTGGCAAACGAATGGGTAAGACGATTGCGCATGCGCAACGCAACATCGGGCGGCTTGCCAGCGGTGACGATCGAAAGCGTATCGCTGATATCGCGATGGATCATCAGCTGCGCTGCGTCAATTGAAGCCGTCGCCTCGGCGACGCGCATCTGGATCGTAGTGAACTCGCTCATCTTATTGTTTCCGCCAGCCACGGCGCCGCGTGTTGTACGGCCCGTCACCTGCTCTTTGAACGCTTCGAGCGCCCCGCGGGCCATACCCAAGGCCGGCGCAACAAGGCAGTGAGGCACGACGGCCAACATTGGTTGGCGATAAAGCGGATTGGTATTGGTCTGAGTTCCTGGTCCATTGCCTGTCAACATCTCGTTGAAGGCGACCGTGCGATACGCCGGAACGAACTGATCGTCGACGACAATGGTCTTGCTGCCCGTGCCGGCCAAACCCATCGTGAACCAATCATCGTGGATGGTGAATTGTGATCGCGGAATAAGGAAAAAACCGGGCTTCAGCCCATCCTTGGACGGCAGCATCCCCCCAAGAATTCCCCAATTCGCGTTGTCACAACCGCTAGCGAAACTAAAACGGCCACTCAATCGGTAGCCGTCTTTATCCTGCACCGCTTTTCCTGTCGGGGCGTACGACACGGCGGCGATCGCGTCGCGGTCTTGGCTCCAGACTTCCTGCTGAGCCTTTTCTGCGTAACAGGCAATTAGCCAAGGATGCACTGCGCCAAGGCTGTAGACCCAGCCGGTAGAACCGTCACCACTCGCAACAGCGGCCACCAGATCAACGAACACATCATAGCCGTACTCGAAACCACCGAAGCGGGCGGGCTGCATGACGCGGAACAACTCCGCCTCTCGCATTCTGCCAACCAGGTCGGCCGATACCTGACGGTTCTTTTCGGTTTCGAGAGCGTGCTTGCGCGCCAATGCGCCAATTGCACGGGCGCGCTCCATCAACTCGCCTACGTCCGGCTTTACGGAACTCTTCGCTTGTGCGGCTTGAATTGTGCTAACCGCCATCCCCGAGCTCCCATGCTGCCAAACGAGTAGATATCTACAGTTTCATCATTTCATCCGGTGGCATCGGGCCCCACAGGTTCGCCGCAGATGGATCCTTTGCCCATACTTTCGGACGCTGCGGATTGTCGCGGTGCCAGGGCCGAGGCTCGAAATAACCGAGCGCCTCATCCTTCATCTGATCCAGCTCAGCAAACAACTCGGTGATAAGACCGGCCGGGCTCTGATGATAGGCAAACAGATTGTGGCCAATACCGTGGCGCCCCGGGCCCCAAAGCATCTTGTACCCATTGATGCTCAGATAATCGCAGGCCGTCTGCAGATGCGCCCAGTCGCGCAACTCGAAAGCTGTATGAAAATGACGGTTCGAGCCAGTGCCGATCAAGTTGATGGTATGATGGTCGACACCGCAGCGTAGGAACGAGAAGAAATCGCCCATCCAGTCGGAGACGCGGAAGCCAAGCACGTCGCAATAGAACTTGGTCACGAGCTGTGCATTCTCACAATGGAAGGCAACGTGACCAAGCTTATGTGGGACAACGCCTTTGGCCTGGAATTTATCGTGTGAAAACTCAGGCCGTTTGAATACTTCCATCACCGTGCCCTTCGGATCATCAAAGCACACCATGTCGGCGATGGTTGGTTCGGAATTTCTTTTCCGAGAGGTCTTCACGTTCATTGCCGCGGTTTGTTTTTCAAACGCGTTCAGATCGTCATCGGGGCCGATCTGAAACCCGATGCGCGTGCACCTGGCATGAGAGCCCTTCTTCAAGACGATCGAGTGATGGTCAACCGTACTTGAAAGATAAGCGGCATCCTTCTCCTTGGCAGAGAGCGTGAGGCCAAGGATGTTCGTGTAGTACTCGACTTGTCGATCGAGATCGGGAAGTTCATAGCTCGCATGAGCAATCTTGCGCACGCCAATCATTGCGTCACCTCGTCTTGGAGTTTGAGTTACCGGCGCCCGTCCCCGGTTCGAAAATTTCGATGATCGACGCGACATCCCGCTCGCCTATTTGCGGCAACGCACGATGAAAAATATCCAGCAGGCAGTCGACCAGTGGCGCGTCAACGCCAACTTCAGTGGCCAATTCCTTTCCGCGCTCGAGATAGTGCGCGAGGCCTATAGCCGAGCCTTGTTGCGGCATGAACTTACGCTGGGCCATCCAAGGGGCGCGAATTCCGAACTGCGTCGAGCCCCCACTGCCATTGGCGATCGCCTTGATCATCAAGTCGACATCGACACCGGCGCGAAGCCCGATCGCCATTGCCTGCGCGGTGCCGGCGATATGCAGGCCGACCATAATATTGTTGATTAATTTTACGGTGGTCGAGGACCCGAACGGGCCCAGAAAAATCGATATTTCGGCGAACGCCTTCACGATCGGCTCTAGCCGCTCGCACGCTTGCTTATCGCCGCTGAGATAAATCACCCCTTTGCGGGCCTCGACCATCCCGGGCGTTCCACCGACTTCGCCATCGATGAAAATCGCACCTTTCTCCGCCAAGGGAGCGATGTATCTTTTTTTCAATGGAACCGCATGCGAACCGAACTCAACGACAATCTGGCCTGGCTTTGCTGTCGTCGCGATCCCGCGCGGACCATTCACAACCTCTTCAAGAGCTTCATCTGAAGGCAGACAAGTGAAAACGAGGTCGGCATTAGCCGCCGCATCGGCCGGCGATTTCGCCGGAATTCCCCCCACGTTTTCAAATTCCGCGAGCGAACCGCGACGATAACCGAGAACGCGGTGCCCGGCCTTGATGAGGTGCCGACAGATCGGGAGGCCAATTTTGCCAACACCTATAAATCCGATCGTTTCCATCTCGTCCTCTAGCATTGTGGCAAATTGTTCAAGGCAACCTCGATAGAGCGGTCCGAACCCTAGCCGTCCTCACTCATCACAGACTTTCCCGCGCCCGATGCGAGCGAGCGTTTGCTGAGATGACGAAGGCGCTGGAGTAGCAAGCGGAGCGCGCCCGCGATGGCTGGCGCTTCCGATATTTCCTCCCACACCGTCTTTTTTTGAGCGTGACGTTTAGTGTACTGTACGTTACCGTATACATCGTGGAAAACAAGAGCAAGATCGAGCGGGCGCGTGGGCGATTGATGGTCGCGCACCATATGCGCCGAGCGCCTTGCTCTCACATCGCCAAACGGACTTTGGAATGTCGGAAACACTTTTAAACGGAATCAAAAGCGTTCAGCCGCGCGCCGTACGGAGCGTCGCAAAGAGATCGCGGCCTCGCCGCGGCGGCCGCCTGACCGAAGAACGCCAGCGCGAGATCGTTGCACTCGTCGCACCCTTGTTTCTTGAACACGGTTACGAGCAGGTCAGCATTGACGACATCGTCGAACGAATTGGCGGCTCAAAGCGCACCCTCTATGAGCGCTTCGGCGGAAAAGCTGGCCTATTCGAAATTGTCATTTCCGAATACTGCGCCAGCGTCCACAGGGATTTGTTCGCGGGCGTCGATCAAAATGCCAACCTCGAAAAGCAATTGACGGCAATCGGCAAGAATTTTCTCGGCATGATCCTGCATCGCCGGATCCTCGAGTTGCATCGGTTGATGGTATCGATGGGCCGGGGCTTTCCGTTGGTAGCCACGCGCTTTTATCATATTGGCCCAATCTCGGCGTATGGACTGGTCGCGGGCTGGATTGAACGCCAGCAAAAAATTGGACGGCTCGATGCTGGTGAACCCACAATGCTAGCCGAGCTTTTCCTAGACATGCTGACCGGCAAGCACCAACTGGCCCTGCTGACGTCATCGTTCGACTTAACTTCGCCAGAGGAAATTGCACATACCGTCAAGGCTGCAGCAAAGCTGTTTCTAAATGGCGCGCTGCGTACGGATAGCCATTAGCGGACAACTGCGGAGCACGTGCTTGCCGCCCTGTGGCACGTGCCAAAAAAGATTGGGGCAAAACCGGGGAGGCAAAATCATGCGCGCCATCTATCATTTGCGTGTCGCAATCTGGACCTTTGCTTGGATTCTCTTGGCTTCGACATCACAGGTTTTCTTGCACGAAGCCGTGGCGGCCGACCCGGTGAAGGTTGGCTTCAGCATGGGGCTGACTGGCGCAAATGCGCCGAATGGCAAACAGTTATTGATCGCGCTTGAAATCTGGCGCGACGACGTGAACGCAAAAGGCGGATTGCTCGGCAGGCCCGTCGAGCTCGTCTACTACGATGACCAGACCAATCCCTCAAACGAGAACAATATTTATACGAAGTTGCTCGACGTCGATAAGGTCAACCTTCTGCTTGGACCCTATGGCACCAATCAGATCAGCGCCGCGCTACCCCTGCTCGCGCCACGTAACTTGACGACGATCGGCATTCTCGGCACAGCCGCTAACGGCGAAGCACACTATAGAAATTACTTTTCGATGATACCGCTGGGTCCAGATCCGAAGCGGGAGTTCTCGCGTGGATTCTTTGAACTCGCAGCCGCACAAAACCCAAAACCAAAAACAGTTGCTATCGTCGGCGCTGATGCGGAGTTCGGAAAGAATGCAACAGACGGTGCACGCGATAACGCGAAGGCTGCTGGTTTCACAATCGTTTACGATACGCGTTATCCGCCGGCGAGCACCGATCTGACGCCGGTCGTGCGCGCCATCAAGGCGACAAACCCAGATATCGTATTTGTGGGCGCGTATCCACCTGACACTGTCGGTTTCGTGCGCGCGGCGAGCGAGGCTGGTTTGACGCCAAAGCTGATGGGCGGAACGATGATTGGGCTCCTTGCCACGCCACTAAAGATTCAGATGGGTCCTCTCATGAACGGCTACCTGAACAATGCCGAGGTGTTTGTACCGATCCCGACATTTAATTTCACTGGCGTGCGGGAACTGTTGAACAAATATCGCGAGCGGGCAAAGGGACAAGGCGTGGATCCCTTCGGATATAACTTTGCTCCCTATGGCTACGCCGCGGGCCAAGTGCTGGCCTCCGCCGTCGAGGGGACCAAGAGCTTCGATCACAGTAAGATTGCGGATTATATGCGCACGCACACATTCGACACGGTGGCCGGCCAGATCAAATTCGGCAAGGACGGTGAATGGGCAAAGCCGCGCATGATTGTTACGCAGTGGCAAAACATTGCCGGCAACGACCTCGGTCAGGTGACCGATCTCAAAAATTGGGTCGTCGTTTGGCCCCCAGAACACAAGACCGGAAATCTTATTTATCCTTTCGAAGCAGCCAGAAAATAAAATCGCGTTTCCGGCTCCATCTCCGCCGATGGAGCCGGCGACACACCCACCAGAGAAAAAAGTTCGTTGCTTAGCGGCTTGCAGCGCCAGCCCGCGCTGTTTGGTAATATCTGAGGTCGTCGTATTTGCGCGGGTCGGTCAGATTTTTTTCTGGGCGACCGTACTCGCTGCGCAATTTCAATACAGCTTCAATCCCACTGATATCCAAAGCTGCCTTGGGGTCGAAGCCGGCGCTTCGATCCAGCAGAACATCGTAAGTCGACAAGGCTAAACGCGGGGACATTCCCGGTACCTTAACCGCAAGCAATTCACACGCCGCCTGCTTGTTGTCGTTCGCATAAAGCCAATCGAGCGCGTCGAGATACCCACGAATAAACGCGGCCAGTGTATCCGAATTGTCTTTTGCCCAGCTTCGTCGCGCCGCCCCAGAGATGCCCTGATAGTGCGGCAGAACTTCAGACGCGTTCTGCAGAACGCGGAGGCCAACTTCCCTCCCGATCAGTTCGAATGGAGTGACCAAAAGTGTGCCGGCATGTTTTCCCGCCTTTAATGCCTCAAAACGCTGCAAAGCTCCTCCGGCCCGCTCGAACAAAACGTCGCCGTCCCTTAAACCGTTATGCGCGAGCATCTTTCTGAGTACGAAAGCAAAGCCGGTTGTGAGTGCATCAACCGAGAGCGTCTTGCCGATAAGATCGGCGTAGGACGTAATGTGGGGTTGAACTACGAGCCGCAGGAACGCCAAATCGCCCCCCATAAATGCGAAAAGATCCGGTGTAACATCGACCTTTGCTTCGCCCTGCCCCTCCTGATAGGCGACAATGTTGTCAAAACCAGTGAGAGCGATCTCCCAGCGCCCGGTAATCAGACCCGAGAGCTGCTCTACAGAATTGGCCGTATAATGAAGCTCTACGTTGAGACCGCGAGATTGGAAAAATTTCCGCTCGATGGCGGCCCATAAGGGCAAATTAAACCCGCCCGGGAAGGCTATGACTTTGATTGTATCGGCCGACATGTTTTTTTCCGGAAGCGGTTCACTCAACAGCTCGGGCCGCCGCTAGCGTTGTCGCAAAGTGCACTCATACATCAGTCGCGGAGATTGGACGAACTTAATAAACAAATCGATTTCCTCGTCGGCCTGGCTTTGGACGCCCCACTTTCGTTGCCACTTAGCTTAGTCGGTGACGCCCACAAAACATGCGCAGCAACAACAAAATGGCCTATTTCATAGCCATTCCCGTCGCCCACATCGGCTTCCTGTACGCGCAAACAAGATAGTGAATTCCAATTGTGGCCCGCATCTTGCACCTGTGGTCGCACCGGGCGACGGATAAAAGGTTCGCGATAATGGATGGCAAGCTGGCTCTACTATATTTCGCAATTATTGCGATGATTACGTTTTCTTACCTGGATGACGAAAATGTTGATCGGGTGAGACATGCGATTGCGGCAGCGATAGTGGCGCCGAGCCAAGCGACTGCCAAATAAACCCGAAGCTTCACGGCTTTTCTTGCGTTAGCCACGTGAATTTCAGCGCCTGCCTTTGTCAAGTTCGCTGAAAATCTCCTCGTTATGCTGGCCAAGTGTGGGTGGCGGCGAATCAATTCGGGGGCCGCCATGGGCGAAGGTGAATGCCGCAAGCGGCACGCCGAACTCGCCCTTAATTCCTGCAACGTCGATGTGGCGGTGAACGATACCCCGGCTCGCGAGTTGCGGGTCGGCAAGTGCTTCTCCCATCGTGCGAACACGCGCAGCGGGCACGTGATGGGCCTGCAAGAACCCCTCCCACTCGTCGGCGGTCCGCGTCAGCATGATGTCAGTCAATACTGCGATCTCACGGTCGTGATCGGCATCGCGCTCGTCGTTCGTCCGCTTGATCATGTCGGGACGCTCCAGCAGCGTCCATAAGCGGCGCTGTTGACGCAGATTGCTGGCGCCGAGCATCACAAGTCCGCTTTTGGCCGCGAACGCACCATTGGTCGCGTGTGGATGCCGGTTGCCATGGGGTTTCGGGTGGACGCCATTGCGCAGATAACCAGTGACGTGCGAACTCATAAGGATCATCGCCACGTCAACCATCGCCATATCGATGTACTGGCCTTTGCCAGTCCGCTCGCGTTGAAAAAGCGCCGCTGACAGGGCGAAGGCACCGGACATGCCGGTGGCGTAATCGACGGCCGGCGAACCGAACTTTATCGGGTTGACCTCTTCAGTCCCGGTCATTGCCATAATGCCCGAGTTGGCCTGGATGACGTGGTCATAAGCGGTTTGCTGGCCGCGCGGCCCGCTTTGGCCAAATGCCGAAAAGGAAGCATAGATCAGTCGCGGATTGATCGCCGCTAACGCCTTATATCCGAGCCCCAACGCTTCAAACGCGCCCGGGCGGTAATTCTCCACGAATACGTCGGCCGTCGTGACCAAGGCTTTGAGAATCTCGCGGTCATTTTCTTTCTTAAGGTCCAGCGTGATCGAGCGTTTGTTAGAGCCTTGCGTCAGGAACGCCGTGCCCATGTTGCGGCGATTGAGTTCCTTGTCGGTACCCGCCCCGCGACTCTGATCGGGATCGTCTGGATGCTCGACTTTGATGACATCCGCGCCCAGGACTGCCAGTTGATAAGTAGCAAACGGTCCCGCCAGCACGTGCGTGACGTCAATTACTCGGATCCCCTCGAACGGTCGCATCACCGCGCCCTCCTGCAGCCGCTCCCAGCATACGTCATTCAGCGATATATCGGTTCAATCCCATTCGCTTCAAAGAGCGGAGCCG
The DNA here is from genome assembly GCA_963810585.1 of uncultured Alphaproteobacteria bacterium. Taxonomy (GTDB): domain Bacteria; phylum Pseudomonadota; class Alphaproteobacteria; order Rhizobiales; family Xanthobacteraceae; genus Pseudolabrys. The sequence goes on from CAWENV010000001.1 coordinate 378,588, forward strand.
CCGTTGGCGTCGTCAAGGAACTGACAAACGCTTTTGCTCCTTCCAGCTCCTTGCAGGACCAGCCGATGCCGGCCGAAAAGACCGTGTAAAGCTGCAATTCCATGGGTAACGGGCCGACGAAATCCACGCCAGTAACGGGCATGAGCTCCGGAATTTGCTGCACTGCCATTTCGACTTCGCCGCTCGCGACAAGCTCGGCGATGCGGCCGCTACCTCCCAATCTAATCTTGCCGCTAATTTCTTGGGCGATACCGAGCCGCTCGAGCAGCGTCTCAAAATAGAGACCGCTTGTGCCATCCTTGGATCGCACGATCGAGCTCGCGGCGAGCAGTGCGCTTTTTAAGCCTTCAACTGTCGCGATATTGGGTTTGCTGGCGCCCTTACGTACGACCATCCCAAGTCCTGAACACCCAATGTCGGTACGGGTATCTGGACGGATCGCGCCTTGTCCCGCCAAGTCGTCAATTACCGATTTTGTGACGAGGGCAACATCGAAAGCCGCGCCGTCGTCGATCTGGCGCTTGATAACATTGGCTGGATCGTAGCTGACTGTCAGCCTAAGGCCGCTTGTGCGCTCGAACGAAGGCGCAAGACCGATCAACACCTCCATGAGCGCGTGCGTGCTCAACACTTTAATTTCAGTCGCGTTCACAGTGCACTCCATCCTTCGCACTACGCTATGCTATGCTTTGGCGCGATCTCAAGGGTATCCGGAGCGTTCAAGTGAACCGGCGCGAGCTCATCAAAATAGTAGGCGGCGTAGCCGCAACATGGCCGGTGACGGCGCGCGCGCAACCACTGGCATTCGACTATCCGACCCGCCCAATCACATTGGTTGTTCCGTATGCGCCCGGCGGGGGCAACGATGTGTTGGCACGCGGAATCGCCGAACCCATGAGCAAAACGCTTGGCCAGCGTATCTTCATCGAAAATCGCGGCGGCGCGGGCGGCTCGATCGGGACGCGTCAAGTCGCAAGCGCGCCTGCCGATGGATACACGCTCGGACTAGGCGGGACCGGAACGCTCGCTATTGATCCGACCCTTTATCCGAATGTCAGTTATGATCCGCGCAAAGATTTTGCGCCGGTTGGGCTCATCGCTACCAGCCCGCTGATCATATTGGTGAGCCCTTCGCTCCCCGCGCACAATGTGCAGGAGCTAATTGCACTCGCGAAAGGGCAACCTGGCAAGCTCAACTATGCGTCCGCCGGAACAGGTAGCGGTATTCACCTCGCCACCGTCCTGTTCGCGACTGCAGCCGGAATTGAACTGACACATGTTCCTTACCGCGGGACGGGACCTGCCCTCACCGATTTGCTGGGCGGCCATGTTGCACTCTATTTCTCGTCGCTGCCGTCTGCCCTGGGTCTGGTCAAAGACGGCAAGCTGCGCGCGCTTGGCGTCACCGGCCTGAAACGCTCCGCGACATTCCCGGACGTGCCCACAGTCGCAGAACAAGGATTGCCCGGTTTTGAGGCGGTTTTGCACTACGGCATCGTCGCACCAGCCGGCACGCCGCGTCCGATCATCGACAAGCTGAGTGTCGCGCTTCGCGAGGCACTCAGTGACCCCAGCGTATCTGGCCGCTTCGCCGCGGAAGGTGCAGAACCGCTTGCAACAACGCCGGAGGAATATGCTGCCGACATCGACCGCGAGGAGAGCAAATGGTCGGCGCTTGTGAAATCGTCCGGGGCAAAGCCAGAATGACGGCCCGCGGGTAACGGCTCTCAATGTTACCCTTTGCCACGGACATGTGCAGCTCATCTGCGAAAAAGAAAAGACCGCTTCGCGGCGGTCTTTCCAAAATAAACGCCGTTACCGAGTGAGGGGCGTCACAAGAAAACCCTTAGACTATTCCGGCGAACCCTCGACGGCGAATGTGTGGAAAGTCGCATACTTTGTGCCGATCGTTCGAAGTGCGCGGTATTCTGGTGAATTGAACCAACCCTGAAGCTTTTCCATACTGTCATATACTTGGACGACGATGCGTCCTTTGGGAGCTTCTCCGTCCAAGGCAGTCACCTTTCCTCCGCGAACAAGGAAGCGACCGCCAGCAGCCTTGACCGTTGCCGGCACCTTTGAGGCAAATTCTTTCACGTAAGCGTCGCTGTCGGTGACATCATTCATCGCGATATAATAAACTGGTGGCTTGGCTTGGGCGTGAAGGCTTTGGATCGCCACAGCGCCGATCGCCGCTCCTGCAAGCATCGACAACCCAACTGTGTATCGAGTTTTCATGGTTTCCCCCTTTTTGAATATTTATGGTCCGACAAGGATACAACACCGTTGCGCTAGATTGTAACCAAACGCGAGGGCACTTCCGCAGCGGCCAGAGTCTTCGCTAAGTGCTCATTAGCGGACGTTGCTGCATTGCATCCAAGTCTAAAGAAGATCGCCTCCAATCCTACGGGAAGCGCTAAAGTCCTTCCAAGTATAGCCAAGGTAATGCATCCTACCAATTAATCAGCCAGACATTACTCGCTGGAATGCGGTTTTTATGACCACGAACAGTGAACCGCGCGTCTCAATGGGCATCGCAGACTTTAGATATGGACAAGGCGATTGAAGAGGCAATGTTGGCGGCAAATACGACGGTTTTACATGTTAGCGGCAACAAAGAACTGCCAGTTTTTTTCGGCAAAGACTAAATTTGGTACCGCGACTTGTGGGTCCTCGAGCCTGTCCGCTTTGGGGAGCAGACGCAGGAATAGCCTACACGAATGTAACTCCAATTCGAGTATCGGTCCTCCATGCAGAGCAGCAACGCCGACGCGCGCCATCACTCAGGAGATCAAAGTGCTTTGGAATGCCAATGGTCGTGGATACCTGCAGACTAGCGCCCGTTTTAGAAACATTCCTCACCGCACATTCGACCTTCGGTGCTTTCGCGCCGATGACGATGAAGCCGCTCTTTAGCGCCCGGCGTCGGGATATCGCCCGCCGTTCACTCACAGAAGTGACTCCAAAGCTAAATGTTGCGTGCCATCAAAGGATTGCGATTGCTGCGCTAACCGGGCATAGCAATCAGCCAAATGTTCCCACTCGGCTTTGAGCATTGAACTTTCCTCATTGCCGGCTTTAGCGCGAAGGCGCGCAGCGAGTTCATTGTAATGCTCTGCAAGAGTTCATACGATTTATTCCCACGGTAATGTGATCGGGCCGCTCTGCGAGGTAGCGTGGAAACCCTTTGTTGTGGCATAAGCCGCGGTTCGGAATCAGAGACATCTTGGTAAGCACATTTTAATACGGCTTGATCTCCGCTCGGCCATCCCCGTTCATCCGCCCTCGCAGGCAGGTGCGCTCTGGTCCATGAGTTCGACGCGCCGCGGTTTGGTGCGGCAGCCGAACATTCCTAGGCCGCCGGTGCCAGTGGCAATGCGCGGAAGTGCCATTTGAAGAGAGGTCTGCGCCACGTCAAAACCCAGATTGTCGCAATAACAACCGCAGCAGTTATGCCGTGTTTATTTCGGAGCCCTCGAACATTTCGCGGCTTCGCAGCTAGACTTACAAGCGTTTTCGAGGTGAAATTGCTACCGCAGCGAGTTCCGGTCAAAGATGGAGTAGCACGTGGGTATCACACTCATCGAACCTTTGAGGGGCCGGGCGCTCTTTGACAGAATTTGGAAATTTACACTCAGACGGGTGTTGTTCCCGCTCGTTGTGCTCGCGCCATTCGCATATTTTTTCCCCAAGATAGCCATGTTTTACTTAGCCTGCGGCGCATATGACGTCAGCCGCAATTCCGCACTAAAATTATCGACGGTGCGACGCTATTTCATCGGCAACGGCTTCCTCCTCTGGATGCTTTCTCCCATCAACGTTCTGCTCGATTTGCTATCGCTGCCGTACATCAACAAAGGCGTCTATCGCTTAGAAGATTTGCCGCCGGACCATCAGAGCGAAGTGAGGCGCCTGATCCAGGTGACCAATGACGCCGACCTCGTTCACCAGGTAGAGGAGCAGGCAAAGCAGCATAAACGCGCAATGTTTTTCTGGCGCAGCTACGGCGTCAAAGTCGACGCAATAGTAAATGTTCCCGCCTTCGATGAGCGGTGGAAAAACATCCAGACAATCGGTCTCTCTGTCTTCAATAAGAAGATTACTACCTCTCCTCATTTTGGTTGGCTCCGCCCAACCTTGCGGCTTTTGTACAACATCAATGAGATTAAGGATAAGTCTGCCTACATCGTGGTCGGTGATAAGACTCACTATTGGTGCGACGACAAACTATTCATCTTCGACGATACGCTGCTGCATGTGTCGGCTAACGAAACCGACCGGCTGCGCTATTGCATGTTCGTGGACATTCTTCGTCCGTCGCCGTTCCCATGGGTGATGTCAGCCGTGGTCGCAGTTGAGGGCTATCTAAACAAGAAATATAAGTTCATCTCATTTAGCGGCTGGACTCTGTGGAACGACAGCGACCGGCGACATAGGCACGCCCGCCAAAACACTCGGCTGAAAATGCTTCCGTACTGAATTGATCGTATGAAGCTCTTGGCCGATGAGAGTGGCGCACAACCTAGCAAATCCATAATATGTGCGCGTCAGTCAGCGTGCCGGAGCCAGCGAACATGCCCCTCATTGACGTCCACCAGCACGTCATTCCCGATATTTACAAAAGCGAACTTGCACGCGTCGGCGTGTTGGGCAGCGGGGAAAACCCCTGGCCGGCGTGGAGCGTAACACGGCAGCTCGAGTTGATGGACGAACTCGGTATCGATGCCGTACTCTTGTCGATCGCCTCGCCGGGGGCTTATTTTGGCGATGTCGAATTCACGAAACGGTTGGTCAAGATCTGTAATGATGTTATGGCGCAGATGGTCGCCGATCATCCCGGTAAATTCGGTGCCATGGGTTTCGTCTCGCTGCCGGACGTTGAGACCGCCTGCCGCGATGTGGAATATGCCCTAGATGTGCTCAAGATCGACGGTATCAATCTGCAAACCCACACGGGACACCGATATCTCGGCCATCCGGAAGAGAACGAGCTATATGCCGAACTTGACCGCCGCCGCGCCGTCGTCTTCGTCCATCCGCAGCGACCGCCCGCGCAGAATATGCCGCAATACGCGTTTCCTGCCGGCTATACCGAGCTAACTTTCGATACCACACGCGCCATCACCAACATGCTCTACACCGGCATGCTGGCAAAATACCCCAACATCCGCTGGATCATGCCGCACATGGGCGGTGTGACGCCGTTTCTAATGTTCCGGTTGTGCGGCCTCGATGACGATCCCAAGGCTCGCGAGCGGATTCCGGACGGAGTCGCCGCCTACCTCAGGCGCCTTTACTACGACGTCGCTCAGTCGCCTTCGCCGCTCGCCTTACGGGCGTTGCTTGATGTCGCCGACCCATCACACATTTTGTTCGGAACCGACTATCCGTCCGCTCGCAACGTAGAAAAGGTCATGCGCGACACTGTTGCCGCTGTTCGTACCTTCGATGGTTTCGACGACGAGCTTCGCCAGAAGGTCATGGCGACAAATGCGCAAGAAGTCCTTCCGCGCTTTGCGCAGTTACAGTGATCGGTACTGATTGAGCCAATCCCGACCGTAATCATTGCCATTTGGGGTGCGCACCAATGCATGCGCGTGGCGCCTGTTGTATCCCGTGTCGGGCAATGCGACCCCCGGTTGGTGATAGAACTCGATGAAGATCACCGGACTGTAAATGCGGTAGTAGAACGGACTTACCGGATCGAACTCCCCTATCCAGGCGAACACTGTCCTCTCGAGGTGTTGCAGGATCTCGTCCAAACGAACCTTCGCATGAGCCACCGGGTGCCGATCCATATACAGCGTGATCAGGCCGATGAACTGTTGCCGCTGTGCCGGTGTCATAGCGGTGAGCGCCAGGCCGCTATACGGAACAATAATATTGTCCTTAAAGCCCGAGGCGTAGCCATCGAATGGTAGATCCATCCCGATGACTGCCTTGGCGCGCTGCTCGGGTGCCAGCGCGTTCATGAACGCCCAGCCTTTCGCCTCTTCCTCTCGCAGCACGGTAGTGCCTTTGTAGACGCCAAATTCGGCGAGTACAGGTTCGGAGCCGAGAAGCATCGGCGACAAAACCAATTGGTCGCCAAGCACGAAACAATTGATGTTGCAGTGGTGTCCGTCGAACTGCCAGCCCCACGGTGCATCTACGGAGGGCTCACCAAAAATGCTGATCCAGTAGTAGAACTCGCCGAACTCGTCGGGCAGGCCAGTCAACTCCGCGAGATGCTCGTTGAGCTTCATCGCATTGCAGGCCGTTTCAAAAGCGCGCGCCCCCAGGCCGGCACGCAAAACGCCAAAAGCGAGTTCACGCTGCTTATCGCCAAGCTCGGCAAGGCAGAGCCCGTGGCGCATCAGATTGCGATGAATATTGCTCCAGGTCCGCCACGTTTCGCCATCGACGTCAAAGTGCACCGCCGCGCGTTGGTCGCGGTCGAGTGAACCTAGGAACGCACGCGCGGCATCGATCAGCGGTTGTACCGATACGCCGGTCTTGCGCAGCGGAAACAACCCGCGCTCGATTTCACCATTCGCGGTCAACCCCTTAAAGGGCTCTTTGAGTGATAGTCGCCAGCCCGCAAACAAGTCCTGCAGCGCCTGCGAAACCTTCGTTTCGTCAATTCGAGGCGGCGCTCGGTTTGGGCGCGTATTGAGATCGGTGACGTCGGCCATCGCATGTTCTAGGATTGCGTCGTCCAAGCATTGCCCGAAGCTGGAGCGGACGCAATCGCCTTGCAAACCTGTTCGCCGCGTCCGCGGCTGGCTTGCCGCCGACGCGCTGCATTGCCAAAAACACGCGGGAGAAATTCGTGAAGCTCGTCCTCTTCCAGACTTCGCCCAGCTCCGAGATCCTGCCCGGACTGCTCACGGAGCGCGGGGTGGTCGATATTTCGGTTGCAGTGCGCAAGGCCTACACACCGCAACTGGTGATGGAGGGCATTATCGATGATTTCGACAAGTTACGGCCGGCGCTGGAAAAATTCGCCAGGGACGGCGCCGCTGTGCCGCTCGGCCACGTGCGTTTGCGGCCGCCGCTTCCTCGGCCTGGCAAGATACTCGCCTGCATTGCCAACTATTGGGAACACGCGCAGCGCGAGGCCCGGCCGCTCAACATGTTCATGAAAAATCCGGATGCCGTGATTGGGCCCGGCGACACCATTATGCTGCCCGAATACACAGTGCCCTGGATGTTCATGCATGAGGCGGAGCTAGCTCTCGTCATCAAAGGGCCGGCAAAAATGGTAAAGGCCAAGGACTGGAGGAATGCCGTGTTCGGCTATACCGCGATGATCGACGTTTCCGCGCGTGAGGAGGGTCGTCGCACGTGGCCGGCGACGCCGCATACGAGCTGGCTGGGCAAGTCGTTCGACACCTTCGCACCGATCGGACCTTGCATAGCGACCGTTGACGAAGTGAAAGATCCCAATGACCTGATCGTACGGTTGTGGAATAACGGGCAGCTCCGCCACAACTACAACACCGATGATATGGAGCACCGCGTCCCCGAACTGGTAGAGTTCGCAACAACGGTTATGACCATGAACTCGGGGAATCTTATCGCCTGCGGCACCAACCACGAGGGATTGGGCGCTCTTCAGGATGGCGAAACTGTCGACATTGAAATACAGAACATTGGCAAGATGACACTGAACGTTTCTGACCCTCTGAAAAGAAAGTGGGAACGCGGCATCTATATGGGCGTCGATTCCACAAATCCCGACGCTGTGAAACGCCACCGCCCCCGGTAGCCGGGCGTCTGCCCATCATTACCACGCTACGTTGCATGCCGTTCGTTGCGCACCATTCCGCACGACGTTGATTTGCCTTGCGCCGATGGACAACTAGGTTCCCGCCCGACATAATTTGCTAAAGCAAAAAGAAATGAGGGAGAAACGCCATGCAGGCCTCTACGAGTGCCGCTCGTGCGCGCAACCTGGCCATGGATCCGGAGGAATGGAAGGCCCGCGTCGATCTTGCCGCTGCCTTCCGGCTCGCCGCGCTACAGAATTGGGATGAGCTGTTGTTCGCCCACCTGTCCGCGCGCGTTCCCGGTCATCCGAAGCAATTTCTCATGCACCCGGCCGCTATCCTATTTGAGGAGGTGACCGCGTCGAACCTGCACAAGCTCGACGAGAACTGCAATCACGTGGAGCCAAGCGACGAGCTGCCGCACAAGTTTGCCTTTCCGTTCCATAAGGGCATCTACGATGCCTTCCCGCAGGCACAATGTGTCATGCATCTGCACACAAAATACGTGACCGCAGCGGCGATGCAGGAACAGGGGATCATTCCCGGCAACCAATATGCCATGTGGCTCGGGCCCGTCGGCTACCACGACTACGAAGGCCTGCTGTCGACCGACGAGGAAGGTCACCGACTGGCAAAGAATTTCGGCAACAAGCAGATCGTGCTCCAGCGAGGCCACGGCTTTGTACTGTGGGGTCACACCATCCACGAGGCCTATATGCTCGCCTTTCTGGTGATCCGCGCGTGTGAAACGCAGGTGCGGTCTATGGCCGGTGGCATCAAGCCTTATGTACCGCCACAGCCGGTGCTCGACGCGACCATCGGGCAGGCTCGCATTATCACCGACGGCAATGCGCCGTTCAATCAAATGACCTGGCGGGCACTGCTGCGCAAGCTCGACCGGGACGCACCGGACTACAAAACGTAATCGCCCCGCGTTGACCGGCAAAGATGCGGTTGGCAGCGTCGCCGCGCAGGCATTGCTACGGAGACTGAAATGTCGGTTATGGAGCGTACGCTGACGGAAACATCGCTGCCGATTTACCACCGGTCGATCGACTGGGACGCGCTTTACAATCGCTACCCGGTACCGGACGTGTTTGCGAACACACGATGGAAATGGTCGGCCGGCGAAATCCGCACGTTCCAGAACGAGCAGTTTCTCGATCTGATGAAAACGGGCTGGCAGAACGAATTCTACAAGCGGCGTTGGACAGCAGAAGGTCTCGAGCCGGGCGACATCAAGAGCATCGACGACATCGTGAAGCTGCCGATGTTCGACTCTGCCGACATCAAAAAGGATCAAGAAGAGAACCCACCCTTCGGCCTGATCAATGGCGACGTCACCAGACGCATGCAGACGACGCCGATGAAGCTGCAGACCAGCGGCGGCACCACCGGCAAACCCCGGCCCACGCTTTATGCGCCACAAGAATGGGAGCTGAACGGGCTCACCCATGCCCGCGTGCTTTACATCTGCGGCGTGCGCCCCGGCGACCGCGTGCAAATCCCGCACACCTGCTCGCTCGGGAACGCCGGGTGGTGCTGCTACAAAGCGTGCCATGACTATCTTGGTGCGCTCCCCATCACCACCGGCACCGGTGCGGTAACATCATCGCGGCGGCAGATTGAGATCGCGCGGGAGTGGGGCACAAACGTCTGGTATGTACGCCCGGAATACGCCACGCAGCTCGCCAAGGTCGCGCGTGACGAATTAAATTTCGACGTTCGCGATCTCAAAACGAAATTTCTCGGTTGCGGGCTTGGGCCCGATACCGACAACGCCTTCCGCAACCAGCTTGAAAGCCTTTGGGGCTGCGACGTCTATGACATGTATGGCACGCACGAGATGGGCATGGGCGCCTTCGAGTGCAAACATAAATCAGGGATGCATTTCCACGAGGACAGCACGTTCTTCGAGGTCGTCGGCGTGGAAAACAACAAGCCCGTTGCCGACGGCGAAATCGGCAACATGGTGTGTACGATTTTGCACCGCCGCCAGCAGCCGATGATACGCTTCAATCTGCGTGACCTGACCCGCATTGTCGCGACCGACCGCTGCGAATGCGGCAGCTGTTTCCGCCGCATGCAGAAAATGTTGGGCCGCAGCGACACGATGGTCCGCATCCGCGGCGTCAGCATCTGGCCGCAAGCCTGCCTGCCGGCGATCAAGAGCGACAACCGCACCACGGGCGAATGGCTGTGTATCGCCGAACGTACAGTCAGCGACGGGGTCGTGCGCGACGAGATGACAGTGAAGGTCGAGGTGCGCGACGACGCTTCGGGCTGGGATGGCCTGAAGGAACATATCGAAAAGCGGCTACATTCCGACCTCGGCCTGCGACTTAATATTGAACTCGTGCCGGAAGACGCGCTGATGGAATGGTCGAACCGCGGCCGCGAAGGCAAGCCCAAACGCATCCTCGATCAGCGATACGAGAAGAAATGACCCCATCCATGCGTTATTTCGATTGCCATTCGCATTTCTCGACGAAAGCGGGGCTGCACCACGCCACGCAGGAGGACTACGAGCAGGCGCAGCGCGTCTTCAAACGTAAGCGGACGTTCGAAACCGAAGAGCAGATGGCCGATGGATTCCGCCGGCGCGAGGTCCGCACCATCCTCGACATCTACCGCACATGGCGGATGACTGACGAGGACGAAATCCGCGCCTCCAATGACTACGCCGCCGATTTTGCGTTGAAGAATCCGGACATTGTGTACGGCAATTGGCTTGCTGCGAATCCCACCATGAAAGATTTCTGGCTGAAGGAATATGCGCGGCTGGCAGCAAAAAAAAGCGGGTTTCTTGGCTTTTGCCAAAGCCAAAACAGCCTTGGCTATCCGGCTAGCGACCCGGTCTGGGACCCGTTTTACAAATTGTCGATCGAGGTCGGCGCGCCGGTGCTGATCATGACTGGCCTAACCGGCATCGGTCAGGGAATGCCGGGCGGGAAAGGTATCATCCTGGAGGACGGTCACCCGCGCCACGTCGACCGGGTTGCGGCACGATTTCCCGAGCTGAAGATTCTGGCCGGCCGCCCGGCATGGCCCTGGCAAGACGACATGATCGCCATCCTGCTCCATAAAGCTAACGTTTCCTACGAGGTGCATGGCTGGTCGCCGAAATATTTCACGCCGGCTTTGAAGAAAGAGATTGGCTCGCGGCTGCAGGACCGCATTATGTTCGGTTGGGACTGGCCGACACTGACGCTAGAGCGGCTGGTCGATGACTGGAGATCACTTGGCTACACGGAAGAAGTTTACGAAAAGATTTTTCACCGCAACGCTGAGGCTTTCTTCCCCGGCGCTGCTCCAAAGTGAAGGCTTCGATGGCAGACATTGCATTGCTGGCCGAAAGGCTTCGTAAGATTTCGGCGAGCGAGCACGTGAAGCCGGCAGAGCTGTCGCGCCTAGTGTCAGACGCGTTCGAGCATTGCGGGGTGCCTCCCGAGGACGCTGCGATTGGTGCGGAAGTTGCGTTATGGGCGCAGTTGCATGGCTCGGATTCGCACGGTGTTGTGCATCTGCCGCTGTATGTGCGTGGTTTGCTCGACCGTACGATCAAGGCTCGGCCCGCTTTCACTACCACGCAGGCGATGCCCTGCTGCTGCCGTCCTCGACGCCGATAACGGTCTGGGTTTAGTGGCGAGCCAGCCGCGCCATCGATATGGCTATTGGCTTTGCGAAGCAATTCGGACTGGGTGCCGTTGCAATACGCAATAGCAGCCATTTCGGTGCCGCCGGCTACTACGCCGACCGTGCCGCCGAACATGGGCTCATCGGCATCGCCTTGACCAATGCGATGCCAGCGATCGCGCCAACCGGTGGGACCGAAGGGCTGCTCGGCACAAATCCAATTGGCGCGGCGTTTCCGGTGCCCGGCACCGATCCGGTAATTGCCGATATGGCAACCGCCGTGGTTGCGCGTTCACGGATTCGCCACGCGCTGGCGGCTGGGCAGAAGACAATTCCGGAGGGCTGGGCGCTCGATCCCAGCGGCCAGCCGACGACCGATCCCGCTGTCGCGGTGAAGGGTTCGCTGCTGCCAATCGGCGGCCCGAAGGGCTACGCCCTCGCGCTGATGGTCGAGATCCTCTGCAGCGCGCTTTCGGACGGCGAGCCAGGCTTCCAGGTGACCTACGAAAACATGGTCAAGCGGCCCAGCAACATTTGCCAATTTTTTCTGGTGCTCAACCCGGATGGCTTTGCCGGCAGCGAACGCTACGGCGCGCGCGTGACGCATATCGCTGAGGTCATCGGCAAGGCGAAAGCCATGGAAGGTGAGGCCCCGCCCTCGCTTGCCCGGCGCGCGCGGCCATGCAGTCAAGCGCCAGGTTGCCGCCGAGGGCATCGCCATGTTCGGCAATCTTCGCAGCGCGCTCAATAATGTTGCCGGCATGCTCGAGAGCCACACGGAGACGGCATGAAAGCCTATGAGGTGCGCGGACACCACCGGCCTCGACGGGTTGGTGTTCAATACCACCCGTGCTGATCCGCAGCCGGCGCGCGAGCAGGTCTTGGTGCGCATGCGCGCCGCTGCGCTGAACTACCGTGATCAGGGCGTCATCAAGGGCGCCTATGGCTACACCAAATTTCCCTTGATCCCGCTATCTGACGGGGCGGGCGAGGTCGTGGCGACCGGAGACGGTGTGACGCAATTCAAGACCGGCGATCGGGTCGACCAGCACCTTTTTCGTAAACTGGACCGGCGGCCGCATGCCGGCCGACGCCTCGCGCAATTCACTAGGCGGCATGGTCGATGGGGTGCTGGCGGAATATGCGCTGCTCCACGAGACCGGCGCCATCAGGATGCCTGACAATATGAGTTTCGAGGAAGCGGCGACACTGCCTTGCGCGGCGCTCACCGCGTGGAACGCCGTCGTCGAAACCGCACGGATCAAGGCAGGCGAAACCGTTGCGGTGCTCGGCACCGGCGGTGTGTCTTGCTTCGCACTGGCCTTTGCGAAGATGCACGGCGCCTACGCCTTTCTCACCTCGAGCAGCGAAGAGAAGCTCACCCGTGCGAAGACACTGGGTGCCGATGCGCTGATCAATTATGGCAGCCAGCCGGAATGGGACCAGGAGATTTTGAAACAGACCGGCGGCGCCGGCGTCGATCTGGTCATCGAGGTCGGTGGCGCCGGCACACTCGAGCGATCAATGAATGCAGTGCGTCCGGGCGGCACCATATGCGTCATTGGCGCGCTCGGCGGTGCTGGTGCCATCAACCCCCGCATGATCAACCGCAAGGCAATCAGGCTCCAGGGCATTCACGTCGGCTCGCGCGACATGTTCGATGCGATGAACAGAGCGGTGGCGCTGCACAGGCTTAAGCCCGCCATCGACAAGATCTTCGGTTTTTCTGACGCGAAGGCCGCCTACGTGCATCAGCAAAGCGGCAAGCATTTCGGCAAGATCGTGATTTCGATGGCGACGTAATGCCCGCCGGTCAGGCAAGCAGGTGCATGATCCAGAGCGAAATGGCCGGGATATAGGTCACCAGCATTAAGGCCAGGATTGCGATCGCCACGAACGGAATCAGCCCGATGTAGAGCGTCTGCGACGGCGTTTTAAACAACGCTTGGCATACGAAGATGTTCAGCCCGAAAGGCGGATGGAAGGTGCCTATGGTCAAGTTCATGACGACAATCACGCCGAAGTGGATGGGGTCGATGCCGAGCGACGCGGCAACCGGGGCAAGGAGTGGCGTCAACATGATCAAGCGCGGAGGCTGGATCAAGGAAACAGCCGACGAACAGCAGGAAGACGTTGATCACCAATAACACCACCCAGCGTTCAGAATGGAGGCTGGTGATCAGCGACACCGTGGATTCAGCAATCCCGCTAATCGTCAGTAGCCACGCATAAAGGCCCGCGACCGCGACAATAATGAAGATGAGCCCGGTCAGGTACATCGAACGCGCGGCGGTCTCGAAAATCTCGTGTAACGTTGTTTCGCGATAGACAAAATAACTGATGATGATCGCGTAGATGCATGCGACGCCAGCGGCTTCCGTCGGCGAGAACACGCCCGAATAGATGCCGCCGAAAATGATGGCGATGGCGCCAATGGCCCAGACGCCGTCCCGCGTGGCGAGCAGGAATTCCTTGAACGAGAATTTCCCGCTCTCCATGATTCCGACGCGCCACGAATGATAATAGATGTAAACGCCAAACATTCCGGCCAGCAGAAGACCGGGGCCGATGCCGGCGGCAAACAGCTGAATAACCGAGGTGTCCGACGCGATGCCGTAGATGATCATGGCAATCGACGGCGGAATGAGATTGTCGAGCGCGCCTTCCGCCGTAATCAGCGCCGAAGCAAACCGCTCGCTGTATCCCGCTTCGCGCATGCGAGGATAGGTCAAGGTGCCGATAGCAGCGGTTGCGGCCGTCGTTACGCCCGAAATTGCGCCGAACAGCGCCGCAAAACCAAGCGACGTCATGGGGATATGTGCGCGGAAGCCGCCGATCATGGACGCAACCCAGCGCAAAAGCCGGTTCGAAATGCCGCCGCGCGACATCAGGTCTCCGGCGAACACGAAGAAAGGCACCGCCAGCAGCGCGTATTTGTTGAGACTGTTGAAGATGTCCTGATGCACCACCGCCATAGGCAGATCAAAGAAAAAGAGCAGGATCACCAGTGAGGTGGCCAGCAGCAGCAGGAAAATCGGAAAGCCCAGCAGCAGCAGCACGAAGGGCAGGATCGCCATCACCCAATACATCGGTGCCCCTTACTCGAACTTGCCGGAGATATACGAGCGGATGCGAACCATCGCCGCGAGCGCCATGAAGGTGAAGCCGAACAGCAATGCCAGGTGCGGGAACACCAGCGGAATATCGGTGCCCGCGGTAACGCCATGATTGCGGTAGTGCAGCATCACCACTTTCCACGATTGCATGGCGGTGTACGCCGTGCAGATGATCATGGTGAGCGCGATCGCGATGTTGACGGCGCGCTTCCACAGCGGGCTCATTTTTGAATAAATCAAATCCATATTGAGATGGCCACCACGATAGGTGATCGAGCCAGCGACCAGAAAGACGCCCCAGATGATAATGAAAATGAGAATTTCCTCAGCCCAGAAGATCGGATTTGAAAACACGTAACGGGCGATCACGTTGATAATGTTGAGCGCAGCGGCGATCAGGAACAGGATGCCACCCGCGACGTGGGGCATCTTGATGAAAACGAGCTCTTCAATCTGTTTGGACTTGGACGTTTTCGGATTGTCTGTCATGCCAGCCCCAGCCGCCGGAACGGCGCATCGTCGTGCGCGCGGGGCCTAAAACCGAATCGCTCGGCTCGGCGGCCCGTGTTGGTCGCCCGGCGCTCCCGTTTGGGCGGAGCGCGCCGGGTCTTGGATCAATTGTATTTCGCCGCGGTCGCCTGGATCTTTTCGTAAAACTCTTTGAGTGCCGGATTGTCTTTGGTGACTTCGGCGCCAATCGGCCGCAGGCGTTTCTCGAGCTCCGCCTGCTCGGCCGAGAGGCAAGGTCACAATCTCGCCGCCACGCTGCTCGGTCCACACCTTGCGCAGTGCTGCGACCTCGTCAACGGCGGTCTGGCGAGCCCATGGCTGAAGCTTGCGCGCTTCCTCCACGATGATCTTGCTGAGATCGGGCGGCAGCTTGTCGAGCCACGCCTTGCTCAGGCCGCCGAAGGAGACCAGCAGCGTGTCGTGCGTTTCAAGCAGCGTCTTGCCAACGTTCTGAAGATTGAAGTTGGTGTAGATCGACATACCGCTCATCGTGCCGTCGATCACGCCGTTTTGCAGCGAGGTGATCATTTCGGGAAGGCCCATCGGCACCGCGGTCGCTCCCAATGCACCCATGCGCGCGCGTTCGGCCGGTGTCGCATTGACGCGCAGCTTCATCCCCTTGAAGTCTTCGATGCTTTTCAACGGCTTCTTCGCGCCGAAGTAGAGCGACTCGGCGGCGACCGCGAGGTTGACGCCGACGATGCCTTTGGCCTCCGCCATTTTGAGCACGTACGCGTTGAATTCCGGATCGCCCAGCACCTTGTTGGCCTGTTCGGTACTCTTGAACAGGAACGGAATGCTGAACTCGCCGAAGCGGGGATCCACGCCGACGAAGAAGTCGGCCGGATTTTCATACCCCTCAATCGTACCGAGCTGGAGACCTTCGATCATCGCTGCCGGGCTGCCGAGCTGACCGCCGGGAAATACCTTGACCTCCACGCGGCCGTTGGTGGCTTGCGGAAGAACCTCGGCGAGCTTGTGGCCAAATTTTTCCTGCATGTCGCCACGCGTGACGACCGCCCATTTCAGAGTGTATTCGGCGGCAAGCGTGGGCGTGACAAGCGAAGTATATGCGGCCGCAATGGCGACCGCCGCGAGTTGAACACGGACCTTCATGACGTCCTCCCCAGGGACAGCGGCTGTTATTTATTCTGTCGTTGCCGCAAAATTTGCTAGTAGCATCGGTGCGATACAGACTATCCCAGCAAAGAACGCTGTCAAATATCGTACTGCTGCATGACGCGATGTACCGCACGCGGTACGACCGTGCGTTGCAGCAAGGGAGATCACATTATGAAAATCGGCTTGGTTGGACTCGGTCGGATGGGCACTGCGATGTCCCATCGCTTGCGTGAGCACGGTTTCGACATCGTGGGCTGGGATGGCGAACGCCAACCGGAACAGCGCGCTGGCCGCGAGTGGGCTGCGGATCGCGGCAAATCCCCGCGCCCTGGCCGCCGAAGCGGAAATCGTCGTCTCGATCATCACTGAGGATCACGGTGTCCGCCACATTTTCAACGGTGCGGACGGCTTCCTGGCCGGTGATGTCAAAGGAAAGCTGTTTATCGAAATGAGTACGCTGCAGCCGATGACCGCGCGCGAGCTCGCGCCGCTTGTTAGCGCCAAGGGTGCGCGACTGATCGACTCGCCAGTGCTCGGCACGATTCCGCAGGTCAAGGACGGCAAACTGTTCGCGCTCGTTGGCGGACGGGTCGAGGATCTCGACAGTGCGAGGCCGGTCCTGGAGAAGATGACGCGCCGCATCGCCCATATGGGTCCGAGTGGCAGCGGCTACGCGATGAAGCTCGCGGTCAACCTCGGTCTTGGCGCCTATATCCAGGCGCTTTCGGAATCATTGGCGCTGGGCGCCAAGCAGGGCCTCACCCTCGATCAGATGTTGGACGTCCTGCAGGAAGCGCCCTACGCGAGTGGCTGGATGAAGAGCAAGATCGGCGTCATGAAAGGCGAGAAACCCGAAATGACCCTCGACATCCGTACGTTGCGGAAGGACATCATGTCGGCTGTCGCTACCGGCGCCCTGAGCGGCGTTCCTATGCCGCTATCATCCGGCACACTCGCGTCGCTGTCGGCAGCCGTCGCCAATGGATACGGCAGCGGCGATCTCGGCGAGATGCCGAAGTTTCTGCGCGAGGCTATGCTGCAAAATTTCGAATGACGCAGCAGAACGAGAGAAAAAGAAAGGCCGCCTGATGGCGGCCTTTCAAGAGAAGTAACTGCAGCCTTGTGGCTTGACTTCAGTTCCCTCTCCTATTTCAACCCGCCTATGGGTCCATTTGGATCATCCATTTCGATAGATAATCTACCGCTCGTGCAGCATTTCTTGCCGATATCGAAGCATTGGCGACAAGAGATAACTCAGGATCGTCCGCGATCCGGTCTTGATCTCCACTGTCGCCGCCATGCCCGGCGATAGATTGACGACCCGATCATCGATCTGCATTTGCGTGCGATCGAGAGAAATACGCGCGGTGTAGTTTAGCTCCTGCCCTTGCGGCTCGCTCGACTCGTTCGGCGTTCCCGCTCCGCGACTGTCGGGGCGTTCCTGCTTGCGATCGCGGATGACAGCGTCCTGCGAAACGCTAAGTACCTGGCCATGCAGGAGGCCGTAGCGCGTGAAATTGAACGTGTCGATTTTGATCTCGGCCTCCTGGCCGGCATGGACAAAGCCGATATCTCGGTTCGAGACCATCGCCTCGATTTCGAGGCGGCTATCGCTCGGCACAACCATCAGCAGCGACTGCGCAGGCGTGACAACGCCGCCCACAGTGTGAATCGCCAATTGCTGGACGATGCCGTCAACGGGCGCGGTCAGCAGCTGAAGCCTGGTTTTTTGCTCCGCCTTGATCAGGTCCTGGGCAAGCCCGCCCGCTTTCTGTTCCGCCTTGGCGAGATCGTCGGAGAGCGCGTGCCGGTACTCGGCCTCAGTCTGGCCGCGCGTTTCGAAAATAGCGGCTGCTGCAGCTTCCGCCTCACGCAAGTGGCTTTTTTGTACGCCGAGGTCTTCCTGCTGCTCGACCAGCGTCTGAACGATCTCGAAATACGTGATCTTCGACCCGAGCTCTTTTTCCACCAGGGTCTTGCGGATGTCGACGCGCTGCTGGACGACTGGGATCGTTGCCTCCAATTTATGGATCGTAGCCGCGATGGTGCCCTGCTCCGCTTCTTTTTGTGCCTGCTGACGCGTGAGGGCCGCGATCTTGGCACGGTGCTCGGCCACCTCGTTGAGCAGAAGCTGCCGCTGCGCGCTGACCAGCGCCGGATCCGCGTCGGCCGGCGGCGTGAAGCCAGCTGACGGGTTATCGTCTCCGCCGGCCAACGCTGCGCGCAACCGGGCGATGTTCAATCGTTCGGCGACAAGGTCGTTGTGCAAATGATCGCGTTCCGCCGCATTGACGGTCGGGTCGAGTTCGATCAATGCGTCGCCAGCCTTGACCGCTTGCCCGTCCTGCACCCGAATGGAACGCACCACGCCGGTTTCGAACGGCTGGATCACCTTGGTGCGGCCGCTCGGGACGATTTTCCCGGTCGCCGAAGCGACAATGTCGATCGTCCCGGCCCAGGCCCAGATCAACGCCACGCAGAACAAAGCGATGATGGTTGCGCCGACGGCACGGCCGATCGGTGACGGCGGCGTTTCTACGATTTCAAGCGCAGCTGGCAGGAATGCGAGCTCGTCGGCATGCCGTCCACGCGCACTTTGGGCCGGGATGGCGCGCCGCATTGACATGGCCATCGCGGCAGCCGAACGGCGGATTCTGGCCGCTGAACGTCTTAAGTGGCGCGCCGAACGGGCGATCGTAGCGGTGCTAACAGGCTTCATGAATTCCCGCCTGCAAGCGATGGAGTGATGCGTAGCGGCCGCCGGTCTTGATCAGCATGTCATGCGTGCCGTCTTCGACCAGACGGCCGCGCTCGAGAGTAACGATGCGGTCGGTCGCGCGCACCGTCGAGAGCCGGTGCGCGATGACGAGAACCGTCCGCCCTTTGGAAATTTCCTTCATGTTTTGCTGGATAATGCGCTCGCTCTCATAGTCGAGCGCGCTGGTCGCCTCATCGAATATCAGGATGCGCGGATTGCCAATAAGCGCACGCGCAATAGCAATGCGTTGGCGCTGGCCGCCCGAAAGCGTCGACCCACGTTCGCCGACCACCGTGTCGTAGCCTTCGCTCAACTCGAGGATGAATTCGTGCGCGCCAGCAAGCCTTGCCGCGGCGACGACACGCTCCATCGGCATCGCTGGATCGACGAGCGCAATATTCTCTCGTACCGAACGGTTGAACAATACGTTTTCCTGCAGGACAACGCCGATCTGGCGGCGCAACCAGGCCGGGTCCGCCATTGCGAGATCCATACCGTCGACCAGCACGCGCCCGCTTTCCGGAACATAAAGGCGCTGTACAAGCTTGGCGAAAGTGCTCTTACCAGAACCGGAGGGACCGACAATGCCGACCATCTGCCCGGCCGGCACCGCGAAACTGACATCGTGCAGAATTTCCCTTCCGTCCACACGATAGCGGAACGTCACACGATCGAACGTAATGTTGCCCCGGATCGCCGGCAGCCGCGCCCGCCCAGCCGCATAAGTCGGCTCGGCCGTCGTGTTGAGGATGTCGCCCAGTCTCGACACTGACAAGCGCGCCTGGTGAAAGTCCTGCCAAATCTGTGCGAGGCGCAATACGGGCGTGTTCACTCGGCCGGCCAGAATATTGAAAGCAACCAATTCGCCGACCGACAGATCGCCATCGATGACCAGCTTAGCGCCGAAATAAAGGATCCCCGCGGTAGCGATCTTGCTGATGAGCTGCACCACCTGACTCGCAGTGTTGCCGAGACTCAAGACGCGAAAACTGGCGGCGACATAGCTGGCAAGCTGCTCTTCCCATCGTCGCTGCATCTGCGGCTCGACTGCCATGGCCTTGAGCGTCTCAATGCCGGTGACGCTCTCTACAAGAAAAGCCTGGTTCTCCGCACCGCGCTGGAATTTCTCGGCCAGCCGTTGCCGGAACAGCGGCGTCACCCCCATCGAAATTCCGATGTAGAACGGAAAGGTGCCGAGAACGAGCAAAGACAGCAGCGGCGAGTACAGGAACATCACCGCCAGAAATACGAATGTGAAAAACAAATCAATGACGAGGGTCAGCGCTGAACTGGTGAGAAAATTGCGGATGTTCTCCAGTTCGCGCACCCGCGCAACCGAGTCGCCAACTCGGCGCGCCTGGAAATAGGCCATCGGCAAAGCCAGCAAATGATGAAACAGACGCGCGCCGAGCTCAACGTCGATGCGGTTGGTCGTGTGCGCAAAGAGATAAGTCCGCAGGATTCCCAGAACTGTTTCGAAAACGGACACCGCGAGCAGGCCGATGATCAGCACGTCGAGCGTGCTCAGGCCGCGGTGCACCAGAACCTTGTCGATCACCACTTGAAAGAACAGCGGCGACACCAAAGCGAACATCTGTAGGAAGAATGAGGCGACCAGCACTTCGCCCAGTAGATGCCGGTATTTGTGGATCGCCCCCATGAACCAGGTGATGTCGAAGCGGCGGGTCATCTCCGACAATCCGGCGCGCCGCGTCATCAGAATGAGCTCGCCGTCCCAGAGCGCCAGCAGTTCGGCCTGCGTCATCAGGACGGGCCGCGCCGTATGCGGAGACGGAACGAGAACCTTGTCCTCACCCGCTTTGGCAATGACCATGAAACCGCCGTCGCGCAGCGCCGCGATTGCCGGCAAGGGCGTCTTCGTCAGCCGCGACCAGTCGCTCCGGCAGGCCCGCGCCTTGAGGCCGAGATCTTTGGCGCACCGGAGCATTTCCGGTACGCCAATCTTTGTCGTTCCGAGCCGATGCCTGATCTGCTCGCGGTCAGCTGCAACGCCCTGAAAACGCAGGACCGTCACAAGAGACTCGAGCCCCGGATCCGCCGGTGTCGCGCTGTTTGATTCAGTGCTCACTTACGTTCTCCGGGGCTCGAGTCGCCTCAAGCGTGGGGCTGTGCCAGGACCGGCTGCGAGATTGCCGCCGCCTCGGCGATCGGCGCTGCGCCCTGGCCGACGCCGGCCGTGACGAAGGTCGACGCCATGGACTGGCCCAGCAAAGCGGCAGCATGTGCGCCGGCAGCCGACGGGGCACCCACCGGGGACTGGATCACCACGCCGTTGCCGGGTCCTTGATCAAGGACGTCCACACCCGGACCGCCGATCAGGATGTCGTCGCCGGCATCGCCATGCAGAATGTCGTTGCCGGCGCTGCCGATAATGACATCGTTACCGTCGCCGCCATTGGCGGTGAACTGCATGCCTGTCAGACCAGTCGCCGTGATGACGTCGTCGCCGCCGAGACCGTTGATGACGATGCTGTCGTTGGCGTCGAAGTTGGAGATCGTCACAGTTTCTGCCAGGCCCGTCACAGTCACCACGCCGTTGTTGTTGTTGACCGTGATAGCGTCACTGCCTGCCGTGCCATTGATCACGATAGTATCCGCCGAGCCATCGGGTGCACCGTTGGTTCCCGCCAGATCGATGTTGACCTGATTGGTATTGGTCCCGGTGAGATCGTTGACCGTGATGGTGTCCGCACCGCCCAGAGCATCGACATTGACCGCTTCGACGCTGTTCAGATCCATCGTTACGACCCCCACATCGCGGGTCATGCGGACGCGGCTGCCATTCGCCGAAATGTCGAACTTCTCGTCAACGTTGGCGCCGTTGAACTGGAGGGTGTCGACGCCAGCCTGGCCTTCGACAGTGTCGCTGCCATCGCCCGGGTTCCAGACGAACACGTCGTTACCCGCGCCAAGCAACGCCACGTCACTCCCTTTGCCGCCGTTCACGACATCGTTGCCGGCGCTGCCGATGATTTTGTCATCGCCATCACCGCCATTGAGCGTGAGGTTGACCTGACCTTCGTGGAGCCGCGAAGCATCGATGGTGTCGTTCCCGGCACCGCCGTTGACGACGAGCGAGTCGTTGAGCGACTCGGCGCCGTTGACGGTGACCTGCGCCGCGAGACCCTTGACCACGATCGACGAACCGCTGTTGACGACGTTGATCTGATCATTGTTCGCCGTACCGTTGGTAGTCACGGTGTCTGCCGCACCATCGCCCGTGCCGCTGCCGGCTGGCGACGACAGGTCGATGTTGACCTGGTTGGTATCGGTCCCAGACAGGTCATTGACCGTGATGGTGTCCGCGCCGCCCAGCATATTGAGCTGGATATGCTCGACACCGCCGAGGTCCATCGTCACGTTGCCGACATCGCGGAACAGGCGGGTACGGGTGCCATTGGCAGAGATATCGATCTTCTCGCCGATGTTGGCGCCGTTGAACAGCAGCGTATCGGTACCGTCGCCGCCTTCGACCGTGTCGCTGCCATCGCCCGGATCCCATTGAAACGTATCGTTTCCGGCGCCGAGGAGTGCAGTGTCACTGCCCTGGTTGCCGTCGACGAAATCGTTTCCGTCGCCGCCGATCAGAAAGTCATTGCCGGCGCTGCCGAGGATCGTGTCATTGCCGCTGCCGCCATCAATCGTTAGCGTGAGCTGCCCCGCGGCGAGTGCTGCCGCGTTGATGGTGTCATTGCCGCCGAGCGCGTTAATGTGAAGCGAGTCGTTGGCGCCTTCAGTGCCGGTGAGCGTGACCTGCTCAGACAGTCCCGTCACGCTGACCGAGCCGCCGGATCCGGCGACCGTGATCTGGTTACCGGCTGACGTTCCGTTGACGGTGACGCTGTCCGCCGCGCCGTCGCCAACGCCGCTTCCAGGGGTCGCCGACAGATCGATGGCGACTTGCTGCACGCCAGTCGTGCTGAGGTCGTTGACGACGAAAGTGTCAGCTCCGCCCAGCGCCGCGATCTGGATCCGCTCCATGGTGCCGAGATCCATCGTCACGCCGCCGATGTCGCGGGTGAGCGATGCGCGGTTGCCTTTGGCCGAGATGTTGACGGTTTCGGCGATGTTCGCATCGTTGAACTGAAGCGTGTCGAAGCCGTCCTGGCCGTCGACGACATCGCTGCCGTCGCCGGGGTTCCAGACGAACGTGTCGTCGCCGGTGCCGAGGATCGCCTTATCGCTTCCACGACCGCCGGTGATGAAGTCGTTGCCGGAGCCGCCGAGAAGCGTGTCATTGCCATCGCCGCCGGTGATGGTGTCGTTGCCGGCGCCGCCATCAACCTGGAGATGGATGAGGTTGGCGAGGCCACTGCCGGCGGTGAAGACGTCGTCGCCGTCATTCATGTTGAGAACGAGATTTTCCGTCGTGCCGATGTCGAGAAAGAACGGTGCCGGATTGGTGCGGTCAAATCGAACGCGAGTGCCGTTCGCCGAAATCGTAAAATTTTCCGCGCCGTTTCCGCCATTGATTTCGGCCGTGTCCGTGCCGTCACCGCCTTCAAAGAGGTCGCTGCCGTCGCCCGGGTTCCAAATCATCCGGTCATTGCCGGCCTGGCCGAACACCTGATCGTCGCCCGCGCCGCCCGTAAGTGTGTCGTTACCGTCGCCGCCGAACAGTTGGTCGTTGCCACCTTTGCCAAGGAGCGTGTCGTTGCCGCTTTGACCAAAGAGCAGGTCATTGGCCGAGCCGCCAGTTAGTGTGTCATTGCCGTCGCCGCCGAAAAGCTGCGCGGCCGGCATTGGGCCATTGGTTTCGTCGACAGAGATCGTGTCATTGCCGGCCTGGCCAAACAGCTGGATTAGGTCTGTGTTGGCGACGGTCGGGGTGCCACCAAGGACCGCAATGGCGCCGTCGTTGATCAGGATTTGTCCGGCCGCGTCGCGGCTGGCCCTGATGTTGTTGCTGCGGCTGTCACCGAACACCGACAGCACGCGGGCGCCGGGTAAAAAGCTGGCTGAAATCGCCATGGTCATAGTCCTCTCGAGGGTTTAACCGCAGCGCAATCGCGCGTTGGCTGTGAAGCGGGGATGATTTCACGGGCGTTGCCTATTCGGACGGTTAGCTGCAATCCGGAAGACAAGCTTTGAGAGGGCGTCCAGACCACCTTGAGTTTTCGTAGAGATGCCTGAAATATTTCCTGAGATTGCTATAATGCGGCTGGTTCAACGATCGACGACCCGCAAATACGGGCGCTACGACAGCTTTAAGTTGGAAACTTCGGCAGGCCGCGCCGCAGTTCGAAACAATTCGAAATTCTATGTCGGTTATTTCGCGATCAATTTCGCGTGAGCCGTGGATTAGTGAATTGGTGCATCACCGTGCAATTTTTGTTCGCAGACTACACACTAGATGCCAACCGACGTGAGCTGCTTCACGGAGTGGAACGCATTGCGGTCGAGCCGCAAGTGCTCGATCTGCTCATTCACCTGCTACAAAACCGAGAACGCGTTGTCAGTAAGGACGACCTCATCGCGTCGGTTTGGGGCGGTCGCATTGTCTCCGATGGGACTTTAATTAGCCGCACCTACGCCGCGCGGAAGGCAATCGGCGACACCGGACGGAATCAAAAACTAATCCGTACGATCCCTCGGAAAGGATTGCGCTTCGTCGGCGAAGTGCTCACGCGAGCGGACGAGGCTGAAGAAGTTGCCGCGTCCGCCCCATCAGAAGAGAACGTACGGCGGCCTTCGCCCATCCTTGACCGGCCGGCCATCGCCGTACTTCCCTTTGCAAATATGAGTGGCGATCCGGAGCAAGGTTATTTTTCGGATGGCATCAGTGAGGACATCATCGCGGCTCTGTCCAAATTGCGCTGGTTCTCGGTGATCGCGCGCAACTCATCGTTCGTCTACAAAGGGAAAGCTGTTCACATAAAAAAAGTCGCCGAGGAACTTGGCGTCGGATATGTTGTCGAGGGCAGCGTGCGCAAAGCCGGCGGCCGCGTTCGCATCACAGCTCAGCTCAATGACGTCTTTACTGGCAGCCACGTTTGGGCTGAACGTTACGATCGTAGCGTTGCAGACGTCTTCTCGGTTCAAGACGAAATTACCGATGCCATTGTCGCCTCGATCGAACCGCAGCTTTATGCCGCCGAAAATTTTCACGCCAAACGCAAACCACCCGACAACATGGACGCGTGGGAGCTGGTTATGCGTGCGCTATCGCACTTTTGGCGTGTGACGCAAGAGGACAATGAGATTGCGCAGTCGTTGCTGGAAAGGGCTATCGCCATCGACCCCCAATACGGCCAAGCACTCGGCGTGCTTGCCGCGAGTCAGACGCTCGGCGCTTACATGGGCTGGCTTGACATGGCCACGATCGTTCCGGTCGCCCAGAGCACAGCGCTGGCGGCAATTCAAGCCGATAGAGATGATCCATGGGCGCATCACGCGTTGGGCTGCACCTATCTACTTACTCGGCGTTTTGAAGCATCGCTAGCCGAATTTACGTCCGCGCTGGACCTCAATCCAAATTTTTCGCTGGCGCAGGCCCTCTACGGGCTGACCTTGGCCTTTTGCGGTCAATGGAAGGAGGCCGATCTTGCCGCACGCCGTGCGTTGCGACTAAGTCCGCGCGATCCGCTTTCAGCCCTCTATTACGGAGTTGCCTCCTACGCGCAGTTCGTTGGACGCAACTATGAAGAAGCGATGCAGCTCGCACACGCTGCCGTTCGTCTTCGCGGTGATTACGTCGGCGGTCTCCGGTTGCTTGCCGCTACGTCGGCCATGGCCGGACACATCGACGTCACCGCGGCCGCACTTCAGGCGTTACGTCGGGCACAACCAAATATTTCGCTGGCCTGGATCGCGAGCCAAATGCCTATTCAGCAAGACGCCGAACGAGAGCACTATCTGGAAGCACTTCGGCGGGCTGGCCTGGATTAGTATTTCGCAAATCTCCATAACATCTAAAGATAATCTCACGCTGGGCCAACGCTTCTCTTCATGCAGGCCAGGTCATTCGCCGCTATTAGGACGCGATGACTTTCGCAAAAATGGTCGAATTGGCGATCCCCGCGCTACGACGTTATGCGCGTGGGTTGACGCACGACAGAGACATCGCCGACGATATCGTGCAGGAGACGCTGGTTCGAGCGCTACGATCTGAACATCTTTTTCAGGGCACCGACGTCCGCGCGTGGCTCTATACGATTCTCACCAATTTGAACCGTAATCGGCTGCGATCTCTGGCGCGCGCGCCGCACATATCGCCAATTCGGGACAATGATGCTTCAGATTTTGCGGGACCTGAACTCGGCGGGCGCGACATCGAGCGCGCACTCGCTACGCTTCCTGAGGATCAACGCAGCACGCTGCTGTTAATTGTGCTCGAGGGATTAACATATCGTGAGGTCGCCGAGATGTACGCCGTTCCCATCGGGACGGTAACCTCGCGGCTGGCTCGTGCGCGCGCGCACATCACGACCTATCTCAATGGCGAGCGTCCGACATTACGCCGTGTGAGCTGACGGAATAGCGACGCCCACGTAGGAAGTTTCCGTGTCTAAAAATGTCCTCAAACTTAAAGGATCACAGATGAAAGCCCGTTCGAGAATACCTTTGTTCGCGGTGGCGCTCGCTGGCATGCTGTTACCTGCGGTACAATCATACGCGCAAGTGCCTGCGGCGATCGCCGTATCAGGCGAGACGATTGTTGCAACTTTCCATGCCGAAGGTGCGCAACTTTACCAGTGCAAACCCAATTCGGCGAACACGCTCACCTGGCAATT
This sequence comes from uncultured Alphaproteobacteria bacterium, assembly GCA_963810585.1. Lineage (GTDB taxonomy): Bacteria > Pseudomonadota > Alphaproteobacteria > Rhizobiales > Xanthobacteraceae > Pseudolabrys. The sequence goes on from CAWENV010000001.1 coordinate 405,235, forward strand.
TCGGGAGCCGGTTGCGGCGCTAATTCTCGATGGCAAAACCATTGGAACCCACTATGCAGGACCAAATTGGCAGCACTTCGACGGAAGCGGTGTTCGCGCCAAGACGGTGAGCTCAGTGCCAGGCACAACGTCTGACGACATCCCGTGGCTCGAACTGGACGTTATGGAGCAGCGCGGTAATGGGATCTTGTCACCTGTATCGACCGTCCAGCGCATAAACACCAAGGGTGGCGCGGCGCAAGGGCCCTGCGAAACCGCAGGTGCATATCGGAGTGTGCCGTATTCCGCAGACTACGTGTTCCTGCGCAAGGGCGACTAGAGTGGCTAAGTGTTGACACGGAAAATCGCCAACGCTGCGCGTCTCTCACCGCGTCGTATTATTCCATCAACTCATTACAAAAAGAAACAACTCAATGTGACTGACGATTGTATTGTGCATCGCAATTGCCCTGCTACGTACAACATAAGGCGACGTACTCCAGCGGAGAGATCCTTCATGACCTCAGGAAAATTCACACTTCTTTCGACAGCCATTGGTGTGGCGTTGATGGCTACGCCAGCACTGGCCACCACCGCCCATAAAGCGAAGGCACCGCGTGCGGATGCGGCATTGAGCTCCGATGCATACGCTTCCCAAGCCCAACAACCATATGAGGCCAAAACAATTGTTGGCTGGGAGGGGCAATCACTCGGTACGGATCCCGATCCGAACATTCGTTTCCAATTAATGCGGGACCAAAACTTGGGCGGCGATTGATTCCAAGATCTTCTCATTACGCAATCACAGAGGCCGCCTCTGTTGGCGGCCTCTTTACGTTCCGCGAATGCAGAAAGAGCATCAAATGTCGAAGCAGCCATCCCTTTTGCAGCGCTAATTGTTGCCCTTTTCGTTTCTTCAGCGCCCGGGTTCGCAAAAGGCGGAAGCAACAGTGCGGGAAAAGGTTTCAGCAAAGCGTCAGACCATAGATCAGAGCCGACATCGGCGAAAACAAGAAACGAATCCTCAAGGCACGGCAGCAAATCCGCCTCCAGTAACGCTAGCGGAGCGGACGCCGGCAAGTCTGCGGGCTACACTGGTAATAGTCCCGGCGCGGGCGCCGGCAGACCTCCAGGTTATATCGGTAACAGTCCGGGAGCAGGCGCAGGCAGACCTCCAGGCTATACCGGTAACGGTCCGGGCGCAGGCGCCGGCAAAACTTAAGCCACGATATGGCCGCTTGGGTCGCTAGCGATCATGGGGGCAGCGCGACCGCCGCTTTACCCTGGAAAGCCGACATTCGGTTATCGGGACGAAAATTACCGCGGCTAGGTTTCAGATCACATAAATTCGATCCGGCAACTCTTTGCGACTTCCGGCAGCCCGAGGAAAGTGCCTCGCCAATTCTTCACCACAGGAATCAATCGCAGCAATAAATCCATCGGCGATGCGACCGTCGCGCATATGCGCAATTAGGGCATCGACCGCACCCTGCCATGCCGATTGTGGGACACGGGCGGCAATTTCATCATCGGCAATAATCCGTGCATAACGCTCGGCGAGCGAGACAAAAATCAAAATCCCAGCGCGGTCTTTGTTCCCCGCTATGCCACGGCTGATGAACTGTTCCATCGCCATCTGATAAGCGATAGCGCGGCGCATCTTACGCGGCATAAGAGCAACCCGCAGGCTAGGCAGACTAAGAAACACTAACAGCACCAAAAATACGACGACCTGAACCGAGAGAATTCGCTGAACCGTCATCGCGGTAAAGGCCATAAGCAACCAAGGGGTCGCTAGCGCGATTGCGGCCGAGAGAATAACCGGCAAAGCAGTCGCATGGGTTGATGTCCGGGCCAGCACGCAAACGATTTCACCCGAAGTCTTGGCTTCGGCGGAACGAATGCCGTTTGCGATTCGCTCCCGGTCTTCTTTCGAAATGCTCATCACCAGCTCCCCGAAGCGCCGCCGCCACCTGACGAACCCCCGCCTCCTGAAAAACTCCCTCCGCTCGAGGAGCCGCCGCTACTGCTGGATCCCCCTGAGCTCAAAAGGATATTCAGCGCAACATTCAAGAAAAACCAGCGAAATCCCGGAGAGACGATGAGCAAGGAGACGAGAATTATTAGCCCAATCATGAGCATCCAGCTTCCAGGATCGACAGTTTGTTGAGCGTCGAGCCGTAGCGCCGGGCGCTGCTGCCATTCAGATGCATCGGTTGTTAAGACGGTGATGATGTCATCGACACCGCGTGAAATGCCGCCACTAAAATCGCCAGCCTTGAAACGCGGTGTTATGGCATTTGTAATAATTACTTTTGAGAGGGCATCAGTCAGCGTGCCTTCGAGGCCGTAGCCGACTTCAATGCGAACCCGCCGCTCATTCGGCGCGACAAGCAAGAGGACGCCATTGTTCTTAGCCTTCTCACCAAGCTTCCAGCTTCGGAACAGTTGGTTCGCGTATGGCTCAATCTCCTGACCTTCCAACGATGCGACTGTGGTCACCACAAGTTGGATACCGGACTTTGCTTCGAGATCAGCGAGCTTCTGCTCGATGGCAGTGCGGGTCGTAGGCTCAATAATATTTGCCTGATCGACGACGCGGCCCGTTAGGGAAGGGAAAGTAAGGGCAGATGCGGTCGCGAGTGTGCAAAGCACCGCCGCGAAGACGATCGTCAGGCGCCACCCTCCTCTACAAAAGGAAGAAGGGACGCGGCCCGGGCTCATTTCGGTGCCTTTAGGTAGCGGTGACGTCTCAGAATTTTACTTGAGGTGGCTTGGCCGCGTCTTCGCTTGCCGCGAATTCTGCCATCGGTTTATTGGATCGGAAGAAAGTTGCGGCCCAAATCACACCGGGGAATGTTCTGAGCTCGGTATTGTAGGCGCGTACCGCCTCAATGTAGTCGCGTCGGGCGACCGCAATACGATTCTCGGTGCCCTCGAGCTGTGACTGAAGCGCTAGGAAATTCTGATTGGACTTAAGGTCGGGGTAGTTCTCGCTAACCGCCAACAGGCGGCCGAGCGCGCCGGAAAGCTGGTTTTGCGCTTCCTGGAACTGCTTGACCTTGTCAGGATCAGTCAGCTGGGAAACATCCAACTTCACTTGTGTGGCTTTGGCCCGCGCCTCTATGACGGCAGTCAGTACTTCTCTTTCCTGTTTGGCATAGCCTTGAACGGTTGCGACCAGATTCGGGATAAGATCGGCGCGGCGTTGGTAATTGTTTTGCACGTCCGCCCATTTCGCCTTGGCCTGTTCTTCGTACGTCGGGATGGTGTTGTAGCCACAGCCGGCAACCGTGAGCCCAAGACATGTGGCGGTAACAACGCCGCGAACGCGCGCCATCGATATGGTCATGACGGTCCTCTGATAAATTTGAAATGAGGCGGTTATTTTATCGGATAAACGCTTGTGGCGAACTTTAGCGCTATTTTGCAATACGCGCGATAGTACGGCAAATGCGTCCTATACCCCTCATCATGGAAGCTATAACGAGGCGCGACACAACTCGACAGGCTTGCTGCTGGGCAAAGAGCACCCGGGATTACCATTCCCGCCGTTGACGAATAGCTTAGGGCCTTTCACGGTTCGGCGACAGAAAATCCAGCCAGACTAGGTATCCGCCGAACAAAATGAGAAAGATCCCCTCAGCTAGCACGAAGTAGCCGTCGCCGGGCTGATAAATCCAGATAGTGAAATAAAGCCCCACCACGACCAACGCTAAATAAAAGGGCAGCGCAACAATTCGTTCCATCTTAATAGCCCAGATCCCAATAGCGGGCCGCACCGAGTGTCGCGCGCCTCGGCACGGCCCCTTTCTGCCCTGCTGTAAGCCACAACGCGGGCGGAACTAATTTAAGCTGAATTCTGAATTGAACAGGCCCACGCCGACCCGATGGATGGCTGCTTAAAGTATCAGCGCTAACTCTGTCTTGTGATTTGGCGACAAGAATTTGATCGTGCTCGCCATTCGGCCGTCGCCCACAGCCCACAGGGACTTTTGTCGAACGCGGCATGTCCGCTCTCACCCGGAATGCGTACATGGCCGCGCGGCCGGTTGATGTCCGCTAATTGCCAATCGCGGACGTCCACCGTTACTTCCAAAAGTGTTACTGCAACTAGCCTGTGTTAGGGGCCAAGCGGTCCAAGCGCGTCACGCGGCGCCTCACTGGAAATCTGCATCAAGCCTGTAAATGGCTGCCCCATTTCCAAGATTAGAAAAATTGCACTGGCGACCGATAACGCACCAATAAAAAACGTCACGATCACGATCCGATTAGATCGGACAAACAATCCAAAGCTTGTGAAAATAATTGCAAGCCAAAAAATGAGGATTGCAAGAAATGGCGTCGGAATCGCATCGTGCGACTGAGTGAACAGCGACAACCGCGCTTGTGATAAATTGCTGACAGCACTTAACACTTGCGCGAGAAGGGCGCGCTGTGAATCATTGTTTGGCTGAAGTTGCTGGAGTTTTTTGAAAAACTCCGCTGCTTCCGCGCTCGCCGCAAATGGTGAGAACTTGACGCGGCTGCCTTCGTTCCAAATTTGGTCGATGACTGGGGGAATTGCCTCACGTAGTGCAATACGTACGTTTTTCGCGTCTGCGCCATATCGTTCAAGTTCGATATCGATCTGGATGATGTCAGCGGTGATCTGTTTGATCTGAATACTTTTCGTATCGTACGAGCTCTTGGCCGAAGCGATCAGCAAGCCGAGCACAAGGGCGGACATCGTTCCGATAAGTCCCGTGCTGAGCTTTATGACATCCTTTACGTCTTCACGAAGATGATCCTCCGTTAAGGCATTGCGAAAATGCATCCCGAGCAGTGCCCCACCAAAAACAAGCGCAAACGTGAACACCGAGATAAGTAGCGCACTCACGGCCAATCGCCCCCGATGTTCACATGGCGGTAGCTTGCCCAGCTTGATGAGCGATGTCGAGCCCGAGCCAACGCCCATAAGCGCGTCGAACGTGCAACATTTTTTCCACGAAAAACTCAAAGCAAACTAGCTAGAGCAGTGTGACTGGTTGTCGCGCGACCGCTCGTCGGTCATCCGGAGAACAAACGCAGCGAAAAAGCTTATGGAGAAAATGGAGGCAAAAGCAGCCGCCGTAATTCCGGCCACGTTGCCAAATGGCTGTCCAATGAATATGAGCGCGGCAGCTCCCGTCACGATTGTCAGGGGAACGCAAACAATCATAAGTGCGCCAAGAATTACGATTGCGCTCTTGCGAGATACGAGTTTGCTAAGTGATGTCAGATTGGCTCCTTAAAGTGGCTGTACCAGCCGTGCCGATATCAGCAGGCCTTCCTAATTTGCCAATTCTGCGAGAATCGTTTCTTCAGCCGCCTCTGCTTGCTTTTCCATACGACCACAATGGTCAGCGAGCTTAAGCATTTGGGCGCGTGCTGTCGGATCTTGGAACGATTGTGCCTTCTTCAAAAAATCTTCCGCCAACACGCTGTATCTACGCTGGTAGCCAGTGGTTTGCGGTCGGACATTGTTACTCACCACACACCGATGGGACTACTCGCAAAATATATCACTGCCGCCATCAGTCCGCTATGTCCGTATCACTCCAAAAGCGGGTGCAAATACCGCTCAGTGGCGATCTTTAAACCGGTGAATTCAGCTTATACGACATTGTGGATGCCATAATAGAACGCCATATATCTAAGGCCGCAAACTTCCCCTTAGGAGAATGAATGAGCAGCTTTACGAGCCCCGACCTTTTGGAGCGTCGGAATAATGCCGCCGCCGTCAAAAAAACGATGTTGGAAAAGTTTCGCGCCACGCACCAAGACCCCGCTTTCGAACAGCAGCGCCTTAAAAGGGTCGCCGTAAATGAGGCGCGCGCCGTGCGCGCTTCTGAGCGAGAAACCGTGAAAAAGGCGCGGGAAGTTGAACTAGCCGCACAAGCGGCGCGTGCTGCCGAACTCGCTGCGCAAACCCAACGCGAATCCGAGAATGCCGAGACGCTCGCTAAGGCTGAAGCCGCCGAACGTGAAGTGGCGCTGGCCGCGGCGCAGAAAGCCGAGCGCGATGCCCGCTATGCAGCACGCAAGGCCGCAAAAAAGATCCGGCGACGCGGGTACTAGCGGAAAAACCTCAAGAGCGCAGACCGGCTGGCTGGCGTAGCAGTGCAGTTGGCTTCCTGCTCTGCCCGTTTTCCCTGCTAACAGGGAATTTTACAGGGAATTTTGCAAAATTGCGGCTTCGGGTGCACCGGAGACCGCAAATAACGGCGTAGTTGTTGGGCTTCCGATGCGAATTCCCTACGCAACCGAACAGGGAATTATTTTGGTGGAACAGGGAATCTCGGCGCGAGAACAGAGAATTTTATCGGCTTGAATTTATTATCAATGGACGATGTTCGGCGCCTAGCACCCCGAGTTGATGTCCGCCTTAACCCCGAAAGCGGACATGTGCGGTGCACTACCTTATGTCCGCTTTCTGCCAAATGCGGACATTGGATCGTACGAACAGGAAGGTGTTCACGCGCGCGCTTCGTCAAAGTCCTAAGCCTAAGGAGTGCGTTGCTCCAGTTCCGGACGCAGGCTAGTGTGTATCAGGGGCTTCTGTAACCACGCGCGCGAGGCATCATGAGAATCTCACGGCCCCATAAACTGTCGATGTTGCTTGCAGCCCTAGCGACAGCGACCTTCGTCGCTGCCCACTCAGCGCAAGCATTTTCAATCGATCCGCAGAGCGGAACTAACGCGGACGGAAGCGCGAAGTTTGTCGACCCCGGCGATCAGATAGAGAATTGGGCGTCCGGTAACGGCACGTTCGGCCACGGCAGTGGCTTCTTGAATTTCGATTTCAGACCATCCTTTGGCGGAGATCAGCGCGGTCCGCAGATCCCACAGGGTTACCCTCAGTACCGCACTATGCCGGATCACTGAGTTCTTTGGCCGATCGCGTGAAAGCATTTATACGCCGCTTGTCCGCTTTGGATCACTAGCGGACATGTTGGTTTGGTTTGGCACACCACCATTCACGCTAATATTGCTCTTGTCGTTACAAGCGACATTTTATCTTACACGCGCCATTGCATACGAATTGCCGAGATGAATTTGTGTTGCAGTATTTTTCTTCACATTCCTGCTCGCATTTAAAGTGATTTACCTTCGGTGCAGCCACAAACAAAACCAAAGCATATAGCACCAGCGCGACCATTTTCATAAAACCTCCTTTGACCATCGTCCATTGTCGCTCCATGCTCTTCGCAACTTACATTGGGAAAACCGGTGGTTTATTCTGCTGGTACCAAACGCCGTCGCTCCACCGGCCGGGATGTCTCACGATCTAAATCGCAACTCACCAAACGCATGACCTCGGCCGCGGCGTCCGCTTGTAGCGCGCGATAACTTGCGATCCACCGGGAAAACAAATTGTACATAATCACCGCGGGAATCGCGGCGACTAGCCCGAGCGCTGTAGCCAAAAGCGCCTCCGCAATGCCCGGTGCAACTACAGCAAGGTTAGTGGTGTGCTGGCGGGAAATACCGATGAAGCTATTCATGATGCCCCACACGGTGCCGAACAAACCAACAAATGGCGCCGTCGCACCAATGGTCGCGAGCACCCCGGTGCCGCGAAGTATCTGGCGCCCCGCCCCCGCCTCAATCCGTTCCAGGCGAGAGGCAATGCGTTCTTTCACGCCTGAGGGGTCAAGAGCGTCAGCCGATAGCCGCAACTCCATCATAGCGGCGCGAATAAGCGGGCTATTGGCTTCATCACGGCTCGTGGGGTCTGCCGCGCAATCTGCAAGGGAGCGAGCTTCGCTCAGTACCTTAATGGTCCTACGCAGCCGACGTCTTGCGGCAATCAGTTCACCCACTTTCGCAAACCAGATTGTCCAGGTGATTACGGAAGCGAAGACAAGGCCGAGCATCACCGTTTTGACCACGACGTCAGCGGCCAGAAACATGCCCCAGGGGGTTAGATCGCGCGGCAGTGTGAGCGCGACCACGGCGGTCGGCCCCGACCCAGCCGGTGACGAACTGGTCGACGTGTTTGGACCTGGAACGTTGGGCGCAACCGCGGCAGACGGCGCGGCTGTAGAGGACGGTGCGTCGGTCGCCGGAACCTGAGCGGTGGCAAAGGCGGGCACGAACAACAGCATGGCGACGACTGTCGCTGATAGGAACTGGAGTGATGAATTGGGTGACTTCATGATGGCAACTAACCTTTACAATTTCCTCGACAGACCAACGTAAAATCCGCGTCGTGCCCCAAACTGTGGCGCAAACACACCAATGCCTGAGCCATCCCTGAGCTCGTAAACAGCGTCAAAGACGTTCACGACGTCGAAGCGGGCGGTAAATTTGCCTAAGTCGGGAACCGTAAAGTCGCGAGAAACCCCGACGTTGGCCGTTGCGTAGGGAGCAACATGGTCGGTGTTAGCGAACCCGCTGCGCAGGCCACTGCCGTAGACCATGCTCGCGCTAAACTTTGTATTGTCCCAGAGATAGGAGGCACCGGCCGAAGCGGTCCACGTCTGCGCGTGGTCGGTGTAGACGTAGTTGCTCGCGATGTAGGCTAACTCATCGTTGCCAAACAAATATTGATTGGACACCACGTTCATTGCGACCTGGCGGGCCCACGCGATATTTCCGTATGCGTTGAAATTGCCGTTCTTGTAATTCGCGCTCAACTCGACGCCGGAGTTGTAGCCCGTTTCATAGTTGAAGCCGCTGAGAATGAGGGCCTGACCGAACTGTCCGTCGTCCAGGAGGTCCCGCGCAATCTTGTAGTAGGCGTCGACGCCAACCTGGAGCTCAGGAGTAATCTTTTGCGTTATACCAACATCGAAGTAGTGCGCCCGTTCTGGCAGCACCGGGCTCTGCAGGAAATTTTCCGGCTGGGCGGTTGTATTTGCGGTAGCAGCGATATTGGTCGGTGCTGCAATCGTCTGCGCCGGGGGCGTGAAATACCGCGCATATCCGGCATGAAATGTAGTTCCATCAAGTGGCTTGTAGACCAAATTGATGCGCGGACTGAGCTGGTTCGCATCTATGAATTGCCACATCTGGTCGAAGCGCAGACCGAAATTGAGCGTCAGCTTGTTAGTGATCCGCCATTCATCCTGAATATAAACGCCTGCGTTCCAGCCAAGTTTTGAGTTCGAGTCAGCAATCTGAAACGGCATGTCAATCGGATCGCCACCGGCATTGAGCGGAAGCACTGTTGAGTTGTTGCTGACCTGGGTGCTTTCAGCGAAGACTGTAAAGCCCGCCCGCAATGTGTGGGCATCACCGAGGCGATATGCGCCATCGCCCTGGAGTCCGTTTGTAAAACTTTGGCGATAGACGTTCGAGGCGACACCATTAAACAGAATGTCACCAATGGGATCCGGCAGATAATGAAGCGAGCTATAGCGACTGAACGCCGCTATCTGTAAGTCAAAACCATTGACCGACTTCTGTAATGCCACCACACCGAAGGTGTTTTGCTCGCGCTGGTTCTCATTGAGGTTCGACGAGCTAAAATCGCTCACCCCGTACGCGCTGGTGATGCCGCAACAGAAGGACTGACCTGGATTGTTGGGGATTTGGAAAGTGCTTGTCGTATTGCCAAAGATCGTCGCTATGCGTGTCTGTGCATCAAGTACGGTGGACGTGTAGCTGAAGAAGTTGCCTTGGAAGGTTCTGTCGTGGATCGCATTCACACTTGATGTCGGGTTCTCAATTCCGAGATTGCTGGTGAAACCACGTCCAGTGAAGAAATATTCGGTATTTCCGGTCCGCCCACCGTATTCAATGCTTGGGGTGAGAGTGCCGAAGCTTCCGCCGTAAATACCGACACTCCCGCCTTGTTCCAGCGATTTGCCGCTCTTGGTTTGAATGTCGACAATTCCCGCCGTACGTAGCCCAAACTGCGCTGGGAGCGCACCCGTGATTAGCGCGAGGCTACTGACAAAGCTGGTATCCAGAACGCGGCCAAATCCTGAAACGCCGTCTGGAAGAATAATCCCATTGATGCGGTACTGCACGTTGGCATGCTCGTTTCGCACGTGGATTTCGCCGCTGGCGGCGGAGTCTTGCGAGATGCCGGGCGCTTGTAGCAGCACTTTGTCGATTGGCGCCTCTGTGCCTTGAGGCAGCAACTCGATTGCTGCGCGACTGACATTGAACGAACTGCCACCGAATTGCGGCGATAGATTATCTCGCGCATCGTCGAATTTGGTATTTTTGGAAGCAAGGTCGGCATTTGGATCCGTAGGTTTGGGCGGAGTTACCGTTCGTGCCGGCGCGGCACGCGGCGCTTCCACCACAACCTCTGGAAGCTCGAGCGCATCTTTAGCTTGAGCCGCCGCTCCAAGTGCACCAATCACCGCGAGCGGAGATGCGGCACGAGCGATGCCGCTACAGGATAACAAAGACATTCAGGCCTCGACGTCTGATACCCACGACGGCAAAGACACGCCGCCTCAAAATCCGCGCGTCGCCGCAGCACAAAGGCTGAGGACGCACAGGTCTAAGATTGCCGGGAGATCAGGCGAGCGGGGGCGCTCGGGCTTGGAAAGGTCGACTTGTCGCGGTTACTTGTCGCCGAGTTTCGACGACGACGTGCGAAACAACGCTATGTGTAACCGACACGGTAAGCGTCGGCGGCGAAGAGATTACCAGCGTCGCAAGCAGCGCGATGGTTGCGCAGATGTCGCAATCATGGTGGTCGGAGTCGGTGGAGCCTCCACCAACGTAGTCCGCGTCTATCGTTGTCGGATTGGCGGCGGTTGGCGCAAAGTCTTCGGCGTGAATATGCCCGAATGACAGCGCCAGTTGGACCGCCAGCGCCACCAGCGCTAGCCAGCTTCCGAACCGCAACCTCCTACGGACCCAGGCCATGCAAGTGCCCAACGAAGCGGCCAATTACGGCTGCATAATGAAATTATACCACTACCCACCACAAATGTCTGCTTTGGGCCCTAACCGAACATTTTCGCAGTACAATCGCGATTGGAACGTCTACCAAGGGCCATAAAGCGCCGAGGCATAGTCGTGCTGAAAACGGCAACCTTTAAAAGTCTCGCAGCTTTTTTGACGTTATGGCTCGCATTGGCCTGTGGTGCCGCGGCTGAGAGCCCGGCGCACATTCCGCTGCTTGCAAACAAACCTTTGACGAACAGCGAAGAAAAAAAACAAGAGGGTTCCAAGCCAGCAAGCGCTCTGTTTTCACAAAAGCAACTGCCCAGCATTGGGAGTGCCGTAGCAATCGGTTACTACCCGCGCGGCTGTCTTCAAGGCGGCATTAAATTGCCTGTCACGGGGTCAACTTGGCAGGTGATGCGAGTATCTCGGAATCGCTATTGGGGACATCCCGAATTAATAAACTTCTTGGAACGGTTTGCGCCGCTAGCCGCGAAAGCTACCGGATGGCACGGCATTCTAATCGGTGACATGGCTCAGCCGCGCGGTGGTCCTTTGCCGTTCGGCCACAAAAGCCACCAGATTGGTCTTGATGTCGACATCTGGTTCATGCCGATGCCCGACCGAGTGTTGAGCCCTGAGGAGCGCGATAGCGTTGTAGCGAGCGACCTAGTCGCCGCCGATGGAAAAAGTATCAATCCAAAGACCTGGAGCGCTGCCGATATTGCGTTCATCCGCACGGCAGCCGAACAACCCGAAGTCGAACGGGTTTTGGTCAATGCGGCAATTAAGAAAGAGTTGTGCCGGGTTGAGAGCAACAGTGACAAAACTTGGATGTCTAAGGTGCGACCGTGGTATGGGCACTCCGACCATATTCACGTGCGCTTAAAGTGCCCGACCAACTCGCCATATTGTCGTGCCCAGCCTGCCGTGCCGGGTGGAGATGAATGCGATAAGTCACTCGGCCGGTGGTTCGCCGATTGGATTTTACGACTGAAAATACCGGAGATTTCGTCGTCAGCCGGCTTGAGGCTTAAGGATTTGCCGCCAGCGTGTGCCGATGTACTCAATGCGCCTGCGAGGGACACGCAGTCGGATGTCCGCTGAGATTGTGGCGGCAAATGTCCGCTTTGGGTCAAAAGCAGACATGTGCAGTGCACAAGCCGCATGTCCGCTAAGTGCCAATAGCGGACATGGACCAGACTTATTCGATCACTTCGTCGGCGCGGGCGAGAACGGACGTCGGCAAGGTGAGGCCAAGCGTCTTCGCGGTCTTGAGGTTGATGACCAGTTCGAATTTGGTCGGCGCCTGCACTGGCATGTCGGCGGGCTTTTCGCCCTTAAGGATGCGATCGACATATCCTGCAGCTTTCCGTTGCGGATCGTTGGTATTGGGTCCGTAGGAGATCAGACCGCCGTCTACGGCGTAATAGCGGTAGGGATAAACCGACGGCAATTTGTAGCGAGCAGCGAGACTGATTATGAGCCCGCGATGAGCCGCCGCACCGCCCGGGGTTACGATCACGCCGCCATTCCCCGAACGGGCGAACGCCACAACGTTACGCTCGATTTCATCTGTATCGCGCACATTCAACGGCGTGAGTTCGATCCCAAGGGATTGCGCTACCGATCGAATGGCGCCGAATTGCCCAACGCCTGCCGCAGTGGTGGGGTCGCGAAACACCAATGCTCGTGTCACGTTGGGAGCAATTTGCTTGAGCAATTCAGCCCATTTTCCACTCATGCTGTATTCGAAATTCAAGAAGCCGGTGATATTGCCGCCTGGGTGCGCCATGCTCTGTACGAAGCCGGCACCAACTGGATCAGGAACATTCACGAACACAATCGGGATGGTACGAGTGGCTTGTTGCAGCGGCGCAACTGTCACGCTGCCTACGCTTACGATTACGTCCGGCGTGAGCGCGATCAATTCCGTCGCGTAGCGGCGAAGATGGTCGAGATCGCCCCCAACATTCCGCGTTTCAATCTTGACATTGCGGCCAACCGCCCATCCCAACTGCTGAAGGGTTTCCGCGAAGACCGCTTCCCGTGTTTTCGCCTCTGGATCGTCCGTCCCAAGGATGTCGAGTATGCCAACGACGCGTGTGCGCTCGGTCGGTTGTGCCTTCGATGCAATCGGCCAGGCTGCCGCACCGCCAAGGATACCCAGAAATTCCCGTCGCCTCATGTGCACCCCCAAACCACGGGGCAGCGTATCAGGTCAGAAAAAGCTATGTCCGCTTTGGGTCAAAAGCAGACATGTGCGATGCAAAAGGTCATGTCCGCTTTACCCCCGAAAGCGGACATCGTTCGGCGGTGCTGGCCACGCGCGCGCCATGTGTTTAACCCGTGACACTCGCGCACTTTCCACTGGCAAGCCGGTCACGCAGTGCGATCGAACCCAGTCTCCGGCGCTCTTCTCCAGAAAACGGGAATAATGGCGAAGACGCGCAGAGATTCTCGCCACGGTACGCTGATCAATCATCAAATTCGGGACACAGAGACTCTTCGGCTGACGCAAGAAGCCCGCTCATAGCGGCCTTCTTCGCAACATTGCAGGGAAAATCTCCAGGGATCGGACTGGGTGGCTGGGGCGCCAGGATTCGAACCTGGGAATGGCGGAATCAAAATCCGCTGCCTTACCACTTGGCTACGCCCCAACAGGTACCGGAGAGCCGCTTCGAAGCGATTTCGCGTGCGGCGGCCGGACCATAGCGGCGCCGACCGCCGCGATCAACGCCCACCGCCTCTATACTCAACTCAATATATAGAGCAAAGCACGCGTTGACCGGCCTTGGGTCAAGGTTAGATTGGGTTGCCATGAGCTACCGCGCACCAATCGCCGATATCGCCTTCGCCCTGAAATACGCGGCCGATCTGAAATCGGATCTAGCTGAAGGCCTCTATGGCGACCTCGATCAAGAGACCGTCGATTCGGTTCTGGTTGAAGCCGGACGCTTCGCCAGCGATGTCATCGCGCCACTCAATAGCGCGGGAGACAAGTTCGGAACGCCATTCAAGGACGGTAACGTCACAACCCCGCCCGGTTGGAAAGAGGCCTACACCGCGTGGGCTGCCGCCGGATGGAACGGACTTGCCGCGCCGGCGGATTGGGGCGGTCAGGGACTGCCGCATGGCCTCAATGCGGCCTGCGTCGAGATGTGGAATTCTGCCTCCATGGCTTTCGGCATTGGGCCGGTTCTCACCATGGCGGCCATCGACGCATTACACGATTACGGCAGCGACGCACTTAAGCAAAAGTATCTCGGCAACCTCGTCAGCGGAAAATGGATGGGCACGATGCAGCTCACCGAACCGCAAGCCGGCTCCGACGTTGGTGCATTACGGAGCAATGCCGAGCGCGCAAATGACGGAAGCTATCGCATCACCGGCTCGAAGATTTTCATCACCTACGGCGAGCACGACCTCACCGACAACATCATCCATTTCGTCCTGGCACGCCTGCCCGATGCGCCACCCGGTACCAAAGGCATCTCGCTATTCCTGGTGCCGAAGATCATGCCGGACGGCACACGCAATGACGTGCGTGCGCATTCGCTCGAGCACAAGCTTGGCATCCATGCCTCGCCTACTTGCACCATGATCTACGGCGACCATGGCGGAGCCGTAGGCTACCTCGTCGGCGAGGAGCATAAAGGCATGGCCTGCATGTTCACGATGATGAACCGGGCGCGGCTAGCCGTCGGCTTGCAGGGCGTCGGAATTGCCGAACGGGCGACGCAACAGGCCATGAATTATGCTCGCGAGCGCAAACAAGGGCCGGCCGGCGCAATCATCGCCTATCCCGACGTAAAACGTATGTTGCTCACCATGCGCGGGATGACCGGCGCGGCACGGGCGATTTGCTATGCCACTGGCGTTGCCATCGATCGTTCGCTACGCGCGAAAACGGATGCCGCACGCAAAAGCGCACACGAACGCGCCTCGCTGCTTACCCCTGTAGCCAAAGCCTTTTCGACCGACATCGGCATCGAGGTCGCTTCGCTCGGTGTGCAGGTGCACGGCGGCATGGGCTATATCGAGGAAACCGGCGCAGCGCAGCACTACAGGGACGCTCGCATTGCCGCGATCTACGAAGGCACCAACGGTATCCAGGCGATCGACCTTGTGGCGCGCAAGGTTCCCCTCAATGGCGGTAAGACGGTCGCACTTTATATCGACGAGCTGCGACGCACTGTGAAATCCATACGGTCGAGCAACGCGCCCGCCTTTGGCGAAACGGCCGCACGGCTTGGCGAAGCGGTGGATAGCCTCGAACGCGCGACGCAATGGCTGCTGGCACAGAAGTCGTCCGACAATACGCTCGCTGGCGCCACGCCCTACTTGCGATTGTTCGGCAATGCCGCCGGCGGCTGCATGCTGGCTGAACAGGCACTGGCCGCTTTACGTGAAGGCGACGGCGCCGGGCGTACGGCGCTCGCGCGCTTTTTTGCCGAGAACATTGCGGTGCAGGCGACCGGCCTCGAGCGCAGTGTTACAGAAGGCGCGGACAGCATCACCGGTGCGCAAGCGGCGCTTGCGGAGTGAACTAAGGAACGTTTACGCCGATGTCATTGAAGGGAAAGACCCTGTTCATCACGGGCGGCTCACGAGGCATTGGCCTTGCGATCGCGCTTAAAGCCGCTGCTGAAGGCGCCAACATCGCTATCGCAGCCAAGACGGTTGAGCCCAATCCCAAACTCGAAGGGACCATTCACACTGCGGCCGCCGAAATCGCGAAGGCGGGCGGGCGGGCGTTGCCGCTGGCAGTCGATGTCCGCGACGATGCGGCCGTACAAGCGGCACTCGATGAGACGGCAGAGAAATTCGGCGGCATCGACATTGTGGTGAACAATGCGAGCGCAATCCAGCTCGCTCCAGTCGCAGCGACTGATATGCGCCGCTATGATCTGATGCAGCAGATCAATGCCCGCGGCACGTTCATGGTGTCGAAATTTGCCATTCCCTACCTCACACGAGCGGCTAATCCGCACATCCTCATGCTGTCGCCGCCGCTGGACATGGCCGAGAAGTGGTTCTCACCTCACACCGCCTATTCAATGGCAAAGTTCGGCATGAGCCTCGTCGTGCTCGGCCTTGCGGGCGAATTGCGCGGAAAGGTCGCGGTCAATGCGCTGTGGCCGCGCACGACCATTGCCACCGCTGCAATCAAAAATTTGCTCGGCGGCGACGCGATCATGCGCCGGTCACGCAAGCCCGAGATCCTGGCAGAGGCGGCGTGCCGCATTTTCGAAAAGCCGAAGGATTTTACCGGGAACTTTCTGATCGACGACACATTCCTGTCCGGTGAGGGCATCAGTGATTTCGATCAATATCGCGTCGATCCCAGCCAGCCACTGCAGGTGGATTTTTTCGTCCCCGACACCAGCCCGCCGCCCGCGGGTGTCACCTTAGGTCCAAAATCGCGATAAGCCCTTTCACGACGGCTTGCGAGCGTTTAAATCTAGCCTGATGTCCACACTCCTCCTTAGCCATCCCGCCTGCCTCAATCACCTGACGCCTTCCGGCCACCCGGAGCGCCCGGATCGCCTGCGGGCGATCGAGCAAGTGTTGGAGGACGAAAAATTTCAATCGCTGGCGCGTGTCGAGGCTCCGCTCGGATCGCTCGACATTGTCTCGCTCTGCCATCCGATGGACTACGTCGAAGCGATCCGCGATGCCTCGCCTAGCGAAGGCCTCGTGCGGCTCGATGCCGATACCGCGATGTCGCCGGGAAGTTATGAGGCAGCGCTGCGCGCGGTTGGCGGCGCCAAGTTGGCCGTGGATGAAGTGATGGCGGGCAAAGCCGCGAATGCCTTCGTTGCTACCCGTCCACCGGGCCACCACACCGAAACGGCGCGGCCGATGGGTTTCTGCCTTTTCAACAATGCGGCGATCGCGGCGCGCTACGCGCAGAAGGCACACGGCGCCGAGCGCGCGGCGGTTGTCGACTTCGACGTCCATCACGGCAACGGCTCGCAGGACATTTTCTGGTCCGACAAGAGCGTGATGTATTGTTCGACCCACGAGATGCCGCTTTATCCTGGCACCGGCGCAATTGGCGAGCGCGGAGACTTCAACACCATCGTCAATGCACCGCTCTCGGCCGGCGACGGTGGCGACGCTTTCCGCGAAGCATTTGAAACTGTGATCTTGCCGCGCCTGCGTGATTTCAAGCCCGACATCATGGTCATCTCAGCCGGCTTCGACGCGCATACACGTGATCCACTTGCCAATTTGAATCTCGTGGAAGCGGACTTTTCCTGGGTCACCAAAAAGCTGATGGAAATTGCGGACGTGAGCGCCAACGGCCGCGTCGTATCGTTACTGGAAGGTGGCTACGATTTGCAGGGATTGTCGCGTTCCGTTGCCGCCCATGTAACGGCACTGATGCACGGCTAAAGAACCCGCACTATGCTCAACGACCAATGAAGGCATAGGATGCGCCCACACGAATCGCCGGAAAGCGGATATGGCCGATAACAACGCCGACGTGAAGAAATTGGCTTTCGAGCGGGCGATCGAAGAGCTGGAATCGATCGTCAAACGGCTCGAAGAAGGCAAAGTTCCTCTTGAGGAGTCGGTCGCAATCTACGAGCGCGGCGAGGCATTGAAAAAACGCTGTGAGGAGCTGCTCCGCCAAGCAGAAGCGCGAGTGGAAAAAATCACGCTCGATGCTAGCGGCAAACCGACCGGCAGCGAGCCGCTCGACGTCGATTGACCACAGCACGAAGCCTCTTTGGGCCCGTGGCCGCCAAATATAGGCCTTGGCAGCACTAGGGCCGCATGTCGAATTGCCCGAACCGGCGAATTTGGTGTAAGCCAGCCTGCCCCGCTCGATTAGGGGCGCCGGCGCTGCATCTGTCTTTGACCAAGTCCGTTTGGAGTTGCCCTTGTCTGAAGCTTCCAAGACACCGTTGCTCGACCGCGTCCATCTTCCGCGCGATCTCAAGAATCTGTCGGCCGAGCAGCTAAAACAGGTAGCGAACGAGCTCCGCCACGAGACCATCGACGCAGTCGCCAAAACCGGCGGCCATCTCGGTGCTGGGCTCGGCGTTGTGGAACTGACGGTCGCGCTGCACTACGTTTTTGATACGCCGGGCGACAGGCTGATTTGGGACGTCGGCCACCAAAGTTACCCGCACAAAATCCTCACCGGCCGTCGTGACCGCATTCGCACAATCCGTCAGGGCGGCGGATTATCGGGATTCACCAAGCGCGCCGAAAGCGAATACGACCCATTCGGTGCGGCGCATTCATCAACCTCGATATCGGCTGCGCTCGGCATGGCTGTAGCGCGCGATCTCGACGGCAAGAACAACAATGTTATTGCCGTCATCGGCGATGGTGCCATGTCAGCCGGCATGGCCTACGAAGCAATGAACAATGCCGGCGCACGAAACGAACGGCTTATTGTTATTCTCAACGACAACGACATGTCGATTGCGCCGCCCGTCGGCGCAATGTCTGCTTATCTGGCGCGGCTGATTTCCGGAAAAGCCTACCGAACCTTGCGCGATATTGGCAAACAGCTCGCACGGCATCTGCCGAAATTCTTTGAGAAGAAAGCCGAGCGCGCCGAAGAATTTGCACGCGGCTTCTGGACCGGCGGTACGCTATTTGAGGAGCTCGGCTTCTATTACGTTGGACCGATCGACGGACATAACCTCGACCATCTGCTCCCCGTGCTGCGTAACGTGCGCGACGCCGAGGCTGGGCCGATTCTCGTCCATGTGGTGACGCAGAAGGGTAAAGGCTATGCGCCGGCGGAAATTTCCGCCGACAAATATCACGGTGTGGTCAAATTCGATGTCGCCACCGGCACGCAAGCAAAATCGAAATCGCTTGCGCCGCAATACACCAAAGTATTCGGCGAGAGCCTGATCAAAGAAGCGCGCAAGGATGACAAGATCGTTGCCATCACTGCAGCGATGCCGTCAGGCACGGGCCTCGACCTCTTCGCGAAAGAGTTCCCCAATCGCTGCTTTGATGTCGGCATCGCCGAACAACACGCAGTGACCTTCGCCGGCGGTCTCGCAACTGAAGGCTTCAAGCCATTTGCCGCGATCTATTCGACGTTCCTGCAACGCGCGTATGACCAAGTCGTGCATGACATCGCCATCCAGCGCCTGCCGGTGCGTTTTGCCATCGATCGGGCCGGACTGGTCGGGGCAGATGGGCCGACACATGCCGGCGCATTTGATGTCGCCTATCTCGGCTGCCTGCCCGGCTTCGTGCTGATGGCCGCAGCGGACGAGGCCGAACTCGCGCACATGGTTGCGACCGCAGTAGCGATTGATGACCGACCGAGCGCGCTGCGCTACCCGCGCGGCGAAGGCCTCGGCGTTCCCATGCCCGCCGAAGGCAAACCGCTTGAGATCGGTAAAGGCCGTATCGTGCAGGAAGGTCACAAGGTTGCGCTGCTATCTTATGGCACGCGGCTCGGCGAATGCCTCACGGCCGCCAAAGAGCTCAAGACCCTTGGCTTATCTACGACGGTTGCCGATGCACGCTTTGCCAAGCCGCTCGACGTTGAACTGATCACGCGACTTGCGCGCGAGCACGAAGTGTTGGTGACAGTCGAAGAAGGCTCGATCGGTGGATTCGGCGCATATGTCTTGCAGACACTGGCCGAACACGGTCTGCTCGACCGAGGCCTGCGAGTCCGTTGCATGGTGCTGCCGGACCAGTTCATTGACCAGGACACGCCCGCTGCCATGTACGCAGCAGCTGGCCTCGACGCGCGGGCGATTGTCGCCAAGGTATTCGAGGCGCTAGGCAAGGATGTCGGCGCCGAGACAGTCAGGCTTGCCTGACAATCGCTAAAATCTCTTTTTGCGCGGCACCTTCTTTCCTTTCTTTCGCGCTTCCGAGAGGCCAATAGCGATGGCTTGCTTGCGGCTTTTGACTTTAGTGCCGCTGCGGCCACTTCTAAGCGTGCCCTTATTGCGCTTCTTCATCGCGCGCTCCACGTATTTGGAAGCGCCTTTCGAATACTTACGTGCCATACTGTTTCTCCTCAAACCGATAATCGTCATAGCTGTTGCAAACGCTATCCAGCCAACGTTAGTAACCAGCGTGCATGAAAATTTGTTCCGTGATCGCGCGCCGCGGCAGAGGTTGAATATATGAACGCCCCGCGCCTGCGCGCCGACCGGCTTTTGGTCGAGCGCGGACTGTTCGAAAGCCGCGCCAAAGCGCAGGCCGCGATCGAAGCGGGCCGCGTAACCGCCAACGATGCACTGGTGCGCAAGTCGTCCGAAGAAATCCCGGCCGATGCGGCGTTAAGTGCCAGCCCTGCGCATCCTTACGTATCACGGGGCGGCGTGAAACTCGCGGCGGCATTGGGACATTTCGGTTTCGACCCGCACAAACGCGTCTGCCTCGACATTGGTGCCTCCACCGGTGGATTTACCCAGGTGTTACTCGACCGCGGTGCGTGGCGCGTCTACGCGGTCGATGTCGGTCATGGGCAGTTGCACAAATCATTGCTCGTGCGGCCTGAGGTCATCTCGCTTGAAGGTACCGACATCCGTACCCTTTCCCCTGCCCGCCTCGACGAACTGCCGGATTTCGTCACCGTCGACGTGAGCTTCATATCGCTCAAATTGGTGCTGCCCCCCGCGTCAACGCTCGCCAAAAATCCCGCCCAGCTCGTTGCACTGATCAAGCCTCAATTCGAGGCCGGTCGTACTGCCATCAAAAAGGGCATCATCCGCGATTCCACGGTGCACGCTGCAGTCTGCGACGATATCGCCAAATTCGTGACTTCGCTTGGCTGGCGCGTGCTCGACGTGATTCCGTCGCCGATCGATGGCGGCGACGGCAATGCCGAATTCCTGCTTGGAGCGGCACGTGACTGAACAGCTCACCATTCGCCATCTCGGCCATCGTGGCGACGGCGTCACAGACACACCCGAAGGGCCGGTTTATGTGCCTTATACGTTGCCGGGCGAGATAGTTACGGTCGAAATGATCGCGGGCCATCCGGACCGCCGCCATCTGGTGCATGTCGACAATCCCAGCCACGAGCGCGCGAAGCCTATTTGCAAACACTTCGGCGCCTGCGGCGGCTGCGCGCTGCAGCATTGGTCGTTGGCCGAATACCATTTGTGGAAACGCCTGCTGGTGGTGGAGGCGCTGGCGCAAGCAAACATCGTCGCGCCGGTGGCGGACCTGATCGATGCGCATGGTGCGGGTCGCCGGCGCGCGGTCCTGCATGCGCGGCGAGGCGTTCATGACATTCTGGAGGTCGGCTTCACTGCACCGCGCGCACACCACATCGTCGCCATCGATGAATGTCCTATTCTGGCGCCAGGCCTTGCTGGTGCACTTCAGGCAGCTTGGGCCATTGCCGAAACACTTAGCCCCGCGGGAAAACCTCTCGATATTCATGTGACCGCAACTGACTCGGGCCTTGATATCGACGTGCGGGGCTCCGGCGGGCTCAACGCCGAACGTATGGCCGCACTGGCACGCGTCGCTGAAACGCACAATCTCGCGCGTCTCAGTCGCCATGGTGAATTGGTCGCGCAGCGTGCGCAGCCGCTGTTGCAGATTGGCCGCGCCCAGGTGCCGCTGCCGCCAGCTTCGTTCCTGCAGGCTACCGCCGAGGGCGAAAAGGCATTGGCGCGGCTGGTTGTCGAACATATCGGCAAAGCTAAGCGCGTCGCCGATCTGTTTGCCGGCATCGGGACCTTCGCATTGCGGCTCGCCGAGCATGCACGGGTGCGCGCGGCCGACGCTGATGCCGATGCCATCAAGGCGCTCGAGCGCGCGGCCGCAACAACATCCGGTCTAAAGCCAGTAGAAGCGCAACAACGCGATCTTTTCCGACGTCCTTTCATGGCGGCGGAAATGAAGGACCTCGACGCCGTCGTATTTGACCCGCCGCGTCAAGGTGCCGAAGCACAGGCACGCGAGCTTAGTAAAAGCGCGGTGCCGCTCGTGGTTGCGGCATCGTGCGATGCAGCAACATTCGCGCGTGATGCCAAGATTCTGATCAGTGGTGGCTACAAGCTCGCTAGCGTCACCCCGGTCGACCAGTTCCGGTATTCCCACCACGTGGAAATCGTAGCGAAACTCACGCGCTGAAATCCGTCTTACTGAAAATCGATACCGCCGCCCCAGCGCTCCTGCCACAACTTCTCCCCGATGGTGCAGGAAATACGTGGCGCCTCTGAGGATGCTTTTGTCACATGCACGTCGGGCTGTCGGCCCGCGATTTCGAGAATCAATTTAGTCCGCGTCGCCTCGATGAATTTCTCGCGCTCGTGGATCGGCACGACAAAGGCCCCCGGGCCACCAATCACACAGTCTTCGTAGTAAACATCGAGGTCTTCGATATCCATCGTCCCGGCATATGGCCTTTTGAGCATAATCGGCAGGCCGTTGATGGTAATGCCTGCCGCAAGCACATCCTCGCGGATCAGCGCGACTGGCGGACCGGCATTGTTGGCACCGTCGCCGGAAACATCAATCACCCTGCGAAGACCCCTATAGCCGCTGTCGTCGAATAGCGGCTTGGCGAACCGTAACGCACCTGCAATCGAGGTGCGCGAGGCTCGTCGGTAGGGTGCGCGCGCGATTTCCGCTGCAACTGCATCGGCCAACTCCGGTCCGTCGATCAAACGCCACGGCATGACGATCTTCTGATCGAACTGTCCGGCCCATTCAAAATAGGTCACGGCAATTTTGCCATGGGCTCCTTGCCGCAAGGCCTGCAGGAACTCCTTTGAAGTGAGCGCGAGAGTGTAACCTTCGCGTTGCAGGGCCTGTTCTTCAGGGTCCATCGAATAGGACACGTCGACGGCAATTATCAATTCGACGTCGACAGGAACCGCGCTGACGCGAGTATCGGCACGCTGACGCATGGTTGGGGCAGCAAACGCCACGAGACTAAAGCCCAAAATCGCGACGGCCACGGCGATGGATAGGCTGTGAAAAGGTCGCCCCATCCCCAAATCCTGACATGCGGCTCCGGCGAAAAAAAGACCGATTAGTCAGTTTTCAATCGGTTCGGTGGCCGCGATTTCTATGCCAAATCCACCGAGACCCACGTAAGTGCGCTTGCTGGAGGTAAGTACACGGATCGATGAAATACCAAGGTCTTTGAGAATCTGCGCGCCAAGACCGATCTCACGCCACTGCCGCGAACGGGCCGCATCGGCATCGGTGTCGCCTTCATGCGGAATTTCGGCAACCGGCACGCCCGCGGTGCCATCGCGCAGATAGACGATAACGCCGCGGCCGGCCGCCTTGAAGCGCGCCAACGACGCGCGGATCGACTTCGCACCGCCAAACACATCGCCAATGACATCGGCGCGATGCAGCCGCGCCAGCACGTTTTTACCATCGCCGATTTCGCCATAGACAAAGGCCATGTGATGGACACGGTCGAACGGCGTTACGTAGGCATAGCCATTGAGCGTGCCAATATCGGAGGCAAGCTGGAACTCGGCTACCCGCTCAACGAGCTTGTCGCGATTTTGCCGGTAGGCAATCAGTTCGGCGATCGAAACCTGCGCCAGCTTGTGCTTGGCCGCGAAAGCCGCGACATCGGGGCCACGCATCACTGTGCCGTCGTCTTTCATCAGTTCGGACAGCACACCGACCGGCGGCAAACCCGCCAGACGGCAGAGATCGATGCAGGCTTCGGTGTGCCCGGAGCGCATGAGCACGCCGCCTTCGCGCGCTACCAGCGGAAACACGTGACCTGGGCGCACGAAGTCGGCCGCACCACTATTGTCGTTCGCTAATGCGCGCACAGTATTGCAGCGCTCCTCGGCCGAAATGCCGGTCGTGAGGCCGTGGCGCACGTCCACTGTCACAGTGAAGGCGGTGCCGAGCGGGGCGTCGTTTTTCGCCACCATTGGATCGAGCTGTAGCCGGCGCGCATGCTCGACGCCGAGCGGGGCGCACACGATGCCCGAGGTGTGCCGGATAATGAAGGCCATCTTTTCCGGCGTGCAGAGCGAGGCCGCAACGAAAAGATCGCCCTCGTTCTCGCGGTCGTCGTCGTCGGTGACGACCACGATCTCGCCCTTGGCAAAGGCCTTGATTGCAGCGTCGACGCGCTGATGGCTATCGGGCACAGCATTCCCTCGAAGGCGGTGTCACGCGCCGGGCTTGAACGGCCATGCCGTCCCCTCACCGACTTGGCCGCGGTGCATCAAATAGTGGTCAGCGAGCACACATGCCACCATTGCCTCGCCGATTGGCACCGCCCGGATGCCAACGCAAGGATCGTGGCGGCCTTTGGTCGCCACGTCCGTGTCGCGGCCGTAGCGGTCGACGGTCTTGCGTGGATTGAGGATCGACGAGGTCGGCTTGACCGCGAAACGCGCGACGATGGGCTGCCCGCTGGAAATGCCGCCGAGAATGCCACCGGCATGGTTGGACAGAAACACCGGTTTGCCGGCATTTCCCATGCGCATCTCATCTGCATTGTCCTCGCCGCTCATGGCTGCGGTGGCGAAGCCGTCACCGATCTCAACGCCCTTGACCGCGTTGATGCCCATCAGCGCGCTGGCGAGATCACCATCGAGTTTGGCGTAGACCGGCGCGCCAAGGCCCGCCGGCACACCCTCAGCGACGATCTCGATCACGGCGCCGCAGGACGAACCGGACGTGCGCACACTGTCGAGATATTCCTCAAAGAACTTTGCCTGCTTGGCGTCGGGACAGAAAAACGGATTTTTGGCAATCTCGCTCCATTCCCAGCGTGACCGGTCGATCTTGTGCGGACCCATCTGCACCAGCGCGCCACGCACTGTAAGGCCCGGCACAATTTTGCGCGCGATGGCACCGGCAGCGACCCGCGCCGCGGTCTCGCGCGCAGAGGCGCGCCCACCGCCGCGGTAGTCATGGATGCCGTATTTCACGTCGTAAGTGTAGCCCGCGTGGCCGGGGCGATATTTATCTTTGATCTCAGAATAATCCTTCGAGCGCTGATCGACATTCTCAATCATCAGCATAATCGGCGTACCGGTAGTAACCTGCTGGCCGGTCTTCTCGTCGGTAAAAACTCCGGACATGATTTTCACCGCGTCGGGCTCTTGCCGCTGGGTCGTGAATCGCGATTGGCCCGGACGCCGCTTGTCGAGATGAGCTTGAATCTCGGCGGCCTCGAGTGGAATGCGCGGCGGGCAGCCGTCGACGACACAGCCGATCGCCGGCCCGTGGCTTTCGCCGAAGCTGGTGAACCGGAAAAGATGACCAAAAGTATTGAATGACATGGCGCTTCTGCTTTCGCGGAATTTCGTACCGCGCGCGCTTGCGGCGGTCAAATCAGCCTTCAAAATCAGGCATAACGCGTGAGTTCTTCGCCGGCGAATACATAGACCACCCCTTGTGCAATATCGAGCAGGGGCGCGGCGGCAGGCTTGGCTATGCCGAGGAAGGCAATCAGACCGCGTGCGGTGCCGCCATGCGCGGTGACAACGGTGTCACGGTGCAGACCCTCGTACCATTCGCGCATGCGTTCCGACACCATCTCGTAACTCTCTCCGCCGGGCGGCAAAAAATGCCATTTATCATGCTCGCGCGCTGCGGCGTTCTGCGGATCGCGGTTGCGCAATTGTGCGATGGTGAAGCCCTCCCAGTCACCGAAGGAAATTTCAGTGAGCCGCGGCTCGATGCCGTAGCCCTCACGCCCAAGACCGAGCGCTGCACGCGCTAATTCCATGGTCTGACGCGCTCGGCCAAGCGGGCTCGAGACATAATCAAGCGCCCTTGCGTCGCGCCCCTCACGTTCGAACAGGTCGCGGAGGATTCCGCCACAATGAGTTGCTTGGGAGCGACCCCGCGCGTTGAGAGGCACATCACGGCGGCCTTGCAAACGGCCGGCGACATTCCAGTCGGTTTCGCCGTGACGGATGTAATAGATGGTCGGCCGCGGCTTCGCCGTAGCGGCCATGCGCTATTTTTCCTCGCCGACCGACATATCGGGCGCATCGGGATGCTTGATGCCGACGATGTGGTAACCCGCGTCGACGTGATGCACTTCTCCGGTCACGCCACTCGCCATGTCGGAGAGAAAATAAACTCCGGTCTTGCCAACATCCTCCAGCGTCACATTTCGCCGCATCGGTGTGTTGTACTCATTCCACTTCAAAATATAGCGGAAATCGCCGATGCCAGAAGCGGCCAGCGTCTTAATCGGGCCGGAGGAAATCGCGTTGACGCGGATATTTTTCGCACCGAGATCGGCGGCGAGATAGCGGACCGAGGATTCGAGTGCAGCCTTGGCAAGCCCCATCACGTTGTAATGCGGCATCCACTTCTCGGCGCCGTAATACGTAAGCGTGAGCAGCGATCCGCCGTTGGTCATCAGCTTTTCGGCGCGCTGAGCGATGGCCGTGAATGAATAGCAGCTCACCAGCATCGTCTTGACGAAGTTGTCTTCAGTGGTGTCGACATAACGTCCGTCGAGTTGGTCCTTGTCGGAAAAAGCGATGGCATGCAGCACGAAGTCGAGCGAACCCCAGGCCGATTTGACCGCCGCGAACACCGCATCGATGCTCGCCGGGTCGGTGACGTCGCAATGACCGACTACAAGGCCGTCCACTTCCTCGGCCAGCGGTTCCACCCGCTTCTTTAGGGCGTCACCTTGGTAGGTGAATGCGAGATCGGCGCCGTGATCGCGGCACGCACGGGCGATTCCCCAGGCGATCGAGCGGTTGTTAGCCACGCCCATAATCAGCCCGCGTTTGCCGCGCATCAGACTCGAGATTTCCGGCATAAACCTTTCCGTCTTGGCCGGTTAGCGCCGGCAGCCTCGTATGACACAGGGTCTTTGGACCATCAAGCAAAGCACCCACCGTGGCGTTTGTCGTTGTTATTTCAATTCATTTTCGGGAATATGTGCGGGCTGGCGGGGTTTTTCTGACAATTGACGATGCCGGACGTTCGTTCGGCGGCGGCGTGGACAGACGGACTGTCAGTCCTTTGGCCGTAGGTGCTGAAGAAAAAGGAGGGCCGGATTGGCCACGTTCCGACAAAACGTCGAAGCGACGATACCCGCGTTGCGCCGTTACGCGCGGGCACTGACGCGGGACGCCGACATCGCCGACGATCTGGTGCAGGACACGCTGGTGCGCGCACTGCGCTCGGAGCATCTGTTTCATGGCGACGAAGTGCGGAGCTGGCTGTACACGATCCTAACAAACCTCAATCGCAACCGGCTGCGGTCGCTATCGCGGCGACCGACGCTTTCGTCGATCGAAGAAAACGACGCTCCGGATCTTGCCGGTCCGGAGGCAGGAGGGCGCGACATCGAGCGCGCGCTCGCCACGCTGGTAGAAGACCAGCGTAATGCGTTGCTCTTGGTGGTTCTCGAAGGGCTCAGCTACCGCGAAGTGGCCGAGGTGCAAGGTGTGCCGATTGGCACTGTGATGTCGCGTCTGGCGCGTGCGCGCGTACAGATCAAAAACTATCTCGACGGCGAGCGCCCAGCGCTGCGCCGCGTGAAATGAGAGAGAAGGTGAACCCATGATCGATCGCGATTCACCCGTGACCGAGGACGAACTGCACGCCTATATTGACGGTGAACTCCCGAGTGACCGCAAGGAAGCCGTCGCGACTTGGCTCGCCAATCATCCTGACCAGGCCGCCCTGGTCGCGTCATGGCAGGCGCAAGCCGAGCAAATAAATGCACGCTATGGCGGTGTCATTGAAGAACCGCTGCCGGATCGGCTCAAGCTCGACCAGGTGCTCAGACACGACAGAGCAAACGGACGGGCCTGGGTGGCGATGGTTGCGGCCGCAGCTGTTGTCGCATTCTTCGTCGGCGGCACGGCCGGCTGGATAGCACGTGGAGCCTCTGCTGCCTCTCCGACCGGCTTCGACATAATCGCGACTGACGCACTCGGCGCCTACAAGCTCTACGTCGGCGAGGTACGTCACCCTGTCGAAGTGCCTGGCAGCGAACGGGCGCATATGACGCAATGGCTCTCGAAGCGACTGGGCGAGGAGTTGCGCATTCCCGACCTGCAATCGATCGGGCTGAAGCTTGTCGGCGGCCGTCTACTGCCTGGTCCGACCGGCGCGGCTGCTTTTTACATGTACGAAAGCCCGTCCGGTGAGCGCTTCACGATCTATTGCGCAAGAGCGGGTGAGCCTCAGACGGCGCTGCGCTACACCAGCGAAGAGCAATTCGCTGCGTTTTACTGGGTCGACGACAAGATTGCTTATGTCGTGAGTGGCCCGGCAGACCGCGACCGGCTCGAGACTGTGACCAAGGCAATCTACGAGCAGATCGACAAAGGGGCCTCGAAGAAGCTGTAACTGCGCGTCAGTCCAGGCCTTCGCGCGGATCGTAAGGCTTTTTGTCGCGCCACTTCTTCATCAGTTCCTTGAACTCGTCATCGGCGCGTTCGGGTAGCACGACGCGTACGGTGGCGAGCAGATCACCGGCTCCGCTTTTCGCCTTGAGCCCTTTGCCCTTAAGGCGGAAGGTGCGCCCGGAATTTGTCCCGGCCGGAATTGCCAGCTCCACCGCGCCGTCTAGCGTAGGGACGCGCACTTTGCCGCCAAGCGCGGCTTCATAAAGCGTGATCGGCAGCTCGAGCCGCAAATCGGCGCCATCCGGTCTGAACAGCGGATGCGGCGCGACGTTGATCGTGATCAGTGCGTCGCCGGCTTTGCCGGTCGCACTCGGCCAGCCCTGCCCTTTCAACCGAACTTGTTGACCGCTCGCGATCCCCGGCGGGATCTTGACCTCGACGTCCTTGCCGGTCGGCAGATGCACGCGCGTTTTGGTGCCTTTGGCTGCATCAGCAAGTGCGATCGTCAGTGAGGCGTGGAGGTCCTGCCCGCCGGCAGGGGCGCCGAAATCCTCTGCCTCAAACTGATTTCCGAAACCGCGTGTAGCACCGGCGCGGCCGCCGAACATCCCGCGCAACAGGTCCTCGAAGCCGCCACCACCACCGCCGCCGCCAGCACCGGGGTTCGAGCGACGGAAGCCGTCCGGGCCGAAACTGAAGCTCTCGAAATGCGAGCCTCCACCCGGCGCATGCCCGCCACCGGGCTGCGCACCGAAACCTTCAAAGCCCTGGTGGAAGCGAGGTTTTCCTTCGCCGTCAATCTCGCCACGGTCGAAAGCTTTTCGCTTGTCGCCATCGCCGACGATTTCATAGGCGGCGTTAAGCTCGGCGAAGCGCGAGGCCGCTTTCGGGTCGTGCTTGTTGGCATCGGGATGCAGTTTTTTCGCGAGGCGCCGATAGGCGCTTTTGATATCGCCCTCGTTCGCACCCTTGGAAACCCCCAGAATCTCGTAGGGGTCGCGCATCGTGTCCAAACTCCCGTGAATCCCCTCGCTGGTAAAGTACCAGCAGCCTAGTGCTCAATGTGGGGGTTGTAACGCTTTGATGCAACGCGGCCCGCGCAAGCCGCTTGGTTCAGGATTGCTTCCATGGTTTGAGCGCGCGCACTTCCCAAATGCCTTCCTGCTTGCAGGCTTCGCCTTGCAGCCAGGCCTGCGAACGGCCGGTCACGTAGCTCGCCAGAAAATCGCGGCACGTCTGTCCGTCCTGCGTGTATGCAGACGCGATCGGCGTGACAGTGCCGCGCGCGCCACTGTGCGGATTTTCCCACGGCATGCTGGCGTCCTTGTCACCCCGGTTCAGGACTTCATTGGCCGCAGCACGGGTATAGACAAGGTCGGCGTCGGGCGGCAGCTGGGCAACTTCTTTCGTTCCGGGCGGCGGCGTGATTGAAGCGGTACGGTCGGATTTCTCGCTGCTCCAAAGCGAGTTCAAGCTGGCCGAGGCTACATCCACCTGCCGCGCAGGACAGCACGAGCGCGCTGCAGAGCGTCACGCCGCGCCATAGGCGCGGGCGAATGCATCCACTATAAAGGCGGCGATATTTACGGGTCTTGGTCCCGGCCACGCAAAGCACCCCAGCGAATGTCCGACACGGCACCAATTCAACACCCGAGCTGGTTAACGAGTGGTGATTTCACCGCCGCCGATGAGCCTTTCCGGCTATTTTCCGCCTGGTTGACCGAGGCGACTGCTACAGAACCGCGCGATCCGACCGCCATGACGCTCGCCACCGTCGATGCCGACGGTTCCCCAAATGCCCGGATGGTGCTTTTAAAAGGCGCCGACGAACGGGGATTTGTCTTCTACACCAACACGGACAGCCAAAAAGGGCAGGAATTGGATGCGCGACCACAAGCCGCGCTGGTGTTCCATTGGAAATCCGTGAACCGGCAGATCCGTGTGCGCGGAAATGTCGAGCCGGTCACCGCAGCGGAAGCTGACGCTTATTTCGCCTCGCGTCCGAAGCAGGCGCAGATCGGCGCTTGGGCAAGCAAACAGTCTGCGCCGCTCGAAAGCCGGCTCGCCTTCGAAAAAGCGGTGGCACTCTACGCTGCCAAATATGCGATCGGGGAAGTCCCCCGCCCGCCGAATTGGTCCGGTTACCGGATCACACCACTCTCAATTGAGTTCTGGCAGGAACGGCCGTTCCGCTTGCACGATCGCGTCGAGTTCAAACGCGAGGGCGTAGGCGCACCATGGAGCAAGACGCGCCTCTATCCGTGAGCTAGCATCAAACTGCGGACGCGCGCGCAGCGTAGAACCGTTCCAAGGACGCAAATGCCGACATCGCAGACAAACCAGCCGCGCCGAACTTTGGTGCTCACCGGAGCAAGCCGCGGCATTGGCCACGCGACGGTCAAGCGCTTTTCTGCTGCCGGCTGGCGTGTGCTGACTTGTTCGCGCCACCCGTTTCCGGAAAATTGCCCGTGGGAAGCCGGCCCCGAAGACCATATCCAGGTCGACCTCGCCGACGAAGCCAACACAGCCGCTGCGATCGCGGAAATCAAGCAGCGAATCAAAGGTCACGAGTTGCACGCGTTGGTCAACAATGCGGCGATCTCGCCCAAGGCCGAAGGCGGAAAGCGGCTAGGCTCGCTCGATACGTCCATCGACGTCTGGCATCACGTATTCCAGGTCAATTTCTTTGCGCCGATCATGCTGGCACGCGGATTGGCGGACGAGCTCAAGGCCGTGAAGGGCTCGGTAGTAAACGTCACCTCGATCGCGGGTTCACGCGTGCACCCATTCGCTGGCGCTGCCTACGCAACCTCTAAAGCGGCACTCGCCTCGCTGACACGTGAGATGGCTTCCGATTTCGGCCGGCTCGGCATTCGCGTCAACTCAATCGCGCCGGGCGAAATCGACACGCCGATTCTGTCGCCTGGAACCGACAAAATTGTCGAGCAAATTCCCCTCCATCGGCTTGGCACCCCCGACGAGGTCGCGAAAATTATCTACGTACTATGTACCGATACGAGTTCTTACGTGAACGGCGCCGAGATTCACATCAACGGCGGCCAGCACGTGTAGGCGTAAATTTGCCTCACAGCCACTTCCTCCATTTAAAATATAAGATCGGCAATACGGCGGCGAACACCATCAGTATCAGTGCGAACGGGTAACCGAATTCCCATTCAAGTTCGATCATGTTGTGATGGAAATTCATGCCGTAAATCGACGCCACCAGCGTCGGAGGCATGAAGATAACTGCCGCGATCGAGAAAATCTTGATGATGGCATTCTGCTCGATATTGACCACGCCGAGCATAGCGTCGAGTAAAAAGGTGATTTTGTTGGCGAGATAGGTGGCATGATCGGATAGCGAAGCGGTGTCGCGCCGCATCGATTGCAAATGAGCGCGCACGTCCTTTTTCCAGCGCAAACTCTCTGCTTCATTGGTGAGAAACAGCAGCAGCCGGCCAATCGACACCAGGCTTTCGCGCACTTTGGAGGTTAGATCGCCCTTGCGACCGAGCGCCTTGAGGACATCCTTGTAGGAAGGTTGCTTGGCTTCGTCTTCCGGCTCGAAGATCGAATGCGACACCTGGTCGACCTCGACACCGATCCGTTCCAGGATGTCGGCCGAGCGATCGATCACGGCATCGAGCAAATCCATAAGCACCGATTCACCTGATACAGTGGTCGGGCAAGAACGTGCCAGCTTGTGCTCTACAATTGCGAACGGTCGTGGGTCGTCATAACGGACCGTCGCAAGCTTGTGGCTGGAAAGAATAAAGGTGACAGGCGTGGTTTTCGGCGTCGCCGTGTCCGATTGGCACATCAACGTCGCGGTCATGTAACGCGCGCCGTTCTCTACATAGAGCCGGCTGGAGACTTCGATCTCCTGCATCTCTTCACGGGTCGGTACTGCGATGCCGAGCAGTTTCTCGACCAGTTTGTCTTCCTGTACGGTCGGCGTGACAAGGTCGATCCACACCGCTTCGTCCGGCGGCGGCGAGCCCGGCTCAATGGCAATTCGCTCGAGCGAGGAGCCTCGCGAGACATAGACCGAAAGCATGCAATCACCATCTTGCGCATGACCTGTTCGCGATCAGCGCGAGCGGGCCATCTCTCATGGCCCGATCGTGCGGATTTGCGCAAGACATAAAATGCTTTGTGACACAGCCGCACCCGCGGCCGCACACAAGATGTGGCGGTGATGAATGTCGGAAGCCGGTCCGTAAATTACGCCGCAGCCGGCACGTGTGACCCGCTAGTCGCGATCGTAAGGTTCGAATTGCGTCACAGTCGTATTGCGCAGCTCGCCCTGGTGGCGAACCGCCGCCGCCACGGCCGAAATTCCAATCTTGCCGTAGCGGTTGTCGAGGTTGGTGTATTGCCGGGCGGAGTCTTGCTTCTGCTCCGTTGCTTTCACGTCCATTGTACTGAACTCCAATCTTTCCTTGTGTTTCCCTAAGCCCCAATGTGGTGAACGACTGGGGCGGAATTGCGCGGCAAATCGTATGCTCTCATGGCATTTGTCCGCACGGCCAGCATCGGCGCCGGCTCCACCAGTATAGATTCAGCCATGGTAAACCCCGCCTTAAGGTCTTGGCGCCAATGTCGTTTTCCACGGTGCGGGCTTGAGGTGCGGTGCGGCATTCCTGCAACAGATCCCCAGGAAGCACTGTGGATAGGCCGGAAACCATAGCAATGACGGAGCTTTTTCGGTTACTTGCAGCCTAGGTTCGTTATTGCGGGCGCCATCGGGGCGACCGGGAAAGAGGAAGAACAATGGCGGTCAAGGGGTTGTTGGTTGTCCTGTTTGCCGCCGGCGTCGTGCTCGGCGGCTGCATGCAGTCGACGATTGAACCGTCGTCCGAAGCGAATTTCACCGCGCGCGACAAGAAATTGCTGGCGGCGGCGCCCTACGAAAAAGCGACGATCCCCGAGCCCTACAAGCGGCACATCGTCGAGTATCATCGTAGGGAAGCCCCCGGCACGATCCTGATCGATTCCGATGCGCGCTACCTCTACTACGTGTTGCCCGACGGCAAGGCGATCCGCTACGGCGTCACTGTCGGCGAAGAAGCGCTGGCTTGGTCGGGCGTCGCCAAAGTCGGCCGCATGACAGAATGGCCGTCGTGGACTCCCACCGCCGAAATCAAAAAGCGTATGGACGTGCCTGACTTCGTCGGCCCCGGTCCGCAAAACCCGATGGGCGCGCGCGCCATGTATCTTTTTGAAGGCAACAAGGACACGCTCTTCCGCATCCACGGCACCAATCAACCGGAATATATCGGCGAAGCGATCTCGTCTGGCTGCATCCGTTTGACCAACGAAGATGTCATCGACCTATACAAGCGTGTGAAGCAGGGCACCATAGTGGTTGTGCTGGCGCCGCATCAGGGCGACTCGCCCAGCAATCCGCGGGTTGCCTCGACCGTTGGCCCGTTTCGCTGAGCATCAACGCACCGATTTGAAAACGGCGCCCTCGGGCGCCGTTTTTGTTTAGCCCAGCTCGATAAGAACTATCTCCGGCGGCACACCGAAGCGCAACGACACTTTGCTGCAGCCGAGACCACCAGAAACGATCATATGACGGTCCCCTTCGACGATATGGCCATAAGCAAAACGCGCACCGTGGGCCGATGGCGCCGATATCCGGCTCATGCGCGAGAGATCAAGCCGCGCCGGGTCAGCATGTGCGGCTCCGGACCGGCGAATGTGGCCGGATCATCAATAGTCATAAATTCACTGATTACGTGGGATCTATGAATGGATGGTGGAGTTTTAACTGCAACTTGCGCGCATGGTTTATGGCTGCACGCCTAGGCTAATGGGCCTGGGAACCGGCAATGGTATTTTGGTTGCGATTTCGATGCCGGCCGGCTCACGCACATCCCACTGGCACATACTGTAGCGTTGATGACGCTCAATCAGATCAAGATGAATGTGCGCTTCGTGATAGCCGTCCGACCCAGGCCCGAGAACGGTGGTGAAGCGTTGGCACGCAGTTTCTCGCAACGCATTACGAAAATCCTTCGCGACATTCACGTCGGTAAGCCCGAGTGTGCGGCCATCCGCCAGTACGAATGCACGCAGGTCGACGGCATTGCCTTTGCCGTGTTCGCTGACTTTGGCACCGACCACGCGATTTCGACCCCGGCATTCGAAGTCATCGTCAGTCAAAACCGCCCGTAGGGCCGCACCGAGCTTGCCTGCCGGCGGCGCGGCTTCGTCGCGCAACCAACCGGCGACAGCCTCGGCAAAGGGGCAGCGCAGCACTGGTGCTGGCTTGAGGTCGATACGCGTTCCATCGGAAAGCACCACCGCATTCATACGGACCATATCGCTGCCACCGCAGGTATCCGGACCAATCAGGCGGGGCATCGGCTCGATAGTGGCGATGGTTTGGATTCGCACGTCGCAATCGGTCGGGGCACTCGTGACATCGGCGGAATTAAAATCCGGGCCGGCGGCCTCGCGGAATGAGTGCGGCTCGGCCCATACCGGCGGGCGCGGTTTTGGAAGCGGCACATCCTCGGCAATGGCGATGCCCCCGCCGGCACCGGCCAGCCACAATAGTGCAATCAGAAGCCGCATGAGGCCGATATTGGCTGGGATTGCGGCATTAATACGGGACACCACGAAGCCAAAACGCGTGCGGTGCCGTATCTTATAACGAAACCGTTGCGTCGCCCGGCCCGGCGGCTAACCTTGAGGCCGACCGGCGAGAGGCCGGCCCAAGAACCGAATAACTGGGAGGGGAATGTCATGCTCGGCCTGATGCAGGATTGGCCTTTGTTGTGCCATCGCATCATCGACCACGCCGCCACGTTTCACGGCCAGCGCAAGGTCATCACTCGCTCGGTCGAGGGTCCGATCCACATCACCAATTATGCTGAGATCCGCAAGCGCGCGCTGAAGGTGGCGCAGCGGCTGGAGAAAGACGGAATCAAGCTCGGTGACCGTGTGGCGACGCTTGCGTGGAATACCTGGCGTCATCTTGAAGCCTGGTACGGTATCCTTGGCATCGGTGCGGTTTATCACACCGTCAACCCGCGCCTGTTTCCCGAGCAGATTTCCTGGATCGTCAACCACGCCGGCGACCGCGTGATGATCACCGATCTCACGTTCGTGCCACTATTGGAGAAAATCGCCGATAAACTGCTGACCATCGAGCGCTACGTCGTTCTCACCGATGCGGCGCATATGCCGAAGACCACTCTCAAGAACGCGATCGCCTACGAAGACTGGATTGCAGAAGTCGACGGCGATTTCGAATGGAAAAGTTTCGACGAAAATACTGCCGCCGGCATGTGCTACACCTCGGGCACCACCGGGAATCCGAAGGGCGTGCTCTACTCGCACCGTTCCAATGTGCTGCACGCTTTCATGGCGGCAATGCCCGACTGTAAGGGGCTGTCGTCGCGTGACGTGGTATTGCCGGTTGTCCCGCTATTTCACGCCAATGGCTGGTCCCTCGCCTTCTCCACGCCAATGGTCGGCGCTACGTTGGTGATGCCGGGCGCGAAGCTCGATGGCGCTTCGATTTACGAGCTCCTCAACACCTACAAAGTGAGCTTTACCGCCGCCGTGCCGACGGTTTGGCTGATGCTTTTGCAGGACCTGGAAAAGACCGGCGGTAAGTTGCCCCACTTGAAGCGTGTTGTAATCGGCGGCTCGGCCTGCCCGCGTGCGATGACACAGACCTTCCAGGAAAAATATGGCGTCGAGGTCATTCACGCCTGGGGAATGACCGAGATGAGCCCGCTCGGCTCGCTATGCACAATGAAGCCAGAACACGCAACGCTCGCCGGCGAAGCGAAGCTAGACGTGCAGATGAAGCAGGGTCACCCACCATTCGGCGTGGAGATGAAGATCACCGACGACAATGGCAAGCCGCTGCCATGGGACGGCAAAACTTTCGGCCGGCTTAAAGTGCGCGGACCGGCGGTCGCAACGAGCTATTACAAAGTCGAGAATGATCCTGTATTCGAGGAAAATGGTTGGTTTGACACTGGCGACGTCGCGACCATGGATCCCTACGGCTACATGCAGATCACCGATCGCGCCAAGGATGTGATCAAAT
The DNA here is from genome assembly GCA_963810585.1 of uncultured Alphaproteobacteria bacterium. Lineage (GTDB taxonomy): Bacteria > Pseudomonadota > Alphaproteobacteria > Rhizobiales > Xanthobacteraceae > Pseudolabrys. The sequence goes on from CAWENV010000001.1 coordinate 441,451, forward strand.
CGGGAGGCGAATGGATTTCATCCATCGACATCGAAAACCTGGCGGTCGGACACCCGAAGGTGGCGGAAGCCGCCGTCATCGGCGTGACACACCCGAAGTGGGGTGAGCGGCCACTGCTGGTGATCGTTCTCAAGAAGAGTGAGAGCGCAAGCAAGGAAGACATACTCGGTTACATGCAGGGCAAGATCGCGAAATGGTGGATGCCCGACGACGTGGCATTCGTCGATGAAATTCCGCATACAGCAACAGGCAAGATCCAGAAGCTCACGCTACGTCAGCAATTCAAAGACTATCGATTGCCGACTGCACAAGCGGCGGAGTGAGAGCGCGCCGTCACTACCCTTTAAGCGAAGTACGGGCAGAAAAATATCGGCGTGATGCCCACCGATAATTCCTACAATTTGATTTAATCAGTTAAAGAACGTGAAGGCGGTACTCGCGTAATAGTTGTCCCCTCAATCGCGGGGATCAGCAATGACAAAAGACTGGCGCTTAACGCAGCTGGAGCCACTTTCATATTTGCGCGGTGTAGCCTTCGTACGAAAGCGGTATCGGGCGCCAAGCCCGGAATGGGATCACGATTACTGCACTGCGTGTTGGGCAACGCTGGCCGAACCAACGATCAAAGCCATCGACACCATTCACGAGGGCTACACAACGACCTCGGAGTTCGTGCGAGGCGCGGACTACGATTGGATCTGCGTGCGCTGTTTCGATCAACTCAGCGAAATCATGGAATGGCGCATTGTGGCCCTGCCGATGTCCGGCTGAGCGGTCTTTAAGGCGACAGGCTCACCGACCCGATTGTCACTATTACCCATCTATATTGTCAATAATGCCGTCTGTGGTATATCCTTCAATTGGGCCATGTAACCCTCCGTAAGACCAACACGGAGTGACAACGATGAAACGCTATGTAATCGAGCGGGATCTACCAGGCGTCGGCGCGATAAATCGCGCGCAACTCAAGGATGCCGCTGCGACATCCAACGGCGCGCTGGTAAAACTCGCCGGCAAAGTTCAGTGGGATCATTCCTACGTCGTGGACGACAAGACCTTCTGCATTTATCTCGCGGAGAGCGAGGCAGCCGTTAGAGAGCACGCCAGGCTGAGCGGCTTTCCGGCGACCAAGGTCACGGAAGTCCGTACCATCATCGATCCGCTGACGGCCGAGGCTTGATCACGCGACGCCGCCGGACTGTATACGCCGGCGGCGTCCTGATCCGCGTAAGCGAAATGCAGTGAGTTAGGACACCTGAGCCATGACATGCCTCAGCAAAATGGATACGGGACGGTTCTGCTGGGTCGACCTCGCAGCTACCGACATTGAAAGTGCAAAGAAGTTTTACGGGAAGCTCTTCGGCTGGACGTCACATGAGCAACAAGCCAACGGGGGTAAGTTTACGCGTTTGCGGATGTCCGATCAGGACATCGGTTCGATCTATCAATTGAGAGAGAAACTGGTCGAACACGGAATGCCCTCGCACTGGACGCCGTATATTCAGGTCGACAACGTGAAGCATGCCGTCCAGCGAGCAATCTCCCTCGGTGGCACGGTGATCGTTCATCCTTTCGCGGTATCGGACATCGCGCATATAGCGCTCATCCTGGATTCGGTCGGCGCGCTTGTCGGCTTATGGGAGCCAACCTGGACAAGACGGAAGGTGATTGGCCATGGCTAGAAAGGCCAATTCCGCGCGTCGAGCGAATCGCGGTACGCCGCAAGAATTACCGGCTACGCGCGGCGACGGCATATTGGATGTTACAGTCGTCCTACTGGAAAATGGCTACACATCGACGGCGGTTGCTCCCATCGAAATCTTTCACGCTGCGGGTCAGGTCTGGAATTGGCTGCATGGCCAGCCATTGCAGCCGCGATTCCGCGTTCGAACTGCCTCAATCGATGGGAGGCGCGTAAAGTCCGTTTGCGCGCTCGGCCTTACCCCTGACTGCGCAATAAATGACGTTAAACACACCGACATCATCATTGTCAGCGCGCCCGGCTGGGACGTGCTGGAGCTGATCGCAAAAAATTCGTCCCTCGTGCCTTGGCTGAAAAAATGGCACGGTCGCGGGGCGTATATTGCGGGCGCATGCACCGGCGTTGCATTCCTTGCCGAAGGCGGCATCCTCGATGGCCGGCAAGCAACGACTCACTGGGGCGTCGCCGAGATATTTCGCGCGCGCTATCCCAAGGTTCGCTGGCGGCCCGAACAATTCGTGACGGAAGACGGACGGATCTTCTGCAGCGGCGGCGTCTACGCCTCTATCGATCTCAGCCTGTACCTGGTGGAGAAATTCTGCGGTCACGAAATCGCGCTGCAATGCGCCAAATCCCTGCTCCTGAGCATGCCGCGAGGCCGGCAGTCGGGATATTCGGTGGTGTCGCTGTCGCGTCCACATTCCGACGCCAAAATCAGAAAGACAGAAGAATACCTGCAGCAACATTTCTATAGCGAAGTATCGATCAATATCCTCGCCGAACGTATCGGCATGGGGCCGCGCAATTTCATACGGCGCTTCAAGGCCGCTACGGGCCACTTGCCGGGCGCATATATTCAATCGCTGCGGGTGTCGGCGGCCAAGGAATTGCTGGAACACGGAGCGTCGTCGATCCAGACGGTTTCTTCGAAAATCGGCTACGGCGATGTTGCCTTCTTCCGGAGTTTGTTCAAGCGCCATACCGGCATGACACCGGCCGAATATCGAGACCAATTTTCACAATTGAGTATCGACCGCGGCGAACTGGCCACCGGCAGATCTGTCAATTAAAGCTTGATTGAGTTATTCGGCGGCTTGCGGGCGACTTTGCAACCGGTCCTGCGCGGCCACGAGGCGTTGCATCACTTTGAGATCGCGATCGCGCAGTTGCAGGCACGCGTCCGCCCAAACCTGAACGATGCGGTCAAGTTCCTCGAGCGAAACGGGATTCACCTCACGTCCGATCTTGTACACAGCGCGGCTGCCGTTGTGCCGCCGCTTGCTGCGCTGGATGAAGTCGCGCGCTTCGGCGATACCTTGGCCCGGCTCGGCAAGAATGTGCACCAGCCCGGCGTCCTTCATTTCTTCAGCAGTGTAGATACGCCCGTTGAGCATCATCTCTTCGGCGAACGCCGCACCAACCCGACGCGCCACCAGGCTATAGGCACCCATGCCAGGGAAAAGTCCGAAAATATTTTCCGGGAAGCCAAACTTAGTGCCTCGCTCGGCGATGATGACATTGAACGATAGCAACAACTCAAATCCGCCGCCGAGTGCGTCACCCTGCGCCAGGCCGATCGTTACCATCGGCAGGCCAAGACAATTCATGTTTCGGTGCAAGATGCGTACGCAAGATTCACCATAGGCAACGAGAGCCGGTCGGTCACGGTCGCGAATCCTCGCAGCAAACAGACTGAGGTCGCCGCCGAGATTGAATACACCAGGCGTGCGCGAACCTAACAGCAGGTACCGCAAGTCGTTCGGACGGTTCTCAAATGCAGCGACGATGCCGCGCTGCCAGGCGTGAAAATCTTCCAGTAAATCGAGATTGTAGCTCGGCCGTCCACGCGGACGCATGAAAGTCCAAAGTGTGCCCGTCGGGTCGTCCCAGGAAACCTCGAGCTGTTCCAACTCGAAGAGGCGGCGCGCATCGGCGCTCTTCTTCAGGTCGATCAGCTGCGGATCGGGTGGCAGCCTTGTGGGCGCGGGTGCTACCGAACGGGGGTCTACCCGCACCGCTGGCGCTGCATCCGACACCGCATACATCGACATTTCCACGTGCCTGTTTACGATTTTTTTACCTTAACAGACGGTTGCAAAACAAACAATCATACAATCGCGCATTGGAGGTCCGCGAAACTGTGCCGCACATCGTTTCGCAAATGTTCTCGCGTGGAATCGAGCTAAATCGTTCCGAAACGTGCGTTAACCACGAATAGAAGATGCTCCCGAACTCAGCAGAACGAGAGACGTATTCCACGAGCGCAATTTGTCGCACGATCGGACCCGTCGCGGATTGAGGCGGATCGGTGATTTTGAAAATTGCCGGCGAGCGATATCGCTCCCTGCGCAACTAGAGAAAATTTTATTGAAATTGTCGCGCGGCTATTCGCGCTTCATTCATCTTGGTTGCCGAAACGCAAAGCAATTTGCATCGCATTGAACAATCGCGGGTACCATCTTGGACTTCAAGATAGCCGCGTAGGTCGTATGTTAATTAGAAAGTTGCTCCAGACCCGCCGAGCGGACGCGGAGCTACCGAAAGAGATACGCGCAGCACTGATCGAGTCGCTTTTTGCGCCGATCGCGTCGCTGATCGTGGGCGCCGTCGCCTGCTCGATCGTCGGCGCGGCCGTGGCGTTGCGAGTCGGCGATCAATGGATCATGGCCAATTCGGTCGCGATCCTTGCCGTCGGCATGTTGCGCGTCGCGTCAGCGCTGCTCTATCAGCGGTACAAGGAAACCGAAAATCTTGTCGCCACAAGAGTTTGGGAACACGTCTATGAATATGGCGCGTGGGGATTCTCGGCACTCCTTGGCCTGCTGTGCTGGTTGGCAATTACGCGCACGACCGATGCGTCGCTCCAGATGGCTATCACCACAACGACGGCAGGTTACGCAGCCGCGATTTCGGGCCGCAATGCCGGCCGCCCATTCATTGCAATCGGCCAACTCACGCTTTGTACGTTGCCAATGGCCTTTGCGCTGCTCGTCTATCCGGACTGGGTGCACAGGGCTTTGGGCTTCGTCATCTTGATGTTCATCTACGGGATGATCGACATCACACTCAGCATCCGCGACATCATCATCCAGGCATTGACGATGACGCGCAAAGAAGCGGCGCTTGCCACTCGCTTTGAACAACAGGCGAAACGCTTCGACATCGCACTGAACAACATGTCGCACGGGCTGTGCATGCTCGACGAGCAGAATCGCCTACAGGTCTGGAACGAACGATTCCTGGAATTGCTTCATCTCCATGACGTGCCAGTTCGTGTCGGCATGCGGGCATCACAGCTGATCGCCCACAGCATCCGCGCAGGAAATCACCGGACCAAGAGTGTGAAGAAGGTCTTCAATGACCTGGCGCACGGGCTTCAGCAGAATCGGTTCGATCAGGTGCAGACGTCGCCCGACGGAGATCGCACGATCGCAGTGTCACGCAGAACGATGGCCGGCGGCGGCTCGGTCGTCATTCTTGAGGACGTAACCGAAAGCAAGCGCGCGCAGGAACGCATAACGCATCTCGCCAAATACGACGAGTTGACCGGCCTGGCCAATCGAAACCAGTTCCGCGAGCGTATCAACAGCATGCTTTCAGCAATGCATCGGCGCGAAAATCGCATTGCAATTCACTTGATCGATCTCGATCGGTTCAAGGCGATCAACGACACGCTCGGCCACCCGATTGGCGACAAGCTGCTCAAGGAAGTTGCTTCGCGGTTGAAGACTGTCATACGCCCTGGCGACATGATCACACGTTTCGGTGGTGACGAATTCGTGGTGCTACAGGCTGGCACCGAGCGCTATCAGGATGCCAAGTGGCTCGCGCAGCGTCTCGCCAGGACACTCAAGGATCCGTTCGATATCGACGGCCACCGCATCGACATTGGGGCCTCGATCGGTATCGCCATGGCCCCCATGGACGGCGCCGATGCCGACCAACTGTTGAAGAAGGCCGATATGGCGCTATACGCGGCCAAGAACGGCGGTGGCGGCGATCATCGGTTCTTCGCTCTGGAAATGGAACAGGCGGCACAGGAACGACGAGGCCTCGAGCTCGACCTGCGCGAAGCTTTGTCGTCCGAGGAGTTCGAACTGGCTTTCCAGCCACTGGTCGATCTGCGCACCGGCCGCGTAACGACCTGCGAGGCACTCCTACGTTGGTCCCATCCGACGCGCGGAATGGTGCCGCCGTCGGTGTTCATCCCGATCGCCGAAGAAACCGGCCTGATTATCGCGCTCGGCGAATGGGCCTTGCATCGCGCATGCCTCGAAGCGGTGAAATGGCCGAAAAGCGTCAAGGTCGCCGTCAACCTTTCGCCGGTTCAATTCCGCGACCGCGGTCTCGCGTTGCAGGTGGTGTCGGCTCTGGCAAAATCCGGGCTTCCGGCACAGCGGCTGGAACTGGAAGTCACTGAACGTTTGCTGCTTGAGGATAGCGACGGGACACTCGCGGCCATGGAGCAGCTCAAGAATCTCGGCGTGGGAATATCGCTCGACGATTTCGGCACGGGCTACTCGTCGCTCAATTATTTGCGTACCTTCCCGTTCCACAAGATCAAGATCGACCAGTCGTTCATTCGTGGGCTGGGGGGTCAAGAGCGCGACGCACAGGCGATTATCGGCGCAGTCGCGGGCCTCGGCGCCAGCCTCGACAAAATTGTGGTTGCGGAGGGCATCGAAACGGAAGTGCAGATGAGGCAGGTGAAAGCGCACGGCTGTCACGAAGGCCAGGGCCATTTCTTTGGCGAGCCCATGACCGCCGACGTCATTCGTGCGCGTCTGGAAGCCTCAACAACGCTGGCCCAGCTCGTCGCTTAGTTCTCCCTGCCTAACAACGCGTGCATTGGGCATATTCGGGGCCGAATATCAGAACCGCAATTTGTGGGACGTCGTAATCGGCGTTGCCTGCTCTCCCTCTAGCGACTATCCCTGCTGCCTATGACCAGCCCGGATGCAGGCGGAATCGCGACGAGCGGCGGCGTGCGATTCCTCGGGGAGCGCCGATCCTATTGGTGGCTGCTCATTCGGGGCGCCGTATTGCTGATGGCCACCCTCGGTATCTATCGTTTCTGGCTGACAACAGATGTGCGACGTTTTCTGTGGTCGAATACCGAAATCGCCGGTGAAGCGCTCGAATATACCGGCACGCCGCTCGAGCTCCTGCTCGGCTTCCTGGTCGCGATTTCAATTCTAATTCCAGTCTATACCGGATTCTTCCTGGCGGCGCTCGATCTCGGCACGCTCGGCAAAGTATCTGGTGTGATTGCCTTCGCTGCGCTTGGCATCCTCGGCCAATACGCGATCTTTCGCGCACGTCGCTACCGTCTTACGCGTACAATCTATCGCGGCCTGCGCTTTCATCAGGAAGGTTCGGCTTGGGTTTTTGCTTTCCGTGCAGTGCTGTGGTGGATCGTCACCGCACTTAGTTTTGGTCTCACCTACCCGGTCCAGCTTGCCAGTCTCGAGCGTTACAAGATGCGGAACACATTCTACGGCGATCTGGCAGGCAGCTTCGACGCTTCGGGACTCAGTTTGCTCCTGCGCGGCTTCCCGATGTGGCTTTTGGTGTTCGCACCGTTGGCGCTCGCAGTCACCGGATTCGTTGGCGGGGTGGACTGGAAGGCGCTCGCTGATGCGCTTTCGCAAGGCGGCGACAACGTGATGGGCAGGATCGAGGGCGGCAATCCTGGACTTGGCGAGGTACTTGTTTTTGCAATGTTGATGGGGGGTGTCAGCATCACTTTGGCTTGCCTGCTCTATCCGGCGTTCCAAGCCGTGGTGCTGCGCTGGTGGTCTTCCGGCCTTCGCTTCGGCGACATCGAGGTGCGATCCCGCTTGCGCGTGCGCGACGTATATGGAGCCTACGCGCGCTTCGTCGGCTACGCGATCTTGTTTAGCATGGTGATGGGAATCGGCGGCGCTATATTGTTGGTCGGCGTCGGTGCTTTAGCCAGAGTCGGAACAGGAGCGGACAGTGAAATCGTGACAACACTCGCTCTGCTGGTCGGTTACGTGGTTGCAGCACTTGGCTTCTCTACCATTTATCGCGCGACCGCACTGCTATCACTCTGGCAGTTGGGCATGGAATCGCTGCAATTGTCCGGTCTGTCGACACTCGAGAAAGTCAGGGCAACGGGACGACCAAGCTCGGCGCTTGGCGAGGGCCTCGCCGACGCGCTGAATGTAGGCGGATATTGATGCCGGACGGAATTGCAGGATCGCACCCATGAATTCCGGTGCCGGGATCTACTTTGACGGTATGACCAGTGCTCGTCGCGATGTGGTGGTGGTGCTTGCGCCTGCCGGGTTACAGATTTGCAGCCCTGATGGGCGATCACTATCAGAATGGCCCTACGACGAGATCGAGGAATTGACCGCGCCGGATAAAGTCCTCCGCCTCGGCCGTCGCGGCAACGCGGCGTTGGCGCGCCTCGAAATCCTCGATCGCTCGTTTGCCGCGGAGATCGATGTACACGCTGCCTACGTCGATCGAACCGGCTCATTGCTACGCCGGCAGCGTGTGAGCGTGATTGGCTGGACCGCAGGCGCGACAGCATCGCTTTTGGCCGTAGCCTGGTTTGGCGTACCCGCGATTGCCACGCGCCTCACTCCACTGCTGCCGGCAGCGATCGAGCGTAAATTGGGCGATGCGGTCAATATTCAGGTGCGCGGGACACTCGATACCCATAAAGCCGGCGGCGCTTTCGAATGCGGCATAGCCTCCGCGGAAATACCAGGGCGAGCTGCGCTAGACACAATGGTGAGACGGCTCGAAGCCGCCGCGGCACTGCCCTTGCCCCTGCATATGGATGTCGTGCGGCGGGATGAAGCCAATGCCATAGCTCTGCCGGGTGGACAGGTTTATGTATTTCGCGGGTTGATTGCAAAGGCTGACAATGCTGACGAGGTTGCAGGCGTGATCGCACATGAAATTGGCCATGTCGCCCATCGAGACGGTACCAAGGCAGTGCTGCAAGGCGCCGGCTTGTCATTTGTGTTCGGCATGCTGCTCGGCGATTTCGTCGGTGGTGGCGCTGTCGTGCTCGCCGCGAAAACGGTGCTTCAGTCGTCATATACACGTGAGGCGGAAGCAGCCGCCGACTCCTACGGTGCCGACCTCATGAACAAGGCCGGAGGCGATGCGCATGCGCTCGCGACCATGCTCGACAAGATCGGCGGCGCCACCGAACCCGGCATGAAAATTCTGTTGGACCACCCGGAAACCAAGGAGCGTGTCGCCGCCATCAACAAATTGGCCGCTACACATCCGCCCTCGCCGATTCTCGAAGCGAGCGAATGGGCTACGCTCAAGCAAATCTGTGCGGGGACATAAGCATGGCGCGCCGTCCATTCCACGACGAGCCGGTGTCGAAGACCGCCGTCTGGTCGTCCCGGCTGGGACTGTTTTCTTTTGCCGTCGCCGCAATGTCGATCCTCATTGTGCGTTCCGGCGTGCTGGAAATCGTGCCGGCTCTCGCCACATTCGGCGCTGCCCTCGTGTTCGCCGGCCTTGCAATATTGCTGGCTTTCGCCGCGTTTATTGTCATTTGGCGGCAAGGCAAGTCCGGTCTTGGACGCGCGCTCCTGGGATTGTTCCTCGGTCTGATATTGCTTGCGTACCCCGCCTTTCTCGGCACGCGCGCGCTGACGCTGCCCCAAATTACAGATGTCACGACAGACCCTGGCAATCCTCCGCGGTTCGACGCACTGGCTCGATTACGCCCGCGTGACCGCAACGACTACGCCGGCCCGGCGGCGGCTGCACTTCAGCGCGCAGCCTATCCCGATGTTGCACCACTTGAGCTCGATGCACCGCCCAAAGCCGCCTATGACGCCGCGCTTGCGCTTGTCACCAAGCGCAAATGGTTCATCGCGGACACACGCGCACCGACGCCGACCCGCCGCGACGGCGTAATCGAAGCGGTAGCACGCACGCCGATCATGGGTTTTCGCGACGACGTCGTGATACGTTTTACGCCGGCCGGTCAAGGAACTCGGGTCGATATGAGGTCAGCATCACGCGTCGGCGCCCACGATTTCGGTGCCAATGCGTCACGGATACGCAGCCTGCTTGAAGACATTGATGATGTGGTGGGCGCCGCACCGGAACCGCGCTCCGTACCGCAGAAACCGGCGGCACCACCAAAAAAAGGCCAGCCGGAGAAACGTCAGCCCGCCAAGCGGTAAACGCCGTCAATCGCAGGTTGGCCGTCAGTTTCGGCCAGGCCGCGGGTCACCAGATCTTCAAGATGTGCGAGCACCGAAAGACCGGCAGCTCCGATCAGGCGCGGATCGATACCGATATAGATCGCCCGCACGATGGTCGGGATATCGGTCGCGCCTTTTGACAAGCGATGCAGAATGGACGCTTCGCGAGCCTTGCGATGCAAGATGTAATAGCTGACGAAGCGCGGCGCATCTGTAATGGCGGGTCCGTGACCCGGGAAATAGATGGTTTCCTTACGCAGCGCGAGTTTTGCCAGCGAGGCCATGTAATCACTCATGGCGCCGTCGGGTGGCGCGACGATCGACGTGGCCCAAGCCATCACATGGTCACCCACCAATAGCGCATTCTTTTCCTTGACGGCATAAGCCATGTGGTTGGCGGTGTGACCCGGCGTCGCAACTGCTTCGATGGTCCAGCCGTCGCCGGCGATGACCTCCCCATCCTTCAACGCGACGTCAGGATGAAAATCGCGATCAGCACTGGCGTCTAGCGGATTGTGCTCCCCAATGTGCAAAGGGCGCGCGGCCCGGTGTGGGCCCTCTGCATAGACGGTCGCACCGGTCGCAGCTTTGATCGCCGGCACTGCCGGCGAATGGTCCCGATGCGTATGCGTAACGAAAATATGCGTCACCGTTTCGTTGCGTACCGCATCGAGCAGAGCGCCAATGTGCGCGGGATCGGCGGGGCCTGGATCGACAATTGCAACTTTACCGCGGCCGACAATGTAGCTGACGGTTCCCTTGAAGGTGAACGGCCCTGGATTATTTGCCATGACCCGCCGCACGCCGGACATAGGCTCGTCCACCGTATCCGGCGCGAGATTGAGATCTTTATCGAATGGAATGTCGTCGGTCATGACTTGCCGTCGAATTTAAACGCGTTGGCGCTTCGGAGTGAAATTGCGCGCTTCAATGAATTTCTGGCTCGGGGATAGGCCCAAGCGGTGCGAGAAAATCAAAATCGCAGCCTTCATCCGCTTGCCCGATGTGTTGCGAATAAAGCGCACCGTAACCGCGCGGATAACGTGATGCGGGTTGTTTCCAGCTCGCGCGGCGGCGAGCAATTTCCTCGTCCGATACATGGAGGTGGATGCGTCGCGCCGGAACGTCCACCTCGATCTCGTCTCCGGTTTCGACGAAGGCAAGCGGGCCGCCCACGAAGCTTTCCGGCGCCACATGCAGAATGCAGGCGCCGTAACTGGTACCGCTCATGCGCGCGTCGGAAATGCGCAACATGTCACGCACGCCTTGTTTAACGAGCTTCTTCGGAATTGGCAGCATGCCCCATTCCGGCATACCGGGGCCGCCTTTGGGACCGCCATTCTTGAGCACGAGGATATGGTCGGGAGTCACATCGAGATCGTCGCGCTCGATCTCTCGGGCCATGTGGTTGTAGTCCTCGAACGCAATTACTTTGCCGCGATGGCGCAGCAGCCGCTTGTCAGCCGCCGATGGCTTCATCACGCAACCACGTGGCGCCAGGTTGCCGATAAGGACGGCCGTCGCGCCATCGCGCGAGACCGGATCTGACAGCGGATGAATGACGTCGCGCTTGTAGACTTCGGCGCCTTGAATGTTTTCGCCAATCGATTGCCCCGTTACCGTTATGCAGGACAGATCAAGCTTATCCTTGAGTTCACTCATAAGTGCCCGCAAGCCACCCGCGTAAAAGAAGTCCTCCATCAGGAATTCGCCGGAGGGCCGCACGTTGGCAAGCACAGGAATCTCGCGCGAAATTTCGTCAAATCGTTTCATGTCGAGTTTGAGGCCGGCGCGGCGCGCCATTGCGACCACGTGGATGATGGCGTTGGTCGAGCCGCCCATCGCCATATGCACACGGATGGCATTATCGAAGGCCGCCGATGTGAGAATCTGTTGCGGCGTCAAATCTTCCCACACCATATCGACAACGCGGCGGCCAGCGGCAGCGCACATACGTGGGTGGGCGGAGTCAGCGGCCGGAATTGACGACGCGCCCGGCAGCGACATGCCCAGCGCTTCGGCAATTGCCATCATCGTCGCGGCTGTGCCCATCACCATGCACGTCCCGTAGCTGCGCGAAATGCCACCCTCAAGTTCGGCCCAGTCGGCCTCACTGATGCGGCCTGCGCGCTTTTCATCCCAATATTTCCAGGCGTCCGAACCGGAGCCAAGCTGCTGACCGCGCCAGTTTCCACGCAGTTGCGGCCCCGCCGGCACGTAAATCGCCGGCAGCCCCATGCTGATCGCGCCCATGATCAGGCCGGGCGTGGTCTTGTCGCAGCCGCCCATCAGCACTGCGCCGTCGATCGGATGGCTGCGCAACAGCTCTTCGGTCTCCATCGCCAGTAAATTGCGATAGAGCATCGTCGACGGTTTTACGAATGGCTCGGACAGCGACATCGCCGGCAACTCAATCGGGAAACCACCGGCCTGCAGCACGCCGCGCTTTACGTCTTCCGCTCGTTCGCGCAGATGCGTGTGACAGAAATTAATGTCACTCCAGGTGTTGATGATGCCAATGACCGGCTTGCCGACCCAATCGGTGGCGTCAAACCCGCCTTGACGAAGCCGTGAGCGGTGGCCAAACGAACGCAAATCGCTGACGCCGAGCCAGCGATGGCTGCGCAGCTCTTCAGGTCGTTTACGTGTGGTCATTCTTGCCGGTGCGGCGACTTGCGTTAGTTGATTGACAGATTGGCGGCGTTGACCACCTTTTCCCATTTGGCCGTTTCGTCCGCGACGATCTTGCCAAAGTCGGCCGCCGATCCGGGAATCGGCGTGCCGCCGAGGTCCTTAAGCTTGGCAATCATTCCCGGATCCTTCAGTGCCAGATTGATCTCTTTGTTGAGCAGATCGACGATTTCCTTCGGCGTTCCATGCGGCACGCCAAAGCCGAAGAATGCGCTTGCCTCATAGCCGGGTACAGTCTCGCTAACCGTTGGCACATCTGGCAGCTCTTCGGCACGCGTCGCGGTGGTCACCGCCAGGGCGCGCAGCTTGCCGGCTTTGATGTGACCGATCGACGACGGCATGTTGTCGAATGTCACCTGCACCTGTCCACCAAGAAGATCAGTGAGCATCGGCGCGGAGCCCTTGTACGGTACGTGCGTCATCTTCGTTCCGGTCATCATCTTGAACAATTCACCGGAGAGATGGATCGACGTTCCATTGCCCGACGATGCCACATTGACCTTGTCGGGATTGGCTTTCACATAGGCGATGAACTCGGCAACATTTTTCACTGGCACCTCGGGATTCACCTCCAACACATTCGGTACGCGAATGAAGCCGGCGACCGGATCGATGTCACGCAAGAAATTGAAATTGAGGTGCTTGTAGAGCGAGGTATTGATGGCGTTGGCGGGATTGACCAGGATCAACGTGTAGCCATCAGGCGCCGCCTTAGCGACAAATTCGGTCGCAAGATTGTTGCCGGCGCCGGGGCGGTTTTCGACGATGAACTGCTGGCCGAGCCTTCTGCCGAGCCAATCGCCGAACAGTCGCGCGAGGATGTCGGTCGACCCGCCTGGCGGGTAGCCCACGAAAATATGCGGCTGACGGGTCGGATAGTCGAGTGCAAGAGCATTACCTATGGGGATAAGCGCGAGGCAGGTCGCCGCGAGGACCGCGCGCGAGGTGAGCGCGAAAAGCCGCTGCATAATCATGATTTTCCCCATGGCCGGCCCGTTTCACTCAACCGGCATTCTTTGCTGAGTGACGTTACGCGGCACGGACGGTCCCTTGCAAGTGCGGCCGCATGACCGCTCGATGCGCCAGGTTCCCGCAAATGCTCGAAAACATTTGATTTTTTGCGCCGCGAAGTGACGGCGGCAGGGGCGCACCGGGTGCCGGCCGGGATGGTGAACCATCTCTTAACGAAGGTCGCCTTAGGCTGGTGCGGAAGTCGCCAGTTGTGGAGCGCAGACGGGCCCGCGCGTTTCCGGAGTGAGTATAATGGCCGCACACCGTGGATCGTCCCATCAGCGTTGGTTCTTGCGCGATGTCCCGCGAACCAACCTGCTTCTCGTCTGGCTGGCCTTTGGTACCGCCGTCCTGGTGTACTCCATCGACTGGCATCCGAGTGGCTGGTCGGCGCTCAAAGAAAAGACAGCCGTAAAACCACCATCACGCAATGAAGCCACGCTCTATACCGGCTCAATCATCATCGTTCCGACGACAGGTGACCGTTGCTGGCGACGCGTCCTCGATAATCGCACCGGGAAAATGTGGGACCAAGGTTACGTTAGCTGCGACGAGGTGGTTTCGCCGCCGGAAAAAGATCACAGCGTCGGCATGAGCTCGCTGCGCATGAACGCTATCGGCAAAGCGTTTAATCACCGCGGCGATGAGTGACGCGCTGACGGCGATCGCAGCACTTCTTTCCTGCTGAACCCTACAGGCTGGCGCCGTCGAATGACTTCACCTTGAGCTGCCGCACGTCGACGTCGTCAAGACAGCGCACGTTAATCATCACCATCTCCCTGCCGCCCGGTCCCTTGCCATAAGCATACGACTGAATGCCACAGGTAGTACAAAATGGGTGATGAATTGTGTGCTTGTTGAACTGGTAATCGGTTGTGTCGTTTCCGCCGGAGATAAGCTTGAAGTCGGACATCGCGACAGCGGAAAGCAACGACCCCAGCATCCGGCAACGCGAACAATTGCAGGTAATGACTTCGCCGATCTCGGCCTGCGCTTCGTAACGAACTTTTCCGCACTGGCAGCCACCCGAGTAGATTTTTTTCATCGTTCACTCCCGTTCGGCCCAGGCTTCTTACCCGGCACATCATCAACTTTATTACAGGCTATCACCGTTTCGTTTTTAGCCAAGTCAGTGTCGCGCTTGCCCAAGTTTTGGAGCGACGGTTGGCCCTAAATCCAATCGTCGGACGTTACGCCGGCAAATGGGCTCGGTGCCACGATGAAACTCGGCGAAGTGATTGCAGTTGATAAGCGGTATGACGACTCCACGATCGAACTAGGTGAAAAAGACAGTTCTGATGTTTCCAAAAATAAAATCTCGCACGCGACAGGCTCCGCAAGGCTAATTATCTCCGTTGGATTGCTCGGCACCGTCGTCGGATTTCTGGCATCCAATTACGACTTCTCCGAAATTCTATCCGATTTGCGCCAACTGTCATTTTTGACGATCTGCGTTGCGTTTGCGGCTTTGCTTGCAAACGCGGTGGCCGCCACACTCCGGTTCAAAATCATTGCTGCGGACCTTGGGCATTCGATCACCTTTCGAAAAGCGATGGCAACCGTGACCGCGAGCAATCTGGCGGGCGCTTTGTTTTTCCAGATTGCCGGGCAGTTAATCGCGCGCAGCGTCATCATGGGACGCGCAGGAGTTCCTTTCGCCAACGTAGTGGTCCTGACTGCGTACGAACGCATTTTGAGCGCAGTAGTGTCGGCGCTCCTGGGGCTGGCCGGGGCCTACTACATTTTCGGAGTTGTATATGTCGATCAAAATACTGGCGGCAGCGAACTCCTAAAACTCACAATTGGTTTGATTGCGGCGACGACCCTGGGCGCGTTGCTCGGATACGGACGCATGGCTGCGCGATCAATCGTACCTTTGTTGACCCGACAATTTGTCCGGCGATCTTTGCGCGTCATTGGCCTGACTCTTCTTGTTCAAATGCCAATGATGATCGCCTACGTCACGGTGTCGAAGGCCCTTTCCGCCTATACTCCCATACCCAATCTTATCGCCGCTTCGACCATTGTTATGTTCGCGGCCAGCGTTCCCATAAGTCTTGCCGGCTGGGGTGTCCGCGAGATGAGCGCCGTCGCAGCGCTGGGAGCGATTGGTGTGGCGGGACACGCCGCATTCACGGCCGCAGTTCTCATTGGCATTGGCTCTCTGCTGGCAATGGGCGTTATCGCTGCCCTTTCCCTCTTTCGTCTCCCCGAGACAGTCGACGTACAGCGCGAAGTCGCGGCCCCGGCTACCAAGACAATCGATTTCTCGCGGGTTCTTTCATGGTTTCTCCCACTGGCTGCCGCTACACTGGTTCTTTTTCAGATTTACATTCCAGTCGGTTCGGGACTTCTCAACGTCAATTTGGCCGATCCATTGGCAATCGTTGGCGGCGCGCTCTTTATCCTGAACGCCGTCAAGAATGGCGAGATGCCACGATGGCGCACATCTTACGCCAACACTGCAATTGCAATGATGACACTTGCTCTGGCTATCTCTCTGCTCATTGGAGGCTGGAGATTCGGCTGGACATCTTGGGCATGGATTAACAGATTTCTCGGGTGGTTCGTCCTGTTGAGTTACGGCGCGACGGGCGCCTTGGCCGTGATGGAGAATGGAAGGTATGCACTGCGGAAAGTGCTACTGACATTCGCTGGCGCTACAGCCGCAGTCGCTGGGATCGAAATTGGTTTGGTATTGCTGCAAGCCGCAGGGGTACCATTTGCGCCGCAACTCATAGCGCCGACGGGAGTCGTGGCATTCTCGCAAAATCACAACTTTTTTGTTTTTCAGCTGCTTATGGCTATGTCGGCAGCAATGGCTTTCGCGCGCGGCGCTTGGCTGCGTGCTGTACTTTTATCCATTTTCTTTGTCGCCATTTGGTTTGCGGCTTCGCGATCAGGATGGATTGCAGCGGTGCTCGTGGTTGGGACGAGTCTCTACCTCGGTACAACAACGACGCGTGAAATTCTTACCGCATTGATCTTCGCTGTCGGCGTGGCTCTGGTTGCGGCCGGTCTTCAGAATCTCGTGCTCGGAGAAGTGGCGAGCGCAGCGTCTATTCCGGCAATTTGGCCGGCCGAAAGCTCCGAGCGGGAGCGTGCGATCACTATTTTTGGTGGTCTAAAGTTATTTGTTGAGCACCCGATTTTTGGGGCCGGGCTTGGCGCGTTCCGAAATCAAATGATTTTAGCAGCAGTCAGCGGCATACCGCTAGTAATTCATTCCACCGCACTGTGGCTGCTCGCCGAGCTCGGTATCGTAGGATTTCTGGCGTTTGCCATTCCGGCTTTATTCGTTTTCGTGACCGAATGGCGTCTCGCGCGAATAGATCAGGCATCGGCGCTGATCGTATTGTGTTTTGTTACATTTTCCGTGATGTCTACTCCCGCCGACATGCTTTATCAGCGCACGTTTTGGTTCGTGGTCGGCGCGGCTGTCGCCTTCACTCCAATAGTCTCCGATAGAGGCTCCGCGGAAGGACCTTTAACCAAGAGAAGTTTTTCGCAATGAGGAAGGTGGCGCTACTCTTCAGCTTTGCGCTGATGCTCGCCATTTGGGCTTACGCCGCAATTAGCGGCGACGTGGTCAAGTGGTATGTATCGGATCCCTCATCCTCGCTGCCATGATAAAGCATTAGCTATCGCTGGCTCTCGCCGAACACCGGCCGGAAGCTAAGACCCGCCAAACCTGATTTTCTGGTAAATAATGGTCGGAGTGGCAGGATTTGAACCTGCGACCCCCTCGTCCCGAACGAGGTGCGCTACCAGACTGCGCTACACTCCGACTGAAGGCGGCCTTATAACCCCGCCACCCTGAAAGCCGCAAGCTTGAGAGAAACGATGACCGCCGAGCCGGGAACGCGGGTTTTGAAGGCCGATCGCGAAGCGATTGAGGCGGCCGCGCGCTGCCTTGCAGCCGGCGGCCTGGTCGCATTTCCGACCGAGACCGTCTACGGGCTAGGCGCCGACGCCCGCAATGGTGAGGCTGTGGCACGGCTCTATGCGGCTAAGGGGCGTCCCTCCTTCAATCCGTTGATTGCCCATGTCGCGGACGTCGCCGCGGCACGGCGCGTCGGCGTCTTCACCGCCGCCGCCGAAAAGCTCGCGGCGGCGTTTTGGCCGGGACCGTTGACGCTCGTCCTCGCAAGGCAACCTGATTGCGGCGTTGCCGATCTCGCACTTGCCGGATTAGACAGTGTGGCGGTCCGTGTGCCGGCGCATCCGGTGGCGCACGCGCTACTCAAAGCCTTCAATGGTCCCGTGGTGGCCCCTTCCGCAAACCGCTCCGGGCATGTCTCGCCGACAAGCGCAGCTCACGTGCTCGCGGATATGCGCGGGCGCATCGATCTTATCGTCGACGCCGGCCCCTGCGCCGTCGGCGTGGAGTTCAACGATCGTGTCTTGTCTGGAGCAACCGGCTTTGCTGAGGCCGGGCGGCGTTCCTCGCGAAGCTATCGAGCACGTTCTCGGTCAACCGCTCATGCTGGTTGCAGTCGCCGAAGACACACCGCTTGCGCCGGGTATGCTCGAGTCGCACTACGCGCCGAAAGCCACGCTTCGTCTTGACGCCACCGTTGGCGAAACGGGAGAGGCGCTACTCGCCTTCGGTTCGGCGCCAACTTTTTCCGGCACGATGCTCAATCTGTCCCCGCGCGGCGACTTAGTTGAGGCCGCCGCCAATTTGTTCTCGCATTTGCGTGCGCTGGACGCTTCCGGTGCGACGCGTATCGCGGTAATGAAGGTTCCGCATGACGGCCTGGGCGAGGCGATCAACGATCGGCTCAAGCGCGCCGCCGCACCACGCCACGCGACATGACGCTCGGCATAATTTGCACTAAAGTGATGACATGCTCGATCAGCCCCGCCTCGACCCTGAACTTTTGAGCCGCTTTGCGGCGATCGTTGGAGCCAGATACGCGGTTACCGACAAAGCGGCGCAGGAACCGTACCTCGTCGAGATGCGCGATCTTTACCACGGCCGCACGCCGGTCGTGCTGCGGCCGGGGTCAATTGAGGAAGTCTCCGCTATCCTCAAGCTCGCCAACGAAACGCGCACCGCCATCGTGCCGCAGGGCGGCAATACCGGGCTGGTGGGTGGGCAAATTCCGCAGCATGGTGAAGTGCTGCTGTCGCTGACGCGGCTCGACAAAATCCGCGAGGTCGACCCGGTTTCGAACACCATGACGGTGGAAGCGGGAGTCACGCTGCAGCGCGCACGCGAGGCGGCGGCCGAAGCCGACCGGCTCTATCCGCAATTGCTGCCGTCGGAAGGCAGCTGCACAATCGGTGGCAATCTCGCCACCAATGCCGGCGGTACCGCCGCGATTGCCCACGGCATTGCGCGCTCACATGCGCTAGGCCTCGAGGTGGTGCTCGCCGACGGCCGCGTGCTGCACAATCTCAACAAGCTGAAGAAAGACAATACCGGCTACGACCTGAAGAACCTGTTCATCGGCTCGGAAGGAACGCTTGGCATCATTACGGCTGCGGTGCTGCGGCTTGTGCCGAAGCCGCGCTCGGTTGAGACGGCGTTTGCCGGGGTACCCTCGCCGCAGGCGGCGGTTGACCTTTTGAAACTCGCCGAGGCGTACACGTCAGGCGCCGTGACCTCCTTCGAGATGATGCTGCGCGCGGGCGTCGACGCCGTGGTCAAGCACGACGCGGCGAGCCGTAATCCGCTGGCTGTGCCCTACCCGTGGTACGTGCTGATCGAATTGTCCTCGCAGGCAGGCTCGGGCTTGCGCGCGGTGATGGAAGAAATCCTCAGCGTCGGGCACGAGAAAGGGTTAGTGCTCGACGCCACGATCGCAGATAGCGTGCAGCAAGGGAAAGCCTTCTGGCGCATTCGCGAGATGTTTGGCGAGGTGCAGCGCCATATCGGCGCTTCGATCAAGCACGACGTCTCGGTGCCGGTCGCCAATGTGCCGGCCTTCATCGAAGAGGCCGATGCTGCCGTTATGAAGTTCATTCCCGGCAGCAAAACGCTGCCGTTCGGCCACGTCGGCGACGGCAATATCCACTATAACGTCATGCAGCCCGAGGGCGCTGACGGAGCCAAGTTCCTGGCACGCTGGGACGAGGTGAATGCCGTGGTCTTCGAAGTGGTGAGGAAATTCGGCGGCTCAATATCGGCAGAACATGGCGTCGGCGTCATGAAGCGCGGCATCCTGCCAAAGTACAAGGATCCGGTCGCCCTCGAACTCATGCGCGGATTAAAGCGCATGCTCGACCCCAATGGCATCCTCAATCCCGGCAAGGTGCTCTGAGGTTTCTCAGAACAACGACGCTTGCCCGTTATTTTTCTTTTCGCGCTTGGCACGCGCGCGTGTTGACGGCGGTTTTGGCGCGGGCACAACTTCCTCGCCTCCTGCAAACGGCTCAACCAGCTTCGGATTGTCGTTGGCGGTGCGGTTGACCGCGGTCGATACTTCATATGCTTCGAGCAATCCTTCCGGCGCAGGTGCGATCAACGCCGACGCGGTTTCGGCTTCGACATTCGCGCAATCGAGCCACAGGTCGAACGCATCTGGCGGCACAATCACCGGCATGCGTTCATGGAGCGATTTGAGCGTTTCGTTTGCACGCGTGGTGACGATCGCCGCAGTTTCCAGTTCCTCTCCATTGGGTCCGGTCCAGGTCTCCCACAGGCCGGCGAAAGCCAGCGGCCCGTGAGATTTCGCGCGCACGTAGTGAGGCTGCTTGCGGGCGCCGGTTGCCTTCCACTCGTAAAAGCCGTCGGCCGGAATGAGACAGCGCCGCCGTTTCATCGCAGCCCGAAATGCGGGCTTTTCAGTTACGGACTCCCCACGCGCGTTGATGAGCAACGTGAAGTTTTTAGGGTCTTTCACCCATGACGGGAGCAGGCCCCAGCGCACCAGCGCGAACTGGCGCTTGCCGTCGATCAGGCGGACGACCGCGATTGGTTGTGTCGGGGCGACATTGTAACGCGGGGGAAAGTTGGGCTGCTCGGAGTAACCGAACAGAGCCCGGATCGCCTCCGGCGTCGACGTTACTGTATAGCGGCCGCACATCGTCGAAATCCTCGCTTATTGCGTGTTTAAGCGCAATTTAACCTCACACGATAACACTACAGCCGGTCTGGTTTCGGGGCGGGCGCTCGATGAAATATCAGGATAACGCCGACGCCGTTCAAGCGTCAGGCGAAGCAAATGACGCCGACAAGGGCGCCGATTCCAACATCCACCCGGAAACCGGCCTGGCGACCGACTATCTCAATCGCTTCAATGAAGCGGTCATGCTCCTCGATATGCTGTCGACCTGCCCGGAATTCCGTGCCGATTTTCTTGCGTGGAAGCCCATGAGCTATCGCGAGCATTTCCAGGCCTCGCATTTCAAAACCAGCGCGCTCGCAATCGCGTCGTATGACGATGCCGACCCGAACGTACGTAACAGCCTCGACACGCTGGCCGTCACGATGACCATCGTGTTAGAGGCAACCCGGGCGGCGATGGACGCGGACCGTCGGCCGGAGACGGTAGTGGCACTTGCCGGGAATGCCGTTGGCTGGTTGAAACCGCTGATTGCGCGCGCCGGGGCGATCATCAACGGCGAGGCCGATGCGGATCTCACTCTTACGCCACAAGCGGTCGTCGACAAGCTAATGAACCGATAGATTGTGCGCGTAATCCCGAAAGGCGGACGCCGATTTTCGGAATAGTTCGCGCGCAAAGTGCAACAATGTCCGACGAAAGAACCTACCCACAGCGCCCTTATCTCGCAGTGAGCGCCGCGATCATCCGCGGTGGCAAAGTGCTTGTGGTGCGGCGCGCGCGAAAACCGGCGCTCAATCTCTACACACTGCCCGGCGGCGCAGTCGAAGCCGGAGAGGCTCTCACCGACGCAGTCGTCCGTGAGGTCCGCGAGGAAACCTCGCTCGAAATCGAACCGTGCGGATTTGCCGGCCACCGCGAGGTGATTGTCCACGACTCAAAGGGGCGCACCGAACGGCATTTCGTGATTTTGTGTTTTGCCGCGCGCTGGCTTAGCGGCGAGCCGGTGCTCAACGATGAACTCGACGATGCGCGCTGGCTCGATCCGTCTGAACTTGCCGCCTATTCCACCACGGAAGGCCTGGCCGAAATCGTCGCAGCCGCCGTTGCACTCCTGGCCCGGGAAGGTTGATCCCGTGCCTTGCGATTGCCCTCAAGGCGGCGCATATCATGCTCGACAAAAACCTGGAAAGCGCGTGCAGAAAATTCTTATCATCGGTTCGATTTTGTTGTGCCTTGCGCTGCCCGCACATGCGCAAAGCGAGACGCCCGCTCCGTTCGACGGCGAGCTGGAGAGGCTCGCGGAGGTCATGGGCGCGCTGCATTATCTGCGTGCGATCTGCGGCGCCAACGAGGGACAAAAATGGCGCAACGAAATGCAGACCTTGATCGATGCGGAAGCCCCAAGCGGCGATCGCCGCCGCAAGATCGTAGCGGGCTTTAATCGTGGTTTCCGCGGCTTCCAGCAAACGTACCGCACCTGTACACCCGCCGCTGACCTCGCAATTCGCCGCTATCTCGACGAGGGCGCGAAAATTGCGCGTGAAATCACTGCGCGATACGCCAATTAGCCACAGCTATTAACCTTTTATTTATTGTAAGCTTCAAGGCGCCGGTTCCCGTGCTAGCGTTCTTTCGGGACGTGAATTCGGCGTCCGCATTGGACGCCTTTGGGACGTGAGCAGCAATGACGACAGCTGAGAGCTCAATAAGCGCGCGCGAGCCGATTTCCGATCGCGAGCAAAAAATCGTGGCACTGGGATATCTCCAGGAAGCCTGGGCCGAAGCCCGCCTCGACGGCATTGATGGCGATTGTCTGGCGCAAGCTTGCCTGTTCACGGCATTGGCAGAATTTGTCACCACCTATGGTGAAGAAGCCGCGGCCAAATTTACCGATGGCCTGAGCGCGCGAATCCGCAACGGCGAATTCTCGCTCGATCAGTCACGGCAATAACGGCCAGAAATAATTTAGCTCGCCAGAGTTTCCAGAAAGCGCACGCGTTCGCCTTGCGCCGGCGTCGCGAGACTGCCGTCCCACATCACTTTCCGCCCTCGAACCACAGTGCCGACCGGCCAACCCGTGACGGCGACGCCGTCATAGGGCGTCCACCCGACACGTGAAGCGATCCATTTGTCGGTGATTGTTTCGCGGCGTTTGAGATCGACGACCGTCACGTCTGCATCGTAGCCGACAGCGATGCGGCCTTTTGCAGCGATACCGAACACACGTGCCGGTCCCGCGCTCGTGAGATCGACAAAACGTAACAGCGAAAGCCGGCCGGCATTGACGTGATCGAGCATAACCGGAACGAGCGTCTGTACGCCGGTCATGCCCGAATGTGCCTTCGGATAAGGCTGCGCTTTTTCCTCACGCGTGTGCGGTGAGTGGTCGGATCCGACACTGTCAATTACGCCTTGTGCGATACCCCGCCACAGGCCTTCACGATGGCCGGCGTCCCGGACAGGAGGATTGAGCTGAGCAAGCGTGCCGAGTTGCTCGTAACATTCGGGCGCAGCCAAAGTGAGATGGGCGGGCGTCGCTTCAGCTGTGGCGACATCTTTGTGCTCGCCAAGGAATGTAGCTTCTTCCTTCGTGGTCACGTGCAGTACGTGGACACGCTTTCCGGTCTCACGCGCGAGTTGGATCAGCCGCTGCGTAGACATGAGTGCGGTCGTCGCATCCCGCCAAACGGGATGAGAGCGCGGGTCCCCGTCCACGCGCAGGTTCATGCGCTCTCGGAGACGATACTCATCTTCGGAATGGAAGGCAGCACGACGGCGGATGGCCTTAAGCACCGCGCGCACACCATCATCGTCTTCAATCAACAGTGAGCCGGTCGAAGACCCCATAAAGACCTTGACGGCAGCCACGCCCGGCAACCGCTCCAGATCGCCAAGGTCGCGGGTGTTCTCGCGAGTAGCTCCAACATAAAAAGCGAAGTCGCAGTGCATGCGGTGCTGCGCACGCTTGACCTTGTCGGAGATCGCTTCAGGCGTGGACGTCGTGGGCTCGGTATTCGGCATTTCGAACACCGCGGTGACACCGCCGAGCACCGCGCCGCGCGAGCCGGACTCCAGGTCTTCCTTGTGCGTCAGGCCTGGTTCGCGGAAGTGGACGTGGCTGTCGATCACGCCGGGCAACAGATGCAACCCGCGACAATCGATCGCCTCGCCTGCGGAAGCGCGGGACAGATCGCCGATAGCAGCAAAACGGCCACCACGGACGCCAAGATCGCGCACGCCCTCGCCGTCGTGATTGACTACGGTGCCGCCCTTGAGGATCAGGTCGTAGGTGTCAGCCATGTTGGAACGCGTCTAAGTGGGCTTGAGGCCTGCCTGACAGCGCTTACGTTCCGCCGCGAGTTCTGGCAAGAGACTATCGCGAGAGACCCCAGGGAATTGGCATGCAAACAGCTCTTCTGCCCGAACGCGGCGTGGTCAAGGTCGTTGGCGACGACGCCCGACGTTTCCTCAATGGGCTCGTAACCAATGACATGACCAAAGTCACACCCGGCAGTCCACGCTTTGCAGCGCTGCTTACACCGCAGGGCAAGATTATCGTCGACTGCATCATCGCCGAGGCCCCGTCCGAGGATGGCGGTGGCTTTTTCATTGACTGCCCGCGGGCGCTGGCCTCGACGCTGGTCGAAAAGCTGAATTTCTACAAGCTGCGCGCCAAAGTGATCTGTGAGGACCTCTCCGAGGTACTGGGTGTAATGGCGGTTTGGGACGGCAAAGGCGAAACCGATTATGGCCTTTGCTATCCGGACCCGCGTCTTCCCACATTGGGTTCACGCGTCATGCTGCCACCGCACCTTGCCGCCGAGGCCGCCGCCGATCTGGGAGCCCCGTTGGTCGCGGCGGAGGCTTACGAGACCCATCGTATTGCCCTCGGCGTTCCGCGCGGCGGCCTCGACTTTATGTATGCCGATGCGTTTCCGCACGAAGCCGATATGGACCAGCTTAACGGTGTCGACTTTGAAAAAGGTTGCTATGTCGGACAAGAAGTTATCTCTCGCGTCGAACATCGCTCCAGCGCGCGCAGCCGTGTAGTGCCGATCGCTTATGAAGAATTCGCCCCGAGTTCAGGCCTGCCGATCATGGCTGGCGACAAGCAGGTCGGCACGCTCGGCTCGACCGCAAAAGGGCGCGGGCTCGCATTCATGCGTCTCGACCGCGTCGCAGACGCACTCGCCGCCGGAACGCCGTTCCAGGCCGGCGGCATTGCCCTTCGCCCGGTGAAACCGGCTTGGGCCAGGTTCGAGTGGCCTGGCGAGGCAAAAGTGGCAACATGAGCACGTCCGTTCTTCATCCGGACGGACTCGTGCGCTGTCCGTGGCCGAAACAGGATCCGGTATACGTCGCCTATCACGACAACGAATGGGGCGTACCGGAGTTCGACGATCGCGCGCTTTACGAGAAGCTGGTACTCGATGGCTTTCAGGCGGGACTTTCCTGGATCACCATATTGCGCAAGCGCGAAAATTTTCGCCGCGCCTTTAACAACTTTGAGCCGGAAAAAATCGCTCGATACCCCAGGCGAAAGATCGAGTTGCTGATGAATGACGCGGGAATTGTGCGCAACCACTCTAAGATCGAAGGCGCCGTATCGTCAGCCCGCGCGTGGCTTAAGATCATGGAGAGCGGGCCTGGATTTTCAAACCTGCTGTGGGACCATCTCGGCGGCAAGCCGAAACTCAACAACTTCCGCACCACCAAACAGGTGCCGGCAGAAACCGCGTTGTCGCATTTAATCTCGAAAGAGCTTATCGCGCACGGATTCAAATTCGTGGGACCGACCATCGTCTACGCATTCATGCAGGCAGTTGGCATGGTCAATGACCATCTTGTCACGTGCCATCGCCATGCCGCTTGCGCGAAATTAGCCAGAAAGCGATGACGAAGCTGCCCAAATCCGCACGAGGCGCAAAAACACCGCGCGCGTGGCAGCGCATGATGTCTGGACGACGCCTCGACCTGCTCGACCCCTCCCCTTTCGATGTCGAGCTTGAGGACATTGCGCACGGGTTAGCGCGTGTTGCGCGTTGGAATGGGCAGACGCGTGGCGCGCATATTTTTTCAGTCGCACAGCACTCCTTGCTTGTCGAAGCGCTGGCCCGCGCAAAAGTCCCGCGCCTCGACCGCAACGGCCGTTTGGCCGTCCTGCTCCATGACGCGCCTGAATACGTCGTCGGCGATATGATCTCACCGTTCAAGGCGGTGATCGGTGACAGCTACAAGGCTGTAGAAAAGCGGTTGCTGGCAGCCATTCATTTGCACTTCGGCCTTCCGGTAAGGCTGCCAGAAAGCCTACAGGCGCTGATCAAGACAGCCGACCGGAGCGCAGCCTATCTCGAAGCCACACGCCTCGCAGGCTTTGCCGACGACGAAGCGCGGAAGTTCTTCGGGCCGCCGCCGAAGTTTTCGGCTGCACTAGAGCGGGATTATCTCAGCCCCTGGCCCGCCGGAACTGCACAGGCGCGTTACCGCGAACGATTTGAAAAACTTATGCGTGCGTAAGGCTTTTCATTGTGGCTTTGAGGTCATAGATATGATGCGAGAATCGCTTCTAATGCACCCATGATTCACGTCTGCTCACTTGCGCGCCTCCATACGACGGTTGATGAAACCGGGGCGCGCCATATTGTCACCCTGCTTCGCCTTGTCGATCGAGTGCAGCGGCCAACTCATATTGCGCCGGAGAACCATCTGGTCCTTGCGGTCGATGACATCACCGCACCGATGGATGGCTACACGGCCCCGGCACACGATCATGTCCAGCGGCTGATCGACTTCGTCGGCGCGTGGGATCGCGCGGCGCCGATGGTGATGCATTGCTTCGCCGGCATTAGCCGTTCGACGGCCGGGGCTTACGTTGCTGCCTGCGCACTCAATCCACAGCGAGACGAGACGCAAATTGCTTGGGACATCCGCCGCGCCTCCCGCACAGCGCAGCCGAATTCGCGCATCGTTTCAATTGCGGACCGTCTGCTCAAACGCGAAGGCCGCATGACTCGCGCGATCGAAGCTATCGGGCCTGGCCATGCAGCAATCGAAGGTGATCCGTTTCGGCTCGAAATCGCGTAATCCACCGGGCTAGACCGCCAAAAACCGGATGCGGGGGCGTTGTGACCAGCAAGACCTACGGCGTAGTGACGCCAGACACTCTCAGATCCTACGACGGCCTTGGCTTTCTCAAAGCAATAATTGACGGCACAGTGCCAAACCCGCCGATCAGTGAGTTGCTCGGCTTTCATCTGGCCGAAGTCGAGAACGGTCGTGCGGTGTTCGAGAGCGCGCCAGATTTTCGCCACTACAACCCGATTGGCACCGTCCATGCCGGATTCACCGCAACTTTGCTTGATTCCGCGCTCGGCTGCGCCATCTTTTCCACCCTTGCCAAGGGCGACACCTGGACCACACTCGAACTCAAATTAAACCTGGTGCGTCCACTCACCAAGGACACCGGGCCGGTGCGCGCTGAAGGCCGTATCTTGCATCGCGGGCGTACGGTGGCGACTTCAGAAGGCGATCTCAAGGATCGCGCGGGCAAGCTTTATGCCCACGCCACAACGACGTGCATGATCTTCCCGGCGAAGGGGTGATGGTTAGTTGTTGTTGTCGGCGGTAAACGATGGCCGCAGCCCGAGCGGATGCGTATTGGCTGTACGCTGCACGCTGTGAACCAAAGTTGGCCGGGTATTATTCCGCGTAAATTCACAATAAGCAAAACCAAGCCCGGAGATCGACCCGCGGAAGCTGTGGTCGCTCGTGCGTTCGAGATTAAAGCAGGGCTGGATCGGCATGCCACGCAATGATGCGCAGACGGCCTCGCCTTTCACTTGCAGTGTGTTCGCTGGCAAGTGCGCGTGACGCAGTTCGCCCGAACCCTGGAATTGTATGGAGCCAACGACCGAGCCGTCCGAATTGACCCGGCCCTGCCCGCGCGTGCCTTCGAAACACGTGTAGCTGAACATCTTGCCGATGACGAAACGCCGGGCATCATCCGCGCTCATCTCGCCGGCTGCAGCCGGCAGGGCGGCCAAAAGGCCAACCGTCAATGCAACACCACGCAACATTCCACGTACTCCGACTGACGCAACAGTTTACAACGCAGGCGGCCCGATTTTTAGGCCTAACAAATTATGCACTGCTTTCGTCGACAAATCCTGAACGAGTTTACCCGATTTTGACCACGATCCGCCCCCGGACCTGGCCGGAAAGGATCTCTGGAGCCACCCCAAATACGTCGGAAAGGCCTATTTCGCGGGTCATTGTAGCCAATTTTTGGCGATCCAGGTCCGTTTCCAGGCGTTTCCAGGCCTCCCGGCGGCGTTCCACAGGGCACATCACCGAGTCGATGCCGTAAAGGCACACCCCACGCAGAATGAACGGGGCGACTGAGCCCGGCAGGTCCATGCCGCCGGCAAGGCCGCAGGCGGCGACTGCTCCGCCATAACGGGTCATCGATAGGAGGTTAGCGAGCGTGGTCGAGCCCACCGCATCGATGGCACCCGCCCACCGCTCCCTGGCGAGCGGTTTAGGGGGCCCGGCAAGTTCCTTGCGTTCGACAATTTCAGCAGCGCCCAGGCTTTTCAGGTAGTCCGCCTCCTGCGGCCGGCCGGTGACGGCGTGGACGACAAAGCCGCGTTTGGCGAGGATAGCGATTGCGACTGATCCAACGCCGCCAGCCGCACCGGTGACCGCGACCGGCCCGCTCGCTGGCGTGAGGCCGTGCCGTTCCAGCGCCAGCACCGCCAACATGGCGGTGTACCCCGCTGTGCCTATTGCCATCGCTTCGCGCGCGCTCATGGATTTTGGCAGCCGCACCAGCCAGTCGCCCTTGACGCGAGCCTTGGCGCCATACGCGCCCAGATGGGTTTCGCCACAACCCCAGCCATTGAGAATGACTTCGTCGCCAGGCTTCCAGGCAGAATGGCTGGACGATTCCACGGTGCCGGCGAAGTCGATGCCGGCAATCATCGGAAAGCGGCGCACCACCGGCACCTTGCCGGTGATGGCGAGCCCGTCCTTGTAATTGAGGGTGGAATATTCAACGCGGACGGTCACGTCGCCGTCCATCAGATTGGCTTCGTCGAAATCAGCGAGGGCGGCTTTCGTACCGCCATCCGCTTTCTCGATCACGATCGCTTTGAATGTCGCCACGCGCGCCTCGCCCGTTAAACCCGACATTCTTGGCGCGAGGCTGACCTTCGTGCAAGCGCCTCAGGCGGGCGCCATGGCCGCGCGTGCCACCGGCTTCTCGACGATGGGCAGGTTGATGAGGGCCGACAACACGCCGAAGAACACCGAGAGCCACCACACCGGATCGTAGGAGCCCCAGCGCTCAAACACGAAGCCGCCGAGCAGAACGCCAAGGAAACCACCGACCTGATGGCTAAAAAAGGCAAAGCCAAAAAGCATGGCGAGCCAGCGTGTGCCGAACATCACAGCAACAAGCGCGGAGGTGGGCGGCACCGTCGAGAGCCACAATAGACCGGTGACGGCGCCGAAAATCAGCGTAGCGACCGGACTTGCCGGCAGCGAAATGAAAGCGACGATCGAAATCGCTCGGGCAAAATAGATAATCGACAGGATATAGCGTTTCGGCATTCGATTGCCGAGATAACCGGAGCCTAACGAGCCCACGATATTGAATAGTCCAATGGTGGCCAACGTCCAGCCGCCGATCTGAGCGGAAAGTCCGCGATCAATCAGATATGACGGCAGATGGACGGTGACGAATGCGAGTTGAAAGCCGCAAGTGAAGAAGCCGAGCACCAGCAAGACGTAGCTACGATGACCGAAGGCTTCCGCCATCGCATGACGGTACGACTGCGGTGGCAGCGCGGCTGCGGGCGCTGCGACGGTGGTGCGGGGCGTGGCGAGTGCCATCGATAACGGCAGGATCAGCATGGTGACACCGGCGAAGATCGTTATCGCCGTCTGCCAGCCGAAGTGATCCATCAACGCTACGCCAATCGGCGAATAGAGGAATTGGCCGAATGAGCCGGCGGCTGTACCGGCGCCGAAGGCGAGAGAGCGCCACGATTCCGGCAGTAACTTTCCGAATGCGCCGATGACCAAATTGAAAGAACAACCGGACAGCCCAAGCCCAATCAGCGCGCCAGCGGAAAGATCAAGCATACCGGGCGTCGTCGAGTGCGCCATGAGTGCCAGCCCGAGCGCATAACACGTAGCGCCGGCCACCATCACACGGGTGGCGCCGAACCGGTCGGCAATGCCGCCGGCAAAAGGCTGGCCGAGGCCCCAAAGCAAATTCTGGATCGCGAGCGCCATCGAGAACACATCGCGGCCCCAGTGGTGCTCTTGCGACATCGGCGTCAGGAAAAAGCCGAGCGAGGACCTTGGCCCGAAGGCGAGCATCGCGATGAGGCAGCCGCAGACCACAACCACGGTCGGCGTACGCCACCCGACAACGGACTTGTCAGCCGCCTGCTGCATCGACATTGAGAATCTCCGGCGCAAATGCGTGCGGACCATATAGGGTCTCGGCCACAGTCATAAACGAATATTCGTGATCGGGGCCATTTGCGCCGCGCATGGCTTGCGCGGAGTGCGCTATTTGCGCGCGTTCTGGCGGACGGACTCTTGCCCTTCTTCCGACCGAAGCCATTCCAGACTGTGACTTACGGGGCCTTTCGCCTCTTCACTGGCGGTTTCTTTTTCGGTCAAGGCCGCGTCACCCCATGTTGGCTCATCTTCACCGTCGCCCCATGCGCGGGGGCGATAGAAGGTATGCACGCCAAGCTTATAAATTTTCTTCATTTCGTTGACCCAGTCCGGGTGCACCCAGTAGGCGTGATAGTGGGTCGATTTCGCCACTTCAGGCATCCACAACTTGCCGTCGAGCACATCGCCGGCGATGCGTTTGGCGCGCTCCCAGGCGTCGGGTTCGTTGACGATGTCGGGAATGCCGTCGCAGGCAAAGGTGAACTGGCACGCAAGATGCCGTTGCGAATTCTGGTAGACGACACCGCATACGTCGTTGGGATAAAACGGCGAGAACACGCGGTTCATCACAACTTGTGCAACCGCAATTTGGCCTCGCACCGACTCGCCGCGTGCTTCGAAATAGACCGCATTGGCAAGACACTTCTCCGCTTTGGCGCGTGCGGTGCCAGCGAGCGCCAATCGCTCGGCGGGCGATCGCGGGCGTTGGTCGACGCCCGTAACCTCACCCTTGTTGGCAACGCTTTCCCCAGTCTTGTGCTCATCGTCCAGCGAAGATGGAGCGAGCGCCGACTCCTTGATATCGGGATCGCCGCGCGAAGCGAGCACCACCGGTGCTTCGCCTGGTGCCCAAGGCGCTAGTTCCTCAGCACCGCTCCTCATTGAATCGGCTCCGAAGTAAAGTTGCGCGGCATCCTTGCCGGCGTCCTTCGGCGGCGCCACGGGAGTCAAATTGGTCGGCGGAATATCGACGTATGGTAGATCGATATCGGGTGTCGGCGACCGATCATCCGGTGCGGTCACAAACTCATATTTAGAATATGGCTCAGCGTTTTCGACAGTTTCATCTTTCTTCGACGCTGCGTCGAGCTCCGCCTCCGGCACCGGTTCGATGGCGAGCGCCGGCGGCAAAGATGGCAGCGGTTCACGCGGCCGTGCGATCAGCGAGTCACTCTTGGCCTTACGATTGGCTTTTGGAAATTGTAACGTCGCAGTTTCATCGCCGAGCGGCTGCTTGCTAATCGAACCTGTGATGTCGGCTGGATCGAAATTGGCCAGTGCATAAATCGGCGGATGCGGAAGGGTAGTGCCGACCGGACGCGGCAGGCTGAACATGGCCGCATGGATGGTCCCGAATGGAGACGCGATCAGGTGCTGCTGCCAGCGCTTCGCCACCGATGGCTGACGCGCCAACAACGCACCGAGATCCTGAAATCCAACTCTGTTGGGAAGGAGCGCAAAAACCAGCGCTCCAATGCCAACCGAGGCGGCCCGCCTCCGCCGCCGACGCACAAGCGAAACTTTCTCACGCTCGCTCAACGCCACACTGCAACGCCCTACCACCGCCTCGCCGCCGGGTGGCGACAATGCGACAGATTTTTTTATGGGCCGATTAACCTTGCGAAGGTGTTAACCGCGCGGCGCGACGCGCAGCGTAAAGGCAATCCGGGCACGAAATGCCACGATGGCGGCCGGGCCAAGGGGCGCATCTTGACGCAGTAGCGCCCGAAATCACCGCTCTCCGGGTTGAATTCCGCAGGAATGGAATGGGAAATGAAAATTAACTATATCGCAATTGCTGCCACCCAATATTACCCCGGAAAATTGTTCACGGGTCCGTATGTTCGCTTCCATCCTGCCATCGACAGTTGCGGGCCAAGCCGCGCTACTTGGCGGTTTGTGCTTCGCAGCCTTTGTCGTGCTGTGCGTATTTTATCGTCGCCTGCACGAGCAAAATCGCCGGCTTTCCACCGCGCTCAACAACATGTCCCAAGGTTTGAACATGTTTGACGCGCAGGGCCGCATCACTTTGCTCAATACGCGCTATCTGCAGATGTATAAGCTCGCGCCAGAAATCGTAAAGCCGGGCTGCACGCTTAAGCGTCTGATCGAGTATCGCAAGGAGACCGGCTTGTTCTCCGGCGATGTGGACAGCTACGTGCAGAAAATTTTCGACGCAATGACGCAGGGCAAGAGTCAGGCACATTACGTTGAGGCGAGCGATGGCCGTATTGTGCTGGCCAAGAATGAGCCATTGCCAGATGGCGGCTGGGTATCCACCCATGAAGACGTCACTGAACAGCGCCACGCTGAACAAGAGCGTGCCGCCATTCGCGACCAGGAGCAAAGGCGCGCGACAATCGATTCCGCCATCACTTCGTTTCGCCCCACCGTCGAAAAGCTCCTGTCGAGCGTAAGCAACAGCGCTACGGCGATGCGATCGACAGCGCGTGAACTGTTTGGCTCCTCGGAACAGACGTCGCAGCGCGCCGAAAGCGCGGTGCACGCTTTCCATGAAGCATCCACCAATGTGGAAACCGCCGCGGTGGCTGCCGACGAATTGTCGAGCTCAATCAGCGAAATCAGCCGTCAGCTCACACACACCAGCAACGTTGTCGGCCTCGCTACCACGGAGGCGCGCTCGACCGATGGTGAAATAGCCGGCTTGGCCAACGGCGCACAGAAAATCGGCGATGTTGTCAAGCTGATCCGTACCATCGCGGGACAGACAAACCTTTTGGCACTCAATGCAACGATTGAGGCCGCGCGCGCCGGCGAGGCTGGCAAAGGTTTCGCGGTGGTGGCATCCGAAGTGAAATCGCTGGCGGTGCAAACCGCCAAAGCAACCGAGGACATCGCCAACCATATTCTTGCGGTGCAGAACTCGACATCCGCCGCGGTGGAAGCCATCAGGCAGATCGCGTCGCGCATGCACGAGATCAACGAGAATACCTCAGCAGTCGCCGCGTCGGTCGAACAGCAGAATGCGGCGACCAGCGAGATATCTCGCAACGTTGCCAGCGCCGCCGAAGGAACTGGCCATGTGGTATCGGTCCTGGGCGAAGTTGCAGGCGCGGCAACCCAGACGCGCGCCTCGGCTGAGGTTGTGCGGGATGCTTCAGAAGCGGTGGAGCACGCCGTCGCCGACCTTCGGCTTGAGGTCGAAGACTTCCTCGGCAAAGTAGCGGTCTAGCTTTCCAACTTACGCCTGACTGGCGGCGACCATGCCGAGCGCGGCCTGTGCGGCCGCAAGCCTCGCGATTGGCACCCGGAACGGCGAGCAGGACACATAATCGAGCTTGGCGTTATGGCAGAAGGCGATCGATGCGGGGTCGCCGCCATGTTCGCCGCAGATGCCGACTTTCAGTTTGGGGCGAACTTTGCGGCCTCGCTCCACACCAATCCTGACTAACTCGCCGACGCCCTCCTGATCGATAGACACAAACGGGTCGGCAGGCAGGATCCCGCGCGCCGTATAGATGCCGAGGAAACTCGCCGCGTCGTCACGCGATATGCCAAAGGTGGTCTGCGTCAGATCGTTGGTGCCGAACGAGAAGAATTCAGCACTTTGTGCGATCTCACCGGCCATCAACGATGCGCGCGGCAGCTCAATCATGGTGCCCACATCGTAGTCGAGCTTGGCGCCGGTTTCTTTTTCCACTGCCTTGGCCATGGCGTCGATCCGCGCCTTGACGAGGTCAAGTTCGGCCTTGGTGGCGATCAATGGCACCATGACTTCGGGTTTTACCTTCTTGCCGGTGCGCTTCTCCACCTCGACCGCCGCCTCGAAAATAGCGCGCGCCTGCATTTCGGCGATTTCAGGATAAGCGATGGCAATGCGGCAGCCGCGGAATCCGAGCATTGGATTGAACTCCGCAAGTTCGTTCGCGCGACCTGCGAGCTTCTTCGGATCGGCGCCCATGGCCGCCGCAACCTCGGCGATTTCCTCTTCGCCATGAGGTAGGAACTCGTGCAGAGGCGGATCGAGCAAGCGGATGGTAACAGGCCGGCCCGCCATGATTTCGAACAGCTCGACGAAATCGGCGCGCTGCATTGGCAGAAGTTTTGCAATGGCCGACCAGCGCGACTTTTCATCGTCGGCGAGGATCATTTCGCGCACGGCCTGAACGCGCCCCTCCTCGAAGAACATGTGCTCCGTGCGGCAGAGCCCAATTCCTTCGGCGCCGAAACGAATTGCAGCTTTTGCATCAGCCGGCGTGTCGGCATTGGCGCGAACCCCCAGGCGGCGCACCTTGTCGGCCCAACCGATCAAGGTCGCGAAGTCTTCCGACAGTTCAGGCTCAATCATCTCAACTTTGCCTGCCAATACCTGTCCGGTGGAGCCGTCGACGGTAATCTGGTCGCCCTTTTTATAAGTCTGGCTACCGGCGGTCATGGTGCCTGCCGCATAGTCAACGCGCAGCGAGCCCGCGCCTGAGACGCACGGTTTGCCCATTCCGCGCGCAACCACGGCTGCGTGGGACGTCATGCCACCACGCGTGGTGAGAATTCCCTCGGCGGCGTGCATGCCATGGATATCTTCGGGCGAAGTTTCCACGCGCACCAGCACAACTTTCTTCCCGTCAGATTTGAGCTGTGCGGCTTCATCGGATGAAAATACGATCTCGCCACTGGCAGCGCCCGGTGAAGCCGGCAGACCCGTGGCGATGACACGCCGGTGCGCGCGCGGATCGATAGTCGGATGCAGCAACTGATCGAGGCTGAGCGGGTCAACACGCAAGACCGCGTCGTTCCTTGAAATCAGTCCTTCGTTCGCAAGCTCGACCGCGATACGCAGCGCAGCCTTGGCGGTGCGCTTGCCGGAACGGGTCTGCAGCATCCACAACTTGCCCTGCTCGACCGTAAATTCGAGATCTTGCATGTCGCGGTAGTGGCGCTCGAGCGCATTGTAGATGCGCTTGAGTTCGGCGTAGGCCTTCGGCAACGTGTATTCCATCGACGGTTTATCGGAGCCGGCCTCTTTGCGCGCGGCCTCGCTAATCTCCTGCGGCGTGCGGATGCCGGCGACGACGTCCTCGCCCTGCGCATTGATGAGAAATTCCCCGTAGAGCTTCTTCTCGCCTGTCGAGGGATTGCGCGTAAACGCAACACCGGTGGCAGAGGTGTCGCCCATGTTGCCGAACACCATGGCCTGCACGTTGACGGCTGTGCCCCAACTTTCCGGAATATTGTGCAGTTTGCGATAGGTGTTGGCGCGTTGATTCATCCACGAGCCGAATACGGCGCCGATCGCGCCCCAGAGCTGCTCGTGCGGATCCTGTGGGAAATCCCGGCCAAGCTCGTCTTTGACGCGCTTCTTGTAGCGAACGACCAGTTGAGCCCAGTCATCGGCAGAAAGGTCGGTGTCGTGGCTGTAGCCTTGCCGCTCTTTGTGATGATCAAGCAATTCCTCGAAATGCTCGTGGCCGACGCCAAGCACCACGTCCGAATACATCGTGATGAAGCGCCGGTAGCTGTCATAGGCAAAGCGCCGGTCGCCGGATTTCTTCGCCAGCGCCTCGACGGTCTCATCGTTGAGTCCGAGATTGAGCACCGTATCCATCATGCCGGGCATCGAGGCGCGGCCGCCCGAACGCACCGAGACCAGCAGTGGATTGGATTTGTCGCCGAACGTCTTGCCGGTGATGCGGCCGACTTGCGTCAGCGCTTTCTCCACCTGGGCGCGAAGCTCTTTCGGGTATTGCTGGTTGTTCGCGTAGTAAAACGTGCAGACCTCGGTGGTGATGGTGAAGCCGGGCGGGACCGGCAGCCCAAGATTGGCCATTTCGGCGAGCCCTGCACCCTTGCCGCCCAAGAGGTTGCGCATGGAGGCTTTGCCCTCCGCGCGCCCGTCGCCGAAGCCGTAGACCCATTTGCCCTTGGCCGACCTGGCTTTGGCTGGCCTGGATTTGGCTGAGCGTGCGGACGATCTCGGCGCGGCCTTTTGGGCCTTCCGCAACGTCTTTTTTTTGCGTTTTGCGCTGCTGCGCAAGGGTTTACGTTTTGCCATGGATCAAAAAACTTCGGCTGGAGCGGCGGCCCTTAAGAACACGGCCAGCCCCGCCGACGCAAGCCCACGCAATCGCTTACTTGATAATTCCCAGGCCGATTATGCCAATCACGATCAAATAGGCCGCGACAATGAAGTTAAGCAGGCGCGGGATGATGAGGATCAGAATCCCGGCGATGAGTGCGACGATGGGCTGCAAATGCGTAATGCCAATAACCATGATCGTGTCCCCTTGGGTTGCGTGCGACGATAAAACGACGATGCAGGCGGACAAGTTCCGCGCAAACTAGCCTTCGATCTTGGAAAAATCCGCGACAGCACGGGTCGCCTCACGGATTTCGTTGAGCAGCTTGAGGCGGTTTTCTCGCAGGCCCTTGTCATCCACGTTCACGGTGACCTTTTCAAAGAAGGCATCGACGCGCGGGCGAAGCTTTGCCATAGCCCGCATAGCGGCCGCGAAGTCCTCCTTGCCGACAGCTGCAGAGGCTTCTTTCTTCGTGATGTCGATTGCTTGGGCCAGCTCTTTTTCTTCGGGCTCTTTCAGCAACTTGGCGTCCGGCGCGCCCATGTAAGACTTATTGTCCTTCTTCTCCTCGATGCGCAGGATGTTCGACGCGCGCTTGACGCCGGCGAGCAGGTTTTTGCCGTCGTCGGTCTCGAGGAATTTTCCAAGTGCCTCGACACGGCGGACGATCATTAGTAAATCGTCCTGGCCTTCGAGCGCGAAAACCGCGTCGACTAAATCGTGGCGAGCGCCTTGCTCGCGAAGCTGGACTTTGAGACGGTCGGCGAAGAAGGCGATTAGACCAAATGTCTCGCGCAGATAAGTGTGGGCCTGCACAAGCAAAGGCTTCGTCACCTGTTTGGCTTTTTCCGAAACAAGAACTTCAAGCTTGACGGCAAGCTCAATGTCGGTCGCGCTGATTTTTGCAATTTGATCGTTCAGCGGATGAAGCAAGGCAATTGCGGCGGCGAGCGCTTCGTCGCGGGCAACCGAACCAAAATGCTGCCAGAACAGCACGCGGAGCGGCAGCCGCAGTTCGTTTTCGATGATGATGCGGATAACACCTAAAGCCGCTCGTCTCAGCGCATAAGGATCTTTTGAGCCGGTGGGCTTTTCGTCGATTGCCCAGAAGCCGACCAGCGTGTCGATCTTGTCGGCAAGCGCGACGGCAATCGACACTGGATCGGCCGGCACCAGATCATCTGGGCCCTTCGGCTTGTAATGGTCCT
Organism: uncultured Alphaproteobacteria bacterium; assembly: GCA_963810585.1. Lineage (GTDB taxonomy): Bacteria > Pseudomonadota > Alphaproteobacteria > Rhizobiales > Xanthobacteraceae > Pseudolabrys. Next base: position 478,798 of record CAWENV010000001.1, read on the forward strand.
CGCAGGCATGGGCGACAGCCTCGTCCTCACCCTGCGCCTCCGCGTAGTAGCGACCCATCAGGCCTTGCAACTCGGGGAATTCACCAACTACGTCGGTCACTAAATCGGCTTTGCATAATTGCGCGGCCCGCTCAGCTTTGAGCCTGCCCGCGTTAACGATTCCAGCCAGATGGCCAGAGAGCGCCACGATGCGCGCAATGCGCTCGGCCTGCGTACCGAGCTTTTCGTGGAACACGATCTGCTCGAATTTTGGCAGCCGGTCTTCGAGCCGGGTCTTCAGATCAGTGTCGTAGAAGAATTTGGCGTCGGAGAGCCGTGCGCGGATCACGCGCTCGTTGCCCGTGACAATCGCCTTGCCGCCGTCGGAGGCCTCCTCGTTGGCGACGAGGATGAATTTGTTGACAAGCCTGGCGCTCTGCGGATCGCGCAGAACGAAGCATTTCTGGTTGGTGCGGATGGTGGCACGGATCACTTCGCCCGGAATCGACAAGAAGGCCTTATCGAAAGTGCCCATCAGCGTCACCGGCCACTCGACGAGGCCCGCGACCTCGGCCAGCAGGCCCTCGTCCTCGACCAGTTCGTAGCCTTGCGCGAAGGCGATATTCTTGGCGTCGGCGCGGATCATGTCCATGCGCCGCGCCGGATCGAGCACGACCTTCGCTTTCTCGAGGCTGGCAAAATAGTCGTCAAAGCGGCGCACCTTGAACGGCGCGGGCGCCATGAAACGATGGCCCCGCGTTTCGTTGCCGGACTTAATGCCGCCGACCTCGAACTGAACTATTTCAGGTTCTTCAGTCTCTGGGCCAAACGTGGCCAAAATCGAATGCAGCGGCCGCACCCAGCGGAGTGCCTGCTGCACGTATCCAAATTCAACGTATCCAGGTTTGACATATTCTTGAACTGCCGACCCCTCGCCCCAACGCATAGATTTTGGCCAAGGAAAATCCCAAACCACCTTGGGAATGATTTCCGCGATCACATCAATCGCCGGCCTGCCCGCCTTCTCGATCACCGCGACGTAGAAGTCGCCCTTCTTGTCGGGCTGCACCTTGGCTTCGCCGATTGAGTTCAGGCCTGCGGCCCGCAAAAATCCGGCAATGGCTTGTTCTGGCGCGCCAACTTTCGGCCCCTTGCGCTCGTCCTTGATGTCAGGCTGACGCGCGGGCAGGCCGTGCACTGAAAGCGTCAGCCGGCGCGGCGTCGCGAAAGCCTTGGCGCCCTCGTATGTTAGGCCCGCCTCTACCAACCGGTCGGTGACAAGCTTGCGCAAATCCTCAGCGGCGCGCGCCTGCATGCGCGCGGGAATTTCCTCGGACAGGAATTCAAGGAGAAGGTCGGGCATAAGACTCGATTATAGCTTGTGGCCGGGGTCGCCGCTGCCAATTTTCGGATCGGTCATGCCACCCCTCCACCGTCCGTCGCAAGCCAGGCTTCACCGCAACCTTTCGCCAGTTCACGCACACGCAAGATATAGCTTTGGCGTTCAGTAACCGAGATGACCCCGCGGGCATCGAGCAAGTTGAACACATGGCTCGCCTTGATGCATTGATCGTAAGCAGGCAGCGCCATCAGATGGCGTTTCTTTTTGTCATCGGCCCAGCCGGCCGCGAGATATTTCTGACAAGCCGCTTCGGCCATCTTGAATTGCTCGAACAGCATCGCCGTGTCAGCGAATTCAAAATTGTGCCGCGAATACTCCTGTTCAGCCTGGAGAAACACATCGCCATAGGTAACTTTTTTCTCGTCGGTGCGGCCGTTGAAGTTGAGATTATAAACGTTGTCGACGCCTTGCACGTACATGGCCAGCCGCTCGAGACCATATGTGAGTTCGCCCGCAACCGGCGCGCATTCGAATCCGGCGACTTGCTGGAAGTAAGTGAACTGCGACACTTCCATGCCATCGCACCAGCACTCCCAACCTAGCCCCCAAGCACCGAGAGTGGGGCTTTCCCAATCGTCTTCGACAAAACGAATATCGTGAATTTTGGAATCGATGCCGATGGCCTTAAGCGAATTGAGATAGAGATCCTGAATGTCAGGCGGTGACGGCTTCAGGATGACCTGAAATTGGTAGTAGTGCTGCAGCCGGTTTGGGTTCTCGCCATAGCGGCCATCCTTTGGCCGGCGCGAAGGCTGTACGTAAGCAGCATTCCATGGCTTTGGCCCGAGCGCGCGCAGCGTCGTGGCAGGATGGAACGTCCCCGCCCCTACCTCCATGTCATAAGGCTGCAATATCACGCAGCCCCAGTTCGCCCAGTATTGTTGGAGCGCGAGGATGAGGCCCTGAAATGACCGCGTTGGGTCCAGGTCGCCTGGATGTGAGCGGTCGCTGGCACGAAGTTTGGCTTCAGCCATCGGATGAATACTGATTCTTAAGCATAGGAATGAATTGGACCCTAGAGGCGGCCCTAAGGAGGGTCAAGTCGCGGGCCGTTTACGCGTTGTTGAACGGCCCTCACCTAACAAAGAAGCGGGAGACGGCCGTAGGGGAATTAGGATGTTTGAGTTTCAACTCATCGGTTGGGCGCTGATTGTGCTGTTCTTCGCCGCAATGGTCGGCAGCCATAAGCGTACGGTCGGCCGTTAGTTTCGACCGATCAACCGGAAAATAAAGTCGCGGAATTTTTAGAGCCGATACTCGCCGGTCGCCGGATCGCGGCGAAGCGTAGGGCGGTTTTCGGCGTCGGTAATTTTCGCCTTCACACGCCGGGCTTGATCGAGTTCCTCGTTAATGCGGCGCGCTTCCTTAACCGCCCAATGCACGATCATAGCGCCGCCCATGGCGGCGAGCGACCATTTCAAGAGTGGTGACAGCAGAAACGTCGGCATAGGCAGCTCCGATCAATAACCACAAGCAGCGTCGAGTGCGAAGGCGGCATTTTCGGGGCAAATCCAGCAGGCGCCCCCCACCGGAGTGGCGGCATCGTGTCGCGACCAGGACTTCGACTGGCAGAAATAACGGAAAATAAGCTAGCATCAGCACGCGTTATTTCAATAGAGGCGCCGTAACGGCCATAACGACCGAATGGCCGACCGGCCCATGGAGGAGCCATGAGTAGCCAGAAGGCCGCCAGTTGGACCGTATCGGCGTTGGTCGCCGCTTTCGTGGCTTTGTCGTCGGGAATCTGCGCCGCCGCGGACGCGTGGCCAAGCCGCCCCGTGCGTTTCATCGTGACTCTCGGGCCGGGCAGCGGTGTCGATATCGGCGCGCGGTTGATTGCGGACAAGTTATCGACACGCTGGGGGCAGCCTGTCGTTGTGGAAAATCGCCCTGGCGGCGACGGTATACTTGCGATCACAAGTTTCCTGAGCGCGCGTGACGATCATGTTTTGCTTGTGTCGCCAGTGAGCTCATTTACCGCGCATCCGTATTTCCACGACAAGCTGCCTTATGACCAGCATGATCTCATTCCGATCGCGCGAATCTCAAAGACGGTGGTTGCGGTTAGCGTCCCAACTTCGCTGAACGTCAATTCGCTGAAAGAACTCGAAGCGCTGGCGCGTGCCAAGCCGGGCCAATTAAACTGGACCACCGCCACCGGGTTTACTGATTTTGTGTTTGCCGGCTACCTGCACACCGTCGGACTCAACATGGCGAAAGTGCCTTACAAGAATCCGGCCGGAGCCGTCACCGATCTGGCCTCAGGCGTAATCCAGGTCTACATGCCCGCTTACGCCATCGTACGCCCGCAAGTAGAGGCCGGGACGGTGAAGGTGCTCGCGGTCACCAACCACGAGCGCGCACCGGCAATTCCCAACATTCCGACCGCAGTCGAAGCGGGCTATCCCTCGCTCGAATTCGACGGGCTGGTCGGACTATTTGGACCGCCCGGAATTACCGATGACGTTCGCACCAAAATCGCCAACGATATTCGCGCTGTTGCCTCCGATCCTGAGATTGTGAATAGGCTCGGCGCCACTGGACAAATCGTCAGCCCCGGCAACGCGGCGGAATTCGCTGTGTCGATTGAGCAGCAAAAGGCGCAAGTTGCGGCAGTAGCGAAGCTGTTCGGGAATAAGCCTGTCCAGTAAGTCCAGTAAGTCCAGTAAGTCAAAGTCCAGTAAGTCCAGTAAGTCCAGTAAGTCCTTTCGCGCACTACAGGCCGTAGCGGCCCCATAGCGCGCGGACTTCAAGCGCCGATATGAAATCGTCAGCGAGCCCGGGACGACCGACAAGAGTGTCGACGAATCCGACACCGGGCAGTCGTCGCCCGAATATTGAGCGTTCCGCGGAAATGAGCGGTGTGTGCACCTTTTCGCCATATCGCGCGCGCAAAATCGAACGCAGCTCGCCAATACTATCGGCCAATCCGAGTTCGATAGCCTTCTCCGCCGTCCAGAATTCGCCGGAGAACAGCAACTTGTCGGAGCCGCTCAGCTTGGACCCGCGGCGTTCCTTTACAAGGGCGATGAAGTGCTCGTGGATATTTTGTTGGATTGCCTTGATCCGTTTTACGTCTTCAGGCTTCTCCGGCAGAAACGGATCCAGCATCGCCTTGCGGTCACCAGAGGTATAGAGCCGACGATCAATCCCAACTTTCTCCATTAGCTTGGGAAAGCCAAAGGATGCGCCAACCACACCGATGGACCCGACGATTGAGAAATCGTTGCAGATGATCTCGTCGCCAGCGCAGGCCAACATGTAACCACCCGACGCGCCGATATCTTCGACGAACGCCAGAACAGGAATCTGTTTTTCCTCGGCGAGTTGCCGAATGCGCTGGAAAATCAGGTGCGATTGCGATGGTGAACCGCCTGGAGAATTGATGACCAGCGCCACTGCGCGCGCATGCCGGGTATTGAAAGCGCGCTCCAACGACCGGGCGATCGTGGAAAGGAGCAGCCCAGGCCGCAACGGCGTAACAACCCCTATGACTCCCGAAATGCGCACTACGGGAACCACAGGGATGTCGGTGCGAAACCGCCTCGGCACCAGTCGGGCGAAAAAATCAATCACGCTTTTACCGGGATTTGGTTGGGGTGGGTCCGCGGAATGGCCATCTCACCCAGATATGCAGCCAATACCCATTAAGTCAAAGGCCGTCAGCGATACGGTCCGGTAACCAGAAACCTGTATCGCAACGCATCAAATCTTTGCGATTCGCCCTAGAAATGCCCGTCGTTGCCTATTTTTTAACTTTGGAATGCTTTTTGCAATGCAGTAGGCGCCACCAAGAGTGGGGCTATTGAAAGAGGCGGATCCATGGATCCCAAGATTGCACTTCTCGTCTTGCTAATTGGTGCCGTTATTGGGCTTTCGCACCTAAGCGACGAAAATCTGGGCCGCGTTCGGCAGCAGCTCGCCCAAAGACGCTGGCGCGAATTTGTGCCCGGACGGCGCAGAGCTTAGGCATCGTTGGCCGCGTTTACTCCTCGGCAATGTTCAGTGTTTTTCCCCCGCGTAACACGCCCTCAGCCGCCGCCGTCGGACGGCCGTGTTCATCGTTGAGTACAAGAGCAGGATAGTCGACGTGCGGAGCGCGGCCGCCTTTCACCGCGCGTACCAGGACGCGGATTGGCGGCGCTCCTTCTCGCGGGAGGACCGGCAACACCGCGACGCTGCCGAAGCCGAGACGTAACGCGCCAAATACTTCGTCCAACCCGTCTGCTCGCCAGATCAGCGTCAGCACACCCTGCGGCTTTAATAACCGAGTCGTTGTTACGACCCATCTCGCCAGCAGTCCTGGCGCACCTACATGGGCCAGCCGGCGGCGTCGGTCGGGCGATACACTTTGGCGTCGCGCGTCGTGGAAGGGCGGATTCATCAGCACGCGATCAATGCTGTCCGGAGAGAGCCCAGCAGCCTCCAAAGCATCTACGTTCTCGGCATCGAGCGCGAACGCCCTCACCCGGTCATCCAGCCGGTTAAGCCGCGTGTTGTCCTCTGCAAGCGCACAAAGCGCTGCGTCGATCTCGACAAGGGTGACTTTCAGCCCGAGAACGCGCGCCGCAAGCACGAGACCCGCTGCGCCGACGCCTGAGCCGAGCTCGACCGCCTGTTCACCGGCGCGCGCCGCCGTTGCCGCAGCCAGCAGGATCGCATCATGGCCGACCCGGTGGCCGCGCAACGGCTGGCGTACACGAATTCTGCCGCCGAGGATCGCGTCTTCACTCGTTGCATTCTCAGCGATCATCGGGGCGCAACTCATGGCCAAGGCCGGCGTCCTCCAGAAGTTGCCGCGCCCGGAGCTCATGGCCCTCCACTACCAGGACCCGCCGGGGCAGGACGCCAAGCGAGCCTTCGAGCACACTCATATTCTGGTCGAATACCAGCGGGCGAATCCCGGCACTCTCCAGCAGCGCGACCACCGCCGAGACCAGGACTGCATCGTTTGTACGAATTAGTTCGCGCATCGATCTATTTCCGGCTTTTGCCGCTGGAATTTGCGGCCAGCGGCCGGTGTTGTTTTTGTCACGAGATACGGCTCCCATTCGCCGCGCAGGCCTGTCAAATTGCGGTGATACGACAATCTACCGCACTTGCCGCACCTACATAGCGTTCCTATGCTCGCATTTTCCCAGTACCGGAGATGAATTTTGGCCGTCGTCCTCCCGTTCGAAAATCCGAACCCAGCCTCGCTCAATCGTCTCTCCGAACTGGTGGCACCGGACATGGAGCGCGTCAATTCGACGATTCTGGCGCGCACCGGCTCCCAAGTCGCCATGATCCCGGAAGTTGCCAATCATCTGATTTCTTCCGGCGGCAAGCGGCTGCGACCAATGCTCACTTTGGCAATGGCGAGGCTCGCGGGTTATTCCGGCGACGGCCACATCAAGCTCGCGGCCGCGGTCGAATTCATGCACACCGCAACGCTCTTGCATGATGATGTGGTCGATGAAAGCGATATGCGTCGCGGTAAGGTTGCTGCGCGTATGCTTTGGGGCAACGAGGCGAGCGTGCTCGTCGGGGACTTCCTGCTCGGTCAAGCATTCAAGATGATGGTCGAGGTCGGCAATGTGCACACTCTCGATATCCTGTCTTCCGCCGCCGCTGTGATCGCTGAGGGCGAAGTCATGCAACTCGGTACCGCTAAAAACACCGCCACCAACGAGGACGAGTATTTGGCGGTCATCCGGGCCAAGACTGCTGAACTATTCGCAGCCGCGTGTGAGGTGGGGCCAGCGCTCGCTGCAAAGGAGAAAGCCGAACTTGCCGCTTGCCGCTCGTACGGCATGAACCTCGGGATCGCCTTTCAACTCATCGATGATGCACTCGACTATGGTGGCAAATCCGCCAAGCTTGGCAAGAACGTCGGCGATGACTTCCGTGAAGGCAAAATCACACTGCCGGTTGTGCTGTCCTTCCGGCGCGGTAGTGAAAACGAGCGCGCATTCTGGAATCGGACGCTTGGCAGCGGCAGCGTTCAGGACGGCGATCTCGACGAGGCCATTGGTTTAATGGCTAAGCATCATGCGATCGAGGATACAGTCGGGCGAGCGCGCCACTATGGTGCAATCGCCACCGACGCGCTGGCGCTCGTGCCGCCGTCGGAAATCAAATCGGCATTGGAAGAAGCGGTGGCGTTCTGCATCGGTCGTGTGCACTAGCACCACTCCACGAAAATTCATAAAGTACTCGCCGCCAAATTGAACGTCGTTGAATTCACCCACCAATTTTGCCGCTCACTCTTGAGCCGCTGTGCTGCTGCGGAAGCTTGGGTCTGCGAATCGAAAAGTGCAAAGCATGTTGGCCCAGATCCCGACATGCGCGCGAGCCTGACGCCCGGCAAGCCGCGTAACGCCGTTAACATTTCGACGATAACCGGAGCGCAAGCACTCGCAGCATCTGTGAGATCATTACCGTGCTGCTTCAAAAACTCGATCAGCAACTCCACCTCGCGCGGCACATCGGTTATGTCACCGCTGCTCTGACTGCCTGCAAATTTGTTAAACACATCGCGGGTTGCCAACGGCACGCCCGGGTTAACCAGCACCGCAGGCAGTATCGGCAGGTCGAGTGGTCCCGATAACAACTCGCCAACACCGCGCATGATGCGCGGCCGCGGATCGAGACAAACCGGCACATCGGCGCCTACCGCAAGTGCCGACGACATAAGGCGCGGATCGTTGGGGTCAATACCATTGGCGCGAGAGATAAGTCGAAGTGCGGCCGCCGCGTCGGCCGAGCCGCCGCCAAGGCCTGCCGCAACCGGAACATTCTTCTCGAGCCGAAAGCGTCCGGCCTTTAGTCCGGCAATGCGTTCGCGTGCAGCGGCGAGTGCCTTGAGAACCAGATTGGCCGCCGCTGGACCGGTTTTGCCGGCGAAAGGTCCCGATATCTCAAGCCCTTCCCCGGCACCCGTCAACTCCAGCGTATCAGCGACATCAGCAGAAAACGCCACCAAGCTTTCGAGCTCGTGATAACCGTCGGCGCGGCGGCCAAACACCCGCAACGTTAGATTGATTTTGGCTGGAGCCTTTTCGAGCAGCGTCGCATTCACGCGTAAAACCTATCGCCTGCACCGCGACCGTTAGCCGCCGTCGCCGCTTTTCTTGCCGGCCTTTGCCTGCGATGACGTTTCTTCCGGCAGACCTGATTTGAGCTTCTCCTCGATCTTGGGGAGATCCTCGGGATCGGGCTTGAGATCGCGCGCATGCGCCCATTGGAATTTTGCCTCGAGGACGCGGCCGACTCGCCAATAGGCGTCGCCAAGGTGGTCGTTGATCGTTGGATCTTCCGGCTTGAGCTCGATTGCGCGTTCGAGCTGTTTGGTGGCTTCGTCGTAATTCCCAATGCGGAAGTAGGCCCAACCGAGCGAGTCCACGATGTATCCATCGTCCGGACGCTGCTGCACGGCTTTTTTGATCATGTCCATGCCTTCTTCCAGGTTGATGCCCTGGTCGATCCAAGAATAGCCAAGATAATTGAGCACGTGCGGCTGATCGGGGAACAGCTCAAGCGCCTTCTTGAGGTCTGCTTCAGCTTTTTGCCATTGCTTTGAGCGTTCGTAGCAGATGCCGCGGAAATAGAAGATTACCCAGTTCGATTTTTCAGGCGCTGCAACGGTGGCTACGCCCTTCGAATAGATGTTTGAGCACTCGGCAAACTTCTTATGCCCGCGCAGGACATTGCCAAGCGCCATAATCGCTTCGAGGTCATCCGGATGCTGTTTGATCGACGCTTCAAGATGCTTTTGCGCCTCATCGGCGCGGTCAAGGCTATCGAGATTGGCGGCCATCTGAATGGCGGCATTGCGATGCAACGGCGAAGTCGCAGGAACGCGTTCATAGATTTTGATTGCCAGCTCCGGCTTCTTCAGCAACTCGTAAAGATCGGCGAGCGACAACAGCGCGAGCGGATGAGTTGGGGCTAGAAATAGCGATAGCTGGAGATACACCAGGCCCAGATCTTCGCCGCCACGACGCCCGAGCGATGCGCCTAGGCCGTAAAGCGCTTCCGCTGCACCCGCCTGCGCGTTCGGAACGAGCGGCGCTAATTTCTCGCCGGCCTTGAGTTTGTTCATTGCCTCGACCACGAGCGGGTGGCGCGGCAGCACTTTGTCGAAGGTCTCAAAAATCTCCAGCGCTTCCTTCGGCGAACGATTGCGCGAAGTCCAGCTGCCATAAGCTTCCACCACCCGCAGCGCGGTGGAGTCGAGCTTGTAGGCGTGCTCGAGCCGTTTGCCGGCCTCTTTCTGGTTACCGGCAAGGTCATAGATCAGACCGGCGTGAAGATCCTTGAAGATCGCGTACCAGTCCGGCCCGGCGAGATGGTCGATTGTTCCTACAGCGCCTTTGGCATCATTGGCATTGGCGCCATATGCGCTCCAGGCCGAGAGCAGAGTTGCTGTGAGATCGGTGATTGGTCCGCGAATCGATTGCGCCAAATCACGGCGGGCAGCGGCATATTGCTTGCGCTTGAGACTGTTTACGCCGAGTACCAATCGGGCAACGCGATCATTCTTGTCGGCCTGGGCAACGCGTTCCGCAAATTTCACCGCCTCATCAACGTCCCCATCAACCAGAAATGACAAGAATGCGCGATCAAGTAGCTCGCCGTTGTTTGGGTCACGCTTGAGCGCCGAGCGATAATAGGCGGCGGCTGCGGCCGCATCGCGCTGCTGGCCGGCCTGCCGAGCTGCGAGGTAACTGCCCGAAGCTGTCGCCCCGCCCAAGTCCAAAGCGCTTGATGGCTGCGCGGCAAGTTTGATCGGTGCTGCCGCGAGAAAGGCGGCAAGCGCGCTGCCGGCAATGCAGCGGCCAAGGCTCGAAGACGTCACGGGCGGTGCTCCAATGAGGCGACTGGCCGCGGATATCGCGCGGACCATCGATGTTGAGCCGAGAATGGCCTTTTTGCGCCGCCCCCGCAAGAACGTCCAGGAAGGCGCTCACGGTACGAGCTTGAAAGCCCCGATGTGGCGGTATCGTGACGGGACGCCTCGCACAAATCACATATTCGGATAATTCGGGCCGCCACCGCCTTCGGGCGGAACCCAGGTGATATTTTGGTTTGGGTCTTTGATGTCGCAGGTTTTGCAGTGGACGCAATTCTGCGCATTGATCACGAATTTTGGCGCACCAGCTTCTTCAACCCACTCATAAACGCCAGCCGGGCAGTATCGCGCTGACGGGCCAGCAAATACGTCATGCTCGGAATTTTTCTGTAGCCCAAGGTCGGTAACATGCAAGTGAACCGGCTGATCTTCTTCGTGATTGGTGTTCGACAGGAATACCGATGAGAGCCGGTCGAAGGTCAGCTTGCCGTCCGGCTTGGGATAGGCAACCGGATTACATTCGGCCGCAGGCTTAAGTGAAGCATAGTCCGGTTTGCCATGCTTGAGCGTACCGAACAGCGAAAAGCCGAAAGTGTTCGTCCACATGTCGAGCCCGCCTAGCGCGATACCGGCGAGCGTTCCAAATCTCGACCACAATGGCTTGGCGTTGCGCACTTTCCATAAATCTTTACCGATGGCCGACGCGCGCCAACCGGCGTCGTAGTCCGCGAGTTCGTCATGGCTACGTCCGGCAGAGAGTGCAGCGGCAGCGGCTTCCGCGGCCATCATGCCCGACATCATGGCATTGTGGCTGCCCTTGATGCGCGGCACGTTCATGAAGCCCGCATCGCAACCAATCAGCGCCCCACCCGGAAACGAAAGTTTCGGCACAGACTGATAGCCGCCCTCGGTAAGCGCGCGTGCGCCATAGGCCAGCCGCTTGCCGCCAGCAAATGTGTCGCGCACAAGCGGATGAGTTTTTAAGCGCTGAAATTCTTCAAAGGGTGAAACATATGGGTTGGAATAATTGAGATGCAGAACGAAGCCGACCGACACGAGATTGTCGTCGAGATGATAAAGGAACGAGCCGCCGCCAGTCGTGCCGTCGAGCGGCCAGCCGAACGTGTGCTGCACCAGGCCCTTGCGATGTTTCTCCGGCGCAACCTGCCAGAGCTCTTTTAACCCAAGCCCGAATTTCTGCGGATCGCGTTCGTTCGCCAAGCCAAACTTCGCAATCAATTGTTTGCCGAGGTTTCCGCGTGCGCCTTCTGCCAAAAGCGTGTATTTCGCGCGCAATTCCATCCCACGAGTAAAGTTGTCCTTGGGCTCACCATTTTTGCCCACGCCCATGTCGCCGGTGGCAATACCAACCACCGCGCCGTCCGGATCATAAAGAATTTCCGTTGCGGCAAAGCCCGGGTAGATTTCGATGCCGAGCGCCTCTGCCTTCGTCGCCAGCCAGCGGCACACATTTCCGAGGGAAACTACGTAGTTGCCGTGATTGCCCATTAAAGGCGGCATCATGAAATTCGGAAGCCGTAACGCACCACTGGCCGAAAGATAGTAAAAGCGATCGTCGCTGACCGCGGTCTTGATCGGAGAATCATCAGAGCGCCAGTCCGGCAGCAGACGGTCGAGCCCGACTGGATCGATCACCGCACCGGAAAGAATATGGGCGCCGACTTCGGAGCCCTTTTCCACCACCACCACGGAGATTTCCGGATTGATTTGCTTAAGGCGGATGGCACTGGCCAAGCCCGAAGGGCCTGCACCGACGACAACGACATCGAATTCCATTGCCTCGCGGGCGGGTAACTCGGCCATGAATCTCTCCTCAGGCAATTGTCCACTTTTGCACACGGGGCGGCAATCGCGCAGGCCTTATGCTAATGTGCATAAATGATGGCTCCCCGGGACAAACCAGCGCGCGACCTGCTCGACTTCTACGCCGAGGCCGGTGTGGATGCGCTCGTGGGGGAAGAGCCGATCGATCGGTTTGCCGCAGTCGAGATGCCAACTGCAGCCGCACGTCCGTCGTCACAGGTCGCACGACCGCCGGACGTTGAGACAAAGGTGCGTTCCGTAGCGCCACCTGCTCCCGACGAGGCTGCCATGGCAGCGCGCGCAGCCGCAAAAAGCGCAAAAACACTTGAGGAACTGCGAGCCATTCTCGACAAGTTCGACGGTTGCGCCCTGAAAGCCACCGCGACGCAACTTGTCTTCGCCGATGGCGACCCGGCAGCGCGTCTGATGTTTGTCGGTGAAGCCCCCGGCCGCGACGAGGACATTGAGGGCCTGCCCTTCGTCGGCCGCTCCGGAAAACTGCTCGATCGCATGCTCGCAGCGATCGGTATGGACCGCTCGTCCGTTTACATCGCCAACATTGTACCCTGGCGGCCGCCTGGCAATCGCACACCGACGCCACAGGAATTGCAGATCTGCCTTCCGTTTATTACCCGCCAGATCGAGCTTGCCGATCCCGACATCCTGGTTTGCCTCGGCGGCCCTTCCGCGCAAACACTGCTCGGCATCAAGGACGGCATCACCAAGACGCGGGGACGCTGGTTTACTTTCAACACCGGCAAGCGCGAGATCCGCGCGATGCCGACGTTCCACCCAGCCTTTCTGCTGCGCAGCCCGTTGCAGAAACGTTTCGTCTGGCGCGATTTCCTGGCGATCAAGAAAGCTCTGGCGGGCTGATCAGCGGTAGGCAACAAGAATTGCGCCCGTTGCGATTAAAGCAACGCCGAGCCAGTTCGGTGCGGTCAGCCGTTCACCGAGAAAAACCACGCCGAAGATCGCCACCAGCACCACCGACAACTTGTCGATTGGCGCAACCTTTGCCGCATCGCCGAGCTTGAGCGCGCGGAAGTAACATAACCAAGATGCGCCGGTGCCAAGGCCAGACAGCAGCAGGAAAAGGTAGGTACGTGGTGCGATCGTCCCGGGGGCCTGGAATTGCCCGGTTACCGCCAAGAGAAAACCGAGAGTGACGATAACAACGATGGTTCTGATGAAAGTAGCGAGATCGGAATTGACGTTTTCCACACCGACTTTTGCGAAAACCGCAGTCAGCGCGGCAAAGATCGCCGACAATACCGCCCAGGTCTGCCACGACGAGGTCAAGTTCATCCCGCCACCGCGAACTTAATTGCAAATAGTGCGGCTAATACGATTACCGCAGGAGACGCTTCCCTCACTTTGCCGCCAATCAGCTTGGCTAGTGCATAGGTGATGAAGCCAAGGCCAATTCCTGTCGCGATCGAATAGGTCAGTGGCATCGTGATCGCGGTTACAACCGCAGGAGCGTACTCGGTGACATCCTCCCAGTCGATCTCGGCGAGGCCGCGTGCCATCACGCAAGCGACGAAAAGCAACGCTGCCGATGATGCATACGCCGGGACCATGCCCGCGAGTGGAGCAAAAAACAGCGTCAGCAAAAAAAACACCCCGACGAATGCCGCGGTGAGCCCCGTGCGGCCGCCAGCTGAGACACCTGCCGCGCTTTCGATATAGCTGGTGGTTGTCGACGTGCCGATCAGCGCTCCAAACATGGCGGCGAAACTGTCAGAGATTAGCGCCTCTTTCATGCGCGCGAGCTTGCCATTCTTCATCAACCCGGTGCGATGAGTGACGCCGATCAAAGTGCCCGCATTGTCGAAAACGTCGACGAACAGGATCGAGAACACCACAATCAGGAAGGAGATCTCCCAAATGCGCGAGAAATCGAGCTGCAATAGTGTCGGCGCGATTGATGGCGGCATCGAAATGATGCCGATGAACTGCGCGAGCCCGAATGGGAGCCCAATTGCCGTGACAACAAGAATGCCAACTAAAGTGCCGCCCATGACGCGCCGGCGGTTAAGCCCGGCGATCAACACAAATCCGAGCAACATCAAAATCGGTTGCGGATTGGTAAGATCGCCAAGCGTCACCAAAGTCGCCGGGTGAGCGACCACCACTTTTGCCTCTTCCAACGCGATAATTCCCAGGAACAGGCCGACGCCCGCCGATACGGCGAGTTTCAGGTTTTGTGGAATCGAGTCGATGACGTATTGCCGTATCCGGAATACCGAAATCAGAAAAAACAGCACCCCCGAGCAAAACACGGCCGCCAGTGCTTGCTGCCAAGTATATTTGTAAGTCAGCACGACCGTGAAAGCGAAGAAAGCATTGATGCCCATGCCCGGCGCGAGCGCGATCGGATAGTTGGCGTAGAACGCCATAACCAAAGTGCTAACCGCAGCGGCGATACACGTCGCTACGAACACCGCGCCGGTATCCATCCCCGCCTTTCCAAGGATGATTGGATTGACGAAAACGATGTAGACCATCGTCAGAAATGTGGTCACACCCGCAATAAATTCGGTTCGAATATCAGTGCCTTGCTGAGTAAGCCCGAAATAGCGATCCAGTGTGACAGCGATCTGTGGCTGGGCTTTCCCCGTCGCCGGCGCGCGTTTTGTTCGCTTGACCATTCGAAACCCCCAACGCTCAACCTGACCCGCAACCCTAACGCGGCTCCTTACCCGCCGTCAGACATAACTGTGGACGATGTGGATACCTCGGACTCGCGTATTGCCGCTTCGTTTTATCGCAGTGCGGGAACACAAATTTGATCCCATGACTTGTAGCTAGCGACTATAGTTGCCTGGGGATCGCCAGTCGGAGTGTGTCATGAATTTTGATGCTGTCCTGCTGGACCGTTTGCAGTTTGCATTCACAATTATCTTCCACATTATTTTCCCGAGCTTCACCATCGGGCTATCAGCTTACATCGCCACACTCGGTGCGATGTGGCTGCGCAGTGGTGACGACCGCTATCACCGCCTCATGCGATTTTGGACCAGGATCTTCGCGGTATCGTTCGCCATGGGCGTCGTGTCCGGGATCGTGCTGTCTTACCAGTTCGGTACCAATTGGAGCCGCTTCTCGCTCGCTGTCGGCAATGTCGTTGGCCCGCTGATCGGCTATGAGGTGCTGAGCGCATTTTTCCTTGAGGCGACTTTTCTGGGCGTGCTGCTTTTCGGATTCAACCGCGTGCCGCCGTGGCTCTACGTGCTATCAGCCGCGATTGTCGCCTTCGGTACTGCCACGTCCGCATTCTGGATTTTGTCGGCCAATAGCTGGATGCAGACGCCGACCGGCTACGAGTTGCGCGCCGGAATCGCCTATCCAACCGATTGGCTTGCGGTTATCTTCAATCCGAGCTTCCCCTATCGTTTCGCACACATGCTCAATGCGGCGTACCTCACCACAGGCTTTGTGGTGCTGGCAGTCGGCGCGCGTTACTTGGTCGCGGGCCGGCATGTCGAGGAAGGCCGCACCATGCTGCGCATGGCTATCGGCCTCACCGCCATCCTCGCGCCGCTGCAATTGATCCTCGGCGATCAGCACGGACTTAATACGCTCGAGCATCAGCCCATCAAGATCGCCGCGATGGAAGCGCATTGGGACGGCAGCAAACCCGGTGATTTCCATATCTTCGCGTGGCCGGATGAAAAAGCAGGCGAAAACAGGTTTGCAATCTCCATCCCAAAAGGCGCTTCACTCATTCTCACGCATCGAATGAACGGCCTTTTCCCAGGACTGAACAGCGTGCCCGAATCCCAGCGGCCTCCAGTCGCGACGGTCTTTTTTGCATTCCGAATTATGCTCGCGATCGGTTTCTTCATGATCGGCGCGGCACTATTCGGCGCTTTCCTCTGGTGGCGCGGCACACTGTTTGAGACGCGCTGGTACTTATGGGTGATGGCGCACTGCTGGTGGATTGGTTTCGTTGCCGTGATTGCGGGATGGGTCGTCACTGAAACCGGACGGCAGCCCTGGATCGTCCAAGGTATCCTGCGAACCGCGGATGCGACGTCGCCGGTGCCCGGCGCAACGATCGCCGGGACGCTCGCGCTATTTATTATCGCTTACGGCGTCGTGTTCTCATTCGGCATTTATTACATCAATCGCCTTATCGCTCAGGGCCCGACTGGACCGGCGACCGAAGAGCCCGGGGATTTCTCTGCAAATCCGATCTCCGCAGCGCACGAAGCCGGGCGCACAGCCGTGGGCGGGACGTAGAAAACTCTTTCGCCGATCGCGAGGTGTCGAGCCATGGAATGGTATCTCCCGGTAATCTGGGCGGCGCTGATCGGCACTGCCGTCATCATGTATGTGATTCTCGATGGCTTCGATCTGGGCATTGGCATTCTGTTTCCGTTTGCACGCAACGAGAGCGAACGCGCTCAAATGATGAGAACGGTGGCGCCGTTCTGGGACGGCAACGAAACCTGGCTGGTGCTCGGTGGCGGCGGACTATGGGTTGCATTCCCAAGAGCCTATGCAGTTGTGATGCCGGCGCTCTATCTGCCTGTTATTGTAATGCTGCTTGCGCTCGTGTTTCGCGGGGTGGCCTTCGAGTTTCGTACCGTGTCGCGCAGCAAGACATGGCTCAATGTGGCCTTCACCGCCGGTTCGACACTAGCCAGCTTCGCACAGGGCGTGATTCTCGGCGGACTCATCCAGGGAATAGCGGTGCACGACGGCGCATACAGCGGTGGCTCATTCGATTGGGCAACTCCGTTCGCTTTAGTTTGCGGCTTATCGCTAGTTGCGGGTTACGGGTTGCTCGGCGCTACGTGGCTTGTGATGAAAACCGAAGGCCCTGTGGCTGTCCGTGCCCGTGCACAGGCAAAGACCCTCCTGTTGACGGTACTGGTCTTTATGGCCGTGGTGAGTTTGTGGACACCGCTGACAGAGCCACGCATCGCGGCGCGCTGGTTCTCGCTGCCTAACTTTTACTTCCTATGGCCCATCCCGGCCGTGACCGCCCTCATTGCCTACCTTATGTGGCGCTGGATCGAAACCGGACGAGAGGTGCCGCCATTTCTGGCGACGATTGCGCTCTTCTTGCTGGGCTTCCTTGGCCTAGTGATTTCCAATTTCCCCTATCTGGTTCCGCCCTCACTTACTGTCTGGGACACCGCCGCTGCCCCCGCGAGCCAGATCTTCATGTTGCTGGGCACGCTCCTGCTATTGCCAATTATCCTCGGCTATATCGGATTCATCTACTGGCTGTTTCGCGGCAAAGTACGTGAGGGTGAGAGCTATCACTGACGCAGCTTCTTCGCGAAAGGCGAACGCCGATCCTTGGATCCGATCGCACGTCAACGTCAGGGAGCTTGCGAGCGGAACACCGACCACCCGAGCCGGATCAACGGCAACATGCCTTGCACAGAACGTGGGAAAGAGCGCGGCACTTCCGGTACCATTTCTGGAAACTGTGCTTTCAGGGTTGCCGGCGGCGTGCCGCTATTGTCAGTAGCCGGCCATACCAAAATGCCTCCCTGCACGAGGAGATCGGTCGAACTCACCCAAGGACTACGCTCCGGTGCCCAGGCAAAATAGACGTGAGGCCGGCTTGGGGCGGCAAGTGCAACCAGCGGCGCTAGCCGCGGATCACCGGTCACGTAGACGAGCGGTTTGCCGGTGCGGCGCTGGAAAATGTCAGCGAAGAAGCGGCCCTCCACATTGGCCGGTTGCGCTATTCCGAGATCAACGCCCACCGTCCACGGAAATATTGCGGTTGCGAGCGCGACCAGCACCGGCGGCGCGAGCAGCAATCCGAGCCAAGCGGAAGAAACGAGCCGTTCGCGATAGAGCAGTACCTTGTCACCAACGGCGACGACCACCGCAAGCCCCGACAGCACCACGAGCGGCGCAATGCGATCGAGTGGCCCTAAACGACCGCTCGCAAATGCAATGGCGATCGCCATCAATACGGGCGCCAAAGCAAAGACGTACACAAAAATTCGTGCAATAGGCTCGACCGGATTGCGGTCAATCTCCGGCGCGCGTTCGCGCGCCTGCCGCGGCCACCCACTTGCCAATATCACCAGCAAAGCGAGACCAAGATGCGTAATCACTAGCGCAAAACATAGCCACATCGCGGACGACAGCCGGCCGGCCGCCGCAATACTTTCGTCGATGCCTTCGATAACAAGAGAGCGTCCATTGCTTAACCAGAGTGCGTGAGGAAAAATTACGATGCACAGGAGTAGCAATGCGATCCATGGCTCGGGATTGAGTAGTGCGCGTCGCCCTGGTCGGACCGAAAAGGTGAATCCGATCATGACCAGGATCAGGATTAATCCGACGTAGCTCGCGAGCATGAGCAGACCTAGATCGAGTGCGAGCAGAAACCAGTAGCCGCGTCTCCCTTCGCCCACAGCGCGCCAGTAATACAACAGCGCGAGCGCCCACAACGGCGCGGCCAGGATCGCTGGACCAAAATTCGGACTAGGTATTGTAAAAGCGGCAATGCCTACCATCAGCAGTACGGCGAGCACTGCATGGCGGGTGCCGACAATACTGCGCCCGAGGGCAAACACAGCCCAATAGGCGACGACGATGCAAGCCTGTGCCAACGCGTAGAGGCCAAAGCTGCCACCCACCTTGAAGGCAATCTCGCCAAGCCAAAACGCCAGCGGGGGCCCAAGATAGCTGCCCAGCACGAATTCATGGCCAATGGCGAGCACAAGCGGCACGTCCCCAGGAGGGGCACTGTAGAAAAGGGCCGGAATTAAAGTCCAAAGCACGGCTTGCGTCAGCGCCACGGTCCAGAACACCACCGCCGGGCGCCCGCGCAGGAATTCAATGAGAAGGGAGACGTAATGCATTGGCCCGAGCGGGGTGAAAACGGCAGAAAACGCTTATCCCATGCCATCCCCGATCAAGGATCGAGAACGAGCTATTCGGGATCATGTGCCGGCAGGAATAAAGAAGGTGCGCTAAAGAGGCAACAACTCGGCCAGCACCTCATCGGATAGACCACCCATGGCGGCGAGCTTGGCAGCCACCGGTGCAAAAGACTTGCGGTGGTGAATTGTCGGCCCCAAGCGGGCAAGCGCGGCAAAATGCTCGGGCACGCTGTAGCCCATGTGCCGTTCGAAGCCGTACCCGGGATGCGCGAGGCCCAACCGGGTCATCAGCCGGTCACGCGTGACCTTGGCCACGATGGAGGCCGCAGCGACTGACAGCACCAACGCGTCGCCAGACACGACCGCTTCGCAATCGCAACCACAGTCGATCTTCATATTGCCGTCGACGAACACCATTTTCGGCCGCTCCGGCAGCGCCTTAACGGCGCGGGCGAGTGCCCAGAGCGAGGCGCGCAGGATATTGTCGCGATCGATACGCTCCACTGCGCCGAATGCCACTGCCACTTGCGCCGTAGCACAAATTTTCTCGTACAGCCTCTCGCGGGACGCTGCGTCGAGCTTTTTTGAATCATTTAAGCCGCGTGGAATTCGATTAGGATCAAGTACGACCGCAGCTGCTACCACCGGCCCGGCAAGCGGCCCCCTGCCCGCCTCGTCGCACCCTGCGACCGGAAAAACTCCCTTGTTGAGAGCGCGCCGCTCGCGCCGGAAGGTCGGGCGCAAGATCGGCTCTATGAGCGGCAGACGCGGGCTAGGCTTCGATTTTTTAGCCATTGCCGCGATGAGTGCGCGGAAGACCGCTCAAGTCAATGCGGAAGCTCGGAGCGTGTGGACGACGTGGTCTATGAATGCGCTCTTTTAGAGCAAGCTCAATTGCTCCGCGTCAGGCTTTGGCTTGTGAAAATGCTCCGTGGTGAGGGAGCTGCGCGCCACGTTGAGACCCAACTTTTCGCATGCCAGCTCGAAACGGCGACCGATCATCCACGCATAGGGTCCGGTGCCTTTCATCCGCGTGCCCCACGTTGAGTCGTAGTCTTTACCTCCGCGCATATCCCGGATCAGCTTGAAAACGTGGCGGCAGCGGTCGGGATAATTGGCTATCAGCCACTCGCGGAACAAGTCGCGCACTTCGAGCGGCAGCCGAAGCAATACGTAACCAGCCTCTTTCACGCCGGCCGTACGCGCGGCTTCGAGGATTCGCTCGATCTCCATATCATTGAGTGCCGGTATAACCGGCGCAACCATGACCGTAGCGGGAACGCCGGCCTGGCTCAGGCGACGCAAAGTCTCGAGCCGTCGCATCGGCGTCGCCGCACGCGGCTCCATCTTGCGGGCGAGCTCGGGGTCGAGTGTCGTTACGGACAGTGCAACCTTGGCAAGATTGCGCTCGGCCATACGAGCGAGAATGTCCAGGTCCCGCAATACCAACGCCGACTTGGTGACAATGCCGACTGGATGACCAGCGCGATCGAGGACTTCCAGAATGCGACGCATAACCTTGTAGCGGCGCTCGATCGGCTGATAGGGGTCGGTGTTGGTGCCAATCGCAATCACTTTCGGATCGTAGCCTGGTGCCGACAATTCCTTTTCTAAAAGGTTTGCAGCCTCCGGCTTCACCAAAAGCTTGGACTCAAAATCGAGCCCTGGTGAAAGGCCGAGATATGCGTGGGTGGGCCGCGCAAAACAGTAAATGCAGCCGTGCTCGCAGCCGCGATAAGGATTGATCGATCGGTCGAAGCCGATATCGGGCGACTCGTTTCTGGTGATAATCTTGCGTGTGGAATCGACAGTTACCGTCGTCTTGAATGGCGGCAACTCGTCGAGGGTGCGCCAGCCGTCGTCGAAGGCGATGCGGGCAATCGATTCGTAACGGCCAGACGCATTGCTTTGCGCGCCGCGACCGCGACGACGCTCATGGTCAACAACGACGCCGAGCAGCTCGCTGACCTCGTCATATGTGCCCGCCGGCGCGGAGGGCAGCTCCTTCACCGGCGGGCGCGTTTGGGCTGCGTTTGATCGAGCCATGGCTTCACCTTAGCGATCGGACGTGAACGTAACAAGAACACTTTCTAAGTTGCGAAGAGGTTTTTGGAGGCCGTTAGAGGGTAGTTACGTATGCAACTATAATCTCATCTCGTGCACGTTTTATTGGACTTCTTGCATTTTCCGCTTACGAAAATCGCCATGGAATGACGCTAAAATCGCTTCGCGGGACGGTAGGCCTGAAGTCCACTTCCCACCCGCTGGCTTCCCTCGCCCAGAGGCCGAAATTTGCGCTGTGCAGGCTCCATCTCGTGGCGTAGTTCCAGAATCCCACATGATACGGTAGCAACCACATCCACACGGCTACGGTTCCATGTTGAGCGCAATCATTGCCACGTATGAATCGGAACGCGCGCTCGTCCCCACACTGGCCGCACTGGTTCCGGGTGCCGCTGCCGGGCTGCTCGCCGAGGTCATCGTGGCCGATGCGGCATCAAGCGATGCGACCTCCGAGGTCGCCGAATTTGCGGGCTGCCGGTTCATGAGTTCGACCGAACCGCTTGGCGCGCGCCTGAAATCGGCTGCAACAGGCGCGCGGACCCCCTGGCTGATGTTCCTGCGAGCTGGCGCGGTTCCGCAGCCAGGGTGGATCGAAGCCGCCGGCCAATTCACGCAGGCAACCGATTTAATCGAAGGCGCGGCGCGAGCCGCGGTGTTTCGACCCGTCGGAGCCGCCGACTATTTGAGACCAAGTTTGGCGGAGGTCGCCGCCCTGCTGCGGGGGGCCCTTTGGGGAAGCCCGAGGACGGACCAAGGTCTGTTGATCGCTCGCCGCTTCTACGAGGCCATCGGCGGCCATTCAGATCGCGACGACGCTGAGGCAACTCTCCTCCTGACGTATCGGCCGCCGGCGGACTGCAATGCTGCCGGCCACAATCGGCGTCACGCTTTAGCCCTCACCCTCCTCATAGGGGTCTTTTAAGTTCAGGACGCTAAAAACATACTTGACTTAGTCAACTAATTGTCCAACTTTTCATTGGATGCCGAACCCGCAGACAATTTCGGCGGTGCGCCGCTTCAACCGCTTCTACACGCGACACATTGGCGTGCTGCGAAAAACTTATCTCGACAGTCCGTTCTCGCTTGGCGAGGGTCGGGTACTGTACGAGATCGCGCACGGCGCCCGCACCGCCAGCGATATCGCACGCACACTCGATCTCGACGCCGGCTATCTCAGCCGCCTGCTCCGCAATTTCGAAAAGCGTGGCCTGATCAGCCGCAAAACCTCAGCGAAGGACGCCCGCCAGAGTCACCTCGCCTTGACGGCGCGAGGCCGTAAAGTTTTCGCGCCGATGGAGCAACGCTCGCAAAACCAGGCTGGGATCATGCTGAATAAACTTAACGACGTGCAACAGACACAGATCGTCGAAGCGATGAACTCGATCGAGATCCTGCTCGCCGCGCCAACACCAGCACCCGACTTTAAACCGCAGTTTCTTCTGCGCAGCCCCCGGCCCGGGGATTTTGGCTGGATCGTATCCCGCCATGCCGAACTCTATGCGCAGGAATATGGCTGGACGGATCCGTTCGAGGGCTTGTGCGCGCAGATCGTGGCCGACTTCGTCAACAACTTCGATCCTAAGTTGGAGCGCTGCTGGATCGTAGATATCGCCGGCGAGAATGTCGGCTGCGTCATGCTCGTCAAGGACGAGCAGCCCGGCGTTGCCCGCCTCCGTCTCCTTTTAGTGGACCCGAAAGCTCGCGGCCTCGGCTTGGGCGCAAAACTTGTCGATGAATGCGTGCACTTTGCGCGCAGCACCGGATATACGAAGATCACATTGTGGACTCACAGCGTGCTCACCGCAGCCCGGCACGTCTATGAGCGTGCGGGCTTCACGCTGACCGGAAGCGAACCACGCCACACCTGGGGACAGAACGTGGTTGCAGAGTTTTGGGATCTCGAACTGTAGTTCTTGCCGAGCGCGAATCGATCGCCATGCCCGATTCTCCGGAGTCCATCGAACGGCCTATGTTAAATTGGCACGCAATCCGGGCGGCTGACCGGTACCCACTCAGCCTGATTGCGTGCGTGCATTCGGGCGTCTCAGGTGTTCGTCCAAGCGCGGCAAAATCTCCACGAAATTGCACGGCCGATAGCGGTAATCGAGCTGGTGCACCAAAATTTCATCCCAGGCGTCTTTGCAGGCGCCCGGGGAGCCCGGCAGACAGAAAACGTAGGTCGCGTTAGCGACACCAGCCGTGGCGCGCGTCTGAATTGCCGAGGTGCCGATCTTTCTCTCGCTTACCAGCAGGAACATCACGGCGAAACCATCCATACGTTTTTCGAACAAAGGCTCGACTGCTTCGGGGGTGACGTCGCGGCCAGTGAAGCCGGTACCGCCTGTGGTGATCACCACATCGATGAATTTATCGGCGATCCAGGCTTTCACGCGCTGGCGGATCGCCTTGACTTCATCCTTGACGATCGCGCGTTCGGCGACGACGTGGCCGGCGGCACGAATTCGCTCGATTAGCGTCGCACCAGATTTGTCGTCAGTAGTCTCACGCGTGTCGGATACGGTGAGCACCGCAATCTTCAGTGGCACAAACTGTCGGCTTTCATCAATACCGGGCATATTGTCTATCCTCAAAGCGAAGCCGCCGCGAAAGTATTGCAGGCCGAGACTTTGCCCTCTTTCAAACCAGTGGTGAACCAGCGCTGCCGCTGCGCTGACGAACCATGCGTAAAAGCGTCAGGCACGACATAACCTTGGGTCTGCTTCTGCAATCGGTCGTCACCGATTGCCGCGGCAGTCTGCAGTGCGGCTTCAACATCGCCTGGCTCGATAGATTTCCAACGCTGATCAGAATGATTGGCCCAGACGCCCGCTAGGCAATCGGCTTGCAGTTCGACACGCACCTGGATCGCGTTCGCCTCTGCCTTGCTGTTCGCCGCCCGCTGTGCGGATTGCGCCTTCGGCAAAATACCCAGCAAGTTTTGCACATGATGCCCGACTTCGTGGGCGATCACGTAGGCCTCGGCGAATTCGCACGCCTTGCCGCTGCAGCCGCGGAAGCGATCGCGCATATCGCGAAAGAAAGAAGTATCCAGGTATATCCGCCGATCATTCGGACAATAAAACGGTCCCATTGCCGCCTGTGCCATGCCGCAACCGCCCTGCACCACACCTGAGTACAGTCGCAGGCGTGGCACGCTGTATTGCTGACCGCCGCTCTGGAAAATGTCACGCCAGGTGTCTTCGGTATTGCCAAGGACAGCGGCAACAAAGTCGCCCATCTGATCCTTCGGTTTGCCGGTGGGCTGCACGCTCGGCTGCGAAGGCTGCTGGTAGTGCGTTCCGCTATTCACCAATTCCGCGCCGCCGATCAGGATGCTTGGATCGATACCAAGCGCCCAACCGATCAGGCCAAGCACAACGACAGTTCCAATCCCGAGGCCGCCGCCTCCGACCGGGATGCCCATACCGCCGCCGCCAAAACCACCGCCATCAGTATCGCCACGACTATCTTCGACGTTGTCGCTGCGACGAAAATCATCCCAACGCATCGCAAATTCCTCCCGCAAACTTTAAGTCGATCATCACCGAAACGGTCGCGCAGGTCCAATGTGGTGTCAGATTACGCATACTCGTCGCACCTAGTAAGCCCGCGTTAA
Source organism: uncultured Alphaproteobacteria bacterium (assembly GCA_963810585.1). Classification (GTDB taxonomy): domain Bacteria; phylum Pseudomonadota; class Alphaproteobacteria; order Rhizobiales; family Xanthobacteraceae; genus Pseudolabrys. Next base: position 503,382 of record CAWENV010000001.1, read on the forward strand.
TTAGGCAGAATTTGCCCAGTTGCGGGCAGAGATAATAAACCGCTTTTTTACCTTGCTCGCCCAAGATGCAGGCCTGTCGGTTGTAGGTCCCGCGTCGCCGACCGCGTCGCCTGAGTCAGAGTCCTGAGTCATGGTAGTGTCGCGTCGCGGGGCGCCCTCAGGGGCGCCCCGTGGAGTTTCAAAGAGTCCGCAACCGCACCGCATCCTTGTCGGCGACTGTGTCGCCGGGATAGCGAAGTTGCCGGCAGCATCCGTGGATCTGGTTTTCGCCGATCCGCCTTACAATCTTCAGCTCGCCAGTGATTTGAAACGCCCGGACAATTCGCGAGTTGATGCAGTCAACGACGACTGGGACAAATTCGCGAGTTTTCCTGCCTACGACGAGTTCACGAGGCGCTGGCTTACCGCTTGCAGGCGCGTGATGAAACCTGCCGCCACGATCTGGGTCATCGGCTCGTATCACAACATCTTTCGCGTCGGTACGATCATGCAGGATCTCGGATTCTGGATCCTCAACGATGTGATCTGGCGGAAATCGAACCCGATGCCGAATTTCCGTGGTCGCCGCTTCACCAATGCGCACGAGACGCTAATCTGGGCTTCACGCGACGCCGACGCGCGCGGCTACACATTCAACTACGAAGTGCTCAAAGCTGGCAACGAAGATGTTCAGGTGCGTTCCGATTGGACGCTGGCACTATGCACGGGTGGGGAACGACTGAAGGGCCGTGACGGAAAAAAACTGCATCCGACTCAAAAGCCAGAGGCTTTGCTTGCGCGCGTGCTTCTCTCAAGTTCGCGCCCCGACGACCTGGTGCTGGATCCATTCTGTGGCACTGGCACGACAGGCGCGGTTGCCAAGCGTCTTGGCCGGCGGTTTGTCGGCTGCGAACAAGATCCCAAATATGCCAAGGCGGCGGACAAGCGCATTTCTTCGACCAAACCACTGGAAGCGCCGACGCTCGCACCATTTATGACCGCGCGCGAAGCGCCACGTGTTCCGTTCGCCGCATTAATTGAACGTGGCTTGGTGACTCCTGGCGCCCGATTGGTAGACGCCAAGAAACGCCACAAGGCGCTGGTGCGTGCCGATGGAGCATTATCGCTCGACGGCGCCGTCGGCTCGATCCATCGCATTGGCGCGCTGGCGCAAGGCCTCGATGCCTGCAACGGCTGGACCTTCTGGCACGTCGAAACCACCAAAGGCCTACGATTAATCGATGAGTTCCGCGCGCAAGTTCGCGCCGAGATGGCCGAAGCCGCGGAATAGCTCTCGACCGTCGGTATCAGTTCTCGACGGATATTGCCTCAGCAAGAAATTCCAGCGCACGCTTTGAGAACGCGTTCATGTTCGCGAACCGATCAGCGCTGCCGGTTTGTAGTGTAATCGCCCGTTCAATCGGACCGGCAACTGCCATGCAGGTGTGGCCGGCCGGGTCGCCATAGCGATTTCCACTCGGCCCCGTGGCTCCTGTTTCGCCAAAACCCCAAGTCGCGCCGTGTCGTTCACGGACGCGGCGAGCGATTAATAGCGAATATTGCTCCGTCGCCGGCCGCATCCCTTGCATCTCGGTATCATCGATACCGAGCAAGGCTAATCTTGACGCTTTCGTATAGATCACCGCGCCGCCGACGAAATAGGCCGACGCGCCGGGAACCGCGAGTAATGCCGCGGCGACAAGCCCGCCGGTTGATGATTCGGCAATGGCGATTGTTTCGCGCCGTTTGGTCAGGCGTGCGGCGATTTTTTCTGCAATCGGTAAAAGCGATTGCATGGCTCAGGCCTCCACTTCACTGCCGAGCTGGCAAAGCACGCGAAAAACTCCGACCTCGGTTCCGGAAAATTTCCTTGCGAGGTCGGCGCCGATCTTCACGGCGGCGTCTTGCCTCAGTGTGTCGATCATCAGACAGGCCGCGATCTTGCGGTCGCCACCGCGCAACTTCTCTTCCATCGAGACCGGCATGCCAGCAGGATCAAGCGCAATCCAGATTTCACCACTCGCTACGGCGGGGTCCTGCACCAATGCATCGAGCTGTTTAGTCAGCACTGCCTCGTCGGGCAACGCGGCAAAACGGACAGCAGCGACATAGGCCCCCCGAAATCCACCGAGCCGGACTGTCCGGCGACACACTGTTCGGTTCATGTTGAGGAACACCTCAGACATGATCTGTTTGGTCATTGGCGTCGGGTTGTCGAGCCGTTCCAGATAAGGCTTAGAAGTCAAAACTTCTGGCGACTCGACGAGGTAGAAATTGAAGTAACCGGCATTGCCCGAAATAGCCTGATGCCGTCGGCCGAACAGGAAGCCCGGAACCGCAAGCCGTTCCAGCAGATGCTCGCCCTGGAACCAGGCTTCGAATTCTGCCTCGCGGCCTTCGCGGCAGTCGTTCCAGATTGCGAGGATGCCGGGGTGCTGCTCAGCCATCGCTATTTCGCCGCCACCACCATGATCTCGACCTTGTAGTCCGGCGTTGCGAGCTTCGCTTCGACGGTAGCGCGCGCCGGTGTATTCCCCGGCGATACCCACGCGTCCCACACTGCGTTCATCTCGGCGAAATTAGCCATGTCGGTGATCCAGATATTGGCGGAAAGCAGCTTGCTCTTGTCGGTGCCGGCTTTGGCCAGAAAACCATCGATCTGTGACAGAATACTTTTGGTCTGCTCGGTCGTACTCTTGCCCTTTGGGCTATCGGCAACAATACCGGCAAGATAGACCGTATTGCCATGCACTACCGCCTTGCTCATGCGCGGCCCGGTATCATGACGTTCGATGCTCATGCGTGTCCCCATAAAGATTATTGAAACGGCCTTCGCTTCGTAGCGATGTTTCGTGGCTTTGGGAACATGTCCCGCCCGCGCGACTTAACGATTGAAACAATCAACAGGGAGCCGCGTCATGGGCTGGTTTTCTGCCGATATGCAGACGATGCAGGATCTGTTCCTGCATACCATGCAGGACATCTACTACGCCGAGCACCAAATCGTAAAAGCCCTTCCGGAAATGGTCGAGAAGGCGTCCGATGCCGAGCTGAAGAAAGGCTTCCGGACGCACCTGAAGCAGACCAAGGGCCAGATCAAACGGCTCGACCACGCATTCAAGAAATTAAAGGTGACGCCACAAGGCACCAAATGCCCGGCCATCGACGGCATCATCGACGAGGCGAAAGATATCGCCGGTGAGATCGATGACAAGATGGTGCTCAATGCGGCGCTGATCGCCGCCGCACAGGCGGTCGAACATTACGAAATCACGCGTTACGGCACACTGGTCGCGTGGGCCAAGTTGCTCGGCCGCAACGACATCGCCAAAATCTTGAACATGAATTTGAAAGAAGAAAAGGCGACCGACAAGAAGCTCAATGGCATTGCCAAGCGCAAGATCAATCGCAAGGCCGCGGCGCGGCAGCGCAAGCGTCCCGACATGACCGAGCGAGCGGAAAATTCCATGTTGATGGCGGCATCGGGAATTCCGGCGATCTAGCGGCTATCGAGGGCGTGCGCCAGTACCTTGCGCATCACATTCGGCAGCGCCTCATCGGCGAGGTCGTCGACCTTCACCCAGCGGGCGCCTTTTGGCGCCGAAGTTGCACGCGGCACGCGCGCGGCCAATACCGCAAGCTCCAGTGGAAAATGGGTGAACACGTGCCGCACAACGCCTGGTAACCGCTGCCATCGCACTTTGGCACGCAGGCGTGGCGCCGAGCGTAGCGCTCGGCTGTCGTCGAAATCGTGCGTCCATTCGGTGCCGGGCACTTCCATCATTGAGCCAAGCAAGCCCTTTTCCGGGCGCCGGCGCAATAACACCCGTCCATCGACGCGCTGTACGACAAAAGCGCAGCCCCGGCGCAATTTGCCTGCCCGTTTGGGCGCTTTGCGTGGAAACGTATCCGGGTCGCCGCGTTCGCTGGCCAAACATGAACCGCTCCACGGACACAACGGACATATCGGACGCTTGGGTGAGCAGATGGTGGCGCCAAGATCCATCAAGGCTTGGGCGAAGTCACCGGCGCGGTGCATGGGCAGCAACGATGCGGCGAGTTGCTTGATGGTTGGCTTCGCTGCCGGCAGGCTCTCCTCGACCGCGAATAGTCGCGACACCACGCGCTCGACATTTCCATCGACCGGCACCGTCGAAGCATCGAACGCAATCGCCGCTACCGCCGCAGCCGTATAGTCGCCGATGCCGGGCAAAGCGAGCAACGCGTCGACATCTTTCGGAAAACTCCCGGCGTGCAACTCGACCACCTTTTTTGCGCAGGCATGCAGGTTACGGGCACGCGCGTAATAACCAAGCCCCGCCCAGGCGCGCAGCACATCGTCGAGACTGGCGGCGGCGAGCCCACCGACTGTCGGCCAACGTGACAGAAACCGCTCGTAATAAGGCGCAACAGCCTTCACGGTGGTCTGTTGCAGCATAATCTCCGATAGCCAGACACCATACGGATCCGCGCGTTCGCCGCGCCGGGCACGCCAGGGCAACACGCGTGCGTGGCGGTCGTACCAGGCGAGAAGATCGGCGGGACGCGGCGTATCGGCTTTCTTCCGCTGCGGCAATCGGACTGCTACGCTCATGACGTCGACGATGGCACAAGGTACATCCGCTTGAGCAAGCCCTCGCGCAGTTTTCCCCGGCCGCTTTCGGACCTCCTTGGGGCCACTTTGGGTGACGCGTTCAAGGCGCAGGGCTTTGCCTCGACCGAAATCATTTCCCGCTGGACTGACATCGTGGGAACCGAGATCGCAGCACACAGCGAACCACTTAAGATCAGCTGGCCACGTGCCATCGGGGACGAAAAACCGGAGCCCGCCACGCTGGTGCTGCGGGTAGAAGGTCCCGCCGCGCTCGAAATCCAGCATCTGTCCGCAGTCATCCTTGAGCGGGTCAACCGCTTCTTTGGTTGGCAGGCAATCGGACGCATTGCCCTCCGCCAAGCTCCCCTGCGCCATCGCGAGCAGCCACAGTCGCGCGAGCCCGATCCGGCGATGGCGGCGCGCATCGCCGAAGGCCTGCCCGACGTCAAGGATGAGGACCTGCGTCAGGCACTCGGTCGCCTGGGCGCCGCAATCAAGAGAAATTGAGCCCGCCAGACGCCTTGGCAGGACGGCCCGGCATTGCCACAATTATACTATCCAGCTAGCCAGTGACCCCACGGACCGGTTTTTCAGACTAGGAGCCCCAGTTGCAGATCACCCGTCGCGAGTTTTGCCAGAGCACAGCCATCGCGGCGATTGCCGCTACCGTGCTTGGCGTGTCGTCGCTGGCGCCCTTCCCGGGGATAGCGTTGGCCGCTGACGCTATTCCTGACAGCGAACTGATGAAACCCGACGCCCTTCCCGAAATGGTCATGGGGAATGACAAGGCGCCGGTGACCGTCATCGAATATGCGTCGATGACCTGCCCGCATTGCGCACACTTTCAGGAAACAACGTTCCCCGAACTCAAGAAGCGCTACATCGACACTGGCAAAGTGCGCTACATTTTCCGCGAGTTCCCGCTCGACAATCTTGCCGCTGCTGCTTTCATGCTGGCCCGCTGCGCCGGCAAGGACGACAAAGACAAATATTTCGCGCTCATCGACACATTGTTCCGCCAACAGCGGCAATGGGCGATCGAGAAGCCGATCCCGCCTCTCCTCGCCATCGCCAAGCAGACCGGCTTCACCGAGCAGACTTTCAACGCCTGCCTCGCGAATCAGCAGGTCCTCGACGGCATCGAAAGCGTGCGCCAGCGGGCAGTCGACAAATTTAAGGTGCAGTCGACCCCCACTTTCTTCGTGAATGGGACGGCCTACCCAGGCGCCCTGTCGATCGAAGAACTGGCCAAGGTAATCGACCCCTATCTCAAGAGCTGACAAGGGTTTTTCGGCCTGGAGGTAGGTGGCGGCAAGGCGCTCCCCGCGCGATTTTTTCCCCGTCCTGCCGGAAAGGTCTGGAAAACCACCGCCCTAGGCCGCACAGCAGTTGCCCTCGCGCGCGCGGCGATTTATTCTCCGGTCCAACGCGGCAGACGGCCAACCAGGCCCGGGCCAAGCCCCGGGACGGCTTGCTGAATTGTTCAATGCAAAACCTAGCGGGAAGGCAGGTTCTCATCCCGCGCGGGGTATGAGGCCTTAACGTATGAAGCTCACGCGACTCCGCCTGCTTGGCTTCAAGTCGTTTGTCGAACCGACCGATTTTCTGATCGAGCCGGGTCTAACCGGCGTGGTCGGGCCGAATGGCTGTGGCAAATCGAACCTTGTCGAAGCGCTGCGCTGGGTCATGGGCGAGTCCTCGTACAAATCCATGCGTGCCTCGACCATGGATGACGTGATCTTTTCAGGATCCAACAGCCGTCCGGCGCGCAACAATGCCGAGGTTGCAATCGCAATCGACAATTCGACGCGTTCAGCACCGGCTGCCTTCAATGACCAGGACTCGCTGGAAATCGCCCGCCGCATCGAACGGGAAACTGGCTCCAATTATCGCATTAACGGACGCGAGGTTCGCGCGCGTGACGTGCAGATTTTGTTCGCTGACGCCTCTACCGGCGCCCGCTCACCCGCGCTCGTCCACCAGGGCCGCATCGGCGAGATCATCCAGGCAAAACCCGAACAACGCCGCCGCGTATTGGAAGAGGCCGCCGGCGTTGCCGGCCTGCACGCCCGCCGGCATGAGGCCGAACTGCGTCTGAAGGCGGCGGAGACGAATCTTCTGCGTGCGGAGGACGTGATCGGCCAACTCGCCGCGCAGATCGATGGCTTGAAGAAACAGGCGCGTCAGGCGATCCGCTATCGCACAGTATCCTCGCAAGTGCGCAAATCGGAGGCGACGCTCTATCATCTCCGCTGGACGGCCGCGAATAACGAGGTAACTGAGGCTGAGCACGGCAAAGATCTTTGCGTACGCACCGTCGCCGGGCGCGTCGAGGCGGAAGCGGAGGCATCGAAGCGTCAGGCGCTTGCAGCCGCAGCGCTACCAGATTTGCGCGAGGCGGAGGCGCGCGCCGGCGCGGCGCTGCATCGTCTCAATGTGGCCCTCCAGGACCTTGACCGAGAAGAGGCGCGCGCCAAAGACCGCATTGCTGAGCTCGATCTGCGGCTGGTCCAATTTGCCGCCGACACCGAGCGCGAAGAGCGGCTTGCCGCAGACGCGGAACAGGCTATCGCCCGCCTCGCTTCTGAGGAAGAAGCCATCAGGGCGGAAGCACGGGAGAGTGCCGGGCGCCGCAGCGGCATTGACGCAAAGGTCTCGGAAGCCAACTCCGAACTCGGCGGCGCCGAGAAGATATTCTCCGACGTCACCACCGCACTCGCCGATCTCACGGCCCAACGCAATAGTTTCGAGAATGCCGCGCGGGAGCAAGGCGAGCGCATCACCAGAATTACCTCCGAGATCGCGGCGATTGAGCGCGAGCTGGCCACGTTACAAACCGCCGACAGCGTGCCGCTGGCTGCCGCAGTCGAAGGCGCGCAGGCTGCGCTGACGGAAGCGGAAGCAACTGCGATCGCCGCCGAGGCGGCACACAATGTTGCGCGAGCCGAGCTGGAAACAGCGCGCGCTGCCTCGGCCGAGTCCGAAAAGCGTGTTCAACGACTCGAGACGGAGGCAAAGACCCTTTCGAAAATGTTGTCGCTCGAGACACGCAGCCTTTGGCCGCCGGTGATCGACCACATCTCCGTCGAAAAGGGCTACGAAAAGGCGCTGGGCGCCGCGCTCGGCGACGATCTCGACGCGCCGGTCGACACGTCCTCGCCCATGCATTGGACCGAGGTGACGAGTGAAGACGGCGACCCCGCCCTTCCCGATGGTGCCGAGCCGCTCGTGCGCTACGTCAAGGCACCGGCACAACTTGCGCGGCGGTTGGCGCAAATCGGCGTAGTTGAGCGCGACGCCGGCATCCGGCTTGCCGGTACTCTCAAGACCGGCCAACGGCTGGTATCCCGCGATGGCGATCTGTGGCGTTGGGACGGCTTTGTTGCAGCCGCGCACGCGCCAACCGGGGCCGCCCGCCGGCTCGCGCAACGCAGCCGGTTTGCCGAGATCGATACTGAGTTGGTTAGCGCGCGCAGCGAGGTTGAGACCAAGCATCGTGTCCTGGAAGCAGCGCAAGCTGCCTTTGATGCCGCCAACACTGCGGAAACCGAAAGTCGCGCGCGTGAGCGCGACCTCAACCGTCAGGCTGCGCGGCTATCGGCACTCGCCGAAGCGCGCGCACGGCTGATCATGAGCCGCAACGAAGCTACGACTACCAAGACGGAAGCTGAATTGGCGCTCGGCGCATTTGCTCCAGCCGCCGACCTCGAAGCGAAGCTCGCACGCGTACGCGATGATATCGCGACAAAGCGCGCCAAACTCGCCGAAGTTCAGGCTGAGCAGCAGGCCATTGTGCGCGAAGCCGAGCTTGCTGACCGGCGGCTGGCGACCCTTGCCGCCGACAAGACCGGCTGGGTTGAACGCCAGCAGGGCGCTCGCAACCAGACGGCCACGCTCGGACAGCGTATCGCCGAGGCGAAACGCGATCGCACCGAACTCGAAAACGCGCCGCAACTCTTCGCTGAAAAGCGCGGCGTACTTTTCACCGAGGTCCAGACCGCGGAAGCCGCCCGACGTGCATGCGCGGACCGTTTGCTGGAATCGGAAACTGCGTTGTCCGAGGCGGACCGTGACGCCCGCGCCGCATTGGAAGCGGCCAGCGCCGCGCGAGAAGATCTCGCCCGCGCCGAAGAGCGCTTCGAGGGCGCCAAGCGCCGGCTCACCGATATTGGCCGCGAGATCCACGACATGTTGGAGATCGAACCGGCGGGCGTGGCAGAACTTGCCGAGATCAAGCCGACTGATCCTCTGCCTGATCTCGCCGAAATCGAGGCGACGCTTGAACGGTTGCGCCGCGAACGCGAGCGGCTGGGTGCGGTCAATTTGCGTGCCGAAGAAGAATTGCGCGAGGTCGAAAACCAACACACCTCTCTGACCACGGAACGCGATGACCTGGTCGAAGCGATCAAGAAGCTGCGGCTTGGCATTCAGAGCCTCAATCGTGAAGCTCGCGAGCGGTTGCTGACGTCCTTTGAGCAAGTGAACAAGCACTTCCAGCACTTGTTCAGTCAGCTGTTCGGCGGCGGCACTGCCGAGTTACAGCTAATCGAGAGCGATGATCCGCTTGAAGCGGGTCTTGAGATCATGGCAAAGCCCCCTGGCAAGAAGCCGGCCACGCTGTCGCTGCTCTCAGGCGGCGAGCAGGCACTGACCGCGCTGGCATTAATTTTTGCCGTGTTCTTGACCAATCCAGCACCCATTTGCGTGCTGGACGAAGTTGACGCGCCGCTTGACGATCATAACGTCGAGCGCTTCTGCGACCTGCTCGACGAGATGATCAAATCAACCGACACGCGCTTCGTGATCATCACGCACAACCCGATCACAATGGCGCGCATGAATCGTCTGTATGGCGTCACGATGGCTGAGCGCGGCGTTTCGCAACTTGTGTCGGTCGACTTGGAAGCCGCGGTGCGGTTCCGCGAGGCGAGTTAAGCCGCTTCGATTTTCGGCAGGGTCACTTTTTCCACCAGCCTCGGTTCGCCCGCAAGCCACGCGGAACTTACCGTCCACACATGATCCTGGCCACAGGCTGGGCATCGCATGAAAGCGGCAACTTTCGGCAGCTTCCGGAACACACTTGGTTCGGTCTCGATCGCGGTTGAGACCTCACGGTCTGTAACGGGACACCCGATCATTATCGAACTCATCGGCAACGCCCTCCGAATTCGTATCCCCCGTGCCCGGCTGTGATGGAACTCAGGGATCGTGACCGCCTCAAGACGGGTCCACCCCCTGTGGATAAAGCCTACGTGATCGGACCTCGGCCGGGAACCAATCCCGGGGGGCGACGTTAATGCCCCGTGTATTTCAGCTGGGCGGCTCCCCCTTACCCCCCGAATAGCCGTCCGGTGAAGAGACCCCGAGTTCCTACTCGGGGTCTTTTTTTATTCCGAACGCGCTATTGCCTGAACCACCAGTAGCTTCCGCATGACTACTGGAATGCCGTTCGGTACCCCTACCCCGTTGCCGCTGGCGGCAGCCGGCCCATTTGGCATAGAGTTATTTTAGTCGATCGCTCCCCCGTTTTGCAGATTTGGAGCTGCTCCATGTCCACAACTGCCTGGATTGTTCTTGGTGTCATCGTCGTTGGCGTGATCTGGGCTATCAGCGTCTACAACAGCCTTGTCGCTATGCGGCAGCGGACCAACCAGGCCTTCGCCGACATCGACGTGCAGCTCAAACAACGCCACGACCTCATCCCCAATCTGGTCGAGACAGTCAAAGGTTACGCCGAGCACGAGCGAGGTACCCTGGAGGCAGTTGTACAGGCACGCAATGCCGCGTTAGCCGCGCCCGGAGTTGAGCAAAAGGTAGCAGCGGAAAATGTGCTCAGTGGCGCGCTACGTCAGTTGTTCGCTCTGTCGGAGAACTATCCGAACCTGAAAGCCAACGCTAATTTCCAGCAGTTGCAGAGCGACCTTTCCGACATTGAAAACAAACTCGCCGCGTCGCGCCGTTTCTTCAACAACGCCGTGCAAGAATACAATACGGGAATCCAGCAATTCCCGGCATCGCTATTCGCTGGGGTATTTGGCTTCTCGCAACGCACTTTTTTCGATCTCGGCGAGGGTCGCGCCCAGCTCGAGCAGGCGCCGAGCGTAAAGTTCTAAAACGGGAAGTACGCGCCTCCCGCCGAAGGACTGCGCATGGCCGCTTACGGACTTTATACGCACATTCAGTCGAACAAGCGCCGATCGGTCGCGCTGCTGATCGGCCTGTTTTTTCTCGTGTACGTCATGGTGTTCGCCGGAGCGCTGCTGGCCGAGGCACTTAGCTCATATTATTCCTACAATCCCCCGCCACTCGACTATCTGCTCCGTGCAGCCCAATTCGATTTCATCAAGGCTGCGCCATTTGCCACCATTGGCGCCATCGTCTGGATTGCAATCGCCTACAAATTTCATCAGCAGATGATCGATGCCGTCACCGGCGCGCGGCCAGTCACCCGGCAGGAAGAACCGCGGCTTTATAATCTCCTCGAAAACCTGTGTATCTCCCGCGGCATCACCATGCCAACGCTGCGCATTGCAGATGATGATGCGCTCAATGCCTTCGCCACCGGTCTAAACGAAAAACAATATTCAATTACGGTGACGCGCGGACTGATAAACGCGCTCAACGATCAGGAAATCGAGGCCGTGCTCGGGCACGAGCTTACCCACATCCGCAACGGCGACGTGCGCATGCTGGTGATCGCGGTGGTGATCGCTGGTGTGATTTCGTTCTTCGGCGAACTTGTATTCCGCATCTTTTTTCAGAACGTGATGTGGGGCGGCGGACGGCGATCGAGCAGCGACGACCGCAAGGGTGGTGCCGGCATCGCGATCGTCATCGCTATCGCCATCATCGCCGTTGTGTGGATTCTTTCGGTCGTTATCCGCTTTGCGCTATCGCGCCAGCGTGAATATCTCGCCGACGCCGGTTCGGTGGAGCTCACGAAAAATCCGGACGCCATGATCTCGGCGCTGCGCAAGATCGAAGGGCGTGGCGAAATGCCCGGTGCCAATTCTGCGGTGATGGAAATGTGCATCGACAACCCGCGCGTGGGTTTTTCCAATGTTTTCGACACGCATCCGCCAGTCGAAAGCCGCGTAGAGGCGCTGGTGAAATTCGCTGGCGGTCACGATCCGGGTCCACTTGCCGTGGAAGCGCCGGAACCACAGACGCAAGTTACCGACCAATCGGAAACCGAAGGCACCGACGCCGGCCCGTGGGGCGACGCGCCGCAATCCACGCCACAAGCCGGGCCGTGGGGACCCGAAGCGGGGCCACCGGCGGGGCCCTGGGGGCCGCGCCGCGGTTAGTGCCCTTCGAACGAAATCAGCGTTCGTACCGGTACATCCATCTTGCGCAGTTTGTCCGCGCCGCCGAGTTCCGGCAGGTCGATGACGAAGCAAGCCGCGAGGATGTTTGCGCCGAGTTGACGCAGGAGTTTCACTGCGCCTTCCGCTGTGCCACCGGTAGCGATGAGATCGTCGACCAGAATGACCCGCTCACCATTCGACACCGCGTCTTCGTGCACTTCCATTTCGTCGAGGCCGTATTCCAGCGAATAGGCGATGCTCACTCTCTTATGGGGGAGTTTGCCCTTCTTGCGGATCGGAATGAACCCGGCGGAAACCTGATGCGCTACCGCCCCGCCGAGGATAAAACCGCGCGCCTCGATGCCCGCGACCTTGTCGATCTTCATTCCGGCCCAGGGTTGCACCAGTTCGTCAACGGCACGGCGGAAGGCGCGCGCGTCACCCAAAAGCGTCGTGATGTCGCGGAACATGATGCCCGGCTTGGGGTAATCCGGGATGCTTCGGATTGCCGCGCGCAAATCGTGTTCGAGGGAGGGCGAGGTCATGAGGATTCTCTAGAATCGAAAAATTAAAGACATTGCTCAGTCCGGCAACCAACGCCGCGGTGACTCACGCTTGTCGTCATAAGCGGCCTCGAAAACTGGCGCGGCAAGCGTCGACTCGATGTGCAAAACGGTCTCGCCGGTGTTTGAAAAGCCATGCTTGCGGCCGGCTGGCACGATCATCAATTGTCCGCTCGTCAGCGTGGCGTGCTTTTCATCGATCCAAACATCTGCTTGCCCCTCGCGGACGCATAATACTTCCTCGACTGCGTGCAAATGGGTGGGTGCACCGTGCCCCGGATCGCACCATTGCTCAAAGAGACAAAGCTGGGTGGCACTATTTGCCGCCGAGGCTTTCATACGTGTCTTGACGCCCGCTCGCCATTCCTCGCTTGGCTGCTGATTCAGATCGACGATATGCATGGACATCTATCCTTTCAACACCCGGCCGGCAACGGCATCCAGCTTTTTGACCAGCTCCGGATCGCGCGCCTCGGGCGCGGTGATCAGCGCGGTATCAAGCGCGCGGTCTGACCCGATGGGGCACGGCTCGTGTTCGCGCGGAAAATCGCGCGCCAGCCGCGCGACCAGACGTTTGGCTTTCTCGGCGTTCGCCAATAGCACCTTGATGATGTCCTGCACGGTGACGGCGTCGTGGTCAGGATGCCAGCAATCGAAATCGGTCACCATGGCTGCGGTCGCGTAACAAATTTCGGCTTCACGCGCGAGTTTTGCCTCCGGCATATTGGTCATGCCGATGACCGAATAGCCGAGTTGTTTGTAGGTCATACTCTCGGCGTAAGTGGAGAACTGCGGACCTTCCATGCAAATGTAAGTGCCACCCCAATGCGGCGCGATATCTTCGGCGATCGCCGCGTTGCGCAGATGGGCGCGCAAATTCGGTGAAACCGGATGCGCCATCGAAACATGTGCAACGAGACCTTTGCCGAAGAACGAGCTCTCGCGCTTGTGGGTGCGATCAACGAATTGATCGACCAGTACGAAAGTACCAGGTGGCAATTCTTCCCTGAACGAGCCGCAGGCCGACAGTGAAACCAGATCGGTGACGCCGACGCGCTTGAGCACGTCGATGTTGGCCCGATAGTTGATGTCCGACGGCGACAAACGGTGGCCCTGGTCGTGACGCGACAGAAACACGACCGGCAGTCCTGCAATTTCGCCAATGCGTAAGGGCCCGGATGGCTCACCCCACGGGCTGGGAATGCGTTGCTCGCGCACATTGGTAAGCCCTGGCAGGTCATAAATGCCGGACCCACCAATGATGCCAAGGACCGATTTAGTCATGCCTGCCCCATATGCGCGTTTAAAAACGAAAGGGCCCCAAACGGGGCCCCAGCGTCAAGGAATATCGCGCAGCATCAGTGCACCGCCGACCACACTTTCTTCTTGGTGAAGTACATGAGCCCCGCCAGAACGATCAGGAAGATCATGACCTGGAAGCCCATTCGCTTGCGCTGCACCAGATGCGGCTCCGCTGCCCACATCAGGAATGCGGAGACGTCCTTGGAGTATTGCGCGACCGTCGTGGGCGTGCCGTCGTCGTAGGTTACCTGGCCATCCTGCAGCGGTTGCGGCATGGCGGTGTTATGGCCTGGGAAATATTCGTTGTAGTGGCCGATCTGCGGCAGCACGAAGCCCTTGGGCGGCTCCTTGAACCCAGTGAGATAGGCGGCGATGTAGTCGGGGCCCTGCTCCTGGTACTGCGTGAACGCATCAAAGACGAACCAGGGGAAGCCGCGTTGATAGGTGCGCGCCTTGGCCAACGTGGACATATCCGGCGGAGCGACGCCATGCACCGCCGCGGCCGCGAGTTCGTTCGGGAATGGCGACGGGAAATAGTCGGCCAGCCGGCCGGGTCGCTCGATGGGCTGGCCCTTGTCGTCGAGGTCCTTGATCTTGGCCTCCGCCGCCACCGTCGCCGCTTGTGCTTCGGTGAAGCCAGGACCGCCCGGCTCGGCGAGATTGCGGAACGCCAACATCTGCAACGAGTGACAGACCGCGCAGACTTCCTTGTAAATCTTGAATCCGCGCTGGAGCTGCGCTTCGTCGTATTTCCCAAACGGCCCAGCAAATGACCATTTGAGCCTCGGCGGAGCCACTTGCTCCTCGGCCATCGCAGGCAGCGCCAATGCGGCGACGGCGACAGCGAGCGTGACAGCGAGAATCGTGTGTTTGATTGTCATGGTGCCCCGCTCACGCTTTCGCGCCCAATACCGATTCCGAAATCGAATTCGGCAACGGCTTGGTTTTCTCAAAGATGCCGAGCAGCGGCATGACAATCAGGAAGAACGCGAAGTAGTAGACTGTGAATACGCGCGACAAAATCACGTAGATGCCTTCCGGCGGTTTCGATCCAAGCCAGCCGAGTCCGATGCAGGCGATCACCCAAAGCCAGAAGAATTGTTTGAACAGCGGTCGATAGCGCGCCGAACGCACACGCGAGGTATCCAGCCAGGGGATGAAAGCCAGAACCAGAATCGACGAGAACAGGGCGATTACACCCATGAGCTTGTCGGGGATCGACCGCAGGATGGCGTAGAACGGCAGGTAGTACCACTCGGGCACGATTTCCGCCGGCGTCACCGCCGGATTGGCCGGGATATAATTGTCGGCGTGGCCGAGAAAGTTCGGGATGTAAAACACAAACCAGGCGTAGAGGATGCAGAACACGGCGACGAAGAAACCGTCCTTGACCGTTGCGTAAGGCGTGAACGCCACTGTGTCTTTGTCGGATTTCGGTTCAATACCGGTCGGATTGTTCTGGCCCGCCACATGCAGCGCCCAAACGTGGAGCACGACCACGCCCGCGATCGCAAATGGCAACAGGTAATGCAGCGAGTAGAAACGGTTAAGCGTTGGATTGCCGACCGCGAAACCGCCCCACAGCCATGTGACGATGGTGTCACCTACACCCGGAATGGCGGAGAACAAGTTGGTGATTACGGTCGCTGCCCAGAAACTCATCTGGCCCCAGACCAGCACATAGCCCATGAAGCCGGTCGCCATCATCAGCAGGTAGATAATCACCCCGAGGATCCAGAGGACCTCGCGCGGCTCCTTATATGACCCGTAATAGATGCCGCGGAACATATGGACGTAGACGGCGAAGAAGAACATCGCGGCGCCGTTGGCATGCAAATAGCGGAGCAGCCAGCCGAAGTTGACATCGCGCATGATGCTCTCGACCGATCTGAATGCCATATCGACGTGCGGGGTGTAATGCATCGCCAGCACGACGCCGGTGATGATCTGCACGCCCAGCATGAACGACAGAATGCCTCCGAACGTCCACAGGTAGTTCAGGTTACGCGGGGTCGGATAGGTGACGAATGAAGAATGAATGAGGCCGCCGATCGGCAACCGCTTCTCGAGCCATTGCAGAACTTTGCTCTGCGGTTGGTAGGTCGAGTGTCCGCTCATGATTTAACCTTGAATGCGACGGTCTTCAGCCGATTTGAATCTTGGAGTCAGAAACGAACTTGTAGGGAGGAAGGAAGAGATTTCGCGGCGCCGGGCCTTTGCGGATGCGGCCCGAAGTGTCGTACTGCGAGCCGTGGCACGGGCAGAACCAGCCGTCATATTCGCCTTGATGGGCGAGCGGAATACAGCCGAGGTGTGTGCAGATCCCGATGACGACGAGCCACTGGTCGTGGCCCTGCTTAACGCGCTCGGAGTCCGGTTCCGGATCGGGAAGGTCGGCGACGTTGACCTTTTGAGCTTCTTCGATCTCTTTTTTAGTCCGGTGAAATACGAAGATGGGCTTGGAGCGCCAGAACACCTTGATGATCTGTCCGTCCGCAATAGGTGCGAGATCGACATCAATCGGAGCGCCGGCCGCAATGGTCGAGGCATCGGGATTCATCTGAGCGATTAGCGGCACCATGACCGCCGCGGCCCCCACCGCGCCAACGGCGCCGGTGGCTATATAGAGAAAGTCGCGGCGCGTGTGCTCCGCCGAAGACACGGTCGTCACGTCTTGGGCCCTCTCCCCCGGCTGGCTTATTCATCCGCCCGCGGCTGGAGCCCGGGACCGAGGTCCCATGGGCGGGCGGGGCGAACCGGTTGCGGCAGCCCTGGAAAAGGCAGGACAGCGCGTCGGTCGCGTTCTATTGGCACCCTTGCAGTTCAAGCGCAAGCCCGCTATCGCGCCCGCGAGAATTAGTCGCATAAATCATTCGTCTAGAGCGGCCTAAGCCCGTTCCTGGAGATTGCCAGACCCGCCATGCGGATTGCCCTTTATGAGCCAGACATTCCCCAGAATACCGGTACGATTCTCCGACTTTGCGCCTGCCTGGGGGTGGAGGCACACATCATCGAGCCAGCCGGCTTCCCGATCACTGATCGCGCCTTCCGCCGCGCTGGTATGGACTATCTCGACCAGGTCGCCCTGACGCGGCATGGCTCGTTCGCTGCCTTCGAGGACTGGCGGCGGCATGCGCGTCTGTCGCTGGTACTACTGACCACTTCCGCAGCGCAATCGTACCTCGACCATGTATTCAGCACCGATCAGGTGCTCCTGTTCGGCCGCGAGAGCGCTGGCGTGCCCGAGATAGTCCATAAGGCCGCCGACGTCCGGCTGCGTGTGCCTATGCGGCCAGGCATGCGGTCGCTCAACATCGCAATGGCGGCCGCAATGGTCGTCGCCGAGGGGCTACGGCAGACGGGCGGACTGCCGCGGTGATAAGATGATTCATGGTCCGATGGCTGCTCGTGGCGACTTTGTTTACTGTCGCGCTTGCTCCGAACAGCGCGAACGCGGCACGTGCTTTGCTCGCGGGACTGATGGCTCGCGCGCCTGCCGGAGTAAACGACCCCGCGATGTCTCCGCTTGCGCTTGAGGCTTGTCTGCGCCGAGCGCAGGATCTCGATCGCATCGGCACAGCCATCGACTACGAAATCGCGGCGATTGACCGCGAAGCGGCGGAAGCCTTACTGCTGCAGAAACAAATCAACGTGGAACTGGCTACGCTTGGTGATTACGGTGAGCCGGCGCTCAACGAATTCCAGCGCAAGGTCATCCGTCACGAAGAGCTGGCGAAAAAATTTCAATCCGAGTTTCCGCTCTATCAGAAAAAGCAAAAAGACTACGACGACGCCGTCGTCGAGCTCGAGAACAATTGTGCCGGCCGATTTAGGCGCGGCGACCTCGAGACGGTCAAAAAACTTCTCGGGATGGAATAACGCAACCGGCGATTTACAACGCCGGATCAAACATGCGAGTTGCCCGTGCGCCACGGCTCGCCACACGGTATAGTCGGGTCGGAGCCGGTCATGGACGCAGGACAGCTGGAAACCCGAAAGACGCGCGCACGAACATGGTTCGAAGCGCTGCGCGATGAAATTTGCATGGCCTTCGAGGCATTGGAAGACGCCCTGCCCGCAAACGCGCCGTTTAGCGACCGCGCCGCCGGTCGCTTCGTTCGCACGCCATGGGAGCGCACCGACCATAGCGGCGCGCAACCGATCTCGGGTGCCGGGTCGGCTAAAGTCGGCCCGGGCGGCGGCGGAGTGATGGCTTTGATGCGCGGCCGCGTGTTCGAGAAAGTCGGCGTACACTGCTCGACCGTGCACGGCGAATTCGCGCCGGAATTTCGTAAGGAAATTCCCGGTGCAGAAAAAAGTCCGCGTTTTTGGGCAACCGGCATTTCGCTCATTGCACATCTGCACAATCCGAATGTCCCGGCGGTGCACATGAACACCCGCTTCGTCGTCACCGGCAAAGCCTGGTTCGGCGGCGGCGCTGACCTCACCCCCGTGCTCGAGAAGCGCCGCACCCAGAATGACCCCGATAGCATTGCTTTTCATGCCGCCATGAAAACGGCCTGCGACACGCACGCAGAGATCGCGCCATACGACAAATACAAAAAGTGGTGCGACGAATATTTCTTTCTCAAACATCGCAATGAAACGCGCGGCATCGGCGGTATTTTCTATGACTATCTCGAAACAGACTGGGATGAGACGTTTGCCTTCACGCAAGGTGTTGGCCGCGCTTTTCTGCGCGTCTATCCCGGGTTGGTACGCAAGAATTTCGTGACGCCATGGAGCGAGGCCGAGCGCGAGGAGCAGTTGATACGCCGCGGTCGCTATGTCGAATTCAATTTGCTGTATGACCGCGGAACCATTTTTGGCCTCAAGACCGGCGGTAATGTGGAATCGATCCTGTCTTCGATGCCACCTGTCGTGAAATGGCCCTGACGAGGCCTAACGCGACCAAGACTAAGATTACGCCGATACGAATGCGCCGCTTATTTCGGTGTCGACCGAAATAAGCGGATATTGGTTGCACGGCTTGTCGTCGAGTGGCAAAAGGCTGGCGCTTTCCACCTGGAATTTGAGAGACCGATCCGCGCGTATTTCCTGCGGAGGGTTGATGCCGAACAGTGATCTGTTCTTGCAGACGATAGAAGCTATCTATGCGAGCGGACTCGACAGGGACCGCCTGCCGGAGGCGTTGGAAGCAACCAATTCTCTGATCGGCGGCGCCGGTGCGGTTCTGGAAATCATCGACAAGCCGACACAACAGCATAGCGAGTACTGTTCGGTCGGTCTGCCGAACGTCGCCCGCGCACCTTATATCGAGCAGTTCGCGTCGCTCAATCCGCGTATTCCATTCGCGTTTCGACAGCCGCGAGGCAAAGTCATCTGGGATTATCAGGTCCTCGACGAAGATGAAATGACGCGCAATCCATTTTATTCCGAGTTCCTTCAGTCTCTCGGGCTGCGCTACTGTCTTGGGGTTTTGCTCGAACAGACACCTGACAAGTGGGCCGCCATATCTGTCCAACGGACAAAAAAGCAAGGCCACCCCGAAAAACGCGAGATCGCGCTCATGGGGCGCCTCTACTCGCATTATCAGCACGCGTACGATGTAGCGGCGCGCCTGAAAACCGTGGCCGACCGCAGCGGCGTGCTGGAAAATTCGCTCGACTGGCTTGCCGATGGCGTCGCCCTGCTGCGCGCCGATGGCGACATCGTCTACATCAACGACACGATGCGCGCGCTTGCAAAGCGCGGCGACGGACTGCGGATTTCCGATCGTGCTATCGAATTTTCGGCGCCAGACTCGCGTCGTCGCTTCGAGGCTGCGCTTGGTGCAGTCGCACGTATCGGCGATCCCTCCTCAGACGCACACCCGACCGATTTTCCGGTGCCGCGGAGCGACGGAATGCCGGCATATATTGTGTCAGTGCGCCCGCTAGTAGATGGCCAAGCGCACACGACCCGACACACCCAGGCGAAGGTTATGGTGCTGATTCGCGATCCGCTTTGGCAAAATCCGGCGACGAGCCAAATGCTGCAACTACTGTTCGGTCTTACGAATGCCGAAGCGCATTTGGCGCAGGCATTGTGCGCCGGCACGACGACGGGCACTTACGCTCTTGAGCGCGGCGTGAGCATTAACACCGTTTATTCGCATCTCAAGCGGATAAGGGAGAAGTCCGGCTGCAAGAGCGTCACTGAACTCATCCGCAAGTTTGGCGAACTGAATGTGCCTCTGCGCCTGAGCCGCCTCAGCTAAGCCTCAGCGCAACGCGCCCCACACCAGAAATACGCCGCCCAGCAGCACCACCGCGTCGAGGATGGCCGTGTGAACATGCACCGGCATGCGCTCGACAAAGGCCTTGGCGAGAAAAGCGCCGGGCAAAGCCACCAGTCCGATCAAAAGCGCGAAGGCGATCACCTGCGCGGTGATCACGCCAGCAAGTCCGAACACCGAAATCTTCACGATCCCGATGACAATGGAAATTGCGGCGTCGGTTGCAATGACTCCCGCCCCTTCGACACCGGCCGCCATCAAGAGCGAGAGCAAAATTACGCCGGAGCCGGCCGTGCCACCGACGACGACACCGTAGCCGAATGAACCAAACGCCAATCCGCGGTCGCCAAACTTTACGCCATGATATTTCAGCAGCCGCCGCAACGGCACGCTCAGGATCAGCATGCTGCCGATCACCAGCGCGGCGCCCGCACTGGAGAGCTTGGTGTAGCCCCAGGCGCCGAGCACGCAGGTCGGCACTGCCGCGACGAGCACGATCACCACGCGTCGCCAGTCGGCATATTTGAAGAACGCGAAGACCCGGCTGGAGTTTGTGAACATCGCCGAGATTGCGATGATCGGAACGACGGGTTCAGCACCGATTAGCGGCACCAACACAAGCGGCATCAACGCGCCAGTGCCGTAGCCCGACACACCACCGACAATGGAGGCAAACAGCGCAACCGCCGCAACGGGGATCAGCTGAAAGAATGAGATGTCGTGGAAACCGGAAAGAAGATTCATGATCGCAGAGGTCATAGCCGTTGCGGCGCCGCACATCTACTGGTGTGCGTCGTCCCAGCCGGCTGGACAGCCGTTGTCGCCGCACCACAGACACGTGGAAAACGCTGACGCTTCCTGTGAACGGAGGACGCGTTAGGAAACGCCGTATGCAAACAACGCCCCGGAATTCGGCCGGAACCCGGGGCTTGGAATAATGAAGAGGCATTTTACGATAGCGGCATTGGTTCTGGCGGGTTCGGCGGCCATGGCCGCCGCCGCGAGTGCGGCGCCGGCCAACAGGGCACCGTCCGAGATCGTCGTTCCCGTCAACTGGACCGGTTTCTATTTCGGCGGCGATATCGGTGGCGTTTCCCAGCACCATCATGGGACGTCGAATTTTATTCAAACAGTGGACGACCCGATAGCCGACAGCAATATCCAAAGTTTTTCGCCGAGTACATCTTCGGCCATTGGCGGCATCCACGCCGGGTTCAACTGGCAATTCACACCGTCGTGGGTGATCGGCATCGAAGGTGATTGGCAACCGGCGCATTCGCAGGACTCATTCTGCCGTCAGACTGACCTTGCCAGCGCCCCATGCTTTGATAACGGACGCGGTTTCGCGACCATCAGTAGCGAAACACACTTGATCGGCACCGCGCGCGGCCGTCTCGGTTGGGCTTTTGAGCAGATGATGATTTACGGCACCGGTGGCGCCGCATTTGGCGAGTTAAAAACGTCGCTCGGTCTGAGCTGTCTAGTAGCCGGGTGCGGTGGAAACGGCGGCCCGATAGCGACAACATCGGGATCTTCGTCGCACAGGACAGGTTGGGTCGCCGGCGCAGGCATCGAACGGATGTTCGGCCAAAACTGGATCGTCCGGGCCGAATATTTGCACGTCAATCTCGGCACCGTGTCGAACACGCTTTCTCTCCCGCCAAGCAGTTGTGGAATCCCCCCTTGCGCTTTGTCCTGGTCACAAGACCTCGGCTACGACATCGTGCGCGCAGGCGTCAGCTATAAATTCGGCGGCTTCTGATCCTACTTCGTTGACAGAAAACCACGAGAATCGCCCAGCGTTTTATTTCTACGGCGTCTTTGCGCGCATGGCATTGCCAGCGATAGCATCGAGCGCTGTCTGATCGCCCGGAAACCCCGCTGCAATCCACGCTTCTTCCGACGCGGCAAGTGCGGCACCAAGTGCGGGACCTTGCACAACGCCACGCTTCATGAAGTCCGCCGCCTTGAGCGGAAATGTTGGCGCGGTCCAGCGCGCGGGCAGCGTCGCCAGCGCGTGCCAATCGGCGGCATTGGCCGAGCTCTGCGAGCGCGCCCAGCCGAGCAGCACTTGATCAGTGAAGTGTTGCGGCCCCAGCCGATAGAGCAGTGCGCGCGCGGCCTGCTCGCCCACGCCCTGTGAAAACCGGTGCCAGCCGTCGGCCATGGATCCAAGCCGCTCATGCTCGTTGTTGGTCAGCCGCAATTTTTGCCACAGCCGCTCGGCGTCTTCCGCAACCCGCACGGCAAGCGCCCCGAGACGGCGGACGGGATCAGGCGCCTGGCCAATCGCAACCTCGACCTTTGCCATATTTTCGAACGACGCGAGATAGCTCACCCCGCCGAGCATGCGCAGCGACAGTCCCGCGTCAGTCATGGCGATCAGCGTCGGCACCGCGTGCGGCGCGACCACAAGCTTCATCATTTCCATGCGCACGCGTTCGCGCGAAAGCTGATCGAGACCAGTACGGCCAGCGATGCAGGCGGCAAGCCCTACGGGATCGGGATGATCGCTGGTGCCGTAGGCGGCATGGAAGCGAAAGAAGCGCAGGATGCGCAGATAATCTTCGGCGATGCGTTTGGCCGGATCGCCGATGAAACGCACGCGCCGCGCTGCAAGATCGTCGATCCCCGCCGTGTAGTCGTAGACTGCACCATCGCGCGTCGCTGATAGCGCGTTGATGGTGAAATCGCGCCGCTCGGCGTCGGCTTTCCAATCGCGTCCAAAGGCGACCTTTGCGTGACGGCCATAGGTCTCCACGTCCTGGCGCAGCGTGGTCACCTCAAAGGGATGCTTGTCGATAACGACAGTGACGGTGCCATGCTCAATACCGGTAGGAACCGGCTTGAAGCCGGCAGAGACGACGCGTTTTACGACTTCGTCGGGTACGGCGGTTGTGGCAACGTCGACTTCCGCAATCGGCATGCCGAGCAGCGCATTGCGCACTGCACCGCCAACAACACGCGCCTCCTCACCATCGCAATCGAGCACACCAAGCAAGCGCGGCAATGCGCCTGTCGTGAGCCAAGCGGCACTGCTCAGCTTGCGATCAGTGCGGCCGGCCTGCGACGACATCACTTGTTAGTCCCCGGCACGAATTTGCCGTCCTCGATGTGTGCCGGCACGTAGTTCGAGCCGGGTGGCGCGCCTGAAAAATGTGCGAAAAAGATGAAGCTGCCGAGCATGAGTGCCAGTGCGGCGATGGCAAGCGTGGCCACTCGCACCACCGGCCAGGATTTGAGATCCATGACCCCGGCCTTCGTCGCCACAAGGAACACCGCGTAGAGCACGAACGGCGTCAAAAACAGGGCGATTTCAGTAAGGACCGGGCGGATCATCGATAAATCCGATCGTAAAGATTGCGCAGGATACCAGCCGTAACGCCCCAAATGTAGCGCTCACCGAAGGTGATTGCGTAATAGTGTCGGGTCATGCCCTGCCAGTCACGCGAATGCCGCTGCACATTCGCCTGGTCCATCAGGAACGCGAGCGGCACCTCGAATGTCTCATCAACCTCGCTGGCGCTGAGCTTGAGAGCGAACCCTGGCGTTACGCGCGCAATTACGGGCACGATGCGATAGCCGAGGGTCGTCATATAGAGATCGAGATAACCGAGCGGCTCGACATGGCTTTGGTCGAGGCCAACTTCTTCTTTCGCCTCACGCAACGCAGTCGCGCGCGGATCGGCGTCGCCATTGTCGATTTTGCCGCCGGGAAACGAAACCTGACCCGAATGATCCTGCAGGTGTTGCGCGCGCTGCGTGAGCAGTACCGTCGGCTCCGGATGGTCGACGATGGGCACCAGAACCGCCGCGGGGCGGATCGGCCTCACCTCGGCGATTTTGCGCATCACCGGATCGGCATCGTGGTCACCGCGCGCAGGCGTCACACTTGCATCGTTGAGGCCCGGCGGCACGTCGAGTGTCAGTCGCGTGCGCGCGCGCGCGAAAAACTCTCCAGCCGACAGGCTCGTTAACGCATGTTGCATTAGATCGCGATCCATTCAGTCCGAATCATCGTGCGCCTCCAACATTGTCCCGGCGCATTATCGTTTCCAAAAAACAGGTGTCTACTTTTCGCAATCATGCGCTAGGCGAACTCCCGCAAGACACTCGCCTCCGCCATGGCAAAGAACTCGCCCTGGGAGGAAACCCCGAACATTGCTTTGCCGCCGACATCACGCTCTTCGCCCAGCGCAACCAAATCGTAGAACAGCGCGCGCGTGACCTTCGCCCATAACTCGCGGCGCACATGCAGATAAGGCTTAAGGCCGCCATTCGCCGGTTGCTGTTCAAAGCGCAGCGCGTGGCCGGAGCCGGCGGTCACCCAATCATCGACATTGGTGCGGAACTGGAGGACGTGGCCCGCGTCGCCCGTAAGAGACTTCATTTCCACAGCGAGAAATGGCGCATCGTCGACAACAATTCCAACCTTCTCGACCGGCGTGACCAGGAAATACTTATCGCCTTCTCGTTTGAGCACCGATGCGAACAATCTGACTAAAGCTGGCCGTCCGATCGGAGTGCCTTGGTAAAACCAGGCGCCATCAGCCGCGATCCTCATGTCGATATCGCCGCAAAACGGCGGAATTCCACCGCTCTACAGGTGGCAAACCCTTGTTTTCGCGTGGCAGCCCTGCCGCGATCGCTTCCAGGCCGCCCTGCCCTGCCTTCGCCATTGTTTTCCTTCGATAATCAGGCCGCCGTGCGCCTGTTCGCATCTTCGTGATTAGCCGGCTCGGCGGTGGAAGATAGCGTAAGCTTGCTCACAGATTGAGGCAAATTCGGCCCAGATGGCGCAGCAAAATCGCCGCTGGTGTGTTTGTTGCATAGGGTCCGGTGGGCCTCCAGGCGATGAAAGGAAGCGACAGCATGGCGAAGGCGAGCGGCGAAAACCTCGAAAAACTGGAAGACATGATCGTGCGCGCAGCTGAGTCGACTGCCGCCCACGTGCGCGCCGCAAAGGCCGCTATCGGCTCGGTGATTTTTGGCCAGGACCTGGTCGTTGAGCGCGCGCTCGTCACGGTGCTTTCGGGCGGACACGCGCTCCTGGTTGGCGTTCCGGGCCTCGCCAAGACCAAGCTGGTCGACACCATGGGCACTGCGCTCGGCCTCGACGCGCGCCGTGTCCAGTTCACGCCCGACCTGATGCCGTCCGACATTCTCGGCACCGAGGTGCTGGAAGAAAGCCCTGGTGGCAAGCGCAGCTTCCGCTTCATCGCCGGTCCGGTGTTTGCGCAATTGCTGATGGCCGATGAGATCAACCGTGCGTCGCCGCGTACTCAGTCGGCGCTGCTGCAGGCGATGCAGGAACAGCACGTGACGGTCGCCGGTGTCCGTCACGATCTGCCCAAGCCTTTCCATGTGCTGGCGACCCAGAACCCGCTTGAGCAGGAAGGCACCTACCCATTGCCGGAAGCGCAGCTCGACCGCTTCCTGATGGAAGTCGACGTCGACTATCCCGATCAGGAAGCAGAGCGCAAAATTCTATTCGATACGACCGGCGCGGAAGAGACCAAAGCCAAAGCGGCGATGACCGCCGATGACCTGCTGTCGGCGCAACGCCTGGTTCGGCGCTTGCCGGTCGGCGAGTCCGTTGTCGAAGCGATATTGGCGCTGGTGCGTTCGGCGCGTCCCGGTCCCGAGGCGGGCGAGATCGGCAAGCTGATTTCATGGGGCCCTGGGCCTCGCGCCAGCCAGGCGCTGATGCTGGCTGTGCGCGCCCTCGCACTCCTCGATGGCCGCTTCGCGCCGTCTGTCGACGACGTGCTCGAACTGGCCGAACCCGTCCTCAAACACCGAATGGCGCTGACTTTCGCCGCGCGCGCCGAAGGCGAGACTATCCCGAACGTTATCCGGCGGCTGAAGGCTCGCATTGGTTAGTCGCGATGGCGGAGCCAAAAACGAACGACATCGAAACCAATACAATACGGCACGCAACTGTCGGCGCCCGCACGCTTGCCGACACCATGCCGCGGCTCATTCTCGAAGCGCGGCGGATCGCATCGACGGTCATTCACGGACTACATGGGCGGCGGCGCGCCGGCCCCGGTGAGAATTTCTGGCAGTATCGGCGTTTTGTGTCTGGTGAGCCAGCCCAGCATGTCGATTGGCGCCGTTCGGCACGCGACGATCATCTTTATGTGCGGGAACGGGAGTGGGAAGCCTCGCACACCGTTTGGATTTGGCCCGACCGATCACCGTCGATGGCTTTTGCATCTGCCCTGGCCACCGGCAACAAGCTTGAGCGTGCACTGGTCGTCGCCCTCGCCTTGGCCGAGGTTCTGGTGCAGGGCGGTGAACGGGTCGGCGTGCCCGGCCTCATGCGGCCAACCGCGAGCCGCAACGTGATCGAGAAGATGGCAGAAGCAATCCTGCATGACCCCAGCCAGCGCTCCAGCCTGCCCCCGACGTTTTCGCCTTCTCCTCTGTCAGAGGTAGTAATGCTGTCCGACCTCTGGGCTCCGATCGACCAGGTTCGGAACACAATCGCACAGCTTTCCGCTACGGGTGCCCGTGGCCACGTGGTGCAAATCGTCGATCCGGCCGAGGAGAGCTTCCCTTATTCAGGCCGCGTCGAATTCATAGAGCCGGAAGGCGCCGGCAGCGTCACGGCTGGCCGCGCCGAGACGTGGCGTAACGATTATCAAGGCATCGTCGCACGCCATCGTGCCGCAATCCGCGCCGAAACAGATTTGCGCGGCTGGAGTTTTGGGATCCATCGCACGGATCGGCCGGCGAGCGAGCTATTGCTCGTGCTGCATTCGCGCATGGGCGATAATGCGCAGCCGGTCGTCATAAACAACCGGCATGCTCCGGCGAACCCCGCGAGCGCCGCATGATTGGGTCGCTGCCGCTCGGATTTGCCCAGCCGCTTGTGCTGCTTGGTCTGCTCAGCCTACCAGTGCTGTGGTGGCTGCTGCGTCTCGTCCCCCCGCCCGCGCCGCATCGATTTTCCACCAACACGCTTGCTGTTCGAGATCGCACCGAAGGAAGAAACTCCTGCACGGACGCCTTGGTGGCTCACGCTGCTGCGGCTCACGCTAGCAGCACTGGTGATCATTGCTGCTGCTGGGCCACTGTGGAATTCCCCGCTCGCCACAGCGAACAGGGCTGCTCCGCTGTTGATCCTGCTTGACGACGGTTGGCCCGCCGCAGCGGCTTGGGATGCACGGCTGCGTACGGCAGACGAGATGATCGCGCGCGCCGAAGCCGATAATCGCGGCGTGGCCGTGCTGGCGCTGTCGGAAACAGCGCGGGATATTTCGCTCCAGATCGCCGGCGCCACCCGCGTGCAGATCAAGCAAATTGTACCCAAACCTTATGGCGTAGACCGCACTGAGGCTTTGCCGCTGATCGAGCGCTTTCTTGCGACCGCGCCGGATGTCGAAATCGTCTGGCTTTCGGATGGGGTTGATCTCGGCAAAGGAAGCACATTCGTTGACGGCCTCAAGCGAATACTCGGCAATCACCCGCTCACGGTTGTCGAGGGCGGTATTGCAATTCCGCATGCGCTCGCTGGCGCCGATAACGCGGCCGGCGCGCTGACGGTGAAGGTACTTCGTGCGCAAACCGGACCTGGTGATATCGGTACGGTCAACGCTATCGACCTCAAGGGTTTACCCTTGGGCGAGGCCGCTTTCAGTTTCAAATCGGGCGACAGCGAGGCCGAAGCTGTGATCGACCTGCCGGTCGAGATTCGCAATGACGTGGCGCGGTTAGAGATTGTCGGCGAGCGCTCGGCAGGCGCGGTGCAATTGCTCGACAAGCGCTGGCGGCGACGCACCGTCGGTGTTGTGTCGGGCTCGGGTGCCGACCGCTCGCAGCCTTTGATCGGCGCAACTTATTATCTCTCGCGCGCGCTCAACCCATTCGCAGATGTGCGGCTCGCCGAAGGCGTAGCGCCGGCGGAAGCCGTTGCACGCTTCCTCGACCGGCACCTTCCGATGTTAATCCTCGCCGATGTCGGTAATGTCACCGAAGCTCTCGACCGCCTGAACAAGTGGATCGACAACGGCGGAGTGCTGGTACGTTTTGCTGGACCGCATCTTGCTGGCGCTGAAGACAATTTGGTGCCTGTCAAGCTGCGGCGCGGCGGCCGAATCCTGGGCGGCAGCTTGAGCTGGGAAAAGCCACAGCAGCTCGCAGGCTTTTCGCGCGACAGCCCTTTTAACGGCATGGCGGTTCCGACCGACGTGACCGTAACCCGACAGGTACTCGCCGAGCCGGACTCTCAGCTCACCGACCGCACGTGGGCAACGCTTGCCGATGGCACGCCGCTGGTGACCGCCGAGCGCCGCGGAAAGGGCCTTATCGTGCTTTTCCACGTGACTGCCGATAGCCGCTGGTCTGACCTCCCGCTATCAGGCGCGTTCGTTGACATGCTTCGTCGCCTGGTGGCATTGGCAGGCGCCAATGTGACTGCTGAAGGAGACAGCGCCGCCACAGCGAATACGAACGGCCGCGCTGCTCAAGTTGTGCCAGCGACGCGCGTTCTCGACGGCTTTGGTGCATTTTCTACGCCACCACCGACAGCACGTCCCATTCCGAGTAACTACACCGGGCGCGCCAGCCTCGATCACCCGCCTGGCTTCTACGGCCCACCGGAAGGCCTAGTCGCGGTCAATACACTGGCGCCCGCCGACCGCCCCGCTCCACTCGATGTCTCGCCCCTCAACGCACGTATCGATGTTTATCGGCACGGCGAGCCGCTCGACTTGCGGGGACCAATATTCCTCGCCGCGCTCGCGTTGCTCATGCTCGACGCGCTCGTGGTGATCTCGCTCTCGGGCGGCCTTGGCGCGTTACGGCCACGCCGGCGCCCGGCAGCAGCGCTGCTGGCAGCCGGCTTATTCTGTACCCTAATGCTATACGACCCGGCGCAGGCGCAGTCCCCGCCGCCCCAACAGCAGCCTTTACCGTTGACGGCGCAGCAGGAAGACTTCGCCATGAAGGCGACCACGCAGACACATCTTGCTTACATCATCACCGGCGATGCGGCCGTGGACGACGTAAGCAAGTCGGGTTTACAGGGTCTCACATTGTTTCTGGCGCAGCGCACAGCGCTGGAAGCCGGTGAACCGATTGGGCTCGATCCTGCGCGCGACGAGCTGGCATTTTTCCCGCTGATCTATTGGCCCGTATCGCCAAACGCGCCGAAGCCATCGCAGGCCGCGCTTGAAAAGATCGACACCTACATGAAGCGCGGCGGTACCGTGCTGTTTGATACCCGCGATGCGGTCGACGCTCCACCCGGGCCCGGCGGCGAGATGCGTGGGCCCGGTATGGTCGCGCTGCGCTCGATACTCTCCTCGCTCGATATCCCGGAGCTCGAGCCGGTGCCACATGATCACGTGCTCACCAAAACCTTCTTCCTGTTGCGCGACTTCCCCGGACGGTTCACCAACGGTCAGCTTTGGGTTGAAGCTTCTCCGGCCGAAAACGAAGACGACGAGCCAAACCGCCCGGCGCGCGCAGGCGATGGAGTGTCCTCAATCCTGATTACCTCGAACGACCTCGCTGGCGCCTGGGCGATGCGCCCTGACGGACAGCCGATGCTACCGCTTGTGCCGGGCGAAGCGCGCCAGCGCGAATTCGCCTTCCGCTCCGGCGTCAACATTGTGATGTACGCGTTAACCGGCAACTACAAGGCTGACCAGGTGCATATCCCAGCTCTGCTCGAACGGTTGGGACAGTAGGAGCGCGCTTGTGAATCTTGGTATTTCATTTGCCCCACTGGTGCCGTTCTACGCGGTGTGGGCCGCATTTGTCGTAGCCTCACTGATCTCGGTGCTGCTGGTCGTTGCGCGCAGCCGCGGCGCGCCATTGCGCGCGCTTGCACTGGGTCTCATGGTCCTTGCGCTGGCCAATCCGTCTCTCACCCGCGAGGATCGTGACCCGATACCGTCGGTCGCGGCCGTTATTGTCGACAAAAGCCCGAGTCAAAATTTTGGCGATCGCACCCGGCAAACTGAGGCCGCACTTGCGACGATAACCGAGCGGCTCAAACGCATTCCAGGCTTGGAAGTTCGCGTTGCCGAAGCCGGCGCTGCTGACGGCGAAACCGACGGCACCAAGTTGTTCTCAGCCTTGTCATCGACGCTCGCCGACGTACCCCCCGATCGTGTCGCAGGCGCCGTCCTGATCACCGACGGCCGCGTGCACGACGTGCCGGCAGATGCGTCTGCATTGGGATTTTCTGCGCCTCTGCATGCACTCATCACGGGCCACAAAGACGAGATCGATCGCCGCGTTGTACTCACGCAAACGCCACAATTCGGCATCGTCGGGCAATCGCAGGTCGTCGGTTTCCGAATTGAGGATCAAGGCGCTAACGTTGGTACCGTCGAGGTCACGGTGCGGCGCGACGGCGAGGTGCTGGAAAAACGCGCCGTGGCCGTGCACACCGACATCAAATTTAACGTGCCGATCCCACATGCGGGACCGAATATTGTCGAGATCGAGGCGTCGCCGCTCGATGGTGAACTTACGCAGGTAAACAACCGGGCTGTGGTCTCCATCGACGGCGTGCGTGACAAACTGCGCGTCCTGTTGGTATCCGGCGAGCCGCATGCAGGTGAGCGCACATGGCGCAATCTGCTCAAGTCGGATGCCTCGGTCGACCTGGTACATTTCACAATTCTTCGACCGCCGGAAAAGCAGGACGGAACCCCGATCAACGAGCTGTCGCTGATCGCTTTCCCAACTCGCGAGCTGTTTCAGCAGAAGATCGGGGAATTTCAACTCATCATTTTCGATCGCTATGCCCGCCAAGGCGTGCTCCCGCTCATTTATTTCGACAACATCGCTAAATATGTGCGCGATGGTGGCGCGGTTTTGATCGCCGCCGGCCCCGATTACGCGAGCCCGACCAGTATCTGGCGCACACCGCTCGACGGCATCCTGCCCGCCGAGCCGACCGGTGAGGTGACTGAGCGAAGCTTCCAGCCGCAACTCACCGACGCCGGCCACCGTCATCCGGTGACGCGCGATCTCGAAGGCTCGGAAACAGATCCCCCGCATTGGAGCCGCTGGTTCCGCCTGGTAGACATCAAACGCAGCACTGGCACCAATGTGATGCAGGGGCCCGACGGCAAACCGCTCTTGGTGCTGGCGCGGGAGGGCGAAGGCCGCGTGGCGCTGCTGTTGTCCGATCACATTTGGCTATGGGCGCGCGGGTACGAGGGCGGCGGCCCGCATCTCGATTTGCTGAGACGGCTGTCGCATTGGCTTATGAAGCAGCCAGATCTAGAGGAAGAGGCTCTGCGTTTGATTGTGCACGGCCGCGATATCACTGTGCAGCGGCAGACGATGGCCGACACAGTCAACCAAGTAACTCTCACGTCGCCGACCGGAGCAACTCGAACGCTGGATCTGCAGTCGGTCGAGCCTGGGCTATGGCGCACATCGATTTCCGCAAACGAACTCGGTCTCTGGCGCGCGACGGACGGTAAACTTACCGCGCTTGCAAATGTTGGCCCTGCCAACCCCCGCGAATTCGCCGAGGTGACATCCACTACCGAAGTGTTGCACGCCTTGAGCAATGCAACAGGCGGCGATGCGCGTCGAATTGCAGAGGGCAGCAATCTTGTTCTGCCACGCATAGTGCCGGTGCGCACTAGCTCCACTTTCAAGGGCGACGATTGGATCGGAGTGAAGATGCGGGACATCAGCGTGGTGCGGGGTATCGGCGTGCTCCCGATCTTCGCCGGCCTCATCGGCCTGCTGCTGCTGATCGGCTCTTTGGCCGCAACCTGGGCGCGAGAAGGCCGCTAAGTCATCTCCCAATCTGGCCGGATCAAACCGGACACACCCTCGAATGCGCCACCTGAAAGCTCCGCCACAAGAAGCCGCGCGGGATCGACTGGGCCCGGCATCTTCACCTGACCCTTCGGAACGCGCTTAAATCCGGACTTGGCATAAATCGGCTCGTCGCCGACCAGCACGATCAGCTTGTGCCCGGCTGCCTGTGCCTCTTTGATCGCGCGTTTGACCAGTGCTGTGCCGACACCATGCGATCGGAATGGCGGCTCGACAGTAAGCGGCCCAAGCAATAGCGCCGGCGTATCGCCAATACAGACCGGCGTTAACCGCACCGACCCCACCATTAGCGTGCCAATGTGCGCGGTGAATGACAAATCGAGTACGTGGCCCCTGCCCTCACGAATTCGAAACGCCGTACGCGCGAAGCGCCCCGGGCCAAAGGTGCGCTCATGCAGCCGATCTATTGCCGGCGCGTCAGCGGCGGTCTCCGGCAGAATGGTCAGCGCCATCTCACTCATGGAGTTCAGATATCCGTTTCAGGCGCTGCCGCTTAGCATTTGGGCCGATTCCGGTCCATCGCCCGTGGCATTCGACACGCCAACTGCTTAAATGAGGGCTTGCGAAGGCTAAGGAGAGCCATATGGGACTTCTGGTTGATGGCGTTTGGCAGGATGATGTTTCGCGCACCAAGGATGGTCATTTTGTCCGGCCGACAACGCGATTCCGCAATTGGGTGTCGCCAGACGGCAGTCCTGGACCATCGGGCGACGGTGGTTTCGCCGCAGAATCCGGCCGCTACCATTTGTATGTTTCCCTGTCCTGTCCATGGGCACACCGCACTGTCATCTTCCGGAAGTTAAAGGCACTTGAGAACGTCGTCTCGATGTCGACGGTTTCGCCTGACATGCTCAAGGACGGCTGGACATTCAATACAAATGAGGGCTCGAGCGGCGACACGGCCAACGGCAAAAGCAAGCTGTCGGAAGTCTATGTACTCGCCGATGCGCGCTATACCGGCCGCGTCAGTGTCCCAGTCCTTTGGGACAAGAAACGCAAGACCGTCGTCAATAACGAGTCGTCAGAAATCATCCGAATGTTCAATTCCGCGTTCGATGGATTTACCAACGTTCACACCGACTACTACCCCAAACCGCTGCGCGCGCAGATCGACAAACTCAATGACCTGATCTACCCGAACATTAACAACGGCGTATATCGCGCCGGCTTTGCGACCTCACAGCCCGCCTATGAGCAGGCTTTTCGTAATGTGTTCGACGCACTGGACGAGATCGAACAAATCCTGTCGCAGCACCGCTATTTGGTCGGTAGCACACTCACCGAGGCCGACTGGCGGCTGTTTTGCACGCTGATCCGTTTCGACGCCGTCTATTATTCGCACTTCAAGTGCAATTGGCGGCACATCTATGAATTCCCGAACCTGTCGAACTATCTGCGTGACCTCTATCAAGTTCCAGGCGTCGCAGAGACCGTGAGCATCGAGCAGATCAAGCGGCACTATTATGGCAGTCAGCGACAAGTGAATCCAACCGGTATTGTCCCGGTCGGACCGCAGCTCGATTTCGCCGCGCCGCACGACCGCGCGCGGTTCGGTTAGTCGTCACCATAGTTCGCTGATCGCCGCACCACCCAGGACTTCTGCAACGCGGGCGCGGGTAGCACGACTGGCGTCTCCCGGCAGCGCGTCCGGCGGAAAAAATCCGTGCTCGATAATTTCGTGATTGGGCAGTGGTGTCCCATCTTGTCGGAAGTCGCGAACGACGAAGAGCGCCACATGGTCGCGCCGCGAGGACCGTTTATTAAAGTAGAAGCCGAACAATTGGGGTGTGGTACCCAGTTGGATATTTCCTTCCTCAGCCAGTTCCCTCGCTAGCGCTTCGAGCATCGTTTCTCCGGTTTCCACGCCGCCGCCGGGCAGATGCCAGCCGTCAATGTAAGAGTGCTTGATCAGGAAAATGCGGCCGGCTCCGTCAATAACCATGGCCCGCGCGCCCAGCGTCGCGCCGCGCGAGAACCGCCAGTAAAAATGCAGTATCCGACGCGTGGCCGGCTCGAGCATGCGGCGAAGGCGGTGCTGGCCCATTGGGACGGAATCTCGCTTTCAGAGGTAACGACGCTCTTATCAAAAGCCCTGCGGACAAGTGTCATACTGCCTGTTCTCAGATTAGAATACTTCTAATATAGATGGACAGTAAGAGTTGCGCGCCGCTGATCGAAGGGACCCTCCGTGAAACAATTTTCCGACCTGACCGAACAGGAAGTGCTGGCCCTCGCCATCACCAACGAAGAAGAAGACAGCCGCATCTATCGCGGTTTTGCCGAAGGGCTGCGCGAGCAGTTTCCCTCTTCAGCCAAGGTATTCGACGAGATGGCGGAAGAGGAAGTGCACCACCGCACTATGCTGTTCGACCTCTACCGTCAGAAGTTCGGCGAATATCTGCCGCTGATCCGGCGCCAGGACGTGAAGGGCTTCCTGAATCCCAAGAAGCCGCTGTGGCTGATGCGGCCGCTGGAACTCGAGGACGTGCGCAAGTTCGCTGAGAACATGGAGTTCGAGGCCGAGCGTTACTATCGCCGGGCGGCGGAATTAGCACGCGACGTCTCGGTTCGGCAGCTGCTTGTCGAGCTGGCAGATGCCGAGGCCGGCCACGAGAGCCTCGCCCACAAGCTTTCAGAGCAGATCCTGACGACGGGCGCGCGCGCTAAGGAAGACGCGACGTCGAAGCGTATGTTCACGCTGCAATATGTGCAGCCGGGCCTGGTCGGGTTGATGGACGGGTCGGTCTCGACTTTGGCGCCGCTGTTCGCCGCGGCCTTTGCCACCCGCGACACCTGGGCCACCTTCCTGGTCGGCATGGCCGCTTCGGTCGGCGCCGGCATATCGATGGCTTTCGCCGAGGCGCTCTCCGATGACGGCTCGCTCACCGGGCGCGGCTCGCCCGTTATCCGCGGCCTCGTGACCGGCGGCATGACGGCGGTCGGCGGGCTCGGCCACACGCTGCCCTACCTCATCCCGCACTTCCTCACCGCAACGATTATTTCGTTCGTCGTCGTGGCGATCGAGCTCTCCGCCATTTCGTGGATCCGTATGCGCTACATGGATACGCCATTCCTGCAGGCGGCCTTCCAGGTGGTGGTCGGCGGCGTGCTGGTGTTCGCTGCCGGCATATTGATCGGGAGTTCGTAGCGGGCTACTCCCGCTTCAATGTTCACCCTCGCCCACCTGTCCGATCCACATCTCGCGCCATTGCCCACGCCAGGCTGGGTCGAGCTGATCGGCAAGCGCATCACCGGCTACATCAACTGGCAGCGCAAGCGGCGCTTCATTCACGATCCGGCCGCGCTCGCGGCAATCGTCGCCGACGTCAAGACGCAGGCGCCCGACCACATCGCGGTCACCGGCGATATCGCCAATATCGGTCTTGCGAAGGAATATCCGCACGGACGCAACTGGCTGGAAAGCCTTGGTTCTCCGCACGACGTGACCTTCGTCCCTGGTAATCACGACGTCTATGTGCGCGAAGCCGGCATTTTCGCGCAACGCCAGTGGGGCCGATATATGTGCGATGACAACGGCGAAAGCGGATTTCCATTCGTGCGCCGACGCGGGACAGTGGCATTGATCGGCCTGTCGACCGGTGTGCCGACTGCACCGTTCCTGGCGACCGGCTGGCTCGGTGCCAAGCAACTCGCCGGGCTTGCGCTGACGCTCGCGGCATTGAAGAAGGAAAATCTGTTTCGCGTCGTACTCATCCATCATCCTCCGCTGAGCGAAGCCGGGCGGAGCAAGCGGTTGCTCGATGCCCCGGTGCTCAAGCGCATCATCGCTGCACAAGGCGCCGATCTGCTGCTGCACGGTCACGATCATCTGCATATGATCAACTGGCTGGAAGGGCCGAACGGCGCACGTGTGCCCGCTGTCGGCGTTCCCTCGGCTTCTGCCGCGCCGGGCACAAGCAGGGATGCCGGCGCCTATAATCTTTACCGGGTCGACGGTACGCGCGGAGCCTGGCAATGCGAGGTGATTTCGCGCGGCCTGGGCGCCTCCGGCGAGGTGGCGCAACAGAAACGCTTCATGCTGTTCGACTAGGGGTGCGGATTGCTCAGCATGGCCAGCGCAAACAGCGCGGCTACGCCGGCGATGACTCCAAACATGAACGTGAGAGCGGCGCGCCAGCGGCGACTGTTGCGGCCGTACCGCAACACTCCTTGCGCGACGCCGCGTCCGGCATCGTCGGTCAACGCACGCTCACGTTCGACCATGCGACGCGCCACGTAGCGGGTGATGGCATCCACCAGCACGGGTACCTCGTAAGATTCCGCGAGCACGGCACGGCCGTAGCGCGTATCCTGCACGAAGCGATATTGCCGCTTGTCGCGGCCCATCTCGACATGCGTGACCACGTCGACCCACAACCGCGGCACGTCGCCTTTGCTCACGCCGCGATCGAACAGCTCGACGTCATCAGGGATTTCCTCAAATAGCGGATCGAGCGCGTCATTGAGCAACTCGAGCCGTGCGACATCGGCATCGCGAAGATCGACGACGACGCCGGAGCGCTCGGCAGCTTCAATGCGCGCCTCACGCACGGCGTCTTTGAGTGGACCCTGCTGGCGCCGCTGCTCCGGTTTCGGTTTTTTTGCGTTCCGACATGTTTGCTGAATCTAGCAACGCCCGATCCGAACGCAAGGTAGAAAGGCGTGATTTTTCAAGAAGTTTGATGGTTAAGGGGCGGTTAACCGGCGGGAACCACGCCATAGCGCCGTGCCCATCCCAATCCGTCTTCGGTGCGTCCGCGCGGCCGATACTCAGCGCCGACCCAGCCCTTATAGCCGGACTTATCCACAGCTTCGAACACCGCAGGGTAATTAATCTCGCCTTCGTCCGGCTCATGGCGCGTCGGCACCGCCGCGCATTGCAGATGGCCGATGACAGGCAGAAATTTTTCGAGGCGATGGATCAAATCGCCGCCAACAATTTGCACATGGTAGAAATCGAACTGGATGCGGATATTCGGTTTGGAAGCTTTCGCAATCACGTCCGCCGCGTGTTCGACGTGATTGAGAAAATAATTCGGCCGGTCACGGCCGTTGATCGGCTCGATCAGCAGCGTGATGTTTTTGGCGGCGGCGAGATCGGCGGCACGGCCCAAATTATCGATGAAAACGCGATCGGCAGCCGGACGTTGCTCGGGCGCAACCTTGCCGGCGAGACAGTGAATCGCGATGGCTCCGATTGCGCTCGCATAGTCGAGTGCGCGGGCAAATAGCACTTGCCAGTCCTTCTCGCGTCCCGGCACAGCGGCAAGGCCGAACTCACCGTCACGCTCGCCAGGCGGCGTATTGAGGCCAAGAATTGTAAGCTTGTTCTTCTCGATCGCTGCCTTCACCGCCGAGGCTGGCACGTCATAGGGAAACTGCAGCTCGACCGCCCTGAAGCCGGCGGCGGCGGCGGCAGCGATCCTTTCGAGCAGTGGTCGCTCGGTAAAAAGATAGCCGAGATTGGCGGCAAAACGCGGCATGAGGCCCTCGATGATCACTTGCGCACGGACGCGCGGACGTATTCATTACCGCCGCGAGCTGTTCAACACCATCCCGGAAACCCCATGTCCGCCAACGCCGCCTTTCACATCGCAGTTCTGTCCGGCGACGGCATCGGACCTGAGGTCATGGCGCCGACGCTCGACATTCTCCGGCAGATCGAAGCAACCACGCCCAGCTTGAATTTTCGCTTCACGGAGGGGGCGGCCGGCGCCGGCCACTATAAGGAAACCGGCAAGTCGATGCCGGACTCAACCATCAAGCTGTGCGGAGAAGCCGATGCCATCCTCCTCGGTGCTTGCGGCCTTCCGAACGTGCGCTATCCCGACAATACCGAGATCATGCCGCAGGTGGAGCTGCGCTTTATTTTTGACCTCTATGCCGGCGTGCGGCCTGCACGGCTTATCCCCGGCGTGCCGAGCCCGATCGTCGGCGCACACGAGCGCGGCATTGATTTCATCTTGATCCGCGAGTCGACGGAAGGGCTGTTCGCCTCTATGGGCAAGGGCGTGGTCACGCATGACGAGGCGCGCGAGACCCTGGTGATCACCCGCAAAACCTCGGAACGCCTGTTCGACTTCTCGCTGCGGCTCGCCGAGCGGCGAAAGAAACGCGGCAAACCCGGCCTGCTCACCTGCGTCGACAAGGCTAACGCATTCAAGGCTTATGCTTATTTCCGCTCGATTTTCGACGAGCGCGCGAAGAATTTTCCGGGCGTAAAGACCGACCGCGTCTATGTCGACGCCTGTGCCGCACTCATGGTGCGCAAGCCGTGGGACTTCGACGTGATGGTAATGGAAAATATCTTCGGCGACATCCTCTCCGATCTCGCCGCCGGGTTGATCGGCGGGCTCGGTATCGCCCCGTCCGCCGATATCGGCGACAAACACGCTGTGTTCCAGCCATGCCACGGCACCGCGCCTGACATCATGGGCCAGGGCAAGGCCAATCCGACGGCGATGATACTATCGGCCGCAATGATGCTCGACTGGCTCGCCGACACGCACGATCATCCGCCGGCGGCGGATGCCGCACTGCGTATCGAACGTGCTGTCGACAAGGCCTATGCTGGCGGCATCAAGCCGATGGAATACGGCGGCAAGGACGGCACCACGTCAATCGCCAAAGCCGTCCTCAACGCGCTCGAATAAGGAGGCAACAATGTTGTTTTCGATTTTTACGCTCGACAATCCCGACTGCGGCCGAGAAACGCAAGGCCGTCCACGGCGCGCATGTGGCGCATCTCAAAAGCGCGAAAGACTTCGGCGTCGCCATCACGGTCGGCGGGCCGCTGGTGTCGGACGATGGCACAAATTCGATCGGCAGCCTGATGGTGGTAGAAGCGCCGGATCGTGCGGCGGCGGAAAAATTCAACCGCGCCGACCCATTTCACCAGAACGGCGTGTGGGGGAAAGTCGAAATCCGGCGATTCGACCGCAAGGAATAGTTATAGGCTGACGAATTCCTTGATCGCGGCCAGGAACTGGTCCGGCTGCTCAAGCGGCGGACAATGGCCGCAGCCAGGCAATTCGATATATTTCGCGCCCGCAACCTTCTCGACGATCTGCTTGTTGAGCGCGGGTGGCGTCGCCTGATCGAATTCGCCGCACACGACCAGCGTCGGCACCTTGAGATGATGCAGCAACGGCACGAGGTCCGTTTCCTGCAAAATCTTGCAAGCGGCCTGAAACGCCTTCGGATCGATGTCGAGCAAAACTTTTTTCCGCTCCTCGATTTTCTCCGGATGCGCGGCGAGGTAGGCCGGCGAAAACACCCGTTTGGCAGCGATCTCGGCGATGCTCCCGAGCCCGCCATCCGCGACTTTCTGCGCCATCACCGCGAATGCGTCTCGGCCCTCGGGCGGAAAGCCGGCAGCGGCATCGCTGAGTACGAGTTTGGATATCCGCTCCGGATGCGCGAGCGCGAAGGCGAGCGCGACGGTACCGCCGAAGCCGTTGCCCATCAGAATGGCATCATTGCCGATGCCAAATTCTTCAAAACCATCCTCAATGACGGCGATGTAGGCATCCATCAACGCGAGCATCGCTGGCTGCGAGCCGTGGAAACCCGGCAAATTGAACAGCGTGACTCTGTTCTTGGCAGAGAGCGCAGGTAGCACCGGATCGAAGGCATGGCGATCGGCAAGCAGAGAATGCAGCACGACCAAATCGGGACCCTTGCCCGTCCGCACCGCGGTGAGCGCGCCGCGTCCGGCGGTCAGTTGTTCAAAATCCATTTGGTCTCTCCAATACGTCGAGATCAAAGATATAGAGCGTCGCTCGTTCCACATCGTCATGGCCGGGCTTGTCCCGGCCATCCACGTCTAATTTTCAAGCTATAAAGACGTGGATCCCCGGGTCACGCGCCTTCGGCGCGGCCCGGGGATGACAAAATAAATTGTCAGTTCCCTTCCCGCCAGAGGCCGAGCGCTTCCTGCGCCGGGCGGTCGGAAATCGAAAACAACACGGCATCATCACTGCTGACGGTATGAGAATAGCGCTTCCATGGTGGCACAATGAACACGTCGTTGATGCCCCATTCGAAAGGCTTGCCGTCAATGACGGTCGTGCCGCGTCCTTCGGCGACAGCAAAAATAGTCGCGTCGGTCGAGCGGTAGGGCTCGCCCTTGAAGCCTTTCGGTAATAGCGCGAGGTAGGCGCCCATCGTCGGCAGCACAGGCCCGCCGTTGATCGGGTTGGCGTAGCGCATACGCGCGCCGTGGCGCTTGTCGACGTCGCCGGTATTCTTCAGCCGCTCCAGGATCGGGCGCATCTTCGCGTAAGGGTAGTTGATGACCGGGCTACGGTTCATCGACGCCGGCGCGCCATCCGGCAGAACGCCGGAGGCATAGCGATCAAAGAAGTCACCATCGGCGTGGTTGGTCTTTTGCATCTTCTCGTCGAAGTGCGCGGCGAACGATGCCTCGAAGTGATTGACCGTCGGCATGTCGAGGACGTCGAGCCACATCACCGGCTGCTTGCCGGGATTGCCATGATCATGCGGCGCCCAGTTGGCGGTGATGATGAAATCACCGTGCTTCATCTGCGTCTTCTCGCCTTCGACTGCGGTGTAGGCGCCCTCACCTTCCAGCACGAAACGAATGGCGGATGAGACATGCTGATGCGCATCGGCAATCTCGCCGGGGAGGATCAACTGGATGCCAGCGAACAGCGAATTGGTGATCCGCGCCTTGCCGGGCATGCCGGGATTTTCCAGCACCAGCACGCGACGCTCGGCCTCTTCCGCGCTGATCACATCGCCTGCTTCCAGCATCAGCCGCTTGACGTCAGCGAACTTCCAGACCGTCGGCTGAAGACTGGTCTTGGGCTCCTTGGTCACCAGGTCCTTCAGCACCTCCCAGAGCGGCGCCATGTTGAACTTGGAAATCTTGTCGTAGTAGGCCTGCCGCGCCACCTGCACGTTATGTTTCGAACCCGGTTGGGTTTCTGTAGAGATAGCGAGGGTCATAGGCGGCTCCCTGAAACTGATCGTTGTATTTGTAACTTTATACCGCAAATCAGCGCGGGCGGGAAATACCTGCCCTGCATTGCAGATAGCTAGTTATTGACTGAGCCGCCGTCCACAACCAGCGACTGGCCGGTCACAAAGTCGCTATCGCTGGAGGCCAGAAACACGAGCGCGCCGAGCAGGTCTTCCGGATAGGCGTCGCGCTTGAAGGCGCGGCTATTGCGCACGGGCAAACGTTCCTCTTCCACATGGGTGGCGTTTTCGAGCCCGGTATCGCTGAGAATGTAGCCCGGCGAAAGCGAATTAACCGCGATGCCATACTCTCCGAGTTCGCGTGACAATGAACGCGTGAAGGCAAGCATCGCGCCCTTGGACGTGACATAGGGCAGCATCCGCGGCACGCCTTTATAAGCAGCGCCCGAAGCGATGTTGATGATCTTGCCGGTGCGCCGCGTCATCATGTGCGGCGCGACGTGCTTGACCATCAGAAATGGTCCACGCGTGTTCACAGCCATCACGCGGTCCCATGTGTCGGCATCCCATTCGTTGAAATTTCTCGGCTTCAGCGTCGAATAAAGCGCGGCATTGTTCACCAGCACGTCGATATGGCCAAAGCGCTCGATGGTTTGCGCCACCAAATTCTTGACCGCCTTCTCATCACTGACGTCGAACTTCAGGCTCGCCACCGAATTTGCACCGTGGCGTCCGGCGATTTCTTCCGCAAGGTCACGGCCGTCGGCAATATCGGCGATCATCACGCGCGCGCCCTCGGCTGCAAGCGCTTGCGAATAGTGCCGGCCAATGCCCTTGGCACCACCGGTCACGATCGCGGATTTGCCGGCAAGTCTTGCCATGCAGCTCTCCCACCGTCATGGCCGGGCTTGTCCCGGCCATCCACGCCTTTCTATTCTGCTATGTGTATAAAGACGTGGATGCCCGGCACAAGGCCGGGCATGACGGAGAACGCTTCCATGCCGCGTGATACCGCCGACCGCCTCGCGATCCGGGCGCTGATCGAGAACTGGGCACTTTGGCGCGACGCCCGCATGTGGGATCGGTTTCGCACCGTCTGGCACAAGGACGGTCAGATGTGGGCGACCTGGTTTCAGGGGTCCTACGAAGAATTCATCCGGGTCAGCCAGGAAGGCTACGATCGCGGCGTACGCATCATGCACATGCTCGGCGGCATGAGCATCGACATCAAAGGCAAGCGCGCCATCGCACAAACCAAGATGACGATCTCGCAGCGGGCGAAAGTCGAGGGCGTGCTGTGCGATGTCGTTTGCAGCGGGCGCTTTTACGATTTTCTGGAAAAGCGTAAAGGCAGATGGGGCATCGTGCTGCGCAGACTCGCTTATGAAAAAGATCGTATCGATCCGGTCGAACCCGATGCCAAACTCTCACTCGACAAGACCCTGCTGGCGCAATTCCCGGAAGGCTACCGCCACCTCGCCTATTTGCAGAGCAAGATCGGTTACAAAATAAAGGACGAATTGCCCGGCCTCGACGGGCCACCCCTTGATGCGCTCTACGCCAAAGGCGAAGCCTGGCTCAAGGGCCGCAAGCTCTAGCGGTCCGTACCGGGGGTTGGCTCACGCGCCAAGAAGTGCAATTTTGA
Source organism: uncultured Alphaproteobacteria bacterium (assembly GCA_963810585.1). Taxonomy (GTDB): domain Bacteria; phylum Pseudomonadota; class Alphaproteobacteria; order Rhizobiales; family Xanthobacteraceae; genus Pseudolabrys. Next base: position 545,773 of record CAWENV010000001.1, read on the forward strand.
TCGAAGGTGGTCACAACGAACAAAACCACCGGGGGGACCTGCCATGTCGCTTGCCGACAAATTCAACCTGTTCAACGAGTTCAACATCCTGCGCATCATCTGCGCGGTGTTTTTCATTCCGCATATCGTCGGCAAATTCACGGTACCGGCTACGTTGGAATTTTTCGTCAAAGCCGGCTTCAAGCCGCCCGCAACCTGGATGTATATCGCAGGAGCGATCGAAACGTTGCTCTGCATCGGGTTGTTTTTTGGAATTTACCTGCAATATGTAGCATTCGTCGCCTTCATCCATCTGCTCGTCGCTGCTGCAGCCACATATAGGGTGACGGAGTGTTGGATCTGGGTGATCGGCGGCGTCGAATATTGCATTTTCTGGGCCATCTGCTGTCTGGTGGTCGCCATGCACGCCTATCACGCAGCTATCTGACCAAATTCGCCGCATCGAAAGGAAGACGTCCCAATGGCTAGCGTTCTGTTCTCTCCCATCACCATGCGCGGTCTGACCCTGCCGAACAGGGTCGTGGTCTCGCCCATGTGCCAATACAATTCCAACAACGGCTCGGCCAACGATTGGCACCTGATGCATCTCGGCAATATGTCGCTCGGTTGCGCAGGGCTGGTGATGTGCGAGATGACCGACGTCAATCCGCAGGGCCGCATTTCGCCGAAATGCGCCGGCATGTATTCGGACGACAACGAAGCCGCGCTCAAGCGCGTCTATGATTTCTGCCGCCAGTATGGCGTTGCAAAGCTCGGCGTACAGCTCGCTCATGCCGGACGGAAGGGGCCGACGACGCCACCGGCAGCCGGCGGCAAACCGATCCTCGACGGGCCGGACGCGTGGACGCCGGAGGCGCCTTCGGCCATCCCCTACGACACCGGCTGGCCAGTGCCCCACGCCATGACCAAGGACGACATCAAGCGCTGTATTGGCGAGTTCGCAGCAGCGGCCAAGCGTGTCGATCGCATCGGTTATGACGTGATCGAGCTACATGGGGCACATGGCTATCTTGCCCATCAATTCCTGTCGCCACTCTCAAACCAGCGCATCGACGAATACGGCGGCTCACTCCAAAACCGCATGCGGTTTGCCATCGAGATGTACGAGGCCGTCCGCGCGGTATGGCCTGAGCAGAAACCGATCGGTATGCGCGTTTCCGCCACCGATTGGGTCGACGGTGGCTGGACACCCGAAGAAACAGTCGTTCTTGCCAAAGAGCTCAAGAAACGTGGCATGGATTATATGGACGTATCCACCGGCGGGCTCGACCCGAAGCAGAAAATTCCGCTGTCACCCGGCTATCAGGTGCCATTCGCCGAAAAAGTGAAGAAGGAAAGCGGCATCACGACCATGACGGTTGGTCTGATCGCCGGCTACCAGCAGGCGGAAGACATCGTCGCGTCAGGCAAAGCGGACCTTGTCTGCCTCGCCCGTGCAGCGATCTGGGATCCGCGATGGGCCTGGCACGCCGCCGAGGAACTGGGCGCCGAAACGCCCTACGCGCCCAAGACCATAGCCGGTCATCCCAAGCTTCGGCCACAGCTATTCCCGAAGCGAGCGCAAGCGGCGGGCTAGGCGCCCGCCTTCATGCGCTTGACGAATTTCGCGAACGCGGCGAGCTGCGCCTTAATGGCGTCTTTGGTCGGCTGATCGGTCAACTCCAACGTATCTTTGGCAAACTTGTTTTGCGCCGACCCGACGAAAACTTCTGGCGTGCCAAAGATGAAAGCGGCAAGGAACGTCATCGACATGCGCCAGTGATATTGCATGCGGGCGCCACCGAGCGGGCCTTGGCTCGCCGACTGGATCGCCACCGGTTTTTCCTTGAAAGGCTGATCCTTCATGCGCGACAGCCAGTCGATGGCGTTCTTCAAGACACCCGGCATCGACCAGTTGTATTCCGGCGTGACAAATAAAACGCCGTCCGCGGCGCGGATGGCCGCGGCCAGATCCTCGGCTGGGCCGGGAAAACCGGAGGCATCCTGGATATCGGCATTGTAGAGCGGAAAGGTACCGATCGGCGGTGCCGTGATCAGATTTACGCCTTCCGGCGCCAGGGCCGGCAGCGCGCGCGTCAGCGCGGCATTGAAAGAGCCTTTGCGCAGCGATCCGCAGATCACCAAAATATTAAGTTTGTCGGCCATTTTCGTCTTACCTTTTATGATGTTACTGCGGCGTCAGACCGGCTTTGTCGCGCACTAATTTCCATTTGTCGACCTCATCGGCGATGTGCTTGCCGAATTCTGCCGGCGTCGAGACGTGGGCCGAGGCCCCGGCTTTTTCCATCTGCTCCTTGATCTCGGGCCGCGCTAAAATCTCTTTGAGCGCCGCATAGGTCTTGTCGATGATCGGTTGCGGCGTGCCGGCAGGGTAGACAAAGCCGTACCAGCCGAGCACGCCGTAACCCGGCACACCGGATTCGGCTACCGTCGGCACATTCGGAATGGTTGGCCAACGCTTGTCGGCACCGACCGCGAGCAGTTTCAATTCACCGGCCTCGACCTGGCCGCGCACGGCGTGCAGCAACTCGACCGCGTAATCGACGTCCTTCGACAACAAGCCGGTGACCACCGCCGGCGTGCCACGATAAGGGATGTGCTTGACGTCGATACCCGTCATCTGGCTCAGGAGTTCGCCGGCAAAATGCTGGGTCGAGCCCAGGCCAACACTGGCGAGATTGAGCTTGCCGGGCGACGCCTTGGCGAGTTTCACCAAGCCTTGAATATCGTTGGCCGGAAAATCTTTGCGCGCCACGACAACGAAGGCGCTGTCAGCGACCAGCGCCACCGCGGCGAAATCCTTGACCGCGTCATAGTGCACGGCCTTGACCATCACTGCCGAGACGGTGTGGCCGGCGCTGATCATCGAGGCGGTGTAGCCGTCTTTGTCGGCTTTCGCGACCTGATCGCCGGCAATGGCGCCACCGGCGCCTGGCTTGTTCTCGACCACCACCGTTTGATGCAGCAGGTCGCCCAAAGGCGCCGCGACGATGCGCGCCACGATATCGGTGCCGCCGCCGGCGCCGAAACCAACCAAGACCTTGATCGGCTTGTCATTGGGCCATTCGGCCCAAGCGGCAGATGCAAACACGGCAAATGCCGCCACAAGGATTGCGCGTTTCATGCACGTCCTCCCGTTAACCCACGCACCTCCCCCACGGGGTGCGCTTGTTGTTATTTCTCGTCCTCGATCGGATTGCGCAACAGGCCAACGCCTTCGATTTCAATCTCGCAGGTATCGCCGGCTTTCATCCAAACAGGCTCCGGCTTGCGTGCATGGCCGACGCCAGACGGCGTGCCGGTGAACAAAACATCGCCCGGTTCCAGCGTCATGCCCTCGGTCAGATAGACCAGCGACTCGGCCACCGGGAACATGAACATATCCGTGTTGGATGACTGCATGGTCTTGCCGTTGAGCCTGGTTTCGATCTTGAGACCCTTGCCGCCCTTCGGCACTTCGTCGGCGGAAACCATCCACGGCCCTATGCTGCCGGTCTTGTCGAAGTTCTTGCCCATGCCCCACTGGGTGGTGTGGCGTTGATATTCGCGCACCGAGCCTTCATTGCCGCAGGCGTAACCTGCGATACAGTCGGTCGCGTTGTCCATGGTCAGATGTTTGGCGCGTTTGCCGATGATCACGACCAGTTCGCCCTCGTAGTCGAACTGGATCGATTTCTTCGGCCGCATCAGCGGCGTCAGATGCGGCGTCAGCGACGTCAGCATGCGGAAAAAAATCGACTGGAATTTGGGGATGTTGTCTTTCTGTGGACCTTCCTTGACGTGATCCAGGTAGTTCAACCCGAGACAAATAATCTTGCCCGGACGAGCGACGGGTAGCGCATATTTCAAACCTGCAAGCGGGCGCCGCGCAGAGGCCGGCGCTTTCTTGGCAAGATCAGAGATGCCTTTGAGGTCCCCATTACTCCGTCGTAAGACCTCCCCGAGGTCGGTCGGCAAATTCGAATTTGCCGCCTGCAAATCGACAACGTTGTCGCCCTCAACAACGCCCAATCGCGCGCTGCTATTCACTTCAAAACCAACGATCTTCATGAACCCTGCCTTACTTGAATACATAAGCCCGGCCAACGGATGGCCGGGCAGCGCGAGGCTTAGCGCAGTCAAATGAATATGGGCAAGTCACCCGGCGAGCGTGAAAGCCTGGATCGAGAAATACTTGTGCGAGTCGGACCAAGCCCCCGTCGGTATCCAGCCAACACCACGCGCGAGCGCAGCGAGTGACTCTACGCTATATTTATAGCTGTTCTCGGTATGGATGGTTTCGCCCGCACGGAAGTCGATGGTCTCGCCGGCCACTTTTACCTTTTGTCGCTTTAAACTCGCGAGATGCATTTCGATGCGATGACGCTCGCGATTATAGAAGGCGTGATGCTCAAAAGTGTTCAGGCGGAATGTGCCGCCTAGCTCGCGATTGATGCGCGTGAGCAGATTGAGGTTGAACTTGGCAGTCACGCCAGCGGCATCGTTATAGGCGGCGTTGAGGACTTCGACTGGTTTGATCAGATCGACGCCGATAATCAGTTTGGCATTGCGTCCGAGAATGTTCGCGGCGTTGCGTAGAAAGCCCGATGCCTCATGCGGCTCAAAATTGCCAATGGTCGATCCGGGGAAAAAGCCAATACGCGTCGGGGCAGCCTTTGCTTCGTCCGGTAATTCGAATGGATTGCAAATGTCGGCGGTCACAGGCAGCACTTGGAGTTGGGGGAAATCCGGCCGCAACTCGATTGCTTCCTGCTCGATCATCTCGCCACAAATGTCGACGGGTACGTACGCCGCAAGTTTAGGCGCGGCGTGCAGCAGGATGCGCGCCTTTTTGCTTGAACCGCTGCCGAATTCCACCAGCGCGGCACCCTCTGGAATGAGTTTGGCGATGTCAGCAGCGTGATCGCGCAGCGTCTTCATTTCACAGCGGGTTGGATAATACTCCGCCAGTTCGGTAATCCGTTCAAACAGTTGCGAACCGGCCGCGTCATAGAAATATTTCGCCGATATGTGCTTGGGCGTCGCGTGCAAACCTTCGAGGACGTCGGTCTCGAAAGCGGAAACCTGTGCTGTCTGCGGTGGGGTACGCTTGCGTGCGACTGCTGCGACCATGATGACGCCCTCACACAAACTCAGCCAACCGCAGGCCGCTGAACTGCCAGCGCGATGGCGGGTAAAAGAAGTTGCGATAGCTCACGCGTTTGTGCCCTTCGGGCGTTGCGAGCGAAGACCCGCGCAACACCATCTGACTGACCATGAATTTGCCGTTGTATTCTCCGAGCGCGCCTTCGGCAGCGCGATAGCCCGGATACGGTAAATAGGCGCTGCGCGTCCATTGCCAAGTGATGCCGAAAGCGTCGGCAATCACGTTCGCGCGCGCCGCCACCTCCCACTCTGCCTCGCTCGGTAGACGCTTACCAGCAAAGCGGGCAAAGGCTTCGGCTTCGTAATAGCTGACATGCATGACCGGCGCGGCGAGGTCGACCGGCTTCACGCCAGCCAGCGTCATCGAATGCCAGTCGCCGTCCTTTTGCCGCCAATAACCTGGGGCCTGCCATCCTTCCGTTTGGACCGTGGTCCATCCGTCGGAGAGCCATAGCGAGGGCGTCGTGTAGCCGCCGGCCGTAATAAATTCGAGCCATTCGTCGTTCGTGACAAGATGCCGCGCGATCCGCACCTGCGGGATCAGCTCGTCATGATGCGGCATCTCATTGTCGAAACAAAAACCGTCGCCATCGTGGCCGACAGCATGAATGCCGGCTGGCACATCAACGAAACCGCGCGGACCCTGCGTTGCGCGGGGCGATTGCCATTTCGCGTCGTAAACCGGATCGGTCGGATTCTGCGCGAAAGCGTGCAGAATATCTGTGATCAATAATTCCTGATGTTGCTGCTCATGATGGAGTCCAATCTCGACGATTTCGAAAATGCGCTCTGCCTCTGCCCCCGTCACCCGCTCGATGAGCCGCTCGACCGCTGCGTCGACGTGGGCGCGATAGCCAGTGACGTCTTCGCCATTCGGGCGCGTGATCAGACCGCGCTGCGGTCGTGCATGACGGGGGCCAGCCGCGACGTAATAGGAATTGAAGAGAAAGGGGAAACGTTGGTCGAAAATCTTGTAAGACGGGTCATGCGGCACCAGCAGAAACTGCTCGAAAAACCACGTTACATGGGCGCGGTGCCATTTGGTTGGGCTGGCGTCCGCCATTGACTGCACAATTTGGTCTTCGGCAGACAGATGAGCTGCCCGGGCTTCCATTTCGGCGCGTACTCGACGGAAGGTTTGAAGCCACACCTTGCGGACCTCCTCCAGGGGACGCTTCGGCGTCACCGGTCGACTGCGTGGTGCCGGTGACATTGCGGTGCGCGCCATGGAGAGCCTCCGTGACTATACAAAGGGTATCGGCAGTCGATGTACGGACAAATACGGTTTATGGGCTCAATTGTTCCATCGCACCCCGGTCGGGGCAACCTCCAATCGCCGATCTAGCGCACCCTGACAGGCTTGTGATGAGGACGTGACGACGTCGAAAACGACGCATTGGCCGAGCTAAATAGGACAATTGTGTTGGTTGATCGCCGGAGTTCGGCTTTGGTAGCGGGGGAGGGACTCGAACCCCCGACCTCCGGATTATGATTCCGCTGCTCTAACCAGCTGAGCTACCCCGCCATTCCGAAAACAACGCCGGAACGAAGCGCGATATAGGGAGCGGCGGCAAACACTGTCAAGCAACCGGCCGAAAACCCGTTCCGGAACGGTCACTTCGGTTGAATCGACGGGTCGCCGCCGGGGCTACCGGGCGGCGGGATCACGGGCATGGCACCCCCCGGAGGGGTCGGTTGCTTGATCTCGGGATCGACATGCTCCGGGGGGCAGATCACCCCGCCGGAACGCGCGAGTTTGTCGCTCAGATTCCCGTGGCCATCGCGCCGCTCACTGTCGATCTCGCCACCCTTCCCTACGGTGGTTCGGGTATCCGAATGCGCGCAAGCATTGGTGTCGACTTGCTCTGTTTTGGGCGAAACCGGCGTTCTCGTTGAAGGCGGAGCTTGCGCTATTGCGACTGCCGGCAAAATCAGCGTCGAAATCGTCAAACCGAGAATGCGGATTTCGCGGATCATCACACGCTCCCTTTGCCGGTGCGCTGCCATGCGGCGCTTAAAATATAACGGCTTGGCGTAGTCGAGAGTTCCGCTCAACGCCCATTCGGCCCGTCGGCCAGACGCTCGAACCGGATCAGAGCGAAGTGCCCGAGCGGGGGCACCGGCCGGTACTCTATCAATCGCACCCCACCATGCGCCTTCGCCCAACCGGCGAGCCGGCCAAACCGGAATTCAGGCCGCCAGCCCAGCCGGCGGGCAATGGGTGCAAAGCAAAGCTCGAACGCGCGACGCGGACCTGTCTCTGCGCCGATATGGTTGACCAGTACGATTTCACCCCCCGGCCGGATCACGCGCGCGAATTCATCGAGCGTGGCTTCGGGATTGGGCACCGCAGTGATGACGAATTGCGCTACGACCACATCGAAGGACCGATCCGGCAGTGCCATTCGCTCGGCATTCATCACCGCCAATATTTCAACGTTGTCGAGGTCATGTTCGGCGACGCGCTCATGCGCCTTGCGAAGCATCGGCTCTGACAAATCGATGCCAACTAGCCGGTTGTTACGCGCGTAGTCTGGCAGCGACAGTCCGGTGCCAACGCCGACTTCGAGGATACGGCCGCCAGACGTGCCGCACGCCTGTTCGGCTGCCGCGATTGCCGCACGCCGGCCAGAATCGAAAACAGCGCCAAACACCAAATCGTAGACCGGCGCCCACCGCGCATAAGCACGTTCAACGCTAGATTTATCGATATCCGTCCCCATGCCGCCGAACTTTAGCCGCGTAACGCGGGCGCTGTTATTCGCTCGGCACTCGCGCGCTCGTGATCCGCTGCCGCAACCGCACTCTTGATAAAACCGCCGCCGAGCACGCGCGCCTGGCCTTCACCGGCATCGTAAAATACACAGGCTTGGCCGGGCGATACTCCGTCCTCGCCGTCGATCAGCTCAACTTCGCATCCATTCAAGCCGTGCCGAAGCCACGCAGCCTGCGGTGGGCGGGTCGAACGCACCTTCACAAATACTTCGCGGCGGTCGTCGGCCAGCGCCTCCTCAAGCGATTCGTCACCGATCCAGTTTACATCCCGCAGCACGATACGGCTCATTCGCAGTGCCGCACGCGGACCGACCACCACGCGGCGGCCTTCAGCGTCAAGTCGCACCACGTAAAGCGGCGCGCCAGTGGCCACACCCAAACCGCGACGCTGGCCGACGGTAAAGTGAATGATGCCGGAATGCTCGCCGAGAACCTTTCCGTCGAGATCAACGATGTCACCGGCTTCCGCTGCACCCGGCTTCAGTCGTTCGATAACATCGGCATAGTGTCCAGAAGGCACGAAACAAATGTCCTGGCTGTCGTGCTTGTCAGCAACCGCCAGGCCAAACCGTCGGGCGAGTTCTCGCGTCTCTGCCTTGGTTCGCTCGCCGAGCGGGAAGCGCAAAATATCAAGCTGTTCGCGCGTGGTGCCGAAAAGGAAATAACTTTGGTCGCGATCTTCGTCGCGCGCGCGGTAAAGGCCACGTCGGCCGTCGGACAAACGCCGCGAAGCAACATAATGGCCGGTGGCTAAAACTTCAGCGCCGAGTTCGCGTGCGGTAATAAGCAGGTCGTGGAACTTGATCGACATGTTACAATCGACACAGGGCACCGGCGTTTCGCCGTGGATGTAACTCTCGGCGAAGCGATCGATCACCGCTTTCTTGAATCGAGTTTCGTAGTCGAGAATGTAGTGCGGAATATCTATGCGCTCGGCAACGCTCCGCGCGTCGTAAATATCCTGGCCTGCGCAGCAGGCGCCCTTACGGTGAACCGCCGCGCCGTGGTCGTAGAGTTGTAATGTCACCCCGACCACATCGTAGCCCTCCGCCTTAAGCAAAGCGGCCGTCACCGACGAGTCGACGCCACCGGACATGGCGACGACAACACGGGTGTTTTCAGGCCGACGGTCGAGATCGAGGCTATTGGGCATGGTGCTTCTTACTACAGGTGGCTACCGAAGGCGCGCAATGTGAGGTCCTTGGGCGGCAAATCTTGCCGCTTTTCTGTCAGGACTGCCCGGCCAGCAAACCTCGGCGCCTTCATAGCCGTTCGCAACAGACTGAATAAAAACAGGATTTTGGCCTTTCCGGGGCTGGCCTGACGATTGCAGATCAAGCAGCGGAAATCCCGGAGGTCTCCAGTGTCGCAAGTTGCGTCCGATCAGAAAATTCACGCTGCTGCTCAGACTTTCCAGCGCCCCACCCGCCCTGCATCGTCCGACCGCGCGCCCTCACCTTTCGAGAGCTTGCTCGATGACGGCCCGCAAGCCACGGACCAACCCGCGCCAACCTCACCCGAGAATAAGGTTGCGCCTGCCGACAATTCTCAGTCCCCTGCCAAGACGAGCGACAACAAGACGCCGGTGGCGACCGACAGCAACAATGCGACAAAGTCCGGCGATGCAGACCCCATCGAAAAACCCGACGTTAACGGTAAATCGATAGGCGACGGCAAGGCTGACGTAATCGCCAAACCGGCCTCTGCTACGGGCGACGGTGTCGACGCGGCAAACGACGATGACAAGCCGGCGGACGGTGTGAAAACTGACAATCAAAGTCTCTCGACGTCGGCCGACAGCACTCAACCAATAACGATAGCCGGCGCAAGCGCGCTGCTACCAGCGACGACGCCAGGGCTCGGCCCGGCGCCAACGCAACCGCACATCGAACAAACCGCTCAGTCATCGGAACTAGCTGCCGTAATCTCGGACGGCGCGCCTGATTTGAAAGCGTTTGATGCGATCACGCCTAAACCCGCTGTCGAAAAACGCGTTGATGCCGGAAAGCCGGAAAACCAGGATGAAACAAATCCATCCACCAACGAAATAGTGGACGACTCACAGCCCACTTTGAAAGCCGCACCACAGTCGCACATCGACAAGCCTCAATTTGCGGCGAGCGACAGCGAGAGCGACAAGGACCACATTGCGCAGGCGCGCGGTGAGACGCTTGCCAACGGCCATCGCGCCGAAGCTGACGCACCGACTTCTGCTTCTACAGACGCCAATCTTGCTGCTCCGAAAGTGGCTGCCGATGCCACCCAATCGGCAATCGGCCACACGACGCTGACCACAACAACCGCAGCCACAAATCCGATCGCGTCCGCTCCGCCGGCACTTCCGGCAGTGGCGGTCCCGCTTGCGGGCGTCGCCATCGAGATCGCCGGCAAGGCGCTCGCCGGTAAAAATCGCTTTGAAATCCGCCTCGATCCGCCCGAACTTGGTCGAATAGAAGTTCGGCTCGACGTCGATCGGGACGGCAACGTGACCTCACGGCTAACTGTCGACCGCGCCGAAACGCTCGATCTGTTGCGCCGTGACGCTTCCGGCCTTGAACGCGCCTTGCAGGATGCAGGCTTAAAGACAGCTGACAACGGTCTGCAATTCTCGCTTCGCGACCAATCCATGAACCAGCAGCAAACGGGCAGCGGCTCCGACACCGCACAACTTGTGGTGAAGGACGAGACGCTGCCATCAATTGATGCAATTCCGCAGAGCTATGGCCGTCTTGCCGGGCAAGGCGGCGGTCTCGACATCCGCGTCTGAGGATCAGCCATGACGACGATCACGACAACACCCCTCACCACTCCCGCCGCGACCACCAGCGGCACCGTCACCAATGCGATCGACAATACCGAGATCGCCAGCAACTTTACGACGTTCCTGCAATTGCTGACGACGCAGCTGAAAAACCAAAATCCGCTCGATCCGCTCGACACCAACCAGTTCACACAGCAACTGGTGCAATTCGCCCAGGTCGAGCAGCAAATGAAGTCCAATGACCAGCTTTCCAGCCTCGTTTCGCTGGAGAAAAGCGCAGTCGCAAGCACGGCGCTCGCCTATGTTGGCGCCACCGTTGTTGTCGACGGGGCTTCCGCCCAGCTCAGCAATGGCGCTGCCAACTGGAGCTTCAACGTCAGTAAGCCCTCGAACGCCACAATTACCATCACGGATTCCACTGGTCAGACCGCCTATACTGGAACCTTCGCGGTCAATCCGGGCACACAGAATTTTACGTGGGACGGCCGCGGCAATAATGGACAAATCTGGCCAAACGGAAATTACACGATCAGCGCCGTCGCGGCAGACGCCAGCAATCAGCCCGTTGGCATTTCCACCGAGGTCCAGGCAGTCGTCGATTCAGTCGATCTCACACAGGATCCACCGCAATTGTCGATCAATGGCCAAAATTACACACTCGACAAGATCAAGCGGATTGTCCGGTCCAATAGCCAGGCAGCAGCCTAATAGCGGCACAGGCGGTGCCTGCGGAATAAGCCGCGATCTAGATCATAGTACCGGCATTTCGACGGTTCCTGCCGCCCGCTAGGCCTAGGCACGCTGCGCCGTCCCATCTGTAACCAAAAGGTTAGCGCGGAGGGGGCAAAGATTGCCTGATCCATTTGCCATGCTTAGGCAAATTTTAAGCCGGGACCTGTAGTTTTTTTGCAGTAACTGACAGTCGAGTTTGTTTAGTGAGTACACCAATGACCGAACCCCATCGCCCGAGGGTCAAATATGTGATCGGGCCTGACGGCAGTCCGCTGACGATTGCGGATTTGCCGCCCCCAACGACCAAGCGCTGGGTCATCCGCCGAAAGGCGGAGGTGGTCGCCGCCGTCCGTGGCGGTCTGTTGTCCCTTGAAGAGGCCTGCGCGCGCTATACGCTCACTGTCGAGGAATTCCTCTCCTGGCAAGCCTCGATTGACCAGCATGGTCTTGCCGGGCTGCGCACGACGCGCATCCAGCAATACCGCCAATAATCCTCATCCATTGCTTAGCCTAAAACGCCGGCCCCAGGCCGGCGTTTTCGTTCGCATTGTCACTCCGCTGTTCCACTCGCGTCAGCGGATTTTCTTTCGTGCAAGCCCCGTCGGGCATTAACCGGACGCTAACCTTAAACTGGGCAAATCTTGCCGGGTGAGGCGCGCGCTTCGCGTCCCTGCGGGTAGGACAAAACGGTGCAAGGCTTCTTTGATTTTGTGAAGTCGCTGGGTGCTGCGCGAATGGCGGCGATGGCGGCGGTGACGCTCGCCCTGATCGGCTTCTTTTCATTCCTGATGATCCAGATCACGACACCACAAATGGTGCCGTTATTTACCGACCTTCCGCCTGATGACAGCGCGTCAATCATCAAGGACCTGGAACGGCAGGCAATCCCATACGAAATCAAGAACGACGGCGCGATCGTCATGGTGGCGAAGGACAAGGTCGCGCGACTACGCATGAAGCTTGCGGAGTTTGGCCTGCCGAAAGGTGGCGGTGTCGGCTACGAAATTTTCGACAAGACCGATGCGCTCGGTTCGACAACCTTTGTCCAGAACATCAATCATCTGCGCGCGTTGGAAGGCGAGCTCTCCCGTACCATCCGCGCTATCGATCGCGTGCAGGCCGCACGTGTGCATCTGGTGCTACCGGAACGGCCGCTATTCTCGCGCGACAAGGTCGATGCTTCCGCATCGATCGTGCTCAAGGTGCGCGGAACGCTCGAACCGCAGCAAGTACGGGCTATTCGCCATCTGGTCGCGACCGCGGTCAACGGAATGAAGCCCGAACGGGTTTCGGTCATCGATGAAAGCGGCAAGCTGCTCGCCGATGGTGCAACGCCCGACAATCCGGCCAATGGTGCGAGTTCTGACGAGCGCAAACTCGCTTACGAGAGTCGCCTGCGGAGTGATGTCGAGACCATCGTTTCTTCCGTCGTTGGCCCGGGCCACGCGCGCGTGCAGATCAACGCCGATTTCGACATCAACCGTATCACCCAAACCTCCGATAAATTCGACCCAGACGGCCGCGTTTTGCGATCCAGCCAGACTCGTGAAGAACAGTCGGCCAGCGGTGCCCGCGGCGACGGCACGGTATCAGTTGGCACCGAATTGCCAGGCGGCAATCAGCAGGGCGGCGGAGGAGGAGGCGCCGCAATTGGCGACCAGAGCAAAAAAACCGAGGAAATCGTCAACTATGAAATCTCGCGTACGACAAAGACAGAAGTAATTGAGGCGGGGCGGGTTAATCGCATTTCAGCCGCGGTTCTGGTCGACGGCAACTACACCAAAAACGACAAGGGCGAGATGGCTTATCAACCTCGCGCGAAAGAAGAGATCGACCGCATTGCGGCGCTGGTGCGCTCCGCAATCGGCTTCGACGCCAAACGTGGCGATCAAGTTGAAGTGGTCAATCTAAAGTTTGCTGAAACAACTCCGTCGCCGATCAACGAAGCGACCGGCTGGATGAGTTATCTACAATTTACCAAGGAGGACATCATGCGAGCCGCCGAGGTCGGTGTGATGGCTCTGCTCGGCTTGGTCGTGATGTTAATGGTGGTGCGCCCGCTGGTCCGCCGCATCGTTACGCCGGAAGGCGGTCAAGCCGCCTACGCGCTGGCGGACAACGCTGCTGTAGCCGCGACGCCCGACACAGCCACCGGTGGCATGACAATCTCCGGAAGTGGCAGTGGCAGTATTACCTCAACCGGTGGCCCGAATGTCTCAATCGTCGGCGGTGACGAAGCTGTCGCTATCTCCAACCGCACATCCGCGATGATCGATATCGCAAAGGTTCAAGGCCAGGTTCACGCGCAGTCAGTGCAGAAGGTCGGAGAACTCGCCGACAAAAACCCCCACGAGGCCGTTTCCATTATCCGCAATTGGCTTCACGAGGATGCAGCCTAAGCCATGCCTTCAGCCTACGCCGAGTTAAAAAAAGACAAGGAAAAAGTAGTCCGCGAAGACATCGGCGGACTGATGGCCGAACTCTCGCGCCGTCCGCAAACCCCTGAACGCATCCGCAAGCTCACCGGTCCGGAGCGTGCAGCGGTGCTTATGCTGTCGCTCGGTGAGCAATACGGCGCCAAGATCTTCGGTCTGCTGGACGACGACGAGTTGCGTGAAATTTCAATCGTGATGTCGTCGCTCGGAACCATTGAAGCCGAATTGGTCGAACAACTGCTGCTTGAATTCGTGGGCCGCATGTCAGCTTCCGGCGCTCTGCTTGGCAACTACGACGCCACCGAACGCCTACTCAAACAGTATCTCCCCGCCGAACGCGTCGGCGGCATCATGGACGAAATTCGAGGCCCCGCAGGCCGCAACATGTGGGAGAAACTCGCCAACGTCCAGGAAGAGGTGTTGGCGAACTACCTCAAGAACGAATATCCGCAAACCGTTGCCGTCGTCCTTTCAAAACTGCGTCCTGAACATGCCGCCCGTGTGCTTTCGATCCTGCCCGAAGACCTTTCTCTCGACTGCGTCAACCGCATGCTCAAGATGGAGGCGGTACAGAAGGAAGTAATCGAACGTGTCGAACAAACGCTGCGCACGGAATTCATGTCCAACCTTTCGCAAACGCGCCGGCGCGATGCCCACGAGGTCATGGCGGAAATTTTCAACAATTTCGATCGGCAAACCGAGACGCGTTTCCTCACTGCCCTAGAGGAAGACAACCGCGACGCCGCCGAACGCATCAAGGCTCTGATGTTCACCTTCGACGACTTGGTGAAGCTCGACACTGGTTCGGCACAGACTTTGATGCGCAATATCGACAAGGACAAGCTGGGAGTCGCACTAAAGGGTGCCAGCGAAGCAGTACGTCAATTCTTCTTTACCAATATGTCCAGCCGCGCTGCCAAGCTTCTGGTGGAAGACATGCAAGCAATGGGCCCGGTTCGGCTACGCGATGTTGACGAAGCGCAAGCGCTTCTCGTCAACGTCGCCAAGGACCTGGCGGCCAAAGGCGAAATTCTGATCTCCAAGAGCCGCGGCGAAGACGAGCTAATTTACTAGAACGCGCACGAATAGATCATGCGCATAGGAAAGTGAATGAAGGCGACGGCCAAATATCTTTTCGATGAGGATTTCGCATCTGGCGAAAAGCCGACCATCACCATGGTCGAGCATGAGCGCCGGCGCGCGGACGCTGAATTGCAGGCCTATCGCAATGGCTTTGCCGCCGGTCAGGAGCAGGCCCAACAAGAAGCTTCTCAGCGCATCGCGGGCGCGCTCGCATTGATTGCGGATGGCCTTGGCCGGCTCGACGGGGAACTCACGGCGATCGAGACGAGGCTCGAAATTGAAGCGGTGGAAGTGGCGGTCGCAGTCGCGGCCAAACTGGCACCGGCTTTAATTTCGCGAGAGCCGTTCGTGGAGATATCCGCACTGGCTACCGAATGCTTTCACCACCTCGTGTCGACACCACACATTGTTGTGCGCGTCGGGCCTAGCACCTACGACGTGGCGAAAGAGAAAATCGAGGAAATCGCGCGCGCGCGCGGCTTCGAGGGACGGTTGGCCGTTATGTCAGATGAGACCCTTGCGGCCGGGGATTGCCGTATCGAGTGGGCCGATGGCGGCGTTACCCGGGATCTATCCGCGACCACCACCGCCGTTGATGAAATGGTCGGCCGTTATATCTCGGCGCGCAACGCGCCTGCCGCTTAGGATTTTTGGAGACCGCAGCAATGAGTGACGACGACACCAAAGTGCCGCTTCCAGATCTCGAAAACGCCGGCGATGTCCAAATGGTCGCCGACGCAGGCGCTCTCGTTCCGCCTGATCCTGAATCGGTCAATCGCGGCGCTGCCGACCTCGAAGCGGTATTCGATGTGCCAGTGCAGGTCTCAGCGGTGCTCGGCCGTGCCCATATGGAGGTCGGCAACCTCCTAAAGCTTGGCCCCGGCGCTGTGCTGGAGCTTGACCGCAAAGTCGGCGAAGCAATCGACATTTACGTCAACAACCGACTGGTAGCGCGCGGCGAAGTCGTCCTTGTCGAAGACAAGCTCGGCGTGACTATGACGGAAATCATCAAGGCGGATCACAACTGATGCTCTCATTCATCCGCCATTTCTCACGAATGATACGGAGCTAAGTCATGCGACTCCTGATCGTCGGCACGCTTGGAGGCCAGCTCACCACCGCGACTAAGCTCGCGATGGATAAGGGCGCCAGCGTCACCCACGCCGAAAGCAACGAGCAGGCGCTGGCTGTCCTGCGCTCCGGCCGTGGTGCCGACCTCCTAATGGTGGACGTCAGTCTCGATATCCGCGATCTGGTGACGCGGCTCGACGCCGAGCGTATCCACGTGCCGATTATCGCCTGCGGTGTCACAAATGACGCACGGGCGGCAGTCAACGCCATTCATGCCGGCGCGAAAGAATACATCCCGCTGCCGCCAGACCCCGATCTGATCGCCGCAGTTCTCGCCGCCGTTGCCGACGACACCCGTGAGATGATCTATCGCGACGACTCGATGGCGAAAGTCGTCAAGCTAGCCCAGCAAATTGCGGGTTCCGATGCCTCTGTGCTTATCACCGGTGAAAGTGGCACGGGCAAAGAGGTGCTGGCGCGGTTCGTCCACGGGCGTAGCACTCGCTCGAAAAAGCCATTCATAACCGTCAATTGCGCGGCGATTCCGGAGCACCTCCTCGAGTCGGAGTTGTTCGGTCACGAGAAAGGCTCCTTCACCGGCGCCCTCGCCCGGCGCATCGGCAAGTTCGAGGAAGCGACCGGCGGGACACTGTTGCTCGACGAAATTTCCGAAATGGATGTACGGCTGCAGGCTAAGTTGTTGCGCGCGATTCAGGAACGCGTGATCGACCGCGTCGGCGGCACTCGTCCCGTGCCGGTCGACATCCGTATAATCGCAACCTCGAACCGCAATCTCACCGATGCAGTGCGCGAGAATAAATTCCGCGAGGATCTGCTGTTCCGACTAAACGTTGTTAATCTGAAGATCCCGCCCTTGCGCGAGCGCCCCGCCGATATCAGCGAATTGGCGCACTACTTTATCAAGAAATATTCGCAAGTTAATGGAGTGCCCGTACGCCCGCTGTCGGCGGAAGCACGCCGCGCACTCAGCATCAACCGCTGGCCGGGTAACGTGCGCGAGCTAGAGAACACGCTGCATCGCGCGGTACTGCTTTCGGCCGGTGTGGAAATTGGTGTTGACGGCATCCTTTCGCCGGATGGTGTTCGTCTTGATCAATCGCGCGGCACGGATGTTGCCGCACATGCGGCTATGGCCGCAGAGCAGGTTACCCGCAATCTGGTTGGTCGTACGGTAGCCGAAGTCGAACGCGATCTCATTCTGGAGACTCTCAAACACTGCCTGGGTAATCGGACTCATGCCGCAAACATTCTCGGTATCTCGATCCGAACGCTTCGCAACAAGCTAAACGAATACGCCGCCGACGGTTCGCCAATTCCGCCGCCGCACGGTGGCTCAGAGCTCAGGGGCGCTGCTTAATTTCCTGTGCTCGCGTGGCGGCCAGACGACTGTCGAATCCGGCACCAAATCCTAGGCTCCCCCAAGCCGGTAACGCTCGGCGACGAGTATGGATATTTGTCTTGGAATGCTGCTGTTCAGATTTCAGGGCCGCATCAACCGCGCCAAGTGCTGGACCGCGGTGGTCGCCTTAATATCCTTGCTAAACTCTCGGTCGACTTCAAACGCACAATTTTTTGCGCTCGCGAGCATCATCCATCGTACTACTCGATTCCCTCTTCACTCGATCGCGACGCAAAAAACCCGGCGTGAGCGCCGGGTTTTGCACATCCACGAGCGGAACCGGGCTAAGCGTTGTCGGTGCCAGCAGCCTGCTTTTCGTCTTTCTGCCGCGTTGTGTTGAGCTCGACCGCTTTCGCCATCAGCTCGTTACTAAGGGCCTCCAGGCGCTCGATCAGCGCGCGCCCTTCACGCGCGAGTCCACTGCAATGGTCGGCCGTCTCAATCAGGTATTCTTCAGTCTTCAACATGATATCTCCGTGAGGAATTTAACCGGGGATATGCTTAGAAATTACACCAATTCAAGGTTGTTTTCCGCATGGGGCCATGCGCAAACCGACCACCCATGATAATCGTTGGTACTCCAACTACATAGACGAACCGCCAAATGCGCACTGTCTATAAAATCTGCCCGGCTCCATTGTGGCGTGAAGTTGAACGCACAGGTGTGTTCCGTGGCTCTGAGGTGGACCTCCGAGACGGTTACATCCATTTTTCAACCGCCGCACAGGCGGTCGAAACCGCAGCAAAACATTTCGCTGGTCAGGCCGACTTGTTGCTAGTGCGTGTCAACGCCACCCGGCTCGGTGCCCGTTTGAAATGGGAGCCGTCACGCGGGGGTGCGCTATTTCCTCACCTCTACGGAGACTTCGATCTAACCGCGGTCACTCGCGTCGACCCGTTACCGCTCGGGCCGGACGGACACCACGCGTTTCCGCCACTCGAATGAAGCAGGGCTGCGAATTAGCCGGAATTGTTGCTATACCGACAAAGCCCTAGAGTTAATTGGCACCGGTTGAAAAACCCGCGCCACAACGATGGATCTCGCCGCCAACCCTAGCTTGATCGCAACCGCGCTCGGCCGAATCCCAGCCAGCAATCGCGCAGCGCTCCAAACCATGTATCGCCTCACATCGGCGAAGCTTTAAGCGCCTGAGGTCCTCTCCGTCTCCCCGGGAGAGGACTTTTGCCGTTTGGATGTCCTAGCCGATCCCGTGTTAACCCGACGCTAACCATAAAATGGGCAAATATTGCCGGGGCGAGGGGTAATCACCCACCGCAAGGCTCTACTGGGGCACCGTCGATGGTGCCCGCTTCCGGTTCGATGACCTAATTATTGTCCGCGTCCGCCCGCCAAGGGTTTTCGGAAAGATCATGCGCCAAGCAAAGCGTCAGGCATGAGCGACATCACCGCCGCCCCGGCAAGCGCCGCCAGCGGCATCAAGTTACCGGGACTCGGCGATATCGGCGCCTTCTTCAAGCGCGGCGACATCGCGCTCGCGGTCGGTGTGCTCACCATCCTGGTAGTGCTGATCCTGCCGCTGCCGCCGATACTGCTCGATTTGGCACTGGCAATCTCGATCATCATCTCGGTACTGATCCTGATGACGGCGTTGTTCATTCACACGCCGCTGGAATTCTCGTCTTTCCCGACTGTGCTGCTGATCGCGACCATGCTGCGGCTAGCGCTCAACCTCGCCTCCACGCGGTTGATCCTTGCGCACGGCCACGAAGGTACCGATGCCGCCGGCCATGTGATCGAGGCCTTCGGCAATTTTGTGATGAGCGGCAATTTTGTGATCGGCATAATTGTGTTCACGATTCTTGTGATCGTGAACTTTGTGGTTATCACAAAAGGTTCCGGGCGCATCGCTGAAGTCGCCGCTCGGTTCCACTTGGACGCCATGCCAGGCAAGCAAATGGCCATCGACGCCGACCTGTCCGCTGGTCTCATTGACGAAAAGGAAGCCCGGCGCCGCCGTCAACGGCTGGAAGACGAAGGTGGCTTCTTCGGTGCCATGGACGGCGCCTCCAAGTTCGTGCGTGGCGATGCCATAGCCGGCCTGCTGGTTGTGTTCATCAACGTCATAGGCGGAATGATTATCGGTATCGTCCAGCAGGGCCTGTCGTTTGCCGACGCGGCACATTCGTACACGATCCTCACGGTCGGTGACGGATTGGTCACTCAGGTGCCCGCACTAATTGTTTCTACCGCCGCAGGTCTGCTGGTATCGAAAGCCGGTGTCACCGGGGCGGCCGACAAAGCGCTGCTCAGGCAACTCTCCGGCTATCCCAAGGCTCTCGGCATGTCTGGGGCGGTCATGATGGTGATGGCGTTGCTACCGGGCATTCCCATAATTCCGTTCATGGCGCTGGGCAGCGGAGCGGCCGCCCTTGCCTTCATAATCGACAAGCGCACCAAACTTACTGCGGCGACGGAAGCCAAGAAGACCGACGCAGCTGCCAAAATCGAAGCCGCGGATGAACCAATTGCCGCAACCCTCAAGATCGATGATCTCAAAGTCGAGCTCGGATATGCCCTGCTGCCGCTGGTCAACGCGCCCGACGGTTCCGACAGGCTGACTGAGCAGATCAAGGCCTTGCGGCGTTCGCTTGCGACCGAAATGGGCTTTGTCATGCCAGCCGTACGCATCCTCGACAATGTGCAGCTCGATGCGAACGCCTATGTCATCAAGGTCAAGGAGGTTGAGGCGGGAAGCGGCAAAGTTTGGGCTGGTCAGTTCATGGTCATGGACCCGGCTGGTGGGCAGGTGAAGATGCCGGGCACGCACACGACCGAACCGACCTTCGGGTTGCCGGCGACCTGGATCGATGGCGCGCTCAAGGAAGAGGCTTCATTGAAAGGCTACACGGTGGTCGATGCCGCCACCGTGCTGTCGACGCATCTGACCGAGCTGCTCAAGAGCAACATGGCCGAGCTGCTCTCCTATGGCGAGGTGCAGAAGCTCCTCAAAGAACTGCCAAAAGAACAAGCCGATCTGGTCAAAGATCTGGTGCCAAGCCTGATAACCGTGTCCGGCATCCAGCGCGTGTTGCAGATTTTGCTTGCCGAGCGGGTCTCAATTCGAGATCTCGCTACCATCCTGGAAGGTATTGCCGACGGCATCGCCGGCTCGCGTAACCCGGTGACGCTGACCGAGCACGTCCGTGCACGTCTGTCACGTCAGCTTTGCGCCCAATACACCAGCCAAGGCGGCTACCTGCCGCTGATTGCGCTGTCCGCGAAGTGGGAACAGGCCTTCGCTGAGTTTTTAATTGGTCAGGGCGACGAGCGGCAGCTCGCAATGCAGCCCTCACGTCTGTCGGAATTCATCACAATCGTTCGCGAGCGTTTCGAAGAGGCCGCGCGCGAGGGTGAGGCGCCGGTGCTGGTGACCTCATCGAATGTACGGCCATTCGTTCGCGGTATTGTCGAGCGCTTCCGGGCCCAGACTCCCGTCCTCTCGCAGGGCGAAATTCATCCGCGCGCGCGTCTCAAGACCGTCAGCAGCATATAGCAGCGTTTAAGGCCTATCCGACCCAGATTCCGCCGCCCTTTTTTAGTGCAGATTCGTACCTATATAGGATGCACACACGTGGCATTTGATTCTCCGGAATCGTTTGGAGTTTGTATGAATAAATTCGATTACAGTGCGCCAGCGGAGCTGTTTCCATCGCGCAATCGCAAGATAGTGAACAAAATCAAGTATCGCCGCTTCGACAAAGCAGCCGACGCCATCCGTTTCGCGATCGAAGAAATGCCTGAACCACTTTTACTCGGCGCATATATGGAAATCGATGAGACACGCCACGACCACAACGCCATTCGTGCGCTATACGAGGGCGAAGGGTACCCGCTCTCGAAAAAGGCAAGTTGAGCGAATAAAGTTAAGCGAATAAACGTGTACGCTTGCCGGTAATTTCACTTCGCGTTGGAATTTTGTAATAGAATAAAGTCTTCGATTATTCGTGCTGTGCTCGGTGCGCGTGTCGGACGCCAGAGTGTGTCTTTGATCTACCCAGACTTGGCTAGCCGCTTCTGTTGAAGCTAACAACGCGAGGACCGACATGCCTCATAGATTTTCCGCCGGCGCCAGCGTCTATTACGAGCCGTCATTCGGCGTGCCTGCCGCGTCGGGCACGTACAAAGTCGTACGCCAACTCCCGGTCGAGAGGGACAATCGGCTGGCGTACCGGATCAAGAGCATCTCCGAGTCGTTCGAACGGATTGCCGAAGAGCACCAGCTTTCGCATACCGACTGAGGTGCCGGGATTATCTTTCGTCGATATCCGTGAGGCCCGGCAAGCAAGGCACGCCCCTTGGCCAGCTATTTCCGGCCATTTCCACGGCCCAAACAGCCAAATTTCGGCGTGGTTCAAGTCTTTTCAACGATCCGTGATGCGTCCTTGGGAACCGGGGCGCCGTAACTACGTTGGTGCCTGGAACAGGGCGAACCTTTTGTCGGGACGCGACGACCAAGGAGCAGAGCCCGGAGGACGTCATGAACTGGTCTTTATATACTGCGGACCGAACTACGCATCTCAAGATTGTGGTGGTCGGCCTTGCTGCCGCGCTGATGATCGCAGTTATCGGCATCTCGGCGCGAGAGCTTAATCTCGGTACCGATATCATGACGGCGCAGAGTCCAACCGTTATCAAGGCGGGCGGGCCGGTGGTGTTCACCGACCGCAACGGTCCGACGGTCCGATAAGCCGCCCGCCGTTATTTTTTGAATTTCTCCCCGCCTGACGCGCCGCAAATGCGGCGCGTTTTTTGCGAAGTAGTCGAATCGGAGAAAATGGCCGACAAACACCTTGATATGACGCGCCGTTCGCTCCCATTGACCCTGACCAGTCTGCTCGCCGCCGGCGTAATGCTCACGGCGGTGCGTGGGTCAGCGCAAGGGTTGGCGACCGACTATCAGGCGAAGCTTGCGCAATATCAGGTCGCGCGTAGCGCCTATGAAGCAGAAGCTTCCAACTATTGGGACGCCATCGCAGAGAAGCGCCGCTCTCGAAACACCAAGCGCCGCGACCATCTGCGGATCGGCGTCGACGACTACGTGCTCACCCAACCGCCGGTCTATTCCGGGCCACCAAGGCCGGTCGATCCGAACGCGCCTGCCCTACCGCCGTCAGAGCGACCTGAAATTCCTGTGATTTCCGATTTCCTGCAAAACGCAGCCGAACAATTTGGCTTCGTGCCGGACCGCCCCGCGACCGATGTCGATTTTAAACGCGCTTACGCAAAGGCGGCGGCGGCGGCGGGACTAACTCGCGATCAAATTGTGGGCGTATATGCATTCGAGACCGGAGGAAACGGCACTTACGATTCACAAGCCGGACTCGTGCCCTATAGGGCTGGCGCCCGCGCAATTTCGCCAGCGATGGGCTACAACCAATTGCTCAGCACCAATACTGTGTCGTTGTTGGCCGAAGACGGCAACCGCTACCTCGCCGCGCTTCGCAAAAAGGCGAATGTGCTGAACGGATCGGCAAAACTTGCCATGGAACGCAAAATCGAGGCGCTCAAACGTATGATCACCTATAGCCGGTCGGTGCCCAACCGCTGGAGCGAGCACGACCGGCTGGCGAAGACGACTGCGGGCGGCTTTGGCATCCATGCGGCAGTGCTTGATATCGACCTCGGGCCGCTCCTGCAGGTCCAAAAACTGACTCAACTCGGTCCACTTCGCGCGCGCCAAGGGATATTCGGCACCACTCGCCGCCGCAGAACTGGAATTGATGAACCTAACCGGCGACGGCAATGGCTTCGACATGGTAACCATGCCGCCAGACTTGCGCGCCCGCGTGCCGACCGCGAATTTCTTCCAGCAACAAGGCTACGAGCGCAACCCAGTCGCACGGCGCACCGGCGTGGTTGCCAATCTCATCGCCGACATCGAAAGCAAGATGAGCCGCTCGGCCCAATCGCAGGGCGCGCGCGATCTCGCAGCGGCGTTTTAGAACTCCGGAATACGCTCGCGGTGACAATTATCGCTGATCCCCGGCGATTTCCTCGACCAAATCGACTACCCGACGCCGGAGTTTCGAATCCTTAATGTTCGTGAACGCCTTGGTCAGCGCGAGGCCATCTGAACTCGATAGAAAATCGGAGACAAAGTCCACGACGGGAGCTTTTGAAGATCCGTCTTCGGCTTGCTTTCCGGTGCCCGATACCCCTTCAAAGAAGAAAGCCACCGGCACTTTTAAAATCTGAGAGATGTGCTGAAGCCTGCTGGCGCCAATCCGATTCGTGCCCTTTTCGTATTTCTGGACTTGCTGGAAGGTCAGCCCGAGCTTCTCGCCTAGCTTTTCCTGGCTCATTTCCAACATCAGGCGACGCATGCGCACGCGGGAGCCAACGTATTTGTCCGTAGGATTCGGAGACTTCTTTGCAATCATTTGGATTTTGCCCGCAACGTGAGGTTGGAGGGAGGACCGGCAGCGTCGGAATGGGCGAAACAAGGAGAAGTTGCGCCGAGGCAAAGTACATCGTAGTGGCAGCGCTCTGTCATTAAAGCGGAACTGAATTTTTATTAGATGGCGTCTAACAGCGTCCGACGCTCAGCAGTCTTGGCCGAAAAAGGTACGGGGCCGGAGACTGCGGGTCAGCGACCGCGAGACGGATCAAATCATCGGGCTTCAATTTAATGGTGCTGATAAAAAAGCCCCGCCGGGGATGGCGGGGCAAGGGTGGGAGGAAAGCGAAGACGGCCTGACGTCTTCACCACGCATTAACCTGCACCAAGCCGAACAGAACCAAAGTGACCCTCTTCACATTGTCTGTCGGCGGCGGCTGCTACAGAGGGATGCGCCCGATCGAACGAATGCAGTTTCGTCAGACAGGAGTGACCCATGGTTGCTCTCATGATTGAAAATTCAAAGCTGATTATGATTTTCTTGCTGATGGCCGCCATTATTGTGCTGTCGCATTTCGGCAATGCGGCCAGCCAGCGCGGAACACGGGACTAGCAGTGCGCTGCGGGCCTGCACTCGTAACGGGTGACCGTCGGAAAATTGCCAACAGCACGGGGAAAAAAGAAAGACCGCCTCGCGGCGGTCTCTCGAAAATTCAATTTGGCAGGTTACTACGCTGGCGCACCGCCGGCGTTGAACCGCATTGCAGCGATACGGTCGAGTTCAGCCTGCTCACGCGCGTTTTCTTCAGCCTTCTCGCGTTGCTGGTCACGTTCATCCAGCATCTCTACCTTCTTGAGTTCCTCGAAGGCCTCGCCCAAAGCTGCCTTGGCGTCATCAAGCTGCACACGCAGCTCATCCGTCGAATGCTTGAGATTCTCGCGCCGCGTCGTCGCGGCCTTGGCATAGGTCGGATAGGCAAAATGCGCAGGGTCGTGAATGCCGGCGCGATCCTGCTCGACCTTGATCTCGCGTTCGAGCTCGCCGGCAATGCGGTCAAACTCGGCGATCATCGCCTCGATCTGGGCGACCTTTCGCCGTTTCTCGTCGACCTGAAACTTTTTCAGACGGATAAGAGTTTCGCGTGACTTCATCGACTAGATACTCCCCGAAGCCCCGAAGCCCCGGCGATACTGCCGGGCCAGCGCGCAAGCGCATTCAATCATTCGGGCGAACTGTGCCCCAATAACGTTAGTTTTGTGTTTCTTCGCCCCGCAGAATTCGCTCTAACCGCTGGTAGCCGTCTGCCATAGTCGTTGCTTCTTCCTTAAGCTGCGACAGGAAGCCCTCCAGAGGCTTGTGCAAGGCGATCGCCTCGTCGACATCTGGGCTGGAACCGGTCCGATAGGCGCCAAGGCGGATCAGTTCTTCCATATCCGAATAGGTGGCCATGACCTGCCGCGCCCGGTTGATGGCCGGGAGGTAGGCCGGGTCCGCCGCCCGTGGCATGGTGCGGGAAATCGATTTGAGAACGTTGATGGCCGGGTATCGCCCACGCTCGGCAATCGCCCGCTCCATCACGATATGGCCGTCCAGAATGCCTCGCACTGCATCCGCCACCGGTTCGTTGTGGTCGTCACCGTCCACCAGCACGCTGAAAATGCCGGTAATCGTGCCCTGCTCGGTGCCCGGTCCAGCGCGCTCCAAGAGGCGTGGGAGTTCGGTGAATACTGTCGGGGTATACCCCTTTGCGGTCGGGGGTTCCCCGGCGGAGAGGCCAATCTCCCGCTGCGCCATAGCAAAGCGGGTGACCGAGTCCATTAGTACCAGCACATCTTTGCCGAGATCGCGGAAATATTCGGCGATAGCGAGCGTGAGGTAGGCCGCCTGGCGGCGCATCAAAGCGGGCTCGTCGGATGTGGATACCACCACCACCGAGCGCGCCAGGCCTGCTGCACCGAGGTCATCCTGCAAGAATTCCTGCACTTCGCGGCCGCGCTCGCCGACCAGGCCAATCACCGAAATATCAGCTGACACGTTGCGAGCAAGCATCGAGAGGAGCACCGACTTGCCCACACCGGAGCCAGAGAAAATGCCCATGCGTTGGCCGCGGCAAACCGTAAGAAAGGTATTGAGCGCCCGTACGCCGAGATCGAGCGGCTCACCCACGCGCATGCGGGCGTGCGCCGGTGGCGGAGAGTTGCGATAGGGATAAGGCGCCGGGCCTGGTGGCAAGGGTCCCTGCCCGTCGATTGGTTCGGCGCGCGCATTGACCACGCGGCCGAGCCAGCGCTCCGAAGGACGGATGGTACCAGCGGCGGTGCTGACCACCGCACGGCAGCCACGGCACACTCCATCGAGCGCGGCAAACGGCATTGCAAGTGCATGGCCGCCGGAAAAGCCGACAACCTCGCAGGGGATCGCCCTGCCAACGCCGGTCTCGATCGTGAGGCGCGCGCCGACAGACATAGAGTGGATTGGCCCCGCAACTTCCACCATCAGTCCGCGCACAGAAACGACGCGGCCGTAGATCTCGACCCCATCGATATCGACGATTTGTTCGGCCAGTGCCTTCATCGTGTCGCTGCAAACCTGCCGCGACGGTATCGCCATAAACGCGCCCTTAGGCTTACCGGTCCGGTCGCCTCGTTAACTTGGTGTTTACCCGCGTCGTTAATCATTGGGTCATTCGTCCACGGGACTAAGGCTTGTGAATCGCCCAGCCAGGACGGAACGGGCGAGTCGCCAGAGTCGGTTAGGCCTGACTCTTAAACTAGGACATTAGACAGGACGTGGCCAAAAAACCACTCTCAAGCAGCATCTTAAGCCAATTCGGGCCTGTTTGCCTACGGCACGCTTGCCAGAGAGAATCAGGTTTTGTTAACCATGCCCAGATAGTGTCGAATCGGTTTGTCCCACCGCGTTTTTTTCATACTCGCCGCGGCATTGCGGCGTGACCTCAGGGCCGGTTGCGGCGAGAAGGGGACTTTAAATGCGCGTTCTACTCATTGAAGACGACAGCGCGACTGCACAATCCATCGAGCTGATGCTCAAATCCGAGAGTTTTAACGTCTATACGACGGACCTCGGCGAAGAGGGTGTCGACCTCGGAAAACTCTACGACTACGACATCATCCTGCTTGACCTGAATCTCCCCGACATGTCGGGTTTCGAGGTTCTGCGCTCCCTGCGGGTTTCAAAAGTTAAAACGCCGATCCTGATTCTCTCTGGCCTCGCCGGCATCGAGGACAAGGTCAGAGGCCTCGGCTTCGGCGCCGACGACTACATGACCAAGCCATTCCATAAGGACGAACTTATCGCCCGCATCCACGCGATCGTTCGCCGCTCCAAGGGGCACGCCCAGTCAGTCATCAACACCGGAGACCTCGTCGTCAATCTCGACACCAAGACGGTGGAAGTCGGCGGACAGCGCGTGCATCTTACGGGCAAGGAATACCAAATGCTCGAGCTGCTCTCTCTACGCAAAGGGACGACGCTCACCAAGGAGATGTTTCTCAACCATCTCTATGGCGGCATGGACGAGCCGGAACTCAAGATCATTGACGTCTTCATTTGCAAACTGCGCAAGAAGCTCGCTAACGCATCATCTGGTAAGAATTACATCGAGACTGTGTGGGGTCGCGGCTACGTTCTGCGCGAGCCGACCGAGGCTGAAGAGCGGATCCCCGCGTAACGTCAGACTTTCCCCCGCGATGAGCGGTGAGCCTCCGGGCTCCCTCCCATCCGAACTTAAACCCCGCCAGAACGGCGGGGTTTTTTTATTGAGATGGTCGACGATGCGGACTGCCGCTACATGCCGAGGTAAGCGGCCTGCACTTGCTTGTTGTTTGCCAGCTCCGCGCTGGTGCCATGCATGATCACTTTGCCGCTCTCCAACACGTAGGCTCGTTGCACCAAACCCAACGCACGGCTCACATTTTGCTCGACCAGCAGAATCGCAGTGCCCATGGCATGGATCTCTTGGATCTTCTCGAAAGTTACATCGGTCACGACCGGTGCAAGTCCTAGCGATGGCTCGTCGAGCATCAACAGGCGGGGTTTCAGCATTAAACCGCGACCCACCGCGAGCATTTGCTGCTCGCCCCCGCTCATGGTGCCGGCCAGTTGCTTTCGGCGCTCTGCCAGCACGGGGAAGATGCCAAAAACAAGCTCGAGCGTCCGACTGCGCTCAGCCTTGGCCCTCGGCACATAGGCCCCGATTTCAAGGTTTTCCTGCACGGTCATTTCGGGGAAGACCTGACGACCTTCAGGGACATGGGCTATGCCCAGCTCGGTTATTTTATACGGCGGCAACGACGCGATATTCGTCCCCAAAAAGCTGATCGTTCCTGACGTCAGGCGGACAAGGCCGGAGATCGTACGCAGCGTAGTGCTTTTGCCAGCGCCATTGGCGCCCAGGAGGCCGACCGCCTCGCCCTCACCGACCTCGATGCACACGTTGCCCACCGCAGGCACCGAGCCGTAACTGGCACTTACTCCGGACAGCGATAACACCTAAGCCCCTCCCGGTGCGGCGGCATGCACATAGCCCGTGCCTAAATAAGCGCGAATAACATCCTGGTTTGCGACGATGTCCTTGGGGCTGCCTTCGGCAATCTTTTGCCCGTGATCGAGCACGACGATGTGACGCGCAACGGCCATGATGGCGCGCATCACATGCTCGACGATGACGATCGTCAGCCCACGTTTCGACAGTTTTCCAACCAGCGCGACCGCCTGATCGATCTCCGAGGGATTCAACCCGGCCATGACCTCATCAAGGAGCAGGAGGCGCGGCTGCGTTGCCAGTGCGCGTGCCATCTCAAGCCGCCGCTGGTCGATGGTCGTGAGATCGCGCGCCGCCGAATGCTCCTTCGCCGACAGGCCAACGAACTCGATCGCCTCACGGGCGATCTTACGCGCGGCGTCGATATGTTTGTCTCGCAGAAATGCCCCCGTCATCACATTCGCCAGCACCGTCATCCCGCCAAAGGGCTTGGCTACCTGAAACGTGCGGGCGAGCCCGTATGCGCAAATATCATGCGGGCGCAGGCCAACCATTTCCTGTCCGAAGGCCGAGACCGAACCTGTGTCCGGCCGGAAATAGCCGGTGATGAGATTGAAACTTGTCGTCTTGCCGGCGCCGTTCGGCCCGATGAGCGCGAGTGTTTCGCCCTCGTTCACCGAAAAGCTCAAGTCCTGAACGGCGCGCAGCCCGCCGAACCGCTTGCTCAGATTGCGGATGACGAGCGCTTCAGCCATCGAGAGCCGCCTTGACGGTGCCGCCGTGAGCGCGGACACGGCGTTCGTAGGTTTCGGTGATGAAGCCCATGATGCCGGTCGGCCGCCACAGGATCACGGCCATCAGAATGAGGCTGTAGACGGTCAACTGCACGCCGCCCGTTGAACTGCCAAGCCAGCTTTGCAGCAATGCTGACGTCGACTCCAGCAATACTGTGCCAATAACCGGTCCCCACAGCGTGCCCACGCCCCCGACAATCGACACCAGCGCCGCTTCGATCGAGATGCTGAAATTGAACGCGGTCGCCGGATCGATGAAGTAGATGTATTGGGTGTAGAACGTGCCCGCCAAGGCGGTGAGGAACGCGCTGATCATATAAATGTCGCGTTTGACCCGCGGCGCATTTACGCCGATCGCTTCGGCGGCATCCTCGTCCTCGCCGATGGCGACGAGGTAATAGCCCATCCAGGATCGCTCGATCCGGTATGTGATCGCCAGCCCGACCGCGAGCAGCGCGAGCGCAACATAGTAATAGGCCGCCTTCGCCTCAAACTGCATCATCAGCGGAGAATTGCCGAGGTTTGGAATGGTTGTTCCCTCGGCACCCCACGCGAGGTCACGGAATTTCAGAAAGATCAACATCAGCACCTGTGCCGTCGCGATTGTGGCGATGGCGAAATACGGACCGCGCAGCCGGAAGCACAGCCAGCCGATCGGCAAGCTCGCAAGCGCGGCAACAACGCCACCGCAGACCATGCCGATCCAGGGCGAGATGCCGAAATCGATCTGCAAGATCGTCGAGGTATAGGCGCCCAGCCCAAAAAAGGCGGCATGACCAAGCGACAGCTGCTTGGCGTAGCCGCCGATCAGATTCCAGGCGACGCCGATGAAGGCAAACAACAGCACGCGGATGAAAATATCGATGGCAAACGAATGCTTCACCACCAGAGGCAGCGCGAGAAGAACAGCAACGAGCACACCAAGCGAAAGCACGCCCCAATTACGAAATCCCCACATTAGCGGGCTCTCCCGCCAGCTAGGCCACTCGGCCTCACGGCCAGCGTCAGGAGCAGCATCATGAAAACGACGATCAGTCCGGAGTCAGCGCCCACGAATTGAATGCCGAGCGACTCCGCTACCCCCATCATCAGGCTGGCGATGAGCGCGCCGATAACGTTTCCCAGCGTGCCCAGGACGACTGCGACGAATGCCATGAGCACGAATACCTGTCCGACCATCGGATAGGCCGGATAAAACGGCATCAGCAGCGATCCTGCCGCGCCGGCGAGCGCCAGCGCGATGCCGAGTGCGACACAAAATACACGGTTGGGATTGATGCCCATCAGCATCGCTACTTCGGGCTTCTGCGCAGCGGCGCGCATGGCCTTGCCGAGATCGGTCGCGTGCAGGAAAACCCAGAGGCATCCGCTCATCACCATTGCAAGCACGAAGGCGATGAGTTTTGCGTAGGGGATATAGAGCCCGCCGATATGAAACGCCTCGTCCGAATACCAGGTGTGCACGGTTCGGTAATTCGCGGTCAGCAGCATCAGCGAGAGATTTAAGATGAGCAAAGACAGCGCGAAAGTAAGAAAGATTTGCGGCAAGTCGTTGAGCCCCAACACCCGCCGGATCAAGAAGTGCTGGATCAAGACACCGACAACAAACAAAACCGGCATCGACACAAACAGCGATAGGATCGGGTCAATGCCAAATTGCGAGGCGAGAAAGAAGCTGATGTACATCCCGATCATCACGAATTCGCCCTGGGCGAAATTGACGATCTTGATGACGCCGAAAATCAGCGTAACGCCGATGCTGACCAGCGCATAAATTCCGCCGATGAGCAGGCCGTTAATGACGGCCTGGGCGACTATTTCCAGCATCGCTTTATACGGCGCGTCAGGATTTTATCAACGGTGCGCGAGCGTCCGCCTTCGGGAAGACGCTTGCCAAATCGCCGTTCTGCCATTGCACCCCGACCGGATAGCCGTAGACGTTCTTGCCATCTGGCCCGAACTTCACCTTACCGCCGGGGGCCATCGCTGCGTAACCTGACGAGACGTCAAGTGTCGCGAGTGCCTCGCGCACCTTTTGCGGATCGGCTGAACCGGCCCGTTCAAGCGCGTCCGCGATCATGAAGGTCTGGGCGACAAGACCACCGGCATATTCGAATAAGAAGTCACCGGTCCGCTTTTTGTATTCGACGTTCACTTTCTGCGCGTTGGCGTCCATGTCGTGGTTCCAGTGCGCCACGCCTTGCAGACCTTCCGCAAGCTTGCCGACGTTCTTGTAAAAATCGGGAATGACGAAACCACCGGAACCGCCATTGATTGCGATATTGAGACCGACCTGTTTGACAGTGCGCACGATCAAGATGAGGTCATTCAGATATGACACTGAAAACAGCGCATTGGCACCGGATGCCTTAACTTTGTTGATGAGGGGACCGGCATCGGCAAAACCAGCCGAATAGGGTTCGAACATCACGATCTCAACGCCTTCGGCAGGCGCAAGCTCTTTCAGGCCGTTAGACGTCGAAGTGCCGAACGCAGTGTTTTCGAAGATCACTGCCACCTTCGGACTGTCGCCCACCAGCTTCGACATTTGCAGCTGCGCCTTTGCGAATTGCGACGCACGCGCAAACGGGGTGAACGTATAAGTGCGCCCCTTATTGAGCTGATCGGAGCTCGAACCGGTCAGTAGCGGCATCTTCGCACGCTCGGCGACTTCGCTCGCGATCAGCGTAAAGGCGCTGGCAAAGCAGCCGTGTATGGCGGACAACTTATTGCTGGAGATCAGACGGTCAGTTTCCGTGCGCGTGACGGTCGTATCGCTCTGGATGTCGGAGATGATCAGATTCATCTTGGCGCCGCCTAGCGACTTGATGCCGCCGGCCTCATTGACCATTTCGACCGCAAGCTTCGCGGCTGCGACAATGCCAACGCCGATCTGCGCCATGCTCCCGGTGACGGGATAGAGCCCGCCTATATTCACGGGGTCGGCCGCCCAGCCCCTGAGCGGATATGCACCGAACGCGCCGGCAGCCATCGCACCGCCAGCGGTTTTGATGAGGAAATTTCTGCGGCTTTGACGCTTGGATCGTTTCATCGTTTCCCCCTGCTAGGTCGATGTGGCGGCTTTTTAGCTCTTGGAGCAGGAAGCCTATTGCATTGAAGCAGCCCGATCCAGCGGGGATCGGCGCCCAATGAGGCCGGGGCGCCTCAGTCTATCGGCGCTACAGCTTGATATGGATGATTTTCCAGCCGCGCTTGCCGATCTCCGCTGCAGCCATTGGCGTCACTGCGCCAGTCGTGGCGAGCACAGGGACCGTACCCGGCTTGCTGCGTTGAATTTCGGCGGTGGCGTTAATGAACGTTCGCTGCTGGACTTCGGTCCAGGAGATGTCGTCGACGACAAAAGCGGCGATCATGGTGCCATTGCGTGTAATATTAATCGGCTGTCCGGCGACGGAGACAAAGGAAACGATGCCACCCAACTCGGCGCTGCGCGCGGCCAGGACCTGAGCGCGGCGACGGTGGTAGAACGCCACGTTCCGTGAGCCAACACCGGCGGCACGTTCGACAAAAGCCGCGGTGTTCTGTGCATTGAGATGCTTCAACGCCAGCGCCATGATCAGCAAGTCGGCCGGCGTGTAATTCCGGTTCTCGTCAAGACGGTTCGTGGTTTCTTCGGAAACACCGAGCGCCAATAAAGTGGCATGAACCTCGGCAATGACCTGTGCCGCCGTCTTGCTGCGCAAAGTGTCCCGCGCATCGCTTACGGTCGCAACCGATGAGACAGCGATCCCAATGCCGCCCGGTACCAGCGACAGGCCGGCCTTGATTGGCAAGCCGCCGCTGGCCATGGCACCAGCCATTTCCTTCAGCCTTTGCGCCAGCGGCGGGAAATCGGTGTATGGATCGACGTCCAGATCCACCGCGAGTTCGCGTTGCGTGTCGCTGACGCCGAGCAAGCTATCCATCATACTGTCGCGATCAGCTCGCGTGTTCGCGAGGCCGGCACCCACGCGGTCGAACATGTTGCCGATACCGTTCAGCGAACGTTCGACGGTGCCGGCGGGATTGGTGATGAGATCTGCGCCGAATTTTATCGGCCCCAATGCGGCGCGTCCGAATGCATTTCCGAAGGCCTCGGACTGAGACATTTTTTCGAGCGCGGCGACCGCGTTAAGTTCGTGCAGGCGCAGTTTCGCAAACTCGACACCATCGAACGAAAATTGCCCATACGGCGTATCGACGTCGAAGATGCGCATCACGCCATCGCTGCGTACGAGTGGCTTGACCGTGTAGTTCGGTCCCTTTGCCGCCTTGCCAAGAAATTTCTCGACCGGCTCGGGCTTCGGCAACTCGAGGGCTGTCGCGGGCGGCGTGATCACACCGAAAGCCGCGGTAACCAGCAGCGCGAGGGCAAGGCTGCTGCGGCGTAGTTGCCGCCTGGCTACCGGCTTGGCCGCCGGCGTGATGGAATTGCCCCACTGCATGCACTAACCCCCCGAGAACGCATCACTTTCAGAAGCCAAACCTTAGCACTTCAGGGACAAGGGTGATGCGGAAAATTTGTGCGGGCTGCCCTGCGTCAATAGCCGGCCAAGGCTAACGACCCCGGGCGAAGTCAGCCAAAAAGACGATGGGGATAGTGGATTCCTTGGGTGGATAGCGACCTTTGGCGTCTCCCGTACCCTCGATTTCTCTTGAAGGCTGGGACGATGCTCAACTCTGTGTGGGCCGCATCAACTGCGTGATTACGTCTTTCAGCGTGGTCAAATTGAACGGTTTCGTCATGAAAAAATTCGCGCCAGCGGCCATCGCAGCCTCGGCATGCTGTGCCTCTGAACTCGCCGACATGATGACCAGCGGCACGCTGCGGATTTTCGGATCAGCGCGGATTTCGCGCGCCAATTCGAGGCCGTTCATGCCCGGCATTTCCCGGTCCGTTATGACGAACAGGTAAGACTTCTCACGCAGCTTTTGCAGCGCAGTCGGTCCATCATGGACTTGGTCGATATTGGTGAAGCCGCATTTGCGCAGCATGCCATCCACGATGCGCGTCATCGTGTTGAGGTCATCAACGACCAGCACCGGATCGACGTAGTCGACCAAGGTAAGATCCCCCCATCGGGCCATGCTTGCGAGTGACAAGCCCCCACGCGCGTCGTAACTCATTGGACGCGCCAGCCCGGCGATTTCAATCTACACGATTCGGTGGGAGAACAAGATGTTCAGAATCGCCGCGGAGACAGGATAATTTTTCCATAAACGCCGAATACCGGCAGGGATGGGCTCTAGGCTTTCGCGGCGGCCAAGCGGATTACGTTGTCGCTGCTGCGTGCAGGCTGCTGCACTCCGCCATTCCGCACATAAAGCCCGCGTTTATCGGCCAGCGGCTTGAATGCATCCGTGAGACCGATAACGGTTTCGGCGGCCCCGAGTACCAGAAACCCGTCATCCGGCATTTGCCGCGCAATGCGGTTGAGCACGGCGATCTTGTTGTCCTGGTCGAAATAAATCAGCACGTTGCGGCAGAACACGACATCGAAGGTACCGAGCACCGAGAAATCGTTGAGCAAGTTGAGCGGACGGAACTGCACCATGCCCCGCAGTTCGGGTGCGATTTGCCAGTTTTCGCCGACCTGCTCAAAGAATTTTACCAGGAGCTGTACTGGCAATCCGCGCTGGACTTCGAACTGGCTGTAGATGCCGGCTTTGGCTTTTTCCAGTACATCCGACGACAGATCGGTCGCGAGAATCTCGATACGGAAGCCCGCAAGTGCCGCACCCGCGCTTTTGAGCGCCATCGCCAGCGAATATGGTTCCTGGCCAGTGGAGGCGGCCGTGCACCAGATCCGAATGCGCTTTTCGCGCGCCCGCGCGGCAATCAAGGCGGGTACGATGGTGTCACGGAAATGGTCGAACGGCAGCTTGTCGCGGAAGAAGAACGTCTCGTTGGTCGTCATAGCCTCGACAACTTGTGCGGTGAGCGGTGTCGTCGTCCGGCTTTTCAGCTTGTCGATCAATTCGTCGAGCGTGCTCATGCCGTTGCGGCGCGCCACCGGCAACAGCCGGCTTTCGGCGAGGTATTGTTTCTCGACGGCCAGCACAAGCCCGGAGCGCTCGCGCAAAAGCTTTCGCAGATAGTCAAAGTCGTGCGGGGTCACTGACGCTCCCCAGTGAAGAGGCGCGTGAGCTTGGCGGCAATATCGGGCAACGGGAGCACGGCGGAGCAAAGTCCGGCATTTGTGACCTGTCCAGGCATGCCCCAGACCACACTTGTCGCCTCGTCCTGGGCCAGTACGTGGCCGCCGGCAGCGACGATGGTCTTGGCGCCGGCAAGGCCGTCCGAGCCCATGCCCGTCAGCACCAGCGCCAGCACCTTGTTTCCCCAGACCTCCGCAGCGGAGGCAAAGAGCGGATCCACCGCCGGCTTGCAGAAGTTTACCAGCGGACCATCTTCAATCACGACCACGGCGGTGCCGTCCCGGCGTGCGACTTTCATATGCTTGCCGCCAGGGGCGAGATAGACGGTCCCCGGGACGATCTCTTCGCCATCTATGCCCTCGTGAACCGGGCATTTGGCAATGCGCCCGAGATGCTCCGCAAGCACTGCCGTAAAGGTCGGCGGCATGTGCTGGGTAATCAGTACCGGCGCGCGCTGAAGCACACTGCCGATTTCTGCGACCAGCGCATTGAGCGCTTGTGGTCCACCGGTAGATGATCCGATGAGCAATACCCGCGGCGGTGTCGCCGGCATCGGCCTCAACGTTACCTGCGGTGGGGCGGCTTCCTCCATCGGCTGTGGCACGATGGATGGCGCCGCTTTGACCTCTAGCGGCTGGCGCGCAGACGGAGCGGCCGGGCGGATGCGCCTTGCGCGCAGGCCAAGCTGACGAATCTTTTCAATAAGATCCCGGCGGAAGGCGGTGGAAGCACTGACTTCACGATTGCTGCCGGGTTTCGGAATGTAGTCCGCCGCACCGAGCGATAGTGCCCTCAAGCTGATCTCGGCGTTCCGCCGCGTCAGCGTGGATGCCATGATCACAACGAGATTACGCTTTTTCTCGAGCAACAGCGGCAGTGCGGCGATGCCGTCGAGCTCCGGCATGTCAACATCGAGTACAACCACATCAGGATCGATGCGCTCGAGTTGATCGACCGCCTCGCGACCGGTGCGCAGCGTGGCGACTACATCAAGATCGGGTTCGGATTCGATCCAGCGTGTGAATAGCCCGCGCACAACGACGGCGTCGTCGACGATCATGACGCGGATGCGCCGGCTTGCGGCGGTGGAGGATGGAGGCGTAACGACTAAGTTCATTGGACGCGACTGGCCATACTGATCGTTACATTATGAAGCACGACAATGCGACGATCAGATAAGCCCGACTTCCTGGAACTTGGCCTCGACGATTTCCTTGTCGAACGGCTTCATGATGTATTCGTTCGCACCGGCATGAAGCGCGCGCGCGATGTGCGCGACGTCGTTCTCGGTGGTGCAGAACACCACCTTCGGCGCATCGCCACCTGGCAGCCTGCGCAGCGAGCGTAAGAACTCGTAGCCGTCCATCTTCGGCATATTCCAGTCGAGCAGGATTGCCTCCGGTAACTGACGCCGGCAGGCTTCGAGTGCCTGTTCGCCGTCTTCGGCTTCCACGATTTGAAACTCGAGTCCTTCGAGGATTCGCCGCGCCACCTTCCGAATGACGCTGGAGTCGTCAACTACTAAACAGGTTTTCATCGTACTGCCTCTTTGTGTTCGTACCGAATTCCAATTCCGTTACATCCTGACCACGTCAAGCCGCGGCCGCCTTCATTGCAATGTCGAGCACGCTATCGACATCGAGTACCATCAACAGTTGACCATCGAGCCGATAAATTCCGGTCGAGACGCTTGCCAGGCGTGGATCGAGGTTGGTCGGATTTGGCTCGCAAGCCATATCGTCGAGCTTGAGCACCTCGCCTACGGAGTCGATGAGCAAGCCGTAAGATTCTCCGCGCGCCTCAACACCGACCGCCATTGCTGGAACGTCATCGTCGCGCTGACCGAGCCCGAGCCGGCGCCGCATATCAATCAACGTCACGATACGGCCGCGCAGGTTAAGGACGCCGGCGATTTCCAGCGGCGCAAGCGGCACCCGCGTCAACCGTTCCGGTGCAAACACGTCCTGCACACGCAGAATCGGCAAGCCGAATAACTGGCCGCCGATGACGGCGGTGACATATTCGTGCAGGTTATGGTCTGCGGTTTCGTTCATGGTTCGCCCGTCATGCCGCCCGACCAACGTCGGTCTGTTCCTTGAGCGCCGCGATCAGTCCTTGCCTGTCGAATTTGGCGACATAATCGTGGAAGCCGACGCGACGACCGCGATCAATCGCTTCCGCTGAAACCACTGAGGACAGCGCGATGACCGGCATATCGACAGTACGCGGATCGCCCCGTACAGCTTCCGCGAATTCGAAGCCACTCATCTCCGGCATTTCGATATCGGTAATGGCTACCTCAAATTGGCGCCCGTCCTTGAGCAAGGCCAGTGCCTCTTGCGCTGATCCGACAGCGGTCACCACATAACCCGCGGCCTGCAATACCGGCGTGAGCATGTTGAGGAAGAACGGCGAGTCATCGATAAGCAGCACCGTACGCGCCCGGTGCTGCGTCGGAAGTTCCTTGCGCCGGAACCAGTCTTCGAAAGCAAGCGGCAGGAAGTGTCCGACGTCGATAATTTCGGTGGCGTGACCCCGCACGATGGCGGATCCGAGTACGCCTGGATTCTCGCTTGCGACCTGTATGTCGAGATTGTCGTCGACGATATCGATGATCTCATCGACCACGAGCGCCATTGAGCGGCTGCCGTCCGAAAACACGAGCAACGGCTGAGCGCCTTCGCCTTTCACACGCACGTCTTCGCTCATGCTGACGAGCGGCATCAAATGACCACGGTACTGCACCATGTGACGGCCGTTCGACATCTCGATTTTTTGCGCATCGATCTCTTCAAGACGCGTAATGAGCGACAGCGGAACCGCCTTGGGCCGGGTCGACCCGGCGCGAAATACCAGCAACGATGTGCTCGCTTCTTCGGCAAAGGCATGATCGCGGTCTGCCGCTTCTGCCGCAGCCAGTTGCGACGTCACTGCGTTTCCGAAGGCCTGCGAAACTCCGTTCGGATCGATGATCATGATCACCGAACCATCGCCAAGGATGGTGTTGCCGGAGAACACAGCGATATGGCGCAACTTGCTCGACATCGGTTTGACGACGATTTCCTCGGTATGGAAAACGCCATCAACGACAATACCGAAAGTCTGGCTGCCGACTTGGGTAACGACGATAAAACCGCCATCGATATCGTCAGCGTCTTTGCCGAGATCGAGCAAATGGCTCAAACCGACAAGCGGCAACAGCTTGTCGCGTAAGCGAAGAACCTTGGTATCCTTGATGCGTTCGATGCGGTGCTCGCTGCCGCTACGCGCGCGCACCAGTTCGACGACCGAAAGCTGCGGAATGGCAAAGCGGTGCCCACCCGCCTCGACAATCAAGGCCGCAACGATCGCAAGGGTAAGTGGGATTTTAATGGTGAAACTCAATCCCGCGCCTGCCACCGATTTCACGTCGATCGTGCCACCAATCTGATCGATATTGTTGCGCACGACATCCATGCCGACTCCACGGCCGGATACGCTGGTAATTTTCGTGGCGGTCGAGAATCCCGGGGCAAAAATGAACTTGTGAATTTGCGCTTCCGATAATTTCTCGACATCGGCCTCGGAGACCAGACCTTGCGAAATAGCCTTGGCTTTGATGCGTTCGGTATCGAGACCGCGACCGTCATCGGCGATCTGGATGATGATGTGACCGCCTTCGTGATAGGCCGAAAGCCGGATTTGTCCGTGTTCTGGTTTCCCGGCCGCGCGCCGCTGCTCGGTGCTTTCCAGGCCGTGATCGGCCGAGTTGCGCACCATGTGCGTGAGTGGATCTTTGATAAGGTCGAGCACCTGGCGGTCGAGCTCAGTCTCGGCGCCCTGCATCACAAGATCGATATGCTTGCCGAGTTCATTGGAAAGGTCGCGCACGACGCGCGGCAGCTTTTGCCACGCATTGCCTATGGGCTGCATGCGCGTTTTCATTATGCCTTCCTGCAGTTCGGCTGTCACACTGGACAGCCGTTGCAGTGGCGTTTTGAACTCGGATTCTTCGTGCTTCCTTACGATTTCAAGTAGCTGGTTACGTGTGAGCACAAGCTCGGACACCATCGTCATCAGCTGTTCAAGCGTATCGACTGTTACGCGGATCGACTGATTGCCTTTGGCCGCTTCATCATCTTTTGCCGGCGCGTCGGCCGGCGCTGGCTTGGCGGGTTTTGCCGCAGGCGGATCGGCCGGGGTTTCTCGAAATGCCCGTTCCAGGTCATCGAGTGAGTCCTCGTCCGGGCGTAAGGTCCGTTCCAGAACCTGCGAGACGAGCGTTCCAACCGTATGCTGGGAAGCCGCATGCTTACCGGTCGACCCTACATGGTCGACCATTCGCTCAAGGTTAGAAATCAAATCAGTATCGCCGCCCTCCGGTTCGCGCTGCTCGCGTTCAAGCGATTCCAAAATCGTCTTGATCCGATCGATCGTAGAGAGAATGAGAGTGACAGCTTCGCTCGACGCCGGCGCGCCATCGCGAAACTTGCCCATAAGTGTTTCGGCGGCATGAGCGAGCGCTTCCAAGCGCGGCAAGCCAAGAAACCCGCAGGTGCCTTTGATCGTGTGAACGAGGCGGAAGATATTATCGAGAATCTTTGCGTTGTTAGGGTCCTGCTCGAAACGCACAAGCTCGACGTCGACCACGTCGAGACTTTCGTTCGTCTCGGTGACAAATTCCCGCAGCAGGTCGTCCATAAAAACGCCTTCGTCGACAGGCTTTGGCCCGTCTACCGCTTTCCGTCGGAAGCACGGCCAGTGTGTCGGTGAAGCGTTTAATTTTGGTTGCGTACAGGCGATACGGATCGCGGCGTTAACCGGTCATTAACCGCTGGAAGGCGTTGCGGCAGACGCCTATTGCGCCGTGACGACGACGGCGTCGCCGTCCATCGCCACGCTGGCTTTGAGGCCGCAAGCCTTGGCCAGGAGGCCGGCGTAGAACGGCTGAATGCGGTGGGCGTCGAGCCCTTCGCCACCGCCCTCGCCCGTCAGCAAGGGAGGCACTGCGGGCTGAACCTTAGCGTTTACACCGGCGGCGCTGACCTTAAAGCCCATGGTTTCGCCCGACCCGATGGGGTCGATGGTGAGTTTGCCGCCACGCGGGATGGTCTGGCCGGCGATAATCAGCATGTTGAGCAGCAATTTGACCCTGTTCTTGGGTGAGAGGGCGCGCGGCAAATTCCATGCGAGCTTTGTCTTTTCATCTTCAAGGAACCCACGCGCGATAGTTTCCGCGTCGCCAAGGTCAATCTGTGCACCGGCCGAACCCGCAGCGCCAAAAGCAATGCGGCAGAACTGCAACTTGGCCGAGGCGGTGTTGGCGCTTTTCTTGATCAAGTCGAGCGCAAATTCCTTCGTGGCCTCGTCTTTTTCTTCTTCAAGCACCTCGAGCCCGTTGACGATGGCACCGACAGGGCTGATCAAATCGTGGCAGACGCGCGAGCACAGCAAGGCGGCCAGGTCGAGCGCTTCGATGGAAGATTCGGACATAGACTAGTCTCCGCAGGGCATGCAGGCTGCCGCGATCGCAAATCGACGGTTACGCCGATTTAACGCGGTGATACACCGCACCTGCATGACCGCCAAGGACCGTGAGACGGTAAAAGGACTTGGAATTTGACTTTGGGTACCGAAATCCTGCCGGCCCAAGCGACGCGCTTGCTGGACGATTTGACCGCGATAGTCGCGCACGCATGCGCGGAAATCTGCGCGGTTTCACCCGCAACTGTGGGCCAGAGGATTAAACCTGACCAATCGCCGGTAACAGCGGCCGATGAAGCGTCCGAAGCGGTTATCTTGCAAGGGTTGGCAAACCTGCTGCCAGGTGTGCTGGTCATTTCCGAGGAATCCGCCGACAGTCAACAAATGTCGGGGCTCGACGGGAGCTTCCTGATCGTCGATCCGCTCGATGGAACGCGCGAGTTTCTCGCCAATCGTGATGAGTTTACGGTCAATCTCGCAATCATCACGCACGGAGTGCCGATCGCCGGCATTATCGCAGCGCCGAAACGCGGGCGGATTTGGCGGGGCATCGTCGGAGGAAAAGCCGAGCGGCTTCGACTGTTGTCGAACGGCGCGGATCAGGCGGAAACAATCCAAACCCGCAAATGGCCAGGCCAAAAAGCGATCGCCGCCGTGAGCCGTTCCCATTTCGACGCCACCACCGGCGCCTTCCTCGCGTCGCTTGGTCCAATTGCGAGTCATGCCAGCGGCTCAGCGATCAAGTTTTGCCAGATCGCAGAAGGCGCCGCCGACGTTTACCCGCGCCTTGCAACGACTTGCGAATGGGATGTGGCGGCCGGCCAAGCGCTCGTTGCCGCGGCTGGCGGCGTAGTGACGAGCCCGGAGGGATCTCCCTTAGCTTATGGCCGCGCTGCTGTGGATTTTCGCGTGCCCGCGTTCGTCGCCTGGGGCGACCCCAGCAAGGCCGCGTCAATCAATAGATAAAGCCAACGCACGTCCTTACTGCCCTAAAGCGCGCGCCATCATGGACCATTTGCGCTCGGCGGTATCGATGATGCGACCCGCATCAGCGCGGAACGCCGCCCTCGTCTCCTCACTATAGAAAAGATAAAGCCGTTGGCCGACCACTACCCAAATTAATGGATGACCCGGCACCGCCCTTCCAAGGCCAATTGCCACCGCGTCGTAGCCGCCGAACCGCGGTGCATAGATCTCGGGGTGCTCGGCAAAAGCGCCACGATTGCCCTCATTGCTGAACCGCCAGACCACACCATCCAAATTGAACTCGAATTCTGGCCGGCCAAATAGCGCTTTGTCCTCTGTAAAATAAGCAACGGGGTCGAATCCGCTGATGGCAAGGCCTGTACCGGGGTTAACCGCGAGCTCATTGTCGGTTGCAGCCCACAAGCCTGGGGGTGGAAAAATACCACCCACCAAGGCGATGCCCAGCAATAGCCGGAACAAGAGCGGCGACTTCCGTTGATGCCGTGGTGCAGTCATAGTTCTCAGCGACGTTAAATTGATTCGGGACAGGCCTTTCGTCGCCACATTACAGCGTTTGGCGTGAGCATCCGGTTAAGCGGGACTTGGGGCCTCATCATCCAATGGAGCACATGATGCGCGCGACTTTGCGCCTTACAGCCCTGACGCTTAGCATTCTCGCCTTTGCTCCTGGAATTGCTGCAGCACAGAACCCGCCCCCACCGCCCCCGGCACAGCAGCCTCAGCGGGGCAATACTTTTACGCCAAACGAGTTGGTGAACGAGGGGCACCGGTTCTTCGGCACAGTGTCACGCGGGCTGGCTCAGGTTGTAGAAACAGCCGTCAGCCGCTGGGGCCAGCCGAATGGATATGTCCTCGGTCAGGAAGGCAGTGGGGCCTTCGTCGTCGGCTTACGTTATGGGGACGGCAAGCTTTACACTAAGAACGCCGGCGACCGGCGCGTGTTCTGGGAGGGTCCGTCGGTCGGCTTCGACTACGGAGGTGAAGGCGCCCGCACCATGATGCTGGTGTATAATCTACCGGCGACCGAAGCGATCTATCAGCGTTTCGCCGGCATCGACGGATCTGCCTATTTCATTGGCGGCTTTGGCATGACTGCATTGGCCGCCGGCAACATCATCGTCGTGCCGATCCGGTCAGGTGTCGGGCTGCGGCTTGGCGCCAATATCGGCTACCTCAAGTTTACGCCGAAGGCGACCTGGAATCCGTTCTGATCGCCGCAACATTTACGACGTCCCGATAAAGGACGGCCGGAACATTTTGCGCCCGCGACGCGGCTCCGGCTTTAGGCTAGTCTCGTACAGAGCGAGGCACGGCGGTGTCGATTTTGTGGGCATCAATAGATGCGAGTGATTTGGAGGCGTATTTTCCATGATTGAACCGATCATGTATTTCGGGATCGGATTTCTTTTTGCAGCTCTGATCGGAATCGTCGTCGTCCCGCTTGTTCATGGACGCGCAGTACGACTGACAATGCGCCGGCTCGAAGCTGCCACGCCTTTGTCCATGGCCGAAATCCAGGCCGACAAGGACCAGCTACGCGCAGAATTTGCCATGTCAACGCGGCGGCTGGAAATGAGCGTCGAGCAGCTCAAGACCAGGAGCACCAGCCAATTTGCCGAACTCGGCAAGAAGGGCGATGCCATCAATCGGCTTAAGATCGAGCTGGGCGAGAAGACGGCCACGATTTTCTCACTCGAAGCACGTGATAAGTCGCTGCGTGATCAGCTGCGTGCTACCGAAGAGGAGGTTGTGGTCAAGACAAGCGCCATGCACGATGCGCAGCGAGCGCTGTCCGACAAGCAAGCCGAACTCGCCAAACTCACCGGCGATTTGGATGAACGATCCACTCTCGCCAATTCCCAGAAAATCGAGATTGTAGCGCTGCGGACTCAAGCTGACGCCTTGAAAGAGCATCTGGACGGGGCCGGCCACGAGTTGAAAGCGGTTGAAGACCGCCGCGATGCCGAACGCGTCGAATTAAAAGCTGCGACCCAGGAATTACTCGAAGAACGCGGCAAGGTCGAAAATCTCGGACGTCGCGTCGCCGAACTAGAGCGCAATCTCGTGGCACAATCCAAAGAAGCGGAAATTCTTGGCCACCGCGCGCAGGATCTTGAAAGTCGTCTCGGCGAGCAGTCGCGGTTGCTCAACGAAAGTGAATTCGAGCTCAAGCAATTGCGGCGGGAGATCGAAGGCGCACGAAAGGTCGAGAGCGACCTGCGGAGTGCCATCGTCGAAATTGAAAGCCGTTCCAATTCGGCGACGCAGAACCTGAGTACCGAGAACGCCCAATTGCAGGCCTCGGTCGCTCACACCAAAGAAGAGCGTGATCGGCTCGCCCGCGACCTCGGCGCAATGAAGCGCGAGACAGAGGAAGCTTGGGCATCCGAGCGGGTAGAAAACTCGCTGCTGCGCGAACGCATCAATGATGTCGCCGCGGAAGTCGCCCGGCTTGCCTCGGCGCTGGAAGGTCCAAACTCGCCGATTGACGCTTTGCTGGCAGCGGAAACTTCGCGTGAACGGGTCAACAGCGTTGTCGCGGCTGCCGGCGCAGACGTCGACCTCACGACGCCGTCTAACAACGGCAACCTGGCCGATCGAATTCGCGCGTTGCAAACCCATGCTTCGCGCTTGGCGCAATCTAACGATCCTAAAACGCGCAATTAGAAAACAGCAAACAGCCGTCGCTTGACACTTATTAGAGACGCTCTTTATATCGCGCGTCCGCCGATGGCCGGGCGCTTAGCTCAGCGGGAGAGCGTTCCCTTCACACGGGAGAGGTCGTAGGTTCGATCCCTACAGCGCCCACCATGAAATGCCGAAGTTTTTTTGGCCTTTCGCACTTGTCAATCAATTCGCTCTCAGCGTTTTTTTGCAGAACGCTACGCTAACGCGGCACCTCAA
Organism: uncultured Alphaproteobacteria bacterium; assembly: GCA_963810585.1. GTDB lineage: Bacteria > Pseudomonadota > Alphaproteobacteria > Rhizobiales > Xanthobacteraceae > Pseudolabrys. The sequence goes on from CAWENV010000001.1 coordinate 590,366, forward strand.
TAAGTGGACTCGGTTAGTCGTGTGTTCGTGTCGTCCGAACGACGGCTGCCAACGTATGAGCGAGATCACGACGCAAGGCGTTGCTGGTGTCGGGGCGCTCAGGAGCAATGACGGAGCGGCGGCAACGCAGCAATCGGCGCAATGTGAGCAACCCCGCATCGCTCATTTAACAAAAGAGCCCAACACGTAATGCCTATCCATTCGCGTTGCGGCAAACAGTACGTCTGACGCGCCATCCGCGAGTCCGGATTGCGCGGCCCGGATTTCGCGTCTCCTATATCATTTGACGTACTGCGCGGTTCCAGTTGCGACACTATTCTGGCCGTCAACCAAACGCATTTTTAAGGTCTGCGCCCTACGCTGACTCGGGAATCCCAATTTTCTCCATTGGGACGAGACAACTCTGAAGCCGCCCGTGGCTGGGCGGCTTCTTTGTTTGGAAAGACCCGTCATATTTCTCGGCAGATAGCGCAGATCAATCTCCCCGATTAACGTCTCTTCCTTTGCGATGCTTTGCGCGCGCCTTTACGTTTTTTCATTCGCCCTCGTTTTTTGGTTGTACTCTTTTGTGCTTGCGCGGCGCGAGCCTTCAACGACTTCATGACCGCTTCGACGGCGGCAGCGGCGGCAGCTGTCGCTGCAACGGAAGCCACCGTGATAGCGATATTTCGGGCGTGCGAGGCACTTGATTTGGCTGTACTTACAATCGTCCGCTCCATGCCCCGGACAAAGCTTTTCTTGGCCATCGATGTTCTCCCAGAGAAAGTGAAAGCGCCTCACGGCCGTCGATTAGGCGGCTCCGAGGAGCATGAGGATGATGATGATGCTGATAGGTGCTCCAAGCAGCCAGAGAAGGATCGGCATGTTTAGCTCCTGACAAGTATGGTGGTCGTTGCGGCGGCGTCTTCTTCGTACCAGCGGGAATTGCGCAGCTTTCCACCTTCAGCTGCCGCAAGGCTTCCTGTGAACGCACCGGCAAGAAGCGAAATGGCAATCCAGATCGAAAACTTGGCCGCGGCGCGACGGGCTTTGTCAGCTGCGTCCTTGGCTTGCGCTATCGTCTGATTGACGCGTTGTTCCGCCTCCGACTGGGACAGTCCGGTACGCGTCGCGATCACACGGGCGGCATAGGCTCGGTCTTCGGTCGATACATCGCCTCCTTTGCGCGTGGCGGCACCGATGACCCTGAGAAGTTCGGCGCGCGTAGTCGCTTGGTCGTTCAATGACGCAGGGGCTGTGTTGGGGCCATTGGTCTGCGGGCCGACCCGCAACAGCCGGTCAACGTAGACGTCACCACTATTATTGGCCGCCTGGGCTGCACCAGCTCCCGCCGCCGGAATGGCGCCCGTCGACGCCGCTGCGAGTAAATGGGTGCCGGCTCCCGCGAGCACGGTCGCCGTAAGAACGGTCGCGAATGCCCACATGACGAAACCATGGGCCGTATCTCGGAAAAAACGGTCATGAACGTTCACGTCTTCCCAGGCGTCGCGCAGCCGGCCAGTGATGTAGCCGCCGAAAGTGGAGGAGAGCATGGCAACGGCGACGAGAAACAACCCGGCGCTCCAACTCGCGGTCGTCGCCGAAATCCCCTCCCCCTCCCAAGGGGACACGACGGACAGGCCCACGCCGGCGCCGAAAGCGACGACGATCAAAGTGACTGCGGCAGCGACAAAGCCGCCTGCTAAAATTGCTCCCCATGAGATGGTTGAGTGGTTGATGTCGTAGCGGTCCATTGGAAATCTCCCAGCATCTGTTGCGCGCAGACAAATGCCGCAACGAGTGCTTTCGTTCCGCTTATTTCTGCAACCATCGTGCAAGGCGGGCGTTCTCGAATCAGCAAAAGGAGAACGTTGCTATGGCAAAGAAAGAATCCAAGACACTCGACGCGTTGTTCCACGACACGCTGAAAGACATCTACTTCGCGGAGAAGAAGATCCTCACCACGCTACCGAAGATGGAGAAGGCGGCGCAGGCCCCCGCGCTTAAAAGGGCCTTCGCCAAGCACAAAACCGAGACCGAAGGGCACGTCGCGCGGCTCGAAAAGGTCTTTGCGGCGATCGACAAGAAGCCGCAAGCCAAGACCTGTGACGCAATCGTCGGCATTACGGACGAAGGTGCGGAAATCATGAAAGAATATAAAGGCTCACCAGCTCTCGACGCCGGTCTTCTCGCGGCGGCGCAGGCCGTGGAGCATTACGAGATTTCCCGTTACGGCACGCTCAAGACTTGGGCCAACGAACTCGGATTGAACGATGCGGTCCGGCTTCTTGATCAGACCCTCACTGAAGAAAAGAATACCGATGCGACCTTAACGGAGATCGCCGAAAGCGCCGTCAATCGGGAGGCGGAAGCTGCCTAAACGCCTAAAATGAACTCAAGGCACAAGAAAGGCCCGGCAGTTGCCGGGCCTTTCGTCTTAAACGTTAGCGTTGCTGACCACCTTGCTGACCGGGCTTTTGTCCGCCCTGGCCACCTTGCTGACCGGGCTTGTTCTGCCCGCCCTGCTGTTGCTGGCCGCCCTGCTGCTGGTCACCCTGCTGGCCACCTTGGTCCTGCTGGCCACCCTGGTTCTGCTGGTTCTGGTTATTCGGATTTGGATTGTTCATCGACTCTTTCCTTTGATGTTGAATCACCTAACTCAGATCAACAGGTGGCTTTGCGCTTCGTTCCTCATGTCATTTGACACGACACTTTCATCTCGCGAGGCAACCGCGTCTTTTGTGCGTTCAACACAAGTCTATGGTGGAAAAATAGGTCTCTCGAGTTTGACTTACTCATTTGATGTCTTTGGCAGACATCAAGCCTTTCGCGGATCGACTCTTTCTTTAATTGCGAGCACCTTGCTCGCATCATCGACAAAAGGTCTTTCCTAGGCGTCGGTGGCTGTGAGACACACGTTCCCGCCTGTGCTGCCAATAGGAGCGTACGCCATGCCGCAATCTCATCTCCATGATCCGCCGAAGACGCTCGATCGGCCGCCGTGCCCTAAATGTGGCTGGGGAATGTGGCTCGCTCGCATTGAGCCGACTGACAAGGCCGATTTCGATCAACGCACATACGAATGTCCGCGATGCGAACATTCAGAAACGATGGCGGTCAAATTCAAATAGAGCGACGCCATTCGTGGGTCGGACACAGGCTCACTGCACTTCTCACCCAAGGCTCCCGGCTATGATCCCTTACCAAGCATCCACTCCGTATTCCGATTTCGTGAAGCACCCAAACTGCTCCGAATGCGGAGCATTGACGCAACTGTTTGGAATAGAGTTAGAGCGCCCCGGTTATGAGCTACTTAGTTTCGTCTGCTCTAATTGCGAACACGTAGAAACTGCGATCGGGAAAGTCGCATAGAAGGAGATATGCGATGCGAGCCGGAATTCCCGCGCAATCTTACGGCGGTACTGGCCACGTCAGCGCGTCGTGGTTTGGAACATTTGCAAATAAAACAGCCCAACTAACAGGTAAGCCCGCGACATTCTTGCTCGCGACTCTTGTCGTTGTTGTATGGGCCACTACCGGGCCTATTTTTCGATATAGCGACACATGGCAATTGGTCATCAACACCGGCACAACGATTGTAACTTTCCTGATGGTCTTTCTTATCCAGGCCACACAAAACAGGGACACGCTCGCACTACAAGTTAAACTCGATGAACTGATATTGGCCACGAAAAACGCTCGCAATGATTTGGCAGCCATTGAAGAGGAAAGCGAAGAAATTCTCGAATCCGCCAAGAAAGACATTCGCGATCGAGTTCAGAAAATCGCGCAATGAAAGTGACAGCCGCCTGATCGCTTTTGAATGATAGAGGCCGCCAACTGATTTGTTGGCCTACCCGCTTTTCCCGATCCGGGTTTCAATATTTTTGCACTTGGGGCACTCGAAGGAGAGCAACTCGTGGCCGGGGCTCTCTGCCTCTATTCCAAACAACAACATTCTGGTCCGGCATTTGGAACAGTCCGGCCGCTTGATTGAATTGGAATGCGCCGTCGCAGGCTGGTACGTGTCATCAGCCTCTCCCATATTTATTTTTTGGCGGGAGTCTATGAGGCTCTCAGTCGCCGGGCGCTTGCCAAACAGTAGGCCGGTGATGGGCTCCTCTAACACATAATTTTCAGTCATTTAGGCCGGAAGTTTGATTTATTCCAAATTGATCCCAAGGCATAATCTTAGATAAATGAGTAATTGACATACTAGGTGGCTTGGTGTAACAAACTGCCATGTTATTAGTTTCCTAACTAGCCTAATGAGGGTTCCCATGGCCACCGAGAATGAAAAGCTCAGCCGAGGTGAACGTCTGCAGATCATGCTGTCCCCGGAAGAGCTCAAAGCGGTGGACGATTTTCGGTTCAAACAGCGAATGCCCAGCCGGGCCGCGGCGGTGCGCGAGCTATTCAGGATCGGCCTTGCCAATACCGGGCATATGGTCGCCGCTGACGAAAGCAGGAAATCGTCTGATTTTGGCGTCCTTACACCCAAGGGCAACGGCAGCAAAAATGTTGGTAGTCGATAATCAGTTCAATGAGTAATCGCAGCAAATATCGCTGACGATGACTTTTGCTCTTAGACCATGAGTGACTTGGTTAGCTTCTAACAATGGGCCCATTGTGGGTGATCGGTGGGAGGCGTGTCGTGACTAACATCAACATTCAAAGCCGCTCGTTAGATGATGCGCTTATTTCTCTTTGCGACCACGTTGAGGCACTCGCTCCCGGATCAATCGCTGGTCTGACGATATGTAATCCGTCCCGTACCCATCTCGAGCGCGCCATCTTTCCCAGGCTTCCGCAGTTTGCCGCTGCGATAAGGGAAATCCCACTATCGCCGTCTGACTTTGGCAGCTGCGTACGGGCCGTCGCGCACGGCGAGATCATCACCTGTCCCGACATTACGGAAGAGAAGCGTTTCGATTCACAGTGGCAGCGCCTTTGTCTCGATCACAGCATCCGCTCACTTCAATCGCGGCCGGTCTATCTCCACGATCACAGGCCCTATGCCACGTTCGTGCTTGCTTATAGGCAACCGCGCGAGGAAACCGGCTGGAGTGTCGCGTTGATGGATTTTGCCGCAGATGCGGCGGGTCTGATTATTCAGTCCGACCTCGATCGCACCAACATCGCTGCCGAATAGTGAGCGGCGCTGCCCGTTGGCTCGGACATTGCTACAAAAGCCCCGGCAAGTTGGCCGGGGCTTTTTGGTTCTTGCCAGGGCACCTATTTGCCCACCATCAATTGCGTCTTGCTTGTGGATCGCGTGTTAGGTTCTTGGCGGCGAGTTCGTTGAGATAGTCCTGCCAATTGGCCGTATAATTCCGTCCGAGGTCGAGCAGGTAGTCCCAATCGAAAATCCCTGTCGAGTGCATATCATCGAAGACGAGCCGCACCGCGTAATTACCGACCGGAAGCACCTCGATGATGCCAACGTCGCGCTTACCGGGGACGGTCTTGCGTTCCTCGGCCGAGTGCCCCTGCACCTCCGCGCTCGGGCTTTTCACCCGCAAATATTCTGCCGGTAGATCCACGCGTTCGCCGCCGTCGAAGGTAACGGTCAATGTCTTGCGATCCTTGTGCAGGCGCAATTCGGTCGGCCAAGCTTGCGCGTTGCTCATCGGTTCACAAACCGGATTGCGCCGGTTCCTTCTCGTTTGTAACAAGCCCGCCTGCGCGAACGTGTATCCCTTTTAAGGATGCCAAAAACCGCGAAAATAACAAGACAATGAGCATTTGCCGTGGCGGACTTAAAGCAGTTCAAGATGCTGCCGAGGCAGGCGCTATGTCAGTTCAGCTTAGTCAATGCCTTGCAGAAAAGTGAGATATCGAACCACACATCTGCAAGATTAGGCTTATTATCGATCATCGATCGGGGCGCGTTTCGCATATAAGGACATTAAATTGCCAAACGACAACGTTCCCGGCACACCGCCGACCACCAAGCCCACTCTTGTTGCCATCGCGATGCCGATGGACACCAATCCGCACGGCGACATTTTCGGTGGCTGGCTGGTATCGCAAATGGACCTGGCCGGCAGCGCCGCAGCAACACGTCGCGCGCGAGGACGGGTGGTGACCGTGGCGATAACGGCCATGAACTTCCACCGCCCGGTTTTCGTCGGTGACGAGGTGTCGTGCTACGCGGAGGTCATAACGGTTGGACACACCTCGCTAACGGTGAAAATTGAAAGCTGGGCTTGCCGCGGAGTCGGTGACGAATACATCGCGGTCACCGATGGCACTTTTACATACGTTGCCGTTGGCGCCGACGGGAAGCCACGCCTCGTCGATCCGCAGACCTGAGATTGAATTACCTGCTCGCCGGTTTGGCGCGTCGCTTTTTTCCGCCCGTCCTTACCCGCGCCCCGGTCTTTTTTGGCGGCGAGCGCTTTTTCGGCGACCATTCCAGCGTGTGATAGTCGAATTGATTAACGATGACCGGTTTGATCACGGCAAAATACGGCGAGATGTCGAAATCCCGCGGCGTATAAAGACCATGCTTGCGAATATGCTCGGTTTCGCTCTGAACGAATGGCGCAATTCCGTAACCGGCACCCTCGACGCTTTCCGGAAGGATGGGATAGTGAATTGACGCGAATGCTTCCGCGATAAGCGTCGAGCAGATCGCTCGGGTCGGATCGCCGCTGCCGATTGCCAGCATGCGCCGCCGAAAGAACACCGGAACCGGCGGGTATGGGAAAAGATAACGGGCAAGATCGAGGATCTGCTTGTTGTCGTACTGCATTCCCACCCGGGCTAGTGCGTACTCAATGACCTTGATGCGCTCGTTGCCCGCAAGGCCAATGGGCCGACAAATTCGTGTATTAAATTTCTCATATTTGGAGAGCGGCGATAGTACGACGCCAACCTCGCTATAGGCCTCCAGCAAAACATCCGGTTCGTCGTTGGCGGTTTTGCCCTTCCCGGAATCGCCGACATAGAGCGCGGCGTGCGACCATGTTGATTGCGTGAGAAACTTTATAACCGTGCTGAGCCGGGTATTACCCTCAATCAGCAGGATATCGCCCGGCTGCAGGCTCTGGCGTAACACATCGATGGGCGGAGCAAAAAACGGCGCATATCGGCGCGACGGCGTATTGAGATAACGCAGAATTCGCCTGCCGATCCATTCCTTTAGTTGCTGATACATGGTTGGGGGAAATATCGAATCTGTTGGCTAGAGTGAAACTTTAGACTTACCAAGCCATTCTAGAACCTTAGCGTTCGCCCGATCGGGTTCGGATTAAAACTTTGTCATCTTATCGGGAGTGTGGTGCTTTTAGGCAGCGCGACTCGAACGCCCTGTGCAATAGTGCAAATCGTGCAGCACGAGCCAGCGATAAATTGGGCGCTGGCACGTCTAATATGGTCATCGCCCGGGAACCGTAGTCACGCGAGTCCTTTGTCCCGGCAGACCGGATCGCGAGCGACACATGACTTTTCGAAGAGACTACATTTCCCGGTACATTTTCGGCTGGGCAAAGGGTGTGTTGCCTGGCCTGTCGAATACCGAACGCGAAGCCATAGAAGCCGGCGACGTCTGGTGGGACGCCGATCTGTTCACCGGCAGTCCTGACTGGGCAAAACTGCTCGCCGAAGCCCCGGCCAAACTCTCCACCGAAGAGCAAGCATTTCTCGACGGACCGGTCGAGCAGTTGTGCGCCATGCTCGATGACTGGAAGGTCACCTGGGAGCTGCGTGACTTGCCGCCCGAGGCCTGGGAATTTCTCAAAGCCAAAAAATTCTTCGCGATGATTATTCCGAAGCGGTACGGCGGCCTCGGCTTTTCCGCCTACGCGCATTCTGAAGTGGTACGGAAACTCTCGACGCATTCGATTACTGCGGCGGTGACCGCAATGGTTCCGAATTCGCTCGGACCGGGCGAATTGCTTTTGCAGTTTGGTACCAAGGAGCAGCAGGATTATTGGCTGCCGCGTCTGGCCAACGGTTCTGAAATCCCATGCTTCGGACTGACGAGCCCCGAAGCCGGATCAGACGCTGCATCGATGGTCGATTCAGGAATCGTTTGTCGCGGTACTTTTGAAGGCCGCGAAGCATTGGGAATTCGCCTGAACTGGCACAAGCGATACATCACGCTCGGACCGGTCGCGACCGTCCTCGGCCTCGCATTCAAGCTCCACGACCCGGATCATCTGCTAGGTACGAAAGAAGACATCGGGATCACTGTCGCGCTGGTGCCGACCCATCTTCCCGGCGTAGACATTGGCCGCCGGCATTTTCCCGCGTTCAACGTATTCCAGAATGGCCCAAACTGGGGCCACGATGTCTTCTTGCCGATGGACCATGTGATCGGTGGCGTCGAGCAGGTCGGCAAAGGCTGGAAAATGCTGATGAGCGCGCTGGCTGCCGGGCGCGGAATTTCCCTGCCTTCATTGTCGGCGGCAGGTGCCGTCTATACCGCACACACGACCGGCGCCTACGCACGCATCCGCGAACAATTCCACATTTCAATTGGAAAATTCGAAGCCATCCAGGAGCGGCTCGGGCGTCTGGCTGCTACGGCTTATTTGGTCGATGGCGCGCGGCGAATGACCTGCGCCGCGCTCGACGCCGGCCACAAGCCCGCTGTCGTCACAGCAATCATGAAATCGCAAGCGACGGATCGACTTCGCATTTCGGTCAATGATGCGATGGACGTGCACGGCGGCAAGGCCATCATGGAAGGCCCACAGAATTATCTCGGCAGCCTCTACCGCGCCGTTCCAATCGGCATCACTGTCGAAGGTGCCAATATTGTAACGCGTAGCCTGATCCAGTTTGGCCAGGGCGCGATCCGCAGCCATCCTTACATTCTTAAGGAAATGCTCGCGCTCGAAGATGACGACCGCGCGCGGGGACTTGACGCCTTCGATCACGCCTTCTGGGCGCATGTCAGCCACGCGATCGCCAATGCGTTCCGCGCCTGGGGCCGCAATTGGACCGGCGGAATGTTTGCGCCGGCGCCCGACGCCGGAAAGACAACCCACTTTTACCGCCAGCTCAGCCGTTATGCCGCAGGCTTTGCACTGGCCGTCGACATGGCGTTGCTGACGCTCGGTGGCGATCTCAAGCGCAAGGAAATGATTTCAGCACGATTTGGCGATCTGATGTCCGAGCTTTACCTGTTGTCAGCCGTCCTCAAGCGCTGGCAGGACGAAGGCCGGCAGGACGACGATTTGCCGTTGGTCGAATGGTGCATGGACAGCGGCATGGTCACCATCGCCACCCGCTTCGATGAGATATTCGCGAACTTCCCCAACCGTCTGGTGGCAGGACTATTGCGTTTTATCATCCTGCCGCTAGGGCCGCGGCGCCGCGGCCCTTCCGACAACCTGACACGCACTTGCGCAGCACTTCTTCTTGAGCCGTCTGCAACGCGGGACCGGCTTACCGTCGATCTGTTCCATCCCAGGGACGATCGCGGTCTTGCCCGACTGGAGGCCGCTTTCACGCTCACCGTCGCGGTGCAGCCGATACGAGACCGAATGAACAAAGCCCGCGTGCGTGACATTGGCGAGGCACGTAAGCAGGGTCTGATCAATGACAGCGAAGCGGCGCAACTCAAAGAGACAGCCGACGCCGTTGCGGCCGCCATCGGAGTCGATGATTTCAGCGCCGAGGAATTAATGCATCACGACGCGCAGCGCGCGCAGGGAGACAGGCCATCACCAACTCAACGGCGGACCCAACCAACAGCCGCAGAATGAACGAACGGCCCGTCTACATTATTGACGGAAGCCGCACGCCTTTTCTCAAGGCGCGCGGCGTCGGCCCTTTTACGCCGGTCGACCTTGCCGTCCAGTGCGGGCGACCTTTGCTGCTGCGCCAGCCTTTTGCTCCCGACGCCTTCGATAAGGTCATTCTGGGCTGCGTCAACGTCATTGCCGATGAGATGAACCCTGCCCGCGTTGCCGCACTGCGGCTGGGCATGGGGGAAGCGATGACGGCTTTCACCGTGCAGATCAATTGCGGCTCAGGCATGCAGTCGATCGACACCGCATACAGGGACATCCAGGATGGCGTCTCGGACCTGATCCTCGCCGGCGGCGCTGAGGCTCTAAGCTACGCGCCGCTTGTATACAGCCGCAGCGCAGTCGACTGGTACATGAAACTATTTTCGGCGCGCAGCATCTGGTCACGCCTGGGTGCCTTCGCCAGCATTCGCCCCAGCTTCTTCAAGCCTGTTATCGGGCTGGAACGCGGCCTCACCGATCCAATCGTCGAACTCAACATGGGACAAACCGCGGAGGTCGTCGCGCATCTCTTCAAGATTACAAGACGTGATGCTGACCAATATGCTGCCGAAAGCCAGCAACGTCTCGTGCGCGCGCAGGCCGATAAAGTTTTCGCCGGAGAAATGGAACCAGCGTTTGGCCGCGACGGCAAAGTCTACGACTTTGATGACGGGGTCCGCCCCGACAGCACGGTGGACACTCTGGCCAAGCTCAAGCCCGTGTTCGAACGGCCGTGGGGGAAAGTGACGGCCGGCAACAGTTCACAAATTACTGACGGTGCTTCATGGGTCATCCTGGCGTCGGAAAAGGCCGTTAAACAGCACGGGCTTAAGCCGCGTGCGGTGATCGTTGACAGCGAATGGTCAGCACTCGACCCGACGATCATGGGGCTGGGACCGGTCCTGTGCTCGACCGCGATTTTGCAGCGACAAAAACTCGCGCTCAAAGATATTGAACTGTGGGAGCTGAACGAAGCATTCGCTGCGCAGGTGCTCGGCTGTGTGGCGGCCTGGCAGGACGACAAATTCTGCCGCGAAGTATTGCATCTGGACGGACCCGCCGGTGCGATCGATCGTGACAAGCTCAATGTCGACGGCGGCGCAATTGGCCTTGGACATCCGGTCGGCGCCAGTGGCAATCGAATCGTGCTGCACCTGGTCAATGCGATGAAACGACTCGGCAGCAAGCGCGGCATCGCGACCGAATGTATTGGCGGTGGCCAAGGTGGCGCCATGCTGATCGAGACGGTGTAGGAGCGTCCCATGGCACAGAAAGTTTGGGACACGCTCGAATCGCGAAATCTGGAGCTTGGGCCCCTCGCCGCGCCGGATGATGCGAAAACATCGTCTCCCTGGCGGCACTGGAAGCTCAAAACCGACGCTGATGGCATCGCCTGGCTTATCATCGATAAGCAAGGTGCCAGCGCCAATACGCTGTCGGAGGATGTGATTGCCGAACTCGATGATGTTCTCTCCACCATCGAGCGTGAAGTGCCCAAGGGCCTCGTGATCCGCTCCGGCAAGCGGAGCGGGTTTATTGCCGGCGCCGATATTGGCGAATTCCGCGACCCGGCAAAAGCGAACGACATCGCGGCGCGCCTCACTCGCGCCCACGCCATTATCGATCGATTGGACAAGCTGAAATTGCCGACTGTTGCGGTCATCCATGGCTACTGCCTCGGCGGCGGACTGGAGGTCGCGCTCGCCTGCGACTATCGAATCGCGGTCGAGAATGCATCGCTTGGTTTTCCCGAAATTCTTTTAGGTCTGCATCCGGGCCTTGGCGGCACAGTGCGGCTGACGCGGCTCATCAATCCCCTGCAAGCCATGACGACTATGCTGACGGGCAAAACGATCCGTGCCCGGCAGGCAAAGGCCGCTGGCCTTGTCGACGCGGTGACGGAAGAGCGCCACGTCCGCGCTGCCGCAAATTCGGCAGTGACACGCCAGCTAAAAACCGCGCGCGCCGGCCTTTCCGTGGCCGTTTTGAATTTGTTGCCGGCCCGAAAGGTGCTGGCAGCACGCATGAAAAGCGAGGCGGAGAAAAAAGCACCGGCCAAGCACTATCCGGCCCCCAGCGCGCTCATCGATCTTTGGGAAAAAGACGGTGGTAACCGGGCGGCGATGCAGAAAGATGAGATTGCCTCGTTCTCGCGTCTGCTCGTCACACCAACGGCACAGAATCTTATCCGCGTTTTTTTCCTGCGTGAAAACCTCAAGAGCTTTTCGGACGGCAAGTGGCAGGGCCAGCGTGTTCACGTCATCGGTGCGGGCGCTATGGGCGGCGACATTGCCGCATGGTGCGCGTGGCACGGATTTACAGTCAGCCTTGCCGACATGAAGGTCGAACCGCTCGCCGGCGCGATAAAGCGGGCCGCCGATTTGTTCAAGAAGATCGGGCGCAAAGGCACCGATATCCGCGATGCACTCGATCGTCTCATTCCCGATCTGAAAGGCAACGGCGTCAAAACGGCAGACCTCATCATCGAAGCCGTGCCGGAAACGCTTGAACTCAAACAAAAAGTCTATGCAGGCGTCGAAGCCGGAATGCGTCCCGACGCGATCCTCGCTACCAATACGTCAAGCATTCCGCTGGAAGAGTTACGCAAGGGATTGAAGCGCCCCGAGCGATTTCTTGGCCTGCACTTCTTCAACCCGGTCTCGCGTATGCAACTCGTCGAAGTCGTCAGCCATGATGGCGTGGCAGCCGACGTGCTGGGTGCCGCGCATGCCTTCCTCGGCCGCATCGACCGGCTGCCAGCTCCGGTTAAGAGTGCGCCTGGCTTCTTGGTCAATCGCGCCCTCACGCCTTATTTGATGGAAGCTTTCGTCATGCTGGATGAAGGCGTCAAACGTGAAACGATCGATCGTGCCGCGGAAGATTTCGGGATGCCAATGGGGCCGATCGAACTTGCCGATCAAGTCGGCCTCGATATTTGTCTGCACGTCGCCGACGTGCTTCGCAGCTCGCTCAAGCGCCCGATGCCCGCAACACCGAAATGGCTCACAGATAAAGTGGCAAAGGGCGAACTTGGCCGGAAAACCGGCAAGGGCATGTATGATTGGAAGGATGGAACTGCGGTCAAGGATCACGGTGCGGCCGCACCGAGCCCTGATATGACCGACCGCCTCATTTTGCCGATGGTCGACGTTTGCGTGACCTGCTTGCGCGAGGGGGTGGTCGCCGACGAAACCACTATTGATGGCGCCATGATATTTGCGACTGGCTTTGCCCCGTTCCGCGGCGGCCCGATGCACTATGCGCGTTCCCGCGGCATCGCAGATATTGTGCTTGCTCTCACGCGACTGGCCGCGAAATATGGCGAGCGTTTCCAGCCCGATCCCGGCTGGGACCGGATAAAATAAATGTCTGGCGGAAACGCTCCGTACCATTTCGACGACGCGGACAAACTTACCGATACGATCCTCGGCCGCGTTGGCAAAAATATCGTGCTCGCACTGCCGCTCGGGCTCGGCAAGGCGAACCACGTCGCTAACTCTGTCTTTAATCGCGCAACCGGCGATACGTCGATCAAGCTGCGAATTTTCACGGCTTTGACCCTGGAAAAGCCGCGCGCGAAGCAGGAGCTAGAGCGGCGTTTTCTCGACCCGATTTCTGACAGACTATTTGGCGGCTATCCCGCCCTCGCCTACGGCGATGCGTTACGCGACAACCGCATGCCGCCAAACGTCGAGGTTGACGAATTTTTCTTCCTTGCCGGAAGCCGGCTCAATGTCGCTCCGGCACAGCGTAATTACATTTCGGCAAATTATACCCATGCGATCCTTTATATACTCGACCGCAAGGTCAACGTGGTGGGCCAATTGGTCGCCAAGCGCGTGCGCGATGGCAAAACCTTTTACAGCGTGAGTTGCAACCCCGACATCATACTCGATTTGCTCACCGCGCGCCGTGCTGGCAAGGCCGATTTTATTTTCATTGGCCAGGTGAACAGCGAACTGCCCTATATGGCGGGCGATGCAGAACTTCCGGCGGACGAATTCGACTACATCCTCGAAAGTCCAGCCACCGATTTCCCGCTCTTTGCTCCACCGCGTGAACCGATTGACCTGACGGAATATGCCGCAGGCCTTCACGTCGCGCGCATGGTTGCCGATGGAGGCACGATCCAGATCGGTATCGGCGCCTTAGGGGATGCGGTGGCGCAAGCCTTGGTGCTGCGCCATCGAAACAACGCCGCATTCCGCGATATGGGTACGCGAGTGGCGCCTTTTATTTCATTCGGCGGACCGCTTGAAGACGCGCCCTTCAAGCAGGGGCTCTACGGCGCAAGCGAGATGTTCGTTGAGTCATTTGTCGATCTGTACCGCGCGGGCATCCTCAAGCGTGAGGTCGATGGCGTCTTGCTCCATGCGGCGTTCTTTGTCGGGTCGAAGGCGTTCTACCAGGCTCTGCGCGATATGCCGGAGAGCGAGCGCGCCAAGTTTCGGATGACCGCAGTATCCTTTGTCAACGAGCTTTACGGCGACGAAGAAGCGGCCAAGCGTGCCGCGCGCATCAAGAGCAGGTTCATCAACAATGCCATGATGGCGACGCTGCTCGGCGACATCGTTTCCGATGGATTGGACAACGGAAAGGTCGTGAGTGGCGTCGGCGGGCAATACAATTTCGTGGCGCAAAGTTTCGCGCTTGAGGGCGCCCGCTCCATCATTATGGCGCGCGCGACCCGCAATGCCAAAGGACGGGTAACGTCAAACATTCTCTGGAACTATGGACACACGACGATCCCACGCCATCTCCGCGACGTCGTTGTGACCGAATATGGCATCGCTGACCTGCGCGGGAAGACGGACCGCGATGTCATTGCGGCCATGGTGTGTGTTGCCGATTCCCGATTTCAAGCTGAGTTGTTGAGACAGGCAAAAGACGCCGGCAAGATTGAGAAGGGCTTCGAGATTCCGGCGGCCTGTCGGGATAATTCACCCGAACGCATTGAGCGCGCACTTGGCCAGGTTCAGGCCAAGGGTATGCTCGAACCATTTCCATTCGGAACAGACTTCACACAAACCGAACAGAGGCTTGTCCCGGCGCTCAAACGCCTGGCGTCGGCATCGCCGGCCAGGCTCGCCGGCTTCTTGTTGCGCGGCCTCGGTGCTCGAGCGGGCCAGGCGGATATGGAGTGCCTCGACCGCATGGGATTGGCGCGGCCCAAGGGACTTTCTGAGTGGGCCTACGCGGCCTTGGTCCGCGCTGCACTGCGGGATTGTAAGAGCTGAGTGCGGGCCCAGCGGGTCAGTTCTTCGTCAAAATGGGAGAATCAAACTACCTCTATCTTACTGAAAAACAAAGCATTCATCAGAGTTCCATTTTCATAATTTGCGTGTCTAGCTCGTCTTGGTTGTATTGACTGCACTGCAGCAAGATGCATTTCTCCCGCCGTGGCGGAGCGGTAAGGGTATTCACATGTTCAGGAAGCTTCTTGGCGCGCTGGCGATCAGCGCGGCGACTGTCTTTTGCGCGCCTGCAAACGCCAGTGTCTTTTACAATCTCACCTTCGAAAATGCGAACGGAGCGGTCGTCGTTGAAGGAACTGGGGCAATCAATCTGAATATCGCGACGGTGTCCCAGGCCAGCAATTTCAACTCCAGCAGCATTTCGACTTTCCTCAGCCTTGTAACCACGGTTATCAATGGTCATCCCGCCTTTTCTCTTCTACCAACCGACCTACAAGGCTTCAGCATTAGCACCGGCGCTGGCGGCATTATCAATAGTTTGACCGTGCAAGAAAACGTGCCTGCGTCAAACTTTGGAAACCCGGCGACCGCGACCAACATTCTGGTCCTCGATCTTTTCACGAACACCTGGCAGATCCACGGCCAAAATAATACGACAGTCGATCAGGGCCGGCTCCTTGTAACGGGACCAACTCTGGGCCTTGCTGGTGGCACTCAGTCATCAGAGACCCCGCTGCCAGCAGCTCTGCCGCTTTTCGCAAGTGGAGCGGGCGTTCTTGGTTTCCTGGGGTGGCGCAGGAAGCGCAAGCAAGCGGCCTGAACTTAGTTAGTTGGCTAGTGGCCAATAAGCCCCGGGCGTAAACGCCCGGGGTTTTTATTTTGGCCCGCAAGGAGACCGCTCAAGATTGAGCCAGCCCGCACTTTCTATCGCTCACCGGCAGCTATGGCTGGGATCGTTGGCTTTTGTCGGCAGACCGCGTCTCGGCTTCAAGTTGCTATAAGCGGCCGATCTCTTTGGCGCTCCCTAGGGGACTCGAACCCCTGTTTTCGCCGTGAGAGGGCGACGTCCTAGGCCGCTAGACGAAGGGAGCTTGGCCTTGGAAATAGCCTCGATCGGACAAGTCCGCAAGTTTGGCGACCATCACTGTGGCGCCAGCCGCACGCGGCCAAGCGGCCTGAGGGTATTGAGGTCGAAACTGAGCATTTCGATCGCGCCGTTGATCTCAACCGTGAGCACGACCCGGCCGTCGCCGATCGCGCTGGAAAGCACCTTGGCACCGGCAGGCAGCGTGGCCGCCACATCCGATACCGCCTGCACCCTTCCCTCGGTCCTGAAAACACGGTAGCCGATGACGCCGACCACGGCGGCCGCCGCCACGACTGTGGTCAGGCCTGCAATCAACATCAACCGGCGCACCTTGGCGACGATAAGTGCCGCGTCCGGATCGAGAGGTTTTTCGTCGTCGCCTGACTTTTCCTGAACCATGCCGGATACCATCACCGAAACAGTCACGATCGCCGCGGCCGAAGCAGGCTTGCGGCTTGATCGCGTGCTGGCCGCACATATTGCAACCCTATCGCGTTCGCGCCTGAAAACGTTGATCCTCGCCGGACACGTGAAGATCGCGGCGCGCACGATCCGCGATCCGGCGGCAAGCGTCAATTCGGGCGACACAATCACCGTCACCTTGCCGCCGGCCGAGAAAGCCTCACCGGAAGGCGAAGCGATCCCACTCAATATCGTCTACGAGGACGACGCGATAATTGTTGTCGACAAGCCGAAGGGTCTGGTCGTCCACCCGGCCGCCGGCCATGCCTCGGGCACGCTGGTCAATGCTTTGATTGCCCATTGCGGCGCTAGTCTCTCCGGCATCGGCGGTGTGAAGCGCCCGGGCATCGTCCACCGCCTCGATAAGGACACCACCGGGCTGATGGTCGTAGCCAAGACCGACAAGGCCCACCGCGCGCTCAGCAAGCAATTCGCCGAAAAGGCCCAAGGCCCGCTCAAGCGCGGCTACCTCGCCTTTGTATGGGGGGCGCCCGATCGTCCGAAGGGCACGATCGACGCCCCACTCGACCGCCACCCGCACGCGCGCGACAAGCAGGCAGTGCGTGGGGGCGGCCGCCGGGCGGTCACCCATTGGGAAGTGCTTGAGCGGTTTTCCAGATCCGACCAAAAGCCGATCGCTAGCCTGATTGCCTGCGTGCTGGAGACGGGACGGACGCACCAAATCCGTGTGCATTTCGCGCATATTGGACATCCGCTCCTGGGCGATGCCACCTACGGGACGGGCTTTAAAACCAAAATGACCCGGCTCGGCACCGAAGCGCGCGCCGCCCTGGAGGGCCTTGGCAGACAGGCCCTGCATTCCTATCTACTGGTCATCGAACACCCCGAAACCGGCGACGCCCTGGAGTTCCGCTCGGAACTACCGGGCGATTTGCGTCGTTTACGTGATGCTTTGCACATGGAAGGCCGTGAAGTCAGGCCTGGTCCCAGACAATAACCCAGCGGAACCAATGACTTGATGGCATGGCATCGTGCATGGCTGCATCGCGGTGACGTGAAGGGCGGAATGCTTCCTTTCGCCCCTCCAAGCCGGTATGCTGCACCTGCGATTGAGAGATTTCGCAGTCGCAACATCAACTGCGCGCCGTCGGCTCGGGGAGCGGCGGCGACAACAGCCTGCCGATCAATCGGGGGCAAGTAAGGAGGGCGCTGTTATGGCCCGTTCAGCCGCATTGCCGGCACTCAAGGCCGAATCCGGCCTTTCACACTATCTCGACGAGATTCGGCGGTTTCCGATGCTGGAACCGCAGGAAGAATACATGCTGGCCCGCAGCTGGCGTGAGCACGGCGATCGTGAGGCCGCGCACAAGCTCGTCACCAGTCATCTTCGCCTCGTCGCCAAAATCGCCATGGGCTATCGCGGCTACGGCCTGCCGATTTCCGAGGTCGTCTCGGAAGGCAACGTCGGCCTGATGCAGGCGGTCAAGCGTTTCGAGCCGGAAAAGGGATTCCGCCTCGCCACCTACGCGATGTGGTGGATCAAGGCAGCAATCCAGGAATACATCTTGCGCTCGTGGTCGCTCGTAAAGATGGGCACCACCGCCAACCAGAAGAAGCTGTTCTTCAATCTACGTAAGGCGAAGAGCAAGATTTCTGCGCTCGAGGAAGGTGATCTGCGGCCTGATCAGGTGCAAATCATCGCCAAGCGTCTGGGCGTGACCGAACAGGACGTGGTCGATATGAATCGCCGCCTGGGCGGCGACGCTTCACTGAACGCGCCGATCCGCGACGATGGCGAAAGCGGCGAGTGGCAGGATTGGCTTGTCGACGATGCACCAAGTCAGGAGCGAATCCTCGCCGAAAGTGAGGAGAGCGATAATCGCCACAAGGCACTCTTCTCTGCGCTCGATGTGCTTAACGAGCGTGAGCGACGCATCTTCGAGGCGCGTCGGCTGGCCGACGACCCGATTACACTCGAGGACCTCGCTTCGGAGTTTGGCGTCTCGCGCGAGCGCGTACGTCAGATCGAAGTGCGCGCCTTCGAGAAAGTGCAAAAAGCGGTAAAGACCCGCATCGCTACATTGGAACAGCCGGCGGATGCACCGGCGATCGCAGCGCACTGACGGCGCTCAGCGTTTAAAACATATGCGGCCGGGCACCTGCCCGGCCGTTTTGTTTAGCGATTGGCGGTGCGGCAGTCGCTCACTGGCCCCAGGCCCGGAAGGCTTCCTCAAAAGCACGCGTGCCTGGCGTGCCCTTTTCCATTGCCAGAATTGCACGCTTGCCGGTCGTGTAGACGACCGGTATGTCGAACCAATCGCGCTCTTTGAGCAACTGGACATTGCGCTGCACGTCGACGTCGACGGCCGATAGACCGATCAGGAAATAGCCGTTCGTGACTTTCACCGCCAACCCCGCGAGCGGAACGCCACGCGCCTGTTCGTTTTGTTTCATCAGCACGCCGGGCACGTTGCTGATACCGCCTTCCGGAAAGTCCGCCGGCAGCGTGAAGAGGATCTCAATCGTGTGGCTCGCCGGCAGCGCCTTGTCGGTGTTGCGGCGGAGCGACCATGTCATGCGTAGCTTGCGCTCCGGTATTTCGATGTCGGCGCGAACAGCGAGTTCGGGCGCGAGCCCCGGTCCCGGCGATACGGTTTCGGTGCGCCAGATTGCGGAACCGACGTAACGCTTGCCCTGCGGATCGCTGGAGTCTTCGTCGTAGAGTACGACCTTCTGCGCTACCGCCGCGGCCGGCGCATTGGCTGAGTCAGGTGCCGCATCACCGGTTTGTCCGATGCGGTCTGCGATCTTGGGTCGGCCTGCGGGCTGCGACACTTCTTTCGACGCTGGCGCAGACTGCGAGCGGAACTTTGCCACCATCGACGTGATCGCGTGGCGCTGCCAATACGCGGCACCGGCGACGCCAGCCAGCACCAGCAGAAGCACAGCCAATTTGATAATGCCGCGGTATGAGCGCGCCGGACGCGTATAGGTGTCGTCATCATCATAGGCGCCGGGAGGCGGGATCGGAGGTGCATAGCCGGGATGAAGTGCCTCCTCCGTCAGCGCCGGTTCCGTGACTGGGGACGGCTCCCGTGCGACGGGTGACTCGAAATAGTGCGGCGATGGCTCGATGGGCATCGCCTCATAAGTTGCGTGTGCCGCACGTTTGGCCTCGGCCGCCGCACCGCCAAGGCCCTCTGCCTCGGCTACTGTTTCGCGGAAATCGCGCAGACCCTGATCGCGCAACGATGGCTCGGGCGCTTCTGCAATATCCGTACGCGGCCGCTTGGCTGCTTCGGCCTCTACCTTGCGGATCGCCTCCTCCAACGCCAACCGCTCTCGCGTGATGTCGGTTTCGTCCAATGCCGGTTGTACGCTGCGCAATTGGCTAACCAGCGCGGCACGCGCACGGTCGTATAGCGCGCGACGATTTTCGCCCGTGTTTTTATCGAGGCCGCCAACCGCGCGGGCGATCAGAGGGTAATAGTCAGCCATTGCGCGCAATCGTGCTGGAGCATGATCCCGTCCGGAAACTGGTTCCCACGTAACGAATCATGCTTGGCCCCGGTTCATGTCTTTTTTCGGCAATCATAGCTCAAAGGGATTTTTCATGAGAATGGTGTCTTCGCGTTCGGGGCTGGTCGACAAAAGTGTGACGGGACAGCCAACGAGCTCCTCGATGCGGCGAACATACTTTATCGCTTGCGCAGGCAGTTGTGCCCACGAGCGAGCCCGCGCCGTCGGCTCCTTCCATCCGGAGATGGTTTCATAAACCGGCTCCGCCCGTGCTTGCGCCTGTTCACCGGCAGGAAGATAGTCGATCTCGCGGCCGTCAAGACGGTAGCGTACACAAACCTTGATTTCGTCGAAACCGTCGAGAATGTCGAGCTTCGTGAGTGCCAGTCCATTAATACCGCAGGTCAACACAGTTTGTCGGACAAGCACCGCGTCGAACCAGCCGCAGCGGCGAGCGCGACCGGTGACGACGCCAAATTCGCGGCCGCGCTCGCCCAGCGTCTTGCCGATTGAATTGTCCATCTGATCAGTCGGAAAGGGCCCAAGTCCAACGCGTGTGGTGTAAGCCTTGCAGATGCCGAGAACGTAGTCGATGGCGTTCGGCCCGACACCAGAACCGGTCGCCGCCTGCGCCGCCACCGTATTGGAGGAAGTGACATACGGATAAGTGCCGTGATCAATGTCGAGCAGCGCGCCTTGCGCACCCTCGAACAGGATGCGTTTCCCCTCACGCCGCTTGCCATCGAGCAGTGACCAGACCGAATCCATGAAGGGCAATACCTTCGGCGCTAACGCGGCGAGATCATTGTAAACCGTCTCCGCCTTTATTTCGGTCAGGCCGTGGCCCCGACGCAACGCATTATGATGTGTGAGCAGCCGATCGATCTTTCCGCCTAACGCCGGCAGATCCGCAAGGTCCATAAATCGAATGGCGCGGCGCCCGACTTTGTCTTCGTAAGCCGGGCCAATGCCGCGCTTGGTCGTGCCGATACGGGTCGCCGCATTGTCAGCTTCACGCAGTGCTTCAAGATCGCGATAGAGCGGCAGGATCAGGGTCGCATTTTCAGCAATGCGCAGACTTTCGGGTGTCACCACGATACCTTGTTTCTTAAGCTGGGCGATCTCATCGATCAGCGCCTGCGGGTCGATCACGACGCCGTTGCCAATGACTGACAGCTTGCCTTCCCGGACAACGCCCGATGGCAGCAGCGAAAGCTTGTAGGTTGTGCCGTCAATCACCAGGGTGTGGCCGGCGTTATGCCCACCCTGGAAGCGCACGACGATGTCGGCCTGCTCCGACAACCAATCGACGATCTTGCCTTTACCCTCGTCTCCCCATTGGGATCCGACAACTACGACATTCGCCATCAGACAGCTTCCCTGAGCCAGCGCCCGGACACTTGGAGCCGGGTGCCACCGGCTAGGTCCACCTTCGGATAAAGGATGCCCCCGTGCGAGGCAAGCCAAAGTCCACTGCCCTATTGGTGGTGGCCGATAGAGACAACAGCTTGATCTTACGCGTTATTTTCAGAAATGGAGCGGCTTGGCCTGCTGCACCTGGGGAAGTGCACGCACTTTGGCCAGGACGGCGTCAGGCAGTTCGCCATCAATCTCGATCAGGGCGACAGCATCGCCGCCGGCGGTATCGCGGCCGACATGAAAGGTAGCAATGTTGATGCCGGCCTCGCCGAGCGTAGAGGAGAATTTTCCGATGAAGCCCGGCTTGTCGAGATTGGTGATGTAAATCATCGACGGACCAAACTCGGCGTCCATCCGGATGCCTTTGATGTTGACGATGCGCGGCCGGCCATCGGCGAACACGGTGCCCGAGACATGACGTGACTGCCGCTCGGTGATCACTGTCACAGTGATCAGGCTTTCGTAGTCTTCCGGCATTTCGCGCGTCACCTCCTCGATCACAATGCCCCGCTCCTTTGCCACGACGGGCGCGGACACGACATTGACGTCGCCAAGCATGGGACGCAGCAAGCCGGCAAGCGCCGCCGACGTGAGCGCCTTTGTGTTCATTTGGGCGACGCCACCCTCGTAAGCGAGCTGCACCTTGCTGATGCCGGTTTCAGTGAGCTGCCCGGCGAAGGAGCCCAGCTTCTCCGCCAGTGCGACGAAGGGCCGGAGCTTTGGCGCCTCTTCGGCACTGATCGAAGGAAAGTTAATGGCATTGGTGATGGCGCCGCGCAAAAGATAGTCCGACATCTGTTCAGCAACCTGCAGCGCCACGTTTTCCTGCGCCTCGGAAGTGGACGCGCCGAGATGCGGGGTGCACACCACATTGGGCAAGCCGAACAGAGGATTTTCTGTGGCTGGTTCAGTCACGAATACGTCGAAGGCGGCGCCCGCGACCGAGCCATTTTTGAGCGCTTCGTAGAGAGCGGCCTCGTCTACCAGACCACCGCGCGCGCAATTTATAATACGCACGCCCTTTTTCATGGCCCGGATGGCCTCAGCGTTGATGATATTGCGGGTCTTGTCCGTAAGCGGCGTGTGAAGCGTAATAAAATCAGCGCGCTTGAATAATTCGCTGAGCTCGACTTTTTCGACGCCCAGATCGTCGGCGCGCTCTTGCGACAAAAACGGATCATAGGCGACCACCTTCATCTTCAACCCAAGCGCACGGTCGGCGACGATCGAACCGATATTGCCGCACCCGACCACACCAAGCGTCTTGCCGAAGATTTCGACGCCCATGAATTTGTTCTTTTCCCACTTGCCGGCACGCGTCGATGCGTCAGCCTCGGGGATTTGCCGTGCCAGCGCCAGCATCAGCGAAATGGCGTGCTCTGCTGTCGTGATGGAATTTCCGAAAGGCGTGTTCATAACAATGATGCCGCGCGCGGTTGCTGCGGGTATGTCGACATTATCGACGCCGATGCCGGCACGGCCGATCACCTTCAGGTTATTGGCGTGCTCGAGGATTTTTGCAGTCACTTTGGTGGCCGAGCGGATTGCGAGACCGTCATAGTTACCGACGGCAGCAGCGAGTTTCTCCTTGTCTTTGCCAAGCGCGGGCTGGAAATCCACCTCAATGCCGCGATCCTTGAAGATCTGCACTGCGGCGGCTGACAATGCGTCGGATATCAGAACCTTTGGCATGGCGGAAACTTTCTAAAATTCGGAAGAGTTCGGGATTTTCCCGCGCGGCAGAACAACTGAGTATCAGGCTGCTTTGGGCAGCGCGGCTTTGGCTTCGGCGAAAGCCCAATCCAGCCACGGTGTGAGCGCCTCGATGTCGCGGCGTTCAACCGTCGCTCCGCACCAGATGCGTAGCCCCGGCGGCGCATCACGATAGTAGGCGATGTCGTAGGCAACGCCTTCCTTCTCGAGCAAGCTGGCGAGTGCCTTGGCAAAAGCCGCCTGATCGTCGCCGGAGAGTCGCGTTACTGCCGGATCGACCACTTTCAGGCACACCGATGTATTGGAGCGCTCACCGGCGTTTTTCGCGAGGTGATCGATCCACGCGGTCGTGGCGACCCAATCGGATAGCGCCTTCGCATTGGCATCCGAGCGGGCGATGGTTGCGGACAGGCCGCCGGCCAATTTCGCCCATTGCAATGCATCAAGGTAATCCTCCACGCACAGCATTGACGGCGTGTTGATCGTTTCGCCGGAGAAAATCCCTTCGTTGAGTTTGCCACCTTTGGTCAGGCGGAAAATCTTCGGTAGTGGCCAGGCTGGCTTGTAGGTTTCAAGCCGCTCTACCGCACGCGGCGAGAGAATGAGCATGCCATGCGCGCCCTCCCCACCCAGCGCTTTCTGCCACGAGAAGGTGACGGCATCGAGCTTCAGCCAATCGAGCCTCTGCGCAAAGGCCGCCGAGGTCGCATCGCAAATGGTGAGGCCCTTGCGACTTGCTGCGATCCAATCGCCGTTCGGCACGCGTACGCCGGAAGTCGTGCCGTTCCAGGTGAAAACCACGTCGGTTGAGAAATCCACCTTGCCAAGATCCGGCAATTCTCCGTAGGGCGCCTTGATTAAGGTGACGTCCTTTAGCTTGAGTTGTTTTTCAACATCGGTGACCCAGCCTTCACCGAATGATTCCCAGGCCAGCATCGTCACCGGCCGCGCACCCAACAGTGACCATAGAGCCATCTCAACCGCGCCGGTGTCGGAAGCCGGTACGATGCCAATACGATAATCGGCGGGGACTTCCAGCACCTCGCGCGTAAGATCGATGGCGCGCTTGAGCTTCGCCTTGCCGATCTTTGACCGGTGCGAGCGTCCGAGGACTGCGTCTGTGAGGGTTTGCAGGCTCCAGCCGGGGCGCTTGGCGCACGGGCCAGACGAAAAGTGCGGGATCGCCGGCCGCACGCCGGGCTTCGTCGCTGTCATTTATCTATCCTTCCAGATAGGCGCCCTTCGTTGGGGAAGGGTGTCCCACTGGCGGAGATAGGCGACTTGGCTGCCGCGGTCAACTCTGGTGGCTGTGAAGTACGGCTGTAAGCAGCGGAAACCGCCTAAAGCGGGGCGCGCGTTCTAGAAGTGCGCGCCGATACCGAGCTGGCCGGTATTGATATTTGTGCGATTTCCATTCACTGGCGAAAAGGCTGCATATTCCCATTCGGCACGTAAAAACACGCCGGGAGTAATTGCCCAATCCATGCCCAGCCCGACCGCAACACCACCCACGATAGCGTTGGTTTTTCCGGCGGTGGCAACGTTGATATTGTCAAAAGGAACCCCGGGCGCGGGCGGAACAGGGGTACCGACTGAGTGCACCGTTACGGTCGTATCGTAATTAAAACGGCCAACCGCTAACCCAACCGCAGCGTAAGGCAGGAATTGACCAAAGGCGTAACCGCCCCGTGCACGTATTGTCGCGTAGTCAACCAACTTGATCGTAGATCGAGCGTCAATGCTGACCTGGTTGCTGAAACCGTCTGAGGTTTGAAATTGCCGCGCGATCGAGTCCGCGGCGGCGGTTTGAAGCGATGACGCATACTTGTACTTTATGTCACCGCCGACGACGAGCTGATCCCACTGCACATTGTAACCGAGGAAAGCACCAAACACTTCGCCGTTCGTTGCACTCGGCGCCAACGTTGCCCAGGTCGATGGCGAGAACTCGGCCTCTTGTATTGTGTTGCGCAGGATAAAGGCAACCAGTGGGCTGGTGCTGTTGCCGAAATCACTACGTAGGTTGGCAAAACCGGCCTCAACACCGAATTGCCAACCGTCCCAACGAGCATAGCTCGGCGTCAAAGAACCGCGCAAGGCGTCGGGCCAATCCGCTGCCACCGCGCGATCGGCAGACGCTGCCGCTAGCGCGGAGCCGATTGCAAGGGCAAGGCGCAGTGTTGTTGCAAAGCCGGCTGTGGCCGGACGCCGGCTGGCACCAACACGAAGACTCCACTTACTCATGACCACGGTCCCGTTCGTTTTCACAATAGTCGCTCGCTGTTGATCGCAGCTCCGCTAACCCCTGGTGCGCAGTGGCGGTGGCGGCACGTCATAGCCACCGATGTTGAACCGCAGACCGAGCCTGAGGTCCGATGATGTGAGATGGCGGAATTCGAACGGCGTGTCGGTACCGCCAGCGTAGTTGACCATCGTGCCGGTCTGCGCATTGCCGAGATCGATGTAGCGATACGCAAGCTCGATCGTCATGAGCGGCGTGACCTGGTAACCGATGCCGGCGTACAAGGCCCACGCAAAATTCCATTTGCTGAAGTCACTGGAATGCGCGTCGCTCACGCACAGGCTTCCAGGACACGCATTGAGGTTTATGTCGCCGAAGTTTGTGATTGTGTTGCGGCTGAGACCGAGGCCAGCGCCGACGAAAGGCGTGAAATACCACCAGGTGCCGAGATCAACATAGCCGTTCAGCAGGCCAGTCCATTCATACTTGCTGGCTGTGTAACGATCGGGCATCGTGCCGAGAGCGACATTGCCGAGATCGAGACCGTGGAAATTGGCCCTGGCGCGATATTCGCCGGTAACGTCGATGCGAAACCAGTTGTTTATGTTGTAGCCGACGCCAAGCCCGAATAATGGAGCGGCGTCGAAGCCCCTATCCACATTCGTCACCGAAATAAATCGGTTGTAGTTTTCGTTGAAGAGACTGCCGACAAATTGATTGCTGAAACCAATGTCACCGCGCAGGTACCAACCCGAAAATGTCGGCACGGGCGGCGGAAGCGGATAGTCTGCGGCGCTCGCTACGCTAACGCCGGCGGATGTCGCCATCACTGCCAGCGCTAAAATCTTACGCAACGTAACCATTGGACCGTCCCTTATCCAAACGCCGTCCGCTACTTGGACGTCGATCAACAGGACGATGGCAGCAAATCCTTAATTGCCGCTTAACCTTGTTTTTTAACTACACTTGTTAACTATTCTAAATCACGCGCGCGAAACGCCGATGGCGCACATGCATAAGTGAGCGCCAGCGAAATTCGCGATTTAAGAAATCGTTTACAGCCGGGATCCCGGCAGTATCAGGCAGCGACTTCCGTCAGCGCCTCGACAACGTCGTCCACCACCGATTCAACGAGCGACCTGTCGTCGCCCTCGCCCATCACCCGGATTACCGGCTCGGTGCCTGAAGGCCGCACGATCAGACGCCCGCCACGGCCGAGCTTGCGCTCGGCGCTTGCGATCGCAGTGCGCACTTGTGCGTTCTCAAGCGGTTTGCCGGTCTCATAACGCACATTCTTGAGCACCTGGGGCAGTGCTTCGAAGCGGTGGCAAAGCTCCGATACCGGTCTGTCGCCGCGCTTGATCACAGCAAGCACCTGCAAGGCGGCGATAAAGCCGTCGCCGGTTGTCGTGTAATCCGAGAGAATAATATGGCCGGAGGGTTCACCGCCGATGTTGTAACCGTGTGCGCGCATTTGCTCGAGCACATAACGGTCACCGACCGGGGTGCGCACCAACTCCAGGCCCAGACCACCGAGATAGCGTTCGAGACCGAGATTGGACATCACAGTGGCGACCACGCCGGGCCGTTGCAGCCTGCCGTCGACTTTCCAGCTCTCGGCAATCACCGCAAGCAACTGATCGCCGTCAACGACATGACCACGCTCATCCACGATCATGACCCGATCGGCGTCTCCATCGAGCGCAATGCCAATATCAGCGCGCATCTCGCGCACCTTGCGGGACAACGCGGCAAGGTCGGTCGAACCGCAGTCTTTGTTGATGTTGAAACCATCGGGTTCATCGCCAATGGAAATGACGTCGGCGCCCATTTCCCAGAGTGTTCCCGGTGCCACCCTGTAGGCGGCGCCATTGGCACAATCGATAACGACGCGGAGGCCATCGAAAGACACTGACTTAGGAACTGTAAGTTTGGCGAATTCGATATACCGATCCTGAACGCCATCAATACGCTTCGCGCGACCAAGGTCATTGCCTTTGGCGAGTTGCTTGCCGAGATCGGAATCGATCAGCTCTTCGATCTTGGATTCCATCGCATCGCTGAGCTTGAAACCATCCGGCCCAAACAGTTTGATTCCGTTGTCATCATACGGATTGTGTGAAGCGGAGATCATGACACCAAGATCGGCGCGCATCGAGCGCGCGAGCATGCCAACCGCCGGCGTTGGAATGGGTCCGGTGAGCAGCACATCCATGCCGACCGACGTAAAGCCGGCGACCATGGCGTTCTCGATCATGTAGCCGGACAGGCGCGTATCTTTGCCGATCAGCACGCGATGACGGTGATCGCCGTTTCTGAAAATCAGGCCGGCAGCCTGGCCCACCTTGAGCGCCAGTTCCGGCGTAATGACCCGGTTGGCCCGGCCTCGAATACCGTCGGTGCCAAAATAACGACGACCCATGAAACAACCCCTGACGCCTACGCTACGGCTTTGCCCCTGAATAACTGGCTATTGACGGGCGGCCAAGCCTGCCCAACGGCCGCATACTAATGCCAACGTCGTGAAATTACTTCAAAATTGTGAGGAATCATTACCGGGTGCGGTTAACCATTTCACCGCCAGTAAATCGTGCCGGAAGTGGCCATTTCGCGGCGTGCTGACACTGTGCTACCCGGTTTCTCCACTTTCGGGCCCCAGAATACTCATGAAGAACATCACCTGCATCGAGGATCTGCGCGCGCTCCACCGCCGCAAAGTTCCGCGCGCCTTTTTCGATTATGCCGACAGCGGCTCCTACAATGAGGAGACGTTTCGCGCGAACCGGGCCGATCTGGAACACATCAAGTTGCGCCAGCGGGTGCTGGTGGACGTATCCCACCGCAGTCTCGCCACGACAATTCTCGGACAGAAGATAGCGGCGCCATTTGCACTCGCGCCCATCGGGCTGACCGGCATGCAGCACGGCGACGGCGAGATTCTCGCTGCGCAGGCTGCACTGGACGCCGGCATCCCGTACACACTTTCGACGATGTCGATCTGCTCGATTGAAGACGTGGCAGAAGCAACGCGCAAGCCGTTCTGGTTTCAGCTCTATGTCATCAAGGATCGCGATTTCTCGAAAGACATTCTGTCGCGTGCGGCAGCGGCCAAATGCAGCGCGCTGGTGCTCACCGTGGATCTGCAGGTTCTCGGCCAGCGTCACCGTGACATCAAGAACGGCATGACGGTGCCGCCGGAAATCCGGCTGGCCAACATCATCGACATGGCAACCAAGCCGGCGTGGGCCTGGAGTGTCCTCAAGAGCAAAAGCAAGACCTTTGGCAATCTCGCCGGCCACGTCAAAGGCATGGAGAATGTGACGTCTCTTGCACAGTGGATCAACGATCAGTTCGATCCGGCGTTGAGCTGGAAAGACGTGGAGTGGATCAAAAAAGTATGGCCCGGCAAGCTGATCCTCAAAGGCATCCTCGATCCGGAAGACGCCAGGACCGCGGTCAAGCTCGGCGCCGATGCTATCGTTGTTTCAAACCACGGCGGACGTCAGCTTGATGGCGCGCCATCATCGATATCCGCGCTGCCGGCGATCGCGCAAACCGTCGGGTCCGACACGGAGGTGTTGTTCGATGGCGGCATCCGGACCGGAGCCGATATTATGCGGGCTCTCGCGCTGGGCGCGCGCGCCTGTCTGATCGGCCGCGCATATGTCTATGGTCTCGGCGCCGGTGGGCGCGCCGGAGTGGCCAAGGCGATCGACATTTTAAAGAACGAGCTCAGCGTGACGATGGCATTGACCGGCACCAACCGCATCGCCGATATCGGACCGCAGGTGATCGTCGGCGGTGAAGAGAAGAAGAAGGCGCGGAAGCGACGGAGCAAGTCCTAGGCTTTCTTTGTCATGGCCGGGCTTGACCCGGCCATCTCGCTTAGGGACGCATTGTGCTCCCCTGAGCGGGATCACCGGGACGAGCCCGGTGATGACGCCGGCCTCACCGCCACCCGAGCCCGGGCGCGACGTGTTTCAGGATCGCCTCGATGACATGGGCGTTGTAATCGACGCCGAGCTGGTTGGGCACAGTCAGCAGCAGCGTGTCGGCTTCCGCGATCGCCTTCGTCCTTCTTCAACTGCTCGATGAGAACATCCGGCTCCGCCGCGTAGCTGCGGCCGAAGATGGCGCGCTCGCTGCCGCCGAGAAATCCGATCTGGTCCTTGTCATCGCCGCGGCCGAAATACATGCGGTCGCGGTCGTCGACGAGCGCGAAGATGCTGCGGCTGACCGACACCCGCGGCGTGCGCTTGTGCCCGGCCGCTTTCCACGCCGCCTTGTAGAGCCGGAGCTGCTCCGCCTGCTGGACATGAAACGGCTTGCCGCTCTCGTCGATCTTGAGCGTCGAGCTTTGCAGGTTCATGGCCAGCTTGGCCGCCCACTCCGCCGTCGCATTGGTGCCGGCGCCCCACCAGATGCGCTCGCGCAGGCCTTCCGAGTGAGGCTCGAGGCGCAGCAGGCCGGGCGGGTTTGGAAACATCGGGCTCGGGTTCGGCTTGGCGAAGCCCTTGCCGGACAGCGTTTCGAGAAACACCTCGGTGTGGCGCCGCGCCATGTCGGCATCGGTCTTGCCCTCCGGCGGCACGTAACCGAAGTAGCGAAAGCCGTCGATGACCTGCTCGGGCGACCCACGAGAGATGCCGAGCTGCAGGCGGCCGCCGGCGATGAGGTCGGCGGCGCCTGCGTCCTCCACCATGTAGAGCGGGTTCTCGTAGCGCATGTCGATGACCGCGGTGCCGATCTCGATCTTCTTGGTGCGCGCGCCGCAGGCCGCGAGCAGCGGAAACGGCGAGCCGAGCTGGCGGGCGAAATGATGCACCCGGAAATAGGCGCCGTCGGCGCCGAGCTCCTCGGCCGCGACAGCGAGGTCGATCGATTGCAACAGCGCGTCGGATGCCGACCGCGTTTCCGACTGCGGCGACGGGGTCCAATGGCCGAAGGAGAGGAAGCCGATGTGTTTCATGGGGACTATGTAGCGACACGGCGCGCTGCGCGAAAGGATGATACCCCGATGGGGCGAAGCATAATCCGGGACCCTTAATCACTCTTCCTTCAACCCATACGCCAACTGGTTGCCCGTCGCGCCGTAATATTTGAACGGCAGGAATTTCCCGACATCGTGATCTTGACCCGGTCGCCCTTGGGATCGGGCAGGCGTTCCATGACCATGTCGAAGTCGATCGCCGACATGATGCCGTCGCCGAACTCCTCCTCGATCAGCGCCTTCCAGGCCGGGCCGTTGACCAGCACCAGCTCGTAGAAGCGGTAAATCAGCGGATCAGTCGGCGGCATCGGCGTAGCAGTGCCGCGCATCGGTACTTCGTTGATCAATGTCTGCTCGCTCTTCGACAGGCCGAATAGCTTGGCCGCTGCAGCTGCCTGCGGCTTGGTCAGCTTATGTTGGCCAAGGATCGCACCCGTGATCATGATCGGCGACATGCCGCCAATCTGCTCGCAGATATATTTCCACGTCCAACCCTTCTCACGCTTGATGTCGAGCAGCTTCTCGGTAAGTCCGGCGCGCGTCATGACTAGCTCCTGTTGCGTCCACAGTGTTTAGCGCAACAATTAAAGCAATTTTTGCGCCAGTCTTCTGCCCACCTTGCCAAAGCCGGTTTCGCATGCGACCCGGGTTGGCATGCATCTCGCGAGGGCGAAATAACCAGGAGAGCACGCCATGCGCACCGAACGGCTCGATTTCGTCAATGCCAAGGGCGAAAAGCTGGCGGCGCTGATCGACCTTCCGCTCGGTAAGCCGGTCGCTTTCGCGTTGTTCGCTCATTGCTTCACATGCGGCAAGGACAACCTCGCAGCCAAGCGCATTTCTGAACGGCTGGCGATGTGTGGCATCGGTGTGCTGCGTTTCGATTTCACCGGGCTCGGCATGAGCGAAGGCGAATTTGCCAATACGCATTTTTCCTCCAACGTCGATGACCTGGTTGCTGCCGCTGACCATTTACGTAAATCCCATGGCGCGCCCGCGATTCTGGTCGGCCACAGCCTGGGCGGCGCCGCTGTGCTCGCTGCCGCGCATCGCATTCCGGACGCTCGCGCGGTTGTCAGCATTGCCGCACCGAGCGACCCGGCACACGTCATCGGTTTATTCAAGGAGAACGTCGATAAAATTCGCGAGCAGGGCGAGGTCGAAGTGCAGCTTGCGGGCCGGCCGTTCCGCATCAAGCGCGAATTCCTCGATGACGTCGCGGAACAGCGCATCAAGGATTGCCTCGCCAATTTGCATAAGGCGCTGTTGATTTTCCATTCTCCTACCGATGATACTGTTGGCATCGAGAATGCCACGCGTATTTTTACATCGGCCAGGCATCCCAAGAGTTTTGTCTCGCTCGCCGGGAGCCGATCATCTCTTGAGTAAAAAGAACGATGCGATTTACGTGGCCAACGTTATCGCCGCCTGGGCTGAACGTTATCTCGAGGAGCCGATTGAGCGCAGCAACGAACAAATCGAAGTCGGCACCGTTCTCGTGCGTGAGACCGGCGCGGGCAAGTTCCAGCAGGAAATTCTAAGCGGGCCGCATCGCTTTCTCGCCGACGAGCCAGTCAAAACCGGCGGGCTCGATTCCGGCCCCGGCCCTTACGATCTTCTGCTCGCGGGCCTCGGTGCCTGCACGTCAATGACGTTGCGATTGTATGCCGACCAAAAGAAGTTGCGACTTGACCGCGTTACGGTGCGGCTGACCCACAACAAAATCCATGCCGGGGATTGTCTCACCTGCGAGACCAAGGAAGGCATGCTTGACCGTATCGATCGCAACATCACGCTTGAAGGCGCACTCAGCGCCGATGAGCGAAAGCGGCTGTTGGAGATCGCCGACAAGTGTCCGGTACACCGGACGCTGACATCGGAAATTGAAATCAGGACTTTCGAAAGACCGGCTTGATCTCCCGATCTCAACGAGAATTGATCGCCTCGGGGCCGGCATCGCTGGAAATTAATCTTCCGGTGAGGGGTTTGGCACATGATTTGTATGTGCAGGAATCGTCATGAACAAACCCGCCGATCCTCGACTCGTCTGGGCCGCCACGGTGTTGGCCGCGGCTGTGTTCGTCCTCTACGTCGCGCACATCTAGGCTTGGGGTCGCTTCGTTCTGCATCACCCCATCCCCTGCGGCTTGACGTCCTCCGTTCGCCCGATACACTAGAACAAAACATGAACATAAAAGCCGCGCGGTCCAACCCTCGGGGTTGAATGACCTCGCGTCTTCAAAGGCTTATGAATGATCGAGCAGCTGCGCCAACGCCTTCTGGTCTTGCAAAGAGCGCCCGGGATCGAGGGCCGGTCCGGCACCGTGCCCCTCGGCATTCCTGCCATCGACACGGTGCTTGGCGGCGGCCTCATGCGCGGCGCGTTGCACGAAATTGCGGCAACGGGAGAACCCCATCTCATTGCGGCGGCCGGATTTGCTTTGGGGCTGGCGGCGCTTTCCACCCCCTCACCCCGTTTGTTCTGGGTTGCCGAGGATATGGCGCTCACCGAAAGCGGCGCCCCGCATGGCCCCGGTCTCGATGCCTTCGGCCTCGCCCCCGA
This sequence comes from uncultured Alphaproteobacteria bacterium, assembly GCA_963810585.1. Lineage (GTDB taxonomy): Bacteria > Pseudomonadota > Alphaproteobacteria > Rhizobiales > Xanthobacteraceae > Pseudolabrys. The sequence continues at coordinate 623,242 of CAWENV010000001.1, forward strand.
AAGACTGGCGATAGTTTCCGTCGCGCATCGGCGCGATCTGCTGTGGGCGATGGAAGAAGCACTGCGATGCCGCGCCGTCGATGCCGTGATCGGCGAAATGCGCGCCGGCGCAATCGATGGAGTCGCGGTGCGCCGGCTCTCGCTCGCTGCGGCAGAGAGTGGCGCGCTGGCACTGTTGCTACGGACCGCACCACCAGGTGACGCCTCCACCGCCGCCACCCGCTGGATCGTCAGCGCCGCACCTTCGGCGAGCGCGCACGGTCCCGGTGCGCCGCGTTTTGCCGCGCAACTTGTCCGCAACCGCCGCGGCCCCGTTGGCGCATGGATTCTCGAATGGAGTGACAGCGATGAGCAATTCATCCTCGCAACGCATGCTCAGCCTGTGGCTGCGCCGGCTTTCGAGCGACCGTATCGCCAGGTCGCGTGAAAAGTCGCGTGAAAATTCGCCTGAGCAATCCGCGCCGCTGGTTGTCACCGGAAAACGCGGCAATGCAGAAGTCCTCACCGCCGTCGACGAGGCGGCCGAGAAGCTCGGTCTTTCGCCCGGCCTTGCGTTGGCGCAGGCGCGCGCCATGCATCCCGGCATCGATACGGTGGCCGAAGACGCCGAAGCCGATGCTGCCTTGCTCGAATCCATTGCCGATTGGTGCCTGCGCTACACACCGCTGGTGGCTTGCGATGCGCCTGACGGTTTGCTGCTCGACATCACCGGCTGCGCGCATCTTTATGGCGGCGAACACGCACTGGTCGCCAATCTCGCCGCGCGCCTGAAAGATTCCGGTTTCGGTTATTCGCTTGCCATTGCCGGTACCATCGGCGCCGCATGGGCCGCTGCGCATTACGGCAGACCGGCAAGCTATGCCTGCGGCGAGGAACACGCACTGCTTATGCCATTGCCTCTGTCCGCGCTGCGGCTTCCGTCAGCGACGGCAGCAGGCCTTGCCCGTGTCGGTTTAAAGTGCATCGGCGATATCATTGATCTGCCGCGCGCGCCGCTCACGGCGCGTTTCGGATCCGAGGTCTTGCGTCAGCTGGATCGCGCACTCGGTCACGAACATGAGCCGCTGACGCCTCGGCTGCCGGTCGCGCCTTATGTCGCCGAGCAACGTTTCGCCGAACCGATCGCGCGCGAGGAAGATGTTCTGGCGATCATCGGGCGGTTGGCGCAACGGCTGCAATTTGCGCTGGAACGGCGCGGCGATGGCGCCCGCCGCGTAGAATTGACCCTGTTCCGAACCGACGGCGTGGTGCGCCGCCTCGCCGCAGGTACTTCACGGCCTCTGCGCGACCCGAGCGAAATTCGCGCGCTGTTCGTGGAGCGGCTGGCCGCATTCGCCGATGCGCTCGATCCCGGCTTCGGCTTCGACATGGCGCGGCTGTCCGTCGTTGTTGCCGAGCCCTGTCCGCCCGAACAGATCGGCTTTGGCGGCGGCGAAGACACGACCGAACTTTGCCGCCTTGTCGACCGCCTTAGCGCGCGGCTGGGTGCGCGCCGGGTACGTCGTCTGATGGCTCAGGACAGCAATATTCCCGAGCTGTCCGAGGTTGCTTTACCCGCGCAGACCGTCAACGGCGATGCCGGCTGGAGCGCATTTCGCCGCTATCGCGATGACGTAGAGCTTTCGCCGCGGCCATTGCGGCTATTAGCGCGGCCGGAGCCAATCGAGGCCCTGGCCGAAGTACCGGACGGGCCGCCCTTGCGTTTCCGATGGCGGCGCGCGCTGCACGAAGTGATCGCCGCCGAAGGCCCCGAGCGCATCGAGGGCGCCTGGTGGAGCGAGCACGGCGGGCCTGCGCGGGATTACTTCCGCGTCGAGGACAAGAGCGGCCTGCGCTTCTGGCTGTTCCGCGCCGGGCTCTATCGCGATCTCGCTCATGGCGTCGCCGCACCGGCCTGGTTTCTGCACGGGACATTCGCCTGAGGTTCGAAAGTGTAATGCGTTATCTCGAATTCGCCGTCGCCTCGAATTTCTCTTTTCTGCGCGGGGCCTCGCATCCGGAAGAGCTTATGGTGCATGCCGCCCATCTCGGACTTGCCGGGCTTGGGCTGTGCGATCGCAATTCAGTGGCTGGCGTCGTGCGCGCGCATCTGGCCAAGCGCGAGCAAAATCTGTCGCTACGTTATCACCCGGGCGCGCGGCTCGTATTCGCCGACGGAACGCCCGACATCCTCGTCTATCCGCGCGACCGTGCCGGCTGGGGAAGGCTCACCCGCCTGCTGACTGTAGGAAATCTTCGTGCCGAGAAGGGCGACTGTGTTCTCCGGCTCGACGACCTTCTGGCGCATGCCTTCGGGCTGGAATTAATCGCAATGAACGGTCCTGCGCGGCTGCTGGCGCGTCTGCGCGAAGCTGCCCCGCACCGCGTGCGGCTCGCCGCTTCCATACTTTACCGTGGGCGCGATCACGCGCGGCTGGCGCGCATGAAGGAACTCGCGCTCACGGCGAGTGTATCGCTGATCGCCGTCAACGATGTCCTCTATCACCATCCGGACCGGCGGCCGCTCGCCGACGTACTTGCCTGTATCCGCGAGAAGACCACCATCGACTGCGCCGGACGCAAGCTTGCCGCCAATGCCGAGCGTCATCTGAAACCGTCACAAGAAATGATGCGGCTGTTCCGCAACGCACCGGAAGCGATCGAGGAAACGACAGCGCTCAGCGACGCTCTTTCCTTCTCGCTCGACGAGCTGCGCTACGAATATCCCGACGAACAGGTGGAGGGTTTCAACAACGCTCAGGATGCACTGGCGCACCTCACCTACGAAGGAGCCGCGCTTCGCTATCCGCAGGGACTTCCCCAGAAGGTGCGCGCTAATATCGAGCACGAACTCCAATTGATCGCGCAATTGCAATATGCGCCGTATTTTCTCACCGTCTACGACATCGTGCGTTTCGCGCGCTCACAGGCCATCCTCTGCCAGGGCCGCGGCTCGGCTGCCAATTCTGCGGTCTGCTTTTGCCTCGGCGTGACGGAGGTCGATCCCGAACGCGCCGATCTCCTGTTCGAGCGTTTCATCTCGCCCGAGCGTCGCGAACCGCCAGATATCGACGTCGATTTCGAGCATGAGCGGCGTGAAGAAGTCATTCAATACATCTACGGCAAATACGGACGCGAACACGCCGGCATCGCCGCCACCGTGATTTCCTATCGCGGCCGTTCGGCAATCCGCGAGGTCGGCAAAGCTTTTGGCCTCTCCGAAGATACCATCGGCGCGCTGTCGTCCTCGATCTGGGGCGGCGGCGGCGGAGCGGTGTCAAAAGATGCCGTCACCCATACCGGCCTCGACCCGCAAAGCCGGCGCATGCGCCAGATCCTTGCGCTTGCGCAAGAGATCAACGGCTTTCCGCGTCATCTCTCCCAGCATGTCGGCGGATTTGTCATCACCCGCAGCCGGCTCGATGAAGTCATGCCGATCGGCAATGCGGCGATGGACGATCGCACCTACGTCGAATGGGACAAAGACGATCTCGACGCGTTGGGGATTTTGAAAATCGACGTGCTCGGCCTTGGCATGCTGTCCTGCCTGCGCAAGGCGTTTGATCTGGTGGACAAGAACTATGGCAAGCGGCTGACGCTTGCCACCATCCCGTCAGAGGACCCTGCCGTCTATCGCATGCTGTGCCGTGCGGACTTCTTGGCGTGTTTCAGGTGGAGAGCCGCGCGCAAATGACCATGCTGCCGCGTTTGAAGCCGAAGAATTTCTATGACCTGGTGATCGAAGTGGCGATCGTGCGGCCGGGCCCAATTCAGGGCGACATGGTGCATCCCTATCTGCGCCGCCGGCGCGGGCAGGAACTGATCACTTATCCGTCGAAAGCATTGGAAGCCGTCCTGCACAAGACTCTGGGCGTGCCCCTGTTCCAGGAGCAGGCAATGAAGATCGCCATTGTTGCAGCCGGCTTCACACCCTCGGAGGCCGACCGGCTGCGTCGTGCCATGGCGACCTTCAAGCGCGTTGGCACCATCGGTACTTTCCAGCGCAAAATGATCAACGGCATGCTGGCCAATGGCTACGAACGCGATTTCGCTGAACGTTGTTTCCAGCAGATCGAGGGCTTCGGCGAATACGGCTTTCCGGAAAGCCACGCGGCGAGCTTTGCGCTTCTTGTGTATGCCTCGGCCTGGCTGAAATGCCGCTATCCGGACGCCTTCGCCGCCGCGCTTTTGAATGCCCAACCGATGGGTTTCTATGCGCCGGCACAGATCGTGCGCGACGCACGCGAGCACGGTATCGAAGTGCGGCCGCCCGACATCAATCATTCGCACCGGGATTCGACGCTTGAACCAGGACCGCGTGCGGCCGAACAGTTGCACGACCTGCATCGCGAGATGCAAAACGACGTCCGCACCAACTGCGCCATTCGCTTGGGCCTCCGCGAGATCAAGGGACTCAAGGAGGAAGATGGGATGCTGATCGTTGAAAAACGCGGCAGCGCCTACGACTCCGTGCGCGATGTCTGGCTGCGTACCGGACTTTCTCCGCGTGTATTAGAACGGTTAGCCGATGGCGATGCCTTCGGCTCGCTCGGCCTCACCCGCCGCGAAGCGCTGTGGGCTGCCAAGGCGCTTGGCCGTGTCGGTGACCGCGATGACGACCTGCCGTTATTTGCCGCCGATGGTGGCACATCGCCGACGCGCGTCGTTGCAAGCGAACCCGATGTCTATCTGCCGCCGATGCCGATCGGCGAAGAAGTCATCAACGACTATCGTTTCCTGCACCTGTCGCTACGCGCTCATCCGGCGCAATTCCTGCGCTCTGACCTTAATACCCGCGGTATCAGTCACAATGAAACATTGCGCCGCGTAGTTTCCGGCGCGCGTATGCGCATCTCAGGGCTTGTCACCTGCCGGCAGCGGCCTGGATCGGCCAACGGGGTCGTGTTCATGACCATTGAGGATGAAACCGCGGTCGCCAATGTCATCATATGGCCAAAAGTATTCGAACGCTTGCGCCCGGTGGTCTTAAGCGCGCGCTATGTAGCAGTCACAGGCCGCGTACAGGAAGAATCGGGCGTCATCCATGTGGTCGCCGAGCGGCTGGAGGATCTCACCTACCTTCTGGCACGGTTGGCCGAACACGGTTCCGAAATCGATGGCCTGGCGCGCTGCGACGAGGTACGCCGGCCAATCGAGGATCAGCGCGAGGCACGCCTGCTCGGTGGCCGCCAAAGCCGTCTCGTCCGGTTGATGCGTGAAATGCCGGAGCTCGCCGGCGATCTAGACGTCTCTGCACGCGGCTCGGCACATGCGCCGACGCGACGGGCTACTGCGGCACCACCTCGCCGCGTCCAACATTGATGCGATTAGCCTCCAGAACGCCGTCGGGTTTCTTGAGCGCGCGCACAATCGCGATATGCGCACCTGGCTTCAACTCGCTCTTATCGCCCACCATATAAGCGCGGATGACAGCATCGGGCGGCACAATAATTTTCTTTTCACCGTCCTTGTATTTCACCGTTAACACCGGTCCGTCGACGCCGGCCGCCGTCTGGTCGACAGTGCCGTTGGTCATCGTGCTGTTCGGCCGCGCGTCCCACGGCCGATGACCCTCGCTCAACCCACGTTGAGATTCGGCCATCACCGTAACCTGCAACGCGCGCTGGCTCCCATCCGGCTGCGGCATCGCGCCGACACCGATATAAGAGCCCGCCTTGATGTCGGCGAGCGTAGCCTTCGCCACGCCAAATACCGTCGCGTCCGCGGTAAGATTGATCTTAACTTCACCCAACTTGTCCGACTTCACCGCGAGAATCTGCCCGTCGAAGCCCTCGACGACACCGTTGACCCGCACCGATTGCTGCTGCGCTATCGCTGACGCGACGGTCAATGCCGAAGCGCATAGAATGCCAAAAATCGTTCGCTTTATCATGGTCATGTCCTTCGAAAACTAGCGCGCCGCCCACAAGGACGGCGCGCAGAACACCGAATGAGTGAGTGAAGCGTTCCGCTTACATCGCCGGCGTCAGGCTGCGGCCGACATATAACGTTTTTGCCAGCACCGAGCCGTCCGGCTGTTTGTCCCAGCCGAAGATGATGATTTGCGCACCGGGCTTTAGCTCATCTTTATTACCAGGCGCGGCAGCGGCGATCATTGTTTGCGGCGTGATGACGACTTTCTTCTCGCCGTCTTTATATTTCACCGTCAGCGTCTCGCCATCCTTGGATTGCACCATGTCCTCGACATAAGCGTTAGTCATTGTGCTGCCCGGCCGGGCATCCCATGGTCCATGTCGATCGGGCACCACACCACGCTGGGCGGGAAGAAACATATGAATCGAGAACGCCTCAATGCTGCCATCCGGCTGCGGAATTCCGGCGATACCGATAAATGAATCTTTCTTGATATCGGCAAGTGTGGCCTTCACCAGCGCCGACACGCGCGCGTCGTCGGCAAGTTTCACGTTTAGCATCGTCCCATCACGCGTCTTCAGCGTGAGCATGCCGTTATCAGCCTTCTCTATCTGGCCGCGGATACGGGTCGGCTGCTGCGCGGCGGCGGCGGTTACGAAAAGCAGGGCAACGGCAGCGGCGACCGTCCATCTCGTCATATTCAGCTTGTACATTATGAACATCCTCCCCAATCTGGCTCTAGCAAAAGGGCCGAGCGCAATCAGGCGATTAACCCCAATACGCGCTGCTTATTCCGCGCAGGATGCCTCGCTTCCGTGAAGGATGGACGTCACTTTTTGTTGAGCAGATCGGCTTCGACCAAGACCCGAAGTTCCGGCGTCACCTCCGGCCGTATCCCGAACCAAAGCTGGAAGCCGCGCACGGCCTGATGCAGCAGCATTCCCAGTCCGTCGGCAGTGCGCAGGCCACGGGCGCGAGCCGACGCCAACAGCCCAGTCACCAACGGAGCATAGACCAAATCAGCGACAACGAGCGACGCCGGGCATCGAAGATTGAACTCAAGCGGCGGCTGCCCGACCATGCCAAGCGTCGTCGTGTTGACTAATAGCCCTGCCCCACCGAGCAAGCCGGTCGTCTCCTCCCAACGGGCGACCTGTACTCTGGCACCGAACTTCTTCTTGAGCGCCTCCGCGCGCGCTTCGGTGCGGTTGATGACATAGACGCGGCCCACTTCGCGCGCGAGCAGCGCGTATATCACCGCCCGTGCGCCACCGCCGGCGCCAAGCACAACGGCCGTCGACAAGCCGCGGTCCCAGCCTGGGGTGGCCGCATCGAGATTGGCAAGAAACCCTTCTACGTCGGTATTCGTTGAGCGAAGCTTGCCATCGCCGAACCAGAGTGCATTGGCCGCCCCGACCGCACGTGCGCGTTCGTCCGGCTCCGATAACTTGAGCGCGACTTCCTTGTGAGGCACCGTAATATTGGCGCCGACATAACCGTTGGCGCGCATATTCGTGATGAACTCTGCAAACTTTTCCGGGGGTACTGCTTCGCGCCGATATTCGGCATCAAGGTTGTGTTGCTTGATCCAGTAATTATGAATCAGCGGCGAGCGCGAATGACCGGCAGGCCAGGCGATGACGCAAACCGCCTTGTGTCCATTATTCATTGTTCCGCCACTACTGTATTACGCAGCACTCCGATATTCGGCACCGCTATTTCTATTGTATCGCCCGCCTTTAGCCAGACCGGAGGATCGTCGCGTTTGAGTTTCACAGGCGTTCCTGTGACGAGCACGTCGCCAGGCTTGAGTGTCATGAAGGTGCTGACATAAGCGATCAGCTGAGTAAACGACTTAATCATGCTGGCGGTTGTATCATCCTGTGTCACTTCGCCATTGACCTTAACAGTTATATGCAGCGGCTTTGTGAGATCGACTTCGTCTGAGGTCGCGATCCACGGGCCGATGCTCCCACTCGACTCCCAGTTTTTTCCCTGAGTCACATTAAATTTGCCATGGTGTAACCAATCGCGGACGGTCCCTTCGTTGCAGAGGGTCACGCCTGCCACATGATCGAGTGCCGCGTTCTCGGTGATGCGACGACCGGCGCGGCCGATCACCAGCGCTATCTCACCCTCATAGTCGAGCTGCTCGGACTCGCGCGGCCGCACGATCGCCTGCGCATGCGCTACCAGCGAGTTGGGCGCACGATAAAACATGCTGGGATATTGCGGTGGGTCCTGATCGCCATAGTCGGCATTACGGTTGGCATAGTTGATCCCGATGCAGAGGATCTTCTCAGGATGAATGATCGGTGGCAGGAATTCGAGCTCGTTTAGCGGAAAATCCGCACGCACGCCGTTCGCGGCCGCACGCGCCGCATCGAGACCATTTCCGCGAAGCAGATCAAGCAAACTGGAGTATTTCGGCGCCAACCGGGTTTTCAGATCAACGACCCCTTCACCCACCACGGCGCCAAAGCTTTCGCGCCCCCGCACCTTGAAGCTTGCAAGTTTCATTCAATTTTCCAAACGTTGTGGCATCCGCGCGGGCTGCAGACGCGCGGTGATTCAGCGGTATGCTGCGTGTGGCGCCCGGTGCATGTATTCTCCACATCGCGCGCCGTCAACGCTTGCGGCTCGTCCATTCACGCTAGATTGTTGCTCTATTACCACCTCCCATTGCGCGATGTGAAAATACCGCCCGGAACGAGACACTCATGAAGTCCCTTTTCCTCGACTGCAACGATCAGCTGGCCCCGGTGTGGGAAAGAGTCGTCAGGCCCGGCGATCCGCCGATCGAAGTCAACCGCGTCCAGTTCAACCGCGAGGAATTGCCGCGTGTACTCAACGGCTATGACATCGCGCTTGACGATCACTCCTACATGCCGACTGACCTGGTGGCGCAATGCCCGCAACTCAAGCACATCGTGTTCCTTGGCACCGGTGCCGCTAGTTACATGAATGTCGGCGAACTCACGGAACGCGGCGTCCGTGTGCATACCATCAAGGGCTACGGCGATACGGCGGTCGCTGAGCACACAATTGCGCTTATGTTTGCGGCCGCTCGCGACATCGCGCGGATGGACCGCGAAGTACGCGCCGGAATTTGGACCCCACAGGAAGGGGTTCAGCTTTTGGGGAAGACGTTGGGCGTGATCGGCCTCGGCGGTATCGGTAGCGAAGTAGCGCGTATCGGAAAAGGTATGGGCATGGAGGTGATCGGCTGGAACCGGACGCGCCGCGCCGGTGTGCCGTTGGCGGATCTCGATACGCTGCTGGCTCGCGCCGATGTGGTTTCGTTGAATCTCGTCCTCAACGATGAAACCCGCGACTTTCTCAACAAAGAGCGTATCGCGCGTATGAAACCGGGCGCGATCCTTGTTAACACCGCGCGCGGCGCTCTGGTCGACGAGGCAGCGCTCATTGCGGCGTTACAAAGTGGTCATATTCGCCACGCGGGCTTAGACGTGTTTCACGCCGAGCCGTTGAAAGCCGATCACCCTTTGGCCAAGTTGCCGAACGTTACGCTGACTTCGCACGCCGCCTTCCGCACGCTGGAAGCCTCGATGACTTTGCTGCGGCGCGCGATCGATATCGTCAAGAAGATCGCCGCTCAGTAGTATCCCGGCGTGCCGCCGCCATCGACGGCAATTGCGGTACCGTGAATATGGCGCGCCTGCGCGCCACACAGAAATACCGTCAGCGCCGCGACATCTTCCGGCTGGCCAATACGGCGCAAGCCGCTTTTGGTGAGCGACTCTTCCCGTATCTGCTCCACCGACTTGTTCTGCGCCTTCGCAAATTGCTGGAAGAGCTGCTCCACGCGATCGGTCTGCGTCTGTCCTGGATGAATGACATTGATGTTGACATCATCGCGATTGCCGAGCGCGGTGAGGCCTTTGGCGAAATTCGCCATTGCCGCGTTGACGGCACCACCGATCAGAAATTCCGGCCCCGGTGTGCGCGCCGCGCCACCTATGATATTGACCACGTTGCCGTGCGCGGCCTTCAGCAGCGGCCAGAAAAGTCTTGTGAGCCGCACCGTGGCAAAGAATTTCAACGCGAAGCCATCGGTCCATGCCGCATCCGGTAATTCAAAAAAGTTGCCTCCACGCGTGGCGCCCGCATTATTGACCAGTACGTCGCAGCGCTTGAAGCGCTCGCTGACCTTGGCATACACCTGCTCGCAGGCGTCAAGCGTACGGAGGTCGCCGGCGACCGTCATCGCTTGCGGGCCGCCAGCGGTGGCAACCGCTTTGGCGCCCTCAACGAGATTGGCTTCATTGGCCGCTGCTAACACCGTTTGTGCGCCCTCACGCGCGAAAGCGACCGCAATCGCGCGGCCGATACCGCGGCTGCCGCCACTGACGACCACAACCTTTCCTTCGAACTGTTTCGACACTGGCCTCTCCCTGATGATGTGCGGCCCTTATACGCGGCGCTTGGCCGTATCGCGAGTGCCATGGCTGCATTGACCTGCCCGCGTTCCCGGTCACAATAAGAAAAAGCCAGCGCGTGATCCCGAAAAGTGGGGCCCGGTTTTCGGGCAAGATTACGCGCCAGCAAAAACGGGAGGACACGTGAAGCCGGCGCCATTTGCGTACAAAAAAGCGCGCTCACTCGAGGAAGCGGTCGGGCTACTCGGTGAAACCGACGCGCGGCTGCTGGCCGGCGGGCAAAGCCTGATCGCCACGCTTAATATGCGGTTGTCGTCGCCATCCCTGTTGATCGATATCAATCATATCGGCGGGCTCGGCGGCGTCACGCACAAAAACGGTAAGATTGAGATTGGCGCGCTGGTGCGCCACGCCCAGGCTGAACACTCTGAACTGATCGCCAAACACGCGCCGTTGATCGCGCGCGCCATGCCGCATATCGGCCATGTCGCTATCCGCAATCGCGGTACGCTCGGCGGCTCAATCGCCTTCGCAGACCCGGCAGCGGAACTGCCGGCCTGCCTGCTGGCGCTCGACGGCGAGGTCGACGTGACCGGGCTAAAGGGCAAACGGACCATCAGGGCGCAGGATTTCTTCAAAGGCCTGTTCGAGACGGCACTTGGGCCGCAAGAGGTGCTCACGGCTATACGTATGCCGGCGGCAAATAAAGATACCCGCATCGGCTTCGCTGAATTGGCTCGCCGCCATGGTGACTACGCAATCGTGGGACTTGCAGCGAGCGCGCGCGCCGACGGCGAAAAGTTCAGCGACGTGCGCCTGGCCTATTTCGGCGTCGGCGCGACGCCCATACGCGCGAGGAAAGCTGAGGCGGCCCTTTCGGGCGGCAACGTTGATGCAGCAGTCGATGCGCTCGATCTCGATCCACACGACGACGTTCAGGCGACCGCGAAGGTCAAGAAATATCTGGCCGGCGTGCTGCTCCGCCGCGTAGCGAAGCAGCTACTGGAGGCGCGGTCATGACCCACCACGCATTGGATATTTCGCTGACCGTCAATGGCGAACAGGTGCAGGAACGTGTGGATGCGCGCAAGACACTGGTCGATTTCCTGCGCGACGACCTCGCACTCACAGGCAGCCATGTCGGTTGTGAACATGGCGTCTGTGGCGCCTGTACGGTGCGAGTGGATGGTGAAGTCGTACGCGGCTGCCTGATGCTGGCGGTCCAGTGCGACGGCGCCACCGTCGAAACCATCGAGGGTCTATCCGATTCCGGCGAGGTCAGCGATCTGCAAAAAGCTTTCGAAGAGCGGAACGCCCTCCAGTGCGGTTATTGCACGCCTGGCATGCTTGCCACCGCGCAGAACCTGCTCAAGCGTGGTGGCGTCCCAAGCCGCGATGAAATTCGCGAACACTTGTCGGGGAATTACTGCCGCTGCACCGGCTACCACGCCATCGTCGATGCGGTAGAGGCGGTCGCGCAGCAACGGGCCGGGAAATCCTCATGACGGCTCAGGCGCCGACAATTCAACCGACGTCCGCGCAAGACGAAAAAAGTCTCGTAGGGGCATGGACGCTTGTGTCCTGTTACATGGAGGACACTGAGACTAAAGAGAAAAACGCCACCTGGGGCGAACGCCCAAATGGCTGTCTCACTCTCACCGCGGCCGGTCTCTGGACAGTCGTTCAGACGTCGCAAAATCGCAAAACACCGCACACCGACGAAGACCGCGCGGCCGCATTTCGATCGATGCTCGCATATAGTGGCAGGTACCGCATTGAGGACCGAAAAATCGTAATCAATGTCGATATCGCGTGGGATGAAAGTTGGGTCGGCACCGAACAGGTTCGATACTTTCGCATCGAGGGCGGCAAACTACACATCGAAGCGGCACCCCAACGTTATGCCAATCTCGGCGACAGGACCATGCGCGCCGTTTTGGTCTGGCAACGCGCGACGTAGTCGAAAGATCAATCATGAAAATTACAGATGACTCCCCGCCCATACTAACCGCGCTCGACCGGCCCAATTCATACATCGGACGTTCGGTGCCGCGACCGAATTTGCAACGGCTCACGCAAGGGCGCGGACAATATGTTAGCGACGTCGTACTGCCACGCATGGCTCATGTCGCATACGTGCGTTCGCCGCATGCGCACGCACGCATCGTCAAGATCGCTGCTGAGGCTGCGAAAAGGGCGCCCGGCGTGGTCGCGGTAGTGACCGGCGCCGAACTCGCCAAGGTTATGACGCCCTGGGTCGGCGTGCTGACGCACCTCAAAGGCCTCAAATCCGCCCCGCAATCGCCTATCGCCGTCGAGCGCGCTTGCTGGCAGGGCGAAGCAGTTTGCGCTGTCGTCGCGCGCACGCGCGCTGAGGCGGAAGATGCCTGCGAGCTGGTCGCGGTGAGTTACGAGGAATTGCCGGCCGTCACCGATCCGGAAACTGCGCTCGACGGCAAGACACCGGTGATCCATGCCCCGCTCGGAGACAATCTCTGCTTTGAAAGAAAGCTGGATGTCGGTGCGGTCGACAAGGCCTTCGCTGACGCTGACGCGGTCGTGGAGACCACTTTCCGTTTCGGCCGGCACACCGGCGTGACCAACGAGCCGCGTGCGGTTGTCGCAGACTGGAATGAAGGCGACCAGCGCATGACTATTTATCAGGGCACGCAGGCACCGCATATGATGCAGAACCTGTTTGCAAAGCATCTCGGCATCGCCGAGCATCAGGTTCGCGTTCTGACCAAGGATGTCGGCGGCTCCTTTGGCATCAAGGTGCACACCTATGCCGACGAGATGGCGACGGTGGCGCTGTCGAAACTGCTCAAGCGCCCCGTTAAGTTCGTCGCCGACCGAATCGAGAGCTTTGTCACCGACATCCATGCTCGCGACCACCGCGTCAAAGCGAAGATCGGCGTCAGCAAAGACGGCACCATCACCGCCTTCGAAATCGACGATTTAACAGGGATCGGCCCCTATTCGGTCTATCCGCGCACCAGCGGCATCGAGGCCAACCAGGTCGTTAATCTGGTCGGCGGTCCGTACAAATGTCCGAACTACCGCGCGCAGGCGCGCGTCGTTTTCCAGAATAAGAATGTCATGTGCCAATACCGCGCGGTCGGCCATCCGATCGCGGTGGCGGTAACAGAGGGCCTGGTCGAACTCGCTGCCGCCAAGATTGGCATGGATCCGCTCGAGCTCCGCCGCCGCAATCTGATCGCCGACGACGCCTATCCGACGCAATCAGCCTCGGGTCTCAAGTTCGAATTGCTCTCCCACCATGAAGCCCTCGCCCACCTCGACTCATTGATGAATTACGCCGGCCTGCGCGCAGAGCAGAAGAAGCTGCGCGAACAAGGCATTTATCGCGGTATCGGTTTCGCGAGCTTTATCGAAGTTACGAACCCCTCCGCGGCATTCTACGGCGTCGGCGGCGCGCGTATCACAGCGATGGACGGCGCTACCGTGAAGCTCGACGCGCAAGGTGCGATCATTATCCATTCCGGTGTCACTGAGCAGGGCCAAGGCGCTGAAGCCGTGCTGGCGCAATGCGTCGCGTCATCATTTGGCGTGTCGATGGACAAAGTACGGGTGATCACCGGAGATACCGATAATACGCCCTATGGCGGCGGCACCTGGGCATCACGCGCAGCGGGCATCGGCGGCGAAGCGGCCTGGCAGGCGGGCAAGGCGCTGCGCGCAAATGTTCTCGCGGTGGCAGCGAGCATTCTCCAAGCCAAGCCGGATGAGCTCGACATCCGCAATGGTATCGTAGTGGACAAATCGAAAGGTACCGAGCGCCTGCCACTCGATGAGCTGGCGCGCATTGCTTACTTCCGCCCTGACACCCTGCCGCCAGGCTTCCAGGCCGAACTGATGGCAACTCGGCACTATGTGCCGCGCGCGTGGCCGTTCGCTTTCACCAACGGTATCCAGGCAAGTTATCTTGAGGTCGATATCGACACGGGCTTCGTGAAACTTTTGAAGCACTGGTGCGTGGAAGACTGCGGCACCATCATCAATCCCCAGCTTGTCGATGAGCAGATCCGCGGCGGCGTCGTGCAGGGTATCGGCGCGGCCTTGTTCGAGCATTGCCTTTATGACGATCGCGGCCAGCTTCTCAACGGGAATATGGCCGACTATCTGGTGCCGATGGCGGCAGAAATGCCCGACATCGAATGCGGACATGTTGTCTCACCCACCGCCGACAGCGAACTAGGCGCCAAAGGTGCGGGCGAAGCCGGCACTGCCGGCGCGCCAGCGTGTGTCATGAACGCCATCAACGACGCGCTGCGCCCGCTGGGGGCGCAGCCGCTCACCGACATGCCGTTTACACCGGACAAGATTCTCGGGGCATTGGGGAAGGTGTAACTCCCTCCCGCTGCGCGCCCGAACAATCAGAACTTGATCATGTCGCTCTTGGTGAGCGTGGTCTTCGCCGACAGGAGCGGTGCATTCATAAAGGTGAAAACGGTGCTGTAGTCTGCGTAGGCGTCGACTGCCGACAGGCCATCCACGGGCACGATCACATTCAATCCACGAAATGCCGCACCGCTGCCCGTGTAAAGCACCGCACCATTCGACGCGGTACCAACCACGATTACGGTCGTTATGCCCTTGTCCTTAAGGATCTTCTCAAGGTCGGTACGCAAGAACTTGTCTGGGCCCGACAAAACGTGCGGCTCATCCGCCAACGGGGCCACATCTTTGATGACATCGGCCGGGGTGCTGTTGGCGATGATGGAATATATCACCGGCACCTTATGGGCACGCGCCTCCTCAAGCAGCTTCTTCATCGCCGGAATCGTATCGAGGCAGCGCGGACGTTTGCCGCAGTTCTGATTCATGAAGTCGAGCATTAAAAGTGCCGTGGTTTTTGGATCCACCGTCACCGATTTGAGCACGGGTGCCGGCGGCGCCTTCATGGCGGCCCACTCATCCACGATGTTGGCCGCATGGGCGGGCAGCGCGAGCGTGCCAACGAGCGCGACTGCAGCAAACAGATTGCACTTCATGAATATTCTCCTGAGTTACCATTTATTGGGCTGCTACTTGTAGATGGGGCCATGCGCAAGCCCCGCGTACCCTGTCAAAGCCAAACATGACACATCCCGCTTGATGGAACACCGGTGACCGGCGCAATATTGCAATGATGGGGCGGCGACATTTGACGCTGCGAAATAACGATACGCGGAAGGAAGCGTTTCATGAATATCAAGGTCGGCAAACAAGCAATCGCCGAGGCCACGCAAAAACTCAAAAACTGGGGACGCTGGGGCAAAGAAGACCAGATAGGCACTCTCAACCACGTCACGCCGGAAGACATCGTGAAGGCGGCGGGTTTAATTCGATCCGGCAAAGCGTTTGCCCTTGGCATTCCACTCGATCGCGAAGGACCGCAGACCGGCCTTTTCGGTGGCCGTTTCAATCCGATCCACCAGATGCTGGCTACCGGCACCGACGCCATTGCCGGCCGGCAGGACTGGAACAAGATCCGCTACGCCGACGACACGCTTATGCTGTGCGTGCAAGGCGCCACCCACTGGGATGCACTGGGTCACATCTTCTACGAAGACAAAGGCTACAACGGCCACGAGGCCAAGATGGTGGACGCCAAAGGCCTTAACGTTCTCGGCATCGAGCATTCCAAGAACAAGATGGTAGGCCGCGGTGTGTTGCTCGACATCGCACGCTTTCGCGGCGTGAAGTGGATGCAGGACGGCGAAAGCATTTCCAATGACGAGTTGGATAAGTGTGCCAAGGACCAGAACGTTTCCATTGGGCGCGGTGATTTCGTCATCGTACGTACCGGGCAGATGGAGCGCTGCCTCGAGGAGAAAAATTGGGGCGGCTATGCCGGCGGCGACGCACCTGGCGTCAAGTTCGAGAACTGCTACTGGTGTCAGGAAAAACAGATCGCGGCGATTTGCACCGACACATGGGGCGTCGAGGTGCGGCCGAATGAAACCACCGAAGCCAACCAGCCCTGGCATTGGGTCGTGATTCCGGCCATGGGCCTGTGTATGGGCGAGATCTTCTATCTCAAGGAACTGGCCGAGGATTGCGAAGCGGACGGTATCTATGAATTCTTCTTCTGCGGCCCGCCGCTGATCATCACCGGCGGCACCGGTTCGCCGATCAACCCGCAGGCCATTAAATAAATCACTGGTCGAGATAATCGACAATCCGGACGTTTGTTGGATCGGAGGAGCCGGTGCAATCGACAACGACGTTTGAACTGCCCGGCTTTCAGACCACCAAATGTCTCGGTGTGGTCCGTGGCATCACGGTGCGAACGCGGTCATTGCCGATGACGATTGTCGGGGGCTTGCGCACGCTGTTCGGTGGGCGCGCGGGCATTTTCGCGAACCTCTGCGAATCGGCGCGCGAGGAGGCGTTCCAGCTCATGCTCGAGCATGCGCGGGAGATGGGTGGCAACGCCGTGATCGGCGTGCGCTATGATACCGGGCCTATGGTCGGCGCAGCGGAAGTTCTGTGCTACGGAACGGCCGTGGTCGTCGAGCCAGATCGCGGCGCATAAGATCGCAAGTGCCGCACGCATCGGTTTGTTGATCGGGATGAAGATTTAATTCAGGAGGGATACCCATGCCCCGTTGGCTCAAGCGTGGAATGGACGCGGGCGCAATCAAGGCCGCCGATGCCAAAGTGCGAGAAACGGTTGAGAACATTCTCGCCGATATCGATGCGCGCAAGGATCAGGCGGTGAAGGACCTGTCGAAGAAGTTCGACAACTGGTCACCGAAGGATTTTCGTCTGTCGCCGCAGGAGATCGAGGCAGCAATTGCGCAAGTACCCAAGCGCGATCTCGATGACATCAAGTTTGCGCAAGCTCAGGTGCGCAACTTCGCGCAGAAGCAACGCGAAACCATGCACGACCTCGAAGTCGAGACGCTCCCCGGCGTCGTGCTCGGCCATCGGCATATCCCGGTGAACTCCATCGGCTGTTACGTGCCGGGCGGGCGCTACCCGATGGTCGCTTCCGCGCACATGTCGATCGTCACCGCCAAGGTCGCGGGCGTAAAGCGCATCATCGCCTGCGCACCGCCGTTCAAGGGCGGGCCGCATCCAGCTATCGTCGCGGCCATGCATTTCGGTGGCGCCGACGAGATTTTCGTGCTCGGAGGCGTCCAGGCGGTCGCAGCCATGGCTCTCGGCACCGAAACGATCGAACCGGTGGACATGATCGTCGGGCCGGGTAACGCCTATGTGGCGGAAGCCAAGCGCCAGTTGTTCGGCCGTATCGGTATCGATTTGCTGGCTGGACCGACCGAAACACTCATCATAGCCGACGATAGCGTGGATGGAGAGATTTGCGCGACCGATTTGCTCGGTCAGGCCGAGCACGGCCCCACCTCCCCGGCCGTGCTGATTACCAATTCCGAAAAGCTCGCGCGCCAGACCATGGCGGAGGTCGAACGGTTGCTCACGATCCTGCCGACCGCGGACGCCGCCGGCCAGGCCTGGAAGGATTGCGGCGAGGTGATTGTCTGCGACAACGAGGCCGAGATGATCGCAGAAGCCGACCGTGTGGCGTCGGAGCATGTGCAGGTGATGACTCGCGACCCCGACGTATTTCTCAACGGAATGAAAAACTACGGTTCGTTGTTTCTCGGGCCACGCACCAATGTTGCCTATGGCGACAAGGTCATTGGCACCAACCATACGCTGCCAACCAAAAAAGCCGCTCGCTATACCGGCGGGCTGTGGGTCGGCAAGTTCATGAAAACTTGCACCTATCAAAAGGTGTTGACCGACGAAGCCAGCGCCATGATCGGCGAATATTGCTCGCGGCTCTGCGTACTGGAAGGTTTTCTCGGTCACGCCGAGCAAGCCAATATTCGCGTGCGCCGCTACGGCGGACGCAACGTGCCCTACGCCCAGGCGGCGGAGTGATGGAGCTTCCAGCGACCCCGTCTTTCCGTCTCGACGGCAAGCGCGCGCTTGTGACAGGCGCTGGGCGCGGCATCGGCCTGGCCGCCGCGGCCGCGTTAGCGGAAGGCGGCGCACATGTAACGCTTGCCGCACGCACAACGAGCGAGATCGACGAGGCTGCTGCCACCATTCGCGCACGTGGGCAAAAGGCGGAAGCGCTCACGCTCGACGTCACCGATGACGCGGCCATTGAGAAGACGCTCAAGGGCAAGGTTTTCGACATTCTGGTCAACAGCGCCGGTGGCAACCAGCCCGGGCCCTTCGTCGATACCAAGCCGGAAGTCTACGACTGGCTGTTCGATCTCGACACGCGCGCGACTTATTTCGTGACGCAGGCTGTGGTGCGCGAGCTGATCGCGGCGAAGAAGCCGGGCTCGATCATCAACGTCTCGTCGCAGATGGGCCACGTCGGCTGGGCCGGACGCACCATCTATTGCTCGGCCAAGCATGCGGTCGAAGGCTTCACCAAGGCTCTGGCCGTGGAGCTGGCGCCGATCGGCATCCGCGTCAATTCGCTGGCGCCGACCTTTATTGAGACGCCGATGACGGCGAAGTCGCTGCAGAACCCGGAATTCAGGAAAGCCGTGCTTGATAAGATCAGACTCGGCCGCCTCGGCCAAGTCGAGGACCTGATGGGCGCCATCGTATTCCTCGCCAGCGACGCCTCGGCGCTGATGACCGGCACCTCGCTGGTCATCGACGGCGGCTGGACGGCGGAATAGGAGAGATCGATGCGCGCACTCGCGTTGGCCGCCTTGCTGCTCACAGGCCTGCCGGCACAGGCCGGCGATCAGGACCGGATCGTTGGAACATGGAAGCTAGTTTCCGTGGTTTACGAAGATGCCCAAACCAAAGAGAAGACCCCGGTGCTCGGCGAGCATCCGCGTGGCTATCAGGTCGCCACGCCGGAAGGGCGCTGGATCGCCGTAGTCACCGCCGACGGGCGCCCGGTGCCGAAAACAGACGACGACCGCGCCAAGGCGCTGCGCAGCATGATCGCCTATAGCGGGCGTTACCGCGTCGAGGACGGCAAAGTCATCACCAAGGTCGAGGTCGCCTGGAACGAAGCCTGGGTGGGCGGCGAGCAGGTTCGTTTCCTGCGCTTCGAGGGCGACGACGTGCTGCACATCGAGAGCCCCCCGATGCCGCACCCCAATGTCAACGACAAGGTCGTGCGGGTTATCGTCACGTGGCAGCGCGACAAGTCGTAATTACTTTAACGCCGGCAGATCCGCGAAATATTCCGGGTGCTCTTTCTCGACTTGCTGCATGAACTCCGGGCGAAACAGGCTCGGTACATTGAGCCGCGGCGCGCCTTTTAGCGTATTCATCAGCACCTCGTCCTCGGCGTTCTCGAACGCCTGCAGGACCTTCGGCGACATGCGCGGGTCGAAATGGATGTTGCGGATTCCCTTTTTGCCGATGGCGACGTCGGTGCCCGGCACCCATTTGGCGAAAATCTCTACCGCCTCGTCTGGATGATGGCGCGTGAAATGCGAGGACTGCGCCAGCCCAGCGGCGATGCTCTTGATCACCGTAGGCTTCAACTCGACCGTCGGGCCGTGCGCGACCGCGACCATCACGTAGGACATGTGTTGGCCGCCGCGGATTACTTCGTAGGACTCAGGAACCTGCGTCAACGCCTGCGACACGTAGGGCTCCCAGGTCACGATGGCGTCGACCTTCCCTTCTTTCAGCGCCGGCGCAAGGCCGAACTGCGACCAGATATTTTCGATCTTGACGTCGTCGTACTTCACGCCGGCACGGCGCAGCACCATCTTGAAATATTCGTCGGACGTCTGGCCCTTGGCGAGGCCGATCGTCTTGCCGCGCACATCGCCGATCTTGCCGACCTCGATGCCCCTGCCCTTTTTGGTGACGATGGCGAGCGGAGTATCGCAACGATCGTCGGTGGCATCGTTCATGATGAGTCCGATGACCTGGAACGGGTTGCCGGCGTGCACCGCTTTCAGATACGTGGTCGTGCTCATATCACCGACTTGCGCTTCACCATTGTGCAAGGCATTGACCATGTCGGTCCCGGTATCCACGACCCTGAAGCTGGCGTCGACGCCGTGTTCCTTGAAGAAGCCCTTCTCCGCACCGATGAACATCGGCAGATGGCCAAAATTGTTAGCGATCACCACATCGAGTTTGGGCAAGTCCGCCATGGCAGTCCTCCCGATTTTTGTAGTTACGAGACTACGAGCGTCCCAACACCTGCGGATTGACGCAATTCGGCGGCATGCGGCCGTCGATCAGCGCCTCAATATTATCGACCACGATATTCGCCATTTTCTCGCGCACTTCCATCACCGCGCTGCCGAGATGTGGCGTAAGCACAACATTTTGCAACTTGTTTAGTCCCGGAGGCAATTTCGGCTCGTGCTCGAACACGTCGAGAGCGGCACCCGCGATCTGCTTTTTCTTCAGTGCACGCATCAGCGCTTTCTCATCGATGATAGCGCCGCGAGCGGTATTAACGATGAAAGCCGTCGGCTTCATCAATGCAAATTGTTTGTCGGAGATCATGTGTCGCGTCTCTGCATTAAGCGGGGGATGCAGCGATACGAAATCGGACTCCGCCAGCAATTGATCGAGCGTCACCCTCTGCATGCCGAGTTCTCTCTCGGCCTCCGGCTTGGGGCGCGGGCTCCAATACAAGAGCCGCATGCCGAAGCCGAGTGCGCGACGCGCGGTGGCCATGCCGATGCGGCCACCGCCGCCGACCAGGCCGATCGTTTTGCCGTGTACGAAACTGCCGGCGAGATGGTTCGACTGTGAGCCCGGGAATTTCCCGGCTCGGACCATCCTCGCGCCCTCTCCCATCCGGCGCGCCACCGCGATGATCAGGCCGAAATGGATGTCCGCAGTCGCTTCCGCCACGATTGGCGGCACCACGGTGACCGGGATGCCGCGCTTTGTCGCGTCCGCGACATCGATATTGTCGGGCGTGATCGACATCGAACAGACCGCGCGCAATTTCGGATTGGCGGCGAGCACGGCACGGTCGATCCGGTCATGCAATAGCGCTACCAGAATGTCGCATTTCTTCACCGCTGCAATCAGCTTGGGCTTGGCGATGATCTTGCTCGAATCGGAATTGATCTTGACGCTTGCGATAGCGTGCAGCCGCTCCAGTGCACTGGACGCGATCGGCTGACTGACAAAGACGCGAGGTTTGGCCATCACCGCTGCCACCGTACGATACCCGCGACCCCATCCACGGCACACTGAACGCCATCAGGGATTTTGCGGGTGGCGTCGAGCACGCCGAGCACCATGGGGATGCCGCGCTCGCGCGCAAGGGACGCGAGATGCGATGTCGAGCCACCTAGCTCTGCGACCACTCCGGCGACACGCGGCAGGATATGGCTGAGCGCCGGCCCGGCTACACGCGTGACCAGCACATCGCCGGGCGCGACACGAGACAATTCGCATTCGCAGTTCACCACCACAGCGCGACCGGAACCCCAGCCAATGCCGGCGGGATGACCGTTGAGGCCAGGATGTTGTAACCAGATTTGATCCGGCACGATTGCTGGCTCCATATGAAGTGGTCGCGATTGCAAGAGTTTGAAGCCGCCCTCGTCCATCGCCCATTCGATCTCGACCGGACCACCGGCGAGCTGTTCGCATTTGCGCAGCAATCGGCCCAACGTCACAGCTTCACCGGCCGACAGGCAGGGCTCACTGACCAGATTGTCGGGAACGAGTTGCGGCGCCGAAACACCATGCTCGCATGTATCGCGATGGCTTTTCCGTCCAGCTTCTATCGTACGAAGAAAACCCGATTTGCTCAGCACGATGCGATCCGGCACGACCTCGCCTTGCGCGATCGCCGAGCCGAGGCCCCACGTGGCGGAAATCAGCATCTGTCCTTCGGCGGTCTCGCTCAAACCGCCGCCTGAAGCATGCGCCGCAATCAATGTCTGGATCAGCACGCCCATTGCGGTGTCCGCCGGCGAAAGACCGTGGTTATCCATGTAGCGGCGCGCATGCGAGGTCCACAGCGCCGCCCAGCAAGCGCGCACCGCCGTCAGGAATTCGGTTTCATCGGAAAGACCTAGAAAGCTTTCAAACTGGCCCGCGAAATTTGCGCCTTTGCGGTCTTCGATCAGCGCCGATGAACGAACAACGCCCAGCGGCGCATTCTCGCGCTGTTTACGCCAGGCGCTGAGTAGTGGCTCGAGGATTTCCGGCGCGATGGGCTTTTCGTAAAGCGCCAGCCTCACCTGGATTGAGATCCTGCGGGAGGCCGGAAGATCGGCCTCGTTATACTGGCGCACCAGGTCATCAATACCGAGATGGCGCAGCTGAGAGCGATACGCTTCGGCCGTGAGTGCGAAGCCACCAGGCGTCGGCAGGCCGGCATGCGTTAATCCGGCAAGATTTGCAGCCTTCGGCCCGACCTGTTCAGGGTCAGCGGCAATAGGGTCATTGAGGGAAAGAATAAATGCGGTCATTACCTGTTCAACGTCTCGGCAGCCACAGAGCCTCGGCGCGCACCCTCTCCCTTTCGGGAGAGGGAAAACCGCACGCGCAAGTGCGCGTTATTTCACGTGATCCCCATAGCCTGGAAGCGGATCAACGACTGTGATCTGCTTCACAGGGAAGTTCGAAACGATTTCGATCTCGTTCTTCTTCACGATCAACATTTCTTCAATACGAACGCCATAACGGAAACGCTTTCCGTGCTGGGTCTCCAGCGCGAAGGTCATGCCTTCCTGGATATCGACGGGATGGTCGAGCGACCAGATGCGAGAGATGACCGGCGGGTCGTATTGTGCAAGCCCAAGCCCATGGCCCCACAGGTTGGCCGCGGCCTGGTCTTCGTCCTCGTAGCCCCAGGTCTCCATCGCCGACGGCCACTTCAGCGCGATGTCGCGCGTCGTCGCGCCAACTTTCACTGCACCAATCGAGTCGTAGAGCCACTCAAACGCAGTCGCATAGGTGTCCTTCTGCTCTTTCGAAGGCTCCTTGCCGACGCAGTAGGTACGATAATAGCAGGACTTGTAACCGTTCCATGTGAGCGCGGCCAAATCCATGAACACGATGTCGCCGGGCTGAATGATGCGGTCGGAGAAGTTGCGCCAGTTCGGCCAGGTGTTCGGGCCCGACGACACGATCACGTCTTCGACGTCTTCCATACCCGGGATGTTGTAAAGATATTCCATCAGATGCGCGGTCACCTGATTTTCGGTAATGCCGGGGCGCAGGAACTTCATGCACTCCCAGTGCGTGGCATCGCCGATCGCTCCGACTATGCGGAAGCATTCCTGTTCATCCAGGCTCTTGACCGCGCGCGCATCCATCATCGGGGTCATGCCGTCGACCCAGTTGATGTTCTTTTCCTTGAAAACCTGAATCATGTTGATGTCGACGAAGTCGACGCCGAGCTTCTGGCCGGCGACGCCATTGTCCTTCATCGCCTGGACGACGGCGTTGGCGAACTTGTTGACCTGCTGGGTCGAGGCGGGACCGGCGGCTCCTTTGATCCACGCGAAGGAGTGACGCACGTTCTCCTTGGGGATCCATGGAGAATGCCGCTCGATCTGGAAACCAAGATCGCCCTGCTCGAACAGAATTGGCCGCCCGTCGCCGCACAGCATGGCGTAGCGCAGGCCCGGCTTGAGCCTGTTCCAGCCCGGCGTCAGCGTGCCGGTGATGTAGCGAACGTTCTCGTCGTACATGCAGAGCATGGCGCCGAGGCCGTGCTTCTTCATCATCTGACGTGCGCGTTCGATCCGGTATTCACGCAGCCGATCCCAGTTGACCCGCTGCTGCCAATCCAAGCCGGCAATGCCGAAATTCGCTCCCATGGCCATCCCCTCCCGACCGGCGCGTTGACGCGCCCTTTCCTGATTGCCGGGAATCCTAAGCCGGTTGCCACCTAAAGCAGAAATAATATATTCTGCGCCTGATCATTAGATTTTCTAATGGCCAATTTTATGAGGCGTTTATGGCCAATATCCCGCTCCGGCAAATTCGAGCCGTTATTGCGGTCTGTGAAGAAGGCTCCTTCACCCGCGCGGCACAACGGGAGAACGCCACCCAATCTGGCATTTCCCAGCACGTGGCAGCTATCGAGCGGACGCTCAAGGTCAAGTTATTCGATCGCACCACCGGTGCGGTGACACCAACACCCGCCGGCCTGCGCTATTACAAGCGCTGCGTGGAGGCGGTCGGGACGCTCGAACACGCGGCCGAAGAAGCTCGTTCGTTCGCCGGAGAAGTGACCGGTGAACTCCGCATCGGACTGATGCCGACATTCACGCGCGCCGTATTAGCGCCTGTTCTGGACGATTTCGTGCCGCGCTGCCCCGAAGTGCGGCTGCATATCGTCGAGGGTTATAGTTCGCTGCTCACAGAAATGGTGCTCGACGACGCGCTCGACTTCGCGGTCGTGCCGGCATTCGAAGGCACC
The DNA here is from genome assembly GCA_963810585.1 of uncultured Alphaproteobacteria bacterium. Classification (GTDB taxonomy): domain Bacteria; phylum Pseudomonadota; class Alphaproteobacteria; order Rhizobiales; family Xanthobacteraceae; genus Pseudolabrys. The sequence continues at coordinate 647,875 of CAWENV010000001.1, forward strand.
ATCGGTCTGAAATCGCGCCTGCTCGTGCGCGATCGAGAAATGTTGATTTCCGGGCCACGCGCCGGGTTCACACCACTCGCACCTCTACGCCTTGCGGAGTGTCGCCCATTCAAGATCGTGGTGCCGCGCCCCGATAATATCCGCCGACGAAATCTCGAGACTTATTTCCAGGCCCACGGCGTCGAAATTGCGAAGATGCTCGAGATGGATGCGATGATCGCCACGCTCGAATTTGTCGCACGTTCCGACTGGGTGACGATCTTGCCCAGTGTCATTTCCGTGAACGACATTGGCCGCGGTGAGTTGATCGTCAATCCGATCGCCCAACCGGAACTGCATGCCGAATTTGTGGTGATCCAGCCGACGCGTCGCACGCTCTCCACGCAAGCGCGAATGTTTCTGCAACGCTTCGAAGCCGAGGTCGCGTATATTCACAAAGTTTGGGATGAGGCGATTGCAGCGCCCACTAAGCGAAAAGCATCGGCGTAATATCAACGCGCTCAGTTACACTGGCACGCGACCCTTCACCGCGTTGGCGTGCGCGCCATAGGTAATTCGACCCTTAGAATCAGGCGGCAATTTCTCGTGTACGCGCGTCTTGAGACGATCGATATCGGCAATGGACATTGCAGCGATCATCGGAGCAATGCTCGATCCCGTTATGCTGATTGACCAGAACTCTTCGAAATCGCTGAACGTGCGTTCCACCGCGATATTCTTGGTCTCGATACTTTCTAGTCCTGCTTCGGACCACAGGGAACGCAACACGTCCATGCGGGATGCGTCAACGCTCGGCGGATATACCGGTTTCATACCGAGCGCGCGCATTTCGGCCTGAATAGGCTCCAACGGAAAGCCGCCGCCAAATACATCCCACGCATACGCGGCGATCATTCCGCCCGGTTTCACCACCCGCACCATTTCGGCCACGCCTTTCGCAGGTGTCGGGACGAAAAAGATGACGAGCGCCATGGTCGCTGCATCGAACTGGTCATCGGGAAATGGCAGAGCCATGGCGTCGCCCCTTTGAAACTGTGCAAGGCGCGCGGCGGGACGCGCCCGCGCAAAGGCGAGTTGCCCCTCCGATGGATCAATTCCCTGTACTTCAACCGGCGCACAGCACTCGACCAGAAGTTCGGTAAATGCGCCATTGCCGCAACCAATATCGACGCAGCGGAGTCCGCGCGGCAAGGCAATCCAGTCGAGGAAAGTTTCACCGATCAGCCGGCTCCAGGCTCCCATCATGCGCTCATAGCTGGCGCCGTCATCAAAACGAATCTGGGATTCGGCCATACTTGCTCACACCGTCATCCACGCACCGTTGGCGTCAACTGATTTGAATACCGCTTCCAGCGCTGCGGCAGTTTGTAAGATGCCTGCGGGCGAAATTGGAAACGTTCCCTGGCCCATTGCGGCTTTGGCGAAATAATCGAGATTGCGGCCGAGGTGATTATCGGCCGGCCGGTCGATCACTTCGGGTTCCTTTCCGGCGTGTCGCACAATCGCGCGTGTTTCGCTCACGCTTTCGGCCCAGCAACGCTCGCCGAAAATTGCGATGCGCCAGGCGAACGGAGTTTTCATTGTCGTGACGAGCGTTCCGGTTGCCCCATTTTCAAATTCGACCAACGCTGAGGTGGTATCGCCGGTGGGGAGTTTAAGTACACGCGCCTTCGACAGAGCACTGATGCGCTTCATCGGGCCAACCATATCGCGGAAGCAATCGAGCACGTGAATGCCCATGCCGGTCATACCGCCGGCCCTGCTTTCTTCCGCTCGCATCCGCCAACTGTCGGCTGGATAATCCGCTAGCCAGTCGTGGCTGTAATTGCCTTCCGCATGCATGATCGTTCCGAATGCGCCGGCATCCTTGAGTTCTGCCAGCACGCGCATTGAAGGCATCAGCCGGAAATGGTGACCCACCGCAATCACGATCCCGGCGCGTTTACAGGCATCGAGCGCTGCCTGAGCGTCCGTCTTGGTGAGCGCGAAGGGTTTTTCGCAATACAGATGTTTGCCGGCGGCTGCGATCGCCTCCACCTGTATGCGATGTTTTGTATGCGGCGTCGCAAGTACCACCGCCTCGATCGACTTGTCGGCCAGCACGTCATCAAGCGACGAGCCGAGCGTGATCTGACGCTCGGCAGCGAAGTCACGCACCGTATCGGGCTCGAGCGTAACGCCACGGACGAAGCGTAAAGGAGCGCCAAAATCGGCGGCCGCCTTGACCAGCGTTTTGCCCCACCAACCAAGGCCGACGATCGCGGTATTGAGCATGGATTACGCGGGCGCGGGCGCGCCGGGCTGCTTGAGCGGATGAGCGCGCGCGAAGGCTTCGTTCTTTGAACACACTTCGGCAATTCGCTTGACCGTCGGGTATGGCCCCAGATCGACTTTGAAGAAGTTCGCTCCCGCCACCTGACTCGCAAGACAGATGTCTGCAAGCGTTATCTCGTTGCCCTGGCAATACGTGCCGGTGTCCTTCTCGGTCGCCAGATGCTCCTCAAGCCCGGACAAGGCCGCCTTATGCCAATGCTGCGCCCATGTCTGCACGCCGGCTTCATCGACCTTGAATTCGCGGGCAAGGTACTCGCGCACGCGCGGCACGATTAGCGGATGCGAGTCAGCGGCGACGATCTGCGCGAGCCCGCGCACCCGCGCACGCGCTTTCGGGTCGCGCGGCAGCAGCGGCGGCTTTGGATGCGTCTCGTCGATATATTCAATGATGGCAAGGGACTCGAACAATGCCGGCCCGTCACCATCGACCAGCGCGGGCAGCGCCATCATCGGATTTACGTCGCGGAATTTCGGATCGCGCTGATGGCCCTTCATCAGATCCACCTCGATCACCTCGGGATTAAGTCCCTTGAGATTGAGCGCAATGCGAACGCGATAGGTCGCCAACGAGCGCCAGAATGAAAAGAGCTTCATGTTTGCCTCCAAATTCCTTTTTTTGAGCTGCTACTTCTTCGTTCCGCCGGCGTCCGCCTTCAGTCCGGCCGCTTCGATGCCGGCAATTCCGATGATCTCGTCATTGTCGCCGGTATCACCCGAAATTCCGACTGCGCCGAGTACGCGGTTCTCAGCATCACGGATCAGGATGCCGCCCGGATTGGGTACCAGCCTGCCGCCGCTCGCGGCCACGATGGCGGTAAGAAAATTCGGATTTTGTGCGGCACGCTCCATCATGGTGCGCGAGCCCCAACCCATGCCTAGCGCGCCATAGGCCTTGCCGACGGCAATTTCAAAACGGAGGATGCCGGATCCGTCCTCGCGCTTGGCACAAACCAGATGGCCACCGCCATCAAGCACCACTACGGTCTGCGACATTTGTTTGAGTTCGCGTGCTTTTTTCAGCGTGGCGTCGACGATGCTCGAAGCTTGAGCGAGCGTTAAGGACATAAACGTACTCCACACATTGCGTGAATAAGCGTATCCAAAACCCGATGCCAATTTTGACGACTATGCGCCGGATTTCTTGCGGCTGGCCCAATAGACGGACATCCGAGAGCCGTCGCCCCCACCAAAGCCATGTTTGGTCGCGTCTTCAAAGCCAGCGAGTGCCGCCTTTGTAACGAGCATATCGGCGCCTCCCAACTCGCCAGTTTCAATCATGTTGCGCAAGTCCTTTACGCCGTTCGCGATGCTGAACGTGGTCGGACCAGGATCACGGCCTTCAAGCATCGTGACGATCATGTCCGCACGGTTCTTAAGCGCCGGATTGGCCCCATTGGTGTCGACAAACAAATCAAGTAACCGCTTTGGCTCCCAACCGGCAGCGCGCGCGATGGCGAAAGCTTCGCCATAAGCTTGCCAGGCCACCATCAGCGGCAGGTTGATGGCGAGTTTCATTGATGCGCCGGTGCCGACCGGTCCACAGTGCTCGAGCCGCCGGCAGAGCTGGTTTAGGATCGGCTTGGCGCGTTCCGCGTCGGCGGGCTCCGCCCCCATCAAGCCGAGTAATTTTCCCTGGCGCGCCGGCGCAGTCGACCCGCCAACCGGGCATTCCACCAGTGCTGCACCCTTCGCGCGCACTTTAGGTGCAAGCGCAAGTGGCACCTTCGGCGGCACGGTGCTCATTTCAATGAGCAACTTGCCCTTCACGTTTCCCGAAAGAAGGCCGGTGGGCCCGTTATATACTGCGTCAATTGCCGCTGCATCCGTGAGCATGGTGATCGTCGCATCAACCGCGCTTGCCAGTTCTGCTGGCGTCGCCGCTACCTTGGCGCCCGCAACTGCAAGCGGCTTGGTTTTGTCGGCGGTGCGATTCCACACGGTCACCTCGTGGCCAACTTCCATAAGCCGTGCGGCAACCGCTGCGCCCATGACTCCAAGACCCGCTACTCCAACTTTCATGAGAATCCTCGTTACTTCGATACAATGTCAGGGCGACGTAAAAGCACACCATGGATGGCGCGTGACAGCAACGATAGGCGATCATGGCGGCGCTTGAAAGCCGCTTGCGTGCTCGAACTCGACAGCCCAACACCCAACGCATAAGACGTGCTGGGAAATTATTTGATGTGATTCCGCATCGGGGAGACGGTGGATGGCGGTGAGAAGGACCAAAGGTACGGTCGGCGTAATCGGCCTCGGCATTATGGGCGGCGCGTTCGCCAGGAATTTGGTGGCGGCTGGATGGCGTGTCGTCGGTTATGACACAAATCCGGCGCGACGCCGGGAGGCCAAACGTGCCGGGGTCGAAGTCGTGGACAATGCCGCCGCAGTGGCAACCGCCGTTCAAACCATTCTCACCAGCTTACCAAAACCGCAGGCACTCGCCGAGACCGTGCGCAAGATCGCGGCCGCCAGGCTCAAAACCAAGGTGCTGGTGGAAATGAGCACCTTCGCAATTTCAGACAAAGAAAAAGCCGCGCGCGTGCTGAAAAAAGCCGGTCACGTGATGATCGACTGCCCCGTCAGTGGGACAGGTTCGCAGGCGAAAAACCGCGACTTGGTGTTCTATGCCAGCGGCGACGCCAAAACTATCGGCCGGTTGCGTCCGGTGCTCACGGCATTTGGCCGACATGTCTTCAATGTCGGTCCGTTCGGCAATGGCAGCCGAATGAAATATGTGGCCAACCTCCTTGTTGCGATCAACAACGTGGCTGCCGCCGAAGCGATGGTGCTCGGCATGAAAGCGGGTCTCGACCCGCGCATGATTGTCGACCTGATCACGGCCGGGGCTGGCAATTCACGCGTGTTCGAATTGCGCGCGCCGATGATGGCAAAGGGCCGCTACGACGACGTCACTATGAAGATTTCGGTATGGGATAAAGACATGCAGGTCATCGGCGGCTATGCGCGCAAAATTCGCGTGCCGACCCCGATGTTCAACGCCACCAAGGGCATCTACCTCAAAGCAATGAAGGGCGGTCTTGGCGGCCAGGACACCGCGGCCGTCTGCGCGGTGTTGGAGAAGATGGCCAAGGTAAAGCGGAAAAAAACACGAGCCCGGTAAAATCGGCCGCAGTCATCGCCCGCGAAAGTAGACGATTTAGCAATCGCCAGCTTTCTTTGCTTAATCCCGACGACTATGGATACTGGATGTCCCCGCTTGCGCGGGGCATGACAGGTTACGTGTTTGTCAGGAGGGCGTGATGGCGAATTTGCAGAAGCTTTCAGAAGTCCGCGACGGCATGCGGATCGATTGGAACGTGCCGATCACGATGGACGACGGCCTGGTGTTGCGTGCCGATGTTTTTCGTCCAGTGAAAGATGGCCAATTCCCTGTCATTTTGAGTTACGGCCCTTACGCTAAAAACCTCGCCTTTCAGGACGGCTATCCAAGCGCTTGGCAGCGCATGACGGAAAAGCATCCCGATGTAACCGCCGGGTCAAGCAACCTTTATCAAAGCTGGGAGGTAGTCGACCCCGAAAAATGGGTGCCGCACGATTATGCCTGCGTGCGTGTCGATTCACGCGGTGCGGGCTGTTCACCCGGCTTCATCGATCATTTCTCGCCGCGGGAAACTAAAGACTTCTACGACAGCATCGAATGGGCCGGCGTACAGCCTTGGTCGAACGGCAAAGTTGGGCTCAACGGGATCTCCTACTACGGCATCAATCAGTGGCATGTAGCGTCGCTGCAGCCGCCGCATCTCGCCGCCATGTGTATCTGGGAAGGGGCCGCCGACTGGTATCGCGACATGACCCATCACGGCGGCATTCTCTCAACCTTCTGGGAGAACTGGTACGACATGCAAGTGAAGACCGTGCAATACGGCGCCGGCGAGCGCGGAAAGCGCAGCCGCGTGCACGGCGAATTGGTATGCGGGCCGGAAACCTTGTCGGAAGCTGAGCTCGCCAAGAACCGATCCAATTTTGGTGCCGACATCGCCGCGCATGCAATGGATGACAACTACCACAAGGCGCGCTCGCCGAAATGGGACAAGATCATTACGCCACTTTTCTCCGCCGCGAACTGGGGCGGCCAGGGCTTGCATCCGCGGGGAAATTTTGAAGGCTTCGGACGCGCCGCCGCCAAGCACAAATGGCTGGAAGCGCATGGTATCGAGCACTGGACTCACTTCTATACCGACTATGGTCGCGAGCAGCAGCTGCGGTTCTTCGACCATTTCCTGCACGGCAAAAAGGACGGTTGGAGCAAACAGCCAAAAGTGCTGCTGCAAGTGCGCCACATCGACAAATTTGTTCCGCGCGCCGAGAACGAGTGGCCACTCAAGCGCACGAAATGGACCAAGTTTTATCTCGACCCGGCAGCCATGACGCTGACGACGAAGAAACCCTCCGGCACTGCGCAGCTCAAATTCGCGGCCATGGGCGACGGTCTCACCTTCCTCACACCGCCTCTCGCGCAGGAAACCGAAATCACGGGGCCCTCAGCACTGAAACTATTTGCGTCCTCATCGACCGCAGACGCCGATTTCTTCATTGTGCTGCGCGTGTTCACCGGCGACCTTAAGGAAATCGTGTTCCAGGGTGCCATCGATCCGCACACGCCGATCGCGCAAGGATGGCTACGTGCCTCGCACCGCAAACTCGACAAGAAATTGTCCAAGGCCTACCGCCCCTATCACACGCACGATCAAAAACAGCCGCTGAAGAAAGGCCAGGCCGCGGAACTCGACATAGAGATCTGGCCGACGTCGATAGTCGTACCGGCTGGGTATCGCGTCGGGTTGTCCGTTCGCGGCAAAGATTATGAATATGGCGGCGCAAGTGGCGGCAAGTTGTCGAACTTCAAAAACGAGTTGAAAGGCTGTGGGCCGTTTCTGCATGACGATCCGCGCAATCGCCCGTCCGCCATTTATAATGGCATCACCAGCCTGCATTTTGGTCGTGGCAAGTCGCCCTATCTGCTCTTGCCAATCATTCCGCCGAAAAAACGGGCAAGCGGACGAAAGTAACGCCGCAGCGTGCGGATACGTGCCCACGCAACCTAAACAAAGGAAGCCTGCGGCCATTTGGGGTGTTCTTTCCCATTGAACCTAAGGTAAGCTCCGCGCAACCTTCGACGTAACAGAAGGATCAGGGGGGAAATGGGTACGCAATTCTGGGTGGTCCAGGCGTTCAACGGCGTGTCATACGGCGCGCTGTTGTTTCTTGTCGGTAGCGGACTGTCTTTGATCTTCGGCGTCATGCGCATCGTCAACCTGTCGCATGGCGCATATTTTCTATGGGGCGGATACATCGCGTTGTCAGTCATCAGCGCAACGGGGTCATGGGCGCTGTCGCTTCCTCTCGCCGCACTCGCCGTTGCGCTCATCGGCCTGGTGATGGAGCGCCTGTTTCTACGATCTGAAGGCTTCGAATTTGTCCGCAACGCTGTGATAGGCGTCGGATTGGGGATCCTGGCCGCTTTGGCAGCCAGGCGAGGCCATTTTATCGGTGCGAGCTGGGCTCCGTTCATTGCGGTTACCGCACTCGTCGCCACGGGTTTCTTTTTCGTACTGCAACGCGTGTCGATTGTGCCGATTGAAACCGATGTCCTCCGGCAGGTGTTGCTTACGGTCGGCTTCGCATTTCTGTTCCAGCAAGGTGCACTCGACATCTGGGGCGGCAATAATATGGATATCAACCCGCCCAGCGCGTTCACTCAGAGCATCGTAATCGGCGGCATTTATTTTCCGCTCTACCGCGTGTTTATGATCGGTATGGCAGTGGCGTTCGGCATCGCCCTCTGGCTTGTGATGGAAAAAACGCGCATGGGCGCGGCTGTGCGTGCGACCGTTGACGACGCGCAGATGGCGCGCGGTGTCGGCATCGACACCAACAGAATTTCGATGTTCATCTTCGCTCTCGGCGCATTCCTGGCCGCGCTCGGCGGCGTGATCGGCGGTGCATTCCTTGGCATCTATCCGGGACTCGACTTCGAAATGCTCCCGCTCGCTTTTGCGGTGGTCATCATTGGCGGTATGGGCAGCTTGGGCGGTGCCGCCATTGGCGCGCTAGCGGTCGGTCTCGCCGACAATTTCGGTAAAGCGCTGTTTCCGGAAGTTTCCTACTTCACCTTGTATGCCCCGATGGTTCTTATCCTCGCGGTGAAGCCGACCGGGCTGTTCGGACGCGAGTGAGCAAGAGTCCATGGATAAATCATTCACGAAGATCCTGATCGTCGCCATCGCACTGGCTTTGATTGCGGTCATCGTTCCGCACTCGGGTTCGTTTGTCGTCCTGCTCACGACCCGGGCAATGGCTTTCGCTATTCTCGCCATGAGCGTCGATCTTCTGCTCGGGTTCACCGGACTCTCGTCGATGGGCCAAGCGGCATATTTCGGGGTCGGCGCATACCTCACGGCAGTACTTGCGACCAAGCTTCACTTCGGGCTCGGCTGGGATTTCTGGCTGGTAGTCGTTCTCGGAATGCTCCTTGGCGCGGCGTTGGCCGCCTTATTCGGGTTGTTCGCAATCCGCGCTGGCGGCGTCTATTTTCTTATGATCACGCTGGCGCTTGGCCAATGCGTCTGGGGCCTCGCCTATCGCTGGAATTCCCTCACCGGCGGCGACAACGGCATCAATCTCAACGGACGGCCGAATTTCGGGCTCGACCTCGGTAACGAGGTCACATTCTTTTATCTCGTGTTCGCTTTTTTCGCCGTGTCGATGGTCCTAATGTATGTGCTGGTGCGTTCGCCATTCGGGCAGAGCCTCGCCGGTATCCGCGAGAGAGAGCTGCGCATGCAGATTCTCGGCTACAACACCTGGCTGCACAAATATATTGCATTCATTATTGCCGGTGGCTTTGGCGGACTTGCCGGCGTGCTGTGGGCGCACACCAACGGGCATGTGAGTCCGGAAACGGTGGTGCTAACCACCTCGGTGGATTCCCTGTTGATGGTTGTGCTTGGTGGCGCCGGAACGCTGGTCGGAGCAGCGATCGGGACAGCGATCGTGTTCGGTTTACGCGAATACCTCAGTACGCTGGTGCCGTGGTGGCAGTACGTGCTCGGCGGCGTGTACGTCCTCACGATCCTTTATCTGCCGATGGGCCTGATGGGAATTCTCTCTCGAGTCCGGCAGCGCATTAAATCAAAAGGCAAAGGCGAAGACCTGAAGAAACTCGCTACGAAGCCTTCCTGATCTGCAACGGGAAGGTCATGACAACAACGGAGGAATGTCGATGACAACCAAACTGCAAAAAATACTGATGGGCAGTTGTCTTGCCCTGGGTCTCGGTTTGACCACCCAAGCTAACGCGGAGGAGCTGCGCATCGGCTATATCGCGCCGGTGACCGGCATTTTTGCACAAGTTGGCAAAGACATGGTCGACGGCTTCCAGCTCTATCTGTCTGAGCATAACAATAAGCTCGGCGGAATGGACGTGACGTTCATTGTCGAGGACGACCAGGGCAAACCCGATGCCGGCGTCACGAAGGCAAAAAAGCTGATCCTGCAAGACAAGGTGCAAATGTTCATTGGTGGCCTGCTCGCCTCCAGCGGCTACGCGTTGGCGCCGATCTCTACGAGTGAAAAAACACTCTATATCTCCTCGGTCTCGTCAGCCGACGATCTCACACAGCGGCAGCTCGGCAAGTATCCGTATTTCTTGCGAACCAGCTGGACTTCATCGCTACCACATCATCCGCTCGGCCAATGGGCCTGCGACAACGGATTCAAAAAAGTCATCGTCATCGCGGCCGACTATGCATTCGGCTACGAAACGGCCGGCGGTTTCCAGTCCGCTTTCGAAGCCTGTGGCGGCAAGATTGTACAAAAGATCTGGCCCCCATTGGGCACCAAGGATTTCGGGCCCTACATCCCGACTTTCAAGTCGGACGCCGACGGCATCTTCACCACAATGGTCGGCCCGATGGCGCTGCAATTCCCCAAACAACTTCGCGCCGCCGGCATTAAAACGCCAATTCTCGGGAGCGGCGTGAGCTACGATGAATTCGTGTTGCCATTCATGGGCGACGAAGTGGTCGGCGACGTATCCGCGTTACACTACAGCGCTGCGATCGACACGCCGGCTAACCAGGCCTTCGTGAAGGCTTATCGCGCCAAATTCGGCAAGGTCCCGGGCTACTACTCCGAAAACAACTACACCACCGCCATGTGGCTCGATCAGGCCATCCAAAAGGCTGGCGGCAAATTTCCGGGGCCTGAGGAATTCATCAAGATCATGCAGAGCATCAAGCTTGATGCACCGCGCGGTCCGGTCGAACTCGACGAAATGCGCAACCCGATCGAGAACGTCTACATCAAGAAAGTCGAAAAGAAAAAAATGTTCGGCTACGACAAAGACGAACTCTGGAACACGGTAATCAAGACTTATCCGAAGGTCAGCCAGTTCTGGACCGAAGGTAAAGACAAATTCCTGGCGCATCCGGTCTATGACCGCGACTATCCGCCCTGCAAAAACTGCGAATAACTGACAGACGCCGGGGTCCCGCAACGGGCCCCGGCGTTTCATTTGCCATTTTGAGGATGTGTGCGTGATCGCCGAAACTCAAACGAACGGAAGCGAGACCCCGGCGCTTGAGCTCAAGGCGTTGTGCAAGAGCTTCGGCGGCTTGCAGGCGACGCGCGAAGTGACACTACGCGTGATGCCAGGCGACCGTCAGGCCATTATCGGCCCAAATGGCGCCGGCAAGACCACGCTTTTCAATCTCATTACTGGAATTTACCCCGTGACGTCCGGGCAGGTCCTGCTGTTCGGGCAGGATGTCACTGCCTGGCCGAGCCACCGGCGCACCGCTCTTGGCATGGCGCGAACCTTCCAGGTGACCAGCCTGTTTCCGAAGCTAACCGTGCTCGACAACGTACTTCTGGCAATAGAGGGCCTGCGGCCCTCAAAATTCGTGATGTGGCGCTTCTTGTCTTCGTACAAAGAAGTCTACGACAAGGCTCATCATCTGCTCGAACAAGCAGGCTTTCTCGATCGTAAGGACACAGAAGTACGCAACCTGTCGCACGGCGAGCAACGCCAGCTCGAAATAGTTCTAGGCCTCGCAAGCGATCCGAAAATCCTGCTGCTTGATGAGCCCGCCGCCGGCTTATCGTCGGGAAAATCGACCGAGATGGCCGAGTTTCTGATGAAGCTCGATCCCAAGCTCGCTATCCTTTTAATCGAGCACGACATGGATGTCGTGTTCGACGTCGCCGCACAAATTTCCGTACTCCATTTTGGCGAAATCCTGGAGACAGGCACACCGGAGCAGATTCATTCGAGCGCCAGGGTGCAGGAAATCTATCTGGGGACCGACTGACGTCATGGCCATTCTCGAAGTCCAGGACATACACACATATTACGGCGATGCTTACGTCTTGCAGGGCCTATCGCTCCAACTCGAACAAGGCCAGATCCTCGGTCTTCTCGGCCGCAATGGTGTCGGAAAAACCACGTTGGTGAATTCCATCGTGGGTTTCAATCCGCCGCGCCGCGGCAAGGTCATTTTCAAGGGCGACGAAATTACGCACAAGGCATCATTCGAGACCGTGCGTAGCGGTATGGGTCTCGTGCCGCAGGGCCGGCGCGTATTTCCGACCCTTGGCGTAGAAGAAAATCTGCTGGTAGCCGAACGTAGCCCGGACCGGCACGGCTGGAACCTACAGCGCGTCTACAAATTGTTTCCGCGCCTGCACGAGCGCCGTTACCAACGCGCCAAGACGCTGTCAGGCGGCGAGCAACAAATGCTGGCGATCGGACGTGCGCTGATGACGAACCCGGATTGCCTCATAATGGACGAACCGTCGGAAGGGCTTGCGCCGATCATCATCCAGGGCCTTTGGGAAGCAATTGGGACTTTGAAGAAAGAAGGCCTTTCCATTCTATTGGTCGAACAGAATGCACATCTTGCCCTCAAGCTCGTCGATTTCGTCCACGTAATGAGCAAGGGCCAGGTGGTCTACTCGGCCAAGCCCGATGAACTGCGCGCTAACGACGCGATCAAGTCCAGCTATCTCGGCATTTAACTGCCGAACGTCTCAGGTCCGGGTTGTGAATTGGCCTGCCCATCGCGGCAATTGGGCGCGACAGCAGAAGCGGGCTTTACATCATGGAATGGCTTGGCCGATGATAGGAATGAATTGGCCCGTCGCCGTGGGGCACGGCGGTCCGTGGTGTGCGTTGCTTTGCTTCGCCTAAGCCTGACGGCCTGCTTAAACTGAGAGTTGGGCCGATCGAAATATGAGCCCCCAAGGGGCACAAAGGGAGGAACGAAATGTCTCGCAAGATCACCCGTCGTAAATTCGCGGCCGGAACGGCAGCCGGCGCAGTTGCGCTGACGTTCAAATTTCCAATGCCGGCGATCGCGCAAGCGGCGCCATTCAAGCTTGGCCTGCTCACCATCAAGACCGGCCCGCTCGCGCAGGGCGGCATCCAGATGGAGCAAGGCGTCATCACGTATCTGAAGGAAAAGGACTATACCTTGGGCGGCCGCAAGGTCGACTTCGTCTCCGCCGATACCGGCGGAAGCCCGGCCGGCGCAAAGACCAAGGCACAAGAGCTGGTCGAACGCGACAAGGTCGACACCATCATCGGTCCACTCGCCGCTTTCGAGTTGTTGGCGATCACTGATTACATTGCACAGGCGAAGACGCCGCTGCTCAGCCTCGCCGCCGCCGAAGATCTCACTCAGCGCCGGCCAAACCCGTATTTCCTGCGCGCGTCGGCCTGCTCGTCGCAAGCCATGCATCCGATGGCGGACTACGCATCGAAGGAAATGAAACTCAAGCGCATGATCACCATCACCGAGGACTTCGCCTTCGGCTACGAACAGATGGGGGGCTTTCAGCAGACCTTCGAAGATAACGGCGGCAAGATTTTAAAGAAGTTGTGGCCGCCACTCGCCACCCCAGACTACACACCCTATCTCGCCCAGATCGCTGATTGTGACGGCGTGTGCCAGGGCTTCGCTGGTGGAAATCCGCTGAAATTCATGAAGCAATATAGCAGCGCGGGTCTCAAGTTCCCTGTGGTCACAGGCCAGACCGGCGGCGACGATGCCTTGTTGCGCGGTTATGGTGATGAGGCCATCGGCCTCGTCAGTTGCTGCCCATATACTCTCGACGCGCAGACTGAATCGAACAAACGCTTCGTTGCCGGCATGCAGAAAAACTTCAATCTCGATCCCGGCTTCTACGCAGCCGGCCTCTACATCAACTGCATGGTGATAGACGCTGCGCTGAAGAAAGCCGGTGGGAAAAGCGACGATAAGGCCGAGTTCATGAAGGTCCTGAGGTCAGTGTCGCTCTCCGATACACCGCGTGGGCCGGTCAAATTCGATCATCTCGGTAACGCGGTCGGAAACTTCTACATCCGCAAATGCGAGAAGGTCGGGGGCAAGCTCGTCAACACGACGGTCAAGACCTATCCGAATGTCAGTCAGTTCTGGACCTACGACGAGAAAAAATTTCTCGAGCAGCCCGTCTACTCGCGCGACTTTCCGCCGGTCAAATCGTAGTACGACACGTTACGCGGGCGCCGCACAGGCGCCCGCGATTCTTTGACACGGCGAGCGAGGGACGACGGCAACCATGAATTTTTGGCTGGTGCTGGCGGTCAACAGCATCACTTTTGGTGGGCTGCTCTTCCTGCTGTCGGCGGGCTTTTCCCTCATCTTCGGACTGATGCGTATACCGAACCTGACGCACGGTTCGCTCTTCATGCTGGGCGCCTACATCGGCGTCACTTTCGTTTTGGGAATTCACGGCTTCCAATTGAATTTCTGGCTGGCGGCTGTTCTGGCGACGCTGTCGGTGGCGGCACTCGGCGCATTAGCCGAACGTCTGTTGCTGCGCCGCATGCCCGGCGATCAGCTTGCGCAGGTGCTGGTGACGCTCGGCCTGTCGTTCATGGCGGCGGATCTGTGTCTAATGATATGGGGCGGCGATCCGATTTCGGTCCCGACGCCACCCGAACTTGAAGGCTTTGCGCGGTTCGGCGTGCTCGTCTTTCCCGCCTATCGACTCGCAATTATCGTAATTGCGATCATATTCGCGATTGCGCTTTGGTTGTTGCTCGATCGTACGCGCCTCGGCGCAATGATCCGGGCCGGCGTCGACGATCCCGACATGGCACGCGTGGTCGGCATTCGGGTGTCGCAACTGTTCACGATCGTGTTCGCGCTTGGTGCAGGTCTTGCGGCCTTCGCCGGCATCATCGGCGGACCGATCCTGTCGGTCTATCCGGGCCTTGATCAAGACATGCTGCCGCTGGCGCTGGTCGTGGTCATTCTCGGCGGCACAGGCAGTCTGCTCGGTTCTTTCGTCGGAAGCATCATCGTCGGATTCATCTACAATTTCGGTCAGGCACTTTTGCCCGAACTTGCATATTTCGTCCTCTTTCTTCCGATGTTGCTTGTCCTGTTGTTGCGGCCGCAGGGCCTATTCGGCAGGCACGTGCCGTGACGGTACGTTTTCTCACCCTCGTCGTGGCTTTTGCCGCGCTGGCTACCGTCCCGTACTGGATGCCAGGCATCTACTACGTCAATGTCTCCAGCCAGATCCTGTTCTACGCCATCTTCGCGCTCGGGCTGAATGTATTGGTGGGATACGCCGGATTGGTTTCGCTTGGTCATGCCGGCCTGTTTGGCGTGACCGCGTATGCGACTGGCTACATGTTGCAGCTCGGATTTGGTCATCCTATGGCGATCCTCATCGCACTGGTGATCAGCTTGATTGCGATGGCAATCTACGCAGCACTGTCGCTGCGTTCGACAGGCATCGGCTTCATCATGATCACGCTGGCGCTAGGTGAGATCCTGTGGGGCCTCGCCTATCGCTGGATTAGTCTGACTGGCGGCGACAACGGACTTAGCCTCAAGACCCGGCCTGAGCCATTCGGCTATTCGATGTCGGATGTGAATACGTTCTATTACACGTCACTTGTCATTTTCCTGCTCTCGCTGGCGGCGATGGCGGTGTTCGTGCGTTCACCCCTCGGCGCCGCACTGATGGGCACGCGCGACCAGCCGCGCCGCATGAACGCGTTGGGCTATCACGTCTGGGCGATCCGTTTCTGTGCCTGCCTGTTTTCCGGCCTCCTGACCTCGGTATCCGCGATCCTGTTCGTCTACTACACGCAATTCATCAGCCCGCAGACGCTGGCTCTCACCTCCTCGGCCGAGGTGCTGCTGATGGTCATCTCGGGCGGCGCCGGTACGTTACTCGGCCCGATCGTCGGCGCCGG
This sequence comes from uncultured Alphaproteobacteria bacterium, assembly GCA_963810585.1. Classification (GTDB taxonomy): domain Bacteria; phylum Pseudomonadota; class Alphaproteobacteria; order Rhizobiales; family Xanthobacteraceae; genus Pseudolabrys. Next base: position 663,467 of record CAWENV010000001.1, read on the forward strand.
TTTGGTGGTGATGGTCAAGACTGTGGTGAGCGGGTTCATCGAGCGCTGGAATTTCCTGCTTGGCGCAATCTTTGTCGCCATCGTCATACTGATGCCGGAGGGTCTGGTGCCTGGAAGCGCGCGATTGTGGCGGTTAGCGTGGCGCAAACGAGAGCGGGACGCTAACGCGACCAAAAGTGGCGCGGAGGCTCCGCTATGAGCGCGCTCACCGTCACCGGTCTTTGCAAAGCGTTTGGCGGCTTGCACGTTACCACTGACGTCAATCTCAATGTCGAGCCCGGCGAACGACGGCTGATCATCGGCCCCAATGGCGCTGGCAAGACGACGCTGTTCAATTTGATCACCGGCGAGTTGACTCCGGATTCCGGTTCGATCCAGTTGTTTGGGCAGGACATCACTGGCGTACCGAGCCGGCGTCGTGCGCATCTCGGTATGGCACGCACCTATCAGATCATTACGCTGTTTGCGCGCGACACCATCATCCACAACGTGACGCTGGCGCTGCTCGGCCTGTCCCCCGCGCGATGGAACCCGCTCATCGACTTCAGGCGGCAAGGGCACTTCGTCGAGCACGCTCATGCTGCACTGGAGCGAGTAGGCCTTGCACACATCGCCAACCGGCCGCTCGCGCAAACATCCTACGGCGAACGCCGGCGTGTCGAGATTGCGATGGCGCTCACCCAAAATCCTAAAGTGCTTCTGCTCGACGAGCCTTTCGCCGGGCTGTCAATCGACGAACGCCGCGATGTGCAACAATTGCTGCTGGCGATCCCGCGCGACGTCACTATCGTCATGATCGAACACAACATGGACGTGGCACTGGAATTCGCCGAACGCATTACGCTCCTGCATTTTGGCGAGGTGATAGTCGAAGGCAATCGCGCCGAAGTGGTGGCCGATCCGCGCACGCGGGAGGTCTATCTTGGCCATTAGTGCACTCAGCCTCAAGGGAATCGATGCCTTTTACGGCGACAGCCACGTTCTGGGCGACGTCTCGTTCGATCTCGGCGAAGCGCGCATGCTCGGCCTGCTCGGTCGTAACGGCGCCGGCAAGTCGACCTGTATGAACGTCACGATGGGCCTGCTCCCGCCGCGCCGTGGCGAGGTGGCGGTATTCGGCGAAGCGGTGACCGGCTTTTCCCCGGAAGCCATAGCCGCCCGCGGCGTCGCGTTGGTGCCGCAGGGCCGCCGCATCTTCAAGAGTCTGACCGTACGCGAAAATCTGTCGGTCGCCGCCCGCAAGCCCGACGTCGGCAGTAAGCACGCGCCATGGACGATCGACACTGTGTTCGGGATGTTTCCGCGCCTTGCCGAACGGCGCAATCAGATCGCCGCGCATCTGTCGGGTGGAGAGCAGCAAATGCTGGCCATCGGCCGTGCGCTAATGGGCAACCCGCGTGTGCTGCTGATGGATGAGCCGTCGGAAGGCCTGGCACCACAGATCGTTGCGGAGGTGATGGCTACGATCCGAAAACTGAAGGAAAGCGGATTGTCGATCGTTCTGGTTGAGCAGAATCCGAAACTGGTGTTCGACGTCGCCGACGACATCGTCATCCTCAATACCGGCCGCGTGGCGGTGGTTTCCACTCCCGCGGAACTGGAAAAGGACTGCGTCGACCTTCGTCAGCACCTTGGGGTGTTCTAGGAAGTTTTCACACAAAAGAGTGTCGATGCGTGGCGCGAGGCCACGCCACAACAGAGGCAATATGAAATGGCTGAGATCTGGAACAAATACGCCAACACCGCTGCGCGCAAGCATGGCAAGCCCGGGCGTGAAGCACGGCCGAAAAGTCTCACCGTCGATATGCACGCGCATATTGCGGTACCGCGCGTCGCCGAGATCGTGACGCCACATCTCAAGCAGTCTACCGATCCGCTTGTTCAGGACTCGACACCCGAAACGCAGGCTCTGATGGCTAAGCAGGCGGCCGATATCCGCACGCGCATAAGCACGACCGACGAGCGCTTTAGCGTGATGGACGAGATGGGCGTCGACATGCAGCTCATCTGCCCAGCGCCGCCGCAGATTTATTACTACCTCAACGTCGATATCGGCGTGCAGGCCGCTCGAGCCCTCAACGACGGCATTGCCGAATATGTCGGCAAGCATACCGACCGGCTTGTTGCGCTCGGCGGCGTGCCGATGCAGGACGGCAATGAGGCGGCGAAAGAGCTTGAGCGTTGCATGAAGCAGCTCAAGTTCAAGGGCGTCGAGATTCTCACCAACGTCAACGGCAAGGAGCTGTCCGATCCTACTTTCGCGCCGTTCTGGAAGAAAGCCGAGGAGCTCGACGCACTGGTCCTGATCCACCCAACCGGTTTCACGCAGCCGCAGCGTTTCGCGCGTTTTTACTTCAACAACGTCATCGGCAATCCGCTCGATACTACGGTGGCGCTGCACTATTTGCTCTTTGACGGCGTCTTCGAACGGCATCCGAAGCTTCGCGTACTGGCCGTACATGGCGGCGGCTTCCTCGGTGCCTATTCCGGCCGTATCGATCATGCCTGGGGCGCGCGGTCGGATGCGCACGGCAATTTGCCGAAGCCGCCGACGACCTATCTGCGGCGGAACGTCTACCTCGACACGGTCGTTTTTACGCCGCATCAGCTCGAGGCGCTGGTGACTACCTTCGGCGCCGACCGCATCGTCATGGGCACCGACTATCCGTTCGATATGCTGGAGTACGACCCGATCGGCCATATCAATTCGGTCGCCAACTTCGACGACAGCACGCGCGCCGCGCTGGCCGGGGGTAACGCCAAGAAGTTGCTGGGGATCTAGCGGCTCAGGCGTAGAGAAAATCCAGCACTGCTGTCTCGGCGATTACTGCTGCGTCGGTGCTGTGCCGGCCAGCGCGAGCTTGCTCTTCCTGAGTGCGGCTGGCCTGCAAATAAGCGCCGAGATGGCGCGCACGCTCGATAATCTGATGATTCTGGGGCAAGCGCGCCGCCTCAAAACGCTTGAGTGCGGTTTCGACGTCCGGCTCGTTTTGCAGCGCCTCCGCCAACGCGGCAGCATCGTCCGCCGCCTTGGAAACACCCGCCGCAACGTGGGGCCGAGCGACAAATGCTGCGTCACCCACGATCGCAACCCTGCCGAATGCCATTCGCGGCGATTCCAGATCGTAGATCGGCTGGAGGATTGGCTCTTCCAGTAACCGCACGATCTGGCGAAATTGCGGGGCGACCAGCCGCTCTGCGTCGGCACGCATCTCTGCGATCGCCTCACGACGGATCAGCGGCGGCGGAATCGAAATTGCATGGGTAACTCCGCGCTCGTCGGTCAGCAGCCATTTGAGTTTGGTCGCCTCATCGGCGGGTCGATACCAAACCACGTTGTAGCGGCGGTGACCGGGGCGCAGATCGTTGTCAGGCCCCGCCACTGGATAGCCGAGAAGTTGCTCGCCCGGCGGCAGACCGAAAGTCATGTATTCGAACAGCTCGCGATGCACTTCCGGCGGAAACACACGTTCGGCGACCAACGCGCGCCATGCACAGTATCCAGCATAGCGTGGCGTCACCTCCGCCAGACATTGCTGTCGCACCGTTGATCGGATGCCGTCGGCACCGACCAACAAATCCGTTTCGATGATTTCGCCATTGGAAAAATGTGCGAGTACGCCGTCTTGGTCTTGCGTGAAATTGGTGAGCCCTTGTCCACGATGATAGTGCTCCGGCGGAAATCCATCGCGCAGCAGGCGATAAACGCGTTCCCATGCGGTGAGCACTTGCGGACACTCGATTTCATGCGTCAGCCGCCCCTGCGCATCGAGAATCTTGCGGGTCGTAACGTGGACACCAAGTTCGTCGGTGGCGAGACCAAGCCCACGCAATCGCTCGATCAATTCGTGTTGGGCCACGATCCCAGCGCCACGTCCGGAAAGCTCGCTGTCCACGCGCTCATAAATATCAACCGCCCACCCCGCCCGCCGCAGCAAAAGCCCGCTCAACAAGCCGCTCATCGAGCCGCCAACGATAATTGCGCGTCCTGCGCGAGCCCCGGTCAATGGATCAGCCTCGATCTTTCCGTTTACCCATTTATCCTATATATGACCGCCAACAGCTTTGGAGGAATTCCCATGGCGTTGACCATGCTCGACAAGACGGCCGAAAAAAAGGAAAAATCGCAGTGGCCGGCGGACATCTCCGCCGAGTTCGATCGCGAGAGCAAGAATCCGAACCCTTGCGTTGGCTCCAGCCTGCTTTCGGAGAACGAACGTACGCGCGTTTGGATTATCCGCCTCGCCCCTGGTGAGCGCATCGGTTTCCATCGGCATGTGCTGGATTATTTCTGGACCTCGGTATCTGGCGGTCGCGCGCGGCAACATGTCCATGACGGTACGACCATCGAGTACACCTATCAGCCGGGCGAAACGCGCCACGAAACCTACGGCAAAGGCGAATTCAAGGTGCACGATCTGGAAAATCTCGACGATCGCGAGATGATTTTTATGACCGTCGAGTTCAAAGACAGCGCTAACAAGCCGATGCAACTGCCAGCCGGTGTACGACCGCAGTCCGTCGCCGCCTGATCGACCAAATACAGCGGCGCCCGCCGACAGGCACCCAGCCCACGGCGGGCGTTTCATTTTGTCGCGCAGGTAAAGGTTCGGCAAACCGATCAACAGGCTAGCCAAGTCACGGACCATCCTGCAAAATACCGCAAAGCTCCGCATAGCGGCGGGACAGCTGCTGTGGGATAAGAAAAACGCTGAGGTTCAGAGGGGAGCAAGACCGGTAAATTCAAAACGCAGATCGTGGCTGCCGCATCACGGCTGGGCAAATTTTCCGGTCGTAAAGCAAATGCGACGCGCCACGGCGGCGATGCCGGTTTAAACGCGTATGGATATTTCCTTCGATCTATTGATTAACGCCATTGTCGCGGGGCTGCTGCTCGGCGCCTTTTATGCCGCTGTAACGGCCGGCGTATCGATCTCTTTCGGCATGCTCGATATCGTCAACATCGCGCACCCCGGCTTTGTCATCCTCGGTTCCTACCTCGCCTATTTCATCAACATCAATTACGGCGTCGACCCGATCGTAATCAGCATTCTTATGCTGCCGGTATTCTTCGCGCTCGGTGCGGTGGTCTATCAAGTTTACTACCTGTCATTTGAGCGGCGCGGCCAGGAGGCGTTGCGCGGGCTCGCGTTCTTTTTCGGTCTGCTATTCGTGACGGAGGTGACGCTGATTTTGGTGTTCGGCGTCGACTATCGCTACGTCGAGGCTGCCTACATCGGTCCAAGCGTCCACATCGGGCTGGTCGATATGCCGCTACGCATGCTGGTGCCGTGCATGGCGGCACTGGCCCTGTTCGCGGCCATTCAATTGTTCATCACACGTACCTTTACCGGCCGGGCCATCATGGCGGTATCGCAGGACCAACTGGCACTGCAATTGATGGCGGTCGATCCAATCCGCATCAAGCGTATCGCCTTCGGCCTCTCGATCGCCACGGCGGCGGTCGCCGGAGCGCTGCTCATCATCATTCAGCCGGTCGAACCGTCTGTTGGTCGCGAATATATCGGCCGGGTTTTCGCGATCTGCGTGCTCGGTGGCCTGGGCAGCATGCCCGGCACACTGATTGCCGCCTTGATTCTGGGTGTCGTTGAAAGCCTGACCGCAACTTTCTATGGCCCGTCCTGGGCGCCAGCTGTGGCGTTCGGCTTCCTCCTGCTCACGCTCGCCTTCCGGCCGGCGGGACTTCTGGGGCGGTGAAGACAATGAGCACCACGAAGTTCACCCTCATCGCGGTCACCATCGGAGCGCTGATTTTAGCTTTCGCGCACTGGTTCCATGTCGACTATCTGTACTTCGCGAGTTACACGATCCTGCAATTCATCGTGCTGGCGACCGCATGGAACATCCTCGGCGGCTATTGTGGCTACGTGAATTTCGGCTCGGCCGCGTTCTTTGCGATGGGTGCTTACAGCTCGGTTGCACTTCACAAATTCGATGGCGTGATCGATTCCTGGTTTCCCGACAATATTGCAGCGATCCTCCATGTAATCTTTCCACTGCCTATCCCCGTGCTAATCGTTTTCGGGGCCATGGTCTCTGGCATCGCCGGTTTCGGCATGGGCTATCTGACGCTACGGCTGCGTGGCTCCTTCTTTGCCATCGCCACGCTTGCGCTCGCGGTGGTGCTGCAGACACTGGTAGTCAATTGGGATTTTGTCGGCGGCTCGCGCGGCGCTTATATCATTCGTCCGGAGAGCATCGAATTCGCCGGCATCGAGATCAACTACATCGAATACCTGTTCGCGCTGATGCTGCTGCTGGCGGTGATCGCGCTGGTGACGGCGCGCACGATCGAGCGATCGCAACTCGGCTTCGGTTTTGCGACCATTCGCGATGATGAACTGGCCGCCGAAGCCTGCGGCGTGCCGACGCTCCGGCTTAAGCTGATCGCAACCACGCTCTCGGGCGCCTTCATGGGCATGGCCGGCGCGCCCTTCCCTTACTACATCGGCTACCTGCAGCCGGCATCAGCCTTCGGCCTGGAATACGCGGTTAATTCGATCGCAATGCCGATGATCGGCGGCACCACCAGCTGGGTTGGGCCGCTCGTCGGCGCCATTCTGCTCGGGTCGGCACAGCAATATGCCACTGTGACGATTTCCTCGGCGGTGAACTTGCTGATCGTCGGCCTGATGCTGGTAGGGTTCGTTATCGTCGCGCCCAACGGCCTGGTCGGGCTGGTGCAGGGATGGCTGCGCGCGTGGAGGAAGCCATGAGCGCGTTGCTGCACGTCAACAATATCAGCAAGCGGTTCGGCGGCTTTGTCGCTCTCGACGGCATTGACCTTGAGGTTCAACCGGGTGAGCGGCTCGGGCTGATCGGCCCGAATGGATCGGGCAAGAGCACTCTGGTCAATTGCATCTGCGGGACGTTGCAAAACGAAACCGGCAGCGTGCATTTCGACGGGCATGTTATCGACGGTATGGCCGCGCATCAGCGCACTCATCGCGGCGTGGCCCGCAGTTTCCAGTTGCCGCGCCCGTTCCACAGCATGACGCTGGCCGACAACCTGCGTATTCCGCTGCTTTACACCGTGCGCGCGCGCGAAGGCATGCTGCATGCGCACAGTGACCTCGAAGGGCGCTGTCATGAATTGCTCGATTTGGTCGGCCTGCTCAAAAAAGCCAAGCAGATGCCGCGCGATCTCACGCAAGTCGAGATGCGCAAGCTAGAATTGGCGCGCGCCGTGGCGGCGGAGCCGAAACTGTTGATCGCCGACGAGTTCATGGCCGGCCTGTCGCATTCGGAGATCGAGGACATCCTGGCGCTGCTGGTGCGTCTGAACGAACGTGGCATCACTGTCATCTTGATCGAGCACATCATGAGTGCGGTGATGAGCTTCTCGCAACGTCTGGCGGTGTTGGTGTCAGGCAAGAAGATCGCGGACGGCAAGCCGCAAGACGTAGTGCGCGACCCCGAAGTGGTGAGGGCATACATTGGCCAGTAGCAGCCTCACCATAGAGAGTGTGGAAGCCGCTTACGGCGCGGTTCGCGTGATCCATGACGTCTCGATCAGCGTCCAGGCCGGCGAGACTGTGGCGCTGCTCGGTACCAACGGTAACGGCAAAAGCACGCTGATGAAATGCATCATGGGCATCGTGCGCCCGGTGGCCGGCCGCATAATTGCCGAAATCGATGGCGTCAGGCACGACCTGATCGGGATGCCCACCGAGCAGATCGTCGACCTCGGCATCGCACTGGTGCCGGAGGGCCGCCGCCTATTTCCGAAACTGACCGTGGAAGAAAACCTGCTGCTGGGTGCGTTTCGGCCCAAGGCCCGGGCACAGATCAAAAGCAATCTCGACTTCTGCTTCCAGGCATTCCCACGCCTGGCCGAACGAAAGAACCAGCTTGCAGGAAGTATGAGCGGCGGCGAACAGCAGATGCTGGCGCTGGCGCGTGCGCTGATGTTGGCGCCGCGCATCCTGCTGGTAGACGAGCCCTCTGTCGGCCTCGCGCCTCTCCTGGTCGCCCGCACCATAGACGCCATCAAGGAACTCAAGGATCACTACCAGCTCACTGTGCTGATGGCGGAGCAGAACTTCACCCAGGCCATCCGCATCGCCGACCGTGGCTACGTGATCGTGCACGGAAAGATTGCTTTTGAGGGACGTTCGGCTGACGAGCTCAACAACAACGACTTGATCCGCCAATTCTATCTCGGCATGTAACGGCCGAAATAAAAAACGGCGCGGGACGATTCCCGCGCCGTTTTTTATTGAACGTGAAGGTTTAGTCGATCACTTCACCTTATCGTACGGATAGATCACTTTGCCGGTCGCCAGCGGCGCCGGGGTGAGCACGGTCTGATAGCTCATCCCCTTCCAGGTATCGAGCCCAGCGCCTTCCTTAATGTCATGATACTGGACCTGCATCATGCCGGATTTGGTCCATTCGCCACCGGGACCATAGCTCCAATCGCCCATGATGGTCTTGTGGGGCGTCTTGCGCAGCCAATCGGCGATCTTGTCGTCGTCGACGCTCTTGGTCGCGGCAATCGCTTCGCCCAGCATGTTGATGTAGGCGTAACCCCAGCCGCCCAGATAGTAGCCGATCGGATCGACCTTCGCCGCCGGAGCCAACTCCTGGTATTTCTTGAAGAAGGCCACAGCCGGCGCCATCATTTTTTCGGTCGGCACCCAGGTCTCGTAGTTGATGATGCCGTTGAGCTTCGGCCCGAGCTTGTTCTTGAACACGGTGGCCTGCAGCCCGACCATCGCACCGCCGATCATCTTAGGCTTGTAGTTCGCTTCCTTAATCGCCTGGACCATGTTGACCGAGCTGAGCGGATACGAGCACACGATGACAAGATCGGCGTTCGAGGCCTGCAGCGCGCGCACGATCGGGGAAAGATCGGGCGAGTTAAACGGGAAGCTCTTGTCGTAGACGATCTTGACGCCGAAGGTCTTGGCGTTCTCACGCGCGCCCTCGCAGGCGTTTTGCGAGAATTCCGCATCCTCGAACGTCAATGCGACCGTCGTCGGCTTCGGATTCTGCTGCATCGCGACCTGGTAGAAGCCTTCGGTGAACGAAGGCTTGGTCTTCGGTCCGGTCGGCAGCACCGAGAAATATTTCGGATATTTGAACGGGGCGTTCACGTCGAGCGCGAACAGGCTGATGAATGTCTTCTTCTTCTGAATGACGACGGGCATCGCGGGCGCGACCATGTTGGTGGCATAGCCGCCAACCACCAGGTCGACTTTGTCGACGTCGAGCAGCTTGGTGTAGATGCCAGGCACCGTCGACGGATTGGATTGATCGTCGTAATAGACCAACTTAACGGGCCGGCCGAGCAGGCCGCCCTTGGCGTTGGTCTCTTCTTCCCAGATCTTCATGCCGAGCAGCGCCTGCTGCCCGTTCGGTCCGAGCGGACCGGTCTGCGCCATGCTGAAGCCGATCTTGATCGGCTCTTTGTTTTGGGCCGTAGCGGCGCCCGCGAACATCGCGCAGGCCACGACGGCAACTGCCGTGCCCGTGAGCCAAGCGTGTGTGCGGGACTTAACGTTCTGCAACATATTCTCTCCTCCCCTGAAGCCTCGTTTTATTTCGATTGCCAATAATGACAGCGCGCGACGCAATGGTCCACCCGCGTGCGGTTGAGAAATGCCCGCCTATCCGGACGATCGCGTGCGGCCAGTCGACACACGTACGTGGCGCAGCCAAACCTCGGCTGCGCCACGCTTTAGGTCGTAACCGTGGGCAGAAGTGGGAAAGCCTATTGTCTGGCCTTTTCATAGGGGTAAATCACGCTGCCTGATTTGTACTCAGCCGGCGTGATGATTGCCAAGGTGTCGGGATTCTTGAATTGGTCGACACCGTTGCCCTTAATTCCGCGGAATTGCGCCTGAAAGACCCGCGATTTCGCCCATTCGCCGTTTGGCGCGAACTTGACGTCGCCGACGATGGTCTTGAACGTTGTCTTGCGCATAGCGTCGGCGAGTTTTGCGTCGTCGAGGCTCTTGGTCTCATTGATCGCCTGTCCCAGCACCTCGAGATAGGCGTAGCTGAACGGAGCCATGTAGTAGCCAAGCGGGTCGACCCCGGCCTTGGCGGCGCGGTCTTGATACTTCTGCAAGAATTCGGCGGTGCCCTTGAACATTAGCGACTTTGCCGGCAGCCAGAAGTCGTAGTTCATAAAGCCATTGAGCGCGGGACCGAGTTTGGTCTTGAACACAGTCGATTGCAGACCAACCATGGCGCCGCCGATCATCTTCGGCTTGAGGCCCGCCTCATTGACCGCCTGCACCATACCGACAGAGTTGAGCGGATAGGAGCAGATCACCACCAGGTCCGCATTGGTTGCCTGGATCGCGCGTACGATCGGCGCAAAGTCGGTGGTCGAAGGCGGGTAGCTCTTGTCGTAAACGATCTTTAAACCCGCCTTCTTGGCGTTCTCGCGCGCGCCGTCGGAGGCGTTCTTTGAAAACTCCGCGTCGGCAGCCACGATTGCCACCGTCGTCGGCTTCGGATTTTGCGCCATCGCAGTGTCAAAGAAGCCCTTGGTGAACGAAGTTTTCGGCTCCGGCCCGGACGGGATCATCGCGAAGTAGCGGTCATACTTAAAGTCGGTGTTGACCCCCAAGCCATAAAGGCCAAGGAACGTCTTCTTGCGTTGCATGACGATCGGCATGGCCGGAGCCAGCATATTGGTGCCGTAGCCGCCAACGATGACGTCCACTTTGTCCACGTCGAGCAGCTTGGTGTAGATGCCCGGCACGGTCGACGGATTGCTCTGGTCGTCATAGTGCACAAGCTGCACTTGCCGCCCAAGCAGCCCGCCCTTGGCGTTTGCCTCTTCGACCCAAATCTGCATCGCCAGCAGCGCCGACTTGCCATTCGGTCCAAGTGGGCCGGTTTCCGCGATACCGAAGCCGATCTTGATCGGCGGTTTGTCTTGCGCAACAGCCGGCACTGCCACCATTGCGCCGAATACGGCCGCGGCCCCAACCAGGCTCGCAAACGCGAAGAATTTCATAGATCGCAACACGGTGTCCCTCCCCGAATTATTGTGGTTTTGGGGAGTTTCTAGCCCAATCGCCCTGCCCACACCAGTAGCTGGCGCCAAATGGTGGGAGGATCACACACCTTCCACCATGATGGTTTCGACCTCACCGGCACCACTGCGGCGGAATGCTGCAGCCTTGTCGTATTCCCGTGACGTGAAACAAGCGACACCCTGCTCCAGAGTCGGGAATTCGATCACGACGAAACGTTGAAATTTATCCGGACCTTCCATGATCTGAAAACGTCCACCCCGGGCCAGCACCTTGCCGCCGAACTTGGCGATAATGGCGGGCACGAGATCTGTGTACTTCTTGTATTCGACAGGGTCGTTGATCTTGGATCGTGCAACCCAATAAGCAGGCATTACTTTCTCCTCGCAGATCATGGCCGTGCGTGTTCCGGCCTCCACACCTGAATGCTATTGAATACCCGGGACGTGAATGCCGGCACAAGGCGGGCGTGACGCAGGAGTGAAACATTTATGCCGCGAAAGATCATCGATATTTCAGTGCCGCTCGAGAACGACGTTGCAGCCGACCCGCCGGGCTATGGTCCCAAGATCGAGTATCTCGATCACCAGGCCACTGCCGCAGACGTGCTCAAATTTTTCCCCGGCCTGAAAAAGGAAGACCTGCCTGATGGCGAAGGCTGGGGCTTCGAATGGGTTCGACTGTCTACGCACTGCACCACCCATCTCGATGCACCGTACCACTTCGCCTCGACAATGGATCACGGCAAGCGCGCCATCACGATCGACGAGGTGCCGCTGGACTGGTGCTTGCAGCCTGGCGTGAAGCTCGACTTCCGGCACTTCCCTGACGGCTACGTCGCAACCGCCAAAGACGTCGAGGCCGAGCTCAAACGCATTGGACATACGCTTTCACCGCTCGAGATCGTCGTCGTGAACACCTGCGCCGGTGCCGCTTACGGGCGACCTGACTATGTCGCCAAAGGTTGCGGTATGGGACGCGAGGCAACGCTTTATTTGCTCGAGCGCGGCGTACGCGTCACCGGAATCGACGGCTGGAGCTGGGATGCGCCGTTCATCTTCACGATGAAGAAATACGCCGAGACCCACGACGCTTCGCTCATTTGGGAAGGCCATCGTGCGGGCCGAGACATCGGCTATTGCCATATCGAGAAGCTGCACAATCTCGAGACGCTGCCCGCCAGGGGTTTCATGGTGAGCTGCTTTCCGGTGAAGGTACGCGGGGGCTCAGCCGGCTGGACGCGCGCGGTTGCGATCATTGATGCTTGATTGCCCACCACGCTGGGCGATAGCATCCCACCCAACGATAAGGCCGGGCAAAATACCCCGCCAAATAAGCACTTCCAGGGAGGATTCACATGGATAGACGCCGATTTGTCGCCGGTAGCGCTGCCGCAGCCGCAGCGCTCAGCGTGCGGCCCGCTTTCGCCGAGGATGCTTTTCCATCCCACGCCATTACGTTCATCAATCCGTTCCCGCCCGGTGGGGCCGCCGACGTTGTCGGCCGGCCACTCACTGCATTGATCGAGCCGATCCTGAAGCAACCTTGCATCGTCGAGACCAAAGCCGGTGCGGCTGGGCAAGTCGGCGGCCAGGTCGCGGCGACCGCCAAGCCCGACGGCTACACACTGCTCATCCACATCGTGTCGATCTCCGGTTTTGCCGAGGTCGACAAGCTGTTCGACCGGCCGGCTAAGTTCACGCGCGCCGACTTTATCCCGATCGCCCGGCTGACATCTGGTCCGATGGTGTTGCTGGTCAACGATCAGCAGCCATATAAGACCGTCAAAGAACTAGTCGACGACGCGAAAGCCAATCCCGACAAGCTTATTTTCAGTTCGTCGGGTCTTTACGGCGCATTGCACCTGCCGACGGCACTGTTCATGCAAGCCGCCGGCATCAAGATGAAGCATCTGCCGACGAACGGCGGCGGACCAGCGCTCACGGCAATTCTCGGCAATAATTCGCAGGTGCTGGTGTCGGCGGTCGCGGCCGCGAGCGGCCAAATCAAAGCCGGCAAGGTCAGAGCGCTTGCTTGCTTTAGCCCTCAGCGGGCGGCATCGATGCCGGATGTGCCGACGTTGAAGGAGCTCGGATACAACGTCGAGTTCTCGCTGTGGGTCGGCGTATTTGCGCCAAAGAACACACCCGCTCCGGTCGTCAAGGTTTTAGGCGACGCCATCAAGAAGGCGGCGACGGGCGATCAGTTCAAGACCGCAATCAGCAACATCGGCGATGAGGTCGCCTATCTCGACCAGGCAGCGTTCGCGAAATTCTGGGACGAAGACGCCAAGCGAGTCGAAGCAGCGGTACATGCGATTGGCCGTGTTCAAGGCTAACGCGGCACCGAAAAAGATATTCTGGAGGGACGCGATGGATCGCCGTAGCTTTGTCGTCGGCACGACCGCACTCGTTGCAGCCGGGCCTGCCCTCGCGCAAGAGGCTTTTCCCTCACACGCAATCACAATCATCAATGCGTTCCCGCCAGGGGGCATCAACGACATCGTAACGCGGCCATTGGCGGCCATGATGGAGCCAATCCTGAAGCAGCCGGTAGTGGTCGAGACCAAAGCTGGTGCCGCCGGACAGGTCGGCGCGCAGGTGGCTGCCAGCGCAAAACCGGACGGGTACACTTTGCTTTCACACAATACCGGCATTTCCGGTTATGCCGAGGTCGACAAACTGTTCGATCGTCCGGTGAAGACGTCACGGTCCGATTTCATCCCGCTGGCGCGGATTGTCGCCGATCCAGTCGTGTTGCTGGTCAACGAACAACAGCCCTACAAGACCGCGAAAGAATTCATAGACGACGTCAAAAAGCACCCCGACACGCTGGTGTTCAGCTCGGGCGGACTCTATGGCGCGACGCATTTGCCCCTCGCTTTGCTCGACAAGGCCGCCGGCGGGCTGAAGTTGCGTCACCTGCCGACCAATGGCGGCGGACCGGCCATTACCGCCATCCTTGGCAATAACGCCCAGTGCACCACACAATCGGTTTCCGCGACGCTTCCGCATATCAAGGCCGGAAAATTGCGCCCACTCGCAGTGTTCAGCGCGACACGCTCCAAAATCTTGCCCGACGTGCCAACGCTTAAGGAGCTTGGCTACGACACCGAATATTACCTTTGGGTCGGCATCTTTGCACCCAAGGCAACGCCTGCGCCGATCGTGCTGACCTTGCGGGATGCGATCAAGAAGGCCGCGCATTCCGATCAGTTCACAAGCTCGCTCACCAACGCGGGCCAAGAGCTTGCCTATCTCGACGGCCCCGATTTTCAGAAATTCTGGGACATCGACGGAGCGCGCACCGACGATGCAGTGAAATCGATCGGCCGCGTACAGGGATGATTGGCGGCGCGCTCGAACAATAGACCGGGTTTAACCGGCGTCGACAACAGAGGGGAGGAAAAGATGGATCGGCGTAATTTCGTTATTGGTACTGCTGCGTCCGCCGCCACGCTGGCGACAAGCGCCCGCATTAGCGCAAGACACTTACCCTTCGCACGCCATCACCGTGGTCAGCCCGTTCCCGCCCGGAGGCGTCAGCGACACAATCACCCGCCCACTGGACGCTGCACTCGAAGTGGTCATCAAGCAGCCAGTCGTGCTTGAGAACAAGTCGGGTGCGGCGGGCGCCGTCGGCGCACAATTTGTCGCCGCCGCCAGGCCCGACGGCTACACTTTGCTCACACATATTGTGTCAATCTCCGGTTTTGCGGCAGTCGACAAATTGTTTGGCCGCACACCGAAATTCACAAACGCCGACTTTATACCGATCGCCCGCATCGTCGCCGATCCGATCGTGATGATCGTCAACAAGGACCTGCCATACAACACGTTGAAAGACCTGGTCGCCGACGCCAAGGCCAACCCCGAAAAGCTGATCTACAGCTCATCAGGGCTTTACGGCGCATCCCACATTCCAACGGTGTTGTTCGCAAGATCTGCGGGCAACCTGCAAATGCGGCATCTGCCGACAAATGGTGGCGGCCCGGCAGTCACGGCGGTACTCGGCGGGAATGTAAACTTCTTTCTTTCGCCAACGTCGATCGCATTGCCGCATATCCGCGCTGGCAAAGTGCGCGCCTTGGCAGTGTCGAGCGCCAAGCGCACAAAATCGCTGCCCGATGTGCCGACCTTCAAGGAACAGGGCTACGATCTAGAATATTACTTCTGGGTGGCTCTGTTCGCTCCAAAAGGCACATCGACCGCAATCATAAATACCTTGCGTGGAGCGGTCGACAAGGCCGCCCACAGCAAACAATTCCTCGACACACTCGACAATCTCGGTCAGGAACTGGCGTATATGGACCAGCCCGAGTTTGCGAAGTTCTGGGCTGCCGATGCCAAACGCCAGGAAGACGCCATCAACGCCATCGGCCGCGTGCAGGGATGATCTTCACCATCGCGGGAGCCCGGCGCGGGTGGGACTCCGGATTTTTCCTAACCGCCAAAGGTCGCTTATGACTTTACGCACCGATCATGTTGCGGGCGCATTCTTCGTCCTCTTTGGTCTGCTGGTGATCGCGCTCAGTGGCGATCTGCCGACGGGCAACCTGTCCATGCCCGGCTCCGGGTTCTTGCCTAAAATTGTCGCAGGGCTGACCGTTTTCTTTGGACTGGTGCTGGTGCTGCGCGCGAAAGAGAGCAAGGTGTTCGCCACGCTGACATGGGGCGACGCCAAGCATGCGGTCCCGGTGATACTCATCACCGCGGCAGCGGTCGCCGCGTTCGATTGGCTCGGCTTTCTCACCACGAACGTGCTGTTGATCTTCGCGCTGCTCGTTTTCATCGAACGACGCAAGCTGGTGCCTGCCACGATCTATAGCATCGGCGTGGTGGGCGGCACCTACATTCTTTTCGTTTACGCGCTCAAGACGCCGTTAAACGCCGGTCCATTCGGCTTCTAGGCAGATCCGTGGAAACAACACTCCATAGTCTCTATCTCGGCTTCTCCGTCGCATTGCAGCCGGCCAATGCATGGTACGCGTTTCTCGGCTGCCTGGTCGGCACGTTGGTTGGCGTACTGCCCGGCATCGGCCCACTCGCTGGCATTTCCATCCTTTTGCCGGTGACCTTCGGCCTCAATGCCACGCAGGCGATCATCATGCTCGCGGGCATTTACTACGGCTCGCAATATGGCGGCTCGACTACTTCAATTTTGATGCGCATTCCTGGCGAAGCCTCGTCGGTGATGACCTGTATCGACGGCTACGCTATGGCAAAGAAGGGCCGCGCCGGAGCCGCGCTCTGCATTGCGGCGGTCGGTTCCTGGATCGGCGGCACATTCGGCGTGCTGGTGCTGACCGTGGTCGCGCCGCCGCTGGCGACCATCGCTGTCCGGTTCGGGCCGCCCGAATACACCGCCCTGCTCGTGCTCGGCCTGATCTTCCTCGCCTATATGTCATCCTCTTCGCTGATCCGGACATTGCTGATGGCGTGCCTGGGTCTGCTGCTCGGCATGATCGGCATCGACAACATGACCGGGCATTTCCGCTACAGCTTCGATCTCGCCGAACTGGGCGACGGTATTGGAATTGTTCCTGTCGCGGTCGGAATGTTCGGTCTCGGCGAAATCCTGTCGACGCCCAGCGCCGACGCGGTCAAAGACATCATATCGCCGCGCCTGCGCGACCTATTGCCGACCAAGAAAGAATGGGGCGAGGCGGCGATGCCGATCACGCGCGGCACGCTTCTCGGCTTCATCATCGGCATTATCCCAGGTTCAGCACACGTCATTTCCAGCTTCCTGTCCTACGCACTGGAAAAACGCGTCTCGAAGCACCCCGAGCAATTTGGCAAAGGCGCGGTCGCCGGCGTTGCCGGACCGGAAACCGCCAACAATGCCGCCTCGACCGGCGCTTTCGTGCCGCTGCTGGCGCTTGGCATCCCCACCAGCCCGATCACTGCGGTGCTGATTGGTGCACTGATGATTCACGGCGTGTCGGTCGGCCCGACGCTGGTCAACGACCATCCCGATGTGTTCTGGGGATTTGTCGCGTCGATGTATGTCGGCAACCTCATGCTGCTGTTGCTCAATCTTCCGCTGGTCAGCGTATTCGTAACCGTGCTGCGCATTCCCTACGCTTACCTCTATCCGATGATCATCATGTTCTGCATCATCGGCGTCTACGAGGTGAATAACTCAATCGTCGACGTCTGGATCATGCTGATCATGGGCGTGCTCGGCTATGCGCTGCGCAAATTCGATTTCGACCCGGCCCCGCTCGTGCTCGGATTAGTGATTTCGCCGATCCTTGAGCAGAGCCTGCGTCAGTCGCTGATCATGTCGAACGGTAACTATCTGATATTTTTCAGCCGCCCGATTTCGCTCTGCTTGATGTTGGTCAGCATTACTCTGCTCGCGCTCTCTGCCTATGCCTTCCTGCTCAAGCGAGCGGATTGGCGCGCCAAGCTGGCCGAGGCTGAAGCAGGCGAAGTCGAGACCTGAGCTTTATCGATTCACGCGCCTTTGCGCGCGTGCAAGGCCATCGCAATCAGCGCGACGCCACCAAAAATCATATTGATCCCGACCAGGAGTCCGACCGCCCACACTGCTGTGCTTGGCAGGCCGGTGAGGATCATCAAGGCGAGAGCCAGGTCGACGATGCCGCTCATCAGCATCCAGCCCCACTGGCCGGACAATTCGCGCCTGTGATCGAGCGCGAACATAATAGACACGGCACCCTCAATCGAAAAGAACGCGATCAGCACCAGTGTAAGCGAGAACGCGCCGGTCACCGGCGAGCCCAACAACATTCCGCCAACGACGATTCCAAGCACAGCTGAAAGGAGTGACCACCAGAAACCGGGTGCATGCCGCATCCAGAAACTTGTGACCAGGCCGACGATGCCGCTGACCAGAAAGAGCCAGCCAAACAGGATGGTGACTGCCAGGGTTGCAATCGGAGGAAGGACGACAGCGGTCGCGCCCAGGACCAGCAGCACAACACCTTCGACGAGAAAGAGAACCCAATGCTCTTGAAGCGCCGCAGCAGCTGCGCGTTGTATGCCTTGAATGCTGGATGGTTGGGTAGACATGGACGCCTCCACACGTTCTTCCCGCGGCAGCAACCATACCCTCGCTCGTGGCCGCCGTATAGCGGCGAACCACGTCACGCCCAGAGGCGTTCGCTTTCCATGCCCTTGTAGAGGTCAGCGACATACTCGCCGTAACCGTTGAAGATGAGGGTCGGCCGCCGTTCGCCGGTCCCGATGACCTCTTCGCTCGCCTGACTCCAGCGCGGGTGTGGCACGGCCGGATTGACGTTGGCCCAGAAGCCGTATTCCGATGATTGCAACGCCTCCCACATTCCTTTTGGACGTTTGTCTGTGAAGCTAAAGCGCACGATCGACTTGATCGATTTGAAGCCATATTTCCACGGCACCGCCAACCGCAACGGCGCACCATGTTGCCGGGCAAGCGGATGCCCGTAAGCGCCCGTGGCGAGAAACGCGAGATCGTTGGTCGCCTCTGCCATTGTGAGACCTTCGACATAAGGCCACGGAAACCAGGGCTGCCGCTGGCCGGGCGCCATCTTTGGATTCAGGAACGTTTCCATCTGGACGTATTTCGCGGAGCCAAGCGGACGCGCAAAATCGACCAGCTTGGCAAACGGGAAGCCGGTCCACGCAATCGCCATGCTCCAGGCCTCGACACAACGGTGGCGATAAGTGCGTTCTTCCAGAGTCAATTTGCGAATAAGGTCGTCGATACCGATCTCAATCGGCCTTTCAACCATGCCGTCTATCTTCACGGTCCACGGCCGGATTTGTAGCGCTTGCGCGGCAGCGTTAATTGTTTTGGCGCTGCCGAATTCGTAGAAATTGTTGTAGTTGCCGTTGACGTTCTCGTCGGTAATTGGCCGGTCGAGTGTATATTTTTCGTTGCGCTTGGCGGGATAGAAACTGACGCTCGGATCCGGCAGGTTAGTGAGATCGGAAACGCGTTGCGCATTCGCAACGTATGGCGCCAAAGCCAGCGCGCTAGCACCGCTGGCCAAAAAGCTGCGGCGGTTAAAGACCAGATGCTCGGGCGTGGCGAGGCGGTCGGCTATTTTCCAACCGCGATGTTGAATGGCGTTCACTGCACGGTCCTCCCGAATCCCAGCCAAGAAATACGGGGCACAGACATCACTGGCAAGTCACGGTTCTGCGAGAGGAACCTGGCGTTCCCCGGTGTGCGCTAACTCAATGCAAGACGCGCGTAAACGGCGTCGGGCACTGCAGCACCTTTCATTCGCGTGCGCAAAAGACCGACCAATTGAGACCTGGGCATTGGCTTCGCAAAGAGATAGCCCTGCCCAATCTGACAGCCAATGGATTGCAGCTTGTGGCTCTCATGGGTTGTTTCGATACCCTCCGCCACGGTCCTGAGACCGAAACGCCGGCCAAGTTCGACAATAGTCTCGCACAGGCCCGCGTTGAAAGGGTCCTGGTTGCAATTCGCCACATAGCTACGATCGATTTTCAGCTCGCTGAACGGTAACTGCTTCAGACGAACAAGCGAAGAATAGCCGGCGCCGAAATCATCGACAGAGAGATCGCACTTGAGCTCCCGCAATGAGTCGGCAACGTCTTTGGCGAGATCCAGATCATCGATGATCTGATCTTCGGTCACTTCCAGCGTCAGGCCTGGCCAATCGGCCGCCTGCGGGCGCGCCTCACGCAGCATTTGCGGAATGGGAAGTTTGACCAGAGCAGACACCGGCACGTTGACAGCAAGTTTTATCGAGACGCCGTACTCGGCGAAAAATTCCCAATCACCGAGCGCGGTGAGGATCACTCGCTCGGTCAGGGCGTGCATATCATCTTCACTGGCACCGGGCAGAAACAGAAATGGCGGAACGATGCCGCGCGTGGGATGACGCGCACGCACCAGCGCTTCAGCCCCAACGAGATGCATCGATTTCAGTTCGATCTTCGGCTGGTACCAAAGCTCAAACCAGTCACGCTGAAGCACCTCGCCAAGCGGAATCGACGCCTTCGAGTCGGCGTAAGGGACCGGACCCGATGAGAAAAAATTGCGCAGGCCTTCCAGCACCGTCGTTTTCCCGCATGTCAAATGCCGCGCGCGCCATGCGCGCAATACCGATCTTGCGAGGTCGCAGCGCCTGCCCGGTTAACAAAGACCAATAGCCGGTGAAGTTGCCTTGTATCCGCTTACCAAAATATCGAAAATTGTCGCGGTCGCACCGCAAATGCGGGCGGGATCATCGTTTGTCGTGCGGCTTCTACTCCGCCGCGCGTCGCGCCGCGATGATTTGATCGGCCGTGCGGCCCGTGAGCTCGGCCATATGGTCGAACTTGAAGATGAATGACCCGACGCCCGCGGTGGCCGACCGCACCTCGATAATCAGATCACCAATCTCGGCCTCCGGCATCTGCGCACGCACGGTGTCCCATCCATCCCAACCTTCGCGAGTGTCAAAGCCAAGAATATGCCCGCGCCGGCCCGACAAGATCGCATTCATTTTTGCGGTTGCCTCGGTGGGACAGACGATTTCGACCAGATAGATCGGCTCGAGCAGAACTGGCTGGCATTGCGGGAGGCCTTCAACGATGCCGATGCGGCCGGCCGTGCGAAAGGCTTGATCCGACGAGTCGACCGTATGGTAGGAGCCGTCGATCAACGCGACGGACATGTCGACTACGGGAAAACCTAGCGGTCCATGTTTGAGCGCATCCAATACGCCTTCTTCCACCGCCGGAATGTAATTGCGGGGCACGACGCCGCCGGTGATGCGGTCCTCGAACTTGAAGCCGGATCCGCGCGGCAGCGGCTTGATCTCCAGCATCACATCGCCAAACTGACCATGACCGCCCGATTGCTTCTTGTGCCTGCCACGCTGGGTAATCGGCTTGCGGATCGTTTCGCGGTAACCGACCGAAGGCGGCCGCGTCGACACGGGAACCATAAAGCGCTCGGCGAGCCGCTCGGCCGCCACGCGCAAATGCATTTCTCCTTGACCCCAGATCACAACGTCGTGGCTCTCCGCGTTGTGCACCACCGCAAGCGAGGGGTCTTCTTCCGTCAGCTTGGTGAAAGCCGGTCCAAGTTTGACGTCGTCCTTGCGCTCCTTGGCTTGCACTGCGACGGCGAGCACTGGCGCACATGGCTTCACTTGGGGAAGCGGGGCCGCGGCTTGCTTTCCTGACGACAGCGTGTCGCCAGTCTTTGTGTTGTCGAGCTTTCCGAATGCGACTGTTTCGCCGCTGGTTGCCTGCCCCCGCTTCTCGAAGTGCTGGCCCATCAGCTTGAAAACACCGGACACGCGTCCGGCTTCGCCCGCCGATGTCATGAGCGTCGTGCCGTCCCCTGCCTGGCCCGCGAGCAGACGAGCAACCGACATTTTACCGCCATGTGTGGTGTGAAAGGTTTTGAGCACCAGCGCCACTGCGTCGGTACCTGTTTTGACGCCAAGACGCTGCGATGTCTCGCTGGCTAACGGCGCTTCATGCCGTAACGCCTTCAATAGCCGCAACACACCGTTGCTCCGGGTGGCGACACCAAGCAGCACAGGACAAACGATACGGTCGCGCAGTTCCTTGGCGAGATCGTCGAAGACTTTGTCGCGCGGCGGCTCGATGTCCTCAAGCAATTGTTCCATCAACTGGTCATCGTGATCGGCCAGCGTCTCCAGCATCGTGAAGCGGGCTTCCTTCTTGCGGTCGATGTTGTCGCCTTTGAGTTCAACGATCTCAGACGGTGCGTGCTCCTTGTAGACATAGGCCCGTTCGAGCGCGAGATCGACGAAGCCGGAAATGATGTCACCGTTCCAGATCGGAATCTGCCGCAGCAGTAAAGGCGCGCGTGAAGCAGGCTGTAGCAGCTTGATCGTCTCGCGTACGCGCTTGTCAGCCTTGTCGATCTTGTTGAGAAACAAAAAGCGCGGAATGTTCTGGTCTTCTAGCTCGCGCAAGATCAGCTGTAGTTGAGGCACTTTCTTTTCATCCGCTTCGCAGACGACCACTGCGGCGTCGACCGCCGGCAGCACACTGCGCATGTCTTGGATGAATTCGATGGAGCCCGGGCAATCGATAAACGTATAATTGTCGTCCATGAAATTGGCGGTGGCGAACGTGGCTTCCACACTCATCTTGTGGTGGCGCGCCTCCTTGCTGGCGTCGCCTACCGTGGTACCTGCATCCACCGTGCCCTGACGCTGGACCGCACCGGTGCGGGCCAGGATCGCTTCCAATAATGTTGTTTTGCCGCTTTGGAACGGGCCCACCAGTGCAATACACCGGGGACCCTTGGGACCAGCGCCGTTTTGTCCCATAACTGCCTCCCTTACCGGCCGGGAGGTCGGACCTGGTTTCCCGGCCCTAATATATTATCGTCTCAGGTGAGACCGGGACTGGCAAGGGCGGAATTTCGTCGATCCAGAAAAATCGTTACTTGACGAAGCTCGGGTCAACCACGCCGCGCGCAACAACATTTTTGTCGATCAGCCCCTGCGCCTTGTACCAGGCGATTTGGCGCTCAAGGTCCGCGACATCAAGCCGCGCCTGCGGATCAATGTAAGACGCGGCGGCCTCAACTGCGGCGGCGCCACCTTCATCGCGATTTGGATAGACATAGCGCGCAATCGTCGTTGCCGCTTCGTGCGATTTTGTGTCGGAGGTTCGCTTTAGATGGGTGTCCCTGCGCAAAAGCGCGGCCGAGTAATCGGCTACACCACGACGATAGGCACGCACAAATTTCTCAACCACTTCGCGCCGTGTCCCGATCATCTTGCTGGATACGAATAGCGCGCCCAGTTGCTGCTCATCCAGTTCTGAATACCAGCCCACGAGCTTGGCTTG
Source organism: uncultured Alphaproteobacteria bacterium (assembly GCA_963810585.1). Classification (GTDB taxonomy): domain Bacteria; phylum Pseudomonadota; class Alphaproteobacteria; order Rhizobiales; family Xanthobacteraceae; genus Pseudolabrys. The sequence goes on from CAWENV010000001.1 coordinate 686,289, forward strand.
ACTTGCCGCTAGAAGTTCCCGCGCATACGGCGCCGGCATCATTGCGCCATCGACTTCGTTAGTCCCGACCGCACGGGCAATCGCGTCAATTGACGGCATCGGCTTTACAGTGACATGGCTGAAGTCGACGTTTTTGATGCGTGCGATTTGCTCAAGTCGATAGCGGGACGTCAGACCTGGCGCATCAATGGCAATTGTTTTGTTCGCTATGTCCTCGAATTTGCGCAGACCCTTGGCAAAACCGACGTTGGATGCGACGAGCTCGACACTCTCGTAGCCACGCTTCTCGCGCGTTTGTGCGGCTATTGCCTTGATCACACCTTTGCTGGCGAAGTTAAACGCGGCCGGTGTGAAACCCGCGAGACCGAAATCGGTGGTGCCAGACGCAAGCGTTTCCACCACCATTTGATCGGACTCAAAGGCCGTCATGCCAAGGTCAATTCCCTCAGCTTTGAAGTAGCCTTCCGCCGCAGCCAGGAACAGGGCGCCGTTGTCGGCCAAACGTTGGGTGCCTACAAAAACGCGCTCCTGCGCAGCAGCTGGGAGCGCAAAGCCGACAATAAAGATAAAGATGAAGAACGCAACCTTAAGGCGAATCATCGCTGCAGATTAGCGAAGCCCTGCATAAGAGATAGTGAATATGAAGCGGGATTTTGCGCTCTTGCAGTCGGGCCTTACTTCAAATTCCCGCAAAAACGCTGGATGCGGCGGCATGCCTCTTCCAAGTCCTCGGTCCTGGTCGCATAGGAAATGCGAAATGCCGGCCCCAGCCCGAACGCTGTGCCCTGCACAACTGCAACACCTTCAGCTTCCAGAAGTTCGCTGACGAAATCCTCGTCGGTCGCAAGCTTTTTGCCGCTCGGCGTCGTCTTGCCCATGGTGCCGGCACAGGACGGATAGACATAGAATGCTCCCTCCGGCAGTGGGCATTTAATGCCATTGGCCTGATTGAGCATCGACACGACAAGGTCGCGCCGCTCCTTGAAGATCTTGTTGTGCTTGGCGATGAAGTCCTGCGGCCCATTCAATGCTTCCACCGCCGCCCATTGCGACACCGCCGCCGGGTTAGATGTCGATTGCGACTGGATCATCGCCATCGATTTGATCAACGGTTCCGGTCCACCGGCATAACCGATACGCCAGCCGGTCATGCAATAGGCTTTCGAACATCCGTTGATGGTCAGCGTGCGCGGATAGAGCGACGGCTCCACTTGCGCCGGAGTCGTGAATACGAAGTCGTCGTAGACCAGGTGCTCATACATATCATCCGTCATCACGTGCACATGCGGATGCTTCACAAGGACATCGGTGAGCGCCTTGAGTTCGGCGCGTGTATATGCCGCGCCACTCGGGTTCGAGGGCGAGTTCAGCAATACCCATTTGGTCTTCGGCGTGATCGCACGTTCGAGCTGTTGCGCGGTCATCTTGAAGCCGCCAACCATTGTGGTCGCAACCTCGACAGGCTCACCGCCCGCGAGCAAGACCATGTCAGGGTAGCTCACCCAATATGGCGCGGGGATGATCACCTCATCGCCCGGGTTCAGCGTCGCCATGAATGCGTTGTACAACACCTGCTTGCCACCGGTGCCGACCGTGATCTGGCTTGCTTTATAGTCGAGGCCGTTCTCGCGCTTGAACTTCTTGACGATCGCGTCTTTTAGCTCGGCGATACCATCGACGTTCGTGTATTTGGATGCCTTGCCGCTCTCGATTGCTTTGATCGCCGCCTGCTTGATGTTGTCAGGCGTGTCGAAGTCCGGCTCGCCGGCGCCGAGCCCGATGACATTGCGGCCAGCCAGTTTGAGCGCGCGCGCCTTGTCCGTAACGGCGATGGTCGCCGACGGCTTGATGCGCTTGAGCTGGTCCGCGAGAAAGGCCATCGAAACTCTCCGGTCTATGCCGCAACTTGTGCAGCGCCCAAGTCGTAATGCGGGCGCTCGAGTCCAGCAAGGGGCCATCTGTTGAAGAAATTCGATAGGTTCAATCGCTGGCGGCGATCAATCCCGACCCAGTCCCGGGTATGACGGAAAGCCCCGTTTGGCGCTCATTCTTATGCTTAAATCGACACGATTAACCGACAGGCAACCGCACCCGTGTTAGCTGGCCACATCGGCACGTACACACGGAAACGGTCATGATCGGGCATGCGGCGGGCCTACGCCGGCTGGACGACATCATCTGGGGCCTGGTGGCCGGAGTGGCCGTTATCGTTCTGATCGCTTCGGTGGCCGGCGGCTTTCATATTGTCCTCAGCAGCTACGTGGTCCCGACAGTTACGGGGCTGCTGCTGATGGGCGCCGCATACTACTATCGCGTGCGCCGCAAGGATCTCAATCTCGCATCAGCACTGGAATCTACCGCGCAGTTGGCGGTCTTTGCCGCAGTCGCCGCCCCACTTTCTTACCTCGCAGCAAGTGCGTCGCTGCCTCTACAAGATGCCATTTTCGATGCGATTGACCGCGCGGTCGGTCTCGATTGGAAGGAATTGCTCGCCGCCATGTGGCGTTGGCCGGAACTCTATGAATTCATGCGCGTGATTTATATGTCGCTGACCCTGCAGATGACGGCGGTCGTATTGTTGCTCGGCTTTACAGGACGGTTGCCGTGGCTTCGCGTTTATATGCTGGCGTTTATCTTCGCCACGCTCGCGACAATTGCGTTGTCGGCTCTGCTGCCGGCGGAAGGGGTTTGGCTGCATTACGGCCTCAAGGCAAACCCGGCGGCAATGCCCATTAGCCACACCAGCTGGCCAGTATTTCTCGGGCTGCGCGACGGAAGCTATCGTCTGCTGATGGCGGTCGGCTCCGAAGGCATCATTACATTTCCCAGCCTTCACGCGGCACTGGCCGCGATTCTGATCGCCGCTTTTTGGCCCGTGCCGGCCGCGCGCTGGATCGGCATTGGCGTCAACTCGTTGATGCTTGCGGCGACCCCGATCGACGGTGCGCATTATTTCGTCGATGTGGTCGCCGGGGTCGCGATTGCTATTCTATGCTTGGTAGGTGCGCGCGTGCTCGTCTGGCGATTGATTGCAACTCCAACGGTCGCGACAAGTCCCGACCTTACCCCCGTCCGCCTCGTCTCTCGCTCACGGTAGCTTTCCGCCCGCACGCGTATACAATAGGCGGCAAAGAGCCGGTTAAACGGCCGCACCCTGTTTCCAAGGAGCGCGCCATGCAACTTTCCGCCGAGCAGCTCAAGGCCTTCGACGAGCAAGGCTATGTTTTCTTTCCCAATTGCTTTTCCGAGGACGAGATCGTGCTCTTGCGCGCGGAAGCCGAAAACATCCTCAAGCTTGATCGGCAGGAAGTCTGGCGCGAAAAGACCGGCGCGCCACGAACGGCTTTCGCCGCGCACACCTTCAGCGAAGTGTTCAGTCTTCTGGCGCGTCATCCGCGGCTGATCGAACCGTTGCGCCAATTGTTCGGTGAAGAAGTTTACGTCCACCAGTTCAAACTCAACGCCAAAGCGGCTTTCGAGGGCGACGTCTGGCAATGGCATCAGGATTACGGAACTTGGCAACGCGACGACGGCATGCCGGACGCGCGGGCCATGAATATTGCGGTGTTCCTGGATGAGGTGATGCCGATTAACGGGCCGCTGCTTCTGATCCCCAAGAGTCATAAGCAGGGCGTGTTCGCAGCCGGCCATGACAAGCTCACTACGTCATACCCGCTGTGGACGCTCGATAAGGACACTGTGACAAGACTCGCCGGTGAAGCCGCCGGCCCTGACGGTGTCGGCATCGTCGCGCCCACAGGAAAACCGGGGTCGGTGCTGATGTTCCACGGCAATATGGTGCATGCGTCGCCCCCCAACATCACGCCCTACCCGCGCAAGATCGTCTATTTGACGCTTTGCGCGGTTTCCAACCACATTACCAAGTTCACTCGGCCCGAATGGATTGCACATCGCGACTTCACGCCGATCAAGCCGGTAGACGATGAGGCACTCCTCGACTACGCGCGTGCGCATAAGGTCGCGGCGGAATAGAATTCTGCATTTTCCCACTGCCGGAGATTGTTCATTCGCTGCACTGCAGCGAACACGATCTAACGATATTGTTATCGCGTCATGTTTGGCGGCCTTTTAATTGCCAGACTTGGTCCGTCCTATCGCGGGCGATTGCTTCGGGGTGGCGCATGCATCCGGTTTTCGGAAGAGATCATGCGCAATGGATAAAAATGTAGATGTACACGCTCTATTCGATGCAGCGTTCCGGCAATAGCTACAAGGTCCGCCTTGCGCTGGCCCGGCTCGGCATTCCGTACAAGCTGGTCGAGGTCGACATCCTGAAGGGCGAAAGCCGCACGCCCGAATTCCTCAGCAAAAATCCCAACGGACAGATACCACTCATTGAGGTTGCGCCCGATCGTCACCTCGCCGAGTCCAATGCCATCTTATGGTACGTCGCCGGCGGCACAACTCTGGCACCAGAAGACCGCATCGGACGTGCCGAAGCTTTGCAATGGATGTTCTTCGAACAGCACAGCCTGGAACCGAATATCGGTGCCGCATATTTCTGGCTTGCGCTCATCAAGGGCGGCCGCGAATTGCAGAGCCACGCGCTCGAGGACTGGATGGAAAACGGCTATCGCGCCCTCGGCGTGATGGAAACCCATCTCACCCGGTACCCCTTTTTCGTCGACAACCACTTCACCATCGCTGACATCGCGCTTTATGCCTACACGCACGTCGCCAACCAATGCGATTTCGACCTCTCGCGTTACCCTGCCGTCCGCGCCTGGCTCGACCGAGTCGCCGACGAACCCGGCTATATCGCCATGGACTGGCAGCCGGAGCTTGCCCCCGCGCTGTAGCGCTGAAATTCCTCAGCTTTTTAATCTCCGCCACGAAAACGCCCTGCTTCGCTACCGGGTCCGCCCAAATCGGGTCGAACCGTTGCCGGCTTCAGGCGTTATCGGGGTGTCATTGTTCAAGCGACCATTTTTCAGGTTCTTCATGCGCAAGCACATTTCATCTGGCGGTTTCACGCCCCCGACGAACCGCACACTTGGCGGCGAACGCCGCAATGTCGCGGTCGCCGAACTCGTTGCCAGCCTGGGCTTGGCCCTGGCGATCCTCATCGCGGTGACCGTCGTTTCAGTCGGGATGGCGCGCGCGGACGTGATTGGTAACGTCATCGATAATGAGGGGACCCTGTTCCTCATTGCCCTTGTGCTCGGTCTTTTGTTCATCGGCATAAGCGGGCTCACAGTGCTACCGCTGCCTCACCACCGGCACAAAAAGACGCACAGTTAAAGCGGGCTTTCGGAACTCCCCGGGATGTCGCACTGTTGACGCGGCATTCGTGGAGGATCGCGTGCGATTTTTTGTGGCGCTGATTGTTGTCCTGGCCGGCAGCGACGTGGCGCACGCTGACGATCCGACATTTCCCAGCTCGGTCGGCACGGTCACTGTTCAAACCGTAGCAAACGGCCTGGTGCGTCCATGGTCGCTCGCCTTTCTGCCAGATGGGCGCATGCTGGTGACCGAACGTCCGGGCCGCATGCGCATCGTTGCACGCAATGGAGGCCTGTCCGCACCACTCCGAAACGTTCCGAGAGTGTTCGCCGCAGGCCAAGGCGGTTTGCTCGACGTCGTCCTCGACCGCAACTACGCGCAAAATCGGACAATCTATTTCTGTTACGCGGAGCCGGAAGGTCCTCCAACAATGTCGTCGCGAGTGCGTGAGAAATTCGACAGCGACGGCTATCTATCCAAAATTGTCGGTGTGCTCACGAGCTATCACGGGCGCACCGCACTGGCGCGAGCTAAGTTAAATCTCTCAACGTCTGCGCTCGAAGACGTGAAGACGATTTTCCATCAGGAGGGCCCGCTGTCGTCCGGAGACCATTTCGGCTGCCGGATTGTGCAAATGCCGGACAACACACTATTCCTGACCATGGGCGAACATTTTACTGACCGTGACCTGGCACAGACCTTTAACAATGATCTCGGCAAGATCGTGCACATTACGACTGATGGGGCGCCAGCGCCCGGCAATCCTTTTGCGAACAAGCCGGGCGCACGGCCGGAAATCTGGTCGTACGGCCATCGCAATCCGCAAGGCCTCGCCATCAACCCCGCCGACGGCAAACTATGGGAACAGGAGCATGGTCCCATGGGCGGGGACGAAATCAATCTTATCATGCCGGGACACAATTACGGATGGCCGCTGGTTTGCTACGGCGTGAACTATGACGGTACGCCGGTCGGCACCGGCAAAGCGACAATGGAAGGGGTCGATAATCCACTTTGGCACTGGACACCATCGATCGCACCATCCGGCATGGCTTTCTATACCGGCGACCTATTCCCTGCATGGAAAGGCAGCCTGTTCAACGGCGCGTTGAAATTTCAGATGTTGGTACGACTTGAGATCAAGGGGGACAAAGTGCTCAGGGAGGAGCGCCTGCTGCAAGATCTGCACGAACGAATCCGGGACGTCCGGCAGGGACCGGACGGCGCGCTTTATCTGCTCACAGATAACTTCGCAGGGCGTATTCTGCGGTTGGCACCGGCTCGGTAACGTGCAAATCGGAAACGTTCTGGCCGATATTCAGAAACGACCTTACGCAGTTGCGTTTTACCACTTGTGAAACACGAAGAAAGCGCCGGCGGCGATCAGCGAAAAGCCGAACCCCTGGCTGAGCGTTATCGGTTCGCGCAAGTAAAAATACGAGAACACGATAAACACCACGAAGGTGATGACCTCCTGTATCGTTTTGAGCTGTGCAGTCGTGTAGACCGCGTTGCCGAAGCGATTGGCAGGCACCACCAAGCAATATTCGAAGAAGGCGAGCCCCCAGCTGATCAGGATTACGTAAAAGATCGGCACCTCTTTGTAACGCAGGTGCCAGTACCATGCGGTGGTCATGAAGACGTTGGAGCCGATCAGCAACACGACCGGTGTGAGGTAGGGTGACAAAAGAGGCATGGGAATCTCTGGGTTCGTAAACGACGTGCGACGGCGCCGGATGTAGCGGTTTCAAAGTGCCAAAGTCCACAGGAGCCGTCGGTGTCACCGTCCCGTCATCGCCTCGCGCTAATAACCCCCTGCTCCTGTCTTTGTTGCGTATTGCTTAGCCCCTCTTGCGGTCCCGCCGGCTGACCCTGCTCTCCGGGACCGCAATTTTTTTAACCGCCGTCAGCTATCCACCGCTATCCGGTCACAGAACCAATAACCTGTGCTAGCTTTCTCGCTGGCCACGGGCCGCGTTTGTATGCGGCCCCACGCTCGCGCCGAACCGGGACCGATACGATGCGCCTGATTGCTCTGACATCTGTCATTACTTTGCTGCTGATCTCCGGCGTAACTCCCGTGATCGCGCAAAACCCGCCACGCGGCCAGCAGCCGCCGCCGCCCGCAAAGGCCGGCCCCTACAAAACGGTCCCGGTCACTCCGCCATCGGCAATGAACGATCCGGCTTTCGAGGCCTTTCGCAAGCAGATGGGCGAAGCAGCGCAGCACAAGGATCGCGCCGCACTGATGAAACTGGTCGTAAGCCAAGGTTTCTTCTGGGTGCGTGAAAACGGCGACCGCGCCGATAAGCGCAAATCCGGCACGGATAATCTGGCTGCAGCACTTGGCCTGAACAACAAAGACGGCGCCGGATGGGACATGCTTGCGAGCTTTGCCGATGATCCAACCGGTTCGCCTTCGCCCGATCGCAAAGGCGCGGTCTGCGCGCCAGCCGATCCGAGCTTTGACGGCAAGGCATTCAGCGATCTGCTTCAAACAACCAAGACCGACGTGAGTGAATGGGGTTATCCGGTCTCCGCCGAAACTGAAGTGCGTGCGACACCACAGGCCAGCGCGCCGGTCATTGAAAAACTCGGCCTTACCTTCGTGCGCGTTATGCCAGAAGGCGGACCCAACGTTCCCACCTTCCTGCGTGTCGTCACGCCCGCCGGCAAGATCGGCTATGTATCGGTGGACTCAGTCGCACCATTCGGCAACGACCAGATTTGCTACGTCAAAGACGCGAGCGGATGGAAGATCGGCGGTTATATCGGCGGTGGCGATTCATAATAGCGCATTGCTCACCCATAACGCAGCTTCATCGCCAGAATTGGCGCCATCAAAGTGAGTGTCACAGCGTTGGAACCGATCAGCGGCCAATCCCCGATCGCAAGTCCATAGAACAGCCAGAGGACAACGCCTGCCGTGAACGCGCCCGTCGCCGGCAGCGACAGCGCGCGGGTTTCTTTCTCGCGGATCACCTTCAGCGCCTGCGGCAGCCAGCACAATGTGGTGAGCATGGCGCCTGTGGCACCGATGAAATCGATAAGCCAAACATATGTCATGGACACGCCATACGGCTGATTCAACTCGTCCATATGACAATCTTGCGTTTGTTGCCCTCCCCGCGCAGACTCGCCGCATGACCGCAACAGCGAAACGACCGCTCGCCAGCTTGCCTGTTTCCGCTGCGGCGAAGTTTTCGATTGCGGTTTGAGCGGCGATTGTTGGTGCGCGGCCGAACCCTACCGGCTGCCGATGACCAAAGCCTCGATCGAGGATTGCCTATGCCCGGCCTGTCTCCGCAAGGCTGCGGCCGCCCTCACCGACAGCCGACATGGTGCCAGCGAAAACTCCTGATCCATTTCGCTGCTAGGACCCGAGACAAGCCCGCCTTTGTTCGCTTATAAAAACCCGCCGCAGTCCGCGGCCTCAGTACAAGAGACAACCCAATGATCGATTTTTACGCGCTGACCAGCCCGAATGTGCAGAAAATATTCGTCATGCTCGAAGAATGCGGGCTGCCCTACAATATTAAGCCGGTGGACGTGTGGGCCGGCGAACAGTTCACGCCGGAATTCGCCAAAATCAATCCATTGCTCAAGGTGCCGGCGATCGTCGACAGCGACGGGCCGGGTGGCAAGCCCTATGCGGTGATCGAGTCAGGCGCGATCCTTATCTATCTCGCCGAGAAGACCGGCAAATTTATTCCTCACGAACCGGCCGCGCGTTACGACACGCTGCAATGGCTGATCGTGCAGGTCGCCAATGTCGGCCCAATGAGTGGTCAGCACGTGCATTTCAGCAAATTCGCCGGTCCTGGCCACGACTACAGCGCGAAACGCTATCGCACGCAGGTGCTCAAGCTGTTCGATATCTACGAGGCAAGGCTTTCAGCGCACCCCTTCGTCGCCGGCACTGATTACACCATCGCCGATATCGCGGCGTGGCCGTGGCTGCGCAATTTCGAGCTCCTCGCAATCGACCCGGGCAAATATCCATCGATCAAGAAGTGGGTGGATAAAATCGCCGCCCGTGACGCCGTCAAGCGCGCGCTCGCACAGGTCGGCACGCTCAAATCGGTGCGCGACAAGGCAAGCGACGACCAGAAAGATCGTTTTTTTGGACGTGGTAAATATGCCCGGGCGTAAGTCCGGTGGGATTGCGTTTTGCCATGCTCCCGACACGATGCGGTCCTAACGGTTTGTAAATTGCATAGGCATGAAATGGATGCGCGCGGCGCCCTTGCGTCGCGCGCGCCTGCTTTGAGAGACCGATGTTTCGTTTTTTTGAAAAATCGCTGAAACCAACAGCGGTGCCCGGTAACGCCGAGCCTCCGCCTGGGTTGATCGCATTCTATTGGCACTTCGCCCGTCAGGCGAAGCCACTGTTCATCGGCCTGTTCGCGATCGGTTTCGCCGTGGCGCTGCTCGACGTATTGATCCCGGTGTTTATCGGCAAGATTGTCACGCTGGTGACGGCGAGCAAGCCGGAAGAACTGCTTGCCTCGTCCTGGCCGTTGCTGCTTGGGATGGCGGCGGTGCTGCTCGTGCTGCGGCCGGCTGCCTTCACCACCCAGCATTTGCTGATGAACCAGGCCATTGCCGCGAACGTTTCCAACCGTATCCGTTGGCAGAACCACTGGCACGTCTCGCGCCAGTCGTGGGCCTTCTTCCAGAACGATTTTGCGGGCCGCATCGCCACGCGCGTGATGCAGACCGGACCTGCGATCCGCGAGAGCCTCGTCTCGCTGCTCACCGCCGTCTGGTTCATCCTGATCTATGGCACCTCGTCACTGCTCCTGCTCGCTTCGGCCGACCCTTGGCTGGCGCTGCCGGTGCTGCTGTGGTTTGCCAGCTACGTGGTCATGCTGCGCTATTTCGTGCCGCGCATGCAGGACAAGTCCAAAGTTATGTCGGAAGCGCGCTCGATGCTGACAGGCCGCATCGTCGACACATATACCAATATCGTCACGGTGAAGCTGTTCGCGCGCGCGAAGGACGAAGATGCGTATGTGCGAGACGCGATCGATCATCATACCGGTCGCTTCCATAAATCACTGCGCCTCAACACGCTTTTCACACTCACCCTGATCTTGCTTAACGCGCTACTGATCACCGGTACGGGCGCCTTCGCCATTTATCTCTGGCGCTATGGGCATATCGGTGTCGGCACGGTTGCCATGGCGCTGCCAATGACGACGCAAATCATCAGCGCTTCCCATTGGGTAGCGTGGCAGGTCACCGACATATTCGAGAACATCGGCGTGGTGCAGGAAGGTATGCTGTCCATCGCACGCCCGATCACGCTCACTGACCGACCGGACGCCGGCGCACTCAAGGTTACGCGAGGTGATATCCACTTCGAAGACATCCTTTTCGGCTATGGACGCGAAGCCGGTTTGATCGACGGCCTGACGCTTGACGTGCGGCCCGGCGAGAAAATCGGCCTGGTCGGACGCTCCGGCGCGGGCAAGTCGACGCTGGTCAATCTGCTGTTGCGTTTCTTCGATCTGGAAGGCGGCCGCATCCTGATCGATGGCCAGGACATCGCGGTAGTCTCGCAGGAAAGCCTGCGCACACAAATTTCGATGGTGACACAGGACACGTCGCTGTTGCACCGCTCGATCCGCGACAACATCCGTTACGGCAATCCGAACGCGAGCGATGCCGCGATTGTTGCCGCCGCCGAGATGGCGCATGCGAGTGAATTCATCGGTGAACTCGAAGACTGGAAAGGTCGTCGCGGCTACGACGCACATGTCGGCGAACGGGGCGTGAAACTATCCGGCGGTCAGCGCCAGCGTATCGCTATCGCTCGCGTGATCCTGAAGAACGCGCCCATCCTGGTGCTGGACGAAGCGACCTCCGCGCTCGACAGCGAAGTCGAGGCCGCAATCCAGTCGAGCCTCGGCACGCTGATGGAAGGGCGAACCGTAATCGCCATTGCACATCGGCTGTCGACCATTGCGCAGATGGACCGGCTGGTGGTGCTCGATCGCGGCCGCATCGTCGAGCAGGGCTCGCATGCCGAGCTGCTGCGCCACAACGGCCATTACGCGGCACTGTGGCGCCGCCAGTCGGGCGGCTTCATCGATGCCGCGCAAGAGGCGGCAGAGTAGCAGCGGCCCGAATTTGGCCGGGCGCGGCTGCACATGCGCCGGTTTCAAATTATTCCTCTACCTCCCCCGCTTGCGGTGGCTTGGGCAACCGCCCGCCCTTTTCACTGCAGAAACCGCGGACCATAATGCCGCGCCTTGACGACTATCCCGCCAGCGAAAGCCCTCATCATGATTCTCGAAATCGCGCAAATCGACGTGAAGCCCGGCATGGAAGCCGAATTTGAAACTGGCGTGAAAAAGGCCGCGCCTATTTTCAAGCGAGCCAAGGGCTGCAAATTCATGACCTTGCATCGTTCCCACGAAATGCCGCAGCGCTACCGGTTGTTCGTGCAATGGGAAACGCTTGAAAACCATACCAAGGATTTCCGCGAATCTGCCGATTTCCAGGAGTGGCGTAAGCTCGTGGGCCATTGTTTTTCCGCGCCGCCGAATGTGGAGCACGTGATCGAAGTGATGCGTGGCTTTTAATCATGCAACAATCCTCACCACCCACACCGGGAGCTTGCCGCGCACCGCCAGGGTCGTCGAGCTGCTCCTGGCCGAAGAGCAAAAACCCGGAGCGCGCAACACCGAATTGCAAACCGCGGTGCGAGAGGCGGTGGCGCAGGTCGTGGCGAAGCAGATCGAATGCGGCATCGATATTATCAATGATGGCGAGCAAGGCCGTACCGATTATACCGTGCACGTGATGCGCCGGCTCACCGGTTATGAAGGCCCAAGTGCACCACCCATGGGCACCGGCGACGAAGAGTTTCCGGAGCTCGCGCAATTGCTCAAGCAATTCGCCTCTCCGTTCCAGCATCGCCCCGCGTGCTCCGGACCGGTGGACTGGAAGGATTGGCCGGCGGCGCAAGCCGACATCGATCTTGCCAAGCAGGCGATGCAGGGCGCGAAGACCGCGGACATTTTCATGACCTCACCTTCGCCCGGACAGATCGCGCGCTATCTCAAGAATACTTATTACCCGAACGACGAGGCCTACATCTTTGCGCTGGCCGACGTGATGCGGCGCGAGTATCAGGCGATCGTCGCGGCCGGGTTCATCCTCCAGCTCGATTGTCCCGACCTCGCGATGCTGCGGCACATGGTCTATCTCGACCTGCCGCTCGCCGACTATCGCAAAATCATCGCCACCAATGTCGCCGCGCTCAACCATGCGGTGCGCGATCTGCCTCCCGAACGAATGCGAATGCATGTGTGCTGGGGCTCGACCATGGCACCGCACCACACCGACGTGGAACTCAAGGACATCGTCGACATCGTCTTGTCCGGGCGCCCGCACGCGATCTCGTTCCCGGCCGCCAATGCACGGCACGAGCACGAGTGGAAAATCTGGCGTGATGTGAAGCTACCCGTCGGCAAGAAAATCATACCCGGCGTGATCAATTCCACCTCCAACATCGTCGAACACCCGGAGGTAGTCGCCGACCGTATTCTAAATTTTGCCTCGGTGGTTGGCCGCGAAAACGTTATTGCGGGCGTCGACTGCGGGTTCGGTACTTTCGCCGGCCGGGTGCAGGTCGACACCAAAATCGTCTGGCTCAAGCTTCAGTCGCTCGCCGAAGGCGCCCGGCGGGCGTCAAAGCAGCTGTGGACGAAAGCGGCATAGAGCTCGGCAAATCCACTCGAACCGGCTTTCAGCGTGAATTACTTCACATTTGGCCACACCCTATAGGTGTAATATTTTTGTCTTGAACTTTGGAGTTAATGGCCTTCTTCAAAGGGAGACGACGCCATGCCCGCAAAGCATCACACCGCTCCACTTCCGCAACCGATTTTTCACGAGCCGATTTTCAGCGAAGACGAGACGCTGCCAAGTCCGACCGATTTTGACACAGACCACCCAAGCGACAATGCGACCTATGCCGAAGTCAAAAAATTGCTGGCGAAGGAGGTCGTTGCGATTCCGAAATCACGCGCCGCCGCCGATGGGCTATTCGGTCTGCAAGATGCTTATGGCAGCAATCATGGGCCGCTGGTCATCGAAAAGATCAAGAAGGCTAAAAAGATTATTTTCCATTCGTGCGGTGATTCAGGCGCATCTGAGCAACGCAAATACCGCAACGAGCTTAAAGTGTCCGATCAGGTGACGCTCGATTCCGCCCAGTCGGATGAGGCAAATCGTCCCGCGTTCCTCTTCCATCTAGGCGACGTGGTCTACAATTTCGGCGAGTCGCAATATTACTACGACCAGTTTTACGACGCGTTTCGCAATTACCCAGCCCCGATCTTCGCGATTCCGGGTAACCACAATTCGTTCGTCGTTCCCGGCACGTCGGACGACGAGACCCCGCTCGCGATATTCCAGCGCAATTTTTGCGCCAAGGAACCGGTCATTACCGTCGAAGCACGATCGCTCCACCGCACCGCGATGACGCAACCCGGGGTCTACTTCGCGCTGGACGCTCCATTCGTGCGGATCATCGGCCTGTTTAGCAACGCGCTGGAAGACCCCGGCGTGATTTCGAACGAAGACGGCAAGTGGCCGGTGGTCAAGAACGACCAGCTGGATTTTCTCTCGGCTCAACTCAAGCGCGTCAAAAATGAGAACTACAAAGGCGCTGTGCTGCTCGCAGTTCATCATCCGCCCTACACCTACATGCCCCCGCCGAAAAAGGGGGCCGGCGGCAACCATAGCCCTAGCGTCGTTATGCTCAGCCAGATTGACGAAGTTTGCCTGAAAGAAGGCGTTTATCCGCATGCCGTCCTGTCGGCGCACGCGCACAACTATCAGCGCTTCACACGCACGCTCCAGTTCGGCGGCCGCGAAATCGATGTGCCTTTCATCGTTTGCGGCGACGGCGGACATAACGTCAATCCGCTGGTGCGCGCGAAGAAGGGACAGCCGGCGCAGGAGCCGCACCCCGGCAGCCGGGTCGATTATATGGAGTGGAAAAAAGCTGCGATCACGGCCAAAGAGCTTTGGCTCGAGAAATACAATGACACCAACTACGGCTACCTGCGCATCCATGTCGACGAGAAAGAACTCGCGATCGGCTTCCACCAGGTCGGTTCCGCCACTCTGGCGCAGTCACGTTACGACATGGTGACCGTCAACCTGGCCGACCACAAAATGGTGACCAACTAGGCGGGCTAGGCTCCGAACAATCGCGCCGGCGTGTCCACAAGGATGCGCCGGCGTATAAGGCTTCCCCACAATTAGTAGGCTAACCAACTCGGCGTGCTGTCTAGCCCAGCGCATGTCCGCTTTACCCCCGAAAGCGGGCATGTGCGGTGCACCACCTTATGTCGGCTTTGTGCCAATAGCGGACATTCAGCGTCGGAGTACCTCAATGCAGTGTCGTAACGCCATGGGTTTCCAATGCCTCGATGACGCCGTCAAAGATCAGTGCAACACCCATTGCGGAGACGAAGAAGCCGACGATGCGGGTAATGGCATCAATCCCCATCGCCCCCAATTTCTCTGAAAGCTTGCCCGCATAAGCCAGACACAAATACGTCACGAGCATAGTGGCCAGGATGGCTGCCACGATGGCAACAAAGGACGCCAGTTCGGTCGAGGACTGCCTGATGGTCGAAGTCATTCCAAGGATGGTCGCGATCGCGCCAGGACCGCACATCAGCGGCATCGCGAGCGGCACAAAGGCTATATTTGCGTCTAGTTTTCCGCCCCCAGCCGGGATCATTCCTCCGCCTGACTTCGACGGCGAAAAAAGCTCGAAACCGATCTTCATCAAGATGATGCCGCCGACAATACGAACCATGGCCAACGGCACTCCGAACAGGCGTAGGATCATTGTTCCAAAAATCAGGAAGAAGAGACTCAGGAGCAGCGCATACACGCATGCCTTCCACGCCACCTGACGATGCGTTTCGACGTCTTTCCCTTCCAACAACTTTAGATAGACAGGAAGAACCTCGAACGGGTTTATGATAGCCAGCAGCGTTGTGAATGTGCCGATGAACAATGTGAGTTCGCGACCCATAGTCTCTTCAACCCCCACGCCGGATATCTGTCAGCGTACTACTGTTTGATGGCAATTGATTTTTGAGCAAGGACAGCGACTAGCGCTGAGCCTGCGCTCTCACTCCTTCTCCGGGTGCCGAACTTCCGTGAAAAGGCTTCCCTGTGCTGCAGTTGAGCCCGCGCGGCCGCCGCCGGCACCGCGGAGCACCCATGCTGCACCCACTGCGAAAATTGCACCTACGAGTGGGCCTGCGACATACACCCAGTAGCTCGTGAAGTTCGTTGCGACTAAGTTCGGGCCGAACGTGCGCGCAGGGTTCATCGACGCTCCCGAGATAGGGCTCCCCCATAGCCCGGCAAGTGCGATGTACGCGCCGACGCCGATCGCGCCCAAGATCCCGATGTTCTGGGCGCCGGACGCAGTGCCGAGAATGACACTGACGAGACCGAGGGTCAGCACGGCTTCCATCAGAAACGCATCGAACGCAGAGTATCCCGACGCGGGATAGTTCGATCCGTAGCTGGCCGACACGTTGATCACCGCGTGCAAGAACAGTGCCGCAAGCGTCGCGCCGATCAACTGCACGACAATGTATCCCGGCACGCGACGCCATGGGAAGTCGCCACGCAGCGAGAACGCGATACTGACCGCGGGATTCAGGTGCGCGCCGGACACCTTGCCCATAAAGAGGATGATCGCCATCACCATCAGACCGGGCGCGACGACCGCGGCGGCACGGCTGATCGTGCCAGGAATGGCCTGCCCCATCATGCCGCCACCGGCAGCCACGAGGACGAGGAAGAACGTTCCGAGCAGCTCCGAGAAGAGGCGGCGCCACTCTTGGCTCGGATCGTGGAAGTCGTTCAGCGATGCGACGATCTCGTGATTTAGATGGTTGAGTGCTCCGTCGGCCTGTGCTTGCGCCATGAGCTGCTCTTTCCTCCTCTGTCCGTTAGCCTCTCGAACCGGCTTAACACGGCTCGTCGAGCCCTTAGCGCGGATTTCTCGCACAGGGCGCTGCCTTCAATCTTCGGAGACGGGACCGCACCAGCCGGGCAGGTAACCCGCCTCCTCGTTTTTGGCCAATTGCAGGGCTTGCTTGAGGGCGTCCTCGAACTGGTCCTCAACGGTTTTGCGTTTGATGCGTCGACGCAAAAAATCCGCCCACAAGAATTCGCTGAAAGGCGTCGTGTCCTTGGCGAACCCGCCGGCGCGACGCAGTTCGCCCGCCAACGAGCGGAACGGATCGTCAATGAGGTCGGCAACGGTCTTCGGCAACTCCTTGTAAGGGCGCAGGCGGCCCTCGTCGTCATACGCATGCATCCAGCTGTGATTGTCTAGGACGAACCAAAGAGAATCGGGCTGCAGCGTTCTAAGGTTTTTCACCACGGTAACCAGTATATCTTTGACGCCTTCCTCATGCAGCGCCCGCGCTAGGTGGTGATGATCGATGACGTAGTGGCGGTCCTCCGGCCCGAGCACGACCGGGATCATATGTTTGCCGAGGAACTCATTACCCTTCTTTTTGCTCTCGTCACGCCAGCGTTTGCGCTTCTCCTTCACCTCTCGAATGCCGACTGTCATCTGGGTCGGGCGCAGGTCTGTGATCGCAATGGACTTAAGAATGGGTTCGCGAACCGACATCGTGCGGGCTCCTCGTGTCTCGAGCCTTTTGCTGGAGCAGCTTTCCTGCGCGGCGTTTAAACGGGATTTTTGGAGGGGATCGACAGTAGGGCAATTGGACGAAGGGGCATATGGCACGACATAAGGTCATGTCCGCTTTGGGTTAAAAGCAGACATGTGCAGTGCAACAGCCGATGTCTGCTTAGTGCCAATAGCGGACATCGAAAAGACCGCCTCACTGCGTGGCCGAATGCAGCCCCTAAACGATTGTCTTCATCGCTATGGGCGGCGGCGACGAGATACTTGCAAATTCAATCAAGTTCAGCGCGTCAACGTTAAGCGAAGGTGTCAGCGCGCTACCACAGCGAGCGCGCATCGGCAGTGTACCGTTGAAAAACGGTGGGTACCGAGGGAGAACGGTCATGCCGATGTTTTATTTTCACCTGTCAAACTGCGACGAGTGTTTCAGAGATAACACAGGGTGCGATCTCCCCGACATTGTCGTAGCGCATACTAGAGCCAAGCGGCTTGCGCATATGGTGATGATGACCTCCCGTTTGGCCACCACCCACGAGCCTGACTGGCGTCGTTGGACCGTGACGGTCACGGATGATCCACAAGGCCCGATGCTGATCATCCCGTTCGGTGCCTTCGGGATTGTGCCACACGGCGGATTCAGTGCGACGTCCGCTCTACCCCCGAAAGCAAACATGTGCGGCGCACTAGGCGATGTCAGCTAAGTGCCAATAGCGGACATTCTCGCCCACGCTCTCTTACAACTCTTGCACCGCTCGCGCGCCCTATACTTTTGAATCTCAGGCCCGCCAGAACGAGGCGATTGAGGCTGTCAAATTTCGATAGGTCAGCCACCGGCAATGTAATTCGATCGGCCGTGCTATCCCTAAGTGCAGTCTTGCTTCTGTAAATGTAGTGGCGGATCATCCGAGCATGAATAATACCCTTGAGACCATTCAAGTACCTGCTCAGATCACCGAGAAATGGCAAGAAATTATTGATCTTCTTGCTGAGGTGTTACACGTCCCCTCCGCTTTGATTATGAAGGCGGAGCCTCCGAACATTAGAGTTTTTCTTCGCAGCGAGTCGGAGGGAAATCCGTACGAGAGGGACGAACGCGCTTGCCTCAACACAGGACTGTATTGCGAGACGGTGATGAAAACCCGTCGGATCCTGATGGTGCCCGACGCTCTGGCGGATCAGGAATGGAATGCCAATCCCGATATCAAATTGGGAATGATCTCATACATGGGAGTTCCAGTGGCTTGGCCCAATGGCGACATCTTTGGAACCATCTGTGTTCTAGACGTCAGGCCAAACGAATACAGCAAACTTTACAGGAAATTACTGTTTCAATGTCGCGATGTGCTGCAGGCGGATTTGAAGTCATTGCAAGCCAGTGCTGAACTCGAACTCAAGGTCTTAGAGCGGACAGCGGAACTAAGGAAAAGCGGCGAGCAGCTTCACAAAGCTCAGACCGAGCTCGCGCGTGCAACGCGCGTGACCACTTTGGGCGAGTTGACAGCCTCGATCGCGCACGAAGTGAGCCAACCGCTCGCTGCCATGTCTCTCAACGCCATGGCCGGCCTGCGCTTCCTCGACCGCGAAAATCCCGACCTGAGCGAAACGCGCGATGCCCTGCGGGAGATCATCACAAGCGGCAATCGAGCGAATGACGTGATACGGCGGGTCCGCGCGCTCGCGAAAAAGAACGACATCCAGAAGATGCCCATCGATGTCAATGATGTGATCGAAGAGGTGATGCTCATTTTTCGGCAGGAAGCGCGCTCGCATGGTGTTTCGCTATCGCAGGAACTTGCATCCGCACTGCCTCAAGTTCTCGGTGATCGCGTCCAGCTACAACAAGTTATAATGAATCTTCTGATGAACGGCATCCAAGCCACGAGTGCCGTGACAGGCCGCCGTCACGAGTTGCGGATACGATCGCAGGAGCACGGACCCGATCACATACTTGTTGCGGTCGAGGACACCGGTACCGGAATCGATCCGCAAAATGTGGAACCGCTGTTCAGTGCCTTCTTCACGACAAAGCCGGACGGCTTGGGCCTCGGCCTATCGATCTGCCAGTCGATTGTCGAGCAGCACGGTGGCAATATATGGGGGACTCGGAATTCCGGGGTAGGCAGCACGTTTCAGTTTACGTTGCGCACGCGTGGGAAGACGTCTTCGTAGCCCCCTGGGTCGAGAGCCAAAGCGGGGTGGCCTTGCGGTATCCGGACTCGTAGAGGCGCAAGCATTGGCAACGACGCAAATGCGGGATGTCCGCTTTACCCAGCAACATTCGCAAATTGATTGTGCCACCTATCACTTGTGCTCGGCGCTCTGACTGGGTCGTTTTTGATAATACTCCAACACGAATAGTCGAATTGCCGATGAGAGGTTGTAACTATTGCGGTGGTGGTCGATTTCCTCGACTAGCTTCGAAATTGTAAGCATCTTGTTTGTCGCAATCGCGCGCAGACCGTCCCAAAACTGATCTTCCAGTGACACGCTCGATTTATGGCCGTTGCGAATGATTGACCGCTTAATGATGCGCGAATTTATCGTGCGGTGCTCGACAGTACGATCTGTGGACATTGTTGTGAGAGACATCGCGAACCTTTTTGCTACCTAATGCCATAAGGATGAGAACCAAAGAGGCCACCTTGGGGATAAGGTGGCCTCTAGGTGTGACAAGGGCGGGGACGGGGGGAACGGGGCCAGTGCCCTTGCCCGATGAAGGAGGCTATTGCAGCGCATTTTTTGGCGCGCAAATACTGAACATGCGTATCGCAGACCTAAACCAACGTATCGTTTGCACTCATAATATATGGATGTATGTCTGGACACGCCCGAAGCGGCTCCGCCGCCTTTCAGTTCGCGTGCGACAAGGAGGATCACCATGCATAAGATGAACAGTCTCTCAACTAAGTCAGTGACAGCTGCGGGAATTGCGGCCAGCCTCATGTTGGCGTTTACAGGTGTCACTCTCAGCCCAGCACCGGCTGGGGCCGTAGTTTACTGCCAGTACGTTGACTATCCGGCCGGTTGCGTGGCGAGGGCCGGCGTCGTGCTCCGGCCTCGTCCGGTGGCGCGCGCTGCGGTCCGTCATAACGCCGGTGGCAATGCTAATGGCGGCGTCAATCGCGTTGGGGTCAACCGGTAAAACGCGCACGCCGCGTGCAGGCCGCATGTCCGCTTTGGGTCTAAAGCGGACATGTGCAGCACGAAACGTCATGTCCGCTTTGTGCCAATAGCAGACATTGGCGAAGCCAGCGTCATTGATTTAAGTCATTGTCTCTGATGTTCGAAAATGTGCTGGTATTTCCAATAATCCATTTCTACGTTGCCAGTGCATAGCTCCAGAGGGTGGGAAAGCCAGTCATGTTCAAATATCGTATTGCGCTGGTGCTGTTTGCGCTCACTACAGCTTACATCTCGCCGGCAGTTGCCCAGACGCCGCAGGGGACAAACGTCGGCAGGCTCAGCTGCACGATGTCACCTTCGATTGGCCTGATTATTGGATCCCGGCAACGGGTCGCATGTCGTTTCACTTCTAGTGGTGCTTATCCCGCCGAAACCTATGTAGGTGTTATAAACTCAATTGGTCTCGACATCGGCATCACGGCGGGCGGCGCCATGGCGTGGGCCGTGTTCGCGCCCACAGCGGGTCCGATGCGTGGCGGACTTGCCGGCACTTATGTTGGGGCGAGCGGTGCCATCGGCGTGGGAGTGGGCGTCGGTGCTAACCTTCTATTCGGCGGAACGGGCCGGTCGATCGCCCTGCAGCCCCTTTCAGTCGAAGGGTCTATTGGGGTCAACCTGTCTCTTGGAGTTTCCGGTCTCACGCTCCAGTTTGTGCAATGAGTGTCGCAGATGGTCACTCTTCCTCCATCCCAACCCTGCGGCAAGTTCGACGAAGCCGTTCGGCAATGTTCGGAGCTACTCATCAGAGGACGAGATTGATGAAAAACAAAATGTGCTTGCTCACGCTCGGACTTTTCCCTCTGTTGGTCCTCTTGTCGCTCGGCTCCGCATCAGCGCAGACCGATATCGCGAAAGCAATCCAGGAGCGATTGGTAGCTCAAATTGCAAAACTACAGAGTTCTTGCACTGATGAACTCACCAAATATTGCAGCACGGTCACACCGGGAGAGGGGCGCCTGCTCTACTGCATGCAAGCCCATGAGGACAAGATAAGCGCGAAATGTGCATATGAACTGGAAGAGACCGCGGCGAGGATCCAAACTTCGGCAGACAATCTGAGAGACGCAATAATTGCCTGCAAGACTGAGATAACCGGCGTTTGTGGAAAGACGCAACCGGGCGAAGGTCGGGTCGCTGCGTGTCTGATAGCGAACAAGTCAACGCTGTCAAAGAATTGTGCGGAAGCCCTTCAGAAAATCGAAGCTTTGGCCGCTCAATAGCGGACAAAATACTTCGGTGCTGCGAATGAGATGTATCGAATTGAGCAGCCGCACCGAAAGGGGGGCATGTCCGCTTTGGGTCTAAAGCGGACGCGTACAGCGCGGTAAGCAATGTCCGCTTAGTGCCAATAGCGGACGTCCTCCACAACCTCAATGTTTGCGCATTAGCATCCGCATGGCGCCGTCATCGGCCAGCTCGCAAGTGTACTTTGCCTTGCGCAGCGCTCGAACTAGACCATCCGCAATGCGGAGCCGTTCCTCGAATTGCTGATCGTGTTGCGATTGAGGTTTACGAACTAGCGGCGAATTGGGCGGTCGCGCCGCCCACGTGCCCCGGTTGGACCCCATTACCCTCACCCATAACGCTACTGGACGCCCGATCTCAAAAGCTAGCACGGCCTTTTGTCAGTCCGATTACAATTAGATGTGAGTACCATCGCCAGTGACGCGGCCATTCAATTCGACTACCTGCGGCCCTCCTTTCTGTGCGCTATGGAACATTTCTGTTAGCCACCGACCATAAGACCGCATATACTCGTGTTATCACTGAATTCGCCCTTGGCCTCAGTGGCTGAGGGACGCTTCTGCGCTCCCGCCGAACGGCAGGCCTTGGTGTGCGCTATGTCTCAGGCACTGATTGCGATTGTTGATGACGATCCAACCGTGCGCGAGGCGACAAAAACCCTCGTGCGATCTATGGGCTACAGCGCTTCCACGTTTGCCTCGGCCGACGAATTTCTCAAATCCGAGCAGGTTCACGACACGTCGTGTCTTATCACCGACCTACACATGCCGGGACGGAGCGGATTTGAGTTGCAGGATTGGCTGACCGCCCATGGTCATCGCATCCCCGTTATTTTCATCACGGCCAATTCAGATGAAAACGTGCGGATACGCGCCCTGAAGGCCGGAGCCGTAGGTTTTTTGAACAAGCCATACGGTGAGGAGCACTTGCTCGGCTATCTCGACAAGGCCTTAAAGGTTGCCTGAGATCAACGTCGGTATTCCGGCGCCGGACCCCGCCCCATGTCTAACCGAGCCGGATATTGGCGTCCTTCACTACTTTGCTCCACAGCGCCATCTGGCCCTGCACGAAGCTGCGGAATTCCTCCGGCGTGGTCGTACGCGTCTCGATATTGAGCTGATCAAAACGCGTTTTAACATTGGGATCGTGTAGCGCCGCGTTAACACCCGCGTTGAGCTTCTGCACGATCGGCGCCGGCCCGCCATGCGGCATGAACACCCCGTTCCATTCGTAGGCTTCAAAGCCCGGCAACGTATCGGACATCGGCGGAATGTCCGGCAGGCTGTTGAGCCGGCCCTTGCCGGTATGCGCGATCGCTTTCACTTTGCCGCCTTTGATCAGCCCGACTACCGACGAGCCGTTGGAGAAGAAGAATTTCACCTGCCCCGACATCACATCAGTGAGTGCCGTCCCGCCGCCGCGATAAGGCACGTGGCTGATCTTGATACCCGTCTGGTGTCTGAACATCTCCAGCGAGAGGTGCTGCAGCGTGCCGTTGCCGGACGAGGCCATATTGATGCCGTCAGGTGTGGCCTTGGCGAGAGCGATGATGTCGGCCACGGTATTGACCGGCACCGAGGGCGTCACGACCAGGATGTTCGGTACTAGTGACACGAGCGCAACCGGGTCGAAGTCCTTGTTGTAATCGAACGACAGGCCGGAATAGAGCGACGAATTCACAGAGAACGCCGTGGCGTCGTGCAGCACGGTGTAGCCATCGGGTTCGGCTTTCGAAACCACCGCCTCGCCGATTGTGCCGCCGGCGCCGCCGCGGTTTTCCACCACGAAGCTCTGGCCGAATATTTCGCCGACCTTGCCGAACAGGATGCGTCCGGTGGTGTCAGCGCCGCCGGCCGGCGGATAGGGGATCATCACCCGCACCGGCTTGGTGGGCCACGCGGTCTGTGCGCGAGCAGAGCGCGCGAATGGCGTAGCGGCCAGTCCGCCCAGCAATGTGCGCCGCGTGAGATTTATCCCCGGCATCGCTCCCTGAGCTTAGCATCAGAGGCAACGGACGAAAGGCCTCGGCCGTTACGCCATTAAACCGCCGAGCGGTTTTACGCTTTCGCTGCCGGGGAAGACCTGCTGTGCCAGCGCCCGCTCATCAGCGCGCAGGATGCCTTTCAAGATGGCTCGTAAATCAGTGGTGGGAAGATGAAAGAAGGATGAGCGGCGGCTTACAGTATTGTCATGCAGGAACCGGGCTTTCCTCGCCGCCGGAACTCGCCCCATATTCAGGGCGCAATGGCGAAAAATCCTGACAAGCCCAAACATTTGCAGAAGAACGACCCGGCGCGGCCGACGCGCGCCAAGGCCGCGCGGCCCGACGACAAGGCGACCCCGGACGCGCTGGCAAACCTGCTCAACCCCGGAATCGGCCGCGGCACCGCGGGTCTGGGCTCTGGAACCGGCCAAAACCCGGGACTTCAGCCGCCGCCGGATAATTCATGGGATCGCCGCCGCGATTTTTCCGAGGCTCACAAGGCGCGCAAATCGACACCCAAGGAATTCAACGAGGCGCCGCAGCGCGACTACTCAGCATCGCCGATCACCGGGCTCGATCCACAATTGGCGAAGGAATTGGGCCTTGGCGATGATGAAACGGCGCCCGCACCAACGACGAAGCAAGAGGATCTGAAATATCGCCTGCCCCGCGCCGACCTTCCGACGCAGCCGGGCGGATTTGCCGGCATCGCCAGCCAGCAGTCGCTCGAACGGTTGTTGCGTGAAGGCCGGCCGGAATTTGCCACGGCAGCAGGCGACGGCAAGGTCTGGACCCCACACCGCCCGCCGCGGCCGGAAAAATCCGAAGGCGGTAAACGCTTTGTCATCGCGTCGAATTTCGAACCAAAAGGCGACCAGCCGCAGGCAATCAAGGACCTGGTCGAGGGCGTGCAGCGCCAAGACCGCACGCAGGTGCTGCTCGGCGTTACCGGCTCGGGAAAAACCTTCACGATGGCGAAGGTGATCGAGGCGACACAGCGCCCTGCCCTGATCCTTGCGCCTAACAAGACGTTGGCCGCGCAGCTCTATGGCGAGTTCAAGTCGTTCTTTCCCGACAATGCGGTGGAATATTTCGTTTCGTATTACGACTACTACCAGCCGGAAGCCTACGTCCCCCGCACGGACACCTACATCGAGAAGGAATCCTCCATCAACGAGCAGATCGACCGCATGCGCCATTCGGCCACGCGCGCGCTGCTCGAACGAGATGACGTCATCATCGTCGCATCGGTGTCGTGCATCTACGGCATCGGCTCGGTGGAAACTTATTCCGCGATGACGTTCACCCTGAAAAAGGGCGGCAAGATTGACCAGCGCCAGTTGCTCGCCGATCTGGTCGCATTGCAATACAAGCGCTCGGGCGGCGATTTTTTCCGTGGCTCTTTCCGCGTGCGCGGTGACACGGTCGATATTTTCCCCGCGCACTATGAAGATCGCGCCTGGCGCGTTCATCTGTTCGGCGACGAGATCGAAAAGATCGAGGAGATGGATCCGCTTACCGGCCAGAAGACTGACGAACTCGATTTCGTGAAGATTTATGCCAATTCGCACTATGTGACGCCACGCCCGACGCTCATCCAGGCCATCGCCGGCATCAAGCACGAACTGCGTGGACGCCTCGATCAACTCAACGCCGCGGGCAGACTGCTGGAAGCGCAACGCCTCGAGCAGCGCACGATTTTCGATCTCGAAATGATGGAAGCGACCGGTTCCTGCGCGGGCATCGAGAACTATTCGCGCTATCTCACCGGTCGCAAGCCGGGCGAGCCGCCGCCGACGCTGTTTGAATATGTGCCCGACAATGCGCTGGTTTTTGCGGATGAAAGCCACGTCACTGTCCCGCAACTCGGTGGCATGTTCCGTGGTGACTTCCGCCGTAAAGCGACGCTCGCCGAATATGGCTTCCGGCTGCCCTCCTGCATGGACAACCGGCCGCTGCGCTTCGAGGAATGGGATGCCATGCGGCCTCAGACGATGGCGGTTTCCGCCACGCCCGGCCCCTGGGAAATGGAAGAAGCGCGCGGTGTGTTCGTCGAACAGGTAATCCGCCCAACCGGGCTGATAGACCCGCCGGTGGAGATCCGCCCTGCGCGGCTGCAAGTCGACGACCTGGTTGGCGAAGTGCGGCAGGTGGCACAGCGCGGCTACCGTTCGCTCATCACCGTGCTGACCAAGCGCATGGCCGAGGACCTCACCGAATACCTGCACGAACAGGGCATCCGGGTGCGCTACATGCACAGCGACATCGATACGCTGGAGCGCATCGAGATTATCCGAGACCTGCGGCTCGGCGCCTTCGATGCGCTGGTCGGCATCAATTTGCTGCGTGAGGGCCTCGACATTCCGGAATGCGCGCTGGTCGCCATTCTCGACGCTGACAAAGAAGGCTTCCTGCGCAGTGAAACGTCACTGATTCAAACTATCGGCCGCGCCGCCCGCAACGTGGACGGCAAGGTGGTGCTCTACGCCGACGCCATCACCGGCTCGATGCAGCGCGCGATCGAGGAGACCAACCGGCGACGCGAGAAACAAGTGGAATACAACACCGCCAACGGCATCACGCCGGAGAGTATCAAGACCTCAATCCATGACATCATGAACAGCGTGTACGAACGTGACCACGTGCTGATCTCTACCGGCGGCGCCGACAGCGGCGAATTCGCCGAGGCCGCCACCATCGGGCACAATCTGGAAGCGGTGGTCGCCGATATGGAAACGCGCATGCGCGAGGCCGCCGCCGACCTCGATTTTGAGCAGGCCGCGCGCCTGCGGGACGAGATCAAGCGGCTGCGCGCCACCGAACTGGCGGTGCTCGACAATCCGACCGCGCGTGACGTGGTGATTGCGCAGGATCCCAAGCTTCGGCGTGCAATTAATCGCCCGCACAAGCCGCACCTCGACGAGATGGGCATCGCGCTGTCGCACGAAGTGAAGCCGCATCGCTCGGGCAAAGGCCCGCGCAAGCCGACGCTCGATGAAATGGGGCCGGGCGTGGAAGCCGCTCCCTCGCGCGCGGACAGCCCACGGTCCACGATGGGCCGCCCCGGCATGCGGGGCGGGTTCAAGCCATCGCGGCGACGCTAGTCTCAGTTAGTTAGTGTCGGAAACCCAGCACAGTTGATTGCGCGCTATACATTTGCCGCGTGCATCATCACGGTTCTTGCCGGTCTCAGCGCACGTGCGGTGACTATTGATCGGACAATTAACGTCGAACTTGTAACCGGCGATGTTGCGCCAGATGCGCTTCGCCTTCTGCTTCAATGTTTCGTCCTTAGCCGGCTTGTCCTGCACCAGGACGATCGGCGTGCCGTCGGTGCGTGACGCCCCGGCCGGCGAAAATGGACCCGCGACAGCGTGGCCCGCCGCCGTAAACAAGAATACGCCTGTTACCAATATAACGAGATGACGCATCGCCCCTTCTCCTCTGCTGACACCGCCCCAGCGGCGACAACTAACGGGCTAAGCGAGGAAAAGTTCCGGGTGCGCCGCGCCAGGGCACACGCGGCGTTGGCTGACGAACCAGATCAGTGAATAAACGCGCTAGGACCGATGACGATGCCGGCGTGCGTAATAGGCGGTGGGACGGTCGTCGAACGGATAGTGATAGACGTACCCGTCATAGGCATAGAGGCAGTAAAAACCGGCGTACGCACAACGATCGCGCCAATTCGAATATTGCCACGTTGCGCGGACATGCCGTCCACGCCGCACACCATCGGGACCAAGATCCGCCGCCTGTGACGGCGCGCACGCGCCGAAAGCAGCCACTGCAACGAATGTCGCGAGTATCAAACGTTTCATGTCGAAGACCGCCCCGGATGCCGCATGGAGATCAAACGATACATATCTCCACAATTTTAGGACGGACGGCAAATCACAATGGTTGAAGTGGTTAAGTATCGCCGACAGATTTTCGTTAATAATTTTCTCACGCCGCAAATAATCATTGCCAGACAACGTCCGCAGCTTCGCACGGCGTTTTAGATCGACACGCCGGCGCCTTCCAGCACCGCGTACTGCACCATGTCGGAGATACGGTGCCAGGACGTACCGTTGTAACCCGCAACGACATTGATGCGCACGATCTGCACAAGCTTGTCCTGCAGCTTCGTCGTGCGCACGGTCTGGTTGCGAATGTAGGCGATCGCCGCGACGCCGCAGGCGCGCTTGTCCGGCACCGTTGCGTTGACCGCGTTCATCGCTTTGTCGGGCCGGCTGCCTTTGCTGCGCAGACTAACGAACAGTTCTGCCTGCTGCGGCGTGTTGCAGATGATACCGACGCCGACAGCGGCGTCGCCGTTTTCAGGTGGCTGCCCCGGTTCATCCGCCCGCGCGGTGCCGCAGACAAGTATCGCGGCCACGGCCGCCGCCCAAACTATCCGCATTGTTGCCTCCAGAAAGTGATCCCGGCATCAGATTCGGACGTCAACACCTGGTATCGGCGGCGGTTCGTGCCTGTGCACGCGATTGTGAAAGGTGTTCCGCGGGCGTTGCGTTTATTGGGTCATATCGTGCAAATAGCCAAGCCGCCGCGCCGCCCCGGTACCGCGTAACGGCCTCGATCCGAAATTCACAGTCTGGAATGCATCGCGATGAATTCTTCTATTTCCAAGACCCGTACGGCCCTCTCTACCGCGCGCTTCGTGTTGCTCGCTGCGTGCGCACTGGCGCTCACCGCCTGCGAGACGGACGGGACCGGCTCATCGGGGGCTGACGCGCCCAAGGCGGAAGTGGCGGCCAAGCCCCCCGAATCATCCAAGCCCGAAGCGCCCAGGCCCCAGGCGGCGAAGCCAGCGGAACAGGCCTCAGAGCCAGAAGAGCCGATGACGCGTTCGCGCGCCGCACGCGAATGCTGGATGCGGACCGAAAAAGGCAGCGCCCGCGCGGATCTCGACAAGCGCGCCGACGTCGTCAACAAATGCATCGATGACAAGATGAGAGCGGCAGGCGTTCCTGCGCCAAAGACCTAGCGGTTATCCCGCCGTCGCCAGCATCCCCTTGCGTCCATCCGCGCGCCGGTTAGCATCCGGCTTTCCAAACCCTTCAGGAGGACGTTATGGCAAAAGGTCAGATGCGAGTCCCCAAGGAAAAGAAGAAGCCGAAAGCCGACAAGGACAAGCCCAAGCAACTTTCCGCCTACAAGCTGTCGCAGATGCAGGGTTCGCCGAGCGGCAGCAATCCGTTCGGCAATTCGTCGGGCAAGAAGCCCTGACGATCAGCGCCGGCCGGAGGTGCCCAGCTTCGATTCTTCCGGCAGCTCTTTCGCCTGCTTGGCCATTTCCAGGCAGGTGAGCAATTCAACGTAGCTCGGCGCATTGTCGAGCGCGGCAAAGCCAGCACACTGACGCCGCTGTACGGGGCTGAACTGGGCCCATTCGTTCGAAAGCTTTTCGCGCGCGTCGTTTTCGTCACGCTGGCAGGCTGACGAATCTCTGCCCGGCAAAGTACCTGCCGCGGCAGCAGGCCTGCAGGTACGCTCGACGTCGAATTTCGGCGGACCGTCCGCAGCCAGCATGATATGCGATGCGATCAATATAACCGGCAACAGTGCGGGCATGGTCGTGCTCCCATTACGCCGCCTCCCCCACAGCTAAGCTAATTCGCCAGTCTGGTTCCGGTTTCATGCCGCCAGAAGGGGCATGAACCTTTTTCCCCCGCCGTCCGACCAACGGGAGATCACTTCGGGGGGCATGCAATGCTCAAGCGATATCTGCTCGTTTTTCCTTCCCTTGTCGGACTTATCGCGCCGGCCGCTTTCGTGCTGGCGCTATTAGTAGCGCCGCCGGCGCACCCGCAGCCGCTCCAGCCGCTGGGCTGTGACCGTTATCTCGCGGACGCTAGCACCAGCGTCGCCGTCATGCAGGCGCGCATTAAAAATCTCGACGCCAATGGGCGGCCGGATGTCTGTACCGTCACGCGGCTTTATTTCCTCGAGGTGGTAAAGGCCCGCGCGATTGCCGCTTTGTGCAAAACCGGCGCGGAGCGCGAGCGTGATCTCGGCCGTTTTGACACCGATGTCGAGCACATTAACGAGGAAATCGCGGCCCGCTGCCAGCTGACCGAAAAATGATCCAACTTGCTCACAGGTTTGCCCAAGTTCCATGGCATAGGGCAGCGAGTGCTTAACCGGTTCGCGCTAACCATTGCACGACTGAAAGGCCGGAAAGGCATCCCGGGGGAGTTACTGGAATGCGAGCAAGCGCGCACTGCGCACTGTTCATGATCGGTACGTTGGCCCTCGCCGACCTGCCGGCATTTGCGCAACAGCCGGTTGCGCAAGAGCCAGCGGATACGGACAGCGCTGCGCTCGTCCCCGAAGCACCTCTCACACCCGAAGAAAGCGCGCTGCTCGGCAATGCGCTGGTCTTCGATCCGTCAGCGCTCGCAACTCCGCCGAAAAAGCCCCTTCGCCTGCCCGGCTCCACTGACAAAAGTTATGACGTCCAGCACACCCAAAAGCCGGATGGATCGACCACCGTGGTCGTGAAGCAGCCACTGCAAACCGACTGGACGAATTCGGTCGGCGCCGATCTTGGCCCGTCGAATTCGGGAGCAGGCGCCGCTTATAATCGTCCGCTGCCGTCGACGCGCGACGGTTTCGGCGCCGGCGCGGCCTGGGCATCGGTCGGCGTGCCTTATATCGGCAGCGTGGACGCGCGCGTCGATCCGACCAACGAACAAGGCAAAATCGGCACTACGCTCAAACAATCTATTCCGTTCGGCGGACGATTTGCGGTGACACTGCAGGACACTTATTCGGTGACCGAAACCATCGGCCAGCCGTCGGGCGGACCCGATATGCCGCTGATGGCCCTGCCGTCTTCTCCTACTCCCCTGACACCGCAGGTGTTCGGCAATGAGAAAGCGGTCAAGTTCAACATCCTGCCGACCGGTACCACCTTGGGCGCCGGGGTCACGACCGCCAGCAATGACCCGGTTACCCACAACACGCTCAGCGCCGAGCAAAAACTATATGGTCCGCTCCAGGTCACGACTGCGGTGACCGACCTTGGCCAGACCACCAGCAGCAAGAGCATTACCGCCGGTTTCAAGCTGCATTGGTAGATGCCCTCTCCAAAGCGCGACCGACTTTTCGAAAAAGGCGTGCATAACTAGCTACCCGCCATTATCGGTCGGCAAAGTTCCATCAAGGCGCCCCCGCCCCGCCCCACGGCCGCCTAACTCCCATGCGGCAATTGGCTGGCGACTGGGGATCATCCGCGCAAATGTTTTGCGCCTCTGTAGGAGTTGACCATGACGGCCATCAGACCAGAGCGGCTTGGTGCGGACAGGGCAGGTCCGGAAAGAACCGGTCCGGAGGCATTTGCCCCGAATCGGAAGTCACCGGACAAGCTGAGCGAAGTCGATCAGGCGGCGGCGAACGCCTTCGAAGGAGAGATTCGCGAATTCGTCCGCCGTGACGTTGCATTCCTGCGGCGGCAAAAGCCGGAGGCTGAACAGCCGTCCGAACCGATCACGGATAATCTGAATGTGCTGATCCGGCGCGTCTCGGGCGCGTCGATGGAAGAAATCGATCGCGTCATCCTCGAACTCCAGAGTGTGCGGGACATGCTTCGCAGCGAAGGTGAGCGCGTCGGCAGGGAAATTGCGGGCTATGCAAGCCTGAGCCACGCGGCAATGACGGCGATGAAAGTCATCGGTGATAGCCTCTCGCAATGGAAATGCGCACCGCACAATTCCGGCAGTCACAATCAGGCAGCTGAGTAAGAGTGCGGATAATCTACCATCGCCGGACATGCCGGCGATGGTTTCATTATTTCAGGATGTGCCAGGCGCGTAACGGGCTCCGATAGCGGCCGGTCCGGCTACGAATTTGCTTGCCGGAATTCGAACCGCGATTCGGAAGTGGGCCCGTGATTTAGTTGGCGGCAGCGACTTTGGCCTTGGCGGCCTTACGCGGCAGAGGGTAATCGGCGCTTTCATAGAGCTGCCGGATGCCATTGCCATCGAAACGCTTCTCTTCCACCTCGAGATAAGCGCCTAACAGCAACTCAGGCGGCAATTCCTCGATAGCGAAACGGATCGCTTCCGCGGCGGTCGGAAAGCGCTTGTAGCCAATCGGACGACGCGACTTGCGGCTGCGGCTGGGAAAGAGTTCAGAAGGCGCGCGGTAGTTGATCATCGACATATTACGAGGCTCCTCGAGGCCTAATATGGCCCTTAAGCAGCCGAAAATCCAGCACCTAACGGCCGCGCATATCTGCCCGGCCGCCTCAAGGTAAACGCGCGGTACTTAAAACGCGGGCCCGGCGCAAGTCGCGCCGGGCCGATTCTCACGCGGTAGTACCCGATTAATCGGCCAGTTCGGCAACGACTTCGCTGGTCGCCGGATCAATCAGCACAACGCGGTCGTTTACCACCATATATTTGTACTGCCTGATTGCGGGTACCTCGACTGCAACCTGTTGCGGAACCGAATAAAGTTGCACGCTTTCGGGCACGCGGGTGCCGACGCGATACTCCACCGTCGGGTGGGCAGGGGTCACGCGTTCGCGCACGATCGTGCGATAAATCGTCTGCCGCTGAACAGGACTCAATTGCAGCGAGTTGGCGGTCACCACCGTCCGCGATTCCACCGGCTCACGGGTGATTACGGTGGTCTGCGCAATTGCGGTGCTCGCGCCTGCAAGCAGCGCGACCAAGATCGCGGCATGGCGATAAGATGTCATAAGTTCCTCCTCTCGATTTCAGTCCAACAAAGCAAACGCCGGGCTGTGCGGAGGGGTTCCCCAGTCGCAGCGGAGCACGTGTCACGTTTTCCATCACAATGTGTGCGGCGGCTCGCCCATCAATTTCAGTTTCGCCTGCAGCACACTGATGCGCTGTTCCGCTTCAACTTTGGTTAAATTCGGGGCGAAGGCTTCGGGCTCATACGCATCGAAAGCAAGCTTTCGAAGCAGCGCGGCCTGTTCGCTGGTCATGACATCTGTCACTGCCGGTCTTTTCGTCATGCCAACACAATCGTGCAGATAGCGGCCCGGTTCCTTGGTCGATCGAACATACAGCGTTGCCGTCAAAATAATGCAGATTTTGCGTGCGCCACGAGTCCGACTCGGATACCTGCATTGGGGACTTTAATTCGCCGAGGTCCAAGGGATGATTCTCGAACCACTGTTCGGGTTGTCGCTTGTGTTGAATGTCTCCCTCAATATGCAGACCCCAAACGGCGCCAGCGCGGGCGCCGGGCAGCAGATGTCGGCTCGCCAGAAAGATGCGGTCCTGCTGCCACTGGTGCGACAGGCGACCGATTGCATCGTGCGCAAGGTATTTGCCGATCCTCGATATCGAGCCGAATTGCGCCCGAGCACGATCAACGATCTGATCGTCGAACTCGATGGCTGCATGCGTTCGTCCGGTGCTGGCAATGATCGACGCCCATGACCGCATGTACGGAAGCGGCTCCGGAGAAGCGTTCCTTTTAGGGCCTTATCTCGACGTGTTGCCAGCTGCGGTCGTCGGGCAGGTCAGGATCAGACTGCCGGATCGGTGACCGCCACGGCTATCGCGTTGCCAAGGCTGGCCGCAACGCGAGCGTAATTGGCAAAGTCACGAGCACGAACGCGGCGACTACGACCAGCGCCGTTGGCACGCCGACTGCATCGCCGAGCAATCCATAGATGGCTGGCGACACTGCGCCCGCGCCGATCGTGCCGGTATAGAAAATGCCAAATGCGCGTTGCCGCCACGCCGGCTCGACCAGATCCGGAACCGAGCCGTAGAGAACCGACGACGTGCCGTTCAGCGCGACGCCGACAACCGGCAGCAAAAAAAGCGCGGCTTCAAGCGGCAGCGGTAACAGCGCAACAATGCCGATCGCAGTGACCGTTTCGGTCAGCCACACTGTTGCTACCGCACCAATACGTGCACCGATATACGCGCAGATCAGTTTGCCCGCTGCGCCGCCGGCAAAGACCAGTGTGAGCGCAAGGCCCACGGTTTGCAGGCTTGCGCCTTTCGCGGTGAGTACGAATGGGAGAAACGTGAGAAATGCCATGCGCGTTGCGCTATCGATCACGCCGATCGATAACAGCAGCGGAAAGCCGTATGCCTTTGCGCCGCCGACAGTGCGTTCGGTTTCGTCGCTCTTGCGTGGCGGGGTAGGTACATCGCGAAAGCGTGGCATGGCGACGAAAATCACCAGTGCCGCTATCGTGCCCAGGCCACCGAGCAACATCAGCGCTTGGCGCCAGGGCAGCAACACAAACAGTAACGCCGCCGTGGCCGGCAGGGTCATTTTTCCAATATCACCGGCAAAATTATAGGTGCCAAGCGCCTTTAGCGAGCGTGTGCCCGCAAAGGCATGGGCGATGAGTGACGACGCCAGCGGATGTTGTGTACTGGCCCCGAGGCCGCCGACAAAAAGTGCCGCGACTAACGCGAGCGTGCCGTTGCTAAATCCCGCAAGGACATAACCGAAACCGGCCAGTGCGGTGCCGAGCGCGAGCACGATCGCCGGACCGAACCGTTCCGCCAAAAAACCCGCCGGAATCTGGAAACCGGCGAGCGTGCCGGAGAACACCGTCTTCAATAGCCCGAGTGCAGCGAAACCAAGTCCGAGCTCGCTCTGCCAGATTGGCAGCATCACGTAGACGAGATCGGTATAACCATCGTGCAAGGCGTGGGCGCCGCAGGCAACGCCGAGAGCGCGCCTTTCCGCGTCTTTGCTGCGCGGAGTATCGATGTTGCTGGCACCATCGGCCGGGATGCTCATGGTCGATGTTCCCTATCGCTCCGATTGGCTGCGCGTCAACCTCGCCCGCCTCTGGCGAAATCAGTACTTGCTCAGGATCGCCAAATACGCAGGTTGTGCGGCCTCAAGCGCCGCCTTCGAGTCGGCGGACAGGGTGATGGTGACGATGAATTGATTTCCATCTTTGTCATCATCGGTCGTTGCCGCCTGCAACTCGTAGCTCTGCTCCTTGAGCCGGGGTGCCTCGAACGTATGACGCACAAAAGGCGGTTTGTCTGCGCGCGCAAGATCATCGAGCCTGCTGATCTTGGCGTCCTTCGCGCGGCATTTCCAATCCTTGATGGTATCGGGCAAAAAATCCGAAAGCGGCTTTTTGTTGCGGTTGTAGCGCACCACCACATAGATCTTGGCGGGTGCTTTGTCGAAATCGATGCCCTTCGGCAACAGCATTTGCGCCCTGAAGTAGTCGCTCGCTTCCTTATCCTCAGTCCAGCCATCCGGGATTGTGATCGAGGCGCGGAATGACGCGCATAATTTGTCGTCGCATTGCCGCATGAATTTTTCGATTTCGGCCTTGGCCGGCGAAGCGCTCAAGAAAGCGATACAGAGTAGCGCAGCGGCAATACGGCGAGCGAGAGCAAGTGGCATGTGACCTCGTCGTGCAGACATCACAGAAAATAGTCGCGTCGGATCGTGAGTCGGTTCAACAGACTTTAGGTAGCAAACCGGAAATGCATTACGTCGCCGTCGGCGACCACATAGTCTTTGCCTTCCAGCCGCATTTTTCCCGCGTCCCGTGCGCCGGCTTCGCCATTGCAGGCGATAAAGTCATCATAACCGATGGTTTCCGAACGAATGAAGCCGCGTTCGAAATCGGAATGAATTACGCCCGCCGCCTGCGGCGCCTTGGTGCCGCGCGTGATGGTCCAGGCCCGGGCTTCTTTAGGGCCGACAGTGAAATACGTCACCAGATGCAAGAGGGCGTAGCCGGCGCGGACCAGGCGATCGAGCCCGGTCTCTTTGAGCCCGACAGCTTCGAGATAATCCGTGCGCTCCTCTGGGGGCAAAGTGGCAATTTCCGATTCAATCTTGGCCGAGATCACAACTGCGACCGCGCCCTCGGCCTTGGCCCGCTCTTCGACCTTTTTCGAAAAGGCATTGCCAGATGCAGCCGACGCTTCTTCGACATTGCAGGCATAAAGCACCGGTGCCGATGTGAGCAGGCCAAGAGAATGGAACAGCTTTTCCTCTTCGGTCTTGCGTTCGACCATACGCGCGGGTTTGCCGGCTTGCAGCAGAACGAGCGAGCGCTTGACCAAGTCGAGCATTTCCTTGGCTTGCTTTGCGTCTTCTCCGGTGCCCTTGGCCTTTTTCTCCAGATTGTCGACGCGCTTTTCCAGGCTGTCGAGATCGGCCAGCATCAACTCGGTCTCGATGGTCTCGATGTCCGCAGTCGGATCGATCTTGCCTTCGACATGGGTGACGTCGCTATCCTCGAAACAACGCACCACATGCACAATAGCGTCCACCTCCCGGATGGTGGCAAGGAACTGGTTGCCAAGGCCCTCGCCTTTTGAGGCACCGCGCAACAAGGCCGGCGATATCCACAAAAGTAATGCGTGTCGGGACGATCTGTTCGGACTTCCCTAACACCGCCAGCTTGTCGAGACGTGGATCCGGCACGGCGATTTCGCCAACATTTGGCTCAATCGTGCAGAAAGGATAATTGGCCGCCTGCGCTGCCGCGGTTTGCGTAAGCGCGTTGAAAAGCGTCGACTTACCGACATTCGGCAGGCCGACGATGCCGCATTTAAATCCCATGGCTGTGTCGTCTCTTTACTTACATTGTTATTCGGAGTCAGGGGGCTCGCTCATCGTCGCCAAACCCTTTGGCTTTCATGGCGAGATGCACTTTGTTCTGAAAGGTCGAGTCCTTACCTTCAATCAATAGTCCGACATTGTCGGAAACGATGTCGCAGAGCGCTTCCACCCAAAGCCACTCGTCCTTGGCAAAATCCTGCAACACATAGCGTTCCATCAGGTTCTTGTCGCCGGGATGGCCGACGCCGAATGCGTACACGATGGTAGTCGTTACCAATATGCTCGGAAATCGATCGCAAGCCGTTGTGACCGGCATTGCCGCCACCAAGTTTTAGCCGGACTTTGCCGGGCGGCAGTTCGGCCTCATCATGAAACACCACGATCTTGGCAGGATCGAGCTTGTAGAAATTTGCCGCTTCCGCCACCGCCCGTCCCAATTCATTCATATAAGTCCCGGGCAAAAGCAGCAGCACGCGTTCGTCCGGCGATAGTGCCTTCCACGGCAACACCCTGAAAGCGCCGCCGCCAAGGGGAAATTTCATGGCGGCGCGCGATCGCCTGCAACGCCATGAACCCGACATTGTGGCGGTTGCCGCGTACTGGGGACCGGGATTGCCGAGGCCGACGAAAAGCAGCATGGCGTCAACGGCGCTGTCTTAGAGTATTCGCATGATTGTTTCCGAAAACCGATACCCACTTTTCGGAATCATGCGCTTTGCCGAATACGCAAACACTGGCGGAAATGAGGACGCTGGAGTGCGTCCTCACTTCTTCTCGGGCTTGGCGGCGGCGGCGGCGGCGCGGCGCTGCACCGGCCGCGGGAGCGGCGCCGGGCGTTGCACCTGGAGCTGCTCCGGGAGCAGCACCTTCTGCACAGGGACAGCACCTGCCGCAGCGGCGGCAGCAGCGGCGGCTGCAGCGGCAGCGGCCGCTTCAGCGGCAGCTTTCATTTCTTCCGCATAGCCGGACGGCGGCACGACGGTGACCAGCGTCATGTCGGCACGGCCGATTACGCGAACATTGGGCGGAAGCTTCACGTCGGTGAGATGCTTCGAGTGATTGATGTCGAGACTCGAAATATCGACATCGATCAATTCCGGAATCAACTCGGCTGGGCACATCACGTCGACGGTATGGGTAACGATGTTGACTGCACCACCGCGTTTGACGCCGGGTGACTGGTCGGCATTGAGCACGTGCACCGCGACTTTCACGCGGATGGTGGCGCCTTCCGCCACACGCAGGAAATCCACGTGCATCGGAAGGTCCTTCACCGCGTCAAGCTGGAAGTCGCGCGGGATCACCCGATGCTTGGTGCCGTCCACATCGAGATTGTAGAGCGTGGTGAGGAAACGCCCGGCGTAGATACGCTGGCGCAATTCATCATGGTCGAGCGTAACCATGAGCGGGGGCTTGTTTTCTCCGTAGATCACGCCCGGCACTCGGCCGGAGCGACGCGCAGCCCGAGCGGCCCCCTTGCCGCCTTTCGGTCGCGCCGTCGCTTTTAATTCCTGGACGGTCGCCATCTTGAATCCCTCATCTAAACCAATGGAAAAGGCGGCATTTTCCGCCGCCTGCGAACGCGGCAAGCCTCCAGGGGTGCCGGGGGCCGCGAACGGGGCGGGTTATAGCGGTGGCAGCCGCAAAGGGCAAGAAACCCACAGGGGCCGCAAAGGGGCTCTATCCGGCGGCCGAATCCTTGGCCTTTTTGCTGGGCTTATCGGCCTTGGCCTCGAGCGTCGCAATGCGCGCCTTCAAGGCCTCATTCTCCTCGCGCGCCAGCCGCGCCATTTCCTTGACGGCCTCGAATTCCTCGCGCTGGACCACGTCGAGGTCGCGCAGGATACGCTCTGCCTGGCTGCGAAATAGTGTGTCGAACTCGCGCCGCACGCCTTGCGCTACACCGGCGGCGTCATTCATCAAACTCGCCATCTCATCGAAAATTCGGTTGCTGGTCTGGGCCATGTTTCATCTCCAGCGTCGTAAATCTTGCTCGCTTACAGTTGTTTACGAAAACCATGTCACCACAATGGCGATCCGGTCATCCCGCGGCAAGGCCCGGCATGCTACCACTTGCGCACGCGCCGTACACTCTGCGAGTCTGATACTGCAATGCCTTTGCTCGTCATTCCCTACCCCAGCTTTGATCCGGTGCTTGTGCATCTGGGCCCACTCGCCATTCGCTGGTACGCGCTGGCGTATATCTTCGGGATCCTGATCGGCTGGGCTTATGCCCGCCAACTTATTCGTTCCGAGAAATTGTGGGGCGGCAAGGCGCCGATGGCCGCCACCGACTTCGACGATTTCATCCTGTGGGTCACGCTCGGCATCATTCTCGGTGGCCGGACCGGCTACGTTCTGTTTTACAATTTGCCGTACTTTGCCGAGCATCCAACAGAAATTTTTCAATTGTGGAATGGCGGCATGTCGTTCCACGGCGGTTTTACGGGATGCGTCGTTGCTGTCCTGCTGTTCGGCTACAAGCGCGGCATTCCAGTGCTATCGCTGGGCGACATTACCTGCGCGGTCGGCCCGATCGGTTTGTTCCTCGGCCGCATCGCCAATTTCATTAACGGCGAACTATGGGGCCGTCCGACCGACGTCCCCTGGGCAATGATATTTCCAAGCGGCGGGCCGCTGCCACGGCATCCGAGCCAGCTCTATGAGGCGGCGCTGGAAGGCTTGGTGTTGCTCGCCGTGCTGGCATTATTGATGCGTGCCGGTGCCCTTAAAAGGCCCGGCCTGATTATCGGTAGTTTCGCCGTGTGCTATGCGATCGCACGGGCGATTTGCGAATTCTTTCGGGAGCCCGACGTCCAACTTGGCTTCCTTTGGGGCGGGGCGACTATGGGCCAATTGCTGTCCGTGCCGCTTTTTCTCGCCGGAGTCGGCTTCATCGTTTACGCGTGGAAACATCCGTCGTCTCGGAGCCAGTAGTGGAAATACGCTCACCACTGGAAGCCGAAATACGCCGCCGCATTTCCGCTGCGGGCCCGATGCCCGTAGCCGAGTACATGACGCTCTGCCTTTTTGATAGCGAGCACGGGTACTACACCACGCGAGATCCGCTCGGTGCACGCGGCGATTTCATTACCGCGCCGGAAGTGAGCCAGATGTTCGGCGAACTGATCGGCTTATGGCTGTGTACGGTTTGGAAACAAATGGGCGCGCCGGAGAATGTGCGGTTGATCGAGCTCGGCCCCGGGCGCGGCACCATGATGCAAGACGCACTTCGCGCTGTGCAAATCGTGCCGGAGTTTCGTGCAGCGGTCGTCGTGCATCTGGTCGAGGTCAGCCCACTGCTGCAAGCGCAGCAGGAAAAGGCCCTGGAAGACGTTGGAGTACCTGTTTTCTGGCACTCGACGCTTGCCGAGGTTCCAAAAGGTCCGGCTATCATCTTCGCCAACGAATTTTTCGACGCATTGCCGGTGAACCAGGCGATCAAGACCGAGCGCGGCTGGCACGAGCGCCGCATCGAAATTGATTCAACTGACAATCTTGCCTTTACGATCGCGTCCGAACCTATCCCGTTTTTTCAAACGCTATTGCTGCCGCCTCTGCGCGCGCCGCGCGCGGGCGCAATATTTGAATGGCGCGGGGACAGGGAAGCGATGGAGCTTGGCCGGCGTATCGCCGACGAGCAAGGCGTCGCTTTGGTGATCGACTACGGTCACACCGAAACCGGATTAGGGGAAACCTTGCAGGCGGTCGGCCAACACGCCTACGCCGATCCACTGACAGGCCCGGGCAGCCTCGATCTTACGGCCCACGTGGATTTTCAGGCGCTAACGCGGACAGTCGAAGCGATGGGGGTGACTGGATATGGACCAATAGAGCAATCGCAATTCTTGCGCCGCCTTGGCGTTGAACAACGCGCGGCTGCACTCAAGGCCAAAGCTGGCCGTGATACCGATATCGATCAGGCATTGGCGCGTTTGATTGGACATGATCGCACAGCCATGGGCGAGCTTTTCAAAGTCGCAGCTTTTGCCCATCCTATAGTCGGTGTGCCACCAGGTTTCGAGACCTAGTGTGCTAGCTGCCGGCCTGCTGGCACATTATTTATTCATCAACCAGACCGGCGCGCGAACGAAAACGATGTTGCAGGCTCCTTCACTCACCAAACTTGCACGCGTCCGCCACGCTTTCTTCACGCGTGCGGGCGGTGTGTCGCAAGGCGTCTATGCCTCACTCAATGGCGGTGTCGGATCCAGCGACGCGCCCGACAAGGTCGCCGAGAACCGTGCGCGCATGGCAAAAGCAATGGGCGTGGATGCGGATCGGCTGCTGACGCCTTATCAGGTTCATTCGCCCGACGTTGTCGTCGCCGATGAGCCATGGACGAACGGAAATCGTCCGCGCGCAGACGCTGTCGTCACGCGCGTGCCGCGACTGGCGATCGGGGTATCAACCGCCGACTGCGGACCCCTGCTGCTCGCCGACGACAAGGCCGGCGTAGTTGGCGCGGCGCATGCCGGTTGGCGCGGTGCGCTCACGGGCGTGATTGAGGCGACAGTCGCAGCCATGGAGCGACTTGGAGCCAAACGCAATCGCATCATTGCCGCACTCGGCCCGACCATCCGGCAGCCGAACTACGAGGTCGGACCGGAATTTGTCGAACGCTTTGTCGCCGCCGATAATCGGACAACGCCCGATTCTTCATGGCATCGCAGCGTGCCGGCCACGCAATGTTCAACCTTACCGGTTACATCGCCAAGCGGGTTGAGCGCGCGGACGTTGCGCACTTTGAGGATCTCGGTTTGTGCACTTATTCAGATCCCGAACGATTTTTCAGTTACCGACGGACAACGCTCCGCAGCGAAGCTGACTACGGGCGGCATATCAACGCCATTACGCTCGCCGATTAAGGTGGGCGCTTCCGGTTGCCCGGACTAGACGAAGCGGTGGCGTTGCCGGTAGGCTTTATGACGGCCGATGGAACTTGAAGACAAAAAATAAGGCCGCAGGGATGTCGATGGAGTGGGGTTCGAATGGTCGCACGGTCGACGTGCCATGGCGCGCCTCGCGCTGCGTCGGGCTATTGGCTGCGATCTGTGCTTTGGTGCTGGCGGGTTGCAACTCCGATAATCAGAACTTGTCGGTGGCGCAGCCCCGCGGTGCTACCGTTGCGTTCGACTCTGTCGATGGCTTGCCACCGGCCCAGTTCCAGAAACTTGTGCAAGATCTCAATGATGAGGCGCAGACGCGCCGTCTCGCCGTGATTTCCCGTGAACAATCGTCTGTCTATCGTGTGCGCGGTTATCTCGCCATCAAAGTCGCCAAGCGTCAAACGACAGTCACATGGGTGTGGGATGTTTACGACCAAGATGAGCACCGCGCCTTGCGCATCAGTGGCGAAGAGACGACGAAGGTCCGCCATCGCGACGTGTGGTCTGCGGCGGACGACGCGATGCTGCGCCGGATTGCTCATGCGAGCATGGAGCAACTCGCGGTGTTTCTGATTTCGCCTGAGGTCGCGCCCGGTGCCGCGCCCCCGACGGCCGATCCGCAGGTGGCCATGGCTGACACGGCTGTATCCTCGCCGGAGGCTGCCGGGATATTCCGCATGCAGCGTCCACAGATTGACCCGGTGCCCACCGACATGGCGGATGCTGTATCCGGCACAGAAAACACCGAAGCCGTCCCGCCGCCGCGCCGACGCCCGTCCGCGGCGGCGGTGCTGTCGGAGCGCGAAACGGTGAAATTGTCGGCCTTGAGCCGCTAAAGGGTAATTCATCGTATTGATGAAAGCTTCGAACAACTGGCCGGGCCGTATTGCCGCGCCTTGCCCGCCTTGTTATGACCACGCCGCTTGCGGCACAAGCGAGGGCGAGGATTTCGGGATGGCGGGCAAGAATGGAGCGATCAAGCTCGTTGCCGGCAATTCCAATCCTGCGCTGGCCCAGCAGATCGCTGAATATCTCAAGACTCCGCTGACCAAAGCGGTCGTACGACGCTTCGCCGACATGGAGGTGTTCGTCGAAATTCAGGAAAATGTCCGTGGGGCGGACTGTTTCGTCATCCAGTCGACCTCGTTTCCTGCTAACGACCACCTGATGGAATTGCTGATCATCATGGATGCGCTGCGCCGCTCGTCAGCACGGCGCATTACCGCGGTAATTCCCTATTACGGCTATGCCCGGCAGGACCGCAAACCTGGCCCGCGCACGCCGATCTCGGCCAAACTGGTTGCCAATCTCATCACACGCGCCGGCGCCGATCGGGTCATGACGCTCGATCTCCACGCCGGGCAGATTCAGGGATTCTTCGATATTCCGACCGATAATCTTTATGCGTCGCCCGTGATGGTGCGCGATATCGAGGAACGATTTAAACTCGACAACGTTATGGTGGTGTCACCCGATGTCGGCGGCGTGGTACGTGCCCGCGGTTTGGCGAAACGCATCAATGCGCCGCTCGCTATCATCGACAAGCGGCGCGAACGCGCGGGCAAATCGGAAGTGATGAACGTCATCGGTGACGTCTCCGGCTACACATGCGTGCTGGTGGACGACATTATCGATTCCGGTGGCACACTGGTAAATGCGGCCGACGCATTGCTCGAAAACAAGGCCAAGGCGGTTTACGCCTATATCAGCCACGGTGTGCTTTCAGGTGGCGCTGCCAAGCGCATCGCAAGCTCGCGTTTGAAGGAGTTGGTGATTACTGACTCCATTCAGCCGACCGAGGAAATGCTCGGCTGCCGGCAATATCCGCATTCTGCCGATTGCGTCGTTCATTGGCGAGGCGATCGGACGCACGGCCACTGAAGAGTCGGTGTCGAGCCTGTTCGACTGACTCAATTTTTCGGTCGCGCCAGGGGACTTAAACCCCGCTTCCACTTTTGCTGACTGCGCCGCGAGTTATCCACTGCCGATTCAACTTGCCGCAGCATTGGCTGTGGAGAGTCGAATTCGACGCGGTTGCCTATGACAGGCAAATCACGGCTCATTAGCACTTGACGATGCCTTTGGCGGGCGGAATCAAGCAGGGATATAGTCGAATCGCTTTGTGATTCGCTCTCGCCGTCAAGGCATCCCGTAACCCCTGCGTCTACTTGCGGTTCTGGCCCATCGCGGGTCTACCCGCCGCGCGCGTGCGGTGGCGTGCGTTTCCCTCGCTCCAATCGGCAAAGCGGAGACGTCATGTCCCTGACCAGCTACACGGAAGAATCGCGAATCAATCCACTCGATGTCGTGGAACGACTGGCGACCGGTAATGACTGGTCGTTCGAACGCGCCAGCGATGACGAGATCACGATATTAGTCACGGGGCGTTGGACCGATTACCAGCTTTCTTACACCTGGATGGGCGATATTGAAGCGCTCCATCTGGCCTGCGCCTTCGACTTGCGGGTGCCGGAACGTCGTCGCGCAGAAGTCCAGGCACTGATTTCCCTGATCAATGAACGGTTATGGGTCGGCCATTTCGACCATTGGGTGAACGAGGGCATCGTCATGTTCCGCCACGCCTTGGTGCTGGCGGGCGGCACCGAGGCCTCGGGTAAGCAATGCGAAGCGCTGCTCGGCACCGCCCTCGAGGCCTGCGAGCGCTATTTCTCCTCTTTCCAGTTTGTGGTCTGGGCGGGCAAAGGCGCTCGCGAAGCACTCGATGCTGCTATGTTCGAGACTTCCGGCGAGGCATAGGCCGGTGACCGGCCATGAGCCAATCGTAAAGCACGCAGTCTGAGCAAATTTCGTGGGCCTCTCGTCTTGGCCGGTGCCGGTAAGATGG
This sequence comes from uncultured Alphaproteobacteria bacterium, assembly GCA_963810585.1. Classification (GTDB taxonomy): domain Bacteria; phylum Pseudomonadota; class Alphaproteobacteria; order Rhizobiales; family Xanthobacteraceae; genus Pseudolabrys. The sequence continues at coordinate 729,944 of CAWENV010000001.1, forward strand.
GCGGCGCGATGCTTGATGGTTGGCTGACGCGCGGACTCAAACCGAAGCAAGTCATGGTGATCGAGCCGCAACCGGGAAAGACGGTGAAGGCCTTGGTCCGACGCGGGATCAAGCTCAATCCGAAGGGTAAAGCTGTCGCCGCCGCGCAATCGTCATCGCGGTGAAGCCGCAGACGGCGCCAGAAGCGGTGCCACCTCTCGCAGCTTTCGTCGGCAAAGCCACGCTGGTGCTGTCGGTTATGGCTGGCCGCACCATGGGGTTTCTTGAAAAATCGCTGCCGGCCGGCACAGCGATCGTGCGCGCCATGCCGAACACGCCGGCCGCGATCGGACGTGGCATCAGCGTTGCCAGCGCAAACAAAAATGTATCGACGCCGCAACGCAAGCTGGCGTCCGAGCTGCTCGCGGCTATCGGGACGGTAGAATGGGTTTCGGACGAAGCCCTAATGGATGCAGTGACTGCGTTGTCGGGGTCTGGTCCTGCATATGTATTTCTGCTGGCGGAAGCGATGACCAGCGCTGGCATCGCGGCCGGGCTGCCGCCGGCGCTCGCGACGCGGCTCGCGCGCGAGACCGTCACCGGCTCTGCCGAATTGTTGCATCGGTCGGACCTCAATGCGGCTACTTTGCGCGAGAATGTCACTTCGCCCGGTGGCACGACCGCTGCCGCGCTGGAAGTACTAATGGGTCCGAACGGTTTCGACGAGCTATTGGCGCGGGCCATCGCTGCGGCCACCCGCCGTTCGCGTGAACTCGCGGGCTAGTTCCCGCCCTAGAACCGCCACCGCTTCCAACCTACATTAGGGGCTTACCACCGTCCCAAAGGAGGACGTCATGGCCCGCAAGCCCAAGCGTGAGCGCAAGGTTTCCTCTGCAACACCGCCGCGCGGCACCGGCGATCGCGACAAGGCGGTCGACGCTCTCATGACACTGCTTGCCGACCATGCTTTCGAACAGATCGGCCTCGCCGAAGTCGCAGGCCAGGCCGGAATTAAACTGTCGCAGTTGCGCACCGAGTTTGGCTCGACGCTTGCCATCCTCGCCGCCCACATCAAGGACATCGATCGCACAGTCCTCGCCGGCGGAGATGCCGATATGGCCGAGGAACCGGCGCGCGAACGCCTGTTCGACGTATTGATGCGACGACTGGAAGCCCTGGGCCCCTACAAAGAAGCGGTGCGATCGATCATGCGGTCGGCGCGGCGTAACCCCGGGCTCGCTTTTGCACTCAACGCAATGGCGGTGCGGTCGCAACATTGGATGCTGGAAGCTGCTGGCATCCGTGCATCTGGCCCCCGCGGCGCATTACGCGCGCAAGGCGCAGCGCTGATGTTCGCGCGCGTCCTGTCGGTATGGATCGATGACGAAGAAGAAGGTCTTGATCGAACAATGGCAGCGCTCGATCGCGGTCTCGCCAGCGCTGAACGCTGGGCCGGCTTTGTCGACGATCTTTGTGCGCTTCCGAAATGCGTGTTGCGCGGGTCTCGGCGGCGACGACGCACGCGCCGGGACGAAGAGTCCGAAGCTGCTTAAACCGGCACGCTGACAGTCGCGCGCAGACCACCAAGCGGGCTATCCCCGAGCGCTATGTCGCCGCCATGCGAACGTGCGATATCACGCGCAATCGCTAGTCCCAATCCGGTGCCACCCTCGTCCTGATTGCGAGCATCGTCGAGCCGTAGAAACGGCTTGAACACTTCTTCGCGCATACCCGACGGAATTCCTGGCCCGTCGTCGTCGACAGTGACGGTGAGGTAGCGATGATCGCGGTGGCCGGTAATTTCGATAGAAGGTGCAAAGCGGGCGGCATTCGAAACCAGATTGGCAAGGCATCGCTTGAAAGCGGCCGGGCGCACCGTAACGATCGGCGGACCGTGAAACACAACGCTCGTCTTGTGGCCATGGCGTTCGGCATCCAGTCTCAGTTCTTCCAGGAATTCCGCCATGTCTGTTGGCGCCGACACCTCGCCGCTGTCGCCACGGGCGAAAGCCAAATACGCTTCCAGCATCCGCGCCATTTCGTCGACGTCCTTTTTCATCCCGTCGATTTCAGGCGAGTCATCGATCAAAGCGAGCTCAAGCTTGAAACGCGTGAGCACTGTGCGCAGGTCATGCGACACACCGGCGAGCATCGCAGTGCGCTGTTCCATCGCGCGCTCGATACGGGTTTTCATCTCGATGAAAGCGGCCGCGGCACGTCGAACCTCACGTGCGCCGCGCGGCCGAAAGTTTGGCGCTTCACGGCCTTTGCCGAAACTCTCCGCGGCGTCGGCCAGCCGAAGGATGGGCTTGATCTGATTGCGAAGAAAAATGATGGCGACGATCAAGAGCACCGTTGAGGTGCCGACCATCCAGAGCAGGAAGATCTCCGAATTTGAGGCATAGGCCGCACTGCGGCGCGCAAAAACTCGCATTACGTTGTTATCGAGTTGCACCCGGATTTCGAGGAGCGCCGACTTGCCGACAGTGTCGATCCAGTACGGGCGCCCGATCTGTTTGCGCAATTCATCCGACAGAGCCTGATCCAGCAATGAAAAGAATGGCTTAGGGCCGGGCGGCGGCATGTCGGTCAGCGGTAGAAAATCCACCGACAGACCCAAGCGCTCCTGCGCGATGCGTCGAATCTGCGCCTGGTCGGCATCCTGCGGATAGCCGCGGTAAATATCGATCAGCGCCGCAATATCCTGCACAACGCTGGCAGACAACCGTTGCGTGACGACGTTCCAGTGCCGCTCCATGAAGACGAAAGCTACGACCGATTGCAGGATGACCATCGGCGCGATGATGATCAACAACGCGCGCGCATAGAGGCCTTTCGGCATAACGCTATTGAGCCAGCGGCTAACCCTCCGCCAGCCGTCGGCGATCTGGCCGAGCGCCCTATGAATTTTTCGCACCGGCGGAATGGCGTCGTACCATTCCCACAGCTCGCGCAGTCGCGTGATCGCGTTGCGCACACCGTTGCTGATATCGAGGCTGGTCATGAACTGGTCACCAGCCGGTAGCCGATACCGCGCACCGTTTGCACAAATAGCGGATTTGCGGGATTGCGCTCGATTTTTCGGCGAAGACGATTGACTTGCACGTCTACCGCCCGCTCACTCACCGACCCGCCGTCACCGGCAAGCGACAAGCGCGGCACTGTTTCGCCCGGCGTGCCGGCAAGGATGCGGAGCATCTCGCGTTCACGGTCGGTAAGCCGGATAACCTCTTCGCCCTTGCGCAATTCTCCGCGCGCCAGATGATAAACGAACGGTCCGAAGCGTATGGACTCGGCGGGCGGCGATGGCGCCGGTTGCGCGCGCTTGAGGATATTGGCGATGCGAAGCGACAGTTCACGCGGCTCAAATGGCTTCGAGAGGTAATCGTCGGCACCCATCTCCAGCCCTTTGATCCGGCTCTCGGCAGCATCGCGCGCAGTCAGCATCAGGATCGGAACGTTGGAACCGTCGCGGATAGCTTTTGCGAGATCAAAACCGGATTCGCCTGGCATCATCACGTCGAGAATGAGCAGATCGAAACTCAGACCGTTGAGCTTGGCGCGGGCATCGGAAGCGGTCTCCGCAGTGGTGACGCGGTAGCCCTCGCCGCTCAAGAAACGGGAGAGCAAGTCGCGGATGCGGCGGTCGTCGTCAACCACCAGCAGATGCGGCGCATCATCGGGAAGCGTCTCGGGCAGGGTCAACGCCGAACTCCTCGGGTCAAATCAATCGCGAATCTTCGATGCACGATCTGAACGCGCAATCAGCCGCAAAATGCCTTCGCGGTTGTCGGTATCGATCATCGACGTGAGAAATCGGCGTGCCGCTTCGTGAGCATTAGGACCGAGTTCGCCGAACGCACGGTTGATCCTCTGCGTTTGCAAGTTGGCGAGCTTAAGTGCCAGCGTTTCGCCTCTCGCTGTCACGTATAACAATCTTTGTCGACGGTCCTGCGCACCTTCCTTTTGCACCACGTATCCCTGGTCGACCAATTGCTTGAGTACGCGACCAAGCGACTGTTTGGTGATGTTGAGAGTCTCGAGCAAATCGGCAACCTTCATTCCGGGATTGCGATTGACGAAATGCAGTACCCGATGATGGGCCCGACCGAAGCTCAGCTTCAGTAGCACCTCGTCAGGATCACCGACGAAATCGCGATAGGCGAAAAACAGCAACTCGATGATGTCCCAAATCGGCTCCAGCGGCGTCTTTGGCGCGGCGCCGGGCGCCGACGGGTCGGCGAGGTTGGTACTCGCGGCCGACCCCTTACTCGTCACATTTATGTCAGCCATGTTGACATATTTTGATTTTATGTTACAAAAAGACGTCTGTAGGCGAAAGGATCGTACCGAAGCGGGCCTTTTTACCCGCCGGGCGTTGGTAGCGCTAATAGGTCCGGTTCGGTCCCATTCATACCGGGTGTTGCCCGGCTGAGGCAAAGTATTGGAACAGGCGCGGAAAATGCGCCATCACAGCGGCGATATGCTGCCTGTCGAGTGAGGCGAAGGAGAAAATAAATGGCTGCCCAATCGTATGACCGGCTCGAAGGGGTCATCTGGTACGACGGCAAGCTCGTGCCATGGAACGAGGCCAATCTCCACGTACTCTCACATGGCCTCCACTACGCAAGCTGCGTGTTCGAGGGCGAGCGCGCCTATGGCGGCAAGGTCTTCAAGTCTACCGAACATGCCGAGCGCCTGAAGCGCTCGGCCAATATCCTCGACTTCGATATCCCCTACTCTGTCGCCGAAATCGTCGCCGCCAAGAAACAGGTGGTCGACAAGAACGGCAGAAAAGAAGCCTATGTCCGGCCGGTCGCCTGGCGCGGCTCCGAAATGATGGGCGTTTCCGCGCAGAGCAACACCATTCATCTCGCCATCGCGAGTTGGGAGTGGCCGAGCTATTTCGACCCCGAGCAACGGCTGAAGGGCATCCGGCTCGACCTCGCCGACTATCGCCGGCCCGATCCGAAGACCTCACCTTGCCTCGCTAAGGCCGCCGGCCTCTACATGATCTGCACCATCTCCAAGCATCGCGCCGAGCGAAAAGGTTATGCCGACGCAATGATGCTGGACTGGGAAGGCCGCGTCGCCGAATGCACCGGCGCGAATATTTTCTTCGTCAAGGATGGCAAGATTCATACGCCGATCGCCGACTGCTTCCTCGACGGTATTACCCGGCAAACAGTGATTGGCCTCGCGCGTAAACGCGGCATCGAGGTGATCGAACGTCGCGTCATGCCCGATGAGCTCACCGGCTTTTCCGAATGCTTCATCACCGGTTCGGCGGCGGAAGTGACCGCCGTAGCGGAGATTGCCGATTGGAATTTCAATCCCGGCGGCATCACCAAAACGCTGATGGACGACTACACAGCGGAAGTGAAGCCAAAGGCTGCGGCGGCCTGAGGCTTACCCCTTCACGGGAACCGCATGGGGCTCTTGTGGCCGCAGCAACGTGACGTAACGCACGCGATTTACAGCGACGAACCGGTCCATACGTTCATCAAGGACGTTATGATGGCTTTGGGACGCGTGTCGCAGCAACAAATCGCCGCGCGCACCGAAGGCAATAAAACCAACGTGGAAATAATCGAGGTTTTGCCGCTGCGTGATAAAGCCAACGATATCGCCACTGGCGAGCTGTCGTTTGTTGGCCAGGAACACGGCGCGCGGAATAACTTCCATTGAAAAATGACGTCTGCCGAGCTCTTTTTGCCAATAGACAGTCTTTTCGATCTTGACCGACCCGTCCATTGTGACTGGTCGGCACATATTATTTTCGATGTTGTGTTGGCCCCACTCGAAAAAGTAATGGTTGCGCTCGCGCCAGCTCACGATGCCATTGTGATAACGAATGGCCCTGAGAACAGAATCAAACTCGCCGTGACTGCCCGCGGCCGCGGCAGCAAGCACGGTTTCACAGAAAGTAACGCAATCGAATGCGTCGTCGCGTGCCACAAATTGCTCTGACCGTTGCGGCCCGCCGATCAGCGTATAGCCTTGATAACGCGTGCCCCGGAGCGCGCCGGAAATGAAATCGATCCTCTGTGATATCTGGCCTTTGGCATGCGCTTCATCGATCAAGCGCGCGATACGATCTTCGCTGGCAGAAGCGGGCCGCGCGGTCGCAGCCAAGGCCACGCCACCCCCGAGGAGTTGCAGAATGGAGCGACGGCTGATGGTCATATTGAACGCCATCAAGTCTTCCTGCCGCGATCAGTCTTTTATGACCACGAGGCGATCGGCACCGGATTCCGCGCCCCAAACCTCGCCCGGGCGGCCAAGCAGTTGGCGCACCGACGCGCCGCGTCTGCCGCTCGGAAAACTCTCGAATGTCTCGGTTGCCGGATCGAAGCGCAGGATAGCGTTGGCAAGGAAGTCGGTAACCCAGACTTTGTCGTTGTTGTCCACATAGACCGCGTAGCACCCACCTTTGCTCTTGGGCAGGCTCCATACTTTCCAAGCTTTGTTCATTGGATCGTAGCGACCGAGCTCGCCGCTGTTCCAGAAGCTCACCCACAACAAGCCCTTGGAATCTGACCAGATACGGCGAGGACCGACACCCGGCTTAGGCGGCGCCACCACCAGCGCATCACCGCTCACAGTATCGATCTTGGTTATATGATCGCCCGCAAGCGAGGCGTACCAGACATCACCATTCGGCGTGGTCGTGATGCCGTAAGGCCCAGCGCCCTTTGGTGCTTTCCAAACTTCCACTTTGCCGTTAGCCGGATCGACGCGGCCGTAAACGCCATTCTGCCCGGTGAACCAAAGAATGCCTTTGCGGTCAAACGTCGCCGTGTTGAGATTGGCGTCGGGAAAATCGTTCGGAAGCGAGAAAAGTTTCACCACCTTGGTCGCTGGATCAAAACGCGCGATTGCGTTCTGTCCCCCTTCGGTAATCCAGGCGGCACGGTCAGGCCCTACGATAACGCCGTGCGGTGCGGCACCTTTACCGAGCGAAATTTGCATCGTCCGTCCGGTTTTCGGATTGAGAATGCCGATCGCACCTTGCGATTGCGCCGTATACCAGACGTTGCCGTCAGGTGCGGGCGCTACATCATGCGGGTGCGCTCCACGCGGCACTTCAAAGTAAACCATCTCCGCAGCAGACGCTGGGTGGGTACTGAGCGCCATGACCGCGAATGCCGCGACTACGATCGGAATCATAGTCCCCTCCAGCGAACGCACCACGTGCGTTCATTCCGCAATTTCACGTTCGCGCCTTTGAATGGCCCAGCGATCGGCGGCCGTGTCATCGACCGCGTTCGCGTCGACCCAACTTTTTCCGTCTGCCTTTTCGACTAGCTTCCAGAACGGTGCACGGGTCTTCAGATAATCCATCAGGAATTCGGCTGCCGCGAATGCGGCCTGACGGTGAGACGATGCCGTCGCTACCAGCACGATGTCTTCGCCGGGTACAATGCGGCCATAGCGGTGAATGATCGTTACGCCCAAAAGCGGCCATCTCCCGGTCGCTTCCGCGACGTGGCGCTCAATCTCGGATTCCGCCATGCCCGGATAGTGTTCAAGCGTAAGTGCGGCGATGGGCACGCCATTTTCTGTGCCACGGCAAATTCCGGTAAAGGTGACAAGCGCGCCAACATCGCTACGGCCGCGCGAAAGCTTCGCCGCTTCCGCCGCTGCGTCAAAAGGTTCGCGCTGCAAGCGTATCGTCGTTGTCATTCTTTCAATGTACCCCGCTGGCGGGGGCGAGGCTATCCACCCGTCATGGGCGGAAAAAAAGCAATTTCGCGGGCGTTTTTGATGGTGGCATCGGCCCGGACATGGCGCTGGTCGATGGCGGCGCGGATGACATTCAAGTTTGTGAAGGCGTGGGCATATTCTTCGCCGCGCGAAGCAAGCCATTTCATCAGTTCACCCACCGTGGCGATTTCCGGCGGAACCTCGATCACTTCCTCAGGCTTGCCGATACGTTCGCGCACCCAGGCAAAATAACGCAATTTCAGGTTCATTCATCGATCATATAGCGCAAGCCTGCGCGCATATAGTCCCAGCCGGTATAGAGCGTGAGAATCGCCGAAAGCCAGAGCAATAAAATCCCGATCTGGGTAACAGCGGGCACAATCTTGTCACCGGCCTCGCCCGCAATCAGAAACCCGATTGCAACCATCTGCGCCGTGGTTTTCCATTTCGCAAGTCGCGTCACCGGTACACCAACCCGCAACTCAGCAAGATACTCCCGCAAACCCGACACCAGGATTTCGCGGCAAAGTATGACTACGGCGGCAAGCAAGGTCCAACCGCGAATGGTGTCTTCCGCCGCCAGCATCAGAAGGCAGGACGCCACCAGCAATTTGTCAGCGATAGGATCAAGCATACGACCGAGCGATGACTGCTGCCCCCAGGTACGGGCAAGATAGCCATCAAGAATGTCGGTCACGCCCGCAGAGATGAAGATCGCCAGCGCCGCCCAGCGCAGCCACAGCGGTCCATCGAAAATGCTTTGCCAATACATCAACCCCACCACCACCGGAACGGCGGCGATGCGCGCATAGGTCAACAGGTTCGGCAGCGCGAGGGGGCGTGCCGGCAGCGGCCGGGAGCCAACAGCATTCATGCCGGGAAAGAACACCCGCGCCGCGGTCAGGTCAACAGCCGCGAGAGTCGAAATCCCCGCTGATTATGCGGGCCTACTGAATTGGCGGCTTGGGCAGGCGGCTTTTGCCCGGCTCCATCACGAAAGTCTGATCGAGAGAATACCATTCGCCCTTCACGTCGCCTGCCGGCGCTGCGCCGCTATGGCGCACGTAGTCGCCAACCAGCGCACGTGTGACCCCAAACTGTACGTCGGTTTCGAGCTTCTCGTCATCGTTGACGTAGATCTGCGAGATCAACGTCTTGAAGCCTTCCTTTAAGATCAGGAAATGCAAATGGGCAGGCCGGTAGTGATGCCGCCCCGTCGCACGCACGAGATCCCCGACGGGACCATCGATTGGAATTGGGTAACCGGCCGGCTTCACGCTGCGAAAGCCGAAATGACCCTGCGCATCGGTCGTGAACTTGCCGCGCAAATTCATGGGCGCCTGCTTGGGATCCTGCTGCTCATAGAAGCCTTCTGGCGAAGAATGCCAAATATCGACCTCCGCGTTCGCGATCGGCTTGCCGTTCTGGTCCTTAACCCAACAATTGACGAACAGCACCGGCCCCGGTGTGGGCGAGCGCACGATCGAACCGCCATTTTCGGTGCGCGGCGAATTCAAGCGCCAGAATGGACCGAGCAGATTGGCTGTGGTCTCGGTCTGGCCATTGTTACCGTTGTTGAGCAAGCAGATAAGCGTCGAGAAGCCAAGCGAACCCGACATCAGCACCACTTCATTGTGATTGTCGTTGGTCTTCTGTCCGAGCTTGGCGACATACTGAACTGCGCTTTGAAATTCTTCCTCTGTCAAATGCACATCGCGCGCAAATGCGTGCAGATGCTGAACCAGTGAAATGAGAATTTCCCGCAGACGCGGAGGTTGCGTATTTTTGAAGGCTTCTGTCACCACCTTGGTGACGTCTTCCTGCCGTTGAATGATCATTATTACTTCCCGTCTAGTGAGCCGCTGACTCGTGGAAGAATTCATATATCTTTCGCGCGGTCTCTGCATTAATTCCGGGGACCTGGGCGAGGTCCGGCAGACTAGCCCGTTCAATTGCTTTCACAGTGCCAAAATGGTGCAGCAACGCCCGTTTGCGGGTCGGGCCAATTCCGGGAATTTCCTGCAATCCGGCCTCGCGGATATCTTTCTTGCGTCGCGTGCGATGCGAGCCGATGGCAAAGCGGTGCGCCTCATCGCGAAGCCGTTCGATGAAATACAGCAGAGGATCACGCGGTGGCAGCTTGAACGGGTCCCGCCCCGCCATGAAGAACGTCTCGCGGCCGGCATCACGGTCGGGCCCTTTGGCGATCGCAACCAACGGCACGTCTGTGACGCCAAGCGCACCCAGTGTTTCCTGTGCTGCGTTGAGTTGGCCCTGCCCTCCATCGATCAAAACCAGGTCGGGCCAGGGCTGATCTTCATCGTCGCCTGCCAATGCGGCGGCAAGCATGCCGCCCACGGTGCCGCGCGGATTTTCCTCGAGCAGCCGCTTGAAACGGCGCTGCAGTACCTCGCGCATCATGCCGTAATCGTCGCCCGGCGTGAGTTCAGCCGAGCGGATGTTGAACTTGCGGTATTGGTTTTTACGAAATCCTTCCGGGCCGGCAACGATCATCGCGCCGACCGCGTTGCTTCCGCTAATGTGGCTGTTGTCGTAAACTTCGATGCGGCGCGGCACGCGTGGCAACGCAAACGCTTCAGTCAGCGTGTTAAGCAGCCGCTGTTGCGAAGACGTATCGGCCAGCTTGCGCGCCAGTGCCTCGCGTGCATTCGCCAGCGCGTGTTGCACCACCTCCTTGCGCTCGCCGCGCTGCGGCGCACCTACCTCAACTTTGTGTCCACTTTTTGTGGTCAGCGCTTCAGCAAGCAACGCGCGCTCTTCGAAATCATGCGAAACAAGAACGAGCCGCGGCGGGGGCTTGTCGTCGTAAAATTGCGCAAGGAACGCGCCGAGAACTTCGTCCGGCCCGATGGCGCGGTCGGCTTTCGGGAAGTAAGCGCGGTTGCCCCAGTTCTGGCCGGTCCGGAAGAAAAAAACCTCCACGCATGAGTAGCCGCCGGCCTGATGCACGGCAAAAACGTCAGCTTCCTCGATATTCCGCGGATTGATGCCTTGGTGCGATTGTATTGCCGACAGCGCTGACAGACGATCGCGATAGATTGCGGCGCGCTCATAATCGAGAGCAGCGGACGCCTTATCCATTTCGTCGGCTAATTCCTTTTGTACCGACCGGCTACGCCCGGAGAGGAATTCATTGGCTTCACGCACCAGCTCGCTGTAACCGCCGAAATCGATTTCGCGCGTGCAGGGCGCCGAGCAGCGTTTAATCTGATGGAGCAAGCACGGCCGCGTGCGCGCTTCAAAATATGAATCCGTACAGGATCGCAGCAAGAATGCCCGTTCCAGCGCATTGATTGTGCGGTTGACCGCCCCGGCAGAAGCGAAAGGTCCAAAATAGTGTCCCGGCCGTGCACGCGCGCCGCGATGTTTCAGAATCTGGGGCGCCCAGTGGTCGGACGTGATCAGGATATAGGGAAATGACTTGTCGTCGCGCAACAACACATTGAAGCGCGGACGGAGACGCTTGATCAGATTCGCTTCGAGCAGGAGCGCTTCGGTCTCTGTTTTGGTGGTTACGAATTCCAACGTCACCGTCGCCGCGATCATCCGTGCGATACGGCTGTCGTGTCCGGTGGGGCGCGCATAAGCGGTCACCCTTTTCTTTATGTTTTTGGCCTTACCGACGTAGAGCACGTCACCCTGCGCGTCGATCATCCTGTATACGCCGGGTGCTGACGGAGCCAACTTGACGAAGCGCATGATCGCTGCGCGGCCTGCAGCGAGCGTGCCCGTCAGAGCATTTTCCTGCTCCAACTCGGGCAATGAAGGCTCATCATCCTCCTCGCGCAATTCGCTCGCCGGATCGATGTCTTTGTTGGTGCCGTTCATAGTCGACAAGATAATGCGTGCGCAGCGGTGCGCTACTCTACAATCTGGCTATCGGCGGTACGCCATGACAAATGCTGCCCGCCGTCGACAGGAATTGTGACGCCGGTAACGCTTTTTGCCTGCGCCAGGTAGAGCACCGCTGAGGCTATGTCATCCGGCTGCGGCCCGTGCTGCAGCGGCAGGCTCTCCGCCTGTGCCGCGAACTGTACCTCGGTCTGGCGCGGACTTGGTAGCGTGGGACCAGGCGCCACTGCATTCACCCGAAGCTTCGGTGCCAGGGCCTGCGCCAGTGTGATTGTGGCCGTATGCAATGCGCTCTTGCTCAATGTGTATGAAAAAAAGTGCGGATTTGGCTTGAGCACGCGTTGGTCAAGAACGTTGACGATCGAAGCGTCAATTCCTGCCGGCGCCTGCGCAGCGAATGCCTGCGAAAGGAATAATGGCGCCGCCAGATTGACGGCAACTGCGCGTTGAAAGCGTGCGTGCGAGAGCGTTTCAATATCATCGGGCTCGAACTCGCCAGCATTGTTGACCAGGAGCGTCAGTGGGCCGAACGCAGCCGCTGCGGGAACGACACCAAGCACCGCCTCATGATCGGAGAGGTCGGCGAGCACAACACTGGCGCGTCCACCGGCTCGGGTGATTGCGGCTGCAAGCCTCTCGGCATCGTCGCGCGAGTTGTTGGCATGCAGCACCACAGCATAGCCGGCTCGCGCGAGTGCGAGCGTGATGGTCGCGCCGATGCGACGACCAGCGCCGGTGATCAGCGCCGCGCGCGGCGCGCTTTTTGTAATGTCGTCTGCCATTCCCTGTAATCCGTGCGGCTTGTCTCACTTGCTGGCGCGATCTGCTTCCACTGCATCCGCTGTCACACGGCGCCATCGTTAGAGTAAATGCGCGCTAAGCCCACATGGTAAACAGAAGTGAACTGAAACGTCTAAAAATAAGGGTTCCTTAGGGATACGGGCCGCTCATCCTTAGCAATTCATAACCGTTTAACCTAAATGGCCCGATAAATCCTCCACGTAATGTCGAAGTTTCGCTGATGCATCGACGCAATCGCCTCAGATTTTGAGCATCTGCGTCCTGCAGAGAGCGGGAGTTGAGTGGAGGGTAAGATGAAGAAGACGATCCTGGCGATAACTGTGGCGCTCGCGGCGACTGCCGCAGGGACGGCCGCCGCTGCCGACCTCCCCCGTGGTCCCGCGCCGTATTACGCGCCGCCACCGAACGCTGTTTATAACTGGACCGGCCTGTATGCCGGTCTGAACCTTGGCTACGAATGGGGCAAGGTCACCAATAGCGGCATCGATCCCAGCGGCGTCGCTGGTGGCGGACAAGTCGGATACAACTGGCAGATGGGCCAATTCGTGTTCGGTGCGGAAACCGACATCCAGATCAGCGGTGCCGACGACACGTTCGCGCCTTACAAGTTTTCCAATCCGTGGTTTGGCACCCTGCGCGGCCGCGCCGGCTTCGCCATCAATAACATGCTGCTGTATGGGACGCTTGGCCTCGCCTATGGCGACCTCAAAGCAGAATTCGGCGGCCTTGACGAAAGCAAGACGCTGGTCGGCTGGGCCGGTGGCGTCGGTATGGAGGTCGGAATTACGCCGAACTGGTCGGCAAAGGTCGAGTACCTCTATATGGATCTTGGCAGCCGCGCATACACGCTAACCGGTGCCGACAATGGACTACAGGCGAATTACTTGCGCCTGGGTGTGAACTACCATTTCTAATCGGATCAAAACCGTTCGCAGAAAATCCCGGACCTCATTGTCCGGGATTTTTATTTCGCTTTTTACCATCCGTAGAACGCGACGATAAAAACCCCGGAGCATGCTCCGGGGTTTTTCAATGATTGATCACCGTCGCGAAGACAGGATTGCTTTCGGTCGGTTAAGCACAAACATTCGTTGTTCGTGTCTGCGTTAGTCAGCCAGTGACGACGAGATTCACGGCTTTCGGGCCTTTGCCCTTTTTGTCCGGTTCGACGTCGAAACTGATCCGCTGCCCCTCGTTCAGGCCCTTCAGCCCGGCCTGCTCCACCGCAGTGATGTGGACGAAAACGTCGCGCCCACCGTCATCCGGTTTTATAAAGCCGTAGCCCCGCTCACCATTGAAGAATTTCACGACACCCGTTTGCGCCATCGGGACCTCTCCCCCACTGCTCCACTGCCGGCCCCACGCACGACAGCTCGGCGAGACATTCGCAGTCGGGGAAAGCGTCAGCCGAAAATGGCCTCAGTCAACTCCGCCGGCCCCCACAGGAGGCGGAACGTCACTGCCAGTGCGGAACTACACACCAACTGCGCCTCGGTGGAAAGAGGCCAATCGGTCACCGGGAGGCCGACCGACCTTCGCCAGCGAGCCAGTCGAGCCGAAACCCGCCATCGCCCTGGCGCCGAAGAACGCTAGCAAGAACGGGCAACAGGGCAGAAAGTTCGCTTTCCAGCGGCCAGGGTGGGTTGACGATGATCATTCCGGCACCATTGAGCCGGGTCGGGTCGCTGAGGGGGGCTACGAAGATTTCGGCCCGGAGCGCCTTCGCCAGTGCCAATCGGCGCAGCCGCTTGGCGAAGGCATCCGGCTCACTGCGGCCTTTAATCGGATACCAAAGTGCGTAAGTGCCTGTGGCCCATTTGCGGTGTGCCGCCGCCAGGCCGCTCGCCAGCCGTGCAAACTCGTTGTCGGCTTCGAACGGTGGATCGACCAGCACCAAGCCGCGACGTTCTTTCGGCGGGACATAGGCGTTGAGCGCAGTCCAACCATCGATTGCCAGCGTTTTTATGCGGGTATCGCCGCGCAGATTGCGGGCCAACGCGACTGACGCGTTCGGCTCAAGCTCGCAGACGACCAACCGGTCCTGCGGGCGCAGCCAGGCGCGGGCAAGCGCCGGAGAACCGGGATAGACACGCAGACGGCCGCGTTCATTGAGTGCACCGACGACTTCGAGATAAGGAGCAAGAAGTGCCGCGACTGCTTCGGGGAGTTTAGCGCCCAAGAGCTTCTCGATACCGGAATGCCATTCTCCGCCGCGGGTCGCTTCTTCGCCGGCGAGATCGTAGAGGCCCGCGCCGGCATGAGTATCGATCACACGGAACGCTGCCGGCTTGGCGCGCAAGTAGTGCAAGATGCGACATAACACTGCGTGCTTGAACACATCAGCGAAATTTCCCGCGTGGAATTCATGACGGTAGTTCACGGTCGCCGCTACCAGTTCGCACGACGGCCCATTGCAGGCCGACTAGCCGAGCTTATGCCACAACGTTCGCGCGCTGGCTTATGATCTCGGGCTCGTTTTATCCGCCGCGTATTGCCGGCATTGCGATTTTATCGAGCCGGCAGCCCCGATGTGCAGTTTCGGCGCAATCGTGGAACGAAAAATCCTTGTTGAAGCACACACGGACTTCCGTCAGCCGCTTGCGCTCACAGGCTACAGCCATCGCGGCGCGCGACAGACCGGGATTGGCTTTCACGAAAGCTTCAGCGACCTCGTCGGGTGTTACGGTGATTGGCTTGTCGAGTGCGAGATAATCCGGCGGAATCTTCACGACCGCGCGGGCCTTGCGCACGCCGTCGAAAAAGGCACGTGGCGAAAGACCCGAACAGGTCCCATGCCGATCCCATTCATGGAAGATCAGGCTCGGGCTTGGCATCAGGTCGAGCATGCTGCCAACAATGGCCCGGTTCAGCCGTGGCGCCGGTACCTGGCAGTAGGATGGAAAGCCGCGTTCGTATTGCGGCCAAAGCCCGTGCACCACGAAGGAAAATGGACGGCCAGAGCACTGCTGGTCTCGCGCGCGGTTCCGCCCGCGATCCTGCTTAGCCTCGCAATATGACGGCGACCAGGACAGCGCCAACACATAAAAATCGAACCGGCCCGGCTCGCTTTGGCGCCGCTCCTGAGCGAACGCGACGACCGCAAAAACAAAAGTGAAGCTAAAAGCGGCGGCAAAAATATGCGCCATTTGACGAATGCGACGACGACTCATGGACGCCCACCCCGATACGAGAACAAACCGGAAATTGCCGCGGCCCGACGGTTCCCTGGTATGGGTACCGTATTTGAGTGAACAAATCAAGAACAAAAAAGGACGAACCGTGATCAAACCCCGGGCTTTTGCCTAAGGTCGCGCCATCTTGCAGGCCGGGTTGTAGGCCCAGTTTCGATCAAGGCCCACGACGCACCATTCCACGCCCCAGGTCGTGCCAATCAAGCCGGCGTCCTCGGCGATTGAGTAATGCACCGTGTGCTGGCGTCCGTCGCTCACCATTGCCACGGCAGTGCAGTAACGGCGCGGGATCGTTTGCGACGCCCATGGGCTAAACGCGGTCTGCCGAACCTTTTCAAAGCCTACGATTTGCAGGTCGGAATTCCAAAATCGGCCTTCCTTCTGCGAAAAGCGAGAGGCAATTGTGTCGAGCGCGGCCTCGCAGGGCGGGAGCACCCCATCGTAGCGTGGGCCAATCATGTAAATGCTTTTTTCCAGCCAGCTCGCGGCGGCGGCCGGCGCGGCCGAGCAGACCGCGATCGCTATGGCGATCGCGAGAATTCGGAAAAATTGAAACCCAGCCATCATAGGTAAGCTCCCCGAGCTATTGGCAATTCTAGCACAGCTTTTACCGGCCGCGCGCTGATTGATTCACAAGTTTGAGCGCGTGTCATCAGCATAAATACCGGCCGCTTCGGGCATGGGCACCGCTCAAGTCTTGCCCCGCCAGTCGCCCAATACGGCCTGAACAAGAGCGAGAGCCGCAACCGCGGCGGTATCCGCACGCAGGATGCGGGGCCCGAGCGCTATTCGCAGCACCTTTGGCCGCTTGAGCAAGGCCTCCCGCTCTTCCTCGGCAAATCCGCCTTCCGGCCCAATGAGAACAGCGAGCGGCTGGCCCGGACCCGGCCGAGCCGCGCCAAGCGCTGCCACGGGGTCCTTCACATCGGCATCTTCATCGCAAAAAATCAGCAGGCGATCTAAAGCATCTATGGCCCGATCGAGCGGCAGCGGCTCAGCCACTCCAGGGAGCTGCAATATGCCGCACTGTTGTGCGGCCTCAATCACATTGGCCTGCATTCGATCGAGATTGAGCCGCGCAACTTGCGTGTGCCGGGTAATGACCGGCTGCAGGAGGGAGGCGCCCATCTCCACGGCTTTTTGCACCAGGTAGTCGAGCCGCGCATGCTTTAGTGGTGCGAACAAGAAATGCAGATCGTCCGGCGGCGGCTGTACGCGCACGCACGTGCGCAAAGCCGCCACAACTGTCCGCTTAGCGGCAGTCGACAGGACGGCCTGCCATTCGCCGTCACGGCCGTTGAACAACAGCACTGTGTCGCCGCGCCCGAGCCGAAGTACATTGACGAGATAATTTGCCTGGCCCCGATCGAACGACACCTCGCCGCCAGCGGCCAACGGCTCGCCAACATAAAGGCGGGGAATGCGAAAATCGTAGCGCGGCATAGGGTTAACCGTTGCGGCCAGCTTCGATTTACGCGGTCCTGCAGGCCTTCGCGAGGCCTATTGAGCGGATGTCCCCTGCCGCCTTCCCGACGCATTCAGGTTGTTATAAGCCACCCTTGAAATGTCCGACTGATATAGTGCAGCACGGTCAGGAGAGGTCAGCTTCATGAATTTGCGCCGGGCGATATTCATCGCGTGCCTGGTTCCGCTATTCGCCGGAGCGGCGAACGGGCAGTTCCAGCCCGTTCAGCCTGCAGCGCCGCAGCAGGAGCCGCCGCCCTGCATCAAGGAATTCTTCAAGCTTCGTGACGATGCCGAATCGAAAGGCAAGGCGATCAAGGCAGCAAACGATCGCAAAGCTTCGCCAAAGGAAGCTTGCCAATTATTCGGTGCGTTCGTAGCCGCTCAATCAAAGATGCTCAAATATGCCAGCGAAAATACGACTTGGTGCGGCATCCCGCCGCAAGTCGTGGAAAACCTCAAACTGGGCGTCACCAAGATGTCCGAAGTGCGTAACAGAATCTGTCAGGCCGCCGCTTCGCCGATGCAGCAAGGTCCCAGCCTGAGCGATGCGCTCACGACTCCTGTTCCTGATTCCAACAATATCAAAACCGGACGCGGCACCTTCGACACTCTGACCGGTAGTCCACTCGGAAAATGAGCGAGAGCACCGGACGCGTCGCTGATGCGACCGGTAACTGGGTCGACAGCTTCGCGCCGCCTTTCAGCCGCCCCTACCTGAGACTTGCCCGTCTCGACCGCCCCATCGGCTCCTGGCTGCTGCTGATGCCATGCTGGTGGTCAGTCGGTCTTGCCGGCATGCATGAGAACCGCTTTCCGAGCCTGTGGCATATAATTCTGTTCTTCATCGGCGCATTTGCCATGCGCGGCGCCGGCTGCACCTGGAACGATCTGGTTGACCGCAATCTTGACGAACTCGTGGAACGCACGCGTTCGCGCCCGATCCCGTCAAAACAAGTAACAATCGCGCAGGCCACTGCGTTCATGCTGCTGCAGGCACTCGTTGGCCTGCTGGTGTTGATCCAGTTCAACCGCTTCACTGTCGTGACCGGCCTCGCGTCGCTGCTGGTTGTTGTGGTTTATCCGTTTATGAAACGCATCACCTACTGGCCGCAGATTTTTCTCGGCCTTGCCTTCTCATGGGGTGCGTTGATGGGTTGGCCAGCCGCTTTCGGCCGCCTCGATTGGCCCGCGCTTATACTTTACGTCGGATCGATCTGCTGGGTGATTGGATATGACACCATTTACGCACACCAGGATCGCGAAGACGATCTGCTGATCGGCATCAAATCGACAGCTTTACTGTTCGGAGAACGTACCGGATCGATGTTGGCAGGATTTTACGTAGCCGCAGTCGCGCTGATCGCGGTGGCAGGCCTCATGGCCGGTGGCAGACTGATTTTCACGCTCGGCTTGATTGGCTTTGCCGCACATTTGGCCTGGCAAGTTACGCGGCTCGATATTGACGACCCCGCGCATTGCCTGGTGCTGTTCAAATCCAACCGCGACGCCGGGCTTATATTGTTTGGCGCAATGCTGCTCGACGCGGCCGTCTGATATTTCCGCCCAGTAAGGACTTGGGGCAACACGCGGTAAAACGTGTTGCCCCGCGTTCCTCAGATACCGCGATTGTGGAAGTCGTAGTAGCGCTCGATGTTCATAGGCAAGAACGCGTCGTAGCCGCCCCACTTCTCGTATTTCGGCAGCTTGATCTCCTTCTCGGCATCGGCGTAGCTCTTGCCCTCGCTCACGGCCTTTTTTACTGCGGCGGACAGATCTTGCAGATAGGCGAGTTGATTGCGTGCGTCATCTTTCGTGCCAATCTGGCGCCCGCCAGGCCCAGGATGTCCGGGAATTAGCCTGTCCCAATCCATGGCAATTACTTTTTTCATCCCCTCCTCGATGTCGGGAATATAAGTATCTGCCATCTCACGGAACTGAACCGCTGCGAGCGGAATAAAGTCGACTGTGAAAATTATCTTTTCCTTCGGCAATCGCATCACGAGAGTGCTGTCGGAATGATTTTTCCCGACATAGAGCAGCTCAAGCGTCGTTCCGCCGAGATTGATGACTTTCTTCTTGTCGACCACCTCATCCGGAACAACAACATCGGCCGGCTTCAATTCAGCAATGCGCGCTTTTGCATTTTTGTGAGCGATGAATGTTGCGCCAAGATCCTTGAACGGCTTGCCGCCGGCAATGTGATCGTAGTGTGCGTGGCTGTAGATGACATACTTGATCGGAGCCTGAGTAATCTTTCGGATTTCTTCAATGTAGGCTTTTGCCGCCGGCCGTCGCAGACTGATTGGATCGGTGACAATGACGCCCGCTTTGGTGACGACGAACATCGCTTGATGATTCTCGTACCGGAAAATGTAGACGTTGTCGGTGCCTTCAACCTTGGTCGTGGCGTAAACCGGCCGCTGAGCCGTTTGCGCGAGTGCAGAAGTCACAAGCACGGCGGCAAGCAACCCGGCCGCCATGGTCGAAAAACCTATCCGCGACATTCCGATGCCTCCCATTTTGTCGATTGCCGCCGCCCAGGCGGGCGGTCGGCGAAAGGAATATGCTGCAGTAAAACCGCGCCGCGGGTCGGTTTATTCCCGATACGCCTGCCCTCATGCGACGGAAAGCAGCGCTAGTGCATACCCATTCGGTCTTCAGCGGGATAAGCGTATTGGCGGGCTGGATGTCGAGTGTAGCTTGGGGAGGTGGCGACGCGGCCATCGGATTCGCCAGCTTCGTGCGACGGCGGTTTGGCGGCCACTGGTGCCACAATCGAGCCAGTCACGAGTTCGTCGCCATAATCAAACTCGATATCGCCGTCCTCTCCGGGAATCGCGATCGGCGCTTTGCGGTGTTTTTCGGCGGCCGGCCGCGCCACCGAGCCGGTATAAGCCGGGCCGCGGTGCCGGGCATACACGGAACGCGCCTGAGCCGCCGCCACTTCGCCCGAGATTGCTTCCGGACGGCAAGGACGCTCGCCGCTTGAGCGGCGCATCAGATCGACGTGGATGTGATTGTAGTGCGCGGCATTGTAGCCAGGAGCCAGTACCGTCGTGAAATTATCGCACGCGGCGAGATGAACGTCGTGCAAGAAGCCCTGCTCTTCCGGCGTACCATGCCAGCCCTCCTCCACCGTGATCCGCCGTCCGTCAGTGAGCGTAAAGGCTGCGATGTCGATCGCATTGCCGAAGGCGTGTTCGGAAACGCCCGAACCGCCAGCACCAACCATGCCACGGCAAGAGTAAGCCGAGATCTGTTTGATTTCAGTGACGGGTGCACCGAACCACCGCATCGCAGCCGGCTGCACCGCATCGCTGACCCAGTGGTCTAGCGCCGAGACGATAGGACAGGCGAGTGTCGCCGCCGGCGTGAGAATCGCGGGTGTCGCCGCAGCAGCCATTTGCGGCATTCGCGTGGACCCAAGCGACGGCTGTGCACGCTGCGGCGGCTGATAGACAGGTGTCGCGTAAGGGCGCTGTGTCTGGTACGCCGCAGGCGCGCGGCGACGCGGCAACACGGCATCGTCAGGAATATCATTAGGCAGCGGAGCTGCGCTGGGCGTTACGCCTGGCTCTGCGCCCGGAGGATACAGAGATGTCGGACGACCATTGGGCGCGATGGTGTCCGGACGTTCGACCGGTGGCGGCCCTGGCACCCAACGCATTTGCGGCGTTTGTCCAGATTGCGTTGGCATAGATTCGACACGGGTCGACGGAACGGCAGCAGGTGGCGCATAGCGCGGTTCGTTGATGGGCCAGCGCGGCATCTGACCAGAGCCATCGGGAATTGATCCAGGCGGCCGTAAATCGTCTGCGTAACCGACCAACGGGCTGCTCTCACCCAAAGCGGCAACCTTGAGCGGAAAATCGGCCCCGCACATACCAGGGCCCTCGATAGGCTCGATTTGCACGACGCCGGCGCTCATCTTGACTGCGCCGGATTTCATGCAAGCGATTTCCGCCTCATGCCGCCATGGCGCTCGCTCGCCGGACAAGAAGCTGCGCCCACAGCCCGCAAGCGCCAGCAGCGCGCCAAGACCGACAAAATAGATACCTAGTCCACCCTTCATACCCGCGAAAATGCGAGCAGTTTCTTTAACGAGGCTTCAACGCTCGCCTCTGGGGATTCCGTTAAGGATAAGGATTCCTTTCCAAATCGGCCATTGGCCTTGAACCCCTCTACGCTTTCAGTTCACATCGCG
The DNA here is from genome assembly GCA_963810585.1 of uncultured Alphaproteobacteria bacterium. Lineage (GTDB taxonomy): Bacteria > Pseudomonadota > Alphaproteobacteria > Rhizobiales > Xanthobacteraceae > Pseudolabrys. The sequence goes on from CAWENV010000001.1 coordinate 751,166, forward strand.
GGGGGCGCCATTTTGCGCGGCGCATGATCTTACCCAAAAACCGGTTCCCGCTTTTCGGGGTCATGCGCTGGAGGGATTCAATGGAAGGCAAAGCCAGATTCATTTTCCCGGTCATCATCAGCGGGCTCATCGTATTTGTGGTGAGCGCAGTCGTGACCTTCACCAATATCGGTTTTCGCGCGGACTTCGTCCCGCGCTGGCTCAAGGCCTTTTTCACCGGTTGGCCGGTGGCCGCCGCGCTCGCGTTTATTGCCATTCCACACGTTCGCCGCGCGACAGATGCGATCGTGCGGCTGATCGACGGCCAAGCCTAGCGCGTCATTCGGCTGGCTTAATACCCAGTGTGTCGCCGATCTTTTTCACGGTCGCGCGCTGTTCATCAAGTGCTGCCGCAAATTCCGCCGGCGAACCCGGATTGACCACCTGTCCGGTGGCTGACAGTTTTGCCTCGACCTCCGGCTCACTGACAATTTCGCGAATGTCGGCTGCAATACGTTCGCGGATAGCCTGAGGCATTTCGCGCGGTCCGAGCAAACCCACCAGTCCGTCGAATTCCAGTGACTTGTAGCCCGCCTCTGCTGCCGTCGGAATATCGTTCAATGCTTTGGCATGCTGGCGATTGGTCAACGCGATGACTTTAACTTTTCCAGCCTGAACGCGCGGCCGCATGATCGCATAGGCGCCGACGAAGGCCTGAATACGTCCTTCGGACAGATCGTTGATGGCCGTCACCGGGTCCTTGTACGGCACCTTCGCCATGTCGAGATTTTCAGTTTTCAGGAATGCCGCAAACATCAAGTCGTTGGCGCCGGTCACCGACGCATAGTTCAATTTTCCGGGCGCGGCTTTGATCTTGGCGGCAAGTTCCTTGACTGTGGAGACGTTTAGATCGGCGGGCACGCCGAGAGCGATCAGCGTATTAGTCACACGAGCGATCGGTGCCAGATCTTTCGCATCGTAGGGCAACTTGTCGTGCAACAACGGATGCGCGGTAAAGGTCGACGCCGGCGCAAACAGCAGCACATGATCGTCATGCGCATTGACCACCGCGGTTATGGCGAGGAACGCGTCGCCGCCAGGGCGATTTTCGACAACCACCGGCTGGCCCCATTTCGCCGCAAGCTTGTCGGCCAGCAGCCGGGCCGTAATGTCGACGCCTGAGCCGGGTCCAAGTGGAATAATGAATCGGACCGGGCGCTGAGGCCACGATTGACTGGACGTTTGCGCGTGGGATAGCTCGCCAGCCGCGAGCATTGCAGCAGCACAGAGGGTAAAAGCAGCCAAGACGTGACGCAAACGCAGCATTGAATCCTCCAAGGATACTAAGTTTCTAAGCGAGAGCGGACTGGCCCGATGGTTCGCACCAGCCTCGCCTTATAATTCGACTTCTACCCAGAATGTCGCGAGTTTGTCATCGGGATACCGCTTACGCTGATTTGGAATACCGCTTGCGCGATTAGTGCATGGCCCCAATTTTTACCCACAACGTTTTTTTGCACAGCACGATCAATTGGTTGGTGTCGCCGCGTGCACCGCACACCACAACCCGCCCAAATTTTGCCCGATCGAGCCGCGACCAATTCCGCAGTCTTCGCGTTGTGTGCTAGCGTCTCATCACGTCAACAAGGGAGGCAGCTGCCGTGGACCTTTCCTTGAGGGTGAATGTACTGGCCGTTTGCGCCGTTTTCGTTTTCGTAGGCGCGATCTTGCTGGGAGCATTCTGAATTCAAGAGGCCGACGACGACGCCAAACCAAAAATACCGGTTGAGAAGCCGGCACATCAATAGAAACACCGGAGGGCACTCTCTCCGGTGTTTTATTTTTAGTTGTTACGCCGCCACGATGCTGGGCGAGGCATGCACATCGTAGTTGAGAACGGGCGCCAGCCATCGCTCACATTCGCTGACACTCCAATTCTTCCGCCGCGCATAGTCTTCGACCTGATCGCGTTCGATCTTGCCGACGCCGAAGTAAGCGCTTTGCGGATGACTGAAATATAGTCCACAGACAGCGGCTCCCGGCCACATCGCGTAGCTCTCAGTCAGCTTGACTCCGATGCTCTCACTTTCGAGCAGACGAAACAGCGTGCCTTTCTCAGTGTGATCGGGTTGCGCCGGATAGCCGGGCGCCGGACGGATGCCGCGGTATTTCTCAGCGATCAATTCGTTGCTCGATAACTTCTCATCGGGCTCGTAACCCCAGAATTCCTTGCGCACCCGCTGATGCAAGCGTTCGGCGAAGGCTTCGGCAAGCCGGTCGGCAAGCGCGCTGACCAGAATCGCCGAGTAGTCGTCATTGGCGCGTTTGAAGCGCTCGGCAATCACATCCTCGCCGATCCCGGCGGTGACCGTGAATGCGCCGATGTAGTCATTCAGGCCACTTTCGCGCGGCGCCACAAAATCTGAGATCGACGCATTGAAGCGGCCTTCGCGCTTGGATAACTGCTGACGCAAACCGTGCATCGCGGCGATCGGCTTGTCGCGCGACTCGTTGGCAAATACATGAATATCGTCGCCGACCGTATTTGCGGGCCAGAAACCCGCAACCGCGCTGGCCTTGAACCACTTCTCGGCCACGATCTTGTCCAGCATCGCCCGAGCATCGTCATACAATGGACGCGCCGCCTCACCGTATTTCGGGTCGTCAAGAATGGCGGGGAATTTGCCGGACAGTTCCCAGGTCATAAAGAACGGCGTCCAGTCGATGTACTGGACCAATTCTTCGATTGGATAATCGTCGAACACCTTCGTACCGAGGAAGTTCGGCTTTGGCGGTCGATAGGCGCCTGACCAGTCCAGCTTGAGGGCGTTGGCGCGAGCTGCCGCAAGCGACAGCCGCGCCTTATCTTCCTGTGCGCGCGCATGCGCGGTGGCAATTCGAGCGTACTCGCCGCGTAATTCGCTTATATAGCCGGGGCGCATGTCGACCGACATCAGCGACTGCGCCACACCGACCGCGCGACTTGCATCGTTGACGTAAACCGTCTGGCCACGCCTGTAATTCGGATGAATTTTCACCGCGGTATGCACGCGGCTGGTCGTCGCGCCACCGATCATCAGCGGGAGATCGAAGCCCTGCCGTTCCATCTCGGCTGCCACATGGCACATTTCGTCGAGCGACGGCGTGATCAGCCCGGAAAGTCCAATCATGTCGGCCTTTTCGGCGCGGGCGGTCTCCAGGATTTTCGCTGCCGGCACCATGACGCCGAGATCGATCACCTCGTAGTTGTTGCACTGGAGCACGACGCCGACGATGTTCTTGCCGATGTCGTGCACATCCCCCTTCACGGTCGCCATCACGATCTTGCCGTTCGACGAATTCTTGGTAATGCCGCGGTCGATCTTGTCCTGTTCCATGAATGGCATCAGGTAGGCAACCGCCTGCTTCATCACACGCGCTGACTTCACCACCTGGGGCAGGAACATTTTGCCGGAGCCGAACAGGTCGCCGACCACATTCATACCGTCCATCAACGGACCTTCGATAACGTCAAGCGGACGCGTAGATTGCTTGCGGGCCTCCTCGACGTCGGTCTCGATGAAGTCAGTAATGCCGTGCACCAGCGCATGCGCGAGCCGCTTTTCAACCGGCCGTTCGCGCCACGCGAGATCGACCTGCTTGGCTTCCTGGCCATGGCCGCGGAATTTATCGGCCAACGCCAGCAGCCGCTCCGACGCATCGGACCTGCGATTGAGCACCACGTCTTCGCAGGCTTCGCGCAGCTCAGGATCGAGATCGTCATAGACCGCCATCTGTCCGGCATTGACGATTCCCATATCCATGCCGGCCTTGATGGCGTGGTACAGGAACACCGAGTGCATGGCCTCGCGCACGCGTTCGTTGCCGCGGAACGAGAACGATAAATTCGACACGCCTCCCGACACATGCACGTGCGGCAGGTTCGCCCTGATCCAGCGCGTCCCCTCGATAAAGTCGACGCCGTAATTATTGTGCTCCTCCATGCCGGTGGCGATGGCGAAGATATTGGGATCGAAGATGATGTCTTCCGGCGGAAAGCCGACCTGATTGACCAGAATGTCATAGGCGCGTTTGCAGATCGCGGTCTTGCGCTCGAAAGTGTCGGCCTGGCCTTTCTCGTCAAAGGCCATCACCACAACTGCTGCGCCGTGCCGCCGCACGATCCTGGCATGCGCGATGAACGCGGCCTCGCCTTCCTTCATCGAGATGGAATTGACCACCGGCTTGCCTTGCAGGCATTTCAGCCCTGCCTCGATCACCGAGAATTTCGAAGAGTCGACCATTACCGGTACGCGCGCGATGTCGGGCTCGGCCGCGATCAGATTGAGGAAGGTCACCATGGCGGCTTCCGAATCGAGGAGACCCTCGTCCATGTTGACGTCGATGACCTGCGCGCCGTTCTCCACCTGCTCGCGCGCGATCGACAGCGCGCTAGCGTAGTCGCCGGCGGTGATCAGCTTGCGAAATTTTGCCGAACCCGTGACGTTGGTGCGTTCCCCGACATTGACGAAGGGAATTTCCGGCGTGAGCGTGAACGATTCCAGACCGGACAAGCGCAACTGACGCGGCACTTCGGGTATTACGCGCGGCTTCTTGCCTTCAACCGCTTTGGCAATTGCGGCAATGTGTTCGGGCGTGGTACCGCAACAGCCGCCGACCACATTGACCAGGCCGGCGTCGGCGAATTCGCCCAGCAACTCCGCCATGCATTCCGGGCTTTCATCGTAATATCCGAACTCATTCGGAAGGCCTGCATTCGGATAGGCGCAAACAAATGTATCGGACAGCCTGCCCAGCTCGGCGATATGCGCGCGCATCTCGCGAGCGCCGAGAGCGCAATTGAGGCCGACGGTCACCGGACCGGCGTGCTTGACCGAATTCCAGAAGGCCGCCGGCGTCTGGCCGGACAGCAGACGCCCCGAACGGTCGGTGATGGTGCCGGAAATCATCACGGGCACGTCGAGGCTGCGTTCGTCGCAAATTTCGCAGATGGCAAAGATGGCCGCTTTGGCATTGAGCGTATCGAAGATCGTCTCGATCAGCAGCAAATCGGCGCGACCGTCGATTAAGCCGCGAACCTGCTCAGCATAGGCGACGCGCAATTGATCAAAGGTAATGGCGCGGAAGCCGGGATTGGACACGTCGGGCGAAATTGAAGCGGTGCGGTTGGTCGGACCAAGCGCGCCAGCGACAAACCGCCGGCGGCCGTCTTCTTTTTCTGCAAGCACCGCCGCTTCGCGCGCGAGTTTCGCGCCAGCCTGGTTAAGCTCGTAGGCGATGCCTTCCATGCCGTAATCGGCCTGAGCAATCGCGGTCGACGAAAACGTGTTGGTGGAGACGATATCGGCGCCGGCGCGGAAGTAAGCGAGATGTATGTCACGCACGGCGTCCGGCCTGCTCAAATTGAGCAAGTCGTTGTTGCCGCGCACTTCGCGGTTCCAGGCGTCGAAACGCGCGCCGCGGTAGCCTTCCTCATCGAGCTTGAGGTCCTGAATCATCGTGCCCATAGCCCCGTCGAGCACAAGGATGCGCTTCCTCATCAATTCGAGGAACTCAGATCGGCCGCTTCTGGGGGTCGCACTCACAAAATGAGCTCCGGTTCAGGTGACGGGTTGCACCGCGGGCCGCAGGCCCAGCAGGTGGCAGATCGCGAAGACGAGGTCGGCGCGATTCATGGTGTAGAAGTGAAAGGTTGTGACGCCGCGGTCGACAAGATCGAATACCTGCTCGGCGGCGACCGCAGCCGCGATCAGCTTGCGGGTTGCCGCGTCGTCGTCGAGTCCGTGAAAACGATCTGCGAGCCAGGCCGGCACGGATGCGCCGCAACGCTTGGCAAAGCCTGTCATTGCTTTGAAATTCTGAACGGGCAAGATCCCCGGCACGATCGGGATATCGATGCCGCGCGCGCGCACCCGCTCGAGATAACGGAAATAAAGGTCGTTTTCGAAGAAAAACTGGGTAATGGCCCGACTCGCGCCGGCATCAACCTTGGCCTTGAGCATATCGATATCAGCCTCGATTGTCGGGCTATCGGGGTGCTTTTCCGGATAGGCCGAAACCGAGATTTCAAAATCGGATCCAATTTTCTTGATGCCGCTGGTGAGATCGGCAGCGTTGCTGTAGCCGCCGGGATGAGGCGCATATTTCGCTCCCGCCTCACCCGCGGAATCACCGCGCAACGCAACGATGTGGCGCACGCCCGCGCCGTGATAGTTGCGCACGATTGCGTCGACCTCATCGCGCGTCGCCGCCACGCATGTCAGATGCGCGGCCGGCGTGAGCGGCGTCTCGGCCAGAATGCGTTTGACGGTCGCGTGAGTGCGCTCGCGCGTGGTACCGCCAGCGCCATACGTCACCGAAACGAAATTCGGCGCCAGCGGCGCCAGCCGCTCGATCAATTCCCAGAGAATTTTCTCCATCTCTTCGCTATTGGGCGGAAAAAATTCAAACGACACATCGATGCGACGACCTTCGCCTCGTGCGAAACGGCTTAGACGAACGGGACTGTTCATCATGCCACCTCACGCCTTTGCGGCGAGGCCATAAGAGCGCGCGTGTCACGCGCGAGCCACAACGAAACCGCGATCTTGCCGTCAGAGCCGGGCTCCGGCGCGAGCGACTTGTGCAGCACCGGTTCGAGGTTCGACCCCGTCATCCATTGCGTCACCGTCTCGGGTGCAAACCCCAAGCGGCGATGAGCAAACTGCTCGCGCAGAAATTCCTGCGCGTGTGGTGCGAAGTCGACTACCAGGAGCCGGCCGCCCGGACGCAATACGCGGGCAGCTTCACGAATCGCGCGCGCGCCATCGTCGAGGAAGTGCAGCACCTGATGCAGAATGACGACATCGAAGGAATCGTTGGCGAGCGGCAAATCGTAGATGTCGCCCTGCCGTACGCTGCAGTTCTTCAGACCGGCACGCTCCAGACGGTCTCGCGCCAGTTGCAGCATGTCGAGTGACAGGTCGAGACCGAGCCCGCGTTCGATCTCATGGCCGAACAGTTCAAGCATGCGGCCGGTGCCGGTACCGAGATCGAGCAGCGAACGGAATGGTTTGTCCGCGAGCGCGGTCCGGATCGCTTCCTCTACCGCGTCATCGGCGACATGTAGCTTGCGAATGCGGTCCCATTCGGCGGCATGCGCGCGGAAATAAGCTTGCGCGGCGGCGGCGCGTGCCTGCCGGACGGAAGTAAGCCGCTGGCGATCCCGCACGATGATCTGGTCAGCAGGATCGAGACGGTCGATCAGCGCACGCGCAACCTCGGCGCCGTTGCCCTGCTCCGACAGCCGGAAGAAAGCCCAGGTGCCTTCGCGAAAGCGCTCGACAAGGCCAGCCTCCGCCAGAAGCTTGAGATGACGCGAAATGCGGGGCTGCGACTGGCGCAGGATATCGGTGAGGTCTGAGACGGTCAGCTCAGCCTCAGCCAAGAGAGCCAGCACGCGCAGACGTGTCTCTTCGCCCGCCGCCTTGAGTGCGGAATTGAGCGCGTCGAAACTGAGTTTGCCGGTGCTGCTCATTGGGCCTCAGAGATAGGTCTCTTATGGGCAATTTCCCACCATATAAGGATATCTTTATACGTTTAAACGCCCCTCGGCAAGCCCGCGCAGCGACCTTCGCGCGAACTGGTTACCGATCCCTGAGCTTGTATTGTTCGGGTTAGAAAGCGCGGCCCTATAGCGGCTTGGAGCGAAAATGAGCCCCAGCAAAGATTTTGGAGTTTGGGAGGGCGAGAAAACAGTCGAGCTGCCGCCGCAGCCTGATGCCGGGCTTTACTTCATCGGCCGCATTCACACGCCATGGAAGGAGCGCAAGGATTGCCCGAAGAACGCTCGCGAATCCGAAGCCGTGTGCATCGTCGAAGTCGACCCCCGCTGGGCGGAAGGCCTGAAGGACGTTGAGACATGCAGCCACATCGTACTTTTATATTGGATGGACAAATCCCCACGAAGCCTGGTGCTGCAGGTGCCCGGCCACTACGGCGTCCAGCGCGGCACTTTTGCGTTGCGCTCCCCGGCGCGGCCTAACCCGGTCGCCATGAGCGTGGTCAAATTATTGCGAGTAGAGGGTAGCCGGTTGTCGGTGATCGGGTTGGACTGCCTGGACGGCACACCGCTCGTAGACATCAAACCCTATTTCGCATCCACCGATAGCGTCCCGGAGGCGGTGGTGGGCTGGCACAAACCGAAAGAATAAGAATAAAAATTTCAAACACGAATTTCGTGCCGTTGGTTCCTGCTCATTAAGAGTTTTTACTCACGCAGCTTCAGGAACCTTTGAGCCTTCTCGGCCATTCTCCTTCGCGAAGAGGGGGGAGGAAACCGACGAGGGTGTCATGTCCAAGTCACTCACTTTTGCAGCGCTGACAGCGGCTGTTGCACTGTCGTGTGGTACCGCCAATGCCGAACCCCTATTTGCCTTCCTCACTGCACCCACCCAAGACCAGATCGCGCCGCAAGCCGTCGAGCCCGCGCCAGCCGACGAAGCTGAGGATCGACAGGTCGATCCACGCCTGAAACGGCAGGTCGTCAACTATGCCGGCCATGAGGCGCCGGGCACTGTCATCGTCGATACGCCGCACACTTATCTTTTTTATGTGCTCGGTGACGGCAAAGCGATGCGCTACGGCATCGGCGTCGGACGCGAAGGCTTCACTTGGTCGGGCGTCAAGCAAGTTGCACGCAAGGCCGAATGGCCCGATTGGTATCCGCCGCAGTCGATGATCGCGCGCCAACCTTATCTGCCACGTATGACAACCGGCGGCCCAGGCAATCCGCTTGGCGCGCGCGCCATGTACATCGGTGGCACCGAATATCGCATCCACGGCACCAATGCGCCGTCGACCATCGGCAAGCAGGTCTCGAGTGGCTGCATTCGCCTGACCAACGAGGACGTCATCGACCTCTACAATCGCGTACAGGTCGGCGCGAAAGTCATCGTGCTGCCGCAGACATCGGTCGCGCAGGCGAAGGCTGCACAACAGGCATATGCGTACGCACCACCGCCGCAAAGTCGGGCGCAGATAACCTGGAATAGCATCAAGCCCACGGGCCGCTACTAGATTTCGCGACAACCTCCCCCTCGACTGACCCGGCCTCGCGCCGGGTCATTTTTTTTGATCCGGTTGATGAATAATTCTCCGTTGGTGAACAAGGCCGGTGCGGTTATACGTCGCCTTATTCATTGGAGTACGCATCATGCGAATTGCGGCAATGGCGGCGGGCGCGGTCGGCGGATATTTCGGTGCGCGCATGGCGGCGGCGGGGCACGATGTATTTTTCATCGCACGCGGCGCCAATCTCGAGGCGATCAAGAAGAACGGGTTGAAGATCGAGAGCGTGCATGGCGACGTGCATTTGCCGAAGCCAAACGTCACCGACGATCCGGGCAAAGTAGGACCCGTCGATATCGTGATGTTCGCAGTCAAACTGTGGGACACCGAAAAAGCGGCCGAATTCGCCCGCTCCCTCGTAGACTCCAACACTCGTCTCATTACATTGCAGAACGGCGTGGACAGCGTGGAGCGCATTGCGCCGATCCTCGGCGTCGATCAGACCGTCGGCGGCGTGGCCTATATCGCCACGACCATCGCTTCACCCGGCGTCATCAAGCACACCAGTCAATTCGCGAAGATGCGTTTCGGCCGCGCCGACAAGAAACCCGACGCGAAATTGCAGGCCTTCGTCGATGCCGGCAAAGCCGCAAAGATAGACATCGATATTTCCACCGATATCCAACGTGAGCGCTGGGAGAAATTCGTATTTCTTACCGCCATGGCGGGGTCCACGGCGGCGCTGCGTTCCCCTATTGGGCCAATTGCAGCCGACCCCGAACTCCGCGGTTTCTTCCGCAAGCTGATGGAGGAGGCATTTGCCGTCGGCAGGGCCAAGGGCGTGGCGCTCGATCCGGCCTATCTTGAGGAACGCGCAGCTTTCGTGGCGACCAAGATCGAGCCCGGGATGAAGGCGTCGATGGCGCACGATCTCGAACGCAGCAATCGGCTCGAACTCGATTGGCTGACCGGCAAAGTGCGTTCACTTGGCCGCGAGCTCGGCATCCCGACGCCAGCGAGCGATACGGTCTACACAGTGCTCAAGCTGCATCGCATGGGCTCGCCTTGATGCAGAAGAACCCCGGCACGAAGCCGGGGCTCCCCGTGCGCAATGGCTGGAAAGGGGCAAACCAAACCAGCCATCCCGGCACGTCAACACCAGTGCCCCGCGCTACACCGGCACTATTCGAAAAAGATCCAATGAATAAGTCCGTAGCTGAACATTGCCAGAATGCCGGCAATGATGATCGAGGCGATTATTTTTGCGGCCCGGTCCGCATGCTCAGTGCCCTGTTCGATCTTGTCCATGTTCACAGCCACTCCATTTAAAAAATGGCCGCACATACGCGGCGCGGCCATTTGCTTAGATCAGTTGGAGCTTCATAGCCACTCGGTTCAGAGGGGAAGAGTGGCGTCATATTCGAACGACTTTCACGTAAACGCGCCTTCGCCGGGATCATTGATTCAAATTAACGAATAAGGGTAGCCTGACCGCCGGTGAGGGCCATGAGTTCTGGGACTTCCGGCACTGAGCTAAATCGGCATCCGTTCGTTGCGCGGATCTCACAGCACGTCGAACTCGGGCCCGACGACCTGACAAGCCTGGACGCCATCATCGACGGCGAACTGTCAATCCGGCGGCGGCGCGATCTTATTGTCGACGGCTATGAATACCGCAAGCTGTGCTTCGTAAAAGAAGGCTATGCGGTGCGATACAAGCTGCTGCGCAACGGCAAACGGCAAATCCTCAATGTCGTTTTGCCCGGCGACATCGTCGGCCTGCCCGGCAGTTTCTACCAGCGCGCGGTTTACTCGGTTACCGCCGTCACCGATCTCACGATGAATGTCTGCGCGCTCGATGCTTACGTACAACTCTGTTATCGACGCCCTCAATTCGGGCTGGCACTGAGCTGGATCGCGGTGCAGGAGGCAACCACCTACGCGGAGCATATTATCGACGTTGGCCGCCGCACGCCGATCGAGCGGTTGTCCCATTTTCTCCTGGAGCTACACGCGCGGCTGCGCGCTGTCGGGCGCGCAGCGGAGGCAAGCTTTGCGTTGCCGTTCTCGCAGGAAGTGATGGCCGACGTGCTGGGCCTGAGCGTTCCTCATCTCAACCGGATGATGCAGCAGCTACGCTCGGAAAAATTGATCGCCAACAGCGAACGGCAGATCGAATTCAGTGAAATCGGCGCGATGCAGGCGTTCGCTCATTACCAGCCCCAACACTTGATGCCGATACCGTTGCCGAAGTCGGCTTAATGCATATTCAGACGTAGCGCGGGATCGGGCCGTTCTGCGGAGTCGTCCGGCCGCCGAGGTCGACGAATTTTTCGTCGACATAGCACCAACCCCATCCTTCCGGAGGATCATAGCCTTCGATGATCGGATGAGCGGTTGCGCGAAAGTGTTTTGTTGCATGCTTATTCGGCGATGAATCGCAACAGCCGACGTGGCCGCACGTGCGGCACAAGCGCAAGTGCACCCACGGCGAACCGATCTTCAGGCATTCCTCACAACCGAGCGCGCTCGGTGCCACGTCGCGGATGCTGCTCTCATGTGTGCAGGCCTTGGTCATGGCGATCCCCGGTGCTGATGCGCGGATGGTGGCAGCATAACGGCGATGGTAGCCCCGCCGGCAGCGGCGAGCACTGCAGCGGCAATCAACCCGGCCACAAAGCCCGAAGTATATGACGCAACGCCGGCGGAGAGCGCAACGCCGGCAAGCTGGGCAACGCGACTGACGGCATTGTTGATGCCGGACGCGAGGCCCTCATCGGAATCCGTCACACTCGACATCACCGACGCGGTGAGCGGAGCCACCAGCACCGCAAACGAGACACCCAGCAGGACCATTGGCGCAATGACGCCGAGCGCCAGCGAAGCTGTCTTGCCCAATGCCAGCAGCAGAAAGGCGAGCGCCGCACCCAGCGGCCCCGCGATCAGCATTGTCCGCGCACCGAACTTGTCCGCAGCCGCACCAAACGGCTGCGACAGCAGGCCAATACCCAGGGTCAAGGGCAGGAATGCGAGCCCCGCATCGATCGGAGACAATTGACGCCGGTCGATCAGATCGAAGGGCACTAAAAAGAACATGATCGCAAGCCCCGCGTAGATCAGCAGAGTTGCGATGTTGAGCGCGACAAATGCGCGGTTACCGGTGAGCCGCGGCGGCGTCATCGGGTGGTCGCTGGCGCTTTCCCAGAAGACGTAGATCGCGAGCGCGACAACGCTCAGCCCACCGACGATCGTAATCATCGTTCCGTTCGATGCGCCGGCCTTGTCAGGACCGATTTGACTGAGCGCCCAGGCCATCGCGCCGAGAGCGACGGCCAGAATTGCGGCACCCACGAGATCGAAGCGCCGTTCCGCGTGCTGGTCGGCGGGCGCGAAACCGACAAGGAGTGCGACCGCAATCAACGCCAGCGGCGGGTTGATCGCGAATATCCATTGCCAGCCGAAGGTTTCGGTCAGCCAGCCACCAAGCACCGGTCCCCCGGCCGTCGTGAGTGCGGACGCGGCCGCCCACACGCCGATGGCGCGATTGCGTTCTTCTTTAGGATATGTCGCACCGATGAGTGCCAGACTCGACGGCGTCAGAATCGCCGCCGAGATGCCCTGCGCGACACGACATACGATCAGCCAATCAACCGATGGCGCCACCACGCAAGCCGTCGACGCCAGTCCGAAACCGAGACAGCCCAACCCCGTCATACGCGCCTTGCCGTAATGGTCGGCGAGTGCACCGCCGATCAACGTCAGCGCGGCCAACGCCAGAATGTAACCGTTGAGGACCCATTGCACCGAAGCGAGATCGGCGCCGAAGAAGGCGCGCAATTTCGGCAGCGCAACCGTTAGTGCGGAACCGTCGATAAAGGCCATCGAGGATGCGAGCACGCAAGCGGCCAGAACTATGCGGCGGCGCTGTGGCGTGATTTCGCGGCCGAGCGCACGCGGGCACGGTTGGGCGGCGATAATGCCGCGGTCGCATGGCTCGACGAAGGGCTGTGCCATATTATCAGCATGTCATTGCCGGGCTTGACCCGGCAATCCATGAGGCCTCCACCAAGCATGGTGTTACGTAACGTTTTACCTGTGGGCGCTTCATCATGGATGCGCGGGTCAAGCCCGCGCATGACGTTGAGTTTGTGGTAGCGCCTAAGTTTGGCAGACCTCTCACCGAGTCATTGCCGCGCATGACACCTGCGGGCACTCGCGCGGAATAGCCTGAAATGCCTGCGTGCGCGGCAAAACTGGCCCGACCTATCCCCCGGCCCGCATTGACACCCCTGCCCGCGTGCCTACATTAAACGCAGTTCCGAGGGGTGCCCGTTTGGGCTGAGAAAAACCCTTTGAACCTGATCCGGGTCATGCCGGCGAAGGGACAGGACAATCGATGCAACAATCGCTCACGATCGCGCGGCTTGCGGGGCCGGTGCTGGCCGCAATTGGCATCGGCATGTTGGCAAACCAGGCAACCTATCGCGAAATGGCGACGCAGTTCCTCTCAGGCCTTCCGTTCATCTACTTTTCCGGGGTCCTGATGCTTGTTGCCGGTCTTCATATTCTCAACATCCACAACGTCTGGACACCCGACTGGCGCAGCGCCGTGACGGCAATCGGCTGGGTGCTCACGGGCGTCGGCGCGTTCCGCATCGTCGCGCCGCAATTTGCAAATTTCATCGCCACCGGGCTCATCGCGAATGCGGGTTTCTTCACCGCGCTTGGAATCGGCCTGGTCGTGTTCGGCGGCTTTATCACCTTCAAGGGTTATGTGGCGTGAGTACGTCTTCATCCAATTGGGGGAAATAATCATGGAACGGTCGCATTTTCTGGCCAAGTTGATTGGTCCGGTATTTATCGCTGGCGGTCTCGGCATGCTGTTCAATTCCGCCGTCTATCGCGCCATGTTCGAACGCGCGCTGCACGATCACGCGTTCATCTATTTGACCGGCGTCCTCGCGCTGCCCGTCGGCCTCGCAATTATCGCCGTGCATAACGAGTGGAAATGGCATTGGCCGCTCATCATCACCGTGATCGGCTGGCTCGCGCTGATCGGTGGCACTGTGCGCATGATCGCACCGCAGGTGATCGAGACTGTCGGAGCCTCGTTCCTCGCCTACCCGAACTTTTTGACCATCGACGGCGGAGTTGCCGTGTTGCTCGGCGTGCTGCTGAGCTATTTCGGCTATTGCGATCCGCCAGAACTGTTACCGGCGCGCGCAGCCGCGCGGCGCCGGCTGCGTCCACGGAGGAGAAAATAAATGAACATCCACGATCCCAACGTCACCCTCCCGAAGGTCACCACTGGCGCGCTCCCGGCTTCACGCAAAGTCTATTCGCAGCCTGAAGCCGCGCCCAAATTGCGCGTGCCAATCCGCGAGATCGCATTGGACGCCAGCTCCGGCGAGCCGCCGCTGCCGGTTTACGACACCACCGGGCCTTACACCGATCCGGCCGTTACCATTGACGTGGAACAGGGCCTCGCGCGTACGCGCATCGAATGGGTGAAAGAGCGCGGCGGCGTGGAGCAATACGAAGGCCGGCCGATCCAGCCGGTCGACAATGGCAATGTCACCGGCAAACACCTCGCGCGTAATTTCCCCAACACACCGAAGCCGTGGCGCGCATTGGATGGCAAGCCAGTGACGCAATACGAATTTGCCAAGGCCGGCATCATCACCAAGGAAATGATCTACGTCGCCGAGCGCGAGAATGTCGGCCGCAAGAAGATGCTGGATCGCGCGCAAGCCGCGCTCGCCGACGGCGAGCAGTTCGGCGGCGCGCTCCCTGCGTTTGTCACGCCGGAATTCGTGCGCAGCGAAATCGCGCGCGGCCGCGCCATCATCCCGTCCAACATCAACCACGCCGAACTCGAGCCGATGATCATCGGCCGCAATTTCCTCGTGAAGATCAACGCCAATATCGGCAACTCCGCCGTGACGTCGTCGGTCGAGGAAGAAGTCGAGAAGATGGTGTGGGCGATTCGCTGGGGCGCCGACACGGTGATGGACCTCTCCACCGGCCGCAACATCCACAACACCCGCGAATGGATCCTGCGCAACTCGCCGGTGCCGATCGGCACCGTCCCGATTTATCAGGCGCTGGAGAAGGTCGACGGCGATCCCGTCAAGCTCGACTGGGAATGCTACAAGGACACGCTGATCGAGCAGTGCGAACAGGGCGTCGATTATTTCACAATCCACGCCGGCGTGCGGCTCGCTTACGTGCCGCTCACCGCTGAGCGTGTCACCGGCATCGTCTCGCGCGGCGGCTCGATCATGGCGAAGTGGTGCCTGTCGCGGCACAAAGAGTCGTTCCTGTACGAGCGCTTCGACGAGATCTGCGACATCATGCGCAAATACGATGTCTCCTTCTCATTGGGCGACGGCTTGCGCCCCGGCTCGATCGCCGATGCCAACGACCGCGCGCAATTCGCCGAACTGGAAACGCTCGGCGAACTCACGCAGATCGCGTGGAAAAAAGGCTGCCAGGTGATGATCGAAGGCCCCGGCCACGTGCCGATGCACAAGATCAAGATCAACATGGACAAGCAGCTCAAGGAGTGCGGCGAGGCTCCGTTCTATACGCTCGGGCCGCTCACCACCGACATCGCGCCGGGCTACGACCATATTACGTCCGGCATCGGCGCCGCCATGATCGGCTGGTTTGGCTGCGCCATGCTCTGCTACGTGACACCGAAGGAACATCTCGGCCTGCCCGACCGCGACGACGTCAAGGAAGGCGTCATCACCTACAAGATTGCGGCGCACGCGGCCGATCTCGCCAAAGGCCACCCGGCGGCGCAATTGCGTGACGACGCGCTGTCACGCGCGCGTTTCGATTTCCGCTGGCAGGACCAGTTCAACCTCGGGCTCGATCCCGATACCGCGCGCGAATATCACGACGAAACGCTGCCTAAGGAAGCGCACAAGGTGGCGCATTTCTGCTCGATGTGCGGGCCGAAATTCTGCTCGATGAAGATCACGCAGGACGTGCGGGATTACGCGGCGACGCTGAACGACAAGGAAGCCGGCATGAAAGAGATGTCCGACAAGTTCAACGCCATGGGTCAGCAGGTCTATGTCGATGCGGACAAAGTGAAGGAGAGCAACAAGGCGTTGTAGTCTCGCAAATGACCGACACGACAGAACTCCAGCACTGGCAGGAGCGCTATTCCACTCCGGACTACAGGTTCGGCAAGGAGGCCGCCGAATTCCTGATCCGCTGCCGCCCGCTTCTGCCGCAGACCGGAAAAGCTCTGGCCGTTGCCGATGGTGAAGGGCGGAACGGCGTCTGGCTCGCCAGGCAGGGCCTCGACGTTCTGTCGATCGACTTTTCTCCGGCCGCGCAGGCCAAGGCACGTGCGCTCGCGGCCGAATACAAAATCGATATAACCTTCGTCGAAGCCGACATTCACGCGTGGCCCTATCCGGAGGACGCGTTCGACGTGGTGGTGGAAATTTTCACCCAGTTCAGCGCGCCGCCCGAACGCGCGCGCAAATGGGCGGGCATGCGGCGCGCGCTGAAACGTGGCGGATTGCTGATTGTCGAGGGCTACACGCCCAAGCAACTCGATTACGGGACCGGCGGCCCGAAACAGGTCGAACATCTCTATACCCGCGACATGCTGCAACGCGCCTTCGGCGATCTCGCCAACGTTAAAATCGTCGAGGAAGAGCGCGAATTACACGAAGGCCCCGGACATTCCGGCATGTCGGCCTATATCGGACTGACGGCGCGAAAGCCGTAAGGCCGTGAGCATCAACGGTCCGTTGCGTTCGTCGGTGCTTGGGGAGCGACCATGAATCAATTCCGTGTATTCGTCCTCGCGGCGCTCATTTTCGTCGCGCTGGGCGTGATCTTCGAATTAGTCGTGCCGGCCTCAGCCCGCGTTATCGATATCGGCGCTGCAGTTTTCGCCGCCGCAACGTGGATCGTTCCTCCGCTGCGGTTCGCCACCCACAAAAGCAAGAAACCGGGGTCATCGCTCGCCGCGGTCGGCTTCACGATCCACATCGTCGTTCTCGCTGCGGTTCTGTCCGCGATCGGCCTCACGCTTGCACTCTTGACGCTAATCTTTGCGGGCGGCGGGGACTGGGCATGGCGCGCGATTTTCGCGATTGTTGCGTTCTGGGTGGCCGGTTGTGCGGTGCTCGCCTTCGGCCGGCGGTCCCAGCCCGCGAAGACAGATCAACCCCCGCGCTGACATTGGTGGCACCGCGGGCGCATCCGTCGTATCGTTTGCGGAAAGCGGACACGCCGCCATTGGGACGTGAAGGGGGTGACATGAAACCGTTGCTTAAGCGGTTCCTTGCATTCGTTCTTGCTGGCACGGCATTTCTCATCGCGCCGTTCGTCGCGGACTTCGCTGCCGCACAGACACCGTCACCTGCACAGTCGCTCAAGGAAAAACTCAACGCCTATGTCGGTTGCATCAACCGGCTTTCGGAGCGTTCCTATGAATCGCGCGCGCGCTATTTCAGCTGGGCCGACAAAAGCGGCCCGACCGGCAAGGAGCGCATCATTTACGGCACCTACACCATCTACGACACGTCGGATTGCCGCAAGAACGTCGAGAAAGCCAATACTCTCGAGCCGCGCGACGCCGAGCTCGAAGCCGCTGCGTCAGCCTATGCGCTGGCCGTGACCAAGCTCGAGCCGCTGCTCAAGGAGGCTGACGACTATTATTCACAGCAGGACTACAAGGACGACAAGATGGCCAAGGGCAAGGCCCTGCATCCCCGTCTCGTCGCCGCGTGGGACGCGTTCGCGAGCGCCGACCAAAAGCTGCGCGGCGGCGTCGAAGCCATCAACGATAAACGCGCGCTGGAGAGGCTCGCCGAGATCGAGCGCAGCGAAGGCAAGACGGCGCGATATCAGGTCGAAGCGCTGATGATTCAGGCCAAACGCGTGCTGCGCGCGGAAGAGTCGGCCAAAGCCGACGTGGCCGAGATCACGCAGGCGCTCAACAGCTACGAAAGCACCGTCAAGGCGGCCGAAGAGTTTTCTGGCTCAGGCGGCGGTGCCAAGATCGGCTCGTTTTTCATCGGCAACGCCAAGTCGTTCCTGGTCACGGCGAAGTCCCTCATGCGGCGCATCCGCGACAAGGTGCCGTACAGTTCCGGCGACAAGATGATGCTCAATTCCGGCAGCGGCGCCTGGATGGTCGAGGGCTCCCCGGCACGGCTGCTCCGTGACTACAATCAGCTGATCGAGAGCTACAATCGCGGCGCCAACATCTAGAGAGTAACAAGGCGCTGTGACATCTCCCTTGTTTCAGCCGACACTAAAATGCGCGCTGCCATGCGCTTCATCATGGCAGCGTTTTTCGTTGGCGGATTCGTCCTGCATCTGACCGCCGTCGACGCGCTGGCGTCGATCACGCCGGATTGGGTGCCCTTCCCGCGCGCGGTTGTCTTTATCACCGGAGTGCTGGAGCTTCTGGGTGGTGTTGCCCTGCTGGTGCCGCGCCTTCGCTGGTGGGCGGGCGTTGCGCTTGCGCTTTATGTGCTGGCGGTGTGGCCGGCCAATATCAAGCAGGCAGTCGAGCATATCGTGCTGCCGCCGATCCCCGACAGCTGGTGGTATCACGGCGCCCGGCTCGCGCTTCAGCCGGTGCTGGCCTGGTGGGCTTTGTTTTGCGCCAGGGTGGTGGATTGGCCGTTGCGGGGGCCGCGGCAAAGCTCGTAGCATTGGCGGCAGAAGAGGGATTGATTCAAGCAAAGATTGGATAACGTCATGGCCAGCAACAGTTCACTTTCGCGTTCGGAACTCGACGATCGTATCGCCATCACCCGCGACAATATCCGGCAGTTGACCGAACAGGCAGCGGGCTCCTCAGGCGCGGCGGATGAAGCGCGTAACGCAGACCGGATCGCACAGCAAAATGAAGAGCTGGAACGGTTGATCAAGCAACGCGACGCGCTGCCGAAGCGATAGCGTTTGCGCTTTGCCGCAGGCTTGCGGAGCTTTAAAGCAGCGCGGCGTCAGAATTTTGTCAGAAAAACTTTTTGTCATCGCCTACCAGCAGGTCGCGGATATTTTGCGGCACCGGGAAGCCATAACCACAACTTGGCGACAGCCATGTGAGTGCATCAGATTTATGCAGGTCGCTGGTATATAATTCCGCGCCAATCATCTGCAGGGCCGAAAGCATTGCTTGCACCAAATCAACACCGGCACCCCATCGTTCCACTTTTCCGTTTGGCCAACCGATTTCAAAGCGGCAAATCCAGTCGATAGTGGATTTTTCGGGAGCGTGGATGCTGACGAGGATGGTTGCCCGGTCGCGTAACGTCAGTGAGCGTGTAGCAATGATCATGGGATATCTCAGAACGGAAGAGGAGGAATTGGTCGGCCGGCAAGGCACGCACCGTAGCGTTCGTTAGCTTGTCCTCGGCATGCTGCCCGATACCAATTCGGCCGCAATGCGCCGCAGAGAAGCATGTCGACGAGCATCTGATTCCAGCAAAACGCGGCTGACTGTCCTGCCACCGCAATCACATTGCTTGGTTTCGAAGAAAGCGCGGCCGATCCGCCATCACTCGTCCATTGCCCGCCGCCAGGCCCCTGTGGTCTGCGCGGCTGAAGCGGATTGAATTTGCGCGAGTAGTAGTCGCTAATCAATTGCTTCCATTCGGAATACACTTTCGCAAAATCACGCCGCATCTGAAGAACATCTTGATAGTCACGAGAGGAAAGCATAAGAATCTCCATTAGGCTTATAATCCTATATTAATTGTTGTTTGTCAAGCGCGCGTGTTCTGGGCAATTTAATTGCCGCAATAGTGAGAAATCGTCATGCCAAAACGTATCGCAGTCATCGGCGCCGGCACCATCGGCGCAAGCTGGGCGGCCTATTTCCTGGCGCGCGGATTTGAGGTCGCCGCCTACGATCCGTCGCCGAACGGCGAGACTTTCGCCCGCCGCTTCATCGACAATGCCTGGCCGGCGCTGGAACAGCTCAAGGTCGTGCAGCCCGGCGCCGACCGCAAGCGTTTCGAATTTTTCACCGATCCGGCAGCCGCGGCGAAGGGTGCGACGTTTGTGCAGGAAAGCGGGCCCGAGCGCGAAGACCTCAAAATTGATTTGTTCGCAACACTCGACGCGGCGGTGCCGCCTGAAACGGTGATTGCATCAAGCTCATCGGGGCTGCTCATCAGCCGCGTGACGGTAAAGTGCAAACACCCGCAACGCTGCGTGATCGGCCATCCGTTCAACCCGCCGCATCTCATCCCGCTGGTGGAGGTTGTCGGCGGCGCGAAGACGTCGCCGGAGGCGATCGCCAGGGCGATGGATTTCTATAGCGAGATCGGCAAGCACCCGATCCACATCAAGAAAGAAGTGCGTGGCCACGTCGCCAACCGCTTGCAGGCGGCACTGTGGCGCGAAGCCATTCACCTCGTCAGCGAAGGCGTGGTCTCCGTCGCAGATGCCGATGCGGCGGTGGCCTATGGCCCCGGCCTGCGCTGGGCGCTGATGGGGCCGAGCCTGATATTCCACCTCGCCGGCGGCGAAGGCGGCATGACGCATTTCATGGCGCATATCGGTGGCCCGATGCAGAGCTGGATGGACGATCTCGGCGCACCCCAACTCACGCCGCAAACGCAACAAAAGATCATCGACGGCGTTGCCAAGGAAGCGGCCGGCCGCAGCATCGCCGACCTTCAGCGCTGGCGGGACCGGAAGCTGATCGAGATTTTGAAGGTATCGGGAGAGCCGTAAGGTCAAAAACGCCGAAAAAAAAGCGTTGCAAGACTTTTCATGCTGCTGGTCCGGGATGCGAATTTGGTGAGTTGATAGTGCGCCCCACCCTCACCCTCCTCTTCTTCATCTTGCTGGTCCTCGGCGGCGGGACGCTGATCGGTTTCATGACGCTGCCGGGCGATTGGTATGCCGGGCTCGCCAAGCCGCCGTTCAACCCGCCGAACTGGATTTTCGCACCGGTCTGGACGCTGCTTTACATCATGGTCGCAATTGCCGGCTGGCGTACCTGGCAGCGCGAACCGCGCAGCACGGCCATGGCCGTGTGGTTCATCCAGCTCGCGCTCAATTTTATATGGTCGCCGGTGTTCTTCGGCGCACATCGCCCCGGCGGCGCGCTGGTGGTCATCGTGGCGCTGCTGGCCACAATTCTCATCTTCATCGTCATGCGCTGGCCACGTGACCGTACTGCCGCTCTGCTGTTTGTGCCTTATGCAGCCTGGGTCGCGTTCGCCACGTTGCTCAATGGTGCGATCTGGACGCTCAACTAGCCGCGCGCCTACTTAACGCGGCACTCGTTATAGAACTTCACCGTTACGCCGTGGCTTTTGTGGGTGAGCGTGACAAAGTTCTTCAACGCATAGAATTCGAAGTCCTTGTTCCGGTAGCTGTCCGCTTCGGGGGCAGCATCGGGATCGGTGATAAGGGTTTGCGGCTGTTCGCCGGCGACCTCAAGGATGAGCGGCTCGCTCTTGATCCAGCGGTCGGCGCCTTTGGAGCTGTCGACAATCGCGCCGATGGTGAAGCCGCCACCCCGGCAGGTGTAGCTATATGTCTTCTTTTCGGCGGCGATGGCGGTGGCGCTCATCAGCACCGCCATCGATAAAGCGACGATGCATTTCATTACGAAATCTCCGCCGGACTCACTCAGCGCCCATTCTTCGAGACGCCCGCACCGCGGGCCCGGCGCCGCTTTGCACAGACGCGCCGCCGATGCCGGATAGAACCGGCATCGGCGTCTTAAACTCGCATCTACCGCAGCGACAGTGCCAGACCGCTGAGGTCGGCGCTGACGATGAGCCCGGTCTGGCCACCCGCCAGCGTGAGGACCGCGCCGTTCTGGTTGGTCAGTATCACCGCCTGCGCGCCACGTATGATGGCGGCGCCGGCTCCAGCCTGGCCGTAGACACCCGAGACATCGGACGGCCGGCGGATATTGGTGACCGTGCCGTGGAAACGCGTTTCCGATGCGCCGAAGGTAAAGCCGTAGCTCAGGCCACCAACCGACAGCGGATAGTTGCGGCCCTGGAAACGCAGCACGCCGCTGCCGGCCGAACCACCGATCACGAAGCCCGCCTTGAAAATCCGGATGCTGATGGAGCCGCTATCGGCGTGGGCGGCAGACGACAGGCTGACGCCGGTCAGAGCAATCAACGCAACCAATGCCGCACGAAATCCGAACGCAAATCGCATGATCGTTTCTCCGCTGTTGTGTGAAATTGTCTTCGAAGGGTGTGTTAAATCGGTTTCTAACGCACGATACACTGAGTTGCCGCTCCCCGCATCCGCGCGTTATTTGCCCGCCGCCTTCCGCAGCGCAGCATTCATGCGGTCCTGCCAGCCCGGCCCGTCTTCCTGGAAATGGTCGAGCACGTCGCGGTCGATGCGCAACGAAACCATTTCCTTCGCGCCGGGCAGCGATGGCGCTTTCGCCGCAGGCTGCTCGACCGGTTTGGTGGTCGCGGCCTTGAAGGCTTTCTCGGCTTCGGTGCGGCTGTCAGGGGGTTGGTATCGGGCCATGGCGGTCTTCTAACACGCAGTCGCACAAAATGCCTATCGCATCCGGACGGGAAAGACTTCGCCCGCGCGCGAACGGCCGCTATGGTTGCCGCTGACACT
Organism: uncultured Alphaproteobacteria bacterium; assembly: GCA_963810585.1. Classification (GTDB taxonomy): domain Bacteria; phylum Pseudomonadota; class Alphaproteobacteria; order Rhizobiales; family Xanthobacteraceae; genus Pseudolabrys. The sequence continues at coordinate 773,798 of CAWENV010000001.1, forward strand.
CCTGGGGAAACAACCAATGCCCTCTCTCCTGCAAAACCACATAGCGGTCGTGACCGGCGCGGGTTCCGGCATCGGACGTGCCATTGCGCTGGGCTACGCCGGCGAAGGCGCGGAAGTTGTCGTGCTCGACATCAATGGCGAGACGGCAGCCGCAACGGCCGCAGACATCCGCAAAGCCGGCGGCAAGGCGCACCACTTCACACTCGACGTCACCGATCGAGCCGCCTGCCGCACCATCGCTGCGGACATCGCCGCGAAAGTCGGCAAGATCACGATCCTCGTCAATAATGCCGGCATCACCCGCCGCAATGCCGTCACGTCAGATCCCGAGACCGTCAGCAAGGACTGGCAGGACATCATGGCCGTCAATCTCCACGGCCTGTTCAATGTGACGCACGCCTTTCTTGAGGTCCTGCGCGCCACCAAGGGGCGCATCGTCAACATCGCCTCGCTCCAGTCTTTCATGCACGTGCGCACGCCGAATTCGGTGGCCTACACCAGCTCGAAGCACGGCGTGCTCGGCTTCACGCGCGCACTCGCCGCCGAACTCGGCAAGGACGGTGTGCGCGTCAACGCCATCGGGCCGGGTTTCATCGAGACACCGCTCAACGAGAAAGTCCGCGCCAACAATCCCGAACTGGTGAAGATTTTTCTCGACCACACGCCGCTCGGACGCGCGGGCAAGGCTGAAGACATTGCGGGCCCCGCAATTTTCCTCGCCTCTGATCTGTCAAGCTATGTCACTGGCTCGATCGTCATGGCGGACGGCGGCTACCGCACGCTGTAAGGGGAGCTCGGCTGCCAAGTTTGCTGAGGCGGGTCTTAAGCCAATTTGGTTCCTTCGTATGCGATTCGTCGAAACTCTTTCGGGAAATACCGTCTTTGCAGATCGTCAATAATTTCGTGTGCTCGGATGGTCAACCCCATCTCCGGCCATAATTTTCCTGGGCCTGCGACCGCAACGGCAACAATAATCTCCCAATCGGGAAATTCTGCGAGAGCGGCCTGTAGCTGTTTCACGATGTTGGGTGCAAGCATATTTAGATTGTTAAAATATATTTTATGTTGGTCCGGCCCCCAATTGTCATCAAGAAGCCAATAGTCAGCGCCACCGGTGCCATCTGAATTTCCAAATTGGCGCAATATCTTCTCGAGACGATTGTACAGAATGCCCCACACTCGCTCTTGATCGGTGTAAGTATCATTCATCAACGTTTCCCCTTACTCGGTGCCACGCGGACCACGGCGCATGAAGTATCGGAATTGTTGTCTATAAATCTTCATATTGAAATTGCGTATCCGCGGATCGGATGAAGCCCTAATTTCATCGACGAATTTTCTGGCGTGCTCGGGAGTGACATCCTCCGAACGAGCAATTCCGTTTTCTGTTTTAAAGCGCTCGAAGCTCTCTCTAACAGCTTTGTTATAGTCGCCGTGCGCTTTGTCATATCCGTGGGTCTCCCCACTAAGCGGCCCGGTCGTCGTCTGCTCAAACACTCGCCGCGTTTCCGCGCTCAGAGATTCATTGCGATAAAGCTCCCCGGGCACCAGATGATGGCCGCGCGATTTCGGATTTGCGGATGGTTCCGCGCCAGGCGGCTCTGCTCCCGCTCCACCCGACCAGCGACCTCCTTCGTCCGTACCTTTGGGCCACCGCGGCTGGTCCGACCTAAAACCGGCCTTACGGCAATCATACGCATATCTGATCAGGGCCGTTTCAAACCGTAATGCCGCAATTTGATATTTGAACTCGCGATACGCCTTATCTCGGCGCCGCACCGCGAGTGTGTGCTCCAAATCGCTTATCTGGGAACGGATTTGCGCCAGGCCGCGTCTGAACTCCGTTTGAAACGCGGTCGATGTTTGAATCATAAATTGCAATTCCCTTAAGGTTTTTTTTCCTACATGTTGCAGATTGATGTTGTCACGTATAAATTCCTATCTGCTTAGCTGATGGGACTTGTTTGCATCGATTGATTGGACGCTGGCCAGCCAGCTAAGCCTCCCTTTCCGATGTGGCCTCCTCAATTCAGAGGATTTTCTGTTCGTGGCGTTCAACTATCGGACCGCCGTGGCTGTACAGACCGCATGACAGGGACGCTCATGGCATGAAGTATTTTTTCGGCGTGATTTTTTGCGCGTCTTAGGTAATCCGCTATGCCGGAACGTTGACGCGCTACGGGACGGGCGGCCAGTCTGCGCGGCTCGATCTGTTAAGGGGCTTCCAGATATCGGGTGGCTTTGCGCCGCGCGCATCACCACAGTTCTCCGCAGCAACGGAGAACACCATGAACTTCCGCATTCGCGGCCTGGAGGCCGAACAATTCTCGCACCTTTTCACTCTCCCGGATGCGGAGCTTGCGGCACATGGCGCGTTAAGGAAAATCGCGGATGGCGCCTCCCCCTGCCGCATCAGCCTCACCGATGCGGCTCCGGGCGATGAAGTCATCCTGGTCAATTACGAGCATCACGCCGTTGCATCGCCCTACCGGATGCGCTTTGCCATTTACGTTCGCAAAGGAGAGAAAACTTTCGACGCCGTCGGCACCGTGCCCGATCAATTGCGCAGGCGCACGCTTGCCGTCCGCTCCTTCGATGACAAAGGCATGATGCTCGCGTGGGAATTGATCGAAGGCATCTGGCTGGAAGAGGCGATCGAACGGCAGTTCGCCGAACCGCGCACGCAATATCTTCACATTCATTTCGCTGCGCCCGGCTGCTACGCCGCCAGAGTCGAGCGGGCCGACCGCCCGGCTTGACATTTATCCTGATAGGATTATAATCTTAATCATCCTGCTCGCGTGAGGGCGCCATCATGAGGCGTCTTGATGGTGGAGCAGGATGCGGCGCCCGCGGGCGTGCTTCGCAAGCACGCACTCGGGCGGCGCCGGGGCTCCCGCCCGGCGGCCACTAGGGGCTGCCTGCCAGGAGCTGGCTGACGGAGACCGTCCATTGCTTCGGACGGCCACGAAAAGCGCGGTCCGGCGTCGTAAGGAAAACGTCGCGGTGGAGCGCCGGGAGGCGCCCGCGTTCTCGTGAGGGAGCGCGGCACAACTGAAAGACTGGTGCGCCGCCTGGCGCTCCATCCCCTCGCATGTCGAGGGCAAGGAATAACCTACGGCGTACCCGGCGCCGCAAAGAATACGGGTGATGACGCTCGGCTGTTTGACAATTGGATATGCAAAGCTTTCGGAACTTCAGGGCGTCAATCCGCGCAGCCCTCAGCGCTTGTACAGTCCCATGATCGCCGCTTTCGCCAGCGTGCTGAAATGCAGGTTGAAGCCGACGACCGCGGGCGAGGTGTCGGCGGCGACATCGAGCTTGTCCTTGCTCACGGCAAACACTGTGAACAGATAGCGGTGCGGATGGTCGCCCTCAGGCGGGCATGGACCGAGATAGCCGCTGTTGCCAAGCTCGGTGCGCGTTTGCAGCGCGCCAGCCGGCAGTTTGCCGCCAGGATTGCCGGCCCCGGCGGCAAGTTCGGTCACGTCCGGCGGAATGTTCACCACGACCCAGTGCCAGAAGCCCGAGCCGGTCGGCGCATCCGGATCGAAGCAGGTGATCGCAAAACTTTTTGTGCCGGCAGGCACGCCCGACCATCTGAGATGCGGCGATTTGTTTCTGCCCGCGCAGCCAAATCCGAAATCGGCCGACAGGACAAACTCTTTCGTCAGATAGTCGCCGTCCTTGAAGCTGTTGCTCGTGACCGTGAACGCCATGAACCGACCCCCTCAGGTCTCCAGACGCGCAAAGCGTAGTCCAGTCTGGGCATATCGCAATGGGCGCCATGCAACCGGGACGGCCTCACCCGATCCGCGCCAGGCTTTTTCTCTCTGTTCACGACTTTTTCAGTCATCCTCGCTAGTTAGAGCCTTCGGCCGAACTGCCGCCAATCCTCAGGCCATCTGCCAATGACCAATTTCATCTCGACCAACCCGTTCGACCTTGCCATCTACATCTGCCTGTTCGTCGCTGTCGTGATGGGTTTCATGACCGGCCTACTGCGCAGCCTGGCGACGATTTTCGGTTATATCTGCGGAATGGGCGTCGCCGTGGCGGCAGGGCCCAAGCTGATACCTCTTCTTATCACGCACCTGAACATGCCGACGCCGCAAACCTGGATTGTTTTCGTGGCCATCTTCGTCGCAGCTGGTGCGACGATCAGCGCGCTGCTGCGGCTGGGCGTGAGCGAGATGATTGGGCCCAACATCAGCATTCCGGATCGAATCGCAGGCGCAGTGCTGGGCGCATTTCGCATCGCGCTTCTGGCGATATTGCTCGTCCTCGTCTTCGACCGCATCATTCCGCCAGGCCGCGAGCCAGCCTTTTTGAAGGAATCGCGATGGCGGCCGGTGCTGTCAGCGGCCGCGCAGAACGGTCTGCAGTCGTTGCCGCCGGGGGTCGAGGGTTACCTCGATCGCCTGAAACGCCAGCGGCTCATTTAGTGCGTTTAGCGTGCCGGAAAAATACCGGCTGCGCTGAATTTGCCCGGCCTTTGAACCTTTCGACCTCATAGAACAACTTACCGATGGTGGCCGGCGCGTAATCGCCGTGCCGACATTGGAAAGGCGGCACCTGATGTCGTCCGGACATCCGTATGCGCGCACGGCCAAAGGCTTTGCGCAAATTCTTGGCGCCGCTCGCGTGGCCGCGCTGAACGCGCGCACCTCCAGCCGCAATTCGCCCGCGCAGAAGGCCGAACGCGATGAAATCTTCTTTCTTGCGCTGAACGACCCGACGATGGCGGCCGCGATTTATAATGCACGCGAAACGCTGCCGGGGTTCCTCGCACTGGCAAATCGGCCGGGCCCCACGATGGAAGGCTTTGCGGTCAAAATCGCACGCATTGCGGACAGTGGCCCGGAATACTTCTGGATTCATCCGTTCGCGCGTGTCGAGAAGCGGTTCGTCGGGCAAATCAACAACACACCGCGCTCGGTCGTAAATCTGAAGATGGGCGACACCGTTACGTTCACCGAACCCGAAATCGTGGACTGGATGTACCTGGATGGCGGCAGAATGCTGGGCAACTATTCCGCCCGTGCAATGCTCAAGTCGGCGCTGCCGCAGGACCGTGAAGCATTCAGGCGGCGTTTTGGCCTGGATTTCGATTTCTGATACCCGCAACGCGTGCAATTCGGCCCGTGAAAGCCCGTTTTGGCCGATGGTAACCTTTGCCGCCGCACCCTACATGTGACTGGCGCAACCAACCCCGAAGACGATACGCTATCCGGACACCTACCGGGTTTGCAGGGGTTGCCCATGGCTGAAGTCACCTATGAGATCGTCGAGCACGATGGCGGCTGGGCCTATAAAGTCGACGGCGTATTCTCCGAGCCTTTCCCGACCCATGCAGATGCGCTCGCGGCTGCACAATCAGCCGCCGAGGAGCAGGAAGTTCCGGGTCACACCGAGACCATCGAATATGAGGACGAGAAGGGCCGCTGGCACACTGAAACGGCACGCGGCTCTGACAGGCCACACACACAGATCAAGGACAATCGCTGAGGGGCGACGTCCGCACGTTTATCAGGGGAATTGAAATGCTTTGGTTGCGGGTTTTCGCTCTTGCGCTTTTAATGGTGCCGGCCGCGCCGACGTTTGCGCAGGCGTTGTTGCCGTCATCAGCGCCGACCATGGAAGATGTCGATCCCGGCGTCGACCACACCTCGCGCGAACTGGCACCCGAGCTTCGCCGTCAGTCAGTTTCCTACCGCACCGAACAGCCGCCGGGCACCATCATCGTGAACACGGCGGACCGCTACCTCTACCTGATCATGGGCAACGGCGTTGCGTTGCGCTACGGCATCGGCGTTGGCCGCGACGGCTTCCAGTGGGGCGGTACGCAGAAGATTACGCTCAAACGCGAATGGCCGGACTGGGTGCCGCCGCCTGAGATGATCACTCGGCAGCCTTATCTGCCACGTTGGATGGCGGGCGGCCCCGGTAACCCGCTCGGCGCGCGCGCGATGAATCTTGGCGCAACGGTCTATCGCATTCACGGCACCAACGCGCCGGAAACGATCGGCCAGGCGGTGTCGTCCGGCTGCTTCCGCTTGGTCAATGATGATGTGACTGATCTATATGCGCGCGTGCCCGTCGGCACGAAGGTCCTGGTGCAGCATCAATAGCGGCGCGCTGCCGCGATCAATCCCACAGACCGAACGACGCCCATTTAGCTTCGGGAATTTCTTCACCGACGGTGTAGCGGAATGCGACCACTGTCAGGTGGTCTGGCGTCGCCGTGCAACGATAAGTGAGCGCGTACCATTTCTTGCGGCTGCGAAAAGCACCGCCGGCGACGTCTAGCGTGTCGCCATTTGCGCGCGGTTCCGCCATCGCATTCGCCACGGCGCGATCGGGGCGGAATTCCTTCGACTTGCTCCGGATGCGCGTCATCGCGGTATAGTCGCAAAGTTGCTCGAGCCGTTCGGCCGGCGCCAGCATTTGCAAGCTGCGTTCGAACCGTCCATCGGCGGCGGCTATCGTCGTAAAGCCAGTCGCCGCGACAACCACCAGTCCGAACACCCGCATGCAACCTCCTGTCCGCTCAGTTTCTGTATCGATTATGTGCAGGCCGCCAAGACAGGCAACCCGTGGGGACGGCTTGTCCCAAGCAATAATGGCATGCACGTGTCGGATATATCAGGAATATTTCGGATCGCGGTCGAGCAATTCGATCGAAATACCCTGCGGTCCGCGCAGAAAGCAGATTTTGATGCCGGGGCGTGGCGAATGCGGTTCCTTGGTGAACTCTACCCCCTTTTTCTTGAGATCGGCGGCAATCGCGTCGATGCCTGAAACGGCGAGGCCGAAATGATCGAGCCCCTGATACGGCGTTGTGGGCGGCGGATTGACCCCGTCGCCGGAAGCAACCGGAGCAGTGAAAATCATGGCGCCGCCGAGCTTGATGTCGATGCGTGGCTTACCCTGCTGCGTTGAGCGAACGATCTCGGCGCCGAACATGCGCTCGAACCATTGCGCCATTCCTTCCGGATCCGGGGTGCGCAAGTGAATATGGTCCCATTTGAAATTCGGCATCTGCGTTCTCCCTTAATCGTTTTGCGAACTAGGACACGGTGAAAGGGGTCTGCGCAACATGCTTTTTACACGCCCTCACCCTCAACGGATCAGCGTACGTTTTCACAATGCCGAACAACTATTTTAGATGCGGCCTCTTTCCGGAGGCAACAACCGTGGCATCATCGCTGCCAACATGCCGCACCTGACAGGCGCACGCATTCCGGGGGAACATGATGACTACGTATAACCGCCGCAGCTTCCTGAAATTTTCTGCCGGCGCGCTGGCGGCGCCTGCCCTGGCGCATTCCGCCTTCGCACAAACGGCCTGGCCAGCAGGAAGACCGATCCGTGCCATCGTGCCGTTCTCGGCTGGCAGCACCATCGACATTCTCGGCCGCATCGTGCTCGATCCCGTGTCGCGCCAACTCGGTCAGACCATCGTTATCGAAAACCGGGGCGGCGCGGGTGGCAGTCTCGGGTCGGCGGCCGTGGCAAAGGCAGACCCCGATGGCTTCACGCTTTTGATTAATGCTGCCGCCCATTCTGGCGCACCCGCCGCTTATCCAAACCTGCCGTACGATGCGGCGAACGACTTTGCCGCCGTCGCCAGTTTCGGCAGCGTGCCGAACGTGCTGCTGGTCGCCCCGTCGAAGGACATCAAGACCGTGCAGGAACTGGTCGCGAAGGCAAAGTCCGGCAGCATGAGCTTCGCCTCCGCCGGTGTCGGCAGCGCCACCCACTGGGCGGCAGAACGATTCATCGTCAGCGCCGGCTTGCAGGTCACGCATGTTCCGTTCCGCGGCGGGCCGGAAGCACTCACCGAAGTGATGACCGGCCGCGTCGATTTCATTTTCATCGGGATTTCGTCCGGACTTCCCTTTATCCAGAACAAGCAACTGGTAGCGCTCGCCGTCAGCTCGGCCAAGCGCTCGCCGGCGCTGCCGGAGATCACCACCACGCTGGAAGCCGGCTATAAGGATTCCGATTTCAACTACTGGAACGGCATGCTCGTGCCGGCAAAAACGCCGCGCCCCATCGTTGAGCGGCTCCACGCGGAAACGGCCAAAGCGCTCGCGCTGCCGGAGGTCCAACAGAAGCTGACGATCCAGGGCGTCGAGCCTGCCCCGCTCACGCCAAGCGAAATGGACGCCATGATCCGCCGTGAGATTGCACTCAATCTCAAGATCGCCAAGGAAGCGGGGCTGAAGTTCAACTGAACAAGCGCCGCTACGACGGAATTGTGACGGTCTGTCCGGCGCTATGCACCGGTTGCCCACAGGCGCGCTGACCGGGCGCGCATTTCTCTGCATGTGCCGCCTCAATTTGCTAAACGAAACGACTGACGGGTTGGGCGGGTATGGCGAGCAAGACCATTCATGCGGCAGGTGGCATCGTGGTGCGCAATGGAGCGCGCCTGCGGATCGCCATTGTGCAGCGCGCGAAGGACGAGCGTTGGGTGTTGCCGCGCGGCAAACTCAAATCAAATGAAAGCGCGCTCGCGGGCGCACGCCGCGAAGTCATCGAGGAGACCGGACACCGCGTACGTGTGCGCGAGTTTCTCGGCGCCATTACCTACCGCGCGCGCGGCCGCGCGAAGGTCGTACAGTTCTGGCGGATGCAGGCGGAAATCAATCCAAGCCGCGACTTGATGAAAGACATCATGGCGGTGGAGTGGTTGCCGCTGTCGGTCGCGGTGCGGCGGCTCAGCTATCCGTTGGAAAGATTGTTTCTGCGCACCGTCGGCCGGGCCGCACTGCGGCGCCGAAAGCATCGGCGCAAGACACGCAGCCGCGTTGCCAGGGCGAAGTTGCGACACGCTGCAAAGCCGCGTGGCCGCAAATCACGGGTGCGCGCTGCGACATCGCGGAGCCGTGCGCGCACTTCAGCTGGGCATTCGTCGGGGCGCGCAAGTCAGGCAAATATCCTGCGACGTGTGCTCGGAAGACTATCGCCTTAAACGGCGCACTTTAACTTTTCGGCGGAAGCAGAAAATTGCCTCTGTCTCGCCGCAAGCATTGCGAAAATTTAATCCGCGCAATCAGGCACTTGGGACGGCTGTTCACCGGCCGTTCAGGCAAAAAGCAGGAACCTTGCACCTACGAAGACTGTTGATGCTGAGTGAAAATATGCAGGAAATGAATGGAACGGTCGTTGAATGCATACGACCTCAGCGAACCAAAGGAAGGTGCGCCATGACGATGACTAAAACCCTCACTGTACTTGCGGCCGCCGCGACCATTGAACTCGCGGCTGTGGCCGCCCCGCAACCGGCTGAAGCGCGCGGTGGCGCGATCGCCGCCGGTGTGATTGGCGGCCTTGCCGCCGGCGCCATCATCGGCGCTGCCGCGCACGGTCCGTACTACGGTTACGGTTACGGCCCCGGCTATTACTACGGCGGCCCTGCACCCGCTTATTACGGTGGCTGTTACTGGACCCGGCAACGGGTTTGGGACGGATGGGGCTGGCGTTTCCGACGCGTCCAAGTCTGTAGCTAGGGTCTAGCCAAGCGGCGCAAAGTCGCGCAATAAGGAAAAAAGCCCGGATTCGGCAACGGGTCCGGGCTTTTCCGAAGCGAGGGGCGCGCCGGGCGCTCAACAAAGTTCCGACATATTGGGACTGTCTCAATTTCGGCACGGGGCAGGCTTGAACTTCACCATTCGTGGTCGGCGTTGCCGACCTATCTGGAGGGAACACCCGATGAAGAAGACAATTCTGGCGCTTGCAACGGCCGCAACATTGGCAGCGGGCACCATGAGCGCTCCCACCGCGGCGAACGCCGGTTGTTACGGCTGCGGCGTCGGCGCTGGCATAGCCGCCGGCGTTATCGGCGGCGCCATCATTGGCGGCGCGATTGCCAACAGCCAGCCGCGGTATTACGCGCCGGCTCCGGGCTATGTCGTTTACCAGGGTTATGGGGAACCGTACCCGGCGACCTGTCCCGGTGGTTACTGGGCGCGCCGTCCTCTGCGTGACGGATACGGCAATGTCGTCGGCTGGAGCCGTCCGCGCTTCATCTGCCCTTAAAGATCGCGTAACGATTTAGGGTGGATGATCCGGCCAAAGGTCATTTGGCTCGAGAGGACACCCATGAAGACAATCATCATCGCGCTCGCCGCGGCCGGCACCCTGGCTGCGGCGTTGCCGTCTTCGGCACAAGCGCACTGCAGCGGGTGCGGCGTTGCTGCCGGCGTGGTCGGCGGTCTTGCCGCCGGCGCTATTATCGGCTCGGCCATTGCCAACAGCGGGCCGGTCTATGGCGGACCTGCCCCGGTCTATGCAAATCCCCCGCCGCCCCCGGGCTACTACGCCCAGCCTTCAGAAGTCGTCGAAGGCGGCGTGTGCCATGTCGAAAACCGGCGTGTGTGGGTTGAAGGCTTTGGCTGGCGGCCGCGCCGCGTCGAGGTCTGCGAATAACGCAAAGCGTCACCGCCGCATGTGCTCCAGCACTGCGGCGGTCGGCCAGCAGTCGACCTTCAGGCCGTTTTTCTTCTGATAGGCGCCAAGCGCGGCGCGCGTCAGCATGCCTGCCTTGCCGTCGACCTTGTCTTTATAGAGCCCTAGCGCGGTCAGACGCCGCTGCATTGTCTCAACTTCAGCCGTCTTGAGTTGCGCGTTTTTGCTCCATGGCGTCTGGAACGGACGTCCGCCGGCGATGCGGTCGCTCAGGTGGCCGACGAACAGCACGTACAGATCTGAATAATTGTAATCCTTGAGCACGAAATAATTCTTCGGCGTCAGGAAAGACGGGCCGTAACTGCCCTCCGGCTGCAACAGCGAGGCTTCGTACGATAGTTCTGGCGCACCCAGCTTTTCGCCATGCGCAGGAACAAATCCGCGTTTGAGCCATTCACTGATCGGCTTTGTCACTTCGGGTACGCCGATGCTGCAGTCGGCGTTTTCCGGCACACGCACCTCGATCGCCCAACGTTCGCCGGCGCGCCAGCCTTTGCCGGCAAGTTGCTTTGCCGCCGACGCAAGCGCATCGGGCACCGAATGCCAAATGTCCGCGCGGCCATCACCGTCGAAATCGACTGCGTATTTATAGAATTCCGACGGCAGAAATTGCGTAAGCCCTAACGCTCCGCCCCACGATGAGCGCATATCGGCGCGCGGTACGCCGTCTTGCAGCATCTTCAAGGCGTGGAGGAATTCATTGTGGAAGAAATCCTTGCGCTTTCCGACATAGGCCTGTGTCGCCAGCACGCGAATGGCGTCGTGCGGAAGCTGATAACTGCCATAATCGGTTTCCCGCGCCCAGATCGCCAGCACGACATTGCCGGGAACGCCGAACTCCTTTTCGATGCGCGCGAGTACGTCACGGTATTGCGCGGTAAGCTGCCGGCCGCGTGCAGCAAGACGATCGAAGGTCGCCTCGCGCAAATATTGCGATGGGGTCTGAACGAATTCAGGCTGTTGCGGAGCTTTTTCCGGCTTGCCGGAAATCGCCAGGTCCGGCAGCGTGAAATCGGGCTCGAGGCCGCGCGTCGCTATATCGAAGGTCGCACGGGGGACGCCGAGTTGCTGCGCGGCCGGCCACTGCGATTGCAGCCATTGCTGAAATGCCGCGTCTGCATTTGCATTTGTGGACGCGAGGAAAACAACCAGGAGAGCGGCGAACAATCAAATCATGCGGCGAGGTTATCCCTCGAGCCTGAACACGTCACGGCGCTACGAACGGCTGAATTTCTTGTATTTCAGCCGGTGCGGAATGATCAAGTCTGTGCCCAGCCGCCGCATCTTATCGGCTTCGTAGTCCTGGAAGTTGCCCTCGAACCACTCCAGGTGGCTTTCGCCTTCGAACGCCAGGATGTGTGTGGCGATACGGTCGAGAAACCAGCGGTCGTGACTGATGATGACGGCACAGCCGGCGAAGTCTTCCAGCGCTTCTTCCAGCGCGCGAAGGGTATCGACGTCGAGATCGTTGGTCGGTTCATCCAATAGCAGAAGGTTCGCGCCCGAACGCAGCATTTTGGCGAGATGCACGCGATTGCGTTCGCCGCCGGAGAGCGTACCGACTTTTTTCTGCTGATCAGCGCCCTTGAAATTGAACGACGCGCAATAAGCGCGTGAGTTTATTTCCTTTTTGCCGAGCAGAATTATGTCATTGCCCTCGGAAATTTCCTCCCAGACGGTCTTCTTGCCGTCGAGACTGTCGCGCGACTGATCGACATAACCGAGATGCACTAACTCGCCGACCTTGATCGTGCCCTTGTCGGCTCTTTCCTGTCCGGTAATCATGCGGAACAATGTGGTCTTGCCGGCACCATTAGGGCCAATGACGCCGACGATGCCGCCGGGCGGCAGTTTAAATGTCAGATCGTCGATCAGCAGGTTGTCGCCAAAACCCTTTGTGAGATGGTCGAAATCGACAACGTTCTGGCCAAGCCGCTCGGCCACGGGAATCGTGATTTGTGCAACCGTGTTCTGCTTGGCGTTCGCGATCTTGAGCAGTTCTTCATAACGCTGGTAGCGCGCCTTGGATTTGGCCTGGCGGGCTTTCGGCGAGGATAAAATCCATTCGCTTTCACGCTGCAGTGTGCGCTGGCGCGCTTCGTCTTCGCGACTTTCCTGCTGCATCCGTTTTTGTTTTTGTCCGAGCCAGGACGTGTAGTTCCCTTCGTAAGGAATCCCGCGACCGTGATCGAGCTCGAGAATCCAGCCGGTGACATTGTCGAGAAAGTAGCGATCATGGGTGACGATCAGGATCGCGCCGGGGTAATTGCGCAGGTGCCCTTCCAGCCAGTTCACACTCTCCGCGTCGAGATGGTTTGTCGGCTCGTCCAGCAGCAGCAGCTCAGGCTGATCAAGCAGCAGCCGGCACAGCGCAACGCGGCGGCGCTCACCACCGGACAGCTTGGTCACGTCGGCGTCGTCGGACGGACAGCGGAGCGCGTCCATGGCTAGGTCGACCTGACTGTCGAGATCCCAAAGGTTCTGGCTGTCGATCTTGTCTTGCAGCTTCGCCATTTCATCGGCGGTCTCATCGGAGTAGTTCGATGCGATCTCATTATAGCGGTCGAGCAGCGCCTTCTTGGCGGCGACACCCTCCATCACGTTTTCGCGGACCGTCTTTTTTGGGTCTAGCTGCGGCTCCTGCTCCAGGTAGCCGACGCGCGCACCTTCCGCGACCCAGCCATCGCCGGTGAAATCCTTGTCGATGCCCGCCATGATACGTAGCAGCGTCGATTTCCCGGAACCGTTGACGCCGAGCACGCCGATCTTGGCGTCCGGGTAGAAGGATAGATGGATGTTATCCAGCACCTTCTTGGAAGGCGGAAAAGTCTTGGTCAGACCCTCCATGTGATAGATGAATTGGCGTCCGTTCATCGAACTCTCGCAGCCTCTTGAGATTCTGGCCCGAATCCGCCCGCGTGCGCCAACGCGCCGCAGCACGCTTTGTCGGGAAATTCGTGGCTGATGTAGCGGCGGGAACCCGAAAGAGCAAGCGCAGCGCGGCCTGCCCGCTGGTGCGCGATCACAGTAAATCTCTGGAAAGGCTGATTGTAAAAATGCCGTGCAGTTGCCGTTCGGGTAACAGTTTTTAACCGCTGCCACGCCATGATCACTGTCCATGAACCTGGGCGCCGGACGGGGCGACCAAAGGACAAGCGGGCCAAACTCGCCCGTGGTCGGTGTGGGAGTTGCTGCTCATGGGTCGAGCGATCTTGGCCATTTCAGGTTCCGCGATTGCGCTGTTGCCGCGTCCTTTTGCCGTTATTGGGAGCCTCTTCTCCGGTTTCTGGCGTCAAATGACCCGCGATATCGTCCGCCCCTACCGGCCCGAATTGCACTATATGCGCGGTCCCGGCCCGGCCTGGCACGCCAAGCACGGCCTTCCTCCGGCCTGATACCCCCTATCTTTTCAGTTTGTCCGCCCTAAATTGGCGCCGCCCGGAACAACCCGGGTGCAGCCAAGGAGCGCGTGCGTATGGTGCGGGCGGCCATTCTCGATGACTACCAGAACGTCGCATTAAAGTTCGCCGACTGGTCCCCGATCAGCAAAGACGTCGAGGTCAAGGTCTTCACCGCCCCGCTCGGCGATGACGCCGCCGTCATCAAGGCGCTGCAGGGCTTCGCCATCGTCAACATGATGCGCGAGCGCACGCCCTTTAACCGCAAGGTGATCGAGGGCCTGCCCGACCTGAAGCTTTTGATCACCACCGGCGCCCGCAACGCCTCGATCGATCTGAAAGCCTGTGCCGAGCGCGGCGTCACGGTCTGTGGCACCGGCAGCGTCGGCAGCCCTACCACCGGCATCGCCGTCGGCCTGATGTTGGAACTTACCCGCCGCATCGGCTGGGAAAACGCCCGCATGAAAGCAGGCGAACCTTGGCAAGTGACCTTGGGCCGGGATCTCGAAGGCATGACCCTCGGCGTGCTCGGCCTTGGCAAACTCGGCCAGCGGGTCAGCGGCGTCGCGAAGGCTTTCGGCATGAAAACGATTGCCTGGAGTCAAAATTTGACGCCGGAAAAAGCCAATGAAGGCGGCGCCGAATATGTTTCGAAAGAAGACCTGTTCAAACGCGCCGATATCCTGAGCCTCCACGTGGTGCTAAGCGACCGCACCCGCGGCATCGTCGGCGCCAATGAGCTTGGCCTCATGAAAAAGACGGCCTATCTGATCAACACCTCGCGCGGGCCGTTGGTCGACGAGAAGGCGCTGATCGCGGCGCTGCAATCGAAATCCATCGCCGGCGCCGGCCTCGACGTGTTCGATGTGGAACCGCTGCCGCGCGATCACGTCTTCCGCAAGCTCGACAATGTCGTGCTGACGCCGCACCTTGGTTACGTCGCCGAACAGAATTACCGCAAGCAGTATCCCGACGTGGTCGAGAATATCCGCGCATGGCTCGACGGCAAGCCGGTGCGGGTCATCGAAGCAAAATAGATCCTAGAGTCCCAACAACTTCGCAGCATTGTTGTATGCGACGTCGGCACGTAGGCCTTCGTCCATCGCTACCGTGTCGATGAAATCGCAACCCGGCCAGTCAAAAGGGTAGTCCGCCGAAAACATCACGCGGTCGCGGCCCAGGGCATCGAGCGAGCATCGCACTGGCGGAAGGTCGTACATGCCTGAGGTCGTCACCCAGACATTCTCCTTGAGATATTGCGACGGCGGTTTCGGCAAGTTCCAGCCGTAGGGCGCCGAGCGGCTGTCGAAACGCCAGAGCTGGAATGGCAATGTCTCGCCGAGATGCCCGAGCACGAGCTTTGCCTTCGGATAGCGATGGAACACGCCGCCGCAGATAATGCGCAGCGCGTGCGAGCCAGTTTCGACGCCCCAGCCCCACATCGGACGCGCCAGCACGTTGTATCCGGAGATGGCCGGTAGCGGCGCCACGGGATCAGCCGGATGCAGATAGATGACGGTCCCAAGCGCAGCTGCCCGCTCCCAGAACGGATCGAGCGCGCGATCATCAAGATACTGCCCGTTGGTGTGGCCGTTGATCATGGCGCCGCAGAATTTGAGATCGCGCACGCAGCGTTCGAGTTCGTCGGCGGCGGCTTTGGCATTCTGCATCGCCAGGTGAGCGAAGCCGGAATAACGGCCCGGCCGCTTTTGGATTTCTTTAGCCAGAAAATCGTTGGACTCGCGGGCGCGACGCACGGCGGTCGCGGTGTCGCGCTCGACCTGTACGCCCGGCCCTGCGATCGCCAGGACCGCACGCGCGATGCCGGTCTTGTCCATCATCTGCAGCCGCTGTTCGCTAAAATCGGTCAGGCTCGCATAGAGCTGGGCGGTCTTTGCCGGTGCCACGTCGACCATGGTCGGGCGCCAGTAGGGTTCAGTGGCGGGATCGAGGAAATGCTCTTCCAGGGCGATCTTCTTGATCATGCGTTTTCCCTCCCTTGGGCCTATTTTTCCTCTTCCAGCTGTATCGGATTTTGGGCTATCGTGTCCCACGATGCAAGGCGGCAAAGACCACTGGCAGATTTGTGCGTGGGAAACGTCATGAGTTGTCTCGTCACGAATGACAAAAGCCAGGTGCAGGTCATCGCGCGCGCAGCCACGATTCTGCGAGCGCTGGAAGAAGAAAATGCGGGGCTGAGCCTCGGCCAGATTGCTCAGCGCGTAAACCTCGCCCGCTCTACAGTGCAACGTATCGTCGCGGCACTCGAAACCGAGAAGCTGGTCATCGCTGCAACGCCGAACGGCCGCGTGCGGCTCGGCCCGACGATCCTGCGGCTCGCCGCATCCGTGCGCAGCGATTTCATCTCATTGGCGCGCCCGCTTCTCGAGCACCTTTCTGAGGAACTCCACGAAACGGTCGATCTTTCGACCGTCAAGAAGGACCACCTCGTCTTTATCGATCAGGTCATCGGCTCACAGCGCCTGCGTGCTGTGTCCGCCGTCGGCGACACGTTCCCGCTTTACTGCACCGCCAATGGCAAAGCCTACCTCGCACAGCTTTCGGATTCCGCGATCGAAGCGCTGATTGGCCGCAATTATGAAGCGCGAACTCCGAAGTCACTGACCCGTTTCGATGCATTGCTCAACGACCTCAAAGCTGCGCGCCGCAGTGGTGTTGCCTATGATCGTGAAGAGCACACGCTCGGCGTCTGCGCGGTCGGCGTTGCGTTGCACGATCCGCTCGGCAATGCCGTCGCCATTTCGGTGCCGGTACCCAGCCAGCGTTTCGGCACTCGGCAGGCGCTGATTACCGAGCGACTGATAGCCACCAAAAAGACTTTGGAAGCCCATATGAATTCTGCTGCCGCCTGACACAGGCGGGGGAGCCGATAACGTTTCGACAACAGGCGCAAACGCGCTCATCGCAAGGGAGGAATGCCGTGGCAAAACGAATTCGCGGCGTGATGTTCGAAGAGAATCTCAAGAACAGCATGGGGCTGGAGTTCTATAACCTGTCTCATCGCTTTGGGTATCAGTCTCCGAACTGGCCTTATTTCGAGGACGTCAAGATCGAGCGTATCCACTACATGGCGAAGTCCGGTGTGCTGTCGCAGCGCATCACGACGTCGATGCACAACACCACCCATATCGACGCGCCGGCGCACGTCATCCAGGGAACGCCCTTCATCGACGAGGTCCCGCTGCCGCATTTCTTCGGCTCCGGCATCGTGGTGTCGATCCCCAAGAAAAAGTGGGAGCCGATCACCGGCGACGATTTGGAAGAAGCCTGTGGCAAGATCGTGCGCCCGCGCGACGTCGTGATCGTCAACACTGGCTGGCACAAATTCTACGAAGACAGCGAGGACTATTTCTGCCGCTCGCCCGGCTTTGTGCCGTCGGCCGGAGAATGGTTCGTAAAGAAGAAGGTGAAGGTCGTCGGGCACGACACTCAGGCCAATGATCATCCGCTCGCCACTGCTATCGGACCACAGCGCAATGGGCCTTTGCACCCGCATTTGGCCGAAGAATATCGCGAATGGTCCGGCGGACGCGACTGGAAGGACGATTTCCCGGAATGGGAACCGGTGCACCGCATTTTGTTCAAGAACGGCATCATGGGCATCGAGAATGTCGGCGGCGACATCGACAAGGTCACCGGCAAACGCGTTACCTTCGCCTACTTCCCCTGGAACTGGGACCGCGGTGACGGTTGCATCGTGCGGCTGGTGGCGATCCTCGATCCGAAGCAGAAATTCCGCATCGAGAAGGGGAGTAAATTCTGATGATCGTCCGCAAGCTCTCCGAGGCAAAGCCTTACGAAGCGCCGAACCATCGAAAATACGAATCGCTGCGCATCTTCGGCGCGGAGACGGGTGGCTCGCAGGCCCTGGTTTTCGGTATCTCGCACTTCCAGCCCGGCGGCGGTGCCGGCCCGGACGCTTCGCCCCCGGAGAAAATTTATCACGTTCTGGAAGGCGAACTGACCGTGATCGCCGGCGGCAAAGAGATGGTCGCCAAGGCGGGCGACACTTGTTTCATCGCACCGAACGAAAACCGCGAGATTATCAATCGTGGCAAAGACGTGTGTACCATTCTGGTCGCGGTTGCCGCGCCGCCAAAGTGAGAGCGTGTCATGAGTGAAGACTTCCTGAAGAACCCGCTTGGCCTGTTCGATATCAAGGGCAAGACCGCGATCATCACCGGCGCGTCCGGCGCATTCGGTGCGCTGTCGGCAAAGACCTTGGCCGGCGCCGGCGCCAACGTGGTGCTGGCGGCGAACAACGCCGACGAGTTAAAGAAAGTCGCGGCCGAGTGCGAAAAATTGGGCAGCAAAACCGAGATTGTCGCGCTGCGCCCCAGTTCGGAAGAAAACTGCGACAAAATCGTCAAGGCCGCGGTCGACAAGTTTGGTCGCATCGACATCCTGGTTGTTGCGTCCGGTCTCAACAAGGTGTCAAAAATCGTCGACCAGAAAGTCGAGGATTTCCTCGACGTGATGGACGCCAACGTCAACCAATCGTGGCTGATGGCGCGGGCTGCCGGCAAGCAAATGCTCAAGCAAGGCCAGGGCGGGAAGGTCATTCTCACTTCGTCTGCGCGCGGGCTCCTTGGCCATCCGGCCGGCTACAGCGCCTATTGCGCCTCGAAGTCGGCGGTTGATGGCATCACCAAGGCGCTGGGCTGCGAATGGGGCGAAACCGGTATCACCGTCAATGCGCTGGGCCCAACCGTTTTCCGTTCGCCGCTCACCGCATGGATGTATGAAGACACAGAACGCGCGCAGACGGTGCGCAAAGGTTTTCTGGCGCGCGTGCCGAAGGGCCGCCTGGGCGAACCGGAAGACCTTGCCGGGCCACTTCTGTTTTTAGCGTCGAAGGCGTCGGATTTTTACACCGGCCATATCCTGTACGCTGACGGCGGCTACACCGCAGGCTAATGCATGGCGAAAGTGCGCATCGCGGTGATCGGCGCCGGCCTGATGGGCCACGGTATCGCCCAGGTGTTCGCGCTCGCCGGCCATGACGTAGCGATCTACAACTCGACCGGCGCCTCGCTCGACAGCGCGAAAGCACGCATTCTTACCAATCTGAAGGACCTCGGCGACGATCAGAGTGCTGTCGAGCGCGTGACGCCCATCGCAGATTTCGAACAAGCAGTGCGCGACGCCGACTATGTCGTAGAAGCGGTGCTTGAGGACCTGCCGCTCAAGCAAAAATTATTTGGCGAGATCGAAAAGCACGTACGGCCTGACACGGTCTTGGCCAGCAATACCTCGGTCATTCCGATCACCAAGATAATGGAAGGCCTCAAGCGGCGCGAACGCGCGCTCGGCACGCATTGGTGGAATCCGCCTTTTCTGGTGCCTCTGGTCGAAGTGATCGAGACGCAGTGGACGTCACCCCAGACGGTGGATTTCACGATGAAGTTGCATGCTGCGGCAGGTAAGAAGCCAGCACATGTGAAAAAAGACGTTCCCGGCTTTATCGGCAACCGCCTGCAACATGCTTTGTGGCGCGAGTCCGTTGCTCTGGTCGAGCAAGGTATCTGCGATGCCGAAACGGTGGACAATGTGATCAAAGCGGCGTTCGGCCGCCGGCTGGCGGTCCTCGGCCCGCTGGAAAATGCCGATATGGTTGGGACCGATTTGACTCTGGCAATTCACAAAACGGTATTGCCAGACATCGACAGCCGCCCTAGCCCATCGCCCTATCTTGAAAAACTGGTGAGGGACGGCAAGCTCGGCTTCAAGTCGGGCGAGGGCTTCCGAAAATGGAGCCCAGATCAGCAAGCTGCACTTCATTCGAAAGTGTTGCAGCATCTAAAAAAAGCGCGCGCCCAGGACACATAACGGGCACGACAAAAGGGAGGCGAAAATGAAAGACCATGGGATCTCTCGACGCACGCTTGTCAGAACTGGCTTAGGCGCTGTTGCCGCCCCCGCCATAATACGTGTGTTTCCGGCACAGGCCCAGTCGCAAGTGATCAAGATCGGGCATGTCAGTCCCAAGACCGGCCCCCTCGCCGGGTTTGGCGAAGCCGACGGCTTCATCATTGAGCAGGTGCGCGGCATTCTGAGTAAGGGTCTCGACAACAACGGCAAGACCTACAAGGTCGAGATCATTACGAAAGACAGCCAATCCAACGGAAACCGTGCGGCCGAGGTCGCCTCGGAGCTTATCCTTGGCGACAAGGTCAATCTCATCGTCGCGTCTGCAACGCCGGACACGACCAATCCGGTGTCCGATCAGGCCGAGGTCAATGAGGTCCCCTGTATCACCACCAATTGCCCATGGCAGCCTTATTTTTTCGGCCGCAAAGGCGATCCCAAAAAGGGATTCACATGGACGTATCACTTCTTCTGGGGCCTCGAGGACGTCATCGGCTCATTCCTGGCGCTTTGGGACGAACTGCCGACGAACAAAATCGTTGGCGGCCTTTTTCCAAACGACGCGGACGGCAATGCCTGGGGCGATCCCAAGCTTGGTCTACCACCGGCTTTGGCTGCGGCCGGCTACAAGCTGCACGATCCCGGCCGCTACCAGCTCATGAATAACGACTTCACGTCGCAGATTTCCGCCTTCAAGAAAGCCGGCGCGGAGATTGTCACCGGCAACATGATTCCACCTGACTTCGCGACGTTTTGGTCGCAGGCTGCGCAACAGGGTTTTAAGCCGAAGATCGTCACCATCGGTAAGGCGCTCCTTTTCCCCGCGGTGATCGGGTCGCTGGGCGAACGTGGCAATGGACTGACCAGCGAGATCTGGTGGACACCCAATCACCCGTTCAAATCAAGCCTTACAGGCCAGAGTTGCCAGGAACTTGCTGACGCCTACACCAAAGCTTCAAATCGGCCGTGGACACAGCCCCTCGGCTTCCAGCATGCGTTGTTTGAAATTGCGATCGACGTTATCAAACGCGCAAAAAATCCGACTGATCCGAAATCGATCCTCGATGCGATTGTTTCAACGAATTACCAATCGATCGTTGGCCCGATCCAGTGGACCGGTGCGCCGGTCAAAAACGTCACCAAGACGCCGCTCGTCGCCGGACAGTGGCAGCGCAAGAACGGAAAGTTCGACCTGGTGATCGCTGAGAACAAGACTGCGCCAAACATTCCTGTCGGGGGCAAACTGCAACCGATTTCCTGACGCCGACACCATGGCCCAGATTCTGGCCCTCGAAAACATCTCGAAGCGGTTCGGGGCCGTGGTCGTTGCCGACGGCATCGATCTCGCGCTTAACGATGGCGAGGCGCTCGGCATCATCGGGCCGAATGGTGCAGGAAAAACCACGCTGTTTGGCATCGCGACCGGCACAGTCGTGCCGGACTCCGGTCGCGTGCTGTTCGCTGGAGAAGAGATCACCGGATTGCCACCGGAACGCCGCTGCCGCATGGGGGTGGCGCGGTCATTCCAGATCCCGCAGCCGTTTTCCGGGATGACCGTATTTGAAAACGTCGTCGTAGCCGCTGCGTTTGGCTCCAACGAGCGCGAAACTGCGGTCTATCAACGCTGCGCAGAATTGCTCGAACGCTGCGGCTTGGCGGACAAGGCGAACAGGCGCGCCGGCGGCCTTACATTACTCGATCGCAAGCGGCTCGAATTGGCGCGCGCTTTAGCGACAAAGCCGCGGGTGTTGCTCCTCGACGAAGTCGCCGGCGGGCTAACTGAGCACGAATGCTCAACTCTCGTAGCGCTGATTAAGGATGTACGCGCGAGTGGAATGTCCATCGTCTGGATCGAGCATGTTGTGCACGCTTTGCTCGCTGTCGTCGATCGATTGCTGGTGCTGCACGATGGCAAATTCATTGCAGGGGGCGACCCGCACACAGTCATCCGAAGTCGGCAAGTCGCAGAGATCTATATGGGGATCGACGCCGATGCCTGACGCTAAGCTGCTCGAGGTCAAGAAGATCGACGTGTTCTATGGTGACTTTCAGGCACTCTTCGGCGTTTCGTTAAATATCGAAGCTGGCCAGATTGTCGCAGTAATCGGCGCCAACGGCGCTGGCAAAAGCACACTCCTGAAAAGTATTGCCGGGCTAACGCATCCTCATCGTGGCGAAATCTTATTCAGCGGCACACCTATCACTGACGCGCCGGCCTTCGAGGTACTCAACCAGGGAATTGCACTGGTGCCCGAAGGGCGCCGGCTTTTTCCATCGCTTTCAGTGGAAGAAAACTTATTGATCGGCGGCCAATCGCGTCGGCCCGGACCCTGGACGCTTGCACGCGTCTATGAGTTGTTCCCGGTGTTGGCCGAACGACGCCATCTTCCGGCACCTGCCTTGTCGGGCGGGCAGCAACAAATGGCGGCAATCGGCCGCGCACTGATGGCTAATCCGCAGCTTCTCCTGTGCGACGAGATAAGCCTCGGCCTCGCGCCGATAGTCGTGCGCGAGATCTATTCCCGCCTGCCGCAAATCGTTGCGGAAGGATTGTCGTTGATCATTGTCGAACAAGACATCATGCAGGCGCTGCGCGCCGCAAGCCATGTCTATTGCCTGCAGGAAGGACGTGTCGCGCTGCAGGGGCCGGCGCAGGAGCTAACACGCGAAGCGATTTCGGCGGCCTATTTCGGGATATGACGGCGATGCAGTGGTTCAACATCATCCTGCAAGGTGTGCTGATCGGCGGGCTCTATGCCATGTTCGCTTCCGGTCTCTCGCTCATCTTCGGCGTGATGCGGCTGGTCAACATCGCGCACGGCGATCTGATCGTGCTCGCAGCTTACGTCTCGCTGATGGTAACGCAGGGGCTTGGCGTCGGTCCGCTGACCTCGCTGCTGCTTGTTGTGCCACTCATGGCACTTATCGGTTACGCGTTGCAGCGCGGGCTGCTCAACCGGACCCTCGGCGACGATCTGCTGCCGCCGCTGCTGGTAACTTTCGGTCTTTCGATCATCATCCAGAATGGGCTGTTAGAGCTGTTCACCGCTGACAGCCTCCGACTGCAGGCCGGAGCAATCGAGATTCAAACCTTCCAATTGACACAGAACGTGTGGGTCGGAGCACTGCCGCTGATCCAGTTTGCCATCGCAGTGGCAGTGATCGCTGGATTGCAGGCGCTGTTCTACAAAACCGCGCTCGGGCGTGCTTTCCGCGCCACCTCGGACGATCAAGCTGTCGCGCAATTGATGGGTCTCGACACGCGCCACGTCTTTGCCATGGCCATGGCGTTGTCGTTGGCAGTCGTTGCCATTGCCGGCGTGTTCCTTGCAATACGCACCAATTTCGATCCCGCCATCGGGCCCGCACGGCTGATCTTCGGGTTCGAAGCGGTGATTATCGGCGGGCTGGGCAGCATGTGGGGAACGCTGGCTGGCGGCATCATTCTCGGTATTTCGCAGGCGATCGGCGCGCAGATCGATCCCGGCTGGCAGCTGCTCGCGGGCCACATCGTATTTCTCGCGATCCTCGCCGTGCGGCCGCAGGGCCTCTTTCCAAAGGTGTCGGGATGAACCGTGTCGAACACGCTACGCAATCGAGTCGCATCGGTGTTGTTCTGGCCGCCGCAACGCTCATTGTATTGGTGCTCGCGCCGTACTGGGGTGACAGGCAGACGCTGCGTCTGCTCGCGGAGATGCTCACGTTTGCGGCGCTGGCGAGCCTGTGGAACCTCCTTGCGGGTTACGCTGGACTGGTTTCGGTTGGTCAACAGGCATTTGTTGGACTGGGCGGCTATCTGCTTTTCGCATTCGCAGTCCTGCTTAACGTGCACCCTGTCGCGGCCATCCTGATTGCCGGCCCGATTGGCGCGCTTGTGGCGGTCCCGGTAGCGCTACTGATCTTCCGGCTTCGCGGAGCCTATTTCGCCATTGGCACCTGGGTGGTCGCCGAGGTGTTTCGGCTTCTCGCGTCACAAGTTTCCGCACTGGGCGGCGGCTCGGGCATCAGCCTGCCTGCTGCCGTGGTGATCGCCATGGCGCCGAGCCGGCAAATGCGTGAATTCGAAATTTATTGGCTGGCGGTGGCGCTTACCACAGCTGTGTTGGCAGCGATCGTAGCACTGTTACGCTCGCGTCACGGCCTCGCGCTTACCGCCATCCGCGACAACGAACTGGCGGCACAGAGCAATGGCATCAATGTGTGGCAGATCAAATTCATCGTCTACGTGCTCACGGCTTTCGGTACGTCGATGATTGGCGCCCTCATCTTTCTACAGAAGCTGCGCATCTCCCCCGATATGGCGTTCAGCGTGAATGACTGGACTGCCTTCGTCATCTTCATCACCGTCATTGGCGGTATCGGGCGCATAGAAGGGCCCATCATTGGCACGATCATTTTTTTCTTGCTCCGCCAAACTCTGGCTGATCTTGGCAGCCTGTACTTACTCATGATGGGCGCAGTCGCCATTGTTGTGATGTTATGGGCGCCAAAAGGGCTCTGGGGAATCTTCGCCGAACGTCTCGGCTGGCAGGCCATGCCACTGCGGCGCCACTTAGTGCTGGAAAAGAAACAATAGGAAGGCCAATGAGCCCAATCATCGACATCTACTGCCATATCTTCCCGGAGCGCTTCTTCCAGGAGATGACCAAAGTCGCGCCAAATCTTGAAAACATTGGCAAACGCCTGCGAGGCGTCACCAAACTGTTCGATCTTGATGCCCGCTTCAAGGAAATGGACGAGTTCGGCGACTACCGACAAATTATTTCATTACCGAACCCCGCGATCGAGGATATTGCGAAACCCGACATCGGCTTGAATCTGGCCCGCATTGCAAACGATGCGATGGGTGAACTGTGCGGAAAATATCCTCAACGTTTTCCCGGATTCGCCGCCGCACTTTGCATGACCGATGTCGAAGGCTCGATCGCCGAGGCGCGCCGCGCCGTCAAGGACCTCGGGGCGCGCGGGGTGTTGCTCTATACAAACGTTGCCGGGAGGCCACTCGATGACCCCGAGTTTGAGCCAATCTTTGCGACCATGGCGGCGCTTGATCTGCCGATCTGGCTGCATCCTGTCGGCACGGCCGCAATGCCGGACTATCCCGCCGAGAAAAAATCGCGATTCGAGATGTGGTGGTGCTTCCATTGGCCCTACGAGACCTCAGTAGCCATGATACGGATGGTCTTTTCAGGCCTGCTCGACCGCTATCCGAAGCTGAAAATCATCACGCACCACCTCGGCGGGATGATCCCTTATTTCGATGGCCGCGTCGGTCCGGGGCTCAAAGTGCTTGGACAGCGCACTTCAGACGAGGACTATTCAAAAATTCTGTCGTCACTTAAGCGGCCGCATATGGACTATCTGCATGATTTCTACGCAGACACCGCAATGTTCGGCGGCGGGGTCCACGCGACGCGCTGCGGGCTCGAGTTTTTCAGTGCCGATCGGGTGGTGTTCGCCACCGACACACCGCTCGGCCCGATCGCGCCGACGATCAAGACCGTTGAAGGTCTTGGTCTGTCGGCGCCGGAGCAGCGCAAGATTTTTACGGGCAATGCCGAAAAGCTGCTGAAGATGAAATTCAGCTAAACCGGACTTGGCTTTTTCTTCTTTTTCTCAACATCCGCGGCGGTGGTCACGCCCGTAAAGCTGGGAGGATCGCTGGCTGGAAAACTGTCGTCGGAACTCGTCTCGACTTCATCGCCTTCCTGACGTTTTTCCCGCTCGCGGTCCTCTTCGATATTTTCCCGCACCGGCTTGTCGGTTTTGTCGGTCCGTGGATGCTTTGACTCGGTCATTATTCGTTCTCCTGAGGGCCTGCGGTTCACGTTGAATAGGAACTCCTGAGGGCCGGGAGACGTTCCTTCCGCGAATTCTGCCTATAGATCCTGCTTGATCCAGGCACTTTGCACGTCCTCGCACCAGTTGCCGACATTCCACTCGCCCCAGGCGCCCAGGCCGCCGAGTTCATCTGGCCCGCAATAGACCGGTACGTGAACGACCGAAAGACCTTCATGCGCATGCGCGGCCTTCAATGCAGCGCGCAGGGACTCAGGCGTATAGCCGCCGAATGCTGCACGCACGCCCGACACGGAACTGGCGAGTTGCACGTAATCGATCGCAACGCGGTCATTGGTGCGGAATTCGGCATTGTACTGCGCCAGTTGCAGGCCGGTGATGGCCGCCATCCGGCGGTTGTCGAAGATCACGATCATGCCGCGCACGCCATGTTCGGCCGCATCGATCAGCACTTGCGGGTTCATCATGAATGAACCGTCGCCGGAAAAGGCAATGCCGTAGCGCGATTTTTCCGCCAGCGCTGATGCAAGCAAAGCGCTTGCCGCAAAGCCCATGTACGAAGCGCCCGATTCGGTAAAAGTGTCGCCGGTGCGATCGTCTTCCACAATCTGGAAGCCATTCGCTTGTACATCACCAGCATCGAAGAACTTGGCGGCACCGATCTGCTTGGCAAAATCAGCCACGATCTTGATTGCGGCAGGTTGCGGGAGCACAGGCTTTTGCCAGACTTCGTCGTACAACGGCGGACATTCAAAACGTTTGCGCTTGTAGGTGGCCCATTCCGTCTTTTTGGCGCCGCAAGCGTCGAGCCACGCGCGTTTGTTTTTGCTGGCACCGGACGCTTCAAGTTTGGCAGCCAGGCGGGCCGCAACCGCGCCAATATCGCCGATAAGTGCAATCGTTTTGTTGTAATGCAGCGCGTCGGCGAGGTCGCCGTTGATGTTGATGACTGCCTGCACGCTCTTATATCCGATCCCCGAACAATCTGCCTGGCAGACCGCGCGCGAGCCGATGACGATCAGCAGTTCCGCTTCGGCCATCGCATGATTGCCGCTGATCGATCCCTTCGAGCCACCGACATGCATGTTTTGTGCATGCGCATCGGGCAGCACACCGGTCGAACCTGGGGACAGCACAACTGTCGCACCGGCGGCTTCTGCGAGTTTCGTGATTGCCGCGTCGTGGCCGCGCGTGCCGCCGCCTGCTTTGATCACAACTTTGTTGGCCTTGGAGATTGCCGCGGCCGCCTGATTGATCGCCGCATCGTCGGCGGGTGCAAGTTTCGGAAGTTCGGGCCGCGCCGGCAGCGCCGCGAGGTTGACGGTCACCTTCGCCGGCTGAGTATTTAGCGGCAGCAGCAGGTAAAACGGCCCGGCGCGATAAGGGTGGTTGACGCACAAAGCACCGCGGCGGAGCGCGTCACGCAATCCTTCAGGTGTATGCAGCACATAAGATTGGCCCATAACCGCCGTCATACGGCCAAACAGACCCTGCTCTTCCTTCGGCACCTGCTGCATGTTGTAGCCTTCGCCGAAGGTCGTCTCGTCGCCGTAGACATGATAAACGCCGACGCCGTTTGACGCGGCGGCGAGCGAGCCGGCGAAGGCCTGCATGGCGCCGGGACCGATCGAGGTCACAACTGCCGAGAGCTCTCCATATTGCCAGCGCAGTGCCGTCGCGGCATGCGCCATTTCCACCTCGTTGCGGCAATTGATGACGCGAGTCGCGCCTTCTTCTTCGTAGACGCGCAGCACCTCGCCAAGATCCGTGGAGCCGTGGCCGAAAATGGCAAAGTATTTGCTCACGCCCTGCTTAAGCAGGCCAAGCACCAGTGCTTCCGACAGCGTACATTCGACGAGCTTCGGCAAGCCTTTGGCCAGCGCCTGCTCCAGGCCGCCAGCCCTGACGATCGCGCCGGCACGCTCGCGCATCCGGCGATCGCTGTCGGCGCGCGTGAGCATCAGTTGGTCTTCTCCGCGGCCGCCTTCAGGACCGGGTTCCAGCGCGCGATATCTGATTTGAGCAGATTGGCGAGATAGGCGGGGCCGCGTTCGGCCTTGGGCGGCACCGTGCCGCCAAGTTCGAGCAGACGCTTGGCAACCGCCGGATCGTCAAGCGCCTTGTTAAGCGCGTCACTGAGCTTGTCGACCACCGGCTTCGGCGTGTCCTTCGGCGCGAAAATTGCGCTCCATATGTTGATTTGAAAATCTTTCGCGCCCGCCTCCTTGGCGGAAGGAACGTCGGGGAGCGCAGGAGAACGATTGTTGCCGGAAACGACATAGGCTTTCACCGTGCCGCCGCGGACGGCGCCCTGCACGCTAACAACTTGCTCGCAGAAGAAATCGACATGGCCACCGATGACATCATTGAGTGCTGGGCCAGTACCACGGTAGGCGACCAAATTGGGCTTTAAACTCAGCTCAGACGTGAACAGCAGGCAGGCCATGTGCGAGGATGAGCCGACGCCGCCATGCGCCTGTTTTACGCTGTCGCTATTCTTTTTCAGGTAGGCGACGAATTCTTTAAAGTCCTTGGCTGGAAAATCCTTCCGCGCGACGACCGCCGCGGGCGCATTTGCAGTCAATCCGATCGGCTCGAAGTCCTTGGTCGAGTCGTATTTCAGATTGGCGTAGAGCGCCGGCGCCGAAACATGCGAACCCATGCTGGCGGCGAGCAACGTGTAGCCGTCATGCTCTGATCCCGCAGCCCGCGCCGTGCCTATCGTACCGCCGGCGCCACCCACGTTTTCGATCAAAATATTCTGCCCGAGTACCCTGCTCATTCCTTCGGCCATGATCCGCGCGACCACGTCGCTCGGACCACCTGCCGGATAGGGAACGACCATCGTAATCGGACGCGTCGGATAATTCTGTGCCACCGCCGGTAAGGCAGCAATCGCAACTGCGACTGCTGCAAAGAGGCTCGTACAAATTTTCTTCATGAATTCCTCCACACTTTGCATTTACTCAGCGGCCTGCGCCACCATGCGCGCTTCTTGTCGTTCCTTGTTCTTGATCGCCATCAGCACTTTTTCCGGTGTTGCCGGCAGCGCGGTGATGCGAACGCCGACCGCATCATAAATCGCATTCATGATTGCCGGGATTGTCGGCACCATGGCTGGCTCGCCGACGCCCTTAACGCCGAGCGGGCCGATCGGATCGGGATCCTCGATGATGATCGAATTGACCCGTGGCACGTCGAGCGCGGTCGGCAAGATATATTTTGCGAAGCCCGATGTGCTGGTATGGCCACCGTCGAGCTTGTAGTCCTCCATTAGGCCCTGCCCAAGCGCCTGTACGATGCCGCCCTCGATCTGGCCTTCGACGCCCTGCGGGTTGACCGCGCGGCCGACGTCGTGTGCAGCCCAGATGCCGAGCACCTGCACCTCACCGGTCACAGTATCGACTTCGACTTCGGCCACTTGAGCGCCGAACACATAGGCCTGCCAGGGCCGGCCAGAACCGTCGACGGGATCGAGACCGGTCGTGTCAGTGCCGAAACTTGCCGAGCCGACCGGCACCACACCTCGGCTTTTCGCAGTGTGCACGGCCTCGCCCATTGTCACGCGATGATTGGTGTTCTCAGCCCAGACTTCGCCGTTACCGGTGCGGATAAGATCGATCTCCACGCCCCAGACATCGGCCATGACCTCGGCGAGCCGTTTGCGCGCTTCGCGCGACGCAAGGGCAACGGCACTACCGATCATGTAGGTTTGCCGGCTGGCGCCGGCATGTGACGCTTCCGGCGCGCGTGCGGTGTCATTGTCGCCGATCACAACGTGTTCGGCTTTTACGCCCATCTCATGAGCTGCGATTTGTGCCAGCACCGTGAGAATGCCCTCGCCGATTTCGGTCACACCGGTCACGACCTTGGCACTGCCGCCGTCATCGATTTCAGCCCATGCGGCGGCACGGTCGATCACCGCTGTACGCGCGATGCCGTACCAGCAGGCCGCCATTCCTCGTCCGCGCTTGCGGGCCATGGCCTACTCCGCCGCTTCCTGCTTCGCATCGCCGCCAAAGCGCGCGCCAAGCGCGCAGGGCGGACGCATGTCGACACGGTTGAGATCGCCACGTTTCTCGCCGCGCGAGTTGGGCGCGCCGGCATCCCAGCCGGAGGCCTTTTCAAGCGCGTCGAGCGCGCGCGTCAGACTAACGGAGCCAAGCTTGGCCTTGGTGTGTGTGGTCGCACCATCGCGCATGGCGTTGATGCGACGGATCTCGAATGGATCCAATCCAAGCCGTTCGGCGCAGATGTCGAGATGGGATTCGGTCGCAAACGCCGTTTGCAGCGCACCGAATGAGCGGAAGGCGCCGGAAGGCGTGTTGTTGGTGTAGATGCCGTAGGTATCGACCTTG
The DNA here is from genome assembly GCA_963810585.1 of uncultured Alphaproteobacteria bacterium. GTDB lineage: Bacteria > Pseudomonadota > Alphaproteobacteria > Rhizobiales > Xanthobacteraceae > Pseudolabrys. Next base: position 803,718 of record CAWENV010000001.1, read on the forward strand.
ACGTTGGGGATCACGTAAGGCCCGGCCGCCAGGATCGCTGCCTTGCGCATCACGCCTTCGGTGGACATGCCGTAGGCGCCACCGTCGCAGATCATCTTCATCGCCAGCGCGCGAATGCGTCCATCGTGCGTCAGACCCATGCGCAGGACTGTGCGCGAAGGGTGCCGTTTGGCGGTGGCAATGATCAATTCCTCGCGGGTGAACACTAGCCGCACCGGGCGTTGCGTCTTCATCGCCAGCAGCGCCAGCATGCCCTGATAGATCATGTCCTCCTTGCCGCCGAAACCGCCACCGACCGGACTCATGATGAAGCGCACCTTGCTGATCGGTTTGGCGATGATGCGCGCCAGCATATGGCGGTGGTGAGTGATGTTCTGGTCGGGCGATACGATGGTGACCACACCGTCGTGGTCGACATAGGCAAGGCCGGCTTCTGGCTCGAGATAGGCGTGCTCGATCGCCTGCGTTGAATAGGTTTCCTCGACGACGAGGTCGGATTCGGCGAAGCCCTTTTCAACATCGCCGACGCGGATCGGGATGTGCTTGGTGATGTTGTCGGGCGCGTAATCGTGCAGCACAGGCGCACCGGGTAACAACGCTTCGTCCGGATCAAACACCGCCGGCAGAGGCTCGTAGACGACTTTGAGGGCAGCCAGTGCACGCTTGGCGATCAACGGGTTTTCTGCAGCGACTGCCGCCACTGCTTCGCCGACATAGCGGGCTTTTCCGCGCGCCATGACGGGCTGATCGTTAACGAACACGCCAAACCCGTCTTCACCAGGGACATCCGAGCAGGTGATGAGCCCTTCAACTCCTTCCATCGCCACTACGGAGGAAGTGTCAACGGAGAGGATGCGGGCATGCGCATGCGGCGAGCGCAGCACTTGCACATGCAGCATGCCCGGCATGGTCATATCGCCGGCATATTTGAGCCGCCCCGACACCTTGCTCGGCGCGTCGATGCGCCGCACGCTTTTGCCGATGACATCCGCCTCGGCATCTTCCTCCAGCAGCGCAGTCGCGGGCAGTCGGCCGTTCTGCACGTCGCGCGCAAGCTCGACCGCATCGAAAATTTTCTGATACCCGGTGCAGCGACAGATATTGCCGCCGAGCCGCTCTTTGATCTCCTCGCGGTCCGCAAATGGATTGGCGCGAAGGGCCGCTGTCGCCGCCATCACCATGCCGGGAATGCAATAGCCGCATTGGCTGGCGCCCGCCTTATGGAAAGCCTTTTGCAGCACGCTCAATTCACCGGTATGAGCGAGCGCCTCGACCGTCTCGATCGTCGTGTCTTGCGCTTTGGCAACCGGCAGCAGGCACGATTTCATCAATACGCCATCGACGAAGACCGAACACGTGCCGCACTCCCCGGCCCCGCAGCCTTCCTTGTTGCCGGTGAGATTGAGATCGTCGCGGATGAAATCGAGCAGGCGCTGATGCGGCTTGGCGCTGCGCGCAACTTTGCGGCCGTTGACCGTCGCCTTGAATTGAAGGTCAGGCATAAGCCGCCTCCAGTTCCGGTGTGAGCATCGCCGGATCGGCGCCCGCGCGCTTGGCGGCATTGATCAGACCGCGCAGCATGAAGCCGCGCGTCACCTCGCGGCGGTAGTCCTGGCGCGTGCGAGAGGCGACGAGCGATACCGGCATCTCAGCTGCCTGCTCAAGTCTCTCGGCATTGAGCGGCCCCCTACGCAAAAACTTTTCGACCGCTTCGAGGCGTATGGGCTTCGGCCCTATGCCCGCAATGGCCAGGCGCACGTCTTCGATTTTTTGGCCTTTTGCGTCGAGCTTTAGCAAAGTTGCCAAACATACCAGCGAGATAACCAGCGAGCGGCGGTGGCCAACTTTCTCGAAACTGCCGCCGTAAGCCGGCAAGGCATCGCATTCGACCGCGACCAGCAGCTCGCCGTCCGCGAGTGCTGTGCGATTGGGGCCTGCGACGAATTGGTCGAGTTTCACGCGGCGGCGCACGATCTTACCGCCGACTTTCTTTGCCAGCTCAACTTCAGCCTCATGCGCGATCAGGCAGGGCGTAACGTCGGCCGCCGGCGAGGCATTCACGATATTGCCGCCAACGGTGGCCTGGGCGCGGATCTGGTCGTCGGCAAACCATACTGCGCAACGTGGCAGCGCCGGCAGCGCGCGCACGAGCGCGGCATCGTCGAGGAAGCGCTGGATCGGCGTAACGGCGCCAAGCCGCACGCGCTTATCGCCAACCGTTAACTCACACAGTTCAGGAATTTTCGAGAGGTCGATCAGTATCGGGATGTGGACATCGCCCGCGCGGCCGTCGCGCGCCCAAGGCAATGTATCGGTTGCGCCTGCGACGACGCGATAGCGCGCGCAATTGACCTCCATCGCGGCAAACGCCTCGTCCAGGGTACCTGGAGTCAGATATTCGTCGCAGAGGAGCATCGCCGTTACCCATTCCTGGTGTCATCGTCCGCGGAAGCGGGCGATCCAGTCATCATTACCGGACCGGCTCGCAACGACACGACGTGCTGGATACCTCGCTTTCGCGGGGCACGACAGCCGATGATTACTCAGCCGCCACTTTATGTGCGGCGTCCATTTTCGCCTTCACCACCACCTTGATGGCGTCTTCAACCCGGTCTTTGGCATAACGGATCGCGGTCGGCAGGTCGTCGAGTGGAAATGTGTGAGTGTGAATCTTGGTCGCGTCGAACCGCTTCTGCTTCATGAAGGCCTCAGCGCGATGTGTTGCGCTCTTGCCCTCACCACGAATGCCATAAACGTAGATATTGTTGCGAACGATATGCGCGACGTCCACCGGCACTTCCTCATGCGCGAAGGCCGCAAGACAGACGCGGCCACCGCGGTTGACCATTCGCACCGCGTCGTTGACAGCGCTAGTTGCAGCTGAGCATTCGACCACGTAGTCGACGCCTTTTCCGCCGTTGAGTTTTTTCACCTCCGCCACGACATCTGGCGTTTTGCGGATATTGATCACCGCGTCGGCACCGAGCTGTTTACCGATTTCAAGCCGGTTGTCGCGGGTGCCAGTAAGGATCACCGGCTGTGCGCCGAGCGCTTTCGCCACTGCGACGGCCATCAGCCCGATCGGACCTGGGCCGGTGACACAAACACTTTCGCCTGCAACGAGGCCGCCGAGTTCGGTGAGCGCATACATTGCGGTACCGGCGGTGACGACGAGCGTGCCTTCCTCATCCGTCATCTCGTCGGGGATCGCCACCAGCGTATTGACGTGGTTCACCTGGTATTCGCAGAAGCCACCGTCGGTGGTGAAGCCGTTGGCGCGGTGACCTTTGTCCACGTCACCGTAGTTAAGTCCGTAGTTGTGGCACGATGTGTACATGCCTTCTCGGCAACGCTTGCACTGGCCGCAACCGGCGTGGATCTCAACCGCAACGCGGGTACCGATTTTGTATTCATCGACGCCGGGTCCGAGTGCGACGACTGTGCCCATGTATTCATGACCGGGGGTGAAGCCTTTATTGAACGGCAGCCCTCCTTGGATCGACGCCGGTGGGCCGTGATAGATGATCTCGAGATCGGTTGCGCAGATCGCTACTGCGTCGATGCGAACCAGAACTTCCGCCTTCTTCGGCACCGGCACTGCCTTGTTGGTGATACTGAGCTGACCGGGATCCCCGAGCACCCATGCCCGCTGGGCATCGGGAATCGGGAATTCGTTATGGTTGGTCTTCACGCCGGGCGGTGCGTACATGGTTCCTCCAGATGAATTTCGCTAAGCGCTATGCGCGCCAATCAATTGGCAACGGCTTGCGGCCGTCCGTTAAGCTGGGAATTAGGTTCGCCAAATTCGGCAGAAAGACCGCGTGTCGCAGCGGTGATTTCGTCTCGCATCAGCGCGATATGCTCCTCGCTCGCACGCATGGTCGGTGTCGAAGCACTGATGGCACCTATGACAGTGCCTGCCTGATCACGGATCGCAGCGCCGACGCAAATCACACCCGGCAAGAATTCCTCGTGATCGATGGCATAACCGTTACGGCGCACAATCCGTAATGACTCAAGCAACATCGGCAGGTCGGTGATGGTTTTGTCGGTGAAGCGTTTCATGCCTCCGGCGAGAATACGAACAATCTCCTCCTCCGGCAGCCACGCCATTATCGCCTTGCCAACCGACGTGGCATGCGGCGCTTCGAGCTTGCCGAGTTTGCCCGAATCGACGCGCACAGCGTGTCGCGCCTCACGCACTGACATCGTGATAACGCTATCGCCTTGCAGCGCCGCAAGGTGCACCGTTTCGCCTGTCGCTTGGTTGACGGCTTCCAGGTAAGGCTGCGCGCGACGTGGCAAATCGACCTGTAGGCAAGCGTGCCCAAGATGGATGATGCGAGCGCCAAGCGCATAAAGCCGCCGCCCGGGAACTTTGGCCGCGAAGCCTCGCTGTATCAGCGTCGCCAGCAAGTGATGGCATGTCGAAATGTTGAGACCCGTACGGTTAGCCAAGTCCGTAAGCGTTGCCTCGCCGCCTGCCTCGGCAATGGTCTCCAACAGAAACAGCGCACGGTCGACCGATTGGATGCTGTGGCGATCGCCGTTGGCCGCTCGCTGGGCGCGGGTACTGGCACCAGGGCCCGGAAGGATGGTGGCATTCATAATTTTGTTCTCCCTGGCTGCAGGGAAATCGGGCGGCGGGCGTGAGTCAAGCAACTTTCAGTATAAGGAACGCCATTTTCATAATGTAAAAAGTCAAAAAGATGCCTTTTGCCTGTTTTCCAATGGGTTAGCGGTTAAAGACCCGGAGCCAGTCCCAGCTCTGTCTCAAGAGCACCGCACAGCATTTGCCCAAGCGTAATGTGCATTTCCTGAATGCGGGCTGCCGTATCTGACGGGACGGCCAGCAAATGGTCGACAAGTCCGGCCATGTCGCCGCCGCCCTTGCCACCAAGGGCCGCCGTGACGAGGCCCATCGTCTTCGCCTGTTTCAGCGCTGCAATCACGTTCGGGCTTTTGCCCGAGGTTGAGATTGCAATGGCAACATCGCCAGGTTTGCCCAGAGCCTCGATCTGGCGCGCAAAGATCCTGTCGAAGCCCAGGTCATTGCCGGCGGCAGTGAGAGCCGACGTGTCCGTCGTCAAAGCGATCGCAGCAATCGCCGCGCGATTGCGCTTGTACCGAATTGTCAGCTCAGTCGCGAGATGCTGGGCATCAGCTGCGCTGCCGCCATTGCCGAAAAACATGAGTTTCCCACCGCCACGAACCGATTTGACGCAGGCGCGAACCAGTTCACCAAACGAGCCCGACAACGCAGCTTCGGATCGACGAGCAACATCGTGGTGTTCGGCGAATTCCGCTTTGAAGAATGCTGCCAGGTCCACGGTCATTCTCTGTTTTGGTTGCGCTTGATCATACCCGAATATCGACTTTCACTTTTCAGGATCATGCGTTCAAGCTGCTTCGCCACGGAATTCCGGAACAGCGTCTCGCAGTACATTATAGATCGCTGCACGCTCGCCACGTGCAAGGCCTTGCTCCAAGGTCGCTACCCAACCTCGAATGGCATCGAGTGACGGCCGCACCGGCTTAGCAGCGACAATGCCCGGGATTCCTATATCGGCGGTCTCTTCCTCGCGCGCAAACAGGATTTCGTGCAGACGCTCGCCCGGACGAATGCCCGTGAAGGCAATCTTGATATCACGGCCTGGCTCGAGGCCACTAAGCCGGATGATACGTTCGGCAAGGTCGACGATTTTGACCGGCTGACCCATGTTGAGAACATAGATGGACACATCGCCGTTCCGCCGTCCCAAAGCGTGGCTCGCGGCAGTAACGACCAGATCGCACGCCTCACGAATAGTCATGAAGTAGCGGACCATATCCGGATGTGTGACGGTGACCGGACCGCCGGCTTCGATCTGCGCCTTAAATTTCGGGACGACTGAGCCATTGGAGGCGAGCACGTTACCGAACCGCACGGAAATCAGGCGCATTGCCTGCTGGCCGCCACTGCCGCGGCGCGAGAATTCATCATCGAGCGCCTGGCAATACATTTCAGCCAGTCGCTTGGTCGCACCTAGCACCGACACAGGCTCGATCGCCTTGTCGGTCGATATCATGACCATCGCCGTGGCACCGGCGGCGGCGGCGGCATCGGCAACATTGATCGAGCCGAATACATTTGTCTTGATGCCCTCATCCCAGTCTTGCTCGAGCATGGGCACGTGCTTTAACGCCGCCGCATGAAAAACGATATCGGGTTTGAACTGCGCAAAGAGGCTCATAATCCGCTCTCGGTCGCGGATGTCGGCAATGCGTCCGGAAATTTCGGCGCTACTTTGCTTTGCTAAAAGGGTTTCAACGACGGCGTGCAGTGCGGGTTCAGAGTGCTCTATCACCAGCAGCCGAGCGGCACCGAAAGTCACAATTCGATCGCATATCTCCGCGCCGATCGAACCGCCGCCGCCGGTTACGACGATCGCCTTGCCGCTCACAAGACCTTCAAGCCGGCGGTAGTCAATCTTCACGCTAGGCCGCAGCAGCAGGTCCTCAACCGAGACTGGCGCCAACTGTACGGCCGGCCCGTCTGCATCAAGGGACGGCAACTGACTTATACTTAGTCCAAGCCTCCGTGCTCGCATCAAAATTGCTTCGGGGCGCGCTTCGGGCGCAAGCGCCGATGGCGCCAGTACGAGCCGCGTCACTCGATCGCCGCGGGATTCCAAATCCGCCACAATTCGTTCCAGGTCGTCGATGTCCCCCAGCACCGGAATGCCGCGGATCGATTGTCCCCGATCCGCTGGCGAAGGCGAGAGCACACCGACCGGCCATATCTTCTTTACCGCGCCGCTTTCAATACCGCGCAGCAGTACTTCTGCGTCGGCAGCGCGCCCCAGAACTAATGTGGGCGTCGCGTCCGCAATCTTCACGCGCTTGAGCGTTCGCTTATAGTGGAGGTAACGGTAGACGACCCGAAGGCCGCCCAGGAAAAACATCTGCAGGAACCAATAAAGCAGAATCGTAACTTTGCCGAAAAAGAATTTGCCGTAGATATTTGGAGCGACCAAAACGTAGTCGATGGCAAGTAACGAAACGGCAAGCACCGTCGAGGCCCAGAAGAGATTGTAAAGATCCGGAAGGGACGTGAAGCGCCATTTGTTACGGTGCAAGCCGACGATGAAATAGACGCCGACTGCATAGACCAAAAAAAACGGCAGAAAGAACTCGAGGCCACCTAATCGTTCACTGAGTGCAGTGTCCTCGAAACGCATGAAAAACGTAACGATAATCGCCGCCGCAGTGGCGATAAGGTCGTGTAGGACGATCAACATCTGACGCTGCGTCAATTTTAGCGACCTTATCATTTCGCAACTTTCCGACGCCCTCGAAGCTGCGCAAGCTTCATCAGGATAATACTTCCGTCAGCACGGACGGGAATGACGATAAATACGTTTGGGGCCATGTTCAGAGCACGACATTCGCGTTCTTGAGAAAGCCCCAAACATCAACCACGGGTTTTCCCTTGAGATCGGCATCCGCATATACGGAGTGCGGCGTGCACAGGATCAGGATATCGCTGCGGGCAATCACCTGGTCAAGCGGGAGTATTGTTGGATCCGTCGTCACGAAGGGATCCGTAGTGAGAACCTGCCGCGTGGACATTTCTAACGCGTGTTTGAGCTTATAGCTCAATGATGCGCGGACATCATCGATCTCGGCCTTGAAGGCCATGCCAAGCAACCCGACCGTCATCTTTGAAACGTCGTAAGCACGCCTCAGATCATCCACCAGTTGCAGCACGAGGCCCTCGTTCACCTGCATGGCGGCATGGCCCAGCCCGAACTGATTGCGCGCATAGGCGGCGAGTTGCATCGTGTCTTTAAACAAGCACGGTCCGGCCGAGAAACCAGGGCCGGGAAAACTTCGCGCGCGCGGATAATTCTGTTTCATCGCACGCATAATTGCCTGGAAGTCAGCGCCCGCCGATTTCGCAATCATGTAAAACTGGTTGCTCGCAGCGAATTCGATGTAGCGATAGGCGTTGTTGAAGAGTTTCGCAAACTCGGCTTCGATCGGCTTTACGACGACAACTTCAGGCGCGATCCGCCGGAACAGCTCCGTTGCTTCTTTTTCCGCCTCCGGCGTGGTCGCACTGATGATCTGCGGCATCTCGCGCAATTCCTTGACGCCATAACCTTGCACCACGCGCTCGGGACAGAATGCGACCCGGTTTTTACGGCCAAGCCGTTTGAGATAACCATGGAGCCAATCAGTCGTCCCTGGATAAACGGTTGAGCGCAGAATCAGCAGTTGATCGTCGGCCACGTGTGGCAACAGGCCGTCGATGCAGTGCTGTACCTCCGACTGCACCGGATTCAGGAACTCATCCACCGGCGTACCGATCGTGATGATGACCGGACCGGTATGGCCGATCGCGCTGGGCGACGATGTGAAGAGCAACTTGTTACCGGCAAGTGCCTTGACCAGCAGCGGTGCCGCGCCGTGTTCGATGAAGGGCAGCTTGCCGGATTTCAGCGTTGCGAGAGCGGTCTCATTAAGATCGTTCACGTTGACGACGAGGCCGGCCTCGGCAAAGGCAAGCACGAGTGGGACACCGACATGGCCGGCGCCACCCACGACGGTAACATCAGCGGTACTTGCGCCCGTCGCACTGGACCGCGCCGTTTTGCTCGATGCAATATTCAATGGGTCCCCTTGTCGTCGGAACGAAAAGTATTGTAGCAAATTGCAGCAACCGGGCCCTCCCCCCAACGGGTGAATTGGGCCGATTTCCAATTACGTAGCTAAAAATCCTGAGACCGGGCAACAGCGAATTTTAGCGGCAATGAATTCACGCTGTAGAGTGCCGGTTTTCTCGAGAAACACGTGATCGCCCGCACGAAAACGGTCTTTGACACTCATGTAACCTGGTCGGCGGCCACTACCACTCGCATGTCATCCTCGCTCAGCAGTTTTTCGAAATAAGCGATCGTGCGGGTCAAGCCTTCTTTCAACTGAGTGCGGGGCGTAAAGGACAACACCTCCTGTGCGCGCGAGATATCCGGCCGACGCTGCCGGGGATCATTCGAACCCAAATGATTCCAAGAGGAGTCTTCTATCACGTCAGCAGGCGGATAAGAACGACACCGGATCAAAATCGTCGTCAGGTTCCCAATTTGTCGGGTTTCAAGCTATTGCCGCCAACTCAAAATCTGGCGACCCAAGGTCGATTGAATCGGATTCAACCAAACGGGGAAGCGTCTGGTGTCGCACGCACCCCACTTGCATCAGAGAATGGGGCGTGCGAAGCCGTCCGCCCACGCCCACGTAATCATCAATTGCGCTGAGGACTTTGCGTCGATGCGCCGCACACTGTTGTTGCTGGCCAAGGCGACAACTTCCATCCTGCTGCTCTATTTTTCGCTGCGTTGGGTCAATGTCAGCGTGCTGGCTGACCAACTGAGTCGGTTCCAGCCGGGATGGATCGCCCTCGCGCCTTTGCTAGTTGCGGTCCAGATTGGGCTGCTTGCGTTTCGCTGGCAGAGAGTTGCCGGTGCCTGCGGCGCTGACTTGGCCTTCAGGCCGGCATTGCAGCTCAGTTTTATCGCCATGTTTTTCAATCAGGTGCTGCCGTCGACAATTGGCGGCGACGGCGCGCGAATTTGGCTTTTTGCGCGCAAGGGCGCCGGCTGGGCGCGCGCAACCTATTCAGTATTGGTCGATCGAATTGTTGGCCTACTCACGCTGGCGCTGATTGTCATCGCCTGTTTGCCGTGGACGTTTGAACTCATCCATGACCCGGTCGCTCGCGCAGTGTTGACGTTGATTGGATTTGGCACGGTCGCGGGCACATTGATCTTCGTACTAATCGGAACACGATCTTGGCAGTGGCTCGATCGTTGGGCTCTGACGAGGCATTTGTCGTCTGCTTCCCGGGCTGCCGCCGCATTGTGCAGCTCACACTCGATCGGTGTCGTCATCGTATGCTCGATTGCAATTCATTTTCTCACTATTGCCGCAGCCTGGTGCTGTATAAAAGCGATCGCCGCGCCCGTCGGCTTCACGCAGGTTCTATTTCTTATGCCGCCGGTCCTGTTGATCTCAACGGTACCGGTATCCATCGCGGGCTGGGGCGTCCGCGAGAGCAGCATGATCGTTGCTTTCGCTTATGCAGGGCTTGCCCAGAGCGATGGACTTACGTTGTCTATACTATATGGCGCTGTAAGCTTCATCGTGGGCGTTGCCGGCGGGGTCGTATGGATCGCGAGTGGTTTGCGATTGCGATCACTCACTCACGCGGCGCCCGATGCTGAGGCCGTCACTGACAATACATGACGTGACCCCTAGACCCCCGCAAATGACCGATGAAAAAAGCCACCCCAATGATTCCCCCGCCAGGGCCAAGGTGCGCCGTCCGGCGGCGTTTCTCGACCGTGACGGCGTTCTCAATGTCGACCACGGCTATGTCTACAGGCCCGAACAGCTTGAATGGATCAAAGGTGCGCCGGAGGCCGTGCGCCTCTTGAATGAAGCCGGCTACTATGTGCTGGTAATTACAAATCAGTCCGGCATTGCACGTGGTTTCTACGACGAAGCGGCGGTAAATTTATTCCACGCGCATATGCGGGATAGCCTCGCCGCGCATGACGCTCATATCGACGCATTTTATTATTGTCCCCATCATCCAGAGGGTATCGTCAAGTCATTGGCGATCCCCTGCCGCTGCCGAAAACCCGGTACCGGCATGCTGGAGCAGGCCGCGCGCGAATGGCCGATCGAGCTCGGATCCAGTTTTTTGGTTGGCGACAAGGACGACGATATCGCCGCAGCCGCCGCGTTTAATATTAGCTCGATCAAATTCGATTCTCTGATCAATTCTCTGACCGATCTCGTACGGCGGGAAATCACCACGCACTCGAGTCCGCAAAATCGACGTAATTCATGAAAAGCCACTTCGGTGCATCATCACAGAGGCGTTTTCTGACTTCGCTTCTGCTGCTCTGGCTCGCCGGTGTTGCTCTGCGGCTAACAATTCTGGCCGTACCGCCCGTCATCCCACTCATTCATGACGAATTGAACCTGAGTGCGACGCAGATCGGCGTTTTAACTGGATTGCCTTCGATGCTCTTTGCCTTCGCGGCGGTCCCAGGCTCGCTGCTGATCGCCCGGCTCGGGGTCCGCGTGGCGCTGGTGGTTGGGCTGGTGCTCACCGCTAGCGGCGGTGCGGCGCGCGGTGCTCTTCCCGATGTGGCGTGGCTTTATACTATGACAATTGCCATGGGGGCCGGCGTTGCCATCATGCAGGTGACAATGCCGCCGGCGGTTCGCGCCTGGGTACCGCACCGCATCGGATTTGCTACCGCCGTCTATACCAATGGACTGCTGATTGGTGAAATCGCGCCGGTCGCGCTGATGCTTCCGCTGGTGCTGCCACTTGTCGGAGGCAGCTGGCAATGGGGCTTTGTGATCTGGAGCATACCCGTCGCCATTATTGCAGCCATCGTCGTGCTGTTTGCGCCGCGGCCCAAAGCTGACGGGTCGACGCTGGCGCGACGCCGCTGGTGGCCCGATTGGAGCGATACATTAATCTGGCGGCTCGGCATCATGCTTGGTACCGTCAATGCGACATATTTTGCGACCAATGCGTTCATTCCCGATTACATGAGAAGCAGCGGGCAGAGCGAGTGGATTAGTGCCACCCTTTCGGGCCTTAATATCGGCCAGCTGCCGGCCTCCCTCTTGTTGCTCGCGTTTGCCAGCCGGTTGGAACGCAAGGTCTGGCCTTATGTTGTGAGCGGCTCGCTGTGCGTGATTGCGATCGGCGGCATTGTATTCGGGACCGGCGCATGGGTCGTCGCTGCCGCAACGCTGCAAGGCTTTGCTGCCGCGGCAATCCTGGTCCTGGTGTTGGCGCTGCCGCCACTGCTTAGTCCGCCAGACGACGTCCATCGCGTCACCGCTGCGATGTTTACGATCAGCTATAGTTGCGCGGTGATCGTGCCGGTTGTCAGTGGGTTGGCATGGGACCTCAGTGGAATTGCAGCTCTCGCCTTTGCGCCGATAGCACTTTGCGGGATTTTGCTGGTCATCTTGGCCCCGGCGATCAATCATATCCCCCGCGTTAGGAGCTGACGTGATGCAACCGATTCCAGTGGGTGCAAAGGGAAGCTTCACATTGCGCGCGACGCCGGCACATCTTGCCAATCAGTTTAAAGACGCTGCGCTGCCACCGGTGTTTGCGACGCCGATGATGATAGCCGCAATGGAGAATGCGGCGCTCAATGCGATACGAGGTTATCTAGATCCAGGCGAAAGCGCTGTCGGCACAGCAGTCAATATCCGTCACGTCGCCGCAACGCCGGTGGGGCATCACGTTACGGCCGAAGCCGTAGTCACCAAAGTCGACGGCCGTCGCGTCGAGTTCGATGTAAGCGCGCACGACGAAAAGGAGGAGATCGGCAACGGCACCCACGAACGCATGGTTGTCGACATGGCCCGCCTCGATCAGCGCCTTAAAGCCAAAGCCCCTCGCTAACGGGCAAACTCTTCGTCGGCCTTACTTCGTGACCGTAATATTTGCGTCTTTGACGACTTTTCCCCATTTGACCGTTTCAGAACGCAAGAATGCGGCAAACTGTTCGGGCGTACCGACAATCGGTTCCAATCCTTGCACAGCAAGGTACTGGTCGGCGAAGGCCGCGTCGGAAATCACCTTTATTACATCACGGTTTATTTTATTGATGATGTCGGACGGGGTCCCGGCCGGCGCAACGAGGCCAAACCACGATTTTGCCTCGAAGCCTGGCACCCCTGATTCAGAAATTGTCGGCACCTCTGGAAATTCCTTGCTGCGATGGTCGCTTCCCACTCCAATCATGCGCAGCTTGCCGGCCCTCACGTTGCCTTGAACGATGCTGAGCGCGGCGAACATGAAATCGACATGTCCTCCGATAACATCGGTCATCGCCGGCCCGGCGCCATTATACGGAATGTGGTTGAAGCGCGCCCCGGTCATTGCCTGAAGCATCTCCATGTTGAGATGCCCTGTGGAACCGATGCCAAACGACCCATACGTCAGTTCGTTCGGTTTTTTTCTCGCAAGCGCAACGAGATCCTTCACGGTCTTCGCAGGGAGAGATGGATTGGCCACCAACGCCTGGGTAGCGGAAACCAGCGCAGTGATCGGCGTGAAATCCTTGAGCGGATCGTACGGGATTTTTTCGTGCAAATGCGGAACTGTCACCAAAGTCAGCTCCGCGGTCAGAAGCAGCGTGTAACCATCGGCCGGCGACTTTGCCACCTGCTCGGCGCCGATCATTGTGCTGGCGCCTGGTCGATTGTCCACGACCACATGCTGGCCCCATGCCTCAGTCAGACGCTGCGACAAAACGCGCGCAAATGCGTCGACCGCACCTCCCGGCGGATACGGAACAACAATATGCACCGGCTTCGTCGGAAATTGCGCGAGCGCGGTCTGTGGCGAGAGCATTCCGCCGATCAACAGAATGGCTGCGATTGCGCGCCATAACATGGACTACTCCGTTGTCGGATCGAATCTAGGCTGCTTTTCCCATTAGTTCGGCTTCAATCTACGCACTTCTTCGCGACGCTTTAGCCACCAGGAAAGATTGCCCGGCAAAACGTCGAGGTAGTTTTCAATTCCTAGTTCCTTGGCTGCATGCACGGGCCAATGCGGATCGTAGAGAAGCTCGCGTGCAAGTGCGATTAAATCCGCTTGCCCGGCATTGAGTATCTGCTCCGCGTGACGCGCTTCCGTAATCAGCCCAACGGCAACGGACTTGATGCCAACTTCCCGCCGCACACGCTCCGCGTACTGGACGTGATAGCCCGGAACGCGCGGCACGATCTCCGTATTGATCGGCCCGGCGATACCGCCCGACGAGCATGTGATGACGTCAATGCCACGCTGCATCAATTCGCGTGATAGCACGACTGTGTCATCGATGGTCCAGTGACCGCTCGGACCATCCGTGGCGGAGCATCGGAAAAATAAAGGCCGGTCTTGTGGCCATACCGCCCTCACCGCCTCGGCGATTTCCAACGCGAAACGCATTCGACCTTTTAAGTCGCCGCCATATGCGTCGTTGCGTTGATTGGCAAGTGGGCTGAGGAACTGGTGGATCAGATATCCGTGAGCGCCGTGGATTTCGCAGATGTCGAATCCTGCATCGACGCTCCGGAGCGCGGCCTCCCGCCATACTTCAATCATGCCGCGAATATCACTTTTCGACATCGCGATCGGTATCGACGAGCCGGCCCGCGGCGCGGCAACAGCGCTCGCGGACAGTCCAATCCATGGCTTCATCCCCCGCGCTGCATCGCTGTCATCCAACGGCCTGAAATCGTTCCATGGCACGTCGCTCGATGCCTTCCGGCCGGCATGGCCCAATTGAATCGCAGGAATTGCGCCTTGGCTGCGGATAAAATCGGTGACCTTGCGATACGCAGGAATGTGATCGTCCGAATATATGCCAGCGCATTCGTAAGTTTTTCGGCCACGTTCCTCGACTGCCGTTTCTTCCGTAAAGACAATTCCTGCACCACCGATCGCATATTTTCCGAGGCTGACGAGATGCCAATCGGTGGGGCCACCGTTTTTCGATTGATATTGGCACATGGGTGAGACGACGATGCGATTGCGGGCAAAAATCCCGCGCAATGCGATAGGCTGAAGAAGAAGTGGAAGTCGAACGCCTGCGTCATGCATGGCGATCGTCTCCAGCTGCTGAAAATAATTTTAGAATACGCCTCAATTCATCGCTCCGCCCAGCCGGTTGCGTGCGCGTGTTTTCACTCTCAACTGTTGTATGAATGATTTAACAGCCGGAGCACTCTCGCTCTTTCGATAAGCTACCGCAATCTCTGCTTCCTGGAGAGCCCCGGAAATTTTTCGGAACACAACGCCCGGAATTGCGACGTTCTGCATTGGTGCTGAAATAATGCCAAGCCCGACCCCCGCCGCGACGAGGGTCAGCAGAGAAAATATGTCAGGCGCCCGAGCGACAATCTGAAGAGGCTGGCCGGGCTTTGATATCGCGCCCATATTTCCCCAGAATCCAACCTCCATTTCCAGGGAGCCGGAGACGAAAGGTTCGCGCGCCAGAGTTGCAAGATTGATTTGCTTACGCCTCGCCAAAGGATGGCGTTCTGGAACAGCGACACAGTAAGGATGACGATCGACGACGAAACCCGTGAGCTCTGCCGGAAAACGTTGCGGCGCCCTGATAAATGCGACGTCGAGCACTCCGTCGATAATTGCCTTCATTTGAGGAAATGTTTCCATCCGGCTGATCTGCATTGAGACACCCGGATTTTCTTTTTGAAAGCTTTCGATCAGTTCCGGAAGCAGTCCGATGCAACTTGCCGACAGTATATATCCGATGGCAATCGAACCGATGTCGCCACGTGCGGCACGTCGTCCCACAAGCTCCGCATTTTCGGCTTGTCGAAGCGTCGCGCGGGCCTCCTCAAGAAAACGCTTGCCGGTTTGCGTGAGCGAGACAGCGCTTTTCTTCTTGCGTGAAAGAAGTTGCGCCCCAAGCATTGTTTCGAGAGCCTGGATCTGATGGCTAAGTGTCGGAGTAGAAATATTGAGATACTCGGCGGCACGCGAGAAATGTAATTTTTCCGCGACGGCCACAAAATACCGGAGATGCCGCAATTCCATGGTCGCAATTATGGGTTATCGTCTGGCAAAACGCTATCAGCCTGCAGCCGCCCCGGCTCCCACACCGCCCGCATCTCGATTAACTGCCACAATCGGGCAGCCTCAAACGATCAGAGCGCCGCCATCAATGTAGACGATCGATCCGGTCGCAAAGCCGACCGCCATAAACGTGAGTATTTGCTGCGCAATATCGTCGGCCGCACCGACCCGGCCAACTGGCAACGCGGCCGCCGCTTTGGCGAGCATGTCGCGGCGCGCGGCCTCCGGCATACTCGCGCGTATGGGCGTGTCTATGGTGCCAGGTGACACGGCATTGACTCTGATAGGCGCCAGCTCGAGCGCCAGGCCGCGCGTCAGCGACTCAAGAGCGCCATTCACAGCACCGACAATCGCTGCACCAGGACGAGGACGCGTGCTCAAGTAGCCAGTCACGAGCGTAAGCGACCCGCCGGAACGGATCTGAGCCGAGCGCGCGACGCGCCAGGCGCCCCAGAACTTGCTTTCCATTGTCGCTCGCACATCATCCATGGATACGGTCTTAAAAGGCCCCGTGCGCAGTTGCGCCGCGGTCACAACCACATGATCGACCGGGCCGCAGGTCTGGAAAAGACTGGCAACGCTTTCATCGCTGGTGACGTCGGTGGCGATCGCAGTTGCGCCGATCCTTTCCGCGGCCGCCTTCAGGCGTTCGGCATTGCGGGAGGCGATCACAACATCGGCTCCTTTGCTCTTTGCCAGTTCGGCGGTCGCGAGACCAATTCCGGATGAGCCCCCGACAATTACAACTTTCTTGCCTGCAAGCACGGTCTCTCTCCCTTGGATGTTATTTCGTGCAGAATTTGGCGCCGCGATGGTTCACGCGAAATAGAGTTAAGGCGTTTCAATCCAGAACTGAATAGGCGTGAATCTCTCGTCGTTCGAGAAGCGGTACGGCCCCCTCCAACACAAGCGTTTTGAAGTGCGGCGTTTGCCGATGGTCAAGAAATGCCTGCTCGCTCTTATATTGTTCATAGAGCAGAAATTCATTCGGATTATCGCGGGATCGATTGACCGTAAATTGCAGGTTGCCGGGCTCTCGACGTATTTCCTTCGCCAGTTCACGCAAGATGGCTTCGACTTTTTCAGTTTGGCCGTCACGAGGACGCCAATAAGCGACGACAACATGGGTCATGGGATTTACTCGGTGGAAGCCCGGGAAGCTCCGAAGGCTTCCGACAATCGTTTTGCCGCCTTGCCAAGAACGCGCGCCTTGTTCTGCAAAGCCTGAATCGACAAACGCCAGACCGGTCCGGAGATTCCGATTGCTCCAACAACCTGGCCACTGAAATCATGCACCGGCATAGCCGCACAACGCACTTCGTTGTTGAATTCTCCGTCGTCGAAAGCAATCCCGGTGCGACGAATATCCTGGAGCTCCCGCCGCAACCGCTGCGGATTGGTGATCGTCTTTGCGGTCAATGCTTTCAACTCTATGCGGTCGAGATAGCGATCGATCTGGTCCGACCGCAGCGCAGCAAGTATGACTTTGCCCAACGCCGTACAGTAGGCGGGCCTCACGACTCCAACGCGATCGGTGAGCTGAAAAGCGCCCGGCCCCGGTGTACGCGCCATCACCACCACGGCGTCGCTCATGCGCGCGGCAAAATGGCTGCTCTCGCCAGTTTCGAGTGACAAGTCGTCGAGCACCGGTGTCGCCATGCTGACCATTTCCATCTCATCAAGGGCGCTGGCAGCCAACGCGAACAGAGGACGGCCGATGCGATATCGTTTGCTCTCCTTGAGCTGCCGGATATAGCCGAGCGAGACCATCGTCTTCACGAGATGAAATGTTGTGCTGTTGTGCAAGCCGACCCGCTTGCTGAGATCGGCCAAGCCGATCCCATCGCGATTGCGTGCCACTTCTTCCAGAATAGCGAAAGCACGGCCAATCGATTGCACGCCGCCGCGTGCCCGGTCTTCGACATCATCATCGATGTCGGGCAAAGGATTTTCGACAATACGCGCGATCGCTTCACTGCTACGAACAGAAGGCGCCCGTGCGGGGCTGGTTTTCGATTTTACCCGGCTTCTCAAAATAACACCCCAACAGTTCCAAAACGCTCAGTGCTCTGCGTGGTCGCAGTCATGAACCGCCCCGGCAAACGCCACGTTAGCACCCGGAATTTCAAATTGGCAAATCCTCGCTCACATTGTAGGACGCGCATTGACTTGGTGTGGTCGCGCCATAAACTGCGATCGAATTCGTGTGGCGTGCCGGGACAGTGGAATGAAAACGCGTGCGGTAGGCTTCGGCTGCAATACGTATTCCTACGTCCGGTCAGAGCCTGCCCATCGATGTGTGGCCCGTCTCGCCGATTTTGGCTTTCGCAAATTTGAACTGATGGTGCATCCGGGACACTTATGGCCGCCCGGACCGAATGCCGAGGGTCTTGCCGACCTACGGCGGGTACTAAAAGCGCGCGGTCTCGAAGTCGTAACGCTCAATATGCCTAATATCGACATCAATATCGCCTCTTCGGCGCGGGAGATGCGGGACTACACGCTTGACCTACTCATTGGCACAGTTCAACTCGCAGGCGAGATTGGAGCGCCTGGTGTCGTCATCGGCCCGGGCAAGGCCAACCCCTTGTTTCCTGCGAGCGCCGTAGAATTGACGCCGCATTTTCTCGCCGCACTCGACGTGCTTTGCCCGCTTGCAAAATCGGCCGGCACGGCACTTTGGGTCGAGAACATGCCATTCTCTTATCTGCCAGCTATCGACACGATCATGACGGTTCTCGATCATTACGGTAATGACGACATTGGAATCGTCTACGATGTTGCCAATGCTCACTTTATCAGCGAGGACATCGATACCGGCCTTGTCCGGTGCGGAAAGCGCTTAAGACTCGTACATCTGTCTGATACCGGCCGGCAGCAATACCGCCATGATCCGGTGGGTCAGGGCAGTGTCCCCTTTCGCGATATTCCCGCCATGCTGGACGACGTCGGCTATCACAAACTTTCAATGCTCGAGATCATATCGACCAATGCCGACAAAGACATTCTCGACAGTGTCGAGCGGCTGACCGCACTAGGATTTACAGCGGGGGCGGGCAGCGGCAACTCAAAATTTGCGACGCAATAAAACGGATTGAAACTCATGTTGCCTTCGTCAAGCGATGTTGTCGTTGTCGGTGCCGGCAATGCGGCCTTTTGCGCTGCTCATGCCGCGGCCGAGCACGGCGTCTCTGTTCTTGTGCTCGAACGCGCACCGGAAGACGAATCCGGCGGCAACAGCCGCTTCACGGCCGGTGCCTTCCGCTGTGTCTACGATGGTGTTGATGACTTGCGCACCCTGATGCCCGATCTAACAGACGCAGAAGTCGCAAATACCGATTTCGGTACCTACACCCAGGACAAGTTTTTTGACGATATGGGTCGCGTCACGGAATACCGGACCGACCCCGACCTGTGCGAACTTCTGGTCACGCGCAGCAAGGACACGATGCGCTGGATGCAGAAAAAGGGCATCCGCTTTATCCCGATCTATGGCCGGCAGGCCTACAAAATCGACGGCAAATTCAAGTTCTGGGGTGGCTTGACGGTCGAAGCCTGGGGCGGCGGGCCCGGTCTTGTCGAAGCGCATACCAAAATCGCGACGAAGAACGGCGTCACCGTGGCCTACAACGCCCGCGCACTGTCGCTGATCGCCGATGACGACGGAATCCACGGTGTACGCGTGAAGCACGACGGCCGCACCGTCGATGTCAAAGCGAAATGCGTGGTGCTCGCAGCTGGCGGCTTTCAGGCTAATACCGAGATGCGCACGCGCTACCTTGGCCCCACCTGGGAGCTCGCGAAGATCCGAGGCACGCGCTTCAATACCGGGGACGGCATCAAGATGGCCCTCGACATCGGCGCCATGCCGACCGGCAACTGGTCGGGCTGTCACGCGGTTGGATGGGATCGCAACGCCCCGGAGTTCGGCGACCTTGCGGTGGGCGACAACTTCCAGAAGCACTCCTATCCGTGGGGCATCATGATCAACGCCAATGGCGAGCGCTTCGTCGATGAAGGCGCAGACTTTCGCAACTATACTTATGCGAAATACGGCCGCGTGGTCCTGATGCAGCCAGGCCAATTTGCCTGGCAGGTCTTCGACAAGAAGATCATTCCAATGCTGCGCGATGAATACCGCATCAAGCAGGTCACCAAAGTGCGCGCCGACACACTCGAGGAGCTCGTCAAAAAGCTCGACGATGTGAATGCCGAGCGCGCACTGGACACGATCAAGGCCTACAACAAAGCGGTACGCACCGACGTTAAGTTCAATCCCAACGTCAAGGATGGCCGCCGCACCGAGGGCCTGGCCATCAACAAATCGAACTGGGCCAACACTGTCGATGAACCACCGTTCGAGGCCTACGCAGTGACCTGCGGCATTACCTTTACCTTCGGCGGGCTGAAGATCGATACATCTGGCCGAGTGATGGATACCGACGGCCACGTTATCGCCGGCCTGCATGCGGCGGGTGAGCTGGTGGGCGGGCTATTCTATTTCAACTACCCGGGCGGCACCGGACTAATGGCGGGCTCGGTGTTCGGCAAGATTGCCGGCACGACGGCCGGTCAGCGGGCCGCCCAGATGCCGTCATAGAGCGTCAACATTAGATCGGATCGTCGGTCACCGGCGACGTCGCAACAATAAAGACGAGATCGACCACGCCCGTATTGTTGATCGAATGCTCGACACCCGGCGGCAGGTAGATCACGTCGTGCTTGCGCACGACATGCGTCTTGTCGCCGACCTCCATCAGCCCCTCGCCTTCGAGCACGTGATAAACCTGCTCCTGCACTTTATGGCTGTGCTTTTCTACATAGGCCATCGGCTGGTACATCGAGATGCGGTAGTCGAGATGCTTCGACTTCATCGTTTCCGGCATGACGAGCGGTTTCGACAGCGCGCCGCCGAAATGATTGGGAAACTGCCGCCACGGCGTTTCCACAACGTTTTTAATGGACGCCCGGCGCTCATCTTTCGACATGAATTATTCTCACTTCACCGGAGCAGCATCGGGAAGCCAGCGCTGTCCAAATACGGGCTCCTTGTGAGGCGTCGGCGGCAATTCCCAGGCACCGGTTGATGGCGGCCGCACCTCGGCGTCAACATGCACGTCAAGCACGAACGGCTTGTTCGCTTTCACGGCGTGCTCGAGCGCGCCCTTGAAGTCCTGCGACTTGGTAATGGTCATTGCGTCAACACCAGTCGCCTTGGCCAATGCGGCGAAGTCGGGATTGTACGGTTTTTTATTGTCGCCCTGATGAAACATGGTGCCGTGTTCGCGGCCGCCGAACATGCCGAGCTGGATGTCGCGGATGGAGACCCAGCCAAAATTATTCCAGATCACCCACACCACCGGGATGTTGTATTCGACCGCAGTGCAGAGAACGTGTGGCACCATGGTAAAACAGCCGTCGCCCGCGATCGCCACAACTGGGCGGTCAGGCGCTGCGAGCTTGGCGCCGAGCGCGCCAGACGCCCCGAAGCCCATGCCGGAAAAGCCCCAGGAATTGAGCATGGTCTGCGGTTTCCGCGCATTCCAGAACTGCATGTACCAGTTATGATTGACGCCGACGTCGCAAGCGAGAATAGCGTCATCCGGTAGCACCGCTTGGCAATCCGCAACGATGCGCTCGGGCCGGATTGGAGACGCGTGCATGTTAAAATTCGGGCGAGTGAACTTTTCCCACTCGGCGCGCCATTTCGCGATATCAGCGAGCCACGCGTTGGTGTTGCCGCGCTTGTTGCCGCGCCGCTCGAGCTCGGTAAGCAACTGGCGCAGGAACGTACGGGCGTCCGCAAGGATGCCGAGATCGGGCGGATAATTGCGACCGATCTCGGCTGGATCGACATCCGCGTGGATAAGTTTGGTCGCCGGAAAATTCCACGAGTAGCCCGGGCATCCATGAGGACGCCGAACGGTCGTCAAATCGCGCGCCGATCGCCACCACAAGATCGGAGCGGCGTCCCGCTTCATTGGCTGGAAATGCACCGTTGCGGCCAATGAAGCCGAGCGACAGCGCGTCCGTCATGTCGAAACAGCCCATGCCGTTAGGCGAAGAAATAACGGGAATGCCGAGCTTCTTGGCGAATTCGGTAAGTTCGCGGCTCGCTTCGGACAGCGTGACGCCGTGTCCAATGAAGATCACCGGGCGCTCCGCTCCAAGAACCATGTCGAGCGCGCGGGAAATTTCTTCAGGCGAGGCACCGCTGCGCTGTGCATTCAATGGCGGCGCCGGCGGCGGCATCTCCACGTCATCTTCTTCCTGGAATACATTGAACGGGACGTCGATATTCACCGGGCCTGGCCGCCCTGACAGCATGGTCGTGGTCGCCTGCCGCAACGCCAGCGGCAGCATGTCGACGCGCGTAGGCTGAAAGCTACGTTTCACCACCGGC
The DNA here is from genome assembly GCA_963810585.1 of uncultured Alphaproteobacteria bacterium. Lineage (GTDB taxonomy): Bacteria > Pseudomonadota > Alphaproteobacteria > Rhizobiales > Xanthobacteraceae > Pseudolabrys. The sequence goes on from CAWENV010000001.1 coordinate 825,797, forward strand.
CGCACGATATTTACGAAGTCGGCCTGGTAGTGCTTGTTGATCTCCTGGAACGGACTGCGGTTGAATTGCGACGTTGGAACATTGGCGGTGATAGCGAGCATCGCCGAGGAATCCGAGAGCGCGCAGGCGAGCGGCATAATGATGTTGCAGGAGCCCGGCCCGCATGAGGTTAGGGTTGCGACGGGCTTGTGTTTCACGCGGAAATAAGCGTCCGCCATATGCGCCGCGACCTGCTCATGACGAGGCGAAATCAGCGTTATGCGGTCGCGCGCCTCATAGAGGGGATCGAGCATTCCGACATTGCCATGTCCGCAAATGCCGAAGACATAAGGGATATCGCTGGCTATGAGATACTCGGTAATCAGCTCCGCGCCCTTCATTCTCGGCATTGTCGCTCCCTGCCCGCCATTGCGGGACGAACGCCCCGTCAACTGACGGGCGCGGCTGTTTTAACTGCTGCGGGGACACTAAGCCCCTATCGCGCGTATCTCAAGACTTGAAAGCCCTTCTGACATTGTGAGATGCTAGGCGCCGATCCGGCAGAACGACAAGGCCGGACCGGAAACGTCAAAACAAATTTCGGCAGTGCTCGCCGCTATAAAAAGAGCATGGGAGGGGACAGGATGACCACCAAGACACGACGGAGTCTATTGCAAGGCGGCGCCGCACTGACTGGCACGCTCGCTCTTGGCTTTCCAGCAATCGTCCGCGCGCAGTCGGACAAAATAAAAATCGGCCATCTCACGCCGCTGACCGGATTCCTCGGTGCGCTCGGCGCCTATGCCCAACTTGGCATCAGAATGGCGGAGGAAGAAATCAACAAGTCGGGCGGCGTGATGGGACGCCAGATCGAGATCATTTCTGAGGACTCGGTCAACCCGGCAACCGGCGCAACAAAAGCTCAGCGTATGCTGGATCAGGACGGCGTCGCGGTCCTCATGGGCGAGATCAATTCGGCCGTCGCTCTGACGATTATGCAAGTTGCCGATCGCAACAAGCGCCTGTTCATGCAAGTCGGCGCCCGCTCCGATGCGTTGCGCGGCAAGAATTGCAACAAATACACGTTCCATGTCGACATTCCGAACACGGTCATGGTGAACGCGGTCGGTAAAGCGCTGCTGCGCGACAATATGGTGAAAGACAAAAAGTTCTTCACCCTGACGGCCGACTACATCTTCGGCCACGATCTGCTGAACGCAGCTAAACGTTTCTTCGCGGCCAATCAGGGCAACCTGATTGGTGACGAGCTGATCGCCACGGACGTCACCGATTTCAGCCCCTATCTGCTCAAGATCCGTCAGGCCAAGCCTGACGTGGTTTGCTCAAACCTTGCGGGCAATCAGGTTACGACGCTCATCAAGCAATATGCCGAATTCGGTCTGCCGTTCCCGATCGTCGGCTTTAACCTCAACACCGCCGACGCCTGGGCGGCAGGCGAAGGCAATCTCGCAGGCACGTGGCCGACTGTTTGGTACCACACGCTTGACGTGCCGGCATCGAAGACCTTCGTGACCAACTTCACGGCCAAATATGGCAAGCCGCCAGAAAACCACGCGTGGATCGAGTACGTCGCGCTGAAGATGATGACGCAGGCGATGAACGAAACTAAGTCCACCGACAGCAACAAGCTGATCGCATATTTCGAAAGCGAGGCGCAGTTCGATATCTTGAAAGCGCGCAAGGCTTACTTTCGGAAGTGGGATCATCAACTCATGCAGGAAGCCTATCCGTTCTCGGTCAAGCCCAAAGGACAGGCCAAGGACAAGTGGGATCTCATCGCACTGGGCACGGCAGTGCCCGGGGCAAATGAGCCGCTCGAGGTACTGGCGCCAACGCGCGAGCAGAACCCTTGCAACCTATAGTCTGAACACTAGACGCGGGCGCCCTCTTGCGCTCGCGTCCGGTATTTGCGTGCCGGCGGCTGAACTGACACGGTCGCCAATTCCAGTAGCGCTGGTCTGAGAATCCCGTTCATGTTCTTGCTGGAACAGGTGGTCAACGGCCTCGTCCTCGGGGGCTACTACCTGCTGATCGCACTTGGCCTATCGCTGATCTTCAGCGTCGGCGGTGTGGTGAACCTTGCACATGGCGCATTTTACGCATTCGGCGCCTATGTGGCAGTTGAACTCACAAACTATATCGGCTTCGGCCCCGCCATTGTGATCTCGCCTATCGCCGTCGGCATGCTCGGGATTTTATTCGAGCGGTTCATTTTGCGGCGGTTTTACACGGCGGACCCAATCCTGAGTTTGCTGGTGACTTTCGGACTGGCCATGATGGCGGAGCAGTTGCTGCGTATCATCTGGGGCGCCGCGCCGTTGTCGCAAACGATGCCGCAAGGCCTGAAAGGCGCGGTTTTCATCGGTGACTTCCTGTTTTCGCGCTACCGCCTGATGCTGCTTGGCGTCGTGGCGGCTGTTCTGCTTGGCATCTGGCTCCTGTTGCAAAAGACGTCGTTTGGCCGCGTCGTGCGCGCGGGAATCCAGCGGCCGGATATGGTCGCAGCCCTCGGAATCAAGTTGCAGCCATACATGACCGTCATCGTTGCACTCGGCGTCGGTATGGCGGCATTGGGCGGTGCACTCTTTGCTCCTATTACCATCGTGCATCCTGCAATGGGCGCAGAAATCATCACTGTGGCCTTTGTCGTGGTGGTGATTGGCGGTCTGGGCAGCTTTTGGGGTGTGGTGCTGGCAGCCCTCTTGGTCGGCGTGGTGCGCGGCATCACGATCCATTTCGCGCCAGCCGCCGGCGAAGCTTCTATTTATGTCTTGATGTTCCTTGTGCTGCTGTTTCGGCCGCGCGGCCTGCTTGGCGAACGCATCGAGAAGTTCGAATGACCAGCCTTCAGTCTCGTTCGAAATACGGACCGCTGTGGATCGCCGCAGTCTCCCTCGTCGCGTTGCCTTTCATTATGCGCCTGTTCGGCCTGTCGGTGAACACCGCGTCCATGGTTGTCATCCTGGCAATCGCAACGATGGCTCTCAATCTATGTGTTGGTTACACGGGACTCGTGTCGTTCGGACATAGCACGTGGTTTGGGATTGGCGCCTACGCGGCTGGCCTAATTCAGCTGCGTTTTTTTCATGACCAGATCTGGCTGCCGATATTGCTGTCGATGGTGGTGGTAGCGGTGCTGTCAACCGCGATCGGGATTCTGATCTTGCGGCGTCGCGGAGTGTATTTTTCGCTTCTCACGCTTGCGCTGGCGGCGCTCACCTACACCGTTGCGTTTCGCTGGACCGAAGTGACCGGCGGCGAGGATGGGTTAGGCGGCCTCAAACGCGGCACGGTCGGTCCCATCCTCCTTGACGACGGCTTCGCGTTTTATGCTTTGGTCGCCCTGATTGGACTGTGTGTCCTGTACGTCCTGTTGCGCGTTGTACGTTCGCCGTTCGGGCACGTGTTGGTGGCAATCCGCGAAAACCAGCTACGCGCCACGTTCCAAGGTTATCCAATCGACCGTTACAAGCTTGCGGTGTTCGTCATGTCGGCAGTGATAACCGGGATCGCCGGTGCGCTGCTCGGATTTCAGACGTATCTGGTATCGGCGGAAGCGGTGTCCGTGCCGTTCGCGGGCGAACTCCTCGCCATGGTTGTGATCGGCGGGATGCACCACATTCTCGGCCCGGCGCTCGGCGCGTTGTTCTTTATTGTGTTTCGTGAACTGTTTTCGATCTGGACGCAGAATTGGCTGCTCTGGTTCGGCCTCGTGTTCGTCGGATTCGTACTGTTCTCGCCAAGCGGACTCGTCGGGATCTGGAAAACGGTTGTAAAGCGCATACGTCCTCCGCCCGAAGACGTGGCGGCGATGAGCAAGCGAAAAATCTATGAAGGTTTGCCACTCCCCGCATTCCTGCGTCCGGCGGCGGCACAGGGCGCTGTGCTCCAAGTCACCGATGTTACCAAGCATTTCGGCGGCATTCGCGCGGTGTCGAGCGCAAGCCTCCAGCTCGGCGCTGGTGAAATCCACGCTCTCATTGGCCCTAACGGCGCCGGGAAGACCACATTATTCAACCTGGTGTCGAGTTTGTTTCCCCCCGACCAGGGAACGATACGACTAAACGGCCACGACATTCACGGCTTACCCGTGCAAGACATCTGTCAAAAGGGCCTCGCACGCTCTTTTCAAATTACAAGTTTGTTTCGCACTTCATCTATCTACGAAAATATTCGCCTGTCGCTCCAGGCGCGTCACGCTGCCCGCTTCGACATTTGGCATGACGTCGACAGTTACGACAATATCAACAGCGAGACCGCCGAGCTAATCCGATTTCTCGGCCTCGAGGGTATCGAAGGCGTCCAAGGTAGCGATCTGTCTTATGGCGGACAGCGTCTGGTCGATCTGGGGATTGCCCTTGGATCCAAACCACATGTTCTGCTGCTCGACGAACCGCTCGCGGGCCTTGCAGCCGCAGAGCGCGAGCGGGTTTCAAATCTGATCAAGAACATCGCTACAAACATTCCGGTGCTGATCGTCGAACACGATATCGATCGTGTGCTCGGCTTTTCCAATCGGGTGACGGTGATGAACCAGGGCGAAGTGCTGATGAGTGGCACGCCCGAAGAAGTACGCTCCGATCGGCGCGTACAGGAAATCTATACAGGTACCGGTCGACCGCCGGCGACCGCGCGGGACACAGTCAAGACCGCCGAGAAACGCGTTCTGCAATTCGAAAAAGTGAACGCGTTCTATGGCAAAAGCCACATTCTCAACGATGCGACTTTCGATGTGCGCGAGGGAGAAATCGTCGCTGTTCTGGGCCGCAATGGCGCTGGCAAGTCGACGCTCCTCAAGACGCTCTGTGGTCTGGTGGCACCGACCTCGGGGACGATTGAGTTCGGCGGGCGGAGCATTACCGGCCTTCCAACGCCGGATATCGCACGCATGGGCGTCAGCTATGTGCCACAAGGGCGCGGTTTGTTTGCCGGAATGACAGTGGCCGACAATCTGGCACTCGGGCGGCTGGCACGAAAGACCGATGGCACCACCGGCATAGTCTGGAGCGAAGAACAGATTCTCAGCTTTTTTCCGCGGCTGAAAGAGCGCATGAGCGTCGCAGCGGACTATCTGTCCGGAGGCGAGCAACAGATGGTTGCAGTTGCACGCGCGCTTTCGGGTGACACCAAGCTTCTTCTTCTGGACGAGCCGTTCGAAGGGTTAGCGCCAACCGTCGTGCTTGAATTATTCCGCGTGTTCGATGCCTTACGTCAACACGTTTCAATTGTCATCGTCGAACATAATCTCGATCTGGTGTTGGCGTTGGCCGATCGCGTTTTCGCGCTTGAGCGTGGCGCGGTGATTCATGAGGGACCGGCAAAACCATTGCTGGATGATCTGGTCTATCGGAAAAAAATCTTATGGCTTTGATCGGTCTATTTCTGCCCGATAGTCGGCGACCCTCAAGGTCGCGCTCCAGGTACGCTTGAGAGGCGCGCGCCGCACGAAGTGCGGGCGGATCAACCTTGTGGTGGAACAGCGCGAGGCCTATCTAAGCATCGACCGTTGGTGTAGTTGTGGCCCACTTATCGATCTTATTTCGTACCAGCGCGTAGTATTAGCGGGCCAATGTCCGCAGAAAGGCCCCAATGCGCATCTTCATATTCAAGTCAGAGGCCAACCCCGAATTGCAGGCATTTTCGGACGATCAGGGGGGCCATAAGCTGCCGGCGCAATTCCGGCCATGGCACGCGATCGGCGTCATCCGCCCGGAATCTGTGCCCCCTCACAATCTAAACCGGGGGGTGATTGAGGCATCAATTACCAGCGACGGCTTCCAATTGTGGCGAAAGAAAAAGTAAAGCCCAGGCGTGGTGAATTTTTGCGAGCTGAGCCTCTTTCAATATATTTGTATCAATCGCCGCCCAATACGCGCATAGTTATTTGATGGAAAGTGATGCAATCGATAAGGCGATGACCTACTCCTTTTGGGGGTTGGGGTTGCTGATCTCGGGCGGGGTGGTCCTCGCATTCCTTGTCTGGTGAGCGTGCGCGCGGCATCGCAATTGTGCCGTCGCTCCGTCATCAAGAACATCACAATGACCAATCCGACAAAACGCGTAACACTGACGTTTGAGTATCCATTCGCGCTTAAAGGCCTCAAACGCCGATTGGCGCCCGGCCAATATGAAGTGGTCCCGGATGAGGAGCTGATCGGCGAGTTGTCGTTCCTCCCCGTCTATCGCTGCGTCTCAACGCTCATCTTCCTTCCGCCACACGGCGCATCGTCAGTCGCAATCCGCAACATCGATACCGCTGATCTTGCGGCGGCCCATGAGCGCGACGAAGCAGCGTCATTGGTGGCAGCGCACACCGAGAAGCAGCGTAGACTATGAAGAATGGCCTTGACCGAACTGACTATTCAGTCGTGGTGAAGAATCGCGCCCGCTTGCCGAAACCGTGGCGATGGGAAATCTACCGAGCTGGAAGGCAAAGCCCGATTGCACACTCGGAGATTTTTTTTGATTCGCGGGGGGAAGCAAATGTCGAGGGCAAAGTGGCGCTAGACAATATGATGCAAAAACTTAGATTTTAGCGCGCCATTATTATAATAACATCGCCACAATCACGGCGGATTGGCGCCATGAATTGGGTCGAGCCAGGTTGATCCATGGGCGTTGGGTCTGGTAGAAGGCGGGCCTTGGGCCTGGTAGAAGAAAGCGACAACGGCGCCGCGACCAGTTAAGAAGAAAACAGTGATTTGGGCGTTGAACCGCGATACAGGCGAACGGCCAACAACGGACACCATCTTGAGCATCGGACATAACTCGGGTCTGGCCGCATCCAGTGCGCGCCAATGGACGCAGATTCTCGGCAACTATCGCCAGCCCAATCGGGCGCGTAGCATTATCGAGCTGGTAATTACCGTCTTACCGCTGGTTGCACTGTGGGCGGCAGCCTGGTTTGCTTTTTCGCTTGGCCATGTCTGGGCTTCATTGCTTATCGCAATTCCGACAGCCGGCTTTCTCGTGCGCCTTTTTATGATTCAGCACGACTGTGGGCATGGCACCTTCTTCGCGCATCCACAAGCGAACGATTGGGTCGGCCGCGTCATTGGCGCGCTCACGTTGACGCCTTACGACTTCTGGCGGCGCGCCCACGCTATTCATCATGCCACTTCAGGCAATCTGGACCGGCGCGGAATTGGCGATGTCGATACGTTGACGGTCGGCGAATATCAGGCGCGTTCGCGTTGGGGGCGGCTGAAATACCGTCTTTATCGGCATCCGTTAGTCATGTTCGGCGTCGGACCTGCTTATTTGTTTCTTTTGCAGCACCGGCTGCCGGTTGGCCTAATGCGCAGCGGCTGGCAGCCATGGGCCAGTACCATGCTCACCAATCTCGGCGTCGCGCTGATCGTCGCTGTGCTCGTGTGGCTGATCGGCATCAAGGCGTTCCTGCTGGTGCATCTTCCGATCATGTTGCTCGCGGCCACCGCGGGTGTCTGGCTGTTCTATGTACAACATCAGTTCGAGTACACGGTATGGGAGCAAAATGAGAATTGGAGCCGGCATGACGCGGCCTTGCAGGGCAGCTCACATTATGACCTGCCCGCGGTCCTGCGCTGGTTCACAGCCAATATTGGCGTTCACCACGTCCACCACCTGTGCAGCCGTATTCCCTTTTACCGGCTTCCGCAGGTGCTGCGCGACCACCCGGAGCTGCGCGACGTCGGCCGGGTGACTCTACTAGAAAGCTTTCGCTGCGTGCGGCTAGTGCTGTGGCACGAGAAACAGCGCCGCCTGGTAACCTTCCGCGAAGTCCGGGCATTAAGCTGACGCTAATTCAAAAGGATTTGACTGAGGCGGCCCAATTGCATGGGCCCGAGATCAGTCTGTCCGGGTAAGCTGGTATTCCTCGGCAATTCTCTCGAACAACTCTGCAACGCTCTTAATCCGGTAGGATAGCCTTTTGTCGCCTTCAACCGGAAGCTGGCGAACGATCTTGTATTTGCTGCGCGAACCATTGTTCCTGAATTGCGGCTCGTAATAAACGTTCTGGCCAGCAGAATATTTATGGTTCATGTCCATCCTCGTGGGCTGGCTCCGGTGATCACGATCGAAGCGGGTTCGGTGCGAAGCAGCAAAACGCCCGGCTAATGGCCGGGCGCCGCCTTACTAGACGAGACGTGAGATCAAGCGTTCTGCAGATTAGAAGCCGCCTGCTTTCCGCGCTCCGTCACAATTTCATAGGTGAGGCGCTGACCCTCGTTCAGTGTGCTCATTCCGGCGCGTTCGACCGCACTGATATGCACGAACACATCGCGCGAGCCGTCGCTCGGCGTAATGAATCCAAATCCCTTTTGAGTGTTGAAGAACTTTACAGTACCTGTGGCCATACCGGCATTCCTTGCGTTTGACACTGACTCGCGTTGACTGGCGCACGAACGTTCATGCTCTATGCGATCGAAACGTCCGAGTTTAGGGGTGACCTGATAAGCGCCCAAATGAGGCAGCGCAGCAAGGCAATACCGAAAACCTGGTTTCAATACGGTTTGCATACGCTATTTAGCACGACACGTCGATATCGAACTATGGGCTCAAAGAGCTGATGAATATCCGCTTTGGGCCAAAAGCGGCCATCGGACTAGCGCGGCGGAATCTGGATCAGATCGTCGAGCTGGGCTTTGGTCAACTCAGTAGACGTGTACTTCAAGGCGACCGCGTCCTGCACAATCGTATCAAGGCCGACAATTTTGTCTGGCTCGATCGAGGCGCGTGGAAAAAAATCATCCCGTGTGCGCTTGGCTTTTGCTTCGCTGATCTTCAACCATTCCGAATAAACCTTCAGCGCATTCGGGTCGGTATAAAGGTAGTTGACCGTCTCGCGGTAGGCTTTCATGTAGCGATCTACAATATCCTTGTGCTCCTTCAGAAAACCAGCGTTGGCGATGTTCAACCGCACAGTCTGACCCTTGAAGGCGTTGGCGTCATTGCCGGTGGCGATTATGCGAATCTGCTTTTGATCGAGCTGGTCGAGACCAAACGGCGGCGCGGCCCAGCCGACATCGATCTGTCCCGACATCACCGCCGTAAGATTTGCGGCCGGACCGCCCATCGCGGTCGGCTTTGCCTTGAGCTGGTATTGCTTCATGAAGGCGGTGACGATGCCGTGCGTCGAGGAACCGTTGGTCGAGTAAGCAAGGATTTTGTCGTCAGTATCCTTCAGAGATTTGATCGGCAAATCCGCCTTCACATACCAATAAAGATCGTTGGCTCCGGTCGTTTCCGCACCGATCACGCGCACTGGCGCACCCTTGGAGTACGCGCTTAGCACGCCCATCACACCTGCAGCGATACCGATATCGACGCTGCCCGAGATGACTGCCTGCTGGGTCTCGCCCGCGCCATTGGTGTAGACAATCTCTAGTTCCAGGCCGTGCTTTTTGAAGATGCCGGCGAGCTGGCCAACCTCCGAGATCGACGTGTCCCAATTGCCGCGCTGTCCGACCGCCAACTTCACCTTGTCCAGCGCCGATGCGGCGTTTACCGCGCCTAGCAGTGTCAGCGTCGCCATTGCGCAAGCGAACGTATGTTTCTTCATTGCTTCCTCCCTATGAGTTTTTTGCTGTTATTTAGCGAATTGCCTGACGCGTTCGAGCGGCGATTCGCTGCCACCACCAAGGCTGCGCCAGTTGGTCGTTTTCGGCACCACGCCCTCATACGAACTGATGGTCGCGTGCATGATGCGCGGTTCGGTGGTGCCTATCACCGGCCCTCCGTCACGCATGCTAAGGGCAGCCTCTACCATCAAGCGTCGGAATGCCACCACCGCCACGTCGCTGGCGCCAACCCGTTCCTTGGTGCGATCGCTGATCGGGCCCATCAATTCCCACATCGCGATGTCCTGGTTTGGGATACCGCTAATTCCAGTGAAATTGTCCTGTTTCATCGCCGCGCGATCCTGACGGTAAAGGTTATCGCGCGTGCGCAGGCCGTTGAAATTGTGATCGAGGTCGACACCCCATTGCAGCACGTTGAATTTGCGCCACGCGTCGGCGCCAATGCCGGGTTTGTCGGAGCCATTCCAGGCGATGAAATAGAAAATGGTGTTGTAATCATCTTCCGGCGTCAGCAGCGTCGCAACGTTGTGCACATTGTTTGGCGGAATCAGCGCGGTAAATGGCGCGACATAGACGGTCGTCCGGATATAGTCATGCGTCGCTTCGTTCATGATCGGACGCCGGATCGCCGCGTAGCGGAAGCCATAGCTGGTGCGTTCAATCTGGAAGCGCGGGGCCTTATCGGTCGACGGCCGCAGCCAATTCGCTTCAGTTGCTTTTGCGCCGTCGACTTGTGCAGGCACCATATCGGAGGAATGCAGGCTGGAAGAATGAGCGGAATCGATTTGCCCTTCCAGGATCTGCGCCCAATTGCAGCGCACCCGCACCTTGGTCGCGCTGACGCGGGCGTCCGCAGTCGGCGCAAAGGCCGGAGGTTCAAATTCACGCATTTCCTCGGGCGGCCCCATGTAGGCCCACACAAAGCCGCCGACCTCGCGCGCCGGGTAAGCTTTGTGCTTGACCCGGTCGGGGATCAGGCTGTTGGCGGGTTCGGACGCCATCTCCACCACATTGCCGTCCACGTCGAACTTCCAGCCATGATAGAGGCAGCGCAATCCGCACTCTTCATTACGCGCGAACACCAACGACGCACGCCGGTGCGAGCAATATTCGTCGAGCACGCCGATACGACCCTCGCTGTCGCGAAACACCACGAGATCTTCGCCAAGCAGGCGTACTTTTATTGGCGCGCCATCGGGCTCGGCCACTTCTTCAGACAAACAGGCCGCGATCCAGTGGCGGCGCATGATCTGGCCCATTGGCGCGGCGCCTTCGACGCGGCATAGCAGGTCGTTTTCCTCGGCTGTCATCATAACGGCGTCTCCCTTTTCGGGCGCTGCGTTGCAGATTTATGTCGCGCGCTCATTCTTAGATATCTAAGATAAGACTAGAGAACATCTGCCACCTTGTCGAGGCGGACCGACCTTTGAGCAACGCAACCGAACGCAAGCTCCGGCTGGGCGTGGCCGGCCTGGGCCGCGCATTTAGCGTGATGTTGCCTACGTTTACAGGCGACCCACGCGTCGCGTTGACTGCTGCGGCGGATACTCGCGCAGAGGCACGCACTCAGTTCACAGCAGATTTTTCCGGCAAAAGTTACGCAACCGTCGAGGAACTGTGCTCGGACCCGGCGGTCGATGCCGTCTATGTAGCAACACCGCATCAGTTTCATGCACGGCACGCGGTGCTCGCCGCGCAGCGCGGCAAGCATCTGCTGATCGAGAAGCCGATGGCGCTTTCGCTCGGGGAATGCGCCGCGATCATTGATGCGGCACAAAGCGCGGGTGTGCACCTTGTCGTTGGTCATAGTCATTCATTCGATGCGCCGGTGCGGCATTTGCGTTCGTTGATCGACAGCGGCGTGTTCGGCGCCGTACGAATGATCAATGCGATCAACTACACGGATTATCTTTATCGTCCGCGCCGTCCGGAAGAACTCGACACCGCGCAGGGTGGCGGCGCTGTCTTCAATCAGGCGGCACACCAGGCCGATATCGTCCGACTTGTTGGCGGTGGGAAGGTCACAAGCGTGCGCGCGGCGACCGGCGCCTGGGACCGGGAGCGCCCGACGGAAGGCGCCTATGCGGCGCTCCTTACGTTTGCGGATGGCGCCTTTGCCTCACTCTCCTACAGCGGTTACGGCCGCTTTGATTCCGACGAGTTTGAGGGCTGGATCGGTGAAATGGGCCAGCAGAAGGCGCCATATGCCGGTGCATCGAGGCCGCGTTTCGAAAATGCGGGCGATGAAGCCGCGTTTAAGAACGCGCGTAACTATGGTGGCCCCGAATTCCAGCCTCAGACCGCCCAGGCGCAGGCGCATCAGCATTTCGGCACCTTGCTGGTGAGCTGCGAGCGCGCCGACCTGCGCGCACTACCGAACGGTGTGATGATCTATCAGAATGGCACAGCAAGGCTCGATGCATTGCCACCGCCAATGGTGCCGCGCGTTGAAGTCATCGACGAACTCTATCGCGCCGTCTTGCATGGCGAATTTCCGCTGCATGACGGCGCTTGCGCGATGGCAACGCTTGAGGTCGTGTTAGCGATTTTGCAGTCGTCGCATGAATGTCGCGACATAGCACTGAAACATCAGGTTGGATTGCCGTGAAGCGGCCGCAGCCCAGCACCCAATCGATCCTCCGTCACTGGCGTGAGGCGGTTCCTGATGACCGCCTTGCCCATCTGGTGAAGGATGCGACACGTGCACTGGTGCGCGCGTTGCAGATGCGGCTGGCCGAGCACGCGGTCTCCTTTGGTCACTGGACTTTCCTGCGCATCTTGTGGGAAGGCGACGGCATCACTCAGCGAGAGCTGAGCGAGCAAGCCGGCGTCATGGAGCCGACCACATATTCGGCGCTTAAGGCTATGGAGCGACTGGGCTATATCCTGCGCCGCAGGCTCGGCGGCGATCGCAAGAAGGTCTATGTTTTTCTCACGCCGAAAGGCCGCCGGCTACGCAATCATCTGGTGCCGCTGGCCGAAGACGTAAACGGCATCGCCGTGCGCGCCGTAAAGTCGGTCGACATCGTTACGGCGCGCACCGTGTTGCTGGCCATTATCGAGAATCTCGCGCGTGACGAAGAAGTCGCCGATATGCGCATGCCCTCTACCCGCGAATTGGCGCGCATGGTTTTAGATGGGCCCAACCACCGGTCGCGCAAGCGAGCTCGATAGACAGCCGCGTCAACCACGCTGGCATCAGCCGATTAAATAAGACGATCATATATTTTCGTTAGTCGGCGATTGCCGTGCGGTCTAGCAATGTCTGTGGGTCGTTGGATTCACATTGCTCGACACCAACGATCGTGAATCGACGGATACGAAAGCTCTGCTGACGCTGGCGCGCTACACGCTAGGCGACGCTCCAGCTATTGCCGCCACGGTGGGCGTTGGATCGCTCGGATCGGAAAGTAAATTGGATGCCAAATAGAAAAGTGCTCAGCATTCGCAAGCGCTTGAGCCCGAAGCAGCGTGAGATTGTGAATGCGCACTGTATCGGTGCAGCGGTCTTGCTTGCGGCGGCGGCCGGATTTCTGGTGATCGTAGTTACCCTCAATCAGGCCATTGATTTCAGTCGTTTCGCCTTCTAAACCGAGCGCAGCGGTCACATTCAGCGGCCAGCGGCATAGCCCTGCATGCCACGCGGATTGGCGGCGGCCCGACGGCGTGATCCCACACGGGACGCCGCGGTCAACCGGCCTTCAGACCAGCTTGGACCGACCTCTACTTCATGTCCGCGCGCGCGCAATTCACTGATCGTCGCCTCTGGTAATCGTTTCTCGACAACAAGTACGCCCGGCCGAGCGGTGCGCGGCCAGAATGAGATTGGAAAATGTTCGGAGTGCCAGGCCGGAGCATCAATCGATTCCTGCAGATTCATGCCCGCATGCACGTGGCGCAGAAAAAATTGCGTCGTCCATTGATCCTGCTGGTCGCCGCCGGGAGAGCCCCACACGAGATAGGGTTCGCCATCTCGGAGTGCCAAGGTCGGCGAAAGCGTTGTGCGCGGCCGCCTGCCCGGCGCAAGCGCGGCCGGATGTTTTTCGTCGAGCCAGAACATCTGCGCGCGGGTACCGAGACAGAAGCCAAGTTCAGGAATAACCGGCGAGGACTGTAACCAACCGCCAGATGGCGTCGACGAGACCATGTTGCCGGCGGAGTCGATGATGTCGAAATGCACAGTGTCGCCAATCACCTCGCCGAGCCGACCCACTGTAGGCTCGCCAGCACCCAAACTTCCAACCGCGGCGCGGGAACCTTCCGCGCGCCGCATCTCAACCACTGCGCCAAACCCTTCGACAGAACCTGGACGCAATTCGAGTGACGCCCGTTTGTCGATCAGCTTGCGGCGTTCGGCATTGTAGCGGTCAGACAGCAACGTCTCGATTGGCACACGCACGAAATCCGGATCACCGTAAAAGCTCTCGCGGTCGGCATAGGCCAGCTTGGCGCACTCGACCTGCAGGTGGATGAAGTCAGGTCCAGCCGGATCAAGGCTGTCGAGATCGAAGCCCTTCAGGAGTGCCAGCTGTTGCAACACCACTGGCCCCTGACTCCAGACGCCGGCCTTGCAGACAGTATAAGAGCCGTAGTCGTAGGTGAGCGGGGGCTCGACGTGCGCCTGCCACGCCGCCATATCGGCACCGGTCAGCACTCCACTGTGGCGCTCGCCGCTGACATCCATCACTTTTTGAGTGCGGCAGAACTTGTCGATGGCCTCGGCGACGAAACCCTGCGACCAAACTTTCCGCGCACGCTCAATCTGCGCGATGCGATCGCTGCCCGCGCTCTCGGCCTCGCGCAGCACGCGCGCGTAGGTATCGGCAAGCACGCGGTTTACGAACAGCGTGCCGGGCTCCGGCACTTTGCCACCCGGCAAATAAATTGCTGCCGAGGTTGGCCAATGCTCGCTGAATAATTGCGCGACCATAGCGATCGTGGCACTGGCACGTTCGACCAGCGGATACCCATTTTTCGCATACGAAATTGCCGGCAACAGGACATCGGCCACACGCATAGTGCCGTAGTCGCGCAATAGCAGCATCCAGGTGTCGAACATTCCCGGCACGCAGGCCGCCAACAGACCAGTGCCTGGTATCATGTCGAGCCCAAGAGCGTGAAAATGCGTGATGGTCGCGCCAGCAGGCGCCGGCCCCTGTCCGCAGATCACCTCAGGCCGATTGTGCCTGACGTCATAGAGAATAACCGGCACGTCGCCGCCCGGTCCGTTGAGATGCGGCTCGACTACTTGCAGCGTAAAGGCGGTTGCCGCCGCAGCATCGAAGGCGTTGCCGCCCTTTTCCAGCGTCGCCATGCCGACTGCAGTGGCTATCCAGTGGGTGGAAGTGACGACACCGAAGGTCCCCTCGATCTCGGGACGGGTCGTAAACGGGTTCGGATTGATCTTGGAGACGTCGGTTTTCATGGTGCGGCAATGTAGTTGAGATTGCCCAGGGTCGCCACCTTGTTTCGCCGCGCAGTTCGCGGCAACCTTCAGGCCGCCGCGCAGTGACCGGGGCATACCGAGGGGAAACATGTCAGCAACCGCCGTGGCGGCCGAAACGCCGCGCCAAGCCAGCACGCTCAAAGTCCTTACCGCTGCATCGATCGGGAACGCGCTCGAATGGTACGACATCCTCGTCTACGGTTATTTCGCCGTCACGATTTCCAAGCTGTTTTTTCCCACTGCCGATTCAACAACAGCGCTGCTTTTGACCTTCGGGACATTCGGCGTGTCGTATCTGGTGCGCCCACTCGGCGCGCTTGTGCTCGGCGCCTACGCTGATCGTGCCGGCCGGCGCGCCGCCATGCTGCTCTCGATCGTCATCATGACGATCGGAACTGGCCTCATGGCGGTCATGCCGACATACAGCACGATTGGGATTGCAGCGCCCATCGCTGTGCTGGTCGCGCGGCTTTTGCAAGGATTTGCAGTTGCTGGCGAGTTTGGGAGCGCCACAGCGTTCCTGGTCGAGCACACCAAAGATCGCAAGGGTTTTTTCGCGAGTTTCCAATGGTTCGGCCAGGGCCTAGCCGCTGTTCTTGCCTCATTCTTCGGCGTCGTCCTGCTCGGCTGGCTGACGGCGGACCAACTCGATAGCTGGGGCTGGCGAGTCCCATTCCTCTTCGGGCTCCTGATCGGCCCGATTGGCCTTTATATTCGTAAGCACATCGGAGAGTCACCGGAGTTTAGTGATCACGGTCCCGCGAAGGCACCGGTGCGCGAAATGTTCACGGAACAGTGGGACCGGCTGCTGATGTGCATCGGCATTGTTATCCTCTCGACGAGTTCGAATTATATTATTCTTTTCATGCCGACTTACGCCATCAAGCAACTGCATTTGCCACAGTCGCTTGGCTTCACGGCGACGATGCTCGGCGGCATATTGCTGACCTTTTGCGCGCCGCTGTTCGGACATATGTCGGACCGTATCGGTCGGGTACGGATGATGGTGGCCGTCTCGGTGTTGTTTGCGGTCTCGGCCTATCCAGCATTCGTGCTTCTGGTCGCCAATCCCTCACTCGCAGGGATCGTTGCTATCGTGTGCTGGCTTAGCTTGCTCAAGGCCGCCTATAGCGGCGTGCTTCCGTCTTTGATGTCGGAACTATTCCCGATCGCCACGCGGAGCACGGGAATAGCGCTAAGCTACAACATCAGCGTACCGATCTTTGGCGGCTTTGCACCGTTCATTGCCGCATGGTTGGTCGCGGTGACCGGCTCACCGCTGGCGCCGAGTTATTACCTGATTGCAACATCGCTGATCAGCCTGCTGGTGCTTGTCATTATCCACATGCGAGTGAAAACCACTTAATCACAGTCAGAAGAAACTTTAGCAATGTCGCGTCTGGTCAAGTACCGCGTATGAGGTCATGAAAGCAGCCCCATTTGAGTATTCTCGCGTAGCGGGCATCGACGAAGCCTGCGCGATGCTTGCGGCCGACGAGAACGCACGCGTTATCGCTGGCGGCCAGACGCTGGTGCCGATGATGGCGATGCGGCTGGCCCGTCCGACACGGCTGATCGATATCAATCGCATTGCCGCGCTCTCTTATATCCGCGCCGATGGCGACGAAGTCCTGATCGGAGCGACAACACGGCAATGTCTGATCGAGCGCGATGCTCTTGTCGCCGCCAGACTTCCGCTTCTCGCATGTGCGATTCCCTTCATCGGACATGCCGCCACGCGCGCGCGAGGAACCGTTGGAGGTTCTCTTGCCAATGCTGACCCTGCAGCGGAGCTGCCACTGATTGCCGTGACCCTCGATGCTGGGTTGAGCTATCGCGTGGACGGCCGCACTGAAAAGATCGCGGCACGCGACTTTTATACCGGACTGATGACCACTAACCTGCCAAATGGCGCGGTTCTGACCGCAGTGCAGTTCCCGGTGTGGTCCGGCAAGGTCGGTATCGGCTTCCATGAAGTGAACGCGCGGCGCAGTGATTTCGCTTTCGTGTCTGCAGCTGCGCAGATCGAGCTCGCCGACGACGGCAAATGCAAGCGCATCGCCATTGGAATTGGCGCAATGACGGATTGTCCCATTCGGTTGGGAAGTGCGGAGCAGCAATTAAAAGGCGGCACGCTCAGCGATTCCGACATCAAAGCTGCCGCCACCAAGGCGCTCGCCGATATCGTGCCGCTGTCCGATTTGCATGCATCGGCCGACTACCGCCGCCGGGTCGCCGCCAGTCTCGCCGTGCGCGCCATCGCCGATGCGCGTACCCATGCACTGGGGAAAAAAACTCGTGCACATTAAACTCAACGTCAACGGTGTCGAACACACGCTCGATGTCGAGCCGCGCACGACGCTGCTCGATTGCTTGCGCGACCATCTCGATCTCAAAGGCGCCCATGCTGGCTGCGAACACGGCGTTTGCGGCGCCTGTACCGTCCTATTTGATGGAGTCGCCGTGCGCTCGTGCCTTATGTTTGCACCCCAGGCCGAAGGATCACCTATCACGACCATCGAGGGTGTCACGCCCGGCCCCGGCGAATTGTCGCCTATCCAGGATGCCTTTTGCGAAACGCACGGAATGCAGTGTGGCTACTGCACCCCCGCCATGATCCTGGCGGCGCACACGCTGCTTGTCGACAACCCGAACCCGACACGCGAAAACATCGTCGAGGCGATTTCCGGCAATCTCTGCCGCTGCACGGGATATGCGCAAATCGTAGAAGCGATCGCGCTCGCTGCCGAGCGCATGCGCGGCGCCAACCGACCGTCGGGGGTGCGCGAATGAGCGCCGGTCATCATCGTTACGTCTCTGCCGATCGGCGGGTGCGCGAGGACCGCCGTTTTGTCGCCGGCAAAGGACGCTTCGTAGCCGACATTGATCTGCCGAACACCAGGCATGTCGCGTTGGTGACCTGCCCCTACCCGGCCGCGCGCATTGTAAGCATCGATAAAAAGGCTGCGCTTAGGATGCCGGGCGTGCACTACGTGCTGGATGGCGCCGAACTCGCGGCCGCAACGCTTCCGTTGATGGCGGGGCTCGACACGCCAAACGTGCCGCGTCGGCCGCTTGCTCTCGACATCGCCCGCTATTCTGGCGAGTGGGTCGTCGCTGTTGTCGCTGACAGCCGGGCGCAGGCAGAAGACGCCGCTGAAGAAATTGCGATTGAATACGAGCCGCTCGCCTACATTCTCGACGCGGAGCAGGCCTTGGAAAAAGGCAGCGTGCTGGTCCACGAGGCGCACGCCTCCAATGTTCTGCTCGATAAGACATTCGTGTGGGGCGAGGTGGAGAAGGACTTTGCAGCGAGCCCACGCCATCTCTCATTGCGAGTGAAATGGGGCCGTTCATCCACGGTACCGATCGAAACATTTGGCGTCGTCGCGAGCTGGGACCCCTGGCGCGAGATGCTCGACGTCTATGCCTCTATTCAGATGCCGCGCTTTTCCGATCAGATCGGTGCGGCGCTGAAAATTCCAAATACTTCGGTGCGGGTGCATTACGACGTCGACGTCGGCGGCAGCTACGGTGTCAAACGAGGGATCAAGCACACCGTTCTTTGCGGATATCTGACACGCCGGCTCGGCTTTCCGGTTCGACTGATCGAAGATCGGCTCGAAAATATGCGCGGCGGCGACGCGCACGGCCCGGAACGCCTTTTCGACGTCGAGGTTGCGTTCGACGACAACGGCATCGTGCGCTCCATGAAGATGCGTGCACTTGAGAACGTCGGCGCCTATGCCGGCCGCTCGCCATTCCAGCTCGGCAAGCCAGTCGGTGCAATTGTCGGACCGTACAAGATTAACAGTGTGCAGTACCGTGCCATCGCGGTGGTCACCAACAAGACCACGCAGGATGCGGTACGCGGATTCGGCCAGGCACCGACCAACCTCGCGCTTGAGCGCTGCATGGACGAGGTCGCCAATGTGCTCGGCCTTGACCCACTCGAGGTTCGCCGGCGCAACCTGATCCGGCACGAGGAATTCCCCTATCTAATCCCAAGCGGCACTACCTATGACAGTGGCGACTACCACGCAGTAATCGATAAGGTGGTCGCCAAAACGAGTTACGAGCGGTTGACGGCGGAACGCGACCGACTGCGCGGCGAAGGCAAACTCGCCGGGATCGGGATGGCTGCATGCCTTGAACCGTCGGGCGGCAACGCTACCTTTGAGGCCCTGCTCAATCCGGCTATCACCACCTCTACGTTCATGGATTCCTGCCGCATCAATGTTGATGGCGCAGGCGCCATTATCGCCACCATGCACACCACGTCCTCGGGGCAAGGCCACGAGACTCTGGTCGGCACGATCATTGGCGAAGTATTGCAACTCGACCCCGATCAGGTGCGGGTCGTGCGGCCGGATTCGCTCAATTCGTTGCCGAGCGGAACGCCGGTCGGCAGTCGTATGGCCATCATGCTCGGGGGCGCCGCGTTCCATGCGGCAGAGAAACTGAAAGCGAAGCTCGTAGCGATTGCCGCGCATGATCTTGGCATTCCGAGCGAGCGCGCAGTGTACGAGCACGGCGACGTCCACGACCGTCAGGCGCCATCGAACCGACGGTCATGGACCGATCTCGTGCAAATTGCCCATCGCAATTTTCATCGCATGCCGAAAGGCTTTGAACCGGGGCTTGCGGTCGAACATATCTATCAGGTGCCGACCGGCGGCACGCTCCCGACGCCTGACGGGCGCGTGCACATGTATCCTTGTTTCTCGTTTGAGTTCCATTTGGTGCTGCTCAGCATCGATCCCGATCTCGGCCGCCCCGAGATCGTGCGCTATCGGCTCGGCCATGACTGCGGCACGCAAATCAACCCGAAGATCGTGCGCGGTATGACCATGGGCGGCATTGCGCACGGTATTGGCGCGGCACTCTACGAGGAGTTCGCCTATAACGATGAGGGTCAGCTGATAGCGCAGACTTTTATGGATTATCTATTGCCGTCCTCTCATGAAGTACCGCCGGTCGAGATCGTCGATCACGAGACGCCCTCGCCGCACACCGTGCTTGGGCAGAAGGGCTCCGGTGAATCAGGTTATCTCGGTGCACCGGCTGCACTCGCCAACGCCATCAATGACGCGATCCGGCCGTTGGGGATTTCGGTCAACACGCTACCAATCAAAGTGTCGATGCTTGGCGACCTGATCGCAGATGCGCGTGCGAAAGGCCGCTAAATGATCGTCGATTGCCACGCCCATCTGGTGCCGCCTGAGCTTTTGGCAGCGATCCGCAAGGACGTCGCGCGATTTCCAAGCGTGCGCCTGATCGACGACGGCGGAAACCTCGCTTTCGCATTCACCGGCGCCAAACCGACACGGCCGGTTTCCAAGCCACTCTCCGATATTCCCGGTCGCGTCACCTGGATGCAGAAGCAGGGAATTAATAAACAGGTGGTCGGCGGCTGGGTCGACATGTTCGGCTATGAATTGCCCGGGCCAGAAGCCGAGGCATGGAGCAGACTAGCGAATGACACGCTGCTCGCCGCGGCGAAAGGCGAACCCCATTTCGTGCCGCTCGCGACTGTACCACTCGGCGACGGTATCCGCGCTGCGACCGTACTGAAGGCCGCAATTGCGGCGGGCTTTGCCGGGGTCATGATCGGAACGCTGCCGCGCGGTGTCGGAAGCACCCTCGATCACGTCGACCTCGAACCTTTCTGGAGGGCGGCAGACGAGACAGGCGCACTTGTTCACATCCACCCGAGTTTCGACGCCGGTGACGTGCGCGTGAATGATTTCGGCCTGGCGAACGGACTTGGGCGCATTACCGATGCGGCAGTGGCTGTGGCGCGGCTGATCTCCGCAGGCCACGTGACGCGATACAAGAATGTGAAGTTTTTTGCGCCCATGGGTGCGGCGGCACTGCCCTTTGTACTTGGCCGACTCAAGCGCAATCATGCGATAACACCCGGGATCGGCGATCCGACCGAGGCGCTTTCGCTAATCTACACAGACACGATCCTGCACGACGTGCGCGTGCTAAAATTCGTGATCGAGATGATGGGGACGGAGCGCCTGATGATGGGCTCTGACATGCCGTTCCCGATCGGAGATTTGGAACCCACGAAAATCGTCGCCGCGGCGCAGCTGCCGAAGGTGCAGGCAGATTCGATCCATGGCGGCCTGGCGGCACGGCTATTCCGCATCGCGCCTATAAGGTAGGGGGAAATAATGACAAAAATTTCAGTGCTGATGCGGTCTGCTGCTTGCGCACTCGGGGCACTTGCCCTTTCCACGCTGAGCGCCGTGCCCGCCGCAGCGCAGACGCCCACCAAAATCACCATCGTCGTGTTTGGCTTTCCCTCGCTCGGCGCTTTCATGCCGCCGGTGATCAAAGCCAAAAAGTTCGATGACGCGCATGGCCTCGATATCGAATTCGTCGAAAGGCCCCCCGACGCCTACACCACGCAGTTCAATTCCGGCGAATTCAAAGTGGGCGGCAGCGCGGCTGTGCTGACGGTCGGCCTCGCAGATGCGCGAGGCGTGAAAGTAAAGTACCTGTTCAATTTGTTCGACTATTGGGGCACGGTCGTCACATCGCGCCCCGAGATCAAGACCCTTAAGGATCTTGAAGGCAAGCAGCTTGCCGCCGCTCGTTCGACTACAAACTTCGTGATGTCGGAGTTTTTCGCCAAACAGCAGGGCGTCGATGTATCCAAGATCGAAGTGGTCAACACTGCTCCGCCTGGTCTTGTTGGTTATGCACTGGCAGACCGCGCCGACGCCGTGCAGTTGTGGGAACCGGCATATACGCTCCTGAAAGCGAAGAAGCCGGATATCCGAATGCTCGACAGCACCATGAACAAGACCTGGAGCAGCTTTGCCGGCGGCGAACGCATCCCCTATCTCGGTGTCGCGGCGCATGACGATTGGATAGAACAAAACCAGGCTTTGATCCCGAAGCTCTACGCGACCTACAAGGAGGCTGGCGACTACATTGCCAAAAACCCCGAGGAGGCAGCCGCGCTGATCGCGCCAAAGTCGACGGCGGACGATCGCGCCGCACTGGTATCTTTGATCAAGGCAAATGACCGGCTGGGGATGAGCGTGCTTCCCGCCGGCGAGATGCGCAAACAGATCGAAGCGGTTTACAAAGCGGGTATCGACGTCGGCTATTTCAAGTCGATGCCGTCGGGCGAAACTATTTACGCAAAGCCTATGAAATGACGAACTCGCGCACGCTGCGCGCCCTGCAAGCCTCCGCCGGCTTGCTGGTACTGGCGGCAGGCTGGCAGTTATTGTCTTTTGCCTTCCCGCATTATCTGTTCCCGCCGGTGGCTGAGATTGTCTCGCGCACGATCGAGATCTTGATCACCGGCTCGTTGCTAGTCGACGTTCTCCTCACCGCGGGTCGCATCTTCGGCGGGTTATTCGGAGCCTTTATTCTTGGCGGCATTTTGGCGCTCGTGATCGGCCAGTCGAAAACGGCGGAAAACTTTATCTCCCCCGTACTCACCTTCTTTCAGGGCATTCCCGCACTTTCCTGGGTGGTTTTTGCGATCATCTGGTTCCACGGCATTGAATTCCGCGTGCTGTTCATCATGGTAATGACTACCTTGCCGGCCTTCACGTTCCAGATACTCGACGCCTTCCGCTCGATGTCGAAGGATTTGTTCGAGATGACCATGTCGTTCCGGCCGTCGCGCTGGACCTTGTTTCGCTTCCTCATCGTGCCGACCATTATCCCCGGGATATTTACAGCCTGGAAAGTGAACCTCGGCAATGCGGCACGCGTGGTCGTAGTGGCAGAGCTTGTGGGCGCGACGGGTGGTGTCGGCTATCAATTGTTGCGGCAACAGCAATTGTTCGACATGGCCGGAGCAATGGCCTGGACGATGCAGCTAGTGCTGTTCGTGCTGATCGTCCAGCAGACGATTACAACAATCGAAAGCTGGGTCTTGCGCTACCGCGCGGTGTCCGAGCGGGCGATGTAGCACATGCAAAGCGGCGAGCCAGTCATTCTCTTCAAGGATGTGAGTAAAATGTTCCAGCGCCCGGACGGGCGTGGTGACTTTACGGCGGTCGACAAACTGTCATTCGAGATCGGCAAGGGCGAAATCGTCGCGGTACTGGGCAAGACCGGCTGCGGCAAGTCGACGATGTTCAATATCGTCGCGGGATTGATCGAACCGAGTGCGGGGACAGCGACGGTAGTCGGTCACGACCCGTTTCGCGAGTTCGAGTTTTTTCGTGGGAAAATCGGCATCGTATTCCAGAACGACCGTTTGATGCCCTGGCGTACCGCTCTCGACAACGTGCGGCTCGGCCTGCAAATTCTTGACGCCGATCCATCACAGGCCGAAGAAACGGCGCGCGCGTGGCTCACGCGCCTCGGCTTGTCTGGACACGAGCACGATTATCCGCACGCGCTGTCCGGCGGCATGCGGCAGCGCGTCTCCATCGCACGTGCTTTTGCAGTCGATCCGGAGATCCTCTTATGCGATGAGCCCTTTTCATCTCTCGATGAAATGACGGCGCGCGATCTCCGGGCAGAATTCGTGCGGCTGGTACGACAGAGCAACAAGACCGCCGTATTCATCACCCATCAGATCAACGAGGCAATGGAAATCGGTGACCGCGTGATGGTGTTTCACCGCCCGGCCCGCATCGCCTACGAAGCCCGGTTTGACCCGACGATGCCGGAAGATACCCGGCGTAAGATACACGACGATATTATGCACGTCCTCGGAGTCGAACAGCCCACGTCCATCGACGCGTCATGAATCGACCATCGCGTAATCTGGTCGTCGTCGGCCAAGGCGCAGCGGGGCTCGCCGCTGCGGTCGCAGCCGCCGAGACCGCACGCGCGCACGGCTCGTCGATCACGGTGACACTCGTCGAAAAGGCCGGCGAAGGGGAAGCCGGCGGCAATACCCGATGGTCCCCCTCCTATACGCGCATGGCCTCGCCAACGCGCATGGAGCCGACTTTTGTGGAGGACATGCAGAAGGCGACCGAGCTGCGAGGTGACGCAACTTATTTTGCGCGCCTGGCAGAAGAAGCGCCGGCGACCGTGAAGTGGATCGCCTCGCACGGCGTCAATTTCATTCAACCAACTTATTATCTGGCGAAGGGCCCGCCACGCATTCAGCCCTCCGGTGGCGGCCCGGCTCTTGTCAAAGAGTTAATGCGTGCGGCACGGCAGGCAGGCGTTGTGTTCCGCCATGGCTGCTCTGCCCGTGAAATTATTGCTGACAACGGACGTATCGCCGGCCTTACGATCGAACAGAACGATAGGCGCGAGAAGTTGCCGGCAGACGCTGTTGTGCTTGCTTGTGGGGGGTTTCAGGGCGACCGCGAGTTGATGCGCACTCATTTCGGTGATCGTGCGACCACTATGCGGCTCATTTCGCCCGGAACCCATTTTAACTCCGGCGATGGCATACGCATGGCGAAGCAACTCGGTGCCGATCTTTCGGGCGATTGGAACGGCATGCACGCCGAGCCGATTGATGCGCGCAGCAAGAATTCAGCTCCAGTTGTGCTGGTGTACCCTTACGGCATTGTGGTCGATAAAAACGGCCACCGCTTTTTTGACGAAGGTCGCGGTCTCGTCCATGAAACCTGGGAGTGGTTCGCGCGCGATATCCACTTCAACACGCCGGGCTCGATTGCATATGCGATCCTCGATGCCCGGCTGTTTGAGATTGTAGATTATCAGCGCGCCATCCGTTCTGAGGTGCCACCGGTCCGCGGCGACACCATTCCCGAACTGGCGGGATTGATTGGGGTGGACGCCAACAATCTCGTTAAGACCGTCGAAACCTACAACGCCGCTTGCTCAGGAGATGCAATGAGTTTCGACGCAACCCGCTGCGACGGGCTCGCAGCGGCCGGGACACTACAGCCCCCGAAGTCGAACTGGGCGCGCGCCCTCAATGTGCCGCCGTTTCTAGCGTATCCACTGGTCGGCGCCATTGCTTACACGTTCGGTGGCGTTGCAACGGACAACCATGCGCGTGTGATGCGCAACGGCACGCCGATCCCCGGTCTGTTCGCCGCCGGGGAAATGACTGGACATTTCTATGCAACGGCGCCAAACGCGGTATCGATCCTGCGCGCCTTAGTGTTCGGCAGGATCGCGGGACTCGAAGCGGCCGAAAGCTTGCGGCCGAAATAGGCAAACAATGGCGCAGCCCCGTCGCCGCGAAATATGGCCGCTTATCCTGGAAAAGCGTATGTTCTCAGGCATGATCCGAGAACGGTGGCAACATTGGCGGCCCCACCCCGCAGCCGTGTGCTGCCCTGGGGCGATTATCGTGATGCTGCTGTCGCCCGCGACGGCCCAGGATATCCGCGGACTCGAAATCTGTACCGCAGAAAAGCAGATGGAGCGTCGCACGGGATGCCTACAATCCAATGTTGAGTTTCTTCAAAAGGCGCTGGCCGGACTGACGCGGGAGACGCAAGCCAAGATGGCCGCGGCCGGTCGCGACCTCGCTGCCGCCCGGGAAGAGATTGCCGCGCTCAAGGCAGCAGTGGCAAAGCTGAACAGTGAACTGGCGCAATTGAAGACGAAAGCCGAAATCCAGCAACAAGAAGTAGGCGGCGTCACATCAACTCCGCAATAACTGCCGTCCCTTCGATTTCAACTTTGGCACGTGGCTCCAGCAGCCCGGCAACCACCAACAGCGTCATAGCCGGAAAATGCCGGCCGATAGTCCGGCGATAGGCATCTCCAATTTCGCGTTGGCGAGCGGCATATTCGGCCTTGTCGGTCACGTACCAGTTAAGCCGCACCAGATGACGCGGCTCCCCGCCTGCGGCAGCAAGAATGTCGACGACGTTTTTCAACGCCTGCTCGACTTGTGCGACGAAATCATCGCTTTCGAATTGCGCCTGCGCGTTCCAACCGATCTGGCCGGCGACAAAAACCTGCCGGCCTTGCGCAGCAATGCCATTGGCATAGCCCTTCGGGGCGGCCCAGCCCTTCGGCTGCAAAACTTCAAACGTGCTTTTGCTCATGATGCCTGTTCTCGTAGTTTGAAGCGTTGAATTTTTCCGGTCTGTGTCTTTGGCAAGGCATCAACAAATTTTACGACGCGCGGATATTTGTACGGTGCAATGGTCGCCTTGACGTGATCCTGCAAAATCTTGATGCGCAAACCGTCGGCTACGACGTCGGTCTTGAGCACGACAAAGGCCGAAACGATCTGCCCGCGCTCGATGTCGGCGGCTCCGATTACGGCACATTCCGCAACGTCCGGATGCAACAGCAGCGCGGCTTCGACCTCAGGCCCCGCAATGTTATAACCCGCGGAGACAATCATATCGTCATTGCGGGCGGTAAAATGGAATCGTCCATCTTTGTCTTGCATAAATGCGTCACCGGTGAGATTCCAACCGTCACTGACGTAATTCTTCTGGCGTTGGTCCGCGAGATAGCGACAGCCGGTCGGCCCGCGCACCGCCAGCCGTCCAACCGAGCCGACGGGCACGTCTTTCATATCGGCGTCGACGATCCTGGCTTCGTAGCCTGCGACCGGCCGCCCGGTGGCGCCAGGCAGCGCGTCACCGACCCGGCTCGTGATGAAGATATGCAGCAGCTCGGTCGAGCCGATGCCGTCGAGAATCGGTTTGCCGGTGCGGCGCGTCCAGTCCTCGAATACCGGGGCCGGCAAGGTTTCGCCGGCTGACACGGCAAGCCGCAAAGACGACAAATCGGCACCTTGATCCATCGCCGCCATCATCGCCCTATAAGCGGTCGGCGCCGTGAACGAGATCGTCGCTTTATAAGTCTCGATAATCTGCACCATGTTGGCCGGCGAAGCATTTTCGAGCAGCGTCGCGGTGGCGCCGAAGCGAAGCGGAAAAATCGCCAGGCCACCGAGACCGAATGTGAAGGCCAACGGCGGTGAGCCGACGAACACATCATCCGGCGTTACCTTGAGAACTTCCTTCGCGTAACCATCAGCGATGATCAGAAGATCGCGATGGAAGTGCATCGTGGCCTTTGGTTCGCCGGTGGTGCCGGAGGTGAAGCCGAGCAATGCAACGTCGTCACGCCCGGTTGCTACGGCTTCGAACTTCACGGGCTTATCGAGCGCGACGCGGTCAAGCTCGGCGTCGTGATTGGACGTGCCGTCAAAATTGACAACCTGCTTGAGAAATTTGCTGACTTTGGCGCAGGCAACCAGCTCATCGGCGATACGGCTATCTGTCAATGCCAGCGCGATCTCGGCCTTGTCGACGATCTTGCCGAGCTCGCCGGCGCGCAACATTGGCATCGTGTTAACGACGACTGCGCCTGCTTTGGTAGCGGCAAGCCACGCCGCGACCAGAGCTGGGTTGTTGCCAGAACGGATCAGCACGCGATTGCCAGATTTGACCCCGTAGTTTTCAACGAGCGCATGCGCCAGCCGGTTTGACCAGTCGGCCAGCTCCTTATAGGTGCGTCGACGGCCATTGCCGATCAACGCGACGTGGTCGCCGAATCCGCGCTCGACCATGCAGTCGGTCAATTCGACCGCGGCGTTCAAGCGCTCCGGATACTGGAATTCCGGCCGATCAAGCAGAATGTCCGGCCACTGATCGAATGGCGGCAGGTTGTCGCGTGCGAATGTATCCACATGCGCGGACGGGCCGAGCTTGATGTTTCGAGTCATATCAGCGGCCTGCATCAGATGAAAGCGTGGATCGGGCAATAATGATTTTCTGGACGTCGGAAGCGCCCTCGTAAATGCGCAACGCTCGGATTTCGCGATAGAGCGCCTCGACCGGGTGGCCGGTGCGCACGCCGTCGCCACCGTGGATCTGCACAGCCGTGTCGATGACGCGCTGCGCCGCTTCGGTCGCGTAAAGCTTCGCCATCGCCGCTTCGCGCGTCACGCGTGCCGCGCCGGTGTCCTTCGTCCACGCGGCGCGATAGACGAGAAGCGCCGCAGCGTCGATCTCCAGGGCCATATCGGCGATGTGGCCCTGTACCAACTGCAATTCCGACAACGGTGCACCGAACAACTCACGGCTCTTGGCTCGTTTGACTGTTTCGGCAAGCGCACGACGCGCAAAGCCGAGCGCGGCAGCGCCGACCGAAGTTCGAAAAACATCGAGCGTCGACATCGCTATCTTAAAACCATCGCCGGCCGTACCGATCAGGTCAGCGTCACCGACCCGGCAGTTCTTAAATGAAAGCCGCGCAAGAGGATGCGGCGCGATTGTCTCGATGCGCTCGGCTACCGACAGGCCAGGATTGTCGCCGCGCACGATGAACGCGGACAATCCTTTTGCACCCGGAGCCTCGTCGGTGCGGGCGAACACGATGTAAAGATCGGCGATGCCACCGTTCGAAATCCAGGTCTTCTCGCCGTCGAGTGCGTAACCGTCTCCGTTTCGCCGCGCCGTCATCGAAATATTGGCAACGTCGGAGCCGGAGGCCGGCTCGGTGAGCGCAAATGCCGCGATCGCCGCGCCGCTGCGGGTTTTCGGCAACCATTGGGCTTTTTGGACAGGGGTACCGAACAGCGAAATCGGCCCGGCACCGAGGCCCTGCATAGCGAAAGCGAAATCCGCGAGGCCTGAATGGCGCGCCAACGTCTCGCGAACCATTGCCAGTGTCCGAACGTCAATTTTCTCCGATGGATCGTCACCCGGCGCGCTGTGCTTGAGCCAGCCGTCGCGTCCAAGTTTGTGCACCAGCTCGCGGCAGGCGGCGTCGACGTCGCGGTGATCAATTTGCATGCAATGCTGCGCAGCCCAAGCTTCCAGCCGCTCCGCCAGATCGCGGTGGCGTTCTTCAAAAAACGGCCAATTGAGGAAACTGCGATCGATCATCGTTCAATTTCCGGCAAATTGCGGTTTCTGCTTGGCGACAAAGGCTTCATAAGCGCGACGAAAATCCTGCGTTTGCATGCACACAGCCTGCGCAAGCGCTTCTGCTTCGATCGCAGCGTCGAGCGGCATGGCAAATTCCTTGTGCAGCATAGTCTTGGTCATTGCATGCGCGAAGGTTGGTCCGTTTGCGAGTTGCTGCGCCAGTGTCATGGCTTCCGCATCGAGTTTATCTGCATCGACAATGCGATTGAAAAAGCCCCAACGCTCGCCTTCCGCTGCCGTCATGGTCCGGCCGGTATAGAGCAGTTCCGAGGCACGGCCGTGGCCGATGACGCGCGGCAGGAGGGCACAAGCGCCCATGTCGCAGCCAGCCAACCCAACACGGGTAAATAAAAACGCCGTTTTGGCTTGCGGCGTTGCAAGGCGGATATCGCAGAACAGCGCGATCATCGCGCCCGCACCGACACAAACACCGTCAATTGCTGCAATTATTGGTTGCGGGCAGGCCCGCATCGCCTTCACGAGCTCGCCGGTCATGCGGGTAAACTCGAGGAGGCCTTTCGTATCGCGGCTCAACAATGGCCCGATGATGTCGTGAACATCGCCACCGGAGCAAAAATTTCCGCCGTTCGAGCCGAATACAATGGCTTTGATATCGCGAGCGCTTGAAAGCGCGCGGAAGGTTTGCCCAAGTTCAGCGTAACTGTCGAAAGTGATCGGATTCTTCCGCTCAATACCCCTGAGCGTGATCGTGGCGACGCCATTCTGCGCCTGCCAATTAAAATGTTTCGGTCTGAAATCGCTCATGTTCATGCGCGCGATCCTCCGTTGCGAATGCGGCTCGACAATCCGTCGAGATGGCAAATCAGCGTGTCCGCCTCCGCCGCGTCAAAATCTGAAAGCAAGCCATCGACCCAGGTCTGATGCGCCCTCGCCATTGTGGCAAACTCTTTCAGGCCACGTGGCGTTAGCCGCACGATGATGGCGCGGCGGTCATCTGCGGGCGCCCGGCGAGTAACCAGTTTTTCCGCCACCAGTCGGTCGATGATTCCGGTCACATTGCCGTTCGACACCATCAAGAAGCGGGACAGCTCCGTCATGGTCATACCGTCGGGCTTCCGCTCGAGCGCCGCCATTACATCGAACTGCGGCAGCGTTACCCCGAACGCAACACGGAGGCGGTCGCGCACCTCAGCTTCGATCGCGCGTGCGGCTCGCAAAATGCGGATCCACAGGCGAAGGCGCTGTTTGCTCAGTGATGGCACTGTCTGACGCAGCTTTGCGGCCGAGGCAGTTGTCATGTTGAACCCCCGGCGATGACAATGGCTTCGCCATTGGTCGACGTAGCTGCCGGCGAGCAAAGCCACAGCACCTTTGCAGCGACCTCTTCCGGCGAGATCAGCCGGCCATCGGCATTATCCTTGGCGAGCACAGCCCGTGCTTCGGCCGCAGTGCGGCCTGTTTTGTCGACGATTGCGGCCACAGAGGCGTCCAAAAGCGGCGTATCGGTAAAGCCAGGGCACACCGCGTTCACTGTGACGCCGGCCGGCTGAAGTTCAGCGGCCAAAGCGCGTGTGAGACCCACGACCCCGTGTTTGGCGGCGCAATAGGCCGCCGCATACGCATACCCTTTCAGCCCCGCGGTCGAGGCAGTGAACACGATTCGCCGTGTTCCCCCGCCTTTCCGCACGACGTCGCTCAACGCCGCCTGCACCGTCAAAAACGCGCCAGTCAGATTGATGCCGATCATCCGTTGCCAATGCTCGGCCGAGATTTTTGCGGCCGGCGCACTCTCCGCCGCGCCGGCATTGGCGACAATGATATCGATCGGTCCATGTGCCGCGCGGGCGGCCTTCACCATCGCCGCGCAATCCGCGGCATTCGTTACATCCGCGGTGATCGCTGCGGCCTTCGGTAAATCCTTAGCGATTTCGTCGAGTGGCGCTTTGCGGCGTCCGACAAGCGAGACCGCCGCACCTTCCTTCGCCAGCGCTTGCGCGATTGCGGCACCGATACCGCTGCCACCGCCCGTGATCAGCGCGTGCAATCCGTCGAGCGCGCCCATCACACCTTCCCCGTCATCACATCAGGACGCGACTTCAATCGATGCAGTTGATCACGGCCGGCCCAATATGGTTTCGGCCAGGTCGATCCCTCGTAACCGAGATCGGCGGCGGCGTGCAGTGTCCAGTACGGATCCGCGAGGTGAGGCCGCGCCAGGCACACGAGATCGGCGCGCCCCGCCATCAATATCGAATTGACGTGGTCGGCATCGTAGATATTCCCGACCGCCAGCGTCGCGACACCGGCCTCATTGCGGATACGGTCGGAGAATGGCGTCTGAAACATGCGCCCATAGACTGGCTTTGCCTGCTTAGTCGTCTGCCCAGCCGAAACGTCGATCATGTCCACGCCGGCGTCGGTCAAAATGCGCGCAATCTTGACAGCATCCTGTGGCGAAATTCCGTCCGGCATCCAATCATTGGCGGAGATCCGCACCGAAATCGGCTTGTCGTCTGGCCACACCCCTCGTACCGCACGAAACACCTCGAGCGGAAAACGCATGCGGTTCTCAAGGCTGCCGCCATAGTCATCTGTGCGTTTATTCGTAAGTGGCGTAACGAAGGCTGACATCAGATAGCCGTGCGCGTAATGCAGCTCGAGCCAGTCAAAGCCGGCACGCTGCGCCATTTGCGCCGAACGCACGAACTCGTCGCGTACTTTATCCATATCGGAGCGCGTCATCTCTCGCGGTATCTGGTTCTCCCCACTCCATGCCACCGCCGAGGGAGCCATCACTATCCAATTGCCGGAGGGCAGCGGCGCATCCATTTTTTCCCAACCGAGTTGGGTCGAACCTTTAGCGCCGGAATGGCCAAGCTGAATGGCGATCTTGGCGTCGGTCTCGGCGTGGACGAAATCGACGATCCTCCTCCAGGCGGCCTCATGCTCAGCGCGATAAAGCCCCGTACACCCGGGCGTAATGCGGCCCTCCGGCGACACGCAGGTCATCTCGGTAAAGACCAACCCTGCCCCGCCTTTAGCGCGCTCCGCGTAGTGAACCAAATGCCAGTCTGTCGGTGTGCCGTCGATCGCGCGATACTGTGCCATCGGCGACACCACGACGCGATTCTTCAGTTCGACGCCGCGCACGCGGAACGGCACAAACATCGGCGCGCGCCTCGCTTGTGGCTCACGACCGGTGGCATGACGTTCGAACCAGCGCTCCGCATCGCCGAGCCAGATCTCGTCGCGCTCACGCAGGTTCTCGTGGCTGATGCGCTGCGACCGCGTCAGCAGTGAATAGTTGAACTGCACCGGATCGAGATTGAGGTACCGTTCAACATCCTCAAACCATTCTGTTGAATTGCGCGCTGCACTTTGCAGTCGCAGAACCTCGAGCCGCCGCTCGTCCTCGTAGCGGCGGAAGGCTTCAGCCATGGTCGATTCGCGGTGCAGATAATCGGCCAGTGCAATGGCACTTTCCAGAGCGAGCTTCGAGCCCGAACCAACTGAAAAGTGTGCGGTTGCCGCGGCGTCGCCGAGCAAGACGATGTTTTTATGGCTCCACCGTTCGCAAAGGACGCGGTTGAAATTGAGCCAGGCTGAACCGCGCAGATGGCGCGCGTTCGACATTAATTTATGGCCACCAAGATTGCGTGCGAAGATTTTCTCGCAAGCCGAAATTGTCTCGTCGGTACTCATCCGATCGAAGCCGGCTCGGCGCCATGTCTCTTCGGAACATTCGACGATAAATGTCGCCGTATCGGCGTCGAACTGGTAGGCGTGCACCCAAATCCAGCCGTGCACAGTCTTCTCGAAGATGAAAGTGAAGGCGTCGTCGAATTTCTGGTGCGTGCCGAGCCAAATATATTTGCAGGCGCGTACGTCAATGTCGAGCTTGAACACATCGGCGTGGGCAGCGCGAACCCGCGAATTCGCGCCGTCAGCGCCGACAATTAGGTCGTAGTCGGCGTAAGCCGAGACATCTTTGGCCTCCGTCTCGAATTCGAGCTTGACCCCGAGCGAAAGCGCACGTGTCTGAAGGATGTTCAATAGTCGTTTACGGCCGATACCCGAAAAGCCGTGACCACCCGAACGCACGGTCTTACCGCGGTAATGCACCGCGATATCGTCCCAATAAACGAAAGACTCGCGAACGAGCGCCGCGCTCTCGGGATCATTGGACTGGAGATTGGCCAGCGTCTCGTCGGACAGCACGACGCCCCAGCCGAAAGTATCATCCGGCCGGTTGCGCTCAACGACCACGACTTCGTGGGTGGGATCCCGCAACTTCAGCGAGATCGCGAAGTAAAGCCCCCCAGGACCGCCGCCGAGACATACCGCGCGCATGAGCCGATCCAGTCGTTATGCCGCAATGTTATAACCATATAATATTTAAGCCTAAAGCATTTTTTGGTGCGAAAGCAAGCCCTCTCAGGGTGGAGAACGCGGGCAGGGAAAAAGGCCCGGCTTACTGGGTCTTGCAGTCTTTGGCGTAGCCGTCGGGATGGTCCGCGAAGATCTTCTCGACGATCTGCGTTTCGTACTTGCCGTCGGCGCGCTTGGCGACCTTGGTGAGATAGAAGTCCTCAATCGGATAGCCATTGATATTGAACTTGAATGGCCCGCGCACCGAGGTAAAGGCGCCCTTCTTGAGTGCGGCGCGCACCGCGTTTTGGTCGGTGAGGTTCCCCTTCACCGCGACCACCGCGCTATTGATAAGCATCGCCGCGTCGTAGGCCTGCATGGCGTAGGACGCAGGGACCGCTTTGTAAGCGGCTTCATATTCAGAGACAAACTTCTTGTTGGCCGGGCTGTCCATATTGGGCGCCCATGTCAGCACTCCGTAGATGCCGACAGCGTTGTCTTTGAGCACCGGCAGCGTCGCCTCGTCGGCGGTAAATGCGGAAATCACCGGAAGCTTATCCTTAAGTCCGGCCTGGATGTACGTATTGAGGAGATTGATCCCCAGCCCGCCCGGCATGAAGGTGAACAGAGCGTCGGACTTCGATGCCGAAATCTTCGAAACTTCGGGTCCGAAGTCGGTGGTGTTGAGCGGCAACAGTGATTTCTCGACGATCTCTCCTTTGTAAGTCCGCTTGAAGCCGGCAATTGCATCCTTGCCGGCCGGATAATTTGGCACCAAAGCGTAGACGCGCTTATAGCCGAGCTTGTTGGCGGCCTCGCCGATTGCTTCGTAAATCTGGTCATTCTGATACGACGTCACGAAGAAACTGGGGCTGCAGGCTGCGCCAGCGAACGACGAGGCACCCGCATTGGTACTGATCAGAATCTTGCCTGCGTCAATCACGGGTTTATGGATCGCGACCAGAACGTTCGAGAAGATCGGGCCGACCACAAAGTCGACCTGGTCGCGCTCGATCATGCCGCGCACTTTCTGAATCGCGACATCCGGCTTGAGCTCATCGTCGACCACGACGAGTTCGACATCTTTCCCACCCATCTTGCCGCCGAGGTCTTTCAGCGCGAGCTCGAAACCGTTCTTCGATTGCTGGCCGAGCACAGAGGGTGGACCCGATAGCGTGTAAATAAGCCCAATGCGGATCTTTTCCTGCGCCGCAGCCGCGTTCACTACGAATACGAGTGCCGCAGCCGCCGCCAACCTGCATCCCAAAGCCCGCATGATCGAACTCCTCCCACAAATCCAGCCTCTACCTGACCTATTGGTCCAATAAATCTCGAGAGAGTTAATCGTCGCACTAACACGGCCCCGATTGCCTCGGCGGCCGGTAAACCGCATTATGCTGGTAGTTATTAGCGTTGGGCGTACGCAATGAAGGCAATCATCGTGGGCGGCGGCATTGGTGGGCTCACCACGGCCCTCATGCTGCATCAGCGTGGTATCGATTGCGAAATTTTCGAGCAAGCCGACACCGTGCGCGAGCTCGGCGTCGGCATCAACACTCTTCCGCACGCGATCAAGGAGCTTGCGCAACTCGGACTGCTCCCGCAGCTCGACCAGGTCGGCATCCGGACCCACGAACTGTTCTACATGAACCGCATCGGCCAGGAGATCTGGCGCGAGCCGCGCGGCACTGATGCTGGCTTCGAATATCCGCAATTTTCGATTCACCGCGGCCGCTTGCAGGCAGTGATCTACCAGACTGCAAGCGCGCGACTAGGAGAAGCCCGTATTCATACCGGGCACCGGTTGGGCTCGTTCACGCAGGATGAGGGCGGCGTCACGTGCTACTTCTTTGGTCGCGACGGCTCGCACCGCACAACCGCGCGCGGCGACATTCTCATTGGCGCTGACGGCATCCATTCGATCGTGCGCGAGACGCTTTATCCGAACGAAGGCCCGGCGCGCTGGAATGGCTCGATGCTCTGGCGGGGTGCGATCGACTGGCCGCAATTCCTCACCGGACGCTCGATGGTGATCGCTGGCGGCATGGCCGGCAAACTGGTCGTCTATCCAATTGGCGAAGGCACCCGCGAGGACAGGCCGCTCACCAACTGGGCGGTGCTGGTGAAAGTCGGAGAAGGTAGCGCGCCGCCGCGCAAGGAGGATTGGTCACGCGCCGGCAATTTCGCTGATTTAATGCCACACGTGCAACGTTTCAGTATTCCGTTCGTCGACGCCAAGGGGCTGATCGAATTCAACCCGGAATTCTGGGAATATCCGATGTGCGATCGCGATCCGCTGCCGCATTGGTCACATGGCCGCGTGACATTGCTCGGCGACGCTGCTCATCCGATGTATCCGGTTGGCTCGAATGGTGCCTCACAGGCGATCCTTGACGCGCGATGCCTCGCGGATCGGCTGCGCGAATCCGATCATGTCGGACAGGCACTTTGGGCCTATGAGCGCGAGCGGCTGCCGATGACGGCCCAGATCGTGCAATCGAACCGCTCTGGCGGACCGGAAGGTGTGATCGATGCGGTCGAACAGCGTGCACCCGATGGCTTCGAAAATATCGATAACGTGCTGACTTATGAGGAACGCAAGGCGATCGTGCGCGGCTACGCTGCGAAAGCGGGGTTTGCCAAGGAGCAAGTCAACCAGACGGGCAAAGTCGCCTAGGCGCCCGGAGGCGGCGGCAGGAAGTTGACTTCGTGCTTAGCCGAGATCGCGACCACTTCGGGCGGATTTTGCTCTTTCATCGAGTGGATCGCCCAGAAAAGGTCATAAAGCTTTCGCGTCGGCGTCACCCAAAACAGGCATTTGAGAACCTGGTCGGACTTATTGAACAACCCGTGCGGAATTCCCATCGGTAGCTTGAGCAGGTCGCCGGCGGTTACAGAAAATTCCTTACCGTCGATTAGCGCGTCCATGCGCCCTTCCAGCATGTACACGAACTCGTCTTGCGTCGGATGGATGTGCGGCGGCACGAAGGTGGTCGGCGGCAGCGTCGCGTGCCAGGCGAATGAAGCTTCGGTAACCTGCTTGGGGACGTAGGTCTGCCCCAGAATATTCCAGACTATTCCGTCCAGACCCGAATTGGCCTTGGTGACACCCGGTACCATCGCCTGCATTGCCGCCACTCCGTTTCATGCGCTGCGCGGAACCCTAAATGATGCGTCGCGGGAGCGCCAGTGACGAGCGGAGCAACAGCCGTTCGCGTTGCGTCAGCAAAATACGCCGGGCAGTCTCCTATTCCACGCGCGTGCTGCGCGCTGACCGCGTTATCCGGTGAGGGTGTCGATACTGGTCCATCACGACGCGGCAAAGAGGATTAAGCTTGCTCCTGTTCGCAAGCAGGCAGTGAAACACGTCATTGCGGTTTGGAATTGCCGCCCAGCAGACCCTGAATGCATCGCCTATACAGGCCTGGCGTTCTTCCGTCGTTTCGGCGACAGCGCTTGAGCACAAGAATGCAATCGCCAGTGCGGTTGGTATGCAAGTAAGTGCTTTTATCAAACTATACGCGCGCAAATTTTCTTCAGTCGGCGTCCCGTTGTCCGATTTTTGCATAAATCCCGGCCCCTCTCCCGCTTGAACCATAGGCTAACAGTGGCGTCGGTCCTATGACCGATGCGCAACAGTGGACAAAAAAGGACGAGACTCGGTTCCGTCTGGAGCGACTGGGACTTACGGCAAAGCCGCCACGGCGCGCTCGTAGTAGGAAAGATCAAGATATTTTTCCGGTCGGGCATCCGATGAACCGCCAATCATCTCCGCGCGCAGCGTCAGCAGGTTTCGGAAGCCCGCAATATTGAGCTTGGCGTCTTTATCGAGCCCGCCATGCGGACCGAGTGCGCCTTCGACGCTTTTTTCCGCGACATCCGGCGCGACCTTGAGATATTTCGCGACGATAGCTGCTGTCTCTGGCCTGTTTTCCGGGAGTGATGCCCAGCGCAGCGCCTCGACGATGGATTGCAGATAATTGACCAGCGTCTCCCGATGCTGTTGCGCCCAGTCGCGCATGACGAAAGCGCCGTCTGCCTGATAGGCACCCAGCGCTTCGGCCGCAGAGCCCCAATTAGGATAACCCTCGCGCTCGGCCAGCACTGTGCAGGGGAAGTTCAGCAGCACCGCCGCGTTCCTAGGATCATTGCGGATCCCGTTCAGGCGCCGCATGCAGTCGCCACCCTGAAAAATATCATAGTCGCTTCGCTTGATGCCTTTCAGCGCGAGCATCTTGTAGAGCACAAGCGCATACGCGGTGTCAGGCGCGTCGACCACCACGGCTTTGCCGCGGATATCGTCGTAGGACTTCACTTCTGGCCGCACGAACAGGCTCAGCATGCCATTGCTGCCGCCGGATACAATGACCACGTCTTTTTTCGCGCCCTCGACCATCGCAACGGCGTTGTCGACGGCAGCCTGGGCAATCTGGACGCGGCCTTCCGCCAATGCGTCCCGCTGTGCCTTTGAAGTCGGAGTGAATTCAACATCCACCGAAAGTCCACGCTTGGCGAACAGGCCTTTATCTTTCGCAACGTAAAGCGCGAGATGCTGCGGTCCCGGAAAGACATTCACCAGCAAATGCTCCTCGGCCCTTGCCCCTGCGGTCAGGGCGATGGCGCCTGCAAACGCGAGAGCCGAAAAAGCACTATACCGATGCATCAATTCCTCCCAATTTTTCGCCAAGATGTTATTTATTCGAAGCCTAGCATTGCATATGCGCCAGCGCACCAGCTTTACGGTCGACATGACACAGCTCGATGCCAACTCTGTTTCGCTATATCAGCGCGGGTCCGGACCGCCGCTGGTCCTGCTGCATTGCCTTGGTGTCGACCACCACTTCTGGGATTTTGCGGACGATCTCGCTCGAAATTTCACGCTGGTGTATTATGATCTTCCGGGTCACGGACACTCCCCTGTTCCGCCTCACGCCTACACAATCGAAGACTTGTCGGCGCAGCTTGCCGCGTTGCTCGGCCGACACTCCACTGCACGCGCCCATGTCGCGGGAATTTCGTTGGGTGGGCTCATCGCCCAGCACTTTGCGGCGAGCCGGCCGGAGATGGTCGATCGCCTAATCCTCATCGACACAACGCCGCGCTACACCGACGAGATGCGTACCATGTGGGCGGAACGCGCCGCGGCTGCCCGCAGCGCCGGCGTGAAAGCTCTCGTCGACGGCCTTCTAAAAATCTGGTTCACGGCGCAATCCATTGCCGAAAACACACAATCCGTTCGTTACGTCCGGACGACGCTCGAAGCGTCATCCGGCGAAGGTTATGCACTGGCTTGCGAGGCGCTGGCGGCGGCCGACCTTCGCGCGGGAACCGCAAAAATAACCGCGCCAACATTGGTGATTTGCGGGGACGATGACATCCCGAGCTTTATCGATGCGGCGCGCTGGCTCGCGGGCAATGTCAAAGGCGCCCGCCTCGAATGGATCGCCAAGGCGAGACATGCATCCGTCATCGAACGCCCGCGCGATGCAATCGCGCTCATGCGCAAGTTCTTGGCTGGATAGTGATAATTAACCGTTTAGATGCTTGTTGAAAAAGTCCAACGTCAGCTTCAAAGCACGATCTGCTTCAGCCTTGCTGTAGGTCTTGCCGCCAAAACGCGCGAAAGCGTGGTCAGCGCCTGGATATTTGTGAATCGTCACGATGGGATTGGGTGACAACCGTCGTTCGAGAAGGTCATTGACCTCGGCCTGTACCCAACGGTCCTTCATCGCCATGTGGAGAATGAAGGGCCGATGCAAATTCGGCACTTCACGAATGCGGTGCTCGATATAGGTGCCGTAATAGGCCACGGCGCAGTCGATCTCGGTGCGACAGCACATCAGATAACAAAGTTTACCGCCAAGGCAGTATCCGACCGCTCCGACCTTGCCATTGCATTCGGACAACATCTTCAAATAGGCGCGCGTATCCTCCATATCCCGGACAGCAAGGTCGTAATCGAAATCGTAATAAAGATCGAAAGCCTTCCTAACGTCATCCGGATTCTTGTCGGAGAGCTGGACATCTGGCTCCTGTCGCCAGAAAAGATCCGGCACGAGGCAAACAAAACCGGCCTCGGCGAATTCATGCGCATGATGACGCATGGTGTCGTTGACGCCCCATATTTCCATGATCGCGATGACGGCGCCGACCGGCGTCTTGTCCGGAATGGCGAGATAGGCACCCATCTCGCCGTCGCGGAGTTTCACTTTTATGTTTCTGGTCTGCATCGGTCCGTACTCACGAAAGCCTGAGGAGTTCGCGCGCGTTGCCGGAAAAAATCCGTGCGTGCTCGTCCTTGCCAATATCGAGCGCCTCCACAGCCGCAATCGTCTTGGCGATCAGTCCCCGGCCCTGCTCTGCGTCGAACGGCGCATCGGTCGCGAACATGCAGCGCGGCGTTCCAAAGTAGGCATGTCCGCAGGCGGTCGCGGCCACATCTCCGTTCAGCGCTGTGTCGGCATAGAGCATTTTGAAATAATCAGCGGGAGGTTTTTTCAGGCTTTCGGCACCCGGATTGCGGTCCGGCTCGCCGAAAAAGATCTGCCGGAAGCCTAGCGCGATACGCCCCGCAAAATAAGGGATCATCCCACCCATGTGATGGGTGATGACTTTCACCTTTGGGAGTTCGTCGAATAGCCCTGAGTAGATCAGCCGTGTCATGCAGGCTGTGGTTTCATATGGCCATCCGAAAGTGAACCAGATTTCGTTTTCCGATGCTTTTTCAGCGGCGTAGTCCGCAAACTGCGGCCCACGCATCGGATGCACCCAGACCGGCAGATCGTGCTGCACCATGCGCGCGAAAATCGGCCGAAATTCCGGCGCGCTCAGCGACTTGCCTGCCACATTGGTGAACACCTGAATGCCTTTCGCACCAAGATCGTTGATGGCGCGATCAATCTCCTGCAGCGAGGCCTCGATATTGTTCATCGGCAACGAGGCAATGAAGGTTGGAAACCGTTCGGGGTAACGCCGACAGATATCCGCCAACCCATCATTGGCCATGCGCGCGTAATCCGGCGTTTGCTGCGGCGACGGAAGCAGCTCAAGCGGGGGGTTGGCGAGTGACAATACCTGCTGATAGTCGCCGAACTGATCGAGCAGCCGAAGGCGCGCGTCGAGATCCCACAGCGTGCGTAAGCGTGGGAATGCTGTCGCGGCCGGAAGCTCCGGCGCAAGTTTTTTCAGCCGGTCAAAGTAAGCTGCCGGCATGAAATGATTGAATATATCGATGATCACCGCTGCGTCCCGGACAAGAGCGGAGAACTTACGCATTAACGTGACGCTGTTTCAAGCTGGTCGAATGACCCGTCGCTGGCCAGCTTGTCAGCAATTTCTTTTCGCTATTAACTGCTTTGCGCGGCGTATCGCCTCTGCGCTCGCCTGCCGCATCTGCGGCCATAATCAACGAGGCGCGTCGGGGGGACTTTCATGCCAACCAGTGACAGCAAATCGGCCGAATTGCTCGGCCGCCTTGAGCGGCTGCCGTTTTCGCGCTGGCATCGTAACCTGTTCACGCTCTGCTTCATCGGCGTGATGTTCGATGCCTGCGACTTCGCACTTTTCGGCATGGCGCTGCCGCCGGTTGCGCGCGAGTTCGGATTAAACCAGGCCCAGGCGGGTTTACTCGCGACCGTCGGCCTGGTCGGCGCATTTCTTGGCGCGCTCTTCTGGGGCACGATCTCCGATTACATCGGCCGGCGCACCTCATTCGCGGCAACGATCGGGATTTTTTCCGTCTTTACTGGACTGGTTGCCATATCGTGGAACGTGCTTTCGCTCTCCATCTTCCGCTTTATCTCGAATTTCGGCCTGGGTGGCGAAGTGCCGGTCGCGCTCACGCTTACAGCGGAATACAGCCCAAGCCGGATCCGCGGACGCATGACGGGCTCGATGATGGCGGCATTTCCGCTGGGTCTCGCTCTGGCGGCGGGGCTCGCCTACTTCATTATCCCGACCTATGGGTGGCGAATGGTTTTCATCATCGGCGTCATTCCGGCCGTGCTGCTCTTCTTCGTGCGGCTCGTCATGCCGGAATCGGTGCGCTACCTGGTGAGCCGCGGTCGTGTAGCGGAAGCCGAACATACGGTGGCCGAGATCGAGGCAAAGGCCTCGGGAGGAAAGCCGCTGCCGCCTGCGTCCGTTGTCCCGGCCGGCGTTGAAGAACGCGGCGTGACGGTGTTTGAGCTCCTCACACCCGAGCGCCGCAGGCGTACCATCCTGTTGTGGATCGTATCGTTCTGTTTCCTCTGGTCATCGAACGGCATCATCTTCATGCTGCCGCAAATTCTGGTCCAACGCGGTTTCGAACTTCGACAGATTTTCGTTTTCTTGTTCGTACAGGCGATTGCAGCTTTTGTCGGCTACACGGCCTGCGGCTTTCTCATCGATCGCTATGGCCGTCGGCCGGTACTGTTTTTGTATTACTTCGTCGGCGCATTCTTCCACCTCTGGTTCGCGGAAGCGACCGGTGTATGGATATACTTTGCCATCGCGGCTGTCGGCTGGGTAAATCCGGGCGTGTACGGCTCGAATGGAATCTATGTGAGCGAGCTATATCCAACTCACTTACGCGCGACGGCCGTCGGATGGTTCTTCGGTATCGGTCGCGTGGGGTCTTTCCTTGCGCCAGCAGTGGTGGGATTCATGCTCCAGTACGGGTTCGGTGCATATGTCTTGCACACATTTGCGCTGACCTTCTTCATTGCCTCCATCGCGCTCTGGATGGTTGGTATCGAGACGAAGGGTCGTGTGCTGGAGCAGATTACCGGGGCCGAAAAACCCGCCTGAACGGCAGACGTATCAGCGCTCGATCAAA
Source organism: uncultured Alphaproteobacteria bacterium (assembly GCA_963810585.1). GTDB lineage: Bacteria > Pseudomonadota > Alphaproteobacteria > Rhizobiales > Xanthobacteraceae > Pseudolabrys. The sequence continues at coordinate 867,776 of CAWENV010000001.1, forward strand.
TAGGACACTCCGGCCTGCTGATCGCACAAAAAGGACGGCGTAACGGATGTTACGCCGTCCGGAGTTAAAGAAAAACAGCACGAGGGACGAAGAGAGTTTTCGTTTCTCACCTAACTAGCATGCTCGGGCTGGCGTCAGCCGTCACAGACGGACAAGCCGCTGCAATTCCCGAGGGTGAAATTCGCCTTCTCCTTAGTCGTAGCGGCCGCGACTTCCAGCGCCTCATCGGTGACTTCGAAGGAAAGGATATCTTCTTCGGTCTTTTCAAAACTCATCAGAGTGTTCTTCATCGGTTGATCCTTATGCTCACGGGCGAGTTTAGACCCTTTGGGTTTACACCGGGAATTTAGGGCAGCGCTAGCGGGTGCTCTGTAATGAGCATCACAGATATGCAGTTTATTGCTGTGCTGAAGCGTTTTTTGTGCATCGCAATAATTTTGTAATTTCTGACAGAACGGCAGGCAAGTCCCTGCCTTTCATAGCAATTAAAGCATCGGTGTCTGTGATCCTGGACGTGAACTATATTTTTCAAGAGCCGCGATCGCATTTTGTAATAGCGCGCGAATTCGTTCCGTGGAGCCGACATTGACCATGCTGGGGTCAAGGTAAAAATCAAGACCAGTGATGTGTTCACTGAAGATCTCGACACTGTGACCGGTCGCGTCGAGCATACCCTCCACTGCATAAGGAACGACCTCTCGACTGATCCCCTTCATCGTTATTGGCGGCAGCGCATGTGCGACGAGAATGTCTCTCACCAGAGCGTAGGTTTCGTAGCTGACAACAATGCGCCCCGGCTCGGCGACCGACTGCAGGCGTGCAGCAAGGTTCGCTTCGGCTCCGATAATCGTATAGTCCATCCGGTCAGCGCTGCCGAAATTTCCGACGTTGCAGTACCCGGTGTTAATGCCCATCCGGACGCGGAAGGGATGTTCGACGCCTTCATTCCGCCATTTCACGTTTAATTCTGCGAGCCGATGCTGCATATCTGCTGCCATGCGCAGACAGGCTTTCGCGTCCTCCCCTTCACCACTGGATTCCGGATCACCAAAAAAGATCAAAATGGCGTCGCCAACGAATTTATCTATCGTGCCACCATGCTTGAGCGCGATATTGGACATTTCCGTAAAATACTCATTGAGCAGCAAGGTGACCTGCTCCGGCTGCAAGCGTTCCGTAGTTGCCGTAAAATCCTTGATATCGGAAAAGAAGATCGTGAGCTTCTTACGCTCGGTATGGATCGTGACGTCCTTCTGACCGCTGAATATGCTCTTGTAGATTTGTGGCGAAAGGTAGCGTGAGATTTTCATCGATAATGTGGCGAGGAAATCATTCGCAGTTTCGAGTTCCTGGTTCATGCCACGGATTGTCGCCGCTTGGCGGCGCTGCACACCGATGAATGTCACGCCAGACGCGGCCATAAAGACGAAATAGGCGAGCAGGTACTTAAATGAAAATATATTCGTCGCGATTGCCTGGCTGATGACGATTTCCTGGATGCCGCGAACATCGCCAACTTTCCAGTCCCGTTTGGGACTGTCGGGGTGCGCATTGTGGCAGCTCACGCAGGCAGCGCCCATAACCACCGGCGCTACGAGGCGGACGTGATCGCTGAAGACAGACGCCGACACTTCGGTTAATTGCTGTTCCGGGTGCTTTCGCAAATCTGCGAGCGCGCCAGTCTCAAAACTATCAAGCGCATGAGGCGCGCGTTCCTTGAAGGGAAAATCCGACACGAACCGGTAGGTGATATTCTGTTGCTGCTCGCTGATGACCCGTCCAAGTTCAAGCGAGAGCGTTGCAGGAATCGGGATCGCACCTGGGATGCTCTCGTAATTATGCACCACCTTTGTCGAGCCCGGCGAAGCCAACACGCGACCGACCACGTTGCTGGCGTAATATGAGCGCACGCTGCTGACCACCGAATTCAGGTCGCGCGCCTGCCGAAGTAGTGAGGTTTCGGTCAGATTGCGCAAATCCAGCCAGACGGCGACCGGAAGACCCGCAAGCATCGCGATGACAAGCAGGATCAACGCCAGGCCATGCGACCCCTTCATCGTAGAGCGAACATTCTCCATCGGTTGATCCTTTCCGGACTCCCACTAAACCATTCAGAGAAGCTTGGTAGCCCACCACCATCGCGTCAAAGACGGAACCGTCATTGATAGATTTGGCTTCTGTGGGGGCTTGAACGATAAGTTCCAAATTCACAAGACGCAGGTGGAGCTGCAACTCAGTCTCAATATAATCCTGACTATTCCAAGATTAGAATGTTGGCGAGCGAATCATCGACGCGACGCAATGCCGTGTAGCCGACACCACTCAGGCCGCGGAACAGGCCCAAATTAAATTGCCTTTTTCCGCTGTTCCAACGGTAGTCGCCGCTTGATGCTGCCGCCGTTAAAACCCCTGCCAAACGGCTTAAGGCAAGCTCACGAAGGTCGCTGAGCCCAAGAATGCTGCCAGCCTCGCTGAAAAATTCGATGCTTCCCAGTGTGCCACAGCAGAGAGTATCCACCGCCGCTGGCCACGCTGACCGTGCGCCGTCGACAGCGCTTCGTATATCCCTGACAGAGATATCTGCCTTCATTCCCGAATGTTTGGCCGTTGCAATTCGCGCAAGACCTATACCCGTAGCTCCGTGGCACCACTGACATGGCCATGACGGCTCGTCATCAACGCGCAAATCAGGCCAGTTCTTGCGTTCTGCGCTGTAACTGGAATTTTCGAATTCGATACATTCTGCCGCCGCTTGCGCGAATTCTCCGCGACCAGTCGCTGCCGACAGCGAAGCGAGTGCATACGCAAACCCGGCCGCGCCGTGTGACATACCGTTCAGGGCTCGATGGCCGGAGCCTTGTCCGACCCAACTCCGGTGGCCTGCTTGCCCGATTCTGTTTTGGGCAATCAAATGTTCGCCACACCGGATAGCGCGACTCAACACGGCCTCTGAATGGCCGTCGCGATAAAGACGAAGCAGACAAAGTATGGCACCGGCGCTTCCACCGATAACATCGAGTTGTTTGTCCGCCGCTATAAGATCGTCGGTGAATAGTTCCGCCGCTGCGTGGGCATCCGCAAGCAAATCATTATCACGCAGGTATTTCGACATTACCGTGAGTGCATAAATGATCGAGCCGAGGCCAGTGGCACCGCCGATACCCAAAGAACGCGCCATACGAGCCGCGTTTCGGCTTCTTAAATTCTTCCGAAGATGAGACACGCCGGCTAAAGCGAGTTCGCCTGAAGACTGACTCCCGGTTACCGCTGCGTGCGCCGCTAGAAAAACGCCGATACCCGACGCGCCATTGTAGAGGTCTGGCCCCAGGCATACGAGCTGGAAAACCTCAGCATCACCTAGCCAGTCTAGACCGATCCAAGCGGCGCCTGGACCGCGGCGAATTGCGTGAAAGGACAACTCTCCTGCGATTTTGTCAGCTTCTCTCTTGAAAATCGCCTTTGTCGGCGCAACGGCAGGATGCGACGCTCGTTCCACTTTTCCGGGTACCAACGTCGGCCCGGTGGATTTCGATAGCGAGGCCGTATTTTCCTTAATTACCTCAACCTGCCAGGCGATTTCATCCGCATCGAATTTTTGCATACGCGTCCACGCGCGATCTAAACCGAAATCAACCTCAGACCGAATCGCAAAGCCGGTTGCGTCGCGTATCTTGTCTCCGTCACTGGGCGAAACGAAATGCGGTATATTCAGCGCGAGGAGAGCAGCCCGTTCAGCTTGCTGGAGCGGCCACAGAGCATCGGTATCTTTCTCCCATTCCGCTAGCCTCGCAATGAAGTCTGCTTGTGCAGACCAGAGCACCCCGTCATCCATAGTTTGATGATTTTTCAAACGTTGGAGTAACATCGCGTAGAAACGCGTGGCGCGAATGATCTTGCGGACGACAAGGCCGTCAAAGCCGGCGTATACCGCTTCATTCTTGGAGTCTTTGTTATGACGCGACAAAAACGTCGCGTAATCCTCAAAGCCCGACACAAAATCATCGACATAGTCTCCGAACTTTGCATACCGGCCATCGACATGCGGCAGATTCGGATTTGAATTGTTAGCTTCCTTCGCTCTCGTGGGATGCATCTCGTCAGAATTTATATTGTTCCATTTGATTTTTATTTTTGAATTCCAGTCTGCCGTCATTCCACCGATCGAAAAAACTTTGTTGTCGGGGGACCGCCCATATGTGGGGAGTAAGCCGACTGCCATCACCGAGTTGGCGAGTTTTTCCGTCGCAACGTCAAAGGCCTGTGCCTCTGGATCTGCGGCTGCGTCCTTCTCGGCGGATGATTGGAGGATTGTTTCCAGATCGATCGGCACTGGATGATCGCCGGCTGCAATCATGTTTTCCTGATGCATGTCGTTTGCCGCGAAACAGTGGAAGAGTGCGAGCCAAGCACCCGCGCGCCGGAAATACCGCCTGAATCCTTCTTGATCGGTGCACCCGGCATGACCGATAAATTCGGCCCAACCGTAGTCGTCATGCGCAAGCGCACGCACCGTTTTCAGATCTATCGGAGCACCGGCCCGATTCAACTGCTCGATTAATTTGTGCCACGCAACTTCGACCCGCAGATCCTTCGGCTTGTACACCACTCGCGAACCGTCCACGAAACTGACGATCTGGACCGAATGACCGCCGTTGTGTGGGTCTGAAAGGTCGCCTTCGATCCGAGCAACCAGACTATCGGCGCTGGAGCCAAGAATATCGCGCCGGATTTGCGGCAAATCAGCATCAAGGCGCAGGACAAATTCGCGTGACGTTTCGATCCACTGCCGGGTGATTACGGCAAGTAGTCGCAGGAGTACGGGCTTGTCGTCGAACAGCCGCAGGAAACCTGTCTTTCTCATTTCAGCGGTGAATTGATCGTAGTGCACTGTGTTGGCACGTTGCGATGGCTTCCGTGCACCGGCCACCACTTCATTACTTTTCCGCGCATCGGCGAACCTCTCATAGATTGCCGGAGCGGAAAGACCGGACAGGTCCTTTAAAAGTGATTGGTACAGGCAAGCGCGAGCGGATTCGCTAAGGTTATCGAACGCCCGAGCGCCAACATCCGACCGAAGGAGTTCACCGGCTTGCTTTATCACCGGCATGAATAGATCTTCGAATGCACAAGGCTCAAAATGATTTTGTGACGCAATTGAGTCTGCGTTTTTAGTTGAGCTTTGTAGCGCCGCCACTATCCAGATTGCGTCGCCAATCCAAGCCGGTGGAGAAGCAGAAGCCGTGCGGCGAACGGTGGCGAATTTCGTCAGTATCTCGCCAAAAACCAATTCGTCCCGGGCTAACCGCCGCCCAAACAGCGACCAGTCGCCGCTGGCGCATGCCCGGCACCACGCCGCGAGACGCCGCGCGGCTAAATCGGTTTCACCTTTTTGGCCCGGTAGGGGTTCGAAATCATCGGACAGGAGTTCGTCAATGGTTGCGGCGCGAATAATCATGCGCTCATAGAAAGCATCCATACGATCTCTCTCCGATCGGGTGGGTCATACCCGAACCGCGGTCATTCTATTTGCCGAGTGCCCAATGTCATCTCCTGCTTGGGCTGGCCCCCGGGGCCCAGGGCGAACATTGATCAAGCCGACGTTCTTGGCGTCGAGCGCGTGACAAACGCGGACCGAGACGGGGCACCGACGAATAGGCTGAAAGATGACGCGATTTACCCGCATAAATCAGCCCCCTATGCGTCATAAGTGCCTGCGGTTATGAGCTTATTGGAATTGACTTTGCACGACACGCATCGGATTATGGCGATATGGCGCTGGGGAGGGGCCGTCTTCCGAATATCTCTTCCCGTCTGCTGACTGGCGGCGCCAGTGGCGAACCAAAAGGATTAATATCATGAAGAACTCCACGATGGGACTTGATGTGACTGAACAAGAGATCCTTGCCTTCGAGGTTTCCGACGAAGCGTTGGAAAGCGCGGCTGGCACGGCGAAGGAAAAGGCTAACTTTACCCTCGGCGCCTGCAGCGGCCTGTCCGTCTGCGGCGGCTGATCGGTTTATTAAACCGGTCTTATCTGACCTTGGGACCGACTAGGCCTTAAACGAGGCGCCGGATCTTTCGGCGCCTCGTTGTTTTATGTGACGAGATCTTATCGCCAGTCACACAGGTACGGATCTAATTTGTCGCGGGGCACGCCCCAGCACTACCCAAGCAATGGAAAAAACATATCATCGGCATTGATAGCCGCTCGCAAGGCTGTGACCTTCGTTGGAGTATCAAATGAATCGCCGATCCTTGCTCACATCCGCCCTGCTTCTGACTGCCGGGCGGCGGTTCGCCCTGCCCGATTGGATAAGCCGCGCGGAAGCACAAACTGCGACCCCAACTTGGCGGCATGGCGTTTCGAAGTTCGGTGATCTGAAATATCCCCCTGGGTTCAAACAATTCGCCTACGTCAACCCAAATGCGCCCAAGGCCGGCGCGGCAGCACAGATAGCGATAGGTACTTTCGACAATTTCAATATGGTACTCGCGGGGATCAAAGGTACAGCCGCTCTTGGCATCGATTCCATCTACAATACTCTGTTGGTGCCGTCGCTCGATGAGGTATCGAGCGAATATGGGCTTCTCGCTGAAGCGTTGCGTTATCCCGACGATTTTTCCTCGGTCACCTATCGATTGCGGGCTGGCGCAAAATGGCATGACGGTATGCCTGTCACGCCAGACGACGTAATATTCTCTTTCGACGCTTTCAAAAAATTAAGCCCGCAGGCGGCTGCCAGTTACCGCCATATCGTCAAGGCCGAAAAAACTGGCGATCGAGAAATTACTTTCACCTTCGAAGGCAGCGGCAATCGGCAGCTGCCGTTGATCGTCGGGCAGCTAACAATTCTGCCAAAGCATTGGTGGGAGGGCTCTGACAAGGATGGCAAAAAACGTAACATCGCCGAAACCACACTAGAGATACCACTCGGCAGCGGCCCATATCGTATCAGGGAATTTTCACCCGGCCGCAGTGTTGTTTACGAACGCGTCAAGGAATATTGGGGCAAAGACGTCAACGTTAGTATTGGTCGCGACAATTTTGACGAGCTCCGATTCGAGTATTTCCGTGACGCAACGATCGCTATTGAGGCTCTTAAGGGAGATTTGGTCGACTGGCGCACTGAAAACAGCGCGAAGAACTGGGCGACGGCTTACGACATTCCCCCGGTCAATGAAAAGCGGGTTATCCTCGAAGAGTTTCCCATAAATAACATCGGCATGATGCAGGCGTTCGCCTTCAACATCCGACGCGACAAATTCAAGGATCCGCGCGTTCGGCTCGCCTTCAATTATGCATTCGATTTCGAGGAGATGAACAAAAAGATTTTTTTTGGGCAATACAAGCGCATTGCCAGTTATTTCGAGGGCACTGAACTCGCGGCCGTCGACTTGCCGAAGGGCCGCGAACTCGAATTGCTAGAAACGGTGCGCAATAAGATTCCACCCGAAGTTTTTACAAAGCCCTATAGCAATCCCGTCGGAGGTAGCCAAAACGCAGTGCGTAACAATCTGCGGGAGTCTCTGCGGTTATTTAAAGAGGCCGGCTATGAAGTGCGCAATCAGTTAATTGTAAACGAAAAAACTGGCGAGCCATTCGAGATAGAACTCCTTGCCAACGCACCCCTCTTCGAGCGCGTCTTCCTGTTCCTCAAGCCGTCGCTGGATCGGCTCGGTATTACTGTGTCAGTGCGCACGGTCGACGAAGCCCATTACGAGAATAGGTTGCGCAGCTGGGATTTCGATATCATCACATTTGCATGGATTCAGTCGCTTTTGCCTGGCAACGAGCAGCGGGGCTATTGGGGCTCGTTAGCGGCCGATCAACCCGGAACAGACAACATCATCGGCATCAAGAACCCGGCGGTTGACGAGATGATTGAGCGCGTAACTTTTGCCACAACACAGGATGAACTGGTGGCGGCCAGCAAAGCGCTTGATCGTATATTGCTGTGGAACCACTACGTCGTGCCGCAATGGGGTTATTCAAAATTGCGTACGGCGCGCTGGAATCGATTTAGCCGCCCCGATCCATTGCCGAAATACGGCGTGTCAGCGTTCCCGACGGTATGGTGGTGGGACGCGGACAAGGCGGCCAAGACTGGGGGTAAAAGGTAATTTTAATATCGGAGCTGCCTAGCAGCAGCGCACGGCGCATCTATGCGCGCGCTAAGATACTTAAGATCAAGCGACCTTTGACCCGATGTTACGCGATGCCATCTGAGCTTTTATGAACTCGCGATGGTCAGGCGGCTCAAAATCGAGCAGCGTCCCGCCACCAGCAAAGTGTTGGATGAAAACCATTCCGATCGCATAAGTGGCAGCCACCGACAGCGCCGGCGTCGCAATCGCACCAACAGCCGTGCCGACAAAAGGCACGCTCTTTATAAAACTTGCCATTCCTATCCCGGTGCTTGCCGGGATCATACTCCCTGCAAGGCCGGCGATAAGCACTTTGCCCCTGTTTTTCGAAAACGGGATGCCGTAAATCTGCGAAAGCCTGCGAAGCATTTGAACTTGAACGCCGCCGACGGCAGCCAGGTCCACGAATGGCACCGGGATAAGTCCGGCGGCGCCTGACCACAGGGAAAAACGCTCGACCAGTTTCACGGCGGTGGCGCGGCGATCATCGGGTGACACGCCGGGTGCACCTGACAAACTCGTTTCTTCAGGGGAGATCGAATACTGCGCCATTTCAGGGGCGTCATCCGCATCATGCAAACTCACAAGATACGCCGGCGAATCCATCGCAGTCGCGTCCTGCGTGGGCCGATCCGCCGGCCTGATGGCTTTTGGAAGATTCTTTTTATTCATTATTACGCCGCCTGTTTGATACCCACGATACTGTCGACTTCGTTGGCAATTGCTGCGATTTCACGCGCGGCGGTCCCTGAGTTCTCAATGATACTTGGTGTTGCGCCCCAGAGCGCTGCCTCGGCATAGACCACACGATTGGTCATTTCACTCTTGAGTACCGGGAAGCCGGCCTCGATCAACTCAGCCCGAATATGTTTGGCAATAACCGAATCCCGCGTCGTCTGTGTCAAAACGCAGCGGAAGGTGGGCCGTCGCGCACCCGCGCCATCGATAAGCGAATTGAGCGTATCGAGCATGCGATCAATATCTAGCGGAGACGCCTTGACCGGGACAAGAAGAAAATCAGCGGCCGCAATGCACGCCAAGGTCGCAGGTGAACGGAATCCTGGAGTATCAATAATGATAGGACAGCCGGACACCGAAAGTTTTTGCGCTGTTTTCCATGCTTCGTCCGACGCATCCTCAACTACAGTCACACCGCCAAGAGCCCGTTCGCGAGCCGCAAGACGGGCAATCGAGCGTTGGGGATCGGCATCGATGATAGTCGATGGCCGGCCGCAAAGATGCCAATGAACCGCGAGACAACTAGCGAGCGTACTTTTGCCGCTGCCCCCTTTCATCGTCGCAACTGTGATTATTTGCCTCATTGCCCACCTGCCTTTCCGCCTTGTTTCCATTTGGCGAATCACTTGCAAGCGATGCTATCGGATTCTTAGCTGCGTCCCCAGATGACATTCAAATCCGCGTGATTTCGCATGTTTTTCTGGCCTCCACGTAAGCTTAAACGGCCATAGATTGAAGCACCAAGGTAATTTTGAGCAGTCTAGCGGGAGCGCGTTGCTTCGCACGACGTCGTGACGACAACCTTGAACATATCAAAGGATTGGACTCGTACCTGACAAGGCGGATCGATTGCGATGTTGATGACATCACCTGTGGCCACTGATTGCTGCTTTCCATTAATGTTGATGTTGACGGTCTCATTGGTAGGCGAACCGATTAGGCCGATGGTCAAGCGCCCGCCCGCAACGATCACCGATTGATTGGGACTAATTTTATACGTGTTCTCGGACGGCATGATTTCTTCCAACGCCGCCAGAGCGCTCTTAGACTTGGCTTGTAGTGCGACAATGCCTGCGGTTTGTTGAGCGAGCTCCGTCTTGAGCCGTTGGCTTTCAGACTGGAGCTGTTCGACGAGCCGCTTGGTGTCCGCCATGTCGCGGTAAGCAAGCCGCAAGCCGGCGAAGTAGGCCGCAATTGCGCCAGCCAGTATAACGCACACAATCAGGAACCGCCGTCTGCGTTCGTTCAACCAGAAGAAGCCCGATCTTTTACGCACAGAGCGGCCTCTTCCCAGCATTTCGGCCACCGAGTACTTCCTTCCCTACTATTTTTCTCGGCAATAGCGCTGTCCTGCCGATTACTGTTTCGGTGGTGCTCCTGTGCCAGAACTCGTCGTCGATTTGGAAGCACGAAGGGCCTCGGTGATCCGGGCAAGAAGGGCTTCAACATCCGAGAGATCGCGCGGAATATATGAGCCTGCCTGCTTATCCGGAGGCTTTTGCTCCAGCGCGGACGGAGAGCCCAAAGCTGGCGGCGCCTCTGGCGGCTGCGCCGTAGCATCAATCGATAAATCACTAGGTGCCCCGACCGCCGGCGACGACGAAAGTCCCGCCGCCGCGTTTCCGGCAGGAGCCGACGGAGTTGCTGTTTTGTCGTCCAGCTTCGCACTTGACGTGCCGGGATTGTCAACATTCCCAAGAATGATCGGAAGGCCGTCCTTGCCGCTGCCGATGATCACAATCTTTGCATTCGGCGATTGCGCTAGCGCAAGTGTCGCCTCTATACCGCGCCATCGCAGGTAGGAATCCGAAATGCCTTGGCTGATAGTACGCTGGAAGGCTGCAATGCCATTCGCTTCAATCTGCTTGCGCCGTGATTCCTGCGCCTCTCGCTCAACGCGGTATTTGAACTCTTGGATTTCGTAGAACTGCTGCGTCTGGCGATTGATTGCCGCCACAATTGCGGGCGGTAATTCGATGCCAAGGATTGGTGAATCGAGAATTTGGATCGAGTTTTGTAGGAAGTCATTATAGTGTTTGGGATCCGGCTGCTCCATGGCGTCGGGCTGCACCAAATTGTTGAGGTGCATAGCCAGGCTCCGCTGCGAATTATTTTGAATTTTTTCCTGAATAGCGTCGCGCGAAGTGTAAACTTCCTGGGCTATGTACTGAGAAATCACTTCCCGCGTCTGGCTGCCGATTTCCGGACCCACAACAGACGCCAGGTAATCCGGGCCTATAAATTTGTGTAGCACGGCAACGTAATTGTGGATCAGCTGATACCGTATGCTGATCTGAACGTTTACACTCACGCCGTCTTTGGAAATAGCATTGTATGACTGCGTGGTGGATTGCAGCCGCAGGTTATAAAGATACAGCTTGTCCCAAGGCCAAATTATATGAAGGCCTTCGTCCCTTAGTTCGCGCGGATCCAGAATTGTGCCTCGGCCAACAAAGCATAGGCAGTAGAAGTCATATCCGTTGAACCGCTTCCAAAGGACCCCAACCATACCGCTCGGTACCGTGATCACCACGTAAGGGAAGAGTACGATCGTCACGAGAAACGACAACAGCACCGCGACGGAGAAGCTCGGCAGATGACGCCCTAGAAAACGCCACCATCCGCGCTTCACCGGCGCCGCTGGCAGGTCATCAAGAGACTCCGGATACGCCGCCATCAACCCTACTCCAACGAACCCTTATCTTAGTCTTTCCGTGTCGAACGTTGCTCGACTATACGGCCTTCGTCCATACGAATCCTGCGTGCCGGCAAATCTAACTCGTCGAGATAGCGGTCATCATGGGTAATCACCACAATGGTCGTGCCGGTTTTCATAAGGTCCGGCAACAGCTCCTCATAAAATTTACGCCGGAATTCAGGGTCTTGTTCAGCCGTCCATTCGTCCAGCAGGAGGATCGGGCGCTTTTCGAGCAAACTGACAATCAGCGCCAGACGCCTGCGCTGCCCGCCCGAAAGATCGAGCGTTCGGAACTGGCCATCCGTTAATCCGGTCTTGTCCCCCAGCCGGAATTGCGCCAACAGGCGGTCAACTTCGCCAGGCTCTGGCTCCGGTATCCCGTAAAGTCGCTGGAACAGATGATAGTCGAAGAATATCGCCGACATCAAACCGCGGTAAACGTCGCGGGTATTGTCATCGATGTGAAGCCCGTCCAGCGTGACTTCGCCGGAATCAGGCGGGTAAATTCCGGACAGCACGCGCAAAAATGTCGACTTACCTGAACCGTTGCCGCCCGTGATGAAGACGAGCTCGCCCGACTGCAAGTCGAAGTCGATCGGCCCGATCTTGAAGGACACGTCCGAAAATTTGTCGACGTACCGGAACTCTATGTTGCGCATCTCGATCTTGTCGAACCGCTTGGGTATCTGAATTTCACTCGGCTCGACCGAAGAGGCCGTCGCCCGCAATGCCATCTCCAGTTGATCGATCCGATCGGCCGCCGCATTGGCGTTCAGCAAGACAGGTATTGATTGCACAAGACCAAAACACGCACCCACGATGAACATGAGAGCTGTCGTGGTTTTTGTCAGTGCTGCGCCGCCAAGGTCGCCGCTGAATTGGGGCGCCACAAACACAACGGCGCCTAGCAAAACGTACATCGAAATCTGCGACGACACGATCATCTTGAAAGTTTCGGCCTGGCTTTTTATTTTGATATTGGCCGCCGTTCGCGACACGTTGACGGCATCGGCGAATAAATCTGCGCTGCGCGCGCTGTTCAGTCTGATTTCCTTGAAGCCGTCGAGAACGTCGGTCAGCCGATCGAACAGCTTGCGTTCCCACTCCGCCGACCGCTGTTTTTCCACGATTAGACGGCGGTTCTTCATATGGAAAATTGTTGCCGCAATAGAAACGATGACAATGGTCGTAATGATTGCGGCGAGCGACAAGAACGCCACATAGATTGCTACAAAGAAGATGAGCACCGCGCCCTGCACGGTAAAGGTGAGCATGTTGCTCGCTTGAGTAAGAACCGCAGCATCGCTGGTGATTGCAGCAACGATCCTCGAACGGCCGATTCCCTCGACCGCCAGCAGTTCCGAATGTCTTATTTGATCCACGAGGCGCAGGCGGATTTTGTGAATGATCGCTTCGATCTCGGCGGTCGTCGTGATCGTCACGTAGTATTGAGTTTTGATGAAAAGAAAGAGTGCAACGACAAAAAGCGTGGTTGCCCACAAATTGGACTTGCTTTGCAGGCCCGCATTGATGGCCCCGAGGATCGCCGCGGTGCTGATGCCTCCGAGCGCCGACATAACCAGGAGCTTCGGCAGCGAGCCGTGCATTTCGCGGCGAACGAGCTGCAAGAACGACATAATTTGACGTCTTCCGACTACACTTCCACCAGACGCCGCCGCGGGTTCAGTGAGAAATGTGCTGGTCGACCCCCTGAAAAAAACACTCTACAGACGCCGGCGCCATTCGATATTGCGCGATGGGCCGGTGAGCAGCAACACCGGCAGCACGATTAACGGCGTGACGACAAGCGCGAGCAAAAACGTTCCGAAAAAGCCCATTCTTCGGCCAACACCGCAAAACCCGGTGAGAAGGCAGAAGATGATATAGATGACGGCTTCGAGCATGGGGCTCAGGTTCACCGCTCGACAGCTCAACCGCCTCGGCGAGTGTTGCCACTCCGTGATTGGCGGGCACAGGCCCGGGCGCTCAAGAATTAGCCGCCGTTCCCGTTGCTTCAGGAGCGGATTGAGACTTGGCCCGTCGGCGAGATCTTAAGTCCCACGCCTCTTTTTGAGCCCGGAAGAAATCGCGATAGTCTGGTGGATTGAAATCAAGAAGCGTTCCGCCAGAAGCAAAATGTTGAATGAACGCCTTACCGATGGCGTAGGTGGCTCCAGCTGAAAGCGCTGGCATTACAAATCCAGCTGCAATCATGCCAAAGACCGGCACCGCTTTTAGCGCGCTCGCGGCGCCAATCCCGCTGGTCGCCGGGATCATCGATCCCGCCAGGCTCGCGATCAGCGCTTTGCCACGATTTTCGGAGAACGGCACATCGTAAATTTGCGAGAGGCGGCGAAGCAACTGAATCTGGAGCCCGCCAACTGCAAACACGTCAATGATCGGCACTGGGATCAGACCAGCAACGCCTGACCACAAGGCAAAGCGTTCGACCAACTTCGATGCAACCTCATCGCGAACCTCGGGCGAGTCCGCAATGTCTGCCGCATCTTTGTCAGCCCCCACGGATGAAGCCGATTTCTGTGCCATAACGGATCCTCTCTCGTCATCCCCGGGCTCGCCAGTCGGTCGAGCCTATTCGTGTTTATTTTCCAACCCAATTCGTACGGGCTTTAAAAAAAAGCCTATCATGCAGGTTAGCCCATGCCAAGCGGACCGTCCGCCCACAGTGGCAGTGTGGTACTGTCTTGCTATGTTGCACCCGATCCCATAGAGATCGCTTGGGAACGTATTTGTTCGGAGGTCGCGATGGCGCCGATCAAAGCTAGCAGCGCTACCGTCGGAGCGCGGCGCGCCTGGCAAGCTCCAGTGGCAACACAGTTGCCAATTGGTGCCGAAACAAAATCGGCGCATAAAAGTGACGGAAACCCAGCTATCGCCGAGCCGAAGCCACCCGCTCCGCCCGCGACAAAGCTTGGATTTTCCTTCGAGATGGCTATGCCACTAGCCGCCCGCACCGAAAAATAGACTAGCCTCGCTGAATTGGACAAAACCGGGTCGTCGACTTTTGGCCACCGGCCCTGAATTGTCATCGGCTAGACTAGGTGCACGCGCAAGGTAGGGTATCGCAGCGGCAACCGTTGCATTGCCAAAAGGAGCCGCGTCATTACCGCGCAGTAGTGGGGCCGTTCGCTTTGAATGTGACATTCGATAGCATTCTTGTTCAGGATAAAGAGCCAACGGCTGCCGATGTCGCCGGTCGCATCGTCGTCTTGAGTTTGCGGGCCGGCTCATATTTTGACTTTAATGACGTAGCAACGGAGATTTGGTGCATGCTCGCCGAGCCCTGTCGTGTCAGCGATATTTTTCACTCGCTTGCGAAGCGGCACGATGTCGACACTGAAACTTTAGCCCGCGATGTAACACCATTTCTGCAATCGCTGGTGAAGCAACGGCTGGTACGGGTAATTCACTCAGAGTGAATACCGATGAAATTGAAAAACATCCGGCGGGCGTATTTGCGAGAAGCGACCGTTATGCTCATTTTGGCCCGGTTTGCCGTGCGCTTTATATCTGCGGCTCGTATTTTCTCTTGGGCCAATCGACCGCCGCGTCACGTCAATCGTTTTGCAGCTGACGAAGCGCATTGGGTATCGTGGGCCGTTGAGAGCGTTGGCGCCAGTCCCTGGATGAACACCCTTTGTCTATCGCGTGCGCTGGCGGCGCACGCCATGTTGCGCCGGCGCGGAATCGCAAGCCGCCTTTGTCTTGGTGTTGCACGACAGGGGCACGAACTAACCGCGCATGCTTGGCTCGAAATAGGCAATAACAAAATAGTCGGAGACGTCGAAAGCGGCCGGTTCACACGCCTCGCTGAGTTTGGCGGAACATGCTGATCGTACAGGTGCATTTCCCATGAGTGGAATCGCCGGACTTGTACGTTTCGACGGTCAGCAGGTGCGGCGCCACGAGCTTGATCGAGTAGCGAACGCACTCCATCAATATGGTCCTGATAAATCCGAAATCATCGCAAGCGGGAATATCGGCCTCGTACACACGCTGATGAGGATGACTCCCGAGGACCGCTTCGACAGGCAACCGTGGCGCGGCGCGAGCGGATCACTTATTGCGGCCGATGTGCGGCTCGACAATCGCGATGATTTGCTCGCGCGGTTTGGAATTGCGCGCCGGGATGCGATGGAATGGCCGGACTCGCGCTTGCTCCTCACCGGCTGGGAAAAGCTTGGCAACGATATTTGGCCCATACTACGCGGTCCCTTCGCAGTCGCGATTTGGGACCCGCGCAGCCGTTCGTTGACGCTGGCGCGCGACCACCTCGGGCTCAATGTCGTGATGTGGCACAAGAGCGAACGTTTTTTCGCGTTCGCGAGCATGCCAAATGGACTTTTTGCGCTGACCGACGTGCCACGAGAGTACAGTGAGGAGAAGCTCGCTGATTTCCTGGTGCTCAATCACGCCGACCACGTAACGACAATCTACCGAAATGTATTTCGAGTCCCTCCAGCGCATGTCCTCCAGGTAAAGTCAGACGGGTCGATAAGTACGCGTCGTTACTGGTCGCCGGCAGAGATAAAGCCTGTCAGACTTGCTTCCAACGCGGCCTACGCCGAAGGATTGCGCAAGAGTCTCGATCAGGCTGTGCGCAGACAAATGCGCAGCATGCACCCGATCGGCTGCCTCCTGAGCGGCGGGCTGGACTCGTCGTCGGTCTCCGCACTTGCCGCCCGAGCCCTCAATGAAAAGGGGCAGCGGCTTGTCACATTTACGGGTGTGCCACGCCGCGAATTTGACGATCCGGTACCAGGTGGCTCCTACGCTGATGAAACCCCATACGTCGACGCGATCCAAAAGCACGTCGGAAATATTGATATCGAATATGTGCGGAACGAGGAGTGTGATGATTTCGCGGACCTAGAGCGATTCTTTGTTGCGCTCGATGGACCTGTACGCAACCCCACCAATTTGGGTTGGATGCTGGCAATTCTAAAGCGTGCGCGCACGCAAGGGCGGCGGGTGTTACTCGGCGGCTTGTACGGGAATTATACCATAAGCTGGAATGGCTGGTCGCAGTCGGTTACTCATCTCCTTAACGGCCGGCTGTTCTTGGCTTATCGGCAATGGCAACATTTTTATCGCAGCACTCCCTATTCGCGCTGGGTAGCGTTGCGAAAACTATTGCTCGAACCGATGGTGCCGGCACGACTCGGTGATTGGGCGGATCGCCGTCGTCACCCAAACCGGATCGCAGCGTGGCAAGATCACGCCCCGATCCGTGCCGATTTCGCCGCTGCCAACTGTGTCGATATCCGCGCCCAAAAAGTCAGACATGATTTCCTTTATCGCATGCGGAGAGACGAACGCACGAAGGGGCTTTCCCAGGTCGACTATGTTGGTGACTGGCAAGCGGCCGAGAAAGCCGTAACCGGCGTCGAAGTGCGCGACCCCACCGCCGACGTAGACGTGATTTCCTATTGTTTCGGAATTCCGTCCGAACAATACCTCGCCGAAGGAATCGATCGATCGCTGATCCGTCGTGCGATGTGGGGAATGCTTCCGGAAAGTGTGCTGACCAACCGCCTGAGTGGCCTGCAGGCGCCGGATTGGTACGAAAAACTCGAAGGTCAGCGCAGCGAACTCGCAAGCCAAATCTCCGAGCTCTCGAAATCTCCATTGGCATGCCGGGTCATCGATTTGGCACGACTCGAAAATGCAATTCAGAATTGGCCGAAAAGCGGCTGGCACAGGGCTGAAGTTTTCCGCGAATATAACCTCGCACTGACCAGGGGTGTCGCGGGTGGACGCTTCCTGCGCTGGCTTGAATCGGCGAATTGATCAACCTACCCGCGGTTCAAACGTGACCCAGTCACGCGCCTTCTTTCTGTTTCAGCGCAGCCGCCGCGAGCGCATAGCCACCCTGGGCACCATCGATAAAATGTACGTGGCTCGGGTGCGAAGGCGAAGGTGTGAAGCAGGTCATCATTGCGTCCTGCTGGCGATGGGAGCCGTAGCGAACCACTCCCTTGGCTGCAGCGGCATTCAAAAAATCCTCGATTTCGGTAGCGAGCTCCGGCGAGCAATCGAGCACCATGCGCAGCGAATCGTCAAACTTGCGGAAATCAGAATTTTCGATGATCTCGCGAGTGTATTTCTTCGGGATAAAGCGGCCGACACGAAGGCCGGTCCACATGATGATAAAATAGAGGAACGTCAGCGCCAAGACCTTGGCTTTGCGTACGCGAATAAATTCGTCTGCCCGCCGCGATGCTCGCGCCTCCAGATCGTAGCCTTGTGGCGGCCATTTAAGCCGCAGTCCTTGGCCAGGAAGCGGACGTGAAGCATCCGGCGTCTCTTCAACAATGCGGGCAATCGTTTCGACCACGGCTCGGAAATCGTCGGAGCTCGCATCGGATCCCTGCATCACAACGAGCGAGAGCACCTGCCCCCGCTTTGATGGAATGAGCTCGTAGCGGCAGGATAGGCCGGACAAGTCGGGATGGGCTCCGGGCGCGGCCGGCGGCAGCACGATCTCGCCGCGTTTCATCGCAGCGTCGGCCCAAGCGAGGCCACCGCCGGAGAACATTGCAATGCTGATGTTATCCGACGGCAAGTAACGAGCGACGCGAACGTCGTGCCCTCGCGCGCGAATTTCGGCAACCGAGATCATTCCTACCCGCAATTTCAGGTCGAGATCCTCGGCAACCCAAGTAGCGGTCTCAGACAATGCACGTCGCGCCAGAGTCGCGTCTGCGGCCGGCACTGCAAAGCTCGCGCCGTCACCGCCGAATACAAACGGGAAGTCTCGGGGCTTGAGCGCATTGGCGATCGAAGCGATCACCGCAGCGCCTGCCATGTTTACAGCCTTATATCGATTCTCGAGAATTGCCTTTGTCGATTGAGCCACATCGGCCACGCCGACCATCCAATCGTTGGGTAGTGGATGGAATAATGAGTCATCTGCGATCCGGCTAAAATCGCGAAAGACCGGCAACCGTTCGTAGAAATCATCGGTTGAGCCAGACGAATCCATTGCCCGGATATTAGCCGATCAAAATAATAAGAAGCCCTCGCAGCTGCTGCAGCGGGTGTAGTCCCGCTGTTTAGTTAAACAAATCAATAGCTTGCCTGGCCAGTGAACCTTATTATGGCATTCGGCGTTTTTGTGATGGCTGACACAGCGGGATTGGCGGCAATCATGCAGCATCGCAGGGCATTGGAATCCGTCCGGGGCGACGTGAGAAAAAGCAGGCTGAGGCACATGTTGGATGGGGGCCCCACACTCGGGAAATCCTCCAGCCTAAACGCTCGCCTCGAGTTCATTGCTCGTCTGAATGAAATCCACGCTTCTGTCATGAGCGGCGGCGCATGGGAATCCGCCGGGGGATACCGCCAGGCCGACCCGCATCGCCCTGCTCTAACGGCCCACACTGAAAACATTGCAAGGACGTTAGGGGCACTCCTTTTTGGCAAATCGCCGCAACAATAGAAGCGCCTTGGGCCTATTGTCCGCAAACCCTGAGAATTACAGGCGGACTGTTCGCCTCATTTGTCGGCAAACATGAGCTTCATCATGCTCGTTTGCTGCACTGCGACCGCATTGATTAGGGTTGCGGTATAAACTCCACCGGATAGCGCATCATGCTATCAGGAAGCCCGAGATGCAGACCATCGCTCGATATGACGTTGCCGATTTGGCTCTTCGTCGTGCCCGTCTCCGCCACCGTCTTGCTCGGCGAAGCCATCACTTTGATAAAGACGCTACATAAAACTAGGGCAATGTTGAGTGCTCTACGCATGAGAAGCTCCTGCACGATGCCCGTCCCTCAGCACAGATGCGCGCTTAAGCCCGAAAAGTTTGTGAGGGCGCTCACACAGCCCTCATTTTTTTCTGAGACCACGTCATTAAGTGGCCGATCCAGGCATTGTTGGAAATGATCGTCGTTATCTGAGAGCACACCATGGTCACCACATACCGTTTCGGATGGTATCTGGCTGTCCTGCAGCTGTTCTTCGCGTTGTGCTGGACGATTTATGTCATCTATTTGCCGAAGCTCGCTGCTGCCGCCGGCATTGCACCAAAATTCGTAATTCTGGTGCTTATGCTCGATCAGGCCATTTTTACGATCTGCGATTTCTCGACTGGAGTCGCGGCCGACAAGGTAACTCGTGTTCTCGGAAGACTCGGCGTCTGGGTGACCGCGGCTACTGCTCTCTCCTGCGCCGCTTTTCTGATTATGCCTCTGCTGGCGGGTCGCGGCGCACCAGTGCTAATCGCTCTCATTGTGGTGTGGGCCGTAACGTCCTCAGCGCTGCGCGCACCGCCGCTGATGTTGCTCGGCAAATATGCCCGCAAACCATCAATCCCGTACCTTTCCGCACTCGCGATGCTTGGCACCGGTATCGCCGGAGCGCTTGGCCCTTATCTGACGACCGCTCTGCGTGACATCGATCCGCGCATTCCGTTCGCGCTCGCGAGTGTTGTACTCATGTTGGTCACGCTTGGTATGATCACAGCTGAACGCAGGCTAGCGAAGGACTCGCATCCCACTTCCGACAATTCTCCTGTAAAATCCTTTGGCACCATGACACGGCCAGCCATCGTCTTCGCACTTGCCATGATGACGCTCGCGCTCGGCTACCAGATACACTTTGCCTTAAACAGCGCGCCACTATTCCTGCGCTTCACCAAGGCAGATCAGTTGCAATGGTTGATGCCGATGTTCTGGATCGGCTTTAATCTTTCGATGTTTCCAGCGGCTACTATCACCAACCGGCTGGGCGGCTACATGGTCATGGGTGGTGCCGCGCTGATCGGCGCGCTCGCGATCGTTGCGGCGCACCTGGCGCAAGGACTTGAACAAGTCGTAATTGCGCAATTTGCCGCCGGCGCGGCCTGGGGCGCAATCCTAATGAGCGCCTTCACGGTCGCGTTTGCGATCGGAGAGAATGGCGGCGAAGGTCGCATGTCCGGCTTGCTCTTCTCGGCGCTTGCCGTGGCGACATTGGCGCGCATGGCGACGGTCGCAACCGGCTTTAACGCCGATGCTTCGCTCAAGGCCATCCTCCAGACGCTGCCAACTTTATGCTGGGCGGTCGCGGGAGTGGCCCTGCTTTACCTTGCGGCCACACGCGCGAAAACTTGGATGGCGCGCTGACACAACCACTCAAGCCTTTGGAAGCGAAACATCGAATCGTGAAGAAGGAAATGGTGGCTTTCGCCACAAACACCATCAATGATGCTTGAATAAGCGGCTCCCGGAAAGGTCGGCTCGCTACGAGACACTCATGACCCATGACCCGATGCACGCCGAAACCGATGTCCTGGTGATTGGATCAGGAGCCGCAGGCATGTATGCGGCAATTGAAGCGGCCCGCAGTGGCTGTCGCGTACTTCTCGCTGATCGCAGCCTCATCGGCCGCGGCGGCGCGACGGTGATGGCGCAGATGACCGTCGCCGTCGCTCTGGGATCTCAAACTCCCGACCATTGGAGCCATCACTACGAGGATACGATCGCCGCCGGGCGCGGGTTATGCAACGGACCGCTTGCACAGCTGTTGTGTGAGGAAGGGCCCGAATGCATTCGCGCCATGGACGACTGGGGTGTTGGTTGGGCGCGTAAAGATGGACGCATCACGCAGGCCATGGCGCCTGGCCATGATCGTCCACGCTGCGTCTATGTCGATTTTCTCAACACCGGGCCCGCTGTGTCGAAAACACTGCGGACCGTCGTGAACAGAAGCGACGGCATCCGCAAGGCAGGTGATCTCTGCATCGTCGATCTGCTACGTAGCGACGAGGGCATCGCCGGCGCGGTCGCGTTACATCTCGGATCGGGTGCACCGGTGATTCTTTCGGCTAAGGCGACCATCCTGGCTACAGGCGGCCTCACGCGGCTTTATCGACGTAACAGCGCGTCGGCAAATATGGGTGGCGACGGCTACGCTCTGGCTTTGCGCGCTGGCGCTTCACTCGTGGATATGGAATTCGTCCAGTTCTTTCCCATCGGCCATCTTGCCCCGCGACTGATCGGCATGGACCCGATCATGTGGGACCCGTTCCGCTACAAACTTGGCGGGCGGCTTCTGAACAACCGCATGGAGGAATTCACGCAACGTTACGGCGTCGCCGAGGATGGCAAATATGTCATCACGCGTGACGTCGGCAGTTATGCGATTCTCAAGGAGGTCGAAGCCGGTCGCGGCTCGCCGCATGGCGGGGTGTACCTCAGCTTCCAGCACTGCCCGGAACACGCGCTACGTGAATCCTTCGGCCCCGTAATTGACCGTCTCGCCGCTAATGGCATCGATCTCACCAAAATGCCGGTCGAGGTGGCGCCGATCGCGCATTACCATATGGGCGGCATAGTAGCCGACGCGCAGATGCAAACGGATCTGCCCGGGCTCTATGCGGCCGGCGAGGCAGTCGGCGGCGCCAATGGCGCTAACCGCCTTTCCGGCAACGCCATTACCGAGGCGTTGGTGTTTGGCCGCCGCGCCGGACACAGCGCCGCCGATTGCGCCAAACATATTCGTAAGTCACCCGACCACGCCAAAAATACGCGTACAGCACTTGCAGTCATCGCCGCCGATACGCCGACCCGCGAACTCAATACTGCCGAGATGGTACAGACACTTCAGAAAACGATGCAGGATAATGTCGGCGCGTTGCGCAGCGGACCAAAGCTTGCCGGCGCGCTGGATACCATCAATCGTCTGACCAGCGAGCTAGGCGACACCCCGCCCGGTGACGGTAGGCCCTTCGATATGCGGCGGATCGACTGGCTCGACCTACGCAATATGCTGTTGGTGGCCCGCGTGGTTGCCGAGGCCGCGCTCGCGCGCACCGAAACCCGTGGGGCGCAACAACGCGAGGACTATCCGCTGTCGTCTCCGGACTGGGCATTCAGTCAGGTTGTGGGGTTGCGGGACGCCCGCGTTGAGTTATCGGGCGCTCCGCGCGCCGTCGCGGCAGCTGCATCATGACCGAGAGCGCCACGCTCAGGATTTGGCGCGGCCTCGATGCGAACAATGGTCGCTGGGAAACCCATGAGGTGCCATTTGAGCCGGGCCAGTCGGTGCTCGATGGTCTGCGCTGGATTCGGATCAACCGCGATCCGACGTTGGCAATCCGCTTCTCCTGCATCAATGCCAATGCCTGCAAGGAATGCATGATCGAGCTTGACGGCAAGACAGTCTATGCGTGCACCGCTCGCCTGATTTCACGCGAGATGACACTTGCGCCGCTTTCCAACAAGAAATTGGTGCGCGACCTCGTCACTGAAATCGCACCGCCGGCGGAGCGTTTCACGAACTCATAACTGTTCACGCATTCCAGAGTGGCCTGAATTGCGTCGCCACAACCTTTTCATAGGGCACGGGTCCAGGCAGCAGGCCGAGGTCGCAAGCGAATTGATTCATGTTGGCGACGAATGATTCCGAGATTGATGCATCGTAGTACGGCAGATCGCGTCGAATAAGTTCGACGATCAATTCAGCTTCGGATAGCGGAAACAGCTTGCGCCCGACCTCGCCCGCCAACGCGGGATTTTTCTTGAGCGCATTTTGCGTCTTGACGATGGCCCGAACTGCCGCAGCCACAATTCCGGGCGATGTGGTGACCAACCGTTCGGTCGTCGCGATGGATGCCATAGTATAGTCAAAGCAGCCCTTTGGCCCGTCGCCACGCCGTACGTCGAGCACGATGGTGCCAATCCCACGACGAACTGCCACTTCGGCGCCCATACCATTTGCCCAAAAGCCGTCGATCTTGCGGTCCTCCAAGGCTTTGGCGGCGGTCAGCCCGAAATTTACGCCGGCCCCGACCGCACCGGGTACCGGCGCGATCGTCACGCCGTCGCGCAGTAAATCGATGCCAGCAGCAAGCAGCAAACGGCGCAGGCCCATCTCCACCCAGGGTGCAGCGCCAATATTTTTGCCTTTGATCGCACCGATATCGCCACGTCTGGCCAGAAAATCCTTATGCAGGACCAGAAACCAATACATGCCCTGCGCCTGAGCACAGATCAGCTTCGCGCCCTCCCATTGCGGAAAGGCGGCCAACGCGGAGTGGGCTGAGCCACCAACGAAATCCACCGCGCCCTCGCGCAGCGCCACATAGGCTTTATCGACCGGAAAGATCATCTCCAGCGCGACGTCCAATCCTTCTTCGCGAAAAAAGCCGAGTTCCACTGCGGCTTCCGCCGGGAAATAAGAATTCGAAATCATGTCGGGTACGGCGATTTTCACGGAAGTCTCACACGGTGTTTATTGTCATCGCCGCGACGCGGCGTTGGCTTGCGATCATGGAGGTACGAAGCAGGAATTGTCGCGCGCGGTCTTTGTCCGCGGCGGTCTCCCGCAATTCATCGAGATTACGACGACGCATGTCGGGATCGCGCGCTTCCAGGCGTTTCTTATTCGCGATCGATTGTTCCTGCACGAAGTCAACAGCAACCGCGCGGCGCTGACGACTGTAAAGATCAAGCAATCCATCCGGGCCATGATCAAGAACAACCTGCGCAAGCTTTTCCACCAGGTTGGCCGCATCCTGAATGCCGCCATTGAGACCCATGCCTCCGATCGGATTGTTGACGTGCGCAGCATCGCCGGCGAGTAAAACGCGGCCTTTGCGAAAGGTCGCCGCCACTCGCTGGTGCGTCACATAGAGATTGCGATGGACGATATCGTAGGCTCTTGGCGCCGGAAAAAACGATTGAATGCGCGCTTGCACTCCAGCATCGCTCATGATTTCGGCTTCGGGTTGCTCGGAACTTGCGGGAAAAACAGTGCGCCACAGGCCTGGCGGACCATCGGCAGACACTTTGAAGCAATTACACCAGGCTCCAGGGTCAGCGAAATAACTGCGATAGCAATAGCCGCGCTCGGCTTCAAAATCATGCGGCGTCGTCAGCACGATGAACCGCTCGGGCCAGGTAAATCCCTCGAATGGAATATCGCATTGCTTGCGTACGACGCTGCGACCACCATCGGCACCAATCAGATAGCCACCCACATGCGTCTTGATCCCGTCCGCGGCGCGCACCTCGATGGCGACCGAGCGATCTGCCTGCGTAACGTCGAGGACCTCATGCTCAAATAGCACTTCAACATTCGGCATTTTTCGTACTCGGTCCAAAATCAACTTGGCGGTCTTGAACTGCTCGCACTGAACGACATAAGGATAAAGTGTTTCGTCCTTGAGCAGTGCGTGGTCGAACTGCGCCACAAGCTCTCCGCTCGGCCGGTCCCAGAACTGGAATATCGGAGCGACAAGCCCAACTCGCGCCATATCCTCTGCGAGCGCATCTTCTGCGAGCAATTCAAGAGTAGCCGGATGGGTGGTCGCAGCGCGCGGGTCTGCCTGCAGCCCGGTATTGTTGTCGAACAGACGCACGCGCATTCCGCGCCGGCCGAGCAGCCAGGCGCAAAGCAACCCGACCGGCCCTCCACCGGCAATCAGCACCAAATCGCCATCGTCTTTCATTGTGCCGCCCTTGCCTGAGCAATGAAACTGGATCAACCTCACGTCCCAAGACAAGCTGAATTGTATTTGACTATCAGCCCGTTTTCAGAGAGGCGCGATGCGCACAGCTGCAGCTTTGGTTTGTACGATAGTCCTTGCTTCGATCGCCGCTCTGGGCAATGCCCGCGCCGATGAATGGCCTACCAGACCCATTCGGGCGATCGTCCCACTGAGTCCGGGAAGCGCGGCCGACATCATCCCAAGAATTGTTTTCGAGCAATTGTCGACGCAACTAGGCCAGCCGATCATCGTTGAAAACCGGCCGGGGGCAAGCGGCACGATCGGCGCCCGGGCCGTGGCAACAGCGGATCCCGACGGCTACACGCTTCTAGCCCATTCCTCCGCCCACATCATTGCCCCCTCAACTGTCGCGAACTTGCCATATGATCCGATCAGGGATTTTGCCGCGGTCGCGCCATTGGGAAATCTACCCAACGTCCTCGTCATTGCCCCATCAGCAAACATGAAAACCGTCCAGGAGCTTGTCGCTACCGGAAAGAAGCGGCCGATCACGTTTGGATCGATCGGACCGGGCAGCCCGATCACGCTTGCCATGCAACGGCTTCGTTTGAGCGCCGGGTTCAACGTGCAGGAAATCCCGTTTAAAGGAGCACCCGAGGCGCTCGTCGAAGTGATGACCGGCCGCGTCGATGTCTACTACTCACCGATATTGCCCGCACTGCCGTACATCAGCGACGGCAAACTGCTTGCATTGACAGTCAGCAGCCCGACACGCGCGCCTACGCTTCCGGATGTGCCTACGACGCTGGAATCGGGCTATACGAACTCCGCCTATCGATTTTGGATTGGCGTATTTGCGCCTGCCAAAACTCCACGCGAAATCGTCAACAAACTGAACATCGAAATACAGAAAGCGTTGCAGACACCCGCGGTCAGAGCGAAGCTTGAAAAACTCGGTGTGCAGCCTATGGCAATGAATACTGACGAGTTCGACAAGTTCGTCAAAGATGAACGTCAGATCAATTCGGAGCTGGCCAAGGCCGCTGGAATTGTACCGCAATAAGCGGGCCTTCCGGCTTGAGCCGCAAATTGTTATCATCCGTCGTCGTGACTTCGGCAAAGGACACCAAATCGATGACCCAGGACAAACCCGTCGTCAGAATTGCGCCTAACAACCCGGTGTTCGATCTCCCGGTCATCGTCGGAATCGAAGAGAAACTATTCGAAAAAGCCGGGCTCGACGTTCGCTTCACCGCAAGTTACGCCGACCGCGAAAAAGACAGTGTCGAACGTCCGGTCATGACGCGGCTGAAAGAGCAGATGTTCGACTGCGGCTCCGCTGACAGCTACAACGTTTGCGAGTGGGCCAGCATCGACCGGTTGGAAAAAGGCAAACGCGGCGGCAACATAGCCGCACTACGCGCTTCGGTGGCGGCGCAGGCGATCATCACCTTCGATGATAAATTGCAAGTGCCGCGCGATCTCGCGGATATTCCGGTTGTGGTTCAAGAGCTGACCGGGTCACATTACACAACACTGCAGATGCTCGAAAGTGCCGTCGGCGCTAAACATGTCAATATCGCGCGCGGCGGCCTGCCGCAGAAGCGGTACGAGGGGCTTAAGAACGGCAGCTATCGCGTCGTCACCGTGATGGAGCCCTTCATCAGTCTCGGTCTCAAGGACGGGGCTCATATCATCGCGGCATCATTTTATCGCGGCGGCGAAGTCATTTCGCCGGACCTCAGCGACGAGCAGCGTAAGGACTATTACGACGCCGAGAATATGGCGGTCGACCTCATCAACGCGGATTTCTACAAATTCGCACACCACGTCGCAGCACAGACAAACGGCGCCTTAAAGCCGAATGAACTGCTGAAGGCTTTTGTGCACTACAAGCACGTCGACTACTACGATACGACGCTCTTTGCCCGGACTTACGACTGGATGAAGGAGCGAGGGCTCACTGAAGGCAAAAGCGAGCACTCTACGTTCGTCGTCGGGTGAATTCGATAAATTGCTATAGCTTCAACAATTTCCTTGCATTGCCGCCGAAGATTAACGCGCGATCTTTGTCACTTATCGGCGCCGTATCCAGCCATTTGCGGCCGGCCGGATTTTGCATGAACGGCCAATCGACCGAGAACATAATTCGTTCGACACCCATCTCCGCAATCGAACAAGCGAGAGCGGAATCGGAAAACGCGCCGCTGGTCGTGAGCCAGAAGTGCTCCCGGTAGTAATCGGCGAATCGCCTCGACATCGGCATGCGTTCTCCAAGAATATTGTCGGTCCTCCATAGAAGAAAAGGCGCCGTCTCACCGAGATGTCCGACGATGATCTTGAGCGTCGGGTAGGTATCGAACAGTCCGCTGACGATAAGCCGGAACGTGTGGGTCAAAGTCTCAAGGGTGAAGCCAAGCGGAGCGACGGCGAGCGCCGGGTATTCCTTGAAATATGCGTCCTGTACCGCCGGGTGCGGAGGCGTAGGGTGAATATAAAGCGGCACATCAAGGGCGACCGCGCGTTCAAAGATCGGACGGAATTGCTTGTCGTCCATAAAGCGGCCATGGGTCAGGCCCATGATCATTGCACCTTTGAAGCCAAGCCTGCTCACGCAACGCTCCAACTCGTCTGCAGCGGCTTTGGGATTGGGTGTCGGCAACGTCGCGAAGCCAGCAAAGCGGTCGGGATGCATACGCACGGCTTCATGCAGCACATCGTTGGAAACACGAGCAAGTTTGACCGCGGTTTCAGCGTCAAGATTTTGCGTCGCCGGATTATTTTCGGAGATGACCTGAAGGTCGATCCCGGCCTCATCCATTTCACGGATTCGAAGCGCACCTAGATCATCTAGTTTGCGCTGGACAGGTGTATCTTTTTCGCCGCGCAACGCTCGTAGTTTCGGCGAAGTGAAATGTTCCTCGATTGTAATGACCCTGGGCGGCGTGCTCACAATGAGGCCACCAGCGCGACAGCCTCAACTTCAATCTTGAAACCGAAATGCAGCTCTGGCACGGGCACGACCGCGCGGGCCGGACGCGATGCCCCAATCCATTTCGCATATATTGTATTGAAAGCGGGCCATTGATTGATGTCGGTAACATAAACGCGCACCTGCACGAGCCGCTCAACGGCACTCCCGGCTCCGGCCAAAGCCGCCGCGACGTTGTCCAGCACCTGTTGCGCCTGACTCTCGAATGGGGCATCAACCAGCTTGCTGCCGTCGCGCGCGATCGGCAGCTGCCCCGCGATAAAGACGAATCCGTTGGCCGTCACGGCATGCGTGTAGTGGCCACCCGGCTTGGCCATGGTGTCGGGGTTCGTCAGAACAATGTCGCCGGTCATGACGGTGCTCCTGGCTTTCTGCGCGAAAAGAAAGGCGGTGCAGCGAAATTCACTGCACCGCCGCTTTGGTATTACCGTTAGGTCGGTATCACGTTGGTAGCGGTTTGCCCGCGGTCTCCGGCAGGAACGGCACCAGAACGAAGCCCAGGATGTAGATCAGAGAGAATGTCACTGCGACGTTGCTGACACCGCCGAGTTGAGCGATCAGCGCACCAGCAAACATCGGGCCCAGGAAGGCGATGAAGCGCGGGCTATTGAAAGCAAACGCCAAACCCGTCGCGCGCATGCGCGTCGGGAAAAGTTCCGGCAGCCACACGGACATCCACGAATATTGGCCGAGCGTGAAAAAGCCGTTGATCGCCGCGACCAGTAACAAGAGATGCAGATCGGTGGTCCACCAATACAAGCAGCGGCGTCATCAGCAACGAGGCGGCAAAGAAGATCATCACGACCGGCTTGCGGCCGAAATTGTCGGCAAAGAAACCCAAGCCGATATAGCCGCAGATCGCTCCGATGTTGTAGCTCATGCCGGCGTAACTCGCCCAAGTCTGCGCTGGCAATCCAGCTTTTCCCGCAATCCCCGCGATGAAGGGCGGCACCCACGTCGAAATGCCCCACCATGCCAAGGTTGTCGTCAATGACATCAGGAACAAGATGATGGTACGCCGGCGAATTTCCGGATCGGCGAACAGGTCCGCGAAGGTGAAGCGGGTGAGCGCGCGGTCCTCGTCGCTAAGCTTTCCGCCGCTCTTCTTTTTTGCCTTTGCGGATATCCTCTTTTCGTTGCTGCGGTGCCATTTCTCCAACTCAGGAACGCTTGTGCGCAGCCATAATGTAAAGGCCGCCGGAATGACGCCAATCAGGAACATGATGCGCCATGCGCCAGGCCCATAGCCGCTGACGAACAGCCAGGTGAATGACGCCAGGAAGAACCCGATGCCGAATCCGCATTGCATGAGGCCGGCGCCGCGGCCACGCGCATTATCGGGCCACGCTTCGGCAGTCAGAGAGGCACCGGTCGACCATTCCGAGCCGATCGCGATGCCCACAATGAATCGCAACATCGCAAATGACACCCAGTCCCAGGCGAAGGCGGACAGGCCAGTGGTGATCGAATAGGCCAATATCGCGAAGATCATGGTGCGGCGGCGGCCGATATAGTCGGCCAGGACGCCACCGATCACGCCGCCAATGCCCCAGCCGAGCAAGGTGATACCAATCACGGTGCCTGCGAAACCAGGGATTTGCGAAAATTGCGATGGGTCCAGCAGATCACGCAGTGCAACGCCGACCACCAGGATCAGCGCGAAAGTTTCATAGCCGTCGAACATCCAGCCGAGATTCGAGGCAAATACTGTTTTCCATTGGGTCGCACTAAGGCTGCGATACCAAGGCTGCGAACCGGCTAGCGCTGCCGTCGTCATAGGTCATCCCTCCCTCAAGGTCGCGTTTAAGCTCAGCCGGTTGATCCGGCCTTCATTGTCCGCGCGGCCATTTTGACCGCATTTATGATTTCTGGATAGGCGGCACAGCGGCATAGATTGCCGGACAGGTAGTCCCGAATGTCGTCGTCGCTCGGATCGGGATGCTGCCCAATGAGCGATTTTGCCATCATCACAAAACCGGGCGTGCAATAGCCGCATTGAAAGGCACCGCATTCGATGAATGCCTGCTGCACCGGATCGAGCTTTCCCGGTTCGGCCAGGTGTTCAACGGTTACAACCTCGGCACCGTCGAGAAAAACCGCAAGATAGAGGCAGCCCGACACCGGCCGGCCATCCACCAAAACGGTGCAGCAGCCGCACAACCCCTGCCCGCAACTCTCGCGTGCGCCGAACAAAGCAAATTGGGTTTGCAGCATTTCGACGACGTTGTGATGCGACTTCACATCGGCTGAAACCCCTCGTCCATTGAGCGTGAAATGAATGGTTCTGGCGACCGCGCTCATATCATTTAATCCCCGAGCGGTCTGTTTTCTTTGGCGCGAAGCGCACGAAACACCGCCTCTGCCGTCAGGGGCAAATCGCTGAGACGTACGCCAATCGCATCGTCGATAGCATTCGCGATCGCGGGCGAAACTCCGAAAGTGGCGAGTTCACCCACACCTTTGGCGCCGAATGGGCCGTTGCTCTGATACGCATCGACCGTCTCGTTCTCCATAACCGGAGGCACATCGTGGATGCCGGGAATCTTGTAGTCGGCAAGTGAGGCGTTGGTGACCTGCCCGCCATCGATATGCATTTTTTCAAACATACTGAAGCCAAGCTGCATGAGCGAGGCACCCGACAACTGGGTTTCGACGATCTTCGGATTGATCGGCTGACCGACGTCGGCGACGTTGATCAGCCGCGTAATGCGCACGTGGCCGGTTTCGGTGTCGACTTCGATCTCGACTCCACTCCCGGCGGCCATCCAGAACGGCGTTGCATTCGTGGTCAGACCTTCAGCATCCGGCGGGATGTAGTCCGGCTTATAGGCGCCGGTGCCGACGATATTGCCCGCCTGCATACCGTATTTCTTCCGGAACAGATCTGCGAGCGGAGCATTGCTGCCATCCGGCTCGCCTACTTCACGCCGCAACGCCGCGATTTTGGAACGCGCTTCCTCGGCCGCGAGGCGAACGGCGTGGCCCATGTGAAACAATGAACGCGAGCCAAGCGTGCCCATGTCATAAGGCGTTACATCGGTGTCCCGCGGCACCACCCGCACCGTTTCGGCTGGCACATTGAGCACTTCGCCGACCATCTGTGCCATCGCCGTGTCGGAACCCTGCCCCATATCAACAGTGCCGCAATATAGCGTCGGGCTGCCGTCCGCCGAAACATTGACGATCGCGACCGACGTCGTGGGGGAAATCACCGCCTTGAGCGCGACTGCAAGACCGCGACCGCGCCGCACTACGCCTTTGCCGCGATCGAACGGCTGGTTCCAGTTGAGCCGCTCGGCAATGCGATCGAGCACCTTCTCGATTGCCGCGTCCTTCAGGATTGTACCGGTTGCCTGCGGGCGGCCCTCGCGAAGCAAATTCTGCTTTCGGAACTCGAGCGGATCGCGCTTGAGCGCGCGCGCGATCATGTCGGTGTGGCTCTCGTAAGCCCACACGAGTTGCGGAATGCCAAAGCCACGCAGGGCGCCGGCCGGTGTCAGATTGGTGTAGAGCGCATAAAGTCGATCGAGACGTTCTCGATATCGTAAGGTCCCGAGGCAGTGAAGCCGGACTTCTGCGTCACGCGCGGACCGATATCGGCGTAAGCGCCCCCGTTCCACCACACATCACATTTACGCGCGACGATGCGGCCGGTCTTGTCGACGCCGCTTTTAATCCGGAATGTGGTTGGATGCTTGGTGATGGTGTAAAACTGCTCTTCCATCGTCAACGCGACCTTGACGGGACGGCGCGCCAGCATCGAGAGCGCAGTCGCCAGCGCTTCCATCTTGATGTAGAGCTTGCCACCGTAACCGCCGCCCAGATACGGCACCTTGATGCGCACGCGGTTTTCTGCCCACCCAAGCAAGCGTGCAATCTCGGTGCGGACGAATGACGGCCCTTGCGCGGATGAATAGATAGTCACGCCGTCATCGCGGTAATCCGCAATCGAGGCAAACGGCTCGAGCGGCAGGTGAAGTACCTTTTGGGTATGAAATGTGTGCTCGAACACGTGCGCCGCCGTGGCGAAGCCCTTATCGACGTCGCCGCGCCGCAGCCTGAAGTCGAGTGCAATATTGGTGCCGCGTCGGCCCTTTAAATGCTTGAGATCGGCAAATGTGCCGGCCGGCTTGAGTTCGTCGTGTACCAACGTCTTATTTTCGGCAGCTTCGACTTCATCAAAGACAGCCGGCAGTTCCTCATACTCGGCGTTGATCTGCTGCGCCGCCTCCTCGGCAACGTGCGGGTCGGTGGCAAGCACGACCGCGACCGGCTCGCCGACAAAATGGACTTTACCGATGGCGAGGATCGGCTGGTCGTGGAAAGCCGGTCCGTAATAAGGATCGCGAATGACCGTTTTAACATCATCGCTCGTGTAGACGGCGTAAACGCCGGGCACTTTGCGTGCGGCGCTGATGTCGATCGATACGATGCGACCATGCGCAACAGTGCTGCGAAAAATCTTGGCATGCAGCATGCCGGGCAATTGCATCAGATGCGTATATTCGGCGCGGCCGGAGACCTTGTCGCGCCCCTCAATCCGCGGCAGCGAACGGCCGACCTGTCCGCCGGAAACGCTGGGCGCTGTCATTTGGGCGCACCGCTCGTTTGTATTGCTGCGCGAACCGCGCGCTTGGTATAGACCCGAAGCAATTCGCGCTTGTAGGCCGCCGACCCGCGTATATCGGCAAAAACGTCCGCTTCGCCGACAGCAGCTTCGGCCACTTTATCGAGTGTCGCATCATTGCCGCCGCTGCCAGAGAGGACCTCTTCAGCGGCGTGTAGACGCGTTGCCTTGGGCGTTGCGGCGCCGACGACGATCCTGGCGGATTTGACAGTCGCATTATCGACCTGCACAGCGACCGCAATACCGAGTGCTGGCCAATCGTCAACGGCACCGGCGGTAACTTTGAAATAAACCGCACGTGCCGCGCCTTGTACCGGGATAAGCAACTCCGTGATCAATTCATTTTTAGCCAGCGCCGTTTCGTAGTAACCGGTAAGCAACTCTTCGACCGGCATGGTTCGGTCGCCGGATGTCCCACTTATGGACACCGAAGCCCCAAGCGCGATCAGAACCGGCGGCAAATCCATATGCGGGTCGCCGTGCGCCAGTGCGCCGCCAACGGTCGCGACATTACGCACGCGCACGTTCGACAGTCGCCGCATGGTTCGCACAATCACCGGTGCATGACGCGCAACCTCAGGCGAATGCTCAAGCGCGGATAACGGCGTCATCGCTCCAATTCTGAGATCGCCAGAAGGCGATGCGACAATGCGGGAAAAGCCATCTCCGAGCTTGCGGAGGCTCACCAGCCGGCGTGGCCGATAGACGCCACTTTTCATCATGAGCATCAGCGCGGTGCCCCCGGCGATCGGCCGCACGTCCGGATCGTCAGGATCAATAAGCCCGATTGCCTCTTTGAGCGAAGTCGGCTCCACCAATTCGAATGGCGTCATGACGCAGGCCCCGCACCTCTCGCCGCGAATGCAGCGGCGAGCCGCGCGGCAAACTGCTTTTCCATTTCTTTCGCCTTCGCCATGAGCACCGGCTGCCCCATGCTACCGAGTTTCCCCGTCAGCGTCGCCTCGATCGAATAGCGAATGATCGTGCCCTCACCGACGTCAGCAAGCCGGGTTGCAGCGGTTGCAGTCAACCGGCCAACCATACCTATCGGTGTGCCCTCGACCTTGGCCTCTATTTCTTCAAATGGCGTGCTGCGGCTCATCTCGACCGCGACTTTGAAACTGAAACGCATGTAGGCGATGCGCGTCTCCAGCACCGCATCATAGTGGGTGCCATCAATCGCCTTGAGATCGCGCACCCCCTCGATGCAGGACGCGAAAAACGGCGCATCGCTGAGCGCCTTAAACACCGCTTCCCGCGGCGCACCAACCGTAATTTCACCGGCAATTTTCAAAACAAGCTTCTTTGGCCGTCGGACGGACTACCTTCGAAAGCTACCGATTTCGGTGCTTCTGTCGACTAACATTTGGCCCGCATTTTTCAAATTCGATGCCGACCCTAAATTAAATACAACCGGTCGGGCAACCTGTTGTGGCTGTCTTCAACCCGAGGAAAGTGCTTCGCGAGTTCAATTCCGCACAAATCTATAGCAGAGACGAAGCCGTCGGCAATGCGGCCGTCGCGCGTGTGTGCAATCAGCAGATCAACGGCCGCCTGCCAATGCGACTGCGGCACCAGATCGGAAATTTCATTGTTGGCAATGATGCGCGCATAACGCTCTGCAAGAGACACAAAAATCAGAATTCCGGGGCAGTCTTTGTTTCGCGCGATACCGCGGCTAATGAACTGCTCCATGGCGACGCGGTGAGCAACTGCACGGCGCGCGTTACGCGGCATTAGCGCAATTTGTACACTAGGCAGAAAAGAAACCACCAAAAGCACCAGGAATACGACGACCTGCAGCGACAGGATTCGTTGGACCGTCATCGCGGTGAAAGCCACAAGAAGCCAGGGTGCAGCGAGCGCCACTACGCCAGCAATAAAAACCGGCAACGCGGCGGCGTGCGAAGATGACCGCGCGAGCACGCAAACGATTTCGCCCGAGGTCTTTGCTTCAGATGCGCGGATCGCGCTCGTGATACGGTCGTGATCTTCTTTTGAAATGTCCATCACCAGCTCCCCGAAGCACCGCCGCCACCCGACGAGCCTCCGCCTCCTGAGAAGCCGCCTCCGCCTGAAAATCCCCCGCTGCTCCGCGACCCGCCCGAGCTGATGAGTATATTCAGCACGATATTGAAGAACACCCAGCGAAACCCGGGCGAAACGATGAGCAAAGCGCCGACAATGATCAAGGCTATGATGAGAATCCAATTCACTGGATCTGTAGTCTGCTGCGTATCCAGTCGCAGCGACGGGCGCTGTTGCCATTCCGAAGCGTCTGTCGATAGAACAGTGATGATGTCGTCGACGCCGCGTGAAATACCATCGTTGAAATCGCCGGCTTTAAATCGCGGCGTTATGGCATTGGAGATGATGACCTTCGAGAGCGCATCGGTGAGCGTGCCTTCAAGTCCGTATCCGACTTCGATGCGGACGCGCTTCTCGTTTGGCGCAACCAGCAGCAGTACGCCGTTGTTTTTCGTTTTCTCGCCAAGCCTCCAGCTTCGGAACAGTTCGTTTGCGTACGGCTCAATCTCCTGACCCTCTAGCGAGGGAACCGTGGCAACAACAAGTTGGATGCCGGATTTTGTCTCGAGATCTGCGAGCTTCTGCTCAATCGCAGTACGCGTCGAAGACTGAATGATATTTGCCCGATCGACGACGCGACCGGAAAGCGAAGGAAGATTAAGGCTAAACGCAGTCGCAATCGTACAAAGGAGCGCCGTAAAAATGAACGTCAGGCGCAATCCTCTTCTACCAAAGGCAGAAGGGATGGAGCCTGCGTTCATGTCGAGGCCTCTATGTCGCGACGGCGCTTCAGAACTTTACTTGCGGCGGTTTGTCCGCATTTTCGCTCGCCGTGAACTCGGCCATCGGCTTGTTGGAGCGGAAGAAGGTCGAGGCCCAAATTACGCCGGGGAACGTTCTTAGCTCAGTGTTGTAGGCGCGGACCGCTTCAATGTAGTCGCGTCGAGCCACCGTAATGCGGTTCTCGGTGCCCTCGAGCTGCGACTGCAGCGCGAGAAAGTTCTGATTGGATTTGAGCTCCGGATAATTCTCACTGACGGCAATTAGCCGGCCGAGCGCGCCAGAAAGCTGATTTTGCGCGTCCTGAAACTGCTTGACCTTTTCGGGGTCGGTAAGCTGCGACGCATCCAGCTTAATCTGTGTTGCTTTGGCGCGCGCCTCGACGACCGCGGTCAATACTTCCCTTTCTTGTTTGGCGAAGCCCTGCACGGTGGCGACGAGATTTGGGATCAGGTCAGCACGCCGCTGATAATTGTTTTGAACGTCTCCCCATTTTGCCTTGGCCTGCTCCTCGTAAGTGGGAATGGCGTTGTAACCACAGCCGGCCACGCTAAGCCCAAGAAGTGTGCCAGTAACAACACCGCGAATACGCGCCATCGATATCGTCATGACGACCCCCTAATCAAACCTAGAAATGCAGGTCTAATATTGCCTGATACGGAGCATGTGGAGATTCAATGCCATTTTGCAACATGCGCGGCAATGCGTTGATTATCTTGGGTAACCGTACTTCTCTAATGCAATGTGATGTCCTCTGTTCCCCTAAATCCGTTCTGCTGAGATGATAATTTGCCCTCGGGACGATCTTCCCAATGAAAAATAGTACGCCCATTCTGATCGTCGGTGGCGGTATTGGTGGCCTTGCCGCCGCGCTTGCACTTGGTCGCAAGGGTTGGCGCGTCAAGGTTCTCGAAGAGACGTCGGAATTTGGGGCCATCGGCTACGGCATCCAGCTGGGCCCTAACGTATTTCATATGTTCGAGCGCCTCGGCATCGGTCAAGCGGTACTAAAGAAGTCAATCGTCCCTAACGCGCTCACCATGCTCGACTCGGTCGACGGCGGCGTAATCGTTCGCATCCCGACCGGGAAATCTTTCGAACAGCGATTTAAGTTTCCCTACATCGTTCTGCATCGGGTCGACTTACATCAGGTGCTGTTAGAAGCGTGCAAGAGAGTTCAGACGATCGAGCTTGTGCCGACAACCGCAGCTACCGGATTCGAAGACGTTGGCGATAAGGTTCGCTTGCTCACAAACAGCGGAGCAATCGAGGGCGCAGCGATTATTGCCGCTGATGGTCTGCGCTCCGTGATCCGCCAACAGCTCTTGAATGAGGGCGAGCCGCGAATGGTTGGCTATGTGGCGCACCGCACGATTATTCCAATGAACCAGCTTACAGCTGACGTACGGCGCGATGAATCGGTACTATGGTCAGGACACGGTTTTCATATTGTGCATTACCCGCTTCGCGACTTCACGCTGTTTAATATCGTCGCGGTGTTCCAAACCTCAACCTATGCGGAACGTGGTAACCTTACGGGCTATCGCGCGGAAATCGATCGGGCCTATCGCGATTCACATCCGTCCATGAAGGCGCTCCTCGCCTTGATGGATCTTGGCCGGCGCTGGGCGATCTCGGACCGCGACCCGATCCGGCACTGGAGCGCTGGGTGCGTCGCGTTGCTTGGTGATGCTGCGCACCCGACGTTGCAATCGCTTGCACAGGGCGCCTGCATGGCAATTGAAGACGCGGTATGTCTCGCCGAGCTGATCGATCAGACCAGCGGGGATTTCCCAACTGCCTTCCAGCGATACTCAGCGGCGCGCTACGTCCGCACAGCACGCGTCCAATATGAGTCGCGCTTCATGTGGGACCATCTCTATCACGTCGGCGACATCGCCCGCGACGTTATGCGGGCATCATTTGCCGGCAAAAGCGATGAGGATTTGTACAATTGCCTCACCTGGCTCTATGGCGGTTTCGCGTTGCCGGGCGCGCCGCGCGACCATGCGACATAGGCCCCCGTGATAGCGTGGTGGGCCCGGGAGGACTCGAACCTCCAACCAGACCGTTATGAGCGGTCGGCTCTAACCATTGAGCTACGGGCCCTGCACGACCCTTCTATCAATGCACACGGGCCATGCGCAACGCCGCCCTCTCCTGCCCGAACGGTGTTTGCGCTAGGCTGCGTCTTATTTTGCCGGGAGCGCAGGCGCCATGCACGTCTTCAACCTTGAACGCGAACAGCAGTGGGATCCCAAGCACCACGTAGAGAAAATTCTCGGCAAGGTAGCCGATGGAGACGTTACCGTGGCCTGCTGGGAGCCCGGCCAAACCAGCCCATATCATTGCCATCCTGATGCCACCGAGATCTATTTCTGCTTTTCCGGCGGCGGCACCATGAAGACACCAAAGGAAACCATTGCGGTTACGCCCGGCGCGTTCGTCGTTCACCCACCCGGCGAGGTACACGAATATGAAAACGGGCCGACGCGCACTTTACTATTTCGCGTCCGCTACGGGACGGACATGCGCGCTCACCACTGTGACTGGCGAGGCAACAACGACTGGAAACAGTCGCCTGCCGACGCAGACTACTACCGGCGCCACCCTATTCAAGCCGCATGATCACATTTTGAGAAGGCGCTTGGCGTTCCCACTCAATATTTTGGCCTTGTCCGAGTCTGAGATTGAAACGCTTTCCATCCACTTGACCGCGGGCGGATTCATCACAAACGGCCAGTCCACAGCGAACAGGATGTGGTCGGTCCCCATTTCGAGCATGCAGCAAATCAGCGCCGGGTCGGAAAAGAAGCCACTCGTGGTCACGTAAAAGTTCTTGCAGAAAATATCGCGAAAACTCATCGCCTTCTGGCCAGGCCGCTTGAGCGACGTATCGATACGCCAGACCAGGAACGGCAACGTTTCGCCGAGATGACCGAGAATAATTTTTAGATTCGGGTGTGCATCGAAAACGCCGGAGAGCACCAGGCGGATCGCCTGGGTCGCCGTCTCGACCGTGTAGCCCCAGGCCGGCCGCACCACCAATGGGAAGTCCTTAGCGTAGTCCTGGTAGTAAATTTCCGTCACCTTGGGATGTGGCAACGAAGGATGGAAATAGATCGGCACGTCAAGCTTTTCCGCGCGCTCGTAGATCGGCCAGAATTTCTTGAGATCGAGGAACTCGCCGTTCGACATCCCGTGCAACATGGCTCCTTTGAAACCGAGCTTGGTGACCGCGCGCTCGAGTTCGTCGGCGGCAGCCTTTGGATCTGCGGTGGGGAGCGATGCGAACGCAGCGAAGCGCTTGGGGTTGGCTGCGCACACCTTGGCGAGACGGTCATTCACCTGCCGGGTCAAATCGGCTGCAATGTCTGCCCCGAGCTTCTGGGTCGAGGGGGCGCCATGCGACAGCACCTGGATGTCGATCCCTGCCTCATCCATTTCCTTGATACGCAGATTGCCGAGATCATAGAGGCGCTCATCCGTCTCGTTGCCGCGGCCGGCTTCGGGACCGGTGAAATGCTTGGCCAATTCCGGGTCCCAGTAGTGTTCTTCGATGGCAATGATCGGACAATTCGGCTTTTTCATCATGACGTTTCCCCGCAACACGAATGGTGCCGTTTCCTAGCAACCGCGGCATGAGCTGTCACGGTCTCTCGGTGACAGCTATGTGACGGCAGCCCGTGATATTAATGCCGCACACCGTTGGTTGCCGAACAATCAGTGCGCAAGCGGGGCTTTGGTATTGACGGCAACTCAGTTATGCACGGCTGATGCTGCCGATTCTCCGAATTCTCCCTGTGGGCGGCGTACTTCTCGCCATTTTGGTCCTGGTGCTCGCGCTTAGCCCGCCAGACGCGTCCCGCTCGCCTCTGGCCGCGGCCATCGCGCCGGCGCGTGGCGCACTGGTCGACCGCGATCGACATCCGGAAGTGCGGCAATTCCTCATCCTCGCTGCTCTCAAACGCGACAAAGAACTTAAAAGCCTTCGCGACTTGCCGGACACTCCGACACGGTCAGAATCCCCGCAAGTCGCGGGCCTGCCGAGCACGCGGAGCGACTCGGATCCCGACGAAACCGGCACGATTACCGAGACCCCTGGGGTCACCATCCCAGTGGAAATCGGAGAGCCGTCGTCAATCGAATTGCCCATAAGCTTGCAGGGGGAAAGCACGCCAGAGGTTAAAATCCCGGAGCGCACCAAACTGCAAAGAGAGAACCGGCGGCGCACGGTACATCGGACGCATCACCCGAGGACGACAGCAGACACTACGCGGCCGCAGTTCGATCTGCTGGAAGTTTTGTTCGGGGGTAAGCCGTACGACCAACCTGTATATAGCACCAGGCAGGCCAGTAAGCCGTATCAACAGCCTACATACGCCACGCCGCAAGCGACCTATGCCACCCCGCAGGGAAGTCAGTAGACCTTATTGATGATGCCGCGCGCGACGGCGTACTGGCCGCCGGCTGACACTCTTCCACCACAACATTCGAATGGCCGGCTAAGGCGTCGCGAGTAGCGCACTATTTAGTCGTTGCCGCGGTCAGTGATAGTCGAGACGGCCGCTGTACAGACTCGACGAAGATGCGACGCTCTCGCTCTGAGACTGGGCCGTGCGCAGCTTTTGCTCCGATGCGAATTTAATGCTGCTCGACGGTGCAGAAGCGTACGAGTTTAACGCCCGATCGTTCGACGCTATCGTAATGCCCTTACGCTTGGCCGCGTAGTAATAACCGGCGGCATAATAATGCACCGCCTGGCCGGCATTGCCATTGGCGGCGTGATATGCGCCAGCGAGATATTTCACCGCATAGGTCATGTTGGTGTCGGCATCCAGCAGTCCGGCAGCGTTTCCGGTGTAGCCCATGGAACGCGCAGTCGCGAGCTTGATCTGCATCAGCCCATAGTTGCCTGCACTGACGACGCGTGGATTGCCACCGCTCTCACGTTTGATCACGCGACGAACAAGGTCCTCCGGTACGCCATTGGCCGCGGCATGGCGGGCAACCAGCGAATCAAGGTTGCCGTTCGCATCGAGACCCGCGAGACGCTGCTTTTGCGCGAACGCCGGCGACGCAACGGCGGCGACCGCGACCAAAATCGTGGTGAGGCTGAGTTTGCGAATCATAACGGCTCCGATGTTGCAGGTGCAAATTGTGGATGAGTGAAGGGGCTTTTCGTAGGAAACTCGGGCAACTTTGTGACGCAACTGCGTTGATCCCCATTAGTTCCATCACGAATTGAATCGTCTGATCACCCAATTACCTCCTGAACCGCCGTTTAAGTATCAATTCAGTCGTTATAAGCGTGTTGGGCCGCACTAATGTCGCTTATGACCACTTTAAGTCATCGTCCGTACTAACGAGCGCTCTCAAGTTGAGTCGTCGCTCGAATTGGTGCGGCATCCGAGCGTTCGCCCTCCGCTACACGCGGACCAATTTCAGCGCGCGAAATTTCCGGGTGCACGTCGCGGCAAGAAAGAGAAATCTGGCGCATAGCGGTCGCGGCGCGGAAGCGACAAGTGTAGGATTCCCTATATCGGTTTTGGTATGGGGGACGCCTGCATGAGTACGCCGCACAACACGCTGGAAGACCGCCTGCGCACGATCGAAGATACGCTTGCGATCTATCATCTGATCGCAAGCCATCCGCCCGCCGCCGACACTGGCACCGACCGCTATTATCGCCAGGCGTTCGCTACCGATGGCGAGATCGATCTCGGCGGCGGCAAAGGCGCGAACGGCAATGACGCCATTGCAGCGGTCGTAAAGACGCCCGAGCACCAGGCTGCTATCGCGGGCGGCCTCTGCCATTTCGTAGGATTGCCGCGCGTCGAGTTGGACGGTGACACGGCTGTTGCGACCTCATATTTGCAAATCATCACGCCGGACCGGCAGGCCGCGCCTCGCGAGCTTTCCGGCCACGGCATATCGACCGGCTATCGTATCCACCGCGTCGGCGCCAACCGGTGGGAGCTCAAACGCAGCAAGGACGGCTGGAAAGTGACGCGGCGCACGTTGCGTCCGCTCGATGGCAGCGACGATGCGCGGGCCTTGCTGCGGAGGGCAATTGCGCCGTAGTTTTTCGCCTAA
Organism: uncultured Alphaproteobacteria bacterium; assembly: GCA_963810585.1. Taxonomy (GTDB): domain Bacteria; phylum Pseudomonadota; class Alphaproteobacteria; order Rhizobiales; family Xanthobacteraceae; genus Pseudolabrys. Next base: position 909,339 of record CAWENV010000001.1, read on the forward strand.
GGGGAAAAAGGGCCAAAATAGGGAGTGTGAAATGCCGAAGGCTTATTGGGTGGTGACCTATCGTTCAGTGAAAAATCCGCAAGCCTGGCAAGCCTATGCCAAGCTCGCGATGCCTGCGATCCAATCCGCTGGCGGGAAGTTCCTCGCCCGCAGCAATCCGACGAAAATCTATGAGTCGGGGATGAATGAGCGCGTGGTGCTGGTCGAGTTCGAGAGCGTCGACAAGGCGCTCGCTTGTCATGATACGCCCGCCTACAAAGAGGCGCTCAAAGCACTTGGCACCGGAAACGTAGACCGCGACATGCGTGTCGTCGAAGGCGCGGCTTAAGTTTGTCGTCCCCGCAAAGGCCGGGGACGACCAAGGCGTCCTTACCACTCGGCGAACGGGTAACGTTTGTGCGCTGCTGAGGCGGCGCGTTGCGCGTCTACGATCACTTCGAAAAATGCCGCGAAAAATAAAACCACACGTCCGAAGCCGACAAGCGGCATAACGATCGGTGCGCGGACGGGTAACGTAGCCATTGATCTCGATCTCCTTTGAATTTCCTAAAAGCGTGGCGGCGTTGACAGAAACAGGCGCTCAATTTCGCGCTCCGTCTCGTCGGTGAATTTTCCGCCGTTGAGATAGCGCGCGATCTCTCGGTCGGCCTGACGCTGACGCGACTGCATCATTGCATCAGCGAGCCAGCGAAAAAATCCGGGGCGGGCTTGGGCGGGAGTTTGGGTGACGGGAAAGTCGCGCGATGCGACTGTAGACGGTGCATAAGCCATGGAGCATCTCCCTTTCGTTGGGCTCGACGACTCCGTAGGCGCTTCCAAGTTTCTTATTGTTGTTGACGCTTACATACGCGCGATTCATCCGGTCTACTAGACGTAGCGGGACATACGCTCCATGCGTGCGACTCATGCTGTTTGTCGCGTGCGTGTCGCAAACGCGTGCATTTGATTCAATAAGTGGCGCGCGTTGCTCACCGCTACGGCAAAGCGGCAATCGCGCCACATCTCTGCCGCAAAGTCGCAAGCATTCGTTAAGGAATGACGCGCGCGTCGCAGACCGAAACTGATGCGCTGTACGGCTTCCGGCGACGGAAACGCTCGTTAAGGGTCTCAATTCTCGGCGATCGAAGGCAATTGCAAAGATGTCGCAGGGGGCCTATATAAAGCGCGTTCGCGATTGCGCCTGCATCTGCAGTTTCGGCCTTAACGGCCTTTTCCCAGGAACACGCAAAATCCGGATATGAGGCCCATGTGAATGGTTTGCATGGGGCATAGACGCACTTGTGCGTTTTTTTATGGAGGCCACTATGGCCACAGGTACCGTTAAGTTCTTCAACTCGCAAAAAGGCTTCGGCTTTATCGTGCAGGACGGCGGCGGCCCCGATGTGTTCGTTCACATCTCGGCAGTCGAGCGCGCCGGCATGAGCAATCTCAACGAAGGCCAAAAGGTTTCGTTCGAAGTGCAAGCTGATCCGCGCAGCGGCAAGTCCGCTGCCGCGAATTTGCAAGCCGTCTAACTTTCGTTTCGATGGCGACGCCAGCGCGCAAGCGCTGGCGTTTGCTTTTGTGCTAGGATAACGCGCATGCCAAAAAAGCCGGGAACCAACCCCAAGGGTGAATTCGTGTTCTTCGATGTCGTCTATGAAGACGGCTCGCAGCGCTCCAACCGGCGCGTGCCGGCTGAACTGCTCGAAGGACTGGAGAAGGACGAGCCGGCCCGCGGCTACATCATAGAGCAGGACCGCGAGATCGCCGAGAAATCCGGGCGCGCTACGCTCGCAATCAAGACCATTGCCCGCACCGGCGCCAAGAAGAAATAACCCGCCTGTCGGTGCGCCGCCTCCCGCACTGCCTCGCCAGCGCGATTTGTTCGCGCCTTAAATTACGTGCAACAGCCAAAGAACGATGATGAGGCCCAAGGGGGCGCCCAGCAGCCATAAAATTATTGGCATTGTTCCTCTCCCAGTGTTTGGACCTCGATAGAACGCGCGGCACCCGGGAGTGTTCCGGAACAAATTCTGTGTCTGGCACATGGGCCAAATCCCACCTGTGCCCGGATATTTCCCGCGCTAAACTCCACGGCATTGGCAAATAGACCGAGGGAGTGCGCCATGGTCGCCGTTCGAGATCCAATTCTCACACCTGTCGCCATTAATGACCTGCGCCCAACGCAAATCACAGTCGGAATGCGCGAGGTCAACGCAAAGCAAAAACACTGGCGCGAAATGAGAGACGAAAAAGGCGGAAAGTTTCTTGGCACGCACATGATCCCCGTCATTCTTGGCCCCAAGAAGCGCCACTTTGTTATCGACCACCATCACCTCGCCCGTGCCCTGCACGAAGAAGGCGTGAAGAAGGTGATGGTAACCGTGATCGCAAATCTCAGCATGCTCGAGGGCGACGCATTTTGGGTCGTTCTCGACAATCGGAGCTGGATGCATCCGTTCGACGAAGAAGGCCGCCGACGCGACTACAAGGCCATACCAAAATCGATGAGCGAATTGATCGACGATCCATTCCGCTCGCTCGCCGGAGAATTGAGACGGCAAGGCGGATTCGCCAAGGACACGACGCCATTTAGCGAGTTTTTATGGGCGGATTTTTTGCGCCGCCGCATCAAACGCAAGCTTGTCGAGAACGATTTCAGTCGTGCCATGGAAACGGCGATGAAGTTCGCAAAGAGCCAGGATGCGATCTATTTACCTGGATGGTGTGGGCCGGCACCCGAAGCATGATTTGCTTGCGCGTTTTCAATAAGTCTGCCGCCGGATAATAACTTCGTGGCGCGTGCTATGCTTTGCGGTCGGCATCGTATTCGTCAGAACAATATGTGCCGCCCTGAAACTCGTCACCGACCGGATCGGGGGCGAGCTTGGCTTGCTCGGTCATTGCGTGGGTCTGAAAATCCTGTGAGCGATGTTTTGGCTGGTAACCGAAACGCCGGGCATTGGAATTGTCCCACCACGATGTTTCGTTATCGGAAACACCGTAGAAAATTTCGAAACGAATCTCAGGGTGGTCGAGCCCGATGCGAACGAGTTGCGCAAGATCCTCCGGGTTGAGCCAGATCGACAACCGCCGCTTGTCGAGGGGTTTGTCGTTCACATTGCCGATACGAATGCAGGTCACGCGCAGTGCGTGCTTCTCGGCATAAAGCGCCCCGAGCGCCTCTCCGAAGGCCTTGCTGACGCCATAGCGGCTGTCCGGACGCACGGTCACGTCAACGCCGATTTTCCGGCTGCGCCGATAAAACCCGACCGCGTGATTGGAAGAGGCGAACACCACACGCTTGACGCCAGCGCGATAAGCGGCCTCGAACAGATTATAGCAGCCGACAATATTGGCTTTGTAGATCGTGTCCCAGGAGCCTTCGACCGAATGGCCGCCAAGATGAACGATACCATCCACGCCGGTTACGATTTTCTCGACCTGAGTGTAATCGGCAAGATCGGCGGCGATAAATTGCTCGCCGGCGCCGAGATCCGCCGGCTTGCGAATGTCACTCGAACGGATGTCCGGATAGGCGCCCTTCAATAATTTGCGCAAGCGTGTGCCGATATCGCCTGCCGCACCCGTGATCAAAACCTTTTCCATCGCTCTCTCGCCTGGGGATGTTACTGCGGTTGCACTGCGGCAACGCTACTTGATCCGCTTTCCGGCGGCGAGTGCCAATAACTTGACGCGCGCTATTTGCTAGGTTCTCATCGTATAAGACGACGAAGGTCGCGCGCGGCCGACGTGCCGCGCTGCCCCATTTCGCCGATAAAAATGAACCTCGGGAGAACGCGTCCGCCATGCAAATCCACACCAAGTTGATCGCTGCCGGCCTGCTCGTTGCAGCAACCGCCTTTGCTTCGAACGCGGCGCAGGCACAGCAGAAGCTCGTGCTCAAAGCCTCGGATGTCCATCCAGCCGGTTACCCGACCGTCGTCGCGGTCGAAAATCTCGGCAAAAAGCTCGAGAAGGCCACTAACGGCCGCATCAGTGTGCAAATGTATCCGTCGATGCAGCTCGGCGGCGAGAAAGAAGCGATCGAACAGGCGCAAGTCGGCGCCATCGCATTCGCGCGAGTTAGCGTCGGGGCGCTCGGCCCGGTCGTCGACGATCTCAACGTGTTCAATCTCCCTTACGTATTCCGCAACACCACACACATGCAGCACGTGATTGACGGCGAAATCGGTCAGGAACTGCTCGACAAGGTAACGAATAGCGGGAAAGGCCTCGTCGGTCTGTGCTGGATGGATGCCGGCGCACGTAACTTCTACAACACCAAGAAGCCCATCAAGACGATGGCTGATCTCAAAGGCATGAAAGTGCGCGTCATGGGTAACCCGATGTTCGTCGAAATGGCGAACTCGATGGGCGGCAATGGCGTTGCGATGGGTTACGACCAGGTGTTCACCGCGCTGCAAACCGGCGTGGTCGACGGCGCCGAGAACAATCCGCCAAGTTTTGTGTTCGACAACCATTATCAGGTTGCGAAGTTTTACACCGTCGACGAACACCTGATCGTTCCGGAAATGGTGGTGTTCTCGAAGAAAACCTGGGATGCGATGTCAAAGGAAGACCAGGCGCTGCTGATGAAATTCTCCCAAGAGGCGCAACAGGAAGAGCGCAAGCTTTGGGCAGTCTATGAGCAGCAGGCCATGGACAAGGCCAAGGCCTCCGGCATCGAGATCATCCAGGTATCGGACGCCGACAAAAAGGTGTTCCAGGACGCAGTAAAGCCGGTGTGGGACAAATACGGTCCCAAATATGCTGCGACTGTAAAGCGCATTCAGGACGTGAAGTAACGGAGCGGGCCCGGGCTCGCACCACCATCCTTTGAGGCGCGCCTTTAGCGCGTCTCGCGGGATGACGGAGAACGATGGACTGGGGTCGGGGTAAATAATGGCCGCCCACTTTCGCAAAGCGATGGACGCGCTTTATCTCATTTGCGTGGTCATTGCAGGCACGGCGCTGGTGCTGATCTCGGCCATCATTCCCTGGGGCGTGTACACGCGTTACGTCCTCAATAGCGCCGCATCATGGCCTGAGCCAACGGCAGTTCTTCTCACCATCTGGCTGACTTTCTTCGGCGCCGCTGCCTGCTATCGGCTGCGCTTTCACATGAACGTATCGTTTTTCGTCATGTTGATGTCGGCACCCTGGCAGCGCTTCTTCAATGCACTCGCCGAACTCGCCATGGCGGCGATGTCAATATTCATGACCGTGTGGGGCACGAAGCTCGTCATAGCGACGTGGAACAATTCGATCGCGGACTTTCCGGAATTGTCTGTCGGCGTGACTTACCTGCCGATTCCGCTGGGCGGCGCGATCCTCTTTCTTTTCGTGCTTGAACGCGTTCTTTGCGGCGCCCCGCCGGCACCCGCCAGCCATCACTGATCGGAAGCCGCAATGGATATCGCCGTTCTGCTCGTCACGATGTTCTTCTGCTTCTTTATCGGCGTACCGATTGCCTACTCGCTCGCGCTGGCTGCCATTGCCGGCTGTCTGTGGATCGGCATCCCGCTCGAAGCAGTGATGCTGAAAATTTCCGACGGCGTGAGCAAAGTCGCGATGTTGACGATCCCGTTTTTCGTGTTGGCCGGCGCCATCATGGCGGAAGGCGGCATGGCGCGGCGCATGGTTGCATTCGCCGACGTACTGGTCGGCTTCACCCGGGTGCGCGGCGGATTGTCTGTCGTCAACGTATTGGCGACCACCTTCCTCAGCGGCATTTCCGGCTCGGCGGTCGCGGATACCTCGGCAATCGGTTCAGTGATGATCCCGCAGATGGAAAAAAGCGGCTTCCCGCGGGTCTTCGCCACCAATGTGACCATAACCGCCTCGGTGCAGGCGTTACTGGTGCCGCCCAGCCATAACGCGGTGATCTATTCGCTGGCGACTGGTGGCACCATTTCCATCATCAGCCTGTTCATGGCGGGCGTGGTACCGGGCCTGCTGCTCGGTTTTTCGATCATGATGCTTTGCCTGGTTATTGCCTATCGCGACGGACATCCGAGAGGCACCGCGGTCCCGGTGCGTGAGGCAATCAAGATCACCATCGAAGCGGCCTGGGGTCTGATCACACTCGTGATCATCCTGGGCGGCATCCTCGGCGGTGTGTTTACCGCGATCGAAGCGGGCGCGGTGGCCTGCGTGTGGGCGTTCTTGGTCACCATGTTCATTTATCGCGATTACAAATGGCGCGACCTGCCGGCGCTGGTTCACCGCACCTTGCGCACCGTCGCCATGGTGATGACGTTGATCGCCTGCGCCTCGAGCGTGGGCTACGTGATGGCACTCACGCAGATGCCGGCGAAGATCACGGCATTCTTCCTCACGATCTCGGACAACAAATACGTCATTCTGTTCCTGATCAATATCCTGCTGCTCATTCTCGGCTGCCTGGTCGACATGGCGCCGTCGATCCTCATTTGCACGCCCATCCTGCTGCCCGTGATGATCAATTTCGGCGTGGACCCGGTGCATTTCGGCATGATCATGATGCTCAATCTCGGCATCGGGTTATGCCATCCGCCAGTCGGCGCCATCTTGTTCGTCGGCTGCGCGGTCGGGAAAGTCACCATCGAAGAGGTCATGCGCAAAATCTGGCCGTTCTACGCGGTGATGTTTGCCGTACTGATGCTGGTAACCTACGTTCCGGCGCTGTCGCTGTGGCTCCCCGCTGTCGTCGCAGCGCACTGACAGCAGATCCGGCGCACGCCTAGCGTTTTTTCGTCAGCACGGCATCGAGCGAATACCGCCCTGCCGCGCAGACAAAGAGAAAAAGCGCGCCCCCGATGATGGCGAGGTTCTTCAAGAACTGCCCCTGCTGGAGGCGGCGCGCTGCCGGTTCAGTCACCTCCCAATAGCGATGCGAGATCGCGGTCGCGATGATGACGAAAATAACGATCAATGCAGCCGCGTAACGCGTGCCGAGGCCGAGGATGATCGCCGTACCCACCGATAAATTCGGTGGCCGCGCCGACCGGCCCCCAGAACTCGGAAAAAGGCACGCCGCGGTTGGCCAAACTTTTGACGAACGCATCGAGCGCCATCAGCTTCCCGGCACCGCTCAGAAAAAAGACAAGCCCCACCGCAAGCCGTCCGGCGAGTAGCACGGTGTCGCTCGCACGTGCGGCAAGCGAGTCCGCAAAGCCCAGGAAAGCCGCCCACAGCCCGTCAGGATTTTTCATGTTACCTCGAGGCATCGCGCACAATGGAGGATTGGTGGCAGTATTCCGTAAAGCCAAAAAATAAATACTGCAATTCACGCAGTTGTTATCAAGCGTAAAATTGCCCACTCGCTATGATTGAATCAGTTGCAGCTGGGGAAACACACATGACAACGTCCGGGGATCCGAAACTTATCTTTCCAAGTCTGGGGCCGTTCTATCAACGCTTCTCGTCATGCTCATTCACGATCGTGCGCATTGCGACAGGTGCTATTCTATTGCCTCACGGCATACAGAAAGTATTTTTTCTCAACATTCCGCGATACACCGAAATCATCGCCGGCAAAGGGCTGCCCTTCCCCGAGCTTCTGGCCTATCTGACGTTTTTTACCGAATTCGTCGCCGCAGCCTGTCTTATTATTGGGTTCTTCACGCGTGTCGCCGCGGCCATGATCGCCATCGAGATGCTGGTTATCGTGTTCGTGTTCCAGTGGCAGTTCGGCTTTTTCTGGACAAACCGCGGCTATGAATATGCGTTGTTGCTTATGCTCCTCTCTGTTGCGATCTTCTTCCGTGGCGGCGGCAAGTGCTCCGTTGACCGCCTGATCGGCAGAGAATTCTAGACAGAACGCCGAATACGAACGCTCGGCGCCAGGAGGAAGCTTTCAATGCAGCGCGCACTCCTGGCGGCTGTCGTTATTGCACTTTCGTTCTCGCCGCCGGCCATGGCTGTGACGACGGATGCTACGTCGACCGACAAACCTCCGGCCGTGCACAAAAAGCGGCCGGTCACGCGTCATTGGCACGGCTATGGCTTTTTGCCGGGCTATCGGCCGCCGGAGGTCATCGCGCGCGAGCGGGCAGCGCGTTATTACAACAGCGGTCCGCATTTTTACGGGCCGGCCTGGCCGGGCTTTTACCGGGGACGCTGGAATGGCGGCGGGTTTGGCCCCTGCTACACGCAGACGCCCATCGGCCCGGTGTGGAATTGCGGCATGTGAGAGCAGCCGTGAGCACCCGGCATTGAAGTCCGTGTGCCTTTCCGCTCTGCTGTATGGCGCTTCCTCGAAACCGGTTGGAGCAATTTCATGAAACCAAATTACAAGCTTGCCATCGCCATGCTTGCGGGTGTTGCGCTCGGCGCGGCGGCGGTTCAGGGGTTACATGCGCAGGCGAAGCCGCCAGCTTTCGTGATCTCGGAAATCGATGTGTCGAACAAAGAAGCTTTCGCGAAAGACTACGTCCCGCTCGCCGTGAAGGCTCTCAAGGAGAGCGGCCAGAAACAAATCGTCAGCGGCGGCAAGACCGCGTCGATTTCCGGCGAGCCGCCAAAGGGGCGCATCGTCGTATCGATTTTCGAGAGCTTAGAGAAGGCGCAAGCGGCGTATGCATCCCAGGCCTACCTGGACGCACGCAAAGTCGGCGACCAGCTCGCGAAATTCCGGATCTACGCCGTCGAAGGCCTGGCGCAGTAACGAGCTCACGCCCGCAAGTCATCGAGGCCGCCGTCTTAGGCGGCCTTAATTCTTTTGTGCGAGCCGCGCGTGGCCCATGTACATGATCTGCTTGCCGGGGAGCCGCCCGAAGGCGATGTCGAGACGCCGGTTGATGCCGCGTGGCCCGAGCCCTTCGAATACGCGATCAACGAAGCCCCGCTCGGCCAGCTTCGCGTCGAGATCTGCGGGCGCAATGAATTTAGCCGGATCGTGCGTGCCGCGCGGCAGCAGCCGCAGGATCCTTTCCCCGCAAAATACAATCACGAACCGCGCGAGCGGGGTGCGGTTGATCGTATCGAAAAGAAAAACTCCACTCGGCCGCAGCACGCGGCGGATTTCGTCGAGGACATTGTCGAAGATGACATTGCGGACATGTTCGAGGACATCGACGCACACGAGACAATCGACGCTGTTATCCGGCAGCGGCAAATGATCCCCCGAGCCGACAAGGTAGCGGATCGAAAGCCCGCTGGCGGCGGCATGGTTTTTCGCGGCGGAAATGGCGCCACGCGACAGGTCGACGCCGATGACGTCAGCCCCGCGCGCCGCCAGCGCTTCCGACATAAAGCCGCCGCCACAGCCCAGATCGAGAACCGTCCGTCCGTGCCATTCTGTCAGGCGGTCAAAAAACGCGAGCCGTGCCGGCACGAGATTTTGTAACGCGCGCAGCCATCGCCGTGAGCCGTCCCACCAGTGTTCGGCGTCCCGGTCGTAAATCGAAAGGCCGCACAGCGGCTTCGGCTCTGCCGCCGAAGGAAACAGCGGCTCTGCCGCCGGAGGAAATGGCGGCTCTGCCGCCGGAGGAAATAGCGGCTCTGCCGCCGGAGGAAATAGCGGCTCTGCCGCCGGAGGAAACAGCGGCTCCGCCGCCAGAGGAAACAGCGGCTCCACCGCAGGGGCAAATTGCGGCTCCCGCACCCGCGGAAACGGAAACCAGTAGGGATGCCGCGCGCGGTAAGCTTCGAACTCGCTTCCGAACATGCGCGAAAAACGCGCCTCTTTCAGCAGCGGCCCGACCAGGCAATAAGACGTCAGCGCGATCGCCAGCACCAACTGATCCGGCGTCCACACCGGCACCGTCCAGAGCGTGATCGCGAAGGCGACGTAAATCGGCTGCCGGCAGATGCGAAAGAGCCCGCGCGCCGGCATCGGCGGAAACACCGGCTTGGCATTCCTGTAAACCGACCACCACCCGAGCGACCCGATCTGCACCGTGATCCCCGCGTCGAACATCGCTTTCACGAGCAAAAGCCAGCCCGCTGTATAGAGAGCGATCATCACCGGCAGCATCGCGCCTTGCGCCTGCCACCAGATGACACCGCTCGGCGACCACCATCCGAACAGAAGAAGGATCTGCACCGAAGCGACGATGACGTAGCTGGTGGTCGCAAGTTGCGTGCCGACACCGGCGGGCGCCAGAGCGCGCAACACCGCCCGCCCGCGTCCCGTCAGCAGGAACGAATGGGCCAACGGAAATTGCAGGATAAGAAGACCGTTGCCGAGCCAGCTCCACGGCGCATGCAATGTGCCCCGCGCACGGCTCAGGCCGAAATACATTTCGTAGATCATCACCGCGACGGCGAGCGCGAACAGCGCGTGGCACATCACGCCATAAATCAGCGCGAGGGATTTGCGCCCGATCGGTGTCTGGAACTCAGTCGACGACATCGGCCGCACTCTTTGCTGCGCGAAGACGCCCCTTTTCACACAAACAGGCGATCATGCGCAGATATTCCGCGATTGTTGCCGCGAAATGCGGCGGATTTAACAATTTGAATCATAACTTTAAGGAACATTTTCACAGGCCAGTGCTTGTCTCCATGCGATGTGAACTGGAGTGGAATGTCATGCTTAAGTTCAGCGCTGTGGCCTTCATCGTCGCGATCGCAGCCCCCTCGCCGTCCTTCGCCTATACGCAGGCCGATGCAGACGCCTGCACGCCGGATGCGTTCCGGCTTTGCCAGAATGCCATCCCGGATGTGAGCCGCGTGGCGCAGTGCCTCGCGCAAAACAAGCCGCAACTCAGCAGCGCCTGCGCCGCCGTGTTCGATCGTCCGGCTGCCGCAAGCACGGCGCAAGAGCGCCCGAAGAATCTTCTGAAAACGAATTACTAGACCGGCGTCGACAAAAAAGACGGCAGCATGAGGCTGCCGTCAGCTCACTCTCCACGCGGGTCTGAATATCAGAGGTATCCGTAGAAGGGGTACCCGCACACCCATACGCGACGCCAACCCCATGCCGTTGGCCACATGCGCCAACATCCGATGTCTGACGCCGCAAAGCCGACAAAGAACGGTCCGCCACGCCAGAACCGCCCACCGCGAAATGCGAAGCGCCTGCCACCGTTCCAGTGAGCGCCGCTCCACCGGGCGCCGCTCCAGTGCGCTCCACCGCCACTCCAGTGAGCACCACCGCCGCCGCCCCAATGCCCACCGCCGCCACCGCCATGTCCGCCACGGGCGAACACGCCGGTCGAAGCCAAGGCAAGCAAGAGTATCGCAGCGAGGCCGATAGCCATTGAACGCATCATGACGCTACTCCCCTGAAACGGATGCCGTATTCGTGGGGTCGCCCTTACCCGACAAACAAACGGGCCCGGATCGCTATTCCCCCTTCACGCTGCTGTGACGCCGGATTTCTTTAGGCGCTGCTTGGCAAATGACATAATTGGGGCCGCCGCCGACGACGGGACCGCGCAAAGGCTGACGTGTTCAAGCCGTCACCGCAAGCGAATGCCTGCTTTTGGTCAAATGCAGTAGCGAGCCGGCGGCATGTCCGCTTTAATCCCACAGCCGACTCTCATAAACGCGATTGGCGGGTCTGCTACGGGCCAATAGCGGACATCGGGAAGTTCGAAATTACGGGAACTGTCGGCAATGAAAAACCCCGGGACATTGCCCGGGGCTTTGCTATGCGCGAATTCGAGTTAATAGCAGTCCACGAATCAACCGCCCTTCACCTCAAGGCGAGAATTTGACGTTGATGCCGGCGCGAACGATATCATCGGTAAAGTGTGTACTCCAAGCGACGAACCCGGCAACCGGATCTGTAGCGGATCCATTGAACGATCCGAAGTCCAGGTGGAGGTATTCAACCTTCCATGTCCACCTGGGCGCATTTGGGAACATGCCCTCGATACCAAAACCCAGGGTCCAACCAAGCCGTGTCTCCGACTGGCTGAATGTGCCGCTGCTGTTACCAAGGTTGACGGAAATAATTGAAATTGTATCGGTTACGCTGACATTGCCGTAAGCAAGTCCGCCGGTCCCATAGAGCAAGATGGTCGGAACGACTAATACACCAGCCCGGGCGCGCGCCGTGCCAAACCACTTAAGCTTTGCATCAATATTTTGACTGAGGGTACTTGTGCCCTCGCCGTCATTGAAAGGAAGGCTGAGCTGTGGCTGGCATTTTGGGCGGAACCTTGGAAATCTGTTTCAAGTCCCCAGACAGCATTACCGTTCTGCCAATTGCACCCGACCTGCCCGCCGCCAATAAATCCGTTTGGATTAAGAGATGCCGATGATGCACCGGGCGCTCCGAGCGCGCCCAAACCAGATGCGTTACTGTCGGCCCAAGCATGCCCCCAACTGTAACCAGCGTTGGCGCCGATATAACAGCCTGTCCAACTGTACATTGGCGCGGCTGCTAGTGCCGGGTTACTGACCGCTACGGCCGCCCCAAAAAATGCGGCGCTCAACAAAAGACCTATTCAAACTCAGTTCAGTAATTTTCGCCATCGTCAGAATCTGATTTCAGTTCAGGCTAAGATACTTGGGCTCACGCCTTATCGACTGATCAAGCTTCGAGCGCTGCTCACGCTGTGCTATCTCGGTCGACTTGTGGAAAGTAGCCGACTTGTTCTTGGCGGAAAGCCGCACCGGGTCTAGCGTTTTCACCCCGTCGAACGTCTGCCAGCACGTTGCGCCAATCGGCCAGTCCAATTGCCGCCTAGAGGTGCCGTCACGCGGGTCCGACCTTCGGGAACGTCGGCGGCAAAGGACGCGCACACCGATGCGCGAGTAACTTTTCAGAGCTTGCACGCATGTGAGCATAAAGCGCACGGAATCGTGGCGATCCTTTTGATAGACAGTTTGTGGGAAGGCGTGCGTCAAATACGAAAATGCCAAGGCCCTCAATGGCACGCAGCGGAATATAGCCGAGCCATTGCGAGCGGACGAACAAGTCGGCCCTATCGACGCCCCCCAAAGCGGCAAATCGTCGCTCGCCAACGCCGCGCCGGTGAAAACCATGCGCGGTTGCGGGCCGGCTTTCATACTCGGCCCGTTTATTGCATGAATTCTATCTCGTGAAGTAACTGCGAAAAATCACAAGGTTAGACGCCTTGGCTTCGACGAAAGAATAGCGAGCCGCATGAATATCTTGCAGAAAGTCCTGAAGCGCGGAAAAGGTGCCGCCCCGGACGCCAACCCGCTTTCGGACTTCCTGGGGCAGGTCCACGCCAAGCTCGCGCCCGAGGATGGCGGTAAAGTCGCGGATTACATCCCCGAATTGACCAAGGCGAACCCGCGCCATTTCGGCATCGCGCTCGCGACCGTGGACGGCCATGTCTACGAAACCGGCGACACGGCTGTGCCCTTTACGATCCAGTCGATCTCGAAAGCCTTTGTGTTCGCGCTTGCTCTCGACCTCGCCGGGCCCGAGCGCGTCGAGGCGACGGTCGGTGTCGAACCAAGCGGGGACGCTTTCAATTCGATCCGGCTGCGCGACGACAACCGCCCGTTTAACGCGATGGTCAATTCGGGCGCCATCGCCTGTTCCGGCCTGATTTACGACATCGAGGGTGAAAAGGCCGCGGAGCGCATTCGCGACATGCTGGGACGACTTGCCGGGCGTGATCTTGCTGTCGATGAAGCGGTCTTCGCCTCCGAGCGTCTCACCGGCGACCGCAATCGCGCGATCGCCTATCTGCTGCATAATTACGGGATCGTCAAAGGCGATGTCGACGCTGTGCTCGACGTCTATTTCCGCCAATGCTCCGTACTCGTAACCGCGCGCGACCTTGCGTTGATGGCGGCGACACTCGCCAATGGCGGCGTCAATCCGGCGACCGGAGAGCGCGTCATCGGGCCCTATGCCGTCTCGCGCACGCTGTCGGTGATGACGAGTTCGGGCATGTACGATTTTGCCGGTGAGTGGGTCTACCGCGTGGGCCTGCCGGCAAAGAGCGGCGTCGGCGGCGGCATCCTCGCTGCCCTTCCCTCGCAATTCGGACTCGGTTCGTTTTCACCGCGGCTCGATGAGCACGGAAACAGCGTGCGCGGGCTGAAGGTGTGCGAGGAGGTTTCATCGCATTTCGATTTGCACATGCTCAAGCGCACGAGCGATGTGCGCATGTGCATTGTCGCCGATTACGATTTGGCCCGCAGTTCTCCGCGCGGACGCCAGCCGCACGAGCAAAAACTGCTCGACGAGAATGTGACCGCGATGCGCGCGATTGAATTGACCGGCACCCTCACCTTCGCCAACGCCGATTACATTGTGCGCCGGATCGAGGCGAAACCGCTGCCGCTGGTGCTCGTGCTCGATTTTGGCCGCGTGCCGAACATCAGTTCCGGCGCCGCCAAGCTGCTGACGGGTGTGCTCGCCACGGCCGCGGCGCGCGGCACGATCCCGGTGCTGTCGGGAATAGAGAAAGACTCAAGCAACTGGAAAGCGCTCACTGCGCATCTCCCTGAAAAAGCGAAAGTGCGCGATTTCCTGCGGCTCGATGAGGCCATCGAATGGGCCGAGGACCAGGTCGTCTATCGCTTTGGTGGCTTCACGCAGTTGTTGTCACCGATTTTCCTCATCGAGCAGGAGCTGCTGCTCGGCCTGCCGCCGGAACAGGTTGAAGAGATCGGCAAACTCGGCATTGAGAGAAGCTTCAAGACGGGTGAGCGCATCATCGTCGCCGGAGAGGCATCGACGTCCGTCTTCTTTCTTTCAAGCGGCATGGTGAGCGTGAAGCTGGCCAATGGCGTGCGGCTCGCCACGCTCGCGCCCGGCATGGCGTTCGGCGAGATGGCTCTGGTCGACAGCCGCCGCGCCGCGGATATCTGGGCCGACACCGCCGTCACATGTGTCGAGCTTCCGCTCGATCGCTTCTACAGCTTATGCGAGATTTATCCGAAGACCGGCCAGCGCGTGATGCGCAATCTCGCCGGCCTGCTGGCGCGGCGGCTGGGCCGCGCCAACACGCGGATCGACCTGCTCAGCGCGAACTAGCGTTCGCTATTCCCGCAGCCGTTCGGCGAACAGCACCATGGTCTTGCGATAGACCTCGGAGCGGTTCCACTCGCGCATCACCTGGAAATTCTCGGTGCCCTCGCTGAATGGCGCGCCGGCTTTCCAGCCATTGGTCTTCAGGAGATTGGCGGTGGAAGCGAGCACATCCGGCACGCTGTGGCGGAGGTCGACATGGCCGTTGCCGTCATAGTCGACGCCATACTTTATGTATGACGACGGCAGGAATTGCGTCTGGCCGATTTCGCCGGCAAATGCGCCGATCAGGTCGCGCAGCGGCAGGTCGCCGCGCTGGAGGATTTTCAGCGCGGAGATCAGTTCGTTCTGGAACAGTTCCGAGCGGCGGCAATCATGCGCCAGTGTCGCGAGCGTACGCACCACCGGCAGCTTGCCCATGTCGCCGGTGCCGTTGTCGGTTTCCAGCGTCCAGATCGCCATGATCAATTCTTTTGGCACGCCGAATTGCTGCTGGATGCGCGACAGCAGTTGCGCGTTCGTCTGCATCAGTTTCTTGGCGCGGTTGATGCGCGGCGGGATGACGCGAGTCGCGGCGTATTCCTCGAAGCTCTTGCTGTGGAACATGCCGCGCTGGCGGCGGTCGAACGAGAGCACGGCCTGGTCCTGCCCTACGCCGGCAAAGGCGCTCGCGATCACCTCGCGCGAAATGCCCGCGGCCGTCGCCTCGCGCCCCATGGCGGACAGGAAGGTGTTGAAATCCCCGCCGCACTGCGCGGCGCGCACCGGCGCGGCGAATGTCAGAATAAAGAGCAATGCCGCAAGCAACCGCACACGCATACTGAACCTCATTGGCGTCCCAGAAGAAGCGTCCCATCGGAACCATGGCATGCGGGCGGCAGAGGTGGAAGTCAGCGCAAATGGCTATCGCTCACACGCATGTGGGGGCTAGGATCGCCCAACAAAAGCGTCATGACAGGGAGAGAACAAATGCCCAAAGGCTACTGGATCACGGCCTATCGCGAGATCAAGGACCCGGCCAAACTTGCGGCCTACGCCAAGCTCGCCCCGCAAGCGCTTGCGCCCTTCGGCGTGCGCTATCTGTGCCGCGGCATGCCGGAGGCGACCTCCGAAGCCGGGCTGAAAGAGCGCCTCGTGGTTTCGGAATTCCCCAGCCTGGAAAAGGCGATCGCCGGCCACGACAGCCCCGCCTACAAGGAAGCGCTGAAAGCGCTGGGCGACGGCGCCGTGCGCGACATCCGCATCATCGGCGGGCTGGAATGAGGCGCTGTCAGCCCGGCCTCGGGCCGGGAATCCACGTCTTTTGGCGCGCAGAATAGATGGAGGCCGGGACGCCGGCCATGACATACCTCTCACGCAGACGTGTAACTTCGTGTGATGCCGCACGGCGCTTTCGTCCGTATATGAGAGCAACACCAGCCGGGAACACACACCATGAAACGCCCCGCCCTTTCCGCGATGAAACGCCCTGCTCTCTTTCTCGCCGCCGCCTTTGCCTTGCGCCGTTCGCGGCCAATGCAAAATCCGCCGTGACGATTCCGCCGCCTGCCGCGGAAGCTGCGGCGCAAAACGCGAACCTCGAAACCGCCGTGCTCGCGGGCGGATGCTTCTGGGGCATCCAGGCCGTTTACCAGCACGTCAAAGGCGTCACCAATGCCGTGTCCGGCTATGCCGGCG
The DNA here is from genome assembly GCA_963810585.1 of uncultured Alphaproteobacteria bacterium. Classification (GTDB taxonomy): domain Bacteria; phylum Pseudomonadota; class Alphaproteobacteria; order Rhizobiales; family Xanthobacteraceae; genus Pseudolabrys. The sequence goes on from CAWENV010000001.1 coordinate 925,891, forward strand.
GCGCGCAGAAGGACGCCCTTTATGAAACCGTCAGCTCGGGCCGCACCGGCCACGCCGAAGCCGTGCGGGTGACGTTCAACCCGCGCGAGGTGTCCTACGGCAAGATCCTCCAGGTTTATTTCTCGGTCGCGCACGACCCGACGCAGCTCAACCGTCAGGGCCCGGATTCCGGCACGCAATATCGCTCGGAAATTTTCCCGCAGAGCGAAGCGCAGGCGAAAGCCGCGAAGGACTACATCGCGCAGCTCGACCAGGCCCATGCCTTCAAGCGCCCGATCGTCACGAAAACCGAATTCAATGAAGACGCCGTTCTACGCGGCCGAGGCCTATCACCAGGATTACGCGATCCATCATCCCAACCAGCCCTACATCGCGTTCAACGACCTGCCGAAGGTCGAGAACCTGAAGAAGACGTTTCCGGAGATGTGGCGCGACACGCCGGTGACCGTGGCGGAGGCGAGCAAGGGGAATTGAGCGACTGCGGCGGCTTCCGCCGCTCGTCGTCGCCCCACTCTCCAATCATTGAAGGCAGCCGGTCATAGTGCCGGCGGACGGACTGGCGGGCGCCTCCCGATCCTGCGGTCACAAGCCGCAGCAGCGGGAGCCGCTACCCCCGTCCGGCAGCGCATTTATTTAGGAGGATAAGCACAACCGGATGTCGGGAGATGAATAGACGCGCCATTCGCGAGAAAGTTGTATATTTACCTCCGTCGCTAAATCGACGCCGGAGGATGATGTGGAGCGTATAAATCAGTTCTCGTTTTATGAGATCGGCCAGGTTTTTCAGAGAGTTGAGGCCCTTGAAGGGGACACAAAAACCGAAACTGTTTTTTGGCCTTTAATTCAGGCCGATACTACTCTCAAAGCTTTGCTCGATGGAAAGCCCATCCCCCTAGGGATATCGTCCGCAAAGGCGCATGTCGTCGCACAACGCATGCAAGAAATATTTAATGCGCATATCAATAAAAACGGCGGGCTTTTGCCCGCCGTTTCGATTCCGATGGATTAACGAGATCGCCGGGACAAGCCCGGCAATGACGTCTGATTATTTGCTAAGTGATCAGTTATCCAGGAACGACCGGAATTTACGGCTCCGGCTCGGATGCTTCAGCTTCCGCAGCGCCTTCGCCTCGATCTGGCGAATACGTTCGCGGGTGACCGAGAACTGCTGGCCGACTTCTTCCAGCGTGTGGTCGGTGTTCATGCCGATGCCGAAGCGCATGCGCAGCACGCGCTCCTCGCGCGGCGTGAGCGAGGCGAGCACGCGCGTGGTGGTCTCGCGCAGGTTCGACTGGATCGCCGCGTCGATCGGCAGGATCGCGTTCTTGTCCTCGATGAAATCGCCGAGATGCGAATCCTCCTCGTCGCCGATGGGCGTCTCGAGCGAGAGCGGCTCCTTGGCGATCTTGAGGACCTTGCGCACCTTCTCCAGCGGCATGCCCAGCTTTCTCGGCCAGCTCTTCCGGCGTCGGCTCGCGGCCGATCTCGTTGAGCATCTGGCGCGAGGTGCGCACGATCTTGTTGATCGTCTCGATCATGTGCACCGGAATACGGATGGTGCGCGCCTGGTCGGCGATCGAGCGCGTGATGGCCTGCCTGATCCACCAGGTGGCGTAGGTCGAGAACTTGTAGCCGCGGCGGTATTCGAATTTATCGACCGCCTTCATCAGGCCGATATTGCCTTCCTGGATCAGATCGAGGAATTGCAGGCCGCGGTTGGTGTATTTCTTGGCGATGGAAATGACGAGGCGCAGGTTGGCCTCCACCATTTCCTTCTTGGCCTGGCGGGCTTCGCGCTCGCCCTTCTGCACCATGTGCACGATCTTGCGGAATTCCGAAATCTCCACGCCGGTCTGCGCGGCGAGGTCGTGCACCATGGAGCGGATCTCCTTGATGCGATCCTTCTCCTTGGCGACAAGGTTCTTCCAGCCCTTTGCCGAGAGTTTCGACACGCGGTTGAGCCAGCGCGGGTCGAGCTCGCCGCCCATATATTGCTTGAGGAAATCGTCGCGGGTAACGCCATAGCTTTCGGCGAGCCGCATCAGCCGGCCTTCGTTCGACACGAGGCGCTTGTTGATGTCGTAGAGCTGCTCGACCAGTAAATCGATGCGCGCCTGGTTCAGCCGCAGCGACTTCACCTCGGAGATGATCTCTTCCTTCAGCTTCTTGTATTTGCGTTCCTGCGCCGGCGACAGCGAGGAGTTCTTCAGGCGGAATTCGATGTCCTGCTCCTGCAGGCGGCGCAGGCGCTTGAACAAATCCGCGATGTTGTCGAAGGTCTCGACCACCTTTGGCTTCAGCTCGGCCTCGATAGCGGCGAGCGAAAGCGAATTCTCCATATCGTCTTCGTCGTAATCGCCCTCGGCGGCGGATTCGGCCGGATCCTTCTCTTCGCCATCGCCGGCTTCGCCTGGTGCCTTGTTGAACGGCGTGGCGGCAGCGGGCGCAACAGCCGGCGCCGGCGTCTGCACGACCTGGAGGTGCGGCGCGCCGGGAACGGGCGTGCCGACCGCGGCCACAACAGGCTTGCCGTCGGGGCCGATGATGACCGGCACCTGCATCTTCTGCGCATCCGGGCCGGCGTAGGTCGCTTCGAGGTCAATAATGTCGCGGAGGAAAACTTTTCCCTCGTTGAGCTCGTCGCGCCAGATGATGATGGCCTGGAACGTCAGCGGGCTTTCGCACAGGCCGGCGATCATGGCTTCGCGGCCGGCCTCGATGCGCTTGGCAATGGCGATTTCGCCCTCGCGCGACAGCAGCTCGACCGAGCCCATCTCGCGCAGATACATGCGCACGGGATCGTCGGTGCGCTCGGACGGCTCTTTCTTTTCGGTGGTCGCCAGCGACTTCGATTTCGTCTCGACGACTTCGGTGCCGGTATCCTCGTCGTCGTCATCGGCCTCGTCGGTGGCCTTCTCGCCTTCTTCGTTATCGGCTTCTTCAGTCTCGACAACATTGATGCCCATCTCGTTGAGCATCGCGTAGATGTCCTCGATCTGGTCGGAGGACACTTCGCCTGAAGGCATTACTTCGTTGATCTGGTCGATGGTGACGTAGCCGCGCTTTTTGGCGGCCTTGATCATCTTTTTGACGCCGGCATCGGAGAGATCGAGAAGCGGCAGCGGGGATTCCGGCGCGCCGTCTTCCTTCTCCGCGACTGGTTCTTTTTCTTTTGCCTGCGTCGCTTTTGCTTTGCTCGCCATCCGCCTCTCCTGGACCGTCACACGCGCCGCGCGTTGCCGGGGTACGGCCAAAAAGGGCCGCGCCGGCGAGGCGCCGCCCCCAAATCAGGTCACCAAGTTTCGTCGGAACCCGCTTAAGCTCCGATTAACTACGTTATTACCGCGGGAAATCGACCCTTATTCCCCGCGGGTCCGGCACTTTCCCGTCTACCCCATGGATAGCGGGACCTGCTCATAAGCTACGAACGCCCCGACCGGAAGAGGCTCCAAAGCCCTCAATCAGGGCCTCGGTGCCTTCCACTCGCGACAGGCGGGATTTGACGTCGCGCAACCGCAAATAGTTGGTTTCGCTCGCGTCCTGGCCCAGCGCCTGCTCGGCGTCCTTGAGCTCCTTAGTTAGTGAATGCCACTGCCGATGCAAGGCGACAAGCTGCGACCAGGTCACCAAAACGTCCTCCGGGCCGGCATCCGGCCGCGCGCCCCAGACCGAGGGGGTGGTGATCGAGGCGGCGATGCGGTCCATCACGTCGGTGAGGTTGCGGGCGGCGAGCTCTTTCTTCAGGGCGTCGGCATCGAGGGTGGCAGCATGGGCAGCCACATCAATCAGGGCGCTTTTGAGCTTTTCGGCATCGGCATGGCGGAACTCGAGCGAGGCCAGCTCCTCCAGATGGTCGTGCAGCAGCCACGGGTAATTGAGCGTGGCCTGCAGGATCAACGCTTCACGCCGCGGCACCGCCGTGCGGTAGCCCCGATGCACGGGGCTCGATGCCATCTGCTGGCTCATCACCACATAGGGCATCGACCGGCCTTGCGTCCGGGGCGCGGGATCGCGGCGCTGCTGCCATTCTGAATTGCGCCGCTCGCGCCAGTTTCCGTTTTGCCGCGGCTCGCCCCAGCTTCCACCCGCGCGCTGTTCGCGCTGTTGCGTGCGCGCCGGAGCAAAAAACTGCGACAGGCGCGCGCTGAAATCCTGGCGGTAGTATTTGCGCACCGCGTCGTCGGCGATGGCCGCCGTGACTTCGTTGACGCGCTGCTCGAGCGCCGCGCGGCGCTCCGGCGTATCGAACGAATGGCCTTCCGTTTCGCGCGCCCACAACATGGCGGCGAGCGGCCGCGCCGCGTTGATGACATCGCTCACGGCCTCGCGGCCGCCCGAGCGCGCAAGATCGTCCGGGTCTTGTCCCTGCGGCAGCAGCGCGAACTTCAGGCTCTTGCCGGGTTTAAGCCGCGGCATTGCCAGATCGACCGCACGATAGGCCGCGCGCACGCCCGCATTGTCGCCATCAAAACAAAGCACCGGCTCGTCCGCCATTTTCCAGAGCAGCGCGAGCTGGTCTTCCGTCAGCGCGGTGCCCAATGGCGCGACGGTGGCGGGAAAACCCGCGTTCACCATGGCGATGACGTCGACATAGCCTTCGACGGCGATGACTTGCTCACCAGCATTTTGATGCGCAGACTGCGTAGATTGCCTGCGTGCGCGCCATCATGCGCGGCCTGCCGCGCGGCGGCGATGTTGTAGAGCGTGCCGCCTTTATGAAAGAGCGGCGTCTCCGGCGAATTGAGATATTTCGCCTGCGCGTCTTTATCGAGCGCCCGCCCGCCAAAGGCGATGACGCGGCCGCGCAGATCGCTGATCGGAAACATCACGCGATCGCGAAACCGGTCGAACGGCACCGGGATGTCGTCGCCGGAAATCAGCAGGCCCGCCTCGACCATGTCCTCGACCGGAATGCTGTGCGAGCCGAGATATTCCTTCAGCGCGAAGCGTTCGCCCGCAGCATAGCCGAGCCGGAATTTCAGCTGCGTCGCGGGATCGAGACCGCGGTCGGCGAGATAGCCGCGCGCTTTCGCGCCCGCACGCGAGGCCAGCGTGTCCTGGAAGAATTTTGCCGCCAGCTCCATGACATCGTGCAGCGTCTTGCGGCGTGCATCGCGCTGCTCGTCCTCGCGCGAGACCTTCGGCAGCGGCACGCCAGCCATCTGCGCGAGGCGCTCGACAGCTTCGGGGAAGCTGACGCCTTCGCTCTGCATGACAAAATCGAAGATGCTGCCGTTCTTGCCCGAGGAAAAATCGAACCAGGCCTGCTTCTGGTCGTTCACAAAGAACGACGGCGTCTTTTCCTTGTTGAACGGCGAGAGGCCCTTGAACTCGCGGCCCGAGCGCATGAGCTTGACGCGCTTGCCCACGACTTCCGACACCGGAAGCCGGGCTTTGAGCTCGTCGAGGAACTGGGGCGTGAAGCGCATGGATGTGGCAACGCGTTTTGGGCGCGCGGCGGTCAGGTTTGGCGGTTGGGCCGAATCGGTCCGCCTATCATAGGCCGGCGAATGCAGACTTTCCGGGGCGGGCCGCGGAAGCCACCCATAGGCGCGAAATTCGGGGTGTTTTCCTAGTTATTCACAGGGTGAAGTGGCAAGCAGGTGTCGTTGACAAATGTCAGATACGACTGTATATACAATCGTATCGAGGTACGGTCGAAGCTGCCGCCGATGAAGACGATTGCACCGCAACGTTAAACTTGCGGCGTCCAATCGGCGCCGGGAAGAGAGGCTTCGAACCCGTCATAGCGAACCCTCAGAGCGATACGGAAACGTATCGAAACCCGATTCGTGGGGCTGATCGCTATGACGGGCGACGTACAACGGCTGTTTGCGGATATTCGCAGTTTCGGATGGGATCCGAAAAAGCGGGAAAGCAATCTGCGCGATCACAAGGTCGACTTCGAGGACGTGAAAGGAATTTTCGACGGCTACACTTTCATCCGTCGGTCAGATCGCCATGGCGAAATCAGGTACCAGATCTTCGGATATGTCCAAGGCAGGGAAATCGCGGTCGCTTGCGCGCTCCGCGGCACGCTCTGCTGGCTCATCTCGGCACGGCGGGCGCGCCGCGACGAAAGACGCAAATATTATAGTGGTCTCGCGGGGCTCCCTCCGGCGCGGTAAGACTGATTGGGCCGCCGTCGACGCGCTGACCGATGCGCAGATCGAATCTGCCATCCGCAAAGACCCTGACGCGGTACCGCTCGATTTCGATTGGTCGGACGCTGTCCTCGTCATCCCACCAAAGAAGAAGGCAATCTCGATCCGCGTCGATGAGGATGTGCTCGGTTATTTCAAGACCGAGGGCGCCGGCTACCAGCGGCGCATGAACGCCGTGCTGCGGTCCTATGTTCAGCAGAAGACGAGTAAGAAAAAACGCGCCTGATGCTGGACTAGCGGCTTTTCCCATTTAATCTCTGATCCAAGGCCGGCCAAAGCCGCCAATCGGGAGAACGCCATGACCATATTATCCGCGCCGATGCTCGCCTCGTTGCTGGGGCTTGCAGCCGTAGGGGTTTTCGCCGGCAGCGCACAGGCCCAGTCGCTCAAGGAACGGGCGGTCGGCACCTGGACGCTTGTGTCGGTCACCGTCGACGGGCCGGCCAAGGCGGAACCCTACGGGCCGAGCCCGCATGGCATGATGTTCCTCGATGCCGGCGGGCGCTTTTCCGTCTCGATTGTGCGGGCGGGCGTGCCTAAATTCGCGTCGAACAACCGCACCACCGGCACCGACACCGAGAATGCCGCCGCCGTACACGGCGGCCTCAATTATTTCGGCACATATAGCGTCGACGAATCCGACAAATCGATCACCGTGAAGATCGAAGCCAGCAGCTATCCGAATTTCGAGGGCGTGAGCCAGAAGCGCACGCTCGCCGTCGACGGCGATGAAATGACGGTGACGAATGCCGCGCCCTCGGGCGGCGGCGGAGTCGCCAGGCAAATCTGGAAGCGCGCGAAGTGAGTGCGACGGCCTTCGTACTCGTCCACGGCGCGTGGCACGGAGGCTGGGCCTGGCGGCGTGTCGCCGATCGGCTGCGCGCACGCGGACACAGCGTATACACGCCGACGCTGACCGGACTCGGCGAACGGGCGCATTTGCTGCGCCCCGGCATCAACCTCTCGCTGCACATCGCCGACGTGCTCGGCGTGATGCAGCACGAGCAACTCAATGACATCGTGCTGGTTGGACATTCCTATGGCGGCTGCGTGATTTCCGGCGTTGCCGAAGCAGCGCCGGACGCGATCCGCTCGATTGTCTTTCTCGACGCCTTCATTCCCGACAATGGCGATGCAACAGTCGATCTGGTGCAGCCGGCGGTGCAAGAGATAATCCACGCGGCGGTGAAACGCGGCGACACCACCGTGCCGGTGCGCAGTGCCGCTGCATTCAACGTCAACGAGAAAGACCGCGCCTGGGTCGATTTACTCGCAGGGCCGCAGCCGATCGGCACCATGACCGAAAAGATCAAACTCACCGGCGCGCGCGACCGGATCGCGAAGAAGACCTATATCCGCGCGTCAGGCTATCCGAATGTTTCTTTCGACAAGGCGCATGCACGCGTGAAAGCCGATCGCACCTGGCGCACCTATGAAGTGCCGTGCGGCCACGATGTGATGATCGACGCGCCGGACCGGCTGACGGAAATCCTGCTCGAAGTGGCGTGAACGACCGGCTGCTATTTCGCTTTGGCGGCAATCAGAGCGTTGAGCTCCTGATATTCACGGCACGTCGTTCCGCCGCAAAGCGCTTTAACGCGATCAAGATCGCGACGCGCCTTTTCAATATCTCCCTGCACAACAAAGAGCGCGCCGGAATAGCCCCAAGTGGCCAGGTGATTGGGATCGGCCGCAAGCGCTTTGCTGTACCAGGCCCGCGCTTCGTTGAGATTGCCGAGCTTGGCGTAGGCAAATCCGATCGAACTCGCGACATCGGGATGGTCGTCATAGCCGAGCGCCTTCATGGCGGCGATACCGGCTTCGTATTTGCCGGAGAGAATGAGCGCGCGCGCGGCACCGAAAGCATTGGCCTGCTGTTGCGCGGGTGCGGCCGGCGGCGGCTGGACCACGGCCGGAGATGATGGAGGCGGCACAACCGGAGGCGGCTGCGCGGCGGCGGGAGGCGGCGTGGGTTTTACCGCCGGCGCCGCTTGCTCCTTTTCTTTTTCCTTGCGCTTGGCCGCTTCAACTTTCTTGTCCTTTGACGTCTCCGTCTTGCGCTCCTTGCGCGTGGATTTTTCCGGGTCGCCGTCGATGTAATTCCGGTTACAAAACCCACCGTTGCCGGCAATCGTGTCCATGCATTGCTGATACGTGTAGAAGCCGCAATTGGTGCTGCCGTTGCGATAGGCCGCACACCAGGGAGGGCCGGCGATCGCGGACGCTCCGGGCATCAGCACAACGATCGCGCTGCAAAGCGCAAGAATTCGCATCGGATACTCCTGTCGGCAAAAGCTCAAAGATCAGTTGCCTTTGCCTTTGCTCCCGCCACTGCCGCCTGAGGATTTTGTGGTGCCGCCCTGACCGCCCAACAATGGAGCGGTATTAAGACCTTTCCCTGCATTAAATTTTTGATTGCTCAGTGGCCTGTTCCTTTGATTCGAAGACCCACGCACGCATTCGCCATTGACCAGATTCGTGCCCTGGTGGCACGTCTTCGTTTTTTCCTTCGGAACATGGCAATCATCGCCAACCGTCCCGCCACGGCAGACGCATTGTCCGCCTCTTAGCAATTTCGGGAAACTGCATTCCGTCTGCGTCCCCTTTTGCTTCGGGACATGGCAATCATCACCCTCGGTGCCGGGACGGCACACACATTTCCCGAAAAGCACCGTCTTTGGGGACTGACAGGCTGGCTGCGTCCCCGTCTGCGGCGGGATGTGGCAGTCATCGCCAACCGTTCCGCCACGGCAGACGCATTGTCCATCAGGAGTTGCCATTTTTGGGAACGGGCAGGTCGTCTGCGTCCCCGTCTGCGGCGGGAGATGGCAGTCATCGCCGACGGTCCCTGGACGACAGATGCATTGTCCGAAACTCAGGAACTTGGGGAATTGACAAGTCGGCTGCGTCCCCGTCTGCGGCGGGATGTGGCAGTCATCGCCAACCGTTCCGCCACGGCAGATGCATTGTCCGTCAGGAGTTGCGATTTTCGGGAACGGGCAGCTTGTCTGCGTCCCGCCGCAGGTACCGGTTTGGTATGACCGGGCGTTGCAACACGCTCCGTTGACCACGAAATTCGGCGGTGGGCAGGTGTTCGTTGTTGGCGTCGGACAATTTCCGTCGCTGTTGCGCGGACTGTTGTCAGGGCAGCCGGGAGGAGGAGGCGGTGGTGGCGGTGGCGGTGGTTGCGGCTGCGAGGTCGGCTGCGGGCATATGCTCATGCACTCGCCACTACGGCAGAAATGTTTTCCGTTGGGTACCGTCCCACCACTCATGCATTCGCAACCTTGAATGCGCTGCGGGAGACACGTTGGATCCGGTTTCGGCACCTCCACGCTCTGGCATACAAGCTGCGGCTGTAACGCGTTAGACAACTGCTGGCCCACGCCTGCGGGAACATTCGGCGCAACAAAATTTTGTCCTCCAGAGCCTGATTGCTGCGGCAACGCATTGGACAATTGGTTGCGCACCCCTTGGGAAACGTTCCCACCTACAAAATTTTGTCCTCCAGAGGCGGACTGTTGCTGCAACGCATTGGACAATTGGTCGCGCACTCCTGAGGAAACGTTCCGACCAACAAAATTTTCAGAGCCGGCCGCTGCAACGACGCAGTTTTCAACGACCCCGGACGTCGCACCTGAAACCGGCATCACCACGTAGACATCAAGGGAGGCGCTCCCGTTTACCGGAATGTCATAACCAGGAGACCTGGTGCACGTTAGCGTGGTGGGATTTTGGGGGCACGACCAGCTTGGTCCCGGGCTATTCTCGCCCCCCTCATAGTAAGCTATCCGTGCCGGGGGCGTCGGAGTGTCGGTGAAAACAGCTCCGCTGACCGGCACTGTGCCGTCGTTCGTTATCTTGATCGTAAATTTGCAAGAGTAAACGGGCCCGCCGAACGCATTGGCCACTTCTGATCCTGCGGGAAACGGCGTGCAGCTCTTTGGCTTAATCTTCTCGACACTGTATTTCTGCGGGGACTCTTCGGCGGCGGAACAAGGACACAGATTTTGTTGTTTCCGAAGTTCTGCTCATTCAACGGCTTGCCGAGCACAATCGCGCAGTTTTTGGGTATGTTATGCGCCGGCGTGACTTTTATGGTGCCCTCGAATGTGACTTTTTGCCCGGCAGACAAATTCGCATTGGGGTTCACGCATGCCCTCAGATCGTTTCCAGGCGGCAGAGCCGACTGCACGTTCGGCGGAAAGATCGAAAGCGGCACGGGTCCGCACGTCCAGCCGGTCGCGGGCGGTTTTGCATTCAGGCTGGAGACGGTGCCGGAATTAAACAGATCGCCGACGAAAAGCGGGCCGGAATAGGCCCCCGGTCCATTGTTGGCGATCACAATGGTGAAATCACACACGCCGCTGGCGCTGCAATGACCCATCTTTTTCACGATCGAAAGATCGGGCCCCTTCGGCTTCGTGCACTTGCCATCGTTTGCGACTGTCCCATCCGGGCAGCACGGGGCCCCAAGCGCGTGTTGGCGGCGCTCGGGCTTGCACACCGGCTGCCCGCACTTGCCGTCGGGAGTCATTTGCTCAGGCGGGCACGACGAAGACGGCGGCACGCATTGATCGCCCCCGCTGTCATTTCCGGCCTGGCACGCGTCAGGCGGGTCGTTCGTCGCGTCTTTCAGCATTTCCTCCGCGGCCGGTTCGATTTGCGCGTGGGGACAGATGCGCCAAATCGCAACGTCGCCGAGGTGGCCCGTCCAGGCAGGACGCTCGCCGATGTCATAGTAGTCGATGAAATACGAATTGAGCGGCGGTGCATTGAGCGGCCGGAGCATCGAGACCGCGTTGCCCTGCAAACCGTTCACCGCCAGCTGACCACCGGGCTGCAACAGGCGGGTAATTGCAGGGTCGGGCGACATGCGCAATTTTTCGCCGCTCGTCCACAGCGTACCGGCGCACACCGCGCGATTAATAGTTCCTGCCTGATTGTAGCCGTAGCCGATGGCGATGCCGCCGTTGTCATTACGAAAATCCGGCGGGAAGCCGATGGCATATTCCTTCGGGACCGGAAACCAGAGATCGCTGCCCGGCGGATCATCCGGCCCCAATGGCCGGAAGCGCAGCACACGGTTTTCTGCCGACTCAGCCAGCGCCTCGTAGTCATAGGCGCCGGTCGGCGCGCCGCGCTCGGCGACGAGCATGTCACCGTTGTCATCAAAAAGTATCTTGGAGATTTCCGTGCCGGGCCGCGCTCCCGGCGGAATGGTGATTTCAACGCGCGCGTCGGCTCCGAACGAACCATCGCGCAAAAGCGAGACTGACCAGATGCGCAGGCCAGCAGCCACCGCGTAGTAGACGCGGCCTTGGTAGACCGCCAAGCCGAAGACGCGACGCGGCGGCGGCGCATAGCCCCAGGTCGCCGGGTTGGTACTGTCAAACACCGGGTTTCGCAGATCGATCCGTTTGCGCGGGTCGAACGGCACCGGCGGCAGTTGCGCGGCCGCGAGGCCTTGCATACCGTGATCGAAACGACCGCGGTCGACACCGTCGAGCGTGAAACGGTGGATCATGCCGGTGTCGCGATCGGCGACGAAGAGCTGATGCGAGGCCGGATCGAAGGCCAGACCGCCGAGCGCCGGACCGGAATTGCGAACGCCGTCCAGCGTGACATTGGCGAACAGGCTGAGCGCGCCGGTCGCGCCGTTGATCTTCCAGATTGAGCCTGGCCCGCCGTCGGCATCGGGCGGACCGAACAGACCCGGCATGTATGCCGCACCCGGTCCACCGCGACGCGCACGATCCGGCAGGCCATCGCCGTCGGCATCGGGGACGACGATCGGCAATCCATAAGCCGATGTGGCCGCGGCATAGATGTTCGGCGGCGTCGCGTCGTCGAGCGCAACCGAAAAGACCTGGCCGATCTGGCGGGCCATTGCCGTGAATTTTTTTGCAGCCGCGACGACCTGGCCTTGAGCCGGACCACGGAGCCGGTCGAGACCGATCACCCGTAACGTGGGGCCGGCGAGATTAATGTAGGTCTTGTCGATGCGCTGGGGCTCAGGCGGCGTGCCGACAACCGTCGTGCCGGAAAAACCCGCGACCGCCGCATCACCCGCCTGCAAAATAGGATTTGTACTCTGCGCATACGCTACGCCGGACAAATACAAAAAACACAATATCTGCGCGTAAAAACACGCGTAGCGTCGCACCACGGTCGCCCCCCGCTGGCCGCATAACGCAATAGGCATAGTCTAGGCTGCCAGCGGACTAGGAAGCAAATCATTCCGGGTCTGTAAAAGGCTTCGCCAAGCCGTGGAATGAATGCTTATTGCGGCTCCAGCCCCGACGCCTTCACGACATCTTTCGCAGCGGCCCGTTCGGCCTTGATTTCGGCAGCAAACTGCTCGGGCGTGTTGATCGCCGGCACCTGGCCGCGGCTGATGATGTATTTGTCGCGGAAGCCAGGATCGCTGACCACACGTGTGACCTCTGCCGCGATCTTGTCGACGACGGATTTCGGCACGCCGGCGGGCGCAAACAATCCGTACCAGGTTTGCGATGCCGCGCCCTTGTAGCCGAGATCGCTCCACGTCGGCACGTTCGGCAACAGCGGCGTGCGAATGTTATTGACCAGCGCCAGCGCCGTCATCTTCCCGGCACTGATTTGCGAAATCACGTTGCCGAGGCCGATCAGGCCGATCGGCGTCGAACCGCCGAGAATGGCGTTGGTCGCTTCACCGCCACCCTTGAACGGCACACGCACCCAGTCGGCGCCCTTTTCCTGTTTGAGACTGTCCATGTAGACCACGCACGGGATCGACGCGGTGAGATAAGAGAGCGTGCCGGGTTTCTGCTTCGACACCGCGACCAGCTCGTCCACCGTCTTGGCGCCGAGATCGGAATTGATCACCAGCACCTGGATCAGGTGAAACAGGTTGATGATCGGCGTGAGCTTTTCCGGATCGAACGGCAGACTCTTGAAGAGGTACTGGTTGTAGATCATCGGATCGGCATTGATGATGCAGATCGTGTAACCGTCCGGCTGCGCATCCTGGCAGGCGTGCGCACCGATGTTGCCGGCGCCGCCGGGGCGGTTCTCGATGATCAGCGGCTGGCCGAGGCTCTTGTGCAGTTCCTCGCCAAGAACGCGCATGAAGATGTCGCTGATGCCGCCGGCGCTCGAGGTGGTGAGCACATGGATGGGGCGGTTTGGATAATCGTCGGCCAAAGCCGGTGCCGTGACGAACGCGCTCGTGGCGAGCGCGACGATTGCCAGAAGCTTTCTCATAAATCGTCCCCTTAGCATTTTTCTTCGTCATGGCCGGGTTTGTCCCGGCCATCCACGTCTTGCTTTGCCGAAAGAAGACGTGGATGCCCGGCATAAAGCCGGGCATGACGAGTTTAACTCAACTTCGCCTTCACCATCCCGCTCGCCTTGGCCATATCCATTTGCCCGGCATATTTGCCGCGCAAGATGCCGATCACCTTGCCCATGTCTTTCATGCCGGCGGCGCCGGTCTCTTTCACCGCCGCTTCGATCGCCGCTGTCATTTCATCATCTGACATTTGCTTGGGCAGGTAGCCGGAGATAATGGCGATCTCCTCCTGCTCCTGCTTGACCAGGTCGGCACGGCCGCCCTTCTGGTAAAGCTCGACTGATTCCTGCCGCTGCTTGATCATCTTTTGCAGCAAGGGCAGCACATCCGCGTCGGTCAGTGCGGGCTTGCCCGTCCCCCGCGCCTCAATGTCGGCATTTTTGAGCGCGGAATTGACCATGCGCAGCGTGGAAACCGTCCGCTCGTTCTTGGCCTTCATCGCTTCGGTCAAAGCTTTATTGATGTCGTCGCGCAGCACGGAGAGCCCCTTTCTTGTGACTTTATATCTGCCTGGGGGCGGCCCCCGGCGGCCCCTTGCCTCTCACACTATAATACGCAACTAAGTGGCAATGACCCAAACGAAAGCCGCCCCTGCTGGGACTTCTGGCGAATCTTGGGCTGAGCCCAAGCCGACCGCGCTTTTGGTTCTCGCCGACGGAACCGTTCTCGAGGGCTTTGGACTGGGGGCGACCGGACACGCGGTCGGCGAAGTCTGCTTCAACACCGCCATGACGGGATACGAGGAAATCCTCACCGACCCTTCATACGCCGGACAGATCATTACCTTCACCTTCCCGCATATCGGCAATGTGGGCACTAATGAAGAAGACATCGAAACCGTCAACATGGCCGCAACGCCGGGCGCGCGCGGCGTCATCCTGCATAGCGCGATTACTTCACCGTCGAATTACCGCGCCACCCGCAATCTCAACGACTGGCTGAAAGCGCGCGGTATCATCGGGCTCGCCGGTATCGACACCCGCGCGCTGACTGCGCTCATTCGCGTCAACGGCATGCCGAACGCCGTGATCGCGCACGCACCCAATGGCAAGTTCGATCTCGCCGCACTGAAGAAAGAAGCCAAGGAGTGGCCCGGCCTCGTCGGGATGGATCTGGTGCCGATGGTCACGAGCGGCCAACGCTTTACCTGGGACGAGATGCCTTGGGCATGGAACAAGGGATATGCGCGGCAAACCAATCCGCAATTCCATGTGGTCGCGGTCGATTACGGCATCAAGCGCAACATCCTGCGGCTGCTCGCAGGCTCCGGCTGCAAGGTGACGGTGGTGCCGGCAAAAACCTCGGCCGATGACATCATGGCGCTCAAGCCGGACGGTGTGTTCCTGTCGAACGGCCCGGGCGATCCGGCGGCGACGGGCGAATACGCGGTGCCTGTGATTAAAAAGCTGATCGACTCAGGCATGCCCACTTTCGGCATCTGTCTCGGCCATCAGATGCTCGGCATCGCAGTCGGCGGCAAGACAATGAAGATGCATCAGGGCCATCACGGCGCCAATCATCCGGTCAAGGATCTCACGACCGGCAAGGTCGAGATCACCTCGATGAACCATGGCTTCGCCGTCGACAAAGAGACACTGCCGAAAAATGTCGAGCAGACGCATGTGTCGCTGTTCGACGGCTCCAATTGCGGCATCGCGCTCAGGGATAAGCCGGTGTTCTCCGTGCAATACCATCCGGAAGCTTCACCTGGCCCGCGCGACAGTCATTATCTCTTCACGCGCTTTGTCGAAATGATGCGGCAGGCGAAACGGAAGATTGCCTGAGTTGTTGTCATTCCGCGACACGCGCGAAGCGCGGGGACCCGGAATCCAGATGCACGCACGGACCATCATTCTGGATTCCGGGTTCGCTCGCTGCGCTCGCGCCCCGGAATGACTGCAATGGTTGCCATGACGTCCGCAAAACCCCTCACCTTCAAATTCAAGGACGACGGAACGGTGCCGAACAATCCGGCGCTGCCTGTTCTCGTTTACAAAAGCGCGATCGAGATCGATGGCAAACGCCGTCCGGAAGAAGCGATTGAAAAATTGTTCGCCGCCAACGGCTGGGGCCACGGCCAATGGCGCGACGGCATTTATCCTTTTGTGCACTATCATTCGATGATTCACGAAGCGCTCGGCATCGCGCGCGGCCGCGCCCGGGTGCAGCTCGGCGGGCATAGCGGCGAAGTCTTCGAGCTTGCAGCGGGCGATATCGTCGTGCTGCCGGCGGGTACCGGACATCAGAAGCTCCTGGGCAGCGACGATCTTCTGGTCATCGGCGCCTATCCGCCCGACGGCACCTATAATCTGTGCCGCGGGGACAACCCGGCCGACCGTGACAAAGCGCTCACGATGATTCCCAAAGTACCGTTGCCCGAAAGCGACCCGGTTCTGGGCAAAGACGGCCCGCTGCCGCAGCTCTGGCGGCGCTAGCGCTTCGTCCCAAAACACGCGATACACAGCGCCCATGAACGACTGGATTAATTTCTACGATTTCAAGCACTCGGTGATCTATGTGAATGCGCGTCACCGCGACGTGCATTATCGCACCATTGCTGAGGACATCCGCAAACTCGTGCCATCGCCCGCAGCACAGGTGCTCGACTATGGCTGCGGCGAAGCAGCCTCAGCTGACCTGGTTGCCGCAGGCTTGTGGCAAGCTGGTCCTCGTAGAAGCCGCGCCTAATGTGCGTGCCTCGCTGGCCATGCGCTATGCCGGGCACCCAAAAATCTCGGTCATCAGTGCGGAGCAAGCGGCAACACTGCCCAAAGGCTCATTCGATCTCATCGTTATGCATTCAGTCGCCCAATATCTGAGCGAAGCCGACCTCGATCACATGCTCACGATGTTCCATGCGCTGCTCAAACCAAGCGGCGTGTTTGTGCTCGGTGATATCGTGCCGCCTCATTTCGCCGCACCGGCCGCGGCGCTGGCATTGCTGCGCTTCGCCGCCGGCAACGGCTTCTTCTGGGCAGCATCCTTCGGACTAGTGCGGATTTTCGTATCGGACTATCTGCGGCTGAAGAAAACGGTCGGCTTGTCGCATTACGCTGAAGCCGCGGCTCTGGAGAAGCTCAAACGCGGGAATTTCACGGCCGAGCGGTCCTCGCACAATATTGGCCACAACCAGCACCGCATGACGTTCATCGCGCGGCCGGTGTAACCCCGGGTTAACCGCAAACTACGGCCCCGACCGCCATACACCTTGCGTCAAGGTGATGGACCTATTGCTACCAACGGCCCGGTGGCGGAGTGGCGACGCAGAAGCCATGCAAGGTCTTCCAGCCTGGTTCGATTCCAGGCCGGGCCTCCAAAATTTAGCGCTAATGCTGGGCTTTTCGTCCACTGCTTATGTGCAGGCTACCCTTCCCTGCCCGCCGATTCTGGTCTAAGCACCCATCGCGCGCGGGGCTCTGCCTCTGCGCCAACCCCGGGACGCGCGACAAGCGCGCCCTTTTTTTGTGCCCAGTCATCCGCGAGCGAATGCCCAAGCGAACCGACATCAAATCGATCCTGATCATTGGCGCCGGCCCGATCGTCATCGGCCAGGCCTGCGAATTTGACTATTCCGGCACCCAGGCCTGCAAAGCGCTGAAGGACGAGGGATATCGGATCATTTTGGTGAATTCCAATCCGGCGACGATCATGACTGACCCGGATCTCGCTGACGCTACCTACATCGAGCCGATCACGCCCGAGATCGTCGCCAAGATCATCGAGAAGGAACGGCCGGACGCGTTGCTCCCGACCATGGGCGGCCAGACTGCGCTCAACTGCGCGCTGTCATTGCGCAAGATGGGCACGCTGGAAAAATTCAACGTCAAGATGATCGGCGCCACGGCTGACGCCATCGACAAGGCGGAAGATCGCGAACTGTTTCGCAATGCGATGACCAAGATCGGCCTGCCAACGCCACGCTCACATCAAATCAAGACGTTGACGCAGGCGTTGGAAGCGCTCGACGACATTGGTTTGCCGGCGATCATCCGCCCCTCATTCACGCTCGGTGGCACCGGCGGCGGCATTGCCTACAACAAGGCCGAATTCATCGAGATCGTCGAGGGCGGCATCGATGCCTCCCCCACCAACGAAGTGCTGATCGAAGAATCGGTGCTCGGGTGGAAAGAATTCGAGATGGAGGTCGTGCGCGACAAGAAAGACAATTGCATCATCATCTGTTCGATCGAGAACGTCGATCCGATGGGTGTGCACACAGGCGATTCGATCACCATCGCACCTGCGTTGACGCTCACCGATAAGGAATATCAGATCCTGCGTGACGCCTCGATCGCGGTGCTGCGCGAAATCGGCGTCGAGACCGGCGGCTCCAATGTGCAGTTCGCCATCAATCCGGCCGACGGGCGGCTTGTTGTGATCGAGATGAATCCGCGCGTGTCGCGCTCGTCCGCGCTCGCTTCAAAAGCGACCGGGTTCCCGATCGCGAAGGTCGCTGCCAAACTCGCGGTCGGTTACACGCTCGACGAAATCGCCAATGATATTACCGGCGGCGCGACACCCGCGTCGTTCGAGCCGACAATCGATTATGTCGTCACCAAAATCCCGCGCTTTGCATTCGAGAAGTTTCCTGGCGCCTCACCTGTACTGACGACGTCTATGAAGTCGGTTGGCGAAGCGATGGCAATCGGGCGGACTTTCCAGGAAAGTCTGCAGAAAGCCCTGCGCTCACTCGAAACAGGGTTGACCGGCCTGGACGAAATAACGATTGAGGGTTTCGATGCCGCCAAGGGCATCGAAGATACAGATAACAAGGCCGCGATCCGCGCCGCGCTTGGCACGCCAACGCCGGATCGGCTGCTCAAAGTGGCTCAGGCCATGCGGCTCGGCGCGACCGACGAACTCATTCACAACGCCTGCCGCATCGACCCCTGGTTTCTCGCGGAGATCCGCGGACTGGTGGAGGCCGAGGCCGAGATCACGGCGAAGGGCCTGCCTACAACCGCCGGCCCATTCCGGCGCCTCAAGGCTATGGGCTTTTCCGATAAACGGCTGGGCAAGCTGACCGGCACCGAGGCGGAAACGGTAATGGCCAAGCGCCGAAAGCTCGGCGTGCGGCCAGTTTTCAAGCGCATCGACACATGTGCCGCCGAATTCGCTTCACCCACGGCCTACATGTATTCGACATACGAGACGCCGTTTGCCGGAACGGTCGCAAACGAGGCAGCACCGTCCGATAAAAAGAAGGTCGTCATTCTCGGTGGCGGGCCGAACCGCATCGGCCAGGGCATTGAATTCGACTACTGCTGTTGCCATGCCGCTTTCGCGCTGAAAGAGGTCGGTTACGAGACCATCATGGTCAACTGCAATCCGGAGACGGTGTCGACCGACTACGACACCTCCGACCGGCTTTATTTCGAACCGCTGACACCGGAAGACGTACTGGAAATCATCGACACCGAGCGGTCGAATGGCACGTTGCACGGCGTGATCGTGCAATTCGGCGGACAGACGCCGCTCAAGCTCGCCGAACATCTGGAAAAGGCCAAGGTTCCCATTCTCGGTACCTCGCCAGACATGATCGATTTGGCCGAGGACCGCGACCGCTTCAAGAAACTGCTCGACAAGCTCAAAGTTCGCCAGCCGCAGAATGGCATCGCCACCTCACCGAACGCGGCACGCGCCATTGCCGACGAGATCGGCTATCCGATCGTGATCCGGCCGTCCTACGTTCTCGGCGGGCGGGCGATGGAAATCGTGCGCGACGGCGCGCAACTCGATCGCTACGTGGCACGGCTCGCGAGCGATCTCGACCGGCCGAGCGAACTGGTGGTTTCAAAGAAGAGTCCCCTGCTGATCGACCGCTACCTGTCTGACGCTACAGAAGTTGACGTGGATTGCCTGTGCGATGGCAAAGACACTTTCATCGCCGGCATCATGGAGCACATCGAGGAAGCCGGCATTCATTCCGGTGACTCAGCTTGCGCGCTGCCGCCGCATTCGCTCGATGCCAGGACCCTGGCCGAACTGGAACGGCAGACACGCGAACTGGCGCTCGCGCTCAAAGTTGGCGGGCTGATGAACGTGCAATACGCCATCAAGGATGGCGAGATTTACGTGCTGGAGGTGAACCCGCGGGCCTCGCGAACGGTGCCTTTCGTCGCCAAGGTTATTGGCCTCCCAGTCGCCAAGATTGCGGCGCGCATCATGGCGGGCGAAAGCCTGCGAAGCTTCAATTTGAAGCCAAGTACCTTCAAGCATAAGGCCGTGAAGGAAGCGGTGTTCCCCTTCGCACGCTTCCCCGGTGTCGACACTGTGCTGGGGCCCGAGATGAAGTCCACCGGCGAGGTGATGGGGATCGACGGCTCGTTCGAGATCGCCTTTGCCAAAAGCCAGATCGGCGGAGGGACCAGCCTGCCGCGCAGCGGAACTGTCTTCGTCTCGGTCAAGGACGCCGACAAGGTGCGCATCCTGCCGGCGGTCAAGCTATTGGCCTCTCTCGGGTTCAAGACCATCGCCACATCGGGAACCCAGCGCTATCTCGCGGAACAAGGCGTTGAGGCAGCCAAGATCAACAAGGTCCTGGAAGGCAGGCCCCACATCGTGGACGCCATCAAAAACGGCGGCGTCCAGCTGGTTTTCAACACAACGGAAGGTGCGGCCGCGCTGGCGGATAGCCGTTCACTGCGCCATGCCGCCCTCTTGCATAAAGTGCCGTACTACACCACTCTTTCGGGGGCCGTTGCCGCAGCGCAGGGGATAAAAGCCTATCTTGAGGGCGACCTCGAGGTGCACGCGCTGCAAAGCTACTTCGGCAGCCGGGGCTGAAGGCCGTTTTGGCCTACATGACCCTGGTGACGGCACGAGTAAGGCCGGAAAGTTCATTGTCGCGGCATCAGGTGAAGCTGGCCGCGACCGGACTTTTTTGAGCGGCCCTCGTTTACATGACTCCGGTTTCGCGGGTGACCGTGGCCGGAGTCGTATTACGAGTCGATTTGACGGGAATTCGACGGTGAAAGGTTCTTGGCAGCGCTGAAGGTCGTTCAGGTTGTTTCGGGCGCTCGCCAGGAGGAGATGAGACGATGGAAAAAATTCCAATGACTGCCGCCGGCTATGCCGCGCTCGAGTCCGAGCTCAAGCATTGTCAGCAGGTCGAGCGGCCTCGCATCATTCAACAGATTACCGATGCGCGCACGCATGGTGATCTGTCGGAGAACGCCGAATATCACGCCGCCAAGGAACAGCAATCGCTCAACGAGGGCCGCATTGCGGAGCTCGAAGATAAACTTGCACGCGCCGACGTGATCGATGTGTCGAAGCTCTCCGGCGATACAATCACCTTCGGCGCCACCGTAACGCTGGTCGATGAGGACACCGACAAAAAGATGGTTTGGCAGATCGTCGGCGAACCGGAGGCCGATGCCAAAAAAGGCAGGATCTCCGTCACATCACCGCTCGCCAAGGCGTTGATCGGCAAGAGCAAGGGCACCTCCGTGGAGGTGAACGCCCCGGGCGGCGCAAAGGCGTACGAGATCAAGAAGATCGATTGGAAGTAGCTGTCCTTCGCAGCGGTATATTCGCTAATACTATCCACCCGAGAAAATCGTAGCCTTCTTTTGCTCGTATTCGTCTTTTTGGATTTCTCCGCGCGCAAACCGTTCGCTGAGAATCTGCAAAGCCGAATGGCCAGGGGCATGCCATGACGGCAATTCCCAGCCGTGATGGCCTCCGCCCAGCGACCGCCGAGCAATGAAGAAGATTGCTGCGAAGATGACGATCATGAACAGCATCATGAGCAGGCAAATCCACCAAAATTGCCACGCATAACCGTCATTCCACATCATCCAGCCCGGGCCAGGACCATACCATTGCGGCGGTGGTGGCGCGGTTGGTGCCTGCGTCTGAGCGAAAGCCTTGAGCGGCTGCCACACGGCGACAAAGCAAACGATCAACAGTGCTGAGAATCTTCTGATACATGACTAAATCTCCGTTGCGATGAGTATTCGGCTTCGTCCCGCAGGCGTGATTGACTAGGTTTGTGGTTGCGGAGAATCTGATTGGACTGGGCGCGTGGCCATAAACCCGTCGAACTCAGCCTTGTCCTTGGCCATCCGCAATCGCGTAACAAATTCTCGAAACTCGTGCTGCTCCTCTTCCAACCGGCGCAGCGTCGCAGTTCGGTATTCGTCAAAAGCCTGATTGCCGCTTGTTTGCGGCTCACGCCCCCAGTCTTGCACCTGGCGGGTCGTATCTTCGCGCCATTGACCAAAACTAATTCCACAGCAGTTCATTTTTCCGCTCCATAGTGTGTAGGCCAAGACCGCAAAACCCAGCGGCCACCAAAAGATGAAACCAAGGATCACCAGGGCGATCCAAATCGGTTTTTTCAACTCATCAAGTTGTGCGATGGATGTCATTGGTCCCGCCCGTATTGTTGTTTCAATTGCTTCATTAACGCAGGTGGTGCGATCTAGCGGCAGCGACCGCGCGAGCCTCCCATCATAAGCAAGCAGAGCGCGATCATGATGAAGGGGAAAAGCCATGTTAATTCCATGGATAATTCCCTCTCTCAACTGTCGTGATAAGCATGGGTCCCTCCGGTTTTTCGATCTTGGACAAAAACGACATTCGATTTGCTAGCTACGACAGCCTTTCGATTCGGCAAACGGCGTGCCGAGCGAGCTCATCTGAAACCTTAGACGAGAGGGGACCAAAAAAAGTTACAGGGGGCTTTTTGTGCCGGTTAAAGCTGAGACTTCGCACCGTCCGGCGGTGGGGACGCGCAACAGTCCGGCGAAGTGGGTTTACAGGACAACTCATTACGATAGAAATCACATCGCGCTTCGATGATTTTTTTGAATTCCTGCCGTGCCCGGTGCAGCCTCACCTTGGTATTGCTCTGGCTAATGCCGAGGACCTGGGCGATCTCGTCGTCCATCAGCCCGCCAAGCGCGCTTAACATGAGGACGATGCGATGCGCCTCGGGAAGTTTCCCGATTTCGCCCTCGAGACACGCGCGCATTTGCTTGTGTGAGAGTTCCTCTTCAGGGGACGGCGGGCGGTCGACATCGGGCAATCCGATAGCCGCGGTGTGCGTGTCCTCGTCCGAGCCGTCGGGAAGCAGAACCGTCAGCTTTGCCTCCTGCGTCGATCGGCTGCGCAGCCAGTCGGATGCGGCATTGACGGCGATACGATAGAGCCACGTCGATGCCTCGGCATCCCCATGGAAGGTTGGTAGCGCCATCGCGGCCTTCGCGAATACAGCTTGGGTGAGGTCTTCGGCTTCCTGTTGTCCGACCATACGCGTCAGCAGACCACGAACGCGCTGGTGGTTGGCGTCGTATATCGTCCGAAATGTATCGGTCTCGGATTTCACGGTATTCCTCGCCGGTTACGAAAGAATACGCATCTGGGCGTAACTTTTGATTGACCCAGATCAATAATCTTTTTGTAGCTGAGCACGTTTAGGGCGGCCGGAATGACCGTCAGGTTTCCATCGGCACCATGGCCGCGTCTTTGGAATTGCGCAGCGTGAGCGAGGTCTTCACGTTGCGCACATGCGGGCCGGCGGTAAGCTTTTCGACGAAGGCCTGAAAGGTCTTGAGGTCGGGCGCCACGCATTTGAGCACGAAGTCGATTTCGCCCGACAGCATCCAGCATTCGCGCACCAAAGGTTGCGAACGCACGAAGACCTCGAAAGCCACGAGATCGGCCTCCGCTTGGCTCGCCAGATGCACCATGGCGAATACGGTCACTTCATAGCCGAGCTTTTTTTCGTCGAGCAGCGCGCGGTAGCCTTTGATGTAGCCGGCCTCCTCGAGCGCCCGGACTCGTCGCAGGCATGGAGGCGCCGAAATCCCCACGCGGCTCGCCAACTCCACATTTGTGATGCGACCGTCGTCCTGAAGCTCCTTCAGGATTTTGCGGTCAATGGCATCGAGACGGGCGGGCACGGGGCAGTCCTCCAAGAAGCCGGCCATATTGGCCAGGAAGATTCATAACGCGAAATAATATTTCGCGAAACAATATTGCGCGCTCCTGTGATCGTGATCGGGCAATTCGGCCAAGTCTGTGGGTCCGGGGGTTGCGTATCTTGCATAGCTCGGGCGGACGCCATACATCGGAGCGGGCAAAAGAGCCGGCCGTTGTCCGGCCGCCCAGGCGAAATCCGCCTGACGACACCCGTCCAGGGGGGTGTGCAACATGACAAAGACTACCCACGCCAAAGTCGTGATCATCGGCTCGGGGCCCGCAGGCTACACCGCCGCCATTTATGCGGCGCGTGCGATGCTTGAGCCAATCCTGATTCAGGGCATCCAGCCGGGCGGCCAGCTCACGATCACCACCGACGTTGAGAACTACCCGGGCTTCGCCGATGTCATCCAGGGTCCCTGGTTGATGGAGCAGATGCAGGCGCAAGCCGAGCATGTCGGCACCCGCATCATCACCGACCACGTGAACAAGGTGGAGCTCGCGCAACGGCCATTTCGCCTGATCTGCGATTCCGGCGATGTCTATCTCACTGACGCTCTCATCATCGCGACCGGCGCGCAGGCGCGCTGGCTCGATTTGCCATCCGAGCAGAAATTCAAGGGTTACGGCGTGTCGGCGTGTGCGACGTGCGACGGCTTTTTCTATCGCAACAAGGAAGTCGTCGTGATCGGCGGCGGCAACACCGCAGTCGAAGAGGCGCTGTTCCTGACCAATTTTGCGTCCAAGGTCACAGTGGTGCACCGGCGCAACGCGTTCCGCGCCGAGAAGATTTTACAGGATCGCCTGTTTAAGCATCCCAAGATCGAGGTCATCTGGGACAGCGTGCTCGATGATGTCGTGGGCGGTGACAATCCATTAAAGGTAAGCGGCGTTCGCCTCAAAAATATTAAGACCGGCGTCACCACCGAGCGCCGCGTCGACGGCGTCTTCATCGCCATCGGACACCAGCCGGCCTCAGAACTGTTCACCGGGCAAGTACAGATGAAGCCGTCCGGCTACATCGTCACAGCAGGCAACTCCACCGCTACCTCAGTCCCAGGCGTGTTCGCTGCTGGTGACGTAACCGACGATATTTATCGACAGGCTGTAACTGCCGCCGGTCAGGGCTGCATGGCGGCGCTCGAATCGGAAAAATTCCTGGCCGCCCTCGAACATCGACAAGCAGCGGCGGAATAAACGATGGCACCAAACTCATCGATGGACTGGGACAAGCTGAAGGTGTTCCACGCCGCAGCGGAAGCCGGCTCTTTTACCCATGCCGGCGAACGGCTCGGCCTGTCACAATCGGCGGTTTCGCGCCAGGTTTCGGCACTGGAGGGTGAGCTTTCAGTGTCGCTGTTCCATCGTCACGCCCGCGGACTGATCCTCACCGAGCAGGGCGAGTTGCTCTATCGCACGGCTCATGAAGTGTTCATGAAGCTCGAGGCTGCGCGCACCAAGCTCACCGATAGCCGAGAGCGGCCGAACGGCGAGCTCAAAGTATCAACGACCCCCGGCATCGGCGTGCATTGGCTCACGCCGCGGCTCGGCGAATTCCTCGATCTTTATCCGGATATTCACATCACGCTCATCACGACCGACGAGGAGCTGGATCTGGCGATGCGCGAGGCCGATGTCGCTATCCGGCTGCGACAGCCAACCCAACCTGACCTGATCCAGCGCAAGCTTTTCTCGGTGCATTTCCACGCATACGCCTCACCGGATTATCTCAAGCGGTTCGGCACGCCACGCGCACATGACGAACTCGACAAGCATCGTATTATCCTTCTTGGCGGAGGTGTGGTGCCAGCACATCTTCAGAATCGCCGGTGGCTCTTGGAAATCAGCCGCGACGGCAAAGGTCCACGCGCGCCGCATCTGACGGTCAACAACGTGCTCGGCGTTTTACGCGCGTGCCAACGCGGTCTCGGTGTCGCAGTGCTCCCCGACTATCTGGTGGAGGAAAACGGCGGCCTGGTGCAGCTGTTCGGCGAGGCCGACACGCTCGCGCTCGACGCCTATTTTGTCTATCCGGAAGAACTCAAGTCGGTCGCGCGCATCCAGGTGTTCCGCGACTTCCTTGTGGCCAATGCGCAGCGTTGGCACTTCTGATTTTCGTCATCCCAAAATAATTAGAAACATTCGCGAACTCGATATATGGACTCGCTGCCCCAAAAGGGGTGGTTCCGATTCATAACGCGTTGCGCATCCGCATGGCAGTCATGCGGGGATCGGCGTTGTCCGAGTCGAACGCGCTTCGCATACTTGCATCCAGCTGTTGTGCCGGATGTATATCCTCCCAGAATCGCCGGCGCGCAGCGTGTTCCCCTCTGGAAGATGTTGTCGGCCCCACGCCGGCAATCACTGAAGCCGGGCCCCGCGAGGGGCCCGGTTTTTTCGTGCCGCCCGATCAACGATTCGTGATCAGCGGAAGCGAGCGATGTAATAAGCGAGATCTGCAATCTGCGTGTCATCGACGGGCGCGAGCACAGACGCCATGACGCCGTCATAGCCGTGCCGGATATTGTCCCGATATTCGCGCAGCGTCTTCACAAGAAAGTCCTCGCGCTGGTTGGCGATGTGCGGGATGCTTTCGCGGCCGGTCAAATTGAGATCGTGGCAACTATTGCAACGGTGCTGCGTGATGAGCGCGCGGCCGGCCTGCATTCGGGCGACGTCCGTGGCATCCTGCAGCGACGCTGGCGGCGGCAGCTTGGAAAGAAATTCTGAAAACGCGCGTAGATCATCGTCGCTAAAGCCTTTCGTCATCTCAGACATGATCTCGATCATCTGATCATCTTTTTTATAGGTAGAGGCGCGCTGGTTTTCGCGAAACAGATAAAGCTGGATCAATAAATAGGGCGCCGGTTGACCGCCGAGCGAGGGTACGACCGGATGCTCCGATCGGCCGGTCTCACCATGACAGGCAAGGCAGGGCGCCACGCGCTCCGCGAAAGTTTCGGCCAGCAGCGGCTGATTGGCGGCGCACAGCAGCACCGCAGCGGCGGCTATACGACGCGTGAATGTTACGATCGGCATGATTCTCGCTTCACTGATGAAAATGGCCGGGGGCAACCAGCCCCCGGCCGCATTGCATTGGCTTACCTGCCGGCAACCTTTTCTTTGCCGTAGGTGATGCGATAGATCGCGCCGTTCCAGTCATCGGACAGAAGCAGCGATCCATCTGCCATCTGCTGCATGTCCACCGGGCGGCCGATGTATTTATTGTCGACCAGGAAGCCCGTGATGAACGGCTCGATGGAACGCACGGTGCCGTCCTTGTTGAGCTTGATGAGAACAACATCGCCACCGAACTTCTTCGACCGGTTCCATGAGCCGTGGCGGGCGAGGATAATGGCGTTCTTGTATTCCTTCGGGAACATATTGCCGGTGTAGAAACGCATTCCCAACCCGGCGGAGTGCGGACCGGTCAGTGCGACCGGCGCCGTGTAGTCATTGCAGCTATGACCCCAACCGAATTCTGGATCGAGGATGTTGCCCTGGTAGCAATAGGGCGCGCCGAAATGCTCTCCGACTTTCGTTACGCGATTGAGTTCGTCCTGCGGAACGTCCTCGGACATCCAGTCGCGGCCGTTGTCGGAGAAGTAGAGCTGCTTGTTGACCGGATTCCAGTCGAAGCCAACCGTGTTGCGCACGCCGATTGCAACGTTCTCGCGTCCGGTGCCATCAAGATTGATGCGCCGGATCTGGCCGTGATCCTTATCGTGCAGTACGTTGTTGCCCGGCTGTCCGACCGGAATATAGAGCTTGTTGTCCGGACCGATGGCGATGAATTTCCAGCCGTGCGCCTCGTCCTTGGGCAGATCGGTATAGATCACCGTCGGCTTTGGAGGGTTATCGAGAACATTCTCCACGTTGTCGATCTTGGAAATCTGCCCCAGCTCGGCGATGTAGAGCGTGCCGTTGTGATAGGCGAGGCCGTTCGGGCGATAAAGACCGGATGCAACGGTCTTGATCTCGGTCTTGCCGTCCTTCTTGACGATCGCAGTCACCTTGTTGCCGAAACGCGTGCCGACAAACACGGTGCCCTTATCGCCGACGCGCAGCGAGCGCGTATTGGCAATACCGCTGGCGTAGACCTCGATGTTGAAGCCGGGCGGCAGCTTAAGCTGGGCGGTCGGCAGCTTGTCGGCAGCAGCCGGTAGCGGCGGCGCGGCGACCGGCGCGAGCTTTGCGGCGTGCTCGTTGCCGTCAGGGCGGCCGATCAGCGGCGAGCCCGGTGGCAGCGCTGGAGCCGCGGCCGGAGTTGCGGCCGGCGGCGCTGCAGGCGTTGCTACGGCTGGCGCCATCGGAGCAGCAGCCGGTGGAGCAGATGCGGACGGTTGCTGGGCAAAGGATGCGGCGGTGAACAGGATGCCGGCGATCGTACTGGCAAGCAAAATAGAACGGTGAGCCGTGACACGCGGAATCATCGAAGTCCTCCCTATGTGGAGGCGATTGACTCGCGTGGTCCAAATGAGAACGGCCCCGGAGCTCGCCCCCTTAGCAGCAAGTGTCCATCAATTCGCCCCTCAGTTGCAATCGAAGAGTTGGCAAATCGGTGTGATCAGGAACTTCGATAGCTGTAGGCGACATCCTCACGCACCGCAGCGAGTTGTTCGACCAGGGCATGGTGCGGCGAGAGGTGGCAAACGGGATCGGCGGTACGGGCATTCCCTGCAATCAGATACGCTTGGCAGCGGCAACCCCCAAAATCCTGCTCTCGCCGAGCGCAAGATTTGCAGGGCTCCTCCATCCAGCCGATGCCGCGGAACGCGGAAAAAGCCGGCGAGTCGCGCCAGATTTCGGCGAGCGAATGCTCGCGCACATTCCAGAATTCGAGACCGGGAATAACTTCCGCAGCATGGCATGGAAGCACCTTGCCAGCCGGTGTGACGTTGAGTGATCGTCGGCCCCAACCGCCGACACACGGTTTCGGAAAACGCGCATAGTAGTCCGGCACCACCGCATCGATAACAATCTTGCCGTGATGCTTGGCACGCAACATCTCAACTTGACGCACCGCTTCGTCGACCTGCTCGCGCGTCGGCATGAGTGCAGCCCGGTTTTTAAGTGCCCACCCGTAATATTGCGTGTGGGCAATTTCCACTCGACTGGCACCGAGTGACAGCGCCAATTCCACCATCAACTCGATGCGGCCAATATTGGCGCGATGCACGACCATGTTAACTGTGAGCGGCACGCCGAGCTTTACGACTTCGACCGCCAACGCGCGTTTGCGCGCAGACGCTCCCTTGTAGCCGGCAATGTAGTCTGCAGATTGTTCGTCACTGTCCTGTATGGAAATCTGGACATGATCGAGACCGGCATCGGTAAGCACGGCAAGAGTTTTTGACGTTAGCCCAACGGCCGACGTAATCAGATTGCTGTATAAACCGGCGTCACGCGCCGCCTCGACGATTTCAGACAAGTCCCGCCGCGCCGCCGGCTCGCCCCCGGAAAGATGCACCTGCAATACGCCGAGCGCAGCCGCTTCGCGGAATACACGCGCCCAGGTCACCGCGTCGAGTTCGTCGTTGCGTTTGTCGAGCGCTAGTGGATTCGAACAATAGGGACAACCGAGAGGACAGCGATGCGTCAGCTCGGCAAGGAGGCCGAGTGGCGCGGGCAGCGGCTCCGGCGCTGTCACACTAAAGCTCCAGCAGCTTCTTGTCGGCGAGCGAGCCCAGCAGCTTCACGACATCGCCATGGATGCGTTCGCGCGGCGCCGCAAATGTGCTGGCAAGATCATCTACGATAGCGGCGAGTGTCGCCTCACCCGTACAGCGCTTGAGAACCTCCACCGAGATTGCATCGGCCTTGAACACGCGCTCTGGTGCGAGCAGCACCCAGCCACCTTGGGCTTCGCTGTGCGTCAGGCGCACACCGCGTGGTAGCCGCGGACGCGCAGTGTCGGAAATCGGCGTCGCCGGCTGCTCCATTAGTGTTCCTCAGGAACAAAGGCGCCCGGCGGCACCTTTTTCGGCGCCACATAAGCGTAGTGGAGTGCATCAAGCATAGCCCAGAGTACGCCGCACTTGAATTCAAGCGCCGCCAACGTGGCCTGCTGTTGCTCGGGCGTTTTGGCGTTACGCTTGACGTAATTGAGCGCAAAATCGGCATCACGTTGGGCCTGCGGCGGCCGTTTGTCGAAATAACTCAACGTCTCGCGCGTTATGAATTCATAATTTTCCAACATACCGGTGATGCGCTCGCTGATGATGACCGGCGAAAACATCTCGGTAAGCGACGATGCGATCGCCTCCAGCAATGTCTTTTCGCGGACAAAATGAACATAGGCGTCGACAGCAAACCGCGTACCCGGCAACAATCCGCGTAGCGAGGCGACGTAGTCACGATCGAAGTCCAAGCCCATCCGTAAGCTTAAGCCAGCGCGCGATGCCCCCGTCACCCTCACGCTCGCCGTCATGATCGACAAGTCGTGAGCGCCATTCTCGACGCACCGTGGAGTCTTCGCAGCGCGCGATCAAACTCGCATCCTTGATCGGGATCATCGCTTGGTAATAGTACCGATTGAGCGCCCATGCCTGCACTTGTCCCTTCGTGCATTTTCCGCCGTGCAGCAGGCCATGGAAAGGATGCAGACGGTGATAGCGCCTGGCACCAATGTCACGAAGCGCTGCTTCGAGTTCCTCGGCCGAAAGCAATTTCACAGAACAATCTCCATACCATCTTCGGCCACTTGCCAACCGGCAGCCTCGACCCTGCGCCGTTCGGCGGAGTCGTCGACCAGGATCGGATTGGTATTGTTGATATGGACAAAGATACGCCGCGCCGACAATCCATCCAAGGCGCGTAACGAGCCATCCTCTCCATCGATTGGCATGTGACCCATTCGCCGTCCAGTTTTTTTCGCGGCACCAACACGGAT
Source organism: uncultured Alphaproteobacteria bacterium (assembly GCA_963810585.1). Taxonomy (GTDB): domain Bacteria; phylum Pseudomonadota; class Alphaproteobacteria; order Rhizobiales; family Xanthobacteraceae; genus Pseudolabrys. Next base: position 956,210 of record CAWENV010000001.1, read on the forward strand.
CATCTCGTCGTCGGTGAACAGCGTACCGTCGAACAGCACAACATCGGCGCGCGCAAAGCGCTCTCGCATCGCATCTGTCACCGCTGCGGCGCCGGGTACAAACAGGAGCCGCGCATTCTCGCGCTGCAACTCGATGCCGACATTTGCCGCGCTTTCGGTATCGAGTTCAGGAGCCTCGCCTTCGAGATAGAGCGGCAGCTTTCCCGGCACCATGAACAAAGTCGCCTCGATGCCGTCCGCCAGCGTAAAATGTTCGCCCGGATTTACCGCACACCGCGTCATGGAACCCATAGCCCCGAACATGGCGTTGGCGGCAACTGCCGCATGGCATGCCGGCGTGGCATAAAGTGCGAATGGCGTGCTTTCGCGCAACGACAAAAGTCCCGCGATCTGGTCGATTTCGGCACCGGTAAGCACCACGGCGTCGATCGGGCTACCGCGCAACGCTGCCCGAGGGTGAAGTGCCGGCGTCGCGCGAATTTGGGCGGTTAAATCGGGCGCAGCATTAATGAGCGTCCAACGGCCATTACCAGCGGAGACCGCTATGCCGGCCTGAGTGCGCGGCCTAACGCGAGGATCACCTGCCCAGGCCAATTGGCAAACCGGGCAACGGCAATTCCATTGCGGAAAGGCACCGCCGGCCGCCGAACCGAGCACGATGGCGGAGAGGCGCCCCATCTAACGGGGTCGAAAAAGGAGATTCAGAAAATCAGAACTCGGCCGGCAAATAGCCGTTGATCTCGAGTCCAAGGCAAATCTCGACGAGGATTGGGGTCGTCCAAGCCATGGCGCTTCCTTTCAACTCAACCGCTTTTTTACCAGCGGCTCTAGAGCAACCTTAGCGCAGAGCAGAAATGCCGCAAGGGGCGGATAAGGCTTCGCGGGCAATGGGGCCATCACGTCCCCGTCATGCTTGTCCGTCATGTTCGCCATGCTGCCTTCGGTTACGGGCGGCCATAAACACGCCTCACACAAAAGTCATGGGTATAACCGGTGAAAATCGTTTAGGAACCGCCCGCCTGGCCATCCGTTGCCTTACGCTCTACCTGCCCGAACAGCCAAAAACGCCGTGAAATGTATGGTTTGGCCGGTCGTGTAAAATAGCCACAGTCGACACCTGTTCTGGCCAGGCTATTGGGAAAAACGTAACTGGGTATCCACTATCAGTTAGACTGGCCTAGACATAAAAAGGGGCCCGCCAGCCCTGACAGCTTTGGAGATAATGTAGTGAAAAGTGCCCGATTTGATCGCCTGTTGGCCTCTACAGCGCTCGCACTCGTGCTGGCCCTGTCCAGCCAAGCTGGCATGGCGCAGCAAACCGAAAAACCGGCCGCGGCATCGGTACCGGTCCCTGACACTACAATTCCTCCGCCCCCGACAGTGAAGGACCTCGACGCGCCGGCTAAGCAGGCTGCGCCGGTCGATATCACTAAGGACGAGCCAAAGCAGATCACCGTTGCTCCGGCCGCTGAACCGGCGAAAGCTGCGACAGCCTCAAACCCGGCCCCCGCAAGCGCCGACAGCCCGGTCGCGGACAAGCTGCGCGAATTGGTCACTAGCCGGCAGTTCGAACGCCTGGTCAGCCGAAAGGCCGACCGCGCCGGAATCGAAGCCTATTACAGCGCCCATAATTACGCGCCGCTTTGGGTGAGCAACAATGCCGGCAACGAGCGCGCTAAAGCGGCCAGTGCGTACCTTGCTCAAGCCGATGCAGTCGGCCTCGATCCGAGCGATTATCCGACGCCCGATTTCAAATCGGCGGCCGGACCAGATGCGCTGGCCGAAGCCGAACTTAAGCTCACTGCGTCCGCACTTACGTTTGCACGCCACGCACAGATCGGCCGCATCCACTTCAGCCGTGTCGGCGCCGACATTCAATATGATCAAGTCGCACCGGAACCGGCCGACGTCCTGGCCAAACTCGCCGAAGGCAACGATGCCGGCAAGGTGCTCGACAGCTTCAACCCGCCACAGGCGGAATTCAAAGCACTCAGGGCCAAGCTTGCCGAACTGCGTAAGGGGCCCTCTGCCTCCGACACCAAAGCCGAAGACAAGCCTGAGCAGCCGCGCGGCAAATGTCCCCGAGGGCAAGATCATCCGACCCGGCATGAAAGATGCGCGCGTGGTCGCACTGCGCAAGCGCCTCGACATCGCGGGCGACAAAGACAATCCACTATATGATGACGCGGTTCGGGACGCGGTGAAAACGTTCCAGACCGAAAACGATATCGGCGTGGACGGCAACCTCGGCCCGAACACAGTGCGCGTGCTTAATGGCGAGCGCAAAGAAGCCCGCCGTCCGGCAGCGGATCCGACCGACACCATCATCGTCAATATGGAACGCTGGCGTTGGCTGCCACGCAATCTTGGCAACCCCCACGTCGTCGTCAATGTGCCGGATTTCACCCTGGCGCTCTTTAACGACGACAAGGTTTATTGGAAAACCAAGATCGTCGCCGGCAAGCCGGGTCTCGCAACTCCGATGATCAGCGCGGAGATGAAATTCATTACCGTCAATCCGACCTGGAATGTGCCCCCGTCAATTATAGAAAAAGAGTATCTGCCGGCTCTGGAGAGCGATCCGCAAGCGCTCGATCGCATCGGACTTAAGCTGACGCAGGACGCTGACGGAACCATTCACATCTCGCAGCCACCAGGAGCGGGGAACGCGCTCGGCCGCATCCGCTTCAATTTCCCCAACAAATTCCTGGTCTACCAGCACGACACTCCTGACAAGTACCTGTTCGCCAAGGAAAAGCGTGCCTTCAGTCACGGTTGCATGCGTGTGCAGAACCCACTCACATATGGCGAGAAGCTGCTGTCACTCGTGCTGCCGAGCGAGCGCTACACCGAAGCAAAGCTCGAGCACATGTTTGGTGGCAGTGAGATCAACATTAACTTCCCGAAGTTCATCCCCGTGCATCTGACGTATCAGACCGCCTTCGTGGATGAGGCCGGCAAGCTGCAGATACGCGATGACGTCTATGGCCGTGACGCCAGGATGATCGCGATCCTCAAGGGTAGCGAACGTAAGGTCGCCGACCTGTCGGTCGAACGGCCAGCAAATACGTCATCCAAACCGGTACGCATGCCAGTTGGCGCGTATGGCGGCGCTGGCGGCAGTTACGGCTACGGCGGCGGATCTAACTTCTTTGACTGGATGTTCGGTGGCCCGGGCGGCTCGCGACCCAATCCACCGCGCAACATTCCGCCGCGCCAAAACGGTCGCTACAGCTGGCGCTGAACACCAAGATCGAAAGTTAACATGGAACGCCGGCGACAAATTCGCCGGCGTTTTTCTTTCGGCGCTTCACGGGAAGTAGATGGTACAGGCGGGTGGACTTGAACCACCGACCTCTGGTTCCACAGACCAGCGCTCTAACCAACTGAGCTACGCCTGCATGCACGATCGGCTTCGTTTGATGCCAGATCCGAGCGGGCGGAACCTAGGTGCCGCTCGCCTTTTTGGCAAGCGGCCAGTGCGAGCCGTCTCCCTTGTCCATAAACAAAAAGCCCGGACATTTCGGTCCGGGCTTAGGATGTCTTGTTCAGCGCGCAGGGCAACTGATGGCTAAGGTCTCAGGCAGCCTTGTTGAAAGCGCCGCTGAAGCTTTCCTTGATCGGCTCGGCCGTCTCGGTCGCCACTTTCTGGGCGTGCTCGGAGAGCTCCTTTGCCTGCACAATCATGGCGTCGAACTGCTTGCGCATATAGGCGCTCGAAAGCTCGACCACCTCGGAATATGACTTGGCGGTCATCAGTTCGTTCATCAGATCGAAGGCAGCGTCGCTGTTCGCACGCGCGGTTTCAATCAACTTGACGCCGTAGCTCGCACAGCCCTTGGAGGCTGTGGAATAGGTGTCTTCAAGAACGTCGGTTGCCTGTTCGGCTGCGCTCTTGGCCTTCTCATAATTCTCCTTCGCCTGCGCGATGCCCTTTTCGGCAAACTCGCGGAAAGCGGTCGGTACCTCGAATTTTGGCATTTCAAACTTCGGCATGTCGAAGGCAGCCGCGCTAACAGCGACCGGCTTCGGCTTAGCTTTCGATGTGGGAGCTATAGATGTTGTGCTTTCGGCCATGACAGTCATTCCTTGACTAGGGAGGGCATCATCCTCGCTCGGGGCCGTCCGCCCTCGCCAAACCGGCCCGCACTGTTTCGAGGTCTGCCGTCGAATGCACAAAATTGGGTGCGGGCAGACGATCTACGACGCTTATAACCCCATTTTTGGTGCGTTGCAACAAAAATATTGCAATGCACAAAAGCTATTCGTTCGACACTCCCCCGGCGGCGGCCGGCGGCTGAGACGTTAGTGCTGTGCGTCGGAGCCCGTCATTTTCGCGGCGCGTTTGCTCAATTCCTTCGCTTGGGCACTTAGCGTGGCAATCTGGCTATTCACGTATTGGGTGTGCAGCGCCATCACGTCCTGGGGTTCCTTCGCCTGCAGAAGCTTCTGCGCAAATTCGAACGAAGAAGCGATGTTGCGTTCGGCAAAGCCCAAGGCGAGTTCGCCGACCTCCTTCGCACCGACCTGGACGTTGGCCACCTGACTTTCGGCATTACTGACCGCGTGTTGCGCGGCTGAAATGAAAATATCAAAAGCTTGCTTGGCCTGTTCCACGCTCTTTTCCGCAAAGGCGCGCATATCCGCTGGAATTTCGAGGTGCGTATTGCTTTCCTTCGACATGACATCCTCCTGCAAGTCCGCCGCCTTTGGCGGTGCCCTTAACTATATTTAGTTCGCTGGACGAAGCACGCCACCCATGGAACCCGGTTCCATTAAGGTTATTGCCGCTTGCTGTTGTGTGGCCACTGCCACGTCGTGGACGTCGCTCGCCCGCCGCCCTATTAAGGTTTTATTAGCCGTATTTTGTGCGACACAGCGATGACGAAATCCGAGTTAGAATTTTCCTATCTGCGCGATCCACGACTGGCAGTGCACGCACTCAACTCCTGCACCAGTGTGGCTGTGGGGCGCGGACGCTGATCGCATTCTCTGGGCTAATCCAGCTGGTGCCTCAATATTCGACGCCACTTCACCTGGTACGGTCGCAGCGCTTCGGTTTGACTCAAATCACGCGGCGTCTGCTCAGGTCGCTCGCCTTGTTGGCACGTTGCCGCAAGGAACCGCGCCACGACTTGAGCGATTGCGCGGCTTCGGCGCAACCATCGGCAGTACGCTGATCTGCCTGTGCTCGCGTATCAAACTCGCCAACAATAGTTCGGCTGTATTGATCGTATCGACCGAACGCGCAGGGAGAGACCTTGCATTGCCGGAGCGTGCGCGCCGTTTGCTCGAAGATATGGAGCAACCTGCCGCAATTTTCACCGCCGACGGCGAATTAATTGAGACACAGCCCAGAACGCGCAAGCGGCTTGGCAACAACCTCGACCTTGTCGCCCTCGGCGCAGAAAAACTCGCCCGTGAGGCGAGCCTTAACGGCAGCGCAGAAGGCGAGATCCAAGCCGGGCATATTACCATGCTGAAGCTCGGCGCAGGCTCGACGATTGCACTGCTCGTCACGTTCGCAGAGCCCCACGCAATTTCGAGCAAGGATACGCGCGCGCGCATCGCGCCGATCGCGTCTTCCGCTGTGCCAAATCCCGGGGAATTGGCAGCACGTTCGCACCATTTGCCCTTCCGCTTCGTCTGGCAGACGGATGCCGAAACTCGGTTCACGCTCGCAAGCCAAGAGTTCGCCAACCTTCTTGGACCGAAGACTGCGGCCGCTCTCGACCGCAATTGGATAGAGATTGCCCAAGCCTTGAAACTCGACCCGCAGGCGCACATCGCAAACGCGCTCGCAGCACACGAGACTTTCAGCGGCATCGTCGTGTCGTGGCCAGTCGATGACAGCAATGAGGAGTTGGCCGCCGAGATGTCCGGATTGCCTATGTTCGATCGTGAACGGAAATTTAAGGGCTTTCGCGGCTTCGGCATCTGCCGCAACCTGGACAGCCTGGAAGAAATTCGGCGCCTCCGTATGCAATCAACACCGGCTCCGCCCGCACCAATATCCATAGAACCCGCACCAATACCAATAGAAGATGAATCCAAGGTGCTCCCGTTTCCGTCCGCGCCTCAGCCGCCGGCGGAAGAGCCGGCACTTAGTCCCCGCGAGCGCGGCGCATTCCAGGAGCTTGCACGCGAACTCAATGAGCGCCTGAAAAAATCAGCGGCCAAAGCCAAGGCGCCCGTCGCCGACGATTTTGGCGCCGAAGCCGATGTGCTGCTTGCGCAGCCAACCCGCGAATCTTCGAAAACTATCCTCGATGCCCATGAAAACCGGCCAATTCTCGATCGTCTGCCGGTCGGTATCCTGGTCTATCAACTCAACAGTTTGATTTACGCAAATCGCGCCTTCCTCGGCTGGACTGGTTACCCCTCGCTGGACGCGCTGAATGAGGCGGGCGGGCTCGACAGTCTATTCATCGAGAGCGACGATTTGGCCTCACCGAACGACAGCAGAAACGGCGCGAAATCTCTGACGATCGCAACCGTCAACGGAAAACAGAAGCCGGTCAAAGGTCGCCTGTTCAGCGCAGTCTGGAACAATGAGAACGCGCTGGTGCTCATGGTCGATACTCAGGTTGGAAGCGAAAATAGGTCCCCCGACGCTTCCTTGCGCCGTGAGAACCACGAGCTCAAGGCGATCCTTGATACCGCAACAGATGGCGTATTGGTGCTCGACCGCGACGGCCGCCTGCTCTCCGCCAACCGCAGCGCCCAAGCACTGTTCGGCTATGACGCCGGCGACTTTCAGAAGCTTTCAATGGGGGATTTGCTGGCTCCGGAAAGCCAGCGCTCGGTCCTTCAACATCTCGATCGGCTTGCACATGGCACGGGCGCCGGAATACTCGACGCTGGTTACGAAGCGATAGGCCGAGTTCGTCAAGGCGGCCTTGTTCCACTGTACATCACCATTGGCCGTATTGAGGACGGCGAAAAACTTTGTGCCGTCTTGCGTGATCTCACCGCATGGAAGCGCACCGAGGAAGAATTGACCAACGCCAAGAGAGCTGCGGAGAAGGCATCTACAGCAAAGTCCGAGTTCCTCGCCAAGATTAGCCATGAAATCCGCACGCCGCTCAACGCAATCATCGGCTTCTCCGAGGTCATGATGGACGAGCGCTTCGGCCCGGTCGGCAGCGAGCGTTACCGGCAGTATCTCAATGATATCCACGCCTCCGGCGGCCACCTGATCTCGTTGCTCGGCGATCTGCTGGACCTGTCAAAAATCGAGACCGGAAAACTTGATCTCACCTTCGTTAGCGTCAATCTCAATAATCTGGTGCAGCAATGCGTGGCCATCATGCAGGAGCAGGCGAACCGCGAGCGGGTCATTATCCGCACTTCGCTGCCCGCAAGCCTGCCACAGATTATTGCCGATGCACGCTCGATGCGTCAGATAGCTCTCAATTTATTGTCTAACTCGATCAAGTTCACCGGCGCCGGGGGTCAGGTCATAATTTCTACCGCTCTGACCGATGATCACGAGGTCGTGCTGCGGGTGCGAGACACCGGCACGGGCATGAGTGAAAAGGAACTGCAGACAGCGCTCGAACCCTTTCAACAGGTTGCGGCCGCGGCGCGCTGGGGATCGAGCGGAACCGGACTTGGCCTGCCGATAACAAAAGCGCTGACTGAAGCCAATCATGCCCGCTTCCGCATAACGAGCCATGTCGATGACGGCACGCTGGTGGAAGTCGCATTTCCAACGAGCCGGGTGCTGGCACAATAAATCCAAAATCGGTTAGGCTCTTCCATGGGCCAACTGTTCCGCTGCGCATCTATCGTCCTGGCGCTCACAATCGCAACATCTGGCGTGGCGCCGACGCGGGCAGCCGAGCCGGTCGATCTGTTGCTTGTGCTGGCAGCTGACGTTTCGCGCAGTGTCGACAGCCAGAAATTTCAACTGCAGCGGGACGGCTACGCCGCAGCACTCACCAACGCTCGCGTGCTCGACGCGATCCGGGCCGGTCGCCATGGCCGCATCGGCGTGCTGTTTCTGGAATGGTCAGGACTCGGCAACCAGAAGGTCGTGATCGACTGGACGATGATCGACGGCACCAAGGCCGCCCAAGCTTTCGGCGATCGGCTGTTAGAATCGCCACGCTCCTTCGCGGACCGAACTTCCATCAGCGGCGGCATCGACGCCGCCGTGGCACAATTTGCAGCCGCACCATTTAGCGCCGAACGACGCACCATAGATGTCTCGGGTGATGGTACGAACAATGCCGGACGAGACGTTGGACAGGCGCGCGACGAGGCGCTCGCGCTGGGCATAACTATCAATGGACTAGTGATCCTCAGCGAGACACCGCTGCCCTGGAATCCCGAGCACACCAACCCGCCGGGGGGCTTGGCGAAATACTATCGCGACAATGTAACTGGCGGACCAGGTAGCTTTGTGCTTGAGGCCAAGGACTTCAATTCCTTCGGCCAAGCCATCATCAAGAAGATGATTGCGGAAATTGCGGACGCCCGGACGGCGGCGCCGTTTGTGCGGTAAGCTTAATCGCCCCAGCCTTGAAAGGGTCACATAGCCCGCCCAAAGTTTGCCCCAGCGGGACCAATGCTATAGTCCGTGAGCATTGACGCTGAAACAACCGGAAACCTCCCTTTGACAGCCGCAACCGGCTTGAAGCGCTTGGGATTTGTGCTGCTTGCGGTAATTGCGGGCGGGTTGGCCGTGCTCACGACCGCCGGATACCTGATTTCCGCAGATACGGTACGCCAACAGGTGGTAGCTGAAATCCGTGCCGTGACCGGCCTCGACCCGGTCTTGCGGGGCAAAGCCAGCGTCTCATTGTTTCCCGCCGGCAGTGTGAGCTTCGGCGACGTCGTACTCGGCGACGGCAGCCAACCAGCGCTTACCGCCGAACGGCTGACCGCGCGCTTGCGGTTTTTCCCACTGCTTATCGGCCGCGTCGAAATCGCAGACGTGTCGCTGGACCATCCAAACATCACGATTGAATTGCAGCCGAACGGCCAATCAAATTGGTCCGGCCTCATTGAAGCGCTCACGCGCAGCCAGGCAGCAACACAGCATCTGACGGCCTTCTCCGAAATGCGTATCGACGGTGGCACCGTCAAAATTCACGACGAAGCGCACAGTCTTACCGAGACGCTGTATGGCGTGGAATTCTCTCTTGCTTGGCCCTCGATCTCAAAGAGCTTCGGTGCAACGGGGCGTTTCATCTGGCACGACGCGCCAATGGATGCGAGCGTGACGCTCGCCGATTTTCCCGCGGCACTTGCGGGCAGCCGTAGCGGGATAAAGCTGCGCGTGGCTGGCGCACCGTTGAAGGCGGCATTCGAAGGCGCAATCAGTTTAAAACCTGTTCTCAAGATTGAAGGTACGCTTGCCGGCGATGCGTCGTCGCTTCGCAATGCGTTGATCTGGGGCGGACAAAAGCCGCTGCCCGGAGGCGGGTTCGGTCGCTTCGCGATCAAGGCGCGGACGAATGTGGTTGGTGGCACCATTAGTCTCTCTAACGTCAATGCGGAACTCGATGGTAATAGCGCTGAAGGCGTGCTGACGTTTGCCGCGGACGGCAGAAAAACACTGCAAGGCACGCTCGCAGCAGACTCGCTTGATCTAACGCCTTATGTCTCGACCGTTCGTCTGCTCACCGCTAACGAGCGCGCATGGAACAATGGCCGTATCACGCTTGATGGTCTTGCCGGCCTTGACCTCGACCTGCGTCTGTCGGCAGCGAACGTCGTGGTTTCGAATGTCAAACTCGGCCGCACCGCAATTGCAGCAAATCTGCGCGGCGGTCATTTGGTCGTAACCGTGGGCGAGGCTCAGGCATACGGTGGTGTTATTAAGGGCGCGTTGGCGCTCGCCAATTCAGACCAAGGCGTCGACATCAAATCGCAAGTGCAACTCACCGAAGTCGATCTGGAAAGTTGTCTCGGACAATTGTTCGGACTGCATCGGCTGGAGGGCAAGGGCAACATCACGCTCGCGGTCGAAGGCACCGGCGATAGCGTGCTGGCCGTGACACACACGCTGAATGGCACGGCAAATCTGGTCGGTACCGACGGCGCGCTCGCCGGCCTTAACGTCGAGCAGCTGCTGCGCCGGCTAGAACGGCGACCCCTCTCAGGTGGCGGCGAATTTCGCAGCGGTCGCACTCCCTATGACAAGATTACGGTCGCTCTGAAGATCACCCAGGGCACTGTCATGGTTGAGGACGTGAAGGTAGAGAGTGCTGCCGTCAAATTGGCGCTTGCCGGTTCGGCATCGATTCCCGCGCGCGAACTCGATTTGAAGGGCACGGCTTCTTTAGTGGCGCCGCCCAAACCCGGCGCGGCGCCATTTGAACTCCCCTTTATTGTGCAGGGGTCGTGGGACGACCCAATTATGCTCCCCGACGCGGAGGCGCTGATCCGGCGCTCGGGTGCCGCCGCCCCGCTCTTAAATGCCGTGCGTGAGCGCCGCGCTCGCGATTCAGTGCGCTCCACAATCGACCGGTTGACGGGCGGAACGCCGCCGGTCGGCACCATCCCGGCGGCCGATCCGGCAGCGCCCGAAAAGTCCGAATAACTGCAACTTCGCGCCGTGCTGCCAGGCCGCCCTTCGACTATCATCCTGTTGGAGACGAATCACCCGCCGGCACGAGCCAGCGCGATGGACTGCGGATGCTGCATCCTCTCTTCCGGACTCTGGTCAAGGTCGCGGTCGCCTCACTCATGGTGGGAACCATCCTCGCCCATTTCGGGATTACCGCCGACCAACTGATGCGCGAGTTCGGCCTCTCGACCGACCGCATCGCGGATTACGCGAGGCAAGGCTTCGCCTGGGCATGGCCGAACGTCCTGCTCGGGTCGGTCGTGATCATACCAATCTGGTTCGTGGTCTTCTTGTTTCGGCCGCCCGGCAAAAGCAGTAGCGACTAAAAATAATCCGGAAAAATGGACTCTCGGATTCCGGTAGCTCGCCGCACGAAACTTTCAGATTTGTGCGCCCAAGGCCACGCGTCCGCGCCGAGATGCACCGCGTTTGGCGACAATCGACGACGCGATCGTGCCCAGCGCAACGATCCCAATCATAATTGTGCACACTGCGTTGATCTCCGGCTTCACCCCCAGGCGCACTTCCGAATAGATCCGAATAGGCAGTGTCGTTGCGCCTGGCCCGGTAGTGAAGCTCGCGATCACAAGATCATCAAGCGACAGCGAGAAGGCCAGCATCCATCCGGCGATGATCGCCGGCGCGACCAGTGGCAAAGTGATGGTCAGGAATGTCTTGAACGGCGGGCAACCGAGATCCATCGCCGCTTCTTCCAGGCTGCGGTCAAATCCGATCAGCCGCGACTGCACGATCACCGTGACGAAGCACATGGTCAGCGTGGTGTGGGCGATCGCAATGGTCCAGAAGCCGCGGTCTACGTTGAATGCAACGAATAGCAGCAGCAACGATAGTCCTGTGATTACTTCCGGCATGACCAGCGGCGCGTAGACCATACCGGAAAACAGCATGCGGCCTTTAAATCGGCCTCGGCGGGTGAGTGTAATTGCAGCGAGCGTCCCCAACACCGTGGCCGCACTGGCAGATAGCGCAGCGACACGCAGGCTGACCCAAGCCGCCTGCAGCACCGCGTCGTCGTGCAGCAGTTCGCGATACCAAGCGAGCGACCAGCCACCCCAGATCGTCACCAGCCGCGACGCGTTGAACGAATAGATGACCAAAATTGTGATCGGCAAATAGAGAAACGCGAGGCCGAGGACCACCGATATGATATTGAAGGGTGAAGCTCCACGCTGCATCACCATCCCGCTCCAAGCGATCGCTGTTGGAAACGCTCGTAAAACAGGATTGGCAGCGTCAGCAGGCCGAGCAGTGCGACCGCGATGGCAGACGCGACAGGCCAGTCGCGATTGGAAAAGAATTCTGTCCACAGCGTCTGCCCGATCATAAGCGTCTCCGACCCGCCGAGCAGATCGGGGATGACGAATTCGCCCACAATCGGGATGAAGCAAAGCAGCGCGCCTGCAGCGACGCCCGGCAATGACAGCGGCATCGTTACCAGCCAAAATGCTTTCGAGCGCGAGCAGCCAAGGTCGGCGGCGGCCTCCAGCAGCGTTTCGTCTATTTTCTCCAACGCTGCGTATAGTGGCAGCACCATGAACGGCAGATAAGAGTAGACCATGCCGATGTAGATCGCCGTGTCGGATGACAGCCACGACACCGGAACGTCAATCACATGCAACCGCATCAGAACGTCGTTTAGAAGCCCGTCACGCTGCAAAATATTGATCCAGGCATAAACGCGTATGAGGAACGAAGTCCAGAATGGCAGCACCACTGCTATCACCAGCAGCGGATGCCAGGCGCGTGGCGCACGCGCCATGCCATAAGCAATCGGATAGCCGATCGTAAGTAGAATAGCCGTAGAGAATGCCGCGATCTGCAAACTCTTGAGGTAAGAGAAAAGATAAAGAGAGTCGGAAGACAGTAAGCGAAATGAATCGACTGACAATTGTGCAGCGAACTCCTTCAGCCCTCCCCAACCTGCGGCGAGATCGAGCACCGGTAAATACGGCGGCTGTGCCAGCGCGGTTTGCGACAGACTGATTTTCAGCACGATCAGGAACGGCGCGAGAAAGAAAATTGCGAGCCATAGATAAGGCAGCAGGACGAGCGTACGTGCGCTCCAATTTCTTTTTTTTGAACCTGCGAGCATTGCCTATCTCGTCAAAACGACACCGGCTTCTTGCGGCCACGATACCCAAACCGTATCGCCTGCCGCATAAGCGGCCTCCCCCAATTCATTACATTGGCGCGCGCAACTTTCATGAGTGAGCGGTCGGCGAGCCGAATCTTGTAGATCGACATGTCACCGCGATAACCGATTTCGAATACCGTGCCAGTCATTGCATTAAGCTCACCCGTCGGCTGTTCAGCGCTCATACTGATCTTTTCAGGACGCAGCGCCAGCCACGCTGAGGTGCCCACTTTAGCCGTGTCATTGTCGGAAACACGCAATTGGCCGAGTGCACTGTCGATGGTTCCGTTCGCAGAACGGCGCCCTTCAATTATCGTTACCTCGCCAATGAAATCAGCAACCCAACGCGAATTGGGTCGCTCGTATATTTCCACAGGTTTTGCCACCTGCATTAACCGGCCACGGTCCATGACCGCAATACGGTCGGCGACGACCATCGCTTCTTCCTGATCGTGAGTGACGATCACAAAAGTAGTGCCAAGCTTTCGTTGCAATTCCATCAGTTCGAATTGCGTCTCGGCGCGTAATTTTTTGTCGAGCGCGGCAAGCGGCTCGTCGAGCAACAGCACGCGCGGACGCTTCACCAACGCGCGCGCCAGCGCGACCCGCTGGCGCTGCCCCCCAGACAGCTGATCGACTCGCCGCCCACCGAACCCTTGCAGGCGCATGAGTGCCAGTATTTCCGTTACCCGTTCCGCAATCTCCGCGCGGGTCGCGTTTTCTTGTCGCAGCCCGAAGGCGATATTGCCTTCGACAGTGAGGTGGGGGAAAAGCGCGTAGCTCTGGAACATCATATTCACCGGCCGCCGGTGCGGTGGCACACCAACAACGTCCTCGCCGTCGAGCAGGATATTGCCTTCACTTGGGGTCTCGAGACCCGCAAGCATGCGCAACAAGGTGGTTTTGCCGCAGCCCGAGGGGCCGAGTAGCGCGAAGAATTCGCCTTCCGCGATGTCGAGCGTGAGCGTTTCTACAGCAGCGATCGCGCCAAAACGCTTGCTGACACCCTCGAAGCGCACAAGCGGAGGCTTCTCTTGTCCTGCCGGGCGTTGCGCCACTTCTCTGCTGTCCGCCATCGATTCCCCGTTTCGTGGCGAACACGCTAGCGGGGGGCGCGGGCACGCTCAACCCGGATAGCGAAAGCACTTAACTCGAGACCGAATTAGATTGCGTTGTCAGGGTGCGTGCGACCGCCTGCCGCCAGCCAGAATATTTGCGCTCGCGCATTTCCGCATTCATGCGCGGTTCGAACCGGCGGTCGAGGCGCCATTGCGCCGCAAAACCGTCGAGGTCAGGACAGACGCCTGCCGCACGTCCGGCGAGATATGCAGCGCCCAGAGCCGTGGTTTCCATCACTACGGGCCGATCAACCGGGCTCGCAACCATGTCGGCAATAAATTGCATCGCTGAGTCACTGGCGGTCATGCCGCCATCGACACGGAGCACAGTCATGGAAGCCTTCGACGCTGGCCAGTCGGCGCGCATGGCTTCGAGTAAATCGCGAGTCTGGTAGCCGACCGCTTCAAGAGCAGCACGCGCGAGCTCCGCCGCTCCGGAATTGCGCGTCAGGCCGAAGATCGCGCCACGCGCCTGCGCATCCCAATAAGGTGCGCCCAGGCCCACGAAAGCCGGTACCAGATAGACCTGCTCTGCCGGATCGGCGCGTTGTGCCAGTGGACCGACCTCCGATGATGATTTGATGAGCTTCAATCCATCGCGCAACCATTGGACCGCTGCGCCAGCGATAAAGATTGCACCTTCGAGCGCATAGGTGCGCTTTCCATCGAGCTGATAGGCAATGGTCGTAAGCAAGCGATTGCGTGAAACCAGGCGTTCGGAGCCAGTGTTGAGCAGCGCAAAACAACCGGTTCCGTATGTCGATTTTGTCATGCCCGGCGTGAAACAGCCCTGCCCGATGGTCGCCGCTTGTTGATCGCCGGCGATACCCAGAATGCGAATCGGTGCACCAAACAGGTCTGGGATAGTCTCCCCAAAAACACTGGCGCAGTCGCGCACCTCGGGAAGCAAACGCCGCGGTACGCCGAACAGCCGGCAGAGTTCACTGTCCCATTCGCCCTTGCCAATATCGAACAGCAGGGTGCGCGCGGCATTGGTGGCGTCGGTCAGATGCGCCTTGCCACCGGTGAGACGCCAAAGCAGAAAGCAATCGATCGTGCCGAAGGCGAGCGTGCCCGCCTCGGCCGCCGCACGGGCGCCCGCAACGCGATCAAGCAGCCACGCAATCTTGCTCGCGGAGAAATACGGATCAAGCAGGAGACCGGTTTTGCGTGCGATCTCGTTTTCATGGCCGGCGCGCCGTAGTGACTCGCAATAGTCCGCGGTACGCCGGTCTTGCCATACGATTGCATTGTGAATTGGTTTGCCCGTTTGGCGATCCCAGACCACCGTTGTTTCACGCTGATTGGTGATGCCGATGCCAGCGACGTCGACCGCCGTGATCCGCGCCTGCGCCATGACTTCGCGCACCATGGCAACCGTTGCCGTCCAGATTTCCTCGGGATCATGCTCCACATTTCCCGGCGCCGGATAGAATTGCCGCAACTCCTTCTGCGCGGACGCGAGCGGGCGCAATGCCGCGTCAAACGCAATCGCGCGGGTTGAAGTGGTGCCCTGGTCGATGGCGATGAGAGCAGTCGGCAATTGTGGCCTCCAGCTGTCCCGAAAAGCACACCCGTGAATAGCAATCACACCACAACGGACCGATGACGCGACGCCGAAATGTCAAACTGACGCTGGGCTCGTCTTCACACTCAACGACGCGATAAAACGGTCGAGCGCCGTACATTCTTCAGGCGTTGCCTTTAGTCCGAGCTTGCTGCGACGCCAGAGCACATCGTCGGCACTGCGCGCCCACTCGTTTTCGACCAGATAGCGGACCTCGACGCCGGTGAGATCGCCGGCAAAACGCGGACCTAAATCATCCATGGTTTGCGCGTCATTGAGAACGCGCTCGACACGGCGGCCATACGCATGTAGCAGCCGCCGCGCGTGCGAGGGCGACAGAAATGGCCATCGTCCCCTTGCTTCTACAACCTGCGCGTCAAATTCTTCGGGCGGAAATTCGCCACCCGGAAGCCTGGAGCCAGCGGTCCACGGCGGCCTTGCCTCAATGAATTGGTCAATCAGAGCCATCGCCTTCTCGGCTAACCTGCGATGCGTCGTAATCTTACCCCCGTAGATCGTGAGTATCGGCGCCTTGTCCTCGCGTTTGTCGAGAACAAGCTCGTAGTCGCGCGTGACATCCTCCGGTCTGTTGGCCCCATCATCATAAAGCGCGCGTACACCGGAATACGACCACACCATCTCATCGGGAGTAACTTTTTCGCGGAAATAGCGATTCACCGTGTCGCAAAGATATGTGATTTCGTCCAAATCGGGCGCCGGTGCATTCAGGTCGCCAACAAAATTTTCGTCGGTGGTGCCGATCAGGGTGAAATCCTCTGCAAAGGGCAACGCAAACACCACGCGCCGATCAGGAGCTTGGAAGAGGTAGCCACGATCATGCTCAAAACGGCGGGGGACCACGATATGGCTACCTTTGATCAGCCGCACCCCCCGAAGCAGCGGCTGCCGAATTACGGTCTCGGCCACCTCACCGATCCAAGGGCCGGCAGCATTGACCAGCACGCGCGCGGTTTTCACGTCGCGGCGGCCGCGCGCGTTAAGCACGAGCTCCCAATCCTGCCGCCGCTCCGCACGCGTGCAGCGCGTGCGGGTCAGAATGACAGCGCCATGCTCGGCAGCATCGAGCGCGCTTAGCGCTACCAGTCGAGAATCATCCACCCAGCAATCGGAATATTCGAATGCGTAACGGAATTCCCGCTTGAGCGGCTGTCCAACCATATTATGTGTGAGGTCGATGGTCCGAGACGCTGGCAGCAATTTTCGTCCGCCCAGCAGGTCATAAAGAATAAGCCCGAAACGCAGCATGAGCGGTGAGCGAAGCCCGGGCAGTGGCGGCAATATAAAGCGCATCGGCCGAACAACATGCGGCGCCATGCGTAACAGTATTTCGCGCTCCTTCAGCGCCTCGCGAACCAGGCGAAAGGCATAGTGCTCGAGATAGCGTAAGCCGCCATGGATCAGTTTGCTGGAAGCCGAGGAAGTACCCGAACCGAGATCGTTCATCTCGACCAGCAACACGCTCAAGCCACGGCCCGCGGCGTCCCGGGCGAGCCCGGTTCCGTTAATGCCGCCGCCGATGATGGCGAGGTCGAAGTCAGCCATTACCTGATGATTCGCTTTAACCGCAGAATGAGCGGCTTATGCGGCGCACTCAAGAACAAGGAACGCTTTAATCCCGCATTTGCGCCGCAAAATCTGACGCGATTGCAAAATGACTGCCGCGCAGCCATATCCAATGGGTTGATGCCTGTTGTTCGCGTCCTGGACGCCCGCCTGGGAACCTGAAACCGGAACCGATGCCCTCGCCCCGCCTGCTCGTCATTGAAGGCAACTCACTGCAGACCATGGCCGATCACGTGGCGGTCGGCGGCACGGCGGCAAGCAAAGGCTATTCAGATTTGTTGCGCGAGTTGCTGCCAGGCGCGGTGGTGGATATTTGCTACCCCGGCGATCCGGCCGCGCTGCTGCCCGAAGGCTCATCGCTCGAGGGCTATGATGGCATTGCGATCACCGGCTCCGGACTGCATGTTTACAACGCCGTTCCGGAAGTGATGCGGCAGGTCGAGTTGGTGCGTGCTGCATTCAAAACCGGGACACCGATATTCGGCTCATGTTGGGGCCTGCAAGTGATCACCGCAGCGGCTGGCGGGAGTGTGCGCAAGAATCCAAAGGGCCGGGAAATCGGCTTCGGCCGCGGCATCCGCCTCACCGAGGCTGGTCGCAAACACCCTATGTATGCCGGAAAGCTCGACGTGTTTAACGCGCCGACTGTACATCTCGACGAAGTGGAATCTCTCGCGCCTGGTACCACTGTCCTGGCCACGAACGCCGTGTCGGACGTGCAAAGTGCCGAAATCCGTACGAATGGTTCGGTCGCGTGGGCCGTGCAATACCACCCGGAATATCCACTGCGGGAAGTGGCCGCTATTGTGCGACGCATCGGCACGCGGCTCATTGAGGAAGGGTTCTTTGCGGACGAGATTGACATCAAGACCTTCGCACAGGATCTCGACACGCTCGACCGCGACCCGGCTTGCAAGCGGCTGGCCTGGCGGCACGGCGTGAGCAAGAACGTGCTCGACAAGAAGCTGCGCGTGAGTGAAGTGGCAAATTGGGTCGAGTTTCAGGTTCTTCCGACGCGAGTGAAGCGAGGGAGAGGTTGACCGTGGATTTTTCCGGCAAACGCGTTGTTGTGACCGGCGGTACTGGCGCGCTTGGCACCGCAGTTGTGGGCGCGCTGTTAGGTGCCGGTGCTGCTTGCACTGTGCCATATGTTCACGAAGCCGAGGCGCAGCGGTTTCCACATGCGGGCGATCCGAACGCAGCCTTGCTCGCAGTCTCCGACCTTTCTGAGGAGGCGCAGGTGGCCAAGGTTTACGCGGGCATCAAGCCGTGGGCATCAATTCATATCGCTGGCGGCTTTGCCGCCGGCAAGGTCGCAGAGACCGACAAAAAGGCTTTGATGGCACAAATCGATAGCAACCTCACCTCCTGTTTCCTGTGCTGTCGGGCGGCTGTAAATGCGATGCTCGCGGGCGGCCAAGGCGGACGCATCGTCAACATCGCGGCGCGACCCGCGTTGGAATGGCGGAGCGGCGCAGGCATGACCGCCTACACCATCGCCAAGGCTGGAGTCGCTGCACTGACAGTGGCGCTTGGTGAAGAAGTTGCCAAAGACGGCATATTGGTCAACGCGGTCGCGCCGTCGACGATGGACACACCGGCCAATCGAAAGGCGATGCCAAAAGCAAATTTCGACGCTTGGCCGAAAGTCGAGGACGTAGCGGCTGCGATCCTGTTCCTCGCCTCGCCTGATAATCGCGTCACCCGCAGCGCCATCGTTCCGGTTTACGGGAAGTCCTAGCCTGTGATTGGCACCAGTTCCAGCGGAGGGCGCAACAGACGCTGGACTGCACCCGACGCGACCACGGTGGGGCCTTCTGCATAGGCTTCGTGGTTCTTTTCGATGTCGTCGAGCTCGTAGAGGTAGTTCACCATTATTCCGTGCGCCTGCGCCATTGCTCGATCCGAAGTGTCCGCAAGCCAGTTGATACGCTCGAGCCGCGCGCCGTTACCGAGATGAAAGCGCGCAACCGCATCAACCGGTGTCCCGCGCTCGTTGCGTGCGCGTAAAAAGTACCACGCGGCCGAACGCATCAGCGTGTCCTGCACCTGAGCGGTCGTCTCCTCGTTGCGCCACCAATCTGGCAGATCGGTTACCGCGAGTGCGGCTTTATCGGCCTCGGTGAGCACCGTGGATTTCTCTTCAGCGCGCATGCGCTTTAGCCAGGCGGCGAAATTTGTCACCGGTGAAAGTGTCACGAAGGTCGAGAGTTTGGGCATCTCGCGGCTCACTTCCTCGACCACCTGCTTGATCAGGAAATTGCCAAACGAGACACCGGCCAATCCGCGCTGGCAGTTGGAAATCGAATAAAAGGTTGCCGTGCGGGCCTTGTCGATTTCTACAATTTCACGCTCTTTGCCGAGAATTGGGTCGATTGCGGCTGGTATGTCGCGAGTAAGCGCTATCTCAACGAAGATCAGTGGCTCATCGACCAGAGCCGGGTGAAAAAACGCATAGCAGCGTCGATCGGACGGATCGATGCGCCGACGCAAATCTTCCCAATCGCGGATTTCGTGTACCGCTTCGTAACGGATAATTTTCTCGAGAACGATCGCCGGCGACGACCAATCGATCCGTTGCAACACCAGAAAGCCGCGATTGAACCAGGACGAGAATAAATGAACGAAGTCGTCGTCGACCGGACGCAGGTCGTCGCGATGATCGAGCGAGTCCATCAACTGCTCACGCATACGCACCAGTGCTTCGGTGCCACCCGGCGCGAGGTTCAATCTGCGGAACAATTCCTGCCGACGAGGCTCAGAGGCGCCATGAACTTCCGCGGCGGTCGCATCAGAGGGCTTCTCCCGCCATACGGCGATCGCCGCTTCCATGCGATCGGCATCGGTGCCAAACCGCCGCGCCAGCGCTTCAAAGAAGGCGATGCGAGGACCGATGGTCAGCCCGCTATAGTGACCGAGGATTTCGCGCGCTAACGCCACCCCCGAAGCCTCGCCGCGACCGGACAACAAATCCTCGCAGAGCTCGACCAGGCTCTCGGAACGGGCCGAAGCCTCGGCACGCCGATTGCGCGCGAGCAGCGCGCGTCCACGCTCGGAAATCGTCTGCATCAGCTCGCCGAAAAACGAGGTGTTCATCCCGATGTTCCGCAACGCATGATGGTTCTCCGGAGCCGGCTATTTGCCGGCGCCCATCAGATGATCCGGCAACCATGTGGCAATTTGGGGAAAGAAACACAAGATCAGGATCGCCAGCATCATACATAACACGTAGGGCAGCGTGCCCCACATCACTTTGGTGATCGGCACGTCGGGTGCGATCGCGTTGACGATATAGATGTTGAGGCCGACCGGTGGATGGATCAGACCAATTTCCATATTGATGGTCAAAATTACACCAAACCAGACCGGATCAAACCCGGCGGCGGTGATGATGGGCAGCAGGATGGGGCTTGTCATCAGGATGATAGCTGCCGGCGGAATGAAGAAGCCGGAAACCAACAGGAACACGTTGATCATCCCCATCAGAACCCAGCGGTTGAAGTGCGCGTCGGCGATCGCCTGCGCCAGCATCTGGGTGAGATAGAGTGAGGTGAGCATGTACCCGAACAGCACAGCGGTGGCGATGATCGTCAGGATCATCACCGATTCCCGCATGGTGTCTCGGAGGATGCGCCAAACCTGATCTACCTTCCAAAGCCGGTAAATCAAAATCGCCAGTATGAGACAGAGCGCAGCGCCGACGCCGGCCGCTTCCGACGGAGTCGCCACCCCGCCATACAGCGAGTACATGACGCCAAAAATAATAGCGAGGAACGGCGCGATCTTCGGGATCGATTGGAATTTTTCCTTCCATGAATAGCGAAAATCGATCGCATGGGACCGGAAGCCGCGCTTCCAGATGATAAAGACGGTCCACAGCATGAACAGACTTGTCAGCATCAGACCAGGCATCACACCGGCGAGGAACAGGCGGCCGATCGATGTCTCCGTGGCGATGCCGTAGAGAATGAAGGTGATCGACGGCGGTATTAGAATGCCAAGTGTGCCTCCGGCGCAGATTGAGCCGGTAGCGACGTCGTCCGGGTAGCCCCGTCGGCGCATTTCCGGAATGCCCATCTTGCCGATGGCAGCGCAGCAGGCCGGCGAAGAGCCGGTCAGTGCGGCGAAAATCGCGCAAGCGCCGAGATTCGATATAACGAGGCCGCCCGGCAATCGATAAAGCCAGCGGTCGAGCGCCTCATAAAGATCCTTGCCGGCTGGCGAGGAGCCGATCGCCGCGCCCATCATCACGAACATCGGGATCGCGACGAGTGTAAAATCGTCGAGGCCAGACCAGAATGTCTCGGCGACGATATGCATGCTGTCGAGCCCGTGAAAAAACAAAAGAAAGATGATCGAAATCGCGCCGAGCCCGAACGCTACGGGGATTCCCGACATCAGCATCAAAAGAGTCGCAACGAGAACGAGTATGCCTTGGGTGGTCGGGTTCACGACGCATCTCCCAACACCTGCTTGGCCTGAGCTCGCGCGAATTCCTCGGCGTCTTCTTTCGGCTTCAGACCAAAGGGAAGCGCCCGCCCCGTCAGCAGACAAAGCAGATCTGCAACGTATTGAAGATTGAGGAGGCCGAGGCCGACCGGCATCGAAAGATAGGGAATCCATAGGCGCGCGCGCCAGACCGTGTTCGAGCGCCAGCCTTCCGTCCACGCCTGATACCAATATTGAGTACAGAGAACTAACAGGACAAGACAGAAGCTCAATGACAGCACGATCGTGAATAGCGCAAGCCAGTAGCGGCTGCGCGGCCCGAGATAGAGTGGAAGAATCTCGACATTGACGTGTCCGCGCGTCATCAGCACATAAGCGCTGCCAACGAACGTTGCAGCAACGATACTGTATGTCACCACATCGATTTGCCAGACCGTCGGCACACTGAAGAAGTAGCGCTCGATCACCATGTCGCAGATGACGAGGACGGCAAGGCCGATAAGCAACGCCGCTAAAACGCCGGCAGCGCGCGATAGAAATGTAACCGCCCGAATGTAAGCGTCCATGGGACTGGGTTTTCCGGATAGCATCGAAGGGAAGCAGATAACTACCGGCCGGCGAGCAATCCGCCGGCCGGCCGTCACATCTTGCTACTTAACCGAGAGGGCTTCGTCGATCAGCTGCTGGCCATTCGGCACGTCTTTGGCGAATTGTGCGTACGCACTCTTTTTTGCCACGTCGAGCCAAGCCTGATAGTCGCTATCGCTGAGTGTCACCACCTTAACTTTGTGGTCTTCGAACGCCTTGATCGCCTCTTTGTTCACGGCCTCGGCTCTGCCCTCGTAATAGGCTTGCGCCTTCTTGCCGGCGGCGAGCACAACGTCCTGCTGCTTTTTATCAAGTTTATCGAAGCTCTTTTTTGACATCAGCACCGGCTCGTACATGAACCAAAGTGCGTTTTCTCCGGGCGCGGTGAGGCAATCTGTCACCTCGTAGAGCCGCATAGACTGGAAGGTTCCGAGGCTGGTGTCAGTGCCATTCACGACGCCGCTTTGGAACGCGTTGTAAATTTCATTCGATGGCGGGCTGACGATGCTGGCTCCAGCGGCTTCCCACATCGATGCGAAAGTCGGTCCTGCGGCGCGGAATTTCAGACCCTTCAAGTCGCTCGGGCGTACGAGACAGCCTTTGTTAGCTGCGACGCCGCCAGCAAACCAAGCATCGGACAATACGATCACGCCACGCTTCTCGATCTCGCCGCGAATGTCCTTCATGAACTGCGAGTTGTTAATGCGCTTGGCGCGCTCCTGACTGCGAATCAGGCCAGGCATCAGCGTCGCACTGAACACCGGCGCTTTGCCGCTCGCGTAGTCGAGCGGAAAAAGTGTCATGTCAAGTTGGCCATTGACCATGGCGTTCCACTGGTCGTTTGGCTTGAACAGTGACGCGCCTGGATAAACCTGGATGTCGATGCCTACATTCGCATCCTTAACGTCCTTCGCAATCATCTGCACCATGTCATCCCGGACGTCGCCTTTGCCGCCCGGAAACTGATGCGATGCCTTCATGATAATTTGCGCGTGCGCAGACGCCGACAGAATGATCAGCGCACCTGCAGTGACAAATAATGCCGAAAGTTTTCTCATTTTGCGTTCCTCCATGGGGTTTTTTCTAGCGGCATAAATCCCGCCGCGTTTGGTCGATGTTCGAACCGTAACCAAATCCCCCCGCATCGCCCCAATTGACATTAGCCGCCGGTGCGATGCGGCGCCATAGACCTTGCGTTGAATTCGCGCGTAACCGCATGCGACTAATAGATAATTCCTATGGCCAGCACACGGCGATGACTTTATAACCCCCCGGCATCATTATTCATTCCATGTTTTTCCCGGGAGTTTCTAAAAATGCCGAAGCCGTTGGCGGGCCTCCGTGTCCTGGAACTTGCCCGCATCCTGGCCGGACCTTGGGCCGGGCAGATATTGGCCGACCTCGGCGCCGACGTGATCAAGGTCGAGCGCAAGGGCGCGGGTGACGATACCCGCGGCTGGGGTCCGCCTTTCGTCGAAGGCACCGACGGCGGACATCTCGGATCCGCTTATTTTCACTCTGCAAACCGCGGCAAACGCTCGATCGAAATGGACTTCGAGAGCGACGAAGGCCGGCGCGTTGTACGCAAGCTGGCGGCACGCTCGGATATCTTGATCGAAAACTTCAAGGTCGGCGGCCTGGCAAAGTTCGGGCTCGACTACAAAAGCCTCGCGTCCGAATGCCCTCGATTGATCTACTGTTCTGTGACTGGCTTCGGACAAGACGGCCCCTACGCCAAACGCGCTGGCTACGATCTCATGGCGCAAGGCATGGGCGGCATGATGGATCTGACCGGCATGGCGGACGGACCGCCAACGCGCGTTGGGGTTGCGATTTCCGACATCTTCACTGGTTGCTATTCAGTGGTTGGCATCCTGGCCGCATTGGCGCAACGCGAGAAAACCGGCAAGGGCTGCTACGTTGACACCGCGCTCGTCGATTCAACAGTCGGCGTGCTCGCCAACCAGGCGCTCAATTTCCTTGTCTCCAACGAAATCCCCAAGCGCATCGGAAATGCGCATCCAAACATTGTGCCCTATCAGGAATTTCCCGTTGCCGATGGCCACATCATCGTGGCGACCGGCAACGACAACCAGTACGTCAAGTTCTGCAATGTGCTCGGCGCGCCCGACCTCGCCAATAACCCTGACTACAAAAACAATGTCGGGCGGTTGAAGCACCGTCGCGAATTGGTACCGAAGCTCGCCGCTCTCACGTCCCGCATGCCGCGCGACGAACTTTTGAGCAAACTCGAAGCCGTAATGGTCCCTGCCGGCCCGATCAATAATCTCGAACAGGTGTTTAACGACGCCCAAGTGGTCCACCGCGGCATGAAATTGAATTTGCCCAGCAGTGCCGCAAAGGGCGGCACGATTCCCGGTGTGCGAACTCCGATCGTCATCGATGGATGGAGGGCTGCCTCTGAGCACCCCTCGCCTCGCCTCGGCGAGCATACGGCCGAAATCCTGCGTGAAATCGGCGAAGGCTAATGCGCGTTCCGATAATCAAGTAACCGCGGTTGGGGCCAGCGCTTCGATATCGGTGGCCACATCAATAACGGCGGGACGTTTTGCAGCGAGCGCCTGCGCCAATGCAGGCGCAAAGTCGCTGGCGCGCTCAACGCGAATGCCTAGCGCCCCCATGTCTTCGGCAAGCTTGGCAAAATTCATCGGGTTGTAGGTCCATAGTTCACGAGCTTTGTCGGTCTGCTCTCCGCCATAGGCACGGTCAAACCCTCGTTTGGATTGATTGCCCCCGCCGTTGTTGTTGACGACGGTAACCGACGCGAGATTCCAGCGAACAGCGGTCTCTACTTCGCCGATGTGATACCAAAACCCGGCATCCCCGGTAAAAACGATGACAGGCCGTTCCGGACACGCAGCCTTGGCGCCAAGACCTGCCGGAAATGCCCAACCGAGATGGCCGGCGCTTCGCATGTAACTCTGTGCCTGCGTGCGCAAGTCGTACATCCCACCCATCCACATGCCGGCATGACCCGTATCGACGATGACAATGGCATCATCGGGCGCGTATTTGGTCAGATCTCCGCAAATGCGCGCCGGATGAATTGGCGCCGCATCAGACTCGAGCATCGGTTTGTATTTTGCGTACCAATCCGAACGCAGATTCGAGATTTCCTTGATCCAGGTTGCACGCTTTGTTGCACTCGACTTATCGATTTGGCCCAGCATGCGAACGAGCACGCTTTTTGCGTCGCCAAGAACGCTGGCAACCAGCGGATAGTTGCGGCCGAGAGATTCAGGTTCGATGTCGATCTGGATTGCGGGCGTTCCGATCTTGGGTACGGCCCAGAAGTGCGTTGTCATGCCCCCCGTTTCGGTACCGATGAAGCAAACCAGATCGGCACTATTTACGGCGCGGTTGGCAAACTCGCGCGAATAGCTGCCAACAACACCAACCGACAGCGGGTGCGTGCCGGGTATGATGTCCTTGCCATTGAGCGACGTCGCGACCGGGATCTGCAACGCTTCGGCAAGAGCGACGAGCTCTCGCCCGGCGCCCGAGGCGCGTACCCCGCCGCCGGCGACGATGATCGGCCGCTCGGCTTTTTGCAGCAGATCGAGGGCGGTCTTCACGTGCGCCGATTCCGGCTCCGGCCGGAACGGCGGGATACGAGCGAACTGCGTCTCCACCAGCCCGTCCATCTCGGCTTCCTCGAGATCAACCTGACCTTCGTTGCCGCGGAATTGTAGATGCACGGGACCGGGCGCGCCGGTGGTAGCTGTCCGAAAAGCCTGCCGAACCATGTCAGGAATGCGTGCCACGTCGTCGATGGTGACATTCATTTTCGTCACCGGCTCGAATGCCGGAACGTCGTCGATTTCCTGATAGACCTTGCGGAACTTGGTTTTCGGATCGCGCCCACCAGTCATTGCAATTACCGGCGAATGCGCCAGATACGCATCGCGCAGACCGGCGGCGAGATTGAGCGCCCCGATCACCTGCGCCATGCAAATCCCGGGTTTTCCGGAAGCACGCGCGTAGCCGTCCGCCATGTAGGCCGCTGATTTTTCGCCGTGACAATGCACGCGCGCGATGGTCGTTCGCCGCTCCATCTCCGCAAAAGTCCGCCGCAAGACGGCCGGCACCATGAACACGTGGGTGACGCCATAGCCTGCTAGCATATCGGCGAGAACTTCAGCGCCGATGCGCTTGGTATTATGCCCTAGCGTTGTCATGCGGCGCTCAAGCCGGCTCGAATTTCAGCGCGACACCGTTGATGCAGTAGCGCAAATGCGTCGGCGGCGGTCCGTCGTTGAATACATGGCCGAGGTGGCTTCCGCAGCGGCTGCAGTTGACCTCGTCACGCACCATGCCGTGGCTGCGGTCAGTCTCGCTATCGATCGCCCCCGGCAAAGGATCGTTGAAACTCGGCCAGCCAGTGCCACTTTCAAACTTTACTTTGGAAGCAAACAGCGGCTGGTCGCAGGCCACGCAATGAAACGTCCCGGCGCGCTTTTCATGCAACAACGCGCAACTTCCGGGCATCTCGGTCCCATGCTTGCGCATGATCTCATATTGTTCCGACGTAAGGAGCTTGCGCCATTCGGCGTCAGTATGGGTGACCGGATATTGTTTCGTCATCATCAGTACTCCCGCGATTGCCACTATTTGATCGCCAGCGGATTGACCGGAGAACCCACCGCGCCGGTGATCGGAATGGCCGGCGCCACGAACAGAAATTCGTAAACCTTGTCTTGCTCGCAATCGTCCGCGAGCTCCTTCAAATTAAAAATTTCACCCATGGTCATGCCCATGATAGGAATCGTAATCCAGTGCCAGGGCTGGTTGATTCCTTCCTCGCTCTCGTTAGGCCGCACCTCGCAGCCCCACGTGTCACTCGCGAGTGCGGCGAGCTGGGTTCTTTTAACAAATTCGAGCGTCTCAAATGAGAAGCCGGGTGCATCGCCGCCCGGATAGCCGTCCCAGCTTCCCGCCTTCTGACAACGCTCCATCATGCCGGTGCGCACAATGATGTAGTCGCCGCGCTTGAGGTCGGTCTTTTGCTTTTTCGCGGTGTTATAAAGATCGTCATTTGTGATGGCGTAACCATCGTCGAGCAACTCAACACTCTTGTAACGCGCCACGTCGAGAAACACGCCCCGCCCGACCATCCTGTTTTTCGTTTTCTCAATGCCGCATTTCTGTGCGCCGGCCGATGTCACTTCACGGCAGTCGTAACCGTTCCACATGTAGTTTTCATAGAATACGTGCCCGAGGCCGTCCCATTGCGTGCCGCATTGTAAGGGCATGGTGACCATATCGTCGGCGGCACGGATGCCGCGCTTGTCGAGCACGCCTGAATAAGCGTCGGTGCCCGTGCGCAGCATCGTATGAATGGGGTTGGTGCGACCCATGGATGGGTACTTACTTTTTGCGCCCTGCGGCCCGGTATGATCGAAGTTGAGCGCGAGCGAAATCACTTTGCCTTTCTTTACCAGCCGGGTCGCGGCGACAATATCCTCCGGCGTCGTGTAGTTGAGGGTACCAACCTCGTCATTCGGGCCCCACTTGCCCCAGTTTTTGTATTTCTCCGCGGCTTCGCGCACGTCCTGACGGGTGATCTTTCGAGCCGGCATTGAATTTCCTCTAGCGAAAATGACACGACATTGGCCGCCGGAATACAGCCTGCGGGCGCGAGCGATGCAAGCCCTACTGGCAAGGTTCTGGCGCAATGCTACGATGAGAAAAAGGGAGGAAATGATGCACCGGCTGTTTCGCCTCGCGGCGACGGGCACGCTGTTGTTCGGCGCGCTATTCGCAAGTAATGCCTCCAAAGCGCAGGACACCGCGGGTTATCCCACACGCCCGGTCAAGATCATCGTGCCATTCGCGCCGGCCGGCCCCACCGACGTGATGGCGCGCCTGATCGCACAAAAGCTCGGCGACAGTCTCGGCAAGCAATTCTATGTCGAGAATCATCCTGGCGCCGGCGGCAATCTCGGCATGGCGTTAGTCGCCAACGCGGCACCCGATGGCTATACGCTGCTCCTGGTCAGTTCAAGCGTCGTCGTCAATCCGAGCCTCTATGAAAAGGTGCCATATGACGTTTACAAAAGCCTGGCGCCGGTGACGCTGGCGGGGTCGAGCCCGAACATTCTGGTCGTTCATCCTTCGGTGCCGGCGAAGAACGTCAAAGACCTCATCGCCTATGTTCACGCCAACCCCGGCAAAGTGAGCTTCGCGTCGCCCGGGTTTGGCACCACAGCGAGCCTCGCCGCCGAGAGTTTCAAATACGCGCTCAAGCTCGACATTCAACCGGTCCCGTTCAACGGTGCGGGACCCGCACTAAATGCCGTCGTCGCTGGGCAAGTGCAGATCGGTTTCATGGCGCTGCCGCCAGTCATTCCGCATCTGCAAGCCGGGACATTGCGCGGTCTCGCGATCACGACGGAAAAGCGCGTGGCCGCAGCACCTGATGTGCCGACGATGGCGGAAGCCGGTGTTCCAGGCGACCAGATCTCCGATGTGATGCAGGCCGTGTTTGTGCCGGCAGGCACTCCAAAGCCGATCATCGATTTGCTGCAAAAGGAGATCGCCAAAGCGGTGGCCACAGCCGACGTCAAATCGAAGCTCGATTCGCTGGGCTTCGAGGCGATCGCAGACACGCCTGAACATTTTGCCGCGCGCATCAAAATGGAAGTGCCAAAATGGGCGAAGGTGATCGAGGCGGCCAAGATCGAAAAGGTAAAATAGACAAACACTTCGAATGGGGAAAAATCCATGAAAGTTACAATGCGTATTCTCGCACTCGCTGCTGCGCTGTTTTCAAGCGGCGCGGCCCACGCTGCGAGTTACCCTGATCATCCCGTCAAGATCGTCGTGCCATTTGCGCCGGCCGGCCCTACCGATGTGATGGCCCGCTTGATCGCACAAAAACTCTCGGAGGCACTGAAACAGCAGTTCTTCGTTGAGAATCATCCCGGTGCCGGCGGCAATATCGGCATGGCACAAGTCGCAAAATCCGCCCCGGACGGTTACACAATCCTGGTGGCGAGCTCGAGCTACGTGGTCAATCCGAGCCTCTATGCCAAGAATCCTTACGATCCATTCAAGGATTTCGCACCGGTCACCCTTGCAGCCGCATCACCGAACATTCTGGTCGTCAATGCGGATTTTCCGGCCAAGTCGGTGAAAGAACTGGTTGAGCTCATTAAGAAAGAGCCGGGCAAATACAACTACGCCATGCCCGGCACTGGTACGACGCCGCATCTTGCGGGTGAATTGTTCAAGCTCACGTTTAAACTCGATCTCGCGACCGTTCCGTTCAATGGCGCCGGCCCAGCGATTCAGTCGGCGGTCGCCGGCCACACGCCGATTGCCGTTACCGCACTGCCGCCGACAGCGCCGCAGGTGCAGGGAGGCAAATTACGCGGACTGGCGGTTACCTCTGCCAAACGCTCTTCGGCACTTCCGGATGTTCCGACCATGGCGGAAGCCGGTGTGACGGGCCAAGAATCCGAAACCATGCAAGGCATTCTCGTGGCGGCCGGGACGCCAAAAGAGATCGTCAATCTGCTCAATCGCGAGATCGCCAAGGCAATGGCGCAACCGGACGTACAGGAGAAGTGCGCTCAGCTTGGTTTTGACGTTGTTGCAGACAAACCGGAGGAGTTCGCTGCCTACATCAAGAAAGAAGTCGACAAGTGGGCCAAAGTGATCAAAGACGCCAAGATCCCCCAAATCCAGTGAACTATCGCTTCGCGTAGCGCAATGCGTATCGTCGATATTCGCGAGACGGCGATCCCTTTAAAGTCGACGCTTGCCAATTCGAGCATCGATTTTTCTGAAATGACGACGTCGGTGGTCGCCGTGATCACCGACGTCATTCGTAACGGCAAGCCGATCTGCGGTTTCGCATTCAACTCCACGGGGCGTTACGCCTGTGGTGCGCAAATGCGCGCCCGCTTCATCCCGCGAATCCTCAAGGCCTCGCCGGACTCCTTACTCGACACCACCGGCAATAATTTTGCGCCGGAAAAATTCCTCGCCGCCATGATGCGGAATGAGAAATCCGGCGGGCACAGCGAACGTTCTGTCGGCATCGGCACGATCGAAGTTGCGGTCTGGGATGCCGTCGCCAAGATTGCGGGCAAGCCGCTGCACGCGTTGTTGGCCGAACGGTTCAACAACGGCAAGGTGGCGTCGCGCGTGTTCTGCTACGTCGGCGGCGGCTGGTACGCTCCCGGCAAGACCACAAGCGATCTGCAAGACGAGATGCGCCGCCATCTCGACGCCGGCTATACTATGGTAAAAATGAAGGTGGGCGGGATGCCGCTCGCCGACGATCTTGCCCGTGTGGAGGCGGTGAAAACGATCCTGCCGGGAGGCGCCCTGCTTGCGGTCGATGCTAATTCAAAATTCGGCCGCACGGAGGCACTCGCCTATGCGCACGGACTGGAACCGTTTGGGTTGCGCTGGTTCGAGGAGCCATGCGACCCGCTCGATTTCGGGTCACTTGCCGAGATTGCCGGCGTTTACGGGCCCCCGCTTTCCACCGGCGAGAATTTGTTCTCGACGCAAGATGTCGAAAACCTCGTCCGCTTCGGCGGGCTCAAACCTCAACGCAACGACGTGATCCAGATCGATCCGCCTCAGGCATACGGCATCGTGCAATATGCCAGCACGCTCGAGATGCTGTCGCGTCACGGCTGGCCACGCGCGCTGATGTTCCCGCATGGTGGCAACCAAATGTCGCTTGCGATAGCTGCCGGCTTCGGCCTCGGCGGTGCGGAATCTTATCCCGGCGTGTTTGGCGATTTCGGCGGTTTTGCCGACGACGCCACAATCGAGAATGGTGCGATTACGCTATCCGACCGACCCGGTATCGGTTTCGAGGGTCAGGCTCGCCTTTACCGGATCATGCGCGAACTGGCGGGGCTATAGGCCGCTATTCCGCCCCTTCTAGGACAGTCGGAATCTCAATCGGCGCTTTTGGACCGCGGAGACGAACATAAATCTGCAATCCAATCAGCAGTACGCACAAGAAGATGAAAACCGCGCTGATCGGACGCTCCACGAACACGGCAATATCGCCACGCGAAATCAACATGGCGCGACGGAAATTTTCCTCGAAGCGCGGCCCCAGCACGAAACCGAGCAAAATCGGCGCCGGATGGAAGCCGAGCCGCAGCAGAACGTAGCCCAGAATACCAATCACTACGGTCTCACCGACCTGGAACATGTCGTTGTTGGCCGCGTAGACACCGATGGAGACGAAAAACAGCGCACTCGGATAGAGATATTTGTACGGGATCGTCAGCAGCTTTACCCAGATTCCAATCAGCGGCACGTTCAACAGAACGAGCATGATGTTGCCGATCCAGAAGCTCGCCACCAGGCCCCAGAAAATATCCGGATGTTCTTTAATGAGCTGCGGACCGGGGACAATGCCCTGAATCATCAGCGCGCCAAGCAACAGTGCCATCACCGCGTCGCCCGGAATGCCGAGGCTCATGGTGGGGATGAAATCGCCTTGCACTGACGAATGGGTCGACGCCTCCGGCGCGATCACGCCTTCAATCAAGCCCGTGCCGAATTTCTCCGGGTGCTTCGAAATTTTCTTTTCCGTTGCATAAGCGACGAACGATGCGATTGTTGGGCCGGTACCCGGTATTAGCGCGCATAGGCTGCCGACCAGCGTGCCGCGAAACATTGGTGCGATCGCCTGCTTTATGTCGGCCTTGGTTGGGCGCATATCGCGCAATCGGACGTTCGTGTACGCCGTATTGATCGACGACACCTGGTTGACGCTATTCATAAACTCGGCAATGCCGAACAGACCAAGCGCGAGCGCAACCAGCTCGATGCCGTCATCAAGATGCGTCATCCCAAAAGTGAAGCGTTCGGCGCCGGTCTCAAGGTCGGTTCCGACGATGCCGAGCATTAGTCCGAGCACGGTCATCGCGACGCCTTTGATCGGTGAGCCGCGTGCCAGCGTCGAGCCCGCCAACAACCCAAGCAGCATCAACGAACAGATTTCCGCCGGGCCGAATTCCAGTGCGACACGCACCAGTATCGGCGACAGAAAAATCATTTCCGTGATGCCCCAGGACGCCCCGACGAACGACGCCATCACGGTCAGGCCGAGCGCGACTCCGCCCCTGCCCTGCTTGGTCATCGGGAATCCGTCCAGACATGTCACCGCGTGCGGTGGATGACACGGCAAATTGAGCAAGATCGAACAAATAGCGCCGCCGTATTGTGCGCCGTACATCACACCGGCGAGCATCAGAATTGCACCAACCGGTTTAATGCCGAACGTCAGCGGCAGCAGAATCGAAATAGTCGCGAGAGGCCCCATGCCCGGCAACACGCCGACCATATTGCCGACCAGCACGCCAATGAAACACCACATCAAATTGTGTGGTTGGAGGGCGACGCCAAATCCGAACCAGAGATCAGTTAGTGCCGTCGAAATCAAAAGCCCCTCCACGTCAGCAGCGGCATCGGGACCTGCAGTATGTACGAAAACAATCCGACACCGAAAATCGTCACGAACGTAGCCAACATCGCTGAACTCTTCAGTGTCGACGCTCGATCACCAAGCGCGGAAACGAAGACACAGGCGAAAATTCCGGGAATCAGGCCGAAGTAACTGCCGAACAGGATGAAGCAGAGCGGCCCCGCAAGAATGCAGGCCCACCCGAACCACTCCGGGTGCTCGGGCAGAATACGTTCATCCTCGCCTTCGGGAGTCACCGCTGCAGTTCCGGCGATCAGAGATTCCCAGAAAAATCAAAATGACGCCGAGCGCCGTCGGAAGGAATCCGGGGCCCATATGCATCAGGGTGCCGAGATGGTAGCCGGGGCCCTTCAAGGCCATCACTAGGCCGAAAAGAATGACCAGCCCGCCGGCATAAAAATCGCGCTTACGCACGAGATTTTGGACTAGCTGCACTACAGGGCCGGGACGCAAAGTTTTCTCCACCATTCTAATCGTTCAAACCCTCGCCCCACCCGAGGCTTAGGACGGCTATAGACCACAATCAATCCCCGTGCACCGCACTGTGGAACGGCCATATTTCCGTTGAGAGCCGGAACGCCAGTGCCCCAGTAAAATCTTTGTAAACGTTACGGGGGCATACTTCTAATAAATGTGGCGGTGCGACATCAACCCCCGGTTCGGGGATGCCGCTCTTCACCGCCGGCCACTTATTCACAGTACCACGCGTGCCACGCCCTGGATCGACTTAGCTCATGACTGCTGCCAGACCCCCCACCATCGCCTTCGTTGTTCCTTGTTACAACGAACAGGCCGGGCTTCCCCACACGCTGGCGCAACTCCTTGCCGAAATCGACAGGCTGGCGAAAACCAAGGCCGCGTCACCGAAAAGCTACATAGTGCTCGTCGACGACGGGAGCAGCGACGGGACTTGGGCACTTATTGAAAAAGCCTTTCGCACGCACGGTAAGCGTGTTCGCGGCGTTAAATTGTCGCGCAATGTAGGGCACCAAAATGCACTCTTGGCGGGCTTGCTCACGCAGATCGGCAAGGCCGACGCGGTCATCTCGCTGGATGCCGACCTGCAGGACGATATGTCGGTTATCGGAAAGATGATCGCTCATTTCCGTGAAGGAACGGAAATTGTATATGCCGTACGCAAAGAGCGCTCGACCGATAGCTGGTTCAAACGCGGTACCGCGGATCTCTATTATCGCACACTAAATTGGCTTGGCGCCGACATCGTTCCCCATCACGCTGACTTTCGCCTTATGGGCGACCGGGCGCTACGCGCGCTTGCACTTTACGGAGAGACGCACGTCTTCTTGCGTGGACTCGTTGTTCAGCTTGGTTTCAAGACAGCGACCGTCGCATTTGATCGCCTCCCACGGCTGCACGGCGAAACCAAATATACTTTGCCAAGAATGATTTCCCTGGCAATTAACGGCATTACGTCGTTATCAGTACGGCCAATCCGCATAATTGCTTTGATGGGGATCATATTGTTCGTCGTCTTTATTGGAATGAGCGTCTGGGTATTTAGCAACTGGGTGACTGGCGACACGGTCCAAGGCTGGACATCCGTCATGTTGCTGTTCCTGCTCATTGCCTCATTCCAAACATTTGCCATTGCGGTGATCGGCGAATATGTCGGAAAAATCTATTTCGAGGCAAAATCGCGTCCGCGGTATATCATCGAGATGGAACTAGGCGCCCCGCGAAGCAAGGCGTAAATCTGCAACGCCTTCGACCAACCTTCGGTACGACAGCCGGCATTTGATTGTTCGCGCTCGACGCCGCCTTCGGCTATTGTTCGACGAATGACGAGCCCACCGTTACAAACCGCCCCGATGGATACCGACGCTCTCCGCCGGCTGCATTACGCTGCCGCCGTTGCCTGCGGCGTATTCGCAGCACTGATCATGCATATCCTGCTCACAGTGTTTGGTCTCGGACTGGATGCTGTGCTTCGCGACACCCCCACTGGCAGCAAGCAGCAATTTGTTTCCGCCATGGCCTGGTGGGCCATCGGTGGCGCAGGCTTTGTCGGTGGCTGGGCCACCGCCGCCTATTTGATCGCGGCGGCGCGGGCGCGCGACCTGCTCTACCGGCTGGCACAACGGTTTTTGATTGCGTTTGTATTCGTAATCGCCACTGTCGGAGGCATCATGAGCAAGACCGGCAACCTTGGCGGCACGATCGACGTAGTCGCAGGTCTGGCCGCGCTTGGGTTGGGGCTCATCTGCGCCTTCTGCGGCGCACGGCTCGCATATCTCAACGCGGAACAAGTCTAGCGGCCGCTAACAAATTCAGCCCAGAATTCCGCCGCACCAATCGCAACAGTGACACCATCTGCGGACGCACGAAATTTCATCCGTGCCATATCCTCCCTTTGCCCTACATCGATACCTTTGATACGTCTCCTCATTGAACGATGTGCTTAAGTCCATCCTCGCCGCGTTCCGCCTTTGGTCCAGATCGATCCCTGGCGAACATCTAATTGCAATTCTCGCCTGTTGCCGAGGTCGCAAAAGCCGCACATAATTCGAAAGCGGCAAGATCGCCTGATAAAGCCCTGGATGAGACGACGAGATAAAGAGTTGGGTTCGTGCAAATCGATGTAAGTAATAGTGGGATTACGCCATGAATTTTTCGGCATTGAGATCATCCCTCCTCGCACTTCTCGTCCTCCTTATTCCTGCCGCTGTGATGGCACAGAGCCCACCGCCTCCGGCTGCCGCACCGCAGAGCCAAAGTCCACCGGCGGCCGCACCGAGTGAGCAATTGCTTAAAGCCGAAGAGCTTGATGCTCTCGTTGCGCCTATCGCATTGTACCCGGACAACCTTCTTTCTCTGGTCTTGATGGCAGCGACATACCCGCTGGAGGTCGTGCAAGCCGATCGATGGGCAACTGAGAATAAGAACCTCAAGGGAGATCAGCTAAAAGCTGCGGCGGATAAGCAATCTTGGGATGACAGCGTGAAGTCATTGGTTGCTACGCCATCCGTTCTCTCGATGATGAGCACAAAGCTCGATTGGACGCAGAAGCTCGGCGATGCGGTTCTTGCCCAGCAGCCTGACGTAATGGACGCCATTCAGCGTTTACGCACGAAGGCCGACGCTAACAACAAACTGAAGTCGACAAAGGAGCAGAAGGTCACAAGGACTCAAACCCAAGGCAGACAAGCCATCGCCATTGAGCCGACGGACCCGGGCACCCTCTTTGTCCCGTATTACGATCCCGGCGTCGTCTACGGCAGCTGGCCTTACCCGGCCTACCCGCCATACTATTTCGGCTATCCCGGATACATCGCCGGCGGACTGATAGCAGGCGGACTAGCGTTTGGCGCCGGCTACGCCATCGGACGTTGGGCGTCGGGCGGAAATTACTGGGGCGGCGGAATGAATTGGGGCGGAAATAACATCAACGTCAACCGGCCCATCAATATCAATAACTCTGGCAACAATTTCCAGCACCGGCCGGAACACCGTGGAGGCGTCAGGTACAACAACGCCAACGTGCAGCAGAAGTTTGGCAACAACAATATTCGTAACGGCAGTCAGAACCGGAACGATTTCCGCGGCCGCGGTGGCGACCAGGTGCTCAAGCCCGGCGGTGCCGGTGATCGTCCCGGTGCCGGCGGCGGTGGTGCCCAACGGCCCGGTGGAGGAGATCGGCCTGGCGCAGGACAACGACCGGGCGGCGGAGGCGACCGGCCCGGGGCAGGTCAGCGACCGAGCGCAGGACAGCGTCCGGCGGGCGGCGGACAACGGCCGGCCGCGGCGCAACGGCCTGCAGGCGGCGGTGGGCGCGGCGGCAACGGCCTCGGGAATGTCGGATCAGGCGGCGCTGCGCGCGCGCAAGCGGCGCGCGGGCACGCGAGCCTCGGCGGTGGCGGTGGTCGTGGTGGTGGTGGCGGTGGAGCGCGGGCGGGTGGCGGCGGTGGCCGTGGAGGTGGCGGTGGCGGTGGTGGCCGCGGTGGTGGCGGCGGCGGCGGTCGCCGATCGGACATCGCGCTCAAGCACGACATCACTCTGCTCGGCTATCTCCCGAACGGCCTTGGCTACTATCGCTTCTCTTACAACGGCAGCGACAAAGCCTATGTCGGCGTGATGGCGCAGGAAGTGCAAACGGTCATGCCGAAGGCCGTCGTGCGCGACCGCGACGGCTATCTGCGAGTCTTCTATGAAAAGCTGGGCGTCAGGTTCCAGACCTACGAGCACTGGATTGCGTTGGGCGCCCGGGTGCCTGCCGCCGTCCCCGTTTCACACTGATATGCCTGCGCGAAAGAGGATGCCATGAACAAAGCTCTTGTCTCGTCGACGATAGCGGCTCTCCTTTGCACAGCCGTTTCGGTCGCAAGTGCTCAGCAAGCTTTCAAGACACCCGATGAAGCTGCGGCTGCGCTCGTCAGCGCGGCCAAAGCCGGTGACATGAAAGCGTTAGTGACTGTGCTGGGTCCCGATGGTGAGGACATTGTCTCGTCGGGTGATGAGGTGGCTGACGCGGCGACGCGCCAGAAGTTTGTGTCGGCATTTGATGCGAAACATCAGATCACCATGGAGGGTGACAACAAGGCCGTCATGGTCATTGGACCCGATGACTATCCGCTCCCGATCCCCCTCACCCGCAAGGACGGAACATGGCGCTTCGATACAGTGGCCGGCCGCGACGAGATTCTCGCGCGCCGCATCGGCCGCAACGAGCTCAACGCAATACAGGTCGCTCTTGCGTTCGTTGATGCACAGAACGAGTACTCCGATAAGGATCGCACTGGTGCCGGCGTTAAGACCTACGCGCAACGTATTATCAGCCAGCCAGGAAAGAGAGACGGGCTTTATTGGCCGGCGTCCCAAGGTGGCGACCCAAGCCCTCTTGGCGAGCTCGTTGCCCAGGCAAACGCACAGGGCTACCACGGCGGAGGCGGACGAGCGCCCTATCACGGTTATTATTTCAGGATCCTGACAAAGCAGGGCCCGGCCGCTACCGGCGGCGAGCTAGATTATATCGTGCGCGGGAAAATGATCGGTGGATTCGCGCTTGTCGCCTATCCTGCCGAGTACAGGAATTCAGGCGTGATGACTTTCATCGTCAATCATGACGGTAAGGTGTTTCAGAAGGATCTCGGGCCTGACACAGCCAAACTTGCCGGGCGGATAACTTCGTACAATCCCGATGGGACCTGGAAAAAGGTTTCCGATACTGAACCGGTAAAGTAAGCGCTATTCCTGTCGACGAGCGCCTCGGGCGCGACTTTGCAAAGAGCCCGCCGGGATTGCCGACGGGCTCTGTGTAATTTTTACGACGAACGAGCGCGCGCTACGTCTCACTGCACGTCGACGATCTCCACCCAATTCGCGCCATTGCCGACCGGATAGCGAGCCGGCGCGCCGAGCTTCCCAGTGCTCTGATCGATCTTGTAGACCGATACGCGATCCGACTTTTCACCCGAGGCGATGAGATACTGGCCCGCCGGATCGATCCTGATGCCGCGCGGCTGCGCCTCGGTCGCGATGTTGGTGACGTAGGCGAGCTTGCCTGTTTCCGGTGCTACCGTGAACAAGGCGATCTTGTTGGTGGTGCGCTCGGTCGAATAGAGGAATTTGCCATTGGGCGTGATCTGAATATCGGCAGCCCAGACCTTCGGCTTGTCATCCTTCGGCGTCACGGACGCGGTTGTTGTTGGTGCCGCGCCGGCCGGCGCCTGCGGTGCGCCCCAAGCGAGGCCGGCCTCCGCCGGCACCGAACTGATGCTGTCTACGCGCGCCAAAGTGCCTTTGCCGCCATCGATTGCGTATTGCGTGACGTGGCCCGACAGCTCTTTAGCACGTAAACGTATTATTGTCCGGCCAGAACGCCATTGGCGCGGGCCATGCCGCCTCCGGGCTGATCGCCGCGGGGTAGTTGGCCGTGAGCTTGCCGGTCTTTCTGTCGAAAGTGAACTGCAATACTTGCTTGCCGCCAAGCGTGGCCGCGTAGACAAATTTGTTGCTGCGGTCGGGCAGGATCGAATGCGCATTGCGGCCTGTAGGGATGACCTGAATCGCCTCCGCATCGACCAGTCCATTTTCAGTGATCGGTTTCACTGCCAGTCACGGCCAAGGATCGCGGTCAACAAAAGCCGTTGCGACGGTCGAAACGTCGTGCAGCTGTCGGGAAGCGGCGCCGATGCTTTCTGGGTAAGCGCGCCGGTTCGGGGTCAATCGCGGAGGTGACACGCGGTACGGCTGCAGCGCCGACCGCAAGAGGTACTTTGATTGAGGCTACAGTCATCGGCATGACGAGCTTTCCACCTCGAACTTGCCGATTGGCGTCAACCGCCTGTACCTGCGTCGACTGCAGGCCGATGTCCGCCTTGCGTATCGAAATAGACGAACGTTCTGGTCACTGTATAGACCGCACAATACGGCGGCTCGCAGGCTGGCCACTCCAGTCCTGGCGATCGAATTGCCCCCTGGGCCATAAGGATCCCTTCCGCGGCTTGCCGACATGCTATCAGGAAAGGCGCGAGGAGGCGTTCGTATTCTTCGGCAAGATTTTCGGTTTCATTCCACTCGGATGCGAAATTGTCGACAGGAACACGCATCGCATTTGCCAGGCCGGTGATATTTTCTTGAACGATGATCGCGCCAGCACGCTCCGCTTCACGAAAATCCTCAAACTGACGAGCCACCGCGGCGATCCGTTCGTCAAAAACATCCCAAACAATTCCGCCCGGCTGCCGCAAAATTCCAACGGCCTACACGAATATCATCGATGTTATGGTCCCAGAAGTGGCGCCGGTCGGACCGGATCGAGCGGGCCAGTTGGGACCGCTGCCATGCGGCCGTAACGCCCGCCACAACAAGGCCTGCTAACAAGATTTGGCGCATGAGAGGCGGCAACATTTTGTACCCTGCCATTGACCTGATACCGCCAGAAGAAAGCGCATACGCCCTTCCTGATTGGTCGAAGACGCGACCGGCGCCTGCACCACCAGCTGATCGATGAAAAGGAAGGGCATTCCGGCCTCCAGGTCGTAGAGCAGTTTCTGCAACGACGGCTGGTCGAGCTCGCAACTGGCAATCACACCTATAAATCCGGCCTTCGACTGTGCACCCTGTAATTCCACCTGCGATGACAAGATGTTTCCGCCGAACTTGGTTACAGCGCCGACAACCCGCTGCATGAGCGAAGCGCCGGCGACGGTCACTGTCGGCCCTTCCAGCGTAGGGGAGCCTGAGGGCACAACGTCCGCTGCGTTTTCGACACTCCGAGTCGGCAGCTTCGCCCTCAAGTTGATGGAGAACGTCATCGCCGCAGCAACATCAGCGCGCCGATCGAGAATACCAGACG
This sequence comes from uncultured Alphaproteobacteria bacterium, assembly GCA_963810585.1. GTDB lineage: Bacteria > Pseudomonadota > Alphaproteobacteria > Rhizobiales > Xanthobacteraceae > Pseudolabrys. The sequence goes on from CAWENV010000001.1 coordinate 996,051, forward strand.
TGCTCCGGCTCCCGCAATGAACGGCGAACGAGCGCGACATCCGCGATCGCGGCGCCCGTGGTGAGCGCAGGATCATACGTTGCACCGGGTTTTGCTCGCTCATCTTTGCACCGTAAATCCAGCTTGATGCGGGCTTCGATGTGGAACCGCTCGCCCGGATCGTTTGGCGAACGCGTGGTCGGCGCAAAAAATGTGGCGCGTGTGAATTGCAGGGATTGTTCGATCAGACGAATGAGCGATGGAGCATCGTGCGTGATCCCAACGACCTGAAGCTTGTCGCCCTCGACACGAAGCTCGGTGGCATAGGTATGGTCCGGCAGGATTTGCGATAGCGCTTCAAGCATGATGACACTCGAGGGCGTCTCCCGCTTTCGGCGTTCGAGTGCAAGCTGGCCTGACAGCGCGCCGCTAACTCCGTCGCGACGCATCGCGGTGCGATGTTCCCCAACCCGACGCAACACATCGCTTTTTTGTGCATCCAGATCGGCCCAAACGACTTGATCAGCCGCGACCGCGAGCCCCATGGACAAAGCGGCCAGCACCAGTACCGCAACGAGCGCACGCCGGACATTTCCGACATCGAGCGCACTCGCACTATTCAGCCGCAGAATTTCGATTGGAGCGGCCCCAACCACGCCAGCCGTGGAAGGGCCGAAATCGCGATCGATTTTACGCCAAGTGCCGAGAGCGTCTGCACATACGGCACGACGCGCACGCGCGCCGTTGCCACAATTGTCAATGCAATGCGATCTTTGGCGGATTCATTGGTGGTGTCCAGCCGAAGGCGGCATCCTCGGCGCTGCCGGCGTCAACCGATCAATTCCGAGCGGACAGTTCGCTCGAGCAAACCATGCATGCTGGCAAAATGGCCGGAAGAGAAAATGTCCGGGGTAATTAAAGTTGTCGACCACATCGAATGGTAGGTTGTACTGGTCCGCCAACCATTCAATGAGTGGCCCTGCCCCGCGCGTAACAGCCTCGACGACGGCCTGATCCGCCTCGCCGTTTGCTTTCTTCTGAATATCGTCCGCAAAGCGCTGCGGACTATCCTCGATTCCCTTAGCGCTTTGGAATCGCGTCCCCGCTGCAGGGATGAGGCCTGCCGAGAGCGCTGTCGAGCCGGTGGGTACGGCATCACGCTCGACCACCACCACGTCAGCGCCTGCTTCCTTTGCCGCGAGCGCTGCGCATAGTCCTGCGGCACCAGCACCGATGATCAGCAGTGGAACTTGTGTGTCAAATGTTTTGCTTTTTGCAAACTGAACAGCGGGCATCGAACAATTCACTGCGCCCAAGCAGCCTCAGGCCTTCGCAGATATTTGCCGCGGGCCGGCCCGACGATGTTTCCATCGTCATAAACGAGTGCGCCGCGCAAAAAGGTGCTCTTCACCCGGCCGCTGAGCTCGACGCCTTCGAATGGTGAGTAGCCTTGCTTGGATTCGGATTCGGTGGCGTGGACCACAAAACTCTCCTGTGGATCGACGATTGCGATATCGGCATCATAACCCGGAGCAATATCGCCTTTGCTGAGCAGCCCAAAACGCTGCGCTGGTTTCCAGCTTAAAAGCTCGGCTATGTGATTGTATGTCATCCCACGCTTGCTGCCTTCGCTCAGAACGCCTGATAGAAGATATTCAGTGCCGCCAAATCCTGATTTCGCCAGCCAGATATTGGTAGGATCGTCCTTCGACCACTTCTGTTCTGCTGAGCAGCAGGCATGATCGCTGACGATCCAGTCGATCTTGCGGTCAAGCACAGCCTGCCACAACGCTTCGACATCCTCACGCGGGCGTATTGGCGGGTTGACCTTGGCATGGACCGCACATTCGCAATCAGTATCAAGGAGAAGATGTCCGACCGTCACTTCGCGGCGGAATGCAATGTGCGGAAAGACTTGTTGCATGGTCCAGGCGGCATCGATCGCCTTACGTGAGCTCAAGTGCAGCAGATTGATGTTCAGACAATTTGTTTCGTTTGCCAGATAGGACGCAATCCAGATCGCGAGACCTTCGGAATGCGGCGGGCGCGCGGCACTGTAAGCATGCAGGCCGGTCAGTTTTCCTTCGCGTTCTACGATCTTTGTATACGCAGTAAGGATTTCTGCGAGTTCGCAATGCAAGCTGACACTAATATGGGCGGCGCGATCTGGAAATTTCTCCATCAGACGCTGCGCAGAGCGCATAATGAATTCGAAGTGTGCGATGTCATAACGCTCGTCAGGACCGATCATCAAAAAATCATTTTGCTGGGACGAACGGCCGTGCAGCCCATAACCTCCGTAAAACATGAATATCTTGAACGACGTCACCCCATGGTCCGTGACGAGGTCTTCCATTTCGTCAATGTGCGCGGCCTCGATCGGCGCAATATGAAACCCATAGTCAACCCAGAACCGTCCCTCCGACTGCCTGAACACTTCGGGCATGAACTCACGGTAAGGGCCGCCCCGGTTGAGGTAGTAGTGGCCGGTGCGCAGGTAATTCAGACTTGAGGTGACACCTCCCATGGCCGCGGCCTTACTCTCCGAAACTGCGTCCTGGGCGAGCGGCGCATAGATGCCAATATGCATATGCGCGTCGACGCAACCTGGGAACGCGAGACGATTCCTGGCGTCGAATACTTGCCTGGCTTGTTCGGCCTGAATTTCGGGCGCGAGCCGGGCGATCTTTCCATCCTTGATCGCAATGTCGAGACGATCGACCGACGTCTTATTCGGTCGAACGACGCGAGCATTCTTGATGACGGTATCGAAAAGCTTGTCCATACGAGATATTCCCTGACTTGCTCACGGCTACTAGTTCGGCGTCGCTCCCGATGACTTCACGAGAGGTGCCCATCGCTCGATGTCTTCACGGACGAAGGCCGCAAACTCCCCGGGACTATTGCCCACGCTTGTCGCTCCTTCATTTTTCAGCTGGTCGCGCAGTTTTGGCTGGGCAAGAGCAGCGACAATTGTGGAATTGAGTTTCTCGGTAATCGCGCCAGGCAGGTTAGCCGGTGCGAATACGCCGAACCATGCACTGGACTCAAATCCATGCACTGTCTCTCCGATTGTAGGCAGCTCCGGAAAAAATTGCTGCCGCTTCACACTCGTTACGCCATAGGCGTGCAAATTCCCGGCGCGGACCTGCTCCGCCCCGGTCACCAGGCTGATGAACATGAGGTCGATTTGCCCGCCCAAAAGGTCGGTGAGCGCCGGCGCGGTCCCCTTGTACGGGACATTCAGCAGGTCCACGCCCGTCATCTGCTTAAGTTTTTCTCCGGCGAGATGGAGCGATGAGCCAATGCCGCCAATCCCAATCGTCAGCGTATGCGGTTTTGCATGTGCCAGTTCGATAAGCGCCTTGAGATCTTTTGCGGGCAGACCGGCGCGGCCAACTAGCAGGCTCGGTACCCTCGCTACCATCGTGATAGGCGTGAAATCGGCCACAGGATCATAGGGCAGCGTCGGATAAAGCGTCGCGTTGATCGTGTGGCTGCTGAAGCTTACCAGCAGCGTATATCCGTCCGGTGCCGACCTGGCGACTGCCGCAGCAGCCAAATTGCCGCCGGCTCCGGGCCGATTTTCAATCAGAACAGGTTGCTTCAGAGCAGCTGCCATCGGTTCTGCAATGGCTCGCGCAATCGTATCCGTGGTTCCACCAGCCGGAGCGCCTACCAGCAGCCTGATTGGCCGCGCCGGATAATCCTCCGCGCGAGGCGTGTCCGTCACCGATAATGAAAGAACAGCGAGAGCGGCGACGAGACAAGAAATGCCGGTCGTATTCATTGGCCGCGGCCCTTCTTGTCAATCGGTGCCGGCGCCGCTTCATATTTTTTGCCAAGGGCGATCAACTTCGGCGTGCCGATGACGTCGTTGAGAGCATCGAAATCATACATTCTGTCACGGAAGGGTTCGGAGCTCCCGTGCGCGGCAAGCGAGCCGTAAAATTCACTCGCCACGCGTGCCAATACGCGCACGATCGCACCCGGGAAAATCACAAGTGAAAATCCCATCGCCTCCAGATCGGCCGCATTAAGCGCAGGAGTCTTGCCCCCCTCCACCATATTTGCCATCAGCGGGATGTTTTTCAGCGCGGGCGGAATCCGCTGAAGATCGGCGCGCGTTTTCGGCGCCTCAACAAATAAAACATCGGCGCCCGCGTCGCGGTAAATCAAAGCACGTGCGATCGCGCGCTCGAAGCCCTCCACAGCAATTGCGTCAGTTCGCGCGATCACCAGTGTTTCCCGAGAATACCGCGCATCGAGTGCGGCCTTGATCTTGCCCGCCATCTCCTCCGCGGGAATCAGAGTCTTGTTATCGAGGTGGCCGCAACGTTTGGGAAACGCCTGATCCTCGAGCTGGATTGCATTCGCCCCCGCGCGCTCAAACAGACGGACCGTCCGGCCAACATTGAGCGCATTGCCATAGCCGGTATCCGCATCGACGATAAGTTCGGCCTTCACGCGATCGCGGATCATAGCGACGGTGTCGGCCACTTCGCTCATCGCGACCAGACCGATATCGGGGCGGCCGAGCCGCGTATAAGCGATACCCGCACCTGAAACATAGAGCGCGGGAAAACCAGCCTGCTCAGCAAGATGCGCTGTCAGCGCATCGTATACGCCCGGTGCGATCACGATCGGTAGCCGCGTGAGACGGGCGCGTAAGGTTGCATCGGTCATGCGTCACATTCCAAGATAAGCGCGCTTGAGTTCGGGATTGGCGCCAATGTCCGCAGCGCTGCCGGACATGACGAATTTTCCGTCGGCGAGAATATAAGCGCGGTCAGCGACTTCGAGACTTTGCACAACATTCTGCTCGACCAGAAGCACGGAGACGCCGTCGTCATTGATGCGTTTGACGAGCGAGAAGAGTTCCTCGACGAGCAGAGGCGAGAGACCCAATGAAGGCTCGTCGAGAATGATCAGCTTGGGCTCCGCCATCAGTCCGCGGCCGATGGCGAGCATCTGTTGTTCGCCGCCTGAGAGCGTGCCGGCAAGCTGCGATTGCCGCTCGGAGAGGCGCGGAAATATGGTGAAAACGCGCTCGCGGTTTTGCACACGCCGCGCACCCGCACGCCGATAGCTGCCAAGATCGAGGTTCTCCCGCACCGACAAGTTGGGAAAGATTCGCCGGCCTTCCGGCACGTGAATAAGCCCGCGCGAAACGATTGCCGAAGGCTTTTCGTTTGTGACATCGGCGTCGTCGAAGCGGATCGAACCACTTCGCGCCTGCAGGATTCCGGAAATGGTGCGATTTAGCGTCGACTTGCCGACGCCATTCGAGCCGAGCACCGCGACAACTTCGCCGGCGTTCACGGCAAGGTCCACGCCGCGTAGCACCTCGGTCTCATCGTAGCCGGCGCGAAGATCGTGAATGGCGAGCAGCGGATTAGTGTCCATGCAAGCCCGCCAACTTTGCCGCAGCACCATGGCCAAGGTAGGCCTCGATGACAACAGGATCGGCGGCGACCTGCGCCGGCGCGCCCTGGGCGATGACACGGCCTTCCGCCAGCACGAAAACCTGTTCGGCGAGACTCATCACCGCCTGCATCACATGCTCGATCATAACAATGGTTATGCCGCGTCCGCACAGACCACGGATGACCGGAACGATATCGCGGATTTCAGACGGGTTCAGCCCCGCCAGCACCTCATCGAGCAACAGTAATTTCGGCTCGATCGCCAGCGCGCGCGCCAGCTCGAGCCGCTTGCGCCCGGCGACGGTTAAAGTTTCCGCCGGCCGGTCGAGCAATTCGGCCAATCCCACCTCGCGGCCGACTTGCTCGGCAACAGCGAGTGCGGAGGCGCGCGTGCGATGGTGCAGATGCGCCCCGACCAGGATGTTCTCGCGAACCGACAGGCCGGCAAACGGCTGCACGATCTGAAAAGTACGCGCGATGCCGCGGCGCGCAAGGCGATGTGGCGGCTCGCCGGTAATGTCCTCGCCGGCAAAACGGATGGTGCCTTCGCTCGCCTTGAGGAAACCGGAGACAATTGCGAACAGCGTTGTCTTGCCGGCACCGTTAGGGCCGATCAGCGCGGTAATACGCCCTTCAGTGGCGGTGAGCGACGCAGCGTTCACTGCCAACAAGCCGCCGAAGCGCCGCGTGACGCGATCGACTGCAAGCAGCGACTTAGTCATGAGCCGCCTCCTGGATGCGCGAGGCGGTCGGTACGCTGCGACGTGTCAGCCGTTTGCGCGCTTGCGCAATGCCGCCGATCAAGCCGCCGGGCATAATCCAGATAACCAACACAAGCACCGCGCCATAGACAATGAGATCAAGGCCGGGAGCGTCGCCCGTCATAAGCTTTGCGCCCTCGCCTAGTGCCTTGACCACCAGCGCGCCGAGCAGTGGCCCAAAAACGGTGCCGACACCGCCGATGATCGGCGTCAGGATTGCCTCAATAGAAATCCAGGTGCCGAAGGCAATGCTGGAGTCGACAAAGAGGAAATACTGCGCGTAAAAGCACCCGGCGGCGGCTGTAATGGCGCCCGATATGACCATCGCCGTGGATTTGACGCTCCTCGTATCAACACCAAGTGCTTTCGCCGCATCCTCATTTTCGCGCACAGCAATCAACCAAACGCCGAAACGCGAGCGCTCGAGCAGTCGTGTTGCGACGAGTGATATCCCGACCAACGCCAGGATCACCCAATAAAAAACGGCGCGGCTCTGAAACTGGAACGTTGTCGCACCAAGATCGAGTTTAATCAGCGTGCCAACACCAGCACCCGTAATAGGGGCGACGCTGGCGACGATACGCAGCACTTCGGCAAAAGCCAGCGTAACCAGTGCAAAATAAGAGCCACGCAGGCCGGAGCGAAAGGTGAGCGCTCCGATAATGGCGCCGAGTGCGGCGCCAGCCATGATGCCGGCCCCAAAGCCTAGCCATGCATTGATCCCGAAACGCACTTGCAGGATCGCAGTCACATAGGCGCCGGTGCCGAAGAACGCCGCGTGACCGAATGAATATTGACCACCGTAGCCGCCGAGGATGTTCCATCCCTGTCCGGCCAACGCGATCATCAACGCAACGACCAGGAAATTGAGCGTGGCGTTGGAATGCACAACCAACGGCACAGCAGCCAGCACCGCCATCACCACCGCGATTGGCGCCAGCCCTTTCATGCGCGTGCTCCAAACAGGCCGTTCGGCCGCACCAAAAGTACAACAATGAAAATTACGAAAATGCCGATCTGGCCGAGCGATTCGCCGAGGAACAGGCCCGACATGCTCTCGACCACGCCAATGAGCAGAGCGCCAACCAGCGCGCCGGGCACCGAGCCCATCCCGCCAAGCACAACGACCGTGAAAGCGACGAGAACAAATGCGTTTCCCACACCCGGATTGACGTAGTAGTTCGGAATCAGCAGGCAGGCCGCGACGGCGACACAAGCGGTGCCAAGCCCGAAAGTCATTGCGTAGACATGCGCGACGTCAATGCCGGCGAGCTCAGCGCCGACCCTCTCCCTGGCGACAGCACGGATCGCCCGGCCGATGTCGGTGAAATTCATAATCAGCCAGAGCAGGAGCGCCACGAAGAATACCGTGACAAAACCAACGACACGCGGCACTGCAAGAAACGTGAAACCGAAACTGATGGTCTCAAACGCATAGGGGACGTTGATGGTGCGCGTATCGGCGCGGAACATATAAAGCAGGGAATTTTCGATAACGACAGCGATGCCCAGCGTCACCAGCAGCATATTACGGTCGTCACCATGCGACGCGGGACCGATGACGAAGCGCTGGAGAGCGTAGCCGAATGCAAAGAATAAAGGTGCGAGCAGGAAAATCGCGGCGTAAGGGTCAAGACCAAAGAGGCGAAAAGCAAAGAAGGCAGCGAACAAGGCGGCGCTCAACAGCGCGCCATGCGCAAAATTGATAATGTGCAGCACGCCGTAAATCAGCGTCAGCCCGAGAGCGACAAGTGCATAGACTGCGCCAGTCAACAGGCCGTTGAGGACCGCAGGTATCAGGATGACGGGCGAGAACACGAACGCGATTCTTCGAAGATCATGGCCACGGATGGCGCGTCAAAAGCGCCACCCGCGGCTTCATGATGCTTACGCCGGCATCGGGAAAACCGGCTTCGCGTTTGCGAAGGCCGACGGCAGGATCACCTTGATGTCGTTGTCGAGCACCTGCGTATTGACCGGCGCGGCGCCCTCATTCTGGCCGTTGACGAACTTGGTGGGACCGTAGGGCATAACATGGCCCGAGAACGTCGAACTCGCCAGTGCGGCAGTGAGCTTTGCGCGGTCCGCTGAGGCCGCGCGCTCGAGCGCGTCCGCAATCAGATAGACGCAGCTGTAGTTCATATAGACTTCATAGGTGAAAAACTGGCCCTTGCCCTCGACCTTCTTTTTCAGCGCCTGCGCTTTGTCGCTGCGCGGATCGAACCAGTGATTGCAGTCCATGATGTATTTGGCTGCCTCGGGGAATTCCTTGAGGAATTTGTAGGAAGAGGCCGCGCCGCCGAGCACCGAATAGATTCCCTTCAGCTTCACCTGCTGCTGCTGCATCGTCCGGGCGAGCAGAACGTATTCGTTGTAGTAGTTGGCCGGGATAACGATATCCGGGTTCTGCGCCTTGATCTTGAGTACGACGTTGTTGAAGTCGCGGGTTGGCGTCGGGTGCGGGATCGTTTCCAGAATTTGAAAACCGAGCTGCGGAAGCTGCGCGTTGAGCAACTTCGCGAGGCCAGAGCCAAACAGTGAGTCTTCGTGCACGATCATCACGGTCTTGGCCGGTTTGCCGGCCTGATCATTGATCGCCGCGAGATTGGCCAGCGCCGTTTTGGAGATAACCCCGAAACCAGGTCCAAAGCGGAAGGTGTTCTTCAGTCCGCGAGTAACGATACCGTCGGCGACACCGACATCGACCATGTAAGGCAGCTCGTAGCGCGCTGCAGCCTGGGTGGTCGCAAGGCAAATATTGCTGGCATAGCCGCCGACGATGCAGGCAACGCCGTCGGAATTCATTTTCTCCACTTCTGCAGTGCCACCCTCCGGTGTCGACTGTGCATCGCCGAGCACAGCATCGATCTTGCCCAGTCCCTTGATCCCACCCGCAGCATTGATCTCTTCGATTGCCATCGTTGCGCCGAGCCGGCCCTGCTGGCCGGAGTAAGACAGCGCACCGGTCACGGGGTGCAATACACCTAGCTTCACGGGCGACCCTTGCGCGCGCAACACGGACGGCAATGCGATGGTGCCGGTCGCTGCAGCGGCAGCACCCAGCGCTGTGGAGTTGAGAAATTGACGGCGGCTCAATGGAAATTTCTGGTTCGACATGGTGACTTCTCCCTCTTGGTCTAGCGTCGCGGCGCGATATCCGCCGGCTTGGTGTTTTGGTTCGGTATTCTCGAATTCAACTTCGTAGCGCGGCCGTTGGTTGGGCGACTGATCATCGGCGCCCATGCCTTTGTATCCGCGGCACCTGAGCGCACGAGATCTATCTCGAAGGCGTACCGGTCGGGCCGATAGAGCGCATGCAGATGCTCAACGCCACGGCCTGTCTGGTCGTAGACGACGCGAACAAGCTCAATCAATGGGGATCCGGTGCGCAACCCGAGCGCCTCAGCAACACTGGAATTCGCAAGGCCTGCGCTGATGCGCTGGCGCGCGTGCTCGACCTTCACGCCCGCACGCTCGAGCAGCTCAAGGAGCGGCCGCGAAGCGAGCTCCTGCCGGCTGAAGGTCACCGATATGCTCTCGGGAACATGCGTCGTGAGATAAGAGAATGGCAGGCCGTCCACTGACCGTACGCGAACCGAACGTTGCAGCAGCTGGTCCGACGCAGCGCCAAGCGATTGCGCCACCACGCCTTCTGCCGGCACGTAATCGAGGGAAAGGAGCCTGACAGTCGTACGCCGTCCCATATCGGCGAGGTTAGCGAGCACCCCCGATATGTCAGCGATCATGGGGGCTGGCGATGGCCGATAGGTTACGCGCGTGCCGGCGCTGCGGCGCCGCTCGATCAGCCGCTCACGCGCGAGTTCGCCCAGTGCGCGCCGTACAGTGACCCGCGACACGCCGTGATTGTCGGCCAATTCGTTCTCGTTAGGCAGCTTTGCGCCGAAGGCGACGGCACCGCTCAGAATACGGTCGCGCAGCACCAGATAGACTTGCTTTGCCTTCGCTTCGCCCAGCCAGCTGCGCAAAGCCACGCTCCCCTACCCGAGCGCCGGCCGCCGGCTGACGCTTTACTTGGTATTTTTTAGCATACAATATTGCGGACCCTCGACAAGCCCGCAGCGGCTGAGGCAGACCCGGCCGGACATGAACGAGCCTCTCACCCTGATCGACAAGTTGTGGTCGGCGCACGAGATCGCGCGCCGAGAAGATGACGCCGTGCTGCTGTGGGTCGATCGGCATTATATCCATGAGGGCTCGTTCCACGCTTTCAGCCATATGAAGGCTCGTAGGCGCACCATCGCCGAGCCGAAACTAACGTTCGGTGTCGCCGATCACTACGTGCCGACGCGCGCGCGCGGAAAAGAAATTGCAAATCCCGAAATCGCGGCCATGGTGCGCAATCTCGAAGCCAACGTCGCGGAAACCGGTATCACGCTTTTTGGTCTGCGCGATCCGCGGCAAGGCATTGTGCATGTGGTCGGCCCCGAACAGGGACTGACTCTTCCCGGCCTGCTGATCGTTTGTGGAGACAGTCACACGTCGACCCACGGCGCATTCGGCGCCTATGCGTTTGGAATAGGCGCGTCTGAGGTCGCCCACGTACTGATGACGCAGACGCTGTGGCAAAAGAAGCCGAAGCGCATGCGTATCACAGTCGACGGCAAGGTGGCGGTCGGCATTGCGGCCAAGGACATTGCCCTCGCCATCATTGCACGCATCGGCGCTGACGGGGCGCAAGGTTATGCGATCGAGTTCGCCGGGAGCGCAATACGGGCACTGTCGATGGAAGGCCGGATGACGCTTTGTAATATGTCGATTGAGGCGGGCGGGCGCTGCGGCATGGTCGCGCCGGATGCAACCACCTTCGCCTATCTCAAGGGCCGGCCCTATGCGCCGAAGGGAGTCGATTTCGACCAGGCGGTCGAGGCATGGTCGTCGCTCGCTTCCGATACCAATGCCAAATTCGACCGCGAGGTGACGCTCGATGCCAGTGATATCGCGCCGATTGTCACCTGGGGCACGACACCTGACGACGCTCTGCCGATCGAAGCTCACGTGCCCGATCCATCGCGTGAGCCTGACGCCACGCGAGCGAAATACATGCGCGAAGCACTCGACTACATGGGTATTACGCCCGGTACAAAACTGACTGATATCGCGGTCGACCGTGTCTTTATCGGCTCCTGCACCAATTCACGCATCGAGGACCTGCGGGTCGCCGCGGCGGTTCTCGCCGGCCGCGTCAGCAAGGTGCCCGGTCTTGTTTCGCCGGGCTCATCAACCGTGAAACGCCAGGCAGAAGAAGAGGGACTCGACCGCATCTTCCGCGACGCCGGGCTGGAATGGGCAGACTCCGGTTGCTCCATGTGTGTCGGCATTAACGGCGACCTGGTGCCTGCGGGGGAACGTTGCGCCTCGACCACCAACCGGAATTTCCGGGGACGACAGGGCCCCGGTGCGCGAACTCATTTGATGTCTCCGGCGATGGTCGCGGCGGCAGCCGTCAGCGGACATCTTGCCGACGTCCGTCCTCTGCTCGCCGGACGCAAACTTTAGGACAAGTCGATGGAGAAATTCGTCCGTCTCACCGCCAAGGCCTGCCCACTGATGCTGCCGAACGTGAACACCGATCAAATTTTGCCGGCGCGCTATCTTAAATGGCCGCGCTCAAAAGGCCTCGGTAGCGTATTGTTCCAGGACTTTCGCCGCGATGCCGACGGCAACGCGCTCGCGGATTTTCCGCTCAATCAGGAGGCCTATCGCGATGCGAAGATTCTGCTGGCCGAGCGCAACTTTGGCGGCGGCTCGTCGCGCGAAGCTGCCGTGTATGCTCTCTACGACCATGGCTTTCGATGCGTGATCGCGCCCTCGTTCGGGGATATTTTTGCACAGAATGCTGTCAAGAACGGCCTGCTGACGGCGGTTGTGGCGGAGCCGGACATTGCAAAGTTTGCCGCCATCATATCTGCCAACACGGCACAGAACATGACCGTCGACCTGGAGCGCCAGGAGATCAGCTGCGGCAATCTGCGCTGCGCTTTCGCAATTGATCCGGTCAGCCGCAATCAGCTGCTCAATGGCTGGGACGATGTCGACCTGACAGAGAGCTATCGCGAGAAAATTGCAGCCTTCCGAGCCGATGACAAAACAATCAGGCCCTGGGCAACGCCAAGCAGCGGCTAGAACGTAAAATTCAATGGCTGGCTACGTGAGCCACACGCCCCGAGACCTGAACAGTTGCGGTTAAGGCGCAGACCTTCGTGCCTCGCTGTCGGACGCGCTCAGCCCGTCGAACTGCCGCTCTTCCGATTCAGCAAGGTGAAGATACGTTTGCTCTAACCGCTGACACCGTTCGCGACTCTCTTCGTCGTGAGTTTCTCTTGCCAAGTCGGCGCACCTTGCGGCTTGCCGTCTAAGGAGTTTTGCAGAAGCCATGTTCTATGCCTCCGAATTCCCGGCTGCCGCATTGCAACATTAAATATTGTGCAATGCAATAGAAACCCTTCAAATGCACAGTGATTTTTCGGCAGAGCCCCAATGGGCGTTATCTGATGTCGTGCTGATGCCTAAGAAATAGGCCATTTTCGCTTATTGTATGCAATTCGGCGCAGTGCCTGTGTAGCTCAAGCCGAGGCTTCACCCGGATATTCTCCCGGCGGACCAATCGCTTACGAAATTTGTGCATCGCCGCGAGATTTGGCACGGCGCTTGCGGAATGCCTCTCAGCGCATATTCGGGAGGCTTTTATGCAGCGTCGTGATTTTCTGAAATCCGTTTCCGCCCTCGCTGCGAGCACCGCAGTGTCCTCACCTGCGGTGTTCTCGTCGGCCAAGGCGCAGTCGCGCCAGGAAACCCTTCTGATCGTCTCGGAAAGCGGCCCCAACAATCTCGACATTCATGGCGTCGGCACAAATGTGCCGGGATACGAAGTATCCTGGAATTGTTACGACCGTCTCATCAGTCACGAGATGAAGACCGGACCGAACGGCCAGCCATATTACGACAAGAACAAGTTCAAGCCCGAACTCGCCGAGGACATGAACATCGGCGACATGTCGGCTACTTTCAAACTGAAGAAGAAGGCGACCTTCCAGGACGGCGCTCCGGTCACCGCGAAAGATGTGAAGTGGTCCCTCGATCGCGCGGTCAGCGTCGGCGGCTTCCCCACATTTCAGATGGGTGCCGGTTCGCTCACCAAGCCCGAACAGTTCGTTGTCGTCGACGACAACACGTTCCGCGTCGACTTCGCACGTAAAGACCGGCTTACCATCCCCGATCTCGCCGTGATCGTGCCGTGCATCGTCAATTCCGAATTGGTGAAAAAGCATGCCACTGAGAAAGACCCATGGGGCATGGAGTTCACCAAACAGAACACGGCCGGCAGCGGCGCCTACAAAGTGGCGAGCTGGACCGCCGGAACCGAGGTCGTGCTCGAACGCAACGACGCCTGGGTTGGCGGCCCGTTGCCGAAGACGAAGAAAATCATTTGGCGCATGGTGCCTTCGGCCGGCAACCGTCGTGCCTTGCTCGAGCGCGGCGACGCTGACATCTCCTACGATCTGCCAAACAAGGACTTTGTCGAGCTCAAACAGGATGGCAAGCTCGCGATTGTTTCGACGCCATACTCGAATGGCATCCAGTATATCGGCATGAACGTGAAGAACCCGCCGTTCGACAACCTCAAAGTCCGTCAGGCGGTGGCTTGTGCGATCCCGTACCAGAAGATCATGGATGCGGTGCTCTTCGGTCTCGCCAAGCCGATGTTTGGCGCGGCAGCCGAAGCGCCAACACAGGTCGCCTGGCCGCAACCGCACAGGTACAACACCGACATTGCCAAGGCGAAGGCGCTGATGGCGGAAGCCGGTTATCCCAACGGCTTCGACACCACGCTGTCGTTCGATCTGGGATTTGCCGGCGTCAATGAGCCGCTTTGCGTATTGACGCAGGAGAGCCTCGCGCAAATCGGCATTCGCACCACGATCAATAAAGTGCCCGGAGCCAACTGGCGCACCGAGCTCAACAAGAAGACGTTGCCGCTCTACACCAACGTCTTCTCAGGCTGGCTCGACTATCCAGAGTACTTCTACATCTGGTGCTATCACGGCAAAAATTCGATCTTCAACACGATGAGCTACCAGTCGAAGGCGATGGATGGCTTCATCGATGGCGCGGTCGCCGCGGCGGCAAGTGGCGACAAGGCAACCTACGACACCGACGTTAAGGGCTTCGTCGATACCGCTTACGCCGACATGCCGCGCGTACCACTCTACCAGCCATACGTGAACGTTGCGATGCAGAAGAACGTGTCCGGCTACGCCTACTGGTTTCACCGCCGGCTCGACTACCGCACATTAGTGAAAGGGTAGTCCACATGCCGCGACGTCAGGGCGGAGAGGTCGCATGCTTACCCTGATTTCAAAACGCATGATGCTCGTCATCCCGAACCTGATCGGGGTGGTCATCATTACCTTTCTGCTGACGCGCGCGCTGCCCGGCGATCCGGCGGCTTATTTCGCCGGACCCGCCGCAGACAAGCAGGCGATCGAGCAAATCCGCGTCAAACTCGGCTTCGACAAGCCGCTGGTCGTTCAGTTTGGCAACTATGTTGCGGATCTCGGCCATCTCGATCTCGGCACTTCGCTCACCACCGGACAGCCGGTGCTCACCGAGATCAAGAACCGATTGCCGGCATCAGCCGAGCTCACTCTGTTCGGGCTCATATTATCGATAGCCATCGCCGTGCCACTGGGCATCCTCGCCGCGGTTAAACAGGGCTCCTGGATCGACCACACGTGTCGCGTGGTGGCGACCGCCGGCGTGTCGCTGCCGGTGTTCTTCACGGGCCTGTTGCTGGTTTACGTGTTCTATTTCCTGCTCGGCTGGTCGCCGCCGCCGCTTGGTCGCCTTGACGTATTCTTTTCGCCGCCGCCGCAGATTACAGGCTTCTATCTCATCGACAGCCTGCTCAATCGAGATCTCGCGACCTTCCGCGCCGCGTTGAGCCAGTTACTGCTGCCCGGGCTCACGCTCTGCATCTTTTCATTGGCGCCGATCGCGCGCATGACGCGCGCATCAATGCTTGCCGTGCTCGCCTCCGATTTCGTGCGCACCGCGCGCGCCAGCGGCCTAAATAGCCGGACGGTCATCCTCACTTATGCATTTCGCAACGCCATGCTGCCTGTAGTTACCACGCTTGGGATGGTGTTCTCATTCCTGCTCGGCGCCAATGTGCTGGTCGAGAAAGTCTTTGCCTGGCCGGGCATCGGCTCTTACGCGGTTGAGGCGCTGATTTCATCTGACTTCGCTCCGGTGCAAGGGTTCGTCCTCACCATGGCAATTCTCTATGTGGTGCTTAACCTGCTCATTGACGTTCTGTACGGCGTCATCGATCCGCGCGTGAGACTTGAAGCATGACCGACATTTCGCTCAGCCCACATGGGGCGGCGGCGAACGCGCCGAGCAATTCGATTTTCCGTCACGCGCGCTATGTGATTGCAGAAAATCCGGTCACCGGACTTGCTTTCGGCCTATTCATCCTGATCGCGCTCTGCGCGTTGATCGGCCCCTATATCGTGCCGCATGATCCATTGGCGAGCGACACTTCGGCCGCGCTGGCTGCGCCGTCGCTCAAGCATTGGTTCGGCACAGATCAGCTCGGCCGCGACATCTTCAGCCGCGTGATAGTGGCCACACGACTCGATTTTGCCATCGCCGTCACGTCCGTCATGCTGGTCTTCGCCATGGGTGGGTTTGCTGGCATCGCCGCTGGCTTCTTCGGCGGATGGACCGATCGCATCGTTGGTCGTATCTCCGATACCATCATGGCCTTCCCGCTATTTGTACTCGCCATGGGCATCGTCGCCGCACTCGGCAATACGGTGACTAATATCGTTCTCGCCACCGCCATAATCAATTTCCCGCTCTATGTGCGCGTCGCCCGCGCCGAGGCGAATGTACGGCGCGATGCGGGTTTTGTGCAGGCGGCACGACTGTCCGGCAACGGAGATTTCCGCATCCTGCTGATGCACATCCTCCCAAACATCATGCCAATAATGATGGTGCAGATTTCACTCACCATGGGCTACGCGATCCTCAACGCCGCGGGCCTCTCCTTCATCGGTCTTGGCGTGCGCCCCCCGACGCCGGAGTGGGGCATCATGGTGGCTGAGGGCGCCGGCAACATCATTTCAGGCGAATGGTGGATCGCGCTGTTTCCGGGTGCTGCGCTGATGATCGCCGTTTTTTGCTTCAATCTTTTGGGTGATGGCCTGCGCGACCTCGTCGACCCGCAGCGGCGGACTTGAACTATGGCCAAGAAACCGACCAAAACCGAAACGCTGCTGCGCAATTCCGACAAGAGCCTGCCGCTCCTCGACGTACAGAACCTGACGGTCGAGTTCGCCACGCGGCGTGGCATCGTGCACGCGGTGCAGCACGTCAACATTTCCGTCGCCAAAGGCGAGTCGCTCGCGATCGTCGGCGAATCGGGCTCCGGTAAATCCGTCACGTCATATGCCGTGATGCGCATACTCGACCGCGCCGGCCGTATTGCCGACGGCACTGTGATGTTTAGTGGCGTCGACGTGTGCGCCATGCCAGAAAACGAGATGCGCGAATTGCGCGGCCGCGAAATGTCGATGATTTTCCAATCGCCGCGGCTGGCGCTCAATCCCATTCGCAAGATCGGACGTCAGATCGAGGACGTGCTGCTTCAGCACGCCCAGGTGGACAGTGCGCAGGCGAGCGAGAAGGCGATCGAAATGCTCGAGCATGTTCGGATCGCGAGGCCCCGCGAACGCTATCATGCTTATCCGTTCGAACTGTCCGGAGGCATGTGCCAGCGCGTTGTCATCGCACTTGCACTCGCCTGCAAGCCACAGCTTCTGATTGCCGATGAGCCGACAACTGGCCTCGATGTCACCACGCAGAAAGCGGTGATGGATCTCACGGTGAACCTTACCCGCGAACGTGGCATGTCGATGATTCTCATCACTCACGACCTCGGTCTGGCCGCTGCTTATTGCGACCGCGTTATCGTGATGGAGAAAGGTCACGTCGTCGAAACAGCCCGGGCAGAAACCATCTTTCGGGCGCCGTCACACCGGTACACACGCAAATTGATGCGAGCGACGCCGCGGCCGGGCGTGACGCTACGTGATCTTTTGCCTGAAGAAGAAGCAAAAAGCGCTAAACCCAACGGTCATCACAACCGCCCTGCAATAAACCCGCTGCTGGTTGTTGAAAAACTGGTCAAGGAATATCCACGCAACGATGCTGGCGGTTCGCTCAAAAAGCTGCTCGGGCCAAAGCCGACGGTTAAGCCGGATAATTTCCGTGCCGTCGACGGCATCAGCTTCACGGTCGGCCATGGCGAGAGCGTCGGCCTCGTCGGCGAGTCAGGCTGTGGCAAATCCACCACGTCAATGATGGTAATGCGGCTGATCGACAAGACCTCTGGCGCAATCATGTTCGACGGCGAGGACATCGGCGAAATACCGGCACGCAAATTCGCCACTCTGCCGTTGCGTAAGCGCATCCAGATGGTTTTTCAGGATCCAACCGACAGCCTCAATCCACGCTTCACAGCCGCTCGCGCCATCGCCGATCCGATCTTGCGGCTCGGAAATGGCGAAAGAGCGTTCGTGCGCGAACGCTGCGAGGATCTCGCGCGCCAAGTCGGCCTTCCCGTTGAGTTGCTGGACCGCTTTCCGCATCAACTTTCCGGCGGCCAGAAAGCGCGTGTCGGCATCGCCCGCGCAATTGCGCTCAAACCTGACCTCATCATCCTCGACGAACCGACCGCCGCGCTCGACGTCTCGGTGCAGGCGGTCGTCCTCAACCTCTTGCAAGACCTCAAGGATTCGTTGGGGATGAGCTACCTCTTCGTCTCTCACGACCTCAACGTTGTGCGTTTGTTATGCGACCGTGTCATCGTCATGCAGGCGGGACAGATCGTCGAACAGGGGCCGACCGAACAGGTTCTGGTGGCGCCGCAAGCCGCCTATACCCGCGACTTACTAACCGCGATCCCGCATCCGCCACTGTAACAGATAAAGCGCATGGCCAATTCCGACCGACTGGACGATTTCATCGCGGCTTCGGCGCGGACGCTTGACCTGCCGATGAAATCCGATTGGTTGCCGGCGGTGAAAGCTAATCTTGAAGTCACGCTTAATCACGCGGAACTGGTCGCCGAATTCGAGTTGCCGGACGATGCCGAGCCTGCGCCCATCTTTGAGGCCTGAGCCCGTGCCGCTCGACACATCCTGGATGACCGCGAGCGAAGTCGCGGCGGCGGTCGTGTCAGGCAAGACCAGCGCAACGGCTGTTATTGACGGCGCGCTTGCGCGCATCGCTGAACACAACCCACTGCTGAACGCGTTCACCGCTGTTACCGCGGAACGTGCGCGCACTCGCGCCAAGGCGATCGATGCCGCCGCGACAAGCCGGCAAAAACTCGGACCTCTCGCCGGCGTACCCTTCGCCGTTAAAAACTTATTCGACGTCGCGGGAATTACGACTGTCGCCGGATCGAAGATCAATCGCTCCTATCCGCCGGCGAAACGCGATTCTCCGCTGATCGAGCGGCTGGAGGCAGCCGGTGCCGTGCTGGTCGGCGCGCTCAATATGGGCGAGTACGCCTATGATTTCACCGGTGAGAATGTGCACGACGGCCCCTCGCGGAATCCGCACGATCCGGCACTCATGACCGGTGGCTCTTCCGGCGGCTCAGGCAGCGCGGTGGCTGGTGGCATGGTGCCGCTCGCACTCGGCTCCGACACGAACGGCTCGATTAGAGTGCCGTCTTCGCTGTGTGGGATCTTCGGCCTCAAGCCGACATATGGACGATTGTCGCGCGCGCGCAGTTTTCCATTTGTCGCAAGCCTTGATCATCTCGGGCCGTTCGCGCGCTCAACGCGTGATCTGGCACTATCTTATGATTTAATGCAGGGGCCTGATTCCGACGATGCGGCCTGCACCGATCGTCCGGTCGAACCGACATTGCCGGAGCTTGCGCGAGGACTCCAGGGCTTACGTATCGCGGTTGCGGGCGGCTATTTCCAACAAGGCGCTTTTCCCGAGGCGCTTACCGCGCTTGACCTCGTTGCCAAGGCCGCCGGTGCACACGACGTGATCGAAATTCCGGAGGCGCGTCGCGCGCGTGCTGCAGCCTATGTAATTACCACCACCGAAGGCGCGGCACTTCATCTCCAGCGCCTGCGCGGCCACGCGGATGAATTCGATCCGGCCGTGCGCGACCGCCTGCTAGCCGGCGCTATGATTCCGTCGACACTCGTGGTGAAGGCTCAGAATTTCCGCCGCTGGTATCGTGCCCGCGTGCTGGAATTATTCAAGTCTTACGATGCGATTTTGGCCCCGGCGACTCCCTGCACTGCGCCGAATATCGGCCAGCAGACATTCATGCTCGGCGACGTCGAGATGCCGGTGCGAGCCAATATGGGCCTCTACACGCAGCCGATCTCATTTATCGGTCTGCCGGTGGTGGCCGCCCCTGTGCACTTGCTGCCGCTACCGATTGGCGTGCAGATCATCGCGGCGCCATGGCGGGAAGACATCGCCCTGCGTGTCGCGCACGCGCTGGAGCAGATGGGTGCCATCGCAGCGCCCAGGCCATCGCTAAAGGGGTCTGCATGACTCTGGCTGCTCCCACGGCAGAAACGCGATCCGTCATCTGGCAACGTAAGACGCGCGCCGAGGAATTACGCTTACAGCTTGCTGACGAGATCGTCCGCGGCGCGCTTTTACCCGGTACCGCGCTCGACGAAATCACGCTTGCGGATAGATTTCGTGTTTCGCGGACGCCTGTGCGCGAAGCGATCCGTTTGCTCGTGGCGAGTGGCCTGGTGGAAGTGCGTGCTCATCGTGCCGCTATGGTGGCGCAGCCGAATGCGGGCCAGCTTGCCGACATGTTCGAAACCATGGCCGAGTTGGAGGCCCTCTGCGCCTGTTATGCCGCGGAGCGGATGACAAGCATCGAGCGGCATGCACTTGAGGATATCCATGAGGAACTGCGCATGATGGTTCAGAGCGGCGATCCACAACGGTATTACGAAGTGAACGAGGCGTTCCATAACGGCATCTACAGTGGTGCTCACAACGCCTATCTCGCTGAGATAACTCTATCGACACGAGCGCGTGTTCAGCCGTTTCGTCGCGCGCAGTTTCGTAACCTCGGCCGGCTCGCCAAGTCGCATGTTGAGCATGATCGGGTAGTCCGAGCGATCATGCGCGGCGAACAGTCGATTGCGGCATCAGCGATGTATGCGCACATTGTTACCGTGCGCGATGAATATGAAGCCTATTCGGAGGCGATTTAAGCGGCTCTAAGCCGGCACTTTTTCGTGCGCCAAGAAGGCCCGCCAGCTCCCAAAGCTTGAAATATCGCGCGCGTCGATGGTAGCGGCGCGCTCGACCAAAAAGCCCTTCACGCCGCGTCCATCAGAAAGCTTAATTGTGCCAATCGAAAGCGGCATAGGAACCGCCGCCACGAGGCGGCCGAACGCTTCCATTGGAAGCCCCCACACTTCGACATCGATCGCTGCGCCCTCGCCGCTATTCACGCGCAGCAGGCCTGGCTTGGGCGGTTTTGCACCGGCCAGCGCGTAGAGCCGATAGTCAGATGCGCTCTTTGCCACCTCGAGCAGTCTACCTCCGAGCGCGCGCAATTCTCCATTAAGCGGTAGCCCGGACAAGTGGGCGCCGACCACCGCCACCGCAACCTCACCCTCCGCCGGTGATATTGAGGGTACCGCTAGCGGAGTCTGCCGCTCTTTAAGGGCGCCAAGCGACAACGCCGTATCAGCATGGAACTCGCGACCGATCTCGGCAAGGCGTGCATCGGCGCCGCCCGGCGCGAGCAGCGTAATGCCGAATGGCACCCCGGTATCGGTTATCGACGCGGGAATCGCCATCGCACAGAGATCAAGTAAATTGACGAAATTTGTGTAGGTACCGAGCCGGCTGTTGAGCTGGATTGGGTCGGCCAGCACCTGCTTGACAGAATAGGCGGTTGGAATTGTCGGCAACACCAAAACGTCGATATCGCGGAAAGTATGGTCTGCGACGCGGCGCAATGCTTCGAGTTTGTAGAATGCCGTAAAGACGTCGAGCGCAGTCGGACGCAAACCGCTCAATATAATCTCGCGAGTCACCGGATGAATGGCGTCGGGATCGGACGATAATATTTCGCGCGCAGCAATGGTGCGCTCCGCGACCCATGGGCCTTCATACAACAGGCGTGCGGTTTCATAGAATGGTTCGATATCGATCTCGACAAGCTCACCGCCGAGTCGAGCCAAGCGCTCGAGCGCAACGTTGTATGCAGCCTCATATTGACGGTCGCCAAAAAACAGAAGCTGGCCGGCACGTGGCCTGCCGAGCTTTAGATGCGGCGGCGTTGCACCAGTTATTCCGAGCGGGCGACTACGCGAATATGGATCTGCGCGATCGAATCCAGCCATCGCACCGAGCGCGGTCCATGCGTCATCGACCGTGAGCGCGAACACGGACACACAATCGAGTGTCCGGCACGCCGGCACGACGCCAAAAGTCGAAATCAATCCAAGACTCGGTTTTAAACCGACAATATTGTTGAGTCCGGCTGGGACGCGTCCCGAGCCAGCGGTGTCAGTGCCGAGCGCGAGAGGAACCAGGCCAGCAGCAACAGCCACAGCCGAACCGGAACTCGATCCGCCAGGGATCAAATCGGAATTGAACGTGTTGCGCGGCACGCCATAGGGTGAGCGGACGCCAACGAGGCCCGTAGCAAATTGATCGAGATTTGTCTTGCCGATGACGATAGCCCCGGCGGCCCGCAACCGCGCCACAGCAGTTGAATCCGCCGAAGGCTGATAGCTGAACGCTGGGCAGGCCGCGGTCGTCGGGAGACCGGCGACGTCGATATTGTCCTTCACCGCAACCGGAACGCCATACAGCGGCAGCGCGACGTTGTGGGTCGCGCCAAGAGCGCTGGCTTCGCTGAGCACGTCGGCCTCGGACCGCAGGCTTATAAAGATGGCGGGATCGCTGCAGGCACGGATGCGGGCGAAACTGCGCGCGGCAGTTTGCTCCGGCGTCATCGTCCCGGCCCGGTGCGATGCTACGATCGCCGCAACGGTCTCAGCCAAAGCAGCCCCCGAATGCAAAAGTCAGTCGCCCCCAACAAAGGGGGCTGTTCTTTGTGCGTAAATTCCGTTCGCCACGCAACCTGAAATAAAACGTTCCGCTCGTTGTCTGGGCATACATCGAAAACGGGCTGCTCAACTTAGCTCAGTGCACCCGTGGACTCGTCGAATAACTCGTCGACCGAAAATTTTCGTGGAATCAGTTTCTGACGGACGCTGTAGTCGATGATGATCTCAAGGGACTGGCGGTTGGCCTCCAGGCCGAAACGCCACGGGTCGAGGACACTTCCATCAGGCGGTGGCGGGGCTACACGCCTGCTCTCGCGTAGCAAGCGGTAAATCTCTTTGACGAGATCGGGGCGCGATTTTGAGATCGTATTTCGAATGACCATCAAATGATTGATGGGGATACCGCCATGCGTCTTCGCCCAAGCGGTCGCTGCTGCATCGGCATTGGGGATAAGGGGTGCAAGCCGCGGGTCAGGCAATTTATCGCCGACAATGGCGGCATCGAGCTCGCCGTCGAGCAGCATCTGCACCAATGTCTTGCCGTCAGGCGCGCGGGTGACGAAATCGGGGTCGTGATATTCGGCGAGATGCGGATCTTCAAATGTAACCCAGTGGACCTTCGCGGTATCGACGCCGTAATCATCGCCGAGAAAGCCGCGTACCCAGGCGCCCGTCGTCTGCGTATAGGCGCGCACACCAACACGTTTGCCTGTCAGATCGGATGCATTTAGAGGGCCGCGTTGCGGATTGTACGCGATCGTATGGTGCTGGCCGCGGCCAAGCACCGTTGCTGGAATGAGGACATAAGGTTTGCCATAGGTCTTGGCCTGCAAATAGGTCACGATCGCCAATTCGCCCACATCGAACTTCGCTTCGCGTACCAGCGGCTTGAAGGCCGTGTTCGAGACTTTCACGTCGGCAAAATCAAAGTTGACGAGATTGGACGTCACCTCGCCTTTCTTGAGCGCCATCGTGTTCGGATAGTCTCCGAGCAAGGTGTACAATTTTGTTTTCTCGACAGTCGACGTCACAGTTTATCTCCTCAATCCGCGAGAGCTGGGTAGAGCGTCTGCGCGGTCTTGAAAAAAATCCAGTCTTGATCGGCATTCGACAAACAGGCGAGCGATTGCCGCGCTGTGGCCAGCAGTTGTGGCAGGCTGCCTTCACTGGATGGGTAGTTCGATCCCCATGCAAGCCGCGACGCTCCGAACTCGGAAACGAGCCGCGGGAAAAACGTTTCAGGCACCGCCCTGCCCCGGCGAGATTCGGCGAAAATGCGCGGCGTCAGTTTGAGATAGACATTGGAATATCGCGCGAGCGAAAAAAGGCTGGCGGCGGCGTCGTAGGGCGGCCCATCAGCCAGATCCGGCCTTGCACAGTGGTCGAGAATGATGCGCACCTCCGGAAAACGCTCGGCCATGCGGATCGCCTGCGGAATGGCCTTGGCTGACATTTGCAGGCAGATCGAGAGACCAAGCTCGCCTGCGCAGGTCCAGGCCGGATATGACTTCGGATCGTCGAGCCAATCAGCCTGCTCGGACATGGTGCTGCCGAAGGTAAACAGCCGCATGCCGGTTAGGCCTTTGGCGCGCCAGTGGCGCATCCATCGCGGAGCGTCGGTCGCGAGTACGTCGACCGAGAACACTCCGGTGAAACGCTTCGGGTAGGCCGACACCACATCCGCCACATACGAGTTGTCGTGCCCGTAGCAAGTCGAGGCCTGCACAATCGCGGCTTTGTGCACGCCGGCAGCGTCCATTGCGGCAACCAGCTGTTCCAGCGTAACAGGCCGCGTGCGCGACCAGTCGGACTGGTGACCGCCCAGCGGGGCCAAAGGATAGCGGGTGGTATCGCTGGAGATAATGTGCGGATGGATATCAATGGTGGTCGTTGGCATGATCCGGAGACGACATTAATTGGAGGTGCCGGTTACGCGCGTTAAGTGCGGCCGTATTCCGTAAGGCAATGGGCGGTCATCGTAAAGCCGCATCGCCTTCCAAAGGATATTGTTACATATGTCACGCCTATCTATTCTGCGCGTCCGTCGCTTCTCGTCACGAACAGAAAAATGTCGCCCTTTGTTATCCCCTGCCCCAGGCATTTCATGAGAAGCACAGCATCGGCCATCTGCGGCATGTCACTCGCCTTCATTTTTGCGATGACTTTCAGCCCGGTACGGGCGGACACCTACCCTTCGAGGCCCGTGCGCATCATTGTGCCATATGGCCCGGGCGGCATCGCCGATGTGACCATGCGGCTTGTGGCACAGAATCTCAGTCAGCGTTTCGGCCAGCAGTTCTTTATTGAAAACCGGCCGGGCGCCGGCGGCGTTGTCGGCATGCAAGCAGCCCGCGAGGCCCCAGCGGACGGATACACGCTTGTCATGGTTGGCGGCGGCCTCACGATAGCCAAAGCGCTATTCAAGTCCCTGCCTTACAATATTGAGACCGATTTCACGCCGATCTCAACCACAGCGTCCTACGGGCTTGTTATCACGACCAAGGCAGGCTCACCTTTTAAAACGATCAAGGATGTGATCGCCGCTGCCAAAGCGCATCCCGGCACGCTGAACTTCGGCACCATCAATGCCGGCAGCGCGCAGAACCTTTCCGCCGAACTGTTTCGGACCATGGCCGACCTCGACGT
Organism: uncultured Alphaproteobacteria bacterium; assembly: GCA_963810585.1. Classification (GTDB taxonomy): domain Bacteria; phylum Pseudomonadota; class Alphaproteobacteria; order Rhizobiales; family Xanthobacteraceae; genus Pseudolabrys. Next base: position 1,020,978 of record CAWENV010000001.1, read on the forward strand.
CACGATCGTTCCGTACAAAACCACGCCGGACCTGACGAACGCCGTTTTACGTGGCGACGTCGACGTCGCCTTCGAGTATTTCGTCGGATTCCAGTCGCCGATCACCAACGGCCAGATGATTGTCCTCGCGACGACCGCGCGCGAGCGTGCGAGTAACCTGACAAGCGTGCCCACTGTGATCGAAAGCGGCCTGGCGGGCTACGAGGTGACAAGCTGGAATGGACTCGCTGTGCCTGCGAAAACACCTGCCGACATCGTCGCCCAGCTCAATCTCGCGGTGGCCGAAGCGCTGAAGTCTCCCGAGGTGCAGAAGTTCTCCAACGCCGCCGGTATGGATGCGCGCAGCATGTCATCCGATGATCTGCACAATCGCATCAAAAGCCGACGTCACCAAATGGTCGCAGGTGATCGAGAAAGCGGCCATCAAGAAGCGATAAGCGGCCGTTTGCGTCAGCTCAGGTGACTGCCGCTCGTTCGGAGTTGGAACGAAGGGAATCGGACGTTAGCCCTATGCGAGATGGTTCTGCTCGTTTTGCCGTTTTCTGCAAACACGCGCCCAACACCCTCACAACGCGTGATCAGGGTCGCATTGGCATCGAATTTGTATTAGTTTTAAATTATAGGTGCGGAAGAGGAGCAAATTCTATGAAAGCGTTCATCGTGGCTTGTGTGGCAGCCATCGTCATCGCTGTAGTCGGCGGTGTGGCGCTCAACAGAGTGCCCGAACTCGGCGGAAAATGCCTTCAGTAGCGCGACCGCCGTACGCCTGGGAACTTAAACTCCAGATTTAGCCGCTCAAATTCATCGGCGCCGCGTCGACTGTCGGCTGCTTAAGAATACGCGCGCTATCCAGCGGGTGTCAGACAGCAAAGAGCCCGGCCTTTTAAGGCCGGGCACTTTCACAATGGATGTACAAGAGTTTATTCGGCGGGCGTAGCCATTGGGCGGCGTTGCGACGGGCTTGACCCCGTCCGTGCCATTTCATCTTTCAGCCATAAGCTGTGATGCTCCTTCGCCCAATTGACGTCCACGGTGCCCTCGCCCATGGCTTCGAAAGCGCCCTCCATGCCTATGGTGCCTATGTAAATATGTCCGAGCATTGCTGCGACGAACAACATGGCCACCACAGCATGGACCATCTGGGCATATTGCATCGTATCGATGTCGGTACCGTAAAACGGAAACATCAGTGCGTAGCCGGTGATCGCCACGGCCGAGCCGCCAAGCACGACGATCCAGTAGATCGCCTTCTGACCGCCGTTGAACCGGTAGGCGGGCGGGTGATCATCACCGACAATGCCGCCGCCGCGCTTGAACCATTCGACATCGGTCGCATTCGGAATGTTTCCGCCGATCCACATCAAGAAGATCACCACCACACCAATGGTGAACGGGAAGCTGAGATAGTTATGCGAATATTTTGCTAATTCAGACCAAGTGGTGAAAGCTTCGGGCCCGAGCAACGGTAACAGTAACGGACGGCCGAACGTAATGTTCAGGCCGGAAAGCCCAAGGATAATGAAGCAGCCTGACGTCATCCAGTGCACGAAACGCTCAAAGGCATTGAAGCGGACGATCTTGCGGCCCGAGCGTCCGCTCTTGATCATCACCATGCCGCGCGCCAGGTAGAAAATAACAATAACGGCGAGCATTCCGAGAATGGCGATCCCGCCGATCCACCGCAGCGTCACGTTGTGAAATTCCTGCCAGTTCCGGCCAGCAGGGTGTTCCAGCGTGTAGGACCTCACGTCCGGAATAGTGCCACGGCCCTGAATTGTCCTCATCTGCTGGAGCAACTGTTGCTCTTTCACCGCGTCAGCCGTTGGATTGACTGTACTCGGTTGCTGGGCCGAAACCGGCACCGACATTGCGACAATAAATGCCAGCGCTAGCGCGCAGGCAATCAAGCGCATATGCGCGACAAGTTTGGCCATTCGAACTCTCCCTGCTTCGCGTTTTCTATCGAGTCTGCGATGCACGCACAGTTTGTATTACGTCGCGATCAATTCTTTATACGCGGTCTGCCAGCCCCAGGCGCCTGAGCCGTAGCCGCGCTTCGATACTCGCTCCTTGTAGATCTGGGCGATAACATCACTATCGCCGGCAAGCAGCGATTTGGTCGAGCACATCTCAGCACACAACGGTAGCTTGCCTTCGGCCAACCGGTTGTTGCCGTACTTCTCAAATTCTTCCTTGCTGCCGTCGGCTTCTGGCCCGCCGGCGCAGAAAGTGCATTTGTCCATTTTGCCGCGTGAGCCGAAGTTGCCGACCTTGGGATACTGTGGCGCGCCGAATGGACAGGCGTAGAAGCAATAGCCACAGCCGATACACAGATCTTTCGAGTGGAGCACGACGGCGTCAGCCGTGGTGTAGAAGCAGTTCACGGGACAAACCGCCGCGCAGGGTGCATCGGTGCAGTGCATGCAGGCCATGGAGATCGATCGCTCTCCGGGCTTGCCGTCGTTGAGCGTAATGACGCGCCGGCGGTTGATGCCCCACGGCACTTCATTTTCGTTCTTGCATGCTGTGACGCAAGCGTTGCATTCGATGCAGCGGTCGGCGTCGCAGAGAAATTTCATTCGCGCCATGATCGTTGCTCCTTATGCCGCTCGAATCTGACAGAGGGTGACTTTCGGCTCCTGCATGCCAGTAGCCGGGTCGTATCCATAAGTGGTGATCGTGTTGGCGCTCTCGCCAAGCACCACCGGATCGGTGCCTTCCGGGTAGTTTGCTCGTAAGTCCTCACCACCGAGCCAACCACCGAAGTGGAACGGCATCCAGGCAACGCCCTTGCCGACGCGCTCGGTAACGAGCGCCTTCATCTTGGCCTTGGAGCTGTTCTCGGCGCCGGTGACCCAAACCCAACCGCCGTCCCTGATGCCGCGGTCCGCGGCATCGGAAGGATTGATCTCAACAAACATATCCTGCTGCAGCTCGGCGAGCCACTTGTTGGATCGCGTTTCTTCGCCGCCACCCTCATATTCAACCAAGCGGCCGGACGAAAGGATAATTGGAAATTGTTTCGCGATTCCCTTTTCAATCGCGGCTTTCTGTACCGAAAAGCCGATGTTCGGCAGCCGGAATTGCTTGGCGTCCGGCAGCGTCGGATATTTGCTGACCAGATCGACGCGCGGCGTATAGATCGGCTCGCGATGAACCGGGATCGGATCGGGCAGACCAAACGCGTTCATGCGCGCTTTGGCGTTTCCATACGGGATGCAGCCGTGTTTCAGCGCCACACGCTGAATTCCGCCCGAAAGGTCAAGGGACCATGACACCGCGTCCGGGGTGGCGGGATTGACCTTGTTGATCACCGCCATTTCGGCTTCGGTCAAATCCTTGTCCCAGCCGAGCTTCTTCAGAACAGCCAAAGTGAATTCCGGATAGCCATCCTTGATCTCGGAATCTTTAGAATAGGAACCTTCGGCGAGCAGGTTGACCTTAACTGTGGAGCCGTCTGGCTTCTTCTCCTCGCGTTCAACACCGAACCGGGCACGGAAACAACCACCCCCGTCCATAGCGGCTAGATTGGTGTTGTAAAGTAGCGGCGTTCCGGGATGTTTGACTTCGGGCGATCCCCAGCACGGCCAAGGCAACCCGTAATAGTCGCCCTTATTTGGACCCGCGGCTGCGCGTTGCGTGAGCATGTCGAAGTCCGCCTGATGCGCCATATGCGATTTGATGCGCTCCGGGGACTGCCCGCAGTAGCCGGTCGACCAGCTGCCGCGGTTCATTTCGCGCAAAACGTCCTCGGCCACCGGCAGGTTGTTCTCGATCTTGATGTTTTTGAACATCTGATCGGCAAACCCGAGCTTCTTTGCAACGAGATACATAACCTCGAGATCGTCTTTCGACTCAAAAATCGGCTTGACGATCTGCTCGCCCCACTGCATCGCGCGATTAGACGCGACCCGCGAGCCTTTACATTCGAACTGCGTCGCGACGGGTAGGAGATACATGTTCTCCTTGCGTCCAGCCTGCACGGCGAGCGACGCCCAGGTCGTCGGATGCGGGTCGGCGACGACCAGCAGATCAAGCGCTTTCAATCCTTTCAACGACTCGGGGATGCGTGTGATGCTGTTGCTGGCGTGGCCCTGCACAAACATGGCCCGCACAATATCTTTCTGCGCCACCTGATCTTTCGGTAGGGTCGCCGCATCGAACCAACGGGTCAGCGGAATGCCGGGCGCCTCCATGATCTTCTTGTCGTCGAAGCGACCGAGCAAGAAGTCGTAGTCGACCTCCCAGACGCGTGACCAGTGCTTCCATGCGCCTTCTGCCAGGCCGTAGTAGAACGGCAGTGTCACGATATCGAGGCCGACGTCGGTCGCGCCTTGCACATTGTCATGCCCGCGGAAGATGTTCGCGCCCGTGCCGGGAGCACCGACATTGCCGGTCAGTAGCAGCAGCATGCAGCTGGCGCGCACGTTGGCGGTGCCGACGGTGTGCTGGGTTTGACCCATGCACCAGATCAGCGTGGCTGGCTTTTGCGTCGCGAACATTTGCGCGACGCGCTTGAGCTGCTCGCCCGGAACGCCGGAAACGCGTTCAACTTCTTCCGGTGTCCACTTTTCCATTTCCTTGCGCGCGTCCTCAAACCCATAGACGCGCTGTTGAATGAACTGCTTGTCCTCCCAGCCGTTCTTGATGATGTGATACATCATCCCGTACAGCACGGGGATATCGGTGCCGGGCCGAATGCGAACATATTCAGTCGCGTGGGCGGCAGTGCGCGTCAGCCGCGGGTCAATAACGATGACGTTCGCCTTGTTGAGCTCCGCCCCTTCCAACAGATGCTGCAATGATACCGGATGGGCTTCGGCCGGATTGCCGCCCATGATGATCTGGGTTTTGGAATTGCGAATGTCGGTGTAGCTATTGGTCATCGCGCCATAGCCCCAGGTATTGGCCACGCCGGTGACGGTCGTTGAATGGCAGATGCGTGCTTGATGGTCGGTGTTGTTGCTGCCCCAGAACGCACCAAGCTTGCGGAACAGATAAGCGCCTTCATTCGTCATCTTGGCTGAACCGAGCCAATACACCGAATCACCGCCCGACTTCTGGCGAATGGCAGTCAGTTGGTCACCGATCTCATTAATTGCAACATCCCAGGAAACGCGCGTCCACTTCCCGTTCGTGAGCTTCATCGGATATTTGAGACGGCGTTCACCGGAAACGAGTTCGCGGACTGAGGCGCCCTTGGCGCAGTGCGAGCCACGGTTAATGGGTGAATCCCAGCTCGGCTCCTGGCCGACCCAGACACCGTTCGATACTTCCGCAGTGACGGTGCAGCCTACGGAGCAGTGCGTACAAATGCTCTTGCGAATTGTCGCGCCGGCAACACTCGGCCCGGCTGCCTCCGCCTTGCGCACGTTCGCGAGCGGCAACGCACCGAGCGTAGCGAGACCGCCAGCGGCCAGGCCGGAACGGCGCAGGAAGCTGCGGCGATCAAGGCCAGCGCTCGATTGACTGCCGACTGTCGCTGCGAGATTGCTGCGACGTGTCTGACGTTCTGTTCTTTTGATCAGCACGGCTGCATCTCCTCACTTCGGATAACGGTTGCTCTTGTAGTACGCCTGCACGTCGGTCGAATTCGCCTGGTAGCGAGCTTTCTTTTTTTCTGCGTCCGACTCAGTAGCGGCTGCCTCGGTCGCGAGCGGAACGGCTGCGGTCACAGCCACGCCTGCGCCAGCGCCCATCGCGCGCAGAAAGTCGCGACGGCCTAGCTTTGCCTTGTTCTGTTGTTTCATCGCCGTTCCCTCTTCGAATTCTTTTCTATGGCACTTCGCGGGCATCAACTTGGCATCTCGAATGCTTGGGCTTCGATATCTATGAAAACGCGGCCAAGCGTCCCCACCCGTTTGTAGAAAACCGCGGCTTCGGCGTTCTCCAGGTCCGTGAAGAATCGTCGGATCCAGGGCGCCATGTGTTTGTCGAAGATCACGCGATCGGAGTCCGGCGGCGCCGGCAAGTGGCGGCTCGTCAGGCCCGACATTATCTCGCAGAGAATGCCTGCGTGATCTTCTGGTTCCACAACGCCTTCGGCGCGAGCGATACCGACGCGCGCCAAATCGTCGCGCAACCGCGCCAGCGGACGCTCGTGTAAGAAGCCAGTGAGATAGTAGGAGCCATATGGCAACAGTTCGCCGCGGCCGAGTCCGATAAACAACTCAAAGAATTCGCGCTCGGCACTTTCCACGCCGGTTTTTTCAGCAGCTTCAGCAAGGCCAGCATGCGCCAAGCCGAGAGGCGAAGCATCCGCACGCATTTCGGATATTTTGGACAGTAATTTTGCGTCAGGCGCGCGCATCAACAATGCGGCCAGCAGCGCATATTCCTGCGCGCGCGCCGCATCCACTTCGTCGATGTCACCGGCCGTCATGATGTTGCCGTACAGATCCGGCCGCAGCAGCGCACGGCTTACGCCAGTGACGGCCTCAACTGAAACGACTCGCTCGGCAGGAACGCGATCCCAATTCGAGACGGATGGTTGGGAAATACCAATTTGACGCGCAAGTTGCCTGACGCCGCCGGCAGCGCGGATAGCTTCGGATAGGCCCAGATCCCTCATCCGATTCTCGTTTTGAATAATTCTAACGAAACTCTAGCGGCCGACCGAAGAATGGGTCAATAGCGCAGGCTAGAAATGATAGCTTGAGACTATCGCTGGGAACAATCTTCAGGGACTCTCATTCCGGCATTGCACCGCCGTGGCGCCGAACAATTTTCTGGTTCGTCTGAGGGTGCGGCAATTTCTTTTGCGGCGCACCATTTCCAGTGTGGGACGTCGGGACGTCGTCGGTGAGGGACGCACCCTGCTTGTCGACGTTGTCGCTTTCACCTTTTTCGTCCGACTCTGCGGCCGATGGACCAGAAGCACTTGGCGAACCGGCGGAATCGCGCTGAAAGCCTTCTGGCGGAGTCTCGCCGAACAACTCGGCAACCATCCGCTGAACGTCCAGCTGGGGATCAAGTGGGCCGAAACCTGATACTCCTTCTGGGCCCACCGCATCCCAATAGTTCTCGGTCGGACCCATAAAATCGCGTATGGCGGGATCGACCGCCCAGGCGCGGCGAAGCGCCGCATGCCGCAGCACTGAAGGCACGCCTGACTGCATGAAGGCCGAAATGTCAGTGCCGGCGCCTATCGATTCGATCGGCGGCAGACTGGTCACATCAAATTCTGCGACCGGTGAAGCGGTCGGTGCGGAAGCCGGGGCAGCTTGAGTTGCCTGTTCGCTAAATTTTGGCGCGGCACTTGCCTGGTCGTCAGCAATATTCTTCAGCTGTGCGTCGACGGCTTTGCGCTTACGGCCTGACCAGCGGCTGAGGAAATTGGCGGGATCGGTCATTTCAGATCGTTCCGTATTTGCGACCCGTTTCGCGCCAGCGCTTCCGGATTGGCGCGATCACGTTTTCGCTTCACAAACGCTCGCTCGACATGGTGCTCGGTCACGAAAGCCGCAATGGCCTCCTTCACCAGCTCCGGCATCGCGACCGCCTCTACAATATTCGCGCCTGCTTCGGTCATGCCTTCACCTTCGGCCGGATCCGCGGTAACCGCCGCTAGTTCATACGGCCGGCTACCATCTACTGGTCGCAAAATGACCCACAGCAGCGGAATTTGCATCTGTAGATTGTCGCTGTAGTGCCCCGCTTCCGTCCGATACAACTCTATTGGGGCGGCCCCAACGTAAAAGGTCGCCCGCTCGCCCTCTTCAGCAAGCTTCGTCCACGGCAGCGTATCTGGCACGCCAGTAAGCACCCTAACCGGGCGCCAATGAAAATCCGCCCACGGACTCGAACTCTTGCTGCGCTCGACCACGACACCAACGGGGATGCTCAGGAGAGGCACGATGATACTCAAGTGACGGCCTCCAGATGCCGCACCGGCAAGCCGGTCAGCAGGTTCTGCGGCTTCATACGTATGGTCTTGTCTGCGGTCATAGAGAGTATGAGATAGACCGGCTCACCCCTGACCTCGGCGACCATGACGGTGGGATCGGAAAAATTGAGCCGGAACAGCCCGATCACGCGCGCCTTGGTCGATTCATCAATGTCCGCGCCATTCCAGAGCAGGTCACCAATTTTAGTAGCGTCCGCATCGAGACCCACGTACCAAGCGAGTTTGACGTCTTGCAGCTGGGTAATCGCCTCGATCGTTACGTCAACACCGAGCACGTGAATGATCCAACGCTGCATCGCCTGCGCGAGCGCCGCCAGGCCGTCATGGCCGGATGTCACGTCGAGCGCCGTGTCAAACTGGTCGCTGCGCCCCCAATAGCTACCGGCATTGTCATCATTGATAATGTCTATCTCGGCCTCAGGGGGGATGCCCAGCATGGAAACTAATGGCGTTACCGGTGCGGTATTAATGCCCCCAATTGTTTCTTCATCGGCCGCAATTAGCGAACCATCGTGTACGGTCACGCGCTGGACGCGGAAAAATAGTTCGGCGGCGCGCAACACGCGCGCGTCCTCAACTCCATCGAGCGCATTGCGCAAGATCACGTGCACCAGCTGGTTAATGAAAAGCAGCGGGACACCGCCGATCCTATTGCGTATCAGTTCGCTATATGCCGCTTCCAATGTTTTGTGTCGTAAAAGGTGATTTCGGAAATTTATTAGTATTTGCCAATTTTCACGCGCGTCCGAGTCAGCGATCGCCGCGATGTCCGAATCCGAAACCAGCATGCGTGGATCAGCCAACATCGCAGCATGTAATGTGCGCTCAACCGTGCACGCGGCCGGCGGAGGCAGCAGTTCCGGTCGAGCCAGATAAAGCTTTAGGAACTCGTCGGTCACGCGCAGCCCGCCGCCCTGAACGCGGTCGAGCAGATGATGCCCGCTGGAAATCCAGAAATCTTTCATCTGGGGCCCCGCTCTGCGATCTCGATTAGATCGGTATGATCGTCCAGCGTTTCGTCCTCGCCTTCGACTTCGAAGAGCGAGAAGGCGCGCGCCAGCTTTGCGCCATTCCGCGGACGCAGCGTCCGGAATGATTCTCGCACCGCGCCGTCTTCGAACGTGCGATGGACCGCGACGAGCGTGTCGTGTGGCGGAGTGCAAAGAGATTCCGCGAAAGCAATTTCCTCCTTCGCTGCCGCGACTGCGTCTTCCCCTACTGGCGCGCCGAAACTCGCGACCAAATGTTTGGCCAGCGCATCGATCGCAGCAAGCCGATCATCTTCACTAGCTTCGACGATCTGCACCAGCGTCGACCAGCCGAGAGTTGAGATGCCGAGGAAGCCACTGCGAAACGCCGTGCGTTCCTTGCCTTCCAGCGCTGCGGGGTCGCGATTCCAGAATGCGAAGGCGCCCGAAACCGCCCACTCCCCTGGCTCGGCCGTCCTTTCAAAGACGAACTTATCCGATGCGTCGAGTTGTATGGTGCGAATGAGCTTCACGTACGCGGTCCTTTGGTCGCCGGATCGAGCCAGGCGGGCTGCACGAGGCGGGGCAAAAACTTTTGACGCGCGATTTCGGCCTTCCCCGGGCCGCGGGCCAGCAGATCGCCGTTCTCGTCAATGTCTCGGCGCACACCATCCTCGCGCCGCAAGCGCTCCAAATAGCTCTGCGCTACCGCGCCAAAACCGTTTTCCTGCCAGGAATCAAGTGCAACCATGAAATGGCGAGCGAAACTTTCCACCACATGGCTGGACATCACATCGGTGAAACCTTCCTCCTCCAGCGCGGTAACAAACGGGTTCAGGCCTGGTTCTGAGCCTGTCATCGATACTGTGCGGATCATGCCGCCGAACACGAGCCATGGCGGCGTTTCATCTTCGCCAGTGGCTTTTGGCCAAGCGAGACGGCCGCCACCCACAAGACCTCGATTGACGAGAAGCGAATCCGGCCAATCAATGATGATGGAGGTTTCGGGTTGCGCGTGGGTGGCGAGCGCATCGGCTAGCGCGGTCATCCCAGCGTAAAATACACGGCGCGCGAGCCGCAGAGGTTCGTCCGGCTCCAATACAACGGCAAATTCGGCGAGATCGAAGCGGCCAACGTAGACCAATGTCCCGGCGCCATGCTCAGCGGCGATTGATATCGCATGCGCGAAGGCATCGCCGACCTCCCGCAGACACACGCTCGAAAACGGCGGCGGCAACGCTAATTCTGATGAAAGCGCCATCCCGGAGTGGGCCGTTTCGAGCGGCATTGGTCCTTACTCTACCTTTCTCCCGTAAATGCATATAATTATAGCCTAGGTCCCCAGGCCAGTCCCGTGGCCGGAGGATTGCCGCGAAGGCAGCCTGATACGGGCTTTGCCTTGAAATGGCGGGACAAGCATAAAGGTTAGTGAGCCTGATGGCCGAGCGGCCGCGCACTATTCTGATCTGCTCTTGCGACGACACAATGCCGCTTGACGGCGAGGCAGTACGCCGCGCGTGTCGCGGGGCCAATGTGATTGAAGGCCACCAGTTTTGTCGCGTCGAGCTGGAGCGCTTTCGCAAAGCGGCAGCCGATAACGGGCCGCTCACCGTCGCCTGTACTCAGGAGGCACCGCTGTTCGATGAGGTTGCGGGCGACATCGAGAGCGGCGGTGCGCGCACTTTCGTCAATATTCGTGAAACGGCGGGCTGGTCAAAAGATGCGTCAAAAGCCGGTCCGAAAATGGCAGCGCTGCTCGCTGCGAGCGCAGAACCCCTGCCGGAAATTCCATTCGTTCCCTTAGTAAGCGAAGGGGTAACGCTTCTTTATGGCAAGGACGAACGGGTTATTGAAGCGGGCAATTTGCTTCAGCAACACCTTGACGTGACCGTGCTGATCAAGCCGGCAGCCAACATCGCGCCACTTCGGGTGACGAAGTTTCCGGTAGTGACGGGTACCATTCGTGCAGCGAAAGGCCATCTCGGAAAATTCGAGATCACGGTCGACGACTATGCGGCGCCCGCGCCGTCCTCGCGTGGTGCGCTTGAATTTGGACAGGCCCGCAATGGTGCCGTGTCGCGTTGCGACATTCTTATTGACCTTTCCGGCGGTCCATCGCTGTTTCCGGCGGGCGATCTGCGCGAAGGCTATTTACGCGCCGATCCAGACGATCCCACCGCGATTTTGCGTGCGGCATTGAAGGCCCGCGATCTCACCGGCAACTTCGACAAGCCCCGCTATATAAATTTCACCGACGATCTGTGCGCGCATTCGCGTTCGAATATCGTCGGCTGTCGCCGCTGCCTCGATCTATGCCCGACTGGTGCAATCACGCCGGCCGGCGATCATGTCGCGATCGATGCGTACATTTGTGCTGGTTGCGGTCAGTGTGCCGCGGCGTGCCCAACTGGCGCCGCCGCCTACGCCCTGCCCGCCTCGGATGCACTCCTACGCACCTTGCGGGCCCTGTTGTCCGCCTACCGCGAAGCCGGCGGCACACAGCCTGTGGTCATGTTTCACAACGACGAGCATGGCGGCGAATTGATCGACGCACTTGCCCGCCATGGCGACGGGTTGCCGGCGCATGTGCTGCCAGTGCAGGTGAACGAGGTCACACAAGTCGGATTGGAGGCAGTCGCAGCTGCATTTGCCTACGGCGCCACGGCTGTGCGCTTTCTCCTCCGCGCCAAACTCCGCCACGATGTTGCGGGCCTTTCCAAGACAATCGCATTGTCTGAGCCAATTCTGGCTGGCCTTGGGTTTGCCGGAGTACGCGTCTCAACGATCGAGACCGATGACCCCGACAAGCTCGGCGATATATTGCGCGCAATCCCCACAATGGAGGGCGCGGCAAAGCCCGCGACATTCTCTGCAACCGGTGGCAAACGCGATGTCATGCGATTGGCCCTGCGCGAGCTGCACGCTGCAGCGCCCGCGCCAGTCGACATTGTGCCGCTGCCGGAAGGCGCGCCATTCGGTACTGTGGTGGTCAATGTCGAGGGCTGCACACTCTGCCTTTCGTGCGTTTCGGCGTGCCCGACTGGAGCGCTCTCCGACGATCCCGAACGGCCAATGCTGCGTTTTGCGGAAGACGCTTGCGTGCAGTGCGGACTGTGTAAGGCAACGTGCCCGGAGAAGGTGATCAGCCTGAGCCCGCAAATCGATTTCCGTGCCGCCACTGCTCTGAGCCGCGTCATCAAGCAAGAGGATCCGGCCGAGTGCATCCGCTGCGGCAAGCCGTTCGGCGTGAAAAGCTCGGTCGAGCGCGTTGTCGCCAAGCTGGAAGGCAAGCACTGGATGTACAAAGACTCGAAGAAGCGGCTCGATGTCATCCGGATGTGTGAAGATTGCCGCGTCGTCGCGATGGCTGAGGAACAGTTCGATCCTTTCGGCGCACCGCAACGCCCGCGACCGCGCACCAGCGACGACTATTTGCGCGAACGCGAGCAAAAGGGCGAAAGCTAGTTACTTCTTTTTCGTCGCCTTTTCCAGAAATTCTACCAGCGCCTTGCGGTCCTCGGCTGAGCCGATCGTCTGCTCCGGCATTTTGGTGCCAGGGGTATAGGTCATGGGGCCGACCTCGAACATTTTCGATACCGTTTCCGGCGTCCACACAAGGTTCATGTGCCTGAGCGCCTCGGAGTAGTTGTAGTCGGGGAGCGTCGCAATTCTGCGCCCAAAAATGCCAGTGAGGCTCGGACCGGCTCTGTTGCCCTCCTCAGAAGACAACGTGTGGCAGGCGACACATGCGCGAAATACTTCGGCACCATGATCGCCGGCATAGTGCGCGAGCGGATCTTCCGGGGCGCCGATCACAAGTGCGCCAACCGGCTCGCCCGTCGCCGCGTCCCATCGGCGGATCATTCGGTCGGCACCGCCAGTCAACAACGTATGGCTATCGGGGAAAAAAGCCACCGACCACACCGGCAAACCGGGGCCGACCAACGTATGTGAAACCTTCCGGGTCTTGCGCTCAATCACCGCCACCGATCCGCGAATACCAGCGGCAGCGATGAGATTGCCATCCGGCGAAATGGCGAGGGCAATTACAGGGGTCGGAGCGGCCTCAACTTCGTCGAGCGTGTCTCCGGCCGGTGACAGGAAATACACTTTACCATTAGCACCGGCAGTGACGATCTCACCGTCGTTCGCGATCGCCAAAGTATTGAGCGGCGTCGGCAGATTGCGAACGGCCTCGCCGCCATCAGCGAGCCGCCATATCCGCAATGTCGCATCATAGCCTGCACTCACGACACCATTGCCGTCTGGCGTGAACGCTATGCCGTTGACGTTTTGAGTGTTGCCTTCCAGCACGCGTGGAGCGCCACCCGTCAGTGGCCATATGCGTACACTGTGATCCCACGAAGCGGAGGCGAGCATCGTCCCGTCGGGCGAAACCGCAACGCTGGCAACGGGGCCCGTATGGCCCCTGAATATCTTGTCGGGCTGCTGCTGTGCGGTCGTCCAGACAGCGATATTGGCGTCCGCTCCTCCGGTGACGATGCGGCCATCTTTTAGATAAGCGACCGCATTCACTGCGCCATCATGGAAGCGTAGTACTTGCTCGGCGGCATCGCGCGCAAGCGACCAGCGGATCACTGAAGTATCAAAACTTCCCGACACCGCTTGCGTGCCATCAAAAGAAATCGCCAGCGCCCGCACTGGCCCGCCATGACCGCGCAACTGCGCTTGCGCCGAAAAAGCCGTGAGCACTAAGCCCACACCGAGGGCCGAGCCCACTAACCAGCGCATTGTACCTCCTCCGGCCTCCCCCTCCTCCGACCGCGGGATACTAAAATACCGACCCATCTTGCTAAATTACTTGACGAGAAGTCGGTCACGCAAGCGATCGCTGTGATCGCGCCCCGAACGCGGAGAGCCGGCCGATTGTTTCGCAACGTTTGAGCTTCAGAAACTGCGCGACCGCATATGCTGGCTGGCTATTTTTCGGTGGTATTGGCCTCGTTGCCGTTCTTTTTATCTCCAGCGTCGCCCGCTGGCTCAAGTTGCGGGGCAGAGCCTGTCGTCGGCACCGATGCTTGCCCAGTTAGCTCGCGGCCACGCGTCGCCGCCCAGTCGCCTGGAGTTTGATCCTTGCCGCTGGTCGGAGATTTTCGTGGAACAACAGCGATAATCGTTTTCGTCATCGGATCGAGCACCAGCACATCCTTGGACGTTTTGGCGTACCCATATTGGCTGAGTGACGGTTCCCGCTGTATCAACGGCTCCGGCATAACATCCACTGTCATAGTCGCCGGCAGCGTATCACCCACCTTAGCCTCGAATTTCGGCAGGGTCTTCTGCTCGGTATTCTCGGTATCGAGAGCACTCTGGATCGCAGCCCGCTGCCGATCATCAACCTGCAGAGGCGACCGCTTCGCATTGACGGTAATCTCGCTCGGATCCAGTGTTTTCTGGTCCTCACCCAGCGCAGGAATAGTCAGCAAAGCAAGAGCGGCCGCGGCGCTGGTCATCAGAGATTTCATGGCTGCGCTCCGGGTTCGTGAATTAACCGCGGAGATGCCTCAAGGTTCCTGCATGGGCACAATAACGCGATATTCCTTTTAGCCGCGAGCCGTTCGGCAGATCGCCAATTCCGAAGGCGGTTAGTTGTGCGGCTAATTTTTTGAAGCAGCGAATGCCGCGGACGACCAGACCAAATCATCCGCAGCTGGGCTTATTGCACCGGCCCCTGCTTCTCAGCCGGCGTCTTTAAAAGCTCAACTACATTTCTAAGCGGCAGGCCGAACTGCAGAGATCAAATCCACTCTTATTGGGCTGATTTTGCCGTTGTTTCGAACGCCCGCGAACATCTGCGAACGCGATGTGGTGCCCAGGGGCGGAATCGAACCACCGACACTGCGATTTTCAATCGCATGCTCTACCAACTGAGCTACCTGGGCGCCGGGCCGGCCCGAAAGGACCACTCAGCGAAGCGCGGGCGTTATAGAGGCTCGAGTCCTTACTGTCCAGAATGGCCGTCCGATGCAGCCGGATCATGGTTTCACGCCTATTGAGGCGCGGAACCGGTCTTTCAGCGCCACGCCGTCGCGTAACGGCAGCACTCTGGGCGGCTCCCCAGCTTCAATCAGGACACGGGCGAAGAGCATCTCGTGAAGACTTTTCAGCCGCCGCGCAAGGTCAGCCAAAGCGGCGTCATCGCGCACGTCGAGACAGGCTTGAATGCCGCAGGCATTGGCCACGCCGATGAGATCGACGCCGCTTTGGGTATGGCTCGGCTGCATGCCGGTCTCGCCATAGACACCATTGTCGAAGACGATGACCGCCAGATTGCGTGGCCGTTGGATACCGATAGTCGCCAGCGCGCCGAGACCCATCAGCATTTCCCCGTCGCCAGTGATCACCGCAACGCGGCGATCGGGTTGCGCCAACGCGAGCCCTAAACCGATCATGGCGGCGCCACCCATGGCGCCCCAAAGATAAAAATTGCGGTCATTGTCGCCCGCGGCGGCGGCATCCCAAGCCGTCGAGCCCAGGCCCGGAATAACCAGCAGATTGTCGTCGCGGCCAGCGAGCAGCGCGGCCATGGCGGCGCGACGTTCGAGCCTCATTTGGTCCACACTTTCTTGCCGATCAATTGCTGCGAAATAATTACGGCTGCGATGCGCTCGCCACCGAACGCATGCTGAATGGCGCGTTCGGCGATGCCGGCGACTTCGTCCGGTGTATGCACACGATAGACATCCGCATCGCATAGCTTGAGCACGGGATCGACGATCGATCCCATCGGCACCTGCCAGGGATTGAATTCTTCCCACTCGCCGCGCATCGTGATGAACATCAACAGTGGAAAGCGGCACGTCCGCGCCAGCGAAAACATATTGATGCAATTGCCAACGCCACTCGACTGCATGAGCAGCACAGCACGCTCACCACCGAGCCAGGCGCCCGCCGCCAGGGCGACGCCCTCCTCTTCCGTGGTGAGCACAACATCGCGAATATCATCGTCTGCACGGCAGCGATCAATCAACCGCGCGTGGCCGGCATCTGGCACATACCCAACCTGCCGGATACCGCCGCGTTTTAATGTTTCGAACAGCTGATCTGGCCAATTGTCGACTTGCGCGCTCATGTCTCGCCCGCCTCACTCTCGGCCGGCCGCTCGCCGTCTTCGTTTTCGTCTTCCTTGGTGGGAATTGCATAAACTCCGGACAGCCAGCGATTGAGGTCGATGTCGGCGCAACGTTTGGAGCAGAATGGCTTGAATGCCGGTTCAATTGGTTTGCCGCAGATCGGGCAAGACGGCGCGGCGGGTGTCCTGCGGTCGACCGCGTTCATGATTTGCCGACTTTTTTGTTACGACGTTTACCCACGCAACGCCTCACATCGCGTTTAGCCAGCCAAAGCGAACCGGATAGTCCTCGCCGCTCAGCAACGCCATGACTTCATAAAGCGGCAAGCCAACAACATTGGTATAGGAACCGGCGATCTTCACGATGAAGCTGCCAGCGATGCCCTGCGCGGCGTATCCTCCGGCCTTACCGCGCCATTCGCCCGACGCAAGATAAGCCTCAATATCTTCCTCCGTCAGCCGTCTAAAGCGCACACGCGTTTCCACAAGCCGCTGGCGGAATGCTTCTTTCGGAGTCACCAGGCAAATAGCAGTGTAGACACGGTGATTGCGGCCCGAGAGCAAGCGCAGGCATTGCGCCGCCTCGTCGAGCAGTTCTGCCTTTGGCAGAATGCGCCGACCAACCGCCACAACCGTATCGGCAGCCAAAATAAAGGCGCCACGCAATTCATCGTCGAGCTTCACGTTTCCTAATGCGGTCGCGGCCTTGGCGTGTGCCAGCCGCGTGGCATAGGCGCGCGGGATCTCGCCGCGACGTGGGGTCTCGTCGAGATCCGCGGGCTTAAGCGCGTCCGGCTCGATGCCAGCCTGATTTAACAGGGCAAGTCGGCGCGGCGACCCGGAGGCAAGTACAAATTTTGGACGGCCGATCATCTGTCCGCGTGGTCGCGATGATGTGGAGGACGCTATGAATGCGCGCGGAAACTAGCGGAACGGCTCTGCTTTCACAACCCGAGCGACGCAGGCAGCCTCATTCGTTGCCAGCCCCTGGTCGTCCGAAGCGCTCGCGAATGCGCGCTATTAACTGGTCCCGGACTTCGCGATAGGCATTGAGCCTTTGCTCGCGATTGCCTTCAGTCGCAGTTGGATCGACCGTCGGCCAGTATTCGACATCGGCGGCCATAATACGGGTCAAATCCAGGGCCTTATGATGTGCCGGCGGCGAGAGCGTGACGATGAGATCAAAATTGAGCCCCTCCAGTTCGTCGAGCTCTTCGAACGTGGTCGGCTTGTGACGGGAAATGTCGATGCCGACTTCCTCCATGACGACAACCGCGAAGGGATCGATCTCGCCTTTATGCACTCCTGCGGAGCCGACATATACCGTCGTTCCATGCAGCTGCCTGAGCAGCCCAGCGGCCATGGGCGATCGCACCGCATTCATGTCGCACGCGAACAGCACCGCTTGGTGGCGCGAAGCGCGCTCGGGCGCGGTCATCCGCTCGTCAACCCTTCCAGTGCAACACGCAGATTAAAGTGAAGAGCCTCCGCGCCGTATCGAGATCGATCGTCACTTTTCCCTTGAGGCGCTCCATTAAAATAAGTGAGCCGTCATTGTGAATGGCGCGCCGGCCCATATCGATTGCCTCGATCTTGTCAGGCGTCGCAGTTCGGATCGCCTGATAGTAGCTGTCGCATATCAAGTAGTAATCTTTGACAATTCGGCGAAGCGGCGTGAGCGAGAATAAATGTGCAGCGACCGGCGTGCCGTTCTCGTGTCGAATATCGAACACCAAGCGGTTAGCGTTGATGCTCAAATTAAGCGAATACGGCCCGCCATCATGACCTACGGGTGCAAACGAATTTTGCTCCAACAAGTCATAGATTGCGACCTGACGTTCGTGTTCGACGTCCGGATTGGATCGACCGATTAACTCTTCATCGAGAACAACGGCAACGAGGCGTCGCTGCATTGCAGGAGGCGTTGATTTAGCCGCGTTCATTTCTGATTGAGGCGGATCGCCACTGAACGGGCATGTGCGCTGAGGCCTTCCGCTTGGCCGAGCGCAATCGCTGCAGGCCCAAGCGCACGCAATTGCGCTGGCCCGCATTTGAGCAATGAAGTTCGCTTCATGAAATCAAGAACACCGAGACCGGAGGAGAAGCGCGCCGACCGCGCGGTGGGCAACACGTGATTAGAGCCCGCTACATAATCTCCGATAGCCTCCGGAGTATGTGCGCCGATGAAAATCGCGCCGGCATTGCGGATGCGGTTGATCAAGCGCTCGGCATCGGTAGCGACAATCTCAAGATGCTCAGGCGCAAGTTGATCGACCAAAGCTATCGCATCGCCAAGCTTAGGGACAATAATAATCGCTCCGAAATTGCTCCACGATGCTCCTGCAATGTTTGCCCGAGATAGGCTCATGAGCTGCAAGTCGACAGCCTGCTCGACTTGGGTGGCTAGCGTCACATCGTCGGTAATCAGTATCGACTGCGCGCTGGCATCATGCTCGGCCTGCGCCAGCAAATCTGCGGCGATCCAGTCGGCATTGCCGGTTTTGTCGGCCAGGATTAACACCTCGGACGGCCCTGCAATCATATCGATGCCGACCTTGCCGAACACCAAGCGCTTGGCTGCTGCAACATAAGCGTTGCCTGGTCCGACAATCTTTGCCACCGCCGCGATGCTTTCGGTACCGTAGGCAAGCGCGGCCACCGCTTGCGCACCGCCAATACGGTAGATCTCGTCAACGCCAGCGAGTCTCGCCGCCACCAGCACCAGAGGGCTAAGCTTGCCATCCGGCGCCGGCACCACCATTGCAAGTCTCGGGACGCCGGCAACCTTCGCCGGTACCGCGTTCATGAGAACGGATGATGGGTAAGCTGCCGTGCCGCCCGGAACATAAAGGCCGACCAACTCGATTGCAGTCCACTTCGCACCCATTTCCACGCCAAGTGGATCCGTAAAACGCTCGTCATTGGGCTTTTGGCGGCGGTGAAAAACCTCAATGCGGTCGCGGGCGAACGTGATTGCCGCCAGCGCTTCGCCCGGGCAGTCCTTCTCCGCCGCGTCGATTTCGACGGCAGTCACCCGCACGCCGGTCTTGGCAAGATCAACACGGTCAAACTTAGCGGTTAACTCGAATAAGGCGCGGTCGCCGCGCGCTTTCACGTCGGTGACTATGTCGCGTACGATCTGCTCAACGTCTTGTGCGGCCTCGCGCTTCATCGCGAGAAGGCTGCGAAAACGCTCAGAAAAATCCGCGCTTTGACTGTCCAAACGAAGGGGCATGGCCTGATCCTGCCGGGGCGTAACCCGACGACAGGTCAATGGGTGATGCGCGCGTTGGCGTCAACCCTGATGCTGCACAGGGCTCAGCTACGACTGGACTTCGTAGCCGCGCCTTCGAGATTGACATGGGCCGGGCAGGCGGCGGTTGTCCAGGTCGGACCGAGGTCGGCCAATTCGGCCTCCAGGCATTCGACCTCGAGCCGCACCGTCGCGCCGCCTGAGAAAGTCAGTATGACCACACCGGACGGCGCGTCAGTTTCGGAGAATTCGACTGCCAGAAGGTTGAGGACAGCGTCCCCGCGTGCCGGCTCAATCGCCCTGCACTTGCAGGACAGAACACGCTCGAAGCGCAAAGCCGCGCGTCGGCGCCTATATTCCGGTTTTGCACCCTGTACGCCCTCCCAATCGAAGCGATTGAGCGCGACCACAACGCGCTTTTGCTGCGGCCGCCAAAGGACATCGCAGACCTTGACCACCGCGTCCTGCAGATGAGCCGAAGCGACCTCGAGATCCTCCTCGTCGAGGACCACAAATTTGAGCGGATCCATGGGTGTTCGCGCTCCCGTCCTGGGTTAATTAGCCAAGGCGGCTGGGCCCTGCAAGATCCTCAACCGTCCTGGAATGCGGGCTCCAGGCCGGCGGCAATCCAACGCGGGCGGGTCGCCGGGGCGGTAAGCTTGAGCAGAAAATCGGAGCCGCGCGCACCTGCGTTCGCGTGCGTATGGATCGCCGCCGTATAGGTGTTGGCGCTATGCAATTCACCGGGCAACGGACCGACTACCTTAGCGCCCTTCACCGGCAGAACTTCGCTAATGAAAGTAGTCCCGAGTTCGGCTCGGCCTTCGGCGATTGAAACCGCCACGTCGTGGCCGCCCTTTCCAAGCACCGCTTTCTTATTGATCTCGTCAGCAATACCCAGTTTTTGCAACAGAGCTGAAAACATAATGCCACCAGAACCGCCGGCCTTCGGATCGGTATAGGCGACGGAGTGTGCTTTCAGCAGAGCCTGCTTAAATGCTTCGGGCGTAGAAATATCGGGTATAGGTGCGCCCTGTCGCACAACAACTCCGGTGACGGTCCGGCCAAGATCTATGCGACTGTCGGGCACAACAAATCCAAGCTTCGCCAGTTCGGTGATCGCAAACTCCGACAGGATGACGAGATCGGACGCCTCCCCGCCCTTGATCCGCTCGCGCAACGACCCGGCGGTGCCGAAATTGACGTTGAGTTTGTGACCCGTCTCACGCTCAAATTCGGCGGCTAGCGCCGCCACCATCGATTTTACAGCTCCAGCACTCATTATCTTAGTCTCAGCCACAATGAACTCCTCCTTCATAGCAGGCGAGGGATCGTGGCGGAGCAAATCGACTTGGTCTAGGCGCTGATACGCTCAATGGCCGCACCGCAACGCGCAAGCTTGTCTTCGAGCCTCTCAAAGCCGCGATCGAGGTGATAGACGCGGTTGACCATGGTCTCGCCCTCGGCAGCCAGCGCGGCGATCACCAACGACACAGAAGCACGAAGATCAGTGGCCATCACCGGGGCGCCCTTGAGGCAATCGACACCCTCGATTGTGGCAGTCTCACCATCGAGAAGGATGCGCGCACCGAGTCGCGCCAGCTCCTGCACGTGCATAAAGCGGTTTTCGAAAATCGTTTCGGTGATATGCGAGGTGCCGTTGGCCTGGGTCATTAACGCCATCAGTTGCGCCTGCAGGTCGGTGGGAAAACCGGGAAAAGGCGCAGTGCTAACTTCGATCGGCGCAAGCCTCGCGCCATTGCGAGCGATGCGGATGCCCTCATTGGTCGGTGTCACTGTAGTTCCCGTCTGCACGAGCACGTCAAGTGCGGCTTGCAATAGCTCGGGACGCGCGTTCTGCAACAGCACGTCGCCACCCGTCATCGCGACCGCCATCGCATAAGTCCCGGTCTCGATCCGGTCGGGCAGTACCGCATGACGTGCGCCGTGCAGTTTTGGCACGCCTTCGACCACGATGCGCGAGGTCCCGGCACCCGTGATCTTCGCACCCATCTTGTTGAGGCAGTCTGCGACGTCGCCGACCTCCGGTTCGCGCGCCGCATTTTCGATCACAGTCGTGCCGTTAGCGAGCGATGCAGCCATAAGCGCTGTATGTGTGCCGCCAACAGTCACCTTCGGAAATACGATTTCGCCACCGCGCAGACCTTTCCTGGCACGCGCGATCACGTACCCGCCTTCGATTTCAACCTCTGCTCCAAGTCCCTCTAACGCCATGATCAGCAAATCCACCGGACGCGTGCCGATGGCGCACCCGCCGGGCATCGAGACTTTTGCCTCGCCCATCCGCGCCAAGAGGGGCGCTACGACCCAGAAGCTTGCTCGCATTTTGGAGACGAGTTCATAAGGCGCTGTGGTATCGACGATGTGCTCGGCAGAAATGTGAATGGTGCGGCCTTGATTGGGATCATCGCCAGGCCGCTTGCCGGCGATCATGACGTCAACGCCGTGGTTGCCGAGAATGCGCTGAAGCTGGATGACGTCGGCTAGTCGCGGGACGTTTTCGAGAATAAGCGTGTCCTCGGTCAGCAGACTTGCAATCATCAATGGAAGCGTTGCGTTTTTAGCGCCCGAAATCGGGATCGTGCCGCTCAGGCGCTGTCCGCCGACTACGCGTATCCGATCCATACTCGCCCCACCCACTTGCCGCTAATTGACCGGCGCCTAAGCTATGAGCCTGAAGTCACCTTGCTGCCAAGCCCAATATTCTGGACTCTACCACTCCCGCCCGAGATTGCGGCGAAAGTCAGACTCTGCGCGCCTGTCCCTCAAGAAATCCGATCATTATGGGGTGTCTGGCTCAGCTTTTTTGATGAATCGGATCCCTGCGATGGGTCGCGTGCGCGCTCTTGCGCCTTACGTCGGCGCAAATTCTCGCGTAGCGCCGCCGCGAGACGCGCGTCGCGGCTGCCGGACTTTTTTGCGCCTTTGCCCTTACCAATCCGTGCCATCCCCGCATTATCGGTACGCCGGGACACTTCGCAAGTTGAGCCGACGCCTTGCGCCACGGGGTGCCCTTATGGCAGTTTCCGGCGCGTTCGCGCCGCCGTCATTATGAGTTGCGCGTTTTTTGCTGCCGTAGCTCAGTGGTAGAGCACCCCCTTGGTAAGGGGGAGGTCGAGTGTTCAATCCACTCCGGCAGCACCACCCTTTTGGACGCGTGCTCGCACCAGACTATCCTGTTGCGGCCAACGTCTTGCTTCGCGGGCGACGTTGCGCCCCAGCGCGGCCGACCACTTCCGCATAGTCTTCGATCGGCTTCGGCCGGCCAACGAAAAAGCCTTGAATTTCATTGCAATGTTCGCTGGCAAGGAACCGAAGCTGTTCTTCGGTTTCCACGCCCTCAGCCACAACAGGCAGATTGAGCCCGCGGCCGAGTGCGATCACGGCGCGGATGATAGTGGCAGCCTGCTGGCTGTGGCCGAGATTGGCGACGAAGGTTTGGTCGATCTTGATTTTGTCGAATGGGAATGACTGCAAATACGACAATGATGAATAGCCTGTGCCAAAGTCATCCATGGCGATGCGCACGCCAAGGCCCTTCAGGCGGCGCAGGATGGCCACCGCGCGCGTGAAGTCGCCAATAAGAACGCCTTCGGTGATTTCGAGCTCGAGCCGAGACGGCGCGAGGCCGCTTTCCAACAGGACCTCATGCACCAGGCGTGGCAGATCGCCATACTGGAATTGCACCGGCGACAAGTTGACAGCGATACGCAGCGGTCGCGGCCATGAGGCAGCTTCGCGGCAAGCGGTGCGAAGAATCCATTCGCCAAGCTCGACAATGACACCGCTTTCCTCAGCGAGTGGAATAAAAGTGCTAGGCGGTACTAGCCCGTGGCGTGGATGGTGCCAGCGCATCAGCGCCTCAAAACCGGTGATGTCTCCGTCAATATGCGCTTGCGGTTGATAGTGAAGCGCTAGTTCGTCGCGCGAAATTGCCGACCGCAGATCCTGCTGCAGCGCCCGTTTCTCGCGCAGTTGCTTGTCCATCGATACTTCAAAGAAGCGGATTGATCCGCGCATTTCAGTTTTTGCACGGAACAACGCGGCATCGGTATTTGCGACCAAGGTCGGCGCGTCGATGCCATTTTGCGGGTAAATCCCTATGCCAATTGTCAGACCGACGCGCAACATGTTGCCGTTGATTTCAATGTCGGAGTCGAGCGCCGCGGTCAAACGCTCCGCAAGCGCTTCAGCCGCCGCCGGTTGCACGCCGGCCGGCGTGATTACCGCGAATTCATCGCCGCCGAGACGAGCGAAAAAGGTGCCTTGGCATGCAGCACTGAGGCGACGAGCGACTTCGCGCAGTAAAGCGTCGCCGATCGCATGGCCGAATACATCGTTGACCGCCTTGAAGCGGTCGAGATCCATACACAACAGAGCAAAGCTCTCACGTGATCCGGCCGCAAGCGCGATTGTGGAGATGATACAATCGTTGAACGCCGCACGATTTGGCAAGTCGGTGAGCGCATCGTGGAGCGCCATGTGCTCAATCCGCTGCTCACTATGTTTTCTTTCGGTTAGATCGTTGATAACACTGATGAGGTACCGCGGTATTCCATCCGCCGCTTTCACCGGCAATCTCGTCGCCGTAACAAAGCGCGTACCGTTGCCCGGAGTGATGACTGCATGTTCGTCGAGAAATGCGGTTTGACCTGACGCGATCAATTTCTGATCTTCTGCGTCAATCATCTCGGCGCTCGATTTTGGCATAACGTCGGCAACTGTCTTGCCGAGCATCGTAGAACGAACGATCCCGAGATATTTTTCGGCGGCGCGGTTAATCAGCAAATATCGCAAGTCAGGAATGCTTTTAACAATGATCGGCGACGGCACATTCTCGATGATTGTGTCGAGGAACGAACGGGTGCGTTCAAGTTCACGCTCCGACCGATTGCGTTCGGTAATATCCTGATGTGTCGCCACCCAACCACCGCTTTTCATCGGCTGGTTGACGACTGCAATGGTGCGGCCATCTTTCAATTCGATATTGAGCGTAAAAGCTTTGCCCTGTTTAAGGGCCATACGTAGATCCGCATCATAGCGGCCGGGATCAAGCGGAAACGTCCCTGCTGCAATACGGGCGTCGAGAAGGTCCCAAATCGTACAACCGCGCCAAATATGATCCGGAGCGATGTCATACATTTCTCTATATTGCTCATTCCAGACCACCAGGAGGTTTTGTGCATCAAACATGCACAAACCCTAATTCATATTATTGAGCGCGATGTCTAGCCGATGATTTTGCTCGCTCAATTTCTGCCGAATACGCCAAGCGGACAACGATCCAACAAGACAAATGCCGAAAGCGCCGATGACCGCGGCTAACGCAAGAGAAAACGAACTGGTAGATGCGGAATAAACTTCGAAGATTTCCAGCATCACAAGAGCAACGCCAATACCAAGCACTCCGGCGAAAACAAACATCCGCCAGTCGCGATACTCGCCGAAATACCTCAGCGTTCGAAGCATAACTTTCACGCCTGGACCGGCCGAGCCGTGCTTGGGCGCGGTCACGTAAATTTCTGTAATTCTGGAGGATCAAGTCTTTGGGCGTGTTAAATTCCGGCACACACAATGGTTAATCGGAATTAATACTACGCAAGCGTAAATCAGCACCCTGCACGTATGGGTGCTGTTCCGACAAGAACCGATCAGCGCGGTTTTAAAAATGCGAAATCGCAGCCTTGATCGGCGCCCAAGATCTCCTGAGCATAGAGACGGGCGTAGCCGCGCGAGGGAGGTTGAACTGGCGAACTGCGTTCGGACGCCCGTCGCTTCAGCTCCGCATCGTCGACGATAAGATCAATACGTCGCTGCTTGACCGAGAGGCGGATGCGATCGCCACTTCGAACCAGGCCGAGCGGGCCTCCAGAGGCACTATCGGGCGTCACGTGCAACACAATGGTACCGAAAGCAGTGCCGCTCATGCGCGCATCAGAAACGCGCACCATGTCCTTGAGTCCCTTGGTCGCAAGCTTCTTGGGAATTGGCAGGTAGCCTGCTTCCGGCATGGCCGAAGATGAATGCGGACCGGCATTCTGCAAGACGAGAATGTCCTTGGCATCGACGTCGAGCTTGGGGTCGTCGATGCGAGCAGCGAGATCCTCGAGCGATGTGAACACTATTGCCCGACCTTCATGCTCGAAAAGGTTAGCGTCGGCCGCCGATCGCTTGAGTATCGCACCCTGTGGCGCCAAATTTCCGAACAACGCAACCAATCCGCCTTGTGGCTCCAGCGGCTTGTTGCGCTCCGCGATGATGGAACGGTCAACCCACTCGGCGCCTTCGCTTGCGAGCCGTTCGCCAAGCGTTTCACCCGTCACAGTCAGGCAGTCGAGATGCAGAAGATCCTTCAGCTCGCGAAACAGCGCGCCCATGCCGCCGGCGGCGAAGAAGTCCTCCATGTAGCCATTGCCAACCGGTTTCAAGTTCACAAGCACCGGCGTCGTATCCGACAATTCGTTGATTCGCTGTAGCGACACCGGAATGCCGGCGCGGCCGGCGATGGCGGTTAAATGAATGACTGCATTTGTGGAGCCGCCAATCGCGAGCAGGACGCGCAGCGCGTTCTCGATTGACTTCTGGTTCACGATGCGATCAGGCGTAAGCTGCGAGCCAATCAATTTGACCGCCGCTGCACCGGTCGCCTCTGCAGCGCGCAGCCGATCGGAGTGTACGGCAGGGATCGCAGCCGTCCCGGGAAGGATCATACCGAGCGCTTCCGCGATGCAGGCCATAGTTGAAGCGGTTCCCATAACGGCGCAGGTGCCGGCGGTGGTGGCAAGTTTGCCTTCAACCTCTGAAATCTCGTCATCGTCGATCTTGCCCGCACGGTATTGTGCCCAGAAGCGGCGGCAATCGGTACACGCGCCCAATCGCTCGCCACGATGACGACCTGTCATCATCGGACCGGCCACCAGCATGATCGCCGGCTTGCCAACCGACACCGCCCCCATCAGCTGCGCCGGGACCGTTTTGTCGCACCCGCCCATAAGGACCACTGCGTCCATAGGCTGCGCACGCACCATCTCCTCGGTGTCCATCGACATCAGATTGCGAAATTTCAAACTGGTCGGATTGAGGAACACCTCGCCGAGCGAGATGGTCGGAAACTCGATCGGCAACGCGCCCGCCGCCAGGACGCCGCGCTTCACAGCATCGAGCAATTCCGGGAAATGCCGGTGACAGTTGTTAAAGCCCGACGGCGTATAGGCAATTCCAACCACAGGCCTCTCCAGCATGGCGCTGGAATAGCCCATCGATTTCGCGAAGGAGCGCCGTAGGTAAAGAGAGAAGTCGCGGTCGCCGTAGTTGGTGAGGCCGTTGGCTATACCGGTGGGTTTGTCGTTCATGCCGAAGCTTTTTGCAGCCACGCGAGCCCATATGCAAGCCGCTGTGACCAGGGGTGGAGAACAAATCGTTCGCAAAGGACAGGAAAGCGCTGCTTGAGCCAGTTAAGGCCCACCTGCTGAACCCAGACGGCGACAACCAGCATTGAGAAAAACCAGGTCAGATAGTGATAGCGCGCCGTGGCGGCAGTGTAGAACAGCGCCACAACATGCTGAGCCAACGCCGAAGCCCCTATCAACCGAAGCCAAGGGTCGAATTGGCGTCCGCGGATGACGACATAAAAGAGAATAGCAACCCCGGCGGCATTTAGTGGGATGGTAGAAAAAGATTCCGATGGGCCGCTAAGCCAATGCGCGATTTGCATGACGAATTGAGCGAGATGCTCCCCACGCAAATTCAGCGTCGCCAGCTCGTGCACAGCAGCAACATAGGCAGAGGGTGGCATTACCAATACCGCAGAATGCTCTGCGTTGGCGCTGAACAGGACAAATACATGGCCAAACGACCAATTGTGCAGCGCCATGAAAAACACGGGCAGAAAACCGACGCACAAGCCAGCAAGCCGTGGCCATTTCCGCACATAGAGTGCCGTGATCCCTGCGCCGCCGAGAATAACGGCGGCAGCCGGCGCGACAATTGGTTTCATGAATATTCCAAGCGCCAATAGCAACGCGCCGAAGAATGCCGGCATAAAACTTCGATGTTCTGCCGATTTAGTGCCCACGATAGATAAAACACCGGCGATAAATAGAATGTAGGCGGCCGAATCAGCGAACCCACGCGAGGCCCACTGTTCATACTGTACAAAGCTGGTGCCGAACAGAACGCCGACCGGAACGGCGACAAACAGGAGAATCAACGCGAGCGACCAGGTTTCGGGCAGAAAGCGGCGGAAGAGGCCGTAAACTAAAAACGGCAAAAGCAGAACGAGGGAGAGATAGCCGAAATAGCTTTCACCGAATGCGATGTGTTCGATCGCACGGAAATATCGCAGCCCGGGACCACCGTAATAGAAGACTTTTTCGCCGCCCTCGAAGAATCCCGCGATATCGCCAGCGAGCAGCCTTTGCAGAATCACACGCCCAACACCGTCGTAGAACAAACCATCGTCGCCGCCGTCGAACGGACGAATACCCCCGAGAAAACTCGCGTCGTCCACCACAATAACCAAGGCTGACAACGCAATTATTGTGAACGGGAGTAGTGTTTGTCCTACTCTAGCGCGAACGAGTACCTTTACCAAACCAGCCACCGCCAGTAACAACAGAATACTGCGAACAAAATTCAGCGCCTGCACACGCCACGGCGGCGACAGGTGCATAGATAGTGTTTCCGGCTTAACGGCGATTCCGAATATTCGCCGTCCAGTATCGGTGGATTGGATAACGCGACAGTCATCGCCAGTGTGTGTGGCGAAACGCTCGCCTTCGCCTTCCCACATCACCGTGCCGTGCCAACATAACTTTCCGCCAACATAGGCCGCCGGCAGCCGGATCATTTCGAACCACGGCATGGTGAGATGCCAGCGCCTCCACCCCATCCAGAAACGCCGATCGCGCGTCGCACGCCCAACGTCAGTATCGGCGGTCCAATTGTATTGTAGCTCGTTGACAAAACCGAGCCGGAGCCACACCGGATCGGAGAAATCGACCGCGGTAACCTCACGCGAATAGTCCGGCTTCCGGACTATGCCATCTGCGGAGAAGGCATACGCAGAATCGGGTAGGCCACCGTTCTGCCAACAGCCAAATTTTTTCGGATCGCAGCGCTGGGCCGGCGGATATCGCGCATCGAATTCCGCGACCATGCGGCGGTAGACGTCACGCGGCAAACCTTGTTCCAGGGCCACGCTCGGTAAAAATACGTTGTGGCCTTCCTCTATGCGTGGTGGCGACAAGAGTAACTGCGCGGCGGCGGCAAAGACGACGATAGCCATGGCTGCCATCCATGCGCGCGGCTCTGTACGCACGTGGCCGTAAAAAATAATTACCGCTAAAATCAGCAACAGCCCGTAGTCGGTTATATTGTTAACCGGCAGGCCAATGATCGCGACAGCGAGAATGAGCGCGCCCAGCTTGCGCCACCCGGCGCCAGCAGCGTCCTCGTCCGTTGTGATCATGGGGGTGTCGTCCCGGCCTGAGCCAATTCGCCCTTGCCTAGCATGTCGATTTGGCTCAAATCCATGCCACGCAATACAAAATTCCTTTTTTACGGAGCTTTAAAGCCTTGATCCGTTTGGGAATAGTCGGCAGCAACTACGGCCGCACCGTGCAGTTGCCCGCATTCCGTGCGGATCCGCGCTGTGAGGTGATTGCGCTCGCCGGCAGTAATGCAAAGCGCACGGCAGACCTAGCCCGAGCGGCCGATGTGGCGAAGGCTTACGGAGATTGGCGCGAGCTGGTTGAGGACCCCGACGTGCATGCCGTCGCCATCGCCACACTGCCGAGCTTGCAGACAGCGATCGCGCTCCGTGCCTTGGAACTGGGCAAGCCGGTATTCGCAGAAAAGCCTCTCGCAAATAACCTCGACGCAGCGCGCTCGCTGCTGAGGCAGGCCACCCTGAGCCGCAAGCCGACCATGATCGACTTCAACTTCCATCAAATCATGAGCTGGCAGCGCGCCAAGGCAATGCTCGACGCCAATGCTATTGGTGCACTCCGCCACGTCACTGTACATTGGCATGTCGAAAGCCGCGCCATCCAGATGCGCATGCGCAATTGGAAGACCATCGGCGACGATGGCGGTGGCGTACTCGGAAATTTCATTTCGCATTGCTTCCATTATCTCGAATGGTTCTGCGGACCGATTGCCGGCCTGTCGGCGCGCGTCTCGGGGCTTCCGGGCAACAGCGAGCTGGAGACCACAGCTGTAATGGCGATGCAACTTGCCGCAGGGCCGCTGGTGAGCCTCTCGATGAGTTGCGCCTCTTATCTCGGAATCGGCCATCGCATTGAATTCTTCGGCGAGGACGGCATGTTGACCTTGCACAATCCTGGCGCGGACTACATGCGAAACTTTGAGCTTTGGTACGGCAAGCGGGAGGCACCCGTCGTCCGCATCGCGTCGGAAGATACGGTCGATGCAAAATATTCCGACGGCCGCATCGCGCCAGTATCCCGGCTCGCCAAGATATTTTTCGACGCAATCGAAAACGGCACGAGCGCAGAGCCTGGCTTCGCAGAAGGCTACCGCGTGCAGCAACTCATCGATGCTGCACGGCGCTCACACGAGCAACGCGCCTGGATCAATGTTGCGCGCGAGGCTGCCAAAGCGGAGATACACGCGTGAGCCGCATCCTCGTCACCGGCGGTAGCGGCTTCATCGGCTCGGGGCTGGTCAAAACATTGGTCAAGCTGGGCCACCGCGTACGCGTACTCGACGACAACTCGCGCGGAAGCCCTCGCAGACTTACTGACGTTGCTAACGATATTGAGTTCTTCGCCGGCGACATTCGGGATGCCGCAGCGGTCGAGAAGGCTGCACAAGGTGTCGACGAGGTGCATCACCTCGCCTTCGTCAACGGTACCGAATTCTTCTACAGCCGACCGGACCTGGTACTCGATGTCGGCGTGCGGGGCATGGTCAACGTCATCGACGCATGCCGCAAGCATAAGATTGGCACGCTGGTGCTTGCTTCGAGCTCTGAAGTCTACCAGACGCCGCTGAAAATCCCGACCGACGAGACCGCGCCGCTCACCATCCCTGATCCACTCAATCCCCGCTATTCTTATGGCGGCGGCAAAATGATCAGCGAATTGATGGCGATCAATTTCGGCCGCAAATATTTCGAACGCGTGCTGATCTTTCGGCCCCACAATGTCTATGGACCGGACATGGGCTGGGAACACGTCATCCCGCAACTGGCACTGCGTTTCGATGCAGCCGCCAAAGCGCAACCATCCGGAACGTTGCGATTTGAGATCCAGGGAACCGGGAAGGACACCCGCAGCTTCTGCTACATTGACGACCTCGTGGCCGGGATAGCGGTGATGCTCGAAAAAGGCTCGCATCTCGGCATCTATCACATCGGCACGACCGAAGAGGTCACGATCGCCGAACTGGCGCGGCGAATTGCCGGCATTGCCGGTAGGGAAGTCGAATTGGTCAGCGGCAAATCAGCCCCAGGCGGTACGGCACGACGCTGTCCCGACATTTCGAAACTCGCAGGGCTGGGCTATAAGCCGCGCGTGCCGCTGAACGACGGCCTGAAGCCCACGCTCGATTGGTATCGGCGCAACGTCAATCTCGCGCCGAAGGAGGCTTAAGTCTTGCGACCCAGCAAAGTTGCGCGTGCCGCCGGCACCGGTGCCAGTGTCCCAATCGAAAACTGTCAGGTGTGTGGACACGCGCCACTCGACGCTGTGCTGTCGCTCGGCTACATGCCGCCAGTCAATCAAATGGTACCTATTGGCCGAGTACCACATCAACAACCGTGGTTTCCGACAACGCTTCTCCACTGCCGCAATTGCGATCTGGTCCAACTCGGGCTTGCCGTCGATCCAGCGATTATTTTCCCGCCCGAGTATCCTTACACCAGTGGCACGACCAAATTGCTGCGCGACAATTTCGCTGACCTACAGCGCGAAAGCGCTGCCATGCTCGGCCTAGGCGACAAGGATCTCGTCATCGACATCGGCTCGAATGACGGCACGCTGCTGTCTAATTTTAAAATTGGCGGTCAACGCGTGCTCGGCATTGAGCCCACAGATGTCGGTGATATCGCCAACCAGCGCGGCATCGCGACGATCAAGCGTTATTTTGGAGTCGAGGTGGCGCGCGAGGTCAAACGCGACCATGGGCCCGCGAGTGTCGTGACCGCAGCCAATTGCTTTGCCCATATTGAGGATGTGCACGCCATCGTTGACGGTATTGTCGAGATGCTAAAACCGGATGGCGTATTTATTTCGGAGTCGCACTATCTCATTCCGCTTCTCGACACGCTTCAATACGACACCATCTATCATGAGCATCTGCGTTACTACTCATTGGCGAGCCTTAAACACCTCCTGGAGATGCACGGACTCGAAGTTTTCCACGCGCGGCCGATTCCGAGCCATGGGGGATCAATTCGCGTCTATGCCGCACGTCACGGTGCCCACACTGCCCAAGACAGCGTGCGGCGTATGCTCGCCGCGGAGCCGCGTGGCGACGCGATGGTCAAGCGACTCGATGCATTCAGGCGCGAAGTCATTCTTTCAAAGCTCAGATTGCTATCGATGCTGCGTGAGCTGAAGGAAAAGGGAGCGCGTGTTGCCGGCATTAGCGCGCCGTCGCGCGCGAGTACCCTCGTGAACTATGTCGGCCTGGATGAAGGCTTGATCGATTACGTCTGCGAGATCCCGGGCTCGCTCAAGATCGGCAAATGCATGCCGGGTACCCAAATTCCGGTTGTTGACGAATCCAGGCTGTATTCCGATCAGCCGGACTATGCGATTGTTTTCTCCTGGCACATCGCCGACGAACTGGCGCCAAAGCTCAAGGCCAAGGGTTTCCGCGGCAAGCTGATTACACCGCTGCCCGTGCCGCGCATGCTGTAGGTTCTACGTCAATGGACATCGACAGCGCGCAAGATAAAGGCAAGGAGATCGCCTTTTTCGACGCCCATGCGGAAAGTGATGAATACGACGTGTTCACGCCGCAGGCCAACGAGCGGCTGATTGCAGCTTTCATGCAGCTGAGCGGCTTGCCGCGCGACGCACGCGTGGTCGATCTTGGTTGTGGCTCGGGCGTGTTCGCCGAGTTGTTGCGGCGCGCGGGCTACCAAAGCGTCGGTCTCGATATTAGCCCAAAATTGGTGGCGCTCGGTCGCCGAAAATATCCGGGCCTCGAATTAATTGAGGGCGACGCCGAGAATTTGCCATTCGAGAACGCGAGCCTCGACGGCGTGTTGCTGAGTGGGCTGGTTCACCATTTTCCGGATCCGCGACGCCTCGCCAGCGAGGTCAAGCGGGTACTCAAAAATGGCGGGAAGTTTGTCGCATTCGACCCCAATCGCATAAACCCCTTCATGTGGCTCTACCGTGACCGTTCTTCGCCCTTCTATAGTTCGGTGGGCGTGACCGAGAACGAGCGGCCGGTTCTCGCCTGGCGGGTCGCCGAAATCTTTCGTAACGAGGGGTTCAGCGTCCAAACTGACTATCTGGCCGGACTAGCCTATCGCTACGTCGCATCGCCACGCACGCGCATACTCCTGCCCGCATATAACTTTATTGATAATGTCGTATTTAATCTGTCGATCATGCAGCCGCTCCGGCCATTTGTACTAACGAGCGGAGAAAAGGGCTGACTATGCGGCCGCTAGAACTCTCGCGCGATCGCGAAGGCGCCGATGCTTTCCAATGAATAACGCCCCGCGGCATCGCGTTGACATTATCATTCCGGTTTACAATGAGGGCGCCAATATCGTGCCAACGTTGGTTGCGATCGCACGCGAGGTGAAAACGCCGAGCCAAGTGCTGATCTGCTATGATCGCGAGGAAGATGACACGCTCCCAGCGATAAACAGAAACCGCGATGCTTTCGGTACGCTCTCCATCACGTTCTTGCGCAATCGTGGACGCGGCGCTCATGGCGCCGTACTCACCGGATTTGCCGCAAGCGACGCGCCATTCGTGCTCGTATTTCCGGCCGACGACGACTACAACCCTGGCATTCTTGATTCAATGGTGACAGAAGCCTCAAAGGGCTGCGATGTCGTTTGCGCAAGCCGCTTTATGACCGGCGGTCGCATGGTCGGTTGTCCATGGCTGAAGGCTTTTCTTGTACGCACCGCCAATTTCACACTTTACCATGTTGCGCGCCTCCCGACCCACGATGCTAGCAATGGCTTCCGTCTCTTCTCGCGCCGCGCCATCGATGAGATCAAGATCGAGTCCGAACGCGGCTTTTGCTACAGCATCGAGCTGTTAGTGAAATGCCATCGGCTCGGCTGGCGTATCGGAGAAGTGCCCGCACGCTGGTTCCAGCGTGCCCACGGCGCAAGTCGGTTCCAAGTGGTAAGGTGGCTTCCGAATTATCTACGCTGGTACGCTTACGCGTTCGCTACAACTTATCTGCAACGGCCTGCGGAGAGCGTTCTTCGCAAAAGTGAGCTGACATAGGATAACGAGCATGGCTTGGCCGAGAATCGTAAGCCGCCGCACAACACGCGTTTCACCGTGGGTCGAGATTATCGAGCGCGGTGTTCAGTTCGAGGCGGACTCAACGACTGAACTCTACCACGCCATCGATCAGCAAGATTACATCGCTATCGTCGCGCGCACCCCGGACGGAACGATTCCTATCGTGCGGCAATACCGCCCTGCTCTTGAAAGCTTTACATGGGAATTGCCGGCCGGGACGGTGGATAAAGGCGAGACGCCAATAGACTGCTGCCGCCATGAGCTCCTGGAGGAAACCGGTTTGCCTGCGCTCATGGTGCATACGCTGGGCAGCTATGCGCCGTGCACCGCGCGGCTCTCCAACCGTGTGCATTCATTTTTCGTCGAGACCGGGCCACGGAGCGAACAGTCGACAATTGAACCCGGTATTGAGCTCAAACTCGTGACCGCCCACGAGCTGGCCGTGCTTATTTTGAGGGGAGAATTCGTACTGCAATTGCATATCGGAGCCCTGATGCTAGCTAGCATGCGCGGCTACCTTGACCTGGGCGCCCTCCGTTAGGCCCTCCGAACGGCTGACCTCAATTGAGGTGTAGCATTGGAGTGCGACGAATCTCGCCTCGACAAGAACCCTAGAACCCTTCTAAAAGATGCCTGCTGCGGGGCGGGGAAGTGTAAAGCACATGGACTACAAAGGTTTTTTCGCGGCTGCCCTAAACAAGTTGCGGGATGAGCGGCGCTACCGGGTGTTCGCAGACCTCGAGCGCATTGCCGGCCGTTTCCCGCACGCCATCTGGCACTCACCACAGGGCAAACGCGACGTCGTAATTTGGTGCTCCAATGATTATCTCGGCATGGCGCAGCACCCGAAGGTGATCGGCGCTATGGTCGAAGCCGCTGCGCGTATGGGCACTGGTGCGGGCGGCACTCGCAACATTGCCGGCACCAATCATCCGTTAGTCGAACTTGAGCGCGAACTCGCCAGCTTGCACGACAAAGAGGCTGCGCTGGTCTTCACTTCTGGCTACGTCTCTAACGAGACCGGCATCGCGACCATCGCTAAGCTATTGCCGAATTGCTTGCTTTTGTCCGACGCACTCAATCATAACTCCATGATCGAAGGCGTGCGCCAATCCGGCTGCGAGAAGAAGATCTGGCGTCACAACGACCTCGGGCATCTCGAGGAGTTGCTTAGGGCTGCCGATCCGGCGCGACCGAAGCTGATCGTGTTCGAGAGCCTCTATTCCATGGACGGCGACGTCGCGCCGGTGCACGCAATCTGTGACCTCGCAGAACGTTACGGAGCCATGACTTATTGTGATGAGGTGCATGCTGTCGGCATGTATGGCCCACATGGTGGCGGCATCTGCGACCGCGACATGGCCATGGCGCGCGTCGACGTAATCGAGGGCACTCTGGCTAAAGCCTTTGGCTGCCTTGGCGGCTATATCGCCGCAAGCGAAGAAATAGTCGATGCCGTACGCTCCTATGCGCCTGGATTCATATTCACAACGGCACTACCGCCGGCAATCTGCGCCGCGGCGACCGCCGCCATCCGCCATCTAAAAACATCGAGCTGGGAGCGCGAGCGACACCAGGAGCGCGCGGCGCGTGTGAAGGCAGTCCTCAACTCTGCGGGCTTGCCAGTGATGCCAAGTACAACACATATCGTACCGGTGCTGGTTGGCGATCCGGAAAAATGCAAGGCAGCGAGCGATTTGTTGCTTGCCGAGCACGGCATCTACATCCAACCGATCAATTACCCTACAGTGCCTCGCGGCATGGAACGTTTGCGTGTCACGCCTTCGCCATATCACGACGACGCCTTGGTTGATGCTTTGGCCGAAGCGTTAGTGGACGTCTGGGAGCGGCTCGAGCTCCCCCGGCACTTACAGGCTGCGGCGGCCGAATAACTCTACCTTCCATCTCATCAATCTTGAAACGGCGGCCGATTCAGCGGGGGCTTGGCAGGCTCGCTTTGAATTTTAAGAGCGCGCGCAGCCCGCCGCGCCACAAGCGGCATGGTTAGCGATACGAAAAAAATGCGTGTGAGATGGTGGGCACCGACATAGACCGGGTCGAGATTGAGCGCGAGTGCCAGCAACATCATAGCGTCGACCGAACCTGGCGCGAAGGCGATCATCACTTCAGCGGCGCGCAGTGACAACACACTGATCAGACCGGCAGCGAATACCGCGGCGATCGCAACGGCCACCGCGAACGAGCCAAAAGCGGCGGCTACAAAATGCAGCAACATCCGGAGAGGTGTGTTGGCAAACCGCGACCCTGTGACCGCGCCCATCGCGACCATCGCCGTGTTCGCAACCCACCAGGGCATGACCGCGTGAATCAAGCCGCTGCCATGCAACACGGCCGACGTAAGCATGGCGCCAAAGAGCAATCCGCCGGGAAACCGGACGCGATAGGCGATGATCGCAATAGCGCTTGAAAGCACCACGAGGATCGCCAGCTCATCGAGCACGGCGATGCTTAGCGCTCCGGCGGCCCTCGGCGGAGCGTGGCCGACGAGCCCGAGCAGGGACAGTCCGGCAGGCAGACCGACGGCGATGACGACGACGCGTATGCTCTGCACAATCGCAATCGCCCGCAGGTCGCCGCCAAGCTCGGCACCCAATGCCAGAACCTGTGACATCCCGCCGGGCGCAGCGGCAAGATATGCGTCAACCCTACCCCAGCTATGTACAAGCTGCAGATACCCAGCGCCGCAGACCGAGATGATCGTCATGGCCAGCAGCAACACCGCGATGCTGAGGGGATAAGTCGTCATGCCGTGCAACGTCTCGGGTGTGACCACGGCGCCGAGTGATATCCCGATCAACACGAAGATCGCGCGCATCAGCAGCGTCGGGATCAGCATTGGCCGACCGGCGAGTGAGGCGCCCGCAACCGCTAAAATCGAGCCCGATAGCCAGCCCGCCGGAACCCCGACGAGACCCAGCGCAGATCCACCCGCTGCCGCAATCGCCAGAGTTTCGGCGACGTGGCGCAGGACAACGAAGCGGTCGTTTGCAGATGGCGCGGACAAGACAAGGCTCTCACGGAACCAAGCGCACCTGCGCTGCGGCTCATCGAGCGCGATCAATGCCGTGCGCAGGCACGCACGTCAAATGCTGACCGCCGTTGATGTCAGGTTATGCCACCATTTTGGGCAATGCTAATGGTACGCGACCGTTGCCGCCGCCGAGCACGATGCGTATTAGGTTGACGGTATTGCGAGCGCCGATCTTCTCCACAATGCGAGCGCGGTGCTGCGCATTCAGGTCCTAGAGCACCATCACACCCGATTTGTCGGGCAAGTGCAGATCGAGCAAGACGCGAGCCAGTGCGCGGCCACATGCGGCAGCGAGAAATGTTTCAGCATCTGCAGAGCGCGCGAAGCGATAGTCGGCAAGCGTGAACCCCGTAAAAAAGTGCTCCACGAAAAATTGCACCGTCATCGACGATGAAGAGGTCGCTTGTTGGTGAAACATGCGAATCCGCAATTGCAGTCTTGGAAGACGAGGACGCCTGCCCCGTTGCACATCCTGCACCATAAATCGGCCGCCGGGCGCTAAAAACGTATATGTTATAATAGTTTATGGTATGATTGGCGGATGAGCGGTGCTTTGATGGGGCACCAATTCGCGAGACGAATAAAGTCGCGGCCGATAGACCCTGATAGCGTTCTATGGTGATTTAGCGCGACAAAGCCCTCGCCAAGACAGGTCTGGTCCCGATCTGGAGAGTGCATGCTGCAAGGTTGGGTCGTCATCGCGGTTGCGCTTGCGTACATCGGGTTGTTATTCCTGGTGGCGAGCTACGGGGACCGTACCCGCGGCCTTGGTCGCGAAGGTCGCGCGCGGCTGCTCATCTATCCGTTGTCCTTGGCGATCTATTGCACGTCATGGACCTTTTTCGGCTCAGTCGGTTTCGCTTCGCGCACGGGCTTCGACTTCCTTACAATTTACATCGGCCCAGCGCTTATGATCGTCCTGTTCAGCCCATTGCTGATGCGGATCGTTCGACTCGCAAAAACCCAGAACATCACCTCGATCGCTGACTTCATCGCCGCGCGCTACGGCAAGGGCCAAGCCGTTGCAGCAACCGTGGCGCTAATTGCGATCGTCGGCACCATTCCTTACATCGCATTGCAGCTCAAAGCGGTCTCATCATCGCTAGAAACGATTCTCGCTCATATAACGACTGCCACGGACGTTACCCGTCCGCTTCTGGGCGACATCGCGCTTTTCGTAGCCCTGTCGATGGCGACCTTTGCAGTATTGTTCGGCACTCGCCATATCGACGCGACCGAACATCAGGACGGACTGATGTTGGCGGTTGCCGCCGAATCGATCGTAAAGCTGGTTGCGTTTCTGGCTGTCGGAATATTTGTGACCTTCTGGATGTTCGACGGCCCCGTGGCGCTCTTCACTGAAGCAATGCAGCGACCGTCGACTGCCGCTATTTTCAGCCGCGAACCGCGCATCGATACTCTCGTTGCGATGACTTTACTGTCCTTCGTGGCGTTCATCATGCTGCCGAGGCAATTCCACGTTGCCGTGGTCGAAAATAATAACGAAAACGAGATCAAGCGTGCGGTCTGGCTATATCCTGTCTATCTGGTGTTGATAAACCTGTTCGTAGTTCCGATCGCCCTCGCTGGTTTGCTGACCTTTCCGGCAGGCAAAGTTGACAGCGACATGTTTGTGCTGGCGCTGCCGCTCGAAAGCGGCTCCAGCCTTTTCACCATCGTTGCCTTCGTCGGGGGCCTGT
Organism: uncultured Alphaproteobacteria bacterium; assembly: GCA_963810585.1. Taxonomy (GTDB): domain Bacteria; phylum Pseudomonadota; class Alphaproteobacteria; order Rhizobiales; family Xanthobacteraceae; genus Pseudolabrys. The sequence continues at coordinate 1,059,442 of CAWENV010000001.1, forward strand.
CGGCCGCTACCGCTATGGTGATCGTGGAATCAGTCGCGCTCTCGATAATGGTTTCTAACGATCTGGTCATGCCACTCGTATTGCAGCGACGTGAGGCGCTGATCAGCGGACGGGAAAATGTCGGCTCGTTTCTGTTAACAGTACGACGACTTGCTATCTTTGCGATCCTGTTGCTTGCGTACATCTACTATCGGTCCGCCGGCGAAGCACAGCTCGCTTCAATTGGTCTGCTCTCTTTCGCCGCCATCGCCCAACTCGCGCCGGCATTCTTCGGCGGATTGATGTGGCGCCGCGCCACCGCGGCGGGCGCAATTGGCGGTATGATTATTGGGTTCTTCGTCTGGGCCTATACGCTCCTGCTTCCGACGCTGTCGGATATCGGCGTCATCGGCGAACGCATTCTCACCGACGGGCCTTGGGGGCTAGGAATCCTGCGGCCGCAACATCTGTTGGGACTCGAACTGCCGCCACTGGTACATGGCGTAGCCTGGAGCCTGCTCCTCAATATCCTCTGTTTCGTAGGTTTTTCACTGCGCCGCGCGCCCTCGCCGATCGAGCAGCTGCAAGCCAATACCTTCGTGCCGTCGGAATTTACGCCGATCACGCCAAGCTTCCGGCTTTGGCGCTCGTCCGTGACGGTGGACGAGCTTACGACTACCGTCTCGCGCTATCTCGGCGAGGACCGAACGCGTTCGGCTTTCGACAGTTTTGCAGTCACGCAACGCATCAGCCTCGAGCCGAAGGACGAGGCTGATTTCCGGCTGGTGCGCTACGCCGAGCACATCCTGGCTTCCGCGATCGGGGGCGCATCCTCACGGCTGGTGCTCTCGCTTCTATTGCGCAAGCGCACGGTATCGACCAAGGCGGCGCTGAAGTTGCTCGATGATGCCAATGCCGCGATTCAATACAATCGTGAAGTCCTGCAGACCGCACTTGATCATGTGCGCCAGGGAATCGCGGTGTTCGACAAGGACCTTCAGCTAATCTGTTGGAACCGTCAGTTTGGCGAGATCCTCGATCTGCCGCCGAGCCTCATCCGTGTCGGCATTGGCCTCGCCGACATCCTGCGTTTCAACAGCAAGCGCGACGACGTCGCTTCCGATCGCAGTGAGGAATTCTTGGGTGCACAGATCGAGCGCTACGTATCCGGCAGCGAGCCATTCCTTGAACGGTTCGCAGAAGGCGTCGTGATCGAAGTGCGCGCAAACCGTATGCCGGACGGTGGCATTGTCACCACATTCACGGACATCACCGCCAGCGTTGAGGCGGCTGAAGCGCTGGAGCGTTCGAACGAGACGCTCGAGCGGCGCGTACGTGAACGTACGGAGGAGTTGACCCGGCTCAATGCCGCACTCGCCCACGCAAAGGGCGAAGCGGAGGAGGCCAATATTTCCAAGACAAAGTTCCTGGCCGCGGCGAGTCATGACATTCTGCAGCCGCTCAACGCGGCGCGGCTCTATGTCACCAGTCTGATAGAGCGCGGAGGGAAAGACGATCGCCGTCTGGTCGACAATATTGATGCTTCACTCGAAGCGGTAGAGGAAATCTTAGGCGCGTTACTCGATATGTCGCGTCTCGATACAGGCGCATTGAGACCGGAGTTTGCCAATTTCCGCGTCGACGAATTGCTGCGTCAAATCGAACTAGAATTCGCTCCGCTGGCGGTCTCGAAAGGAATCAAGCTCACTTTTGTCCCTTGTGGACTTGTGGTGCGCTCTGACCGCCGGCTGTTGAGGCGGCTGATTCAAAACCTCGTTTCAAATGCCATTAAATATACGCCGAAGGGCGGCGTGCTGGTTGGGTGCCGCCAGCGCGGCGAAAATTTGCGTATCGACGTTTACGACACCGGTGTCGGAATCCCGGAATCCAAATGGCGTGACATTTTTATTGAATTCCATCGTCTCGACCAGGGCGCAAAGATTGCGCGCGGACTAGGCCTAGGCCTTTCAATTGTGGAGCGCGTGGCGCGCGTGCTCGACTGTAAGATTGAGCTTGAATTCAGAAACCGACCGCGGCTCGCATTTCGCTGTCACGGTGCCGCGCTCAAATGACCCGCCCATCGACTTGCCGGCCCGAGAGGGTGCTCACATCGATTTAGGCCAACTTGCCGGTATTACGACCCTGTGCGTCGACAATGAGCCTTCGGTGCTCGACGGTATGGAGACGCTGCTTCGCGGGTGGGGTTGCGACGTGATCAAGGCGCCAGACCTCGCGTTTGCGCTGACCGCGATCTCCGAAAGTCCAACAATGCCGCATGGCCTCTTGGTTGATTACCATCTCGACCACGGTAACGGTATCGAAGCCATTGCCGCACTACGCGGCCGATATGGCGATCTTCCGGCTATCCTGATTACCGCTGATCGCTCACCGGAGGTGCGTGAGCAGGCTCGTGGAGAGGGCATCCAGTTGTTGTACAAGCCGATTAAGCCGGCAGCGCTGCGCGCGTTGCTTGCGCAATGGCGGGTACTAAGAGTAGCAGCAGAATAACACAGGCAATTAGCCTTCAGCGGGAACGCTCTGCGGCCACTGCCCGGCTTCAATCTTGGCGGCCGCAATCACCGCCTGTGTGCGACTTTCCACTCCGAGCTTCTGCAGAATTGCGGAAACGTGCGCCTTCACGGTCGCCTCCGACACGCTGAGCTGGAACGCGATCTGCTTGTTTAGAAGTCCTTCCGATAGCATCATGAGGACACGAACTTGTTGCGGCGTCAGTGTCGCCATACGTCCCATCAGCTCCGCCGCTTCGCCATCCGAGCCGGCTGCAAGATCAACATCAGGTGGTGTCCATACGCCGCCGTTAAGAATGCGTGAGATCGCGGCACGCATTGCCTCGACGCCGAGCGTTTTCGGAATGAACCCCGAAGCGCCAAACTCCATGCAGCGTCGGATGGCTGCGGGATCGTCATTGGCTGAAACCACAATGACCGGCACCCCTGGATATTGGGCGCGCATATACATCAAACCAGAAAAGCCGCGGGCGCCAGGCATTGTGAGATCGAGCAGAACCAGATCGACGTCGCCGCCCCGTTCCAACAAATCGACGAGTTCGTCGAAAGTCCCGGCTTCCGCGATATCTACTTGCTCCAGCAACCCTGATACGGCTTCGCGTAATGCGCCCCGAAACAGCGGGTGGTCATCAGCAATCACGAGCCGGTACAGCACGATTTCAGTCAACCGCTATAACCTTTCGAACGATAACGCGGGTACGAACTGCAGCCGTAGACATATAGTAACAAAGACCCGCTGTGGACCACTGCGCATCATGCGCCTGCGCATCGACGGGCATCAATAGGGCTCGGGTTGTTGGTCAAAAGCCCTTTGTTTTCAGCCATATGAGTGCGGCCTTGCATCGCGCATGGACATCCCGCGACGACGTCACGCACCTTCACCGCTGACAATCATTTGCGGCCGCCGACGAATTGAAAGATCACCTCACGGCTGTGTGGCTTGCGGCGATGTTCAACAAGATAGATGCCTTGCCAGGTTCCGAGCGCTAGCTTGGAATTGACGATCGGCACGTGGAGCGACACGCCGTTGAGCATTGCTTTCACATGCGCGGGCATATCGTCCGGGCCTTCCACGTCATGAACCCATGGCCCGTCTTCCGGCGCGAGCCGGTCGAGCGCAGTCATCAAATCCACTTGCACATCCGCGTCGGCGTTTTCCTGAATAGTCAGCGAAGCCGAGGTGTGGCGCAGATAAATCAACAGTGCGCCTTCACCGGCGTTTATTTGATCGACGAAGCTCGCGGCATTGCTGGTGATATCGATGAAGCCACTGCGGGGCGTTTCGACGCGCAAGGTCGCGGTTGCGATCAGCAGCGGTGCGACCTCAACAATGGTAGACATTCGACCGGACATGACTTACTCTGACATTTGCGGGCAGCTTAGCCCTTGCGCATCATGTCCTTTTGTACTGTGACGATCATCTCGACCAGCCGACGCCACGTCTCTTCGATGAAGTCGCGGGCGCGCGCGATATCCGCATGCGTTGGCAGCTTGACGGTCACATCGCCACCTTTGTAAGAAGGCGGAATAATATCGCCCGGTGGCCGCGGTGGTGGTGGCTCCTGCAACGCCAGCATTTCCTTTCTTAACGACGCGACCTCGTCCCGCAGGCGGCCGACCTCCCCTTGAACTCTCCTCAGCGACGCGACCTCTTCCCTTAATTGCCCAATCTCGGCCTCCAATGCCGCGCGATCTTCCGGCGAAAAACGGCTTTGCGCGTCCGCACGTGAGTTTCCTACCGCCGCCGGAGCTTGCTCCTGAACCGCGGACCGGTCTCGATCCTGCGCCTGAGGCGATGCCGCCTTCTGACTCTCGACATCGATCACGGTTTGCGCTGGCGCCTCCGGTGCGGCGCAAATGAGAAACGCGAGAAGGACGAACATAGAAACGGGCATGATGATTTTCCTTCAGGCCGGCTGCCTAGATTTCCAAGAGTAGCATCGCGTCTCCGCCAGCTGAACCTCCGCGATGATGCCGTGCGAACTCATGTCGCGGTGCCCCCACGCGACGCCGTCAGCTGACGAAAAATCCTACGTTTATTCGATAATATCAGATACTTATGTTACAGTTGCGGTTCCTTGACTAAAAGAAACTCGATAAGTATGGTCCGCGCGGCTTTTAGGGCGGCGGAACACGCAAAACCTGAAATCCACGCGAGTCGAAAGCATGGCTGACGGCACGCGGGGCACAGGTGATCGCAAGGAACCGCCGGACGACGAGGCTGCTCTCTCAGCGAGGCTCCAGCGTCTCGGCGATCGGCTCGCAAATGCAAGCCGACCATCCGAAAACGGTTCAGGTCCTCGTCAGACCGCCGATGCTTCGGCGATCGCCCGCGGTTTCCGATTGTCGACCGAACTGGTCGCAGGCGTGCTCGTGGGTGCGGCAATCGGCTGGCTGCTCGACCGCTGGCTGGGAATTTCGCCGTGGGGGCTTATCATTTTCCTATTGCTTGGCTTTGCGGCCGGCGTACTTAACGTGATGCGAGCGGCAGGGGTCGTTCGTGACAGGCAACTGAACGACTAAGACTTCATGGCGGCTGATCCGATCCATCAATTCCGAATTGTTGATCTCTTTCCGGTCGTCAAGATCGGAAACACCGAGATCGCCTTCACCAATTCCGCCCTTATGATGCTTGTAGCGGTGGTTGGCTTGACCGTATTCCTGGTCGGCGCCACTGCGCGGGGCAGCCTGATACCTTCGCGGCTGCAATCAGCGGCCGAAATATCCTACGAATTTGTCGCCGCAACAATCCGTAGCACGGCCGGTGCCGAAGGCATGAAGTTCTTCCCGTTCGTGTTCTCGTTGTTCATGTTCGTGCTGACGCTGAACATGCTGGGGCTAATTCCCTACTCCTTCACCGTTACGAGCCACATAATCGTCACCGCAGCGCTCGCATTTACAGTGTTCCTTACCGTGCTGATCTATGGCCTGCTGCGTCATGGCCTCCACTTCTTCAATCTGTTCGTGCCGAAGGGCGTGCCGATCTATATCCTGCCTTTGATTGTGGGGATCGAGATACTGTCCTTCATCTCACGGCCGATCTCGCACAGCGTGCGTCTGTTCGCCAATATGCTTGCGGGCCATATCACTCTCCAGGTCTTCGCCGGCTTTATTATCCTGTTGGGCACAGGCCTCGGCGCACTCGGCTGGGTTGGTAGTGTGCTGCCATTTACGATGATCGTCATTCTCATGGCGCTTGAGACGCTGGTCGCATTCCTGCAGGCGTACGTCTTTGCCATCCTCACCTGCATCTATCTCAATGATGCTATTCACCCCGGCCACTAACGGCCTGATCGAGAAAACCAGAAGGAGTTCATTATGGATCCAGTGGCAGCAAAATACATAGGTGCGGGAATTGCCTGCATCGGCATGGGCGGCGCCGGCGTCGGCGTTGGCATCATCTTCGGCAACTATTTGGCTGCCGCTTTGCGCAATCCCTCTGCGGCGCAGGGACAATTCGGCAACCTGATCTTCGGGTTTGCTATCACTGAAGCGCTCGGCATCTTCTCGCTGCTGATCGCACTCTTGCTGCTGTTCGCGCTCTAAACCCGGCAGTGATGCGGGAATAAACGATGGCCGAGCCGGCGCACAAGACAACTACTGCACACCCCGCTGAAGGCGGGCACGGCGCGTTTCCGCCGTTCGAGTCGCAGACATTCGCGTCGCAGCTCGTCTGGCTCGCTATCGCCTTTGTCTTGCTTTACGTGCTGATGTCAAAGCTCGCTCTACCGCGCGTCGCCTCGATCATCGAAGCCCGGCAGAAAAAAATCGAAGGCGATCTCACGGAGGCGGGCCTTCTCAAAACGCAGTCCGATGAAGCGATGGCGGCCTACGAAAAGGCATTGGCCGATGCTCGTGCCCGCGCGCAGTCCATCGCGAATGAGACCCGCGACAAACAAGCCGCCGAGGCGGCGGCGCGCCGCAAGACGCTTGAGGACGAGCTCAATCACAAGCTCTTGGAGGCGGAGAAAACCATTTCCGTCACCAAACAGTCGGCCATGTCCAACGTCCGCACCATTGCCGAGGACGCTACCCGCGCTATCGTCGAAAGACTTATTGGCTCCGCCCCAGGCGAGAAAGCTGTCGCCGATGCGGTCACAGCGGTTCTGAAAAACTGACGGAGAACGCGCGTGCTGGATGATGCTGAAATTTGGGTAGCTCTGGCCTTCCTCGTGTTCCTAGGGCTTCTCGGATATGTCGGCGTCCACCGGATCGTAGCGAAATCGCTCGACGACCGCTCAGCCCGCATCAAGGCCGAGCTCGACGAGGCTCGTAAACTTAAGGAAGAAGCGGCCGCGCTTTTGGCGGAGTACCAACGGAAGCGCCATGCTGCCGAAGGCGAAGCGCAGGACATTATCGCCGGTGCTAGGTCCGAAGCCGAGCGGCTCGCGGCTGAAGCCAAGAGTAAAATCGAAGATTTTGTCGCCCGCCGCACCAAAATGGCTGAGACCAAGATCGCCCAGGCAGAGGCACAAGCAGCCGCCGACGTCCGCAGCGCCGCCGCCGAAGCCGCGATCGCCGCCGCCGAAAAGATCCTCAGCGCGGAGACGAAAGGCAAGCTGGCGGGCGAATTGATTGCCAAAGGCATCGACGACGTTCGTAAGAAGCTGAACTAACTTGCGGATTTGCTACTTTCCCTAACGTGCGCTGGCATCGCTTAAAGAGCGGTGGCGTCCCCGCCTCACTACGCTTCACATGGGCGTGAAGTTTTCCCCGCTATTCAATTTGACGATGTGCAAAACCGGCGGTCGATCGCCTGCAAACATTGCGCGTTACCGTCCCGCCCCTATTCTCCCGTTTTGCTGATTCGTGGGGACAGTGCGTGCGATGGCCGGAGCTTCCGGCCGAGGCATTGGGGGGGCCGTGATCATCTTCGATTGCAACGGTGTGCTGGTTGATAGTGAGCCGTTAGCTACATCGATTGTATCACAGGAGTTTATGCGCGCCGGCTTTCCTCTCACGCCGGACGTCATCACGCGCTATTTCACCGGGCGCCGGCCTGCCGACATGTTCGCCGAAGTTGAGGCCGCTGCAGGCCGCAAGCTACCACCCAATTTTGCCGACTCGGTCGCCAGCGTCATCTTGCGTCGGTTTCGAGGGGAATTGCGCGCCACACCTAATGCCGAATATGCGCTGTCCTGGTTACGTGGACCGAAATGCGTGGCGTCTTCCTCTTCGCACGAGCGCATTCGTGTCAGCCTCGAAAGCACTGGACTGATGCGGTTCTTCGAGCCCAACCTGTTTTCGGCAAGTGAAGTGCAAAACGGCAAGCCCGCGCCTGACTTATTTCTGCACGTCGCCCGTACACTTCAAGTGAAGCCAAGCGCGTGCATCGTGGTCGAAGATTCGCCAGTAGGCGTCGCAGCCGGTGTTGCCGCCGGGATGACGGTAATCGGCTTTGTCGGTGGTAGTCATGCCGGCGGCCAAGTTGGCGACCATCTTCGCTCGGCCGGCGCCCGTGCCCTAATCTCGGACCTCCGCGCACTTAAGCGTTCGGTTATCGATCTTCGCGGATGGTGATTTCCGTTAACTTTGGCGCGGGCTCGCAACCGATTTCGGCTTTGCCTTCGGCTTGCCCGCAGGCTTTTTCTTTTCCTGCGGTGCGGACGCCGGATCAAACCCGACGTACACCACATAGGAATCGATATCCGCAAGTCGTTGCGGCAGCGGAAATGTTATCTCGGAATCGACGTGCGTGAATGGTGCACGCTCTGCGCTGGTGTTCACTCCGACTTGCACACGCGCGAATCTCGACACGATCGTTTTCGGGTTAACGCCCTCTTGCACCACTGCGATGCGCAAGGGCAGGTCGACTGTGCCGGGGCCGCCAGCAGGACCGACAATAACCCGTCCCTCGATGCCGACTTTCATATTCATGATGCCGGCATTCACCTGGCATTCTCGCGCAGTCCGGATGATCGTCCCTTGATAGCGCAGGTCGAGCGCGGACGGCTCGCCTTGGCCCGGCTTATTACCGATCATCAAGGTCGCCGCGCCTGCGCGCACATCGACAGTGGGGCATTCGACGTCGGTCAGCGACGCTTTTCCCGCATCTGCATCGCCCGTGGTTGCCTTGGAGGATGTGCTGAAAAGATCCAGAGCGGAGGAGTTAAATAAATTGGTGGAACCGCAGCCGGCCAACAGAAGCGCTAAACAGAACTGCGCCGCGGCGGCAACATACACTCGTGTCGCCCATCCACGTCTCTTCGCAACCATTTTCTTATCCCGCGTTTCTCGCCGCCTCTCGGTGGCGACACGTTATAGCAAGCTAAGCATGGCAGCCCCAAGGCGGCCATTCAGCCGATATCGTCCTTAAGCCGTGCGTACAGCAGATGATCTTGCCAGATTCCGTTTATACACAAATATCCACGCGCGTAGCCCTCGCGCTTAAAGCCGTTCTTTTCCAATAGTCGGACAGACGCGGTGTTGTCCGGAATACACGCAGCTTCCAACCGGTGCAGCCGCAGCGTCGTAAAACTATATGGAATCAGCGCTCGAACTGCAGCCGTCATGTAGCCCTTGCCGGCGAATGGCGCGCCGATCCAGTAGCCAATACTTCCGGCCTGAGCCACCCCGCGGCGGATATTGGCAAGCGTCAGTCCGCCAACCATGACGTTGTCGTCGCTTCGGAAGATTAAAAAGGCGTAAGCCGAGTCGCCACGCTGATCTTCGGCATACCGTTTGAGCCGCCGCCGAAATGCGCTTCGCGTGAGATCGTCGACAGGCCAGACTGGCTCCCAGGGCATGAGAAAGGCGCGGCTCGTCTCGCGCAACGCCGCCCATTCAGCGAAGTCGCCACTGTGCGGTGCGCGCAATGTCACACCGGCACCGGTGATACCCGGCGGGATTTCGTTGAAGCTGACGGTTCGGAAAAACGCCATGGATAGGGTCGGCCGAGCGCCGCGGGTCAGGCCGCGCGGCGAACCAGACTTTCAGCGATAGCGGCGGTACTGGCAAGACCACTGCCGGGTCCAAGCGCCGCAATCGCCGGCTTGGCTCGCCCGATCAGGGCGCGGCCAGCTGCGCGGGCACTTTCGACAGTAACCGCATCGACTTTCGCCACGATCTCCTCAAGAGGAATTGGTCGACCATAAGCAAGCATCTGCCGAGCCAGCTGGCCGACGCGTGCTTCTGAACTCTCCAACGCCATCAAGAGCCCTGCCTTCATCTGGGCCTTGGCGCGATTTACTTCGTTCTCATTGAGCGTTTCCGTAGCATTGCCGATCTGGTCGATCACCACGCGCATCAGCTCGGGCGCATCGGTTTCGTCGGTTCCCGCGTAAAGCCCGAATAATCCGGTATCGGAATAAGGCATATGGAAGGCCTGAATAGCGTAGCACAGACCGCGTGTTTCGCGCACCTCTTGGAATAGACGCGAAGACATGCCCCCGCCAAGCACGCTCGTGAATACCTGCAAGCTATAGAGTTGCTCATCGCGCACGGATAGCCCCTGGAGTGCCATGGCGATATGCACCTGCTCAAGCTCGCGCGTCTCGACCCTGGTACCGCCACTGAAATGTGCTGGTTCAGGCTCCGGTGCGGCGGGACCTGTGAAGCTGGCGAAACGCTTCTGCGCGTCGGCAACAATTACGCCATGCTCAACCGCGCCAGCCGCGGCGACGACCATGTTGGGGGCGCGATAGTTGCGCGACAAATAGGCGCGTAACCGCGACGCGTCGAACGAACGAACGGTATCGCGCGTGCCGAGAATAGAACGGCCGACCGACTGCTTTGGGAATGCGGTTTCCTGCAGGCGATCGAAGACGAGATCGTCCGGTGCGTCCTCGGTGGCACCAATTTCCTGAACGATCACGTTTTGCTCGCGGCGCAATTCCTCTGCATCGAATGTCGGATCGGAAAGAATGTCCGAAAGGACATCAAGCGCGAGCGGCACGTCCGCTTTTAATACGCGCGCAAAGTAGCCTGTCGATTCTACGCTCGTCGCAGCGTTGAGGTCGCCTCCAACTGCTTCGATCGCTTCAGCAATCTGCCGCGCGGTGCGCCGCTTGGTGCCCTTGAAAGCCATATGTTCCAATAGATGCGAAATCCCATGTTCGTCGGGATTTTCGTTACGGCTGCCGGACCCGATCCATATGCCGAGCGAAGCCGTTTCAAGATGCGGCATCCGGTCGGTTACCACTGATAAACCCGAGGGAAGACGGGTTACTTCGACACTCATGCCGCTGCTCCTTCACGTGCCGCGCGCGAGACCGACGTTACATATCGTTCCACAGCCGCCTGGTCCGCCGGCAATGCTGTGACGCGCTCTTTTCGTTTTGGCAGATCGGCGAGCCATTCGGGCAATTCGGAAACGAGGCCGCAAGCAGCCTTGACCGCGTCTGGAAATTTCGCGGGGTGTGCGGTCGATAGCACCACCATTGGCACGGACGGATCGCGCGTTTCCTTTTCGGCCACTGCCAATGCAGTTGCAGTGTGCGGATCAACGCAATAGCTAGCCTCTCGCACCCAGGCGCGAATTTCGGCAGCGCTTTCCTGCTCGTCTGCCCGGTCAGCGGTAAAGAGCGTCCGCAACTCTTTGAGGGCATTTGCCGAAACTGTAAAGCGGCGCGATTGTGCCAGCGAGGCCATGAGCGCGCGCACCGCATGCGCGTCGCGACCATAGGCATCGAACAACAACCGTTCGAAGTTTGAGGAAACCTGAATATCCATCGATGGCGACGTGGTCGCCACCACATCCCGAATCTCGTAAGAACCTGTCGCGAAAGTTCGGACCAGGATATCGTTGACGTTAGTCGCTACAACCAGCCGGTCAATCGGCAACCCCATGCGTGAGGCGACGTAGCCCGCGTAGACATCACCGAAATTTCCAGTTGGCACACTGAACGCTATTTTTCGGTGGGGTGCACCAAGCGCTACAGCTGCAGTAAAATAATAAACAGTTTGAGCAACGATCCGAGCCCAATTTATGGAATTGACACCAGACAGACGCACCCGATCGCGGAAGGCGTGGTGGTTAAACATCGACTTTACCAGCGCCTGGCAGTCGTCGAACGTGCCTTCGATCGCGAGCGCGTGCACATTTGTATCGGGTACAGTGGTCATCATCCGCCGCTGCACCTCGGAGATGCGACCGTGGGGAAACAACACCACTACATCCACTTGCGCGCGGCCGCGAAAGGCTTCGATCGCCGCACCACCGGTGTCACCAGAAGTTGCGACCACAATGGTGGTGCGTTCGCCGCGCTGATTCAGCACGTGGTCCATTAGCCGCGCCAACATCTGCATCGCCAAATCCTTGAAGGCGAGCGTCGGTCCATGAAAGAGTTCGAGCACAAATAGATTCGGATTGAGTTGTGTGATCGGCGCGACCGCGGGGTGACGGAAGTTGCCGTAAGCTTCACGTGCCATGCGCGCGAGATCCGCCTCGGCAATTCCAGAGCTCACAAACGGCCGGATAACCTCAACCGCAACCTCTGCGTAAGCCTTGCCAGCGAAGCTTTCGATCGCAGACCGCCCAATCGACGGCCATTGCTCGGGCACGTAAAGACCGCCGTCGCGAGCGAGGCCCGCGAGCATCACATCGACAAAATCGAGCGGGGGAGCCTCGCCCCGAGTGGAGACGTAACGCATTGATTCAGCTTTATTTTAAGGTTTCATCGCGGCCATATTCGTAGCCGCACAGTAGCCTCGAGCGCTCGCTTTAACAAGAAACGCTCAACTCCGCCGAAAGAGACGGTCGGCAAGCCAGACGATGTAGACCCCGGCGAGTGCGAGCGCGAGGCCAAACCAAGTCAGCGCATATTGAAGATGGTTATTGGGCAGTTGGACTTCGAGCTTACCTGGTTTGGGCAAGCCGCCGGTCGGCGCCGGCGCTTCCTGGTCAATGTAGAATGGCGCCGCCGTCACCCATTTCTTAAATGCCGCGATCGAATTTGAATCGCGCAAGTACCAAATATTCTTCTTTGGATCATCTGCCGGCGTGAAGGAATTACGGATCTCAGGCCAACGCATGACGCCAACCAGATCGACGATACCGCGTGGCACACCCTCGGTGCGCGTCGCCGGGTCTTGCCGACCGTCCGGAACAAAGCCGCGATTGACGATGACGATGCTACCGCCGGCAAGGCGCGCGGGCGCAAAAACCCAGTAGCCCGGCCCTTTCACGTCGGGACGAAGAGGGGAACCTGCCGTGTAAACCAGTGCTTCCTCGCCATCGAGGAACTCAGCCGGAAATGCCACACGGCGAAATTCGTCGCGGTCTTCGCGAAGTCGTTGCCAGCTGGCACGTGGCGGCAAATCTTCGGGCACGTGGGAGAGACGAGCGTTGAGGGTCGCGATCAGATTTTCTTTCCATGCTTTGCGGTCGAGCTGCCAGATGCCGAGGCCGCTCAGGATCACGAAGGCGCCGAGCGCGAGCATCGTCGCATCCAACGCGCTGGCTCGGCGCTTACGCCACACTTTTCTCACACGTCGCCTCGACGTTCAAAGCGGCCTTCTGCCGCCTTGTGATGATATTGCAACGCGATCAGCAAGCCCTTGATCAGACGTAACGGGACAAGCGTCACGACCAGGATCAGCGGTAGCCACAGAGCCGCATGCAACCAATATGGCGGCTGATAGGCGACCTCGGTGAGCAAGGCGGCAAACACGACAATGGCGCCCCCGATCAGGATGACGAACACCGCCGGCCCGTCGCCCGCGTCGGCGAATGCGAAGTCGAGGCCGCAATGTTCGCACGCCGGCCGCAACGACAGAAATCCTCGAAACAATCGACCCTTGGCACAACGGGGACACCGGCCGCGCAGGCCGCGGCCGATCGGCAGCTTATCCGTTGGTGTCGGTCCGATCATGGCACTGCTTTAGTTATAAAATAAAAGGGCGGCGTAATGACGCCGCCCTTTCCGACAAGCCACCTAAGATGATCACTCCGGATGCGGCACACCCGAGCCCCAGACATATATACATGCGAACAAGAACAGCCATACCACGTCGACGAAATGCCAGTACCAAGCGGCGAATTCAAATCCAAGATGCTGTTTTGAATTGAAGTGTCCAGCCATCGCACGCAGCAGGCAAACGATCAGAAAAATGGAGCCGATGATAACATGTGCACCGTGGAACCCGGTCGCCATGAAGAAGGTTGCGCCGTAAATGTTACCGCTAAAGTGAAAGGCCGCATGGGAGTACTCGTAGGCCTGGACGCAGGTGAACGTGAGGCCCAGCATAATAGTCAGAATTAGTCCCCACTTCAGTCCCTGGCGATCGTCTTCCAGCAGCGCATGATGCGCCCAGGTCACCGTGGTACCGGAGGTGAGCAGGATCAACGTATTGAGCAGCGGCAGGTGCCAAGGATCGAAAGTTTCAATACCTTTCGGTGGCCACACACCGCCAGTGGCGGCGAGCCGGCCGATGTCATGCGCTTCCCCTGGAAACAAGGCCGTATTGAAATAAGCCCAGAACCAGGCGACGAAGAACATCACCTCGGAGGCGATGAACAAAATCATTCCGTAGCGGTGCGATATCTGAACTACGCGCGTGTGAAAGCCCTGGAATTGGGCTTCGCGGATTACGTCGCGCCACCACGCAACAAATGTATAGAGCACGCCGAGCACGCCGACCCCGAAGACCAGTGGTGCGGCAGCATACATATGATGCATCCAGCTGATGGCTCCGACCGCGAGTATGAAGGCGGACACAGAGCCGACCGCCGGCCACGGGCTCGGATCAACTAGATGGTAGTCGTGATGCTTGGCGTGAGCGTCAGCCATCGTCTTCGTCTCCGTTAAAGCTTGTTCGAATTTTTTTCCGGCGTTTGAGCAACCGGCAGCTCCGGCTCGCGCAATCGATAGAAGGTGTAGGACAGTGTAATCGTATTGAGATCATCCTGATCGCGGTCTTTCACAATCGTTGGGTCGACATAGAAAACGACCGTCATCTCGCGCGTCTCACCGGCCTTCAAACGCTGCTCGGTAAAGCAAAAGCAGTTGATCTTGTCGAAATAAGCTCCGACGGTCGGCGGCGATACATTGTAAGAGGCTTGCGCGCTAATTTCACGCGCGGCTTCATTGACGACCTTGTAATGGACGGTTGCTACCTCACCGATGCGCACTTGAATTTCATTTTGCTCGGGTTGAAATTTCCACGGCAGGCCAGGCGTTACGTTGGAATCGAAGCGAATGGTGATCGAGCGATCAAGAATATGATCGGGCGATTTTTCCGCGACCTGCGTAGTACCGCCAAAGCCGGTGGTCTTGCAGAACCAGGTATAAAACGGCACGGACGCATAGGCCGCCCCCACCATTCCGGCCACGACCGCGGCGCAGCACGCAGCCACAAATACATCGCGGCGTAGGGGCTTTTTATCGATATGGCGCGAGGGCGAGGTCATCGGTTTAGGCGGCTCATTTTTCAGATTGGCCGGATTAGAACACCCGGTCCTTTCACCAAGGTCATCACGTAAAACAACACAACCAGCGCTCCAAGCGCCAGCGCAATAGCAATGGAACGGGAACGTCGCGCGCGCTTCTGCGCTTCGGTAAGCACAATTCCGTCGTCGTCGCGTGGCTCACTCATAGCAACCCCGATGCTCACGCCGTCAACCGGACAATCAGCCCGCCCCACCCGCGCTCGACCAGCAACACCGCAAACAACAAAAAAAGATACAAGATAGAGAAGGCGAAGAGATTGCGGCTGGCACGTTCCGCCGGCCGCCGTTCGCGAAGAACTTGCCACCCCAGCGCGACCATGACGCCACCGGCCGCGATGGCTGTGGTCGCGTAGATCATGCCAGCATAACCAAGTAGCCAGGGTGCGACGCCAAGCGGCACAAGAATAAGCGTGTAAAGCATGATCTGACGTCTTGTACTCATATCGCCGGCGACCACAGGCAGCATCGGTATCCCGGCGCGCTCATAGTCTTGGGTGCGGTAGAGCGCCAGCGCCCAGAAATGCGGTGGCGTCCAAAAGAAGATGATCAGAAACAAAAGAATGGGTTCAAGTGACAGCGAACCAGTCGACGCTGCCCAGCCAATCATCGGCGGAAACGCCCCCGCGGCACCACCGATTACAATATTTTGCGGTGTCGATCGCTTGAGCCAGATCGTATAGACCACGACGTAAAAGAAGATTGTGAAGGCGAGCAGCGCGGAAGCGACCCAATTCACTAACAGGCCAAGCACGACCACAGCGAATGAACCAAGTGTGAGCCCGAAGGCCAGCGCCTCGCCGGGACGGATGCGGCCCATCGGCACCGGGCGGCGAGCCGTCCGCGTCATCACAGCGTCGATATCGGCGTCGTACCACATGTTTAGCGCGCCGGCAGCGCCCGCACCAACTGCAATGCAGAGGAGCGCAGTAAAGGCCGTCACCGGATGTAGAGCGTCCGGAGAAACAGCGAGGCCCACCAGTGCCGTAAACACCACGAGCGACATGACCCGCGGCTTCATCAAGGCGATGTAGTCACCCACCGTCGCCAGGCTCGGCTCGGCGATACCGGCGTCTGCTGTGAGCGTTCCGCGGAGTTCTGCGCCTTCGCTAACGAGCGACATGGGTTAAGTGGCTTTCAGCCCTATTTGATTCGCGGAAGAGTCTCAAACTGATGGAACGGTGGCGGAGAAGACAGCGTCCATTCCAGCGTCGTAGCTCCGACGCCCCAGGGATTATTGCCGGCGACGCGCTTCTTCACCAACGCCTCGACCAGGCCGAAGAAGAAGATGATCACACCGAAGCCGGAAATATACGAACCATAAGACGAGATCATGTTCCAGCCGTGGAACGCGTCAGGATAGTCGACATAGCGGCGTGGCATTCCGGCGAGCCCGAGGAAGTGCTGCGGGAAGAAGACCAGATTCACACCAACGAAGGTGACCCAGAAGTGCAACTTGCCAATGGTCTCGTTGTACATATAGCCGGTCATCTTCGGGAACCAGTAGTACCAGCCGCCGAAGATCGCAAATACAGCACCGAGCGAGAGCACGTAATGGAAGTGCGCGACGACGTAATATGTATCCTGCAGGACACGATCGACGCCGGCGTTGGCCAGCACCACGCCCGTAACGCCACCAAGGGTGAACAGAAAGATGAAGCCCATCGCCCACAGCATCGGAGTGCGAAAGTCGATCGAGCCACCCCACATCGTCGCGATCCAGGAGAAGATCTTTACTCCGGTGGGAACCGCGATCACCATCGTAGCCGCAATAAAGTAAGCTTGTGCGCCGGTCGACATGCCGACGGTGTACATGTGATGCGCCCACACCACGAAGCCAATGCCGCCGATCGCGACCATCGCGTAGGCCATACCGAGATAACCGAACACAGGCTTGCGACTGAAGGTGGCAACGATCTGGCTGATCATGCCGAAGCCAGGCAGTATGAGAATGTAGACTTCTGGATGGCCGAAAAACCAAAACAGATGCTGATAGAGGATCGGATCGCCACCGCCCTCGCCGGAAAAAAATGTCGTGCCGAAATTGCGGTCGGTTAGCAGCATAGTAATGGCGCCCGCCAGCACTGGTAGCGCCAGCAGCAGAAGGAACACGGTCACCAAGATCGACCACACGAATAGCGGCATCTTGTGCAGCGTCATGCCCGGCGCGCGCATGTTGAAGATGGTGGTGATAAAGTTGATCGCGCCGAGGATCGAGGACGCCCCGGCAAGATGCAGCGCCAAAATGCCGAAATCGACGGCCGGTCCCGGATGGCCACTGGTCGATAGCGGTGCGTACAAGGTCCATCCGGCGCCAACGCCGTTGGAGCCCGGCTCACCCTCGACAAACATCGATGTCAGCAGCAACGCGAATGATGCCGGCAACAGCCAGAACGAAATGTTGTTCATGCGCGGGAACGCCATATCCGGCGCGCCGATCATCAGCGGTACGAACCAGTTACCGAAGCCACCAATCATCGCCGGCATAACCATAAAGAAGATCATGATCAGGCCGTGTGCGGTCACAAATACGTTGAATTCGTGCGGGGTCGGGAAGATTTGAATACCAGGGTTCTGCAATTCGAGGCGGATACCAATCGACAACAGACCACCGATCACACCGGCGCCGAGCGCGAACACCAGGTACATCGTACCGATGTCCTTGTGGTTGGTCGAATACACGAAACGGCGCCATCCGGTCGGATGGTGCTCGTGGGCATCGTGTACAGCAGCGGTGTTGCTAGCCATCGTTAATTGTCCTTCGACCTTGTCGTTGTCGCCCGCATACTCTTCAGTCCGCACCACGAACCGCAGCTACAGCGGTCGGGCCACTGTCGTCGGTTGCGAATTTCTTTTTTGCCTGCTCGATCCAGGCCGCGTACTCTTTATCATTCACTACACGCACCATGATTGGCATGAAGGCGTGATCCTTGCCGCAGAGCTCGGAGCATTGGCCATAATAAATGCCTTCACGCTCAGCTTTGAACCATGTCTCGTTGATGCGGCCTGGGATCGCGTCGATCTTGATACCGAATGACGGCACAGCGAACGAATGGATGACATCGGCGCCGGTGGTGAGCACATGCACCACCTTGTTCACCGGCACCACTATTTCATTGTCGACCGAAAGCAGACGAGGCTGACCAGGCCTGAGGTCCTTGTCCTGCACCATCAACGAGTCGAACTCGATTTTGCTGTCAGGATAGCTGTAACTCCAAAACCATTGCTTTCCGACGGCTTTCACCGTCACGTCCGCCTTCGGCATATTGAGCTGATAGAAGAGCAAGCGGAATGACGGCACCGCGATCGTCACAAGGATGAGGACAGGGACCACCGTCCAAATCACTTCAATGGTGGTGTTGTGGGTGGTGCGCGAGGGCACAGGGTTGCTACGCGCGTTGAACTTCACCATCACGATGACCAGAAGTGCCAAAACAAATAGGGTGATCGCCGTAATCGCCCACAGCAGGTAATTGTGAAACCAAATGATGTCGTCCATGACCGGCGTTGCGCCCTGCTGCATGCCGAGTTGCCAGGGTTCGGGCTGGCCCCATGCGGCCAGCGCGGCATCTGTGCCAAGTGCACTAAATGCACTTAGCGCCCCGACAAAAACAGCCAGTGCACCGAGTGCACCCACTGCCATCACCCTCGTGACGATGAATGCGATCAACCGCTTGAGCACCAGCATTGTTCAATGCGCTCCTTCGACGAGAAAAACGGCCTTGCTCAGGCTCCTTTTGCCGCCCACCACAGCCATGATGTTCGGCGCGACCCGCTGAGCACGGCGTTTGCCACGGGCGTGGCAGCTTGGGCGGTGCGGCGGGACGGGGGGAAATCCCGGCCTCTCAAACCACAATTCTAGCCCTCCCGCAATGCGCCTCATAAGCTCTTCCATGCGACAAACGGCGTATCCAAAGCCGGCTCCGCCACAGGCCTGTGGCCTCAGGGCGACACCATGGAAGCCTGCCCCCCCGCCCTTAGCTTTGCTTGACAGGACCGGCCGGGCTGAGCCAACGAGAACACCTAAAATACCGAATGCGCGGCGATTCGCCGCCTGAAGACGGCGTGCGGGGTGCGGTCGAAGGCCAAGGGATCTAATGATGGGACTCTTCAAGCATGGCAGGCACGCCCTCCGCAGCGCGGTCCGGCTTGCGCCGGTCGTCCTGGTTGCGGCGCTGGCGCTCGCACCCGCGAATCGCGCGGGTGCACAGGGCGCGGTGAAGTCGGTCCACAAAGACTGGCAGATCCGTTGTGACACGCCACCAGGCTCCAAGACGGAGCAATGCGCACTAATTCAGAGCGTGACGGCGGAAGACCGCGCCAATGTCGGGCTGACCGTCATCGTGCTGAAAACCGCCGACGCAAAGAGTTGCCTCATGCGGGTGGTAGCGCCGCTGGGCGTCCTGCTGCCGTCGGGTCTTGGGCTCAAGATCGATCAGGCCGATATCGGCCGTGCCGGCTTCGTGCGTTGCCTGCCCAATGGCTGCATCGCTGAAGTCGTTATGGATGACGAACTGATTAAAAAGCTGCGGACTGGCAAGGCGGCTACCTTCATTATTTTCCAGACCCCGGAAGAAGGCATCGGCTTTCCGATGAGCCTTGCCGGCTTCGGCGAGGGCTACGACAAGCTGCCCTGAGCCTCTCGCGGTCCGGCTGCGGCCACACTATCTATGACCCAACTGTCGTGTGACGGAGCCGAATATGGCGTTGCCCTCTTCACTCATCGACCGCGCCGGACTTGACCGCGGAAAAGTTCGTCAGTTGATCGGACGCGGACTTGACGGTGCCGACGACGGCGAGTTGTTTCTTGAATATCGCCAAGCCGAAGCACTGACCTTCGATAATGGCCGGCTCAAGCAGGCGACCTATGACACCGCGCAAGGGTTTGGCCTGCGTGCTGTGAAGGACGAGGCCGTTGGATATGCGCACGCATCCGATCTGTCGGAAGCCGCGCTTGCTCGCGCGGCAGAAGCAGTCCGCGCGGTCAAAGGCGGACACAACGGAACCTATGCCGAAGCGCCCGGCCGCACCAACCGCAAGCTTTACAGTGATGACAATCCGCTCGGGACCCCCGCCTTCGACGCGAAGGTCAAGTTACTGGAATCGATCGACACTTACGCCCGCAGCAAGGACGCGCGCGTGCGTCAACTGACGGCAAGCGTCGCCGCGACATGGCAGGTGGTGGAAATCCTTCGCGCCGACGGCGAAACCTATCGCGACATTCGTCCGTTGGTCCGCCTGAACGTGTCAGTCGTTGCCGGGGACGGCGACCGGTTGGAAACCGGCAGCTACGGTTTTGGCGGGCGTGAAGACTTTCAGCGATTCATCGAGCCGAAAGCCTGGCAAGGCGCGGTCGATGAAGCGATACGTCAGGCCCTTGTGAATCTTGATGCAGTCCCCGCCCCTGCCGGCGAAATGGATGTTGTCCTCGGCTCCGGCTGGCCAGGCGTCATGCTTCACGAGGCTGTCGGGCATGGGCTCGAGGGTGACTTCAATCGTAAGAGGACTTCGGCCTTCGCTGGACTGATGGGGCAGCAGGTTGCAGCCAAGGGTGTCACCGTGGTCGACGACGGCACAATGCAAGCGCGCCGCGGTTCGCTCTCGATCGACGACGAAGGCACCCCGACAAACCGTACTGTGCTGATCGAGGATGGAATTCTCGTCGGGTACATGCAGGACAGGCAGAACGCCCGTCTCATGGGCATGAAGCCGACCGGTAACGGTCGACGCGAGTCCCACGCGCACGTTCCAATGCCGCGTATGACCAACACTTATATGCTCGCGGGCAAGCACGAGCCGAATGAGATCATCGGGTCGGTGAAAAACGGCCTCTACGCCGTGAGCTTTGGTGGCGGGCAGGTCGACATCACCTCGGGCAAATATGTGTTCCAGTGCACCGAGGCCTACAAAATCGAGAGCGGCAAGGTCGGGGCGCCCGTGAAAGGCGCCATGCTGATCGGTAACGGGCCGACCGACCTGCATCGCATTTCGATGATCGGCAATGATTTCGCACTCGACCCCGGTATCGGCACCTGCGGCAAGAACGGCCAAGGTGTGCCTGTTGGTGTAGGCCAGCCAACGCTGCGCATGGACAAGATTACGGTCGGCGGCACCGCGTAATGGAGTGAGCGTATGCCGGAAAATTCTTCCATCACTCGCTGGATCAGAAATATTGCCGATATCGCGGTGATCGTTCTGATCGTGCTGGCAGCCAAGACTGCAATTGCAGAACCGTTTTATGTTCCATCGGGCTCGATGGAGCCCACGCTGCTGATTGGCGACGAATTATTGGCAACAAAGTTTCCTTACGGCTACAGCACTGCCTCACTGCCCTCTTTCCTCGTGCTGCCGAATACCCCGCGCGTGCTCGCCGCGCTGCCAAAGCGTGGCGACGTTGTCGTATTTCGCTGGCCCGGTGACAGGTCGCAAGTCTGGGTCAAGCGTGTGATCGGCTTGCCTGGAGACCGCATCGGTTTGCGCAATGGGCAAGTCTGGATCAATGGCACACCGGTTGACATTCGCTCGGACGGAACTGGTGAAGCGGAAGCCGAAGACGGCGGCGCGGTGCCGGCGGCACGTTATATTGAGACACTGCCCGGCGGATACGAGCATCCTATCTTCAAGATGGCTGCGCATGGTGAATACGATAACATCGCCGACGTGACGGTGCCGTCAGGCCATCTCTTCGTGATGGGGGACAACCGCGACAATTCCGCCGACAGCCGCGTGCCGCTAACCGCGGGCGGCGTCGGGCTTTTGCCAATCGAAGATTTGGTCGGCAGGGTCGACGCAGTGGTCGGCTCTTGGGATCTTGCCGTCAGGAGGCGGCCGATACAGGAATGGCCTTCCGGTTTGCGCCTGTCGCGATTTTTCTCCGCAGTCCGCTAGACGGCGCTAGCGAACCACGCCCGATATGCAGCACGGTTTCTGCCGTGGTTGCGTGATTTTTTCCTTGAGATAGCAACGTGCCGCAGCGCCAATGTATCCTGGTCGCACATAAGTCCATGCGCGGCACTTGTTGTCGCTTTCGCACGCGGCCTTGCAAGGCGCTCCCGTCGGATCTGGGCCGATTTCCAAATAGCGGTAATCGCCACCTAGGCGGTCGATAGAAAATTCGAACGGCCCGGTGCGCGGTTCGATCACGCCCGCACCGCCGACGCCGGACACACAACACGTGTCTGCGATCCGGGGCGGAACACGATTTTTCAACCAGCAGATCGCAATCGCATTTTCACTGCGCGGATATGAGAAGCTCCAGGCGCGGCAGCGTCCGTCGCTTTCGCAGCGCATGGCGCAGACTGCGGGGTCACCGTTGCGAATCTCGAACCTGAGATAGTCGCCGCCGCGGCGGTCAAATCCGTTCTGCGCCTGCGCCGGACCAGCCAACATCGACACGGCCACGGCCAACACCAGCGCCGTCGATGACCTTATTTGAAATTGCATGCGCGCGCCGCTCGAGCTTCGAGAGTCGGTATTGCTTCGCCCGTTTGCATACTAGCGCACACATCAACGGTTGTGCAGCCGCGTGTGATCGGTGAGAATCACAAAGAATTTTCTCTCGCGAAAAAATAAAGCGCCCGCCGGAGAGGCCGGCGGGCGCGGGATCCGGCCGCGAGAGGGGATATTCGCGGATGTCGGATCGAGCGGCCGAAGAGAGGGTTCGGCCGTTTGCTTTATTCGTTACGATGCCTGACGCAGGTCCTTCGATGACCGGCGAAAGCTCCTGTCGAATTCGGCGCGCCTTACCGCGTGGTTGAGGCGGCGTTCAAGCGCGCGCTCGCGCAGGAGTGCGGTCGGATCCTCCCAGAACGGCTCCGAAAAGGCGTCCTGAAGATCGGCGCGAGTGATGCCCATGTCGGCAAGCATTCGCCGATCGAGGTTTGCCAGTGTGCTGGCTTCGCTCCAGTTACGGCGCGCCCGCAGCAGTTTCTTGGCCCAGCGCGTCACCATTGCCAGGAGGGCCACGAAGGCGCGGACCAGCACACCGCCGGCTATCGGCAAAACGGGGAAATTTGCGCTTCGCATATCAGTCTCCATTCCAAGTTCGCGGCTTACGGCACCAAAATCGCCTGCGGCACCGCCCAGAACCACCCGATTCTCCCACCCGATTCCCTCTGAAAGTCAGAATATATTGCACTGCGGGGATTGATTAGTGAAACGAATGTTTTTAATCTGATCAATCAGAAATGATGATATACCCCAGAAACCGGGGCATTCCAGGGATCACCACCATGGCCGCAATGCTCGATATCGACCAATTGCGTACCTTTATCGCCATCTCGGAAACCGGCAGCTTCACCAAGGCCGCCGACGTAGTGAACAAAACCCAGTCCGCCGTTTCGATGCAGATGAAGCGGCTGGAGGAGCGGCTTGAGCGCCCGATCTTTTCGCGCGACGGGCGGGCCTCAAAGCTGACAGAGGACGGCCAGCGCCTGCTCGATTACGCGCGCCGGATCGTCAAGCTCAACGTCGAAACACTGGCCGCATTTTCCGACGCTGCGCTATCCGGCCGTGTGCGCCTGGGTGTTCCTGACGACTATGCCGACCGTTATCTCCCCGAGATCATGGCGCGCTTTTCCCACAGTTATCCTGCGGTCGAACTGTCGGTCATTTGCGAACCTTCAGTCGATCTACTGGAACGTATCGACGCCAACGAGATCGATCTTGCCATCGTCACTAACTGCGAGAGCAAGCGTGCCTCGGAAACTTTCCGTCGAGAGCGGCTGCTTTGGGTGACGTCGAACCGGCATTCGACTCATCTGGAAGAACGCATGCCGCTCGCACTTGGACGCCCGAGTTGTTCCTGGCGGCGCATCGCTATCGAGCGGCTTGAGGCAATCGGCCGTCCTTTCCGCATTCTTTATTCAAGTTCGAATGCGGGCGCGGTTGCTGCCGCAGTGCTCGCGGGGCTCGCGGTGTCGGTACTGCCGGAATCAGGCCTGAGGCCAGGCATGCGCGTGCTTGCTGCCTCGGATGGATTTCCGGAACTACCGAGCTGCCGCATCGGTCTGGTGCGCAACGCTCATGATAGCTCGGCGTTGGCCGACGCGTTGGCGGAGCACATCGTCTCTTCGCTCGACAACATATCGGAAGCGCAGGCCGCCGAATAACTAATACGCATATTCCTCGAATATCGGCTCGACAGTATCGTTCCACTCGCCGTGGAATTTTTCCAGCAGTTCCTCCGCTGGAGTGATGCCGCGCGCTATCGATTCTTCGAGCGGCCGTAAATAACGCGTCTCATCGCGGCCATTTCGGTCAAGCCGCTTGCGGCGTGCGAGCCCGCGAGAACATAGCCGCAGGGTCTCCTGCGCCAGCGTGAATACGTTCCGATCGCGAATTTCCGCTTTGAAGCCGAGGCTGGGCACATCGTCGCGCAGTTTCTGCCGCTCCGCCGCAGTCCAGCTCTTCACGATATCCCAGCAGGCATCGAGCGCCTCATCGTCATAAAGCAAGCCAACCCAGTATGCCGTCAGCGAGGGCAACCGCCGCCAAGGACCGCCGTCGGCACCGCGCATCTCGAGATAACGCTTCAGACGTACTTCGGGAAAGATCGTGCTCAGGTGGTTAGCCCAGTCGGAAATCGTCGGCCGCTCACCCGGCAAATCGGCAAGTTTGCCAGCAAAAAAATCGCGAAACGATTTGCCCGATACGTCGATATATTTGTCGCCACGCTTGATGAAATACATCGGCACATCCAAAGCGTAATCGACGTAACGCTCGAAACCCATGCCATCCTCAAACGCCCAAGGCAGCATGCCGGAGCGTTGATTGTCGGTATCGCGCCAGATTTCCGAGCGAAACGAAAGGAAGCCGTTCGGCTTGCCTTCAGTGAACGGCGAGTTCGCGAACAAAGCAGTCGCCACCGGTTGCAACGCAAGCGATACCCGCAGCTTCCTGATCATGTCGGCTTCGGACGAGAAATCGAGGTTCGCCTGCACCGTGCACGTGCGATACATCATGTCGAGGCCGAGTGAGCCCACCTTCGGCATGTAAGCCGTCATGATCTTGTAGCGACCCTTCGGCATTTTCGGCATGTCCGCACGAGTCCAATTCGGCGTCATCCCGATACCGAGAAACCCGATGCCCAATGGCTTTGCTACCTCGTGCACCTGTGCGAGATGTGCCATCAACTCAGCGGCAGTCTGGTGTACATTGTCATAGGGTGCGCCGGAGAGTTCGAACTGCCCGCCTGGCTCCAGCGATATCGCACCGCCGCCAGTGACATCGAACAGGCCGATAATGTTGTCGCCCTCCATGATCGGCTCCCAACCGAGCAGATCATGCATTCCCTCGAGCAGCGCGCGGATGCTGCGCTTGCCGGCATAAGGAACCGGCCGATGATCGGAGACGGTGAAGGCGAATTTCTCGTGCTCGGTGCCAGCGCGAAACTGCGACTTCGGTTTGCAACCCAATTCGAGCCAGGCGACGAGTTCGTCGCGGGTCTCGATCGGAGTCATATCGATCTGGTCACGAGCCATGCAGGCGTCCGGGCAAAAAGGTCGCGACGTTAAACATGCTGCACCGCAAAGGGCAATGCGGGGAACGACATCCCCGCTCCGCTGCATTGCCGGGCTTGATGAGGGCGCGTCCATGCGCAAGGGGCTGGTAGGAAATTAATCCATACACAAGGCCCATGAAGCGTTCTTTTTTTGTTCTTTCCCGTCCAACAATCATGGGCTAGTGATTTAGACCCCATGCCACAATTTACCCCGCACCAGGACCATGCGCTGAAAGCCGTTGCCGATTGGCTCAAGGCCAAGCCCGGCACGAACGGCACGCCGCAAGTCTTCCGTCTGTTCGGCTACGCCGGCACCGGCAAGACCACGCTCGCCCGGCACATCGCTGACGACGCTGATGGCGACGTGAAGTTCGCCGCGTTCACCGGCAAGGCTGCTTCCGTCATGCGCGGCAAAGGCTGCCGCGATGCCTCGACCATCCACGGACTGATTTACCGCGCGCGCGAGAGCGGCGAGGAAATTCCAAGCTTTGATCTGTGGGATGAGGCGCCGGCCTCCAAGGCCGAGCTCATCATTATCGACGAATGCTCGATGGTGGATTCTGAACTTGGCCGCGATCTGCTTTCGTTTGGCGTACCGGTGCTCGTGCTGGGCGATCCCGCGCAATTGCCGCCGATCCAGGGCGGCGGGTTTTTCACCGAGGCGGAGCCCGACGCGATGCTCACCGAGGTACACCGGCAGGCGCAGGACGACCCCATCGTGCGGCTGTCGATGGAAATTCGTGCCGGCGAAACCATTGAACCGGGGCGCTACGGCGAGACCGAAGTTCTGCGAAAAGCCGATCTCGATCCGGAGCGCGTGCTCGAAGCCGACCAGGTGCTGGTGGGACGCAACGCCACACGCCGTTCCTACAACGCGCGCATGCGCGAGCGGCGCGGTTTCGAGGGCGAAATGCCGTCAGCCGGCGACAAACTCGTCTGCCTGCGCAACAATCGCAAGAAAGGTCTGTTCAACGGCGGACTTTGGATTGTGAAGGAACGTGGCGGACGCAAGGGCGGCGTCAAGACAGGGATCATGACGATGCGGCTATTGCCCGACGACGAAACCGCTACGCGCGGCGTGAAGGTGTCGGTGCGGCCGGAATGTTTTTCCGGTGGAATTGATCAGGTCGACTGGCAGCGCCGCAAGCCCTACGACGAATTCGATTACGGCTATGTGCTGACCGTCCACAAGGCGCAGGGTTCGCAATGGGACGATGTTGTACTGTTCGACGAGAGCTTCGCGTTTCCCGAAGGCCGCGATCGCTGGCTTTATACCGGTGTGACGCGCGCGGCCAAGCGACTGACGGTGGTGGTGTAGATCTCTACGCCGCCTCTTTACGCTTTGCGGGCGCGAAGCGCTGGTAGAAGCCCTCGTCGTGCTCAGCGAGATCGATCAGCAGCTTGTTGGGCGCGAAGCGTTCGCCATATTTCTTTTCGAGATTGCGGCACAGCGCGACGAACTTCTTCGTCCCCATCATGTCGATCCACGACAGCGTACCACCGGAGAACGGCGCGAACCCGAAACCCAGTATCGAGCCTACGTCGGCCTCGCGCACGTCGGTAAGTACTTTCTCCTCAAAGCAGCGGGCGGTTTCCAGCGCCTGGATGCCGAGCAGGCGATGCTTCAATTCCCCGACGTCAATCTTCTCCGGATCGAGGAGCTTCTTCGGCTGCAACTCGACGAGGCCCGGCCACAGTTTCTTGGGCGAGTTCGCGGGATAGTCGTAGAAGCCCTTGCCGTTCTTGCGGCCAAAACGGCCCAATTTCTCCACCATTTCTTCGAGCAATTTCTTTTGCCGCGGGTCGATCGCTTTGGCGCCGAGATCGGCCTCCGTGGCCTTGAGTATTTTCCAGGCGAGATCGACCGCAACCTCGTCATTGAGCGACAGCGGCCCAACCGGCATGCCGGCCATGCGCCCGACATTTTCGATCATTGCGGCGGGCACGCCTTCTGTCAGCATCAAATGGCCTTCGCGAATGTAAGTGCCGACGACACGCGAGGTGTAGAAGCCACGAGAGTCGTTGACCACGATGGGCGTCTTGCGAATGGCACGCACGTAATCCATCGCAGCAGCGAGCGCTTTGTTGCCGGTCTGCTTGCCGAGGATGATTTCAACCAACATCATGCGCTCGACCGGCGAGAAGAAATGGATGCCAATGAAGCGCACCGGGTCCTTGAATTCGGAAGCGAGTGAGCTGATCGGCAGGGTCGATGTATTGGAAGCAAAAATCGCCGTGTCGCCGATCACCGCCTGAATTTTGGCGATCACATCCGATTTAACCTTGCGATCTTCGAACACTGCCTCGATGACGAGATCGCAATCCTTCAAGGCTGCATAGTCGGGACTGGGTGTAATCCGTGCCAGCAATTCATCGCGCTCGGCACCTTTCATACGGCCCTTCGTCACGCGATCGCTGAGCGCTTTCTGCAAGCCCGCTTTGCCCTTGTCGGCAGTCTCCTGATCGCGATCGATCAACACCACTTGCAGTCCTGCCGCCGCGCTCACCTGCGCGATACCGGCACCCATGAAGCCGGCGCCGACCACGCCGATTTTTTTCAGGCTCGTCGCGGGCTCGTTCGCGGGCCGGCGCGCACCCTTGTTGAGATCCTGCATCGACACGAACAGCGAGCGGATCATGGCGGCAGCTTCCGGTGAGCGCAGGATTTTTGCGAACCAGCGCGACTCCACACGCAGCGCGGTGTCGAATGGCAGCTGGAGACCCTCATAGACGACCTGAAGGATGGCGCGCGCGGCCGGATAGTTGTCATAGGTTTCGCGTCGGTAAATTGCGTTGGCGGCAGGGAACGTCATCATCCCCGCTTTGGAATAGACCGGACCGCCAGGCAGGCGGAAACCCTGTGTGTCCCAAGGGGCAACACCCTTGCCGCCAGCCTTGATCCAATCTTTCGCCGCCTTGACCAGCTCGGCCTGTGGCACCACCGCGTCGATCAGCTTCATCGCCTTCGCGCGATCGACCCTGAGCTGGTCACCCTTGAGCAAGAATTGCAGGGCGTCGGCTGGCGCCAGAATACGCGAAACACGTTGGGTGCCACCCGCTCCGGGAAAGAGGCCTATCTTGATTTCGGGCAGCCCAAGCCGTGTCCTGGGGTCGTCTGACGCAACGCGGTAATGACAAGCGAGTGCGAGTTCGAAGCCGCCGCCCATGGCGGTACCGTTGAGCGCGCACACCCACGGCTTGCCGCAGGTCTCGATGCGACGATAGAGCAGCGACAGCTTGCGGCTTTCGTCAAACAACATCGCCGCCGCTGCTTGTTCGCCTTGAGTCTTCGCCATGGTGGCGAATACCTCGGCCAGTCTGTCGAGCATCGTGAGATCCGCGCCGCCGCAGAATGCCGATTTGCCTGAAGTGACGATGGCACCCTTGATCGCCGCATCCGTTGCGACTTTCTCGACAACCGCGGCAAGCTCCTCGATGACGCTCATCGTAATGACGTTCATCGAGCGATCGGCCATGTCCCAGGTGACGAGCGCAATCCCGTCGGCGTCGACGTCGAATTTAAAATTGGGCATTTCAAGCTCCCTGGTTCATTTGCGCATAATTTTTCCCGAAAACCGGTTCCCACTTTTCGGGACCATGCGCTAATACGGCTCGCCGTTCTTTTTCGTGTAGCGCGCACCCTTGTCGTCACGCACAACCATCATGTCGATTTCGGAATAGTGCGCACGCTCGGTTGCGGCACGCGTGCCAACCTCAATGAAAACCGTGTCGCGTTGCGAACGATTGATCAGCCGGTGTCCGTTCGCCACGCCGGCTTTCCAGGCAGCAGCGTCGCCGGGCTTAAGCACGGTTTCACCGCCGTCCTCACACAGCACAACCTCACCTTCCAGCACATAGACGAATTCGTCTTCATTCTCGTGCCAGTGCCGTTGCGACGACGATGCGCCCGGCTTGAGCGTGCAAATATTGACGCCGAATTGGCTGAGCCCTGCCGCGCGGCCGAGGCGTTTGCGGGATCGACCTTCAACGGCCTTGTTGAACGGCGCCGGATAGCCAGTGGACGTATCGATTTCTATTTTGCCGATGTCGATTTTGGGCATGGGCCTCTCTTAGACGCGTTCGATGATGGTTGCGGTGCCCATGCCAACACCGATGCAGAGTGTGATTAGCGCGGTTTGCTTGTCGCGTCGTTCCAACTCATCGAGCACCGTGCCAAGGATCATGGCGCCGGTCGCCCCGAGCGGATGGCCCATGGCAATAGCGCCTCCGTTCACGTTGATCTTGTCGTGCGAGATATTGAGCGCCTGCATGTAGCGCAGAACCACCGACGCAAAGGCCTCATTAAGCTCCCACAGGTCGATGTCGCTCTTGGTCATGCCGGCCTTCTTCAAAACCTTCTCGGTCACCGGAATCGGCCCGGTCAGCATGATCGAAGGCTCGGAGCCAATATTGGCGAACTGGCGAATACGCGCGCGCGGCTTCAAGCCGGCAGCCTTGCCAGCCGCTTTGCTGCCGATCAGCACAGCGGCCGCGCCGTCGACGATGCCCGAAGAATTTCCGGGCGTGTGCACATGGTTGACTGCTTCAACTTCCGGATAACGTTGCACTGCAACTGAGTCGAAGCCGGCTATGTCACCCATTTGCACGAAAGAAGGCTGCAACGCGGCCAACGTCTGCATCGTGGTGCCGGGCCGCATGTGCTCGTCTTTGGCGAGAATCGTGAGCCCGTTGACATCTTTCACAGGCATCACGGAATTCTTGAAACGTCCCTCGTCCCAGGCCTTGGCCGCACGCTTCTGGCTTTCGACCGCATAGGCGTCAACGTCATCGCGTGAGAAGCCATACTTCGTCGCGATGAGGTCGGCGGAAATTCCCTGCGGCAAGAAGTACGTGGTGATCGCGATCGAAGGGTCGACCGGCCAGGCGCCCCCGGAAGCGCCGATCCCGACCCGGCTCATCGATTCGACGCCACCGCCAATCGTCATTTCGTGCTGACCGGACATAACCTCAGCCGCGGCGAAATTCACTGCGTCTAGGCCCGAAGCGCAGAAGCGATTAATCTGCACGCCCGGCACGCTATCGCCCAAACCTGCGACCAGCGCGGCCGCGCGCGCAATGTCACCGCCGGCCTCGCCAACGGGATCGACACAGCCAAGCACGACATCGTCGATCAGCGCGGAGTCGAGCTTGTTGCGGTCGCGCACCGCCGCAAGCGTTTGCGCAGCGAGATTGAGCGCGGTCACTTCATGCAACGATCCGTCGGCCTTGCCACGCCCGCGAGGGGTTCGGACAGCGTCGTAGATAAATGCATCGGGCATCGAAGGCCTCCGATTTCTGTGCGCTTTAGAGACTTCGCGCGATCAGCAACTTCATGATCTCGTTGGTGCCCGCGTAGATGCGCAACACGCGCGCGTCCCGGTACATACGAGAGATCGGGTATTCGTCCATATAGCCATAGCCGCCGAACAATTGCAGGCAGCGGTCGATCACTTTGCCTTGGGTGTCAGTGAGCCGGTATTTCGCCATCGAGGCGGTGACAGTGTCGAGTTCACCCTTGACGTGCCGCTCGATGCAGTAGTCGAGAAACACCTTGGCAATAGTGGTGTCAGTTTTGCACTCGGCAAGCTCGAATTGCGTATTCTGGAACTCGATGATCGCCTTGCCGAAGGCCTTGCGTTGCTTGACATAATCGATCGTGAGCGCAACAGCGCGCTCCATCATCGCCACCGCATGCACTGCCACGATCAGCCTTTCCTGCGGCAACTCTTTCATCAGCTGGTAAAAGCCCTGCCCTTCCTCGGTGCCGAGCAGGCTCGATGCTGGCAGTTGTACGTCCTCAAAGAACAGTTCTGACGTGTCGGCTGAATCCATACCAAGCTTTTTCAACTTACGGCCGCGGCGGAAGCCTTGCGCGTCGTCGCTCTCCACCACGAACAGCGACGTGCCTTTAGCGCCGGCCTTCGGGTCGGTCTTGGCGACGACGACGATCAGATTGGCGTGCTGGCCATTAGTGATGAAGGTCTTGGAACCGTTGAGCACATAGCCATTGCCGGATTTCTTCGCCGAGGCGCGCACGCCTTGCAGGTCCGAACCCGTGCCCGGCTCGGTCATCGCGATCGCACCGACCATCTCGCCAGTGGCGAGTTTTGGCAGCCAGCGTTTCTTTTGGTCCTCGGTGCCGTAATGCAGGATATAAGGCGCGACAATTCCCGAATGCAGCGGCGCGCCGAACGTATCGAAGCCCGCGAGCGAGAATTCGCGGTTGATCACGGCCTCGTGCGCGAAGCTGCCGCCGGCGCCGCCATATTCTTCCGGCATCGCCGCACACAGCAGGCCGGCTTCGCCGGCCTTGGTCCACACGTCGCGATCGTAAATGCCCGCCTCGTGCCAGCGGTCGAGATGGGGAACGAATTCGTCGGTGATGAAGCGCCGCGCCTGCTCCTCGAGCAGGACAAGGTCTTCGCTCATCCAGGCCGGGCGCGGCAGATTGAGTGCGTCCATTGGGAGAATCGCTTTGGCAAGCACCATAAAGGCCGCCGGTCCCGGCGGCGAGGCCCCATACCGAAATGAGGGTGGTCGGGGCCACGGCCGGGTGCTAGGAGCGCAATCGCCTAACCGCCGGGTTTGACTTCAGCATGACGTCCCAAAAAGCCGCCAGCGCGGCCGACTTTCCAATTGATTCCGCAGCTGCATGGGTGCGCTTGGCCGTCGCCGTGCTGCTCTCCACCATTGGCGGCGTCGGCATGTGGTCGTACATGGTGGCGCTGCCCGCCATCCAGGCCGATTTCGGCGTCAGCCGCGCCGAAGCCTCGCTTCCCTTCACTATGGTCATGCTTGGATTTGCCGGCGGCGGCGTGCTGATGGGACGCCTTGCGGACCGGTTCGGCATCGCCGTGCCGCTCGCCGTCGGAACACTGATGCTGACCGCCGGTTATCTCGCGGTCGGATGGGCGCCGAACCTGTGGATGGTCGCACTCGCCCATGGGCTTATCGGCGTCGGTTGTTCGGCCAGTTTCGGGCCACTGATGACCGACATTTCACATTGGTTCGTGCGCCGGCGCGGCATTGCTGTGGCGCTTGCGGCCGTCGGAAACTACACCGCGGGCACGATCTGGCCGCCGGTGGTGCAGCATTTTATTTCCACGTCCGGCTGGCGTGTGACGTATATCGGCATCGGACTGTTCTGCCTCGTCACCATCATGCCGCTGATTTTGGCGATGCGTGCGCGGATCGAAGACCATACCGAAGCTGCCGGCGCGGCTGCGCGCCGGCAAGCTGGGGCGCCGTTCTCGCCGCTGACACTGCAAATCCTGCTTTGCATTGCGGGCATCGGCTGCTGCGTAGCGATGGCAATGCCGCAGGTGCACATCGTCGCCTATTGCGGCGACCTGGGTTATGGCGTCGCCCGCGGCGCCGAAATGCTGTCGATGATGCTAGGCTTCGGCATCATCAGCCGTATCGCCTCCGGCTTTATTGCCGACCGCATCGGCGGTGTGCGGACGCTTCTCCTCGGCTCCGTGCTGCAAGGCGTCGCCCTGTTTCTTTATCTGTGGTTCGACGGGCTTAGTTCTCTTTACGTGATCTCGGCGTTGTTCGGCTTGTTTCAGGGCGGCATTGTGCCGAGCTACGCCATCATCGTGCGCGAATATTTTTCGCCGCGCGAAGCCGGTACGCGCCTTGGCCTCGTGCTGATGGCAACATTGGTCGGCATGGCGCTGGGCGGCTGGATGTCGGGGCTGATCTTCGACTTTACCGGCTCTTACCGGGCGGCATTTCTGAACGGCCTCGGCTGGAATCTGCTGAACGTCACAATCATGACCTTGATATTGCAGCGTTCGCGCCGCCGGCCAACACTGGCGCCAGCTTGATACTCACGTAGGCTGACGGCCGCGCTAGAACGCGTCAGCCGGCAATTCCATGGTCGAGGCCGCGCCTGCCTGAATGCGGGCAAGCCGCGTCGCTGTCTCGGGCAGCATACGCTCCATGAAAAACCGCGCTGTGACGAGCTTGGCGTTCATACGCTGCGCCGAACCGTTAGCCTTCTTGGCGATCGCGGCTTCGGCGATCCTGCACCACATGTAGCCGAGCGCAACCAGCCCGAAGAGATGCATGTAGTCGTATGAGCCGGCGCCCGCATTATCGGGCTTGGCCATGGCATTCTGCATGAACCACATTGACGCCTCCTGGAGGTGCGCCAGTGAAGCGCCCAACGGCTTGAGATAGACGTTCATCTCGTCGTTGTTGATACGCTCTTTGAGGTACGTCTGCACTTCGTTGAAGAACGCCATGATGGCGCGGCCACCATCCTTGCCGAGCTTGCGGCCGACAAGGTCGAGCGCCTGGATGCCATTGGCGCCTTCGTAAATCTGCGCGATGCGCGCGTCGCGCACGAATTGCTCCATGCCGTGTTCGGCAATGTAGCCATGACCGCCGAATATCTGTTGCGCCATCACAGCATTGGCGAAGCCGGCATCCGTGAGCACGCCTTTGATCACCGGTGTGAGGAGACCCATATGGTCGTCGGCGCTTGTGCGCTCTTTTTCGTCTTCGGAACGGTGTGCGATATCGCTCTTGAGCGCCGTCCACAACACCAATGCGCGCGCGGCTTCATTGAAGGCGCGCATGCTCATAAGCGCACGGCGCACATCCGGATGTACGATAATCGGGTCTGCCGGCTTGTCTGGAAATTTAGTCCCGGAAATGGAGCGGCCCTGCAGCCGCTCTTTCGCGTAGATCACCGCATTCTGGTAGGCGACCTCGGAAAGCGCGAGACCCTGCACACCGACAGCGAGGCGCGCCTCGTTCATCATCGTGAACATGGCGTTGAGTCCGCGGTTCTCTTCGCCGATCAGCCAACCAACGGCGCTGTCGTAATTCATCACGCAGGTGGAGTTGCCGTGGATGCCCATCTTTTCTTCAATCGAGCCGCAAGTGACCGCATTACGGCCGCCAAGCGAGCCATCATCCTTCACCATGATCTTCGGCACCACGAAGAGTGAGATGCCTTTGGTGCCGGCAGGCGCGCCTTCGATGCGCGCGAGCACGAGGTGAATGATGTTCTGCGAGAGGTCGTGCTCGCCGGCGGAAATGAAAATCTTGGTGCCGGTAATCTTGTAGCTGCCATCCGCCTGTTTCACCGCTTTCGAGCGCAGCAGGCCGAGATCCGTGCCGCAGTGCGGTTCGGTGAGGTTCATGGTGCCGGTCCAGACACCTTCCACCATCTTCGGCAGATATTTTTTCTTCAGCCCATCAGAGGCGTGTACGAGCAGCGCAGCGATCGCGCCTTGCGTGAGACCTGGATACATGGCGAAGGCCATGTTGGAGGAGCAAAAGAATTCGTTGACGACTTCTGTCAGCGTTGCCGGCAATCCCTGCCCGCCGAATTCAGCCGGCACCGAAATGCCAATCCAGCCGCCTTCGACAATTTTCTTGTATGCGTCTTTAAAGCCCTTCGGCGTTGTCACGCTGCCGTCGGCGGCGCGCTTGCAGCCTTCCTTGTCACCGACACGATTGAGCGGCGTCAGCACTTCTTCGCTGAACTTTGCCGCCTCGCGCAGCACCGCCTCCACCACATCGGACGATGCATCGGAAAAGCCGGGCAGATTGCCGTAATGATCGAGATGGAAGACATCGTTGAGCAAAAACAACGCGTCTTCCACTGGGGCTTTATATGTCGGCATGGTTTTCTCCCCGGCAACTCGCCGCAAAGTGTTAACAGGATATGAAGCGAACGTTTTCCCTGACTGACAAGGCGCTGGCCGAATTCCCCGAGCGCCAGTCCGATGCGGCCTGACGGTAAGACCGGTCCGCATTATGACGGAGCCGATTTACGCCTGTGTTAAGGCGGTGGAAAAGTGGGATTAGGCCTTATGGATCAGGTTTTCCCGGCCGTGGCCCGACGGCCGCCGGAAGTAACGAACGTCTCGGCGTAAATCTTCCGCAGATCGGTCAGCGCCCGGTCGATGTCGTATCGCTGGCGCTCCAGCAAGTTGATCTGTTCGACGCATTTCCTGTGGCTGATCGGCAGTACCTTTGTGCAACCGCCGGCGCGAGCAGCAAGCATTTCGTGAATTTCGGTCAAGGTGAACCCAAGTCGTTTGCCTTGCAGAATCAAGTTGAGGCGGCGCCGGTCTTCACGGCTAAAGACACGGGCACAGCCATTGCGCTGCGGGGCAAGCAAGCCTTTGCTCTGGTAAAAGCGTAGCGCCCGCAGCGTGACGCCCAACTCCCGCGCAAGCTCTCCAATGGTAATATTATCCGACACGCCCGGCTCAGCTAGAGATTCGCTGCTATCGGCGGCCTGATCTGTACTGCCCAAAATTTGGGCGCGGTATTCGTTTTCCATATGCGCCCCTGATGCACGTATGACCGCGATAGAATCGTCACGAATCTTAGCCCTGCAATCCACCGGCCGGTGGCACTCAGGTGTTCTTCCCAAAAATTTTACCGCCATGTTCCAGCTGCGTGCGCGCACCAGGTGCCGAATAGGCACGGGTTCACTAGAACCGCGCCCGATTCCAAAAACGTTAACGGGTTGTTTACCGCTACCAGCAAAAAGTTACTTCGTGGACGAAGGACCGAGCCCCGTATCTACCCGCCGTTAACGCGCGCCGGTTCCACGAGAGTCGATCCAACTCTTTACGCCTCCACCTCGGATGTGGGTGTGAGCATGAAATTTGGCTTTGCGTCGAGCGTCAAAGGCATTCGACCGGAAGCTCGCGAGACCGCAGAAGAAGCGGCTCGCCGGGCAGGCTTGCCGCTGAACGAATGGCTCAACACCGTCATCCTGCAACAGGCCGCTGAGCAAGGCATAAGAGCGCCTTCGCTTGCACGCGCAGGGGACAATTCTTACCGCGAAGATCTTTCCAACGTGCAGGCGCGACTTGACGATCTGGCGCGCCGCATCGATCAGGTCACACGCGGCGGCGCAGCGGCCTATGCGCCGAGACGGAGCCGCGAGGAGCCCGACCAACTTGCTCAGGTGATCGATCGATTCGAACAACGGCTCGATCGGCTAGCCAATCCGTCGCGCGCGCCGGCACCACCCGCCATACCAAGCACATATCTGCCGCCAGGTATTGACCGCGCGGTTGCAGAAATTACTGCGCGCCGGCGAGCGCTCAATGGCGAGCCACCTCTTGCACAGCAGACCATTCATGCGCCAGCCGCCGCACCCCTTCCCGCACTTGCATCAGCTCCTTCACAAAACCTCTCGGGTCTGGAAGATCAGCTGCGCCGGATCACCGACCAGATCGAAACGCTGCGGCGTCCCGGTGTAGAAGAGGCGATCAACGCGCTGCGCGGCGAGCTTGGTGAGATCGGCCGCAGGCTCAACGAGGCAATGCCGCGTCGCGCCATCGAAACCATCGAGACGCAGATCAAGAATCTGGCCCAGCGCGTTGCGGAAGGCCGTCAGGCCGGCGTCGATAGCGGCGCCTTGGCCGGAATCGAACGCGGGCTCGCGGAGGTACGCGACGCCCTGCGCGAACTGACGCCGGCAGAAAACCTCATCGGCTATACGGAGGCGATCGACGCCCTCGCTCGCAAGATCGATCTCATCGTTGCTCAGAAAGATCCGGCAACGATGCATCAGCTCCACAGCTCCATTGCTACGTTGCGCGAGATGGCGGCGCATGTCGCCTCCAACGAGACCATGAGTGGTCTTGCTGCACAGGTGCAGGTGCTGGCTGACAAAATTGACCGCCTTGCGATAGGCGGTGGCTCCGGCGACGCGCTCAACAAGCTCGAGCTTCGTATCGATGCACTCAGCCGTGCGGTAGCTGAACGTACAAACAACGGCGACGCCGTACCGCCACGGCTGGAAGCGTTGGTGCAGACATTGTCCGACAAGATAGAGCGGCTTCAACAATCGCGCGGAGACGCTGTCGCGTTTGGCCATCTCGAAGATCGTATCGCCAAATTAGTCGAACGGCTGGATGCGTCGGATGCACGCCTCGGCAATCTGGAGGCAATCGAGCGTGGGATTGCCGATCTGCTAGTCCATATCGAGGACTTGCGTGCGAACAAGGAAAGCTCTGCCCTTCGTGCGGAAAATACGACGGGAATAGCGGCGATCAAACACGATATCGCGCGCACCCACGACGCACTGGAAGCGGTGCATGGAACGCTCGACCGTGTTGTCGATCGGCTTACCGTCATCGAAAAGGATATTCGCGGCGACGGACAACAGCCGGCAATCCTTGAGAGAGAGATCCTTGAGCTCACGCAGGCCGTTAACAATGCGACGGGCCGCACGAGCATCGATGCCTTAGAACCGGCGCCTCTGCCGATCAACGTAACGATGCAAATGCCGGCCACGGCGCCGGAATCCGACGCTCTTGCACTCTCGTTGGTGCCTTCACCATCTTTATCCGCAGGAATGCCCGACCTGCGCGCGCGGCCGGAAAGTTACACGCCAGTTGACCGCGAACAGCTGCCGGACCAGCCGCTTGAGCCGGGCTCCGGCCCGCCGCCTCAAGGCATGAATCCGGGTGCACGCATCGCTGCTTCGGAAGCCGACCTTGGCGGCGCGCGGCCAAGAGTTGCTACGCCAAGCGAGAGATCTAACTTCATCGCCGCAGCGCGCCGCGCCGCTCAAGCCGCAGGGCAAGATCAAAAGGGCCGGCCAGCGCGAGCCGATACTTTCAAAGCGCGTGGTGCTGAGGGGTCAGCGCTACGCACCAAAATGATGACGCGCGTCAAATCACTGTTCCTGGCAGCGAGCGTCATCGCGATCATCATCGGATCAATTCAATTCGCGAGTAATATTTTCGATTTCGGAATTTTTGATACGAACGATGCCAAAATCGCGAATAACGCCGAGCCGGATTCACCGGACGGCGACATGGCGCTGGAAAACAACGAGGCTGAGACCGCGACCACTCTCGCCGACGATCAGCCGGCCTCCCCGAGCGCGCCTGCCACAACACCGGCAGGCGCCGATATCACTTCAAGTCTGCTGGTGCCCCCGACTCTACCGGGCCTGACGCCGGCCGCACCGCGTACCAATACAGGGAGCGCTGCGATTCAGCCGCCGCTCGCTTTAAGTCCGCTGCCACAAGCGCCATCGTCAATGCTGTATCCGCCGGTATCGAGTCCCCCGTTGCAGGGAGGCGCTCCGGTACAAAAGAGCGATGTCACCGGCTCTATCGCACGCGCGCCTGCCGACGCTCCGCCTAACAAGCAGCCGGCGCCGCCGGCGCAGGCAGCCGCGGCCGATGGACTGCCGGCCGCCATTGGCTCCGTGCGATTGCGCAACGCGGCGCAAGCCGGCGATGCCGCTGCTTCTTATGAAGTCGCTATGCGTTTCGTCGAGGGCCGGGGCGTGCCCGCGAACCTGGAAGAAGCCGCACGCTGGTATGAGCGCGCCGCGAGCAAAGGCTTGGCGCCCGCACAGTTCCGCTACGCCAGCATGCTCGAAAAGGGCCAAGGCGTGAAAAAGGACCTGACGGCCGCCCACAAACTGTATGTGGCCGCCGCCAGCAAGGGCAACGCCAAGGCAATGCATAACCTTGCCGTCCTCTACGCAGAAGGCGCGGAAGGCAAGCCGGATTACGCCAACGCAGCGCAATGGTTCCGTAAGGCCGCGGAATACGGCCTTGCCGACAGCCAATACAATCTCGGCGTGTTGGCGGCGCGTGGGCTCGGCACCGAGAAAAACATTACCGAGTCCTACAAATGGTTCGCCCTTGCCGCCGCACAAGGCGACAAGGATGCCGGCCGCAAACGCGACGAAGTCGCTTCTCACCTGGATGCCCAGACGCTCGCTACCGCCCAGCAAGCGGTCAAAGCCTTTGCAGCCCAGACACAGCCAGCGGAAGCATCGGTTGTCCCTGAGCCGTCCGGCGGCTGGGATCGCACGACACCATCGCCGCGCGAGAAGCCGAAGTCTGCCGGCGCGCTTTCGATCAACGCATTCAATTATGGAAAACTGTGAACTGCGGCGGCTTGCTGCTTGAGCACGTGATAACCGGCGCATTCATCCGATAAAACAAATCGAATTTTGACCAGCCGGCCTTGAGTCTGTCACGATAGGCACAGTCGGCGTTTCCGCGTCTCCTGGTGTTAGTTGTTGTGTGAACAGCCCCGGGTGTCACACTGACCGCCGGAGCGTCGGCCCCAACCGTCGGAAGAAATGCTTGCAGATCTATCTTCCCATCGCCGACCTGCCCGTAAACGTCTTCCTCGTGCTGGGTATGGGACTAGCGGTTGGCTACATTTCCGGCATGTTCGGCATCGGGGGCGGCTTCTTGATGACCCCGCTGCTGATCTTCATCGGCATCCCGCCCGCGGTTGCCGTGGCGACCGTATCCAGCCATATCGCGGCGTCCTCGTTCACTGGCGCAATCAGTTATTGGCGCAGACGCGCACTCGATGTCGCGCTCGCGATGATGTTGCTCAGTGCCGGCATCATTGGCACCGCCACCGGCGTCTGGCTGTTCACCGCACTGCGCGCGCTCGATCAACTCGACCTGATGATCGGCCTTTCCTATGTGACATTGCTCACCGTCGTCGGCGGCATGATGATTTATGAAAGCGTCCGCGCCGAGATGCGCACGCGCCGCGGCATGCCGGCAACACTGCGACGGCCGGGTAGCCATACATGGCTGCACAGGCTGCCTTTCAAACTCCGATTCAAGCGTTCGAAAATTTACGTCTCGGCAGTGCCAGTGTGGGCGATCGGATTCATAATTGGGTTCGTTGGCGCAATTATGGGCATCGGAGGCGGCTTCCTGCTTGTGCCAATGCTGATCTATTTCCTGCGAGTTCCAACCGCCACCGTCATCGGAACGTCGATGGTTCTCACATTGGTGACCATGGCATCGGCAACGGTGATGCACGCAGCCACCAATCACCTGGTTGACGCCGTGCTTGCGCTGATCCTGATGGTTGGCGGGGTTATCGGCGCGCAATTCGGTGCACGTACCGGGCAGAAGATGCGCGGCGAGCGATTGCGGTTGCTGCTCGGCTTGTTGGTGTTCGCGGTAGGCTGTCGTTTCGCCGTGGAACTCGTGGTTCAGCCAGACGATCTCTATTCGCTTCGCCATGTCATGGGTGGATGATGCGGCGGCTCACAATCACACTCATATTTATCACCATAGCCTGCTGCGGCGGGTCCGCCGCCGCCGAGCGGCTGGTGGTGTCGCTGTCAAATCATCGGGTCGCCGTTACATCGAGCTTTGTCGGCGAGGAACTGGTGCTTTTCGGTACCGTGGAGCCCGATCCGGCGACGAGTCCGCTGCGCCCGCCTTACGATCTCGTGGTGACCGTAACCGGCCCGCGCGAAACTATGCGCACGCGACGCAAGCAGCGCGTGCTTGGCATTTGGGTTAATGTCGATTCGCGCGAATTCGTGCACGCGCCATCTTATCTCGCGGTATTGAGCAACCGACCCGTCGGCAATATTGCCAATCAGGATACGTTGCGGCGCTTCCAGATCGGACTCGATAATTTTTTGTTGCCGCAACGTATCGGCGCCGACCTTGCCGATACGGTTCGCGACGATCCGTTTCGTCGCGCGTTCGTGCGGCTGCAGACCCAGCAGGGCCTTTACCGCGAATCGGCGACCGCTGTGACTTTTCTCACGCCAACGGTTTTCCGTGCCGCAATTCCCATGCCTGCCGCAGTTCCAACCGGAAGCTATGACATAGAGGTTGAATTATTTGCTGGCGGGGCTTTGGTCGCGCGCACCAATTCAGCGCTGGACGTGATCAAGACCGGTTTCGAGCAATACGTCGCCGACGCCGCGCGCGACTATGGCCTGCTCTTCGGAATGGCAACTGCAATGATGGCGCTGCTCATTGGGTGGTTCGCCAGCCTGGTATTTGCGCGCGACTAGTCCGGCAGGCAGCGCTTTGCGGCGAAAGCATAAAGCCGTCTATCTCCGAGCAGATGCGCCATAAATGCAAGCGTACCAAACAAATCGGCAAAAGCCGCGTCGCGCACATTGAGCCCCCCTGTGAATGCGCCGAAGGCGGGCATCACCACGCGCATTTTATCCGCTGCAAAGCAGCGCCGGCTCACCGCGCGGCCGCGCTGAGAAATGCGCGCCACCGGGTGCAGGTGACCACTAATTTCGCCAGACATACCGCTTGGCAGGTGACGGAAGGTCAATGGGCCGAGGGCCAGCGTATCGGTGAACCTGCCACCAATATTATCCGCCGGCTCGGGGTCGTGATTACCGGCGATCCAGATCCAGTCGCGGCCGCGTTGCATGATTCGCAGTGCGTCGCGATCATCCTCAACAAGGCGCGCCGGGCCGCCGCCGTCATGGAAGCTGTCTCCCAAAGCGACGACGCAACGCGGAGCATAGTGCGTGATTAGTCGTGCAAGCCGCGCAAGCGTTGTCGCGGTATCATAGGGCGGTAGCAGCACACCCCGGGTTGCGAAACTTGAGCCTTTTTCCAGATGCAGATCGGCGATCGCGAGCAACCCCTGCTCCGGCCAATAAAGCGCCCCCTCTGGGTCGGCGACTAGCGCAAGGGAACTGACCACAACAATATGGTCCGCATGTCCTCGCGGCCGCGTTGACCCTTCTTTGTCCGGATCCGCGCTAGCGCGGGAATGAGCGGGAGAAACGCTCAATTCATCGCCTCCTTGATCAATTCGTCAGCCGCCTCGGCCAACAGCGTATCCGAGGCCTCGCCGTAGACCGTCTCGCGTCCAATTTCCAGGAGCACGGGAACCGAGAGCGGCGAGACGTGGTCGAGTGCTTTATGGACAATTCGGCCCTTGATACGCGAGAGCATTTCGCCGAGGCGCTTGATATCGAGCAGACCCGTGGCGGCATCCGCGCGTGCCGCGCGCAAAAGAATGTGGTCGGGCTGATGCTTGCGCAGCACGTCATAGACGAGATCCGTCGAAATCGTGAGCTGGCGGCGTGACTTTTCCTCACCGGGAAACCGCTTTTCGATCAGCCCAGCAATAATCGCACAACTGCGGAATGTGCGCTTCATCAGCGCCGATTCCGCCAACCAGGCTTCCAGATCATCGCCGAGCATATCTTCATCGAACAGTTGTGAAAGGGCGAGATCGCCACGCGCAATGTGCAGGCCAACGTCGCCTAGTCCCCACACTGCCAGCGCATATTCATTGGCGACGAAGCCAAGCGGCCTGAGCCGTGCGCGCTCCAGACGGCGCGTGAGCAGCATGCCGAGAGTTTGATGCGCGAGCCGGCCTTCGAACGGGTAACAGACCAGGTAGTATTTTGCCGCGCGCGGGAACGTCTCTACCAGCAGATCGCCGGCCTTGGGCAGTAGCGAGCGCCATTGCTGGATCTCGAGCCATTCGCGCACTTGCTCGGGCAGCGCGCGCCAGGCCTCTGGCTTGGCGAGCAGCGCTCGTACGCGCGCCGCGAGATAGGTCGAGAGCGGAAACTTGCCGCCCTCGTAAGCCGGCACTTTGGGATCGGTGGCATCCGAGCGCGAAACGTAGACTTCGTCTTCGACCAGCGCCTCGTACTTGAGAATCTCGCCAGCGAACACAAAGGTGTCGCCCAGCGTCAAAGTCTCGATGAAATATTCCTCGACTTCTCCGAGAATTCGCCCGCCGCGCGGAACGACAGCGCCGCTCCGCCGCGAACGGACCAGCCGCACCTTGATCATATCGGCTTCAACGATGGTGCCGACATTCATCCGATAGCGCTGCGCGACGCGCGGATGGGCGACACGCCAGCGGCCATCTTTTCCCTGCCTGATCTTCGCGAACCGCTCGTAGGCTTTCAGCGCATAGCCGCCGGTCGCGACGAAATTGAGCGCAGCATCAAAGTCCGCGCGTGCGAGTGCCGCATAAGGCGCAGCAGAACAGACCTCCGCATACAGTTCGTCCGCGAAGAATGGTTCGCCGCAGGCGCGGCCC
Organism: uncultured Alphaproteobacteria bacterium; assembly: GCA_963810585.1. Lineage (GTDB taxonomy): Bacteria > Pseudomonadota > Alphaproteobacteria > Rhizobiales > Xanthobacteraceae > Pseudolabrys. The sequence goes on from CAWENV010000001.1 coordinate 1,102,652, forward strand.
AATATATGCTGCGCTAAAACGTCGAGCGCACCCGTACGCAGGGGCGGCGTATCTTGTGCATTCTCAGCGACTGCATCAATTGCGGCCCGACATTCCAGCACTTCGAAGCGATTAGCCGGCACCAGAACCGCTTCGGATGGCTCATCAAGCCTGTGATTGGAACGCCCGATCCGCTGCAACAGCCGCGAACAGCCTTTGGGCGCGCCAACATTGATCACCAAGTCGACGTCGCCCCAGTCTACGCCGAGATCCAGAGACGAGGTGCACACGACTGCGCGCAATTTCCCGGCAGCCATTGCGTCTTCAACGCGCCGTCTTTGCGCAACATCGAGCGAGCCGTGATGCAAGGCAATGGTAAGATTGTCGTCGTTAGTTCGCCACAGCTCCTGAAACAGAAATTCCGCCTGGCTCCGGGTATTGACGAACACCAGCGTCGTTTTGTGCGTCTTGATACTTGCATAAATTTCACCGAGAGCATGGCGCGCCGAATGACCAGCCCAGGGCAGATGCTCCTCTGTATCGAGCATCGTGACAATCGGCTGTGCGCCGGGTTGCGCGACGACCAGATCAGCGCGCGCATGGCCATGCAGCGGCTGCCGAACCAAAAAGCGGCAAAGCTCGTCCGGCTCCGCAACAGTGGCGGACAGGCCCACCGTGGCAAGCTGCGGCGCCAGCGCAAACAAACGCGCCATTCCAAGCGACAGCAGGTCACCTCGTTTCGACGTCACCAATGAATGCAATTCATCGAGGACGACGCGCTTGAGCGTACTGAACAGGAAGGGTGCGTCGGCACTTGCCAGAAGGAGCGCAAGTTGCTCCGGCGTCGTCAACAAAATATCGGGAGGATCGCGCCGCTGCCGTTGGCGCTTGGACGCGGGCGTGTCGCCAGTGCGTGTTTCGAGCCGCACCGGCAGTCCCATTTCCTGCACCGGAATTTCCAGATTTCGCGCAATGTCGACTGCGAGTGCCTTCAACGGGGATATGTAAAGCGTATGGAGCCCTTGCGAACGCACGAGCGTGCGCCCGCTCGATTTCAGATTGCGTGGCAGCACGCCACGTTCACTCAGCTCGACCAGTGTCGGCAGAAAGCCCGCGAGCGTCTTGCCGCCGCCCGTTGGCGCGATCAACAGCACCGAACGGCCCGCTTTCGCCTTCGCCAGCAGTTCGAGCTGATGCGCGCGCGGCTGCCAGGCGCGGCTCGCGAACCAGCGCGCGAAAACGTCCGGCAGCAGCGGTGAGGAATCGAAAAGATCTCGAGCGGGTTCCATGAGATTCAGGTTCCGGCCACCACGATCAGCCCGGGGACCGGCACGCCTTTTTCGGTGCGAGTAGAGGCGAAATCGAGGCTGATTGCCTTTAACCCGGCCGCAGCCAAAGCGGATTGCACATGCCCTTTGCCGTGGGCGAAACGCAAGGTCTCGCGCAGGATGACGTCACCGTCGTCGTGCGTCTCGACGCTAAAGGCAAGTTGGCCTGGCGAGGCCAGCACCTGCGCAATAGCTTTGAGCACCGGCACAAGGTTGTCGAGATACACAAAGGCATCGGCAGCAAGTACGAGATGATAGCGCGCCGTTATTTTCGCCTCGCTGTCGAGAAACGCCAGCATTTCGTTTTCGATCAGCCGGTCGTAGACGCCCTTTGCGCGCGCCTGTGCCAACATCGCAGTCGAAAGATCGACGCCCACCATCCAATCGCTGAATGGTCGGAATGGCAGCGCCGCAAACCCGGTGCCGCAGCCAAGATCGAGCACAGATCCGAATTTCATCCGCGCATCCCCGTGCGCCGCTTGCACCGCGCTAAATAAGAGCTCGGGCGCTCGGTAATTAAGGCCCTCCATTAGCGCTTTGTCGAAACCCTGCGCATAGCCGTCGAACAGCGCTCGCACGTAGCCTTTAGGCATGGCCGCAGCGGGCTGAGCGCCTAGTCGTGTGAGATGAAGCGCAGCACCGTGGCGATCTGCCGGATCAGCTGCCCTGGCCTGCTCGAAAGCCGAGATGGCACCGGCCCTGTCACCGAGCCTCTTATGCAACTCACCAAGCACGAACCAGGCCGAGGCATAGCCCGGTGCCAGTTCGAGGGTCTGCGCGAGCAAATCGGCGGCTCCGGCAAGATCACCCTTGGCCTCCCGGTCGCGCGCCCATTCGAAGCGGCGGTCGGCGATCAGATTGCCCGACGACAGATGGATCGGTTGTGGCTGCAAATCTTGAAACCTCGGTTCTTGGAGGGGAGATTTTAGTGCATATCTATGACGCGCGCGCGTGCTAGCATTGTCACGCGAGGAGGACGTGTTAGGCCATGAGCAACGACACAGTAACTAAAGTATTCGGGGGCACCCCGCTGGGAGTACTGGGGCGCCTTATTCTTGTGTCGATTCTTGTCGGCGTAATTTTGTCGGCACTCGGGCTCGACCCGTTCGACATCATCCAGAGTGTCGAGCGACTGATCCGCTCTATCTGGAATATGGGCTTCGACGCATTCCGCTGGCTGTGGCGTTATTTCCTGCTCGGCGCAGTCATCGTGATTCCAGTCTGGATTCTGATGCGGTTGTTTAGCGCGCCGCGGGGACGCTAGCCGGGCCAGCTGTCAGCCGTGATCGCGGCTGCGTCGCCGCCAACCATGGAAGCCAACGAATTGCGATGGCCGCGTTTGAGTGCGGCCGTAATGTCCGCCTTGATTTCGGTAACGACACCAACGCCCCGATAGACCAGCCCGGTATAAAGCTGCAACAGCGTGGCGCCCGCTTTGATTTTGGCGATGGCGGTCGCGCCCGAGTCGATGCCGCCAACGCCGATTAACGGGAACGCGCCCTCCGCGCGCACGAAAGTTTCCGCCAACATACGAGTTGACAACCTGAACAACGGGCGCCCCGACAGGCCGCCCTGCTCTCGCGCCTTGTCGCGCTCGCGTAGCGAGCCTGGCCGCGAGATGGTTGTGTTGCCGACGATCATGCCATCGACGCGATGTTTGCGCGCAACACCGACGACGTCGTCAAGATCCGACAGCGTGAGATCGGGCGCTATCTTGAGCAGCATTGGCGTTAAGCCGACGCGCGCGCGAATTCGCTCTCGTGCCTCGATCACGCGTGCGAGTAAATCATCAAGCGCTTTTGCCTGCTGTAAATCGCGGAGGCCGGGTGTGTTCGGCGACGACACATTGACAGTGAAGTAGCTGGCCACGGTGGCGAACGTCTCGATCAACCGGGCATAGTCTTCGGTACGGTCAACTGAATCCCGATTGGCGCCAATATTGACGCCGACGATGCCGCCAACGTTGCGGCGGGCGGCAAGCCGCACGTGTACGGCAGCCGCGCCATCATTATTAAAGCCTAACCGGTTGATCACGCCCTGGTCGGGGTCCAGGCGGAACAGACGCGGTCTTGGATTACCAGCTTGCGCCCGCGGGGTAATGGTGCCGACCTCGACGAAACCGAAGCCGAGGCGCAGCAGCGCGTCCGGTACCTGACCATTCTTGTCGAAACCGGCAGCAAGACCGATCGGATTGGGAAACTTGAGCCCGAACGCGCGCACTGCAAGCTCGTCTGCATCCGCCGGCGCTCTAGCCAACGGCATGAACCGCAGCGCCTTTATCGCCAGCGCGTGTGCATCCTCCGGTTCGAAGGCCCGCAACAGCGGACGGGACAGGCGGTCGAAAAGACCGATCACGAGACGTGCCTCCGGACTTTCATAACCATCGACCCTATCGGGCGGCCGAAGGTTTATTCAAGGCGGCCTGCACAGGAAACTGTTGCGGAAGGGGGGCGACTTAAGGCTATAATTCCTATCTACCAGGTTTCAGTCGCAGACGGGTGCCCTGCCTATGGCCATGCTGACCCACAATCAGATCTGGACCGCTATCGATCGGCTGGCCGCTCGCGCCAAGTTGACGCCGTCTGGTCTCGCCAAGAAGGCAGGTCTCGACCCAACCACATTCAACAAATCCAAGCGCGTCACCCCGGAAGGACGGCCGCGCTGGCCGTCGACGGAGTCTGTCGCCAAAGCGCTGCAAGCGACCACCACCAAGTTCGATACCTTTGTCACTTTGATCACCGATGGCGGTAAGTCGGCGATGCACAATGTGCCGGTGATCGGTTTCGCCCAGGCTGGCGCCGGCGGCTATTTTGACGACGGCGGTTTCCCGCTCGGCAAGGGCTGGGAGGAGATTGCCTTTCCCTCGGTCACCGACGAACACGCCTACGCCTTGGAAATTTCGGGCGACTCGATGAAACCGGCCTATCGGGGCGGCGATATTATAATCGTCTCGCCGGCGGCGACGGTGCGCAAAGGCGATCGGGTCGTGGTCAAGACAAAAGACGGCGAGGTCATGGTCAAAGAGCTCAAACGCAAGACCGCGAAATCGATTGAACTCAAATCGCTCAACGCTGAACACCGCGACCGTACGCTGCCGACGTCCGATGTCGTGTGGGTTGCGCGTATTGTCTGGGCAAGCCAGTAACGGCTTCAAGCGCTGCGAGCCAGCGCCCCGTCAATCATGTCGACGGTATTCTGCAAGCCGTAAACCGCAACGAACGAGCCAAAGCGCGGGCCTTTCTCCTGGCCCAGCAACACCTGATAAAGCAGATTGAACCAGTCAAGCGAAACGCCCGGTTTGCCGTCCTTGGCTTTTTTCTTTTGATCGAGGAATGGCTCGCGGCGGCCGATTTCGTAGACCACATTCTGAATATCCCCGGCGCTGGCATCCGGCTGAATTTGCGAGAGTGCGTCGCGTAAATCGGTCAAGGCCGCGCGCTCGGCGTCGGTCGGTTCGCGGAATTTCTTTTCAGGCAGCACGAAGTCGCGGAAATAGTGAATGGCATATTCGACAAGCTCGTTGAGCCTGGGATGCGTCTTCGGTGTCACGCCCGGCCGGTAGCGGCCAATAAATCCCCATAGCGTGTCAGCATTCTCGGCGTTCGAGGAGGACACCAGCGTGAGCAGCATACCGAACGAGATCGGCATATCGATCTTCGGCGGTTTGCCTGAGTGAATATGCCAGACCGGATTAGACAGCTGCTGCCGCGGGTCCTGACGCTCATAGCCTTCGAGGAACTGGTAGTACTCGTCCACATTCCGCGGAATAACATCGAAGTGGAGGCGCTTTGCCGATTTTGGCTCGCGATACATGAACAATGACAGGCTCTCAGGGCTTGCATAGCGCAGCCATTCCTCGATCGTCAGGCCGTTGCCTTTCGACTTGGATATCTTCTGGCCGTTCTCGTCGAGGAACAATTCATAGATAAAACCCTCCGGCGCGACGCCACCGAGCGCGCGGCAAATCTCTCCCGAGAGTTTCGCTGAATCGATCAGGTCCTTGCCGGCCATCTCGTAGTCGATACCGAGCGCAACCCAGCGCATGGCCCAATCCGGCTTCCACTGCAGTTTGCAGCGTCCGCCTGTGACCGGAACGGTGAAACGTTCTTTCGTCTCTGGCTCTTCATATGTGATCGTGCCGCGCTTGACGTCATGCGCCAGGACGGGGACCTGCAGCACGATACCGCTCTTCGGGTCGATCGGCAGGAACGGCGAATAGGTCGCCGCCCGCTCCTCGCGCAGTGACGGCAGCATGATCGCCATCACCTCGTCGAAGCGCGCCAACACTTTGAGCAGCGCCTGGTCGAATCGGCCCGACTTGTAACATTCGGTCGATGACATGAACTCGTACTCGAAACCGAAATGATCCAAAAAGGCACGCAGACGCGCGTTGTTATGCTCGCCAAAACTGGGATGCGTTCCGAACGGATCGGGCACCTTCGTCAGCGGCAGACCAAGATGCTTTTCGAGCATCTCTTTGTTCGGCACATTGTCCGGCACCTTGCGCAGCCCATCCATGTCATCGGAGAAGGCGATCAGGCGCGTCTTTGTCTTGTCATCGGTGAGAACGCGGAACGCATGCCGCACCATGGTGGTGCGGGCGACCTCGCCGAATGTGCCGATATGCGGCAGGCCGGATGGGCCATAGCCGGTCTCGAAAATTACTTCGTCCTTTGGATGCTTCTTGAGCCGAGCGACGATCTTGCGCGCTTCCTCAAACGGCCAAGCATTCGATTGCTCGGCAAGCTGGCGCAAGGACGCAGCGGTTTCAGCACTGGACATCATGGTCTCCGGGGCCGCGGACACTAGAAATGCCGCGTGGAAACGTCAAATGCGCAACTCAAAACGGGCTGACCGGGAAATAGCGCAGCCACAGGTCGGTGAAACGCCCGTTTTCCCACAGGCGAAACAGCGCCCAATTGAATGCCTGCCGCAAAAGGTCGTTGCCGCGCCTCACCGCAATGCCGACACCTTCGCCAAAGAAACGGCTTTCAAGGTAAGGACCGCCGCGAAACTCACAGCAGTTTGTAGAGTCCGTTCCGTTGAGCCAGAAAGCAAGCGACACGCCGTCTCCGAACAGGAGATCGACCTCACCGCGCTTGAGCGCGAAGCGCGCGGCATCTGCATCCGGATAGGCACGTAACGCGGCTTCGGTAAAAAGTGTTTTGAGGTAAGCCTCATGTGCGGTGCCGGCGACCACCCCAATTTTTTTACCCTCGAGAGCCTCAGGACGGACATCGCTGACGGTGCTGTCGCGGCGCGCGACAAAACGCGCGGCAGTTCGGTAATAAGGGTCGCTGAAATCGAGGCGCGCACGCATATCCGGCGTCGCTGCGATCGAGGCAATGATGGCGTCGCCGTTGTTGCTGCTAAGCGCTCCAATCAGCGTGTCGTAACGGCGTTGTTGCACCGTGCAGGCGACCTTGAGCTCTTCGCAGATCAGCCGTGCCAAATCGACGTTGAACCCGGTGGGCGCACCGTCCGGCCCCGCATAGTTGAATGGTGGATAATCGGTCTCGGTGAGAAAGCGGATAATATTGATGCGCGAAAGGTCGGGACGCTCGGGCCGGCGGCGCGGGTCCCAGAAACCGGGTACGGCCATCGGGTCGGCCGGCGCGGCCGCGGGTGGTGCAGGCCTTGTGACCGACGGCGACGTAGGCGGCTGCTTTGTCGCTTGCGCATTCGTCACGGTCGTCGTGGAAGCTGACAGCATCGCGGCAAACATGCAGGTGGCACCGACGCGCCAGCACGCACCTAAATCAAAACTCATCCGCTCGCCTCTTGTCGTGAATTGCGGGGACAATAGCATCGCCGTGGCGGCGGGCTAGGCAAAATTGCAGCGCGTGATAGCAGCCGAGAGGCTTCGTTGCGAAGGTCCGCGTCAGTTGGTGCCGTCGAGCAGCCTGCGGGCAATCACCTGGGCCTGTATCTCCGCGGCCCCTTCGAAAATATTGAGGATGCGAGCGTCGCAGAGAATGCGAGAGATTGGAAATTCCAGCGCGAAACCATTGCCGCCGTGGACCTGCACGGCATTGTCGGCAGCGGCCCATGCAACCCGCGCGGCGAGCAGTTTGGCCATACCAGCTTCCAGATCGCACCGGCGGCCCGAATCTTTTTCGCGCGCGGCATAATAGGTGAGTTGGCGCGCAATCATGATTTCGACCGCCATCATGACAATTTTATCGGCTACGCGTGGGAACCCGATGATCGGCCCGCCGAATTGAACGCGGTTCTGTGCGTAGTCGAGTGCCTGCTCCATGGCGGCTTGAGCAACCCCAATGGCGCGCGCGGCCGTCTGGATACGCGCGGATTCAAAAGTCTGCATCAACTGTTTGAATCCCAGCCCCTCAATACCGCCGAGCAGATTCTCCGCTTTCACCTCAAAGCCGTCAAAAGCGATTTCGTATTCCTTCATACCGCGATAGCCGAGCACCTCGATCTCGGTACCGCTCATTCCTTCCGCGGGAAACGGATTGCTGTCGTCGCCACGCGGCTTTTCGGCGAGTAACATTGAAAGGCCGCGGTGGCCGGTCTCCTTGGGATTGGTGCGTACCAGCAGCGTCATCAGGTCGGCGCGTACCGGGTGAGTGATCCAGGTCTTGTTGCCGTAAACTTTGTAAACCTGGCCCTCGCGCACCGCCCGGGTCTTGATCGACGCGAGGTCAGATCCGGTATTCGGCTCGGTGAAAACCGCGGTGGGCAAAACAGCGCCGGACGCGATCTTCGGCAGCCATTTTTCCTTTTGTGCGGCAGTGCCGCTGCCGAGAATCAATTCAGCGGCGATTTCCGAGCGCGTGCCGAGCGAACCGACGCCGATATACCCGCGCGCCAGCTCTTCCGACACCACACACATTGACTCCTTGCCAAGCCCCATTCCACCGAATTCTTCGGGGATTGTAAGGCCGAACACACCGAGTTCGGACATCTGTGCAATAATATCGAGCGGAATATAGCTATTGGTGCGATGCCAGCCCTGCGCATTTCCGATTACTTCGCTATCGGAAAATTTGCGCATTTCCTCCCGGATCGATTCCAGCGTCTCGTCGAGCCCGCACGCGCCGATGGTGGCATTGTGATTTGCGCGTATCAATTCAATCAGACGCGCGCGCCGCTCCGCACTATTGCCGTCAATCATCAGACTCTCGACCGGATTGACGCGCGCGGCGACTTGCGCCGGCGACAAACCGAGATCAGAGGGTCGAACCACCTCGCCCTGGCTCATCGGAATGCCCCCGACAATCTGCGCGAGATATTCACCAAGCCCAATTCGAACGAGGAGTTCCTCGGCTTCGCCAAGGGTCCCATCGCCGGCCATACGCTCTGCATAGGCGGCAAGCTGGCGCACGGCTTCGACGTAAGTTGCGAACCAGGCCAGCCCGTGAGTGGCTCGCTGCTCGCGATCGAGCAGGCGGCCGACGACGTGGCCTTCGACCACCACCCGGCCGCGCACCTTGGCCATCGCATCGGCCAGCAAGGCATCGAGGGCTGCAGTTGCCTCTCGGGCAAGTTCGATCAGTTCATGTTTCAGAACAGGGCGGGATACGACGATTGGCATGATATCCTCGGGCGTAGTCCCGGCTGCACCAGTGACACTACGCGTGCAGTGCACAAAAGCAAAGCGCCCAGCAAATCCGGGCGCTTATGCAGGCTTGCAGGCCAGAATCAGGCCCAATTGTTATAAAAATTAACCATTTTCGCTTACATCTGTACCTCTGCGCAGTGCCCCTGCCACTGGCGAGACTTCGAACCAGCTGCATGCGCGCCATCAACCTATCCAACCCGTTCAACTGGCTAGCCCGCATGCTCGCCTCGTTCTCGGTGCGCTCGCGCATAGTCGCCCTGGCGCTCATTCCGGTTATCGGTTTTCTCGCCAACGGTCTTACCTACATTTCCGGCGAGGGCGATGTCGAAGGAGCGTTTCAGTCGGTCGGCAATGCGCGAACGCTCGCTGACAGTAGTCGCGACTTCAAAATTGCCATCGCGGCCATGCGGATCGGAGTGAAAGACTTCGCTGCCGCGCCGCACGGCACCCTCGTCGACGCATTCAAACAATCGCAGAGCCAGGCAATCACGAGCCTCGAAGCGATCAAGGCATCGGTCGGGGGCATGCGCGACGATGACATTAATGCATTGAGAACCGAGCTCGATGGGCTGAAAAAGAATTTTGACACGTTCGTTACCGAGCAGCAGACGCTCGGCTACACCGGCAATGAAGGTCTGCGCAAAGAATTGCGCGACGCTGGAAATAAAATCGAACGCGCGATCAACGAGAATATGTCGTGGTTGGCCAAAACCGAGGCCACAAAACTGATGATGATGTTGCTGATCATGCGACATCATGAGGCGGAATACAAACTCACTCCGTCCGAACTGACGCGACAGCAATTCCTCACCGTCTACCGTCAATTCACAAATACATTCGCGGGAATTGACGGCACGCCGGAGATGAAATCGAAACTCGAAGGCGACGTGAAGCTCTACGCGGATACTTTCGAACGCTGGATTGAGGTCAGCGACCGGGCGAGCCCGATGCGCTTGTTGATCGACATCGACAGCCAGAACATGTTGCCTCGGGCGAATGTCATTATCACCGCAGCGAACAGCACCGCAGAGCGTGCGGCAGCAGCGCTTACCGCCTCGCAGAGTCGCACGCGCAACGGCATCATCATGGTTGGCATCGCCATGGTCGCGCTTGGTCTTGGCTTTAGCTGGCTGATTGGACGCAGTATTACGCGCCCACTCAACGGTCTTGTCTCGGTCATGAAGCGTCTTGCAGACGGCGACACCACTGCCCGCATACCGGCCACACACGCGCGCGACGAGATCGGCGCAATGGCGCGGACTGTCATTGTGTTCCGCGATAACATGATCGAGCGCGAACGTTTGGCACAAACGCAGACCGATGCGAGCCGCGCGCGCGAGCAGCGTAGCGACATGATTGCATCAACCATCTCGCAATTTGAAAACTCGGTCGAAAGCGCATTGAGCAAACTGCGGGCGGCGTCGATGAAGCTGGAGATGAGTTCGGCCGATCTCAATAAAGCCGCCGACACTGTGTCGTCAGAAGCCGACACGGCCAAAAACCGCGTAACTGCTGCATCAGAGAACGTCACCGTTGCCGCAAGCTCGGTCGAGGAGCTCGCCGCCTCGATCGGCGAGATCGCGTCACAGGCAGCAAAATCAACCGACGTGGCCGGCCGCGCGGTTTCGGAAGCCCAGCGCACCGTCGTCACAATGTCGGACCTCGGCAATGCCGCCACCCGCATCGGAGAGGTGGTGGGCTTGATTCAGGCGATCGCCGGGCAAACCAACCTCCTCGCCCTTAACGCCACCATTGAGGCGGCACGCGCCGGCGAGGCGGGCAAAGGATTTGCGGTCGTCGCGGCCGAAGTGAAGTCGCTCGCAGGACAGACCGCCAAGGCCACAGAGGAAATCGCGGATCAAATCGGGTCGATCCAATCTGCGGCCGCCGATGCATCGCGAGCGATCGAACAGGTCGACGCTATTATCCGCGACATGTCGTCGATTGCCACAATGGTCGCAGCAACAGTCGATCAACAAAATTCGGCCGTGGCTTCGATTGCTGAAGGTGTCAGCCGCGCTTCCGGTGAGGCTCGAGTCGGAGCAGAGGCGATGAGCCGCGTCGCTGGCGCTACGAACGATGCCCGCTCTACGGCGTCAGACGTCAAGGATCTTGCAAATTCGGTTGCGGTTGAAGCCGAAGGCCTGGAAGCGCAGGTGCGCCAGTTCCTGACCAACGTGCAAGCGGCCTAGTCTTCTGCTTTCCACAAAGCGGATGTTAGGCCAAGAGTGGCCTTGCAAACCCTGCGGCAATGAACGATTTGAAAGGCTGCCGCCCCGCGGGAGCACCCATTGCACGTTCTTAAACAATCGCTGCGACTTGCGACCGACGCATTTCAGCGTTTCATCGTGGACGACGGCTGGGCGATTGCAAGCCACATTGCGTTGTCCACGCTGATGGCCTTGTTTCCGTTTTTGATCGTGGTTACCGCGCTCGCCGGTTTCTTTTTTGGTTCGAAAGAACTGGCTGACGAAGCCGCCCGCATCCTGCTTGAGGCATGGCCGAAGCAAGTCGCCGCGCCGATCGCTCTCGACATCACCGGGGTGCTGACCTCGACCCGCGGCGATGTGTTGACCCTTGGTGTTTTGTTCGCGCTCTATTTCGCGTCCAGCGGGGTAGAAAGTCTCCGTATTGGGCTTAATCGCGCCTACAATTTGAAGGAGCCCCGCGCTTGGTGGCTGCTGCGCATTGAATCGATTGTCTATGTCCTAGTGGGCGCGGTGTCGATTCTGGCGTTCTCATTTCTGGTGGTATTCGCACCGCTCATTTTGGCAAAACTCGTACAATACCTGCCGGCGCTGGAAGCCTTCGCCGAGCTGATTACTTTCGCGCGCTATGCGGTGGCGGCTGTGGTGCTCGTGGCCTCATTGATGATCGTGCATCTTTGGCTGCCGGCCGGGCGGCGCTCATTCGTGCAGATTGCACCGGGTATCATTGCCACGCTCTTACTCTGGTTGATCAGCGGCGCCGTCTTCGGGCGCTATCTCGCAGATTATGCCTTTGCATATGTCTCTATGTACGCAGGCTTGGCGTCCGCCATGATCGCGCTGGTATTTCTTTATGTTTGTGCGTCGATCTTCATCTACGGCGGCGAATTAAATTCGGTTATCGCCGATGCGCGCGCAAAGAGGCGCTAGAGATCCGCTTCTTGCGCATCCTCGAACGTCTTCAGTCCCATGCGGGGCGCGTTCACAATAACAGCCATGTTGCCGGGCGGATGCTGGTTCTTCCACATCTTCATGTGGGCCTGCGGGATGCTATCCCAGGCGAAAACCTCGCTCATGCACGGATCGATACGCTGCTCAAGCACGAAGCGGTTGGCTTGTGAGGCTTGCTTGAGGTGCGCGAAATGCGATCCCTGAATACGCTTCTGCCGCATCCATACGTAGCGCGCATCAAAGGTAAGATTGTAGCCGGTCGTTCCAGCGCAGAACACGACCATACCGCCGCGTTTCACGACCAGGCAGGACACCGGGAATGTTTGCTCGCCCGGATGCTCGAATACGATGTCAACGTCCCGTTTTCCGGTGATGTCCCAGATCGCCTTGCCGAAGCGGCGGGCTTCCTTGGTCCAGTCGTTAAACTCGGGCGAGTTCACCGCCGGCATCTGGCCCCAACATTTGAAATCCTTGCGGTTGACCACGCCCTTGGCGCCGAGATTGAGAACGTATTCGGTTTTTGATTCGTCTGATATCACGGCAATTGCGTTGGCCCCTGATGCCGCGACGAGTTGCACACCAAAGACACCCAAACCGCCAGACCCTCCCCACACCAGGACGTTGTCGCCGGGCTTGAGTGTATGCGGCGGATGGCCGAACAACATCCGATAGGCGGTTGCCAGTGTCAGTGTGTAGCAAGCCAATTCTTCCCACGACAGATGGTTCGGCTTGTGCATAAGCTGTCGCGACTGCACGCGGCAGAACTGCGCGAAAGAACCATCGGGTGTTTCGTAACCCCAGATTCGCTGCGAAGGTGACAGCAACGGATCTCCGCCGTTGCAGTCCTCGTCATCGCCGTCATCTTGATTGCAGTGAACGATAACCTCGTCGCCAACTTTCCAGCGTTTTACCTTCGCGCCGACCGCCCACACCACGCCCGATGCGTCGGAACCGGCGATGTGGAACGGATGCTTGTGCCCGTCGAGCGGTGAGATGGGAATTCCGAGGCCGGCCCAAACGCCGTTGTAGTTGACGCCTGCAGCCATAACGTAAACCAGTACTTCGTCCTCGCCGATTGCCCATGTCGGCACCACTTCAAGCTGGAACGATTGGTCGGGGGGGCCGTGCCGCTCCTTGCGGATCACCCAAGCGTGCATCTTTTCCGGTACATGGCCGAGCGGCGGAATCTCGCCGATCGCATAAAGATCCTTGAGTGGAGCAACACTCCTCACCTTTGCGACCGCCGGCATCGACTCTCTCCCTGCGCTGACAACACTGTGACGCAATTTATGTTGCATCGCAATATCACCTTTGACGCCGTTAAAATCGTCGTCGTAACAGCGACTTAGTGGAGCGTGTCTGGGCGTCAGGCCGTCAGCGATTGCACGGACCGAAAAGTGTCACGGCATCGCTTTTGAGCCGGGCGGCTGTTTTTGGATCCGGTACAAGACGAAGCGACGTGAAGCCAAGACAAGTTCAAGCCGGTCCGACATCGGATTCGGTATTGGCGGTCCGATCAAATACAAATAGTCGAAGTCGTGCTGCCACGTCTGGAGAAAAGCCGGCGTGCCGGATGGCGCTCCGTGCTCCGCAATTTTTTTCAAATACTTGACGGGCGCCAAACTCCCGTAGTGAACGGCGAGCCGGCGCCAGGGCTCACGCGGACTGACAGGCTGCTTGCCGGGATCCGTGAACAGATTCATCACAAAGGCATCGGCATAATGCACAGCAAGTGTTGGAACATTGTAGATCGGATAGTCAGTCAGATCGACGGGAGGATCTTCGCCTTCGCCACTGTGCCCAACCAGAACGATCGCACGCTTCGGCAGAAGCCGAAAAGATTTCTCGGCGTCGGCATAATCGGATCGATACGACATCCACACTTTCGTCACGGCGCCCATATTCACGATCGTGATTGCCGCAGCGACCGCGAGCGCGACGCGCGCCCAAGTCTGATTTGGGAATGACACTGATACGAATGCAGGCAGGATAAGCGCGGCGGCAACGACCACGCGCATATCGACAAACGCAGTATCGAACAGCTCGAACGGCATTACGAGGTAAAGCGCGGTGAACCCCACCAATAGCCAAGCGCCGGACTGCTCGAACTTCAGGCCGCCGCGGCGCGCGAGCGCAACGGTCAGCCAGACCAACGCGACCACACCAACATCCGAGAGGAACATGTTGTAACCGCTCAGGATGTGCAGGATCCATATTAGTTTATGACTGAAGCCCCATGTCGTGCCGCTGCCGCCCACGGTTCCGCCGGAGCCGATCATCAAAGCGACGAGCAGCAGCGACGGAAGCCCAAGCATGGCAAGACGGCCAACAGTCTCGAGCGGAGCGGTGCGCCGGGACCACGCTCGCCACAGCTCATGAACGCCGACGGCGAAACCGTAGATTCCCAGCGCAAACATGTGCGCTGTGAAAAGTAATGCGATGACCGCCGTGTGCATCGCCAGGCGCGTGGCCCATGGCCGATCCTGCAAAAGGACCGCGCAAGCAAATCCCCAGAGAGCGCAGCCGAGCCCGAATTCAAAATTTTCAAATCCCCACGCAAACGGCAGGCTGTAGAGAAACATCAACGCGACAAAGCCGGCGATATGAACGCGGCCTTTGACGGCCCGCTCGATCGCCATCGCGCCAGTGACGACCAGGATTTGACTCAACAAATAGAAGAGCCGGTCCGCCGTTTCGACCCCTATAAGGCGACCGACGCGCGGCACCAATAAGTCCATGGCCAGATTTGGAATGAACGACCACGTAACCTGATAATACGGGTTTGCATTGACGCCACCGTCCCTGCTCAGAACGAACATCCGCGCAAGGTGGTTCGGATAATCCACCATGGCCGCAGGAATGCTGAACCACAGGATTGGCGCGAGCGAGGCTGCGAACAGCAAAGCGAAGACAAGCACAACACCGCTCGGCGCCGCGCGCGTTTGCGTTGCGCTGGAGACGGTTATGGCAGGTGGATTCATGAGCCCCGTCCGCTACGAGTGGCGAGAGCGCATAATCGTTGCGTGACTTTAACATCGCCTTTCCGCCGCCGGCCCGAAGGGCGCACCGGACGGCATTGCGCAAATCTCGCGCAGCTGAAACTTGGGCCAATATGCCCTGATTTGAAGAGGGTTTTTGCGACTTCGAAAGGAATTAGAAACCACGTTTTCGCTCGCATCGGACCACGGGCAATAGGACCGGCCGCGAAGCCCAAGACGGGACGATGCGAGCCCCAAGACATTTACCGACAATTATGTGTTGCACGCTCTACTTGCGGCATGCCGCCCTCGCGGCCGGTTCGGAAAGCGCTGCATGGCCAATTCGCTGGTCGAAAACGCAGACCGCGTCGCGCGCTGGCGCGTGCCTGTGGGGCTCGCCATTGCTGCGGGCTGCTATCTGCTGTTACTCGCTGCTGGTAGCCGTCTACTCAACGACGCAGACACTTATTGGCAGATTGCACTCGGCAACTGGATCATCGCTCATCACCAGGTGCCGCACGTAGACACGTTCTCCGCCACGATGGCCGGCGCGTCGTGGATTTCCAGCCAATGGCTTGCGCAGGTGCTGTTTGCACAGGTCTATACTATCGCCGGTTGGGCAGGCGTCGTCGTCCTTAGCGCCGCGGCAATTGCGACCGCGCAAGGCCTGCTGACACGCTTCCTGCTCGACAAACTTGCGGTCGGTCCAGCATTGGTATTGAGCGCAGCCGGCTTCGTGCTCGCCGCGCCGCATTTGCTGGCGCGACCGCATGCGCTGGCGCTGCCAGTGATGGTGGCTTGGGCTGCAGGGCTCATGCGAGCGCTCGACGAGCGACAGGCGCCGCCATTCGTCTTATTGCCGCTGATGGCCCTGTGGGCGAATCTGCACGGCGGCTTCACTTTCGGGATACTCTTCATCGCGCCGGTTGCAATGGAAGCCGTATGGAACACTGCGTCCGTCGAGCGTATGCGTGTCGCGCTGCATTGGGCTGGCTTCGGGCTGCTGGCCGTAATTGCCGCCTGCGTCACACCATATGGTCCGGAATCGATTCTGGTCACGCTTCGCATTCTCGGCCTTGGCCACGCGCTCGCGTTGATTGGCGAATGGCGGCCGCAGGATTTTTCCATACTCGCCAACTTCGAGCTGTGTTTGCTGTTCGGCATCGGGTTCGCGCTTTATCGCGGCCTGACGATGCCGCCGATCCGCATCCTTATGCTGCTCGGTTTGCTGCACCTGGCTCTCGCACATACCCGTAACAGCGAGATGCTCGGGTTCTTGGCGCCGCTCGTCATCGCCGCACCGTTGGCGCCACAACTTGGGCGACGCGAGGATGAGCCGGCCGGCTATCGAAGCGCGTCCTGGACTCCAATCCTTGCGCTGGTCCTTGCGCTCGGCGTCGTGAGTGTTGCGATGGCGAAGATGCTGGATTATCGGCCGAACGCCCGGATGACGCCGGCGCGCGCGGTGACGGCGTTGAAAGCCTCCGGCAAGACGCACATTTTGAATAGTTACGACTTCGGCGGATATCTGATCGCGTCCGGGCTGGCGCCATTCATCGACGGACGCACCGAACTCTACGGCGAAGCGTTCTTCATGCGCCATGATCGCGCGACAAACCTGAGCGACGTTGGCACTTTCCTGCGGCTGCTCCATGACGACAACATCGACGTGACGCTGCTCGCACCCGGCACACCGGCGATCGGCTTGCTCGACCGTCTGAAAGGCTGGACGCGCGTTTATGCCGACGACATTGCGGTCGTCCATGCGCGCACCGGACTGCCTCCCAAGAATGGCGACGAGTTGCGCTGACGAGCGTGCTCGCAGCAATTCCGTCGTGACGGCGGTCGACGCGGTCTCCACTTTGGTATTCAATCAACAACTATGCAGCCGCCATCGGGGGTGGTTTGCAATTGGGGGAGGACGCTATGGCTTTAGAAGCTTTGATCATCCTCGTCATTGTCGGTGCTATCGCCGGGTGGCTCGCCGGCCTGATCGTCACAGGTGTCGGTTTTGGCTTAATCGGCAACATCATTGTGGGTATCGTCGGCGCTTTCATTGGCAGCTGGCTGCTTGGATATCTCGGCATTTCCATCGGCGGCGGCATTATCGGCTCAATTATCAACGCCACGATCGGTGCCGTGATCCTGTTGTTCATCATTGGCCTGGTGAAGCGGGCCTAAACCCGCTTTTCGTTACGCTAAACGCATAGGGAATTGCGCGCCGTCGGGGCGATAATCCCCGGCAGAGCGGTTGATGTTGCATTGCAACAATTGCTGGGCCAGAGTGTCGCTGTGCGCGACAAAACTCACCGCGACAAGCCCTGGATTTTCCGTACTTACGCCGGTCACTCCACGGCCGCGGATTCCAACGCGCTTTACCGCAAGAACCTCGCCAAGGGGCAGACTGGTCTTTCGGTCGCTTTCGATCTGCCGACCCAGACCGGCTACGATTCAGATCACGTGTTGGCGAAAGGCGAGGTCGGCAAAGTCGGCGTGCCAATCTGCCATCTCGGCGATATGCGCGCGCTGTTCGACGGTATTCCACTCGACACCATGAACACCTCGATGACTATCAACGCCACCGCGGCGTGGCTGATGGCGCTTTACATCGCTGTTGCCGACGAGCAGGGCGCACCGCGCGGGGCGCTCCAAGGCACCATTCAGAACGACATCATCAAGGAATATCTGTCGCGCGGCACATATGTATTTCCGCCTGCGCCGTCGATGCGCCTGATCAAGGACGTGATCCTGTTCACGACCAAAGAGATTCCGAAATGGAATCCGATCAATGTCTGCTCCTATCACCTGCAAGAAGCCGGCGCGACGCCGATACAAGAACTCGCATTCGCGCTCGCCACGGCCATCGCGGTGCTCGACACGGTGAAAGCCTCTGGTGAAGTGGCGCCGGACAAATTCGGTGATGTGGTTGGACGAATCTCGTTCTTCGTCAACGCCGGTATGCGCTTCATCACTGAGTTGTGCAAGATGCGCGCGTTCACAGAACTATGGGATGAAATCACCCGTGAGCGCTACGAGATCACCGATGCCAAGCAGCGGCTATTCCGTTATGGAGTTCAGGTAAATTCGCTCGGGCTGACTGAACCGCAGCCAGAAAACAACGTGGCACGCATTCTGATCGAAATGTTGGCCGTCACATTGTCCAAGAATGCACGCGCCCGCGCCGTTCAGCTGCCGACGTGGAATGAGGCGCTTGGCCTTCCGCGTCCATGGGATCAGCAATGGTCGCTGCGCATGCAACAGATTCTCGCTTACGAGACCGACCTGCTCGACTATGGCGACATTTTTGACGGCTCGGGCGAGATATCGCGCAAAGTTGACGAGCTCAAGCTGCTCGCCAAGGACGAGCTCAAGCGCATCGAAGAGATGGGCGGAGCAGTCGCTGCAGTCGATACCGGTTATATGAAGCAACAACTGGTCGAGTTCTAATACAGCGCGGCTGGAAGCCATTGAGCGCGGCGAGCAGATCGTCGTTGGCGTCAACAAATATCTCGAAAGCGAGCCCTCGCCACTTGCGGATGCCGCCGACGCCATACTCACCGTGCCGGAGGCCGCCGAGCGCGGCCAAATCGAACAACTTAAAGCTTGGCGTGCTGCACGTGACAACGATGCAGTCGCCGTCGCGTTAAAAGACCTCAAACGCTCGGCAACCAGCGGCGGCAATATCATGCCTGCCTCGATCGCCTGCGCCAAAGCCGGAGTCACGACCGGTGAATGGGGCTGGACCTTACGCGAAGCTTTCGGCGAATACCGTGCGCCAACCGGGGTCGGGCGTGCCATGCGTAACGACGTCACTGGCCTCGATGACATTCGCGCGGACGTCGACCGCGTATCACGCAAGCTTGGTCGACGACTGACATTCCTGGTTGGCAAGCCCGGTCTCGATGGCCATTCAAATGGCGCCGAGCAGATCGCTGTCCGCGCACGCGATGCCGGCATGCAAGTGGTCTACGAAGGCATTCGGCTAACACCGGAGGAAATCGTCGACGCGGCACGCAAGCAGAAAGTACACGTGATCGGGCTGTCTGTGCTTTCCGGTAGCCATCTGCCGCTTGTCGAAGACGTAGTCGGCCGCATGAAGCGGGCTGGGCTCAACGTGCCGGTCGTCGTTGGCGGGATCATTCCGCCCGAAGACGCAGCCGAGCTCGAAAGGGCCGGCGTCGCGGCGGTCTACACGCCCAAGGATTTTGAATTGAACCGCATCATGTCCGATGTGGTACGGATTGTCGAACGTGCGAGCGGAGTGAGCAACGTTTGAATTAAACGTTGAGGCTCGCCAGAACTTGCGC
The DNA here is from genome assembly GCA_963810585.1 of uncultured Alphaproteobacteria bacterium. Taxonomy (GTDB): domain Bacteria; phylum Pseudomonadota; class Alphaproteobacteria; order Rhizobiales; family Xanthobacteraceae; genus Pseudolabrys. Next base: position 1,121,984 of record CAWENV010000001.1, read on the forward strand.
GAGCTTTCCAGGGCTCACCGGTTTTACAAAATAGAAATTCATGCCTGCCGCAAGCGCGGCCTTTTCGTCACCGCTCTCGCTATGGCCAGAAATGCCGATTACCGGTGTTTGCCCGGCCTTGCCCGGCAACGCCCGGATGCACCGCGTCGCCTCCACCCCGTCAAGTCCTGGCAGTGTTACATCCATCAACACAACCTCATAGTCTCCATATGCGACGGCTTCGACCGCTGCCTCGCCGGTCTCAACAAAATCGACGCGATGGCCGAGTTCACGAAGGATTGTGTTCATCACGACGCGGCCATAGGGATTGTCTTCAGCGCAGAGAACCGACATTGACTGAATAGACGCCGGTCGCGCATCCGCGCGTTTCGCTGCGACTTGCGCATCGACCCGTCCGACGAGCACGGTGAGTTGGAACGCTGAGCCAATACCCGGCCGGCTGGTAACGGTGAGATCACCCCCCATTACCCTGGCAATGCGCCTTACAAATGAAAGACCAAGCCCGGCCCCGCCGTAACGCCGGGCGATATCAGCGTTCGCTTGTGCAAACGGATGGAACAACTGCTTCAATTCACTGCGGCTCATTCCGATACCGCTGTCGGTAAGCGTGAAAATGAGCCGCAAGCGCTTGCGCGTAGCCGGCTCGGCCGCGACAGTGAGCGTAACCATTCCGTCGTGGGTGAATTTCACAGCATTGTCAGCAAGGTTTTCCAAGGCGGCTCGCAAGCGCGTGACGTCGCCGGAAACCAGCGCGGGTAAATCAGGGGTAATCCTGATTTCGGCCGTGAGTTCTTTATTGCCCGCACGTGCCGCAAGCGCCACGCCTACGGCGTCTACGACCATGTGCGGTGAGAACGGCTCATTACGTAAAACGATGCCACTAACGTCAGCTTTGGCTGCATCGACGATCAACGTTGCAAGAGCAGCCAAATGATCTGCCCCGCTCTTAACCGCGTTTGCCCATTCGCGCTCGCGTGCACCCAAATCGGAGGAAGCGAGTAATTCGGCCAACGCGACGATGCCGGTGAGTGGCGTGCGAATGTCGTGCGCAATACCGGCGAGCGCTGCTTCGATAGCGCGTGTTTGTGCGTTTTGCGCTTTTGTGGCGCGTGCGCGCGTTGGCACACGCGTCGACGCACGCCGCCGCTTGCGGGCCTTGCTCCTGCGCTTACGTTTCACCATTGCCTACCCCGGAACCGACAATGCCACGGAAGGCCCGGTCAATCGAGCCCGGTCAGCCGGCGGATTTCGGGCAGCGATGCGCCGCGCGCGCGCAATTCGCGCAAGCCGGTGGACTGTGTTGATTTCGAGAGCTTATTGCCGCCCGCATCGACGACGAGGTGATGGTGGTGGTAGCGGGGCTGCGGCAATCCAAGCAGCGCCTGTAGCAGTCGATGCACGGCGGTCGCATGAAACAGATCACGCCCACGCACGATATCGCTGACACTTTGTGCGGCGTCATCGACCACCACCGAAAGATGGTAGCTCGTAGGCGTCTCCTTGCGCGCCAGGATCACGTCGCCCCAGATCGCCGGATCGGCTGTAATATTGCCGCTTTCGCCCGCGGGCCCGCTGCCGGTCTCAACCCATGTGAGTGGGCCGACATGCGCCAGCGCCGCTTGCATATCGAGCCGCAACGCATAGGGCTCGCCAGCGTCCAAATGCCGCCTTCGTTCAGCCGCCGTCATGTCTTTCGCATTGCCGGGATAAAGCGGCGCTCCATCGGGATCGCGCGGCCAAGGTCCATGCACTTCGCGTGCAGCCACCAGATGCGCGATTTCGGCGCGGCTTTCAAAGGCCGGGTAAACCAGACCGAGCGCCTCGAGCCGGGCAAGCACGGCGCGATATTCGGCGTAGTGCCCGGACTGCCGCCACACCGGCGTTTCCCATTCGAGGCCGAGCCATGCCAGGTCTTCATAGATTGCCGTCTCAAATTCCGGCCTGCAGCGGGCCGAATTGATGTCCTCGATTCGCAGTAATAGCCGCCCATTCTTTGCACGCGCCAAGTCGGCATTGAGCAGTGCCGATAGCGCATGACCGAGATGCAGATAGCCGTTCGGCGATGGCGCAAAGCGGAAAACGGGTGGCATGGCTTTTCTATCTATCGTCTTGCTTGCTAAACCGATAGCGCATGACCCATTTCCTTCACACCGACGACGATTTACGGGCCGGGCTTGCCCGGTTGATCCTTGCCGATCCACGGCTCAAGCCGGTCGCCGACAAAGCAGGGGCATTCACCCTGCGCCGGCGCGAAGCCGGTTTCCCTGGCCTCTGCGCCATCGTTTGTGGCCAGCAGCTTTCGACGGCAGCGGCCGCCACGATTTGCGCCCGGCTGTTCGCGGCCTTCGACCCGTTTCATCACGATACGGTGCGGCAGGCCCGCACTGAAAAACTCAAGCGGCTCGGCCTCTCTGGCGCCAAAATAAAATCGATCCGCGAGATTGGAAAGGCAGTTGCCAAAGGCGGCATCGACCTCACGGCAGTCGGTAACATGGACGCCGACGCGGCCCACGCGTCGCTCGTTGCATTGCACGGGGTCGGACCTTGGACTGCGGACATTTATCTCCTGTTTTGCCTCGGGCATGCCGATGCGTTTCCGTCCGGCGATCTTGCGGTCCAGGAATCTGCACGTATCGCCTTTGGCTTGCGCAAGCGCCCCGACGCAAAAGCCCTCACAAAAATAGCGGAGGCGTGGCGTCCATGGCGCGGTGTGGCGGCGCACCTGCTGTGGGCTTATTATCACGCGGTCAAGAAACGTGACGTGGTGCCGGTTCAGCCGAATAGCCGACCGAAGAAGACGGCCGGTAAGAAAACAATGAAAAGGAAAAAGAAAAATGGCTGAACTTGACGGCCCGCGGCTCGAGCCACGTTCGGGTAGCGCGAAGCAACTTGTCGTTTTCCTGCACGGCTATGGAGCAGACGGCAATGACCTGATCGATATCGGCCGCGCGTGGCAGGGCCTATTGCCCAATGCTGTATTCGCGTCGCCACACGCACCGCGTCCCTGCGGGCAGGCACCGACTGGCCGCGAATGGTTTCCCCTCACCTTCCGCAATCCCGACGAACGCTGGACCGGCGTCAATCAGGCGGCGCCGATACTCGAAAGCTTTCTCGACGCCGAACTCAAACGGCGCAATCTTCCACCCACGGCGCTCGCGCTGGTTGGCTTCAGCCAGGGCACAATGATGTCGCTTCATGTCGGCCTCCGCCGCGCCGTCGCTCCGGCGGCAATTGTCGGCTATTCCGGCATGCTCGTTGCGCCGGAGAATGGCGACCCCGCTGCGTTTGCCGCCGAAATCCGGAGCCGGCCGCCAGTCTTGTTGATCCACGGCGATGCGGACCAGCTCATTCCGGTTCAGGCGCTGCTTGAATCGGCGCAAGGCCTCGCCACACTGGACGTGCCGGCGCAATGGCATATCTCGGCCGGAATCGGTCACGGCATAGACCAGGAAGGCTTACGGCACGGCGGCGAATTCCTGGCCAAATGCTTTGCAGGCCGCAAATAGCAGGTCTGCGGGTAACTCCCCGTCCCGGCTTCACAATCCTGTCACGCTGCCTTATTACTAGGCCGATAGCTGCGTGGCGGCAGCACTCCAAGGAGGTCGAGGAGCGTCGCTTGAACGTGCACGTTTCGCCTGCTGGTTTTCCGGCTCTGGTGCTCAACGCGGATTTTCGGCCGCTGAGCTATTACCCGCTGTCCCTGTGGTCATGGCAGGACGCGATCAAGGCGGTCTTCCTCGAACGCGTGAACATCGTCGCCAACTACGACCGCGCGGTGCACAGCCCATCCTTCGAAATGATGCTGCCGAGCGTGGTCTCGCTCAAGAACTACGTAAAGCCTTCGACGCATCCCGCCTTTACCCGATTCAATGTGTTCCTGCGCGATCGGTTTTCCTGTCAATATTGCGGCGACCGCGACGACCTCACCTTCGATCATCTGCTGCCGCGTTCGCGGGGTGGACATACCACTTGGGATAACGTGGTCGCCGCCTGCTCGCCCTGTAATCTTCGCAAAGGCAGCCTCACACCTGATGAGGCGCGGATGTGGCCGTCTCAGATGCCCTTCCAGCCCACCGTGCACCACCTGCACAGAAACGGCCGGCTGTTCCCGCCCAACTACCTGCATGAGAGTTGGCTCGATTATCTCTATTGGGATACCGAACTCGAGCCCTGATCCGCCCCGCCTTTTCTGCATCGGAGTTCGTCATGAGCATCAAGCTGCACGCGCGTCGCAGCGTGAGAGCAATGTCGTTCGCATTGGCCGCTGCGTGCATCGCAGGCGCTGCCGCCGCACAACCTGCGCCGGTAACCGCCGGACCGCCCGACCCTCAGCTGATCGAAGATCTCGTAGCCGCCAACCGTATTCTCGCCGATCACGGTCTGCTCGATGGCTGGGGCCATGTCTCTGTACGACACAACCGCGATCCCAACCGCTTTCTCATGGCGCGCGGGCTCTCCGCCGAGCTCGTAGCCCCAAAGGACATCATCGAATTCGATCTCGACAGCCGGCCCGTCGACACGCACGGTCTGCCAATGTCGGCATTGTTCACCGAACGTTACATCCATGGCGAAATATACAAATTGCGTCCCGATGTGATCGCGATCGTGCACACGCATGCGCCCTCGCTGATCCCGTTCGGAGTGACCAAGGTTCCGCTCAAGCCGATGTATCACCGCTCTGCGTTCATCAGCTTCGGAATTCCGGTATTTGAAATTCGCGACCGCGCCGGAATGACGGACATGCTGATCCGTAATGCGACGCTTGGCCACAACCTTGCCGAGACGCTCGGCGATCATCCTGCCGCACTCATGCGAGGGCATGGCGCAGTTATCACCGGACCATCACTTCCGCGCGTCGTGGGTCGAACCATTTTTCTTGCGCTCAACGCAACCCTTCAGGCTCAAGCCATGAGCATGGGAGGACCCATTACCTACATGGACCCTGAGGAGGCGCGCAAAATCGAGGAGCGCGAAGGGCACGGGCTCGCACGGACGTGGGATGGCTGGAAACAAAAGGCGATGGGGAAGCCTTGAAGATCAACCACCCGGCAACATTCGCTGCAGGACGCCGTCCTTGCGAATGAAATAATGATAAAGGCCAGCGGCGATGTGCAGGCCAATCAGCGCAAGCATCACATAATAAGCGAGGATGCCGTGCACGTCGCCCGTCCAGCCCCAGCCTGGAGCGCGGGCGTCGATCAGCTTCGGTAATTCAGCCCCGAAAAGAATAATCGGCATGCCGCGCCACGAGGCATTGATCCACCCGAGACCTGGGATCACGAACAGAAAAATATAAAGGAGCCAATGCAGGGCACGCGCGCTTTGCACCTGCCAGGGCGGTACGCCGTCAAGCGGCGCCGGATCGGCGTGGGTTGCCCACCAAACGAGACGAACAATCGCGACTGCAAGGATAATAATACCGAAAGAAAAATGCAGGCTGATGAGCGTGGTCACCGGCGTGTTGCGGCCGATATGCGGCATGGTCCAGGCGACGATGTACTGAGCGGCCAGCAGCACCACGATCAGCCAATGCAGAAATTTCGCGGTGGATGTGTAGCGGGATGTCCTGACCATCAGCTTCTCGGGCCCTTGTCTTGGAACAAACAGTGCCTATATTTGTTTCAGCGATGATGTTGAACCGCAAGGCTCCATCGTCGAGCGGCCACGAACTGCAATGGGCGACGCCGGATGTACGCGCGCCTTGGCATTTCGTGGTCGTCAGTTTTTTAACTTGCCTCAAGCCGGTGTTTTCAGCCGTTCCTTGTCATAGCCGGCGACGCGCTTGTAGCTCTCCGATAGCGCGACGAGCTCTTCGCGGCTGATGACGTCATTGATATTTTTGAACGGCTTGTCTCCCGTACGCCGATAGACTTCGTGCAGAATCGCATCCGGCGGCGCCTTGCGATTCGCGAGTACGACCTCGCTCGTCGCCGGCAGACGCTTGGTTTCATAGGCCTTAAGAGCCGCAATCGGGTCGGTATTTGCGGAAAGTGCATCGGTCAGCGCGCGACAGTCGAGGATGGCTTGTGCCGCACCGTTGGCGCCGCGCGGATACATGGGATGCGCAGCATCACCCAGAAGGGTCAGGCGGCCGAAGCTCCAGCGTGGCAATGGATCCTGATCGACCATCGGATATTCGAGGATCGCGTCCGAGCTGCTGATGAATTGCGGCACGTCGAGCCAGTCGAAATGCCAATCCGCCATCGCGGGTAGAAAGTCTTCAAGCCGGCCGCGCCGGTTCCAGTCGCGCGCCTGATACTGCGGTGTTTCGATATCGCAAACCCAATTCACAAGCTGGCGGCCCTCGGCGTCGACATTGTTGCGGATCGGATAAATCAGGAGCTTCGCCGGATGATGCCAGCCGACGCGGATCATGCTCGCTCCGGACAAAAATGGCTTCCAGCGCGTAACGCCGCGCCACATGTTGATACCGGAATACTTCGGTGGCCCTTCGTTCGGATAAAGCTGCTTGCGCAGCACCGAATGGATTCCCTCGGCGCTGATCACCACGCTGCCGCTCTGGGCTGGCAGTTCTTTACCGTTGACGTCCTCGAAATGCGCTACAGCCTCGGGCCCGTCATGTTCGACGCGCGTACAGCGCCAGCCCGTGATCACCTTGTCCGCACCGGCGCGTTCCACGAACGCGTCGAGCAGAACCATTTGCAAGTCGCCGCGGTGAATGGAGAATTGCGGCACGTCGTAGCCGGCGAAGCGGCCAGCCGGCTCGCTATAAATAAATTGGCCGAAGCGATTGTAGAAGCAATATTCGCGGGTGGTGACGGCGACTTTGGCAAGCGCTTCTTCCAGTCCGAGCGCGCATAACTCGCGCGAGGCGTGCGGCAGGATATTGATGCCTACACCAACCGCTTTGATCTCAGGAGCAGCCTCGAAGATACGGCAAGCGATGCCGGCGCGATGCAGCATCAGGCCGAGGGTCAGTCCGCCGATGCCGGCGCCGATAATCAGAATTTCCATGCGACTTATTCCTGCATTTCCAAGTTTCTACAATTCCAAGCCGCCCGTCGGGCCAGCCGATACCTTATTTTAGTCGGATGAATCTCGGCGCGCGAGCGAAGCCTTCGCGCCCCAGGCGGCGACGGCCGCCAAAAACAGTGAGACCAGAACGTCATAGCCAGCAAGCGAAATGCCGAGGAAACGCCACGCCGCTTCATCACAGCGTACTATTCTGATGTTCTGAAGCTGCTTTAGCATATTGCCAGCCGAGCCAAGGCTGTTGATCGGCCCTGAACAATCTATCGGCCCTGGCCAGAATTTCCACTCAACTCCCGCGTGATAGATGGATAGCCCGGTATTCCAGAGCATGACGGCGACTATCACTGCAAAACCCGCGATCATGACCTTGCTTGAAGCACCGTGATTGGTGCCGAGCCAGAGCAGCGCCGCGAGCGGAACACTGACGTAGTAGGCGTTACGCTGATCGAGGCAGAGCGGACAAGGCGGATATCCCAGGACGTATTGGAAAAAGAAGAAGCCGCAAATCGTCAACGCGCCAACGATCGTTATGGTCGCAGCGGCGGCAAACGGCGGGTCGCGCCGCATCAAATCCAGATAGTCATTCATCTTGCGGGCCAAACGCCTGTCGATGAAGTTTGGTGGTGCCGGTGGTCGGGGTCGAACCGACACTCCTTTTGGGAACACGATTTTGAGTCGTGCGCGTCTGCCAATTCCGCCACACCGGCTTGGGGGCTAGCTATAGCGGCAACTCCCCATACAGCCAAACAAAAAGGCGAAAATGCAACCGCCGAAATAGCTGCCTTTGTACAAGCACTGTCTGCGCCGTAAGATCTGGCAGAATTCGCGCCTTAACAAGGAGCCTTCAATATGAACGAAGAAGCCCTCAACATGTCGTTGCGCAAATTTCTCAAGGCCGTCGGCGTGACATCGCAGCAGGAGATCGAAAAAGCGATCCGTGCCGCCGTTGCTGACGGCCGGTTGAAAGGCAACGAGACCGTTCAGGCGCAGATGGTGCTCACCATCGGCAAGGTCGGCCTCAACCACAAAGTCGATGGCGAGATCGAGCTTGGTTAGAACGGCCGGACCTTAAAGTCCGGCGCGCGCCTTTTGGTAGTAGGACAGATCGAGATATTTCTCGGGCTGCGCCGGCGTACCGCCTTCGAATTGCGCACGCAGCTTGAGCACATTTTTCACCCCGTCCATGTCGATGGCGCCGTCCCGACTGAAATCGTTCTTGGTGCTGTCGTAGGCCAAGCTGGCAATGTCCGGCGCCAGCTTTAACCGCTCGGCGAGCAGCGCAATAGCCTCGGCCCTGTTCTGTGGGTCGAAGCTCCAGCGTCTTCCCTCGATATAGGCTTCTATGTATTTGACCAACGAGTCGCTGTTTGCCTTGCCCCAATCACGCAGCACGAAGGCCGATGTGCCCTGATAGGCGCCAAGCGCGGCTGCAGCGGTCCCCATATCCTTGAGGCCAGCCTTTTCGCCGCGAACCGAAAACGGAGGATTCATCATGGCTGCAACCATGGCCTTGTCATTGGTCATCGCTTCCAGCCGCGCGTTCGTCCCGCCCGCTGATTTGATCTCATAGTCGCCCTTGTTGAGACCCTTCTGCCGCAGCATCTCATAAAGCTGGAAAGCGTACGCGGTGTTAACCGCATCAACGACGACCGTTTTGCCTTTGATGTCTGCCAAAGACTTAATGTCCGGCTGTACCATGAGATGATTGAAGCTGTTGTCGCCCCCGAGCACGACTGCGATGTCGGCATTGGCTTTGTCCTTGAGCGCGAAGGCATTGTCGATTGCGGAATGGGCAATCTGATAGCGGCCCTCAGCCAGACCATTGCGAAGTTCATCCGAGTTGGGCGTGAACTTGAGATCGACGTTAAGGCCGCGCTTGGCGTAGAAGCCTTTCGCCTGCGCCGCGAACATCGGCAGGTTTTGTACCCCGGGAAAAACGATGACCGTGAGCTTTGTGTCTTCGGCGCGGATAGCCGGCAATTCAGCCGCGAACGCAAAAAAGGCGACTGCCGCTGCGAGCAGATATTTCATCGTTTCGTCCTCCCGGTCGTTTTTTGGATTGTCGTCATTAGATCATAACACCGGCTCGGCGGCAGCATTCCGCCGGCCAAAAGCCGCTTCCATCTCGCGGCGCACTTTTACCGTGGAATCATTCGGGATCGTAGGCGACGTCCGCCCATTTCAGCGGCTGGCCTTCCGCTATGTCGCGCTTAAGCTTGACGTTATGGGCCAAGCCAAGCGGCAGCAATTCGCGTTCGAGAGAGTGCTCCGCCGGCGTCTGCTTGCCCCAGACACAGAAGCCGCCCTCGCCGTCCAACATCTCGCCAACCTTCAGGTCGCGCTTGGCGGTAGCCACCACATCGGAACGAAAGCCGGTCGGCGCACCGGTTGGCTCATTGCGGAGCGCGGCGCTGGCAACTGAAATGCCCAACTCGAGCCCGATCATATAAATCGGCCGGTAAAGCGCGGCGTATTTGCCGGTTTTGTCTGGCAGCATGGCGTATTCCTTGAAGCAACGGCGCGCATACTCGGTGTCACCCTCGAACACGACATAGGTGCCGAGCGCGAGGTGATGCGGAACGTCGCGGCCGTCGCGATAAACAGATGACGTCACTTCGGTGACGCCAGCCTTCTCCAGTGTGCCGCCATCGCTTTTGGGCTTGCAGACATCAGCAAGTTCAAAACGTGTGGCCGGAGGAAAGCCTAATCCACTTGTCTGTGGCACCAGCCCGGTTGCGTTGCATACAGCCGTCATCTCAATGCCCGACTTGGTGCCATCGACGAACGAATTGAACATTTTCGGATTGATCGATTTGCGATCGGAAATGTTCAGATATTTGTCGAGTATGTCCCAGACATTGTCCGGATTGGATTTGTGGTAGTGCGGCTCGTAGCGTGTGCCCTTGCCGGCGCAGATCACCTTGAAGCCGGCAGCACGCGCCCAATCGACGTGCTCGCAAATCAGCGCAGGCTGGTCGCCCCAGGCGAGCGAATAGACGACGCCGGCCGCCTTGGCCCGGCGCGCCAGCAGCGGACCGGCAACCGCGTCAGCTTCGACATTCACCATCACAATATGTTTGCCGTTAGCGATCGCGCCTAGCGCATGGTGGATGCCGGCACCCGGCACTCCGGTCGCTTCCACGATGACTTCGATCCGCGGGTCGGCGATCAACGCGTCCGAATTATCGGTAATAAATGTCGTTCGTTTTTTGTGCGCGTCGGCAAGCGACCCCGCGGCGTAAGTCTCTCCCGGCCAACCGGCGGCTTTGAGCTGGCTGGCTGCGCGGGAAACGTCGAGATCAGCGATGCCAACCAAATGCATGCCGCGCGTCAGTCGCGCTTGCGCCATAAACATGGTGCCGAATTTGCCGGCGCCAATGAGGCCGACAGTCACCGGCCGCCCGGCGGCCTCGCGTTCGAGCAGTTTTCCGTGAAGGTTCATACACGAAACGGAAACACACCCACCGCGACGGCACAAGCGCCGCGGAGCGCGCCGGACGCGGAATGGCAGCGATCGCCGCCCCGCCTTCGGCAAATTCTGCGACCACGGCGTAGTCGGGATCCGCCTGCAAGAGCGAAACAATCATGTTTCGCAATGCCGGTTCGTCCTCGAGGATCGCAGTACGAATTGTTTTTTTGTTCGGCAGCGGCCACCAATCAACCCCCGTCAAATTTGCATCCGATCGGCGCTGCCCGCGGGATCTGCTATTGGCACAAGGCGCGAGAGACAAACGTCTCGGTATTGCACTCAGGACCAGTCGAGCGGCCTGACATGTAGACTTTGGGCGGACAGACTTCGGCCGTCGTCATGTCGAGGCTTTTCCCTGAATCAAAACCTTTTCCCTTGCACATCACATTAGCGGCAGCGACGCAGTCGGGTGCACCATTCGGGGCTACCCGGCATGTCTCATGACCGCTGACGGCACGTGCCGTTGGAATCCGCGCGACGGCACCGGCCGCATCCTTGGCGCCTTCAACTGTCGTCTTGGCCGCATCGCCTGCACCACGACTCATGCCCTCGACCTTCGTGCGCGCGTCCTTGAAATAAGTACTGACGTTTGCGCCTTGCTCGTCGAGCCAGCGGCTAGCGGCGGCGAGAAAACCTTCGTTCTTGGATGGTTCCTGGCGGGGAGGCGCTGCATCTTGCGCAGACGCCAATGCCGACATCAGGACCATCGTGAGCGCGAATGCGCAAACGAGTGTGGGCGGACGCGCACCGTTATTCCGGCGTAAGGCCAAAACTCGCATCCCGTCGGCCGTTAAACGACGGCCCCCTTTTCGTTGCCAACCTTTAGGGCCGTCAGGTGGCAAAATTGAGGTTCCTCAGATCAAGTATAGCGCCGCCACGACCCCAATGACGAGAACGGCGGCGCCGAGCGTTACCCATAAACCGAGACGTTTTTCAATAATATGACGCGCTCGCTCGCCATAACGATGCAGCAGGAACGCCAGCACGAAGAAACGGGCACCGCGCGTAATAATCGAGAAAAGCAAAAAGAGGCCAAGATTATAGCCGGCAAAGCCGGAGGTGATGGTCACGATCTTGTAAGGGATCGGGGTAAGCCCCTTGAGGAGGATAATCCACGCGCCCCACTGCGCATAAGCATGGCGAAAGGCTTCAACCTTATCGCCGTAGCCATAGAGTTGGATTAGCCAGCCACCAACCGAGTCATAAAGTAGCGCCCCGATGCTGTAGCCAAGCAGCCCACCGGCAACCGATGTCACCGTGCACCAGGCCGCCATCACATAGGCGCGTTCAGGCCGCGCCAGCGCCATCGGGATCAGCATAATGTCTGGTGGCACCGGAAAAAATGAGCTTTCCGCGAACGACACGGCGCCCATGATCCACAACGCGTACGGCTTATGGGCAGCATCGATGCACCAGTCATAAAGACGGCGCAGCAAAGAGCGCGGCTCGGCGGCCTCAACGGTCATCGAGATACTCGTGAGGATAATTGTGACGGATCAACGGCGCTTGCGAACGCGCCTGGGCTCAAGTGGAACCACTTTACGTCGTGCCGCACCACGCACCATATCCTTTGGCACTTTTTCGGCGATGCCGAACATCAGCTCACGCCGGCGCATCTCGGCCCAGACTTCCTCGGGACGTACACCCGCGTGAACCCAGAGCACCACGAGATTGTAAAGCAGGTCGGCGCTTTCTCGCACCACCGCTTCGGGCTGGCCATGCATCGCGTCAATGACGACCTCGACCGCCTCTTCGGCGAGCTTTTTGGCCATCTTGGCACGGCCTGCGCGGAAAAGCCGGGCGGTCCGTGATTTCTCCGGATCGCCGCTGCGAACCGCAACGACAGCGTCGTAAAGACGGGCGACCGAATCAGTCATGCAGGCCAGACTACCCGATCCGCGCACAAAACCGGTTAACGCATGTGACAGTCGCAGCTGTGGCGCGGGACCCGCGTGCGACCACGGTTATTGGACGATTAACAAGCCAAATGGGTCCAAAGAGGGGCATTTAGCCCCAAACGCGAGTCCATTTTACCAACACGGCCAACCCATTCCCGCGATCGTCATTACTCTTCCTCGGATAGCAGCGTGGCGTTGCCACCAGACGCGGCAGTATTAACCGTCAGCACCTGCTCGACAGCGAAGCGGTGGAGATAATCGGGCCCGCCGGCTTTCGGCCCGGTGCCGGACAAGCCGCTGCCGCCGAATGGCTGACATCCCACCACTGCACCGATCATGTTGCGGTTCACGTAGACATTCCCGTGCGGAAGCCGCGCAACAATCCGCGCGACCGTGGCTTCGATGCGCGAATGGACCCCGAGCGTCAGCGCCGTGCCGTTAGCGGCGATGTCATCGAGAAGCTGATCGAGGCCATCGGCTCGCCAGCGCACCACGTGCAGCACGGGACCAAACACTTCGTCCTTAAGCTCACGCGCGCTATCGAGTTCTATGATCGTAGGCGTCACATAGGTACCGCCCTTCGGCGGATCGGCTTTCATGCGGAACAGCACCGCGCCGCGCGCTTCCATGGAAGCGATCCAGCGGTCGAGACTGGTTTTGGCTTCAGCGTCGATCACCGGCCCAACATGGGTAGCAGGATGGCGCGGATCGCCAATTTTGAGTTCGCGTACGGCACCCGTGACCATGTCGAGTACGCGATCCGCCACATCGTCCTGCACGCACAACAACCGCAATGCGGAACAGCGCTGGCCGGCGGAGCGAAATGCCGACGCGATCACGTCATCAGTAACCTGCTCCGGCAGTGCAGTGGCATCAACGATCATGGCGTTGATGCCGCCGGTCTCGGCAATCAGTGGAGAGATCGGGCCATCTTTCGCCGCGAGCGTGCGGTTGATCGCGCGGGCGACTTCCGTCGAACCGGTAAAGGCAACGCCGGAGACACGGCGGTCGGCAGTGAGCAGAGCGCCGATCTTTCCGTCGCCCGGCACAAGATTAAGTGCCCCCGCCGGCACGCCTGCCAAATGCAGGAGCTTCACGGCCTCGAATGCAATGAGCGGGGTCTGTTCGGCGGGCTTCGCCACGACGCAATTACCGGCGGCAAGTGCCCCCACAATTTGCCCAGTGAAAATTGCCAGCGGAAAATTCCACGGGCTGATGCAAATGAAAACGCCGCGGCCCCGCAGACGCAATTCGTTGCTCTCACCGGTCGGCCCCGGCAAGGCCCTGGACGCGAGCGTGCGACGGGCTTCGACAGCGTAGTAGCGGCAATAGTCAGCCGCTTCGCGAACCTCAGAGATGCAATCGTCAATTGTTTTGCCACCTTCGCTTTGCAACAGCGCGATCAATCTGGCACGGCTTTGTTCGATGAGGTCGCCGGCGCGTTCGAGTGCAGTGGCGCGAACCACGACCGGTGTCGTGTCCCACGCGCGAAATGCTGCTTGGGCGGCGGCGAGTGCAGCAGCAACGATAGCTTCGTCACCTTCCTCCACAGTGCCGATTGGTTTTTCGTCGATCGGCGAATTAACCGGCCGTTCGCGCCCGGCGACCGCGACACCCTCAATCAATGGCCTGGCACGCGTGCCCTGCGGCACCGCGCTGATTTCTGCAAGCAGCGCATCTACCGCAGCACGGTCGCCAAATTCCACTCCGGTCGAATTTCGTCGCGCAGCTCCAAACAAATCGCGCGGGCGGGGGATATGCGAATGACGAGCGTGAGACGCATCGGCGATCCAGGTCTGCGGACGCCGCAGAATGGTTTCGATCGGCACGGCCGGATCTGCCGCCACGGACACAAATGAGGAGTTGGCGCCATTCTCCAAGAGACGCCTTACCAGATAGGCGAGTAAATCGGAGTACCCGCCGACCGGGGCATAGACCCGGCAGGTCAAATCTGACTGTTCGGCGAGCAGCGCGTCGTAGAGCGCCTCGCCCATACCATGTAGCCGCTGAAATTCGTAACCGCTTGTGCCGCCCGCGTCCTCAAGGACACAGGCGACGGTCAATGCGTTGTGGGTTGCAAACTGCGGGTAAAGCCGCGGCCGCGCTGCCAGCAATTTGCGCACACAGTCGAGATAGCAAAGGTCGGTCATCGCTTTACGTGTGAACACAGGATAATCGGCAAGCCCGCGCTCCTGCGCCCGCTTGATCTCGGTGTCCCAATAGGCGCCTTTGACGAGACGAACCATCAGCCGGCGGTCGAGCGCTTCGGCTGCGTCTTTGATCCAGTTGATTACAGGGCCTGCGCGCTTCTGATAGGCCTGCACGGCCAGGCCGAATCCGTCCCATCCGGCAAGCGATGAATCGCGCAATACGGCGCCGATCACTTCAAGCGACAATTCCAGCCGGTCTGCCTCCTCGGCATCGACGGTAAAATTGAGTTCGTGCTGCTTCGCAAGCCGCGAGAGTTCGAGCAATTTCGGCACCAGCTCGTGGAGCACGCGTTCGCGCGATAACGGCTCAAAGCGGGGGTGCAACGCTGAAAGCTTTACGGAAATGCCTGGCCGCTTTGGCAGCGCGTCGTTGCCCGCGCTCTTGCCAATCGCATCGATGGCATAGGCATAAGATTCGAAATAGCGTTCCGCGGCTTCGCCCGTGCGGGCGGCCTCACCCAGCATATCGAATGAATAAAGAAATTCGCGGTGCGAACCGGCACGCGTCAGTGCTTCCTGGATGGTTTGACCCAGGACGAAGTGCGAACCGAGCAACCGCATAGCCTGGCGGGTCGCGATACGGACCGGGGGCAACCCAAGACGCTTAACAAGCGTTTCAACGATCCCTTCAGGAGTATCACCGGGATGGATGACGCGGGCGGTGAGGCCGAGTGTCCAGGCGGAAGCCGACACAAGGAGCGCCGTCGAGCGGGAGTCATGCTGGGCCCAGTTCCCGGCCTTGAGCTTGTCTTCAATTAGCCGGTCAGCGGTCTCGGCGTCGGGTACACGGAGTAGCGCCTCCGCCAACACCATCAGCGCAAGACCTTCCTTGGTAGAGAGCGCGTAGGCATGGAGGAAATCCTCAACCCCGCCGAGCCCGCCAGTGCGCGCTCGGATCGCCTCAACCAAACGTCTGGTACGGGCATCGATGCGCGCCTCGGCGACGCCGGAACGTTCCGCTGTCACCAACAGTGTGCTTGCTATCGCCTCGTCGGGCGGCGCGTAGGGCACTCGCAGCGGCAGAATGTCGCGCGCAAGCTCGTCGTCGTTTTCCGGCGCCATGGATCGAACCTCCGAACCGGTATGCGATCTTACCCTAAACGTCCGAATCTCGCGGCTTGAGAATGAAGCCGCTCGATTATGTGAACGGCGGCATTAGTCATATCGCTGCAAATTGTCCGGTGAACGTTGACCTGTGCCTTGCCCTTTGTAGTTCCATGTTCTTTGCTAGGTCATGGCCGAACACGCGTCGCACGGCGCACGGGCCGTTGTAGAAGGAGCTGAGTGATGAACACTCACCACGCCGGCCGATGGGCCTGGGTGGCGCTGCTTCTGGCCGCAACGCTGACAACCCACGCGGCGGCGGAGACATCCGTCAAATTCACGCTCGACTTCAGGTTCGAAGGTCCTTCCGCGCCGTTCCTGCTTCCGCTCGACAAAGGCTACTACAAAGCCGAAGGCCTCGACGTCAGCATCGACCCGTCGGCCGGCTCGCTCGAGTCAATCGAGCGCGTTGCGTCAGGCGACTACAATATGGGTTTTGCAGACATCAACTCACTGATCAAATTCCGCGACGCCCATCCGACCACCCCGATTAAAGCGATATTCATGCTCTATAACCGGCCGGCATTTGCGGTGATCGGCCGCAAGAGTCGCGGCATCAAGACGCCGAAAGATCTGGAAGGCAAGACGTTGGGCGCGCCGGCAGCCGACCTTGCCTTTGCGCAATGGCCGATCTTCGTCCAGGCCAACAGCATTGACGCCTCGAAAGTAACAATTGAGAACGTCAGCTTTCCGGTGCGCGAGCCGATGCTGGCGGCTGGCCAGGTGGACGCGATTGCCGGCCTCTCATTTTCCTCCTTTATCGACCTCAAAGACAAAGGTGTTCCCGTCGACGACATCGCGGTGCTGCTGATGGCAGATTACGGTGTCGTACTTTATGGAAGCGCAATCATTGTGAATTCAAAATTCGCTGCTGAGCACCCCGACGCGGTAAAGGGTTTCCTGCGCGCATTCACGAGAGGCCTGAAAGAAACTATAAAACAACCGTCTAACGCAATCGTCTCAGTGCTCAAACGCAACGAGCTGGCGAGAAAAAATGTCGAACTTGAGCGTCTCACCATGGCGATCAATGAAAACATCATCACGCCTGAAGTGAAGGCAAATGGCTACGGCAGTATTGACGAGGGACGCTTTGCCCGAGCTATTGAACAGATGGCGATCGCCTTTAAATTTAAAACTGCAAAACCAAAGCCTGAAGATATTTTTGATTCATCATTCCTGCCGGCCGCGCCCGCCCGCAAATACAACTAGGATTACGATCAGACGCTTTCTCTACGCTATTTGATGCGTTCGAGAATGCTCACGTAGTTTGCGACCGACGTCCCACCCATATTGAAGATGCCACCAAGGCGGGCGTTCTTTATCTGCAGGTCGCCGGCGCTGCCGGTAAGCTGCATCGCGCAAAGCGCGTGCATGGATACGCCGGTCGCCCCGATGGGATGGCCTTTCGCTTTCAAGCCGCCCGAAGGATTTACCGGCAGTTTTCCATCCTTCTGCGTCCAGCCTTCCCTGACAGCGCGAGCGCCCTGCCCTTCGGCAGTCAGTCCCATGGCTTCGTATTCGATTAACTCCGCGATGGTGAAGCAGTCGTGCGTCTCAACGAACGACAGATCGCCGAGTTTAAGGCCCGCATTCGCGAGCGAACGTTGCCAGGCCTGAGCGCAACCTTCGAATTTTAGAATGTCGCGCTTCGACATGGGCAAGAAATCCTGCACATGCTCCGCGGCGCGGAACGCGACCGCCTTTTTCAAGCCTAGTGCAGTATCGACATCGGCAAGGACAACCGCAGCCGCGCCATCCGAAACGAGCGAACAATCAGTCCGTTTGAGAGGTCCGGCAACGAATGGATTCTTTTCGCTTTCGGTGCGGCAAAAGTCGTAGCCCAAATCCTTTCGCATCTGTGCGTAGGGATTGCCGACGCCATTTTTGTGGTTCTTGGCTGCGATCATGGCCAGCGCGTCGGATTGGTCACCCCATTTCTGGAAATAGCGACCCGCGATCTGACCGAAGATCCCTGCAAAGCCGCCGTCGATATCGGCTTCCTCGCGAACATATGACGCCTTCAACAAGTTGCGTCCAATCTCCGGTCCGGGCGTTGTGGTCATCTGCTCGACACCTACGACAAGCACCATGCGCGCCACGCGCGCCTCAATTGCCTTGATGCCCTGGTGCACGGCGGCGGAGCCGGTGGCACAGGCGTTCTCCACGCGTGTTGCGCGCTTGAAGCGCAACTCGGGAGACGCTTGCAGCACCAGCGAGGCGGTAAAATCCTGCGCCGAAAAGCCCGCGTTGAAGTGGCCCAGCACAATCTCGTCGATGTCCCTGGGACCTACGCCGGCGTCGGCCAATGCCTCGCCCGCCACGCGCACGATCAGGCTTTCGACGGTTTCACCACTCAATTTTCCGAAGGGCGTATGGGCCCACCCGACAATACAGGCGGTCATCGATACCTCCTCTGCCGAACTTTGGTCGCTTTCCTCGGCGATTAAGTCGCAAGTCTCACAATATACAGTCGAAGTTCACCGGCTTTGCCTACCAACCAAAGCTTAGATAGCCTAGCACCGCCGCTTATGGAACTCTCCCGTTCTTGCAGCTTCAGGACCCTGAACCGCGACCAATGATTGCTTTTTCAAGCCACCGCTCTCGCGCCATGATCCTCGGCCTTGCCGCTAGCGTCATCGCGCTTGCCGGCGCTGACCGCGCGCAGGCAGAAGCACAACTATTAATCGAGGCGTCGACCGGCAAGGTGTTGCACGCCGAGAACGCCACCTATCCGTGGTACCCGGCCTCGGTCACCAAATTGATGACCGCATACACGACGCTGCGCTCGATCAAGGAAGGCCGCATTTCGCTCAACACTCTGCTCACCGTCTCGCGCAACGCGGCGGCGCAGCAACCTACGAAAATGGGTTTCAACATCGGCACCACCGTCACCATCGACAATGCACTGAAGATGCTGATGGTCAAATCCGCTAACGACATGGCAGTGACGATTGCAGAGGGTGTCGGCGGCTCAATCGAAGGCTTCGCCGATCTGATGAATGCCAATGCCCGCCGGCTCGGCATGACGCAGAGTAACTTCGTAAACCCGAACGGACTGCCCGCGGAAAACCACGTCACCTCGGCACGTGACCTTGCAATATTAGCACGCGCGCTGATCCGCGAGTTTCCGGAATACGACAGCTATTGGCACATTTCGTCGATCCGTTACGGCAACCGCGTGATGCGCAATTACAACTCACTGATCGATCGCTACCCCGGTGCCGACGGTATGAAGACCGGATTCATATGTGCGTCTGGTTACAATGTTGTCGCCTCCGCCACACGCAACGGTCGCCGGCTGATCGCCGTCGTTCTGGGCTCCTGGTCCGGCGCGGTACGCGCGCAAAAAGCCGCGCAGCTGCTCGAGCGTGGCTTCAACAACGGCGGCCTGGCTTGGCTCACCCCATCTCTTGGTACCGTCGACGCGCTGGCGCCGATCGATGCACAGCCACCCAATCTGCGCGATGAAATGTGTGGCGGTCACCGGCGCAAACCGCCCTCGGAAGAGAATGAGGAGGAACCGGAAGAAGCGGCTGCCACACCCGCTACCGGCGAATCCGACAAAGGGCAGGCCTTTATGCTGTCCAATCTGAAGCCTGCGAACGGCAAGTTCGTGCTTGGACCGCCAGTCGAAACGACACCGCCAATCGTCGTATTCACCGGACCGGCCGACCACCCGGACACGGCGGTGCGGACCGCCAGCGCTGCACCGAAAAAGAAAAAGAAAGTTGCGGCCAAGACGGAGGGGGCGGAAAAGCCGGCCAAGACAGAAGATCTCGCTAAAGCCGCCAAGACTGCCAAGCCAGCAAAACCAAAACCGAAAGTCACCTCGGCCAATCAATGAGCGATCCCGGCCCAGGTGCCGAACGGCGCGGGCCGCCGGAGCCCATCCCACTGACCGTGCTCACCGGTTTCCTTGGCGCCGGAAAAACCACTCTCCTCAACCGACTGCTGAAAGATCCCGCGCTCGCGGAAACCGCCGTCATTATCAACGAATTCGGCGAAGTGTCGCTCGACCACCTGCTCGTCGAATATGTCGGCGACAACATGGTGCTTCTGCAATCGGGTTGCCTGTGCTGCACCATGCGCGGTGATCTGGTTGATGCGTTGGAAACGTTGCTACGTGACCTCGACAACCGGCGGTGCAAATTCAGGCGCGTCCTGCTCGAAACCACTGGCCTCGCCGATCCTGCGCCTGTTCTTCAAACTGCCATGTCGCATCCCTACCTCGTGCTGCGTTATCGGCTCGATGGAGTCGTCACGGTCGTCGACGCGATGTCCGGTGAGACCACGCTCGATAAACATGTCGAAGCGGTGAAGCAGGCGGCGGTTGCCGACCGTATAGTGCTGACCAAGACCGATCTCGCGGATGCCGCGCGGCTTGAGCGTATCGTGGCGCGATTGCGGGCGCTCAATCCGGCTGCCCCCATCCTCGATGCGGCCAAGGGCGATGCTACTCCTGACCGGCTCCTCGGTAGCGGCCTCTACGATCCCGACAGAAAAATACCCGACGTCAAGAAATGGCTCGCGGCAGAAGCATATGCCAACGATCACCACCATCATCATGACGTAAACCGGCACGACGAGCACATCGGTTCCTTCGTCCTTACCACTGACGAAGCTGTACCAGCCGGTACATTGGAGATGTTCCTTGAGCTGTTGCGCGCCACTCATGGCGCAAACATTCTACGCATCAAGGGCATCGTAAAACTTGCCGAAATGCCCGATACGCCTGTCGTCGTGCATGGCGTACAGCACATCTTCCATCCGACCGCGCGACTCGACCGCTGGCCCGACGACGATCACCGAACCCGGCTGGTATTCATTACCCGCGACTTGCCCGAGCGGGTCGTGCGTGAGCTGTTCGAAGCTTTTCTCGGAATAGCCGCGCCGGATCGCCCCGACCGCGCCGCCCTGACCGACAACCCACTTATACCGTTCGGCGGCCGCTAGCGTTTCCGGCCACCTGTTACCGCCCTTGCATGCGAGGCTGGTTGAACACATGCTGACAGCGGATCGACCGTCGGCATCCGAACAAAAAACGCCGGCGCGGGGGAAGCGTCATGGAACGGCTTTGGCTTCGGCATTATCCGCCGGGCGTTCCCGCCGAAATTGACCCGACGCGCTATCCGTCACTGGTGGCGATGCTCGAGGAAGGCTTCACCGCTTATGCGGCCCGCGAGGCCTGCGTCTGCATGGGTAAATCCTTGACCTATGCCGAACTTGACGAGGCTTCGCGCGCGTTCGCGGCCTGGCTGCAAAGCCGCGGCCTAAAACGCGGCGCCCGCGTCGCCATCATGATGCCGAACGTGCTGCAATATCCTGTAGCTATTTCCGGCATTCTGCGCGCGGGCTGCGTGGTGGTGAACGTCAATCCTCTTTACAAACCACGTGAGCTCGAACACCAGCTTACCGATGCGGGCGTCGAAGCCATCATCGTCCTTGAGAATTTCGCCTCTGTGCTCCAGCAGGCGCTCCCAAATACGCCGGTCAAACACGTCATCATCGCGCGCCTTGGCGACATGCTGGGCCGCGTCAAAGGAACGCTGGTCAACAGCGTCATTCGCTACATCAAGCGATTGGTGCCGGCTTATGAAATTCCTGCAGCGACAATGTTCAACGATGCGCTTGCCGCCGGACGAAAGTTTCGCTTTGAACCGGTCGCTGTAGGGCCGGATGATCTTGCGTTCCTGCAATACACCGGCGGCACCACCGGTGTCGCCAAGGGTGCAATGCTGATGCATCGAAACCTCGTCGCCAACATGCTGCAGGTGGAAGCATGGCATCAGCCGATGGTGGATTTGCCGCCGAAAATCGACCAGCTGATAATCGTTACGGCACTTCCGCTCTATCACATCTTCGCGTTGACCGCGTGCTTCCTGCTCGGTCTGCGCACGGGTGGATCGTGTCTTCTAATTCCGAACCCGCGTGATATCCGCGGCCTCATCAAGGAAGTCGCCCATTACAAAGTCAATCTGTTCCCGGCGGTGAATACCCTCTACAACGCGCTGCTTCATCAGCCCGATTTCGGCAAGATCGACTGGAGCATGCTCAAATGTGCGATCGGCGGTGGCATGGCGGTACAGAAATCCGTCGCCGACGCCTGGGTGAAAGCGACCGGCAAGCCAATCATTGAGGGTTACGGCCTTTCCGAAACATCGCCAGTGCTGACATGCAATCGCGGTGACATCGCCGAATGGACCGGCACCATCGGACTGCCGCTGCCCTCGACTGACATCTCGATCCGCGACGACAACGGTCATGAGTTAACGCTCGGCGAACAGGGCGAAATTTGTGCGCGCGGCCCTCAGGTCATGAAAGGCTATTGGCAACGCCCGGAGGAAACCGCAAACGCGATGACATCCGACGGTTTTTTCCGTACCGGCGACATCGGCATAATGGATGCCCAAGGCCGCGTGCGTATTGTCGACCGCAAGAAGGACATGATTACCGTATCCGGCTTCAAGGTATTTCCCAACGAAGTCGAGGAAGTTGCCATGAGTCACGGCGGCCTGCTGGAATGCGCGCTCGTCGGCATACCAGACGAACATTCCGGCGAAGTGGGTAAATTATTCGCAGTCAAGAAAAGGCCCGATGTGACGGCTGCCGAATTGCGGACATTTCTGGCCAGCCGGCTCGCCAGCTATAAATTGCCTAAGCAAATCGAGTTTCGCGATGAACTGCCCAAGACCAACGTCGGAAAGATCCTGCGACGCATGTTGCGCGACGGCGATCACCCACAGGCCGGTTGAAGCGGGAGTCCGATGATCGCGAGTGCAGCCGAAGTGGTCTCATTCTGGCGCGGAGCCGGACCGGAGCGCTGGTTCGACAAGGACGCCGCGTTCGACGAAGAGATCCGCACGCGGTTTCTCGCCACGCACGAAGCAGCGGCGGCCGGCAAGCTATCTGGATGGGAGCAGACGGCTCTTGGCGCGCTGGCCATGCTCATCTTACTCGACCAGTTTCCACGTAACATGTTTCGAGGCGAAGCCCGCACCTTCGCCACAGATCCGCTCGCGCGCGCCATCGCCGCGGGCGGCATCGTGCGCGGCTTTGACGCCCAGGTTCCGGTCGAGCTCCGCGGCTTCTTTTATCTCCCTTTTGAACACTCAGAATATATCGCCGACCAGGAACGCGGCATTGCATTCTACAAAGCCAGCGGTGACGCGGAAGGGCTGAAATGGGCGGAAATCCACGCCGACATCATCCGCCGTTTCGGCCGGTTCCCGCATCGAAACGCCGTGCTCGGCCGTACCACTACGCCTGAGGAACAGGCATTTTTAGATGGCGGCGGGTTCGCCGGTTGAAAATATACGACCGCAAAAATTAGGGGACGCTGCCCATCGGCTTTGTTAGACTTGTGCCAACAAAAAATCGGCAGCTAGCCAGATTCGATGCCAGGGAGGCGACCAATGTTGCATTTGGCTGGCGCGTTTCAGCGTTTGCTTGCGGTTGTGTTTCTTTCGGTCCTGACATTCACGTTGTCTACCAGCTCGCAGGCACAACAGGGCGTAGACGTCGGAGTCACGGAAATAGGAGGCGTCGTCACAAGTTCGAAAGGACCAGAGGCGGGCGTTTGGGTCATTGCGGAGACAACGGACCTCCCCACGAAATTCGCGCGTATTGTCGTGACCGACGACAAGGGGCGTTACCTCATCCCTGATTTACCGACCGCGAACTACAATGTCTGGGTGCGCGGCTACGGGCTTGTGGACTCGCCAAGAATGCGCGCCAAGCCCGGCATGACACTCGATCTTCCCGCCGTGCTCGCACCAAATGCTGCGGCGGCGGCGCACTATTACCCCGCGATCTACTGGTACACTTTGATGAAGATTCCACCGGCGAGCGAATTCGGCGGCAAAGGCGCGATCCCAGAAAAGATAACGCAGAACGATTGGCTGCGGCAGATGAACAATGTCGATTGCATTGGCTGCCATCAGCTGGGACAGGAATCGACGCGCACCATTCCCGCAGAACTCGGTCGCTTCAACTCGGGTGAGGAAGCCTGGATGCGGCGGACGCAATCTGGTCAATCAGGCGAGCAGATGACAAACCGGCTGGCCGGCCTTTTCGGCGGCGCGCCTTATAAATATTTCGGTGAGTGGACCGATCGCATCGCCAAGGGTGAAGTGCCCAAGGTCGAGCCTCCGCGTCCGCAAGGCGTCGAGCGCAATGTCGTCATCACGTCATGGGAATGGTCGACACCCGACAAATACCTGCACGATCTGATCTCATCCGACCGGCGCCATCCGACGGTCAACGCCAACGGCCTGTTGTTCGGCTCGCCAGAATACTCGACTGACAACATGCCGATCCTTGATCCGAAGACCAACAAGGTGTCGTTCTTCAAGATGCCGGTCCGCGATCCCGAGATGCCGGAATCGCTCGGGCCGGGACATGCCGCCACGGTCAAGCCGTTGCAGCCTTCGCCCTATTGGGGCGACAGGCAGTTGTGGGACACGCGCGCCAACAATCACAATTCCATGTTCGACGAAAAGGGCCGCGTCTGGTTGGCGGCGACCGTGCGCGGATTGGACAATCCTGCCTGGTGCAAGAAAGACTCCAATAATCCTTATGCAAAAGTGTTTTCGCTGGAGAAATCTCCGCGCCAGGTGGCGATGCTCGATCCCAAGACGATGAAATACACATTCATCGATACATGCTTTGCAACACACCATCCGCAATTCGGTTATGACGCCGACAATACGCTATGGTTCAGCGGCACCGGTCCGGTCGCGGGTTGGGTGAACACGAAAGTTTTCGACGAGACCGGTGATGCGGAGAAAGCGCAAGGCTGGGCGCCGTGGGTGCTCGACACCAACGGCAATGGCAAGCTCGACGATTTCGTGCAGCCAGGCCAGCCAGCTGACGCCGCCAAGGACACGCGCATCACCGGTGGTTCGGGCCCCTACTCGGTCATGCCGAATCCGAAGGACGGTTCGATCTGGTATGCGATCGGCACCTTTGCTGGCCCGCCGGGATTTCTGCGTTTCGATCCCAAGACGAAACTGTCGGAGGTCTACTACATACCGAAACCGGGTTTCGGCATCCGCGGCGGTGACATCGATGGCGATGGCGTGCTGTGGGGATCGGGTTCGAGCGGTCATCTGATGAGTTTCGACCGGCGCAAATGCAAAAGTCCGCTCAACGGGCCGGCGGCGACAGGCAACCACTGCCAAGAAGGCTGGGCCTTCTACAAATATCCCGGTCCCGGCTTTGAAGGCTTCCCGGACACCAGCGCAGAGGCGAGCTATTACACCTGGGTCGACCAGCACAACACGCTTGGCCTTGGCGAGAATATTCCGATCTCGACTGCAAACCTCAGCGACGGCTTCGTTGCCCTCAAGGACGGCAAGATGGTCTCGTTGCGTATTCCTTACCCGATGGGCTTTTACGCCAAGGGCCTCGACGGCCGCATCGATGATCCGAATGGCGGCTGGAAAGGCCGCGGCCTGTGGAGCACCAACGGTGACCGCGCGCCATGGCTCATGGAAACCGGCAAAGGCTCCAGCCCCCGCGCGGTTCATATCCAGATACGTCCCGATCCGCTGGCACACTGATCGCCGGGCACAGACTTTGCGAACGCCCCTGTCACCTGTGCCAGGGGCGTTCGTTTTTATTGGCCCCTAGGCGGTACCCGAAACTCTGGAGTAGCATCGCGTCGAACGGCCGCCGCTGGGGGCAGGCGCCGAGAAAATGTCACTAGGGAGTCGTCATGCGTCACGTCGTATCCGCCGCTTTTATTGCAACCGCACTGGCTTTCGGAACCGGCGCGCAGGCCCAAGCGCCGCAGGGCTATCCGGCCGACTACGCCAAGATCGTCGAAGCCGCCAAGAAAGAGGGCAAAGTGGTCATCTACGCCACGACTGACGCGGTCGCCGCCAATCCTCTGGTGAAGGATTTCGAGGCGCTCTATCCCGGCGTCAAGGTCGAATACTCCGACCTCAATTCCACCGAACTCTATAACCGTTTCATCGCTGAGGCCGCCGCGAATAACGGCACCGCCGATGTGCTGTGGTCTTCCGCAATGGACCTGCAGGTAAAGTTAGTCGCCGACGGACAGGCCGAAACCTACGCCTCACCTGAAATCAAAGCGCTGCCGAAGTGGGCGGTGTGGAAGGATTCCGCGTATGGCACGACCTACGAACCGATCGCCTTCGTCTATAACAAACGATTGGTACCGGAAGCCGACGTGCCGAAGGATCACACCGATCTGCTGACGCTGCTCAACGCCAAGACTGACTTCTACAAAGGCAAAATCACCGCTTACGATCCGGAGCGCTCCGGCGTCGGCTATCTGTTCTGCAATGAGGACATCAAGGATTTTCCGCAAGCCTGGGATCTGTTCAAGGCAATGGGCAAGGCGCAGGCCAAGCTCTACACCAGCGCCGGAGCGATGATGGAGCGCGTCACCTCCGGCGAGCATTTGATCGCCTATGGCATCTTTGGTTCTTATGCGCTCGGTCGCTCCAAAAAGGACCCCAACCTCGGCATCGTCCTGCCGAAGGATTACACTATGGTGACCTCGCGCGTTGCCTTCATTTCAAAGAAGGCGAAGAACCCGAACGCTGCGAAATTGTTTCTCGATTACATTTTGTCCAAACGTGGACAGGACATCATTGCCAACAAGGCCGATCTTTACTCACTGCGTTCCGACGTCGACGGCGAGGCCACAATCAAAGGTGTCACCAAATTGATCGGCGACAGGGCGCGTCCGGTGCCGATCGATCAAACATTGCTGGAAAATCTCGACCAGACCAAGCGGCTTGCCTTCCTGTCCAAGTGGCAGCAGGCGAAAAAGGGACAGTAGGCACATCCGTCGCTCGAATTGAGCGCGGCAAACGAAGGGCGGTTATGCCCATTGTCGTGTATCGCTTGCTCGTGCTCGGCGTCACCACGCTTGCCGTGGCGGCGCCACTGTCGTTGGTGATCTATCAAAGTTTTCTCACCGCACCGTTTTTCGATCCTTCCGCGCGCCTGAGCTGGGCCGCCTACTCTTTTGTCTTCGCCAACTCTGATTTCTGGAACGCTTTCTGGACCACCATCGCGATTGCCGGCGGTATGGCTGCCATCGCGGTACCGCTCGGCGCACTGCTCGCATTCCTGATGGTGCGCACCGACGTGCCGGGACGGCAGTATCTCGAGCCGCTGATTCTGATTCCGATATTCGTGTCGGCGGTCGTGATTGCTTTTGGCTACGTAGTTGCGATTGGCCCCGTCGGAATATTCTCGACTCTCGCCAAGGACATCCTTGGCTTCGTGCCGTGGAATCTTTATTCACTGGCGGCATTGATCGTAATCGCGGGGCTGACTCACGTTCCACACGTTTATCTTTACAGCGCCGCCGCCCTGCGCGGCTTGAGCTCCGATCTGGAAGAGGCCGCGCGCGTATCCGGCGCCAATCCGTTCCGTGTTGCCGTCAATGTCAGCCTGCCGATGATCTTGCCGGCGATCTTGTTTGCCGGTGTGCTGGTGTTTTTCCTCGGGTTTGAATTATTCGGCCTGCCGCTGGTTTTGGGCGACCCGCAGGACGTGCTGGTGTTGTCGACCTATCTCTACAAGCTGACCAACAAACTCGGCGTACCGTCCTACCAACTGATGGCAGTCGTCGTTGTTGCAATCATTGCCATAACCGCGCCACTGGTTTTCATGCAGCGTCTGCTGCTGCGCCAGGCGCAACGTTATGTATCCGTGCGCGGAAAGGGCCTGAAGACGCAACCATTGCGCTTGCATGGATGGCGCTGGTTTGCCTTCGCAAGCATCGTGTTCTGGCTTTTCGTCACCGTGGTCGTGCCGCTGTTCGGCATCACTTTACGATCCTTCGTCGTAACCTGGGGCGAAGGCGTAAAGCTGCTCGATGTGCTCACGCTCGATCACTATCGCGAGCTCACTGAATATCCGAACGTGATTCGCGGCATCTTCAACACGCTCGGTATCGGCGTTATTGGCGGCGCCTTGGCGGTTGCCTGTTACACCGCGATCGCGCTTGCGGTGCATCGCTGGAATTCAGGCTGGACACGGCTTGTCGACTACCTGGTGATGGTGCCGCGCGCCATGCCCGGCCTCATCGCCGGTCTCGCGCTGCTGTGGGTGTTTCTCTTTGTTCCGTTCTTGTCGCCGTTAAAGTCGACCATGGCGTCGATCTGGCTTGCGTACACAATCGTTTGGCTCGCCTATGGCATGCGGCTCGTTTCCGGCACCTTGCTTCAGGTCGCGCCCGAGCTGGAAGAGGCCGCACGAACCGCGGGCGCCAATGATTTGCGCGTGAAGCGCGACGTGACAGTGCCGCTGATTAAATACGGCATGCTCGCGAGCTGGCTGCTGATCTTCCTGATTTTCGTGCGGGAATATTCCACGGGCATCTATCTGCTCGGGCCCGGCACCGAAGTAATTGGGTCGCTTTTGGTGTCGTTATGGGGCACCGGCGCCATCGATCTGGTATCGGCGCTTTCCGTTGTTAATGTGGTTATGATCGGCGTCGGCCTTGCCGTCGCGGTCCGGCTGGGAGTGCGTTTGCATGGCTGAACTCGTCGTAAAGGACGTCGCACTTCGCCTCGGCGAAAACGAAATCCTCAAAGGCGTCTCGCTTGTAGTCCCCGCGGGAGAGGTCGTCGCGCTGCTTGGACCGTCGGGCAGCGGCAAGACCACGCTGTTGCGCGCTGTCGCCGGCCTGGAACGGCCGCACGCAGGATCGATCGTCATAGGCGACCAGGTGTTCTTCGATTCCGCTCGCGGCATCGAATTGCCGGCGGAAAAACGCGGCCTCGGGCTGGTATTCCAGTCCTATGCGCTGTGGCCGCATCGCACTGTGTTCGACAATGTGGCCTACGGTTTGAAGCTGCGAAACGTATCCGCCGCGGAGATCAAAACACGGGTCGAGAAAACGCTGTCGCAGATCGGGCTTGGACATCTTGCCGCGCGCTTTCCGCATCAGCTCTCCGGTGGCCAACAGCAGCGCGTCGCCATCGCGCGCGCACTTGTTTACGAGCCGCCGGTCATTCTGCTCGACGAGCCTTTGTCCAATCTCGATGCCAAACTGCGCGAGGAAGCACGCGCATGGCTACGCACGTTGATCGTTACGCTCGGACTGTCCGCCATCCATGTCACACACGACCAGGTCGAAGCCATGGCAATCGCGGACCGCGTTGTTCTGCTCGATAGTGGTTTGATTGCGCAGGAAGGCCCGCCAACTGCGCTCTATAACGAGCCCGCCACGCTGTTCGCGGCGGAATTCATGGGCAGCAACAACCGCCTCGATGGCACACTGGTTGAGAACTCGGGCGGGCGGGCGACCATTGAACTGTTCGGAACACGTCTCAGCGGCGCGTCCCGTACCAAGGCAACGGCAGGCGGAAAAGCCACCGGCGTCATTCGCATAGAGCGCGTGCATTGCGCGTCGAGCGCCGGCCCCAATCGGCTGAAAATGGAACTGAAAGCGCCAATGTATCTCGGTGAACGGTGGGAGCTTGTGTTCGCACGCGAGAACCTCACCGTGCGCGCTTACGCCTCGGCGCCGCTCGAACCGGGTGAGCACTATGTCGAATTTCCGCCCGATGCGCTGTGGGTGTTCTAGGCTACCCGCATGGGCGACTTTCACGGCGTATATCCCTATCTCGTCTCCCCGATCGATACGAATGGCCGTATACTTACCGATATTCTTGGCAAACTGGCGTCCGATCTGATCAAGGCCGGAGTGCATGGCCTCACGCCGCTTGGCTCAACGGGAGAGTTCGCATATCTCAATCGTGCGCAGCGCGAAGCGGTTGTGAAAGCGACGATCGAAGCGGCAGGAAAGCGCGTGCCGGTGATCGCGGGCGTTGCGTCAGCCGCCACAGCAGACGCCGTCGAACAGGCCAAGACGTATCAAAACCTTGGCGCCGACGGCATCCTTGGCATTCTTGAAGCCTACTTCCCGCTCAAGGATGAGCAGATCGAGTCTTACTTCCGCGCAATTGCCGATGCAGTCGACATCCCCGTCGTACTCTACACAAACCCGCAATTCCAGCGCAGCGATCTTACACTCGACGTCATCGCGCGCCTCGCCGAACATCCGCGCATCCGGTACATCAAAGACGCTTCCACCAACACGGGCCGGTTGCTCTCAATCATGAACCGCGCACCGCAAATCAAAGTTTTCTCGGCGTCGGCACATATTCCGGCGGCGGTGATGCTGATCGGCGGCGTCGGCTGGATGGCCGGCCCGGCCTGTATCGTGCCACGCCAGAGCGTGCGGCTCTACGATCTGTGCCGTGCCGGTAAATGGCCCGAGGCAATGAAGCTCCAGCGCGACCTCTGGCGTATCAACGAAGCCTTCGCACGTTTCAATCTCGCCGCGTGCATCAAAACCGGATTGCAAATTCAAGGTTATGCGGTCGGCGACCCTGTGCCGCCGCAGGCAGCACTCGGCGCCGCTGATCGTGAAGCCGTCGAGCGCATTCTGGCCGATGTGGCAAAGTTGGAAATGGCCTGATTTACGGGTCTAAACCGCACAATCCAACCGATTCTTAACGCTTCCTTGCTAACCGAATTCGATGGCTTTGCCGTCGCTCGCATCCCGACCGCAGCCGACGCGGAGTGAAAGCTTGGCCTTGGTCGGCTCCGAACATGTGACGTCTGCGCCGCGCTCAAAGGCAGCGCGCGTACTCGCACGCCTAAAAGCTCTGGTTGCCGACCGCACCGACAGCCGTCTCGCGCAAATTGTTGCTGGGAAAGTTTTTCTCGTACGAGTCGGCAGCGCGTTGCTCGCGCTCGGCTCGCAAGTCCTGCTGGCGCGGTGGATGGGTAGCTTCGAGTTCGGCATCTATATCTACGTCTGGAGCTGGGTGCTGATGATTGGCGCGCTCTCCGATGTCGGACTATCGTCGTCGGCCCGGCGATTTATTCCGGAATATACCGAACTTAAGAGCTTCGATCGGCTTCGTGGGTTTCTCGCTGCTTCGCGCTGGCTTGCATTCCTTATCGCCACCGGCATCGGCCTTATCGGCGCAGTCGGCGTCACATTGCTAAGCGCGTGGCTCGACAACTTTGTGGTCGTCCCGCTCTATCTCGCCTGCGTCACGATTCCGGTTTATGGCCTGGTGCAAATACAGGCGGGCATCGCGCAATCCTACGACTGGCCCAATCTTGCGTTTATGCCATTCTACATTTGGCGGCAGCTTGCCATTACTGTGCTGATGGGTCTTGTCTGGCTTATTGGTGCATCGACCGACGCCGTAACCGCGATGATCGTCGCTGTCATCACGACGTGGGCCGTAACGATCGGCCAGCTGGTGCTGCTTAACCGCCGCCTCAAGGAAAAAATTTCAAACGGCCCCAAGACTTTTGAAACAAAGACCTGGTTAGCCACCTCGCTGCCGATTTTCGTAGTGGAAGGGTTTTATTTGATACTGACCTATGTCGACATCATTGCGCTCGAGCATTTTCGTTCGCCGCACGATGTTGCCGTTTATTATGCCGGTGCGCGACTGCTGGCGATTGTGGCTTTCGTGTACTTCGCGATAGCGGGCGCTACCACACACAAGTTCACCGAATATCACGTGTCAGGCGACCGGCAGCGGCTCGCCGCGTTTTTTGGAGAAACTGTCCGCTGGACCTTCTGGCCATCGCTGCTCGTCTGCGCAGCTATCCTCGCGATTGGACGGCCATTGCTATCCCTGTTCGGTGCCGAATTCGAAGCGGGTTACGGTGTGATGTTCATTCTCGCCATCGGACTGTTGTCGCGCGCTGCAGTTGGCCCCGCCGAACGGCTGCTCAACATGCTTGGCGAACGCAAACAGTGCGCCTTTGTGTATGCCACTGCGTTTGCCATCAATCTGGGGCTATGCGCGATTCTCATCCCGCACATCGGCATCGAAGGCGCCGCGGTTGCGACCTCGACCGCGCTGGTCGCCGAATCGATCCTGTTCTATATCGTGGCAAAGCGCCGGCTCGGCTTGCACATCTTCATTCTGGGCGGCGCGCACGGCTAGCGTGACGCGCGTTCCCGCAACAATCGCCTGATTACTTTGCCTGTCGTCGTCATCGGCATATCGTCGATGAATGCAACTTCGCGCGGGTATTCGTGCGCCGACAGCCGGGTCTTCACGAAACCCTGTATCTCGGACGCCAGCGAATCGGACGCGGCATAGCCTTTTTTCAGAACAATGTAGGCTTTCACGATCTCCGTACGCAGCGCGTCGGGTTTACCGACCGCAGCCGCAAGCGCCACAGCCGGGTGGCGGATCAGGCAATCCTCGATCTCGCCGGGACCGATGCGGAAACCCGCAGAGGTAATCACATCGTCATCGCGACCGACAAAGCTGACGTACCCCTCGTCGTCCCTCACGCCTTGATCGCCCGTTGTCATCCACTCGCCGATAAATTTATCGCGTGTGGCCTCGGGCTTACCCCAGTATTCAAGGAACATCACAGGGTCAGGCCGTTTGACCGCGATCTGCCCGGTTTCTCCGGCCTTCAGCGGAGTCCCGTCGGCATCGATGATCGCCACGGTATGACCGGCAACGGGTCTGCCGATCGCACCCGGCTTTGAGACACCGAGCGCGCTGCAAGCCGCAAGCACGATGTTGCATTCGGTCTGCCCGTAGAATTCGTTTATGACCAGGCCGAATGCCGATTTGCCCCACTCATAGGTTTCCGCGCCGAGCGACTCACCGCCGGAGCCGATCGAGCGCATGTTGATCGCATGGCGGCCTTTTGGGTTTGGTGCCGCACGCATCATGCGGAGCGCCGTCGGCGGAATGAAGGCGTTGCGGACTTGCGTGCGCGCCATCAGCGCAAATGCTTCTTCCGGATCAAATTTTTCGAAGCGTTGCGCCACCACCGGCACGCCGTAATGCAGCCCCGGCAGCAGCACGTTGAGGAGACCGCCGGCCCACGCCCAGTCTGCCGGAGTCCAAATGCGATCGCCGGCTTGCGGGAAAAGGTCGTGGTGGGTTTCCACGCCAGGGAAATGACCGATAAGCACGCGATGGGCGTGCAGCGCGCCTTTCGGCTGACCGGTCGTGCCGGACGTATAGACCATCATCGCCGGATCGTCGGCAGACGTATCGACCGGGACAAAGTCGGACGAAGCACGCGCCAGCGCATCGGAGAAATCCAACGCGCCGTCGCCGGCCCCATCGAGCGAGAGCACCAGCTTGAGTGCGGGCAGGTCTTTTCTGATCTCGGCTATCCGCTCCGCGCCGCGTTTGTTGGTGATCAGCGCCGCGGCACCGGAATTCTGCAGCCGGTAGGCAAGTGCGTCCGTTCCAAACAGGACTGCCAACGGCAATGCAATGCCACCAATCTTGTAAATCCCGATATGGCTTGCCGCGACTTCCGGCGATTGCGGCAACAGGATCGCAACGCGGTCGCCACGTGCAATGCCGTGCGCGCACAATACATTCGCAAGGCGATTAGAGGTTTCACGCAGCCAGCCGTAGGTGATTTTTTCGTCGCGCCCGTCAGGCCGTGCGTGCAAAATGGCGAGGCGATCAGGCTCGTTTTCCGCCCAGCGGTCGCAAACATCGACCCCGATATTGTATCGGGCCGGCACCTGCCAGCGGAATTGGCGATATAGCGAATCGTAGTCCTTGACGCGAGGCAGCACCGGCATGGGCGCAAAGTAATCAGCGGATGACGTGAGGTCTAGCCCGGCTGCTTGCCGAGAATCGCGAGATATTGGTCCATGGCATCGGCCGCGGCGGCGCCGCGCGGCAGAGAAAATGAACACAGCGTGCTGCCAGATCGTAGGAGCCGTAACAATGATGTGCGACCAGCGCCAAATGCTTTAACTGCTCCGGACTCATTTTTTCGGACTGGGTGAAGTCGCGCACATAAACGATGTCGGCTTCGAGCAGCTGGTTGATGGCCGCATAAGATTGTCGCTGATGTGCAACGGCAGGATCATCCGCTTATTGATGTTGTCGAACATATGCGGAATGTAAACCGAGTGATGCGTAGCTGCAGGTCGATGTCGCCGAAAACAGGTTCGATTCTTGTAGAGCGGCACAAAAGAGACTTCTGCTTGGATGGCAATGGCATTCGAGAGGCGGTCGGTTCCGTTTTGAAAGACGGAGAGTTCCTCGCCCTGCACGTCGATCTTCAGAAAATCGAGCTGACGATTTCCACAATGCTGTCGAGCGTGCGTGTTTCGAGCGGAATTTCTCCGATCACATGGCCGTAGTCAGTAAAGTAGGGGAAACAAGCCGAGCAGTCGCGGATCTGGTGTCAGTAGGCTGCTCATGCCGCGCGCACGCGCACACCTTCAAAATGCTTTCGTCCCATCGCCAACCGCGTAAGGCAGATAGGTCTCGAGATCGCTTTGCGTGTATTGAGTTCGGCGAGCCATCAGCTTGCGGCTCGAAGCCGATGAGAGTGCAGAGGCGGCTTTCCAGCATCGTTTGTAGGACGGCGCATCGGAAGTCGAGCGGATTGGCGCCAATATCGACGACCGCCGTCAGCCGCTCGGGCCGCAGCAAATCGCTGAGTGGATCGCCAGCAGTCGTCATGTTGGAAAGTGTCCCCCGTGCGGCGATCAGACGCGCGTGAACCGTACGTGCTGCGCTGATTCGTGGCAAAGCTAACGGGAAAAGCGCCTAACTTTTCTGGTCCGGTTCGGCCAGAATGAGCGACCAATAGACTTTGTACTTCGAAGCCGGTGTGTAAACGGCCGCAATCCCCATGCGGGTGGCCCCCGCCAGTAACATATTGGCGCGATGCGGGCTCGAGTTGCGCCAGCCGGAAAATGCCTCTGCCAGCGTGTGATAGCCGGCGCTGATGTTTTCGGCGGCGGTTTTTGCGTCGTAGCCGGACGCTTTCAGCCGTTGCACGAATGGCTTGCCCACGCCGTGGTCGAGCTTGTCACGCTTGGCCATGATTTCGGCCTGCGCTTGCGCGAGCCTCGTCAGCTCGGGATCGAGCGCGACGGCCGGCAGGCCATTGTTCGCGCGATAACCCGAGATCATTGAGGCAGCTGCGGCGGTATCGAGCTCGGCGTTCGGCTGCGCCAGGTTACGGTAAAAGCTCGGTTCCGCTTTCGGCACGAAGTTTTCGGCGCAACCGCCGAGCATCGCCAGGACTAACAACATCGCGACTAAACGAACCGGCATCGGCAATTTTTCTCCGAATCGCGGACCCGCGAAAGCTTAGCAATGACCGTGGCCGAATGGTGATGCCGCGCCTCGCCAGGCGATTCGGCGAAGACCCTCGCCTCTACTGGCGCTGCCGGGCAGCGTCAACTAACATCTCGCGAAACACGTTGCGTAGGGAGAATGCCATGTCCAATGAGCCGACCGCACGTACACCAGGCGCCACACGCGCCGCTCCGGGCGAATACGTCTTCGACCTCGGCACCGTACAGAAGATCATGGGCGGCCCCGCCTATTCGACGGCGCACGGCCCGTGCGTCGAAGGCGACCGCATGATCGTCGGACTGATGCGCATGAAGGCCGGCACCGGCGCTGAGCCGCATTCGCATCCAAACGAACAATGGATCTATGTGCTTGAAGGAACGTTCCACGCCAACATCGGCGGCAAAGAGATCGATGTAAAACCTGGTTCGGTCGTCTACATTCCCGCCAACACCGTGCATGCTGGAAAGGCGACGGCGGACGGCGATGTCGTGTTTTTTACGGTCAAGGATGCTTCGCACAGTTTGCACGGTATTAAAGCCAGCTGAGCTCGGAAACGGAAGAATTTCCGGCTCACAGTGTAAATGGGGGATTCCATGAAACGTCTGATCGCGATGTTATTCGCCGCCCTCGCCCTGAGTACCGGCGCGGCCACGGCACAGGACAAATATCCGAGCCGGCCGATCAAGGTGATCGTGCCTTATGCGCCGGGCGGCGCCACCGACATTGTTGCCCGCATCGTCGGTGACGAATTCCAGAAAATTACGGGGCAAGGCTTCATTGTGCTCAACAAGCCGGGCGCCTTCGGTATGCTGGCGATCGACGAAATGGTGAAAGCGGCGCCCGACGGCTACACGCTAATGATCGGCAACGTCTCGACCAACGCCATCACGCCCATCATCTACGCCAAGAAAATGAATTTGGACTACGCCAAGAGCGTTGTGGCGGTCACCAACCTGGTCGATGTGCCGGCATTTCTATTGGTAACCACGGCCGATGACTTTTCAGCGAAGTCGGTGTCAGAACTCATTGCCTACGCCAGAAAAAATCCCGGCAAGGTTCGCTATGGCACCGTCGGTGTCGGCTCTTACCCGCATTACGACATGGCCTATTTCGCCAAACGCGCGGGCAATCTCGATCTCGTCGGCCTGCCGAACAAGAATGGCGCCGCCGGCGTGGTCCAGGACATGTTGCGCGGCGACGTGCAAACCGCATTCCTCAACGTCGCCTCGACCGCGGGTCAGGTGCAGGCCGGTAAATTCCGGGCACTGGCGGTGGTCAATCATGCGCGGCTCAAGGAATATCCGAACATCCCGACGATGAAGGAAGCCGGCTATGCCGACGTCGGTACCGTGGCCTGGAATGGTCTGTTCGCGCCGGCAGCGACGCCAAAACCAGTACTGGAAGCGCTGTTTAAGGCGGTGAACAAAGTACTGCAATCGCCCGAGGCCATCGAGAAGCTCCAGAAGCAGAACTTCAATGTCGTCCCAAACAAGTCACTGGCCGATGCAAAGACCTGGCTCGATGGCGAGATGAAACACTGGCAGGCCATCACCACCAGCGTGAAAATCGATGTGGCGCAATAGTTTCTAGAACGGATTGACGAAGTTCAATATCGCCAACTACCGCAGGATGACCTTGCGGATGATGTGCGACGCCTGGATGTGCGGGGTGTAGATCGCGGCATCACCGGCGGTAATGGCCGGGCACGAGCGCGTTGACACGATCGAATGCGAAAGCGACTTCAATATAGACCGGCTGTTCGGTCCACAGCGTGCCATCATTATCGAAGGTGATGCGCTGTTCGACCGGCACGAAATCCGGTGCGCCCTGCGTGGTTACACGCGTAACAAAATCGGTGATCGATTTCTTGTTCGGCCCGTCGTTCCAGGAGGGAAGCGGATGTGGCGGGCAGCCCGTGCGCAGGCCGCCCGCCCAAGTTCCTGTCAAAGTCCGGCGTTGTTATTTGGCGATTGATGCCTGGGCCGCCGCGATTTTCGCTTTCACTGCATCGAGGTTGAAACTCGCGCCCTTTTGCATCGGCGGAAACTCGATTGCCGTCATGGCCAGCTTTTCCACCTCCTGCTGGACAAACACGAAGCGCCAGAATTCGTATTTGAACCAATCGAAGTATTGTTGCGCGCCGTCTTTGGTCCCGTTATTGGGCCAGCCCGTGCGCTCGAAAGGATCGAGGCGCAGATTGGTGATGTAAGGGACGTCGGGCTTGGTTTTGTCGCCGACCCAACCTCCCGGTTGGTCGATGAAACGGAACTTGAAGTCGTCGATGCGCACGGCGCCGAGTTCGCTTTCGCCGAAGTACCAGATCTCGTGGCGGTTCGACGGTCCCTTGCCGGTGATCATGTCCAACTGGTTGTAGCCGTCGAGATGCACTTTGTAGGTGCGGTCGCCGATTTGCTTTCCCTTCTTCAGCTCTTCCGAAATGTTCGGATTACCGGCGGCCGCAAGCAAAGTCGGGAACCAGTCGAGCCCGGAGATGATGCCGTTCTCGACCTTTCCTGCCGGCACCTTGCCAGGCCAGCGGACCATCGCTGGCACGCGGAAGCCGCCTTCAAAAACCGTACCCTTGCTCTGCGCGAACGGTGTTTGCCCGCCATCCGGCCAGGTGAAGACCTCGGTGCCGTTGTCGGTTGTGAACACCACGATGGTGTTGTCGTCGACTCCCATATCCTTGAGCTTCTTCATGACAAGGCCGACGTCATCATCGAGCTGCGCCATGCCGGCTTCATGAATTGACCAGCCGTTTTTCGAATTACGCATCGCCTCATATTTTGGCGATAGATGCGTGACGATGTGCATGCGGGTCGGGTTGAGCCACAGGAAGAACGGCTTGTTGTCGGCCTTGGCCTTCTCAATGAACTTCAACGCGAGGTCGCGGATCTCGTCGTCGACGGTTTCCATCCGCTTGGGATAGAGCGTTCCGGCATCTTCAATTCGCTGTTTGCCGACCTTGCCCCAGCGCGGATCGACGGTGGTGTCGTCCACATTGGTCGCATAGGTGTGCAGCATGTTGCGAGGACCGACTTTGTTCAGCAGATCCTGCGGATACCCGGGGTGCGCCGGATCTTCCATCGCATCGAGATGATATAAGTAACCGAAGAATTCATCGAAGCCGTGCACGGTCGGCAGGAACTCGTTTTTGTCGCCAAGATGGTTCTTGCCGAACTGGCCGGTCGCGTAACCCATTCCCTTGAGTGCGGTCGCAATCGTGACCGCCTCTGCCGGTATGCCGGTGGGTGCGCCGGCTTGGCCTACGGTTGTCATGCCGGTGCGGATGGGGAGCTCGCCGGTGATGAAGTTGGCGCGTCCTGCCGTGCAGCTCGCCTCGGCGTAGTAGTCAGTGAACATCATGCCCTCGGCGGCCAATTTGTCGAGGTTTGGCGTCCGCCCGGCCATCAGGCCCCGGTGGTAGGCGCCGAGATTCCACATGCCGATGTCGTCGCCCATGATGACGACGATGTTTGGCCGTTGTCCGGCCTGCGCAGCTGCAGGTTGTTGCGCCTGCGCGGTTTGCGTTGGTGCTGCTGTTCCAATAGCCGAGGCGGCGGCGAGTGTTGTACCGGCTAGCAGAATATTGCGCCGGCTAAGATCGGTTTTTTGATTTTTGTCGTCTTGCATGCTCATTACTTTTGTCTCCAACGTTGACTTGTTAAATTCAATTTTCAACTACGCGCGGCGTCGGCTCCGTTCATCACGCATTCCCTTCACGAATGACGCATCGAAACCCGACGTGACTCGTCGACGTATCGACTTGCTGGGCGTGGCGCGCAGCCGGTCGATAGCGGCGGCAGTAATTCGGCGCACATAAATGCGAGCCGCCTTTTATGACTTTGCGTGGAATCTTAACGTTGGGTTGGCGTGGATCGAGGCTTGTCTCTTCGCGACCGCCGCGCGGATTCTCCGGGATGCAACACGCTTTCGGCGCATCAGCCTCGTGCTTGCTTGAATACCAGTCGCTGGTCCATTCCCACGTATTGCCGATCATGTCGTGGACGCCGTAGCCGTTCGGCGGGAATGCCGTTACCGGCGAGGTGCGCTCGAAACCGTCCTGATTGAGATTCTGGCGCGGAAATTCGCCCTGCCATGTGTTAGCCATGTGCCGATCACCGGGCACGAATTCCTCGCCCCATGCGAACTCGGCGCCGTCGAGGCCGCCGCGCGCGGCGAATTCCCACTCGGCTTCCGTCGGCAAATCCTTTCTGGCCCAGCGCGCGTACAGCAATGCGTCGGAATAGGCGACGTGCACGACCGGATGATTGTCGAGCGCATTGATATTGCTTTTGGGACCGTACGGGTGGCGCCAGTTTGCGCCCTTGAGGAACGCCCACCACTGGCTCCAGTCACGCAAATCGACGGGGCGTTTCGGGGGCGTGAACACCAGCGAGCCCGCGAACAACATGTGCGGGAGCGCGCCCGGGTAATCCTTCGGGTCGGGCGCGATCTCGGCAAAAGTTACATGCCCCGTCGCGCGAACGAATTCCTTGAACTGACGATTGGTAACCGGATACTGATCGATCCAGAAATTGCCGACGGTGACGCGATGGACCGGTGCTTCTTCCGGATAGTGCTTGTCGGACCCCATGCGGAATGTGCCGCCTGTGAGCCGGACCATCCCTGAACGAGATAAGTCATCATCCGCACGCGGTTCGGTAGCCGCGGAAGCTTGAAACCCGACTTCGCTCATTATGTGTGAGCCCTCAGTAGCAAGCCGCCGAAACAAGCGTAAGGAGGGCGTCGCTTCATGGGCTATTGGACCTAGGGCCAACGCCCTCCCGTTGGTACCAAGCCTCGCAATTCGCTCTAAATACTGCAGGCAATTAACGCGCTCGTCTGTGGCTCGACAGTCACGCTGACTTATATTTTCATCTGTGTCGAGGCTGCGGCGTATCTTTTGGACGACGACAATTTAATGTGACTGCGCGGCCATATCGATTTCGGCATCGATGCGGGCAGCGGGGGAGGCAATGGTGAAAAAAGCGGCAAAGAAAAAATTTGCAACCCACACACGACACTGGAAACTGCCGGTATCGCTGCTGGCGCTCGGCGTTTCTATCTTCGCCGCGAAACCTGCGGTTGCTGATGAAGGTGGCGTGAGTTTCTGGGTGCCAGGATTTTTCGGGAGTCTCGCAGCAACACCGCAGCAGCCCGGCTTTTCTTTTGCGACAATCTATTACCACACGTCGGTGTCGGCCGGAGGCAACGTTGCATTCGCGCGTCAGGTCAGCCGAGGCAACATCACTGCTAACCTCAGCGGAAACGTCAGTGCAAATCTGGATGGCAAAGCGGATCTCGTCCTGGGGCTACCGAGTTATGTGTTCGCTACTCCGGTACTCGGTGGTCAGGCGGCCGTGGCTCTGCTTGTACCCTATGGACGCAGCCAGGCATCAGTCGATGCAACTTTGACCGGCGCCCTGGGACCGATCGGTTTTACAAGATCGGGCAGCCTCAGTGACTCGGCGACTGGCTTCGGCGATTTGACCCCGCTATTTAGTCTGCGCTGGAACCAGGGCGTCAATAATTTCATGACGTACATCACGGGGAATTTTACGACCGGCGTATACGACTCTGCGAGTCTCGCCAATCTCGGCATTGGACATAACGCGATCGACGCTGGCGGCGCATATACATACTTCAATCCAAAGACCGGTCAGGAATTCTCTGCGTCACTCGGCTTTACGTACAATTTCGAAAATACTCACACGCAATACCAGAACGGCATCGACATGCACCTGGATCTCGGAGCTTCGCAGTTCCTGACCAAGCAGCTTCAAGTCGGCCTCGTCGGTTATTTCTATGACCAGCTGTCTTGTGACAGCGGTTCCGGCGACCGCGTCGGCTGCTTCGAGTCACGCGTTGCCGGCATCGGACCCCAGATCGGTTACATCATTCCGCTCAGCAAAGAATATCAGGGATACATCAACCTCAAGGGCTATAAGGAATTCGGTGCGGCGAACCGGCCGGACGGCTGGAACGCGTGGCTCACATTTGCAATTACGCCGGCAGCACAAAGCGAGCCGTCACCGGCAAGACGTATGGTCACCAAGTAGGCGAAAGCGCCTGTCTGCTTTTAGCTCAAAGCGGATTTGACGGACTTTCGTTCAACGCGACGTTTAAATGACTCCGCCAAAATCCGGCTGGTTTGGAACGATTCCTCTGCGAGGCAGGCTAGCTCCGCTGCAGCGCCTGCCAAATGCGCTCGGGCGTTGCAGGCATGTCGATCTGCGCTCCTTCGGGCAGCGCGTCGAGAATGGCATTGATCACGGCCGGCGGCGCAGCGGTCGTGCCGGCCTCGCCGGTGCCTTTCACGCCGAGTGGATTGGTCCGGCAGGCAACGGGATGATGCGCGACCGACATCGCCGGCATTAATTCAGCGCGCGGCATCGCGTAATCCATGAACGAACCGGAGACGAGTTGCCCACCGGCATCGTAGACCGTGTTTTCTGTCAACGCCTGACCGAGGCCCTGGGCGACGCCGCCATGGATTTGCGCTTCGACGATCGTGTGATCGAGCACATTGCCGCAATCGTCGACCGCGACATAAGAGATGATCTCAACCGCGCCGGTTGACGGATCGACCTCGACTTCTGCGATGTGACAGCCATTCGGAAACGATGGCGGCACCTTAATGCCGGCCTGGGTATCGAGGCTCTCGGGGATGACCCCCTGGCGTTTAAGCTCCGCGGCGCGTTCGGCCACGTCGAACAGAGAGACTTCACGGGCCGAATTCTTCACGCTGAACTTGCCATCGTGAAAGTCGATCTCGTTTTCGTTTGCCTGCAAAAGCATGGCGGCGACGCGCTTGCCTTTCTCCAGCACCGTATCGGCTGTACGCGCGACCGCGCCGCCGGTCATCATTGCAGAGCGCGAGGCGACCGCGCCGAAGCCAGGCACGTCGCGGGCGGAATCGCCGGAGGTCAGCGTGACCGTTTCCGGTGCGACGCCGAGCCGGCGCGCCGCCACGCCGCCGAACACCGTCCTGTGCCCCTGCCCGCTGGCGCCTGCGCCGACGCTGACCTGCACAGCTTTGCCGCCCGGGAATGAAATGCGCGCGGCTTCTTCCGGAAATGCGCCGGAAATCTCCAGATAGCAGCCGATGCCAATGCCGCGCAGCTTGCCTTGCTTTTTCGCGGCTTTCTTGCGCTCCCGGAACCCGGCGTAACCGGCGGTCTCAAGCGCGCGCTCGAAGACCGCCGGGAAGTCACCGCTGTCATAGCTGTTGCCGAAGACTGTCGCGTAAGGGATTTTGTCCGGCTTGATCAGATTTCGCCGGCGCAATTCTGCGGCGTCGATCCCGGTGGCGTCCGCTGCGGCGTCGATCACGCGCTCGATCAGATAGGTCGCCTCGGGTCGGCCGGCGCCGCGATAGGGGCCCGTCGGCAACGTGTTGGTGAACACACAACGCGTGTTCAATTGCGCGTGCGGAATGTCATAGACCGTTGGCAGACAGCCCGAGATGTGCGTCGTGAAAACAAAATGCGCGACACCGGTGAAATAAGCGCCGAGATTACCGATGCAATCGACCCGCAAACCCAGAAAGCGGCCGCGCGCATTGAGCGCGAGTTCGACGGTCCAGAATGAATCGCGGCCCTGATTGTCGGTGAGAAAGGCTTCCGAGCGCGTCGAAACCCAGTGGACCGGCTTGCCGAGGGCGCGCGCGGCGTGCAGCAGCGGAACGTATTCGGGATAGCACCAGCCCTTCATGCCGAACGCACCGCCGACATCTTCCGTGAGAATGCGCAGCTCTTCCGGCTTGATGTTCATGGCACCAGCGATCTGTCCGCGCACGCTGGCGACGCCTTGCGTGCCGACCCGCAGCGTAAACTGCTTGCTGGCGCTGTCGTAGCTCGCACTTGCCGTGCGCGGCTCGAGCGATGCGACGACCAGGCGCTGGTTGACCAGTTCGATGCGCACTACATGCGCGGCTTCCTTGAAGGCGCGGTCGAGTGCGGCCTGTTTCTTGCCGTCGGGATCGGCCGGCGCGGTCCAGTCGAACCCGATATTGCCGGCGGCTTCCGGCCAGAGCTGCGGCGCGCCTGGCTTGACCGCCTCGCGCGCGCCGGTCACCGGCGTCAGCGGCTCGTAAACGACGGAGATTTTTTCTGCCGCATCGAGTGCGGCTGCCGCACTTGCCGCGACCACCATCGCCACCGGCTCACCCACGTGCATCACGCGCGTCTCGGCCAGCGACGGCCGATGTGGCGAGATCGCGGTCTTGCCGCCACGGCCGGGAATCGGATGTCCGTGTGAAATGGAATGATAGTGCGCCGGCACGAGGTCGGCGCCTGTCAACACCGCAACAACACCTCGTGCAGATTTCGCCGCGGAAATGTCGATACTCTCGATTTTGGCGAAGGCGTGTGGCGATCGCACAAAGCAGGCAGCGAGCGCACCCTCCGGTTTGGTGTCGTCCCCGAAGCGGCCCTCCCCACGCAGGAGCGCATCGTCCTCGACGCGTCCGGTCCAAACGTGATCGTCTTGGCGGGTGGCGGTCGGTTGCGTCATACGAAGCTCCGGCGAAAGGAAATTAAAGCTTACGGTCGGTTATGCCGGCCTTGGCGTAAAGCGCGTTGATGTGCGCTTTGACCTCGGGGTCGGTGGTGTCGTGTTCTGGCCCATGGGCCCAGCCGACTTTGGCACGCGCATAGATGGCCATCTCCTCGTCCTGCTGCGAAGTGCCGCCAGAAATGCCATAGGCGCCGACCATCTCATCACCTTTAAACACCGGTGCCGCGCCGCCACTTGCCGCGATACGCCCATTGGTCATGGCAGCGAGACTAACCAGTAATTGCGGATTGCGCTCCTTGAACCATTGCTGGATCACAAGCCCGTCA
This sequence comes from uncultured Alphaproteobacteria bacterium, assembly GCA_963810585.1. Lineage (GTDB taxonomy): Bacteria > Pseudomonadota > Alphaproteobacteria > Rhizobiales > Xanthobacteraceae > Pseudolabrys. The sequence goes on from CAWENV010000001.1 coordinate 1,165,616, forward strand.
GGAAAGCGTGGACTCATTGAGCGAAACGCCGCAACAGTGAAAGCCTTGGCGATAGCCGTTTCCGGCGTAATGAAGCCAGCGTCATCCATGCGCTCAACGGCTATGAGGTGCCCTTCGGGTCCGACCATGGCGATCGAAACCGGCACGCCCATGGTGTCGGCCTTTTCCACGACCGCCTTGATGAATTCACGACATTCCTTCGCACGTAACTTGGCCATCCCCGCCTCCAGCGCCCCTATTAAGTTTTGATTAACCTCTTATGCCCAGCAATTAACTGCAAAAAAACGGGTTGGGGAATAGCGTGCGGACCTACCTGGACGCGAGTATGGTCGAGCTTACCTCCACACACGCAGCCGCCCGCGAATGGCGAATGGTCGTGTTGACCGGTTGCCTTAGCTTTGCCGGCAGCTTCCTGCTGTTCCATTTCGCCTTGCCGGCTGGCGGATGGGCGGCGTCCGCGCCCGAACCTCTGGTGTCATCCTTCTTCGCCGCAATCGTCGCGTTGCTAGCCATGGCGATCACAGTCGCCGTACTCGGCCGCAGAGTGCGCACGGACAATTTGCGCATGCGGGTCGCTATCAACAACATGTCGCAGGGCCTGTGCATGTTCGACGGCAACGAGCGCCTGGTTATCTGCAATGAGCGCTACATGGAAATGTACAGTCTTTCGGCCGAGATCGTTAAGCCGGGCTGTTCACTACAGAGCTTGCTTGAATACCGAATCCACAACGGCAGTTTTTCACGCGATCCGACTGATTACCGGCACGAACTCACCAGCGCCATGGCGGCGGGCCATACGACCAGCACCGAAGTGACGTCCAAAGACGGGCGGGCGATCTCCGTTATCAACCGGCCGATGCCGGATGGCGGCTGGGTGGCAACACATGAAGACATCACCGAGCGCCGTAACGCCGAACGTGAACGTACCTCTATGCAAGAGCAGCAGCAGCGCCGCACCGTAGTTGAACAAGCAATCGCCGCCTTCCACCGCCGCGTCGAAGATAATCTGAAGACGGTGGCTGAAGGCGCCAAGGCGATGCGTTCCACAGCTACAACGCTGTTCAGCAATTCCGGTCAGACCTCGCAAAACGCCGACGGCGCGGTATCGGCTTCAAATGAAGCTTCAACCAATGTGGAAACCGCGGCGGTCGCGGCCGACGAATTGTCTGGCTCGATCAACGAAATCGGCCGCCAGCTCACGAAAACCACAGAAATCGTTCGCGCAGCGGTTGGCGAGGCACAAGGCACCAATCACCAGATTACCGCTTTGGCACAGGCGGCACAAAAGATCGGCGACGTTATCAAGCTGATCCGCGCGATCGCTGGGCAGACCAACTTGCTTGCACTCAATGCCACCATCGAGGCTGCGCGCGCCGGAGAGGCCGGCAAAGGCTTCGCGGTGGTTGCGTCCGAAGTCAAATCGCTGGCTGTGCAAACCGCCAAGGCAACCGAAGATATTTCCAGGTTGATCATGGCCGTGCAGACGGCGACCACGAGCGCGGTTTCGGCGATCGGCCGCATCTCCGGCCGCATGCAGGAAATCGACAGCTGCGCGACCGCTGTTTCAGCCGCAGTCGAGGAGCAAAGCGCTGTCACCGGTGAGATCTCGCAAAACGTCGCCAGCGCTTCCGATGGAGCGAAGGTCGTGGTGGCGGTTCTAGGGGACGTATCCGGAGCTGCGTCAGAGACGCGGCAATCGGCAGAAAACGTTCTCACCGCTTCACAGGCAGTGGAAGCCGCTGCCGCCGAACTGCGTACCGAAGTCGAAGGCTTTCTCGCACGCGTCGCGGCCTGATCAGCCGACGAGCCCGCTCAGCCAGTAAAACAGTGCGGCAAGCAGGCCGGCCGCGGGAATCGTGATGATCCACGCGGTCACAATTTCCCGAGCAACAACCCAACGCACTGCCGACACTTTTTTGGCAGCACCCACACCGATAATCGAGCCGGTGATCGTATGGGTCGTGGACACCGGGATTCCGAGATACGTCGCCGCAAACAGCATGACGGAGCCGGCGGTCTCTGCGCAGGAGCCCTGCATCGGCGTGAGCCGGGTGATCTTCGAACCCATCGTTTTGACGATGCGCCAGCCGCCCGCCATTGTTCCCGCTGCCATCGCTATCTGACACGCGATCACCACCCAAAACGGAACGTAGAATTGTCCGCCAAGGTGCCCCTCGGAGTAGAGCAGCACTGCGATAATACCCATGGTTTTTTGCGCGTCGTTGCCACCATGGCCGAGCGCATAACATGATGCCGAAAAGAACTGCACACGGCGGAAAATGTTGTCGACGGCATACGGTGCTGATCGCACGAAAATCCATGACACGATCAGCATGAGAAACAGCGCGAGCAGCATGCCCAGGCCCGGCGACAAGAAAATAGCGGCAACCGTCTTGCCGACGCCAGACCAAACAACCGCGCTGACACCCGCTTTAGCGATGCCAGCGCCGACCAGGCCGCCGATCAGTGCGTGCGAACTTGACGATGGGATTCCGAGGCGCTGCGTGACAATTTGCCAGACAATCGCCCCGGCTAGCGCACCGGAGATTACGCGCGCGTTGACGACGTCCGCCTCGACAATTCCGCGGCCAACCGTTTCGGCAACATGCAACCCGAAGAACATGAAGGCGATGAAATTGAAAAACGCCGCCCAGGCCACCGCGTAATGCGGCCGTAACACGCGAGTGGAGACGATGGTCGCAATAGAATTCGCGGCATCGTTCATGCCATTAAGAAAATCAAACGCCAGCGCGACAATGATCAAACCAAATAAAATTGGAAAAGTCAGCGCTGCGGCTTCCATCGTCGTTTGACCTTGAAACGATTACACGTGCTCGATGACGATGCCGTGCATGACGTTGGCGACGTCATCGAAGCGGTCAACGACTTTTTCCAAATGATCGTAGACTTCGTTGCCAACGAAGAAGGCCATCGGGTCCGATTTGGATTTGGCCTGATAGAGCTCCCGCAATCCGATATCGTGCAGGTCGTCGGCGCGTCCTTCGAGTTGTGAAATACGCGCGGTCAAGTCACTGATATGCACAGCCTCCGAACTGATCGAGCGAAGCAGCGGCACCGCTTCCCTGACTAACTCGGCGCATTTCACGATCGCGTCGGCCATTTCCTTCATTTGCGGCGTGAATTCGGTTACGTCGAACAGGATGACGCCCTTTGCGGTCTTTTGCATCTGGTCGATGGAATTGTCCATCGAAGTGATCAAATCGCGGATATTGCCGCGGTCGAACGGTGTGATGAAGGTGCGGCGTACGGCAATCAGTACCTCGCGGGTGACGTCGTCGGCGTCATGCTCGCGATCCATGACGATCTGATAGTTGGGCTGTACCGACGCGCCGCCTTCCAGCATCGCGCGCAGTGCAACCGCGCCCGCGAGCACGGCCTGCGAATGACGGGCGAATAAGTCGAAGAAGCGCTCTTCCTTTGGCATCAAGGCGTGGAACCAGCGCATCATGGCGAACCCCGTCGGCCACTTAAGGGCGATGGAGCAAGCTAGTCGCTCGGCGCGTGGTTGCGAAATGGGACAAAACCCACCTGTGGAAACATTAGAGGCGCCGGCAAAAGCGACGCCGTACAAAGAGCGCCGGCCAAGTTTAACATCATGAAAACAAAGGCTTCGTCGTGCAGATCGCTCGCCTGCGCAATGGAAGAAATGCTGCATCATCGCTCGGGGTCGGTTAGGTTGCCGAGGCAAGAGATGTTCGAAGCGGAGAGGTTTATGCGACTGGGTTATTTCACCATGCCCGTACATCCGATGGGCCGTGACTGGTCGCAGACGCTGCGCGAGGATCGCGAGGCAATCATCCTCGCCGACAAGCTCGGTTTCCATGACGCCTTCATGGGCGAACACCTGACCGACGCCTGCGAGAACGTCACCAACAGCATGCTTTTTCTGGCGACGCTGATCCACGATACCAAAACGATCAAGCTCGCGACCGGCACTACCAATTTGGCACAGATGCATCCAGTAGTGATCGCAGTGAATGCCGCAATGTTCGACCACCTGTCGCAAGGGCGCTTCGTGATGGGCATCAGCGCCGGCGCGCTCACATCCGATTCCGAAGCGATCGGCATCCTCGATCTGGACCGCAACAAGATCTTTGCAGAGGCAATTGACGTTATCCTGGCGGTGTGGGAGCGCGATCCGCCCTACGACATCGATTTCCCCGACAACCGCTTCAAGGTCACCTTCGCACGCACCGCCGCGCTTGAACTCGGCGTCGGCATCCTGGCGAAGCCCTTCCAGAAGCCACGGCCAGAAATTGTCGGCACCGTCGTCGCGCCGTTTTCTCCCGGCGTGGTGTTGATGGGCAAGCGCGACTTCCATCCCCTGTCGGCAAATTTCCTGCTGGCAAAGCATCTCAAGTCGCATTGGACCAATTACGCCAAGGGCAAGGCCGAGGCCGGTGCCAAAGCCAACATCGCCGACTGGCGCGTGGCGCGCACGATTTTCGTCGCCGACGACGACAAAGTGGCGGCGCGTTACGGGCACGACGATCCCAACGGTCCATACCGGCGCTATTTCGGAAACATGCGCGCCAAGATGATGCGCGGCAACCGGCTCTATGTGTTCAAGAGCTACAAGGAACAGCCCGACGACGAAATTACACTCGACTACGTCATGCAGAACTGTGTGACATTCGGTACCGTCAACAAAGTCGTGGACGAAATCCTCAAGATGCGCGAGGAGACCGGCGACTTCGGCGAATTGGTCTATGCCGGCATGGATTGGGTCGAGCCGGCGCTTTCCAAGCGCTCGATGCAACTGATGGCCGAGGAAGTGATGCCGCGTGTGAACGCGGCCATCGGGAAGCAGGCGAGCGCCGCGGCGGAGTAGCCGTTACACCGAGACAGGATCAGTACCGAGCGCGGCATAAAGGCCGTGCTTGGCACCCTGCGTGAACGAAATGCCTTTACCGAGCTCGACCGACACCGAACGCACACGCTGCGCTTCCGGCTCGGTCGCCGGGACTGCGTCGCCTTCGGCAGCCGCTTTCGCCGCACGCAGCAAAATCTTGCGCGTCATAACGATGCCGCCGTCTGTCGCGCACAGGTGTTCTTTGGTGCGATCCTGGATCGGCCCCATGCTTTCCTGGATGGACGCGTCTTGCATGGCGATGCCATCAACGCCAGTGGACGAATGGCCATGGCGCTGCAACTCGCGGTCGATCAGGTAATTGTTCGACTTGTTGGCAAGCGGAATGAAAGTACCGGGCACGTATTTGACGTGGATACCCTCGCCGTCCTGCATCGCAGAAACCTCGGATTTCGTCAGCGCGCGCTTTGGATGGTAATTGATGCTCCAAGCCCAACAGGTGTCATCGTCGATCGGCACCCAGGCGTGGGCGCCCAAAGGATGTCCGGCCCGCGGCGGGATGATCGAGTACCAGGGCATGATCCAGGGCGTGATGCGCCAGTAATATTTATCATCCTCGGCATTGCGGCGGGCACCGATCAACAGGCCTCCCGGAAATTCCTCAACCTCGAACAACGGCATCCGGTCTTGCTCGTTGTAGACATTCCCCTTCGAGCCTTTAAACAACGGATCCTTGTTGAGCTCGCTGCCGTGCAGCCACGACACGTGGCTGGAGTCGATGCCGCCTTCCATCGCTTGCAAGTAGTTGCATTCCTGCAGCCGCTTGGAAACAAAGCGCTGCGGCGGCTCGACATCGGTCCATTCCAGAGCGGGCGGCGGCGGCTGCAATGCCGGGGGGCCGAGATAGGCCCAGATAATCCCCGCCTTCTCGATGCACGGATAGGATTTCAGCTTGATGTTTCTGCGAAAACCCGACTCTTCCGGTTCCGACGGCAGATCGACACATTGCCCGGTCACGTCATATTTCCAGCCGTGATACGGACAGCGCAGCCCGCATTCCTCGTTCTGGCCGAACCAGAGCGAGACGCCGCGATGAGCGCAGAATTCGTCGATCAGCCCGATCTGCCCTTTGCTATCGCGGAAGCAAACGAGTTTCTCGCCCATCAGCTTCACGCGCACCGGCGGGCAATCTGGTTCGGGAATTTCCGACACCAGCAGGAATGGCGCCCAATAGCGCCGTAGCAATTTGCCCATATACGTACCTGGGCCGACACGGCTTAGCTGATCGTTTTGCTCACGCGACATCATGGCGACGTTTCCTCAAGCCTTTGCTATGTTTACTGCAGGTGCCGACCGCCATTATAGGCAGCCGCGGCGCCGACGGAAGCCGAGTGTCATGCCTTTGCCGCGCATCGCCATTGCAACGGGAGACCCGGCCGGAATCGGGCCCGAGATCGCGCTCAAGGCTGCGCTTGATGTGCGCGTATGTGACGTATGTCGGCCGCTGCTGGTCGGCGACCCGGCGGCCGTGGAACTGCACGCTCGTGCCGCAGGCTTGTCGCCAAACCTGCACGTGGTCAAACAAGCCGACGACGCAGACTGGACAGACGGCAACGTGAATTTGCTGGACGCGCGCGACGGCAGCAACGCACCGGTTAAAATAGGCACTGTCGATGCCGCCTACGGCCGCGCCTCGCTCGCGAGTGCGAGCCGGGCGATCAAGGCCGCGCTTACCGGCGATGCCGAGGCCGTCGTGGCGGCGCCACAGACCGAACGTTCGATAGCGGCGGCTGGCATTGCCTTCGACGGCTACCCTTCGTTCGTCGCACGCGAGACCGGCACACCGGTCAACGACGTCTATCTGATGATCTGCTTCGATCAATCTCGCATTGTGCACACCACTCTGCATGTGAGCGTGCGCGAAGCGGTTGCATTGATCACGCCGGAGCGGGTCGAGCGCGTGATCCGGGTGACCGACACATCGTTGAAGAAACTCGGCATCGCGCACCCGAACATCTTCGTCAGCGGGCTCAATCCGCATGCCGGCGAGGACGGTCTGTTTGGCTCGGAAGAAAATGATATTATCATCCCGGCGATCGCGAAAACAGCCAAAGACGGTATCAGCGTCTCCGGCCCATTCGGCGCCGACACCATGTTTCGAAAAAAGGGGGCCGACGCATTCATCGTGATGCTGCACGACCAGGGCCACATCGCCGCCAAACTGCAAGCCTTCAACCGCACCGCAGGGCTTTCGATTGGCTCGCCAATTCTTTTTTCGTCAGTGGCGCACGGCAGTGCGCATGATATTGCCGGAAAGGGCCAGGCCGATCCCGGCGCGATCATCGAAGCAATCACTCGGCTCGCCCGCGTCAACGCGCAAGGGCGCGACCGTTAGGGATTGAGCAGCGGGATACTGGCTACGGCCGGCGGTTTCGGCACCGACTGCAGATAGGCGTAAATATCCGTGAGGTCGGCTTTCGACAGAATAGCTTCCCCGTAAGGCGGCATCGCGCGCTTGGTGCTGCGGACAAAGCTTTCGAAGGCTTCGAATGGCAGCTCGGTATGAGCGATCACCAAACCGTTGCTGGTAGCGATGGACCCCTGACCCTCGAAGCCGTGGCATTGCCAGCAGCCATGCGAGATGAAAGCTTTCTTGCCGTTCTCGGCCGACGCCGCGAACGCGGCGGCGCCACTGAAAACAAAACTGACGACGGCAAAGATCACTGCGACGCGAATTGGAAACTGCACGCAATCTTCCCTCATCGCGGCTGCGTCCAAACGTTCAGCAAGGCCGGCTGGCCGGATTTGACCACCGCGACCGCTTCCTTGATGGCAGGCGCGAGATCGGCCGGATCCTTGATCGGTCCTTTCGCCCACCAGCCCATCGATTCCGCCAGCTTGTGATATTCGATATCCGGGTTCTGGATGCCGGTGCCGAGCGGCGCCAGGTCGTTGCCGAGATTGGCCACGCGGTTGCGGAAATTCGCCAGTCGCTGCACGTGCATCACTTCCTGATGATAGCCGCGGTTGTTGTGCATCACCGCCAGCAACGGGATATTGTGTCGCGCCGCAGTCCACAACACACCGGGCGCATACATCAGGTCGCCGTCGGACTGGATGGACACGGAGAAGCGGCCGAGATCGCGATTCGCCAGCGCCGCGCCGATCGAGGCCGGCGCGCCATAGCCGACACCGTAGCCGCCGGACCGGCCAAGCCAGTGGTGGTGCTTCTCCATCGGCCAGAGCCGGTTCGGCCAGTTGCTTACGTTTCCTTCGGACGCGACAAGCGACCAATCGAGATCCTTGATCTGCGCCCAGGTTTCCATCACCAGACGCGCGGTGCTGATGGGCGAGGCATCCCAGGCTATTGCCGCGGCTTTCTTTACGTTCTCGCGGCCGTTCGCATAAGCCTTGCGGAAGGCTTCACCGCGCTGGGCAATGGCGGCCTTTCGGTCGTTGGGAATGGCTGACTTTACGGCTTCGATCAGTGCCGGCAGCGTCGCTTCGGCATCGGCCGGCATCGACACGTCGACGACCTGAAAACGCTGGAAGTCCTGATAATTCGACTTGGTGATGAGTTCGACCGAATTGATACTGATCAGTTTAGTGCCGGCCTTTATCTTGGTTTCATTGAACCCGATGCCGTTGTCGCCATTGTCGACAAAGCCATTCACAACGCCCCAGAAATCGGACAGCTCCATGCCAATGATAACGTCGGCCTGTCCGATCACGTTCGGCGGGCGATTGAGATAGTGCGTTTTCGGGAAGTTCATCCGACCACCTTGGTCGACGACCGCGGCCTGAACGCTTTCGGCGAGCTCGACGAGCAGCTTTATGCCATTCGGCGTCCGCGCGGCACGGTCGACGACAATGACCGGATGCTCCGCATTGGCGAGAAGCCGCGCCGCTTCCTTTACTGCGCCGCTGTCGCCTTGCGGCGGTGAACTTGGCACGAAGCGCGGAATATATAATTTCTCGCCGACGTCGCGGATCGGCTCCTGCTGCAAGCCCGCATCAAGCGACATCATCACCGGCCCATAAGGCGGCGTAGTCGCGATCTTGTACATTCGGACGAACGATTGTGCAAAATGCTGGGGCGAGACCGGCGTGTCGTCCCATTTGGTGAAGTCGCGCACCAGCGCGTTAATATCCTGTGCCGAATGAAATGTCGGCACGCCCGGCGGGCGATGTGCGGCGTCCATTTCGTTACCGCCGACCACGATCACCGGCACGCGGTCGCACCAGGCATTGTAAATGCCCATCGCCGCATGTTGCAGACCGACGGTGCCGTGGCAGAGCGTCAGCAGCGGCTTGCCTGCGATTTTGAAATAGCCGTGCGCCATGCCCACGGCAGACTCTTCGTGCATGCAGGTCAGGAATTCAGGCTGCTTGTTGCCACCGTAGTCAATCAGGGACTCGTGCAGCGCGCGGAAACTCGAGGCCGGATTGCTGGGCAGATACTTGATGTCGAGCGTCTTGATGACGTCGACCATAAAGTCGGACCCGGGCCTGCCGCCCTCGGGCAGCAAGTCTTGTTTGATGGCTTGTGGTGTACCGGCTTCGGCGGCAGCGACTGCCGCGTTCGGCGGCAGCGCCGATGGCCGCGGTGGGGGCGTAACCGCCGGAGCCGTGGCATTGGCGGCATCCACCGCCAGCGGCGTACCCGCTGCACCAGCGACCGCCACGCCTGCCAGAAATTTGCGTCGATCCAATCGGGTCCGCGATAGTTCACGCGCCATGTCTGCCTCCTGAACAATACCGAGACTCCGACCCGATTTTACTCAGACCGTGGAGATGGCGATGTTAGTTCAGCAGCGAGGGGTGCGCCAAGGCCGGTAGCCGGTCTAACGCACCGGCGGCGGCAGTGGCGAGGACGATATCGCGGCAGCGTTATTGCGCGGCGCAACACCGACACTAGCGGGTGGCGCGATATTCGCCGGAGCGCCCGCCGGCGGTGGACCGTTTCCAGCCGGCTGCGGCATTGTGTTGGCAACATGTTCGGGCGCCTTGCCCGGCAGCACGACGACGCGCGTGCCGACCTGCACGCGGCTGAAGAGATCCTCGATGTCGTCATTGAGCAGGCGGATGCAGCCCGACGACACATACGAGCCGATGGTCGAAGGCTGATTGGTGCCGTGGATGCGGTAAAGCGTGTGACCGAGATAAAGCGCGCGAGCGCCGAGCGGGTTGCCAGGACCACCCGCCATCATGCGCGGCAGGTAAGGCTGACGATCGATCATCTCCGATGGCGGGAACCAGTCCGGCCACTCCTTCATTCTGGAGACACGCTCGGTGCCGGCCCAGGTAAATCCCTCGCGGCCAACGCCGATGCCGTATCGCATCGCCTTGCCGCCGCCGAGCACCAGATAGAGATAAGTGTTGGGCGTATCGATGACGATCGTGCCGGCCGGTTCCTTGGTCGAAAAGTCGACCAACTGCTTCTTTAGATTGGTCGGAAGTTCTTTCGGCTTACCCGTTTCCGGCTGGTCCTCGGGCGGTAGCGTCATCACCGTGCCGGACGGCCGTGGTCCGGCATTTGGCGCAGCACCAATCGCTCCCGGCGGGCGCAATGCTTCCTGATCACCGTTTGCACGGGCGGGCGCGCCTGAAGCTGGCGGCGCCTGTTGTGAATCGAGCTGGTGGCCGTAATCGGCCCCCGGACTTCTTTCAGGCGGGCCAAAGAGCCCAGTCGGCGGCTGTGCAGGCTCATCGTCATTCGGATAAGGCAGAGCGCGCTGCGGAGCCTGCCACCCGGTGCGTGGCGGAGGCAGACTGTCGTCATCATAGCCACCCATAACCGGCGGCAGCCGCTCCTCATAAGCCCCCGGAGGCGGCAAACGATATTGAGCCGCCGCAGGCACGACCGAGAAGGCCGCCGCGACCGGCAGCGTCAGCAGAAAAGCAGCAGAAAATCGGATCATTATCCACCCTGGGCCGCGAAGCAGCGGCCAATCCCTGCCCTGATTGCCTCGGGATGAAGGCACATTCAAGACAAGAATAGGGCTATCGCGTTAACGTGAGTTTTCCGTGCCAACTCAGGCTTTCTTGCCCTCCGCGGCCAGGACCTGCTTGGCCACCCGGTGGCAATCCACCGCAGCCGGGAACCCGCAGTAAATCGCTACCTGCCGCAAGACCGCCGACAGTTCCTTGTGGGTGAGCCCATTGCGCAATGCGCCGCGGAAATGCGCCTCAAATTCGTGCATGCGCCCGAGGCAAGCAATCATACCAAGATTGAGCAGGCTGCGGTCGCGCGGCTTGAGGTCCTCGTCGGTCCACACAGCGCCCCAGCAGAATTCATTGAGCAGATCCTGGAATTTGCGATTGAAGTCGTCGGTATTGGCGACGGCGCGGTCAACATATTCGTCGCCCAGAACCTTTCGGCGCATAGCCATTCCGCGGTCGTAGAGTGCCTTGTCCATCGTTGAATCTCCCAGATGGTGTTGACTGTCTCGCGTTTGGTACATGTTGACAGGATTTGAGCGATTTCGTCCATTCTTGTGCCTAATCAAACAATAAATCGAAGCAAAAATCGAAACCGGGAGAAACGCAATGCGAACGACATCGAAGCGCCCAATCCCTCTTGCTCTCGCGCTGGTCGCCTTGGGCTTCGCTGCCAGTTACGTCGCGCCAAAGGCCGCGAGCCAGGAAGCCGGCTGGATCACACTGTTCGACGGTAAAACCCTCGACGGATGGGATCAGGTCGGTGAATCGAATTGGCGTGTCGAAGATGGAGCCATTGTCGTCGACAAGATGGCTGGCAAAGACGCCGGCTATTTGGTGAGCAAAAATCCGTACAAGAATTTCACCATACGCGTAGAGTTCATGCCGAGCGATGACGCCAACAGCGGTATTTATTTCCGCTGCCTCGATCCCAAAAAGATCACCGACCGGACCTGTTACGAGGCCAATATCTTCGACCAACGTCCGGATCCAAGTTACGGCACTGGCGCAATCACGCGTTACATCGAGGTCAATCCGATGCCGAAGGCAGCCGGCAAGTGGAACACCTATGAGGTCACCGCCAAGGGCCGGGATATTACTGTCGTACTTAACGGACAGACGACGGCAACACTGCGTAACGGCATGTTCGACGAAGGCCCGGTCGCATTGCAACACGGCGCCGGAGCGATCAAGTTCCGAAAAGTGGAAATCAAACCGCTATAAGGCAGCGACCCGGCAGGTTGGTGTGACGGAATGGACGTAGCGATTGTCGGCGGCGGTATTTGCGGGCTATCGCTCGCACTTAATCTCAAGGAACGCGGCATTGCCTGCCGTGTTTATGAGCGCGCGCCGGAGATCAAACCGCTCGGCGTCGGCATTACTCTGTTGCCGCATGCGATGCGCGAATTCAGCGCACTCGGGCTCGGCAACGATTTGCTCGCGGTCGGCATCGAGAACCGCGAATGTTGCTTCTTCAACCGTTTCGGGCAGCTGATTTACAGAGAGGATCGCGGCAAATTTGCCGGATATCCCTTTCCGGAAGTCGGCATCCATCGCGGCCGGCTGCACGTGATCCTCTACGAAGCCGTGTTAAAGCACCTGGGCGCGGACAGAGTGCTCACCGATTGTGAATGCACCGGTGTCGAACAGGATGAAAGCGGTGTAACTGTCCGCTTCAAGCAGACCAGCACTGGAAAAACGCGCGACAGCGTTCGGGCCGATGTCGTCATCGCCTGCGACGGCATAAATTCGGCCTTGCGCAAGCAATTCTACCCGAACGACAAAGTCGCGTTTTCCGGGATTAATACCTGGCGCGGAGTAACGCGGCGCAAACCGATCCTGGGCGGACGCACTTATATTCGCGCCGGCTCCATCCTGACCGGCAAGATTGTCATCTATCCGATTGTCGATGACCTCGACGGAAGCGGAAATCAACTGATCAATTGGATGGCCGAGATCAAGCGCGACACAACCGAACAAAATGACTGGAACAAGCCCGGCAATCTGGCCGACTTCTTCCCACTTTACGAAAGCTGGCGCTTCGATTGGCTTGACGTTGCGCAAATGATCCGCGACGCCGACCAGATCCTTGAATATCCGATGGTGGACAAGGATCCGATCGATCGCTGGACCTTTGGGCGCGTCACACTTGCCGGCGACGCCGCACACCCGATGTATCCGCGCGGCTCCAATGGCGCGGCACAGGCGGCAATTGATGCGCGCACGCTCGCCGATCTGTTGCAGAAAAAATCTGACCCGCGCGAGGCGCTGGCAGCTTACGAAGCCGCACGCGTCGCGCCAGCCGCCAAAGTGGTGCGCACAAACCGCGAGCAACCGCCGGATTTCATCAATATCAAGGTCGAGGAGCTGGTCGGCGACAAGCCGTTCGACAATCTCGACAAATATATTACCCAAGACGAATTACGTGCGTTGTCCGAGAATTACAAACGTATTGCCGGCTTCGCACTCGCCGACGTGGCACCGCGCGGCGGCTGATATCAGGGCGTCATGCGCGGCACACCCGCTGGGATCGATGAATTGACCGGGTTCATCGTATGGAGGCGAGCCGACTGAAAGTGCCTGTCCCGACCTGAAAAACGGTGTCCCGGCTGATTAAAGGGCTCGAATTGGCAGCCCAGCGGCGGGTTGCGAAAGCTCGATAATTCAATAAGTTAGACGTTGACTGGTGCCAGGCTTTTCCCGGTTTCCCCGCTATACCGCCGCCACAGGATTCCGACACTTCGCCCGTTAATCAGATAGGTCACTAGAATGGACGGGCGTTCGGTATGGCAGCCACTTTACTGCGATGGATGACAGCGACGAAGCGCTCATGGTCCGGGTCGCACGCGGCGACGAACGGGCATTCCAGCTGCTTTCACGCCGTCATTTGCCGGCCATGCTCGGGCTTGCCCGCCGCATCCTCGGCAACGCAGCCGAAGCAGAGGACGTCACGCAAGAGGCCCTCCTCCGCGTATGGACGCATGCGCCGCGTTGGCAGCCTCTGGCGCAGTTCCGGACATGGCTCACTCGCGTGGTCGTTAATCTCTGCCTCGACCGCAAGCGCCGCGCGCCGTGGGTCGAACTTGAAGCGGCCGGCGACATTGTCGACCCGACGCCCGGTGTCGGGGAGAAAGCGGAGACCGATGAGCGCGAGCGCATGGTCGCCGCTGCAGTTGACAGGCTTCCCGCGCGCCAGCGCAGCGCGATCATGCTCACCTACGGTGAAGGCATGAGCAATGCGCAGGTGGCGGACATTCTCGATACGTCGGTATCGGCGGTCGAGACCTTACTGGTGCGTGGCAAGCAGAATTTGCGCCGCGCACTGGGCGGTATGATCGATAAGGGCGAGTGAAATGACCAACGAGCAGTTTGACGATTTTCTCGAAACGGCGCTGAAGCATCAGATGCAGGCGCCACCGGCCGACGAAGCCGCTGTCGACCGCGTGCTTAAGCGGCTTGGCGGCCCACTCCCGCGGCAGAAGCGACCGTTGTGGAGCTTGCCCGCAGTATTGCTCAATTGGGAGTTCGCGCCGGCCTGGCCGCGCATGGCGGCGCTGGCCTGCTGCGCTGCGCTCGGTTTCGTTATTGGCATTGCCGGGCTTGATCGCCCCCTCGACCAGCTCGGCGGGTCATTTACGGTCGCCGGCCGCGATATTGGCTCGATCGTATCCGAGCCCGATACGCTCACAGGAGAACGGCCATGAGCGTTGCCCATGCCATTCCAACTGCGACACCGGCCTCCTCGCGCTGGTTGCTGCTGGGTTCACTTGCCCTCAATCTGTTTTTCGTCGGTGTTGCAATCGCCATGGCGGTGCGCGCGCCGGCGCCGTCCTATTGGGACCGCAACGTGTTCGTGCGCGTAGAACGGCTCGCGGCCACCCTGCCACCGGCCGATGCCGTTATCTTGCGGGGCCAGATTGACGCCAACCATGCCGCGATCGCGGACGCGCAGATCTCGTACCATACCGCGCAGGACCACATTCATGAGGTCTTGCGGCAGGAGCCGTTTGACGTCGAGGCCATGCGCGCCGCGATGGCGAAGACCCGGACGGCCCGGCAGACGTTCGACCAGACAATCCAGGGCGTTTTCGCAGGCATCGCGGCGACAATTTCGCCCGCGGGCCGCCAGGCGCTGGCCAATTGGCCGCCGGGGCGGAAAGCCGCGAGTGGCAAATAGTAGTAATCTTGGCCTCAACCGAATCGCTATCGGCCGGGATTATTGAAAGTCGTTGGAATGCATCGGGGTGGAAAGGCAAAGGAGACGGGAACGAAAGCGCGGAGGCGCCCGTTTTGGACCATGCTCCATAGTTTATGCGTAACGCTGCCCCTCGGCGGCTGCCTGCTGTCCGGCGACAAGCCGGAGCCAGCGCTCGATATCCCGTCGTCTTATACCTACGGTCCGCGTAATCCCGCGGTGGCAGAGACCGCAATTCCACCGCTGGATTGGTGGCGCGCCTTCCGCTCACGCGAATTGACGGAAATCATCGAAGCTGCGCGCGAGGGCAACCTCGATATCGCGGTGGCGGTGGCCCGCATCGTACAGGCCGACGCCAATGCGCGCGTCGCCGGTGCCGCGCTCCTGCCGATCGTCGATCTTAACGGCAGCGCCACTCGCGTGCGGACGTCGCAAACGACCACTGCCGGCGGCACCACGGGTTCGCTTGGCGGCTCAGAGCGCGATCTGCTCGCGACCTCGCTGACCGCCAGCTACGAGATCGATTTCTGGGGCAAAAATCGCTCCGCCGTACGCGCGCTTGAAGATACCGCAGTCGCCAGCCGCTTCGACCGCGAGGTGGTCGGACTCACCGCCGTCGTCGCTGCCGCCAATGCCTATTTCCTGGTGCTGTCATCACAGGACCGCTTACGCGTCGCGCGCGATAACCTCGCCAGTGCGACGCGTGTTCTCAATTTGATCCAGCAACGGCTGCAAGCGGGCACTGCTTCCGCGCTCGACACCGCGCAGCAGGAAAGCCTGGTCAATACGCTGCGCGCCGCCATTCCACCGCTCGAACAAACGCTGCGGCAAAACCGCGTCACACTCGCGGTGTTGATGGGACGTTCACCTGAGAGCGTAACCATTCGCGGCGGAAGCCTGCGCAGCATCGCCTATCCGCGCGTCACGCCGGGACTGCCATCGGAACTGCTGACACAGCGTCCCGACATCCGCGAAGCGGAAGCCAATCTCGCAGCGGCCAACGCCAATGTGCAAAATGCGCGAGCCCAATTCCTGCCGAGCATCGTGCTCACCGGCGAAGCCGGCTATCAGAGCGCGATTCTCGAGAATACTGTTGCGGCCGGAATCGGCTTTATACACGGCCGCTGCCGGTCTGACCCAACCGATCTTTGAGGGTGGCAGGCTGCTCGGCAATCTCGACCTGCAGAAGGGCAAGCAGGACGAATTGCTACAGACCTACCGGAAGGCAGTGATCTCCGGCTTTGCAGATGTGGAGAATGCCCTTGACGACATTCGCAAAACTGCAGAGCGCGAAAAACTTCAGCGCGAAGTGGTGACGAGCTCGCGGCGCGCCTTCGACATTGCCGAGCAGCGCCTGCGCGAGGGTACGGTCGATCTGGTCACTGTGCTGCAAACACAACAGACGCTCTATGTGGCCGTGGATGCGCTGGTGCAGGCGCAACTCGCGCATGTGCAGGCGATTGTCAGCCTCTATCAGGCTCTCGGGGGCGGCTGGCTGCCGAAACCCGTGGAAGCCGCCGATGCACGGTGATCTTCCCAAGCAGCTTTTAGCAAAAGCGCGTGGCACCAAACGGCGCACGCTCGCGACAGGAATCGTCCTGATCGCTGTCCTCGCTGCGCTGTATTACGTTTTTGCGCCGACCTCGCAGCAGCGGCGAGCGAGCCGGTTTGGCGCAGAAGGCCCCGTACCGGTACTCGCCGCCACGGTGACGCGCGCCGATGTGCCGGTCTATCTCGACGCTGTCGGCACGATCAAAGCGCTCAACACCGTCACTGTTCGCCCGCAAGTGGACGGCAAGCTGCTCAGCGTCAACTTCAAGGAAGGCGACGACGTCAAGAAGGGTGACGTGCTGGCGAGGATCGATCCGGTCCTTTTTCAGGCACAGCTCGGTCAGGCCGCGGCCAAGAAAGCGCAGGACGAAGCACAGCTCTCAAACTCCAAGATCGACCTCGAGCGATACGAGAAGCTCGCAGCGACCAACGCTATCAACAAACAACAGGCTGATACGCAGCGCGCGCTGGTGGCGCAGAACACCGCTTTGGTGCAGGCCGATCAGGCAGCGATCGAGAATGCACAGGCAATGCTCGGCTACACCAACATCATTGCGCCACTCGACGGCCGCACCGGCATTCGGCAGGTGGACGAAGGCAATATCGTGCATGCTGCTGACACCACGTCCTCAATCGTAACCATTACGCAGATCAAGCCGATCTCGGTGCTGTTCAATCTGCCGCAACAGGATCTGCCGCAGGTGAACGCCGCTTTTGACAAGGGCCCGCTCAGTGTCGACGCTCTGCGCTCGGACAATGACGCGGTAATCGACCGTGGCACGCTCAAGGTCGTCGACAACCAGGTCGACCAGACCACCGGCACCGTGAAGCTAAAGGCAGAATTTCCCAATACAGAGCTGCAGCTCTGGCCAGGGCAGTTCGTGAATATCCGTTTGCTGATCGACACACTCAAACAGGTGGTCGTGATCCCGACCGGCGCGGTGCAGCGCGGTCCAAATGGCACCTTCGTTTATGTCGTCAAAGACAACGACACTGCGACGATGCGGCCGATTGCTGTTCAAAAGCAGGATGAGACGCAGACGGTCGTGAAAAGTGGCCTTGAGCCAAATGAGCGCGTCGTCACGACCGGCTTCGTCCGCCTGACAGAAGGCAGCAAAGTGACTGTCGGCAGCGCCAATGCGGCACCGGCGCAAGGCGGACGGCCGCGCGATGGACAACAGCGGCAGCGGGGCGGCAACAGCACGAGGCCTAACTCGCAGCAATGAGCGTATCATCGCCATTCATTCACCGGCCGATCGCCACTTCCCTGCTCGGCGTCGCGGTGATGCTGGGTGGATTCCTCGGCTACTGGTGGCTGCCGGTTT
Organism: uncultured Alphaproteobacteria bacterium; assembly: GCA_963810585.1. Classification (GTDB taxonomy): domain Bacteria; phylum Pseudomonadota; class Alphaproteobacteria; order Rhizobiales; family Xanthobacteraceae; genus Pseudolabrys. Next base: position 1,183,458 of record CAWENV010000001.1, read on the forward strand.
CCGCGCTGCCGCAGGTCGATTTTCCCACCATCCAGGTCACCACCCAGCTCCCCGGCGCGAACCCCGACACGATCGCGGCGCTGGTGACTGCTCCTTTGGAGCGCCAGTTCGGCCAGATTCCGGCTCTGCAAGTGATGACGTCGTCGAGTTCGTTCGGCATCAGTCAGGTCACATTGCAATTCGACTTGAACCGCGACATCGATGCCGCCGCGCAGGATGTGCAGTCGGCGATTAATGCTGCTGCGTCCACATTGCCGCGCAACCTGCCTTACCCGCCGCTTTATTCGAAGGTGAACCCGGCTGACGCACCTGTCATCACGCTCGCGCTCACTTCACCGAGTATCGATCTGCGTGCGCTCAGCGATATGGCCGACACCATCATGTCGCCCCGGCTTTCCGAGGTGACCGGCGTCGGTCATGTGTCGGTACAAGGTGGCATCCGGCCGGCCATCCGCATCCAGGCCGATCTGTCGCGGCTCGCCGCTTACGGAATTGCACTCGAGGATCTACGCACGGCCATCGTCGGTGCCAATGTTGCAGGACCTAAAGGCTCACTCGATGGCGCGCATCAGTCCTACACGATCGCTGCCAACGACCAGATAACCACCGTCGCAGTCTACAAGGACATTGTGGTCGCGTTCCGTAACGGCGCACCGGTCAAAATCAGCGACGTCGCCGATGTAGTCGACGGTCTCGAGAATACCAAGGTCGGCGCCTGGTACCGCGGCGAGCCCTCAATCGTGGTCGATGTGCAGCGCCAACCTGGCGCCAACGTCATAGAGACCGTGCAACGCGTGCGCGCCGAACTACCTCGTCTGCGGCGCGCATTGCCGGCTGGCGCCAATCTCACCATCGTCAACGACCGCACCACGACCATCCGCGCTTCGATTCACGATGTTCAGTTCACGCTCATGCTTAGCGTTGGTTTGGTGGTGTTGGTCGTCTTCATTTTTCTGCGCACCATCCGCGCCACCATTATCGCCGGCGTCGCGCTGCCACTTTCACTGATCGCAACCTTTGGGGTGATGTGGTTCTGCGGCTTCTCGCTCGATAACCTGTCGCTCATGGCGTTGACCATCGGCACCGGCTTCGTGGTCGACGACGCGATCGTGATGATCGAAAATATCGTTCGGCACATGGAGGACGGCGAAGGCCCGCTGGAAGCCTCACTCAAAGGCGCGAGTGAAATCGGCTTCACGGTGATCTCGCTCACATTGTCGCTGATCGCCGTGTTTATCCCGCTGCTGTTCATGACCGGCCTGGTCGGCCGCATGTTCCGTGAATTCGCGCTCACTCTCACGATAGCGGTGGTGGCTTCAGCGATCGTTTCACTGACGCTGACGCCGATGATGTGTAGCCGTTTGCTGCGACATGGCAGCGGAACCGAAAATGCATTTACCATCCGCTTTCATGAGCTGACCGAGCGGACAATCGAGGCCTACCGGCGCAGCCTCGAATGGGTACTCCGCCGCCAGCGCGAAACGCTGATAGTCACGCTGGCGACGCTCGTCGCCACCATCCTGCTTTATATTGTCATGCCAAAGGGCTTCCTGCCTCTGCAGGATACCGGGCTGATCACCGCGGTCACAGAAGCCAACACCGACGTGTCATTTACCGAGATGCGCCGCCTCCAGCTCCTGGTTGAAGACGCGATTCGCGCTGATCCGGATGTGACCGACGTTGTGTCCGTCATCGGCGTTAGCCCCATCAACGCTACGCCCAATACCGGGCGGCTTGCCATCACACTCAAGCCGCGAGACGACCGCCGGGCCCGGGTCGACGAAATCATCGCGCGACTTAAACGCTCTGTCACCGGTGTCGCGGGTATGACGGTGTATTTCCAGGCGACGCAGGACATCCAGATCTCCACCCGCGTCAGCCGCGCGCAATATCAATATACGTTGGTGGCCACCGACCGGGACGAGGTGATCGAATGGGCCGACAAACTGGCACGGCGTCTGCGTGGCAATCCGGCGTTGCGCGAGGTTGCCTCCGAAGCGCAAGAGGGCGGGCCGCGCGTTCAAGTCGACGTCGATCGTGAGCAGGCGGGGCGGCTCGGCGTCTCCATGCAAAGCGTCACCGACACGCTCAATGACGCCTTCGGCCAGCGACAGATTTCCACCATCTACGGCCAGGCCAACCAATACCGCGTCATTCTGGAAGCGCAGCCACGCTACCAGCTAGACCCCAATTCGCTGTCGAAACTCTACGTCACCGGCGCCAGCACCGCGAACGGCACGGCGGCGACTGTCGCTAACACTGCATCCGGCACCACCAATACAAACACAACGGCCACGCCCAACGCCGTGACCAGCAACAACCAGGTGCCGCTGGCCTCTTTTGCCCGTTTCGTGCCGATGTCTGCACCTCTCGCCATCGCTCACCAGGAGCAGTTTCCGTCTGTGACGATCAGTTTCGACCTCGCACCGGGCTACGCGCTTTCCGATGCGGTCGCCGTCATCCGTGATGCGGAGCAGGATATCGGCATGCCATCCTCGGTGACTGGCAGCTACTCCGGCGATGCCGCGGAATTCGCCAAGTCGCTGGCCGGCGAGCCGTGGCTGATCCTCGCGGCGGCGATCGCCATCTACATTGTGTTGGGCGTTCTGTATGAGAGCTTCATCCATCCCCTCACGATTCTTTCCACCCTGCCCTCAGCCGGCGTCGGCGCGCTGCTGGCATTGATGCTGTTTGGCTACGACCTGTCGGTGATCGCGTTGATCGGCATCGTGCTGCTGATGGGCATCGTGAAGAAGAACGCGATTCTGATGATCGACTTCGCGATCGAGGCCGAACGTCATCAGGGCCTTTCGCCCGAAGCGGCGATCGTACAGGCAGCCTTGTTGCGATTCCGGCCAATCATGATGACGACGCTGGCCGCTCTCTTCGGCGCACTGCCGCTGGCACTTGAGAGCGGCACCGGATCGGAGCTGCGTAATCCGCTCGGCATCACGATCGTCGGCGGTCTCCTCCTTTCGCAATTACTGACGCTTTACACGACTCCAGTGATCTACCTTTACATGGAGCGGCTGCGCGCACGGCTCGCGCCCGCTCCGCCGCCCGCACCACGGCGCGTGGCGCGCCCGGCCCGGGGCCGGACATGAATTTCTCCTACCCATTTATCCGCCGGCCGATCGGGACCACGCTGCTGGCAATTGGATTGTTCCTCGTGGGCGCTGTGGCCTACACGTTTCTGCCGGTTGCCAGCCTGCCGAGCATTGAATTTCCCACGATCAATGTGAACGTCACCCGGCCAGGAGCCGATCCCAATGTGATGGCGGCAACCGTCGCCGCGCCGATCGAGCGCCGGCTCGGCGAGATCTCGGGCGTGACAGAACTGACATCGGTCACGTCGCTTGGCAGCTCCCGCATCACCGTCCAATTTGATCTGTCGCGTAGCATTGAGGGCGCCGCGCGCGACGTGCAAGCAGCCCTCAATGCAGCACTGAGCGACTTACCCACCGACTTGCCGACGCTACCGACTTTCCGCAAGGCCAATCCGGCGGCGGCCCCGATCCTGATTCTGGCGCTCACCTCCAAGACAATGCAGCCAAGCGCGATCTATGACGCTGCCGACAGCATAATCGCGCAGCGCCTGTCGCAAGTGGATGGCGTGGCCGATGTCACGGTCGCCGGGTCCGAGCAACCCGCGATCCGTGTGCGCGTCGATCCTGAACGGCTGTCCGCCATGGGATTATCCATGGAAGACGTACGCACGGCGATCTCCAATTCGAATGCCGCCGGGCCACTGGGGACCTTTGATGGTGACAAGCGCGCCGTCACCATTGGCATCAACGACCAGCTCCGCGAAGCCAACGAATATGATCCGCTGGTGGTGAAGACCTCGAACGGCACCGTAATCCGCCTGTCGAGTATCGCCACTATCCGTCCGAGCGTGCGTAACAGCCTCGCTGCCGGCTGGTTCAACAAGGATCCATCGGTTCTCCTGATTATTACCAAGCAAGGCGATGCCAATGTCATCGACACGGTCGATCGCATCTACGCTCTGCTGCCCGAACTCCGCCAATGGGTCCCTGCCGGTCTCGACATATCGGTGCTGACCGACCGCACGCAAACCATCCGTGCCAGCGTCCATGACATGCAGCTCACGCTCCTCGCGACCATCGTCCTGGTCATGCTGGTCGTGTTTCTCTTCCTGCGGCGCGCAGCGCCGACCGCGGCAGCGGGAGTTACGGTGCCGCTGGCACTTTCCGGCACCTGCGCGGCGATGTGGGCGGCCGGCTTCTCCATCGACAATCTGTCGCTGATGGCCCTGGCGGTGAGCGTCGGCTTCGTCGTGGACGACGCCATTGTGATGATCGAAAACGCATTCCGCTATCTCGAGCGTGGTGCATCGCCGATGCGCGCGACCCTGAAAGGCGCGAAGCAGATCGGCTTCACAGTCGTGTCGATATCCGTTTCGCTCATCGCCGCCTTCATTCCATTATTGTTCATGGGAGGCATCGTCGGACGTCTGTTCCGCGAATTCTCGGTGACACTCGCCTTCGCGATCGGCATCTCCACGGTGGTGTCGCTCTCTGTCACGCCGATGATCTGCGCCTATTTCGTACGCCAACCGCCGAGCCGTGACGCCACCTGGCTCGATCGCCGTGTCGAAGGCGTTCTGTCGCGCATGATCAGCTTCTACGACCGCACGCTGTCGTTCGCGCTCGATCACCGCGGTCTGATGCTGATTGTGTTTGTGGCAACGATCGTGCTCACCATCGGACTCTATATCAAGGTGCCCAAAGGCTATTTTCCTCAGGACGATACCGGGCTGATCTTCGGCGGTACCGAGGCCTCTACCGACATTTCATTCGAGGCCATGGAGCAGCTGCAACAGAAGGCAATGGATATCGTGCTCGCCGACCCGGCCGTGGCGGGCCTCGGCTCGTCGGTCGGCGCTTCGGCGTTCAATGCGTCGGTCAATCGCGGAAGGCTGTTTATCAGCCTCAAACCACTCAACCAGCGCGGCAATGCCACCACGCAGCAGGTCGTGGGACGGCTGCGTAACAAGCTCAATCAGGTTCCTGGTCTGCGCGTTTTCATGGTGCCATCGCAGGACCTGCGGGTTGGCGCCCGGCAAAGCGATTCGCAATATCAGTTCACGCTATGGAGCTCCGATATCGACGAGCTGCAGAAGTGGCTGCCGCGCGTGGTTGATCGCGTGAAGCAGCTACCCGGCATTGTCGATGTCACGACTGACCGCGAACAGGGCGGCTTGCAGGCGAATATCAATATTGACCGGGCGGCAGCCGCGCGCTTCGGCGTGCGCGTCCAGGACATCGACGACGCACTCAACAACGCTTTCTCGCAGCGGCAGGTTTCGACGATTTACGGCCCGCGCAACCAGTATCGCGTCATTCTCGAAGTCGGGCGTGCCTACCAACGCGACCCGACCGCCCTCACCCGCATTTACGTTCCGGGCACTGGCGATGCACAAGTTCCGCTGTCGGCGGTCACCACCACCGAACGCGGCATCGCGCCGCTCGTGGTCAACCATCAGGGCCAGTTTCCGTCAGTGACCATCACCTACAATCTGGCGCCCAATACTTCGATCGAGGACGCGACCGCGACACTCGAACGAGCTGTCGCAGAAATGCACATCCCCGATACCATCCACGCTGATTTTTCCGGCGACGTGCAGGCCTTTAAGCAAGCGGTTGGCGCGCAGCCTCTGCTGCTGCTGGCTGCGCTGATCGCGGTCTATATCGTGCTCGGCGTGCTCTACGAGAGCCTGGCGCATCCGTTGACCATCATCTCAACGTTGCCCTCGGCGGGCCTCGGCGCGCTGCTCGCCCTGGAGATCTCCGGCACCGAACTGACAGTGATCGCCTTTATCGGCATCATCCTGCTGATCGGCATCGTGAAGAAGAACGGCATCATGATGGTGGATTTCGCGCTCGACGGCGAGCGGCGGCTTGGGCTGTCGCCGGAGCGTGCGATTCACGAAGCTTGCCTCGCGCGATTCCGGCCAATCTTGATGACCACGCTCGCCGCAATGTTGGGCGCCCTGCCGCTGGTGATCGCCATCGGTCCGGGCTCGGAATTGCGACGTCCGCTCGGCATCACCATCATCGGCGGGCTTTTGGTGTCGCAGGTGCTCACGCTTTACACGACACCGGTCATCTACTTGCTGCTCGACCGGCTGCACCGAAAGCTTGGTGGCGCGAGCTTTACCTTCATCCGCCGCCGCGGCCCGCCGCTACAACCGGCAGAATAGTGCTATACGCCCAAATACCGATGCTGCACGTCGGGCGCGGACGCGAGTTCGGCTGAAGATCCCTTCCACACCACCCGCCCGCGCTCGATCAGGAAATGGCGGTCGGCGACACGCATCAGCGCACCGACGTTCTTGTCGATCACCAGGATCGACAGTCCCGATTTCTTGAGGCTTGCAAGACATTCCCAGATTTCAGCGCGGATCATTGGCGCCAGGCCTTCGGTCGCCTCGTCGAGGATGAGAAGGCGCGGATTGGTCATAAGCGCGCGTCCGACCGCCAACATCTGCTGCTCGCCACCGGAGAGCTGGTTGCCCATGCTGGAATCCCGTTCGGCCAGTCGTGGGAATAACGCGTAGACCTTGCTCAGCGTCCAATCCTCGCCGTTACGTATGACCGCCGTCGCCAGCAGGTTCTCGCGAACAGACAAATTCGGAAAAATCTGTCGTCCTTCGGGGACCAGACCGATGCCACGCTGTGCCACTTTGTATGACGGCAGACCGCGAATCTCCTCGCTCATGAAACGGATCGCGCCGGCGCGCGCTGGCGTCAGACCCATGATCGAGCGTACCGTCGTGGTTTTACCCATGCCGTTGCGGCCCATCAGCGTCACCATCTCGCCAGGCGCGATGGCGAAGGAGACGCCGAACAGGACCTGGCTGAGGCCGTAGCAGGTCTCGATGCCGTCGAGCGCAAGCACAGGCTCAGACATGGCTAACCTCCTGCTCGCCGAGGTAAGCCTCGCGCACCTGCGCATTGTTACGGATGGCTTCGGGCTTGCCGCAAGCAATTGCCCGTCCGTAAACCAGAACCGTAATGCGGTCGGCGAGCGCAAACACCGCTTCCATATCGTGCTCGACCAGGAGAATAGTCAGCTCTTTCTTCAGCTCGCGTAGCGTCGCAACCATACGCGCCAATTCTTCCGGCCCCAGACCCGCCATCGGCTCGTCGAGCAGCAGCATGCGCGGATTGCAAGCGAGCGCCATGGCGAGCTCGAGCTGCCGATGCTCGCCGTGACTGAGCGCGGATGCAGGCAAATCCGCACGCGGACTCAAGCCCACGCGAGCAAGCGCAGCGCGCGCGGGATCGCGCAATTCCGGTTCGCGCCGCGCATTGCGCCAGAAGCGGAACGAGTGTCCGGCATGCGCCTGGACCGCCAGCGCCACGTTGTCGAGCACGCTTAAATCGAGGAACAGCGAGGTAATCTGGAACGAGCGCGCAAGACCAAGGCCACTGCGCACATGCATCGGCGTCGCCGTAATATCGCGATCGGCAAAACGGATCGTGCCGGAATCGGACGCGAGCTGGCCGCTGAGTTGAGCGATCAGCGTGGTTTTGCCGGCGCCATTCGGACCGATCACCGCGTGCAGCTCACCATTGGGAATACTTAATACAAGATCGTCGGTGGCAACGATGCCGCCGAAGCGCTTTGTGAGGTTCTCGACCCGCAGCAAATCAGCCATGGCGCACCATGCCGAGCAGGCCGTCGATGCCGCCGCGGGCAAACAGCACCACAAGCAGCAGCAGCGGACCAAGGATGATCTGCCAATATTCGGTGATGCCGGAGAGAAACTCCTCGAGCACCAAAAGCGCAATGGCGCCAAACAGCGGACCAAATGTAGAACTCATACCGCCAAGCACCACCATGATGATGAGATCGCCCGAACGCGTCCAGTACATCATTGCCGGGCTGACAAAATCAGTGTGATTGGCGAGCAGCGCGCCTGCAAGGCCGCACAGCGTGCCGGCGATAACAAAGCAGACGAGCTTGTAGCGGTATGTCGGAAAGCCAATCGCCCGCATGCGCGTGTCATTCGAACGTGCGCCCTGGATCGCCATTCCAAAGCGCGAGTTGACGATGCGCCATACCAGATAGATCGACGCATAAAGCAGCACGAGACAGATATAGTAGAATTGTACTTTGTTGGAGAGATTGATCGGCGAAACAAATTCACTGCGCTTGTAAATCGTGAGACCGTCATCGCCGCCATAGCGCGCAAGCCCGGCGGCGACGTAATAGGCCATCTGGGCGAAGGCCAATGTGATCATGATGAAATAGACGCCGCGGGTGCGCAGGCTGAGCGCGCCAATGACCAGCGCAAATAGTGAGGAAGCGGCAAGCGCCACCGGCCATTGTACGAACCCGCTGAAAATACCCTCATGGGCCAGCATGCCGACGGCGTAGCCGCCAATGCCAAGATATGCGGCATGGCCGAAGCTCATCATGCCGCCATAGCCAAGGATCAGATTAAGGCTCACCGATGCAAGCGCCAGAATCAGGATGCGCGTAAATAGCGTGAGCAGAAATCGGCTGCCCGTCAGCTCGACATAAACCGGCAGCAGCAGCAGCGCGAGCAGCAGCACCATAACAGTAACCGTGCGGACGGAGAGCCAACCGCTCATTTGCCGCCCGCCGAAAACAGGCCTTCGGGCTTAACGACCAACACGACCGCCATCAGCAGATAAATCAGCATCGACGAAAGCGCCGGTGCGGCGGTCGCCGCGGCTTCCTTCGACAACACCATGCGCAACAAATCAGGGAAGAACGCGCGGCCGAGCGTGTCGAGAAATCCGACCAGGATCGCGGCCACCAGCGCGCCACGAATCGAACCAATCCCACCAATAACGGTAATGACGAAGGCGAGGATAAGGATGTTTTCGCCCATACCTATTTGCACGGTGAGGATAGGCGCTTGCATTAGCCCGGCGAGCCCGGCAAGCGCGGCACCCAAGCCGAAAACCAGCGTATAGAGCAGCTTAATATTGACGCCGAGTGCACCGACCATTTCGCGGTTACTGGCGCCGGCGCGGATCAGCATTCCGATGCGCGTGCGCATCACCAGCACGTAGAGGAACGCCGCGACCGCCAGGCTCACCACAATGATCGAGAGCTTGTAGGCGGAGTAATCAACACCCGGAAGGATTTGCACCGACGTATTGAGCCAGGACGGCAAAGGCAAAGTAAGCCCTTCCGCACCCCAGATCAGCCGCACCAATTCGTCGAAAAATAAAATGAGCCCGAAGGTACCAAGCACGTGATCGAGATGGTCGCGACCGTATAGCCTGCGCATAACAATCACCTCGACTGCCATGCCGACCAACAAAGTCGCACCGAGCGCCAAGAGCACACCAAACACGAAACTGCCGGTCCAGGCTGCAAACGTCGCGGCGAAATAGGCGCCGATCATATAAAGCGAGCCGTGCGCCAGATTCACCAGGTCCATGATGCCGAATACGAGCGTCAGCCCCGCCGCCAGCAGAAACAGCAGCAGGCCGAACTGCAACCCATTCAGGCATTGCTCGATGAAAAGCGTCATAGCGCGCCGATCGTGATATTCCGCGAGGCCCCGGCAAGCAAACGGCGGCAGCGCGGATGCGCCGCCGCCGTCGCGGACTAACGTCCAATCACTTCATCGGACACTTGTCGTGGAAGCGGTCCTGGTCATCCTTGACGATGGTAGCAACTGTTTTAAGCACGAAGTCGCCTTTGGCATCTTTCACCACGTCCTGCAGATAGAAATTCTGGATCGGGACGTGGTTGTTGCCGAATTTGAAGTTGCCGCGCACCGATTTGAAGTTGGCCTTTTCCATCGCCTTCTGCAAAGCAGCCTTGTCGGATACGTTGCCCTTGGTCGCCGCGACAGCCGACGCGATCAGATTGGCGGCATCATAGGACTGTGCGCCATAGAATGACGGCCTCTTCCCCGGATACTTTTTCATGTAGTCGGTGACGAACTTCTTGTTGGCCTCGTTCGGGAGGTCGTTCACCCACTCCTGTGCACCGGGCACGCCAAGCGCCAGGTCCTTCTGCAAGGGGAGAGACAACTCATCGATGGTAAAGGCCGTGTAGAGCGGGATTTTACCTTTCAGGCCAGCCTGAGCGTATTGCGCGAGGAACTGCACGCCGGCTTTGCCAGGATAGAAGACGAAGATCGCATCCGGATTAGCAGCTTTCGCTTTCGCCAGCTCCGCGGAGAAGTCGAGTTGCGCCGGCCAGGTGGTGAGCTCCTGCCCAATCACTTTGCCCTTGAAGGTGGAGGCAACGCCCGCGAGCATGTCCTTGCCGGCGGCATAGTTCGGACCGATCAGGAAGACGCTCTTCACGCCTTTCTGATTCATGTACAAGCCCATCGCCTGTGGGGTCTGGTCGTTTTGCCACGAAGTTGAGAACACCGTCGGTGAACATAGTTCGCCTGCAACCTGTGACGGGCCTGCATTGGCAATGACAAGGAATGTCTTTGAGTCGACCACCGGCTTGAGCGAAGCCAGCAACACGTTCGACCAGATGTATCCGGCAATGAAATCGACCTTGTCTGACTCGATCAGCTTTTCGGTCTTTTGCTTGCCGACTTCAGGTTTGAAGCCGTCGTCTTCGTAAATTACCTCGACCGGCAGGCCGCCCATTTTGCGTCCCATGTGGTCGAGCGCGAGCTCGAATGAGTTGCGCATATCCTCGCCAATGACGGCGACGGGTCCACTGAAAGTGCTGAGGAACCCGATCTTGATGGATTTTTGTTGGGCAACGGCCGGCCCCGCTGCGAGCAGCAGGGCAGCGCTCGCGGCCAAAAGTGTTTTACGCATGAGACATCCTCCCCAAAGGCCATTCGGCCCAATTCCTTGCGATACCCTAATCTACTGGCAGATGCGCCAAAAGGTCCACCATCGTCGCAGTGCGAACTATATTTCTGAGGCACAACCGTGCACGGTAATTTCGATATTGCCGCTATTTCGGGCTCGCTGGCCATGCAGCAGCGGCCATTGACCGCCACATCGGCGCCCCGGCAGTCTAGCGACATGGGTGCCCGACCGTGGGCCCACCGATAGGGATGCTCAACCTTTGTCGAAGGCGCTCGAAAATACCTATGACGGCATCATCATCGGTGCCGGGCACCATGGGCTGATCCTTGGCAGCTATCTCGCCCGCGCCGGCCTCAACATCTTGCTGGTGGAACGGCGGCTCACGTATGGCGGCGGGTTATGCACACGCGAAGTAACGCTGCCCGGCTTCTATCACAACCTGCATTCGATCAATCATTTCCATATCAGCGAGACGCCGTGGTTCAAGGATTTAAACCTGGGCGAGCGCGTTACCTACATCACGCCGCGCTATGAATTCGGTCAGGCGCATCGGGATGGTTCCGCGCTGGTGCTCGGCCGCGATCTGGAAGAGTCGGTCGCAAATATTGCGCGGTTTTCGAAAAAGGATGCGGCGACGTTTCGCGAATGGAATCGTAAAGCGGAAAAGATCACCGCACAGATTTTTCTGCCGGAGCGGTACGCCGAACCTCTGTCAAAAGATGAGCGTGAATCGTTATTGTCACGCACGGCGCTAGGCCGCGAGTTTCTTGAAGTTGCCAACCGTCAACCACTCGATGTGGTGCGCGAGTTGTTCGAAAACGAGCACGTGCAGTTGCTGTTCTTGTTCAAGGTCTCGCTCTTCGGCACGTGGTTGGTGGATACGATGTCGAAGAGCTCTCCGATGGGGTCGGTGATCCGCGCTTTCGATCTTGAAAGTGGTTATCAACTCTGTCAGGGCGGTTCATTCAATCTTGCGCGCGGCTTGATGGAGACCTTCATCGCCGCCGGCGGCACGTTCGCGCCGCAAGTCAATATCGAGCGTATCGTCATCGAGAATGGCCGCGCCACCGGCATCGAATTGGCCGACGGCCGCACAGTGCGGGCAAGGCAGTTCGTCGCCTCCACGCTCGACGTGCATCAAACATTCGAGACACTTGTCGGTCGCGAGCAATTGCCCGCCGCATTTCTGAAAAAAATCGACAATTTCCAATACACGGCGTGGAGCCTGTTCGGTCTGCATCTCGCACTCAATGAAAGTCCACGTTTCGCGGCGGAAAAATTCGACCCCAATATCAATCGCGCGATGAAATGGAGCATCGGCGCTGAGACGATGGAGGATCTGTTCTCGGCTCATCAGGATGTGCAAGCCGGGCGCGTACCCAAGCTTGTGCAGTTCGGCTCCGGCCCGTTGAGCTTGCTCGATCCCACGCAGGCGCCGCCAGGCAAACACACCACCTACTGCTGGCACGTGATGCCGCTCGACCCAGATCTCGGCGGCAAAAGCTATGAGAGCTTCAAGGACGAGTTCTCCAATAAGATCATCGAGTGTTTCGCCCGCTACTGCCCGAATATGACGAGCAAGAACATTCTTGGGCGCTACGTCTATACCGGCCGCGAATATGTACAGGAGATGGTCAACATGCGCGGCGGCGATATATTCATGGGCGCATTCAACGCAGAACAGGTGATGTACGACCACTTCGGTTACCGCTCGCCGATTCCGAACCTGTACAACGCGGGCTCCGCCGGACATCCTGGCGGCGCGATTTCAGGCGGCGCCGGCTATATCAGCGCAAGCGTCATTGCCAGCGACCTCGGCCTGAAACCGTGGTGGCAGCCGTGGGATGCGCGGTCAGCGCTTGAATTATTGCCGCAGCTGGAGCGAGGCGCGGCATGAGCGCCGAACTGCAGAACGTCGTGTTCCCGGGCCTGAAGGATCGCGTCGTCATCATTACCGGCGCCGGACAAGGTATCGGCCGCGTTTTTGCCAAATCGTTTGCGATGGCCGGCGCGCGCGCCGTTATTGCTGAGCTGAATGAAAAGAAGGCCGCCGCGGTTTCCGAGGAAATCATGAAGGCGGGCGGCCAGGCGCTTGCGGTCACGACGGATGTCGCCGATCCCGCCTCGATCGCGGAAATGATCGGGCTCGTCGAAGATAAATATGGCCGCATAGACGTATTGATCAACAACGCAGGGGTTTTCTCCACGCTGGAAATGCGCCCGTTCGATCAGATTCCGCTAGAGGAATGGGAACGGGTCCTGCGCGTCAATCTCACCGGTCCATTTCTTTGTGCGCGTGCAGTCCTGCCCGCGATGCGGCGGGCAAAATGGGGCCGCATCATCAATGTCGCTTCCGGTGCGGTGCGCCTTGGCCGGCCCAATTATCTGCACTACATCGCAACCAAAGGCGCACTCGCGAGCATGAGCCTGTCGATGGCCCGGGAACTCGGCTCCGACGGTATCACCGTGAACGCTATCCTGCCGGGCGCGACCTTCACGGAAATTGAACGCAAGACCGTAACGCCGGCACAGAAAGAACGCATCATCGCCATGCAATGCGTGCCGCGCGCGGAAGTGCCGGAAGATCTGGTCGGCGCCGCGCTGTTCCTGGCTTCGGAGGCATCCGCTTTTGTTACAGGTCAAAGCATCAATCTCGACGGCGGGGTGACCGGCTCATGACACCGACCGTTGCCATCATCGCGCCTGGGAATATGGGTGCCGGCATCGGCCAACGCCTCACCGAAAACAAGGTCACCGTGCTGACTTCGCTCGCCGGTCGCAGCGAGAGAAGCGCCAGGCGCGCGCGTGAAGCCGGTATGCAGCCGGTCGAAGAGCGGACGCTGGCGGAAGCCGAATTCCTGATGTCGATCGTGCCGCCCGGCGATTCACTCGCGCTCGCCAAGCGTCTCGCGCCCGTGCTCACCGCCGCCAACAAGAAACCGGTCTATGTCGAATGCAACGCGGTCAGCCCGCCGACGATGCTGAAAATTGCGGACGAGATCGCCGCGACCGGCTGCCCCTTCGTCGGTGCCGGCATTATCGGGCCGCCGCCAAAACCGGGCAGCACCAATACCAAGATTTACGCTTCCGGCCCGTCGGCCAATGTTTTCGCCAAACTCAATGATTACGGGCTGATCGTGCGCGTCCTCGCCGGCCCCCTCACCGCGGCGTCGGCGCTGAAAATGTCCTACGCCGGCATCACCAAGGGCTTTACCGCACTCGGCGCGGCCATGATGCTCGCTGCAACGCGTGGCGGCTCGGCCGAAGCGCTCAAGGCCGAGCTTGCCGAAAGCCGGCCGGATCTGTTGCGCTATCTTTCGAACCAGGTGCCGGCCATGTATTCCAAGGCCTACCGCTGGGTGGCCGAGCTCGACGAGATAGCGTCCTTTGTCGGGAATGACCGTGCGGAGCACGAAATGCTGGCAGCAGCGGCCCGCCTCTATGAACGCATTGCGGAAGACTTTGAGAAGGAAAAAATCGAAGTGGGCGAACTCGATCAATTTCTCAACAAACCATGACAAGTGAATCGCCCATCCTCGTCGAGCAGCGCGCCGGATATCGCGTCATCACCCTCAACAGGCCGGATAAGCTCAATGCTTTCAACGAAGCGATGCATCAGGCCCTGCGCAAAGCGATCGACGATGCGGAAGCCGACGAAAACTGCCGCGCTTTGATGATCACTGGCGCCGGCCGCGGCTTCTGCACCGGTCAGGATTTGAGCGACCGGCTGCTCAAGCCGGGCGAAGCGCCCGTGCCACGAGATTCGTTAGAACGGCATTACAATCCTCTTGTGCGTAAACTGCGTGCCCTGCCCTTTCCTGTGATTGCCGCCGTTAACGGTGTCGCCGCCGGCGCCGGAGCCAACATCGCGCTCGCGTGCGATATTGTGATTGCCAGCCTGAAGGCGAGCTTCATCCAGTCCTTCGCACGCGTCGGCTTGATTCCTGATTCCGGCGGCACCTGGTTTTTGCCACGACTTGTCGGCGATGCGCGTGCGCGCGGGCTCGCGCTGCTGGCGCAGGAGCTGCCCGCCGAAAAGGCGGCAAGCTGGGGCCTGATCTGGCGCGCAGTGGACGATGAGATCCTGATGCACGAAGCGGCACGGATTTGCGAGCATTTCGCGATAGCACCGACGCAGGGTATGGCGCTCATCAAGCGTGCGCTCAATGAATCCGCGACCAATACACTCGACGCTCAACTCGATCTCGAACGCGACATACAGCGCGAGGCTCATCTGACGCCCGACTATGCAGAGGGCGTAAGAGCGTTCATGGAAAAGCGCAAAGCCAACTTTACCGGCCGCAAGAAATAACCGGCATGGCGAGCAAACCACCATTGCGCGTCGGACTTGCGGGCCTCGGCGCGGTCGGCCTGGAAGTCGCAAAGCGCCTGATCGCAGGCGTGCCGGGTCTCACGCTTGCAGCCGTTGCGGTGCGCGATATCGAGAAAGCCAAACGTGCGCTGCCACAAGTTGGCGGCACTGTTCCCGTGCGCAAGGCGACCGAGCTCGCAAATGACTGCGATGTGGTAGTGGAATGCCTGCCGCCTGCGTTGTTTCGCGAGGTTGCGATCAGCGCCATCGACAAAAGCCGCATTTTCATGCCGCTCTCGGTCGCGCAACTTCTGGAAAATGGCGACCTGGTCGAACGCGCCAGGCATAAAGGTGCGCGCATCCTGGTGCCGACCGGCGCGCTGATCGGCCTCGACGCTGTGCGCGCCGCGGCCGAGGGCACCATCCATTCGGTCAAGATGGTGACGCGTAAGCCGCCGGCGGGGCTCGAAGGCGCACCCTATCTGCTTAAGCACGGCATTTCGGTGAGTGACCTGAAAGAGCCTTTGAAAGTCTTCGACGGCAGTGCGCGCGAAGGTGCGCGCGGATTTCCCACAAACGTCAACGTGGCGGCAGCGTTGAGCCTCGCTGGCATTGGACCCGACCGCACGCAGCTCGAGATCTGGGCTGACCCGACTGTTACCCGGAATACACACACCATCAGCGTCGATGCCGATACCGCACGGTTCACGATGACTATCGAAAACATTCCGTCGGAAAATCCACGGACGGGGAAAAGCGTGGCGCCATCTACTGTCGCCGCGCTGCGTGCACTGGTATCGGAGCTGAAAGTGGGGACCTGACCCGCTCAGACTCCGCCATGAAATGCTGCACAACGGGCCCAAAGCCGGCGATGCGGGCGAACATGTTTGACAATCCGGGTACGCGCTTTATCGTTTGCGTACAAATAATTTGCCCACGGCCGCCGGAAGTTTTTTCGCATGAAACCCGCGCCCTTCGTCCGTCATGTGCCGAAGACGCTCGATGAGGCACTGAAGAATTCTGGCCGAGGTCGCACCGCAGGACGGGCGCGTGCTGGCCGGAGGCCAAAGCCTCGTCCCCATAATGGCATTCCGCCTGGCAAAGCCGGCGCATCTCGTAGATATCAACGAAGTTGCCGGCCTCGACAAAATTGCAAGTGACGGAAAGACGCTCACGATCGGCGCGCGCGCGCGCCACGCGGCGTTTCACAAGCACGTGGTCGACAACCCTCTCGGCCGATTGCTCAGCGTGGTCGCGCGCCATATTGCGCATTATCCGATCCGCATGCGCGGAACGTTTTGCGGCAGCCTTGCCCATGCCGACCCCGCTTCGGAATGGTGTCTGGTCGCAGCAACGGTTGACGCCACATTGGTTGTCAAAAGCACGCGTGGTGAGCGCACGATTGCAGCGAAGGATTTTTTTACAGGTATAATGTCAACGGCCTTAGCCGAGGATGAGTTACTCGCGCAAGTGCGTCTACCGCTGCTTTCAGCCGATACAAAGTTCGGATTCAACGAATTCAACCGCCGCGCCGGCGATTTTGCGATGGCCGCATCGCTCGTCACCTACCGCCTGCACGGCGGCAAGATCGCCGAAGCCCGCGTTGGTGTCGGCGGTGCGGAGCCCTCGCCGCGCCGCATCGTTGAGGCCGAGGCTGCGCTCAATAACCAAGCGCCGGGCGATGCAAGTTTTCGAGCTGCGGCTGAAGCCGCCGCCCAAGCAATCGATCCGCTTGAGGATCATCAAACCAATGCCGACTACCGCCGCGACCTGGTGCGCGCGGTCGTGCGGCGCGCGCTGGAGCAAAGCGCATGATGCGCGCGCCAGATAAAAAACAAGCCACCAAAGGCTCCGGCATGACCTGGGTTGGGCGCGCCATCCGGCGGCTGGAAGACCCCGCATTGATCACCGGTCAGGGGCGCTTCACCGCCGATTTGCCGGCGGTGCACTGGGTACGCTTCGTTCGCAGCCCTGTTGCAGCGGGAAAACTGCTGAAGATCAGCGCTCCCGAGGGAGCAATGCTCATCACCGCCGCTGACCTAAAGGGCGTGAAGAAAATCACTCCGATGCTGCACAAGTTCAACTACAAACCGGTCGGCCAGCCGGCTTTAGCCGATGGCGTCGTCCGCTTTGTTGGCGAACCGGTTGCAGCGGTTGTGGCAGCGAGCGAAGAAGAGGCCGAGGACGTTGCCGATCGGGTTGACATATCGATCGACGAAATCACCGCGGTGACGGACGCGCGTGCGGCACTCGCGGCAGGCGCACCGCGTGTGCATACCGAAGCGCCCGGTAACGTCATCCTCGAAGGCAAAGTGATAACGCCCGGCTTCGACGCGGTCTGGAACGGCGCCCACAAAATCATCAAGGTTGAAGCGCGCTCGCACCGCCAGAACGCGACGCCGATGGAAGCGCGCGCCGGGCACGCCGCTTACGATCCATCGACCGGGCGAGTGACCTTCACCTGCACCACGCAAATGCCGCACCTCACGCGCACGGCAATTTGCGACGTGCTCGGATTTCCGGAATCCGACCTGCGCGTGATCGCGCCGGACGTCGGCGGCGGCTTCGGGCAGAAAATGTCGCTTTGCGCTGAATACATCGTCCTGGTGTGGCTGGCACGCAAGCTCAAAAGCTCGGTCGCGTGGACGGAAGACCGCCGCGAAAATCTGATCGCGGGCTTTCACTCGCGCGATCAATACATCACGCTCGAAGGCGCATTCGACAAGAACGCCAGGCTGCTCGCGCTAAAGGCAGACATTGTGTGCAATATCGGCGCCTATTCCTGCTTTCCGACGACCTGCGGCGTCGAGCCGCTGATGGCAATGGCCGAAATGCCGGGCCCCTATGACGTGCAGCAGTACCAATGCCTCGCGCGTGGCGTCATCACCAACACCTGCACAATGGCGCCCTATCGCGGTGTCTCGCGGCCAGTGATTACCTTCACGCTCGAACGCTTGATGGACAAGGCCGCCCGCGCCTTGGCCGTTGACCCGGTCGACATTCGCCGCCGCAACCTGATCGACACGTTTCCCTACAAGTCTGCGATGGGTCTCGAATACGACGAGGCGACCTATAAAGAGACGCTGGAAATGGCGGTCAAGGCGATCGACATGCCCGCCTTCCGCAAGCGCCAGAAAGACGCGCGCGCCAAAGGACGCCATCTCGGCATCGGCATCGCAACCTTTTCCGAGCGTACCGGTTACGGCAGTCCCGCTTTTGCGGCGCGCGGGATGGAGATCACGCCCGGCTGGGAAACGGTAATCCTGACGGTGGATCCTTCCGGCTTTGTGGAAGCGCGTATTGGGTCCTCGCCGCACGGCCAGGGCCTGCGCACGACGCTGGCGCAGATTATCGCCGATGAAATTGGTGTCACGCCCGAGATCATCAAGGTCGTGCACGGCGATACCGACCGCGCGCCCTATGGCTGGGGCACTTTTGCCAGCCGCTCTCTGGTGATTTCCGGCGGAGCCACGCTGATCGCGGCGCGGAAAGTCCGCGCCAAACTCATCAAGATTGCGAGCCACCTGCTTGAGGCGGCGCCCGACGACATCGTCCTCATCGACGGCTTGGCGAAAGTCGCCGGCACCGACCGGACTATCCCGATCGCGAAGCTTGCGCGCGAGGCTTACACGCAAACGCACCGCTTCAAAGGCGAGATCGAGCCGGGCTTGACGGAAACCGGCCACTACGATCCGCCGGGCACATTTTCCAACGCCTGCCACATCGCTATCGTCGATGTGGACGTGGAAACAGGCTACGTGAAGGTCGAAAAATTCGTAGTGGCGGAGGATGCCGGGCGCATCATCAACCCGATGATCGCCGACGGGCAGGTCCATGGCGGCATCGCGCAGGGCATCGGCAACGCGTTGCTCGAAGAGATAATTTACGATGAGAGCGGCGGCATTCTCACCGCCACGCTCGCCGACTATCTGCCACCGACGGCGCATGAGATTCCGCCGATCGAACTGCACCACATTGAAACGCCGAGCCAGAATTCGATCACCAAGGCCAAGGGTCTGGGCGAAGGTGGCTGTATCGGCGCACCGGCGGCGGTCATAAACGCTATCAATGACGCACTCACACCGTTCGGCGTCGAAATCAACGAGATGCCGGCAACGCCGCAGCGCATTCGGGCGGCGCTGCGCGCCAAGGAAAAAGCAGCATGAGCGCAAAAACTGCGATCACGCTCACCATCAACGGCCGCGATCACCCGATCAGCGTCGAGCCGCGGCGCACTCTGGCGGACGCTATCCGCGAAGATTGCGGGCAGACGGGTACGCACATCGGTTGCGAGCACGGTGTTTGCGGCGCCTGCACGGTCATCGTCGACAGCGAACCGGTGCGCTCGTGCCTGATGTTCGCGGTGCAAGCGGCCGGCAAAAAGATTCGAACCGTCGAGGGACTGGCAGACGGCGACAAGCTGCACGCGATGCAGCAGGCCTTCATGGATCATCATGGCCTGCAATGCGGGTTCTGCACGCCCGGTTTTTTGATGCTGGCTGTCGGCGTTCTGGAACGCGAGCCCGACATTAACGACGACGATCTCCTCGATGTGCTCTCGTCGAACCTCTGTCGCTGCACCGGCTATCAGAACATCATCAAGGCCGTCCGCGCCGCAGCGAAAGAAATGCGCGCAAAATGACCGCCCCGGCGAAATTCGTCGGCCGCTCCGTCCCGCGTCTGGAAGATCGTCCTCTCCTCACCGGCCAGGGCCGCTTCGCCGCTGATATCTCATTCCCCGGCCAATGGCACATGCGGGTGGTGCGCTCTGCGGTCGCGCATGGAAAGATAATATCGATCGACGCGAAAGCCGCACTCGCGTTGCCCGGCGTGCATGCCGTGTGGACGCACGCGGATGTCAAACACATCCCACCAATCCCGTTCCGCCTCACCGGTCTCAAGACGCTCGAACCCTACCGCCAGCCGGTCCTGGCGATGGATGCAGTGCGCTATATCGGCGAGCCGGTCGCGGTTGTCTTTGCAGAAAACGCCTATCTCGCGGAGGACGCTGCGGAGCTGGTCGCGATTTCGATCGACCCTATGAAAACGACAATGCTCGCGACCGGGAAACCGGGCTTCTACGCAAAGGAGCTGTCCACCGAGCCCGGCATCATCCACAAAGGATATGGCGACGTGGACGCTGCATTCCGTACCGCCCACGCCACTGTGTCGCTTGAGCTTTCCATTGGCCGCCATTCCGGTGTGCCGCTGGAGACGCGCGGGGCCATCGCGCGCTACGACGAAGCGCATGACGTTCTGGAGCTGCACGGCGCGGCAAAAGTGCCGCACTGGAACCGCGACACCATCGCGCAAATGCTGGAACGGAAAAAAGAATCCGTCCAGCTGTACGAAGGTCACGTCGGCGGCGGCTTCGGCATCCGCGGTGAAATTTATCCTGAAGACGTTCTGGTCTGCGCCGCCGCGCTGAAATTCAAACGGCCTATCAAATGGATCGAAGACCGGCGCGAGCATCTGATCGCGGCTAACCATTCGCGCGAGCAGCATCACCGCGTGCGCGCTGCCATTGACGCGCAAGGTCATATCTTGGCGATCGACGACGAGTTTTTTCACGACAATGGAGCCTACATGCGAACGCACGCGGCGACGGTGCCAGACCTGACTGCCGCCATGTTGCCGGGCCCCTATCGCGTGCCGGCTTATCGCGCGACCGGCCACATTCGTCTGACCAACAAGACACCGTGCGGCACCTATCGGGCGCCCGGCCGTTATGAATCGACATTTGTGCGCGAGCGTTTGCTCGACGCGATCGCCGCGAAGGTCGGCGTGGACAAGGTCGAAATCCGACGACGCAACCTGATCGGCAAAAGCGCGATGCCCTACACGCTCGGGCTCGACACGCTCGGCACGCAGATCGTCTACGATTCCGGCGACTATGCCCTGCTGCTCGATAAGGCGCTCAAGGCGGCCGGGTGGGACGAGCTTCAAAAACGGTTGTGCAGCCGTCGCAGCACAGGCGAGAAGGTCGGCTTGGGCGTAGCGATGTTCGTCGAGAAAAGCGGACTTGGGCCGTTCGACACTGTGCGCGTGGAGATCGCGCCAGATGGCGAGATTGAAGTTATCACCGGTGTCGCTTCCATCGGGCAAGGCGTGGAGACCGTGATTGCGCAAATCTGCGCCGACACGCTCGGTGTCGGTTACAGGAATATTCGGGTCATTCATGGCCAGACTGATCGCATCGCCCGCGGCATGGGCGCGTTCGCTTCGCGCGTGACGGTCATGTGCGGAGAAGCCACACGGCTCGCGGCAACCAAGTTGCGCGCTCACGTGCTGCAGGCCGCTGCCGAGCTGATGCAAACGCGCGCGGACACACTCGACATCGTCAATGGGGACGTCGTCCGCGCAGGCGCCGGAGGACCATCGATGCCGCTCGCCGAGCTTGCCCGCACTCTGCCGGACGGCCTGAGCGCCGAGGACACTTTTAAGTCGACCCACATGGTCTATCCCTACGGCGTCCATGTCGCTGCAGTTCGAGTCGACAATGAGACAGGCGACGTCGCAATCGAGCGTTATGTGATTGCCTACGATATCGGCAAGGCCGTGAACCCGAAGTTGGTCGAGGGTCAAATCACCGGCGGCCTGGCGCAAGGGATTGGGGGCGCGTTGCTGGAGGAATTCCTCTACGACGAGGCCGGCGAGCCGTTATCGGTGACATTTGCCGATTATCTGATGCCGACGGCGCGCGAAGTGCCGGAGATTTCCGTCATCGTGTCGGAGGACGCACCGAGCCCCCTCAATCCGCTCGGATTGAAAGGCGCTGGCGAAGGCGGCGCCAACCCGGTCGGTGCAGTGATTGCTTCGGCCATCGACGACGCACTCCAGCGCCCTGGTGCGGTAACCCAACTTCCAGTGACACCGCAGCGGCTCAGGGCGATGCTGAAATCACCCCCTGCAGGCAGGCCCTAGGTGGATACTTTGCGCTTAATTGCGCTAAACCGGGCCGCCTTAATCTAACCGCCCGCGCCTTCGGTTTGCCTTTCCGTGCGCCTGCTGCTCGACTACAATTTCCTCTGGTCCACGAGGGCCGCGAGAAACAAAAAAATTCAGGGGTAGGAAACAATGACGACCATCAGCAAATGGGGACTGGCCCTTGTCGCGGGCGCGCTGGCCATCTCATTCAACGCAAGTGCGCAGGAACGGCACTACCGTTTCGCCCACGACCAGCAACTCAATTCCGGTTACAGCGTGGCCTACGACATCTTTTCCGCCAAGCTCAAGGAATTGAGTGGCGGCAAGATGCTGGTCGATCAATTCCCAGGCGCGCAGCTCGGGCAGGAGTCGCAGCTCCTGCAACTCGTGAAGTCAGGCGATCTCGATTTCGCCATCGTGTCGTCAGCCAATACCGCGACTATATCGCCGCAGGCCGGGGTCATGTCGTTGCACTTCCTGTTTCGCGGCGAAGATCACATGATCAAGGCGCTTGGCGACCAGAAGGTATTCGAGGCGATCCGCGACATGATTGATCAGACAACACAAGGCATCCACGTGATCGGGCTGGGCACGCAAGGCCTGCGCAACATGTACAGCAAGAAAGAGATCCACAAGATCGAGGACATCAAAGGTCTCAAGATCCGCGTCCAGGCGACCGCTACCGAGGATGCAACCTTCGCAGCCTATGGCGCCCAGACCGTCCACATGCCGTTCGGCAGCGTCTACACCTCGCTGCAAACCGGCGTGATGGACGTCGGCGAGAATTCGGTCAACGTCTACCTCATCAACAAGCACTATGAGCCCGCTCCCGTTCTCTCAATGACCCAACACGAAGCAAACAACGCCATTCTCTGGATCAGCGACAAGCTTTGGCAGAGCTTGAGCGACGATCAGAAAAAGTGGGTGCTGGAAGCCGGACGCGATGTCTCCACGCAGGAGCCGAAGAAGGCCTTCGCGCTCGAAGACGCCGCGGCAGGAAAGCTCAAGGCGATCGGCATCAAGATCGTGACTGACGTCGATAAATCCGGCTTCAAAAAGATTTCCGATCCGATGCTCGACAAACTCGCCAAAGAACTTGGGCCGCACGCCGACAAGATCAAAAGTCTGATCGTGTCGATCAACTAGTCCTGCCGAACGGAGTCTGATCAGAGAGGCCGGGAAACCGGCCTCTCTTTCTCGGGCGGATAGCGTCATGAGCATTGCGGACAATCTGGTGCTGATGCGCCAGCGTCATTTGAAATGGAAAGCCCTCGATTTGCTCGAGATGATCTTGATGATCATCTGCGGCTTGATCCTGTTCGGATTTTCTCTCTCGGTGTCCTGCGATATCGCGACGAGAATTCTCGGCACCCCCTGGCTCTGGCTCCAGGAAGTCACATCAACGCTTTTCGTCTATGGAATTTTCATCGGTGCGTCAGTGGCTACGCGCCGCAACGATCACCTCTATCTGACGGCCTTCGCGGAATCGCTGCAGGGGACACCGCGCGCCGCGGCCGAGATCGTCATTCGCCTTGTTGTGCTGGGCTGCGCGATTTGCCTTATCTATTTCGGCTACATCAATTATTTGCGCGGTTTCGGCAGTTTCCGCCTGCCCTCCAACACGCCGATTGCCTCCCTGTATGCGGCGATCCCGCTCTGCGGCTTCCTGACCGCGTTGTTCACCATCGAGCAAATCGTCAACGGCTGCCGTAACGGCTTCGATCATCCAGAACCGGAAGAGCCGGAGCATACCGCCGCCTTTGGTGCGGGCCGGCCGGGAGAGCCGGTATGAGTTCGCCGGTTATCCTCGGAATTATGACGTTTTGCTTTCTGTTCTTCGGTTATCTCGGCGTGCCGGTGCCATTTGCCTTGCTCACCGGCGTCTTTGTTGGCGCATCGCTGGCGGATGTCTCGCTCGCAGCCATTGTCCAGAAGATCTTCGACGGAGTGGACAACGAAGCTCTGCTGGCGATCCCATTCTTCCTGCTGGTCGGCGAGCTGATGAGCTCTTCCAATGTCGTAATCCGTGTCGCCAACCTGTCGCTGGCTTTGGTCGGCCATATTCGCGGTGGGCTCAGCCAAGTCGTCACCGTCTTCAGCATGATGTTCTCGGAAATGTCGGGGTCAACCACCGCCGATGTCGCGGTCATTAGTCGCGCGCTCAGCGGACCGATGAAGAAGGAGGGCTACAAGGGCCCTTTCATTGCCGCAATTATTGCCGCCGCATCGACCATTGCCGCGCTGGTGCCTCCCAGCATCACCGCCGTTGTCTATGGGGCGGTCGGCAACGTTTCTATCGCCGGGCTGTTCATGGCCGGGATAGTGCCGGGTCTGATGATCGGTTTCGGCCTGATGATCTACTGCTATTTCTTCGGTCCGATCGGTGCGCGGCGTCCCCGGGCGTCCTTCGGCATGATCGCTCATGCGGCGAAAGACGCCGCGCTGCCGCTGATGATCCCGATCATCCTGCTCGGTGGCATTCTCACCGGCTGGTTCACGCCAACCGAGGCCGGCGTCGTGGCGGCTGTGTGGATTCTCTTTGTCATCATTCCAGCGCTCAATCCGAAACACATCTGGCAGTTGCCCTATGATTTCTGTCTGGCTGGACTAATTTTCTCATTACCTTTGATCACTATCGGGGCCGCCAACGCGTTTGGCTGGATGCTGGCTTATTTGCGCGGCGCCAGCGTGATCGCCGAATGGATCACCGCCATTGCCGGCACCGACCCGCATCTTATCATGTTGATGATGGTGCTGCTGTTCACGATCATTGGCGATTTTATCGAACCGGTCCCGACCATCATCATCTTCATGCCGCTAGTGAATGCGTTGACTCAGGCCGGCGATATAAATCCGGTGCACATGGGCGTGGTGTTGATCGCCACCCTTGCCTTCGGGCTGATCACCCCGCCTTATGGGCTGGTATTGCTGATGGCATCCAAATTCGTCGGCGTTCGATTCTCGCAGGCGCTGCGCGCAGCATTGCCGATCTACGTGGTGTTCCTCGTCACGATTTCATTTTGCATCTATTTTCCGAAAGTGGTGCTGTGGTTGCCGAAACAAGTTATCCCCACGGCGGTCGGTTGCTTCAAGAGCCCGAGCGGACCCGGCTATATCTGCCCTTAAACCCTTCGTAAGCGAGCAGCACAGACGATGCAGATAGAAAGTGACACACGTCCGAAGCTCAAGGCGCCTCCGGGCACCTGCGACACGCATATGCACATTTATGATCCCAAATACCCCAAAGCACCGACGGCCAAAATCGATGCGCCTGCCGCGCCCGTCTCGGCGTACCGGAAAATATGCACGCGCCTCGGCATCGAGCGCACCGTCATCGTGCAGCCTTCGACCTATGGGAAAGACAACCGCTGTACGTTGGAAGCCGTCGCCGAAATCGGACCGAACGCACGCTGTATTGTCGTCGTCGATCAGGACGTGACCGACGAAGAACTCGATCGGCTGACCAAGCTCGGCGCGCGCGGCATCCGCTTTTTCATGCTGGCGGGGGCGCCCCTGCCCTGGGACATCCTCGAAACCATGTCCGCCCGCGTGGCGCCCTTCGGCTGGCACGTGCAGCTGCAGCTCGATGGCCGCGCGCTGCCCGAGCGTGAACCTATGCTCAAGCGCCTGCCCAGCACGTTGGTGATCGACCATGTCGGAAAGTTTCTCGAACCGGTGCCGCTGGATCACCCGGGATTCCTTACGTTGCAACGGCTGATCGACGGCGGCCGCACCTGGGTCAAACTATCGGCGCCGTACGAGGTCTCGAAAGTGGGGCCGCCGAACTACGACGATGTCGGCAAACTTGCAAAAGCATTGGCCAAGGCCGCGCCCGAACGAATGTTGTGGGCGACCAATTGGCCGCATCCAACGCCAGGCGTGCCGGTGCCAGACGATGCATGGATGCTCGACATGCTGCTGGACTGGATTCCAGACGACGACGCCCGAAAAAAGACGCTCGTCGACAACCCCGCGCAGCTTTACGGGTTCTAGCCGGCTACGGCGTGAAATTCGGACGGAAGCCTTTTGCGGTTGCCTCAACATGGCCAGCAAACGGCATTCCGACGTGGCCCGGAAACACCAGCGCACCGCTCGATGCGCAGTAGTCGAGCACCTTGCGCCGGCTGACGCGCGCTTGCGCTGCATCAGAGTTCTTCGGAAAATTCCAGTCGGGGTAATAGACCTGCAACAGGTGATGCCAGACATCGCCAATGAAGGCAGCCCGCTTTCCCTTGCTTTCAATTTTGAAGAACACATGACCGGGCGAATGGCCGGGCGCTGAAGTCAATCTCGATGAACTCATTGAGCCGGTATGGGCCGCCACTGACGAGGTCGGCGCGGCCATGTTCGAGAATCGGGACGACACACTCGCGGAACGTACCCAGCTCTGCCGGTCCCTCTTTTGGATCGGCATCAACCTTGGAAAAATAATCGACGTCGGGCTTCGAGAACACGTACCGGGCGTTAGGAAACGTCGGTATCCATTTGCCGTCCTTCTGCATTGTGTTCCAGCCGACATGATCGTGATGCAGATGGGTACACATCACCATATCGATTTCATCCGGCCGCGCGCCGGCGGCAGCCAACCGCTCGAGATAGTTGATATTGAGCATGTGCCAGAACGGACGGCCCGGTTTGACTTTATTGTTGCCGCAACAGGAATCGATCAGGATTTTCTTGCCGCCGATCTGGAGCAGCCAGCTATGCACGCTGAGCTTGATCTTGCCGGTCTCGGCCTCGTAATGATGCGGCGCCAGCCACGCCTTGTGCTCGGCCATATGCGCGTCTGTAAAATCCGGGAAGATGTCCCGGAGCGGATAACTCGGAAGGTTGGTTTCCTCGACACGAACTATTTTGGCATCGCCTACGCTGAACACCGGCACCTCCCCGTCGCGATCTAGTTTTTTGGTACGAATTCGTTGGTAAAGGTCGACGGAAAATCGACTTCCGCCGGGCCCTTCGGCTGCAGATAGGCGAAAGTGGCGCGCGCCTGCGCTTCGGTCATGTGACCGTCCCGCGTCCAGATCTGACTCACGGTCTTGTAGGCTTCCGCGTTGGTTTCCGGGGTCATACTTGGATATTCCTTGCCCATGATGGCCACGCCGCGCTTGGGGTCGTCCTTGAGGATCTTCTGTGCCTCCGAGAACACCAGAGCGACTTTTCGCAACATGTCCGGCCTTTCCTTCATGACGTCGGGATGTGTCGCTAGCGTCATGAACAGAATGTCGCGGAATTCAGGAATCTCGCCATTCATCATGTTGAGATAGATCTTCCCCTTGCCTGACTGTTGCACCAGGACACCGGCCGGTTCGAACGGCAGCGCAGCATCAATGAGATCCTTCTGAAAGGCAGCCACGTAGGAAGGAGCCTCGGCGCCGAGATAAACAGTCGAGATATCGCCCGGAAGCGTGAGCTCGTATTTTTTCGCCAGCACGCCGAGCATCTTCTCGCCGGAACCATTGGCCGATGGCATCGCTACACGCTGGCCCTTCAGTTTCTTGATCTTGTCGGCAACGCTTAATTTCTCAGCGCCAGCCATCAACTTGTCGCTCGCGATTACATTATTGACCGGGCGGTTGGCGATGTTGAAGAACGAGACAATACGCTTGCCCTGCACTGCGACAGTGAGCACGTGCTCATACGACAGGATACCGACGTCGGCCTGCTTGGTAAGCACGGCTTGCAGCGCGAGCGGTCCACCTTGCACGAATGAAACCTCCGGCTCCAATCCGTATTTCTGGAACAACTTCTCCTGCACCGCGACGTAGAGCGCACCGGAGTAATAACCGTGGCCGATATTGGTGATTTTCACGGTCTCGGCCGACGCCGCTCCTGCCACTAATGTGGCCGCTGCAAGCGCTGTCATTCTCAACAATTTCATCGCGCGTCCTCCCGGTGCTTTTCTGATTTCAGTGGCCAACGATCCGCCATCGCTGCATACGATGTTGCACGATTTCGACCAAAAAATTAAGTGCAACGGCAAGTAGTGCGATCACGATCAAAACAGCAAAGACGCCGGCGGAATCGAATTGCGAGCCCGAGAACTGCACGAGATAGCCAAGGCCGCGATTAGCCGCGATCATTTCGCCCAACACTGCGCCAATTAAAGCGTAGGGCACCGAGATCTTCAGGCCTGCGAACATCCACGACATCGCCGACGGAATGATGACCTTGGTAATCACCTGTGTGCGCGTGGCTTTCATCAGCCGGGCGCCGTCGATCAAATCCTGATCGACCTCGCGCACACCGGCATAAGTGTTAAGGAAGACGAGAAACAGCACAAGCACAGCGGCGAGCGCTATCTTGGACTCGATGCCGAGCCCAAACCACAGAACAAATAGCGGCGCCAGCGCCACTTTCGGCAACGCGTTGAGCGCCGAAAGATAAGGATTGAGCAACCGGCTGGTGAAAGGTGATACGCCGAGCCAGATGCCGAGCACGACGCCGCCAACCGAGCCAACGATAAAGCCCATGACCGTGGCATAGACCGTTGCCCAGATGTGCAGAAACAGAGAGCCATCGGCGATCCAGCCGATCAATCGTGTCCCGACCTCGACCGGATTGGAAATGAAAAAGCTGTCGACCAGACGCCCGGAGGCGCCTTGCCACAACAACAGTAAAGCCGCACCGAGTGCGACCTGGCAGACGACCATAAAACCGCCGCCAAACGCGCGCGGCCCGGCATTCGCGGCTGCGTCGCGAAGGCCCCCTGCTGCGGTATCGGCATCGGGCGCGGTCATATCCGCTCCTCATGATACTCAACCCGCAAGCGCTCCCACAGCGTGTCGTAGAGTTCCTTGAACTCACTGGTAAAGCGCACGTTGAGAACGTCGCGCGGGCGTTTGAGCTCAATGCGCTGTTCAAGCGCAAGCATGGCCGGACGACGCGTGCAGACCAGCACGCGGTCCGCAAGTGTCACGGCTTCCATAAGATCGTGCGTGACGAGCACCACGGTTTGCCCCGTCTCGTCGGCGAGCTTGAGCAAAAGATCGTGCATGGCGAGCTTCAATTGCGCATCGAGTGCGGCAAACGGCTCGTCGAGCAGCGCCGTTTCTGCTCCGTACAGCAGCATCCGCGCCAGGCATGCGCGTTTGCGCATGCCGCCTGACAACTCATGCGGATACCGGTGCGCGAAGCCGTCAAGGCCGACATGCTCTATCACCTGATCGACACGCGTCGCGCGCTCGGGCTTTGCAACACCGGCGAGTTCGAGCGGAAAGCCTATGTTGTCGCGCACGGTACGCCACGGCAGCAAGTTGTCCTTCTGCGTCATGTAGCCGACGTCGGTGTTTACATCCGACACGCGCACGCCTTTGTAGACGATCGAACCGCTCGATGGTGCGTAAAGGCCGGCAATCATGTTGAGCAGCGTGGACTTGCCGCACCCGCTCGGTCCGATGATGGCGACGATTTCCTTCCGCGCGATACTCAGGCTGATGTCGCGCACCGCGTCGACCGTTTCGTCCCGCTTACGGAAGGTTTTCGAGACATTTCGCAGGTCGATCATTGCCGCACCCGCTAGACGATAAGTCGTTGGTGGCCACCATCGACATCGATATTGGCGCCGACGATGAAAGCCGCCCGCTTGGATGCAAGAAAGGCCACCGCATTGGCGACATCCTCGGATGTGCCCCAATGGCCAAGCGGCACCTCGGCGCCCCACTTGCTCTCCTGCTGTTCAAGACTGCGGCCGTAGTAGGCTTCGTTGTGCAGCGTCAGGCCGTCCGTGAGCGGACTCTTGATGCGGCTCGGGCAAACCGCGTTGACGAGGATGTTGCTCGGCGCGAGTTCATCAGACAGCGACTTCACGAAGGCATGCTGCGCGGCATTGACGGTGGTGGAAGCGATTGCGTTTGCCTGCGGAACTTTGCCCGCCTGGCCGATAATAACGATGAAGCGGCCGTCACCCCGCTGCTTCATCACCGGCGCCACGTGGCGTGCAAGCTCCCAGGCTCCCGACACCTTCGTCTGGAAATGACGGAGTAACGCATCGCCAGCAACTTCACCAAGGCGGCCGGGCAGATGCGTGCCGGCATTACTGACGACAATGTCGATGCCGCCGAAGACCTTCGTGACATTTTTCACCAAAGACGCAACGTCAGCCGTTTTGCAGATGTCTGCGATGAAGCCCTGCGCCGCCGGCGCATTGAGCGAACCCACGGCCTGGTCGAGCTTTGTCTTATTGCGCCCACAAATGGCTATCGTGCAGCCTTCGGCGGCAAGCTTCTGTGCAATTGCAAGACCGATGCCGCTGGTGCCGCCGGTGATCAGCGCAATCTTGCCACTCAGAAAAAGGTCCATGGCGTTTACCCGAACACATAGCGGTGATAGCCGCCATCAATACTGACCGCGCTGCCAGTAACAAAGCCGGCGCAATCCGAGGCCAGAAAAGCGACAAGATCGGCGACCTCGTCGGGACGGCCGGTGCGGCCCAAAGGGTTGGAACGGGTAAAGCCCGCTGCCGCGGTTGCGCGATCGACGCCGCGCTCGCGCATCTCTTTCTGGATCAGCGCGGCCAGCAGATCGGATTCGATATATTGCGGGCACACGGCATTCACGCGAATGTTGTCGCGCGCGACCGAATCCGCCACCGATTTGCTCATAGCCATCAATGCCGCATTAGTCACGCCGGACGGAAAACGGTCCGGATGCGGATGGCGTGCTGCCTGCCCAACAATATTGACGATCCGCCCATCGCGTTGCGCCTTCATGGTGGGAAGTACCGCTTTTATCATGGTGAAAAAACCGAAGACTTTGTCGCGCAACTGGCGCTCGAGAATTTCGAGCGTCGTGGTCTCGACGGTGCCGCGCAGATGCGTGCCGGCATTGTTGACGAGAATGTCGATGCGACCAAACTCTTTGAGCGCTGCACCGACGAACGTCTTCACCGCATTTTCGTCGGTGACATCGGTCGGTACACCGAGCACACGGCCTTTTGCGGATAATTCGGTCACCGCGGCGTTAAGTTGTGCCGCGTTGCGACTGCAAATTGCAACCGCACATCCTTCTTCCTGCAGCGCCTGTGCCACCGCTTTGCCAATGCCGCGTGAGGCGCCGGTGACCAGAGCGACCTTGCCGCGAAGGCCGAGCTGCATTGCGTTCCTCGTTTTCTTGTTGCATTGCTGCCGCGAGCGATACTCTATGCTGCGCCTGTAGGCGTCAACGGGAGAGTGAGATGGATTTGGGAATCAAAGGCCGCCGCGCGATCGTCACTGGCGGCTCAAGCGGGATCGGCTTCGAGACGGCGCGCCAGTTTCTGGAAGAAGGCGTGCGCGTTCTCATCACCGGACGCAATCAGCAGAAACTCGACAAGGCGCGCGACGATTTGACCAAACGCACTGGCGGCGAAGTGCACGCTTTCGCTGCTGACATGACCAAGGAATCTGACATCGCGAAAATGGTAGAGGTCGCCAAGCAGAAACTCGGTGGCGTCGACATCCTCATTAACAATGCAGGCCAGATGTATTCCGGCCGTTTTGCGGTAATTGACGATAACGAGATGAAAACGCAGCTCGAGACCAAGCTGTTCGGCTTCCTGCGCGCGATCCGCGCCGTTTATCCGCTGATGAAAGCGCAAAAATGGGGCCGCATCGTCAACACAATCGGCGGCGCGGGCAAAGAGCCAGACCCCTATATGTTCGGCAGCGGCATGACCAACAGCGCACTGCTCAATCTCACCAAGTCACTGTCGACTGAATTCGGCGAAGACAACATCCTCGTCAACGCCATCTGCCCGGGCTGGGTCGCGACCGATCTCTGGGTGCGCAACACCGAGGGTATGAAGAAGGAATTCGGTGTGGCGAGCGAAGCGGAAGCCCGCAAGGTTGCGGCAAAGAAAAATTCGCTCGGTCGGATGGGCAAACCTGAAGAGCTCGCCAACGCCACCGTATTCCTTTGCAGCGAGCGCGCGAGCTACATCACAGGCGTTTCGCTCAATCTCGACGGCGGGCGGCTGAAGGGTCTTTGGTAGGCTTTATGCGGATCGCGCGGTTCAGCCTAGTTTACGCAGCAGCTTTGTAATCATCCGCTGCTCGTCGGCGGTTAGCGGCGTCAGCGTGGCGGCGGTTATTTCGGCAGCGCACCGCGTGGCTGCTTCCGTTACCTGTCGTCCGCTTTCAGTCAGCGTAACGGCACGGCGGCGGCGATCTTTCGGATCGCTGAGAGCGGTGACAAAGCCGCGCAAATGCAAACGGTCGACGACGCCCTTGATGGTAGCCGCATCAAGATAAATCAATCTGCCAAGATGATTTTGCGAGCAGGGCCCGACTTCGTACAATTTGGCAAGCGCCGCGAACTGGGTTTGCGTCAGCCCATCGACCATGCGTGAGGTAAAAATCGATGTGTGGCGCTGCATGGCAACGCGCATGAGGAAACCCGCCTGCTCGTCGAGCACGTAACGTCCTTGCTCCGACGGATCGGCCTGGACCGCCACGACCTTCAGTTTTTCCTGCCGCAAGGTTTTCATGCTTCTGTTCCGTGGTTGCAGCCTGCTCATCCTACACTGTTAAATAAGTCCTTTGCACCTCCTGGTTGGCATCGAGTTGCGCCAACGTGCCGTGCCAATGAATCTGGCCCTTTTCCAGCACATAAACGCGATCCGACACCAGCCGCGCAAAGTTGATGTTCTGCTCCGACAGCAGGATCGACAGGCCCTGCTTCTTTAATGCGAGAATCGCGTTCGCCATTTGCTCGACAATCAGCGGCGCAACGCCTTCCGAAGGTTCATCGAGCAATACCAGCAGCGGATTGCCCATCAGAGTCCGCGCGACGGTGAGCATTTGCTGCTCGCCGCCGCTCATCCGCCCACCGGGGCGGTCGGGCATCTCGGCGAGGTTGGGAAACAGCGCAAACAGCTGTTGCGGTGTCCAGGACGGCGCATTCTTTCCGTCGGTAAAGTGCCGCGTGGGCTGACGTCCTACATCGAGATTTTCCATTACGGTGAGATCGACAAAAATGCGGCGATCCTCCGGGACGAAACCCAGGCCGCGGCGCGATATCTCGAAGGGTTTACGGCCGGAAATATCCTCGCCGTTGAAGCTTACCTTGCCCTGACGTTGCGCAACGAGGCCCATAATCGATTTCATGGTGGTGGATTTCCCGGCGCCATTCCGCCCCATCAATGCAACCACTTCGCCGCGGCCGACATCGAGGCTCAGGTCATACAGAATACGCGCAGCGCCATACCACGCGCTCAAGGATTTAACCGTGAGCATCGTTTCGCTCATGGTGCGGCTCCGTGCGAAACGGAGTCCAAAGCAAAAGTTTTGCCTGTGCCGAAATACACTTCACGCACTTGCGGATGTTCGCGAATAGCCGCGGCATCGCCATCGGCGATCAGCCGCCCGCGAGCCAGCACGATGATGCGATCGGCATAAGCGAACACCACGTCCATCGAGTGTTCAGTGAACAGCACCGAAATGCCACGCTCTATTACCAGCCGTTTGACCAACGCGATCAATTCATTGCGTTCGCGCGGTGCCATCCCGGCGGTCGGCTCGTCCATCAACAACAGGCGGGGTTCATTGGCGAGCGCGATGGCAAACTCTACGCGTTTGACATCGCCATATGCGAGCTCGCGGCTCGGCCGGTCGGCAACCTCGCGCATACCGACCCGGGCGAGCAAATCCAGCGCACGTTCGCGATGCAATTCCGCGGCCGGTTGCCAAAGGCGGTACGTCTCGCCCCCATGTGAGATCAGGGCCATCTGTACGTTTTCGATAACCGACATCGAATGAAATGTAGCGGCCACCTGAAAAGTACGCCCGACGCCGAGCCGCCAGATGTCGCGCGGTGCAAGTCCGGCAATATTGCTGCCCTCCAATAAAATCTCGCCGGAGTCCGGGCTTAAGCTGGCCGTTGATCATGTTGAAGCAGGTCGACTTGCCGGCACCATTCGGGCCGATCATGGCGAGAAACTCGCCCTTTCCGATTGTGAAGCTGACGTCGTTGACTGCACGCACGCCCCCAAAGGCCTTGGACAATGAACGAATGGCAAGCACGCTCACGGTTTCATCCCCACCTTGCGCCAGACGTTCGAGAACGCACCGACGATGCCCTGCGGGAATGCCAGGACCAGCACCAGGATGATGGCGCCAAGCAGCGCGCGCCAATACTCGGTCTGCCGCATCACAGTGTCCTGAAGTGTGGCAAACACAGATGCCCCGACGATCGGGCCGGTAAGTGTCTGGATGCCGCCAAGCAGCACCATAACCAGGCCATCGATTGAGCGGCCAACGTGGATCGTCTCTGGTGAAATCGATCCTTTGGCAAAAGCAAACAGACCGCCGGCAATGCCGCAGACGCCTCCGGCTATGGCGAAGCCGAGCCAGTGCACGCGCTTTACATCGATGCCTATGGCCTCTGCGCGCAGCGGAGAATCTCGGCCCGCACGCATGGCATAGCCGAACGGTGCGAAGAGAAAGCGCCGCAGGGCCAGCACAGCAATTACCGCGAGAGCCAGCGTAAGCAGGAAATAAACCGGCGCTTGATCAAACGGTGCCGGTGGCCAAACCCCAATCACGCCGTTCGAGCCACCCGTTAGCGTTTCCCATTGGAACACCAGAGCCCAGACGATCTGCGCGAACGCCAAAGTGAGCATCGCGAGATAGACGCCGGAAAGCCTGACGGCGAACCAGCCGAACAGCAGCGCGCCGGCAAGCGCAGCCAAAGGTGCCGCGATCAACGCGAACCCCATCGGTACCGCCAGCCATTTCACCAATAGCGCCGCGCCATAAGCGCCGAGGCCAAAATAGGCAGCATGGCCGAAGGAGTGCATGCCGCCCGGCCCCGCGATGAAGTGCAACGACGTTGCGAAGATCACCGCGATCAGCACATCAATGCCCAGGATAAGCAGGTAGGGCGAGCCTTGCGCCAGCAGCGGGAGGCACAACAGCAATGCGAGTACCCCGGCGCCGAACACCTTGAGTGCCGGCGTCGCCGGACGGATCGGGTCTTCCGGCTCCGCGATCGACCGCACCTGTGCCTGCGGGCGGCCAAGCAGGCCATAAGGCCGCACGATCAGTACCACCGCCATAACGAGAAATTCGGCAACCAGCGTAAGCTTTGAAAAATTGACAGTCAGAAACCCGAAATCGACGACGCCAATGCCGATGCAGATGGCTTTCACCTCGGCAATAATGACAGCGGCAAGATAGGCGCCGGATATCGAGCCCATACCGCCAACCACCACCACCACAAAGGCGTCACCGATGGCGACCAGATCGGTCGCGAGATTGGCCGGCTCACGCGCGACCTGTAATGCGCCGCCGAAGCCGGCAAGTGCGGCGCCAAGCGCGAATACCGAAGTGAAAAGGATCGCTTGGTTCACGCCGAGGGCGCTGACCATTTCCCGATCCTGTGTTGCCGCACGGATGAGCCGGCCGAAGCGCGTGCGGGCAAGCGCAAAATGCAGCGCCAGCAACACCAGCGGCCCGACGACGATCAGGAACAGGTCGTAACTCGGCAATTGGCGCCCAAGCACCTCAATCGAGCCGCGCAGGCCCGGTGCGCGCGGCCCCAATAAATCCTCGGGACCCCACAACCAGAGCGCCGCATCGTTGATCACCAGCACCAGTGCGAAAGTGGCGAGCAGTTGGAACAGCTCCGGTGCGCGATAAACCTGGCGCAACAGCGCGACTTCAATCAGCGCACCGATCGCACCAACGACGAGTGTTGTAGCGACGATGCCGCCCCAAAAGCCGAGCGCACCGCCGATGTGCGTTGCGAATGAATAGGCAATGTAGGTCCCCAGCATGTACAGGGAACCATGCGCGAGATTAATGATGCGAGAGACGCCGAAGATAAGCGACAGGCCAACCGCGACGAGAAATAGTCCGGAGGCGGTCGACAGCCCGTTGATTGCCTGAAACAGGAATGCGCTGAAAGTCATGAGACAATCACCTCTCCCCGCGCCGCGAGGAGAGGTGAGCTAAGCACATTGCGGTTCGTTTTAGTCCCCCGCCGGGCGCAGCTTCTTGACCTCGGCATCGCTCGGCAGCACCGAGGCTCCGTCGACATATTTGAAGTCAACCATTGCCCCCTTGCCGTTCTCCAAAGCGATCTTGCCGACGTAGGCGCCCATCGTGGCCTGGTGGTCGCTTGCACGGTAGTGGAACGGCCCGAGCGGGCTATCGACTTTAAGGTCCTTGAACGCTTCAACCAGTTTTTCGGTATCGGTGCTCTTGGCCTTGGCAATTCCGGCCGCGATTGACTTGATCGTCACATAGCCGACAAGCGAGCCAAGCCGTGGCGTGTCATTGAACTTCTTCTGGTAGGCGTTGACGAAGGCGGTATGCGCCGGCGTCTTGATCTTTTCCCAGGGATATCCGGTGACCGTCCAGCCAACCGGCGCTTCGTCCTTGAGCGGATCGAGATATTCCGGTTCGCCGGACAACAGGCTCACCACCGTACGGTTTTTGAACACTCCGCGGGTGTTGCCCTCGCGAACGAATTTGGCGAGGTCGCCGCCGAACAACACGTTGAAAATGGCGTCGGGCTTGGCGTCGTCGATCGCCTGCGCCACTGCGCCGGCATCGATCTTGCCGAGTGGCGGAGCCTGCTCGGTGACGAATTCCACGTCGGGCTGCGCTTTCTTCATCAGCGCCTTGAAATTTTCCGCTGCCGATTGACCATATTCGAAGTTCGGATAGACCAGCGCCCATCGTTTCTTTTTGGCGGCAATCGCTGCCGGCATCAGCATAGCGGTCTGCATGTAGGTCGTTGCGCGCAAGCGGTAAGTGTACTTGTTGCCGTTCTGCCAGGTGATTTTGTCGGTCAGCGGCTCGGCGGCAAGGAAGAACACTTTTTTCTGGCCGGCGAAATTGGTCACTGCCAGGCCGATATTTGAGAGAAACGTGCCGGCAATCATGACGACACCTTCGCGGGTGACCAGTTCTTCCGCCACGCGTACGGCTTCGCCGGGGTTGGCGCCATCATCACGCGAGACCAATTCCAGTTTCTTGCCGAGCACTCCGCCTTTGCTGTTGATCTCCTCAAGAGCCAAATCCATGCCCTTCTTGTAAGGGTCGAGGAAGGCCGGCTGTGCTTTGTAGCTGTTGAGCTCGCCGATCTTGATCGTCTGCTGCGCCCAGGCCGGTGAAAGACCTGCTGCGAGAATGGCGGCAATTGCAGTCGAGAACACGTAACGCTTAGTAATCATAACGACGCTCCTGCGTAGTTGTGTCCGGCGAGCTTGTTTGTATGCAAATAGTCCGACCGCATCCCCGAACTTGTCAAGTCAGTCATAAGTTGTGAACGCCAGAGTCCGTGGCTCATCCCATCGGTTTGTCGCGAAAGCGATCCATGAGCGGTTTATCCTGGCCGCCATCGATTTCAATCATCGTGCCGTTGACCATTTCCATCAATGGCGACGCCAGCATCACCACTAAAGCTGCGACTTCATCCACTTCGGCGATGCGGCCCATCGGAATTGACGCAGGCGCAAGCTTGTCGGCCTGTTCATGCGGGATTTTCATGTCACGGGCCATGGCGTCCACCAGCCCGGCCCAGCGCTCGGTACGCACTGGGCCTGGGTTGACCGCGACGAAACTGATGTTGTTCTTGCCATATTGGCCGGCGAGCGAGAGCGTGAGGTTCTGCCCAGCCGCATTTGCCGCGCCCGGGCAGATTTCCCAATAGGACGGCTTCACGCCGTCATTGCCTATCAGGTTCACTATGCGGCCACCGCCTTGCTTGACCATGTGTGGAAGCACGTAACGAAGGCAGCGAACATAGCCCATGAATTTGAGCTGCAGCCCTTTCTCCCAGTCGTCTTCTGTCAGGTGCTCGATAACCCCGCCGGCCGCTGAGCCGGCATTGTTGACCATGATGTCGACGCGGCCGAGCGCCTTGGCACCTTGTTCGATGAAATTTTTGGCGTCGGAGTCTTTGCGCAAATCGGCAGGAATGGCGACGATTTTACGGCCGGTCTCTTTGGCGATCTCATTTGCGGCAGCCTCGAGTGGTTCCTTTCGTCGCGCACAAATCGCGACATCCACCCCTTCCTTGGCCAGCATGCGGGCAATACCCTTGCCGATGCCTTCGCTGCCGCCGGTGACCAGCGCGGTCTTGCCTTTGAGCTTAAGGTCCATAACGCCCTCCAGACTTTTTATTGTGACGGCTTGTGCGCAAGCCAACGGCCCGCTTCCGCCGCAGCAAATAGTTCTGCCAATGCCGAGTTGAACGCTGCCGGCTCTTCTTCCGGGATGTTGTGGCCTGAGCGCGGTATGACCAACAGGCCGGCAGTCGGCACCGTGCGCTTGAGAAAGACGCTCCCGTCTATGCAGGGCTCGTCTTCGTCGCCAACGATGATGAGCAGCGGCACGGAAAATTTCTTCAGCGCCGCCTCCATCTCCCACAGCGTCGGCCGTTTGAGCTGGAGATTGAACATCGTGTGGGCGTGGCCTTCGGCCGAATGATCCGCCAGCATGCGCGCGAATTCGGCGTATCCACGCGGGTCCTTGTTCTTCTGCGCCTGACGCATCGGCGCGTCTGCATACTTCGCAGCTGCCGATGCGATACCTTCTTCGGCAAACATTTTGCCTATTTCGGCGGCGAACGCCTTCATTTCCTCGCGTTTCTTGACATCGGGCGTCGAGCCCCAGCCGCAGCCAGCGGCAACGACAGAAATACAACGCGCCGGCGCGTGAATGCCGACATGCAGCGCCGTATAAGCGCCCATGGAATGACCGACCACGTGAGCCTTGTCGATTTTCAGCGCATCCATCAACGCCAGCACGTCGGCGAGCGCGATGTCCTGGCTATAACGTGCGCCATCGCTCGGCACGTCAGAGGGCGGATAACCCCGTTGGCTGTAGGTGATGCAGCGGTGGGCACGCGAGAAATACCGCATTTGCATCTCCCATGTGCGGTAGTCCCCGGCATATTCGTGCACAAAGATCACCGGCGTGCCGTGCCCGGCTTCTTCGTAATAGAGCCGCGTTCCGTCTCGCGCGGTGATGTGC
Source organism: uncultured Alphaproteobacteria bacterium (assembly GCA_963810585.1). Classification (GTDB taxonomy): domain Bacteria; phylum Pseudomonadota; class Alphaproteobacteria; order Rhizobiales; family Xanthobacteraceae; genus Pseudolabrys. Next base: position 1,222,457 of record CAWENV010000001.1, read on the forward strand.
GGCATCACGCCCTCCCGTACGTCCGGACAATTATTTGCACGCAAACGAAAGCGGAGTAAAGTCGCACTCGCGCTTGAGCCAAGTGACGCGCAAGATCACGGTCTAAGCGGCCACGAGGGGGAATTGTCCATGATGTCCATGATGTCCATTGTGTCTCGACGCGGCCTTGCCGCGCTTACCGCCGTCATTGCGCTTGCGGCAACAGGAATCGTGTCGCCGTGCGCGCAGGCGCAGCAAAAACCCGTAATCAAAGTGTCGAGTTTGACACTGCCAGTCTTCAACCCGCTGGTGTGGAACATCATGAAGGCGCAGGGCTTCGACGCCAAAAATGGCTTCGAGCTCGATATCCACGCCTACCCGTCGATCGCCGCTTTCTATGCCGGCTTTGCCACCGGCGAAACCGATGTGCTGATCGGTGGCCCGACGATCCTGCAAAAACTCTACCAAGAAGGCGTGCCGGTTCGCATCGTCGGCACCGGCTTCACGCTCGCCGACCTCGTGATCTTCAGCAAGAACGACCAGATCAAGTCGCTCGCCGATATGAAGGGCAAGCAGCTCGCGATCGATATGGGCGGTTCGCAGTTTCAGGTCACCAAGATGTACGCAGCCGCCAAGGGTATCGATCTCGGCAAGGACATCATCGTCGTCAACGCCAACTTTGCCGTCGCCCGCGCTCAACTCGAGGCCGACCGCGTCGATGCGGCATTGGTCATCGAACCGCTGGCAAGCATAATCGCGAAGCAAAATCCGGGCTGGCACGTCATATTTAACGGTGCACAAGGCTGGAAGGAAATCACCGGTGAAGACGGCTGGGAAATCGTAACCGCCATGCGCGCGGACGCGATCGCGAAAAACCCCGGCGCGCCAAAGATGCTGATCGCGGCACTGCAAGACGTGGCTGCATTCCTGCAGTCGAATACAGCCGACGCCGACAAAATCGCCAATGACACGCTCAAGCTGCCGCCGGGTATCCTGACCGCCGCCCTGCAAAGCAAGCGTCTGCAAATGATCATCAAGCCCGCTTGGGAGCCAGCGACCCGCAAGACCATCACCGACATGATGCAGCGCGCAGTGAAGGCCGGCTTCTACGAAAAGATGCCGGACGAGAAGATCATCTATGCCCCATAAGCGCGCAAGCGCGTCTGTACGATGAGCGAGGAGTTACGCGAGTCTGTCCCGGTTTTGATTTTTCCGCGCCAGACTCTCGTTTCCCTTCTTGTATTTGGCGCCCTCTGGGAGGTGCTCTCGCATCTGGCGCCCTATCTGGGGATTCCGCCATTTGCGATCCCAAGCTTCGTGCGCATCGCGCGAAGCTTCGCAACCATAACGCCGATCGACATTGTCGTAACGTTGGCGCGCGTAATCGCGGCCCTCATCGTCTCGTTCGTGCTTGGCCTCGCGCTGGCTATGGCGATGTACCGCTCGGATTCACTCGACAAATACCTGCACCCAATGGTTCGCCTGCTGATGGCCGTGCCTGTCGTGTCGTGGATCTTGTTTGCAGTGCTGTGGTTCCCCGGCGTGGAGTTTCGTATCGGCTTCGTGCTGGTGGTCGTGTGCGGGCCGGTGTTTTTGGTCGATACGCTGGACGCCATGCGAGGCGTGCCACGCGAATTGCGCCACATGATGCAGTCGTTCCGCCCAACCACCTGGCAATATTTCCTCAAACTGATGTTGCCTGCGATTGTGCCGACGATTTTTACCAGCTGGAAGGTCAACATCAGCCTCGCAATCCGCGTGGTCACGATTGCCGAACTCGTAGGCGCGGTGACCGGCATTGGCCATCAGCTATCGGTAGCGCAGGAATTGTTTTCGGTCGCCGACGTGTTCGCCTGGACACTGGTGCTTGTCGCTTTGCTGTTCCTGCTTGAGGCAATGGTCGCCCGGGTCGAAGCCCACATATTGCGATGGCGTGCATGAGCAGCCCCCCGCCGATCGAAGTACGCGGCCTGCGCAAGGTGTTTCGGCAGACCACGACCGGGCAATCTGTGGTCGCAATCGACCGCCTTGATTTGACCATTGCACCGAAAGAAGTGGTGGCGATCGTCGGCCAGACCGGCTGCGGAAAATCAACCTTCTTCGATTTGATGATCGGGCTGGAGGCACCGAGCGACGGGCTGATCCATATCGGCGACAAGAGTCCGCATGCCGACTTCGATCATTTCCGCGGTCGAATTGCGACGGTCTTCCAACAGGACCGGCTGCTGCCCTGGCGGTCGGCACTCGACAATGCGCGCCTTCCGCTCGAGCTTATTGGTATTCCAGAGAAAGAGCAGAGCGAGCGTGCGCTCACCTGGCTCAATCGCCTCGGGCTTGGTCATTTCACCAACGCCTACCCGCACGAATTGTCTGGCGGCATGCGTCAGCGCGTGGCGATTGCGCGGGCCTTTGCTGTGGAACCCGACATATTACTGGCGGATGAAGCCTTCGGCCATCTCGACGAAGTGACAGCCGCAGAGTTGCGCGAAACATTCCTGGCGCTGGCGCGTGAATGCGGCTCGACTGCCATCCTGATCACCCATCAGCTCGAAGAAGCGATCGGGGTGGGCGATCGCATCGTGGTGTTCGGCAAATCGGCCAAATTGCTGGCCGATATACACGTCGCACGCTGGCCGAAACTGAAATATGCGCTGCTACGCGAGGCGATCCAGTCGACCTTGCAAAACAATCGCCCCGACCCGCGACTGAAGGAGCCGGGCACCAAGCCGAAGCGCAAAAAGAAACGCTAGCTTTTCAGGATCGCTTTCGCGGCATCGCCGACCGCTTCCACCGACATATCGGTATCGAGGAAGCAGACGATTCGGCACGGACAGCCTTCGAGGCCTTCATAGCGCCAAGGAAACGCACCGATCACGCAACGTTTTCCCAGCATCATCTCGATGTCGCCGCCGAGATTTTCCGCGTGCAAAAGCCCTTCCTGGAACGCCCAATTGTGGAACGGAAATACGTCAGCCGAAACCTTCCGGCCTGATTTCTTATGTGTGTATTCGAACGTTCCGAAAAATTCGCCAGGCGTCTTGCCGTGCTTTTTTGTGAACTCCTCGGCGAGATCTGGCCGCATATAGCGGATGGAGGTGTTCATGGAATGGTCACAGGAGCCGCAGTCCATGCCCCACCATCGAATTTTCTTCTTCAGCATCCAATGCAGTGTGTCGAGATTGGGTCCCGGGTGGTAGCAGAAATACTTCACCAGATCCTGCTGCGGTTGGCCTTCGTAGTGCCTGTGCCAGCCGGTGTGCAGTATGAGGATGTCACCCTCGCGGATATCGGCGCCGGCACTCTCGATAATTTCCGGCGTAATTACCGCCCAGTCTTTCATATGTTTTGAAATGTCGACGACGACGCCGCGATTGACCAGATAGTCGAGCGGCAAGTGCGCCATATCGCCCTTGTTGTTGTCGGTCGCATGCATGGCGCCGTCGAAATGCGTGCCGACATGCAAAGCTGTGTCAATGCGCTGTGCGACGATGCGGACCGTCTGAAGATTTTGCGCGTAATACATTTTGTTGCCGGCGTAGCCGACCCAGCCGGGCGTATGCACGTTCATGACGTGAGAAAGATCGACAATTTTCATCGCAGGGTCCTGACGGCTTTGAGTAACGGCGCCTAATCGATCACAAGAGTCCGCGCAGCGCCAGATGCGCACCAAGTAGCAGTAGTCCTACAAAGAAACACAGCCGGAAGGTCTCCGCCTTCACACGCCCCCGGATGAGTTGCCCCAGCCCCATACCGACAAGTGCGGCGGCAAGGGCGACGAGCGACGGCCACGCAAGTGACGTTCGTACCTGACCTGCATAAGTGAGCGCCAAAGCCAGCGTGATAGTCGACACCGTAAACGACAGGCCGAGCGCCTGCACCATCTTGTCGCGTTCGAATTGCAAAGATTGAACATAGGGCGTTCCAGGCATGACGAAGATTCCGGTCGCGACCGTAATAGCGCCGGTTGTCGCGCCCATGAGCAACCCAAGCCAGGTTTCCGCGTGCCGTGGTACCGCAAATTGTCCCTTGAAGAGACCAAACGCGGCATAGAGTACGAGTGCCAGCCCAAGCCACACCGCCGCCCGCCCGCTGTCGTCGTGAGGAAGCAGCGCAGCTCCGATGAAAGTGCCGATGCAGATTCCAGCGAGCATTGGCCAGAGCCTTCGTGCCAGGACAATCAACCCGCCGCCGACTGCGGCTTGCCAGACATTCGTGACGAGCGATGGCACGACCAGGATGGCTGCCGCCTGCGCCGGCGTCATCAACAGCCCGAGCAAGCCAATTGACACCGTCGGCAAGCCGAGGCCGATCACGCCCTTAACGAAGCCAGCCAGCAGGAACGCGCCTGCTGTAGCAACGAGAATTGCGGCTGAATCCACCCGGCGTCCTTCCCTTTGGGCGGCGGACCTTGCGGCATGCTGCGCTATTAGACAATGCGGACAGGTGCAACCAAGGATCTGATTTCCGCGAAGGCACTTCGTTGCCGCAACGTGCGGTTCGGTGCCATACTTTTCCGCTATTCAATAGGCGGAGCAGGTTGAATGCCGGACGTATTTGTCGCCAAGGCCGCGCAATTTCCCGATGGCGAACGTCGAATCGTTACCCACGGCGATCGCGAAATCGGCGTGTTCCATTGGCAAGGCAAGTACTACGCATACGAGAACCTGTGCCTGCATCAGGGCGGACCTGCTTGTGAGGGCATTATGATGCACAAAGTTGAGGATGTGATAGGGGCCGACCGAAGTTGGCTAGGGCAAAAGTTTTCCAGCCATGAAATTCATTTTGTATGTCCATGGCATGGCTACGAATACGATCTCAAAACAGGGGAATGCAGCGCCGACCGAACCTTGAAGCTGAAAAGCTTCGAGGTCGTCCGACGCGGAGAGGACATCTATGTCGTTGCAAGTTGACACCACCACGCGAACCGCGACGGCGCCAAGCGATGCTGAAATCCAAGATATGCTCGCGAACGCCGTGCGGCTCTATGCGGAACGTGCGAACGAGAAAGACGCCGCCCTGCCCGCATTTGCAGCTGATGCAGCTACGGCGACCCAGGTGATGGTAACAGTCACGGCCATGCTCAAGGCCGTAAACCTGCAAGTGTTCGAACTTGGAATGTGGCAAGCCTGGTCGGGGCGCGCATAACCCCGAAAAGTAGCTCTCGGGCATGATAATGCGCCAGGAACAATGACAATGGATCTTCCGCTCAGTGATTTCCGCCGCATGGAGGTCGAGGAATTCGACACCAGCAAGCTGCTTGCGAATGCGGCCAAGCAGGCGACAGAGCGCGGCTATAAGAATTTCCCGATTGTTGACGTGGATTCGCATCACTACGAAAGCGAGTCGATCGGTGAGATCCTCGAATATATGGACGATCCCGTTCTCCAGCAGCTTGCGCAAAGCGCGCGGCAGGCCAGCGCCAAAAGCGTCGGCATGCTGCCTGCCGGAGTTGGCTATCAGGACATGGGCGGACGCGTAATGCGCTACGCGGTGCGCGGCCTGGAAAAGACCGAGGCCGGCGTACACCGCGACATTGCGCTCACGCGCCGCTGGATGGACGCCATCGGCATTGATGTTGCCGTGATGTTTCCAACACCCATGCTGCAGCTCGGATTGCACCCGCAAGTCGAGGTCGAGATTGCACTGGCGCGCGCTTATAACCGCTGGCTCACCGAGCGCGTCCTGGCGCATGAGCCGCGTATCCGATCGATGCTCTACCTGCCGTTCAACGACGCCGACGCGGCATATCGGACCGTCAAGGAGTTCGGCCAGAGCAAGGGCGTGGTCGGCTTCATGGTAACGTCGGCGCGCTATCGTCCGGTGCACGACAATTCCTACATGAAGATCTACGCGTTGATGGAAGAGATGGGACTGCCAATCGCGTTCCACGCCGGCTACAACTGGAATGACCAGACAGTAGGCATGATGAACCGTTTCATATCGGTGCATGCCCTCGGGTTCGTATTCTACAACATGGTTCACCTCGCCAATTGGATTACCAATGGCTTGTGCGAGCGGTTTCCCAAGCTGAGGGTGTTATGGGTCGAAAGTGGCCTGGCATGGGTGCCATTTATGATGCAGCGCTTCGACAACGAATACATGATGCGTTCGTCGGAGGCGCCGGCCCTGAAGAAAAAGCCAAGCGACTATATGCGCGAGATGTACTTTTCGTCACAACCAATGGAAATGACAGACATGGCGGCGCTTGAGCAAACTTTCCGCATGATTAACGCGGACAGCCAGTTGCTCTATTCGTCCGACTATCCCCATTGGGATTTCGATCTGCCGTCGACAATCTACGATCTGCCTTTCCTGAATGAGCAAGCCAAGCGGAACATTCTTGGCGGCAATGCGATGAAGCTGTTCAACCTCAAACTGCCGGCACAAAAACTGGCGCGTGTCGCATAATCCGAATAACAGGAAGGCGAAGGGAGGATAAAGAGTGCGTACACTGATGATAATCTTTTCGTCTGCGCTGCTTTTAGCGTCGGCGGCACTGGCGCAAGACGCCGCGGCCAATTTTCCCAACAAACCGATCAAGATCATCGTTTGTGTGCCAGCGGGCGGGGGCGTCGACACTGTGACGCGCATCGTTGCAGAAGGGCTGCATCAGAAACTTGGCCAGCCGGTGGTCGTGGAAAATCGTGCTGGTGCCGGCGGCAATATCGGCGCAGAGGTGGCATTTACGTCCGATCCTGACGGCTACACGCTCCTAGCCGCGCAGCCGGCACCGCTTACGGTCAATCCGTTGCTTTATAAAAAGATGAATTTCGACCCGACGCAGTTCGAGCCGGTGGCGATCATGACCTCGATCGCAAACGTGCTGTTGGTACGGCCCGATTTCCCGGCCAGAACCGCGCAGGAATTTATCGCCTACGTCAAATCCAGCCCCGGCAAGGTCAATTACGCATCGCAGGGCATCGGCACTACGTCACATCTCACCGCAGCGCTGTTCGAGCGCGTGACCGGGAGCAAGCTGGTGCATGTGCCCTACAAAGGAACCGCACCAGCACTCAACGATATCATCGCCAGCCATGTTGATTTCATATTCATGGAGCTTGCCTCTGCCATCAAACTGCATCAGGCCGACAAGGCGCGCATTCTGGCCGTTGCGACCGACAAACGCATCCCCGACCTGCCCAATATCCCGACACTCGACGAAGCCGGGGTGAAAGGCTTTGAATCCGGCACCTGGAACGCGCTCGTCGCACCCCCGAAGACACCCGCCGCTATCGTCCTCAAGCTCAACAACGCGGTGAATGAGGTGCTCCGTAGCCCGGCAGCTCAGGACCACTTTTCGAAGATCAATCTGCATGCCGCAGGCGGTTCGCCTGCCGAGGCCGCAGCCTTTATCAAGAAGGAGACCGAGGTCTGGGGTGGCGTCATCAAGGATGCCCACGTGGAAGCCGATTGATATTGCCGACAGCGCCGCCGGGAAGGCATATAGTGCCCCGACCTCACCGGCCATTAGCCGGAAATCAATACCGCGTAAGGAGACGATCATGGACGAGAGAACGCGCGACCCGGTCAAGATTACCGCCGAGGACATCAATCCGCGCTACAATTGGGGCCGGCACTTGCCGGTACTCGGCACCATGGGCGTCGATTTCGAGGAACGCGTCGACTACCGGCGCATGCATCGCTATCGCCTCGCCCGTGCGCAAGCCGCGCTCGAGGCATCCGACCTCGGCGCTCTGCTTCTCTTCGACGACAATAACGTCCGCTACGTCACCTCGACCAAAATCGGTGAATGGGCGCGCGATAAGCTCTCGCGCTGGGCGCTGCTGGTTCGCGGCGGCGACCCGATCCTCTGGGATTTCGGTTCGGCAGCGGTGCACCATAAGCTTTATTCGCCGTGGCTGAAGCCGGAGAACTGCAAGGCGGGCCTAGTGGGCCTGCGCGGTACCGTCGACCCGGCCTTCGGCCTGATGAAGCGTCACGCCGAGGAAATGGCCTCAATTCTTAAATCAGCCGGCGTTGCCAAGATGCCAATCGGCGTCGACATCATAGAGCCGCCGATGATGTTTGAGCTGGAGAAAGCTGGTCTGAAAATCAAAGACGGCCAGCAGGTCATGTTGAGCGCGCGTGAAGTCAAATCCGCCGATGAGATCGCGCTGCTCAATCGTGCCGCGGCGATGGTCGACGGCGCCTACGATGTGGTCAATGAAATGCTGCGTCCAGGCATCCGCGAAAACGACATTGTCGCTGAGGTCAACAAATTCCTCTACACCCACGGTTCCGACGACGTGGAAGCGGTCAACGCCATATCCGGCGAGCGTTGCAATCCGCACCCGCACAATTTCACCGACCGCATGATCCGCCCTGGCGATCAGGCGTTTTTCGACATCCTGCAAAGCTTCATGGGCTATCGCACCTGCTACTACCGCACATTCAATGTCTGTCGTGCCACACCGGCACAGCACGATGCATACAAGAAAGCGCGCGAGTGGCTCGACAAAGCCATTGCCCGCATCAAGCCCGGTGCCAGCACAGCGCATATCTGCGACGTGTTCCCGAAAGCGAACGAGTTCGGTTTCCCTGACGAGATGTCGGCGTTCGGCTTGCAGTTTGCGCACGGTCTCGGCCTCAATCTGCACGAGCGGCCGATCATCTCGCGCGTGGTGTCGATGGATCACCCGACTGAGATCAAGGAAGGCATGGTGTTCGCGATCGAAACCTATTGCCCCGCGACCGACGGCTTCTCCGCCGCGCGCATCGAAGAGGAAGTAGTCGTCACCGACAAAGGCTGCCGCCTGATCTCGCTGTTCCCGGCGGAGGAATTGCCGATCAGCGCGAAGTATTGACCTCTCCTCGCTTACGGGGAGGGGTAATGCTTACTCCACATTTCTGACTGCCATCACGCTGTTGCCTTCTCCCTCAAATGGGGAAAGCGCTCGCTCAACAGTGAGCCGTGGTAGTAGGTCGGCTTGAACGCACTATGAGCGCGGATATTGTCGAACCACGTCACGACACGCGACAGATCCTCCCACTGTTGCGCCATACCCAGGTCGTGCATACGCACCAAGGCAGGCATCACGGCAACATCGGCGAGCGAAATCTGCTTGCCAAGCAGCCAGGGACCGCCACTCTTTTCGATCTCGGCATCCATACGCTCATAGGCGCGGCGAAGGCGACCGAGCGCGGCGTCCATCTCGGCCTTGGGAAAACCGGTCTGGCCCATGGTGAGCATGAACTCGCGGCGTAAGGGCTTGCTTTCGGCCATTGCAACGAAAGCGTCGCGGCTCAACTTCTGGAAACTTGGCAGGAAGGCGAGGTTGAATGTGGGCACGCGGACAGCAGCGGCCGGCATCTCGTCGATAAAATGCATAAGGGCGCGCATGTATGCGCGCGAGACCGCATCTTCAGGCGTGAAGCTATGGCCGGGCGAAACCTCGTCGAGATACTCGGTGATAACCGTGGAATCGATAACGATCGCCCCATCATGATCGAGTGTGGGCACGACGCCGTTGGGATTGAGCGCAAGATAGTCCGGTTTGAGCTGATCTCCCTCAAGCAGATTGAGCTTCACCTCATCGAACGGCAGCTTCTTGGCATTGAAAACAAAGCGGACGCGCTGGCTGCAGGTCGATTGCGGAGCGTTGTAGAGCTTAAAAGTCATACCGAACTCCCGTTCAACGGACTCTCACCTGGGAAGATGATGCGCCATGTGTGTGACGCATATCCACTATGAAATTTATGGCCATTTTACTTGTGGTAGTGGCACGGGACCCCTTCACTGGACACGTGCGCAGCCGCCGTTTCCTCCCTTCAGGCTTAGACGGCGGCGTGAATCCTCCACCTTATGCACACAGGGCCCCGCAAGGGGCCCTTTTTTTATGCGCCAGGCGCGTGACGCAAATGAGTGCCCACTGGCCCGCGCGATGACGGTTTAGGGATTACTCGAGCCCGGTGCCGACGTTCTTGTTTTCCGGCGTAAGCTTCATTCCCGCGGCAAGCGCCATGGTTTCCGCCAGTGCTGCGAAGTCCTTCTGCAAATATTCTTCCGGGTTTTTTTGCAGCATAGCGGCGCCGAAGTGAGTTTGCAGGACCTCGCGCGTTGCTGCGGTAACCGGCATCGGCACGTCCCATTCGCGGCCGAGTTCAAGGCCGAGGTCGAGGTCCTTGCGCAACAATTCGGGCGTGAACGTGGTTGTCCAGTCAAGATTGACCAGGGCCGGCGTTTTATAACGCGTGAACATCGAGCCCATCACGCCGTTGTTCATAAAAGCGAGGAAGGCGTGGCGTGGCACGCCCATCTTGTTGGCGAGCAATGTGATCTCGATCAGATTCTCGATCACCACGCCGAGCATGACGTTGTGCGCGATCTTGCAGATGCGCGCCAGTTCGCCGTCGCCCACGTAGGACACGCCTTGTGGCGCGAAAACTTCGATCAGCGGCATCGCCACTTTGGCATCGGCTTCCGGTCCGGATACCACGGACGATAACTTGCCTGCCTTGATCACCTTGGCATTGCCGGACACCGGCGCAGCCAGAAAGCTCACGCCGCGCTCAGAAAGGCGCTTGCGGATCGCCGCAGATTCCTCGACCGAAATCGACGAGCAGTCGACCAACATCTTCGGCTTCTTGGTACCGCTGAGCAGCCCATCCTTGCCAAATACGACTTCCTCGACGTCCTTGCCGGTGGAGACGATGGCGAACACGACATCGCAATCTGCGAGTTCGGCCGGCTTGTCGACCAGCTTTCCACCCTTGGCGACCAGCGGCTCGGCTTTAGAGCGCGTGCGGTTCCAGATCGTCACATCGTGGCCGGCTTTGAGCAGGCGCTCCGCCATGGGCGTCCCCATGCGTCCGACGCCGATCCAGCCGATCTTTTGTGCATTCTTCGACATCACGAAACTCTCCGTTTATGTTTTTGCCGCGACGAAGGCGGACTTGGGACGCGCTTTAGCCGTTCTGCGCCGAGTCCGCCAGAGGAGGCGCGGCTGAGCAAATCGCCTGCTTGTAGGGACAGCGCCCGCCGCACTATCCTCAAGCCCAAGGACGACAAGAAACGCTGCAACAGGCCAAAACAAGAGCCTGCCAGTGCAAATAATTTGGGAGAACGTCCGCTTACCCATGCAGGACGCGACCAACATTGCCCTATCCGCGCCCGAAAAGCCGGAGAGCGCCGGACGCGAGCGGCTGCGCCTGATCGCTCGTAACGTGTTTCCGTTCGCGGTCGTCGGAGGCCTCTGGGAAGCCGTCGCGCTCGCTGGCGTGTTCCCGCGCCGGCTGTTTCCGACGCTCGAAGAAGTGGCGTCCGCCTTCGTAAAACTCACAATCTCCGGCATCCTGCCTCACCACACAATCGATACGCTGATCCGCCTACTCTCGGGCTTCGCGCTCGCCAGCATTGTCGGTGTTGCCATTGGCGTGCTGATGGCCCGTTCGCGCCGCGCTGAGGATATCTTTCTACCTTTGGTGAGTATTTGCGCACCGATCCCGGGCCTCGCATACGCACCGCTGTTTTTGCTCTGGTTCGGGCTCGGAAATTTGTCGTCCGTATTGCTGGTCGGTTTCGTGTCCGCGTTCCCGATCATATTCAACAGCTGGACCGGCGTGAAAGCGGTGAAGGAGATTTGGGTGCGATCGGCACAATCAATGGGCGCCGATGACCGCCGGCTGTTCAGCCACGTAATCCTGCCTGGCGCTCTGCCCTACATCCTTACCGGACTGCGGCTCGGCCTCGCGCAGGCATGGCGCATCCTGGTGGCTGTCGAAATGCTCGCAGCGGTTCCTTGGGGCCTCGGCTGGATGATCTTTGGCGCGCGCAAGTTCCTCAATACCGACGTCATGATGGCCGGCATAGTCGTGATCGCTGTCATTGGACTGACGTTGGAGAAATTCGTGTTCCGCAAGATCGAGGACTACACGGTCGTGCGCTGGGGAATGATCGCCTCATGACCGAAAATGGCCAAAGATTACGCTCGACTGTACGCGCCATCATCACACTGGCTGTGGCGGCAGCGGCCTACGAGGTGTTGGCGCGCAGCGGATATTTCGCGCCGGCGCTGTTGCCAACGCTGGGCAATATCGCGCGTGCGCTTTTTGCGAGCCTCGCAGACGGCAGCATGATCGAGCACGCCGCGTTCACCTTATATCGCGTGCTGTTCGGCTTCGGTCTGGCGGTGGTTGTCGGAATCCCACTCGGTATCCTGATGGCGCGGTCCCAGCGCGTCGAACACTTCTTCTTGCCGCTGGTAAGCGCGCTGATGCCGATCCCCTCGTTCGCTTTGGTGCCGCTCTTCATGCTCTGGTTCGGCATTGGCAATTTAACCACCGTGCTGATCGTGTTCTACGCCGCGACTTTTCCGATGGTGTTCAATACCTGGTCGGGTGTGCGCTCGGTCAATCCGCTCTGGTTGCGGGCAGCCGGCGCCATGGGCGCCGATGAGAATTCCTTGTTCTGGAAAGTCATCATTCCCGGCGCCTCACCTTTCATCATCACCGGAATGCGCCAGTCGTTCCTACGTGCCTGGATCGCGGTGGTTGGTGCCGAGATGATCGCCGCGTCCGACTGGGGGCTGGGCTGGGTCATTTTCGATGCCAAAGAATTCCTCAACACCGACGTCATGCTGGCCGCACTCATCGTCATCGGCGGCATCGGCTACGTGTTTGAGCGTCTGGTATTCGGCTCGGTTGAAAGGGCTACAGTCCAGCGCTGGGGCATGACGCGCGCGGCCAAAGGGTAAGTCATGCAGCCGATCGCTATCCGCGACGTTACGCTCACCTACGATACTCCGGGTGGCAAGGTGCCCGGTGTCAAGAACGTCAGCATCGACATCGACGCCTCCGAATTTCTCTGCATCGTCGGTCCATCCGGCTGCGGAAAATCCACGCTGCTCAACATCATTGCTGGTTTCCTGACGCCGGCCTCGGGAGAGATCCGCATCGGCGGCAAACCGGTAACCGGCCACGGCATGGACCGCGGCGTGGTTTTCCAGGATTTTGCGCAGCTTTTCCCGTGGCGTACCGCGCTCGGAAATGTCTCATTCGGGCTGGAAATGAAGGGCGTGCCCAAGCTGGAGCGCGAGAAAATCGCCCGCGAACAATTGCGCCTGGTCAAACTCGAGAAGTTTACCGGATCCTTCCCGCATCATTTGTCCGGCGGCATGCAGCAGCGGGTCGCCATCGCTCGTGCGCTGGCATACAATCCCTCGGTACTTTTAATGGATGAGCCGTTCGCGGCGCTTGATGCGCTCACGCGCGACGATATGCAACGGCTACTCGCCGATGTATGGCGAGAAACCCGCAAGACGGTCATCTACGTGACTCATAACGTCGCGGAAGCTGTCTACCTTGCGGACCGCGTAATAGTAATGTCGCCGCATCCCGGTACGGTGAAGACCGAGATGAAAATTGAGCTGCCCCGACCACGCGATCCGCTCAGCGTGGAATTCGTCGAATGCCAAAAGGAGTTGCTGCGCCATCTCGGGCACGATGTGAATGCCAGCGATATGGCGCAAGCCACCAACGGCCAGTCAAACTCGTAGGGAGGATGAACGATGACAATCGCGCACAAGAAATTGACCCGCCGGCACTGCCTGGCGATAACAGGCGCCGGTTTACTGACGGCTGGCCTGGGCGCTCGCCCCGCGCAGGCGCTGGAAACTGTACGGCAGGGCTACCAGACAAATATGTGGGGCATGCCCACATACTATCTGCTGCGCTCCGGCTTGCTCGAAAAGAACGGTGTTAAGTTCGAAGAATTCGCGGTGCCGTCGGGCAACCTCACGATGCAACAGATGGTGGCGCGCCAGGTCGATATGGGCACCTATGCGGGACCATCTCTGGCGCTCGGTCATGACAAAGGCGGCATGATCGCCATCGCCATGATCGAATATGTCGGGAAAACTGCACGCGTGATGGCGCGCAAGGATCTGGGCATTACCAAGGTCGAGCAGCTTAAAGGACTGAAGGTTGCCAACCAAACCGGCTCGTCCACCGGCAATATTTTCGTCGACCAAATCGCAACAAAAGCTGGCTTGAAAAAGGGTGATTTCCAGGAAATCCGCATGAACGTCGACGACATGGTGGCTGCACTGGCCGCCAAGACCGTGGACGCAATGTGCAACGTCGAACCCTACAATGCGATTGCGGAAGCTGACGGCCTGGCCGTGACGATTTCGGAGTTCGACAGTTTCGACAGGTTGCCGGTATTCATGGCGGCAACACCCGAGTTCGTCGAGAAAAGCCCACAGACTGTGGTCGCTTATCTTAAAGCGTGGCTTGAAGTCGCAAAGGACTTCAGGGACAAACCGGACAAAGTGGCCGACGTAATCTACACCTTCTACACGTCGAAGGGTTACACCATGTCGAAAGACACTTTCACAAAGGCGCTCGCGCGCGTCGAGGTTCAGCCGAGCTGGCCGGACAACCTCAAGCCCTATATGCAGGCGCAGGCCGAAGTCCTGCTCAAGGAAAACAAGATCAAGGCGATTCCCGACTGGGACAAAGTGTTGCGCACCGATTTCCTCAAGCAGGCAGGCGCTTAACGCCCTGCGGTTAACTCGAGGCCGGCGCGGCAAGCGCCGGCCTTTCCACGACAATCTTCAATAACCGGAGACATCAATGCCCGCCGCGAACAATCCGTTGACCCAGACCGGGGAGCCCATCACGTGGAATTTCAAGTTGCTCGCTCAGAATGACCTCGGCGGCTTCGGTGGGATGGGCGAAGGCATGGCGGTCCAGGTTGCCAAAGACGGGCGGCGTATTATCTGGCTGGCGCACGAAAGCGCGCCAAAGAATTTCACCGCCGTCGATGTCTCTGATCCGCGCAAGCCGAAGGTGGTGGTACAGACCGAGCTACCCAAACCTTACATGCGCTCAAACTCACTGGAGCTGTCAGGCGATATCATGGCGGTCGCCTATCAGACGCAAAAGGTCAATCAGCAGCCGGCCGGCCTCGAACTGTTCGATGTATCGGTACCGGAAAAGCCGCGTTCGATTTCGTTTTTCGACTGCTCGGGGCCGACATCTCGCGGCGTGCACCAATTGTGGTTCTGCGACGGTGAATATGTCCACATGGCCTCGGGCAGTCCCGACTTCAAGCCGAGCCATCCAAACGACGACCAGTTCTATCGTTGCATCGATGTACGCAATCCATCGAAACCGGTCGAGATCGGCCGCTGGTGGATGCCGGGAACGAGCGCGACCGACAACATAGCTCCTCCACCGCGTCATCCACTCGACAAAGGCTATCGCGCCCACAACACCAACGTCTATCCGCAACGGCCGGACCGGCTCTATCTCTGCTACATCGATGGCGGCATGTTCGTTATGGACATCAAGGATAAGGCGAGCCCGAAGGTCATCTCGCACTGGACCAATTCGCCGCCTTATACCGGCTTCATGCACACGGCTGTTCCACTGTTCGACCGCGGACTTATGCTCGTAACTGACGAAGCAACCGAGAATGCCGGCAAAGACTGGCCGAAGCTGATTTGGATTTTGGACGCACGCGACGAGAAAAATCTCGTTCCGATCGCGACGTGCCCGATGCCGCCGCTCGACGCCTATGCCAATCGTGGCGGCCGCTTCGGCGCGCACAACATCCATGAAAACGCAGCAGTGCCTACAGCCTGGCAATCTGACCAGATCGTGCTCGGGACTTTCTTCAACGGCGGCCTGCGCGCCTACGACATATCCAATCCGTATCAACCGAAAGAAGTGGGGGCTTTCGTGCCACCGCCGCCGAAAGGCACGCCGGCCGGCGCAGTGCAGCTCAACGACGTCTTCGTTGACGAGCGTCAGATCGTATACACAGTCGATCGCCACACCGGCGGCCTCTACACGCTGGAGATGGATTTCTGAACGAACTTTTTCCCTCACCGGCTGCCGGACGCTTCGGGCGCAGGCTCAAGCGCGAGCGCGGACCGCGCGTCCCGGTGACCGTGATCACCGGCTTTCTCGGTGCCGGCAAGACCACGCTGCTCAAGCGCTTTCTCACAACACCCGAGGGGCAAGGGACAGCGATTGTTGTCAACGAATTTGGCGCGACCGGCATCGATGATGCGCTGGTGCGATCGAGCGCTGACGAAACCGTACTTCTCGGCAACGGGTGCCTTTGCTGCATTACCCGAACTGACCTGCAACAAGCCTTGCGGCGCATGGTGGTTGAGCGCGAGCGCGGCGAATTGCCAGACTTCCGTCGTATCGTGATCGAAACCAGCGGGTTGGCTGACCCGAGCCCGATTTTGCAGACATTTGCCACCGACCGGGCGCTCGGCGGCGTATTCCACGTCGAGGCCGTCGTGACTGTAGTCGATGCCGAGACCGGCGGTGACACGCTCGCCTGGTCAGCGGAAGCCCGCAAACAGGCCATTCTTGCGGACCGTTTGGTCATTACCAAAACCGACATTGCGGGTGAAGGCGCGAGCGCGGCCCTAAACGAGCGACTGCGTGTACTCAATCGAGGCGCCGAAATTTACGAAGCCATCAATGGCGAGATTGATCCGAGCCGCTTGACCGAGCCAGCCCGCGACCAGCGCAATACCTTCGTCGCGGACACCGCGCATAGCGATGGAATCGGCAGCTTTGTCCTGACCCACAATAAGCCAATGCCATGGGCTGCGTTCGCGCGCTCGATGGACACGCTGATGCAATTGCGTGGGCCGGACCTGCTGCGCGTAAAGGGCTTCCTTGACGTCGAGGGCTGCAAAGGACCGGTGTTGGTGCAATTCGTGCAGCACCTCGCCCACCCGCCGGTAGAGCTGGAAAGCTGGCCGGATGAAAACCGGCAGAGCCGTGTGGTATTCATCACACGGAATATTTCGGAGCCGCAGATACGCGAGCTGTTCAAGGCGATTGAAGCCTTGGCTTGATCTATTCCCGATCCCGGCCCGCGATCTCCGCCTGCCAGGGCGCAACGCGACGCTCAACCCACCCGATCAGCCAATTGAGACCAACCGCCATTAACATCAGGATGATGATCGGAACGAACATGGTGGCGGTGTCAAAATTGTTGGCGGAATTTATAATAACGGCACCAAGGCCGGATATTGTCGTGAAGAACTCCGCAATCACCATCGCCACGACGGCGCGCCCGACAGCAAGACGCACACCGGCCATAATGTAGGGCAGTGTCGCCGGTAACACGATACGCCGCAGGATCACCAAGTCTGGCGCGACAAAGGATTTTCCAACTTCGATCAGCGTCTTTGGCACCGCGACGACCCCGAGCCACGTATTGATGCAGATCGGAAATAGCGCCATCAGGAATACGACCGAGACTTTGACCGCAAAGCCAAGTCCGAGCCACAGGATCAGAAGCGGCACCAGCGCCACCAGGGGCATGGCGTAGCCGGCAGTGACGTAAATTCCCAAAGCGGCCTCGGCCACGCGGAAGCCGCCGATCAGCAAGCCGAGTGGCACACCAATCAGAATCGCGAGGGCATAGCCTAGAAAGAACGGCCGCAAGGATTCAAAAAGTGCCGACCACAATTGCCCGCTGACCATTAGGTCCCAAAATGCGACCGCGATCGCCGAGGGATATGAGCCGAACACTGGATTGACGCGGCGACCGAATATTTCCCACAGGATCAACATGGTCGCGATCGACGCGAGCGTAATCACCCAGCGGGGCAACTGCTTGCGCTCAACGGCATCCGTCTCCGGCGCAGCAGCAGCTTTTTGCTGTCTGTTCGCAATATCGACCATCAGTGCACCGTGGCGTCGTCATGGAGCGCCCGCCAGACTTTGTAGCGGGTCTCGGCGAATTCCGCTGTGCCGCGCATCTTCTCAAGATCGCGGGGTCGTTTGACCGGCACCGTCATGATTTCGGCAACGCGCCCTTCCCGCATGATCACGATCCGATCGGAAATCAGCACCGCTTCGTCCAGGTCGTGGGTCACGAACAGGATGGTCTTCTTGGTGCGGGCGTGGATATCCAGCAACTCGGCCTGCATCAACTCGCGCGTTTGCGCATCGAGTGCACCAAACGGTTCGTCCATCAGCAGTACTTTAGGGTCAATAGCGAGCGCACGCGCGATGCCGACGCGCTGCTTCATGCCGCCGGATAGCTGATGCGGACGACGGTTTTGGGAGTCTTTCAGCCCCACCAGATGAAGGTATTCCTCTGCCGTCTCACGCAAGGCTGTCCCGCGCATCCCTTTCATTTCCAACCCGAACATCACGTTCTGCAGAGCGGAAAGCCAGGGCAGCAGCTCGGCGTGCTGGAACACCATGCCGCGGTCGTAACCACAACCGCGCACCTCGCGCCCGTCGACGGTTACGCGCCCTGAGCTCGATGGATCTAGCCCCATGGCCACCCGTAACGCCGTGGTCTTGCCGCAGCCGGAAGGCCCAAGCAGCGCCACGATCTCGCCGTCGTGCACGCTGAAGCTGACGCGGTCGAGCGCCTGCACATGATGAATCTCGCCGTCCACGCGCAAGGTGAAACGCTTGGAAACATCGAGGAAAGTCACCTCACCCACTACAATTCTCCAAGTTGTAATTCGCGTTCAGTGACCGACGACCTGTAGCGCTTTTTCGCGATACTCCGGCGCAGTAACGGTCTTCAGCTCGAGCGGCGCCTTCAGCCTGCCCGCTTTTACCATCTGTTCCTGAATCCACTGAAATTTGTCCGCCGGCAACGGCAGCGTCGGATCAACAGCGTGGTGCTGGACGGCATCGTCATACACGAAAGCAGGGCGTGGGTCGTCCGGCTTTGCATGGGTGAGCTCGCGTGTCAGCGCGATCGTCTCGTCCCTGTGCGAGAGCGCAAAGCGCAATGCGCTCATTTCGGTGGCAAGAAATTTTACGGCATCGTCGCCGCGCTCGGACAGTTTCTTGGCGGTAGAAACCATGCACACACGCAGGAAATTCGGTACGGCGTCGCGGCCGGCGACCAAAAGTCGAAAGTTCTTCGGCACGACGGGCTGATATTCATTCGACACGACTGCGGCATCGACAACTCCGCCGATCAGCGCCTGGTAACGGTCATTATCGCTGCCGATTGCGGCCAGCTTTACCTCCGTGTCGGCAATGCCGAATTTCTCCAGTGCCGAGCGCGCCAGCATGTCGGGCATAGAGTTTGGCGCCGACACTGCGATCTGTTTGCCCTTGAGGTCCTCAACTTTGGTAATCTTGTCGTTGACGAAGATGCCATGCGGCACCACCACCCAGTGGCAGCCGAGGAGCTTGACGTCACCGCCTTTGGAGTCGGCGGCAAATACCCCCTGTGGACCGCCCTCGAAACTGTCGAGCTCACCGGCAATCAGCGCCTTTAACGCGAGCTGATCGTCCTTAAATTGCGAGACCTCGATCTTGAGGCCCTGTTTCTTGGCAAAATCGCGCGTCGATAGCATCAGGAAGATGCCGGCGTCGGACTTAGCGTTGATCAGACCGTGTTTCCAAACCTTCTCTTGCGCGCCAGCCGGCGCCGATAGCACGGCAAAGCCCGCAGTAGCCACAATCGCGGCAATAGCAGCCCTTTGGACTATGGCGACACGCATGTGAACTCCTCCTGAATCCAAGTCCTTTTGGCCTCTGATCGGGCCTTTATTCCGGTGTACTTAACATCAATTTTATCGCTACGGGCGTTCCCAAGGCCAGTGTGCGGGACTAACCTTTGGTCCGCAAGCGTCGGCACAAGACGCATCCGCATGGGCCGCTCGGCCGTAAGCCGTCGGCCCTATAATTAGTTCAGGGAGCTGAACGCTATGACCCAACGCTTTACGATTTCCGTCAACGGCAAATCACACACGATCAATGCCGACCCCGATATGCCGTTGCTCTACGCTCTGCGCGACGACATCGGTCTCAACAATCCTCATTTCGGCTGCGGGTTAGCGCAATGCGGTGCTTGCACCGTCCATCTCGATGGCCAGCCAACGCGTTCCTGCATCACCGCGATTTCGACGATAGGTGACGCCAAGATTACGACGCTTGCCGGCCTTGGCACTCCCGAAAAACCGCACCCGCTGCAGACTGCATATGTCGAAGAGCAGGTGCCGCAATGCGGCTACTGTATCAACGGCTGGCTCATGACCGCGGCAGCCTTTCTCCGCGACAAGAAGAAGCCGACGGATGCCGAAATCAAGGACGCTCTTTCCGGCCTCAAGTGCCGCTGCGGCACGCACATCAGCATTTTAAAGGCGGTCAAGCGTGCCGCCACGATGATGGGTTGAGGGAGCGCATCATGACAAAATTTGAACAGACTTCCGCATTCACCCGCCGCTCCGTGTTGCTCGGCGGTGGCGCTCTTGTTGTCTCAATTGGCGCAGCCGTGTCACTCGACACCGTGCTGTCGCTTCAACAGGCTTTTGCGCAGGGCGCAAAGCCGCCGCTCACGCCGGATCAGCTCTCCTCGTACATTGCTGTCAATGCTGATGGCAGCGTGTCGGCTTTCTTCGGAAAGATGGACATGGGCCACGGCTTGCATGTCGCCATCGCACAAATCGTTGCCGAAGAACTCGACGTTCCTTTCAAGAGCGTCAAGGTCTACATGGGCGACACCGGCACTTCTGTAAACCAGGGGGGCGCCTCCGGTTCCACCGGCATCCAGAATGGCGGTAAGCAGATGCGAATGGCGGCGGCGGAAGCGCGCCGCGTGCTGGTCGATATGGCAGCGGCCCAATTGGCCGTGCCGGCGGACAAGCTCGTCGTCAATGACGGTGCGGTCAGTACGCCCGACGACAAATCAAAGCACGTGTCCTACGCACAAATGCTCGGTGGCAAATTCTTTAACGTTCAGCTCGAGTGGAATAAACAATACGGCAACGCTCTCTACGCTCCAGGCAAGGCGCAGCCGAAGAAACCGAGCGACCACAAGATCGTCGGCCAGCCGATCAAGCGCGAGGACGTGGCGCCCAAGGTGTTCGCGATCGAGGACTTCGTCACCGACGTGAAAGTGCCGGGAATGGTGCATGGGCGCATGATCCGCCCGGCGGTCGCAGGCGCCGTGCCGACAAAGGTCGACGAAAGCTCGATCAAGGATATCCCAGGGGCCAAGGTGGTCTGGGAAAATGGCTTCCTTGGCGTAGTCGCCGATAAGGAGTGGGATGCCATTCAGGCCATGGAGAAACTTAAGGTCGAATGGTCTCAGGTTGACGCACCCTTCCCTGAGCAAGCTTCGCTTTACGACCACATCCGCAAAGCCAGCGTACGCAAACGCAACATTGAAAAAGAAAACGGCAATGTTGATGAAGCGTTCAAAAATGCCGCGAAGATAATCGAAGCGGAATATGAGTGGCCATTCCAGTCGCACGCCAGCATGGGCCCCGCCTGTGCGCTGGTCGAAATCAAGGATGGCCGTGTCACGTGCTGGTCGGGTACGCAGAAATCGCACTTCGTGCAGCAGGGCCTCGCATCGACGCTCGGCATGCCGCTCGAAAACGTTCATGTGATCTGGAAGACCGGGCCCGGTTCCTACGGCCGCAACGACGCTGACGACTGCGCGATGGACGCCGCCGTGCTGGCGAAAGCTGTCGGCAAACCGGTGCGCGTGCAATATATGCGTGACCAGGGCACCGGGTGGGACCCGAAAGGCCCGGCCTCCGTGCACAAGGTGCGCGCGGCGATCGACGCGTCAGGCAAAGTCACCGGCTACGAGTTCATGAGCAAAGCGTTCTCGCGTGTCGACGTCGACACTAACGGCAGCAAGCCGTTCGACACGCTTGCCGGGCAAACGCGTGGCGGTGACCTCAAATCCGGCGATGGCTTCGGCATCCCAGCGGAATCCTACGCTTTCGACAACAAGCGGGCCGGTTGGGAAACGATCCCGCCCTTGCTCGAACGTTCATCGCCGTTGCGTACATCGCATTTGCGCGATCCGGTTGGACCGCAGATTCACTTCGCCAGTGAGTCCTTCATTGACGAGGTGGCGGCCGCCCTGAATGTCGATCCGATCGAATTCCGGCTACGCCATGTTAAGGAGCCGCGCGATATCGCACTGCTTAAAACCGTCGCCGAAAAATCCGGCTGGCAGTCGCGGCCGTCGCCGCGGCGCGACCAGAGCGGCAATAAAGTGTCGGGCCGCGGCATCGCCTATTCGCAACGCAATGGCACACGCGTCGCCATCGTTGCCGAAGTGGATATCGACCGATCGACCGGCAAGATCTTCGCACGCAAGTTCACGGTGGCCCACGACTGCGGGCAGATCATCAACCCCGACGGACTTGTGAAATGTATCGAGGGCAACATCGTCCAGGGCGTGAGCCGCACGCTGTGGGAGGAAGTCACCTTTGACCGCAAATCGGTCACCAGCGTGGATTGGCTGACCTACCCGATCCTCGACATCACGGAGACGCCGGGCGAAGTCAACGTGGCTCTCCTCAACTATCCGGACATTGCACCAACCGGCGCCGGCGAGCCGTCGATCCGTCCGGTAGCGGCAGCAATTGCCAATGCTATCTTCGATGCGACCGGCGTCCGTATCCGCCGCGTGCCGTTCTCGCCGGATCGAGTGAAGTCAGCGCTGAGCTAGGCAATCAAACAGGCGCGAGACGGGTGACACTGTCTCGCGCCGCTTTGATGATATCAGGCACGGCAGCGTCATTGCCGGGCGCCATAATATGCACGCCAGCAACGTGCGGCACTTTCGCCAATTCCTGCATGACCTCGATGCAAATGCGACGACCTTCCACCGCCGGATCGCTCGCGCGCTCCATGCGATCGATCATCGCGTCGGGGATGACGGCGCCGAATAGCTTTTCCTTGATCCAGCGCGCCGACTTCGCCGAACGCAACGGCACAATGCCGATCAAAAATGAAAGTTTGTCAGTCACGGTCAACTCGGCGAGCCGCGCCATATACCGGCGCACGATGCCAACGTCCATGCAAAATTGCGTCTGTACGAATTGCGCACCGGCGTCGACTTTGGCTAGCAGGCTGGCCGGCCGCCAGCCGGGAGGCGGATCAATCGGATTGTCGGCACTGCCAAGGAAAAAATCGGCACGGCCGGTGACCTTCCGGCCCGTGGGCAGCTCGCCAGTGTCGCGAAGCCGGCGCGCCGTATCGAGGAGCGCGCGCGGATCGAGGTCGAACACCGGCTTGGCATCCGGCTGGTCGCCGGCGCTCGGATCGTCGCCGCGCAACATCAGCAAATTATGGATGCCTGACGCTGCGGCGCTGAGAAGATCGCTCTGCAAGGCAATGCGATTGCGGTCGCGGCATGTGAGTTGCAGGATCGGCTCGATGCCCTGCTCTGCGAGGATTGTTGCGGCAGTGACAGCGCCGAGATGCGGGCGGGCGCCGGCGCCGTCGGTAATATTGACCGCGTCTGCAAGGCCTTTTAGCGGCAATGCCTTTGCGAGCAATTCGCCGCGGTCGGCCGACACCGGCGGTGTCACTTCTGCGGTAACGACAAAGCGCTTGGCGCGCAGCTTGTCTTGCAGGGTCGTTAGCATCTAACCCACGTCGCAAAATCCAGTGGACGTTGCAAGGGCAACAATGTGAAAAGTGGCAGTTGCGGCGACGCCGCCTAACTTTGCGGACCACGATGTTTCAGCTGGCGAAATCGATCGACGATGTCATCGCACCGATTGGCGATGGTTGCATGTTGGTCGTGCCGCGCGAGGTTTCCGGCGTCCCAATGGAGGCAACCCGCGCGCTGATCAAACGCGGCGTGAAACACCTTCACCTGGTGGCACTGCCGACTTCAAGCCTGCAAGCCGATCTTTTGATTGGTGCGGGTTGCGTCGACACGCTGGAGACGAGCGCGGTGAGCCTCGGCGAATTCGGTCCGGCGCCGCAATTCACCGCCGCGATAACGTCGGGCGCGATTAAAATGATGGACGCGACTTGCCCGGCACTCCACGCGGCATTGCAGGCCGCCGAAAAAGGCGTGCCGTTCATGCCGCTGCGCGGACTTATCGGATCGGATGTCCTCAAATATCGAAACGACTGGAAGGTAATCGACAGCCCGTTCGCGGATGGCGATCCGATCGTACTGCTCCCAGCTATCAAGCCGGATGTCGCGCTGATCCACGCACCCATGGCGGACAGCTTCGGAAATGTCTGGATCGGACGGCAACGCGAGCTCGCCACCATGGCGCACGCTGCAGTAAAAACTGTCGCGACCGTGGAAAAAATCCATGACGGCAATCTGCTCGACGATCCGACACTCGCGGCCGGCACACTCCCGGGTTTCTATGTCGAACGTATTGCGCTCGCCAAGCGCGGCGCGTGGCCGCTCGGACTGCCTGACAACTATGCGGCCGATGCCGATCATCTTGCCGAATACGCCAGTATGGCTGCGACGACGGATGGATTTGCCGCCTACCTCAAGCGGTATGTCTATGATCGCCATGCCGCGTGATCGAGGCTTCCGCGACGAAGAATTGCTTGCCGACGTCATTGCGCGGCTGATCGGCGACGTGCGCCACGTCGCTGTTGGCAACGCCTCACCCATCCCCGCGACTGCGGCGCTGCTCGCGCGCGAACGCGGCAAAGGACAGCCTTACGTTTCACTGCTGCAAAGCCGGAAACATAATTTTTTCACCGACGGAGCGCGCGAGTTATTCGATTGCGCGGGCCAGGGCCGTATCGACGTATTTTTTCTTTCGGGCGGACAGATCGACGGCCAAGGGAACGTCAATCTTGTGAGCACTGGCGACTACGGCCATCCGAAAGTGCGGTTCCCCGGCTCGTTCGGCTCCGCATACCTCTACTATGTCGTGCCGAAGGTGATCCTGTTTCGCACCGAGCATTCGCGCCGCACACTGGTCCCCAAAGTCGACTTTATCAGCGCGCCGGGCACGAGCGATGGAAACATCTATCGGCCCGGTGGACCCATCGCCTTGGTGACGAACCGCTGCCTGTTCAACTTTGCAGGCGGTCATTTTACGCTGACAAGCGTGCATCCCGGTCACACGATTGAGGAGATCGTCGAGAACACAGGCTTCGAATTTGAACTGCCAGCCACTGTGCCGGTTACAGCGGCGCCGTCGGCCGAAACGCTCAAACTCGTGCGCGAAGTGGTCGCTGCACAAGTGGCCGAGGTCTATCCGCAATTCGCGGCACAGGTATTCGGCGTCGGTCAGGCAGCTTTCGCACGTTGAAAAACCACGCCCTTCCGGTCGCTACACCCGTGGGCTAGGCTGCCGCCCGCGCGGCCGTTCGGCCTCGGTACATCATAAGAAGCGGAAGGAAAACGTCCGGTGAGAACGGTTGAAGCTGCGGTAATCGGTGTTGGTTGGGTCGGGGGCACGCGTGCGGAAACGCTGGCGCGTACGGCGCTGGTCGACAAATTACACTTGTGCGACATCAAGCCCGACCGGCTGGCCGAGGTGAAGGCCCTCTGCAAACCGGCAACTGCAACAGCCGACTATAACGATATCATCAAGAACCCGAATATCTCGGTGGTCTATATTTCGACCACGCCGGAAACGAACCACTATCCGATTGCCCGCGACTGCCTGAAAGCCGGCAAGAACGTGATGCTGGAAAAGCCGATCGCGCTGGAGCTGTGGGAAGCCGACGAACTCATCCTGCTTGCCAAGCGCAACAATCTAAAATTCACGATCGGCTATTCACAACGCTTCAACACCAAAATCGCTTTCGCCAAAAAGAAGATCACTGATGGCACGCTCGGCAATGTTGTTTCGGTACTCGTCAGCCGCCACCTCTCGCGCAGCCTGGGCAAGAAGATTGCAGGCCGTGTGCGGCTTTCACCGGTGGTGATGGAGTCGACCCACGACCTCGATTTCGTCTTCTGGCTCCTGGAGCCAGCCAAACCAGTGCGAGTCTACAGCCAGGGTGCCTATGGATACATGAAGCCGGTTAATGGCTCGCACGACGTCATGTTTACCACCGTCACGATGGACAACGGTGTGGTTGTGATGATCGGCGGCGGCTGGAATTTTCCACCGAGCTACCCGAACTACTGCTCAACCTGGATCGAGATCACTGGAACCGAAGGCGCACTCGTGCTTGACGACACTCAGCGCGATAATTGGCTCAACACCATGACCAATGGCCAGGTCTTCCCGATGTCGACAATGCCGGGCGAACAGGTCGGCGAAGTGTTTGCAGGCGGTATGGGCCCGGAAACCATCCACTTCCTGGAGGCTTGCATCCGCGATACGCCCGTAATGGTAACGCCGGAAAGCGCTCGGCGGGTAATGGAAACCTACAGCGCTGCGGATCTGTCCGCCGACCGCAATGAGCCGGTTGACCTTCCTCTCAGCAACGAGACGATTTCGGCAATTGCGGAATTTAAAGAAAAGAATCGGTCGGGAGCTAATCCAGGATGAAGAAGTCAGCTAAAGGCATCGGTCTTGCCATCATCGGTGGCGGCCGCGTCGGATTATTTCGCGGCGAGGTAGCGGCGCGCCATCCAGCGGTCGAGTGGATCGGACTTGCCGAGAAGAACCCAAACCGCGCTGGCGAGGTCGGCCCAAGGATCAGCGCCGATTTCGTCACGCAGAGCCATGTTGAATTGCTTAAACGGCCGGAAGTGACGGCCGCCATCATCTGCACCGATGAGCATCTGCACGTTGACCCGATCATGGCCGCCGTCGAGCGCGGAATCCCGATGTTGATCGAGAAGCCGCTCGCCACCAATCTCGCGGAATCCGAGCGGGTGTTGAAGGCAATCAAGGAAGCAAAATTGGACGCTGTCGTCGGCTACACCCAGCGCTTCCGCCGCCGATGGCTGGCCGCAAAAGAGAAATGCCGCACGGGCGCACTCGGCGATGTGACGATGGTAACGTCCCGCGCGTTCATGAATCGCCTCGTGGCGATCGACAATTACAAGCGCACCGATGATCCGACCACCATCTCGCCGATGGTCATCTCCGGAACTCACGCGCTCGATATCTGTATGTGGTGCCTGGAACCGAAACAGCCGGTCGAGTGCTACGCGCGTTCGATCGATAAAGTGCTGGGCCCGCTCTACAAGGGCATCGACGCCACCGCCGGCATGATCATGTTCGCTGACGGTACCGTCTATCATCTCAACATGTCCTGGGCATTGCCGGTTACCTGGCCGGCGGCGGTCTATTCACTCGAGGTCGGCATTGTTGGCACCACCGGCGTGCTCACCATCGACGACACCCACCGCGACATCGTGCTGGCGGTGTCAAAGGCGCAATCGGAAGGCTACAACCCCGATGCCACGCGACTAGTCGATTTCATGGGTAGTTATCCGCCCGGCGATATGGCGCTCGGTGAATTGCGCGGCCCGATGGCGGAAGAGACCGATTCATGGCTCAACCGCGTCGCGCTCGGCCTGCCGACTGCGGCGGCGACGGTTGAAGAAGCACATCGCAACCTGATGCTGACCAAAGCGCTCGATCTGTCGGCCAAACGCAAACAGCCCGTAAAACTGCCGCTCGACCCCGACGACGTGCGCGCTGCCGCCTAGGCAGCCCAGCTATTGCGCCGGCGCCCTGCGTGCCGGCGCAGGCGTTGCGGCCGGTGCGGCAGTGCTACCACCAAACAAAATCCGCTGCGGATTGTGTGCAAGATCCGTAATTGCCTTGCCGGCGATTTCGATCTGCCGCGTCGCTGTGGACGTCATCTTGTTGACGCCAATCGTGATGTCGTCGGTGCGTTTGTCCAGGTTTTCGATAAGAGTACGGGCCGAAGCAGTTGCTTCCTTGGCATTGCTCATAGCTTCGCGGGTTGTATTCATAATCGTATCAACGTTGTCGGTATTGCGCGCTAGCGAAGCACTGAACGTGGCAATATCAGTGATCGCTTGATGCAGCGCCTCCTGATTGGCAGCAATCACCTCTTCCGCTTTATTCAACACCTCGCGCGCTGCCTGCATCATGTCTTGGCTGGCGCTTGCATCGGCTTTCAAGGTCGGCGGCTCACCCTCTTCTCTTTCGATCAACGGCGTGGTCGCTGAGACGCCCTTGAGAGACACTGCGGCAACGCCGGTCAGGCCGGCAAATTCAAGACCAACGCGGGTATCGGCCCGGATCGGAGTTGCCTTGTTGACCGCCAGCAACGCGATGACTTGAGAAGGCTTATCCGGATCGAGCCGCAGATTGGTGACCTCGCCGACGCGTATGCCGTTGAACAAAACGTTGCCGCCGACCTGTAGACCAGACACCGAACTGTCGAAGATCACGCGATAGGCCACAGCCTGTTTCTTGCCGGACGAGTGGTGCAGCCAGAAGATGAAGCCGAATGCGCCCGCGACGACGGCGAACGTGAACAACCCGATCAGTGCGAAATGCGCTTTTCTCTCCATCACTCTACTCCGTTAGTTCCTGGCCGTAGCGTGCAAGCCCGCCCGCGCGCGCGCACCGTGGAAATAGGCCCTCAGCCACGGATGCTGCGATGCCAGCATCGTATCCATGTTTCCGGCGGCGATGATCTTACCCTCGCCAAGTACGGCGATCCGGTCACAGATTGTATTCAGGCTGTCGAGATCGTGGGTTACCATAAAAACAGCCATTGCCGAAGTTCGTTGCAAGGTCAGAATAAGCTGGTCAAAGTCGCCGGCGCTGATCGGATCAAGCCCGGAAGTCGGCTCGTCGAGAAAAAGAATCTCGGGATCGAGCGCCAGCGCCCGCGCAAGCGCGACGCGTTTGATCATGCCGCCCGAAAGCTCCGACGGAAGCTTGCGGTAGACGTCCGGCTTGAGACCGACCATTTCCAGTTTGGTGATGGCGATTTCGGTCATGAGATTGTCGGAAATATCGAGATATTCACGGATCGGAAATTCCACATTTTCTCCAACCGTCAGCGAGGAGAAAAGCGCGCCTTGCTGGAATAGGATGCCCCAACGCCGCTCGATCTCTTGACGCTGCGCCTCGCCGGCCTGATCGAGATTCACACCGAAGACATCGATGCGTCCCTGCTGCTTCGGCAATAGACCCAAGATCGTACGCGTGAGGACCGATTTGCCCGCTCCGGACGCGCCGACGAATCCAAGAATCTCGCCGCGATACACATCGAGCGTGACGCCGTTGAGGATCCGGTTGCCTTTCAGGTCCACAACCAGGTCGCGCACCTCGATGATGGGCGTCGTACGATCGTTTGCCATGTCACATCCCGATCGACGCGAAAAACATGGCGAAAATGCCATCGAGCACGATGACCAGGAAGATCGATTTAACCACGGAGTTGGTGGTTTTCTCGCCAAGGGATTCGGCGCTGCCCTGCACCTGCAAGCCTTCGACGCAGGCGACAACACCGATAACCAGCGCCATGAAAGGCGCCTTGATCATGCCTACTTCGAACGTCGTGCCGGTGACCGCCTCACGAAGCCGAGTCAAAAAGACCTCAGGCTGGATGCCGCCGTAAAGCCATGACACCAGGCCGCCGCCATACAGCGCCGCCATGGAGCCAAGAAATGTGAGAACCGGCACCGCGATCATCAGAGCGATAATGCGCGGCAAAATCAGGACCTCTATCGGATCAAAACCCATCGTACGCAGCGCGTCGATTTCCTCACGCATGCGCATAGCGCCAAGCTCGGCGGTGTAGGAGCTGCCGGAGCGGCCGGCGACCATGATGCAAACGATCAGCACGCCAATCTCACGCAGCACCAGCACGCCAACCATGTCGATGACATAGATGTCCGCACCGAATTTACGGAAATGGAAAATACCCTGCTGCGCGAGAATGGCGCCTATCAATACTGTGATCAGCAAGATGATCGGTACCGCCCGCCAGCCGACGCGTTCGAGTTGGTGGATCATAGACGTAAAGCGAAAGGTCGTCGGCCGCCGAACCACGCGAGCGAACGCGACCATCAGCGAACCGAGCATCTGCGCCAGCAACATAAGATCGGCGCCGACGCTCGACATCGTCATACCCACGCTTTCCAGCGTCGCCATGATGCTGTTGGGCCTGGGTGGCGGCGGCGTCAGTGTTTGTGTGCCGGCGTGCACTTTCTCGAAGAGACCACGGTAATCTTCGCGCAGGCCGACGATGCGCGCATCGCGGCCTTCGCCTATCCAGTTGCGCAAAGTGCGCTCGATGAGCCATGCGCCATATGTATCGAGATATTCGATACGCGAGAGATTGATCGCGATGCTGCGCACGGTGATGGCGCGCGTAGCAGATTCAACCTGCGGCTCGATCGCGCCCGCATATTCAGCCGTCCACGATCCTGCCGCGCTGAGTTCGACCGAATCACCCCGCGCTTGGCCGCTCACCAAAATCCCCGCCGTCACCGAGCCACTCCTTCACCCACGCAACAGCACCGCGCGCATGCGCTTAGCCTTTCGCAGGCTAATGAGCCGAGACAGGACTGGATGCGTTGCGGCGGGACTTTGCGGTTTCGCCGCCGGCCGATTGGCAGGCGGTGGTCGCAACTCAAGGGCCGCACTGAGCGCACTCGCCCCGTCCCCCTCACACAAGTAATAGTTAACAAATCGGTAGTACTTCTTAAACGTCGTTTAACAATCTAGGTTAATGAGCGGTTAACCATACTTCCGTGCGAACGGCTGGCGTTTATGAGGCGTTTTGTCGCGGCAGAGTCGCCCTAACAGGCAGAGACCCCGACACAGTTTGCATTGGCATCATTCACTGCAAACAAGCTTTCCACGACAGGCCGCCGCATACTCTGTATCGGCGGGATCGAAAGAACTTCCATGTAGACGGTGCCCAGCCCTTGAAGCCCCAACAAGGTGCCGGCTCCAAGGCTCAGGTCCAAGTCACGGTTCGCGACAAATGGACCTCGATCATTGATCGTCACATTTATCGATCGATGATTCTTCGGATTCGAGACGCGGATCAATGTCCCGATCGGCAATGTCCTATGAGCGGCATGCCACCCGATCGGATTGAAATTTTTGCCGGTCGAAACAAGCTTGTCTTCCCAATACATCGACGCAACAATCCACTCGCCAGCCTGAATCCGATCAAACGTGTTTTCGCTTGAGACGCTGAGCACAGGCATTGCGGACAACACGCTACCAAACGCCAACAGAAGGCCGGCACGCGCCAGCGTCCTTTTGATCCACGGCACCATTTTGTCCAGTTCGATCAGCTTCATTGATCTGATTCAACAATCACCGGCTTCGCGCTGACCGAGAGCGAACCGCAAAGGGAATGGCGGTATATTTAATTTGTCCCTTGGGCACCACAAATGCGGCAGTTATGTGATGCTGTCTCCGGCTTAGCCGCGCTCGCGAAGCGGCCTGATCGATAATTCTGCTGCAAGTTTATCGAGCTGCGTCAGAAGCTCCGGCGCCAGTGGTAATCCATTGCGCAGACGGTCCGCGCGACGCTGTGCACGCTGCTCGCCCGGTAGCCGTACGCTTTGGCCGGGCAGCGCTTTTGTGTCGCGCAGCTCGCGAATATGCCGATCGACCTCCGCCTTGAATCGCTCGATTGGCTGGAACCGGCTCGGGTCGAGCGCGAGCACGAACTGCCCGGTATTCGTGATTTTATCCGGTGTGGCATTGAAGTCGACGCAGTCCCGACCGAACAGCGCACCGTTGAGTGTGCCGGCGAGTAAACCAAGGGTCAGCGCGAGCCCCGCCCCCTTGTAGCCGGCCATCGGCAGAAGGAGAGCCTCGGCGCTCTTGTGCGGATCGATCACCGCTTCGCCGGTCTTGGGATCGATCATCCAGTCGTCTTGCAGCGGCTTGTTCTGCAAGCGGTGATTTTTGATGGTGCCGTAAGACACGATCGAGGTGGCGATGTCGAGCACCACTGGCGGTTCCTTGCCGGCGGGAATCGCAATTGCCAGCGGATTGGTGCCGAGCAACGGCTCGGCGCCGCCGGCAAGCGGCATGTGATTGGCATTCGCAACCGCCGAATAGAGTCCAACCATATCGGACTTGAGCGGCAGTGCGGCGTAGACGCCGGCGGCACCGGCGTGACCGGACAAGCGGCAGCCGACCCAGGCAACGCCGCATTCGCGTGCAAGTTCGATTGCGGTTTCCGCCGCGCGCGCAACGACAAGATGGCCCATCCCATTGTCGCCGTCGACCAATGCGGTCGCTGGCGCCGTGCGCTTTATCGTGATGTTGGGCCGCGCATTGGTCGAACCGAGCTTCAAGCGCTGAACATATTGTCCCAAACGGAACACGCCATGCGCATCGGCGCCGATTAGGTCCGCCTCCAACATCAGCTCAGCGATTTTGGCGGCATCATCTTTCGGCACGCCGGCCTTGATAATTGCATCAACGATCAGGCCGGTGATTGCGGCTGTGGGTATGCGGGCAGCGTTGGTGGTTTGGACGTTCATGACTTCGCCGACAGCAACCCTTCGGCGCGCGTTCCGAGGATCGTCGCCTTGTCGGCATCAGATATCTTCAACGACCACACGTGCTTCACGCAATCCATCATGCCCATGTCGTAGGGATAGTCGCTGCCGAGCATAACGCGTTCGGCTCCAACATGGCCGATCATGAATTCCAGCACAGCCGCCGAATGCAATATG
Organism: uncultured Alphaproteobacteria bacterium; assembly: GCA_963810585.1. Lineage (GTDB taxonomy): Bacteria > Pseudomonadota > Alphaproteobacteria > Rhizobiales > Xanthobacteraceae > Pseudolabrys. The sequence goes on from CAWENV010000001.1 coordinate 1,254,732, forward strand.
GTGTCGTAAAAGAAGCGTTTGGCGATGTTCTGCGGCGGCTTGGCGATAGTCTTCTTTGGCTCCGGCCGGACCTGCCATCCGTGCTCCCAACGCGCAGCTTGATACGGCGTGAACCCGCCGCCATGAGCGAGTACGATGGTGAGCTTGGGGTGACGGTCGAGTACGCCACCGAAATAGAGGCAAGCAGCGCCAATGGTGGTGTCGAGCGGATTGCCGATCAGGTTTTGCAGATAATAGGATTTGAGGCGGTCGGCGCCGGCGACATTATTCGGATGCACGAACACGAAGGCCCCTAACTCTTCGGCGGCCGCCCACAGCGGCTCGAAACTCGGATCGTCCAAGTTCTTGCCCATGATATTGGAGGCGAACATCGTGCCGCGCAGGCCGAGCTTGGTCATTGCGCGCTTAAGCTCATCGGCTGCCTTTTCGGGGGCCTGCATCGGCAGCGTGGCGATCCCCATGAAACGGCGCGGGTTCTCCTTAACCAGCTTTGCAATCTGATCGTTCTGCAACGCAGAGGTTACGACGCCCAGAGCGGCCTCTTGGTTATAAAGATAGGTCTGCGGCGTGGCAGAGAGCACCTGAACGTCGACCCCGGCCTCGTCCATGTCGCGCAGCCGATGCGCAGTATCGAAACCGCCGGTCGGAAACGGGCGGTAGGCAACACCGCCCACGTCAAGCGTTGCCGAGGCTGCATCGATCGGCGTAATCGTCACCGGTACTTTGGGCGCTTCTTTGCGAAGCAGCGCCGCGGTTTCCTGGGTCAGCACATGGGTATGGGTATCGATCGTTCGCACGTTGCTCATTTCACCACCCGAAAGATGCCGCGCGACGCGCACGGCAAAGAGCGCCTGAGTGCCGCAGCCGAAGCGTTGACGCAAGCCCCTGTTCCGGCCTGCCCTATCGGCTATAACGGGGCCCTACAACACAATTCCGGACCTCCCATGACGACAATCTCCGCCGACACGAAACCTGCGCCGCGCGTCGAGGACGATGCTCTGGTGCGCGGCACCGGCCGTTTCATGGATGACCCGCGTCTGCCAAATTCAGCCTACGCGGCCTTCGTCCGCTCGACGCACGCACACGCGCGCGTCGTTTCGGTGAAGTCCGAAGAGGCACGCAAGGCCAAGAGGGTGCTGGCTGTGCTCACGGCCGATGACATGAAGGCAGCAAACGTCGGCAGCGTTTCCCGGCATCCGCCGGTGCCAGGCCGCGGCGGAGCGAAGATGATCATGCCGTTCCGTCCGGCTCTCGCTGGCGAAAAGGTCATGCATGTTGGTGACCCGGTTGCAATGGTGGTAGCGGAAACGGCCGCCGCCGCACAGGACGCCGCTGACCTCGTGCAGATTGAATACGACGAGTTGTCCCCGGTGATCGATTTACACGACGCCATGAAGAAAGGCGGCACGCAACTTTATGCCGAAGCGCCCGGAAATCTATGCGTCGACTGGCCCGGGCCTGTGCCGGATGAGCAGAACGAGCGCGACGTCGCCGAGATAATTGCAAAGGCTCCGCATGTCGCGAAGGTGATCGTGACCAATCAGCGCATGGTGGTTGCATCTATGGAGACGCGCGGCGCGACCGGCGTCTATGACAAGACCAGCGACAGCTACACGCTTTACGCCTGCTCGCAGGGCGCCGACTCGCTGCGTGGTCAAGCCGCCGCTATTATGGGCGTGCCGAACGAAAACCTGCGCGTCATTACCGAAGATGTCGGCGGCGCCTTTGGCATGAAGACACCGGTTTATCCGGAATATCCGGCGCTGCTGGTGGCCGCACGCCAACTTGGCAGACCGGTGCATTGGCAGTCGACGCGCTCGGAGGCCTTCGTCACCGACACGCAGGCGCGCGACACGGTAACCGAAGCCGAACTCGCGCTTGACGAAAAAGGGAAATTCCTGGCGCTGCGTGTGCGGCACCTGTGCAACCAGGGCGCTTATGTCAGCACCGCGGGCGTCGGCATCAATACCAATAATTTCGCGCGCTGCCTCCCGGGCATGTATCGCATACCGAAAGTGGACGCCTCGGTTGCCTGCTACTTCAGCAACACCATTCCGATCGGTCCCTACCGTGGCGCCGGGCGGCCTGAGGCAAATTACGCGCTTGAGCGCGTGGTGGAAGAAGCTGCGCGTATCACGGGAATTGACCCCGTCCAGCTACGCAAGAAAAATCTCATCCCGCTTTCAGCAATGCCGTTCAAGACGCCGATCAATACGTATGACAGCGGCGACTTCCCCACGATCGTGGAAAAGGCGCTGAGACTCTCTGACTTCGAAAATTTCAGCAAGCGTCGACGCGAGTCGACAAAACGTAAAAAGCTCCGCGGCATTGGCGTGTCCTGTATGCTGGAGCACGCCGGCGCACTGCCGATGGAGCAGGCCTCAGTTTCATTTCCCGGTGGCGAACAGATCATCCTCGGCTGCAACGTCCAATCGACCGGCCAGGGGCACGCGACCGTGTTTCCACATCTTCTCGCCACCAAACTCGGCATTGATCCGGCGAAGATTCAGCACCGCCATGGCGACACCGCGCAAGGACTAACGGGCTTTGCCTCCGTCGGCTCGCGCTCGGCGATGTGCGCCGGGAGTGCCATCTTGCACACAGCGAACGTCATGCTGGCCAAGGGAAAGAAGGTAGCGTCTGCGCTGCTGGAAGCCTCCGAGGCCGACATCCAGTACCATAACGGTAACTTCGAGGTGGTGGGCACAGATCGCAAGATTTCACTGTTCGATACAGCAAAGCGCGCGAAAGAAGTCGGCGAAAACCTCGATACGAAGGAAAAGACGGAGACTCCGCTTACTTTCCCGAATGGCTGCCATATTGCCGAGGTAGAAATTGACCCCGATACCGGCGCAGTCGACATCGTCACATACACTGCGGTCGATGACCCCGGCGTTATGCTCGATCCCCGGATCGTCGAAGGCCAGGTGCAGGGTTCAATCGCGAATGGGCTTGGCCAAGCGCTTACGGAAAATGCGGTCTACGATTCTGGCAGCGGACAATTGGTAGCCGGCTCGTTCATGGACTACGGCATGCCGCACGCCCACACCATGCCGCTCGAATTGCGCGAGGCGGTGCACTCTGTGCCGGCGACGAGCAACCCACTTGGGGTGAAGGGAACGGGAGAAGCCGGCACCACGGCCGCAATCGCAGCAGTAATGAACGCGATTTCAAACGCCATCCCAAACGGCGCCGCCGATCATATGGATATGCCGGCGACGCCCGCCAAGGTGTGGGAGGCGTGCCAGAAGGGGATGGCGAAGTAGGCCTTATGCCTGCGAGATGAACTTCGTGTTCATGTAAGCCTGCAGACCTTCGATGCCGCCTTCAGAGCCGTAGCCCAACTCTTTAATGCCGCCGAATGGCGTTTCCGGCGTCGAGATGGCTATGCTGTTGACACCTACCATGCCCGACTGAAGCGCATCGCTAATTGCCGACGCGTTCTTGTCCGATGTGGTGAAGGCATAAGCCGCAAGGCCAAACTGAAGCGAGTTGGCGCGCTCGACCACTTCGTCAAAGGTTTTGAATGGCACGATTGGTGCGAGCGGACCGAACGGCTCTTCGGTCATGATCTTGAAATCATCCGGCACGTCGGTGATTACGGTCGGCTGAAAGAAAAAGCCCTGGTTGCCGTGGCGCGAGCCTCCGGTAGCCACTTTGCCACCACGGTCTTTGGCGTCGTTGACGAAGCTTTCCATCGCGTCCAGCCGGCGCGGATTGGCGAGCGGGCCCAAGGTAACGCCCTTCTCCATGCCATCTCCAATTTTCAGGCCCTTGGCATATTCGGTAAAGCGAGCAACGAACTTTTTGTAGTTATTTTCGTGCACATAGAAACGTGTCGGCGAGATGCAGACCTGGCCAGCATTACGATATTTAAATCCTGCAATGATGTCGGCGGTCTTTTCGGGGTCGGCGTCTTCGAACACGACCACCGGCGAATGCCCGCCGAGCTCCATGGTCGCCTTCTTCATACCCTTGGCCGCCAGAGCGGCAAGATGCTTGCCGACGGGCACTGAGCCGGTAAATGAAATCTTCTTGACAGATTTCTTCGGGATCAAGTGCTCCGACACTTCCGCCGGCACGCCAAATACGAGATTGAGGACGCCCGCCGGCAGGCCGGCATCGGCGAAGCATTTCACCAACTCGACGCAGCCGCCAGGCGTTTCTTCAGAAGCCTTGATGATGATCGAGCAACCGGCTGCGAGGGCGCCGGCTATTTTCCGTACGGGCGTCAGTGTCGGGAAATTCCACGGCGTGAATGCCGCAACGACGCCGATGGGCTCTTGCAGTACGAGTTGGCGCACGCCCTTCTGACGGCCCGGAACCACGCGACCATAAGTGCGGCGGCCTTCCTCAGCGTACCAATCGATGATGTCGGCGCTGGTCAGCACTTCCGCGCGCGACTCAACGTAGACCTTGCCTTGTTCCTGGGTCATTACTTTTGAAACGTGATCGAAACGTTCACGCAGCAGATCGGCGGCCTTGCGCATGATCTTGGAGCGGTCATACGCCGAGGTAACTTTCCATGCCGCAAATCCTTTTTCGGCGGCGGTAAGCGCGGCATCGAGATCTGATTTGCTCGCGTGCGGCAGATGCGCGAGCGCTTTGCCGGTCGCAGGATTGATCACATCCTCGCCTTTACGCCCTTCGCCATTGAGCCATTTGCCGTCAATGTAAAGACCCAGCTCTGAATACATAGGAACCTCGTTGTTACTCGGAACACTCGTTGGACTAGCACTTTCGAACTCGCACGACCACCCTGCCCGCGCGCCGGCATGGCAACTATGAGCCGAGATAGGCGCCGCCGCTGACGTGAATGGTCTGCCCGGTGATGTAACGGCCGCTTGGCCCGCACAAAAATCGCACCGTGGCCGCAACATCCTCGGGCTTGCCACGCTCGCCGGTGATGGTGCCATGGGTTAGGTGATGTGCTGGGTTCTGTGAAGTGGCGGGACGCGTCGTATCGATCGCGCCCGGCACTACACAATTGGCAGTGATTTTGTTTGCAGCGAGATCGTGCGCCAGCGCCCGGGAAAAGCCGACCAGCGCGGATTTCGCGGTCATCACATGGGCGCGGTCCTTGGATCCGATATGCGCACTCATCCCGCCGATATTGATGATAGTCCCGCCATTCTTCTTCAATGCCGGTACGCAGGCATGAACGCAGCGGAAGGCGCCGTCGAGAATCACATTCATGACCTCACGCCACTCGGCATAGCTCATCTGATCGATCGGCTTTTCGCGGCGCAGCGCGGCATTATTCACTAGCATATCAATGCGCCCAAAGCGCTTGACTGCAGCCTCAGCGAGTGCGGCTGCGGTCTTCTCATCACCAATATCGCCGAGGACAGCAGCCGCTTTGCCACCGCCCGCTTCGATTGCGCGCACGACATTGTCGGCTTCGACCTGGTTCGATCGCACATTCACCACAACGGAAGCGCCCGCGTCGGCGAACGCCAGCGCAATGGCGCGGCCTATATTGCGCCCGGCACCGGTGACAATCGCGACTTTGCCGGCAAGCTCCTTGTTTTCAGCCATCGGATTTAACTACCCTCGTAAGAACGCAAGATCGATTTTGTCTTCGTAGAGCATCGCAAGCTGTTTGAGCGCGACAGCAGCGCGCTGGACATCGCAGCCGCCGTGGCGAAAATTGAGCGCAAACTTCTCCTCAATGTCCGCACGCGATAGCGGCTCGTGGGCACCGCCACGAAAATGCGGTTGCCGCTCCTCCACCACTCGTCCGTCATTGAGTATGGCGCGAATGTGGCCAGTAAAATTATTGGGATACGGATTGTCAGGGTCAATCACATAACGAACCTTGGATGAGAGGGCGAGGACGTCTTTGTCGTGGACTGCCTGTTCGGTGAAGGCGTCGAGCCCGACACCGCCATGCACATAGCCGGTGGCGAGCAGGAACGGTGTAGCAAATTTCGCGGCAAAGCCGTTGGGTGGACGCTGCTTGTCTGCAAGCGGCTCCCATAATCGATGCACGGTGCCTTCCGCCACCTCGCAGACCAGTTCCTTTACATCGCTCGGCTTGATGCCGCGCGCGGCAAGCCGCTTGGCGCAGTCGATGTAAGGATGGGCCATTGTCCCACATGGATAAGGCTTGAATGCCAACGTCTCGGTTACCCAACGTGTACCGAAATCGCCGATGAGCGCGTTAAAGTCGCCTTGGGTCGTATGCGCGAAGCCGTGGAAAAGGCCATGCACGCCCTCAAAAACGGTGCGAGGACCGGAAAAGCCGCCACGCGCAAGCAGCACAGCGCGGATACCGGACTGTGCGGCCCATCCCGGATGCAGCCGTTTGGTCCAGGCGCCCTCAGCCAGATATTCGATGATGCCGCCCGCAAAGCTTGCTGCAATACCGAGCGCGTCGACCATTTGTTTGGCGTTGAGGCCGAGCGCAGCACCAACGCCGGCCGCAGCACCCATCGCGCCGAAAACAGCTGTCGGGTGGAAACCGGCCTTATGCACTGCTTTGGGCACCACGGTGCTCAGGCGGCACATGACTTCGGTACCGACCGCGATTCCGAGAAGTGCCGAAGCGCCATCCGGCCTGTGCCGCTCGCAAGCCGCCAGCACCGCCGGCACGATCACCGCACCGGCATGCACAGGCCCGCCTTCGAAGGTGTCGTCGAAATCCTCGCCATGTGCAGCCGTGCCGTTGATGAAGGCGGCGCTCGCGGCACTTAAGCTGCGCTTATGTCCGATCGCCGTGCAGGGGCCCTCGTCGTCGCAGCTGGCCAGCGCGCTCCTGACGTAATCTTCATTACGCGAAGTGACGCACAAACCGACAACATCAACCAGCAGGTCGTCGCATTTTGTACGGACAGCGGCCGGCAATTTGTCTGCGCGGAGCGTAACAATACGCTCAGCCAGATGTTCAGCGACGGAAGTCGTGGGTAACTTGACGTCCATGATTATCAGGTGCGGAAGCGCACGGTACCGAAGCCGGGGATACGGTTGACCGCGGTCACCACGGCAAACGTAATCAGCAGCATTCCGATGCCGATCACCGCGATAGCGCCGAGATCGCCGCTCTCGTTGAGGTCGTAGATCAACACTGAGATTACTTTTGTTTCCGAGGTAAACAAAATGATCGCGGCCGACAATTCGCGCATCACACCGACGAAGATGAAGCACCAGGTAGCAATCACGCCCGTACGCAACAGCGGCGCAGTAATTTCCCACAGCGAGCGCAAGCGTGTTGCACCGAGAATCCGGCTCGCATCCTCTAATTCCGGGTGAATGGTGCGGAACGCGGCCTGCAGTTGCTGATAGGCCGAGGGTAACGCGATAGTGACGAAGGCAATCAGCAGAATCCACAATGTGCCGTACAGCACGAAAGGCGGCCGTGTGTAGCTCAAAAACAGTCCGACGCCGAGGACTATGCCGGGGATGGCGATCGGTGCCGTGGCGAGAAAGCCAAGGGCGCGCCAACCGGTAACGGCCTGGCGAGCGGTCACATAAGCAATAACCACTGCGATGACTGTACCGATAGTGGCGGTGGCGGTGCCGAGGATCACGGTGTTCTTGAGTGCCAGAGAGGCCGCTGAAAGGTCAAACAGGACGAATTGGATATTGTGCAAGGTAGCATTGTGCCAGGTCAGGAACGTGCTCGCGACCGGCGAGAACGCTGCGTTGAGCAGCGCCGCATAGGGCAGGAATACCGGTAACATAAGCACAAGCAAGCACAGAGCGAATGCCACCCAGCGCAAACGGTGCAGTGGAATCAGACGTGGCGCGCCGTATTTACCTCCGACCACTGAATAGCCGCGCCGGCCAAGGATCATGTGTTCGGCGCGCAGAAGAATAACGGTGAGTACCAGCAGCGGTAACGAGGCAGCGGCGGCAAGCTCGGGCTTGGGCGGATATTGGAACAGGCTCCATATCTTCGTGGTCATGGTGTGGAAACCTGCCGGTAGCGCCAAGATCGCTGGCGAGCCGAACAGCGTCATCGCTTGCAAAAACGCGACAAGCGCACCGGCGAGCAGCGCCGGCATCACCAGCGGAATCGTGACGCGGCGCGCGGTATACCAGCGTCCACCGCCGAGGATCGACGACGCGTCCTCGAGTTCTCCGGGCGTGCGATCGAGCGAATTGGCGACGAGCACAAAGACGTAAGGGAACGTATAGCAAGAGATCACGAAGATGATGCCTGAAAGGGTGTAGATATTGAACAGATGTTGGTCTTGTTCTGCGCCGGTCACGCCACGAAAAATCTTGTTGAGCAACCCACTGTTGGGCGCAGCCAGCAACTCCCAGGCAATGGCACCGAGAAACGGCGGCGTCACAAAGGAGGCGGTCACCAGCGCGCGGATCACCGAGCTGAACGGCAAATCGGTGCGGGCCACCAACCACCCCATAGGCGCCGCCACCGCGCAACAGATAAAGGCCGAAGAGGTCGCGATGATGAAAGTGGTTATCAGAGGTTCGCGAAAGGACGATTCGCTGAATAGTCGATAGAAATTGGCGAGTGTGAGCGCACCCTTCCCGTCTGTGAGGCTGTAAAGAAACAGCCACGACAACGGCAGCACGATCAAAACTACCAGTACGGCGGCAACGCCATAGAGCACCGGCTTCGAGACATCAATCCCGAATTTTCTTGGCGTTGGCGCTGCAGGTAGAGCGATGGCCATGACTTAACTTTTGACAGGGCGCGGCGTATGACCGGCGCGCCCGGATTAGGCTGTCCTACACGTGGAAGATCTTGCTGTAGTGCTGCTTGATTTCATCGCTCATCTTTTCGACCGCGGCTGGATCGTCCTTCATCGTCTTGATGTCCTTGAACGGCGTACGGCCCGGCTTGTCCTTAGTCTGCGGATGCACCGAGCGCAGCCCGCCGACATCGATGATCAATTGCTGGCATTCCGGCGTGAAGCTGTAGTTGCAGAACAGCTTGGCGGCATTCGGATTTGGCGCTGCTTTGAACACGGCGGTCGGGCCGACGATCAACGGCGAACCCTCGGTGGCGTATACCGGCGCGACCGGGCCGCCCTTCTCACTAATCTCGAAGATATTGTACTCGTTGCCGTCGGCCATCACCGCGCGCTCGCCGAGCGCCAGTCGTTTCGGAGGATCGGCCGACGACTGCACCTGCATGATGTTCTGCGCAGCCAGCTTCTCGAAGAACTCCCAGCCTAGATCACGCTGCATCTGATAGGTCGCGGTCATGATAGTGCCGCTATAGCTCGGATGCGCCTTGACAATTTTACCCTTCCATTTCGGATCGAGCAGATCGGCAAAGCTCTTCGGCGCTTCTTCCTTTTTCACTAGGTTGGTGTTGTAGGCGATGATCGAGACCCAAATCCGGAAGCTCGCGAACATGCCGTCCGGGTCTTTGTGGTCGGCCGGATAAAATTTTGCGACATCCTCGGGCACATAAGCTTCCAGCAGATTGCCCTTCTTCCAGACGATCGAATGCGCGGCGTCGGACGAATTGACCACATCGCAGGCATGAATGTTACTGGCATATTCCTGGCCGATACGTTGGAACACGCGCTCGGCGCCAGAACGTTCGACCCGCGCCGCAACGCCGGGAAATTTGGCTTCGAATGCCTTGGCGATCTTTTCGGCGAGCGGTAGATCGACCGACGTGTACCAGACCACCTTGCCTTCCTTCTTGGCCGCTTCGATCAGTGCTGGCGTAATGGGGCTTGCCGGCGGCGCAGCAGCCATGACTTTGGTCGAAAAAGCGGCACTCGCTGCAAGCGCGCTCGAACCGATCAATACTTCGCGACGTGAAATTCTTGAGCCCTTCATTGAAGTATCCTCCATCTAACTTTTTGTTTCGCCCCCGCGAAATTTTCTTCTTATCCAGCAAGTGCCCGGCAGCGCTCGGGCGGCAAGTGCAGCCAAACGGTGCTCCCTTGCGGAATATTCTCGCCCGCAAGAGTGAGCACGCGCAGTTGCGTGCCGTCCTTAACCTCAACCATATAGTCTCGATTGCCACCGAGGAAGACCTGCCGCACGACGGCCGCAGGTACGATGTTTTCGCCCTGACGTTGAGTTGCAGAAATGGTTATGTCGTGAGGGCGAATAGAAACGGGCGTCGGCGCACCTGGTTTGACATTTTCACCGACACACCGTAGCGGCGTGCCTGCAAAATCAACGCGGGAAACGTCGAGACCTCTGCCTTTGATGACGTTACTCGACCCGATAAAACGCGCGACAAATTCCGAGCGCGGCCGGTCATAGATTTCTTCCGGAGAGCCAGACTGCTCAATCTTGCCGCCGTTCATGACGCAAATCAGATCGGCGGTAGTCATCGCTTCCGACTGATCGTGGGTGACATAGACGGTCGTATAACGATAGGCATCGTGCAAGCGGCGAACCTCGAAACGCATCTCCTCGCGTAAATTGGCGTCGAGATTGGAGAGCGGCTCGTCGAGCAACAAAGTTTCCGGCTCAACGATGAGCGCACGCGCGAGTGCGACGCGTTGTTGTTGGCCACCAGACAATTCACCCGGATAACGCTGCGCCAACGGCGCGAGCCGCGTTGTAGAAAGTATGGCATCAAGTTTCTTGCCGATGGTGGCGCGGTCTATCTTTCGCAGTTTCAGGCCATAGATAATATTTTCTGCGACCGTCATATGCGGCCAGAGTGCATAGCTCTGGAAGATCATCGACATATTACGCCGTTCGGGCGGCAATGTTTGAGCCGGCGAAGAAACCAATTTATCACCGACGCGGATTTCACCCTCGCTCGGCTCGATAAACCCGGCAATCAGTCGAAGCGTCGTTGTTTTGCCGCAGCCGGATGGGCCCAAGAGGCAGACCAGATGACCATGTTCGATGGTGAGCGATATGTCGTCGACCACCGCGACGGCGCCATATCGTTTGGTCAGGTTCCTTAACTCAACAGACGCCACGCGCTTCCTCCCCTAAACCCGCCGCTTGTCACGGCTGTCTTATTTATCAGCACTCGCTACCAACGCCTCGGAGGGGCCTTCAGTCCGCCCTCTCGACAGTTGCGTTTACGAACCGGTAAACACCGGCTTGCGCTTCTCCATAAACGCCTTACGGCCTTCCTTGTAATCATTGCTGGCAAAGCAGGCCTGCACCAGATCGTCGCACTTTTTCAAATCACGCTTGCTTTCGTCGGTCACCGCCTGACCGACAATATATTTTACGGAATCGACTGTCAGTGGCGCATTGCCTGCGATGGTCTCGGCGTATTCCTTTACATAACTTTCGAGCTCCGCGTCGGGCAAAACACGATTGACGAGGCCCATCATCAGCGCTTCTGGGGCGGTAAATTGCCGGGCAGTGAAGAAGATTTCCTTGGCAAAGGATGGACCGACTAGGTCGACGAGCTTCTTGAGCCCGTCGAAACGATAGCCAAGACCGAGCTTGGCGGCCGGCACGCCGAATTTCGAGCCTTCGGTGCAAATACGCATATCGCAGCACAAAGCCAGCCCGACACCGCCACCGATGCAGTAGCCGCGGATCATCGCGATGGTCGGTTTTGGAAATGTGTAGAAAGCATTGTTCGCGTGATCGACCGCCGCGTTGTAGCGGTCAACGCCTTCCTGGGTCGAACGCTCTTTCTCAAACTTCGAGATGTCGGCGCCCGAGATGAAGGCCTTGCTCCCGGCGCCGGTGACGACGACAACACGGATATTCTTGTCTTTCTTGAAATCCTCGAGAAACCCTGCTGCCGCTTCCCACATTTCGAGCGAAACAGCATTGTGTCGCTCCGGATTGTTGAAGGTCAGATAGCCAACCTTGCCTTCCTTGCGCGACAGCATCTTGTCGGTCTGCGACATCCCATACACTCCCTAAACTGCCTTCGCGGCGCGCAATTCCGCTATATCCTTGTCGGCGAAACCGAACTCCTTGAGCACCTCGTCAGTATGCTCGCCGAGATTGGGCGGCCTTACCGCAATCTTGCTCGGCGTGCGTGAGAGTTTGAACGGCTGGCCGACCAGGCCGAGCTTGCTGCCGTCCGAACGCGCCGATTCCTGTGCGATACCGAGATGCTTGACTTGCGGATCGGCGAAGACCTGATCGATCGAATAGATTGGGCCGCACGGAACGCCAACCTTGTTGAAAATTTCAACCCACTCGGCGCTCGATTTCGTTACGGTTGCTTTATCGATTTCCGCGTTGAGCATGTCGCGGTTTTGAAGCCGCAGCTTTCCAGTCTTGTAGTCCGAGGACGTGACCCACTCTGCATGACCGACCGCACTACAGAAACGTTCCCAAATCACCGCGCCGGCGACGGCAATATTCAAATACCCGTCTTTCGTCTTGAACACTCCGGTCGGAATCGAGGTCGGATGATTATTGCCAGCCTGTTTCGATACCACCCCCTCTGTCAGGAAACGCGATGCCTGGAAGTCGAGCATGAAAATTTGTGCTTGCAGCAAAGAGGTCGTTACCCACTGGCCTTCGCCGGAGGTCTCGCGTTCGAGCAGCGCCGTCATGATTCCGAGTGCAGCGAACAGCCCCGCAGTCAGGTCGGCGACCGGAATACCGACACGCATCGGGCCCTCGCCCGGCGCACCGGTGACCGACATCAGCCCACCCATGCCTTGCGCAATCTGGTCGAAGCCCGGCCGCTTGGCGTAAGGCCCGTCCTGGCCAAAACCGGAAATGCTGGCGAGCACGATGCGTTTGTTGATCTTCTTCAATGACTCGTAGTCGATGCCGAGACGATCTTTCACATCGGGACGGAAATTCTCAACCACTACATCGGCTTTCTCGACCATGCGCTTGAAGGTCGCGATGCCCTGCGGCGATTTCAAATCGAGTGTCATGGCGCGCTTGTTGCGTTGAAGATTCTGGAAATCGGAGCCTTCGCGCGGACCGCCTGGGCCTTCGCCGTCGACTAGATGCGGCGGCGTCTCGATCTTGATGACATTGGCGCCCCAATCACCGAGCTGGCGGACGCAGGTCGGCCCCGAGCGGACACGGGTAAGATCTAGAACGGTAAAGCGGGAAAGGGCCTGGGAGGCCCTGGGAAATGGCATTTCAAAGGCTCCGGAGTGTCTATTGCGTCCCAGGACTGATTTTCGGGCCCGACATTCCCCGATCTCTCCCGCCTTGTCCATCGGGCGAAGCGGGCCGGCTGCAACCACTTTATTCATCATTCGGCGGAATAAGGGGCGCCAGGTGCCTTGAAAAGGACATCGCCACCTGTCATATGAGCCCCAGCGGATGAAAGACCCGGTCTCGGGTTTGCGGGCTGCGTGCACGAAACTCATTAAAACGAATTTCGCCCCGCCTCTTCCGTTTCTCAATGTAACCGACAACCCTGGCCACGCGGGATGTCTTTAAGAACCCCGCGATGCCGCCGGCTGCAATGGCAGCACGGCCGTTTCGCCATATAAGAAAGAGACTCTTTGACATCATTTAACGACTTCGGCCTCGCAGCGCCGATCCTTCGCGCCCTTGCGGAAGAAAAATACGTTACTCCCACCCCGATCCAGACCCAGACCATTCCTATCGCCCTCGAGGGCCGCGACGTCATTGGCATCGCACAGACTGGCACTGGCAAGACGGCCGCTTTCGCCCTGCCGATACTGAATCACCTGTTCAACAAGCGTCAGCGGCCAGCACAAAAATCCTGTCGTGTGCTGGTGCTTTCGCCGACGCGTGAATTGTCCGGCCAGATCGCCGACAGTTTCCGCACATATGGTCGTCATATCCGGCCGCTCGAAATCGCGCTCGCCATCGGCGGCGTGCCTATCAACAAACAGATCCGTTCGCTTGCGCGCGGTGTCGAGGTTCTCGTCGCCACGCCAGGCCGTCTGCTCGACTTGGTCAACCAGCGCGCGCTGCGCCTCGACCAGATCGAAGTGCTCGTGCTGGACGAAGCCGACCGCATGCTCGACATGGGCTTCATCCACGACATCAAGAAGATCGTTTCGATGTTGCCAAAAGCACGTCAGACGTTGTTCTTCTCGGCCACCATGCCGCAGCAAATCGTGCAGCTTGCGGCCCAAATGCTCCGCGATCCGGCACGCGTAGCCGTGACGCCACAGGCCACTACCGCTGAGCGCGTTGATCAGCGCGTGATCCTGACCGAAAAAGCATCGAAGCCGGCGTTGCTGGCCGAAGTGCTGAAGGGTGAAAATATCGAGCGCGTGCTCGTGTTCACCCGCACCAAACACGGTGCCGACAAGGTTGTACGCGGCCTGCAGAAGGCCGGCCACACTGCCGAGGCGATCCACGGCAACAAGTCGCAGAACCAGCGTGAGCGCGTGCTCGCAGCTTTCCGCGACGGTAAGCTGCGCACTCTCATTGCGACTGATATTGCTGCCCGCGGCATCGACGTCGATGGTATCAGCCATGTCGTCAATTACGACCTGCCGAATATTCCCGAGAGCTACGTTCACCGCATCGGCCGCACAGCGCGTGCCGGCGCCGAGGGCATAGCTATTTCGTTCTGCGATCACGAGGAGCGAGCTTACCTGCGTGACATCGAGCGACTGATCCGAATGACGATCCCGGCGACGGACCGGCGTACCGGCGAACGCCCTAACCAGGCGCCCCAGCATGCCGAGAACCGCAACGGGCGGCCGCATCGCGGTCACCGCCAGCGGGGACATGGCGGACGCAACGGACAGCAGGCCGGCAACGGCAAGCGCTCGCACCATGGCGGCAACAGCCACCAAGCCCGGCCGAGCCATAATGGCCACCAGCCGGCAGCCCGGCAGGAGACCACGGCAGGGGAGCCAAGCGGTATTGGAAATGTTACATTCCTCAAGCGCTCAGGCGAGCCGCGCCGTAACGCTGGCCACCGCGCGCCGCGTTAACGCGACTAGGAGAGGATTGGATGGCGAAGGAAGAACTGCTGGAGTTCGACGGTACCGTGACCGAGGTTCTCCCGGACGGCAATTTCCGGGTGAAGCTCGACAACGAACATGAGGTACTGGCCTATACGGCGGGCAAGATGCGCAAATTCCGCATCCGGACCGGCGTCGGCGACCGTGTGATCGTGGAAATGTCGCCGTACGACTTGCAGCGCGGCCGCATCAGTTTCCGCCATAAGGGCGACGCCCCTTCCCCCAATCCGCAGCGGCGGCCGAACTTCCGTCGCCGTTGACACGTTACCCCGGCTGGGCTGGCCGCGTTCGGGGGCGCTCGTAACGACTGTTGGAGTGCGGTGCCCACCATGAAACTCCGTTCCATTTTACAATTTGCGCTGGCGATGCTGCTCGCCGGCGCCATTGGCTCAGCCGGCGCAGAAGAGCAGCCACGCCAAGGTGAACGCGGCGATACTAAAGGCGTGTTGCGGCTTTTGCCGGCAGACGCAGTCACCGAACATTCAATCGATACGCCGCGCGGCAAGCTGGCCTATACGGCGACTGCCGGCACGCTCGCCTTCTATGACCAATCTGGCGATCAAAGCGCGTCGGTATTTTACACCGCCTACGTCGCAAAGAACGCCGCGCCAAACCGTCCGTTGACCTTCGTGTTCAACGGTGGCCCGGGCGCAGCATCCGCTTTCCTGCATCTCGGCCTGGTCGGCCCGCGCATTCTCGATTTCGGGCCGGGCGCCCATGATGCCACACAGGCGACCTTGCGCGACAATCCCGACACCTGGCTCTCCTTCACGGATCTGGTGTTGGTCGACCCCGTCGGCACCGGCTGGAGCCGCGCGGTCAAATCCGACGACGCCAAGCACTTCTGGAGCGTACGCAGCGACGCAGACGCGATGGCCAAGGCCATCGCGCTTTATGTTGCGAAAAACAATCGCGCTAACTCGCCAAAATACCTGTTTGGCGAGAGCTACGGCGGCTTCCGCGCCGCTAAAGTTGCGCGCGCCCTGCAAAACGACCAAGGCATACCGGTTTCCGGGATCGTGATGCTATCTCCGCTGCTGGAGGGATGGCTCACCTTTGGTGACGACCAATCCGCGTTGAACGCTGCGCTGCAACTGCCATCGCTGGCAGCGGCCGAACTCGAGCGTAAGCACGTGTTCAGCGCCGATGCGCTCGCCGCAGCAGATAAATTTGCAATGACAGACTATCTAGCGACCCTTGCCGGGGCGCCGCCACAAGGCGAAGCTGCCAGGACCTTTTACGAGCGGGTCGCCAAAATATCTGGCTTGCCGCTAGATGTCGTGACGCAAGCGCGCGGCTTTGCCGCCAATGCCTACGTGAAAAGCTTGCGCGCTGCCGACAGCAAGATCGTCAGCCGCTATGACGCAACTTTTGCAGTGGATGACCCCTACCCTGAGCGGCGCTCGTCACGCGCGCCCGACCCGATTCTCGATGTCGTCTCACGCGCCTATGGCGGCGCGATGGCTTCTTACGCACGCAACGAACTCGGCTTCAAAACCGAGATGACTTACGCGTTGCTCGCCGGTGACGTAACTAGTCGCTGGGATTGGCAGGGTGGCCGGATGCAGGCGAGCACCGAGGACGATTTGCGCGTGCTCCTCGCCTACAATCCGTCGTTCCGCTTGCTGATCGCTCATGGCTATTCGGACATGATCACGCCTTACGCTATGACGCGCTATCTTCTCGACCACATGCCGACGTTCAATCCGGCCGGCCGCGCGCAACTCAAGCTCTATCGCGGCGGGCACATGCTTTATCTCGATTCTGAATCGCGTAAGGCCTTCAGCGCCGATGCGGCAGCCTTCTATCGGGGTGGGGAATAATGCACGATCAGACGACGCGCGCGCCGTCGAATTCCAGCACGTCGAAACCGACCTGCCGATCCACGACATAAATCAGCCCCCGCTGATCGAGCACAACATCGTTGCTTTGCGGCGCTGAGCGCCCGCCTACCGGCTCAGGAATGAAATGACCCACTTCACGCGGTGCCGACGGATCGGAAACATCGATAACGCGCAGACCGCCGCTAAACCAAACCGCAAATACCAGCGTGCCGGCCATGCGCTCGTGGAACTGGTGTGCGCCAAAGCGCATACCTGGCGTGCGGGAATACGGTGAGTCGAGTTCGCTTACCTCGAATAGCGAAAGCGGTTTCACGTTCGCATAGTCGCTGACATCGAAAATGGAAATGCCGGCGTGCAGCCGCCCGCGCCGCGCCTTTTCTTCGTGCGCGCTTTGTGCCTGGTCCTCTTCGTCGATCGCGATCGCGATGCGCCGACCACCAAGTTTGACCGGCACCGGCATCACCGTATGGGTGGGTTCGGGGAATGGCGGATGGTAGTTATACGACGCTACTGTCTTCGGCTTTTTCAAATCTGCCACGTCGACGATCTGGAAGCCACCATGCCAGCAGCTCGCCCACATCTCATCGCCGAAACGCAGCGCGTGATGCAGACGGTGCCGTTTACCTGACCATGCCGGTTTTTCCCCGCCAGCCACGTGCTGCCCGGGCATCCACCAGCGTGAAACTTCTTCGGGCTTTTTCGGATTGCGCAGATCGTAAACAACGAGGATGTTGCCAATGAAGCCTTCCATCTCAGTCGAGATGTAGGCGTAGCGCTCATCCAAATCGAACCGATGCACCCCGATGCCGCCGGTCAATTGGTGATGGATCAGCTTGGGCACCGTGGGATTGGCGATGTCATAGATGCAAAAGCCGCCATTGCGGTAAGGCTGTTTTTCCGCCGCTTCGACCGCCGCAAGATCGGTATCGGTAACACTGAGTTTCTGGGCCAATTCGACGCGGGTTGGCTCGCGCCCGAGAGCTTCGCGCAGTTCGCGCCGCACACCCGGCAATTGTTCAGCGCGGCGCCCGACCGGCGTCGGGTTGCGCTCATGGTTCACCACCATCAGGTCGCCAGCGACGCGCACCTTGTGGCTGTGTGAGCCCGGATCATCGAGCGTAACGGTCGCGACCAGTTGCGGATTTTTCGGATCCGAGATGTCGACGATTGAAGTCCCAAGGTTCTGCTTGTTCGGGATATGCCCTACATAGGCATAGTTGCCGGCAACAGTGACTTGACCTGCCCCCGGCAAATCGAGATGGCCGAGCCGGCGCACATTGCGGGCCAATGCATCGTTCGGGCGATCCACCATGTTCATCGGCTAGTTATCCAGCTTGGCACCGGAGGCTTTTACGATCGCCGTCCATTTGGGGATTTCGCTCTTGATGTAGGCCTGAAATTCCTGCGGCGTACTAGCGACGATATCGACACCGAGCTTGCCGAGTGAAGCTTGTACGCCCGGATCCTGCAAAGCCTTGACTGCTGCGTCGTGCAGCGTCGCGATCACTTTTGGCGGTGTGCCGGCGGGCGCGACCAGTCCATGCCAGGTGCTCGCGTCAAAGCCTTTAAGGCCGGCTTCATCCATGGTTGGGAGGCCAGGCAAGACCTGCGTCCGCTTGAGGGTCGTCACCGCCAGCGCGCGGACACGTCCGCCCTCGATATGACCGACAACGGACGCGGCCGTGGCAAACATCATCTGGTCATGGCCGGCAATCACATCCTGCAAAGCAGGCGCAGCGCCCTTGTAGGGCACATGAACGATATTGATCTTGGCCTTCGATTTGAACAATTCGCCGGCGAGATGTGCGGCCGCGCCATAACCGGAGGATGCAAAATTGATCTTGCCCGGCTGCGCCTGCGCAAGCGCGATCAGTTCTTTTAACGAGTGTACGGGCACATCTGCATTGACCACGAGGATATTGGCCTGCGAGCCGATCAGCGTGATCGGCACGAAGTCCTTCTCGGGGCTGTAGTTGAGCTGTTTGTAGAGGCTTCCATTGGTGGCTAGGATGCTATTGTTCCCCATAAGCAACGTGTAGCCATCGGGCGCCGCGCGCGCGACGGTTTCGGCTGCAAGATTGCCTCCTGCGCCGGGACGGTTCTCAATCAAGAATGGCGCACCAAGCAACTCCTCCATCTTCTTTCCGACAATGCGTGCGAGCACATCGCTCGGGCCGCCGGGCGTAAAGGCCACCACCAGCATGACCGGACGGCTTGGGTAGTCGGCTGCGTGCACGGACACGCCAACCGCAAACAAGCCCGCAAGCGTGGCTAGAAGTGACGTGCGTAGATATGCTGGCCAGAAAGACATGGAAATTTTGGCTCCGCGCGAGTGGCCGCGTGTCGGGCCGCTCAGGTTCATCATCAGACATTCAGGCATGTTCGCGCAATACAGCGAATAGTCCCAACAAAAACCCCCGGGAAATTTCCCGGGGGTCTTGGCGTGAGTGTTAGAGCGTAGATTGGGTGTCGCTACCAGAAGCGATAGTTCACGCCGAGCCGGATGATGTTGACGTTGTATTTCACCGTCGTGTCGATGCCACAGGTGGTGGCACCGCAGCTGGAGCTCCCCAGATTGGCGTAGAGATATTCGACCTTCGCTGACCAAGGGCCGAGAAGTGCATATTCGAGGCCCAAGCCGGCTGTCCAGCCAGCCCGGTCTGCGGTTGCACTCAGGCCGTTCGACAACATTTGAACATCGCCAAACGCGCCGCCTGCGGTGAGATAGATCAAGGCGCGGTCGAAGGCGTAGCCGACGCGGCCGCGCGCGGTGGCAAACCAGCTGGTTTGGATTTGACAGCCCGGTAGACCGCAGATGCCGCTGCCCGTGCTGGTAGAATCCCTGATCCAGCTCCCGGCGGCATCGCCTTCTACACCGAAGACGAAAGCACCGCTTTGCATGTTGAAGCCCAGTGTGCCGCCGAACAGGCCCCCCCCTGGGCTGGTGGTGCCGGACGTGACGCTGCTGTTCCATTCGGAACTGCCCCAGCCATATCCGGCGTTTACGCCCGCATAAAAGCCGCTCCAGCTGAACATCGGCACGACGTCGACCGGCTCCCTGTAGCGGCCAGGCATATCGGCCGCAAAAGACGGCGACGTTAATACAAAAGCCAACACACACGCACCTACATTGAGAATGAAACGGTTCATCGTGTGATCTCCATATCGAAATCTATGCTGCATTGTTGTGGAGCGCTGGGGCTTCATGTTCGGGCGCGCTCGTTTGATTCCTTTGCGCGACAAGTTTCGGCAAAAGAAATACCATTTCCTCACGCATCGCCGCTGATGCGCGGTCCTCAGCAGAATGGCGCAGACGCTCGCGCTGAAGTTCTTCTGCTAATTCTTTCGTCTTTAATTTCGCGGCCTCACGCTCGCTTCTTAGGAAGGCATCGAGAAAATCGACTCGCTTGGCTAACTTGTCTCGTGCCGCTTCGAGTTGCTTGATCTGCGCATCTTGATCTTCATTGGCAGATTCAATTTTCTTGATCTTGCTTTCAAAGCTCGATTTCTGTTGGCTGAGTTCGCTACGATGACGCAGTTTTCCGCCTTCCATCGCCGCGACTAACTTGAATTTTTCCGCCGACGCAGCGGTCAATTCCGCTGTTAGCGATTCGACATTGTCGGAAGCCGAGGCGATGGCTGTCTCCCTGTCATTGAATGCAGTTTCGATTACCAGCAGCCGTCGCGATAATTCTGCCGAGCCTTCATACGCTTTTTCCAATTGTGTTCGTAAAGCCGCTTTTTCGTTTTCTAAAATGATGAGTTTTTCTTTTGCGGCAGCGGACTCGGCTTCGTGCCGTGCCGTAGTTTCTAAAAGAGTCGAGATCGTGTTGCTGAGCCCATCTATCTCATCGCACGCAATTTGCAGCTCGTTCGCTTGCTGCTGCCGGATATTGTATAAGTCAGCAACCTGAGTGCAGCGCAGAGTCAGTTCTGCCGCTTGCTTTGCGATCATATGTTCGAGAGTGGCGACGTCAGGTCGTGCCGGGGCTGAAAGAGCCGGCCATTGTCTTTCTCCGGCATCAAACGCCCGTCCTTCGGATATCCTGTTCCGTTGGATCGAGCTTCGCCTGGTGACAGGAGTTCTCGGGTATGTCGTCACAAAGGTCGTCTAGTATTTTCATCGAAAAATCTCGGTCGCGATAATGCGGCAACGTGCCGCCAAGGCACCGAATCGCTCTCGTTAACGATGGCTTAACCCTCTTACAAACCGGTTAACCGGCGCTTAATGGCGGGGGCCAGCGACGTTCGCTTTGAGGTTGTGAGCGGGCAAAAGCGCTATCGTCATCCCGTCCAGAGACGCTGCAATGTCGTGCGCCAGTTTTCGTCGCTGACCGGACGCAGCGACCGTGGCAGCAGGGGTCCCGAAGCAGACAGGAAGACCGCGGGAGACTTGCCGGATGCCGCAGAGCGAATGACTGTTTTGCCCAAAACATCGGGGTCAACGCCCGCCGCAGTGTAAACCGCTTCCGAAATCGCAAACGGCTTGCCTCGCGAAGCCGATTTGGCCGCGGTTTTGCGCAACGCGTTCGCTCCCTCGAGAGCTTTCCCGATAGCCATCACCACTGGACGCTCGGACGAACTAATCTCACCGACGACCGCGCCTCCGGAATGGACACTAACGGCAATAACCATCCTGCGACTCTGATCGGGGCTAAACCTCTCATTGAGATTTGCCATCGTCTTCTCGATGGCCAGGCACGCTTGCAACGCTTGCCCGGCTGCCTGCTTCAGTCCGCATTGCAAACCGAAAAGCGCGCAGATGCTGTCAGGCTCGACAGAACTGAGTGTGCCGCCCGCTGCGCGGATCGCGTTGCCCAGCATTTCGGCATAAAGCGTCAGTATATAAAGCAAATCCTGCGGAAGATTGTTTTTCGTCAGTGCGGCGCGATTGAGAAAGTCGCAATACAGGACGACGATTTCTCGCTCGGCACTGCGCCGCGGCGCTGCTTGCCGATAGGTCGGACGTTCGCCTTGCACCAAGGGAAACACTGAAATATCGCCCTGTGGGCGCAGTTGGCAGGCGAGCCGGATGTCGGACGTGGCGCCGATCCGTTCCAGTGTGGCGATTTCGTCCGCCTGCGCGGGAGGACAACAATCTTCACCTGCAGTTACACGGACCCGACACGTGGAGCAGCGCGCCCGCCCACCGCACATTGATGCGTGTGGAATGTGAAAGGCGCGGCTTGATTCCAGAACTGTCCAGCCGCGCGGCACACTTACAGTCCGCCTCGGATATGAAATCGAAATCAGGCGCCTTTGGCCGTGTTCGAGCCCCTTGCGAATAGCACGTGCGCCGAACGCCGCACCGATGATCGCGAAGTAGACGAGTAGAAGCCCGTCCCGCCATTGTGCAATTGCGATGCGCTCCGCAGCGTGGGCCGGACTGAGATAGTTGAACGCCTCCGCGGCGACGACCGGACTTGCGACCAGCGCGCGCCCCATGGCGATAAAGCCGAGCGCCGACAACACAGGCAAAAGCAGCGCGGCACCGAAAAGCACGAAGCGCAGGCGGTTATAGAGTTGCCGGCGATTGAACGCGAAATGCAGCCCGAGACAGCCGTGTAACCATCCCGGCGCCAACAGACCCAGTTGCCGCCCCTGTGAATCCGACACCCAAAGGCTCGTGACGATATGTGCGTAGTCAGTCGGGGTTCCGAACAGCTCGTATGCAAGTCGTGTGCTTGCAGCGTGACCGATCAGAAGAACCGGCAGCCAAAACCCAAGCGCAATTCGAAGTAATTCGGCCGGCGGCAATCGGAAGGTACGCCGCTCATAGACCGCCCAAAGTGCGAGGAGGAAATGTGTGGCCGCCGCGCCATAGAGAAGAATGGTTCCCGGCCAACTGCCCCAGATCTCAGCCGCAGTCCCTAGCGCTGTTTCAGCCACATCGAGCGAAACGAGACCAAGTGCGTGGTTGGAGAGATGCGTTGCGATATAAAAGAACAGGACGAGGCCCGACGCCAAACGCAAATTCCGGCGGACCGAACTTAGGGCCAATCTCGCGAAAAAATCCTTTTGGATTCGGAGGCCCATTAGCCGTCAAACCCTGCGAAATAACGGGTGCCGATAGGCGGCAATCGGAATCCCTATGTTCACTCTAAAACTTCGTCGGTGATTGTGAGGAAACCCGGCGCAATAAAAGGTTTGTCCGGATTTTGTGCTCCTACCGCGAACGGCCACGTGACTGCAGCGCCGAGGAGTGTAAGGAACGTGCGCCGCTTCATGCCGATTCCCAGAATTGCAGGGCGCATCCTACCGTCTCAAGCTAGCGCACGGAAAGAGGCTAACGATGTCCGCTCATGCCCATGTGCGTGTGCGCGCTTATGGCGCGTTGCCACCTTCGATCGAAAAATCGCGGTCGGCGCCTCGTCCACGACCACCACCGCCACCGCCGATCTCCATTACCCAGTAGCGGCGGCCGCTCGCGGATACCGCAGAGGCAACGGCCTGGCAGCCGCCGAGCATCATGTTCGCGCGGTGATGTGGCGACTGCATCCACATGCGCCTCGCACATTCCTCGGTCTCACACCCGACCGCAACGTTCTCGGCAGAGGCGCCCGCCGGCCCGCGACGCCGCATGAAGCCCGCATGATCGAGGCTGTTGCGGCGAGCCATATCGTAGGCGTGCTGCTGAGCGAGTGCGTGGAGTGCAGCACAATCTGCATGGCACAATCCGGCACCCGTGACGCTGATCAACAATACGAGCCCCAAGCGGACGATATGGAATGTCATGACACGAAGCCCGTCTTTCAATGATCCAGAAATTCAAAGGACGTTTGGCGGCCGCCCAGTGAGGCGCCGTCCGCATCTCGGCGCATGATCACGAAGTAAAGTAGCATCGCATGTCCGCTTTGGGTCAATAAGGGCGCCTACGGCTTAAAATCCGAAAGCTCGGACAGATCGCGGTCGAGGGACTCGCGGACCCTCGGCCATTGCGCGTTTGGCGAGCGAATTTAGCGACAACAGCTATTGACGCGCGTCAGCTTTAGAGCGGCCGCAGCTGGAGTGAAGAGACCCCGAGCGCGACATCAACAGCAACCGAGCCCTCCAACGAAACCGGCTGAAGGGCAATCGTGCGCGCAGAGCCTCCAACCAGAACGTTTGCACCGACACCGAGGCCGACAGCGACATTACCGCTCGCGCCTACATATTCGCCGGCGAGTGCACCGGGCGGAATGCCAATTGTAGGAGCAAGTACGGCCCAGCCGAATACCCCGCCGGCAGTGATACCGATGTCGAGCCCTATCGTATTAAGTGCGCCCGCATAGGCCTGCGATGGAAGATTTGGTGCGCTGGGAGTGAACCTGCACTCCATCGACTGGTGGCCAGCAATAATGAAGCCGATGCTCGGATTGACTACGCATCTCAGCATGCCTGCCTGCGTCCATGAGGGCGGGGCTTGGGCATCGGCAGGAACAGCAAATATCGCGATAACCGCGAAGGTTGTCAGAGTCGCACACATCCTAAACATTGAAAGGCCCTTTCAAATTGAGATTGGTCGCTATGTCGCCTGCGTTAGTAGCAAGGCGGATAAGGGTAGTAGCCACATGCCGGACGAGCGTAGTAAGGCGCCGCATACGCTCCATAAGCAGCCGCCGCACCATACGCCGCGCCCGCATACATGGCGCCGCGAAAGGCCGATCGACGCGCGACACCAGCAAACGAAAACGGCGTGAGCGGCCTTCCGATAATGTCAATGAACACGGCGGCAGGGCCATCTGCCCCGTTCAGGTTTCCTTCGAGCACCTGCACGTCAAAAGTCAGCTTGTCGCCTTCGAGCTTGGGCGACTTCAGGACGACGACCGCATCGAGGTTTTTAGAGGCATCCTTGCTTAGAGCCGACACGGTTGCATTCGGCGGATCCTTGTCAAAACTTTCGCCTGATTTCCATTCGTCGAGCAGGTCCGCGGTGAGCTGGTGTCCGGCCGCACGCACTGGTCGATCAGCAAACACGATTGCGTTGGGTGAAAGGCCGGTAAGCGTGAGCTTCTCGCCCTGCAGCGTCGCGCCGCGCGAGTTAAAGACGATCAACGAGGGCACGATCTGCGGCGCGGCGCTACTAGGTGTGCCAATCGCATGCAGTGGCGCGGCGGGTGCGTTTTGCGCGAGCAAACTTTTCGGCGAGCAGAATAATCCTGTGGCAAGAATAATCACGGACAAGACGTAATATGTTCGCATGATGCTTTTTTCCACTCCTCTGAATGCAGGATCGGTTCGCTGGTGAACCGAAGTTGGTCTCTGGATCGGTCTGCGCTTGGCGGGTGCCTGCTAAATTGCTTGGAGGGTAATTTTGCGCAGGGCGCAGGAGGCTCGGTAGTGGCCTTTGGGGTAATATCCGCCTCATAATTTTTTGGCGATCGAATGCCAGGCCGTCATGCGCTAAGGCAAGAACACCCTACCGTAGATGAGGTCAGCGGACGTTTTTAGGTACTAGATCACTCATTATTGATCGGAAAATAATGTGAGAAGCGCCAAACTGACTGTGCTATCTAAAACCACGATCATCGAATTGGATTGGGGGAAAACCATGTCAACCAGATCAGCACTCCTCGCCACCGCGGCGTTGACGTTCATGCTTGCTCAGACTGCGTTCGCGGCCGACTTGCCGCAGCGGCCCGCTCCTGCGCCACTATTTGCTCCCACTCCTGTCTATAATTGGACCGGAATTTATTTCGGAATAAATGGCGGCGGCGGCTGGGGTCGTCAGGATCCCCTTAACCTGATCACGAATCGCTTCGATGGTCAGTCAATAGACTTCACGGGCGGCGTATTCGGCGGAACGGCCGGTGCGCAAATTCAATCTGGCCACGTTGTGCTAGGTTTTGAGGCCGATCTCGATTGGGCGGGTTACAAAGGTTCGGCAACCTTCGTTCCAACCGTCGGTGGCGTGCCCGTTGGTGGCCCTGTTAGCGCGGAGACAAAGATTGATTGGGAAGCAACTGCGAGGGCGCGGATCGGATACGCGCAGAATAACTGGCTGTTCTATGCGACCGGAGGGCTTGCGGTGTTGGGCGCGAAAACCAGTTTTGCGCCAGGGCTAGGCTTTACGTGCGGTACGTTCGGAATTGTGAACTGCTCGGGCACAAACAAGCAGGTCGGTGCGGTTGTCGGGGCCGGAGTTGAATACGGGATCACTCAAAATGTCAGCGCGAAGCTTGAGTATCTCTATCTCACCGGTGCGTCACTCGATATTTCGCACCACAGCGAAATCCGGGCGGGCCTGAATTATAGATTTGGTGGAATGTAGAAACGTAATCAACAAGAATTCGAGTCCTGTCTCTTGAATGAACTCAAAGCTCCGGCGGTGTCCGGAGCTTTTTGTTTAGCGGCCACGTTCACAATGTCTGCATCTGCGGCGGGACTGAAGGAGAACATCCAGTGGCAAAACTTGAATGGTTTGCCAATTCAGCCGTTGAATTTTCAATTAAATTATTGCGTGTGGCGGTCCCGAGAGGAGTCGAACCTCCGACCTTCGGTTTAGGAAACCGCTGCTCTATCCTGCTGAGCTACGGGACCGTTGCCCGCGATTTAGCACAGACACCGGCATGACGCACAGGTCTCTGGCCTAATCCACTTTCGCGCCGGACGCCGCAACTACATCTTTCCACATAGTGCGCTCCTTGGCAGCGAAAACGAGAGCCCCCTCCGGCGTGCTGGAAAGGACGCGCGCACCCGCGACCAGGAAACGCTCCTGAACCGCCGGTTCAGCTGCGATTTTCTGCTGTGCCGCCGAGAGCCTGTCGATGATCGGGCGCGGCGTGCCCGCGGGCAGAACGTAGGCGGCCCACGACGTGACAACGAAATCGCTGATGCCGGCTTCGCCCATAGTGGGAACATCGGGTAACGTCGGCCAGCGTTGAGCCGAGGTCACCGCGAGCGCGCGCATTTTTCCCGACTGTATGACGGGCACATAAGAGGCAAGATTATCGATGGCAAAATTGACGTCGCCAGCGAGCATGGCGGGGATCGTCTGCGCAGCGCCACGGAATGGGACATGGATGGCGTCGATGCCAGTGCGTTTTGAGAACATCACGCCGGAAAGATGCGGTGAGGTGCCGACACCGGGACTACCGAAGCTGACATGCCCTTTTTGTTTAGCCCAAGTGAGGAATTCCGACAGTGTCTTTGCCGGCACATAATCCGTAGGAACGACAAAGACGTTTGGTAATTCCCAGGTCAGGGAAACGGGAATCATGTCGCGTTCGGGATCGTAGGGCATTTTGCTGTAAAGAAATTGATTAATCGCGAAATGCCCGATGGTCGCAGCACCGATTGTGTAACCATCTGGCGGACTGCTCGTGACCGCCGCTATTCCGATATTACCGCCGGCACCGCCACGGTTCTCGACGACAAATGACTGCGCGAACATATCCTTCAACCGCTCAGCCAGAATGCGCATGAGCACGTCTGTCGAACCGCCGGCAGGATAAGGTACAATGATGCGCACCGGACGATCGGGCCAGTGACTATCCTCGCCATGTGCTCCGCTCGCGGCCATCGCGCCAGCAGCGGCAATCGACGTCAGGAATGTGCGGCGACTCTGTTCAGCGCGGCGCTTCTGCATTGATGCCCTCCCCGGCGGTCATAATTACGTCGATTGCTATCTCGCACATTCTAGCGTTTCGTCACGTGACCGCCATCTCTATTGACGGGTTGGCCGATGGTTTCGACACTCACTCGTATGAAGAGCATGCCGCGTTCCTCATTCGCCACGATGGTGGTGGCGTTCATTTCGCTTTTCGTCGTTTCCTGTGCAGCCGCACAGGAAACCTGCAAGCTCACCGCATCTGGCGTGGCGAGTGTCACCAGCGCGCGTGACGGGCGCACACTTTTACTCGCCGATGGTCGCGAATTGCTGCTGGCGGGTATTGAGGTGACCGACGGCAGCCGAGCAGCACTGGAATTGCTCGTTGGCGGCCGCGATGTCCGGCTCGAACAGTCGGGCTCCAAGCGAGATCGCTATGGCCGCGTCATTGCTTTCGTTTATACGGAGGATACCGGCCAATCGGTGCAGCAAGCGATGTTGGAGCGCGGTCAGGCGCGCGTGTCGGCACGGATCGGCGAAAAACGCTGCGCTGATCTCCTGTTACGCGTCGAACGGGCCGCACGTGCAGCCCGCCGCGGGTTATGGGCCGACCCCAATTTTGCCCCTTTGCGGTCGGAAAATACCTCCCAGATCGCGGCTGCGCGGGGTCAATTTGCGCTAGTTGAGGGTAAAGTCTTGTCGGTGCGGGAAAGCGGCGCCACAATATATTTGAACTTCGGGCGGCGCTGGACGCGCGATTTCACTGTTACTGTTCTCAAGCGCCATCAGCGGGAATTCGCCGCCGCGGGGGTCGATCCGAAACGACTGGAAGGTCAACCGATCCGGGTTCGTGGCTGGGTCGAACAGCACGGCGGCCCGGTCATTGACGCCGCAGCGCCGGAACAGATCGAAGTTGTTGAGTAGGCGTTTGGTGAGTTGAGCCGTATGGCTGCAGCACTGAAAAAGAGAATGGCGAATGGTGCGCTCGGTTCAGGGCGCGGCGTGTTAGGTGCTGTAGGTGCGTTGAGTTCTATTGCTGGCCGGCTGCACCAGCACGCCTGACAACCGCGTGGTGTTGCTGCCGGTTCCGCAAGCAACCGCCCAGCCGGAGAAGGTGCCGGCAGCTCAGCGTGAACACGCGCGCATTCTGGTTTCCTATGGCGGCGTCTACGAGAACGCACGTCTTCAGCAAATGATTGAAAAGACCGTGGACCGTCTGGTCGCCGCATCCGAACGGCCGGATTTGAAATATCAGGTCACGATTCTCAACTCGCCCGCGATCAACGCTTTTGCGCTGCCGAACGGACGACTCTACATCACACGCGGGCTGGTCGCACTCGCCAACGACAACGCCGAGCTCGCTTCCGTTCTCTCGCATGAAATGGGCCACGTGATTGCGCGCCACGCGGCGATTCGCGAGGAGCAGGCTCGGCAGGTTGCCATCATCGATCACGTGGTCAACGATGTGCTCAGTGACCCACAAGTGGGCGCGCTGGCGCTCGCCAAATCGAAACTCACACTAGCCGCATTTTCGCGCGCCCAGGAATTCGAGGCCGACGGAATTGGGGTCGGCATTTCTGCCCGCGCCGGCTATGACCCGTTTGGCGCCTCGCGATTTCTGACCGATATGCAGCGTAACGCTGATTTGAAGACCTCCGGCAGCGGCGCAGATCCCCGCGCCCTCGACTTTCTCTCGAGTCATCCGGCGACGCCCGAACGCGTTAAGAATGCGCTCGCCAATGCACGTCAGTTCAGCGGCCCGGGCGCCGGCGAACGTGACCACGCGGAATATCTCGCCAGTCTCGATGGCCTAGTTTACGGCGAGGACCCCAGCGAAGGGTTCGCGCGCGGACGGCATTTTCTGCATCCAAAACTGGGCTTCAGCTTCGTTGCACCGCCGGGCTTTACACTCGACAACACGGCGCAAGCGGTACTCGGTCTCAAGGAGGGCGCCGACGAAGCCTTGCGTGTCGACGTCGTAAGCGTACCGGCCGAGCAGTCGCTGCCCGACTATTTGAAGTCGGGATGGATGGAAGGTGTCGAACCTGCAAGTGTAGAGGAGTTTGCCGTCAACGGCTTTCCGACGGCGACCGCGACTGCCGGCGGCGGCGGAAACTGGTCGTTCCGTATATTTACTGTACGTTTCGGCAGCGATGTCTATCGCTTTATTTTTGCCGCCAAGTCCAGAACCGCGCAGGCAGATCGCTCGTTTCGCGAGTTCGATCTCGAGCTTTCGCCGGATGACGTTGAAAGAACGCGAGCAGGTCAAACCATTGCGTCTGAAAATCGTCACTGTCAGCGCCAGCGACACGGTCGACAAGCTCGCTCACCGCATGGCGACATCGGGCCACTCACTTGAGCGTATTCGAGCGCTCAATGGCCTTGGCCCGAATGACCGGCTAAACCCCGGCGAAAAGGTCAAGATCGTCGTGGAATAGCCGCGGTCAACTTTCGCCAGCTTCGTAGTTGATCGTGAATTCTCGCGGCACGTCGGGACCCCAGAGATAGAACGAATCCTCTGGCTTGTGATCGGCCGAGGGCCACCGTTCTTCTTTTGGTATGAAGTCGATGTCGCAGGAATATTCCGAGAAGCTGCCCCACGGATCGCGTACATAGTGGAAATAGTTAGAACCGAGCACGTGGCGGCCGAGACCCCAACCTTTGGTCCAGCCTTTGTCATGCATACGCATCGCGCCAAGGCCGATGTCGTTCAGGCTGGAGACATCCCAACTGCAGTGATGGAAGCCGGGCGCTGTCGACTTCACCAGCGCCAGGAGGTGATGGTCACTACCGTGAATGCCGTGCATAAAGGCAACGAGATCGGAAGCGCGGTCGGACAGCCGCAGGCCGAGCGTACGCTCGTAGAAACTAACCGCCTCGGTGACATCGCGCGTAAAAATCAGAACGTGCGAAAGCCGGCGTGGACGTACCGGCGGTGCCTTCTCTCTGATAGTGGCGCCGGCAACCCCCGCAGGAACGGTAACCCATTGGCTATCGGATTTCTTGTCGGGCGACACTTTCGGCCCGACCTTCACTTCGATCAGGACACCTTCATTGTTACGGAACCAGAAACCATTGCTTTCGAAACCGGGCGGTGGATCGATCAGCTTGACGCCCTGTCCTTCGATGCGAGCCTTCAGCCGCGGTAAATCATCGGCATAGCAGCCGAAAGAAAGATGATTGAGCGCTTTGGCCTTACTCCCTTCCACGACCGAGCCCCAACGGTGATCGTGGCCAAATGTTTTGATGGCCAGGGCATTGCCATCACGCCGCACGTCGAGACCAAATTGGCCGTAGAAGTCCTGCGCCACTGTAGCGTCGGGTACCGCCAGCACGAACTGGTCGAGCGAATGCACACCGAGCGCGTCGGATTCGATAGTCGGCGCCACGTAGCCGCGAATGGCGGTCATTCACTTACTCCCTTAAACGACTATGGGGTGATTAGCCGGCATATTAGCCCGGACGACGGCCCGGGCAAATGTCCATTCTTTGCCCACCTCGTCGGTTCAGCATTCCGCCCAACGAAAAAGCCCGGCGCGAGCGCCGGGCTTTCCAATTTCGTTGCCGAGTGCCACCAGAACGTCAGGCAGCCTCTTCTTCGACGCCCTCTTCGGAACCGGCTTCTTCAGCCGGCTTGGGACCACGGCGTGGGCCCTTTGCGAGCGCCGCCTCGATCTCCTTGATCGCTTCGGTCTCAGTGATGCGCTGCACGGCAGCGATCTCACGTGAGAGACGGTCGAGAGCAGCTTCATAGAGCTGCCGCTCGGAATAAGACTGTTCCGGCTGGGTGTCCGAACGATAGAGGTCACGCACGACCTCAGCGATGGCGACGATGTCGCCGGAATTGATCTTTGCTTCGTATTCCTGTGCGCGGCGGGACCACATGGTGCGCTTAATGCGCGCGCGACCCTTCAGGGTTTCCAGAGCACGCTTGACCAGGGGTGCCTCAGCCAGCTTGCGCATACCGACCGACACGATCTTGGCTGTCGGAACCCGCAGCGTCATCTTGTCCTTGACGAAATTGATGACGAACAGCTCCAGCTTGGCACCTGCGACCTCTTGTTCCTCGATCGCCATGATCTGGCCCACCCCGTGGGCCGGATAAACGATGAATTCATTGGTCTTGAAGCCTTGTCGCTGGGTAGTCTTCTTATTGCTAGTCATTCCGGGCACGACTCCTTCACCGGCGCCTTTGCGGCCGCCGGCTATCTTGGCTGCGGGAGCCCCACCGCGGGCTATACCGCGAGAGGCGTGGGAGGTCCGCCGCGTTTCGGCAGACTTTTTCGGTCCCCGGCTCACGCCGGCGGAGCCTTTCTTCGTTTTATGACGCGTTTTTCCTGCCACTGCTCACGCGTGGAACTCACGCCCTCTAGGTTGGAAACCTTGGAACTCGGCCACCGAAAAATAAGGCTCCCAAAGGGGGAGCGCACCGGTGACAACTTCGTTCCTATCCATTTTTTACATATATAGCACATTTTTAGGCGGAATCAAAGCCTTAAGGCGCCGCAAAAGCATGTTTCCGGCGCAACAATCGGTCCAATTTGCCGAATTGGTTAACGCTATCCGACCCAGCGGCTACCGACCGCCCCCACAAGTGGTGCCGGGGTGCCGTACGCGCCTCAGTCGCCGGTGCCAGGGTCCGCGGAGAAGAATTTCTTGAATTTTTCCGGCACGCCATCCCAGTCCTTGGCGTCCGGCGGTGAATCGCCTTTGACCGTTATATTTGGCCAAGTCTTGGCATATTGCGCATTGAGCTCCAGCCATTTTTCGAGCCCGGACTCTGTATCCGGCTTGATTGCCTCAGCTGGGCATTCCGGCTCGCAAACGCCGCAATCGATGCATTCGTCGGGGTGGATGACCAGCATATTGTCACCCTCGTAGAAGCAATCCACCGGACAAACCTCGACGCAGTCCATGTATTTGCATTTTATACAGTTTTCGACGACGACGTAGGTCATTGCCCACTCCGAACGCACACTTGCAGACGCTGCGTAACGTAACGGCAGATAAGCCGCAACCACCGTGCCTGCTTCCGGCTGCTTAGGCCAAATCCCGGTAGAGCGCACGCGCGGACGGGGCGCCGCCACGCCTTTCGCAAAGGCCTTCCACCCGGACCACCCGTACCGAACGATCAAGGGCAAGCGTCACCACATCCCCGATTTGCACCGGATGGCTGGCTGCGATCAACCGCTTGCCGTTGAGGCGGACGTATCCCGCGGTCGCTAGCGCAGCGGCATCGCTACGCGTGCGCACCATGCGCGCATGCCAGAGCCATCTATCGATCCGTTGGCGGTCTAGCGCTTTGGGAGCGGCGCTCAAGTCGGTTCTTTGCTGCCCTGTTCGAGCTGCTGTTTGAGAGCGGCGAGCTTGGCAAATGGCGAGTTGGGGTCCGGCTGCTTGTCGCGGCCGCCGGGGCCGCTTCCGAACGGCTTGGCGTAATACTGCTCGCGATCAGCACGCTCGACACGCTCGCCGCGCTCGCGGCGCGGCCGGTCCCGCCGCGGACCGCGATCCTGTCGGTCGGTGCGTTCGGTCTGCCGCTCTTTCCGCTGTTGCCGCTCTTGTCGGTCCTGACGTTGCTGCCGATCTGGCCGTTCGTTGCGATCGTTGCGTGGGCGGGGCGCGCCGGGTGATGGCTGAGCAGTGTCCGCACGCGCCGGCGTGGCCGCGCCTTCTGCTGTGGCATCCGCAGCGACTGCACCAGCTTCACTTGGATTTGGTGCGGTCATTTGCGTCTGCACTCGCTGAGGCCGACGCGGCCGTTGCGGCCGGCGTTCCGAGCGGCCGGCAGGACGCCACACTTCGATAAAGGCCTGACCCTCGACCGTTGCAGTTTCGCCCGCGCTCGCTTGTGCGCTGCCCCTCGTCGCGGTGACTTCTGCTTTGGTATCGACGACGACCGCTTCGGGGGTTGTTTTTTGTACCGCGACTACAGATACAGGCACCTGCATCAATGGTGCGACTTCAGGCGTGATAAACTCCGGTCCGGGCAGCAATGAACGCGAAGGCAATTCTGCGGCAGGCGCCGTTTCCACCGGCGGCGGCTCTGCTGATGCGGGCGGCGCATCGCTCGTGGCCTCCCCTCCTGTTACGACATCGACGGGAGCTGACGTAGCGTCGGGCAATGCAGGAGCCGCCTGAACTGCCGTTTCGGCGGGGTTTGGCTTGCGGTCCATCCGATAACCAAGCGAGCGCAAGATCGAAGCGAAATCTTCG
Organism: uncultured Alphaproteobacteria bacterium; assembly: GCA_963810585.1. Classification (GTDB taxonomy): domain Bacteria; phylum Pseudomonadota; class Alphaproteobacteria; order Rhizobiales; family Xanthobacteraceae; genus Pseudolabrys. The sequence continues at coordinate 1,288,115 of CAWENV010000001.1, forward strand.
CCAGAGGCGCCCGTGAGCGAAGTCATCGCGCCTGTGATTAAAAAACTGCGTCCGTCGAAAACGCCGTCCGGTTTCGGACCCGGCGCACCTTCGCGCCAGGAAAGTGCCGGGCGGATGAGATCTGCGAGGCGTTCCAAAATATCGACGCGCACCGCGCGCTCTCCGCAAATCCGGTAGCCTGCCGTCCGGTAGAGCGCTGTCGGCGTTTCTTTATCGACCGGAATAGAAGTACGCCCGCTGGCTGCGAGATGCAGCAAGTCGCCGACACCCTTTGCATCCGGGCTTTCGTGTTTGATTGCCCACAATTGCGTCGCGAGCGCGCGCGGCGCTGGCTTGAGCAGCACCGGCAGATAGATGTGATAGGCGCCAAAGCGCACACCATATTTACGCAAGGTCGCGCGCGCCGGCTGGTCGAGGCCCTTAACCTCTTCCGCCACTTTTTGCCGTTCGAGAACGCCGAGTGCTTCGACAAGCTGAAATGCAACCCCTCGCGCCATGCCGGTGATATCCTCGGCGGCGGTAAGCAAGAACAGCGGCGCTAGGAGCTTCTCAATATGATTTTTGAGCCAAAGATCGAGTCGCGTTTGCACCAGCTCACGTGCCGGCCCGGTGAGATGCTCATCGGCGACAACACGCACGCGGGGGCGCAATGTATCGTCGCCGACAATCAGCTTGCCAACCAGATCACCGGTCCAGCGCAGGGCACCGTCGGTAGCTAACACGATCTGGTCGTTAGAAGCTTGTGAAAGCTTCGTGGCACGCGCCTCAATCTCACCGGCTAACACCTTTTGAGCAGCGGCATTCAGCGCCTTGGCCTCTGACCCGGCAGCGGAAGAGTCCGGCGCAAATGTAAATCCGTCGAGCCGGCCAATTAAATGGCCCTCGACCGTAACCTCGCCAGTCTTTCCGATTTCAGTTTCCAGCATCGCGTTTTCTCGAAGCCGCCGCATCAACACGCTGGTGCGGCGGTCCACGAAACGTTCGGCCAAACGTTCGTGCAGCGCATCGGATAGTCTGTCCTCGACTGCGCGCGTAACCCCTTGCCAATGCTCCGGGTCGGCGAGCCAATCCGGGCGGTTGGCGATGAAAGTCCAGGTCCTGACATGCGCAATCCGATTGGAGAGAGTGTCGATGTCGCCGTCGGTTCGGTCGGCTTGAGCAACCTGTCGAGCGAACCAATCGGTGGGGATGTTACCCTCTCGCATCAGGAATCCATAGAGGGTTACGACCAATTCTGCGTGGGTGGCAGGGGCGATTTTTCGATAGTCGGGAACCTGACACGCATCCCAAAGCCGCGCGATGGACGTATGGTTGCGCGCGAGTGTCCGCACATCTTCGTCGCGTGCGGCGTGCTCAAGAACCAGAATGTCTTCGCCGATAGGCGCCCGCGTCAGTCCTTGTTCATTAGGTGCGGCGGCAAGCGAGGCTTGCAAAGCCCCGATTGAAGCAAAGTCGAGGTCGGGGTTACGCCATTGCAGCAGACGGATCGGCTCGAAGCTGTGACTTTCGAGGGCCTGAACCAGCTCCGGCTCGAATGGATCGCAACGCCCTGTCGTGCCAAAGGTGCCATCGCTTGTGGCGCGTCCGGCGCGTCCGGCGATCTGGGCAAGCTCGGCCGGGTTCAACTTCCGGAATTGGTAGCCGTCGAATTTCCGGTCGGAAGCGAATGCGACATGATCGACGTCGAGGTTGAGCCCCATTCCGATCGCGTCGGTGGCGACGAGGTAGTCGACGTCCCCGGACTGGTATAGCGCTACTTGCGCGTTGCGTGTCCGCGGTGAAAGCGCGCCAAGAACGACCGCGGCCCCACCACGCTGACGCCGGATAAGTTCGGCAATCGCGTAAACTTCTTCGGCCGAAAATGCGACGATGGCTGATCGCGGCGGGAGCCGTGTAAGTTTCTTCTCACCAGTATACGTGAGCGTCGAAAGCCGCGGGCGGCTTATGACGTGCGCGCCAGGCAACAGCTTTTCGATCATTGGCCGCACAGTGGCGGCGCCCAGTACCAGTGTTTCCTCTCGAGCGCGGGCGTTGAGCATTCGGTCGGTAAAAACATGGCCGCGCTCGAAATCGGCGCCGAGCTGGACCTCATCGACCGCCAGAAATGCGACATCGAGGTCGCGCGGCATAGCTTCGACGGTAGAAACCCAAAAGCGTGGGTTTGGCGGCTTGATCTTTTCTTCGCCGGTTATCAGGGCGACGGCATCCTTTCCTGCCCGATTGGCAACCTTGTTGTAGACCTCGCGCGCCAGCAGCCGCAGCGGCAACCCAATCATGCCGGACGAATGCGCCAGCATGCGCTCGATGGCGAGATGGGTCTTGCCGGTATTGGTCGGGCCCAGGACTGCCGTGACGCCCGCGCCGCGGGCTCGCGACGTTCGGGCAGGCTGCGGGGAAAAACTAATAGCCATTACGCGTCCCGACTGATGCCAGCGCCCTCGATCAGGCCCCGGCACGGGCTTCCCTGTATCACAATGCGACGATGAACATCGTCATGGTTAAGCTTTAGAACGAGTTTGGAACGAATCGCGCCCGAATCGCTTACTCCGGTGCTGTATGGCTTCGTTCACGGCGACATCTGGCAAACGATGACTGTATGACCACAAGATGAAGTAGTGCAGATCCGATTCCACTGCGTTTTAGTGCCACTAAACGTTAACGCGGGCGTGGATTTATCTGAAGGCGGAGAGTCAAGGCTGAAGTCGATTATTGGGTCTTCGTGCCGTTGGCAGAAGCTCTAGTCGTAACCGCGGACGAGACGAACTCGAAGGCCTCAAGGACGGCTTGGCCGATCGGCGTCGGTCCTTGGGCACGGTAAGGTACCAGCACCCGCGTTCCCGCGATCGGCGCAAGCCATATTTCCATGTCCCGCTGCTTGGAAAGGTACTTAATCGTCGCGCGCGACGGGATAAACCCAGCTACCGGCGAGAAATATGCCGAGCAAACGACGACAGGGCCCGCATAACCTTTGTTCGCTTTGACCTTGTCCATGCGCTTGAAGGCGAACTGGAAGTCATAGCGGAGTCGGCCATCAAAAACAGCCACCGTACGCTCACAGGCCTCGGGCGACAGCAGTTCCCCGCTGGACGGCATGCGCACCAGCGACGCAGTCATCGGGTCGAGAACGCCATGCTGGTGAGCTTCGGTGATGGGCACTCGCTCCGGGTCATCATCCTGTGGCGGATCAACCTTGAATTCTTTCACATTGCCGTTGTTGATCGTGATCCGGATCGCATCAGTCTTCTTTCGGCTGTTTACGGTTGAAGCATAAATTGAGGACAACAACCGTCCACCGCCAAGCGTGCCGTGGGCGGTCCCGTTGCCTTGGCCGCCAGTGAACGCGCGCAATAACCCAGTGGTCGAGCCGCTCGCCGTGGCGGTGTATTGGGTATCAGCAATGTCGATAGTCCAGCTGCCACTGCCTATCGGAATGCCGGCAAGCGTTACTGAATAACGCGCCTCAAGCCGCCCCTGTGCCCAACCAGGCGCGGTCGCACAGACCACGACGAAGACCACCGCGATTAATGCCAGAAGCAAGCGTTGTATGGCTTGACGCAAGACTTAATCCTCCGCGCGTCGGGTACCAGCGGGCGTTCCACGATTGGACAGCCGATAATATCACTCGCAGTGCAATCCGGCACGCAAGAGGCCTGAAGGCGCTCCGAGCGATGGCCGCAGAGTTAATACATAACGGCTGGGACCACGCGCATCTCGTCGGCGCGGATTTCGTCGAATCTGTGTTCGGCGGCGCGTGCAGCCGTGTCGGCTTTGAAAATTCGCTAAATACCGCTGAATTGCTCAGCTTGACGGCTTTAGGCCCGCTCTTTATACGTCCGGCCATCTTAACCCAGACGATTGACCGGAACCGGCGCACGTTTACGCCGGTATTATTCGAGGGATTAGCCATGTCATGGCGTTGCGACCTGACCGGTAAGAAACCACTGGTCGGCCACAAGGTAAGTCACTCCAATATCAAGACCAAGCGGCGGTTCCTCCCGAACCTGCGTAATGTCACGCTGATCTCTGACACGCTCGGCCGAAAGATCAGGCTGCGGATATCAGCCAATGCGCTGAAGACCGTAGATCACCGTGGTGGGCTCGACGCCTTCCTCATCAAGGCAAAGGACGATGAGCTTGCGCCGCGAGTGTTGGAGCTCAAGCGCCAGATCGTAAAGAAGCGCGAAACAACGGCCGGCTAAGCCAAATTAGTCGCCCACGATTGCAAACTGCAGCAGCAGATTGCGCTCGATAATTGAAAAATTATCGTCGGACACCAACGTGAGAATGGTTTCGCCGCGCGAATTGCGATGCACGGCGATGCCTTCCATATTGTCTATCTGATAGGCGAGATCCGCCTCGATCATTGAACGGCCGTCGACCAGCGCACCCGCTTTAATCGTGGCGAGCGGAATGCGGCGAATGCGCATACCAACGCCGCGCATCGGCGAATACCGGCGCTCAAGTAACAACAGATCGTCAGGCGGCAATATTGCACAGTCGCTGACCTCAAAGTCGTCACTGCGCTTGACGCTAAAGCGTTCGACGCGCTCACCAGTGAGCAGAAATGAGCGCAAATTGCGGGAACTGTCGAGACTACGTTCGGTAACGACAATCAAACCACCTGCCAGCGGCGCACCTTGCGGCGGCGCTGCAAGACACTCCAGACTTTTGTTATAAGCGAACGTCTTGAAGTCGGACGGGACTGGGATCGGTTCACCGCGCGCCAAAAAGCCATCGCGCCGATAGTCGAGGCGTACGATCTGTTCGACCCGTTCGATGCCGATGTAAAAAATTCCGTCACGTTCCGTGAGCGACTCGACATCGTACCAACCGCGCGCAGCAAGTGGTTTGCCATCGGGTCCAAGGATCGGCGCCATTTCCGCGTCGGCAATAGCGACCGGCTTACCATCCTGATAGACAATGCGGCCGCGCAACCAGGAGCCATGGTCCGTGATGGCGAGGAAGTGCTCACCATCCGGTTCAATATGAATGGCAGAGACCCCGCCAAAAGCAGTATTCTTTGACGTGAGCGCAAGCCCACCGCGAAATTCCAGGGACCCGAAGCGTATCTTCGACGGATCGCGATTATCGAAAGACGCAATAGGAGTGACGGCGATCTCTATGCGCGTTGGTGCTGTGGCATAGAGCGGCCCTTGGGCGGAGGCGATGGGGCCGGCGGCGACAGTCAGTGCAATAGTGAGTGCGCACCCGTCGAGCCAGCAACGACGGCCAAGTATCAAGCGACGCGCCTGCGCGCGCGGGGGTTTGCCCGTTCAACAGCGGCATGCTCTTCGAACAATTCGGCGAGCTTCTCGGTCATTGCACCGCCGAGTTCCTCAGCATCGACAATGGTGACAGCGCGGCGATAGTAGCGGGTGACGTCATGACCAATGCCGATTGCGATCAACTCTACCGGCGAACGGGTTTCGATCTCCTCAATTACCCAACGCAGATGGCGTTCGAGATAATTGCCTGGATTCACCGATAGTGTGGAGTCGTCGACCGGCGCACCGTCAGAGATCATCATCAAAATCTTGCGCTGTTCGGTACGTGCCAATAATCGCTTATGCGCCCAATCGAGCGCCTCTCCGTCGATGTTTTCCTTCAACAGGCCCTCACGCATCATCAGGCCAAGGTTCTTTCGTGCGCGCCGCCACGGTGCGTCAGCCGATTTATAAATAATGTGGCGCAGATCATTGAGCCGGCCAGGATTTGCGGGCTTGCCAGCTGTGAGCCAATGCTCGCGTGACTGACCACCCTTCCATGCGCGCGTGGTGAAGCCGAGAATCTCGACCTTGACACCACAGCGTTCGAGCGTGCGCGCGAGAATATCGGCACATGTCGCGGCGACCGTAATTGGACGTCCCCGCATCGAACCGGAATTGTCGAGCAGGAGCGTAACCACCGTGTCGCGGAACTCGGTGTCTTTCTCGGCTTTGAATGAAAGCGGATGCAGCGGGTCGATAACAATGCGCGACAGCCGCGCCGGATCGAGCTGACCTTCCTCCAGATCGAACTCCCAGGAGCGGTTCTGCTGCGCCATCAACCGTCGCTGGAGCCGATTGGCGAGCCGCGCGACGACACCCTGCAAATTCGAAAGCTGCTTGTCGAGATAACCCCTAAGGCGATCCAGTTCTTCCGCCTCGCAGAGATCTTCGGCGGCGATGGTTTCGTCGAACTTGAGCGTAAAGGCGCGGTAGTCTGGCCCGCGCGGCTCGTTGGCACCGAAGTGTCGTGGCCGCTGCGGTTCGCCAGGCGTTTCGGCATCGCCCATATCGGTATCGTCGGCCATGTCGGCGCTCGGCAACTCGACCGCTTCGGACGCGGCATCTGGCATGTCCTCCGCGGACACCTGGGTGTCCTCCATGCTCATGCGCTGCATCTCGTCAGAATCAGCGGCCTCGCCCTCTTCGCCAGATTCCTGCTTACGACGATCTTCTTCGCCCTCGTCGTCCTCATCCTCGAAGTCGTGGCTGCGATCCTCGCCCATTTCGAGCGCATCGAGGAGATCGTGGACGACGTCACCGAACTGGCGCTGGTCTTCAACCAGGTTTTCAAGCCGGTCCAGATCACGGCCAGCGCGGTCTTCAATGAGCGGGCGCCACAAATCGACCAACTTCTTGGCCGCCGGCGGGGGAGCCATCCCAGTGAGGCGCTCGCGCACCAACAGCGCCAGCGCGTCCTCAATCGGCGCATCGGCGCGCTCCGTGATGGCGTCAAATTTTCCGCGATGGAAGCGCTCATCGAGCATCGCCGTGAGATTTTGTGCAACGCCATCCATGCGCCGTGCACCGATCGCTTCAACGCGCGCCTGTTCGACGGCCTCGAACACAGCCCGTGCCTGCTGGCCGGCCGGCTGTAATCGCCGATGCATAGCCGCATCGTGGCAGGCAATCCGCAAGGCGATTAAATCGGCATGCCCACGAACGACCGCAGCCTCGGCTTTGCCGAGTTTGCGCGGCGGCTCCGGCAGACGGACTTTGCCACCCATAAGTCCAGGCCGTTCGGCGGCGAAGGCAACCTCAAGCTCGGGCTTACGCGCGAGCGCGCGCAAGCAGCCGGTCACCGCCCGTTTGAACGGTTCGGTCGGTGACTCCTTCGACGATGGCTTGGCTTTGATATTGGAGGCCATACTCGATCTTCATTGCCCGCAAGAACAGGTCAACTTCAGGACAAAGCCACGTTCACCGCGGATTCCGGCAGCTCGACACCAAAACAGCGCTGATAGAATTCGGCGACGATCGGTCGTTCCAATTCATCGCATTTGTTGAGAAAGGTAAGCCGGAAGGCAAAGCCGATATCATTGAATATTTCGGAATTCTCTGCCCAGATGATCACCGTACGCGGACTCATAACGGTCGAGATGTCGCCGTTCATGAATGCGTTTCGCGTCAAGTCCGCAACTCGCACCATCTTGTTGACGATGTCTCTTCCCTGCTCGTTGCGATAATGCCTGGCCTTTGCCAGCACGATCTCGACTTCGTTGTCGTGCGGCAAATAATTGAGCGTGGCGACGATCGACCAGCGGTCCATCTGACCCTGATTGATTTGCTGTGTGCCGTGATAGAGACCGGACGTGTCACCAAGGCCGACCGTATTGGCCGTGGCGAACAGACGGAACGACGGATGTGGCTTGATCACCTTGTTTTGGTCGAGCAGCGTCAGCTTCCCGGAAACTTCCAGCACACGCTGGATCACGAACATCACGTCGGGGCGTCCGGCGTCGTATTCATCGAAGCAAAGTGCAACATTGTTTTTGAGCGCCCACGGCAGAATGCCGTCGCGAAATTCAGTGACCTGTTGATTGTCCTTGATGACGATGGCGTCCTTGCCGATCAGGTCGATACGGCTGATGTGACTGTCGAGATTGACGCGCACACAGGGCCAATTCAGCCGCGCCGCCACCTGCTCGATATGGGTGGACTTGCCGGTGCCGTGATAGCCGGTGACCATCACCCGGCGGTTCTTGGCAAAGCCAGCAAGAATAGCGAGCGTGGTTGGCCGATCGAAGCGGTAGTCGGCATCTACTTCCGGCACGTGCTCATCGGCCTTTGAATAGGCCGGCACTTCCATATCGCTGTCGATCCCGAAAACCTGCCGGATCGACACTTTCATGTCTGGCAGGCCGGCGACGTCTTGAACTACGGCGGTCATTGATCCTCCGTGGCCTCGGAATGCCGAGGCCCCTGATGCGGTCCGATTCATACGGTCCGGCTGATGGCGGCGGCAACTTAGCAGAGGCTTTGGCCTCAAAAAACCCGCTTCAGCCGAATAGCACCATCAATTATTTCAATAAGATAGGTGCGGTCAGCCCTGTGCGGAAGGCGGGGCTGGGTTGCCTTACCCTTGGGGCCGGTTAGCCGAAGCCGGCCGACTTCAGGTAGTTATACGACTGGATGACCTCCACCAGCCGGTCCTCGGTGGAACGATCGCCGCCATTGGCGTCGGGGTGGAACTGTTTCACCAGTTCCTTGAAGCGCACCTTCACCTGCTGTGGTGTGGCGCCGACATCGAGTCCAAGCCGGTCGAGCGCCTTGCGCTCGGCGTTGCGGATTTGGCGCTGCTCAGTCTGCTTTTTCTGATCGGTTTTCATACCGGCGCCGAACAGACCAAACGGATCGTCGCCAGGGCCGAGCGCGCCCAGATCGGGGCGAATTTTCTGTTTTCCCGTACCCATCTTCCAGGTCGGGCGGTGGCCGGTCAGGGCGTCCTTCTGAAACGCCAGCACAGCTGCATCGTTCATGCCGGCAAAAAAATTGTACGACTGGTTGTATTCGCGGGCGTGCTTGAGGCAGTAGTTCCAATATTCTTTATCGGAGCCGCGGCCCTTGGGCGCCTTGTTGGTCGCCTTTTCCTTGCAGCCATGCCATTCGCACGCCGGCCCGCTGGGCTTGGCGCGGCGGTCCTTATCCGGTTTGACGCGGATTTTATCGAATAGCGACGAGGTGGATTTCGAGTCGAATTTCATGACCGATCATTATGCGCTTATGGGGGTGACGCCTTCAAGACTTGTTCGCAGAACCAAACACAATTCTGACCATTGACCGCCGGACTGCCCTCTCCTAAGCGGGGCAGCATGCGGACCGCCGATCTCATCACAAAGAAGTTGACCGAGGCTCTCGGGCCGCAAAGCCTCGAGGTACTTGATGAATCTCACCAGCACGCCGGCCATGCCGGGCACCGACCGGGCGGGCAAACTCATTATCGCATCTATATTGTGTCGAAAGTATTTAAAGGAAAGACCCGGCTCGAACGCCATCGGATGATTAACGAGTTGCTTTCGGCCGAGCTCGCAGGCGGTGTACATGCGCTCGCCATCCATGCCAACGCGCCAGACGAAGGCGGCGTCTGAGAATCGCTGTACGTTTTCGCATATTAGGTTCGCTGCAGAGGCTGAATTCGTAATGCGGTGATGCGATTACGCGCACGGCGTAACACCCTGAAGCGAAACCCATGAAAGGTGAAGCTCTGCCCCACTTCCGGAATCGAGCGCGCCTCGTGGATAACCAAGCCAGCAATGGTTGTCGCTTCCTCGTCGGGTAAATTCCAGTCCATAACGCGATTCAAGTCGCGGATCGGGACTGCCCCATCGACATTAACTGACCCATCTGGCTGACGGCGTACACCTGGCATAGCGACATCATGCTCGTCAGTTATGTCTCCAACGATCTCCTCCAAAATATCTTCCAGCGTGACCAAGCCTTCGACTTCGCCATATTCGTCCACCACTAAAGCGAACGGCGTTTTGCGGCGACGGAACGCCTTAAGTTGTTCTGAAACCGGCCGTGTGTCCGGCACAAACCACGGCGGCGTCATTAGTGAGGTGATATCAACCTTTGCGGCGTCGCCGTCGACCGCGTGCAATGCGCGCAACAAATCTTTCACGTGTAATATGCCGACGATGTTTTCCGGATTCTCGCGCCACAAGGGCAATCGCGTGACCGGCGAGGCGATGACCGCATTGACCATGTCCTCCGGTGGATCGTCGGCATCAAGCGTAATCATATTCGTACGGTAAATCATCACATCGGAGACCACCAGTTCGCGCAAATCGAGCACGCCGCCGAACATGTCGCGGTCAAGTGTTTCCACGTCACCTTCGCGGTGGAGCAGATCGACCGCACCGCGCAATTCTTCGCGCGCGGAGAGCACCTGCTGATCTTCGCCGACCGTCATGCCGATGTGCTTGAGTAACCAACGCACCAACGCTTCGATCGCCATCAGCACCGGGCCGAACAATTTGACGAACCAGTACATCGGCCGCGCCACCGCGAGCGCAATACGGTCGGGCGCATTGAATGCCGCCGTCTTTGGTAATATCTCCGAAAACACGACGACGAGGATTGTCATCACGACCGTGGCGTAGACTACGCCTGCATTGCCAAACCAGGTTAATAGCACACCTGTGGCCAACGATGACGCTGCAATATTGGCCGCATTGTTCCCAAACAGCAATGCACCAAGTAGCCGTTCACGCTGTTCGAGCAGGCGATTGACGATGCCCGCCTGCCGAATTCCGTGTTTCTCGAGGCGAGCCATGCTGGCCCGGGAGGAAGCTGTCAGGGCCGTTTCACTGCCGGCAAAAAAAGCCGAGAGCAGCAAACAGATCAGAACGATGACAAGTGAAAGCCAGTCGTTCGTGGTCATCGGGGTTTAGTTTGGCGCATCATCTCGTCCGAAAACCGGTTCCCATTTTTCGAGATCATGTGCTGGAAAGCTTTTGGGAAAGAAAAGCGTGTACCTCAGCCGGATCGACATTGTTCTCGATGAAGGCACGGCCTACGCCACGCACCAGAATAAAAGTGAGCGTGCCGCGTCTTACTTTTTTGTCTTGAGCGATCAGGTCCATCAGAACGTCAACCGTCGGCGCGCCGCCGGGAACATCCTTCAAATGGGTGGGCAGACCGACCGCCGCAAGATGCGCTTTCGCGCGCGCGGCTTCGGATACCGCGATCAGCCCTTTTTGAGCGGAGAAGTCGAATGCCAACGCTATGCCCAACGCAACGGCCTCACCATGCAGCAGCCGAGTGGAGAAGCCACAGCCCGCTTCCAGTGCGTGGCCGAAGGTGTGACCGAGATTGAGGAGCGCGCGATCGCCGGTCTCGCGCTCGTCGCGCGCGACAATCCCAGCCTTGCCGCGACAGCAGACCGCGATCGCATGTTCGCGCGCCGGACCGCCGGAAAACACCTCCTGCCAATCCTTCTCCAACCATGCAAAAAACGCGGTGTCTCCTAACAGGCCGTATTTGGCAACTTCGGCATAACCAGCGCGGAAGTCGCGCTTGGGCAGCGTGTCGAGCAATGCGGTATCGGCGATCACCATGACCGGCTGATGGAAGGCGCCGACCAGATTTTTGCCGTGGTGCGAATTGATCCCCGTTTTTCCGCCGACCGAGGAATCAACTTGCGCAAGAAGTGTCGTCGGAACTTGCACGAAATCGAGCCCGCGCCGAACGCAAGCGGCCGCGAATCCGGTCAAGTCGCCGATCACGCCGCCGCCAAGCGCAATAATGAGATCGCTACGCTCGATGCGCGCGGCAACAATCGCTTCGCACACCCTCTCGAATGTCGCATAATTTTTGGAGCCCTCACCTGCTGGCACAACGATACGTGCACTTTGAACGCCTGCAGATTTGAGCGCGCCTTCGGCAGCGCTGAGATGAATTTTAGCTATGGTCTCATCGGTTATGATCGCCGTTCGCGCGCCGGGTCGCAGCGCCTTAATACGTTCGCCCAAACTATCAAGAAGCCCGCGACCAATCATTATGTCATACGCACGCGAGCCCAAGGCAACGCCAACGACAGTAGGGTCGGCATGACGCAACGGCGCGGTCATGGTGATTTACCCGCGCCGAGCTCGAGATGCTTCTTCAGCTGCGTCATGATCTCGTCGACGATGGTATCGTGCGGTTCATCGCGCGATTGCACCACGATATCGGACAATGCGTAGAGTGGCTCGCGGAGCGGCAGCAAGTCTTTGATCTTCTCGACCAGAGGCCGATCGTTGCGACGCTTGGTACGCTTGATCAACACATCGACATCGGCTTTCAGCCACACCGAAATGCCCTTGATCTGAATAAGGTCGCGCGTATTTTGGTCCATCACGGCGCCCCCGCCGGTCGCCATCACCTGCGGACCTTTATCCAACAATCGTGCGATGACGCGCGCTTCTCCCGCGCGAAAATAAGGCTCGCCGTGTTTGCCAAAAATTTCGGAGATAGTCATTCCCGCAGCACTTTCAATTTCAGCGTCCGCATCAATGAACGGAATTCCGAGTCGCCCGGCAAGTCTTCGACCGATCGACGTTTTGCCTGCACCCATCATACCGACGAGCACAATAGAACGGCTGCCGAGAGCGCGAACCGCCGCCGATTCTAGGCCATTTTCTGCGGGTTTTTGAATGGCACCGTTAGCCATGCTATGGTTCCAAAGCAAATCCACGGTTCCATATACCAGCAATCGCGGCATCCGCGAGGGGCAGTCTTGCTAGCGGTTCCGGAACGTGGTCGTAACTCGCGTAATATCGCCAGATGCTGTTGCACGGATATTTGCCGGATTTGATCATGCCGAGTCTGTTCAGATTTCTCGTCTTTGTTGGCTTGCTCGGCGGGCTGGCCTATGGCGCAGTGTTCTCGCTCGCTACCTTCGTCAAATATCAGCCGCGCGAGATCATCGTGACAATTCCGCCCGACAAGTTTCTCAAAAATCACTAATGTCGAGGCAGGCAAGGCGATGACACGCCGGCCAAGAGCATCCGACAAAGCATTGGTCGAATTGTTTCTCGACATGCAGGCCGCCGAGCGTGGCGCCGGCGACAACACACTTTCCGCCTACCGCAACGATCTCGATGATTTGTCGGCCTATCTGCATGCTGCGGACCAGACGATCGTCGATGCAACGACTGACGATTTGCGTGGATTTATTGCTAGTCTCGCCGAGCGAGGCTTCAAATCCTCGTCCCTGGCGCGGCGGTTATCGGCAGTACGTCAACTTTACCGGTTTCTATACGCAGAGGAAAAGCGCGTCGACGATCCGGCTGCCGTTCTGGAAGGGCCTAAACGCGGACGCTCGCTGCCCAAAGTGCTTTCCATTGCAGATGTTGATGCACTTATCGCCCAAGCACGGACCGATGCAGAGAACGGCGAGCGATCTCCGGCTCAACGCTTGCGCGCCGTGCGCCTGCTATGTCTGCTGGAGGTGGTTTACGCTACCGGCCTGCGCGTATCCGAACTAGTCGCGTTGCCGGCGTCGGCTGCGCGGCGCGAGCAGCACATGTTGGTGGTACGCGGCAAAGGCGGCAAAGAACGGCTCGTGCCGCTCAATAAGGAGGCCAAGCGCGCGATGGCCGAGTATCTTGATTTACGCGCCGAAGCGGGACGTGATTCACAATCCAAGTGGCTATTCCCTTCCTTCGGCGAGCAGGGCCACCTGACCCGTCAGCATTTCGCGCGCGAACTCAAGGCGATTGGCCAAGCCTGCGGAATCCAGCCTGCGCGGTTGAGCCCGCACGTGCTGCGCCATGCCTTCGCAAGCCACTTGTTGCATAACGGAGCAGATTTGCGTGTGGTGCAAACCCTCCTCGGGCACGCAGATATTTCAACCACGCAGATCTACACCCATGTTCTGGAAGAACGACTGAAGACGCTGGTTCGCGACCTCCATCCTTTGGCCGACGGCTAGTCAAAAACAGACGTAAAAGCGAAATTAACCCGTTTGCTTGACTTAGATGCTTCACCCACGTCAGCTCGTCCCGAAAACCATTCGCACCTGGGCAAAATGCGTAGTTATCTCGATTTCGAAAAGCCGGTGGCCGAGCTGGAGGCCAAGGTCGAAGAACTACGCGCGATGGGCGAGAGCGACACTGCGGTCGCCGTCGGCGACGAGATCGGCCGGCTCGAGGCAAAAGCCGCGGTGGCATTGAAAGAGCTCTATGCTGAGCTCACACCATGGCAGAAGACCCAAGTTGCCCGCCATCCGCAGCGGCCGCATTGCCTCGATTATATCTCGGGGCTGATCGGCAATTTCATTCCTTTCGCAGGCGATCGAAAATTTGGCGACGACGCCGCAATTGTCGGCGGCTTCGGTCGCTTCCGCGGCGATAGCGTCTGCATTATCGGCCATGAAAAGGGATCGGACACCGAGAATCGGCTCAAGCACAACTTCGGCATGGCCCGTCCGGAAGGTTATCGGAAGGCGGCGCGTTTGATGGAAATGGCTGACCGCTTTGGCATCCCGGTGATTTCACTGGTTGACACCGCCGGCGCCTATCCAGGCATTGGTGCGGAAGAACGCGGCCAGGCGGAAGCGATCGCACGTTCGACTGACATTTGTCTTTCTCTCGGTGTTCCGAACGTCGCGGTAATTCTAGGCGAAGGCGGTTCCGGCGGCGCGATCGCAATCGCTACCGCCAATCGCGTACTGATGTTGGAACACGCGATCTACAGTGTGATCTCGCCGGAAGGCGCGGCCTCCATCCTGTGGCGCGATACGGCGAAGGCACAGGAGGCGGCAACCAACATGAAGATCACCGCCCAGGACATGATGCGATTTGGCGTGATCGACAGCGTGGTGTCTGAGCCCACTGGCGGCGCCCATCGCGACCCACAAGCCGCCATCTCCATGACGGGCGAGGCCATCGCGAGCGCGTTTTCGGAACTGCAGGGACTTGATCGAGAAGCGGTGCGAAAACAGCGCCGCGAAAAGTTTCTCGCAATGGGCCGCACGGCGAGCTAACGGCTCAACCATTTACTTTTGCTTTACCATAGGGTTAGCGGTACTGTGGGAGGTCGCGGCATGCCTTGCAGATGCCACATCTTAAGGATAACGATTACTCAATGAGGGGCCCGTCCCGTCGGGGAGTGCTAGGTTTGAATCGACCCTTTGCTCGCGCGCTGCTGGCGTCTGCGGCTATTGCCGCAGCAATAGCCCTTGCCGGCTGCGACGCTGAGAACATTATTCCTACCGGCCGTGCGCAGGCCCCGATTTCCGAAAAGACGCTCGCCGAGATCACGGCGAAAAATATGGATAAGGAATCCCCGATCCTGGCCCGCATCTTCAAGGATGAGGCGGAGATGGAGATCTGGAAAAAGAATCGCGACGGTGAATACGCGCTGCTCAAGACGTTTCCGATCTGCCGCTGGTCGGGCGACCTAGGCCCAAAGAAGAAGGAAGGTGACCGTCAGGCGCCAGAGGGCTTCTATACCATTACACCCGGACAGATGAATCCGAATTCCAACTACTTCCTCGCATTCAACACCGGCTTTCCGAACTCCTATGACCGAGCGATGGGTTACACAGGCTCCGAGCTGATGGTGCACGGCGACTGCTCGTCGCGTGGCTGCTACGCGATGACGGACGAACAGATCCAGGAAATCTACGCACTGGCACGCAAGTCGTTTTTCGGCGGTCAGAAATCGTTTCAGCTGCAAGCCTATCCATTCCGCATGACCGCGCTGAATATGGCGAAGCACCGCAACAATCCGAATTTCGCATTCTGGAAGATGTTGAAGGAAGGCTACGACAATTTTGATGCAACGCATCAGGAACCGAAAGTTGCGGTTTGCGACAGACATTATGTCTTTGACGCGGTGGCGTCTGGTGATTCGACCAAGCAGCTGTCATTCAATCCGAAAGGTGCGTGCCCGGCCTATCAACTCGACAAGACGGTCGCGGATGCGGTGCTCGAACACCGGCGGCAAGAACAATTCAAAATGGCTGAATATATCGCGAACGGTGTTTCAACTGTTCCGTCACGCAGCGGCGTCGACGGCGGCATGAACCCGATATTCCTCGCCAAGCTTTCAGTGCCTAACGATCTCGACAACAACGGTCGCTATCAGGCGGCGAGTGCGGCCGCACCGGGCGCGCTGCCACGCACCGCGAACCCACCGGGCGCACTGCCGCGCACGGCTAACCCGCCACGCACGCCCACTTCGGCAGTCGCAGCCGCGAGCCCTGTGGAGTCGCCCGGTACGACGGAGCCCGAGCAGCCCAGCGATTCTGTCGTCGTCGCGAGCGTGCCGATGCCCCGGGCTGCGCCCCAGCCGAAGCAAGGCGAAGCACCCGCGTCGCAACGGTCAACGACAATTGCAGGACTGATCGGAAAATTATTTGGACGCTCGAAAGCAGAAGATGCGCCGTCGACAGCATCATCTGAAAACGAACAGAACATTGCGCGCAGCGCCAGCACCGATCTGGCGGCCAAGCCGAAGCGTTCCACACCGATGCAAACGGCTTCTTCTCCCGTCCGTGCGGCTCCGGTTGCCGTTGCACCGAATTTGCGTGAGCCGACGCCAACCGCCGTAGCCGAGAGTGCCCGCCCGCCCGCCCCGAAAGCCCCGCCAGAGCAAACCGCCAAAGCAGAGCCACCACGCGCACCACAGCCGGAAATCCGCACTGCCTATTCTACGCCGCCGGCCAGCAACAATGGCTTGCTCGCGGGCGCTCAGCCGGTCGTCCCGGTCGGCTCATTCGGCAGCTTCCGCTAACTGCATTCCAGGCACGACGACCGGAAGAAAACATGGACTGCTACGTCTATGTTCTCGGCACCCTTACGAACAATCGCCACCTTACTTATGTTGGGTGGACCGATGACGTCGCACGGCGTCTGGCACAACACAACGCAGGCAAGGGCGCGCGTTCAACGCGCGGTCGCGTATGGGTGCTGCTCTATTCGGAACGATGCGCGAGCAAGCGCCACGCTATGAGCCGCGAGTGGCATCTCAAGCGCGATAGGTCATTCCGAAAAGGCCTGGTGCAGGGGCTGAAAAAATAAACGCCGGCTGGATGCCGGCGCTATTCCTGCAGCAATTAATCCCCTAACTTCAGGCGAATTTACCGTGACAATGTTTGAATTTCTTGCCGGAGCCGCACGGGCACAGTTCGTTACGGCCGACTTTTCCCCAGCTGGACGGATCGTTCGAGTTGCGTTCGGGCTGCGCACCATTGCCGTTGCCGACCAGCGCTGGCGCGAGGGACGCCGCACTAAGCGCCATCTCGTCCTCGCCTGTCATCGGATCGACCTTGTGTGCCTCCATGTAAGGAAGCGCAGCAGTTTCCTCGGCCGGTGGCGATTGTACCACCTCCACGCGCATTAGCTGCGCGGTCACTGCCTCACGCAGGTGCGCTACCATTGCCTCGAACAACGAGAAGGCTTCTGCCTTGTATTCATTGAGCGGATCCCGTTGGCCATAGCCACGCAAGCCAATGACCTGCCGCAAGTGCTCAAGCATCACGAGGTGCTCGCGCCAGAGATGATCGAGCGTCTGCAACAGAATTGATTTCTCCACGTAACGCATGACATCGGGGCCCCATTTGGCCACCTTTCCCGCCATCCATTCATCGGCGCGCCGAGTGATGCGCTCTCTTACTTCATCGTCAGTAATTCCTTCTTCTTTAGCCCATTCCTGAACCGGTAACTCCAGCGTAAGCACTTCACGAAGAGTGCGATCGAGGCCGGCCGTGTCCCACTGCTCCGGATAGGCATTCGCCGGAACGTGCTTGGCGACCACGTCTTCGATCATCGCGTGACGCATATCTGTGATGGTTTCATCGACCGTCTCGTCGCGCATCAGTTCGAGCCGCTGCTCGAAAATCACCTTGCGCTGGTCGTTCATGACATTGTCGAACTTGAGCAAGTTCTTCCGGATGTCAAAGTTACGCGCTTCGACCTTTTGTTGCGCTTTCTCAAGCGCCTTATTGATCCAGGGGTGGACGATCGCTTCGTCCTCCTTCAGCCCCAGTTTCTTCAACATGCCATCGAGCTTGTCGGAGCCAAAGATGCGCATGAGGTCATCTTCAAGCGACAGGAAGAACTTCGAATGACCCGGATCGCCCTGGCGCCCGGAGCGGCCACGCAATTGATTGTCGATGCGGCGGCTCTCGTGCCTTTCGGTGCCAAGGACGAAGAGCCCGCCGGCTTTGAGCGCCTTTTCCTTCAGCCGCGCAACCTGGGCGCGGATTTCCCCGGCCCGCGGATCTTTGTCGCGTTCGGCCCAATCGTTGATGTCGGTAATTTCCTGGCGAATGCGCATGTCGGCATTGCCGCCGAGCTGGATGTCTGTACCGCGGCCGGCCATGTTGGTTGCGATGGTAACGGCACCCGGCACGCCCGCCTGCGAGACGATGTAGGCTTCCTGCTCGTGATAGCGGGCATTTAGGATGGCGAACACCTTTGTCTTGGTCGCGCCGTCGTCTCCAGAATAGAGAGCAGCGAAAGCATTGGGGTCGGAGAAGTCGTGCTGCTCCCAGCCGGCCTGGCGCAGCATTTCAGCGAGCTGTTCGGACTTTTCGATTGATGTGGTACCGACCAGTACCGGCTGACCGCGCTTTTTGCAGTCTTCGATCAGCGTGATGATCGCCCGATATTTCTCGACTGCCGTGCGATATACCTCGTCATCGTCGTCGAGACGAACCAGTGGCATGTTGGTCGGAACTTCAAGTACTTCGAGATTGTAGATATCCATAAATTCATCGGCTTCGGTTAGCGCCGTGCCAGTCATGCCCGCGAGCTTTTCGTACATGCGGAAATAGTTCTGGAAGGTAATCGAGGCAAGCGTCTGGTTTTCGGGCTGGATCGGCTGATGCTCTTTCGCTTCGAGCGCCTGATGCAGCCCTTCCGAATAGCGTCGGCCCGGCATCATGCGGCCGGTAAACTCGTCGATAATAACGACCTCGCCATTGCGCACGATGTAATCTTTGTCGCGCTGAAACAGCTTGTGCGCGCGTAGTGCCTGATTGACGTGATGGACGACGGAAACGTTCTCCACGTCATAAAGTGATTCCCCCTTGAGTTCGTTCGCTGCACGCAAGCGCTGCTCGAGTTTCTCCATGCCGGCTTCGGTCAGCGTCACCGTGCGCTGCTTCTCGTCGACTTCGTAGTCGGCTTTGTCGAGCGCAGGTATGTAACTATCGATGGTGTTATAAAACTCGGAGCGGTCGTCGAGCGGGCCGGAAATAATCAGCGGCGTGCGCGCCTCGTCGACCAGGATTGAGTCGACCTCGTCAACAATGGCGTAGATGTGCCCTCGCTGGGCCATGTCCTCCAGCCGGTACTTCATATTGTCGCGCAGGTAGTCGAAGCCAAGTTCGTTGTTCGTGCCGTAAGTGATGTCGGAATCGTAGGCTTTCTTGCGCTGGTCGTCGTCGAGCCCGTGCACGATGACCCCAACCGAGAGTCCGAGGAAGTTATAGATTTGTCCCATCCATTCGGCGTCGCGTTTGGCCAGGTAGTCGTTGACGGTCACGACATGTACGCCGCGTCCGGATATCGCGTTGAGATAAACAGGAAGGGTCGCAACCAGCGTCTTGCCTTCGCCGGTCTTCATTTCCGCGATCTTACCTTCGTGCAGGATCATGCCGCCGATCAGCTGAACGTCGAAGTGACGTTGGCCGAGCGTGCGCTTGGCAGCTTCCCGTACAGTTGCAAAGGCCGGAACAAGAATGTCATCGAGAGAGGTGCCTTCGGCGACTTGTTTCTTAAACTCGCCTGTGCGCGCTTTCAGTGCATCGTCTGAAAGCGCTTCCAGCTCTTTTTCCAGCGCATTGATCTCATGAACCCGCGGCTGATAACTGCGGATTCGCCGCTCATTGGCAGATCCAAACAGCTTGCGGGCAACGGCGCCAATCATACGGGAGCTCCTAACGTGGGTTGGGCGCTTATATCATGCCGCCGCGGCCGGAGTTGCTTCCGGCGCTCCGGAATGCGGCACTTTTCGGGCAAATTCGACGCGAATGCGCCGGCAAATAGCGAACAACCAATACCGAGCGAGAGATATGAGGGGGTCGGAATGTTGTCAATTGGCGACTTGCCGGGACCTTAACCACTATCGCTCACGCGGACGTTAAATGCCTCGCATCAGTCGGCCATTGCAAAGCCACGGTTGTTAGGCGAATAGTCCACCCGCCGCCGGCCGAAACCGGCAGAGTTTTCCATTTCCAAGGACTGTGCCATGACGATTTCACTATCTGCCGGCTTTCGATCCCCAACGCGACCGGCCGGTTTTGTCGCTCTAGCCTTGGCGTTACTCTTCGTTTCGGCTGGATCGCTCTACGCCCAAGATAAGGATCCGCTGGTGGCGAAGGTCAACGGCGTTGAAGTCCACCAGAGCGATCTCGCCGTCGCCGAGGATGAGGCCGGGCAAATTCCACCGATGTCGCCCGAAGCCAAGCAGGATTATCTGGTGCAGTTTGTGGCCGACATGATCCTTGTGTCGAAGGCCGCAGAGGACAAGAAATTCGCTGACTCTGCCGAGTTCAAGCGCAAACTCGATTTCGCGCGCAAGAAGCTGCTGATGGAAGGATTACTGCAATCGGTCGGCAAAGCGGCGCTTACCGACGAAGCAATGCACAAGGTTTATGATGAAGCCGTCAAGCAGATTGGCGAAGAAAAGGAAGTTCACGCCCGCCACATCCTGCTCCGCGTACCCGCTGGAGATGAAAAAGCCAGCAAAGAGGCCGAGGATAAAATCAAGGCAGTGGTCACCCGACTAAAGAAAGGCGAGGACTTCGCAAAAGTGGCCGCCGAAGTGACCGAAGACCCGTCCGGTAAGGCAAATGGCGGCGATCTCGGCTTTTTCAGTAAGGACCAGATGGTGCCTGAGTTCTCCGACGCCGCCTTCAAGTTAGAGAAGGGGCAGATCTCGGATCCGGTGAAGACGCAATTCGGCTGGCACGTGATCAAGGTCGAAGATAAACGCGTGAAACAGGCGCCGAAATTCGAAGAGGTAAAGCCACAGATCGAGAATTTCGTGGCCCGCAAGGCTCAAGCCGAGTTGGTAACCAAGCTGCGCGCCGACGCCAAAATTGAGCGCATGGACAAGCCAGCAAAGACCGAAGACAAGCCTGCCGCGCCTGCGAAGTAATAAGAGCAGCTCTTCGTTTAATGTAATTATTATGGCCGGCCTTGTGCCGGCCATTTCGCTTAGGTAGGCACATAGTTGCCTCGTCACCATGGCGCGCTCATGAGCCCTGCAGTTTCCCCACTCGCCCCGCTTCACGTGCCAGACATGCCGGCAATTCCTGGCGTGCGGCTTGCGACCGCCGCAGCCGGCATCCGCTATGCCGGGCGCACCGACGTTCTGCTCGCGCTTTTCGAACCCGGCACGACCGTGGCTGGCGTATTCACGCGCTCGAAATGTCCGTCGGCACCGGTTGAATGGTGCCGGGCGCATATGAGAACAGCGAAGACGCGTGCCCTGGTGGTCAACTCCGGCAACGCTAACGCCTTCACTGGCAAGAGCGGTCGTGACGCCTGCAAATTTACCGCGCAGATTGCCGCACGCGCGATCGGCTGCAAACCGGGAGATATCTTCCTCGCCTCAACGGGAGTGATCGGCGAACCGCTGAATGCCCAGGCTTTCGACGGCGTGATGGAAGGACTTGTCGCGCGCGCGCAATCAAACGATTTCCTTGCCGCAGCACGTGCGATCATGACGACCGACACATTCCCGAAGGTAGCAACTGCAACGGCGAAGATCGGCAAGAACAAAGTGGTGATCAATG
This sequence comes from uncultured Alphaproteobacteria bacterium, assembly GCA_963810585.1. Classification (GTDB taxonomy): domain Bacteria; phylum Pseudomonadota; class Alphaproteobacteria; order Rhizobiales; family Xanthobacteraceae; genus Pseudolabrys. Next base: position 1,309,616 of record CAWENV010000001.1, read on the forward strand.
GCATTGCCAAAGGTGCCGGCATGATCGCACCCGATATGGCGACCATGTTGTCCTTCATCTTTACAGACGCTGCGATTTCGACTGCGGCGCTACAGGCGATTTTGCGGGAGGGCGTGGCCGATACGTTCAATGCCGTGACGATCGACGGCGATACATCGACGTCGGATACGCTTATGATATTTGCAACGGCAAAAGCAAATGCCCCACGCATCGCACGCGCCACTGATCCGCGTTTGAAGGATTTTAAAAAGGCGCTACACCAAGTGCTTGCCAATCTCTCGGAGCAAGTAGCGCGCGACGGCGAAGGTGCACGCAAGCTGGTCGAGATCGTGGTTGAAGGCGCGGTATCGAAGGCTTCAGCCCGGCGCATTGCCATGTCAATTGCCAATTCGCCGCTCGTGAAAACCGCGATTGCAGGCGAGGATGCGAATTGGGGCCGCGTTGTCATGGCCGTTGGCAAAGCCGGCGAACCGGCCGACAGGGACAAACTTTCGATCTGGTTCGGCGGAATTCGCGTTGCACACAAAGGCGCGCGTGATCCCAGCTATGACGAAGCGAGTGTCAGCGCCGCGATGAAAAAGCCTGAGATTAGTCTGAAAGTAGCGCTTGGGCTCGGCAAGGGTCGTGATCGGGTGCTTACATGCGATCTAACCAAGGAGTATATCGCCATCAATGGCGATTATCGGTCGTAGGAAACATCAAGGCTGACCCCGCTGTGGCTGCCAAAATCGTTCTCGTTGCCGCCTGCTCCCTCGTCGATGCCGACGGCCGCGTACTGATTGCGCAACGTCCGCCAGACAAGACGCTCGCCGGCCTGTGGGAATTTCCCGGCGGCAAGATTGAAAATGGCGAACGGCCTGAGGAAACACTGATACGCGAATTAAGAGAAGAGTTAGGCATAACCGTCAGCGAGGCCTGTCTCGCGCCGCTCACTTTCGCCAGCCATAGCTATCCGGACTTTCACCTTCTTATGCCGCTCTATATCTGCCGACGCTGGGAGGGGACCGTCACCGCCAGGGAAGGCCAGCAGATTACGTGGGTGAAACCGAACCGGTTGCGGGAGTATGAAATGCCGCCGGCGGACATACCGCTGGTATCGCACCTGATGTCGCTGCTCTAACTGGATCGATCCGGTTTTTCGCCCGTGGGCATTTCCCTGGTACCGAGCGCATTGGCGAGCCGCTGCGCGGCTGAGCCTGGCTTGAGCGGTTTCTGCTGGCTCTCATGCGGCGCCCAACCGGAAAGCCAAACAATCTCAAAACTCGCGCGCACGCGGCCATCGCTATCTGAAAATCGCTCGGCATAAATCGCCGCCATGCGTTCGACGATCGCCTGCTTTAGCGGAATCTTCCGGCGGTCATACAGCACATTGGTCGCGCCCATGTAGCGCAGATCATTCATCAGAGCGAAAGCCGAGTCATAACGCACGACGAGCCGTTCGCTGTCGACAACCGGCAACGCAAAGCCGGCGCGTTGCAGAAGAGCCCCGAGTTCGCGGATATCGACGAATGGCGCGACGCGTGGTGAGACACCGCCTTCTATGTCGCTTTCGGCGGTGGCGAAGGCTGCGCGCAGTTCGTGGAGACTTTCACCTCCGACCAGCGCGGCGAGCAACAGACCGTCCGGTTTCAATGCGCGGCGAATTTGTACCAGCGTGCCCGGGAGATCGTTGACGAATTGCAGGGCCAGCGCCGATACCACCAGATCAACGGAGCTGTCGGCGAATGGCAACGCTTCCTCGTCGGCAGCGACACGCAAAAATGAATGGCCGGTAACGGGCGCCTCGACGCCCGCCGCCACAACGGTCTTGACCTTGCCGCTCACGGTGAGAACCCGGCTCACCGCATCGGTGGGCGTGCCGAGATCGACGGCAACACCGAACTGGCGCAGGACAACCGACAGCCGTTCGCCCAGTTCCCCGGCGACGTGATCGAGCAGAAATGTCGCCGGACCATGCCGGCGTGCGCGCACTTGCCGCAAACGCAGAAGTTGCCGGTCAAAAATCTTGGGACCTGACGACATTGCTTTGTCCTGTTGCGTCCATCAATGATTCAGTCATGCCACCGATGCTCCCTGTCACGCATGGCACATGGTTATGCTACCGTTGCAGCATGAACGAACTCGTTTCGGCAAGGCCGGATGACTCGCATTCGACCACCTCGAGCATGCGCGACGCGTTGCGAGCTGCATTGCGGCTCGTGCTCGACTTCGCCTTGCCGCCATTGTGTCCTTCCTGCCGCGAACCGTTAAGCGAGGGCTTGGGCCTTTGCGCATCCTGCTGGTCCAGATTGTCGCTGATTGAGCCGCCCTATTGCGCGCGTCTTGGTATCCCTTTCGTGTACGATCCCGGCCCTGGCCTCTTGTCAATGGAAGCGATCGCCAACCCGCCGACATACGACCGGGCACGCGCGGCAGTCCGGTATGACGACGTCGCCCGTGAGCTAGTGCATGGCTTAAAATATAGCGACCGGCTCGATCTTACGCCGATGTTGGGACAATGGATGGCACGCGCCGGCCGGGAGTTATTGGTTGACGCCACTACACTTGTTCCCGTGCCGCTGCACTGGCGAAGGCAGTGGTCACGGCGTTTCAACCAATCGGCAGCGCTCGCTGACGCGATCTCGGCTCTCTGTCACGTTCCTGTGGTCCACGACGGGCTCGAACGCGTGCGTGCTACGCCGCAACAAGTCGGGCGTTCGAAAGTTGAACGAGCCGAAAATGTGCAGGGTGCGTTTCGGGTGCCGGCCCGGCGCAAAGGCGATATTTCCGGCCGGCGGTTAGTACTAGTCGACGATGTGCTCACTTCTGGCGCGACGGTCGACGCCTGCGCCCGTGCACTGTTGCGAGCGGGGGCCGCCCACGTCGATGTGCTGGTATTTGCGCGGGTTGTGGCGCCCGCGCGCACTCCCATATAAAAGATGCCAGTAGGTGCAGAAACGATATGCCACCCGTCGAGATCTACACGACCCACTATTGCCCCTATTGCCACGCCGCCAAGGCTTTGCTGAAACGGAAGGGCGTGAACTACAGCGAAATTGATGTCGGACGTGACTGGGAGCGCCGCGAAGAGATGTTTCAACGGGCTAACCGCCGCATGACCGTGCCGCAAATTTTTATCGGAGCGGTGCATATCGGCGGCTGCGACGAGCTTCATGCACTTGAGCGCGCCGGGAAGCTCGATGCGCTGCTCGCAAGTGGTGGGGCCTCTGTATGAGTGTCAATAGGATTAAGGCCGCGATGATCCAGATGCGCTCAGGGCTTAAACCTGGCACCAACATCGACGATGCGGTTCGTATGATCGGCGAGGCAAAATCAGCAGGCGTTGACTACGCGCTCACTCCCGAGATGACCAATATTCTTGCGGCTAAGCGCGAGCAGCTCTTTGCCACCGTGGTTGAAGAAGAGGCCGATGCTTCATTGGCGACTTTGCGTGAGCTCGCGCGCAAACTCGGTATCTATGTTCACGTTGGTTCGCTGGCGATCAAGATTTCACCCGACAGGGCCGCGAACCGCTCGTTTCTGATCGATCCTAAAGGCGAGATCGCCGCGCGCTACGACAAAATTCATATGTTCGACGTCGACCTCGCGGACGGCGAAAGCTATCGCGAGTCACGCAATTACCGGCCCGGTGAACTCGCAGTTTCGGCAGACTTGCCTTGGGGCCGCCTGGGACTGACCGTTTGCTACGATCTGCGTTTCCCCGCACTTTATCGCGCGCTGGCCGAAGGCGGCGCTACCATGCTGGCAATCCCATCCGCGTTCACCAAGCAGACAGGTGAAGCACACTGGCAAGTCCTCATGCGCGCCCGCGCTATCGAGAACGGCTGCTTCGTATTCGCAGCTGCGCAAGGCGGCAAGCATGAGAATGGCCGCGAGACTTTCGGCCATTCACTGATCGTTGACCCTTGGGGGCGCATCATTGCGGAAGGCGGCACGGAACCAGGTGTGGTGATGGCCGAGATCGATCTCACGGAAGTGGCTAATGCGCGCGCACGTATCCCGTCGTTGCAGCACGGCCGGCGCTTTGAAATCGTTGAACCCATGGCTGAGCCGACCCATCTCCACGTTGTACGGAGATCGGAATGATCCGCTATGCGCTTGTCTGCCAGCGGGGTCACGATTTTGAAAGCTGGTTCCAGGATTCCGCGGCCTACGATAAGCAGGCAAAGCGCGGACTAGTGACCTGCCCGCAATGCGGTTCTGCCAAAGTCGAGAAGGCAATCATGGCGCCGCGGTTATCTGCGGCTTCAAAGAAACAACATACGCCCACCGAAGCGCCGGCCCGAACGGCCGAGGCCCCCGCTGCCCTCCCGGCGCCTACGCCGGTCGCGATGATCTCCCCACAGGAGCAGGAATTTCGCGCGAAACTTAAAGAGCTGCGCGACCATCTCACCAAAAATGCCGACAATGTCGGCGCGAAATTCCCCGAGGAAGCACGCAAGATGCACTACGGGGAAATCGAGCACCGGTCGATCTATGGCGTAGCCTCTCCGGACGAAGCGAAAGATCTGTCTGAGGAGGGCATCGAATTCCACCCATTACCTCTATTGCCGGATGAACGGAATTAGCCTGCTCTCGTTCGGGCATCAGTACGCCCATATCAGAAGCGCGACGCCGACTACCACCATTACGATGCCAATGCTCTCGCGCGTCGTGGTCGGCTGCTTAAACACGAAATGCGTAACACCTTGTGCGAACAGCACCTCGACTAACGCCAACGTGCGTACATTAGCGGCGGTGGTGATAGCAAACGCCAGGAACCAGAATTCCGAGGCGAAGGCGCCCATGAAACCTGCGAACAGCGACGGCTTCCACGCCCGCGAAATGGCATGAAGAACCTTGGGATCGCGCAAACCGAGATAAACTGACAGGACCGCAGCCTGGATCACCAAGCCCACAGTCACGGTGAATGTCGCTGACACTACAAAGGCCGGCAGATGCAGCGACAAGATGGCGCCGCGATACCCAATCGCGGAAAGGCCAAATAACGCGCCGGAAAACAGACCAATGACTGTCGATCGCATGCTGCGGGTTTCGCCGGCGCCAGCCTTCAGTGAGATCGTGATCACACCAGCCGTCGCGATGAGAATTGCCGCAGCTGAAAGCAGCGTAACCTTGTCTCCGAGAAAAATCAGCCCGAACAGCGCGACGTGCACCGGCTCGGTCTTGATATAGGCATAGGCAACGACAAACGAGCGTTGACCCATGACAGAAAGCATAGTTGCGGTGGCCGCGATCTGAGTAAAGGCGCCGGCGAGCACCCAGGGCCAAAATATGCGGGGCGGATTTGGCAGCTCCGCACCCATCGTGGCGAGCACCCCGGCAAGGAAGAGTATCGCGAACGGAAAGCCGAACAGGAAGCGCACATGGGTCGCGCCGACCGTACCGAGCGTTGCGGTCAGTTCGCGCTGCATGGCATTGCGCGCGGTCTGCGCCGCCGCGGCGATCAGCGTAAAGACGGCCCAGAGCATTGTGGATTGCTAGCGGAAGCGTTCACGCAGCGGCCGACCGGATTTCAGCAGCTTCGGGAAACTCGGTGACCGCGCCCTTCTCATTATCGACGAGCAGGAACAGATCAAAATAGCGGATGGTCGGTGCACCGCCGGTGCGCTTGATTACCGATTGCCGCCATTCCTCATTATGCGCACGCTTGGCGGCGTCGACCGAAGGCCAGATATAAACGCCGGCGCCGGTCTTGCCGTCGAGTTCGAGCAGAAAGTGCTTGCGTAACAGCTCCTTGTTGGCGCGCCATTTTGGAATCACATTGCGCGCTTCTTCGGCAACCTGCTGGCGGCTCCAGTCCTTTGGCGAATTGAATTCGACCAGTTCAAGAATCATGTGGTCTTTCCTTTCTGCTTCGGACGTTCCGCTACCAGCATATAGTTGACGTCCATGTCGGATGATAATTGCCAGCGATCGGAAAGTGGATTGTAGATCACGCCGCGCTCCGCGATTACTTGCAACCCGCTGTGCTCGATTGCTGACTCCAACTCCTCGGGTTTAACAAACTTGTCCCACTGATGGGTACCACGCGGCAGCCAGCGCAACACATATTCGGCGCCTACTATAGCGAGCGCAAAGCTTTTCAGCGTACGGTTCAAAGTTGCGGCGACCATTAGACCACCCGGCTTCACCATCACGGAGCAGGTTGTGATAAACGCTTCGACATCGGCAACATGCTCGACCACTTCCATGGCAAGCACGACATCGAACCGCTCGTTGGCAGCGGCCAGCTCCTCTGCCGTGGTCGCGCGATAATCGACGGAAATATTACTCTCCGCGGCGTGCGCGCGCGCCGCAGCGATATTTTCTTCCGACGGATCGGCGCCAACCATTTCGGCACCGAGCCGCGCCAGCGGTTCCGAAAGGATGCCACCACCGCAGCCGATATCCAGCATGCGTAGGCCTTCCAGACAGTCGAGCTTTTTGGGGTCGCGGTTAAAGCGCGCCGCCGCCTGGTCGCGGATATAGCCGAGCCTAGTCGGATTGAACTTGTGCAAGGCCGCCATCGGCCCACGTGGTTTCCACCAATCGGCGGCATGACGGGAGAAACGGTCGATCTCGGCCGCATCAACGCTGGATACGTGGGCTTTTCGGGTAACCATTCCAAACCATCTCACCAAAACAACGCGGCTGTTGTTGCAGGGCAGCGACCCCGCCGGTATGTATACGCGCCTTTTCGGGCCGGTGCTCGGGGCATTAAAGCTTTGCGCCGGTCGCTTGTTAGCGCCTTTCGGCACATCCGGGAACGTCATGGCTCGACTGGTTATGAAATTCGGCGGAACGTCGGTCGCTGATCTCGACCGTATCCGCAACGTGGCGCGCCACGTCAAACGTGAAGTCGACGCCGGCTACGATGTGGCCGTCGTGGTCTCCGCCATGGCCGGCGTGACCAACCAGCTCGTCGAATGGTGCCGCCAGGCGGCCATGCTGCACGATGCTCGCGAATACGACGCGGTGGTCGCGACCGGCGAGCAGGTCACCGCCGGGCTGCTCGCGATCGTCCTTGAAGGGATCGGCGTCAATGCGCGGTCCTGGCAGGGCTGGCAGTTGCCGATACTGACGGACAATGCGCACGGCGCCGCCCGCATCCTTGGCGTCAACGGCGACGAACTGATCAAGCGCTTCCAGGAGCACAAGCAGGTAGCTGTGGTCGCCGGCTTCCAAGGCATGCACAAGGAAACCGGCCGCATCACCACGCTTGGCCGTGGCGGCTCCGACACCTCGGCTGTCGCGATCGCGGCCGCGATCGGTGCCGAGCGTTGTGACATCTACACCGACGTCGACGGCGTTTATACCACCGACCCGCGCGTGACGCCGAAAGCCCACCGCATGGACAAGATCGCCTACGAGGAAATGCTGGAACTTGCCTCGCTTGGCGCCAAGGTCATGCAAGTTCGCTCAGTCGAGCTAGGGATGGTCCACAATGTGCGCATCTTCGTGCGCTCAAGTTTCGACAAGCCGGAAGATATTGATTCCTCCAAGCCACCATCCGGCACACTTATTTGCGACGAAGGAGACATCGTGGAACAGCAAGTCGTCACCGGCATCGCCTTCTCCAAAGACGAGGCGCAAATTTCTATCCGCCGGGTGCAGGACAAGCCCGGCGTTGCTGCAGCGATCTTCGGCCCACTCGCCGACGGCAATATCAACGTCGACATGATCGTGCAGAACGTATCGGCCGACGGGGCGACGACCGACCTCACCTTTACCGTGCCCTCGGCGGACTACGAACGTGCCCGGGTTACCCTCGACAAGGCCAAGGGCGCTATCGGCTTTGAGCGGCTCGACGGAGCAACCGACGTCGCCAAGGTTTCGGTCATCGGCATCGGCATGCGGAGCCACGCCGGCGTGGCGGCGCAAGCGTTTAAGGCGCTATCCGAACAGAAGATCAATATCCTCGCGATCACCACGTCAGAGATAAAGTTCTCGGTGCTGATCAAAGCCGCCCAGACCGACCTGGCGGTACGTACCCTGCATAAGCTGTATGGGCTAGATAAGGCCTAGGGGTCACGCCTGAGTGGCTCCGAAACGCCCTCTTTGGCTTGCCCCCTGCATGGGCCATTGGCTATAGCCTGACTCGTAAGTGACGGGGGATGCAGGACCCGGCGGTCGCTATTCGTACATGATTTGGCCGTAGACGAGGCTGCGGCCTGGGCCGTGGCTAGAGGACTTCAATAATGCGTGGCGCGCTCGGCGGTCCGCGCGTGCTGTTACGCCGGCTTCGCGAGGTAATGGCGGAGCCGGTCAGCGCGCAAGATCGCCTCGACAAGGTTGTGGTGCTGATCGCCGCCAACATGGTGGCCGAGGTGTGCTCTGTCTACGTCTTGCGCGTAGACGGAACGCTCGAGCTATACGCCACGGAAGGCCTCAAACACGAGGCGGTCCACCAGACCGTTCTAAAAGCCGACGAAGGTCTCGTAGGCCTCGTCGCTAGCGAAGCCAATCCGATGAACCTGTCGGACGCGCAGGCACATCCGGCCTTCTCCTATCGCCCGGAAACCGGCGAAGAAATCTATCATTCGTTCCTGGGTGTTCCCATTTTGCGCGCGGGCAATACGCTCGGCGTGCTGGTCGTGCAAAACCGTGCCCGCCGCACATACACTGAAGAAGAAGAAGAGGCCCTGCAGACCACCGCGATGGTCCTTGCGGAGATGATTGCATCTGGCGAGCTGTCGTCGCTCGCTCGCCCTGGCGCCGAACCAGCTGCCCGACACGCGATGCATGTCACTGGTACTTCACTATCGGACGGCATTGCGCTCGGCCACGTGGTCCTGCACGAGCCACGCGTTGTCGTTACCGATGTCATCGCAGATGACGTACCGCACGAGCTCAAGCGGCTTGATGCAGCGATCGCTACTTTGCGCGCGGACCTGGATCGCTTGGTCGAGCATCGCGACGTCGCCGACGGTGGAGAACATCGCGACGTACTCGAGGCCTATCGTATGTTCTCGTACGATCAAGGCTGGCTCCACAAAATTCGTGAAGCGGTGATGACCGGCCTTACCGCCGAAGCCAGCGTCGAGCGCGTGCAGTCAGATACGCGCGCGCGCATGTTGCGTGCGTCGGACCATTATCTGCGCGATCGCCTGCACGATCTCGACGATTTGGCCAACCGATTGATGCGCGTGCTGATGGGGCAGGATCACGCGCCGACAAAAGAAAATTTGCCGGAAAACGCCATCGTCGTGGCGCGCTCAATGGGTCCTGCGGCCCTGCTCGACTACGACCGAAAAAGATTGCGCGGCCTAGTCCTTGAGGAAGGTGGCCCTACCTCGCACGTCTCAATCGTGGCACGCGCCCTCGGAATTCCGACCGTCGGCGAGATCGACAATGCTACGGGCCTGGTCGAACCGGGGGACGCAATTATCGTTGACGGTTCGACTGGCCACATTCACATGCGGCCACCGCAGGATATTCAGGCGTCTTATGGCGAGCGGGTAAAGCTGCGCGCCCGCCGGCAAGCACAATACCGTGCCCTGCGCGACCGGCCTTGCATCACCAAAGACGGCCAAAAAATTGCGCTGATGATCAATGCAGGCCTCACTATCGACCTTCCGCATATCGAGGATACCGGGGCGGCCGGGATAGGGCTCTTCCGTACTGAATTGCAGTTTATGGTCGCGGACACGCTGCCGCGTACCGGCGAGCAGCTGAGTCTCTATCGCGTTGTGCTTGACGCTGCCGGGAAAAAGCCGGTGACGTTCCGAACGCTCGATATCGGTGGCGATAAGGTGCTGCCTTATATGCGTAATATCGAGGAGGAAAATCCGGCGTTGGGCTGGCGGGCGATCAGGCTCGGGCTCGACAGGCCAGGCCTGTTGCGCAGCCAGGTTCGCGCGCTGTTGCGCGCGGCCGGCGGGCGCGACTTGAAACTGATGTTTCCGATGATCGCTGTCGTAGAAGAATTCGACAGGGCGAAGGCGCTCGTCGAGGTCGAATTGACCCATCTGCGGAGGCATGGTCACGAACTGCCCGAACGTGTCGAGATTGGTACCATGGTCGAGGTACCGTCTCTCCTGTTTCAGCTCGACGAATTGCTGGACCGTGTCGATTTCCTCTCCGTCGGCTCCAACGACCTCATGCAATTCCTTTATGCTGCCGATCGCGGCAATCCACGCGTGTCACAGAGGTTCGATCCATTATCGGCGCCAGTTTTGCGCGCACTAAAAGATATTGCTGACAAAGCAAGAAAGCACGGCAAACCGGTGACGCTGTGCGGAGAGCTCGCGTCGCAGCCAATCGGCGCGTTGGCGCTCATCATCCTCGGTTATCGCACATTGTCGCTGACGCCATCCGCGGTGGGGCCGGTGAAAGCGCTGTTGCTCGAGCTCGATTGCCGCAAAGGTGAGGCTGCCATTCTACCCTGCCTGGAACAGCCGGTCGGCAGCGTTTCTATCCGACAAAAGCTCGAAGGCTTTGCGGCCGCCGAGGGGCTGCAACTTTGATCACGCTCCCGCAACAGAAGCTCGACGCCCTGCTCGCCCGCCACGCACTGGTGGAAAGCGAGCTTGCAAGTGGGTTGAGTCCCGATGCCTACGTTAAATTGTCGCGCGAGTTCGCAGAACTTGGGCCGGTTATCGAATCAATCAAAGCTTATCGCGACGCCGACAAAGAGATCGCCGAGCTTTCGGCGCTTGTCGATGATTCCTCGACCGATGCAGAAATGCGCAAGCTGGCCGACGTCGAACGGCACGAAATCCAGGAGCGGAAGGAAAAATTTGCGCAGCAGATCCGTCTAGCCCTGCTCCCAAAGGACGCGATGGATGATCATAACGCGATCCTGGAGATCCGCGCCGGAACCGGTGGAGACGAAGCCGCGCTTTTTGCCGGCGATCTCTTCCGCATGTACGAGCGATACGCCGCAACACAGGGCTGGAAGACGGAAATCCTTTCGATAAGCGAAGGTACCAAAGGCGGCTTCAAGGAAATTGTCGCATCTGTGCGCGGCCGTGGTGTCTTTGCCAAGCTTAAATTCGAATCGGGTGTACATCGTGTCCAACGCGTGCCCGACACCGAATCCTCCGGCCGCATTCACACCTCCGCCGCAACCGTCGCTGTACTCCCCGAGGTGGAAGATGTGGATATCGCCATTAACAACTCCGATCTCAAGATCGATACCATGCGTGCGCAAGGGGCGGGCGGCCAGCACGTCAACAAGACCGAGTCGGCCATTCGCATTACGCATATCCCAAGCGGCATCGTGGTGTTTGTGCAGGAGGAACGGTCGCAACATAAGAACAAGGCGAAGGCATTGGCCTATCTGCGCAGCAAGCTTTATGACGCCGAGCGCAGCAAGCTCGACGCCCAACGCGCAGCTGAGCGGCGCGGACAGATCGGTTCAGGCGACCGTTCGGAGCGAATCCGCACTTATAATTTTCCGCAGGGACGCGTCACCGATCATCGCATCAATTTGACGCTGCACAAGCTGCCGCAGATCATCGAAGGCGAGGCACTTGATGAAGTCATCGACGCGCTAGTGACCGAGCATCAGGCCGAATTGCTCGCGGCCGAAGGCGTGGCGTGAAGATCGTCCCGGGCCTGAAGGCTGGCGCGTCCATTTCTGAGACGCTCCAACTTTTGGCTCAAGCTTTCCGTACCGCCGCCATCGAGGAGCCGGACATCGACGCACGCGTGCTAGTTGCGCATGCGCTCCGGTTCGGCCGCGCCCAATTGATCGCGCAATCGGATCATATTTTGGATGCGCGGGAAATCGCTACGATATCGGCGCTCGCCGCGCGTAGAACAAGTCACGAACCGGTATCGCGTATTCTTGGCCTGAAGGAATTCTGGAGTCTCGGACTTACCATCACTCCCGACGTTTTGGTGCCCCGGCCAGAGACTGAAACCGTCGTCGAAGCCGCACTCGACTTCATTGTGCGTGGAGGCCTGCGCATGGAAAAACTGCGCATCCTCGACATCGGTACAGGTTCGGGAGCGTTGCTGCTGGCACTCCTGCACGAGTTACCCAACGCAATCGGCACAGGCACCGACATCAGCATGGCCGCCTTGCAAGTTGCGCGCACAAATGCCGTTCAGTGGGGCTTCGAGGTACGCTGCCGTTTTGTCGCTTGCGACATCGCCTCGGCCCTTCAAGGGCCTTTTGATCTGATCGTTTCGAATCCACCCTATATTACACGTGACGAAATCGCGTCACTCGCGCCAGAAGTTAAAGACTACGATCCAGTGATCGCACTTAATGGAGGTGATGACGGGCTCGTCGTCTACCGTGCCATCGCGGCGGACGCCAAAAGGATTTTAGCTGCGGGCGGGCGGCTGTTCGTAGAACTAGGCGCAGGCCAGGAAACGGCGGTCGGAACATTGTTTACCACAGTGGGATTAACTATCGGCACAGCACGCAACGATTTGGCCGGAATTCCACGTGTGCTCGGCGCGGGTTCATCGCCATGAGGATGCTGCATTCCCACCTGATGAAAAGCGCAGAGCTCATTTATTGCTGAAAAAAGCACTTGGATTATCGCTCGGAAACGACTAGCTTCCTGTCACGGAATCGACCCGTAACGGTTGCATCGCCACGAACCCGGAGCAGCGGCTCTGCGAGGTGCGGCGCAAGGCGAATGACGAAGAGCCGGCTTTTGAGAAGACGGCTAACGAAATCGCCAGATGCGGGTATGGATGCTTCACCGGTTGGGCGCATCATATTTCGAAACATAGGACGATGTGCGCAATGAGAGGTTGGCAACGCCGCGGCAAGACTGCGGCTATGGGGTTGCTGCGACTATCGCGATAAAGACCGCAACGTTTCTATCATTTGCGCGGAGAGCTGGTGCAGGTCCGGCCGCGCAGTGAAAATTGTTTGGGCTTGCATTGAGCTAAGCATCGGCGGTGAATGCCGAAGACAGAGTGAAAGGTCGACCAACAGGCACATCATGAGAAACGGTCAGAAGCGCATGCGGGGACGCGGCAACAATCACCGCAAAAGCCAAAATCCGCTGACGCGCGTTTATGAATCGAACGGTCCCGACGTAAAAATTCGTGGCACCGCCTCGCACATAGCAGAAAAATACATCCAGCTTGCGCGCGACGCGCAAAGCTCCGGCGATCCGGTGGCCGCGGAGAATTACTATCAACACGCTGAACATTATTTCCGGCTGATTGCGGCCGCGCAGGAACAGTTTCGCCAGCAGAACCCCTATTACAATCAGCAGCAGCCTCAACAGCAGCAAGGTTCACCTGGGCAGCAGGGTGCCGACGAAGGTTTTGACGGTGACGACGATGATGGCCAGCCTTTTATGGGCCAAAACGAGCCGAGCTACGCGCCGCAGCCCCAACAGCAGCCTTATTTGCCGCGCGATGCCCAACCGTTCACGCCGCGTGACCAACAGGTCCACAACCGTCCGCAACAACAGCACCCGCAACAACAGCACCCTCAGCAACAGCACCCTCAGCAACAGCACCCTCAGCAACAGCAGCCTCAGCAACAGCAACCGAGCCAGGGTGGACATGACGGCGCACCGGAATTAGGCGCCCTTCCGGCGTTCATTACCGGCGGCGGCCAACCGCAACAGAACTCCAGCCAGCAGAACCCAAATGGCCACGACCAAGGCGATCGCGGCCAAGACCGTTTCGGGATGCACCGGCGACGGCGGCGCCACCGAGGTGGCGGTGGCTTTCGGCCTGACCGTCCTGATTTCGGCGGTGGTCAACCGCAGAGCGGAGCGCCGCAACCCGTGCAAGACGAAGGCGGCGATGAACCGCGGCAGCCGGACTGAACCAAAGCGGCCTCGCTATAGCGAATCGATCCTGGATTATGCGCCCGGTGATGGCGCAAGTGCCGGCTCAAGGGCCGGTACTAATCGCTGCTTCTCGCGTCTCGCCGGAATCGCGCGATAAACTTGCTTGGTTGCTTCCACCAAATGTACGCCGGCAAACGGCGCCGAAAGCGTCGCTCCCGTACGCTCCCAAGCGACCGCGGTTCGCAGGAACCAGCCGCGCGCGACCGGCGGCACATACAACGCCTCGCTCCAGCCTGTCGGCGTAAACCAGGTCTCGCGCAAAAGCTGGTTGATCTGGCTGCGTGAATAAGGCCGACCATGTCCAAATGGCGTTGTGTCCATGCGTGCCCATAAACCGCGCCTGTTCGGCACCACCGCCAGCAGCCGCCCACCGGATGCCAGCACCCGCCAAACCTCTCGCAGCAACGCGCCCGGATCGTTCGTCATTTCCAGCGCGTGCACCAACATCACACGGTCGACCGCAGAATCCGGGAGTGGGAGTTCGTTCTCGTCCACCAGCGCGGAAAGCGCCGGGCGCGCGGTTGGCCATTTAACCACCCCTTGCCCAGCAGGCATGAATGCCAGGCATCGCTCGGCCTCCTCACGAAACAAGCCGAGATAAGGCGTCGCGTAGCCGATCCCGAGCACACGCTGGCCGGCAGTATCGCCCCATAGTGTGCGAACGCCGCGGCCAATAAAGCGGCGGGCCACGACCCCCAACCGCTGGCCGTAAAAGTTGCGCAAGTCCACGACGTCAATTGACATTTGGCAAAACTATCATAAATCGCCGCGGCAAATCGCTAACGATGCGGAAGGCGCGGACGTGCATGATCATTCGCTCGCGTGATACGGTTAACCCGCTCCAATATGCCCCACAGGATCCAGCCCATGCCCGCCGAAATTCGTCTGTTTCGTTGCCTGTCCGACAATTATGGGGTGCTGCTGCATGACCCTGACAGCGGAGCGACCGCCGCAATTGACGCGCCCGAAGCGGCGCCGGTCCAGGCGGCGTTGAATGCGTCCGGCTGGAAACTGACAGACATCCTGGTCACCCACCACCATGCCGACCACACCGACGGTATCAAAGCCCTGAAGGAAAAATACAAATGCCGCGTGGTGGCGCCGGGGGCAGAAGCGTCAAAAATTCCGGCGGTGGACGAGACCGTGCGCGAAGGTGACAAGGTCAAGGTTGGTACGCTTTCGGCCAACGTGATCGAAACGCCTGGGCATACGCTGGGCCACATCGCCTATTGGTTTCATGCGGACAAACTCGCCTTTGTCGGAGACACCTTGTTCTCCATCGGGTGCGGCCGCGTGATCGAAGGAACGCCCGAACAGATGTGGCGGTCGCTCGTGAAGCTCCGCGATCTGCCCAACGATACCGAGTTCTATTGCGGGCATGAGTACACCGCCGCGAATATCAAATTTGCTCTGACTATCGAGCCCAACAACAAAGCGCTTATCGCGCGGGACGCTCAGGCCAAGCAGCAGATTTCGCGGAACGAGGCGACGATTCCCGTTACCATTGGCGAGGAAAAGGCAGCAAATCCGTTCCTGCGCGCCGATATGCCGGATGTGGCGGCGGGCATCGGCATGGCGGGCAAGCCGGCGGCTGCGGTGTTTGCCGAAATCCGAGCGCGCAAGAACAAGTTCTAACGGCGCACATGCATACCTCTAGTATTGCCGAGATGATCCTTGCGCTTGAGCTCAAGCCGCACCCGGAGGGCGGCCACTATCGCGAGACATTCCGCGACCCAAGGCAAATAAACGGCCGCTCAATCTCGACAGCGATCCTGTTCCTGCTGGCACACGGTGAGCGCTCACACTGGCACCGCATCGACGCGGTCGAGATCTGGCACTACTACGCCGGTGCACCGCTCAAACTGTCATTGGTCAGCGACGCGAAGGAGGAAGTCTTCCGGCTTGGTGCGGATATCCACGCCGGAGAAGTGCCGCAGGTGGCGGTCCCTGCGCACGCCTGGCAATCGGCCGAAACCCTGGGTTCCTGGACGCTCACCGGCTGCACAGTAGCGCCGGGCTTTTCTTTTGAGGATTTCGAACTGGCGCCGACGGGCTGGTCTCCGCGCGATCAAAAGCGATAGAACATCAGTAGTTTTTGAAAGGGGAAATGCCGTGGCTAGTAAACTCGATCAGGCGCGCGAATTGGTCGCACGCGCGAACCGCATGATTGCCAATGAAGGCGTTGTCGATGCATTCGGTCATGTCACCGTGCGCCACCCGACTGATCCCGATCGTTACCTGATGTCGCGATCCCGCGCGCCGGAACTGGTGCAGCCGGAGGATATTCTCGAATTTACGCTCAATTCGCAGCCGGTGAAGCCTACTGATGTGCGACTCTACGGTGAGCGCGTAATCCATGGCGGCATCTATCAGGCCCGACCGGACGTAAACGCAGTATGCCACCACCACGCGCCGTCGATTCTGCCGTTCTGCATATCCGGCACGGAGCTCAAGCCGGTCTATCATCTCGGCGCCACGCTGGGCGAGAAAGTGCCGTTCTGGGACGCCCGAGACGAGTTCGGTGACACCACCCTGATCGTAGCCAAGCCAGAGGAAGGCGCTTCACTCGCGCGTGCGCTCGGGTCTAACTGGATTGTGTTGATGCGTCGTCATGGAGCGACCGTTGCCGGCACCACGCTGGAAGAACTCACATTTCGCACCATTTATACCGCGCGCAACGCTGCGCTGCAGATTCAGGCGCATTCGCTCGGTTACGTATCTCCGCTAAACCCTGCGGAAACGCGGCTAGCTGGCGAATACAATTTGCGGCCAGGGCCCGTTGCACGCGCGTGGGAATATTGGAATGTGCGGCTCGACAAAGCCGAAAGCACCTGGCGTACGCAAAAAACAAAAGCCAGAGTTCCAAAAAAAACTGCGTCTAAGCGAAAGACGAAACGGCGGCGTTGATGTGAGCAATTCCCACGTTACTTGCGGCCGTTGCGATGCATGCACGTCAGATAAGCTTCAAGGGAACGGCTTTTATGCACCTTGAAGCCTTCCCTCCTGAAATAATTATGAAATGCAACTCGTCCGCCGTCCAAAGTTCGCGTCGCTTCCATACCTTCGTGTGGCTGTAGCTTAAGGCCTTCACGTTTGACGCCAACAGGAGGGGGAATTATTCGTCCGCCATTCTGCACCGCGCAGGTACAGGCAATTTTATCGTAGATTTCGTTGCACCGTGAATCGACGTCCTGGGCGTATGTCTGCCGGCTGCTCGTCGGCAACGAAAAGCATAGGACCGCAATTCCGATCAATAATGCCTTCATAGGTTTGACTGCTGGTTCCAAAAATTATCAGGTAAAATACTGCCCGCCATTGGCGGTAAGCGTGGCACCCGTGATCAGCCCCGCATCGTCGGCTGCGAGGAACACTACGCAGCGGGCGATCTCTTCCGGTTCACCCAAACGACCAATTGGAATAAGTGGCAGGATCGACTTCTCCAGCACATCTTTCGGCACCGCCTGCACCATCTCGGTATTGATGTAGCCGGGGCAGATTGCATTCACGGAAATGCCGGCTTTTGCACTTTCTTGCGCAAGCGCCTTGGTGAAACCGAGTTCACCGGCCTTGGCGGCGGAATAGTTGGTCTGGCCGAGTTGGCCTTTCTGGCCGTTGATCGAGGAAATGTTGACGATGCGGCCGAACTTTCGCTCGCGCATACCCTCTATAACATTGCGGCACATATTGAACAGCGAATTGAGGTTGGTATTGATGACCGCGGTCCACTGCTCGGGCTTCATTCGATGCAGTGTGGCGTCGCGCGTAATTCCGGCATTATTGACCAGCACGTCGATCGGTCCGACCTCGGCCTCGACTTTTTTGATACCCTCGGCGCAGGCTTCGAAGGACGACACGTCCCACTTGAACACAGGAATGCCGGTATCCGCCTTGAATTTTTGCGCGGCGTCGTCGTTGCCGCCGTAATTGGCCGCAACCTTGTAACCGGCGGCTTTTAGGGCCTTCGCAATCGCCGCCCCAATTCCACGGGTTCCACCCGTTACCAACGCAATGCGAGCCATGACTTCCTCCCACCAAACCATCTTCTTAAAACATCATGGCCGGGACAAGCCCGGCCATGACGTAAATTCGATCGTCGCCTGCTCTACCGCTCGACACACATGGCGATGCCCATACCACCGCCGATACAAAGTGTGGCGAGGCCCTTCTTGGCGTTGCGCTTTTGCATTTCGAAGAGGAGCGTGACCAATACGCGCGCACCGGAGGCTCCGATCGGATGGCCAATGGCGATAGCGCCGCCATTAACGTTGACCTTTGATGTATCCCAGCCGAGATCCTTGTTGACCGCGCAGGCTTGCGCCGCGAAGGCCTCGTTGGCTTCCACCAGGTCGAGATCCTCTTTTTTCCAGCCGGCTTTCTTGAGCGCGGCACGGGATGCGGGAATTGGCCCCGTTCCCATAATCGATGGATCGACTCCGGCCTGCGCCCACGACACTATGCGTGCCAGCGGTGTCTTGCCGAGCTTAGCGGCCTCGGACGCCTTCATCAGCACTAGCGCAGCAGCGCCATCATTAATGCCGGAGGCATTGGCCGCCGTCACGCTGCCTTCTTTGTCGAAGGCCGGACGCAGCTTGGCGATCGATTCCACCGTTACGCCGGATTTTGGGTACTCGTCAGTATCCACCACCACGTCGCCTTTGCGCGACTTGATTATGATGGGCGTGATCTCATCCTTGAACTTGCCAGCCTTCTGCGCGGCTTCCGTCTTATTTTGTGAAGCGACAGCAAATTCATCCTGCTGCTGACGCGTGATCTGCCACTGCTTGGCAACGTTTTCGGCGGTATTACCCATGTGATAGCCATTGAACGCGTCCCACAACCCATCCTTGATCATGGTGTCGATCATCTCGAACGAGCCCATCTTCACGCCAGCCCGCAGGTGCTGGCAATGCGGCGCCATGCTCATCGATTCCTGGCCGCCGGCCACTACGATCTCGCTGTCACCGTTGAGGATCGCCTGATAGCCGAGTGCTACGGCGCGCAAGCCGGAGCCACAAAGCTGATTCACGCCCCAGGCCGGTGTCTCAACCGGAATGGCCGCTGCGATGGAAGCCTGTCGCGCCGGATTTTGTCCTTGGCCCGCGGTCAGAATCTTGTCCCAAGATCACTTCACTGACGCGGCCGCCCTCAACCCCTGCCCGCTCCAATGCAGCCTTGATCGCCGACTTTCCGAGCTCATGGGCAGGCAGGCTCGCAAATGCCCCATTGAAAGCGCCAACGGGAGTGCGGGCGGCGCTCACTATGACGATGTCGTCTTTCATCAGAAGCTCCTGTTACGGTCGCAAAGGGGCGGGGCCGGCCATTTTGGCACTGCCGCATCCTCGGCAGGCGGTCCGGGTCTGTCAACAACGCCCGTCCCATAGATATCCCTGAGAACTGGCCCTTTTCTGACGTTTCCGCAAGGGCGGCTATGGCATTTGCCGGCCTACCGCGCCGCCACAAAACGGTGGCCCATAGAAGCGGAATTTGGTTATGCTCGAAGCTTGGGCAGGGGAAACGTGTGATCCACATGGCAGAGGAAAAAAAAGAGCCGATTACAATAAAAAAATACGCCAATCGGCGGCTCTATAATACCGGTACTAGCACTTACGTGACGCTCGAAGACCTCGCGACCATGGTCAAGACCGGCGATGATTTCGTCGTCTATGATGCCAAGTCCGGCGAGGACATCACGCGCTCTGTCCTCGCGCAGATCATTTTCGAGCAGGAGAACAAGGAAGGGCAAAGCCTGCTTCCGATCGCGTTCCTGCGGCAGTTGATCCGTTTCTACGGCGACAGCATGCAGATGCTGGTCCCCCGCTTCCTCGAGGCCTCGATAGATTCGCTATCGAAGGAACAGGGAAAATTTCGCGAGCAGATTACGCAAGCTTTTGGCGTCGGCGCATTTGGGCCACTTGAGGATCAGGTCCGACGAAATATGGAGATGTTCGAGAAAACATTCGCCATGTTCGCGCCATTCGCCCGCGGCCAAGCCAAGCCAACAGAAAAAACACATGGCTCGGGCAACGAAATGGATGAGCTCAAGCGCCAGCTCGACGAAATGCAAAAGCGGATCGATAGGCTCGGCGGGAAAGACTAGTCAGCCCGCCTAGGCCGACGCAACAAGCTCGCTTTGACGGCGCCAAGGCCGTTCAGACGTGGCGAGCCCGATCAGCGCTCCTTGCAAGTAGTCGCAACCCCAATCCGCCAGCAGCCCCACGGTCTCTTTGTCCTGCACCCATTCCGCAACACTCTTGAGACCTAGCCGATGCGAAAGATCGATGAGCGTGCGCACGAACGCTCGGTCGTCACCCGACTTTACTATGTTCGGAACGAAGGCACCGTCGATCTTCACGATGTCGACACCAAGCTTGCGCAAGTTACGGAACGAAGTGTGACCAGCTCCGAAATCGTCGATGGCGATGCGACAGCCCAGATCCTTGACTTGGGTAACGAAGCCGCGAGCGTCGTCCAGGTCCTGGATCGCTGCAGTTTCAGTGATCTCGATAATCAGCCGTCCCGCAGCATCGGCATTGGCGCGCAACAACGCCCCTAGACCCTGCCACCAGTGCGGGTCGATGGCTGAATTTGGCGAGACATTAACGCTCACCTGAAGACGCGGGGTAGTGGTCAACGCCCAGCACTGCCGCGGCATTGCCGCTCCAGCTCAAAACGTCGGAATCGAGTTGCCAGTCAAAGGCAACGTCTCCAATCGAGCGAAGAATCTCGGCTGAGTTGAGTAAACGAGGCGACTGGTCGAAGCGGGTCACAATCGCCCCTTTTTGGAACGCCAAGGTGCTTACAAGCGTTGGTTGGTACGACGGATTTGCCGGCGAACTTACGGCGATTCGTTAAACAATTTGGAAAAGGTGGGATTTTCATCGGCACCCGAGCGGTTAACAGCCGCACGGCACGCTCCTTGCGCATTGAAAGGTGGAAAGCGTCCGGTTGTCCTGAATTGAGACGGGTATTGCGATGCAGATAGGTAAAATCAACGCAGCGGCAGCACGGCACTCCGGCACCACTGGAGAGCGGACCGAACCCGATTGCCCGGCCTCCGCTTCCGAGGGCCGCGCTCTAATACCGCTTGCTCCCGTGTTTGATCTGTCTGAGCGCCAGTCTGGCTGTCGCAACGCATCCTTCCTGGCGCACCTGATCGCCACAAAGGATCAGCACCCGCAGACCCGTGAACGTCGACGCGCCGAGCCCGATGAAGCACTGGCCGCGTATCGCGCCACCGTGGCGCTTAGCGCGTTCTAATAGCCGAGCGCGCAGCCGTCTTTGCGCGGTTCCGAAGCGCCGATCAACACGCCGCGATCCCAGTCAATCTTGATTGTTTGTGCTCCGCCCCAAGGCGACGTCGCCATTACAACGTCGTGGCCGCGCGCCTTCAGCCCTTCTATCGTCGCTGCCGGAGTGCCATGTTCGACGTCAGTTTTTTCGCCCTCAAAGAAGAAGCGCGGGCCATCAATCGCCTGCTGCACATCCATCCCGTAGTCGAGCATGTTGAGTACGATCTGCACGTGGCCCATCGGCTGATAGTGTGCGCCCATCACGCCGAAGCTCATGTCGCAGCGGCCATTGCGCATGGCAAGCGCGGGAATGATTGTATGCATCGGCCGCTTGTTAGGACCGAAAGTATTGGGATGATCCGGCTCGAGGGTAAAACAAGCGCCGCGATTGGTGAGCATGATGCCGGTTTTTTCCGTGCATATGCCGACGCCGAAGTGAGAATAGAGCGAATTGATAAACGACACCGCCTTACGGTCGCGATCGACCACTGTGAGATAGACCGTATCGTCGCCGGTCGACGGCGCGCTCGGCAACTTTGCGCGCTTATTCATATCAATCAGTGAGGCGAGCCTCTTGCCGAAGCTCTTGTCCAGAAGATCCGCGATCGATGTGCGCATATGTGCATCGTCGGCGATGTGGGTGTCGCGCACGGCGAAGCCCAGGCGTGCGGCCTCGAGCACCAAGTGGTAGCGCTCCGCACCGAGTGGATCGAGAGACGCGACGTCGAAGTTTTCGAGGATGTTGAGCATCACCAGCGCCGTGAGCCCTTGGCTATTCGGTGGAATCTCCAGAAGGTCGAGCCCGCGATAGTTGGTCGAAATCGGATTAACGTCTTCACCGCGGTGACGTGCGAAATCTTCCACCGTGAGAAATGAGTCTTGAGCAGCCACCGTCTTGATCATATCCGCGGCGATTTCGCCTTCGTAGAAGGCGCGCGCGCCCCTCGCAGCGATGGCCTTCAAGGTGGCAGCGAGCGCCGGAAAACGGATGACGTCACCTTCCCGAGGCGAGGTGCCGTTGAACAAATAATGTTTGGACGCGCCAGGATCGGCTTTGAGCTTTCCAATATGTCTTTGCCAGTCCCAAGCCACACGCGCGGTTACGGGAAATCCGCCTTCGGCATATTTGATTGCCGGGGCAAGCGCACGGTCGAGACCGAAACGTCCATGCGCCTTAAGTATCCCTTCCCACGCGTCGATCGCGCCAGGCACGGTGACCGCGTGGATCGAATTGCCGATTTCGGCCATCCCCTTGGCGCGGAGCGCCTGGTCGGACGCCTTCGCGGCGGCGCGACCCGACCCGTTGTAGCCCCAAACCGGTTTATCTGGCTGCGACACCAGGCAGAAGCAGTCGCCACCGATGCCGGTCATGTGCGGCTCGACCACGCACAACGTCGCAACCGCCGCTACTGCCGCGTCGGCGGCGCTGCCGCCGGCACGAAGTGCATCGATTGCGGCGAGAGTCGCGAGCGGGTGCGAGGTCGCCGCCATGCCTTCGCAAGCAATTACGGGCGAGCGGCCGGGGAGTTGAAAATCGCGGCTCATGAAAAACCGGGAATGTTAAAGCGATCAGGATGAAACGCGCTCGACTCCTTCGACCGTAAGGTCGCGCTGGGCCGAGCGCAATGTCACCGCAAAACCGGCCAACACGTCGATGAAGCCTACAACCAGCAAGAGGAAGAACGTCGCGGTTGCGGCCTGCTTGACGAGCAGGAACTCGACCAGCATGCCGAGGAACAGCATTAGCGACAACGCATGGTCGAGGACGGTGCGGATACCGATGCGCGTTGATTTAAGTACTTCACCGCACAACAGCACGATCGCAAGGGCAATAAGCATATCGCCCACCGACATACTCCAGTCGGCGCCCGACACCATGCGAACGGTGGTAACCGCACCAGTCCAGCTGACGCCCGGCATCAGGAATGCAATGATGTTGTAGATCGCGAAGGAAACCAGAAGCAGCGGAAAGCCGAGCATGAACATGGCGCAGCGTGCCTTCGGTCCCGATTGCCGCGCTAAACCTCGGTCTTCGCTTTCAGAACCTGGCGGCCTTTATACATGCCGGTCTTCAGGTCAATGTGGTGCGGTCGGCGCAATTCGCCGGAATCCTTGTCTTCAACATATGTCGGCCGTTTGAGCGCGTCGGCGGAGCGGCGCATACCACGGCGCGACGGCGAAGTTTTTCTTTTTGGCACAGCCATGGAACGAAACTCCTGAAAAAGCGCGATATATCGGTTTGAAGCCGGGCTTATAGAGGAAGGTACACGCCAAGGCTAGTGGGTGGGGCGGGCGCACGAGGCCGCCCCGGGCGCCCTCGCCGCCCGTGCTGCATAGAGTGCACCGAGCCGCCGCAGCCCCGGTCCGGGCTGGCGGGCATTGCGTTCGACCGGATTGGGCAACACCGCCGCCAGCAGCGCCGCCTGGGAGGGCGACAACTCGCGCGCCGATTTCCCGAACGCCCGTTGCGCACCGGCTTCGATGCCGAACTCGCCGTCCGGACCCCATTCGGCGATATTGAGGTAAATCTCCAGAACCCGCCGCTTCGGCAACACGAGATCGATCCACAGCGCCAGCGGAAATTCCAGGGCCTTGCGCACGAAACTGCGCCCCGGCCAGAGAAACAAATTCTTCGCTACTTGTTGCGTGATGGTCGAGCCGCCGCGGATCTCGTCAAAGTCGTCGGCCTCGCTGATGGCCTCGCGGATTTCCGTAAAATCCACGCCGTGATGGCTGCAGAACCGGCCATCCTCGGCAATGATCACCGCGAGCGGCACCGCCGGCGAGATCCGCGCGATGGGTACGAAATGACGCTCGACCCGGGCTCCGCTCAAGCGCCGCGCGAGCATCACGGTGGACACCGGATTGACCACCGCATAGAGCGGCGTGAGCAGGTAAGGCAGCAGCAAAACTGCCAAAACAGCCAATGCGACAGTGCGCAAGGCCCGCCGCAACCACCGGACAAGGGCGAAACGCGTTTTTATGCCTGGCTGCTGCACGCCCACAGACTAGCCTATCCGACCCGCAATTTGCCGAGCGCGCGACGCTATTTGCATTGCTCACAGTCATCCCGCGAACCTGTCCCCACTTTGCGAGATCATGCGTGGCGCGCTAACAATGCCGCGATGGACAAGCCTGTAAGCAACTTTCCGGCCCAACTCGCCTCGGTCGCGGCTGAAATCGAACAGCTGCTCGACCGGCTCGTCGCCCCTGCGCCACTCGAGGGCGAAATCGCCCGTCCGCCCCGGCTTGTCGCCGCAATGCGCCATGCCGCGCTTGACGGTGGCAAACGGCTGCGCCCGTTCCTCGTGGTTGAAACCGCGACGATGTTCGGGGCTTCGCACGCGGGTGCGTTTATGGCGGGCGCTGCATTCGAACTCGTGCACTGCTATTCGCTGGTTCACGACGATCTGCCGGCCATGGACGACGACGACCTGCGGCGCGGCCGGCCGACGGTGCACAAAGCCTTCGACGAAGCGACGGCGATCCTTGCCGGCGATGCATTGCTGACCCTCGCCTTCGACGTCATGGCGCGGCCCGATGTGCACGCCGATGCGGCCGTGCGCGTTGCGCTCGTCACCGAACTCGCACGCGCATCGGGGCTCGGCGGCATGGCCGGCGGTCAAATGCTGGACCTCGCAGCCGAGGGCCGCTTCGACACAAAGCGCACGCTGAGCGAGAATGAAATCGCCACCCTGCAGGCGATGAAAACCGGTGCGCTGATCCGCTTCGCCTGCCGCGCTGGCGCAATCCTTGGAAGTGCAGATGCGGCTGCATGTGCACGCATCGATCGCTACGGCGTGGCGGTCGGCCAGGCGTTCCAGGTCGCCGACGATCTGCTCGACGTTGAGGGTGACGCGAAGACGCTCGGCAAGGCCGCCGGCAAGGACGCCGCAGCGGGCAAGGCCACGTTGGTCGCCGCGCTCGGTATCGATGGCGCGCGCGCACGTCTCAAACAGCTGCTGGCAGAAGCCGATACGGCCTTGGCGCCGTTCGGTGCAAAAGCCGATACCTTGCGCGCGGCTGCACGATTCATCGCCGAGCGAACGACGTAAAAGGAGAAACCGGTGGCCCGCAAGATTATCGCTCGACCCATCATGCCGGTCCGCCTCGCACGGCTGCATGCGCGCTTGCTGGTATCCATCGCCGTCGGCCTGGCTGTAACTCTTGGCTTGGGGGTGACCGATTGGAGCATGGCAACCAGGCTGCTGCTCGGCTGGGACCTGGGCGTCGTGCTGTATCTGCTGCTGGTCTATCAGTTGATGATCACTTGCGGCATCGATGAAATTCGCCGCCGCGCATCCGAAGACGACGAAGGGGCGCTCGCTCTGCTGATTCTCACCGGCCTCTCCGGATTGGCAATCATGGGCGCGATTATTGCAGAGCTTGGCATTGCCAAAGTCGCCGGGCAGCCGCGCAGCGGGTACGGCATTGCGATTGCGATGGTCACGATCCTGGCGTCGTGGGCATTCGTCCACACGATCTTTGCACTTCACTACGCGCACGAATACTACGGAGAGCGCGGCGATCACGCGATCGGCGGCTTGACGTTTCCCGGCCGGCAGGCGCCCGATTATTGGGACTTTCTCTATTTCTCGCTCGTCATTGCGATGACCTCGCAGGTATCCGACGTCGTGATCACCAGCAAAGTTATTCGCCGCATCGTAACGGTGCACGGCGCACTCGCGTTTTTTTTCAATGTCGCGGTGTTCGCCTTGACCGTGAATATCGTTTCCAATCTGATCTAACGAACATAACCTTGTAAGTTCGTGAATCAATGACCGCGGTTGTCCAGACTCTCCTGTTCATGCTGGCGCTGCTGGCGGCCGTTGCGGTCGCCGCCAAGCGCCTGAACACGTCGCCCTCGATCCTGCTGGTCGTCGCGGGAATCGGCATTGCCTTCGTTCCGGGTCTGCCGAAAGTCGAGATCGCCCCGGAAGTGGTGCTGCTGGTGATATTGCCGCCGCTGATCTATTCCGCCGGCGTTGCGATGAGCTGGCGCGAATTCAAATTCAACCTTCGGCCGATTACGCTGCTCGCCTTCGGCTGCGTGTTATTCACCACCTGCGCAATCGCCGCGGCTGCACATTATTTTTTGAATTTCGACTGGTCCGTCGGATTTCTCCTGGGCGCAATTATTTCGCCAACCGACGTCGTGGCGCCACTCGCCATAGTGCGTAAACTCGGCTTGCCGCACCGCATTGTGGTGGTCCTGGAAGGCGAAGGCCTCGCCAACGATGCGACTGCGCTGGTGCTCTATCGCTTCGCCGTGGTCGCGATAAGCACGGGAACGTTTTCGCTCCAGGAGGCTTCCGGCACTTTCGTGCTCATCGTGATCGGCGAGACGATTTACGGGATCGCGATTGGCTGGCTTAGCCTCCGTCTGCGGCAGTGGGCGCACGAACCACGCGTCGAGATCACATTATCGCTGATGACGCCCTATCTCGCCTTCTGGGTGCCGGCGCATCTTGGCGGCTCCGGCGTGCTGGCGACCGTCGCTTGCGGCCTCTATGTCAGCTGGAACGGGCCGCTTCTCATTCCTTCCGGGACCCGGCTTCAGGGAATTTTCTTCTGGGACCTGATTGTCTATCTGATCGAGGGCCTGGTGTTCCTGGTGACCGGTCTTGAGGCGCGCGCGCTGTTCGAGCAGGCGCATCCTTTCACGATCCGCGAGTTGGTCATCGCGACTGTGTGGACGACAGTGATCGCGATTGTCGCTCGATTTATCTGGGTATTTCCGGCGACCTACGTTCCGCGCTGGCTGATCCCGTCGCTCGCCAGGCGCGATCCCTCGCCGCCCTGGCGAACGGTATTTTTCCTGGCTTTCACCGGAATACGTGGCGTGGATTCGCTCGCCGTCGCGCTAGCCATCCCTTACACGGTGCTGAGCGGAGCACCATTTCCGCACCGCGATCTCATTCTTTTCATCACCTTCGGCGTCATCATCGTGACGCTGGTCGGCCAAGGCGCGATGCTTCCTTTGGTCTTGCGCTGGCTCGGTCTGCACAGACTGGGGCGGGAAGAACGCAAGAGCGAAATTAAAAGCGAACTCGACGCACGCGCCGCGGCCCTCAAGGAAGTCGAAACACGGCTGGAAAAAATGATCGACGAGCGCGAATTGCCGGACGAAGTGATCGAGCTTTTGCGCACGCGCAACCAAAGCCGCACGCAAATCCTGCCGGACAATCTGGACGAAAGCCTTGAACAATTGCGGCTGAGCGCGTCAGTGAAGAAAGAGCTGATTGATGCGGAGCGGCAGTTTATCTATCAGTTGTTGCGCGACGGCAAGATCACCGACGACGCGCGCCGCCGCATCGAATACGAACTGGATCTTGAGGAAGCGAGTGTCGCGAATCGTGGCAGTCACGGCGGGGGCTGGTTTTAGCCGATTACTCCGCGGCAGTTCGCGCGGCGCCTGTTCCAAACCTTCGCTCGATATAATCGACGACCATCTGCTTGAAGTCGGCGCTCAGCGTGGGGCCGCGCAGCGTGGCGGCCTTCTTGCCGTCGATGAACACAGGCGCCGTCGGCTGCTCGCCGGTGCCGGGCAGCGAGATGCCGATGTCGGCGTGCTTGCTCTCCCCCGGCCCGTTGACGATACAGCCCATCACCGCGACGTTGAGGGTCTCCACGCCCGGATAGCGCTTCTTCCAGCCCGGCATCGAGTCGCGGATGAAGCCCTGAATGTCGGAGGCAAGCTCCTGGAACGTGGTCGAGGTGGTGCGCCCGCAGCCGGGGCAGGCCGCCACCAGCGGCACAAAGGTGCGCAGGCCCATGGTCTGCAGCAGCTCCTGCGCCACCTGCACCTCGCGGGTACGGTCGCCATTGGGTTCCGGTGTGAGCGAGATACGCACGGTGTCGCCGATGCCCTGTTGCAGCAGCACACCCATGGCCGCACTGGAGGCGACAATGCCCTTCGAGCCCATGCCGGCTTCGGTGAGCCCCAGATGCAGCGCATAGTCGCAGCGCCGGGCCAGTTCGCCATAGACCGCAATGAGGTCCTGCACCGCTGACACCTTGGCCGAGAGGATGATGCGGTTCTTGGCAAGGCCGATCTCCTCGGCACGCGCCGCCGACAGTAATGCCGACTGCACCATGGCCTCGTGCATGACCGCGCGCGCTTCCAGCGGCTTGGCCGCCTTGGCGTTCTCGTCCATCAGCCTGGTGAGCAGTTCCTGGTCGAGCGAGCCCCAGTTGACCCCGATGCGGACCGGCTTGCCATGCTTGATCGCCATCTCGACGATCTGGCTGAACTGTGGATCGCGCTTGTTCTTGAAGCCGACATTGCCGGGATTGATGCGGTATTTATCGAGCGCCTCGGCGCAGCCCGGGTGATCGGCCAGCAATTTGTGGCCGATGTAATGAAAGTCACCGACCAGCGGTACATTGACGCCCATGCGCGCCAGCCGCTCTTTGATCAACGGCACCGCCGCTGCCGCCTCATCGCGGTCGACGGTAATGCGCACCAGTTCCGAGCCTGCCGCCGCCAGCGCTGCCACTTGCCGCGCGGTGCCCTCGACATCGGCTGTGTCGGTATTGGTCATCGACTGCACGACAATCGGCGCGCCGCCGCCAACCGTGACGCCGGCGACGTCGACCGCGATTGTGTTGTGACGTGTTTGCGTTTGCATCGAAGCTTTCCGTAGGACCGGAGTGCCAGACTAATATAAGGCGGTCAACGTGCCCGGTTAACCAGCATTAAACCTACGGCAACCATCGCGACCGCGGCGGCAAAAGCTACGGTTAACGGATCGCCCAGGACGAGATGGCCGGCGGCAACGCCGAACAACGGCGTCAGAAATGTAAAAGCCGAAAGACGGGTGGCCGAATAGCGCGCGATCAGCCCGAACCAGATAACGAAGGTGACGCCTACGACCCATATAGTCTGATAGGCGAGCGCACCGATGGCCACCACAGACGGCATGTGCGTAACGCGTTCGCCGACAACAAATGCCGCGACCGCCATGATCGGCGCCGATACGACGAGCTGATAAAGCATCACCTTCTCGGCCGATATGCGCGTGAGTGGACTGGCCTTGATGGTCAGAGTGGTCGCGGCCCAAAATAGCGCCGCACCGACCATCATCAGATCGCCGGTGAGTTGACGCGGATCCGTCGCGGGTGTCGGCACGCCGAAGGCAACCACCATGCCGGCAAAAGACAATCCGAGGCCCAGCCATTGCGCGACGCCAAAGCGATCCGCCGGCAGCAAGATGCGCGAACCGAGCACGACGAAGAACGGCGCGAGATAGATGAACAGCGTTGCGCGCGTCGCAGTGGTATAGAGCAGGCCCTGAAAAATCAGGATGAACTCGACGGCGAAGAGAACGCCCGCGGCAAGGCCGAACCACAGCGTGCCATCGCGCTTGAACAAGCCAATGCCGCGCATCTGGCACCACGCCGCGATCAACAGTGTGGCGACTGCCGAGCGAACGGCCGCCTGCGTCAGTGGCGGAATGTCATGGATCGCGAGTTTGGTCGCAACCTGGTTGAAACCCCAGGACAGGCACAGCACCACGACGATGCCGGCGGCCAGCGTATCGAGTGGACGTGTCGTCGATGTGTACGCGGGACTGGACAACGCGAGATCGCCTCACGCTGCTTTGCAATGTGCGCAGATCCCGGAGATTTCGATCACGGGCGTCTTCGGTGAAAATCCGGCGGCGCGCGAAGCGTTCCTAATCGTGTCGGCGACCGCGGCAGACGCCGCCTCGCCGACCGCGCCGCATTTTTCACAGATCAGAAACACAACCGGATCGCTGCCCTCGTGATTGTGCACGCAGGCAATGAAGGCATTGCGGCTTTCGATGCGGTGAACCAGACCTTGCTCGCGCAGGAAATCGAGCGCGCGATAGACGGTGATCGGCGCCGGCCGCGCACCACGCACCGCCAACCGGTCGATCAGCTCGTAAGCGCCGAGCGGCTGATGGCTCGCCAACAGGGCCTCCAGGACGCGGCGGCGGATCGGCGTCAGCCGTTCCTTACGCGCCGCGCAAATGGCTTCGGCATGCGCAATGGCATCGCTGGCGCAACGATCGTGGTCGTGATCGGGCTTCGGGAAATATCGCGTGCGCGTGTGATTTTCTGGCCAAGGAATGTTCCGCCTTCCGACACAAGTCTAACGTCATACCCCTCGAATCCCTAGGAAACGAACATACATATTGCACTGCAACAAAAATAGAGGCAGGTTCCGCGCGAACTTTCGGGACCTGCGGCGCCGTTCTGACGGCCCAATCAAACGAGGATTGCGATGCTCAAAGGCAAAACAGCCCTGGTCACCGGTTCAACCTCCGGCATTGGCCTCGCCATCGCCCATGCACTGGCGCAGGACGGCGCCAATGTCATGCTCAACGGCTTCGGCGACAAGGCGGCGATCGAAAAGCTCCGCGCTGCCACCGAAAAGGACTTCGGCGTCAGGGCGCTTTATTCGCCGGCCGACATGACCAAGCCGGCGGACATTGCCGACATGGTGCGCACAACCGAAAAGGAATTCGGTTCACTCGACATACTCGTCAACAATGCCGGCATTCAGTTTGTCGCCAATATCGAAGACTTCCCGATCGAGAAATGGGACGCGGTTATCGCCACCAACCTGTCGTCGTCATTCCACACCATTCGCGCGGCGATGCCTGGCATGAAGAAGCGCAATTGGGGCCGCATCATCAACATCGCCTCGGCGCATGGCCTGGTCGCCAGTCCACAGAAAGTCGCTTACGTGGCGGCGAAGCACGGCCTGGTCGGCCTGACCAAGACGGTGGCGATCGAGACTGCCAATGCCGGCATCACCTGCAACGCCATTTGTCCGGGCTGGGTGCTCACGCCGCTGGTACAAAGTCAGATCGACGCCCGCGCAAAGACCTCCGGAAAAACCGTGCGCGAGGAAGAAATCGCGCTGCTGTCGGAGAAGCAGCCAATGCATCAATTCACCAAGCCGGAAAATATCGGCGCGCTCACGGTATTTTTGTGTAGCGACGCGGCCGCCAGCATCACTGGCTCGGCCTATTCGATCGACGGCGGCTGGGTCGCACAGTGACGCCCAAGCGATGATCGAATTTCTCTCGCGCGCCTTCGGCGGTGACAAGCCGGGAAAACCAAAAGCGGGCAAGCGCATCAATCTCGCCTTGCAGGGCGGCGGCGCGCTCGGCGCGTTCACCTGGGGCGTGCTCGACCATCTGCTTGAGGACGGCCGGCTCACAATCGAAGGCATTTCCGGCGCGTCCGCAGGCGCAGTAAACGCCGTCATGCTGGCGGACGGGCTGGCACGCGGTGGTCCCGATGAGGCGCGCAAGCGGCTCGCCGATTTCTGGCGCGCGGCAAGCCTTGGCGGCAATTTGCCCGACGTGCAGCGGCGCGCGGTCGACCGGCTGTTTTCATTTTGGCCGATTGAGGACACGCCGATCGGCCTGTGGATGCAGGCGCTGACACGTTACCTCTCGCCCTACGACTTCAACCCGCTCAACATCAATCCGCTGAAAGACCTGGTGGGGCGTTTCGTCGATTTTGACGCGATACGGGCCTGCAAGGATTTGCAGCTGTTCGTGTCCGCCACGAACGTAAAGTCCGGAGAGCTCCATGTGTTCAAGCGGGAGGAAATGACCGCCGACATGATTGTCGCGTCGGCCTGTCTTCCGCATCTTTTCCGCGCCGTCGAGATCGCGGGAGAGTCTTATTGGGACGGCGGTTATGTGGGCAACCCGGCGCTCTACCCGCTGATCGGCGCGACGAACACTGAAAATCTGTTGCTGGTCCAGATCAATCCTCTGCGACGCAAGCAGATCCCCAAAACCCGCGACGAGATCATGGCGCGGATAAACGAGATCACATTCAATTCCTCCCTGATGTCGGAACTGCGCGGCCTCACCTTCGTCGGCAAGCTGATCGATGATGGCAAGCTGCCGCGCGGCACCGGCACGGGGCAGTACCGGCGCATCAACGTTCATCGTGTGGCGCTCACCAGCGCGGCGCAGACGCTGGATGCCGCTAACCGGCTCCATACCGATTACGATTTCTTCGAAATGCTGCGCGACAATGGCCGGCGGGCGGCGCGCCGTTTCCTCGACGCGCATTACGACGACATCGGCGTGCGCTCAACCATTGAATTCGAAGCCGCACCGGGTGACGTGACCGCGTGATATAGTCGCGCGCATGACGGAACTCGCGGCCGAAATCGGACATACCCGTCTCGACATTATCGTCGCCGACATCACGACACTCGATGTCGATGCGATCGTGAACGCTGCCAACCGTACACTGCTTGGCGGCGGCGGAGTCGATGGCGCCATTCATCGCGCCGCGGGCCCGGAATTGCTGGCCGAATGCGAGACGCTTGGCGGCTGCGAGACCGGCAGCGCAAAAATCACCCGCGGCTATCGGCTCAAAGCCCGGCATGTGATCCACGCCGTCGGCCCGGTGTGGGGCAGCGGCGAGAAGAACGAAGAGATTCTGCTGACCGGCTGTTATCGCACAGCACTCGATCTGGCGGCCGACAGCAGGCTGACATCGATCGCTTATCCAGCCATTTCAACCGGCGTTTACCGCTTTCCGGCCGATCTCGCAGCCCGCATCGCGGTTGGTACTGTTGCAGCTGAAATCGCGGCACACCCGCGCGGGATCATGCGCGTGATCTTCTGCTGCTTTTCGCCGGAGAGCGCAGGACACCACAGCACTGCTTTTGCGGAATTGGGGTTGGCCTAAACAGCGCCTTCGATCGTATTGGAAACCTCGCGCGTGAGGGATGCCCGCTTCTCGTTCAAAGCGGACATCAGCAAACCGTCCCTGCAGCCATATCGGCCTGCATCGAGTGTGCTAGCGTGCGCCGGCTGAGGTTTGGGGGCAACAAATGCGACGGCGCGATTTCATAAAACTGATGGCGGGCTCGGGGGCCTTGTGGCCGCTTACGTCGCGAGCCCAACAGTCAGCCAAGCCGGTAATCGGATTTCTCAACAGTGGATCGGCTGATACTTTCGCGCCTATGCTTAGTGCCTTCCTTCAGGGTCTGAAGGAAGCCGGTTATGTCGACGGCCAAAATGTCGCCATCGAATATCGTTGGGCAAACGGCCAGTACGACAATCTGACCGCATTGGCTAGCGACCTTGTTCAGCGCCGAGTCGCGGTCATTGCAGCGACCAGCACCCCTGCCAATCTCGTAGCCAAATCTGCGACCGCTACGATTCCGATTGTTTTCACCACCGGCGGCGATCCGGTGAAGCTCGGACTGGTCACAAGTTTGGGCCGGCCTGGCGGTAATGTCACCGGCGTGACCCAAATGACCGGCGAAGTTGCGCCGAAACGGGTGGAGCTGGCTCACGAGTTGGTGCCCCAGGCGACCGCCTTTGGTCTGCTCATTAATCCTGCAAACCCTTTGGCTGAGAGCGTGAAACGCAACTCACAGGCGGCGGCCCTGAAACTTGGGCTACAGCTCAATATTCTTCAGGCAAGCACCGATGCAGAACTTGAAAAGGCCTTCACGACGTTCCGCGACATGCACGTCGGTGCGCTCGTCGTAGGTACGGATGCATTCTTTAATAACCGCCTCGAACAATTGGCCACACTGGCGTTCAGCAATTCGTTGCCGGTGGTTTATGAGTATCATCAGTTTGTGTTAGCAGGCGGCTTGGCCAGCTACGGAGGCAGCATCATAGATTCCTATCGCCTCGCTGGTGGGTACGTCGGCCGTATTCTCAAGGGCGAAAAACCCGCTGACTTGCCGGTCCAGCAAGCGAGCAAAATCGAGCTGCTCGTCAACCTCAAAACTGCGAAGACGCTCGGTGTCACCGTGCCGCAGTCGATACAAAATCGCGCCGATGAAGTGATCGAATAAGTGCTGCAATGTCCGCTTTTGGCTCAAAGCGGACATTGGCTTCTTTAAAGTCGAGGCCGCGATGCGATCAATATCTTCCAGCGAGCGGCGCGCCCCAGTCGAACTTATAGTTCAAACCGACTTTGACAACTTGAATCCTTCGCCTGATGTCCTCATCGAATGGAAGCTGTCCCGGAATTGCACCGTTGCTGGTGAGTAAAACGCGCTCGGTTCCAAAATCCATATAATCGTACTCGACCTTGGCGGACCAATTTGGCGCAAGGGCATACTCGACACCGAGGCCGGCCATCCAGCCCCACCGCGTTGCCTCCGTTGTCACAGTTGTCACGCCTGACTGAGCAATCGACAGCCAGTAGTCGTCGTGCACCCAGGCAGCTCCACCTTTGGCGTAAATCAGCGCACGATCCCAAGCAAATCCCAGGCGGGGTGCCACAGTGCCGATGAAGTTCGTGCGGCTATGAAGGGCGTCAATGGGGAACACGATATCCAGACTGTCTCCGTTGAGTCGTGTTGCGCTGAACTCTGCCTCGATGCCCCATACCCACTGCCCGACTTGGTAGTTGAAACCGACTTGGCCGCCGGCAAGCCAACTTTCTCCGCTATGGCCGCCTTGCGCCCGACCGCACGGCGGTTGAGAGAAGTTCGTCGCGCTACATGGGTAGAACCAATCCGTATCGGACCACGCGCCGCCGCCGTGGATGCCGACATAAAATCCGGTCCAGCTGTACAACGCTGGTGCGGGTGGGGGCGCCTTATAGACCGGCCTTGCCATATCGGCCGCGAGGACCGTCGCCGCCGACGCAACAGTAAAAGCCGTCGCCGTCGCCAATGTAAGGAAAATGCGCCGCATCGTTCCAACCTCCGCTTCGCGGCGGTCGCTTCGACGTTCAGATCGCCGGTATCGGTCACGAACGAACGTGTGGAGGTATGCAGTAATCCACAAAGCGACGCCAATCCGCATGCGCGACGAGGATGACGCAAAAGTCTTAACCAATGATTTACCATACTGGCTGCCGCTGCTTCGCGCGCGCCGCCGAGCTGATCGAATGAATGGCCGAATGTCCGCTTGGCTCAAAGCGGACATTGCATAGGTATTATACTGCGAAAGCCGTCAGTACCCGCGCCGCCGGACCTTTTTGGCGGCCTTGCGTGCTGCATAGCGGGCATCACGCTCGGCTTTTTGCTCGGCGGCTAGCGCCGCATCGCGTTCGGCCCCTTCAGCCTTGGCAAGCGCCTCGGCTTCCTCGGCCTCGCGTTTCGCCTGCGCGGCGAGTTCGGCGTCCCGCGCCGCTTGCGCGGCCTGCTCGGCCTCACGCACCTTCTTTGCGGCTTCGCGCTCGGAAGCGCGAGCGACGCGCGCCTCATTCACGGCGACCCTGTTAAGGCGGTTTTGTTCGAAAGCGGGGCTTTGGTGAGTGCCGCGAAACTTTTCCAGCATTACTTTTTTGACAGTGGCGGCATTATTCCGACGTTCAAGAAGGTCGGGGCTTCTGAAGTTGCTCATTCATTCTCCTGGAGGGAAAGTCGATGCGCACCGTATATGGCGCACTATTGCCGCATCCACAATGCTGCGACCCGGACGCACTTAAATAAGGCAGACCGAAATATATCGGCCGATGATGGCCAACCCAGCTTGTTATCGCCATCCGCATACACAGCTGTAAATAGTACCTAGTTCGTACTTACATCAATTTTAAAAGGATATTTTCCATGACAGATACTCCAAACTCATCGTCCGAGCCGCAGAAGCCAGCCTCGCCTGCTCCAACTCCGCAGCAGAACCAGGGCACGCCGCAACCCAGCAACGACAAGCCGGGCCAGCAGCAGCAAAAGTAGGCTGCACGACCAATTAACAGCAGAAAGCCCGGTCACCACCGGGCTTTTTTTATTTCAAAGGAAGATCCAATCGTCGCGTCTGTGTCTGCTTTTGGCCCAAAGCAGACATCGGTCGCCCCATTCCCAGTGTTATGTTGAGCCGGTACGATGCCTGTCCTGATGGGGAGCAAATGAGACGGCGCGAGTTCATATCGCTTCTCGGTGGTGCGGTGGCGGCATGGCCGCTCGCGGCGCGCGCGCAACAGCAGGGCGAGCGAGTGCGGCGTATTAGCATTCTCATGAATGCCACCTCCGAAGAGCCCGAAGCGCAAACCTATGTCGCAGCGTTCCAGCAGGGCATGCAGGAGTTCGGCTGGAGCGTCGGGCGCAATCTTCGCGTCGACCTGCGCTGGGGTGGCGGCGACGCCGACCTCACGCGCAGGTACGCGACGGAGTTGGCGGCGCTTTCGCCAGACGTGATGATTGCGGCCGGGGGCCCGGTTGTATCCGCGATCCAGCGGGCGACCCGCACGGTGCCGATCGTGTTCGCGCAATCGATTGATCCCGTCGGTGCCGGACTAGTGGTTAGCCTGGCGCGGCCGGGCGGTAACGTGACCGGCTTTACCCAGTTCGAATATGGCCTGAGCGCGAAGTGGCCTGAGTTGCTTAAGGAGATTGCCCCGGGGGTGAAGCGCGTCGGAGTCCTCCGGGATGCGGCCAATCCGGCTGGGATCGGACAGTGGGCGATCATACAGGCCGCCGCCGCAGCAGCCGGGATGGAAGTGACACCGCTTACGGCCATTAATCCGGGTGAAATCGACAGCGGTATCTCCGCGTTCGCTCGTGAGCCAAATGGCGGTCTCGTCGTGCCGGTCAGCTCGAATGCAGCCCGCCATCGCGATGCCATCATTGCGAGCGCCGCGCGGCATCGATTGGCGTCCGTCTATGGCTATCGATACTTTGTCGCCGCCGGCGGTCTTATCGCCTACGGACCCAATTTGCTTGGTCAATACCGGCTCGCGGCAGGGTATGTCGACCGCATCCTCAAAGGCGAGAAGCCGGCCGACCTGCCAGTGCAGGCACCGACCAAATATGAACTGGTCATCAATCTCAAGACAGCCAAGGCACTCGGCCTCACTGTGCCGCCCACTGTGCTCGCCCGCGCCGACGAGGTGATCGAATAGAGATGTTGTTTGCTGCGGTGCATGAGTCCGCTTCTGGCACAAAGCGGACGTAAGCAAGATCAGAATCCCGCAGTGCGGCGGCCTCCCTGCCGAACCTAATGTGCTATAGCCTCACCGGAAGCTCGGACGGTCTGGCGAGGAACTGATCATGAAAACTTTCTCATTCGTCACCTTTGCCACGCTGCTGCTTTGGCCAGTCGCAGCGGCGGCGCAGTTGAACGTTCTTATATCCGGTGGATTCAGCGGCGCGTACGAGCAGCTGTTGCCGGAATTCGAGCGGACGAGCGGCATCAAGATCACGACAGGATCGGGTGCGTCGCAGGGAACAGGGCCGCAAACGATTGCCGCGCAGCTCGCCCGCGGTGTGCCTGCCGACGTGGTGATCCTATCCCGGGAGGGCCTCAGTGAATTGATTGCCGCGAAGAGGATCGTCACCGGAACGGATGTCGACCTTGCGCAAGTGCCCCTCGGGGTGGGCGTGCGGGCGGGAACGCCGAAGCCCGACGTGAGCAGCGTCGAGGCCTTCAAACAAGTCCTGCTCAAGGCCAAGATCATCGCGGTTCCGGGCAGCACCAGCGGTATCTGGCTCAAGACCAATCTTTTTCCGCGGCTCGGCATCGCGGATAAGATCAATGTCCAGGTCACGCCACGCGGCAGCGGCGCAACCGCGATGGTCGCCGCAGGAACCGCGGATCTTGCGGTGATGCCAACCAGTGAAATTGTGCACGCCGCAGGCGTCGACCTCGCAGGCAGTATCGCGCCGGAGATCCAGTTCGTTCAGACGTTTTCAGCCGCCGTCGTGGCCGGCTCGGGAGACATTGAAGGTTCTAAACGGCTGATCGCATTTCTCACCTCCGCGCGCGCTTCCGAGGCAATCAGGAAAAGCGGAATGGAGCCGCCCGCGGCCGCGAAGTAGATGCGTCCGCTAATGACCCAGTGCGGGCGAATCTCAGGAACTAATCAAGCGTATCTCAAGAGCAAATCAAGCTCCCGGCAAAGTAATTCCGGCTGCCATGTGCCATCCCGTCGGATGATAGATTTGGTCCGAAGGAGATGAAAATATGTCTGATTCAAATCGCCTGCTATTTCTCCGTATCGCCTTAATCGCGGTCGGTCTGACATTCATTTTTGGCATATATACGTTGGGCATCGTGTGGCCTTCGGGGTGGACCTGGGGTCACGGACATTCGCACTATCTGCTGATGATCATCGGAGTGTATGCGACGCTGGGCGTATTTCTGCTCATCGCGGCGCGGAATCCCTATGCGCACAAAGACATTATCTGGTTTACCGTGTGGTCGAGCGTGGTTCACGGCGCCATCATGGGCGCCCAGTCCTTCAGTGATACGGCCGAAAGCGGCCATTTGATTGCAGATGTGCCTGCGCTCTTCCTCGTGGCAATCATTCTTGCAGTATTGATGCCTCGGGCCGGACAAGCTCCCGCGTGACTAACGGAATGTCCGCTGCGACCAAACACGTATATTCAAGCGGGACGGTAGATGCCGATCAACGCCGTACCCTCGCTCCTAGTAACGGTAGCGGGTGACGGCGGCTTCATCCCATTCAATCCCGATGCCGGAAACATCGGGAATTTCAAGATAACCATTCCTCACAGAAAACGGCTCTTTTAAAATCGGATCGGCCCAATCCTGCCATTCCAGCCAGTGCGCGGTTTCGGTCACGCGCATCAGTTGTGCCGCAACTTCCGGATATAAATGGGTGGAAACCTGAATCCCCGCAGCCGCCGCGACCGGTGCTGCGCGCAACCATCCGCTGACGCCACCGATCCGCATAAGGTCTGGCATCACATAGTCACAAGCCCGGGCAGCGACCGCGTCGTACATGGCCCGCGGTCCGTAGAAATTTTCGCCGATCTGTACGGGCGTCTTGAGCTCGCGCGCGAGCTGCGCGTAGCCCGACAAATTATTGTAGACGATCGGCTCCTCGAACCAATAAAGCCCCTCGTCATCGAGTGCGTGGCAGCGCGCCAGCGCATCGCCGAGCGAAAGGCCTTGGTTGAAGTCCACCATCAGTTTGACGTCGTCGCCTGCACCTTCACGGACCGCGCGGATCGCCGCAAGGTCGTCGGCCAACCGGTCTCGGCCGAGCCGCAGCTTGAGCCCCGTAAACTGGCCTTCGGCAACCAGTTCTTTTGCTTCCTTCGCTAACGTCGAAACATCGGTCAGCCAGAGCCCGTTGCTGTTATAGGCCGGCACGCCGCCGAGTGATCCACCGAGCATGACCGCAAGCGGCATTCCCGCTGCCTTCGCCAGCGCATCCCAGATCGCCATATCAAGACCGGCGACCGCGATCATCGTTACGCCTTCGTAGCCCACCAGATTTAGCGAGCGCCGACCGGTATGAAAGCTATCGAGCGGCGCCAACGGTTTACCCAACTGCGCCGCCACCAGATCTTCAATCGCGGGGACGATGTAGCGGGCCGAATGTTTGAGATAGGGCTCGAGATAGCCGCGGCCGACCACACCTTCATTGGTGTAGAGGTCAATCAGAATAAGCGGCCATTCCTGAAACAGCCCCACTTTTGAGACGACAGGCCGACGCAGCGGGACTGAAACACTCCTGACCTTGGCGGATTTGAGCGTCAATCGTTCGAGCATGGTGCAATTATCAGAACGCGAGTCCATTGCGATGTAAATTCACTCATCGGTATACTTGCTTTCATGTCCAGGCTCCGAGCAAAAGTGTGAAACGGTCGAAGCAGCAGACGCGACTCCGCATCCTCGATGCCGCGTTTGGCTTGTTCTGGCGCCAGGGGTTTTTGCGGGTGTCGATGGATGATATCGCGGCCCGTGCTGGAATAACAAAGCGTGCGCTTTATCAGCACTTCCCAAGCAAAGACGATCTGATGGCGGCGACACTCGCACATTCCAGCAAGCTGGCAATCGATCGCCTGCGAGCATTTGAGCGCGCGAGCGACCCAGACGAATTTATCGATTCGTATTTCAGCGGCCTTGCCGATTGGGCCTCAAAGCCCAGATATTCGGGAGGTGGTTTTACACGCGTCGCAGTCGAGCTTGCCGATTTGCGCGGCCATCCGGCTCGCGCAATCGCGCGCAAACACAAGTCCGTAGTCGAACAGTGGCTGGCGGAAGGACTTGCCGGCGGCGGGGTGTCATCACCGGGCGAGCATGCGCGTGAGATCATGCTTCTGACCGAGGGCGCCATGGCCTTGATGCTGATTCATGGTGATCGCAGCTACGCCAAAACCGCCGCACGTGCCGCGAAACGGCTGGTAGGGCGGAGGAAAGAGCGGGTAGCGTAAAATCATCCCATCATGTGCGCCGCTGGCCCAAAACAGACATGCTGCTCGGGCTCACGACTATCCACTTTCGGGGAAGAGCCGATATTTCAACCGGGCCAAAAGCCTCGCATGTGACCTAGCTCACATTCGGCTCGACAAAATCACGTAGGATAACCCTCCGTCGCCAGATGCTGCCTCGGCGGATCGGAGACATGCCTGTTCATCGCCGCTGGCTGATGCTTCTCGTCCTTTTTATCGCGCGGACGGCGATGGCCTGCCAATTTCAGTCAGTCGCTTCCACCGCGCCATTCCTGATCGATGCATTTGCAATCGATTTTGCGCGGATCGGCGCGCTGATCGGACTTTACATGCTGCCGGGCATTTTCATCGCCTTGCCGGGAGGCATCCTTGGGCAACGCTTTGGCACCAAAAATTTGGTGTTGGTCGGGTTACTCCTGATGGCCCTGGGCGGGGCTCTGATGGGTGCAGGCACATCATTTCTGGCAGTCGCCGCTGGACGTTTGATCAGTGGCATAGGTGCGGTGCTGATCAATGTGCTTGTGACCGAAATGGTCGCAGATTGGTTCGCAGGCCGCGAGGTTGTTACTGCTATGGCGGTGCTCGTCGTTAGCTGGCCACTCGGTCTTGCCCTCGGCTTGTTAGTATTCACGCCACTGGCCATATCGCAGTCATGGAATGCGGTCATGTACACGGCCGCATCGATGGCGCTGGTAAGTTTCCTGCTGGTGGCGTTGACGTATCGCAATCCGCCATGGACACCCGCTGCGTCGCGTTTGCGTCTCAATCTCAGCCGGCGCGAATGGTTGTGCGTTTCGTTCGCCGGCAGCATTTGGATGACCTACAATGTGGGATACATCGTCCTGATCAGTTTTCTGCCGGAATTGTTTACGACACGAGGCTATTCTCTATCGCGAGCCGGCTGGGTCGTCAGTCTATTGGGCTGGATGCTGATACCCCTGGTTCCCTTGGCCGGTGCTCTCGCCGAGCGGCTGCATAAAGAGAACCAGTTCTTAATCGGCGGCTTATTGATTGCTGGCCTCGCATCGGCCGCTCTGCCGTTCGCGGATGACCCGATTGTTCCGTTCGCAATATTGACGGTTGTGATTGGTGTGCCGGCGGGACTGATCATGGCGCTGCCAGCGCAAACGCTGCGGCCAGAAAATCGCGCTGGCGGCATGGGCGTGTATTTCACCTGGTTCTATGCAGGCATGGCGCTGTTGCCCGGACTAGCAGGGGTAGCCCACGATTTGACTGCAAGTGCAGCCGCATCGGCGCTCTTTGCAACAGGGATGATGGCCCTTGCGCTAGCCGGATTGGCAGGGTTTCGTCTTGCGAACCGTTAGCCGCGTGTCCGCTGCTGACCAATCTCGAATTATTGGTTCGCGCCCTAAACCTTCGGATCGACGTCGAGACGCACAATCCAGTTTTCCATACCGGGCTTCACCGCCGGGTAAATTTTCAAGACGTCCGGATCGTGGCCCGGCACGACGTGGTGGCGCGAGCTCGCAAGTTTTTTCAGTGTCTTGTAGCCCTCAAGCGTATCGCCGACGCTGTAGGTGATCGGGAACACGCGGCCTTCGTCGAGATGCGAATATAGATGGCAGCAATCCGACGCGATCACCACGGTGCCGCGTTTGGTCTTGACCCGCACACATTGCAATCCTTTTGAGTGCCCACCGATCTTGTGCACGGTGATGCCGGGCGCGAGCTCCTCGACGCCGTCGTGGAATTCGACACGATAGGCAAACACCTTGCGCACCATCGCCAGCACATCGCTTTCGCTGAACGGAATGCGCAACATCTTGTGACACATGCAGCGGCCGGTGGCGTAAGCCATCTCGGTGTCCTGGATGTGATAGCGCGCGTTGGGGAACAGGTCGTAATTGCCGGCGTGATCCCAGTGCATATGCGTGGCGATCACGTGATCGACCTTGTCGGGCGCAACGCCGAGCGCTTTGAGGCCCTCGCCCACCGGATGAATGATTGTGCGGCCGCGTTCCTTGGCCGCCGCCTCGTCAAAGCCGGTGTCGCAGACGAACGTGCCGTGCGGCCCTTTGATCACCCAGACGTAATAAGAGATGGACGTCATCTCGTCGTGCGGGTCGCCGAAGATGTAGTTCTCCGAACGCTTGCGCGCGTGGCTCGCGTAGCAAATGGCATAAACCTCGTGAATATCGTCGCTCATGATTTCTTACCCACGATAACGCCGGCGCGCTGCTCGATCATCTTGACGATAACGGTGAAATCGCTGTCGCCACCGAATTCCGTATTGGTCGCTTCCCATTGATCGAGCACCGCACTCATGACCGGATTCGGAATGTTCAGGCCCTTCGCTTCCTCGGCGCACAGTCGAACGTCCTTGAGCATCAGCGCGGTGGCAAAGCCATAGTTGAATGTGCGCGGCAGAACCGCCTGTGGAAATTTCCCGTCCGACGCGGTAGTACGCCCGGAACCGGCATTGATGACATCGATCATCACCGCGGGGTCGAGTCCGGCTTTCACGCCCATGGCCACCGCTTCGGAGGTTGCCGCCATCGCCGTGGCGGAGAGGAAGTTATTGGCGAGCTTCATGGTCTGCGCCATGCCCGGCTTCT
The DNA here is from genome assembly GCA_963810585.1 of uncultured Alphaproteobacteria bacterium. Classification (GTDB taxonomy): domain Bacteria; phylum Pseudomonadota; class Alphaproteobacteria; order Rhizobiales; family Xanthobacteraceae; genus Pseudolabrys. The sequence goes on from CAWENV010000001.1 coordinate 1,352,358, forward strand.
CGCCGATGACGAAGACTTTGCCGAACACGGCGAGCGCATCCTTCACCAGGTCAACGTCCGCCTTTGGCCCGGAGACCATCACCGCCAGCGTGCCCTTGTTGGCTCCGCCGACGCCGCCACTCACCGGACTGTCGATCTGAACGATATTCTTCTTCGCCAATGCCGCCGCAATCTTTGCCGCAACGCGCGAGCCGGTGGTGGAAAGATCGACGAAGCGCTTGATGCGCTTGCCGTGAATGACACCGCCCTCGCCGGTCGCGACCTTTTCGGAAATCTGCAACGACGGCAGGCTCGCCATAACCGTTTCAACACGGTCGGCGACGTCGGCTGGCGACGACGCCACCTGTGCGCCAAGTGCGACCAGCGGCGCGACCGCGTCATTGCGCGTGTCATAGATGATGAGCTTGTGCCCGGCCTCGATCAGCCGGCGCGCCATCGGCTGCCCCATATTTCCAAGCCCGATGAAGCCGATGTCCATGCGTTGAGTTCCCTTCGCGCAGAACGCGGGCCGGGACTTTGCCCGACGACTAAGCGCACGTCACCCGCGCGCCGCGCGCGGAGCAGACCCGCCGAAATGGCATATTGTGCTTATTATAAGCTTGCTTATTATCATCCTGTCCAACCGAGAGCCCGACCATGCCTCCGCAACCCGTCAAGCGCGAATTCGCCTTTACAATCATGGATGTAGCGCGGCTGCTGAAGACCTACGCCGATCAGCGCGCCAGGCAGTTCGGCATTTCCCGGGCGCAATGGGCGGTGCTGATCCGCATCGATCGCAACGAGGGCCTCAAGCAGTCGGAACTCGCCGACATGCTCGACCTTCAGCCAATCACGCTCACCCGCCTGCTCGACCGGCTGGCCGACAATGAACTCATCGAGCGCCGCGCCGATCCGAACGACCGGCGCGCCAATCGGTTGTACCTCAAGCCGGCAGCGAAGCCTTTGCTCGACCGGCTGGCGGATCTCGGCGCCGACATGATGGAGACGGTGCTCGACGGACTTTCGACAACGTCAATCGAACGCACGCTCAAGGAACTCGAACTCGTCAAAGGCAATCTGCGTTCCGCTATCGCGCGCAACGCCAACCAACAACAAGCAATCGCTGGATAAGTCATGAGTGATAAAGCCCTGAAGATCGTACCGGCACCCGAAGCCAAGACATCGCCGGACACCAAGAACGGAACGAACGCCGCCGCCAGTCTGTTTGCTCGCATCGGCCGCAAGCGCCTGCGCATGATCCTGCTTGTCGGGTTGCCGGCGCTCGCCGTCGTCATCGGGCTCGGCCTCTACCTTTCCGGTGGACGCTATATTGCGACCGACAACGCGTATGTCGGCGCGCAGAAAGTGCTGATCACGCCGGACATCTCCGGCAAAGTCACCCATATCGCCATTCGCGAAGGCCAGCACGTCAATCCTGGCGACGAGTTGTTCACGCTCGATCGCGAGCCTTTCGTCCTCGCGCAGCAGCAGGCGAAAGCCAAGCTCGATACTGCGCAAAGCGATTTCAACAAGCTGAAGACCAATCTCAAATCACTGATCACGCTGTCCGACCTCGCGCAGAAGAATGTCGACCTCAAGCAGCGCGACGTCGACCGCAAGACAAAACTGGTGAGCTCGCAAGCCGGTTCGCAGGCGGATCTCGACACCGCGATGGCGGCCGTCATCACCGCACAATTGCAGGCTGAGTTCGCGGTCCAGCAGCGCGATACAACGCTGAACCAATTGCTCGGCAATGCCGATCTGCCGCTCGCACAGTTCCCTGAATACGCGCAGGCGAAGGCCGCGCTCGACCAGGCACAACGCGATCTCGATCACACAACGTTGCGCGCGCCGATCTCGGGCACCGCAACGCAGGTCGACAACATCCAGCTTGGCCGCTTTGTCGCCGCCGGATCGCCCATCCTGAGCGTCATCGACGATGGTGCGCCATGGGTCGATGCCAACCCGAAAGAGACCGACATCACTTATTTGCGAGTCGGACAAAAAGCGACACTCGACGTCGACAGCTTTCCGGACCACACTTTCACCGGCACGGTCGTCGCCGTGAGCCCCGGCACCGGCGCACAGTTTTCGATTCTGCCACCGCAGAACGCGACCGGAAACTGGGTGAAAGTGGTGCAGCGCGTTCCGGTGCGGATTGCTTTCGACAAAAATGAAGACACGCACCTGCTGCGCTCCGGCATGAGCGTGAATATCGAGATCGACACTGGCCATAGCCGCCTGCCGTTCATGTCGGTACAGGCGAAAGAAGCAAAATGACTGCCCGCTTCGCTTCGATGGATCCGAAGCTGCGGCGCATGCTGCTGACGGTTTGCACCATGACCGCCACGGTCATGCAGGCGCTGGACACGACCATCGCCAATGTCGCCCTGCCCTACATGCAGGGTTCACTGTCCGCCTCGCTCGACCAGATCAATTGGGTGCTCACCTCTTACATCGTCGCGGCTGCAATCATGACCGCACCGATGGGCTGGCTCGCGGACCGTTTCGGTCGCAAGAAGCTGTTCATCATCTGTGTCGCCGGTTTCACAGTCGCATCGTTCCTGTGTGCGCTCGCGCAAAACATCGAGCAGATGGTGCTGTTCCGGCTGCTGCAGGGCATGGCCGGCGCAGCGCTGGTACCGCTGTCGCAATCGGTGCTACTTGACGCCTACACGGCGGAGGAACGCGGTCAGGCCATGGCGATCTGGGGGGTCGGTGTCATGTTAGGCCCGATCATGGGCCCGACACTGGGTGCCTGGCTCACCGACAATTATTCATGGCACTGGGTGTTTCTGATCAATTTGCCAATCGGCATCATCACCGTGTTCGGCATGATGTTCTTCATGGAAGAAACCAGGCGACAGGCGCATCTGCGCTTCGACTGGTTCGGATTCGCCGCACTCGCCGTTGGCATCGGATCGCTGCAATTGATGCTCGATCGCGGCGAGCAGGTCGGCTGGTTCGACTCCAATGAAATCTGGATTGAAACGATCGTCTCGGCCGCCGGTTTCTACTACTTCTTCGCGCATTCGCTGACCACAAACGAGCCCTTCGTGCGGTTCGAGATGTTCAAGGACCGCAATTTCGTCAGCGGCTGCATCTTCATGGTGGTGATCGGCGTGGTGCTGTTCGGCACCATGGCTCTGGTCACCCCGTTCATGCAGAATTTGCTCGGCTATCCGATCCAGACCGCCGGCTATCTCCTCGGCTCGCGCGGGGTTGGCACGCTCATCACAATGATCGCAGCGCCGCGGCTGATGCGAATGGTGCACCCACGCTATCTCATTCTGTGTGGCCTGTTGCTTGCCGGTGGAACGCTCTACGCCATGACCGGCTTCTCGCTCGATGTGACGCAGAGAATGATCGTCGTCACCAGCATCATTCAGGGCGTTGGCCTGGGTTTGTTATTTGTGCCGATCTCTACGGTCGCGTTTGCCACGCTGCCGGGGCACTTGCGCACGGGGGCAACTGCAATCACGACACTCGCGCGCAATATCGGCTCGTCGATCGGCATATCCATGGTCATCGCCAATCTGACCAGCAAGACCACCGAAATGCACGCGCGCCTGACGGAACAGGTCACGCCATTCAACGACGCGCTGCAGATGCCGGACGTCGCCCGGAACATGGATGTGCATACCGATACCGGCCGGGCGCTGCTCGATATGATCGTTACGCAACAGGCGTCGATGCTCGCCTACCTCAACGACTTCAAGCTGTTGATGATCCTGACGCTGGCGGTGATCCCGCTGGTGCTGATTATCGGCAATACGCGGCAACCGCCTGGCGCAAAAGTCGAACACGCAGCGATCGACTAACGCTTGTTGGTAAATTCCCTGCGTATCGCTTCCGTATGCTCGCCGAGCGCCGGGATCGGGCCATAAGTTCGTTCTTGTCCTGCGCGTAGTGGCGCTGGCGCGGGCATGCTCACCGGCCCGCTCGGCGCGCCGACAGTGATCCGCCGCAAATGCGCATGCTTTGACAGCAGTTCCCAGTCGTTGACGCGCGCAAAGGCGATGTCGGCGGCTTCGAGCTTTTTTATCAGCGCTTCAACATTGTCGCGCGCGAAATCGGCGGCAACTTTCGCATCGGTTTCGGCACGGTTCTCGACGCGCTTTGGATTGGTGGCAAATTTCGGGTCTGACGCCAGCGCGGCATCGCCCAACACCTTTTCCGCCAGCACGCGCCACTCGCGATCGTTCTGAATGGAGATCAGGATATCGGCGCCATCGCGGCTCTTGAACACGCCGTAGGGTGCAATCGCCGCATGCGCGAGACCGATGCGCTTGAAAGGCGTGCCGCCTTCCCCGTGCAACAGCGGCACCGTCATCCATTCCGCCATGGCATCGAACATCGAAACGGAAATCTCTGCGCCCTCATTCGATTTCGCACGGGCGATCAATGCTTCGAGAATCGCTTCATAGGCGTTCAGCCCCGCGGCAATGTCGACGACCGAAACGCCGACGCGTGCGGGCCCTTCCGGGCCTCCGGTCACCGAGGACACGCCGGATTCGGCCTGAATCAGGAGGTCGTAGGCTTTGCGCCGGGCATAAGGACCGCTCTCTCCATAGCCGGAGATCGAGCAGCAGATCAGCCGTGGATAGTCTTTACGGAGTCGCGCAACAGAGAAGCCGAGTTTGGCCAGTGCGCCGGGCTTCAGGTTCTGTACGAATACGTCGGCGCGGGCGAGCATCACTTCGAGCAGTGCCTTGTCGTCGGCTTTGCCGAGGTCGAGCACCACCGATTGCTTGCCGCGGTTGAGCCAGACAAAGTTGGCACTTTCGCCGTGGACGACGTGATCGTAGTCCCGCGCGAAATCGCCTTCCGGTCTTTCGACCTTGATCACCCGTGCGCCGGCGTCAGCGAGGCGGCAGGTGCATTGCGGCGCCGCCACCGCTTGCTCGACCGAGACGACCAACAAGCCTTCAAGCGGCAGCGCCATCTCAATACGACCGCGGCAGACCGAGCACATGCTCGGCCAAATACGAGAGGATCATGTTGGTGGAGATCGGCGCCACCTGATAAAGCCGCGTCTCGCGGAATTTTCGTTCGATGTCGTATTCCTCGGCGAAACCAAAGCCGCCGTGCGTCTGTACGCACATATCGGCCGCAGCCCAGGATGCATCGGCCGCGAGCAGCTTGGCCATATTGGCCTCCGCGCCAATGTCATCGCCCGCATCATATTTGCGCGCAGCCTCGTGCACCATCAATTCGGCGGCCCGCATCTGCGCAAAAGCACGCGCGATCGGGAATTGCACGCCCTGATTTTGCCCGATCGGACGGCCGAACAATTCGCGTTCCTTGGCATATTGCGTGGCCTTTGCGATGAACCACTTGGCGTCGCCGACACATTCGGCCGCGATCAGGATGCGCTCGGCATTCATGCCCGCCAGAATGTAGCGGAAGCCTTGCCCTTCCTCGCCGATCAGGTTTTCGGACGGCACACGAAGATCGTCGAAGAAAATCTGCGTGGTGGCGTGGTTCATCATCGTGCGGATCGGATTGATGGAGATGTTGGCGCCTTCCGCCAGCCGCATGTCGACCAGGAAGACCGACAAGCCGTCGGTGCGCTTCTTGGCCTGCTCCTTCGGCGCCGTGCGCGCCAGCAACAGCATCAGATCGGAATGCTCGGCGCGCGAGGTCCAGATCTTCTGCCCGTTGATAACGTAATGATCGTTGCCCTCCCGCCGCGCCGTGGTGCGCAGCGAAAGCGTGTCGGTGCCCGACGTAGGTTCGGTGACACCGAAGGCCTGCAGGCGGAGTTCGCCGCTGGCGATCAGCGGCAGATAGCGCTCTTTTTGTGCGGCGCTTCCGTGCCGCAGAATTGTGCCCATGATGTACATCTGGGCATGGCAGGCGGCGCCGTTGCCGCCGGAGGCGTGCACCTCCTCAAGAATCGCAGCCGCGGCCCCGAGCGTGAGCCCGCTGCCGCCATATTCTTCCGGGATTAGCGCCGCGAGATATCCGGCCTTTGTGAGGGCCGCAACAAATTCGGTCGGATAACCCCGTTCACGGTCCAGCGCACGCCAGTATTCGCCTGGAAACTTGCCGCACAGCGCGCGCACGCCGGCGCGGACATCGGCAAATTCGTCGTGCTCTTTGGGGCGCTTGGCCATGCACTACGTCTCGTCATGCCCGGGCTTGTCCCGGGCATCCACGCCTTTCTTGCCGCCAGTTGTAAAGACGTGGATGGCCGGGACAAGCCCGGCCATGACAAAATCAGACGGGATCCCAGTTGAAGACGTCTTCTGAACGCTCCAGCGCCGTGAACGAGGACGCAAAGGCTGTTTTGAGCTCGCTGGCAAGCGTTTCCGGCGTCCAGCCATCGGCGCGGTAAATCGTGCTGACCGGGCGCGGCTGATTGAACAAATAGATTTCGTTGTTGCGCACCGAGAGGATTTGCCCGGTGATGCCGGTGGCCGCGTCCGAGCAAAGATAGACGGCCAACGGCGCGATCTTTTCCGGCGTCATACGCTGAAACGCTTCGATACGCCGTTTGTCCTGCTCGGATTGGGCCGGGATCGACTCGATCATGCGGGTAAAAGCGAACGGCGCAATGCAGTTCGATCGTACATTGAAGCGCGCCATGTCGAGTGCAATGCCGCGTGACAGCCCCATGATGCCAAGTTTCGCGGCCATGTAGTTGGCCTGACCGAAATTGCCCACAAGGCCGGAGGTCGACGTCATATGGACAAAAGCACCGGAGTTCTGTTCGCGGAAAAGCGGCGCAACTGCGCGGCTCATATTGAATGAGCCATTGAGATGAACCCCGATGACATCGGACCAGTCCGACCAGCTCATTTTATGGAAAATTACATCACGCAGAATTCCGGCATTGTTGACCAGGATATCGACACGGCCAAAAGTATCGAGCGCGGATTTGACGATCGCTTCCGCGTTTTTAGGCTCTGTGATCGAGAGCGTCGAAGCGATCGCCTCGCCGCCGGCCTTTTTTATGGCGCCGACCGTCTGCTGCGCCGGACCATCATCGGCACCCTCGCCTTGCAGGCTGGCTCCAATGTCGCATACGACAACGCGCGCACCTTCCTGAGCGAGGAGAATAGCGATGCCGCGCCCAATTCCCCGCCCCGCACCGGTGACGATGGCGGTCTTTCCCGCAACCATTCCAGCCATTAGCGACCCCACACCTCACCAGCGAGCTCGACGATCATGCGCAATTTCGCCCATTGCTCGTCTTCGGCCAGCGCATTGCCCTCCTCGGTCGAGGCGAAGCCGCATTGTGGCGACAGGCAGAGCTGATCGAGCGCAACGAACTTCGCAGCTTCCTCGATGCGGCGCTTGATCTCATCCTTGGATTCCAGCCGCCCGCTTTTCGTCGTGACGAGACCGAGCACTGCCTTCCTGTCCTTGGGAAGCATCCGCAACGGCTCGAAGCCGCCGGCACGCTCGCTGTCATATTCCATGAAGAAGCCGTGCACCTTGATCCTGTTGAACAGGACTTCCTGCACAGCCTCGTAGCCGCCCGATCCCATGTACGTCGATTTATAGTTGCCGCGACACATGTGCATGGTGATGGTCATGTCGGCCGGAATGTCCGACATCGCGGTGTTGATAAGATCGCCGTAGAGTTCACCGAGCTGTTCCGGATCGTCGCCGCGGTCCTTCATCGATTGCCGGTATTTCGGATCGCACAGCATCGCGATAAACACTTCGTCGAGCTGGAGATAGCGGCATCCCGCATCGGCGAAGGCGCGGACGGCTTTTTTGTAAGCCTGGCCGAGATCCTCAAAAAAGCGACCGAGCTTTGGGTAGACGTTGCGATCGATCGGCGTCGGTGACGGCCGCCCGTATGCGGCCGACGGCGAGGGAATCGTGATTTTCGGCGTCCGCTTGGTGTGTGCGGCAACAAACTTGAAATGTTCGATCATCGGGTGGCTGGAAAAGCCAAGCTTGCCGGTAACTTTCAGGCCCTCATTGCGTGTCGTGATGCCGGTAAAGGGAATACCGGTATCCATCACGTGCTTCTCGATGCCATCGAGGCCCCATAGAAAATCGAGATGCCACCAGGAGCGACGAAACTCGCCGTCGGTGATCGATTGCAGGCCGGCCTCTTCCTGTTTCTTGATGACACGCTCGATCTCGCGGTCTTCGATCTCCTTCAATTGAGCCGGCGTGATCTCGCTCTTGGCGCGCTGTTCGCGCGCTTTCTTCAGCGCGGCAGGGCGCAACAGACTACCGACATGGTCGGCGCGAAATGGCGGTTTTGTTCGCTGACTCATGACTACCCCCAAATTTCCCGAGCGAGTTCGACGATCATACCGAGTTTCGCCCATTGTTCATCTTCTGCAAGAATATTGCCTTCCTCGGTCGAGGCGAAGCCGCATTGGGGCGACAGGGCAAGTTGCTCCAGCGGCACGAACTTCGCCGCCTCGTCGATGCGCCGTTTGAGCTCGTCCTTTGACTCGAGACGCCCCGACTTGGAGGTGACCAGGCCAAGCACGATCGTCTTTCCTTTCGGCACGAAACGCAGCGGCTCGAACCCGCCGGCGCGGTCGCTGTCATACTCCATGAAATAGCCGTGCACGTTGATCGCGTTGAACAAAATCTCCGCGACCGGCTCATAGCCGCCGGACGCCACGAAGGTCGACTGGAAATTTCCGCGGCACAGATGCATCGCGATCGTCATATCGGGCGGGATGTCGGAGATGGCGGCATTGATTATGCCCGCATAGATCGATGGCAGTTTTTCCGGATCATCGCCGCGGGTCGTGACCTGCGCGCGTAATTTCGGGTCGCACAGGTAGGTAAAGTTGACTTCGTCCAGTTGCAGGTACCGGCAGCCGGCGTCTGCGAAGGCACGGATGGCCTTGCGATAGCTCTGACCGAGATCACGATAAAAGTCCTTCATGTCCGGGTAGATCGCTTGAGGAACTGCGTCGCGCCCGTAACGGAAATGCAGCGATGACGGCGAAGGAATCGTCATCTTCGGCATCACCCGCGTGTGCTCTTTCAAATATTTGAAATGGTCGAGCATCGGGTGGTTCGAGAAACTGCCGAGCTTTTCCGTGACACGCAGCATCATGGGTTTTGGATTGAGGCCCTGAAACTTGATCTTTCGCTCACCGAGATAGGCTTCAACCCCGTCCAGCTCGCCAAGAAAATCGTAGTTCCAGAACGCGCGGCGAAATTCACCGTCGGTCACTGCGCGAAGGCCGATGTCTTCCTGTTTCTTGATGATCGTTGATATTTCGCGATCTTCGATTGCTTTCAGCTCATCGGCGGAAATTTCGTTTTTCTCTCGCTTCGTGCGCGCTGCCTTCAGCGGTGCCGTGCGCAACAGGCTGCCGACGTGATCAGCGCGGAAGGGCGGCTTGGTACGCTGACTCATAGGGTTCAGGCTTTGCCCCAAACCTCGTCAGCCAGCTCCACGATCATGCGCAGTTTTGCCCACTGCTCCTCTTCCGCCAGCACATTGCCTTCTTCTGTAGAGGCAAACCCACACTGCGGCGACAGACAGAGCTGGTCGAGCGCAACATATTTGGTGGCTTCATCAATGCGTCGCTTGATGTCGTCTTTTGGCTCCAGGCGCCCGCTCTTTGACGTAACAAGCCCAAGCACCACGCGCTTGTCGCCCTTAAGATGGCGCAGCGGCTCGAAACCACCGGAACGGTCGGTGTCAAATTCAAGGAAATACCCGTCGATATTGACCTTGCCGAATAATTCTTCGGCGACGGTCTCATAACCGCCAGACGCGATAAATGTGGAGCGGAAGTTGCCGCGGCAGGAATGCATGGTGATCACCATGTCCGCGGGCTTGGCCTCCAACGCCTTGTTAGTCATGCGCGTATAGCGCGGCGGCAGCTTGTCCGGATCATCGCCGCGCTTGCGTGAGTCCTCACGTTGCTTCGGATCGCAGATCATCGACCATGCGGTGTCGTCGAGCTGCAGGTAGCGGCAGCCGGCATCGTAAAATGCGCGGATCGCCTTCTGGTAGGCGATAGCAACGTCGTCGAAATAAGCATCGAGATCGGGATAAATATCTTTGCTGATCGATTGACGGCCCTGGCGAAAATGCAGCGTCGAGGGCGCGGGGATGGTCATCTTTGGCGTGACCTTGGTGTGCGCCTTGAGAAACTTGAAATGCTCGATGTGCGGATGGTTTGAAAAGCCGATCTTGCCGATCACCCGTATGCTTTCAGCCTTGGTGTCGACACCGGCAAAGTGGATGCCCTCATTGGTCTGATATATCTGAACGCCGTCGAGGCCTTTATAAAAATCGAAATGCCACCATGAGCGGCGGAATTCGCCGTCGGTGGCGAGTTTAAGCCCGACCTCTTCCTGCTTTTTGATGACTTTCTCGATCTCACGATCTTCGACCGCTTTCAGTGCGGCGGGGTCAATTTCGCCCTTGGCGTGTTTTACTCGCGCCTCCTTGAGCGGCGCCGTGCGCAACAGACTGCCGACATGATCGGCACGAAACGGCGGCTTGGTGCGTTGCGACATTTCCGTCCCCACTTGGTCACGCGTAAAGACGTAAGCTTAGCGCCCCCATACCTCGTCCGCCAACTCCACAATCATGCGCAGCTTGGCCCATTGTTCGTCCTCGGCCAGCACGTTGCCCTCTTCGGTCGAAGCAAAACCGCATTGTGGAGAAAGACAGAGCTGGTCGAGCGCGACAAATTTGGTCGCCTCCTCGATGCGTTTTTTCACATCGGCACGCGGCTCAAGGCGGCCGGACTTCGACGTCACCAGTCCGAGCACCACGATCTTGTTGCCCTTGGGCAGGAAACGCAGCGGCTCGAAGCCACCGGCGCGATCGGTGTCGTATTCGAGGAAGTAGCCGTCGTAGTTGCACTTGGCGAGCAGGCTCTCGGCCACAGGTTCATAGCCGCCGGAGGAAATAAAGGTCGAACGGAAATTGCCGCGGCAGACATGCGTGGTGATCGTCATGTCGGCGGGCTTGGCTTCCAGCGCCTTGTTGATGCAGCGCGTGTAAGACTCCTGGAGATGGTCGACGTCAAGGCCGCGATCTTTGGCTTTTTTCAATTCTTCCTGCGAGCAGAGATAAGCCCAGGCAGTATCGTCCCACTGCAGATAGCGGCAGCCGGCGGCGTAAAACGCCTTGATCGCCTTCTGATAGGCCATGGCGAGGTCGTCGAAGATGGCATCGCGGTCGGGATAAGCCGACTTGGCCACCGCTCCCGGTTCAAGCCGGAAATGCATCACGCTCGGCGCCGGAATCGTCATCTTCGGCGTCACCTTGGTGTGCGCCTTCAGGAACTTAAAGTGCTCCAGCATCGGATGGTTGGAGAAACCAATTTTGTCCGTGACCTTGATGCTGCGCGGCTTGGTTTGCACCCCCTGGAACTGGATGCCGTGGTCGAGTTCAAAGATCTCAACACCATCAAGCATTCCGAAGAAATCGAAATGCCACCAGGAGCGGCGAAACTCGCCATCGGTCGCAAGCTTGAGCCCGATATCTTCCTGCTTCTTGATGATCTTTTCAATCTCGCGATCCTCAACCTCTTTAAGCTGGGCCGCGCTGATTTCACCCTTTTCGCGCTTGGCCCGCGCATCCTTGACCGGAGCAGTGCGCAGGATGCTGCCAACGTGATCGGCGCAAAATGGTGGTTTGGTCCTCTGCATATCTTTCCTCCGCGAATGGCCCGCTCTTGTCAGCGGGTTTTAATTGCTTTGAGCCATAGCACGGCCGGCGCCGTATCGTCCTGCGGCGGCTTCGCATGCGTAGCGTGCGGTTTCAAGCGCCCCGCCAAAGGAAAAATAGTGCGGGGCGGCATCGCCCAAATCGCTCGCCACCGAAAGCGTTTCGAGAATGCGGTCGGGACCAACATGTCCTACCAAGCCGCTGGCGAGGCCGGATGCCAGTCCGCGCATAGACGCCGCAACGCCGCAGCGCTTGGCGTAACGGAGCAGCGCAGGGACACTGGTCGGTCCGGCCATGCCGATTTTCACCGGCGTTCCAATGCCGCAGGCGCGCAATTGTCTAAGCCAGGCCACAATACGTTCGGGCGAGAACGAAAACTGACTGACGATAAAGACACGCAAGCCATGCGCCATGGCGGTGGCGATCTTCTCGTCGAGCGCGGCTTCGAGGCGTCCCGCCGGAATCCGCGGATGGCCTTCCGGGTAAGCACCGATGCCGATCTCCTCGATGCCGGCCTCGCGCAATTTGCCTTTCTGGATAACCGTCAGTGCATCGGCAAATGTCGCCGGCGTATCGATATCGCCGCCGATCAAAAGTAGCCGGCGCATATCGGCGGCGGCGCGAAGGCCGGCAAGTAGCTCCTGCAGCGCGTGAGCACTGGCAAGTCGCCTTGCAGCAATATGGGCAATCGGCTCGATACCTGCTTTGCGCAAGGCCGCGGCGGCGGCGATGAGCTCGCTGTCATCTTGCGTAGGCACCGCTGTCAGATAAAGCGGCGTCTCGCGCGGGAGAATATCGGCAAGCGCCGCGATCTCTCCCGCACTCGGCCGCGTGGCTTCGAGCGAAAAGCGCCGTGCGAAGGCGGCGGGATCAGACGCAGGAACAGCGACCGCGGGCATTGTCAGAGGCGCCTATTCGCGCCGGCGCGAGATCACGAAGGATTCATCGTAGAACCACAGGCCGCCATGTTTCTGGAGAACATCGCGCGTTGCTTCGATATAGCGGCGGTCGCTGTTCACATCGGACAGACGATCATCCTCCACTTGCGCCACGTAGATTGCCGCATTCCAGGCCGCAAGCAGCGTCGAGGTGCCGATCGAGGACGAAATTTCCGACGGCAGAGTATGCATGTCATAGCGGAACAGCGAGCGCTGGTCGGCATAGGCGTTGAAATTGAGGTCGCGGCCGGCCGCGCCAAGGTCGTGCTTCACTTCCTTGAGCAGATCGTGGCGGCTATGCACGAATGGATTATCGTTCGGCCAGACTTTCTTGATGATTTCCATGCCGGGGTCATGACCATAAGAATGGATCGCGATCATCCGTCCGCCTGGGCCGAGTGCACGCGCGAGCGGCGCCAACACACGCTTGGCCTTGAACTCGAGCGAAGCGCGCGCGCGATACGGCTGTGAGGCGATCACCAGATCGTAGTCAGCAACCGTGCCTCCAGGCTTAGGTACGATCTGGTCGAGCAGGAAACGGTGGTCGTTACGGTAGATCACCAGAATGACCGGGCGCTCATAGACCGGATTTCCGCTTTTCGCACTCACCCGCGCTTTCCACATTTCGGAAAGGAACGGTTCGAGATCGGTGATTTGCTTCTCGAAGCTGTGTGCGGTGCTGCCCTCCATCGCCAGCTCTTTCCAGACCAGGCTGGTGGCCGCGCTGAGCGACTTCACCGCCAGCCAGGGTGCCTCTGCGTAAGCGAGGTTTGTCAGCACCAGCACGGTGGATGGATGTTCGACGAAACGGTCCGCCATCTTGTGAAGCGTGAGGCGGATATCCTCCAGGCTGATTTCCTTGCCGACGATATAGAACGGAGTCGTCGGGAAACGATCGTGCATAGAGCGCATGACACGCGCCAGCACCGTGCCATCGCCGACACCGGCATCGAACACGCGCACCGCTGGCGGCCGTGGATGAATGTTGGCGAGTTCGAGTCCGACCCGCGAAGCCACTTCCCATTTCTCCGAACAGGTATTCACGAACAGCAGATATTTCTGCCGGTTGTCGAAGAAACGGAAATTGCGCTGCGGGTCGTCCGTTGTGAGCCCTGAAGCGACCGGCGGCGCCGGCGGCTTTACGACCGGCAGGACGCCGGGCGGGGTCGGCTCGAACAGCACGCGGCGTTGCGCCGGCACACCGTCGGAATTGCGCGCCATGAATGTGCGGATGCGCTCAAGCGTGTCGGTGGTGATACGGCCGCCATTGCGCAAGCGGCTTGCCAGTTTGCCGTCATTGACCGCGCGGCGGCCGAATGTGGATTCGGCAAGCCCGCGCAGGCGACAAAATTCGGAGATCTCCTGGAGGATTTGTTCGTTCATGACGTTTCCCGTCCGGCTCTCGATGGCCGTTGCGGCTCAAAGCGAACCAACTCCCTCCGCCTCCGTCAACAACAAAAGCAGTCATTGGAAAGATGGGCAGAGTGGGTGGGCAAGCTCCCCACCAGTAAATATATAGAAAATATGCACGAAACCGGTTGCCAGGGGAGCGACTAAGCCGGAGGCCCCCAAAAGTGGGGTGGGTCCCACTCTATTTTCCAAGATCGCGTGGGCCACAGTGGGCAAAAAGCGCCAGCCCAAATCCCGGCCTAACGCAGGACAAGCGTCCCTGTTTGCTCAGATCTCGAAGAAAACCGTCTCGTTTTCGCCCTGGATACGGATGTCGAAACGATAGACCGGCAGTTCGCCACGCATCTCTTTGTGGGCAACGAGAGTCCCGCGCCGATCAGCCGGGACCAACGTCAGGATGGGATCGTTGTTGTTGGCGGTCTCGTCCGGAAAATAGAGCCGCGTGTAGATCTGCCGCAACATGCCGCGCGAGAAGACGCAGACGACGATATGCGGGGCCTGCGGCTTGCCAGTCGGCCCCGCCACCGCACCGGGCTTCACGGTGTCGAAACTGTAGATGCCATCCTTGTCGGTGGCTGAGCGGCCGAAACCGGTGAACTTTGCATTCGGGCGTGGCTTCTCGCCACGTGCATGAATGTAGCGGCCTTGCGCGTCGGCTTGCCAGATTTCAATCATGGCGTCGTTGACCGGCAAGCCGTCGCCATCCAACACGCAACCCTCGATGCGAATTTTCTGGCCGGTCGCATCGGGCGTGATCAGATTGTCGCCGACCGTTTCTTTCCAGCTGTAACCACCGTTCGGATCCCAATGGCAACGGCCCTTGGGCGCGAGACCATAGGCAAAGAACGGGCCGACGGTTTGTGAGGGAGTGATGTCCGACATTAAGCCTTCCTTTTGCGCACGATCTTTATCCGACGACCGGTTCTCGCTTTTCGGGACCATGCGTTAGTGCTTGTCCGTGTCCAGCGGGGTCTGCTCGCGTCCGCGCAACACGATATCGAAGCGGAAGCAAAGCGCCCAATCGGGAATTGTGTTGTCCAGATCGAAGCTCGACACCATACGCTGGCGCGCCTTCTCATCAGTCACCGAATTGAAAATCGGGTCGAACGGGAACAGCGGGTCTCCGGGGAAATACATCTGCGTTACCAGGCGCGACAGGAACGACTGGCCAAACACAGAAAAGTGGATGTGGTTCGGCCGCCAGGCATTGTGATGATTGCCCCACGGATAGGCGCCCGGCTTCACCGTAATGAAACGGTAGTAACCCTTTTTGTCACTAACTGTGCGTCCGGCTCCGGTGAAGTTCGGATCGAGCGGCGCCGGATGCTGGTCCACAATATGAACATAGCGGCCGCAGGCGTTCGCCTGCCAGATTTCCACCAGCGTGTCCGGAACGGGTCGCTTGTCCTCATCGAGCACATGGCCATGCACGATGATGCGTTCACCCAATGGCTCGCCTTTGTGCTGCTTGGTGAGGTCGGCATCGCCTTCCTGCACCGCGTCATGTCCAAAAGCCGGCCCGCCCAGCTCGGAAAGCGTATGCGGGACAATGATCAGCGGCTTCGATGGCGTACGCTTGACCGTGCTCCGGTATCCGGGGCTGAGATGCTTGGGAAACGCATCCAAACTCTCCTTGGGGAAAACCAGCGTCATTCTTGCCGTCCTTTTATTGTTGGCGCCTTCACGCAACGCGTTCGAGTGCAAGTGATACGCCCTGACCGACGCCGACGCACATCGTGGCAAGAGCGAGCTTGCCGCCCCTCGCCTCCAAACCGTGTGCGGCCGTCAGCGCAAGGCGAGTCCCCGACATGCCAAGCGGGTGACCGAGCGCGATCGCACCGCCATGCGGATTAACGTGTTCGGCATCGTCGGCAAGTCCCAGCTGCCGCAAGCAGGCGAGCGACTGCGAAGCGAAGGCTTCGTTGATCTCGATCAAATCATAGTTGCCTATTTTATGCTGGAGCCGCGCCATCAGCTTTTGCGTGGCCGGCACCGGACCAATGCCCATGATCCGCGGCGGCACCGCCGCCGAAGCCATGCCGAGGATGCGCGCGCGGGGAGTGAGCCCGTATGCCTTCACCGCTGCTTCCGACGCGACGATGATTGCGGCAGCGCCGTCGTTGACGCCGGACGCATTGCCCGCCGTCACAGTGCCCGGATTGCGGAACGGTGTCTTGAGTTTGGCGAGCTGTTCAAGCGTCGTTTCGGGGCGAGGATGCTCGTCCTTGTCGACCTTTGTCGGTCCCGCCTTGCCGCCGGGCACTTCGACCGCAACGATTTCCTTGGCGAAATAGCCTGAAGCGATCGCCTTGCCGGCGCGCTGCTGCGACCTGACGGCAAACGCATCCTGGTCGGCGCGGGTGACCTGGAATTCTTCCGCCACGTTTTCGCCGGTCTCGGGCATGGAATCGACGCCGTATTGCTGCTTCATCAGCGGATTGACGAAACGCCAGCCGATGGTCGTGTCATAAATCTCGGCTGCGCGCGAAAAGGCTTCCTGCGCTTTACCTTGCACAAAGGGCGCGCGTGTCATCGACTCGACGCCGCCGGCAATGGCGAACTCGATTTCACCGGCGCGGATCGCGCGCGCCGCGGTGCCGACCGCGTCCAGCCCCGACGCGCACAAGCGGTTCAAGGTCACGCCAGGCACGCTCACCGGAAGTCCCGCGAGCAGGAGGGCCATGCGCGCGACGTTGCGGTTGTCCTCGCCGGCCTGGTTGGCGCAGCCGTAATAGACCTCGTCAAGCTTTTCCCAGTTTATCTTGGGATTGCGCGCCATCAGCGCCTTGATTGGCACCGCGGCAAGATCATCGGTCCGGACCTTGGCGAGAGCGCCACCGTATCGCCCGATCGGCGTGCGCACCGCATCGCAAATGAAAACGTCGCGCGCCATCACGCGGCCTCCGCTTGCGCGCGATTGGTGCGCGCATGAAGATCGCGCAGCACGTCAAGTTCGCGTTGCGTCGGAGGCGGGGTCTCGGCGACCTTGGCTGCGAACTTCACGGGCCAGCCTGAGTTTTCCTGAATCTGTTCGCGGGTGACGCCCGGATGAATAGAAACGATGGTCATTTCCTTCGTTTCCGGATCGGGCTCGAACAACGCCAAATCGGTAATGAGCTTGGTCGGGCCTTTGGTCTTCACGCCGAGCCTGGCGCGCGAATCACCACCTGAGACATGACCGATCGAGGTGACGAAATCGAGTTTGTCGACGAAGCTGCGCTTGCCCTGCGACATAATGATGAAAATCTCGTCGCAAGAGGTGGCAATCTCCGGCGCACCACCGCCGCCCGGCAGTCGCACTTTTGGTTTGTCGTAGGGTCCAACCACCGTGGTGTTGAGATTGGCGAATTTGTCGATCTGTGCGCCGCCAAGAAAACCGACTTTGATGCGGCCCCCTTGCAGCCAGTAGCGAAACATTTCCGGTACCGAGACGGTGGTAAGTGCGGTCTCGCACAATTCACCGTCGCCGATCGACAGCGGCAATATATTCGGTTTGGTGGCGAGCGTGCCGGATTCATAGATCAGCGTGATACCGGGTGCGTGCGTCAGCCGCGCGAGATTGCAGGCGGCTGATGGTTGGCCGATTCCGACAAAGCAGACGTCATCGTTTTTCAGCGCGCGTGCCGCCGCAACGGTCATCATCTCGTTCGGCTTGTAGTCGGTCATGATGTCACTCCGCCGCGACACGATGCTTGCGCGCATATTTGGCAAACGCGTCCGGACCTTTTGCCAGGACATTCTCTTTCATCCAGGCAAGGAAGGAATCGCGCTCGCGTGAAACCGCATCCCATTCCTTGTAGAAGTTGTTGTTGCGCGGATAGTAGCCTTGCGCATAGGACGGAAAAGCTCCGCCCGGTACCTCGACGACATGGCCGACGGTCCAGTGCGGCAACACAACCGCATTGAGGCTGCGGTCGGGAAGCTCGTCAACGATTTCCTCGACCGTCACAACAGAGCGCTTGGAGGCGAGCACCGCTTCCTTCTGTACGCCAAGGACGCCTTCAATCATGACATTGCCGGCTTTGTCGGCGCGTTGAGCGTGGATCACTGCGACGTCAGGCCGGTGCGCCGGGATAGCGGCGAGTTCCTCACCAGTGAACGGGCATGTCACTCGCTTGATCTTGGAATTCACCTTTCGGCAGATCGCCGCCGATATAACCGCGGAATATAGCGCAAGGCAGACCGGCGGCGCCGGCCTCATAGGCATTGGCCATCGCGGCATGGGAATGTTCTTCCAGCTCAAGCTTGTGCGGCCAGCCGTTTTCGATGGCGTCTCTCAGGCGATGCAGCGAGCCGACGCCCGGATTGCCGCCCCATGAAAAGACCAGCTTGGACACGCAACCCATGCCGATGAGCTGATCGTAAACGAGGTCCGGCGTCATCCGGATCAGCGTGAGCCCTTTGCGTCCCTGGCGGATGATCTCGTGGCCCGCGGCGTGCGGAATAAGGTGGGTGAAGCCCTCGACAGCGACAGTGTCGCCGTCACGAACAGCTGATTTAATGGCTTCGGCGAGCGATGAAATACGCGCCATGCAGTCTCCACCCCGGTTGCGATCCCGTATTTACGGCTGGCCATCGACAGGGTCAAATGGCCGGCCCCACACAAGTTGGGGCTCCAACGGATCGTATCCCATGCTGGGTAGCCAGCCGATTTTCAAGATTTATGCCGAGCTGGAGCCGATCACCAATCTCGGCCAGACACCTTATGGCGAGCGCCGCGTGGTAGGCATTCTCGGCGGCACCGTGAGCGGACCAAAGCTTGCCGGTCGCATCCTGCCGGGCGGCGCTGATTGGCAGATTATCCGCAGCGATGGCGCCGCCGATATCAAGGCGCGCTATACGATCAAGACGGAGGCGGGCGGGCTCATTATGGTGACCAGCGAAGGCTTGCGTCACGGACCCGCCGACGTGATGCAAAAACTGGCGCGAGGCGACAATGTCGATCCCGCCCATTACTATTTCCGCACAGTGATGCGGTTCGAGACTGCCGACCCCGCGGTCGACTGGCTTAATCGGATCTTGGCCATCGCGCGCGGACACCGGGAACCGGGCGCGGTGCGGCTCGATGTCTACGAGGTTGAATGATGATTGAGCGACTTGCGATCAGGCTTCCGACTTCGCTTGTTGCCGAGCGCGAAGATGCGGTCGCCATTCTGCGGCTCAACCGGCCGAACAAACGCAATGCACTGGACGACGAGACGATTGTCGGCATCGAACAGTTCTTCACCTCGCTTCCGGACGGCGTCGGCGCCGTATTGCTTGTGGGCGAAGGCGAACACTTTTCCGCTGGCCTCGACCTGTCTGAACTGAACGAGCGCGACGTCACGCAAGGCGTTGCCCATTCCGGATTGTGGCACCGCGCATTCGAGAAGATTCAATTCGGCAAGGTGCCGGTGGTCGCCGTTTTGCATGGCGCCGTCGTCGGCGGTGGGCTCGAGCTTGCTGCCGCTGCGCATGTACGCATTGCCGAGCGTTCGGCTTTTTACGCACTGCCGGAAGGCACCCGCGGGATTTATGTCGGCGGCGGCGGTTCGGTGCGGCTGCCACGACTGATCGGCGTCGCACGCATGATGGATATGATGCTCACGGGCCGCACCTATTCGGCAGAAGATGGCCAGGCCATCGGACTGACGACGTATCTTGTCGAGTCGGGCAAGGGCTTCGCCAAAGGGCTTGAACTGGCGCAGAAGATTGCCGGGAATGCGCCGTTGACCAATTTCGCGGTCATGCATGCGCTGCCGCGCATCGCCGAAATGGATCCGGCGAGTGGTTTTGCGGTCGAGGCGCTGATGTCGGCGATCGCGCAGGCCGATCCCGATGCGAAAGCTCGGCTGAAAGACTTCCTTGAGAAGCGCGCGCCGAAGGTGACGCGCAGTTAACAGATCGTCCGGGTGCAATGGCCAGCGTAGTGCGAGACGTTGAAATGCAAGGAGCCGCACCGCTGCGACCGGTGCGACTCGGGAGGTTCGATCCGGTGCTCGAACAGCGCGCCGGCGGCGTGACCTATATTCGTGCTGCGCAAGAACTCGGCAGCTATCACGACAATCTCATTCAACCGCTCGAACATTGGGCAAAGGTAGCGCCCGACCGGATATTCCTTGCGCAACGCAATTTGCAAGGCGAGTGGCGCAAGCTCACTTATGCGCAAGTTCTCGCCGACGTAAAAAGAATAAGCGCCGCACTGTTGCAACGTGGATTGTCGGCGGAGCGGCCGATCGTCGTGCTATCGGGCAACGATATCGAACACGCATTGCTCGGCCTTGCGGCGATGTATGTCGGCGTACCCTACGCGCCGATCTCGCCGGCATACTCTCTGATGTCGACCGATTTCGGAAAATTGCGCGCGATTGTCGATCTGCTCACGCCCGGACTGGTTTTTGTGAGCGATGGCGGCCCCTTTGCGCGCGCCCTTTATGCAACGGTGCCGAATGAGATTGAACTGGTGGTTACGCGCAATCCGTTGGGTGATCGCCCGACCACACTGTTCGCCGACCTTCTTGGCGCGAAGGATGATGCCGGCATAGACGCTGCCCGCCGTGCCGTCGTGCCGGACACCATCGCCAAGTTCCTGTTTACATCCGGCTCGACCGGTAATCCCAAGGCCGTCATCAACACCCATCGCATGTTGTGCTCGAACCAGGCGATGCTTGCGTCCGGCTTCGCATTTGTCGCCGATGAGCCGCCGGTCGTGGTCGACTGGCTGCCATGGAGCCACACCTTTGGCAGCAATCACAATTTCAATTTGGTGCTGACGTACGGCGGCTCGCTTTATATCGACGACGGAAATCCGACACCGCCGGGCGTACCCAAGACCGCAAGAAATCTGCGCGAGATTGCGCCCACCATCTATTTCAATGTCCCCAAAGGCTATGAAGCCCTGATCGCGCACTTCCACGCGGATGAGGTTCTGCGGCGAAATTTCTTCAGCCGGCTGAAAGTCCTGTTCTACGCAGGCGCTGGATTGAACCAAGGCACATGGGACGAACTCACGCGGCTTGCGGTCGAAACCACCGGCGAGCGCATTATTTTCTTATCCTCGCTCGGCTCTACCGAGACCTCGCCGCTTGCGCTTGCTTGTTCATGGGATTTCGACCGGCCGGGCAATATCGGCCTGCCCGCGCCGGGCGTCGAACTTAAATTGGTGCCAAATGAGGGCAAACTGGAAGCGCGCCTGCGCGGCCCGCACATAACGCCGGGCTATTGGCGACAGGCGCAGCTCACGCGCGAGGCCTTCGATGAGGACGGTTTCTATAAGATCGGCGATGCCCTGAAATTCGTCGATCCGGGCGATCCCGGCAAAGGTCTTTTGTTCGATGGCCGCATTGCCGAGGATTTCAAGCTTTCCACCGGCACATGGGTCAGCGTGGGGCCGCTGCGCGCGCGCTTCATCGACCATTTTGTCCCATATGTCCGCGATGTCGTATTTGCCGGCGCCGACCGCGATGATATCGCCGTCCTGATCTTTCCCGATCTCGAGGCTTGTCGCAGCCTGGGCGGTCTTGGCGCCGACGCTTCACCCGCTGACATCGTCGACGCGCCGGCCGTTCGTAAGAAATTTGCGGACTTGCTGGCAAATCTCGCCGCAACAAGTCCCGGCTCTTCGACGCGTACCGAGCGAGCGATCGTAATGGCTGAACCACCATCTATGGACAAAGGCGAGATGACTGATAAAGGCTCGATCAACCAACGCGCAGTGTTAAAGAACCGAGCGGGCCTGGTGGACGAACTCTACGCGGTGTCTTTATCTTCGCGGGTGATCGCAGTTGAAGGAAAGTTCTGATGGAGACCAAGGGACAGGCGGCCATCGTCACCGGCGGTGCATCAGGTTTGGGCGCCGCCTCCGCGCGCGCTTTGGCGGCGGCCGGCGCCAAAGTTGCGATTGTTGATGTCAACGAGAAGGCTGCCAGTGCGATCGCCGGGGAGCTTAACGGCATCGCGATCGCCTGCGACGTGGCCGATGCGGCGAGTGGCGAAGCTGCGGTGAAGAAGGCCGCTGCCGCGCACGGGCCTGCACGCATACTGGTCAATTGCGCCGGCGTCGGGCCCGCCAAACGCATCGTGGGCCGCGACGGTGCGATGCCGCTTGCCGACTACGAGCGCGTCATCCGCATCAATCTCATCGGGACCTTCAACATGATGCGTCTGGTTGCCGCCGCGATGCAGGCGGCAGAGCCGCTGGCTGATGGAGAGCGCGGCGTCATCGTGTCTACCGCTTCCGTCGCCGCTTTTGAGGGACAAATCGGCCAGGCGGCCTACTCTTCGTCCAAGGGCGGTGTCGCCGCACTGACATTGCCGGCCGCGCGCGAGTTCGCTCAGTTCGGCATTCGCGTTCTGGCAATTGCACCGGGCATTTTCGGCACACCGATGCTGCATGCACTTCCACAGGAGGCACAGGATTCGCTCGGTGCGTCTGTGCCATTTCCAAAGCGCCTGGGTGAGCCGCGCGAATTCGCGGCACTCGTCCTGCACTGCATCCACAACGGCTACCTCAACGGCGAGGTAATCCGTCTCGACGGCGCGCTCCGCATGGCGCCGCGCTAGCGTGAGACCATCGTGACGATATTCACCAACACGCGCACGGTACGAATTGAATGGGGCGACTGCGACCCCGCCGGCATCATTTTCTATCCACGTTATTTCGATATTTTCGATGCCTCGACAGCACTGATTTTCGAAAGTGCGCTCGGCATCACCAAGTTCCAGATGTTCAAAGATCTTGAATTCAGCGGGTTTCCGCTCGTACGCACCCGTGCGCGGTTCTTAAAGCCGACACGCTTCGGAGACGACGTTACGGTAGAAAGCAAAATCGAGTTTGGCCGTTCAAGCTTTGACGTCGAACACCGACTGAGCCTCAAGGGCGAAACCTGCGCCGAGTGTTCGGAAAAGCGGGTTTGGGTGGTGCGCAATGCGGACGGGCAGCTCAAATCGCACCCTGTGCCGGAGACAGTCCTGGCAAAATTTCGCAGCCAATAATATCGCCGCTGCGTTACTCGATCTCCGCTGCGATCTTTTTCAAAATCTGGATGAACCGCTTACGATCACGCGCGCCAATAACGTGATCAAGGTTGCGCTCGTGCCGGCGCGCGCATCGAGTCATCATAGTGAGAACTCTCTTTCCGGCAGGCGTGAGATTCAGGCGATAAGTACGCCGGTCGGTATCCATGCGCTTGCGTTCGACCAGCCTCCGGCGCACCAGGTCCTCAACCACCGGAGTGAGACTGGATTTATCGCGGCCATTGGCATGCGAAAGCTCCGTCTGGCTGATGCCGGGATTGCGCCCGATCAGCGTTAAAGTGGCAAAACGTCCGGGGTTTTCGCCGATTTCCTGCGAGCGGTGGGAGAACGCCTGAAATGCAGCCTCCTGCGCCATACGCAAATTGAAGCCAACCCAATAAGCGAGTGGGCCAAAATTGATCGATTCGCCAAAGGCTTCGCCATTTTTGGCGCGCCGACGGTTGCCTGTGCCGTTCGTTCCGTGCACCGCAACTTGCCTTTCAAGCGTGCGGTCGATGGCCGCCGCATCGGGATTTAGTTTGATGCCAAACTATACGCTTTACAACTTAACTTACATCCGGCTGAATATTGCGAAAAGTTGGTGATGAAACCAACACCCAACCCTGAGGGAGGAAACTATGAAACTCCGTTTCGCCGGATGTGTCTACGCTGCCGCACTGTTAATCAGTGGAGCGACCGGCGCGCTGGCGCAAGAAAAGACATTCGAACTCAAGCTTTCACATTGGGTTCCAGCTTCGCATCCACTGCAAAAAGCGTTGGAAGACTGGGGTGCCGCGGTCGAGAAAGCGTCCGGCGGCACGCTGCATTATAAAGTCTATCCGGCACAGCAACTGGGCAAGGCGTTCGACCATTATGATATGGCGCGCGACGGCATCGCCGACCTCACATATGTCAATCCCGGTTATCAGCCCGGTCGCTTCCCGATCATCGCAGCCGGCGAATTGCCGTTCCTGATTTCGGACGCCAAGGGCGGCTCAGAAGCACTCGATGCCTGGTACCGCAAATACGCGGCGCAAGAGATGAAGGATGTAAAGTTCTGCCTCGCCTTCATCCACGACCCGAGCTCGTTTCATACGAGTGACAAGAAAATCGTCGTGCCGGCCGACATCAAGGGCATGAAGATTCGTCCTGCGCATGCCACCATGGCGAATTTCGTGACGTTGCTTGGCGGCACCAATGTGCAGGCCTCGGCGCCGGAAGTGCGCGACGTCATCGAGCGTCACGTCGCCGATGGCGTAACCTTCCCGTGGGGCTCGCTGGTGTTGTTCGGCATCGACAAGGTGACGAAGTACCACATGGATGCCCCGCTCTACGTCACGACTTTTGCCTTCGTATTCAACAAGGCACGCTACGACGAAATGTCGCCGCGCCAGAAAAAAGCGATCGACGATAACTGCAACACTGAAGCCGCTGCCCGCGTTGGCGGACCTTGGGGCAAATTCGAGCATGAAGGCCTCGCCAAGGTAAAGGCAGAATCGGGCCACGACGTCTATGAACTCACGGCCGATCAGCTCAACCAGTGGCGCAAAGCTGCAGATCCGCTGATGAAGACCTGGGCCGACAACGTCCGCAAGGCGGGTGTCGATCCAGATGCGGCGATGAAAGAGCTCAAGGCCGAGCTGGCCAAATTCAAAGCGGCCGCGATGTAAGTGCGCGCTGCATTGATTTTTGTAAGAATGGCGGCGGCGGGTCATCCCGCCGCCGTTGTTTGTTAGGTCCAAGGACGTGGGGAAGCGCGCATGAAACGCGTCTACATGGATCGCTTCATCGACTCGATCGAATGGGTCGCTGCGTTCTTTATCGGAATTGTTGCGCTCAACATCTTTGTCCAGGTGCTGCTGCGAAACCTCTTCAGCTATTCGATTCCCGACTCTTACGATTTCGGACGGCTGATGCTCGGCATTCTTATCTTCTGGGGCATCGCGGCGACGTCCTACCGCGGCACGCACATTACCGTCGACCTGATCTGGGCCAATTCAAGCCCGAAATATCAACGCGCCATCGACATATTTGCCACGCTGGTGCTGCTCTTTGTCGTGACCGTCCAGACTTACACGCTGTTCGATAAAGTGCGCGGCACTTATTACGACCACGTCCTGACCTTCGACCTGAGACTTCCAACCTGGCCCTTCTTTGCGCTGGCGTGGATCGGAGACGTGTCTGCGGTGCTGCTGATCGCTATTCGGACCTGGCGGCTGATCTTCCGGCCTGAGCTGATGGCAGAAGCGGCCCTGCCGACAGAAATCAAGCCGGTCGAATGACATGAGTACTGACACCGTCGCCGTCGTAGGTTTCATCGCTCTGTTCGGCTTGATGCTTTTGCGCGTGCCCGTTGGCATGGCAATGGGCTTGGTTGGCGTTTCTGGCTTCAGCTACCTGGTCGGTGGCGGCCCCGCGCTCAAACTGGTCGGCGCGACCTCGATGCGCACCGTCACCGATTACACCTTCGGCGTTATCCCGATGTTCCTGCTGATGGGGACATTCGTTTCCAATTCGGGGATGAGCCGTCAGCTTTTCAACGCCGCCAACGGTTTCGTCGGTCATCTGCGCGGGGGTCTCGGCTTTGCCACCGTCGCGGCATGCGGCGGGTTTGCCGCGATTTGCGGCTCCTCGGTTGCGACAGCCGCGACCTTTTCCGCCGTTGCCTATCCGGAAATGCGGCGCCACGGCTATCCGCAGAGCTTCGCGACCGGCGTGATCGCGGCCGGCGGCACGCTAGGCGCCATGTTGCCGCCATCAACCGTGCTCGCCGTCTACGGCATCATTACCGAGCAGGATATCGGCAAACTATTCATCGCCGGAATTGCGCCGGGCATCCTGGCGATGATGATGTATCTGGCCACGATCGCGATCATCGGCTACGTGCGTCCCGGATTTCTGCCGGCGGGCCCGCGCGCAAGCTGGGTGCAGCGACTGAACGGACTAAAAGAAATCTGGGCACCGCTACTGCTTTTCACTTTTGTGATCGGCGGACTATACGGCCTCCCGTTTCTGCCGCGCTTCACGCCGACCGAAGCCGGCGGCGTCGGCGCGAGTGGCGCGTTCCTGATTGGCTTGCTCACCGGCAAGCTCAACAAAGACAAGATCCTCGTCTCGCTGCTGCAGGCAACACGCACCGCTGCGGCCGTGTTTACGGTGCTGATCGGAGCGCTCCTTTTCGGCTACTTCCTCACTGTCACGCAGACGCCGCAGAAGGTAACCGAGTTTCTTACTAGCCTCGGACTCGGCAGCTACGGCGTGCTGGCACTGATCATGGTGATGTATCTGGTACTCGGCTGCCTGATGGATGCGATGGCGATGATCATCCTGACGGTGCCGATCATTTTCCCAGTGGTCACCGCACTCGGCTTCAATCCGATTTGGTTCGGGATCATCATCGTGATGACGGTTGAACTCGGCCTCATCCATCCGCCGGTCGGCATGAATGTCTTCGTCATCAAAAGCGTGGTGAAAGACGTGAGTTTTGCCACAATTTTCAAAGGGGTTATCCCCTTTATCGTGACCGACCTCATCCGCCTGGTGATCCTGATTGCCTTCCCGATTATCGCCTTGTGGCTCCCTTCGCACATGTAGCTGGAAATGCTATATAGTTGGGAACCCAACCATCTGCCGAGAGACTGACGATGGAACGTTCATTCAAGAAAGAGGTGCAGGCACTGCGGCTCGGCGACGGCGATACCTTCCATGGCGAAGGCATTCTCGCGGTCACCAAGGCACTTTTGCAGTCAGGCGTTTCTTACGTGGGCGGCTATCAGGGAGCGCCGGTGTCGCACCTGCTCGACGTACTCGTTGATGCCGAAGACATCATGTCGGAACTCGGCGTGCATCTGGAGACGTGCTCAAACGAAGCGTCCGCCGCCGCCATGCTCGGTGCATCGATCAACTATCCACTGCGTGGCGCGGTGACCTGGAAATCGATCGTCGGCACCAACGTCGCAGCCGACGCGTTGTCTAACCTCTCCTCACCCGGCGTGGTTGGCGGCGCGATGATCATTCTGGGCGAGGACTACGGCGAAGGCGCGAGCGTCATCCAGGAACGCTCATATGCCTATGCACTGAAATCCTCCATGTGGCTTCTCGATCCGCGCCCGGATTTGCCATCGATCGTGCGTACCGTGGAGATGGGCTTCGAATTGTCGGAAGCAAGCCACGCGCCCGTGATGCTGGAGCTGCGCATCCGTGCTTGTCATGCAACGGGTGAATTTTCCGCAAAGAACAACCGCAAAGGTGTCATCTCCGGCCTCGATAAACTCGCCGGGCCGCCGCGCTTCGAATACGGCCGGTTGGCACATCCGCCGGTGATTTTCACGCAGGAGAAACTGAAGGTAGAGGAGCGACTGCCGGCAGCGCGCGCGTTCATCCGCGAGCACAAGCTGAATGAAAAAATCGATGGTGACCTGGACGATATTGGCATCATCGTGATGGGCGGGCTCACCAATAGTATCTTGCGTGCGCTTGAACGCATGGGTCTTGCCGACGTGTTCGGCGTGTCCCGTGTTCCGATCCTGGTGCTGAACGTTGTTTATCCGCTGGTGCCGGAAGAGTTGCGTGAATTCTGCGCTAGCAAACGTGCTGTGCTGGTGGTCGAGGAAGGTTATCCCGACTACATCGAGCAGGCGGTCCACGTCGAACTGCGCCGTGCCGACATCCAGACGCGCGTGCTCGGCAAGGGCCCGCTGCCGAAGGCCGGCGAATATGCCTCAGACGTGCTGCTGGAAGGACTCGCCGCGTTTCTTCAGGACGCCAAGCCGAGAGGCATCGACGCCGATACCGTGGCGGAAAAAGCGCGTGGCCTTTTTGCGCACAAGGCGAAAGCCGCTGCCGTCCTTGGTCCCCTGCCCCCGCGTCCACCGGCTTTCTGCACCGGCTGCCCGGAACGGCCGGTGTTCTCAGCGATCAAGCTGATGCAGCGCGAGCTGGGCCCAACCCATATCAGCGCTGATATCGGCTGCCATTCATTCGCGACCTTCGCTCCGTTCAGCCTGGGAAATTCGATCCTCGGCTATGGCATGTCGCTTGCGAGTGCCGCTGCTGTGGCTCCGAACATGGAGAAGCGTCCGATCGCGATCATGGGCGACGGCGGCTTCTGGCATAACGGACTAATCACCGGCGTCGCCTCGAACCTGTTCAACAAAGGCGATGGCGTGCTGATCGTGATGCAGAACGGCTACGCCTCCGCTACCGGCCAGCAATATATTCCGTCCAGCACCACAAGCCGCACTGGCCCCACGCCCGGCGTCGATATTGAGCAGACGCTGCGCTCGATGGGCGTTAAATGGCTTCGCACGGTGCGCACATACAGCGTGTCGGTGATGGTGAAAACGCTGAAGGAGGCCATGCGTACCGCCGATCGCGGCCTGAAAGTCATCATCGCCGACGGCGAATGCCAGCTGGCGCGCCAGCGCCGGGTGCGCGCGGAGGACGCTGACAAACTCAAGCGTGGCGACCGCGTCACCCGAACCCGCTACGGCGTCGACGATGAAATCTGCACCGGTGACCATTCCTGTATTCGGCTGTCGGGTTGCCCGTCGCTGACTGTAAAGCCGTCAACTGATCCGCTGCGCACCGATCCGGTGGCAACGGTGGTCGAATCTTGCGTCGGCTGCGGCTTGTGCGGCGAGGTTGCCCACGCCGCCGTACTATGTCCGTCATTTTACCGTGCCGAGATCGTGCGCAACGCGACTGCGTGGGACCGCTGGGTGTTTCGTCTGCGGCAGAAAGTGATCGGCTGGCTCGGCGGTTATAACGGCAAGGTTGCGGCATGAGCGCGCCGCGCCCCATCACACTTTTGATCGCCGCACTCGGCGGCGAAGGCGGCGGCGTTCTGACAAATTGGATCGTCACCGCCGCCGAACAGGCAGGCTTTCCGGTACAGAGCACCTCGATCCCCGGCGTCGCGCAACGCACGGGCGCCACAACTTATTACGTCGAAATATTGCCGGTGAAGGCGGCGGAGCTCGGCGGCAAGCGCCCTGTGCTGGCGCTCACACCAGGCGTCGGTGACATCGATATTGCGGTGGCGAGCGAATTACTCGAAGCCGGCCGTACGGTGGCAAACGGCTTCGTTACGCCTGCACGTACACATGTTATTGGTTCCACCAGCCGCTTCTTTGCCATGGACGAGAAGATTGCCATGGGCGATGGCCGCTTCGATCCTGAAAAGCTGATCAAGGTCATTAAAGAGCATGCGAAAGAAGCATTGCTCATCGATTTGGATTCTCTCGCAAAGCAAAGCGGGTCGATCATCAACGCAGTCATGCTCGGTGCCATTGCCGGCTGTGGGCGGCTGCCATTGACACAGGACCAGTTTGAAGCAGCGATCCGCGAAGACGGTAAATCCATCGACAACAATCTGCGCGGCTTCCGTGCAGGGTACGAAGCCGCACGCGCAAACCTGCAGCCTGTGCGCCTTCCAGACAAAAAGAAAAATGCTCTGGCCACACCCGCACTGGTCGAACACGAAGTTGCGCGGACATTTCCGGCGATGGCACAGGCAATTGGCCTTGAAGGCGTGCGGCGTCTCATTCGCTATCAGAGCGTTGCCTACGGGCGGCTATATCTCGATCGTCTCAGGCCGATCGTCGAAGTCGATCATGTTCTCGGCGCACAGGGCAAGTTCCTGAAAGAAGTCGCACGGCACCTTGCGGTGCGCATGTCCTACGAAGATGTGGTGCGGGTAGCGCAGGCGAAAATCGCCCCGGAGCGCATGCGTCGTATCGCGCGCGAGGAATTGCACGTGGATGGCGAGCCTTATTCGGTGCACGATTTTCTAAAACCCGGCATCGAAGAGCTGTGCCAACTGCTGCCATCGTTTCTGGCACGGCCAATTCTGCAACTGGCCGAGCGCAAGGGCTGGCTCGGCCGCGTCTATTTCGGCATGGAAATAAACGCCACCTCGATCAGCGGCTATCTGCGATTCCTGACGCTGGCAAAACTGCGGCCGCTCCGGCCGTTTGGCTATCGCTTCAAACAAGAGCAACGGCAGATCGAATCTTGGCTTGGCCTGATCCGTGAAGCCGCGCGGCGTTCGCCCGAGCTTGCGAGCGAGATCACCGAATGCGCCCGGCTGATCAAAGGTTACGGAGACACCCACGCGCGCGGCCTCGCCAACTATAGCGCCATTGAGGCGCGGGTGATCCGCCCCGCCTTGGCAGGCCAAATACCATTGACGCGCGCGGCCGATGCCGTCGCCAGTGCCCGCACCGCCGCGCTGGTCGATCCGGAAGGCGAGAGCCTCGCCAAATGCCTCGCCGAGATCGACGGCCAGCCGGCGCTGCGCATTGCAGCAGAATGACAATGTGCGGCCGGCCCACTAACTGAGGCATTCCACCCACGCGTGACACGCCCACGTTTGGCTCCGTTGTCAGTCTATGCCTCGTCGCGTAAAAGACCCGGCATAACTCTAAAAGCGCCCCGGGAGCTGGACTTCAGCTTCGCAGCGGACGCTACAAGGGGCAAAACGAAATGGCCGCGACACCAACGGGGCAACGGCCAATGATCGCCGCCGAGGCCTTCCTGCGCGTGCTTGCCGATCACGGTGTCGACCACTTCTTTGCCAATCCTGGCACGGACTTCCCGCCGATCGTGGAGGCCTTCAGCCGCGCCAAGAAAACCAACGCGAAGGTGCCGAAGCCGGTTCTGGTACCGCACGAAAATCTCGCGGTGGGCATGGCACACGGTGCCTATCTCATGACCGGCCGCCCGCAGGCTGTGATGGTGCATGTCAACGTCGGCACCGCCAACACCATTAACAATCTCACGAACCTCTCGCGCGACCGCGTGCCGCTCATTCTGGCCGCGGGCCGCACGCCAATTACCGAAAAGGGTACGTTCGGATCGCGGACGCGTCCGATCCATTGGGCGCAGGAAATGTTCGACCAGGCCGGCATGGTTCGTGAGATGGTGAAATGGGACTACGAGTTGCGCGTGCCGGGCCAGGTCGGAGATGTGGTCGCACGCGGCGTGGAAGTCGCGATGGCGCATCCGCGCGGTCCTGTTTACATGGTCCTGCCGCGCGAGCCACTCGCCGCTGCACTCCCGGAACCGATCGGGCCAGCGAAGCCGCGTCCACAGGCGGCACAGGTGCATCCGGATCCACGAACGATCGCGACACTCGCCGAATGGATCGCGGCGGCTGAACGGCCGCTGATCATCACCGCAACATTACCGGCTAGTGCGGTCCCGCTGCTCGACCGCCTTGCCGAGCGCTGCGCCATCCCGGTCGTCACACACAATCCGCGCACGATGTGCCTGCCCTCCAGCCATTCCATGCACTTCGGCTTCGAGCCGGGCGCACTGCTTGCCGATGCAGATCTGGTGATTGTGCTTGAATCCGACGTGCCATGGATTCCACACTTGCAGCACCCGCCATCCGGCTGCCGCGTGGCGCATGTCGGCGAAGACCCGTTTTATGTGCGCTATCCGATGCGCAGCTTTCCCAGCGATCTCGCAATGCAGGCCGGAGCTACACAGGCACTGGAGGCACTTGCGCGCGCAGTCGAACCGCGGCTTCAGATGGCTGATGCGCGCATCGCGGCGCGGCGCGCGCGGCTGACGGACCGTATGCGCACGCGACGCGCGCAGCTCGCGAAAGATTCGGCAGCCGGCA
Organism: uncultured Alphaproteobacteria bacterium; assembly: GCA_963810585.1. Classification (GTDB taxonomy): domain Bacteria; phylum Pseudomonadota; class Alphaproteobacteria; order Rhizobiales; family Xanthobacteraceae; genus Pseudolabrys. The sequence goes on from CAWENV010000001.1 coordinate 1,383,937, forward strand.
CCACTATTTCGCCGGAATATCTCTCACACGCGATCGGTGAGGCCGTCGGCAAAGACGCCATCATCATCAACGAATATCCGCTGCGCCCCGATCATTGTCCGCGCGAAAAACCGGGCACTTTCTTCGCGCTTGGCCCCGCGGGCGGGCTTGGCTGGGGTTTCGGCGCCGCGCTCGGCGCCAAGCTCGCGGCACCAGATGAATTCGTCGTCGCGACACTGGGTGACGGTGCGTATATGTTTGCCAATCCGATGGTCGGCCACTGGGTGTCGGCCGTCCACAATCTTCCGATCCTGACCATCGTGTTCAACAACAGCCGCTACGGCGCGGTACGTCGCGCAACACTCTCGATGTTCAAAGACGGCGTCGCCGGCGAAAATGACGGCCGAACGCTCGCCGATCTCGATCCGTCGCCTCCGTTCGAAGAAATGGCTCGCGCGCAAGGCGCCCATGCAGAACGCGTGGAGAAGCCGGCTGACCTGCCCGACGCGCTAGCGCGCGCACGCACTGTCGTCGTCAACGAGCGCCGCCAGGCGCTGCTCAACGTCATTACGCCATATTGAACCGGTAACGCGCCCAGAACAATCGAACGTCACGGAGGAACTCATGCGTATCGATGCCTACACCCATTTCATCCCGGAAAAATACTTCAAAAAGATCGTCGAAAGTGGGCATGCCGATATCGGCAAGCGCGTGCGCGAAATACCTTGCATTCATGACCTCGAGGTACGCCGCAAGATCGTCGATAGCTTCAAGGACTATGCGCAGATCATCTCCTACCCGATGCCGCCGCTGGAGGTCATGACCAAGGGCGATGCCACACTGACCGAGGAATATACCAAGCTCGTGAACGACGGCTTCGCCGAGATTTGCGCAAAATATCCCGACCAGTTCCCCGGCTGGGTGGCGCAGGCGGCTTTGATCGCGCCAGATGGCGGCGTTGCAGAAGCTGAGCGCGCGCTGAAGAACGGCGCACTGGGCGTGCAAATCTACACCAACATTGCCGGCAAACCGCTCGACGATCCGGCGTTCGAGCCATTCTTTGCCGCAATGAACAAGAGCGGCAAACCCGTGTGGATGCACCCTGCACGCGCTGCGAATTTTCCCGACTACCTGTCCGAAAAGAAATCCAAATATGAAATCTGGTGGACCTTCGGATGGTCCTACGAAACTGCCGCAGCGATGGCCCGGTTGGTGTTCTCTGAAATCATGGACAAGTATCCGAACCTGAAGATCATCACCCACCATTTCGGCGGCATCGTACCCATGCTGGAAGGCCGCATCGGTCCGGGTTGGGACCAACTCGGCGCCCGCACCTCGGATGAGGACCTCAGCCTCATTCTTAAACGGCTAAAGAAGCGTCCGCTCGACTACTTCAAACACTCGTTCTACGCCGACACTGCTGTGTTTGGCGGAGTTCCGGCAACGCAAGCAGGTCTTGCCTTCTACGACCTCGACAAGATCGTGTTTGCATCCGATTGCCCGTTCGATCCCGAGAAGGGCACTATGTATACGCGCGAGACCCTGCGTATTCTCGAGGACATCGACATGCCGAAGGCCGACAAAGAGAAGATCTGGCATGGCAATCTTGAGGCGATCACCGGGGTGAAGTTCAAGACCTGATCGGCGCTAGACCTTCCCCGCCCTGCTCCATCCATCCCACGTCGGCCGCTCCATTTCGAAGCGGTCCGACAGGCGCGCGTACCAGCGCGCGCCATGCATGGCGCCGAACAGCTTGAGTTTCGGCGTGTCGACTGAAGCGCGCGTGGCATCAAGCACAAACTCGTCCGCGACATGCGCCTGCATAACCCGCCCGATAACGATCGCTTGGTTTGGTCCGAACGATAGTGAAGTGAGCAAGCGACATTCAAACGCCACAGGACTGGCCGCGATGCGCGGTGGCTTGACACGCCGCGATGGCGCGATTGCCAATTTCGCGAGCTTGAGCTCGTCATAGCCCGCAGGCGCATCGATGCAGGAGATATTCATTGCCTCGGCCATTTCTTCCGGGACGAGATTTACGACGAACTCTTCTGTCGCCAGAATATTGGCGCCAGTATCTTTCAGGCGGCCAGCCGGATGCGGTAGCACGCTGACTGCGACGACCGGAGGCTCATGGCCCATGACATTGAAGAGGCTGTAAGGCGCGGCATTCAATTTTCCCTCCACATCGAGCGTCGTGATCAGTGCTATCGGGCGCGGTACCACCGTTCCAAGCAACAATTCGTAACGGTCAGCCGCCGACATCTGATCGAGGTTGAAGTCCATAAGTACGATCCGTTTTTTATGGCGATGCTGCAGTCAGTAGAGCGGTTTCCGCCGCACCGGACAATGCGTGTCGCCACCGGTCGTTTTCGCCATTTCAACTAGCCCTGTGGACCGCCAGACATCGCTGCATGAAAGCGCTGACGCCATCTGCTAGCGTGTGCGCCCATGGCGCTGACGCAACCCATCGGCCTGCCCGAACCCGAATCGACAGCTGACGACAGCCGCGTCACTCCGGCAATGGCACAGTATGTAGAGATAAAGGCCGCACATCCGGACTGCCTTTTGTTCTACCGGATGGGCGATTTCTACGAGATGTTCTTCGAGGATGCCGAGGTCGCCTCACGTGCGCTTGGCATTGTTCTAACCAAACGCGGCAAATACCTCGGCAAGGACGTGCCATTATGCGGGGTTCCGGTCGTCCGTGCCGACGAATATTTGCACCGCTTGATCGAACAGGGTCACCGCGTCGCTGTCTGCGAACAGCTTGAAGATCCCGCTGAGGCGCGCAAACGCGGCTCCAAGAGCGTCGTCCGGCGTGACGTGGTGAGACTGGTAACGCCCGGCACGCTCACCGAAGACACGCTGCTCGATGCCAGACGCAACAACTATCTTCTTGCGGTCGCTCGCACGCGAATGTCATCAGCCAGTGAAGAGACACGTTTTTCGCATGCCTGGATCGATATTTCGACCGGCGAATTTCGCGTCGCGGAATGCGACCGCGTAGCGCTCTTCGCTGAAATTGCCCGGCTCGAACCCAGCGAAATTATCGTCTCCGATGCGCTGTTCAGCGAGGCGGACCTTGTGCCCTATTGGCGCTCACTTCCCGCAGTCACACCGGTCACGCGCGACGTGTTTGACGGCGCCACCGCAGAGCGGCGGCTATGCTCATACTTTGCGGTTGCAACCAGTGAAGCCTTTGGCGCGCTGACGCGACTTGAGCTCACGGCTGCAGCAGCCTGCGTCACGTATGTCGAGCGAACGCAAATCGGCCAACGTCCACCTCTTTCGCCGCCTTTGCGCGAAAGCGCGGGCGCTACGATGGCGATCGATCAGGCGAACTCGCGGCAATCTCGAATTGATGCGCACGCTCTCGGGCGACCGCCGCGGCTCGTTGCTCGATGCCATTGACCGCACGGCAACCTCCGCGGGCTCGCGGCTGCTCACGCAAAGATTATCGGCGCCCCTTACCGACCCGGCTGAAATCACAAAACGGCTCGACGCGGTCGCGAGTTTTTTGGGCGATACAGCTGCTCGTGCCGAGACGCGCTCGCGCCTGCAGGCCGCACCCGACCTCGCGCGCTCACTTTCGCGTCTGGCCGTTGAGCGCGGCGGCCCGCGCGATCTTGCTGCCATTCGCGACGGGGTGCTGGCGGCAGCCGATCTCGCCCGCGCGCTCGCGGCGCTCAAGGACGCGCCGGTAGAAATTTCCGAGGCGATAGAATCCTGCCGAAAACCGGACGGCATGCTCGCCGCCGAATTGTCCGCGGCGTTGGCAGCTGAACTTCCTGCCTTCAAGCGCGACGGCGGCTTTGTGCGCGATGGCTATGGCTCAACACTCGATGAAACGCGTGCACTGCGCGACGAATCCCGCCGCGTCGTTGCCGCTTTGCAAGCGCGCTATAGCGAGGAAACGGGCATCCGTATCCTCAAAATCAAGCATAACAATGTGCTTGGCTATTTCGTTGAGGTCACAGCCCAGTATGGTGAAAAGATGATGGTGGCGCCGCTCAATGCGACGTTCATCCATCGCCAGACTCTGGCCGGCCAGGTGCGTTTCACCACAACCGAATTGGGTGAGCTTGAGGCGAAAATCGCCAGCGCCGCCGAGCGCGCGCTCGGTCTCGAGCTCGAGATTTTCGAGCGGCTCCTGGCCAGCGTGATGTCTGAAAGCGTCAACATCAAACAATGCGCGGACGCGCTTGCCCGCCTCGACGTCGCCAGCGCGCTCGCCCATCTTGCCGCCGAACGCGATTACGCACGGCCGCAGGTCGACGGTAGCCATGCTTTCGTCGTCGAAGGCGGTCGGCATCCCGTGGTGGAACAGGCTTTGTCGCGCGATGGCACGCCCTTTGTCGCAAACAACTGCGATTTGTCGCCGCCGCAAGAAGCAGGCGCCGGACGGATTTGGCTGATCACCGGGCCAAATATGGCGGGCAAATCAACATTTCTCAGGCAGAACGCATTGATCGCAATCCTGGCGCAAACGGGCAGTTTCGTTCCGGCTAAGCATGCACAAATCGGAATTGTCGACCGGCTGTTCTCACGCGTTGGCGCTGCCGACGACCTCGCGCGTGGGCGCTCGACATTCATGGTCGAAATGGTGGAGACCGCCGCCATCCTCAATCAGGCGGGCGAGCGTGCGCTGGTGATCTTGGACGAAATCGGCCGTGGGACCGCGACATTCGATGGCCTGTCGATCGCATGGGCAACGGTCGAGCATCTGCATGATGTCAACAAGTGCCGCTCGCTATTTGCCACGCACTTCCATGAGTTGACCGCGCTCGCCGGGCGGCTGGACCGGCTGCACAATGCGACAGTGCTGGTGAAGGAATGGCAGGGCGAAGTCGTTTTCCTGCACGAAGTGGTGGCTGGCGCCGCCGACCGATCCTACGGAATCCAGGTGGCGAAACTCGCTGGCCTGCCATCGAGCGTCATCGAACGCGCCAAGGTGGTGCTGGCAAAACTCGAACAGGAAGATCGCGCTGCACCGAAAGGTTTCGAAGACTTGCCGCTGTTCGCTGCGCCTTCCAAACCATCGCAACAAATGCAGCAACCGGCCGAAGAGGTCCTTGCGGCCGCGCTCGCGGCCGTCAATCCCGACGACCTGTCGCCCCGCGAGGCGATCGAAGCGCTCTATATGTTAAAAGCCAAACTGGCGGAGACGCGTAAGGCCTAGCACGGCTTCGCCTTCATACCCGCGACAAGCCCGCCCATGACGGTTATTCTCGGTGTCCGCAAGCGGACCTGAGTGATGATGAACGTCGTCGAGCGAAAACAGTCAACGGCACCGGCGGATGCTCAGCGCTGGCTTGAGAGCTTTGGCACGGCCCTGCAAGCGCAAAATACGGCCGCAGCCGCGGATTTATTTATCGAATCCGGGCTCTGGCGTGACGTGCTGGCGTTCACGTGGACCATCCAGACCATGTCCGGACGGCCTGCGATCGAGACAATGCTGCGTGAGACACTCGAACGGACGCAGCCGAAAAAATTTCATTTTCCGGCGCGGCGGACGCCACCTCGCTGGGTAACGCGCGCTGGCACCGAAGCAATCGAAGCACTGTTTGAATTCGAAACGGCAACCGGCCGCGGCGCTGGGGTTGTGCGTCTCGTTCCCGATCCTCAAATGCCGTCGCGTCTGCGTGCATGGACAATTGTAACGACTTTGGAAGAGCTCAAAGGGTACGAGGAGAGCTTCAAGACTCGAGCGCAGGAAAATGATGGCACACGCGATTTCGGTGCAGAGAACTGGAGCGATCGCCTCAAAACGTCACGTAGCTATGCCGGTCGCGATCCTGCGGTCATCGTGGTCGGCGGCGGCCAGGCGGGCCTCTCCATTGCCGCGCGGTTGCATCAACTTGGGATCGACACACTCATCGTCGACCGACACGCGCGGATCGGCGACAATTGGCGCACCCGGTACCATTCTCTGACGCTGCACAACGAAGTGCATGTCAACCACCTGCCTTATCTGCCGTTTCCGCCAACTTTTCCCGTCTATATTCCGAAGGACAAGCTGGCGAACTGGTTTGAGTCTTACGTCGAAACGATGGAGCTGAACTTCTGGACCGGCACCGAACTTGCCGGCGGCAGCTATGACGAGGTCCGCAAGGAATGGCGGGTCACCCTCAGGCGTGCGGACGGCAGCGAACGCATCATGCACCCGCGTCATCTGATATTCGCGACTGGCGTAAGCAGCATTCCCTATACGCCCGAGCTGCCTGGTCTCGGCACTTTCGCCGGCATGGTTGTACATTCCGGCGCTTTCAAAAACGCCGAACAATGGAAGGGCCGCAAAGCGCTGGTGCTCGGTAGCGGCACGAGTGGCCACGATGTCGCTCAGGAGCTTCACGCGCACGGTGCCAATGTCACCGTGATCCAGCGCAGCAAAACCTACGTAGTGAGTTTGAAAGAAGCGCAGAGCGTCTACGCGATTTATTCGGAAGGAATCCCGTTCGAGGACTGCGATCTGCTGGCGACGTCGTTTCCATATCCCGTTCTGCAGCGTTCTTATCAGCTCTCAACCGCCAGAGGACGCGAGGTGGACAAGGCACTGCTCGAAGGGCTCGAAAAGCGTGGCTTTCGTCTGCATTTCGGCGAGGACGAGACCGGTTTTCAGATGATGTATTTGCGCCGCGGCGGCGGCTATTATTTCAACGTCGGCTGCTCCGACCTGATCATTTCCGGCGCAGTCAGCCTTATCCAATATTCCGACATCGAAAGCTTCGTGCCCGAAGGCGCACGTCTGCGCGATGGCCGGACCATACCCGCCGACTTGCTGGTGCTGGCGACTGGCTACAAAAGCCAGCAGGAAACCGTTCGCCAACATCTCGGCAACGCAGTCGCGGATAGTATCGGGCCGGTCTGGGGCTTCGACGACGGCGGCGAACTGCGCAACATGTGGCGGCGTACTGCGCAGCCCGGACTTTGGTTTTCCGCTGGAAGCCTGGCGCAATGCCGGATTTTCTCGCGCTATCTGGCGCTACAGATCAAAGCATTGGAGCTCGGCTTGTTGCACTAGGCAGCTTTTTGCCGGCGCCAATTCTGCACGAGCCAAAGCATCGCATTCCAAGCCACCCCGATCGATAGACCCACAATATAAGACCACCACACTCCGATCGGCTGCGCTAACAGATGAACAGCGAGCAAACCCAGCCCCAGGCCGACGAGTGGCGTGAGCACATGCGCTGCGACGCTCGCCGCTGCCGGTCCACCGATGCGCGGATGCAAAATAATGAAGAACGAACCCATTGCCACCGGGAAAAAGGCAAACACCCCCGAGAAATAGGAACCGATTGAGCTGCTCGCCGCGGTAACGAGTATGACGCAGAACGTGACGACCGCGGCGCGCCAGGCCAGATCGGTACCGGTCAGCGCGACGCGCTTGACCGCGCCTGTGACGCGAAAACCGCCGGCGGCACGAATAGCTATTGGATAGACAACCGCGTTCAACATGACGGCGCCAGTTGCACTCCAGTCCACCAGACGCAACACGAACACGGTGCCAAGCCAAACCAGGAATGCGCCGCCAAGGCTCAGCCGCAACGACTGCTTCTGCGCCAGCGCCGCATAGCTGAGCGCGAATAACGCGCAAGCCGCATTTGCAATCAAGCTCCCGACCGCACTCTGGGATATGAATTCCGGCGAATGCTCAAGCGCAAGAATGATCATGGCCGCACCACCGGCCGTCGGCAGCGAGGCGATCAATGAACCGACAAATGGCCCGCTACGCTCGACCACCACCGAAGCCGCGACCACGATCGTCGCGGTCATCGCGATTTTGAGCAGAAGTCCGATCAGAACCATCGTCATCGGCGTTACACCGCAATGCCATAGCGACGCGCAAGAATCACAGCCAGGCTCCAGCCGACCGAGGTGAAGAGCGCCAACGTCAGACCGATTGGTGAGCCGAAAGCGGCTGCGGAAAAATGCAACACGGTGCAAGCGAAGGCAAAGCCAATCAGGCCCAGCACCGCATTCGCCAACACTGCTGCCGACGCCGGCCCGCCTACGCGATCGTGCAGGATAAACATGATGCTTAGAAGGACAACAGGGAATACCGCGAGTATGCCGCTGCCACCGGGCCCGAGCTGAAAGCTGAAAGTAACGACGACCCCAACCAGCGATGCGACCAACCCGGCGCGCAGCGCCAGGTCGGTCCATCGGGTGCGGAACCCCGCCACACGAACATGGCGCAATGGCCGCGCCAGCCAAAGACAAATGCCGAAAACACCGATGTTAACGAAAGCGACCGTGATAAACGTCCAATGAATCACAAGTACGCCGCTGCCGAGAATGAGCCAGACCAGACACGCCACCGCCATGCTTATGGTCCGCGATTGCGTCTGTGCCAGCATTGCGTAAGTCAACGCGAAAATCACGTTCACGGCATTGATGGCAAGGCTTGCCACTGCGCTTTGCGCGATGAATTGCGAGTCGTGGTCGAGTGCGAGGAACACGTAGACCGGACCGGCGCCGATCGGCAGTGTTGCCACCAAGCCGCCGATCAAGGGGCCAACACGTTCGGCAGTCACGGTTGCCGCCAGTACAAAGCCCGCCGTCACGGCCATTTTGACGAACAGAGTCAGCGCAAAATAAAGATCAGGGGACATTACCGTCCATTTCACAGACCTTGGTCTTCGGTAATCTCTACTGAAGCTTGATACCGCTCGCAGCCGTGATTGTTAGCCGGCCGGCGTCAGCACGATGCGTCCGATCACCTTACCGGCGCGAAGCTGATCCATCACAGCGTTCACGTCGGCGAGCGGCCGTGTGGCGACCGGTACCGGGGGAATTCCGGTGCGACGCACGAGCTCGATCAATTCTTTCATCTCCGGCAGGCTCCCGACATAAGAGCCCTGGATGGTGACAGCCCGCATCGGAATCGGCGGCAGAGAAACAGTAAGATCGCCGCCGTAGAGTCCGACGATGACGTACTTGCCGCCCTTGATCAAACTGTCATAGCCGACACGCGCGCTTTGCGAAGAGCCGACCAGATCGATGACGCCCCATGCACCACCGTTGGTCATATCGATAATTTTCTGCGAAGCGTCAGCCGCACTGCCGTCAATCACCGCTGACGCGCCAGCCCTCTTGGCGGCGTCCCGCTTGGCGGGATCGATATCGACCACGATGGCGCTGTGGCCACCCATCGCCTTATGCAAGGCGAGACACATAAGCCCGAGGCCACCGGCCCCGATGATCACTGTCGGTTCGCTTTTTAGCGTTGGAATTTTTTTCAGCGCACCGAAAGTAGTGACGCCTGAGCAGGCGAGTGGAGCTGCGCGTTCGGGAGGCAGGTCACCGATGTCGAAAAGATAACGAGGATGCGGCACCATCAAGTAGTCGGCATAGCCCCCGTTCGAGAATACGCCGAGGCTGCGCATGGCGCGGCACAGGTTTTCCTCACCCCGCTTGCACGGGCCGCAGTTGCCACAGCCGATCCACGGATGCGCGAGCCGCCGGTCGCCAACCTTGACGCCTTTTACATCCGGACCAAAGGCCACGACTTCGCCGACATTCTCGTGGCCGAGCGTCACTGGTAACTTCATGCCGCGGTCGGCGAGGCTCATCTTTTTGCCGCCGCCGAGATCAAACCACCCGTCCGCCAGGTGCAGGTCGCTATGGCAAACGCCAGCTGCCAATACCTTTAACAGAACTTCGCTACCGGTCGGTTGTGGCGTGGGTTGTTCGTTGAGCTGCAATGGCTGGCCACAAACGCAGACCTGAAACATACGCATTTTTACTTCTCTCCCCGTGTCGTCGTTCGGGCGACAATAACGCGGGGACCGGCCCACCACCATCGTGCAGCAACCCGTCGCGTTGGAATTTTCATGCTTTCGGAGCAGAAAAATCGCTGCCTGGCCGCCGAGAAGCCCTTTAGACGTGCAAAAATTAAAAAATTCTCCTAAAATGATGCCGGCACACTTTCCGCTCATATCTTTACGGCAAGCGGTGACTTGAGTCCCCGCCTCCGCTATCGGATGGCCTATGGCTTCGCTTGCCCTCGAAAACAATACGCGCCCGTCGTCAGAGCACCCGGCCCGGGGCTCGAATGATCTGATTGATGTGCGGGCACTCACCGCTGAGCTGGAGAACTTGACGAAGGCGCACACCGGCAGCGAACGCGAAATACGTTCGCTTTTGGCGCAACGATTAAAGGCGGCCCTTGCGGATGGCCGCGCGAAAGCCGAGCAGCTGCTGCTGAAAGATCGCCACGGCCGGCGCTGCGCCGAACGGCTGTGCCGGATGGAAGACCAGATCATCGGAATCCTGTTCGATTTTGCGCGCAAGCATCTCTACCCGTCGCAGAATCCGTCCGAGGCCGAGCACATGGCGGTCGTTGCCACAGGCGGCTACGGCCGTGGCTTGCAAGCGCCCGGTTCCGATATCGATCTGTTGTTCTTGCTGCCGTACAAGCAAACTGCGTGGGGAGAGTCGATCGCGGAGACTGTCCTCTACTGCCTCTGGGATACAGGACTGAAAGTCGGTCATGCGACCCGTTCGGTCGACGAATGTATTCGTCAGGCCAAGGCGGACATGACTATTCGTACCGCCATTCTAGAAGCGCGTTTTCTGCTCGGCGACCGCAAACTGTTCGACGAATTGGTGACGCGCTTTGACAAAGAAGTCGTGCAAAACACCGCGACGGAATTCGTCGCTGCCAAACTCGCCGAACGCGAGGAACGCGTCCGCCGCAGCGGACAATCTCGCTATCTGGTCGAGCCAAATGTAAAGGATGGCAAAGGTGGGTTGCGCGATCTGCACACGTTATTCTGGATTGCAAAATACGTTTATCGCGTGCGTGAGCCGGATGAACTGATCAAGCGCGGCGTATTTGACAAGCAGGAATACCAGCGTTTTCGCGCCTGCGAGGACTTCCTCTGGTCTGTGCGTTGCCACATGCACTTTCTTATGGGTCGCGCCGAAGAGCGCCTGTCTTTCGATATCCAGCGCGAGATCGCAGTTAGACTCGGGTACACCGAACATCCCGGTCTGCAGGACGTCGAGCGCTTCATGAAGCACTACTTCCTGATCGCCAAAGACGTGGGCGACCTGACCGCAATCCTCTGTGCTGAACTGGAAGATAGCCACGCCAAGAGCGTGCCTGTCTTGAGCCGCTTCATGGCACGATTGCGGCCAGTGAAAAGGCGCAAACTCGCCGAAAGCGACGATTTCATCGTTGATAAGAACCGCATCCGGCTCGCGCAGGCCAACGTGTTCAAGCGCGATCCGGTCAATCTCATCCGCATCTTCTATTTGGCGCAGAAACACAATCTGGCGTTCCACCCCGACGCAATGCGCGCAATCACGCGCTCGCTCAAACTGATCGACGCGAAATTGCGCGAAGACGAGGAAGCCAACGAGCTGTTCATTGACATCCTCACGTCAAAAAATGACCCGGAGACCGTGCTGCGGCGGATGAATGAGGCGGGCGTGCTCAGCCGCTTCGTCCCGGCTTTCGGCAAAATCGTCGCCATGATGCAGTTCAATATGTACCACCATTACACGGTGGACGAGCATCTCCTGCGCTGTGTAGGCGTGCTCGCCGAGATCGATCGTGGCAGCAACAGCGAGACGCCTCTTGCGAATGAGCTAATCCACAAGATCCTGCCCGAGCATCGCCGCGTCATCTACGTCACGCTCTTTCTGCACGATATCGCCAAAGGCAGGCCCGAGGATCATTCGATCGCCGGCGCGCGCGTTGCCAGGCGATTGTGCCCCAGGTTGGGCTTTTCAGCGGCCGATACCGATACGGTTGCCTGGCTGATCGAAAATCATCTTGTTATGTCGAGCGTTGCCCAATCGCGCGACCTTTCCGATCGCAAGACCATCGAGAATTTTGCTGCAACGGTGCAATCGGCCGAACGTTTGAAACTGCTTACAATTCTTACGACTGCCGACATCCGCGCGGTCGGTCCCGGCGTGTGGAACGGGTGGAAGGCGCAGCTCATTCGCACGCTCTACTACGAAACTGAGCCAGTGCTCACCGGCGGTTTCTCGGAAGTCAACCGTGCCAAACGTGTGGCAATCGCGCAGAACGAGTTCCGCCTGGCGATGAAGGACTGGCCGCAGGAGAATCTCGAGAGCTATATTGCGCGGCTCTATCCGGCCTATTGGCTCAAGGTCGATCTGCCGCACAAAATCGAACACGCCAAATTCGTGCGCGCGACCGAAGATGCCGACAAACGTCTCGCCACTGCGACTGCTTTCGATGCGGAGCGCGCAGTGACCGAGCTGACATTGCTCGCGCCAGATCATCCCTGGCTGCTCTCGATCATTGCCGGCGCATGCGCCATGGCGGGCGCCAACATTGTTGATGCACAGATCTACACTACAACTGACGGCCGCGCTCTCGACACCATTTCGTTGTCGCGTGAATTCGACCGTGACGAAGACGAAGAGCGGCGCGCCGATCGCATCGCCAACTCGATTGAAAAGGCGCTGCGTGGTGAATTGCGACTGCCCGATGTGGTGTCCAAGCGCGCGCCACCGAAGGGCCGCATCCGCGCATTCGCGGTGGAGCCAACTGTCACCATCAACAATCAGTGGTCCCACCGCTATACGATGGTGGAAGTCACCGGCCTTGACCGCACCGGCCTTTTGTTTGAGCTGACGGCGACGCTTTCCAAACTCAACCTCAATATCGCGTCGGCCCATGTCGCCACTTTTGGCGAGCGAGTGGTGGACGTGTTCTACGTCACCGACCTGATGGGCGCGCAAATTAACTCGCCGACCCGGCAGGCTGCCATCAAGCGCGCACTGATCGCGCTTTTTTCGGCAGGCGATGAAGCCAAGTCCGCTAAAAGCGCGGTCGGCTGAACCCGAAGAATTGCACGGATTTAGGCGGAAAACCTCGCTTAACGACCCCTTAAATCGGTCCGCCTAGCGTGTCCTCGGGGACCGGCGTTTCGTATGCGCCGGCGTAAACGGGTCACGTGATGGCGTCGAAACGGGGACAAGCAAGCACGCGCCGGGAGCCGGTGTTCGATCGCAGCCCCGCCTTGCACGTTTCCGCCGAAGATCGTCCCGCTCTGGACGCCGCCGAAAAACCACCGGCCAGACGCCGCAAGCGGCGCACTCGCAAGAAACGACCTGCCCGTAATATACGTTCACTCATTGGCCGGTTCGCCTACTGGAGTTTGGTGCTGGGCCTCTGGCTCGCCATCGGCGGCGTCGGTGTGGTGGCATGGGTCGGCGCGCATCTTCCACCGATCCAGTCGCTGGAAATTCCCAAAAGGCCGCCATCGATTCAGATCGTGGATGCACAAGGGCGCGCACTTGCGCGCCGCGGCGACCTTGCCGGAGCGCCATTGCCGCTGAAAGAAATGCCGACCTATGTACCGCGGGCCTTCGTCGCCATCGAGGACCGACGCTTCTACGAACATTATGGCGTCGATCCAATGGGCATCGGACGGGCCGCTTTTGCCAACATCCTGCACCGCGGTGTCGCCCAAGGTGGTTCCACCATCACACAGCAACTCGCAAAAAATCTTTTCTTGACCAGGGAGCGGACGATTAACCGCAAGCTGCAGGAAGTGCTGCTTGCTGTATGGCTGGAGCGGAAATTTTCGAAGACACAGATTCTCGAAATGTACCTGAACCGGGTCTACTTCGGCTCCGGCGCCTATGGCATCGAACAAGCCTCGCTACGCTATTTCGGAAAGTCAGCGCGACAAATCACGTTGGCCGAAGCGGCGCTGCTCGCAGGCCTGGTGAAGTCACCGTCACGGCTGGCACCGACACGCAACTTCGATGGCGCCGAGTTGCGCGCAAAGTCTGTGCTCGCCGCGATGGCCGACCTCAGATTTATCAGCGGCAGCACTGAGCGCGGCGCGCTGGCACATCCCCCACACATTGTGGCGCAGGCCAATAACGACTCCGTCAACTATGTAGCCGACTGGGTCATGGATGCACTCAACGATACGCTCGGGCACGTCGAAGATGACATCGTCGTACAGACCACGATCGATGCGAGTCTGCAGACAAACGCCGAGAGATCACTTGCCGACGAACTTACGCAGAAGGGCGATAAGAATGGCGTCGCGCAGGGAGCAATCGTGGCGATGACTCCGGATGGGGCGGTTCGCGCTCTGGTCGGTGGCCGTAATTACGCCGACAGCCAATTCAACCGCGCGGTGTCCGCCAAACGCCAACCTGGCTCAGCATTCAAGCCGTTCGTATATCTCACCGCGCTTGAGCACGGACTGACGCCGGACACGGTACGCGACGACAAGCCAATCAACGTTAAAGGCTGGCAGCCGGAAAATTACGGCCACGAATATTTCGGTCCGGTCACGCTGAGCAAAGCGCTCGCAATGTCGCTGAACACGGTGTCGGTGCGCCTGACGCTGGAAATGACCCCCATGGCAGTCATCCGCACGGCTTATCGTCTTGGCATCGCCTCGAAGCTCGAGCCTAACGCCTCAATTGCACTCGGCACCTCGGAAGTATCGATGCTGGAACTGGTGGGCGCTTACGCCCCCTTTGCCAATGGCGGTTTTGCCGTTACGCCGCGAGTGATCGAGAAAATTACTGCTGCCAATGGCAAGGTGCTTTATGCGCGCAGCGCCCAGCAACTCGGGCGCATTATCGACGCTCGCTACGTGGCAATGATGAATTCCATGATGGCCGAGACGCTGACCATCGGTACCGCGCACAAGGCAACATTACCCGGTTGGCCGGCCGCTGGAAAAACCGGCACGTCACAGGATTTCCGTGACGCCTGGTTCATCGGCTACACCGCGCATCTCGTCACTGGCGTCTGGCTCGGCAATGACGACGGCACACCGTCCAAACACGTGACCGGTGGCAGCCTGCCGGTTGAAGTCTGGAGTCGCTTCATGCGCGGCGCCCATCAGGGCATTCCGGTCGCGAGTTTGCCAGGCGCTTCGGGTGGCGGCCTTTTTTCAGGATTGTTCAGCGGTGGATCAGCACCGACTCCTCCCGCTCCTGTGCAGCCGGTCGCGGCTAGAAGCGCGGCGACGACCGGATCAGGCGGCCTTGATGGCTGGCTGCTCAATAACTTGTTCGGCCGGCGTTGATTTTAATTTTTTAGAGCGGCGCGGCGAATGCCATGCGTCGCGAACCACAATCCGAGCGTCGTGCAGCCCATCGCCGCCACTCCAATAGCGAGCGGCCAAGCACTATGACCCAGAAACCATCCCACCGCCGCACCGCAAAGTGCGGCAGCACTCTGTTGCACGAACCCGAACAGCGACGATGCAGCGCCGGCGCGTTCAGGGAACGGTGTCATTGCGCCTGCGATGCCCTGCGGCAGCACCATGCCGAGACCAGCGAGATAAACCGCTATCGGCAATACGATTGACAATGACGACGTCAGCCCGAATGCGACGGCGGCCATCATTCCGAGGCCTCCGGCAGCACAGGCACAGCCGCCAAGCCCGAGCACACCATCGAGCCCGAGCCTGACCACCACGCGCGCCGCAAGAGCGGAACCCGCCATGTAGCCGACCGACCCGAGCGCAAAGGCCACACCAAAATCGAATGGGGTGAGGCCATACAGACTCTGCAGCACGAAGGCGGCCCCCGAAATCCAGGCAAACAGGCCCGCATAGCTCGCTGATGCTATGCCGAGATAGGCAAGGTAGGCGGGATTGCGTGCGACGAAACGATAGGAACGAGCCATCGACGATATCGATACCGGCTCGATTGCCCGTGAATTCAACGTTTCTGGCAACATCAGCCATACAATTCCCGTTCCCGCCATACCAGCGGCGACCAGCGCGAAGAAGACGACCCGCCAACCAAACCCCGTCTGCAGCAAGCCGCCAACAATCGGCGCCAGCACGGGGGCGAGTGCCATCACCGAGGCAATCAGTGACAACTCTCGTCCGGCACGGGCACCAGAATAAATGTCACGAACGATGGCGCGGCTAAGCACGATGCCGCCGGAGCCGCCAAGCGCCTGGAAGGCGCGTGCGACGATCAGCATTTCGATGGAGGTCGAGAGGGCGCACGCTAGACTCGCAACGCAGTAGAGCGCAATCGCGGCAATCAGCACCGGTTTGCGACCGTGCCTGTCGGACACCGGGCCATAGAAAATCTGGCCGACCGCAAAGCCAATCAGATAAGCGGATATTGTGAGTTGCACCTGCGCCGTCGAGGCATTGAGCTGTCGTGCGATATCCGGCAGCGATGGCAGGTACATATCGGTGGTGAGCGGACCAATTGCGGTCAACGCTGCCAGCAAAGCCGTAAGCGCGAATGTACCGGGACGCAGCATGGATCGATGGTTCCGCAGAGGTTGTGTTTTCAGGAGCGGCCGTCGACGCCGTAGCGGTGCAGATCAGGGCCATGGGCGTCCAGCCACGCCTTGGCGCGGCCCATATGGGGACAAATGCGATCGACCAGCCGCCAGAACCTGCGCGAGTGATTCATCTCAAGCAGATGCGCAACTTCGTGCGCTGCCAGATATTCGAGCACAAAAGGCGGCGCCAGAATCAGCCGCCACGAATAAGACAGCACGCCGTTCGACGAGCACGAACCCCAGCGACTCGATTGGTCGCGCACCGAAACACGTTTGATCTTAACGCCAAGCGCCTCCGCCGCCAGCTGGCTCGCCTTTTCGAGCTCGCGCTTGGCTTCACGCTTGAGATAATCGTGCACCCGGCGTGGAAGATGGGGCGCTTCGCCAGCGACACAGATCAGACGGGCGCTCGCATCAGCCTCGACCCAGACCGTACCGCGTGCGCCGCGCCGATGCTCGATGCGGTGCTCGAGCCCGCGCAACGGCAATGCGGCGCCGTGCGTAAAGGGAGCGGCATCCGGCAAACGCTGCAGCCGCGCCGCGATCCAGGCGCTGTGCTTCTGCGCAAATTCCTTCGCTTGTTTGACGCTGCCGCGCGGCGGCATCGTGAGTACGATTTCGCGGCTCGTTGCATGGATACGCAACGTGTAGCGGCGCGCCAGCCGATGGCGACGCACGCGCACCAGATAGATCTCGCCGTCGAAATCGACCGTGATAGTCGACGGCTCGCTGGTGCGGCGAAAGAGCAAAGCGCGCAGCGGAATAGACATCGTCGACCCAGAATCAGAGCGGGCTGTCAGTGTGCCACAGTCAGGCCCGCAAACGCGAGATCAACGCTGGGCTACAACCTTGAGGGGGACAGAACGGGCGGCGCGTCCGCTATTTCGTGACAATACGAAATCGGCTATCCGGGGTGCTACTTCAGAGCGGAACCGCGAGCCGTTGAACACGCCATAGTGACCAACAGCCGGCTGCACATAATGTGCCTTGTGTTCGTCCGGGATGTTGACGCAGAGGGCATGTGCAGCTTCGGTCTGACCGACGCTTGAAATGTCGTCGTTCTCGCCTTCCACTGTTAGCAGGGCGACCCGTTTAATAGCTGCCGGATCAATCGGGCGGCCACGATGCGTCATTTGCCCCTTCGGCAACGCGTGGCGAATGAAGACCGTATCGACCGTCTGCAGATAAAACTCGGCGGCAAGATCCATGACCGCGAGATATTCGTCGTAGAACTCGCGATGTTTTTGAGCGGAGTCTCCGTCGCCCTTTACCAGATGCAGGAACAGATTGTGGTGCGCTTCGATATGACGTTCGAGATTCATGCTCATGAATCCGTGTAGCTGCAAGAAACCCGGATAGACGTCGCGCATCACACCGGGATGCGGGAACGGCACTTTGGTGATGACGTGGTTGCGAAACCAGTTGAGACCGCGCTGCTCGGCCAGCTTGTTGACCCCGTTGGGATTGATGCGGGTGTCGATCGGTCCGCCCATCAGCACCATGGAGCGCGGGACGTTGGGATCGTTATCGGCCTCCATCAGTGCAACAGCGGCAAGCACCGGCACAGAGGGTTGGCAAACAGCGATTACATGCACGTCACCTTCGAGCGCGTGCAGAATTGAAATGATGTAGTCGATGTAATCGTCGAGATCGAAGCGCCCTTCCCCAAGTGGAACCATACGCGCATCGACCCAATCGGTGATGTAGACGTCGTGATTGGGCAGAAAGGTTTCCACCGTTCCGCGCAGAAGGGTCGGGTAATGTCCCGACATCGGCGCGACGATCAGTAATTTCGGCTGAGGTCGACGCGGTGGACGAGCAAAAGAACGCTCAAAATGCACTAGCCGGCAGAACGGCCGTTGCCACACGGTCTCGACACGCACCGGAATTTTTTCGGCACCTACGGTCGTTGAATCGATGCCCCATTCCGGACGGTGATATCGGCGAGTTCGAGCGCTCGAACAACTCCATCGTCGCTGCGACTGACTTGCCATAGGAAGTGTGGGCGAGCGGATTGGCCGGGTTCCTAAAGAAAAGTCGCGTCGCGTCCGCCAAGGCCCGCGACGGATTCAACGCGGCGTGGCCCAGTTCGTAGAACCAGTACATCGGCGTCGCCAACAGCGAGCCGCCTTCGTCGGAGAGCGTCGCCGCTCCGCCGAACTCACCTATCGCCATAGAATCAGACCCCGGCCCTTGCTGCAGTGCGGGAGACTGTCGTTTTTCCGTCATGGCGTCAACATAGAGATAAGTTGTTCAAGTCAGGTATACAGTGCGGCGCTATCGTGTAAGCGCCGTGAAACAAAGGGCTTTTCCCGCTATTCGCTGGTCTGCAATAGTGAGCCCTGGACCCGCGCACTCTGCAAAAGCTTCAAGAAAGCGAATGATGCAGCCGCGAAGAGCACGATATTGAACGCGAAAGCTTGCACCATCAGATCGGCGCGAAACACATGGTCGATCACCAGCGCGCGCATACCTTCAAACACATAAGTCGGCGGCAATGCCCAGGCGAAATATTGCAGCCACTCCGGCAACACAGCGACCGGATAGTAGACACAGGTGAGCGGCAAGAAGAGAAACATGATGGTCCAGGCCATGCTTTCAGCGCCGAGCCCGTTTCTTAGCAATAACCCGGCGACAAAAATACCGACCGACCAACTCGTCAGAATGAGATTGACGAAAAAAGCAACGAGCGCAAGTCCAAGCGCCCACAGATTAAATCCGAAGAAGGCAATCGCGAGAAATGAAACCGGAATCATGCCAATCGACAATCGCACAGTACTCATCACCATCAGCGCGAGCAGGAACTCGGCCGGCCGCAGCGGCGACATCATGATGTTGCCAAGGTTGCGCGCATACATTTCCTCCAGAAACGAAATGGAAAATCCCAGCTGCCCTCGAAAAAGGATATCCCACAACAGTACCGCGCCAATGAAGACGCCGCCGGCCCGCGCGAAAAAGCCGGCATTCTGCGAAATGTAAACTTGCAGAAAGCCCCACATCAGCATTTGCACGGCCGGCCAATAGATTAAGTCGAGGACGCGCGGCCATGACGAGCGCAACAAATACCAGTAGCGCCGCACCATCGCGGCGACGCGATTGAACGAGAAATTCATACCGGCGTCGGCGGCGATCATTGTGCAGCCTCACTTTGCCGACGTCCGCGCGCCACGTCGAGGAACACCTCTTCCAGTGTCTCGCGGCCATACCGGGAAAGCAGAAGTTCCGGCGTATCGTCGTCTTCGATTCGGCCTTTCTTCATGATGATGACGCGCTCGCACAGCCGCTCGACCTCGCCCATGTTGTGAGAGGCGAGCAACACGGTGGCCCCCTCCTCGGCGCGATAGCGTTCGAGTCGCGTGCGCACCCAATCCGCCGTATCGGGGTCCAGCGATGCTGTCGGCTCGTCGAGCAGAAGCACTTCGGGCCTGTTGAGCAGCGCTTTCGCCAGAGAGACCCGCGTCTTCTGGCCGGCCGAGAGGTTGCCGGTCGGCCGGTCCAAAAATTCGATCAAGTCGAGATCGGCGGCCAGACTGGCAATGCGCCCGCCGATGTCCGGCACCGCATAGAGTTGAGCAAAAACGGAAAGATTTTGCCGCACCGTGAGGCGCATCGGCATGTCGACGTAAGGGCTTTCGAAATTCATACGGTGGAGCACGCGATAGCGCTCCTTTGGCATTTCGGCGCCAAGCACTGCGAC
Organism: uncultured Alphaproteobacteria bacterium; assembly: GCA_963810585.1. Taxonomy (GTDB): domain Bacteria; phylum Pseudomonadota; class Alphaproteobacteria; order Rhizobiales; family Xanthobacteraceae; genus Pseudolabrys. The sequence continues at coordinate 1,403,886 of CAWENV010000001.1, forward strand.
GGTACCTGAGGTGGGTGTGACCAATCCCATTATCATTGCAATCGTGGTGGTTTTCCCGGCGCCGTTTCCGCCGAGCAGGCCGGTAATCGAGCCGGGTGTCAGACGGAACGAAATGCCATCAACGGCCGTCACGCCCTTGTAGCGCTTGACCAGTCGGTCGACGGCAATGGCAAAAGTGTTTTGTGCGCCCATGTGACGCAAGATGTGACGCTCCGCCGCAGGAAGTGCAAGCCCCACGCCCGGTCGGCAATTTGTGCGTACCCCACATGGCGGTAGACTATTCATATGCCCGTGCTCAGCCTCGCCCAGCACCACCCGCGCCGCAACGTGCGTCTCGACACGCTGGTGCGGCTGCGTTGGCTCGCGATCATTGGTCAGACCACAGCAATTCTGATGGTCTACTACGGGCTCAACTTCGAGCTGCCGATTTATGCCTGCCTCGTGGCGATCGCGCTGGCGGCTTGGCTCAATGTGGCGCTGCGGCTGCGTTTCCACATGACGCAACGGCTTGAACCAGACCGCGCTGCCTGGCTACTGGCTTTCGACATCGCGGAATTGGCCGTGCTGTTGTTCCTGACCGGCGGATTGCAGAATCCGTTCGCCTTCATGTTCCTCGGACCGGTACTGCTGTCGGCGACTGCGCTGCCGCCACGCTTCACTCTCATGCTGGGTGGTTTCGCTGTCGCGTGCGCCACCGTCCTCGTTTTTGTGCACTATCCGTTGCCCTGGGACAGCGACGACCCATTGCAGTTGCCGCCGATCTACATGATGGGCGTCTGGCTGTGCATTTTGCTCGCCATCGGCTTTATCGGAGTCTACGCTTGGCAAATCACCGAAGAGTCGCGTCAACTCTCCGATGCTCTTGCCGCCACAGAGCTGGTCCTGGCGCGCGAGCAGCATCTTTCCCAACTTGACGGACTTGCCGCCGCTGCCGCGCACGAACTCGGCACCCCCCTCTCCACCATCTCGGTCATCGCCAGGGAATTGGAGCGCGCGATCGCGCCCAATGCACCGCATGGCGACGATGTGCGGCTTTTGCGCGAACAGGCCAAGCGCTGCCGGGACATCCTGGGCAAGCTCACCGAATTGTCTGCGGGCGGCGAACCGTTCGACCGTATGCCGCTGACCGCGTTAATCGAAGAAGTGGTGGCACCGCATCGCAACTTCGGGGTGGCCATCGACGTGGCTGCGCCAGACGATCGGGGGACTGAGCCGGTCGGAGCACGCAATCCGGCCATCCTCTACGGCCTTGGCAATTTGCTGGAAAATGCGGTCGATTTCGCGCGTGAACGGGTGGCGGTCGGTGCGCATTGGAGCGAGGAGGCCGTTGAAGTCACGATTAGCGACGACGGGCCGGGTTTCGCCCCGGAGATTCTCAGCCGCATCGGAGAGCCGTATGTGACCAGCCGCCGCCATCAGGCCAATGATACCGGCGAAGAATTGGCCGGTTTGGGGCTCGGTTTCTTCATCGCAAAGACCCTGCTCGAGCGCTCAGGCGCGACCCTTTCGTTCGAAAACCGGCCTCTGCCAGAGGGCGGCGCGACCGTCAGGCTTCGCTGGAGCCGCAGCGATTTCGAGCGACCTTTAACCTTTGCACTGACTTGAGCCGGACGGGCACAATCACTATTTATTGCGATGCGATTGATGACCCGCACGCGCTAGAGTGCGCCGGGCTCAGCGCGCTGGTGATAAAGTGGACGCTGCAACGACCGAAGCCGCCAACCCGGCGGCGAAAGAGAAGATCCCCGGCGAACGATCTTTGCTGATCGTCGACGACGACCATTTTTTCCTGCAACGCCTCGCCAAGGCGCTGGAGCAACGTGGATTTTCCGTCTCGACCGCAGAGTCGGTGGCCGATGGCTTGTTGCAGGTTGAGAAGTCAGCGCCCGCTTACGCGGTTGTCGATATGCGCCTCGGCGATGGCAACGGGCTCGATGTCATTTCGGCGCTCAAGCGACGGCGGCCTGAAGCCCGCGGGATCATCCTCACCGGCTACGGCAATATCGCAACCGCGGTGAACGCTGTGAAACTCGGCGCCGTCGATTATCTTGCGAAGCCGGTCGATGCCGACGACGTCGTGGCGGCTCTGCTCGCGCATGACAATGCCAGGATCGAACTGCCGGAAAATCCAATGTCGGCTGACCGCGTACGCTGGGAACACATCCAGCGCATCTACGAATTATGCGGCCGCAACGTTTCGGAAACTGCGCGCCGACTGAGCATGCATCGGCGTACCTTGCAACGTATTCTGGCAAAGCGCGCACCGCGCTGATCTTCAATCCGCATCCGCGTAAGGGCCAGTCGGGTCGGCAAGCGATTGCAATCGCATCGCTGCGGCGCGGGCGAACAACAACATCATCGATTTGCGCGTGGCGGCAGGCAGCTTGTGTTCAGGAGCCTCGCATTTGAATTCAGCGCCGAATGCATCAGCCACGATCAAACCGGTATCGGGCGGGAATATCTCGCAGGGTACTTCGACGGTGGTCGCGAAAAACAACCGATCACAATGAGCGCGGTAATCCTGCCATTTCTGGTCGGCGCGGAAATCGGCAATAGAGGATTTGATCTCGACGATCCATAATTCGCCACTCGAAGCGAGGCCAACCAGATCAGCGCGGCGGCCGGAAGGCAGCGGTAATTCGCTCACCACGCAACGGCCGTGTGCGTGCAACAGCCGCGCCGTGCCACGCGCAATGGCAAGCGCTGTTTCCGACTGGCGGCCGTCGACGGGCAATTCGAGTGAAGGCGATAAAAAAGCCATGGCTAAATCCTGGCGCCCGATTTTGGCCGGATTTCGGCGCGCTCCGGAAAAGCTTCTGCGAGTGCCGCACGATTTGCGGAAATCACACCACGCTCGGTGATCAGCCCGACGACAAGCCGCGCCGGCGTAACATCGAACGCGTAGTTTGCAACCGGCGAGCCATCCGGCACGATTTGCACCGTCTCGATGCGACCGTCTTTCGTTTTTCCTGTCATAGTCGCGACTTCGTCAGCAGCGCGTTGTTCGATCGGGATCTCGGCGATCCCGTCGCTAACGGTAAAGTCGATGGTCGGCGACGGCAACGCCACATAGAACGGCACTTTATTGTCGTGGGCGGCGAGCGCCTTGAGGTACGTGCCGATCTTGTTGCAGACATCGCCTTGCGCCGTCACACGGTCGGTACCGACGATTACCAGGTCGACCAGTCCGTGCTGCATCAGATGGCCGCCGGTATTGTCCGGAATGACTGTGTGCGGCACGCCATGATGGCCGAGCTCCCATGCGGTGAGCGAGGCTCCCTGGTTTCGCGGCCGCGTCTCATCAGCGAAGACATGGACTGGCAACCCTTTGTCGTGTGCCATATAGATCGGCGCCGTCGCCGTGCCCCAGTCGACAGTCGCGAGCCAACCGGCATTGCAATGGGTGAGCACGTTCACGCGCGCGCCCTTTTTCCTTATGGCAATGTCTTCGATTAATTTAAGCCCGTAACGGCCGATTGCCTGGTTGATAGTTACATCTTCATCGGCAATTTCCTTGGCGCGGCGCAAGGCGGCATCGGCCCGTTCGGCGCGCGGGCGATTGCGCACCGCGGCCAGCATTTCATCGAGGGCCCATTTCAGGTTGATCGCAGTCGGCCGTGTGGCGATCAGTGCGGCATAGGCGCGTTCGAGCGATTCGTCGGACGCATCGGCACGCAAAGCCAGCCATACCCCATAAGCTGCGGTCGCCCCGATCAACGGTGCACCGCGCACCTGCATGGTTTTGATCGCCCGCGCAGTATCATCAAGCGTTGCAAGCCGCGCGGTAGCAAAGCGATGCGGCAACAGCGTCTGGTCGATAATGCCGACGCTGGCACCATCGCTTTCGACCCAGATGGTTCGCATTTGCTTGCCGTCGATTTTCATGGCTAAGAGATAACGTTGTTTCGGCCTGGCGCAAAGCTGGGTCGTTTTGGGCCCGCCAATAGAGAGTTGCCATGCCCGTCAACTACGAAGTCGAGTACGACAATCGCGCCCGGGTTCCCGAACATCCGGAGATCTTCGCGCGCTGGCAGCGCGAGGCCGCCGCGTATCGCGCGGCGGCACAAAACACAAAATTCGGCATCGGCTATGGCCCCTCGATGCGCCAAACCATGGATATTTTTCCTGCAAAGGACGACGACAAGGCGCCGCTTGCACTGTTCATCCATGGCGGCTGGTGGCGCTCGCTCGAGCCCGCGATGTTTTCCCAATTAGCGGTGGGTCCGAACGCTCGTGGCATTTCAGTTGCGGTCGCTGGCTACGACCTTTGTCCGAACTGCTCGATCGCCGATATTATCGAACAGATGCGTGCGGCCTGCCTTTATCTTTGGCGCAAGCGGCGACAGCGCATCTTTATCTACGGGCATTCTGCCGGCGGACATCTTGCTGCTTGCATGGTGGCAACCGACTGGAAGGCGATCGCGCCAGACGTGCCCCCAGATCTCGTGCCCGCAGCCTATGCGATCTCGGGAGTGTTCGATCTCTTGCCGCTTGTCCACGTGTCGCAGAATTTGGATTTGCGGCTCGACGACGCGGAGGCGCGCCGCGTCTCACCGCTCTACTGGCACGTGCCGGCGGGAAGAAGCCTCGATGCCGTCGTAGGCGCAATGGAATCGAGTGAATTTTTGCGCCAGAGCAAGGAAGTCGTCGAAGCCTGGCGGCGAGGCATGGTGCTGACACGTTACGAGGAAATTGGCGGCGCCAACCATTTCACTGCAATCGACCCGCTCAACGATCCGAACAGCGCAATGAGCGCACGGGTCGCGGCGCTGGCAAACAGCGTCAACTCCCTCGCGCTCTAGAACCAGTACCGGCGGGCGAATGCGACCGTCAGCGCAGCTCCGATTACGACGACCAGCACGCGGATGACATTGCGCGGGATGATGCGCGCGACATAGGCCCCGATCAGTCCGCCGACGATTGTACCGGCCGCAAGCGCAAACGTTTGCGGCCACAGCACGGCGCCTTGTGTTGCAAACACCAAAGTGGCGGCGAGACCGTTGAGACTGGAAACGAAATTCTTGGCGACATTGGCACTCCGATAGTCGCCGCCAGTCGCCAGCGAAAATACGCCAAGCATCAGGATACCGACACCGGCGCCGAAATAGCCGCCGTAAAAGGACACCGGCAGTACCACTTTGAGGCTGGCGAAATTGAATGCAATTGAATGTCCGCGGCCTTCGGCGCGGGTGCGAAGCCAGCGGCTGATCCGTTCGGAATAAGCGAACAGCAGCGTGGCAAAGCCCAGCAACAGCGGCACGATTTGTGCAAACATCCGCTCAGGCGTGAGCACCAGAAGCGCAGCGCCAAATGCCGCACCGACAATCGAGGCGATGATCAAGCCCACGAAGGCGCGGTCAAACGGCGGCAATTGCGAACGATCGGACAATGCCGCCAGCATGGTTGCGGGCATGACGGACGCGAGATTTGAAACAGCCGCGAGCTGCGGCGGTACACCGGTCGCAATCAGCGCCGGATAGATCACGACCGCTGCCCCACCGACGATTGTCGCAATGATGCCGGCAACGACACCGGCGCCGGCCAGAAAGGCGGTGGTGATCAAATCCATGGAAATGATTGGCGCGCGACTACGATCAGAAAAACGCCTGGATGCCGGTCTGCGCACGGCCAAGAATCAATGCGTGAATGTCGTGCGTGCCCTCATAAGTGTTGACCGTCTCCAGGTTCGAGAGCACGCGCATCACGTGGTATTCTTCGGATATTCCATTGCCGCCATGCATGTCGCGCGCGAGACGCGCGATGTCGAGCGCCTTGCCGCAATTATTGCGTTTCATCAGTGAGATCGACGGCGGCGAGGCCTTGCCGGCTTCGAGCATCCGCCCGAGGCGCAATGCGCCTTGCAGACCGAGCGCGATTTCGGTTTGCATGTCGGCAAGCTTTTTCTGCACCAGTTGATTGGCGGCAAGGGGCCGGTTGAACTGCTTGCGGTCAAGCACATATTGCCGGGCGCGGTGCCAGCAGAATTCAGCGGCGCCCATGGCGCCCCAGGAAATTCCGTAACGCGCGTTGTTGAGGCAGCCGAATGGGCCGGCAAGCCCTTTCACGTTGGGCAATAAATTTTCTTCCGGCACCACGCAATCTTCCAGCACGATCTCACCGGTGATCGATGTGCGCAGTGACAGCTTGCCCTCGATTTTCGGCGTGGAGAATCCCTTGGCGCCGCGCTCCACCAGAAAGCCGCGGATGACGTTATCGAGCTTTGCCCACACGACCCCGACATGAGCCACCGGCGCGTTGGAGATCCAGGTCTTGGCGCCGTTGAGCTTGTAGCCGCCGGAGACCTTCTCCGCGCGCGTGACCATCGAACCGGGATCAGAGCCATGGTCGGGTTCAGTCAAACCAAAGCAGCCGATGATTTCCCCAGTTGCGAGCTTGGGCAGATATTTCCGGCGTTGCGCTTCAGTTCCATAAGCGTAAATCGGAAACATCACGAGCGACGACTGCACCGACATCGACGAGCGGTAGCCGGAATCGACACGTTCGAGCTCGCGCGTGATCAGTCCATAAGCGACATAGCCGAGCCCTGCGCCGCCGTATTCTTCGGGAATCGTAGGACCAAGCAGGCCGAGCTTGCCCATTTCAGGCAGCGTGCCCGGATCGTATGTTTCATCACGGAAGGCCTCGGTGACGCGCGGCATCAAGTAGCTTTGCGCGAAACCACGCGTGGTGTTGCGCACCATCCGTTCTTCTTCGGTCAGCTCACTTTCGAGATCGAGCGGATCCTCCCACACGAAAGCCGCGTCCTTCAGTATCACCGGCATACCGCCGCGTTTTTCGGCCGCTTGCGACATAAAACCTCCTCGGAATGTCCTGAGGACATTATAGACCCGCAAATGCCCGGGTAGCCAACGCGGCGCACGCCGAATTTACCCGGCCCATGGCGGCCTTCTGACCCCGCATGCCGGCGGCCTCTCCAAAAAGCACAAAAAAAGCCCGAGGGATGCTCGGGCTTCTCTAGAACTCTGAAATTAACTGGAGTGAAGCTTACGAAAGGTGGCTATAGGCCTTATTGGCGCCCGTCCTGAGGGGCTCCGCAGCCGCCAGCGTAATTTTCTGGGCCAGCGCCGTGAGTTCTCGTGTCTGCTCGGTCAGAGTTTCGAATTGCTGGCGCGAATGATTGGCCGACAGTTCCATAAACTCCGAAGGCGATTTCACGCTCGATAGTTTGTGAACAAATTCAACGGTCGCCTCGGTATTTGCCCGAGCGAATTCAAGGAATTTCGCGTTATAGTCTTGTGCGCCTTTGATGGCTGTCGAATAGCTGTCTTGCAAAAGATTGGTGGCTTCGGCGGTGGCGGCACTCACTTTCTCGAAAGCTTCCTTGGCATTAGCGGCGCCATTTTCGGCGGTTGCGCGAAACGCTTGCGTCGCGTCAGCTCTGGAAGAGCCGGCCTTTGTCGCAGTGGCTTTGTTCGGAGTTTCCATGACATTAATCCTTCGGGGCGTTTCCCTGATTAAGACCTCCGGATGCGACGCCCTGGCGCTGGTCGGATGTCTCTTTTTGATCGCAGGCGGCGGAGCCAACCTCCAAACCTCAATAATTTAATGACGTGAACGGCATATGGTTGCTTCAATCCTGCAACGAAAGATAAGGGAGGCATCCGGTTACAAATCGTGATCGAAATAATGACGCCGCGCACCGAGTTCCCTTCAGTCGGTGTCATCTTCAGCAGTTCCGCGCCGACTCAAACAAGCTGCAAGCAGCGAGGTTTTTCAAAGAACAGAATCGGTGGCCATCAAGTGCAGCGTCCCGCGTCAACCGAGCCGCAGAAAGCTCAATACCTCCTGTACTCATAGGAAATCATAGAGAAATCCCTGCCCGTTGCCGCTCGCGGCCGTTTCGTTTATTGAAAGCTTACGCGCGCCCGTAGCTCAGCTGGATAGAGCGTTGCCCTCCGAAGGCAAAGGTCGGACGTTCGAATCGTCTCGGGCGCGCCACTTCGCGATCAGCAGCTCCCTACTCGGCCTTGATGTGCGCCAACTCGATCACTTTCGCCCATCGTGGAATTTCGGTCCGGATGCGCGCAGTGAATTCATCCGGCGTGCTGGCGATCCTCTCGAATCCCAGTGCCGCCAGCTTCTGAGCGGCTTCCGGTTCGATCATCGCTTTACTGACCTCGCTGTTGAGCTGAGTGATCATCGCCTCCGGTGTATGAGCGGGGACAAGAACGCCCAGCATCGTATCGGATTCCTGATTGGGCAGGCCGGCTTCCGCCATCGTCGGCACGTTGGGCAAGGGCGGTGTCCGCTTCGGCGTGGTCACAGCCAGCGCGCGCACCGTTCCCTCCTTGATTTGCGGCATCGCCGGCGTGAGCACGACGAAGCCGATCGGCGTATGGCCGGCGAGCACCGATTGGACCGCCGGCGCGGCACCGTTGAACGGCACCGATACAAGATCGAGATTTTGCGAATGCCTGAACATCTCGCCCGAGAGGTGCGACGTGGTGCCGATGCCCGAGTGGCCGTAGCTGTATTTGCCGGGATTGGCCTTGAGAAACGCGATCAGCTCCGGAACGTTGTTCGCCGGGATCGATGGGTGAACCACCAGCACGTTAGGGGTCGCAGCCGCCAGCGTGACCGGCGCAAAATCCTTGAGCGGGTCATAGGGGACTTTCGGGTAGAGGCTGGGATTGACGAGGAAGCTCGTGGTGACGACCGTGATCGTGTAGCCGTCGGCCGCCGCGCGCGCGCCCGCGCCCATTCCGAGATTGCCGCCGGCGCCCGGCTGATTCTCGACATAGAACTGCTGGCCGAGACTGCGTGATAGATTCCCAGCGACGATCCGTGCGAAGACGTCGGTCGGACCGCCGGGAGAAAACGGCACGATCACACGTACCGGCCGCGCGGGATAAAGTTGAGCTCTTGCAGCGCCCGGAACTGTTGAGAGAGCGGCAGCACTTGCTGTCAGATACAAAAATTGACGCCGCGGCAGGTCCATTGAATCCCTCTTGAAAAAATATCGGGAATGCGGTGTGTCGGACCAAGCAAAGCGTGACGGCATTTGTCAACGCGACTATGCTCACAGCGCCAGACTTTGTCGCTCAAGACAATATTATTGTCGCTTTAAGCAATAAAATTTGCGTCGCGAGCAACGCTCAATCCACCAGTGCCGCTGCGTCGCGTGGAGCGGCCACTCGTCGCGGCTTCGGCACATAATAGTTTCCAAGCTTCACCATGGGCCGCGGCTTGAACATGATCGACGTCAACCGGTCGCACAGCGCTTTGGGTGACGTCGGTTTTAGCAGAAACTCGTTGGCGCCCGCACGCAGCGCCTCATTCACCTGCGCACGTTGCGCACGCGTGGTCAGCATGATGACCGGCAAATTCGGGCGCGGAAATACGCCGGGCGAGCGCACGATGCGCAGCACTTCGATGCCATTAAGCACCGGCATGTCCCAATCGAGCAGCATAACGTCGGGGTCGCTGGTGCGGATCGCTTCGAGCGCGGCAAGGCCGTCCGGAGCTTCGACTACCGACTTGGCGCCGAGATTGGTTAGCATCGCGCGCGTCAGCCGGCGCATATAGGCGTTATCGTCGACGATCAGGATATTGAGACCCTGAATCATCTTCTCGATTTGCTTGTTGGCCATGAAAACCGGGCGACCGTTGCTGCCAATTTGCATGCAATCTAGATCGAAGTTTCTGTAGTTTTGTTGAACCGATCGTTCAACTTTTCGCAATTCGGGCTGGCACGCCAGAAAAATGGCTTTTATTTAGACGGCGCAGGCGGTGATAATGTCAGACGCCATTTACAAAGCATTATCCATACACAATGCGAGGCGGGTGCAATGAAGCTTCCGGGTCCCGACCATTCGATCACGATTACCCCAAACGGCAAGCGCGTCCGCGTGACTTTTGCCGGCCACGTGATTGCGGACACGGCCCGCGCGCTCTTGCTCAAGGAGGCAAGCTACAAACCGGTGTTCTATATTCCGCGCGCCGACGCCGACATGAGCCTGCTCGCACCCACCGACAATCGCACGCATTGTCCTTATAAAGGCGACGCGAGTTACTTCACTATCGCAGCTCACGGCCGCAGCGCGGAGAACGCGGTATGGAGTTACGAGCAGCCCTTCCCGGCCATGGCCGAGATCAAGGAATACCTCGCCTTTTATCCGAACCGCGTGGACGCGATCGAGGAAATCTGAAGCGCGGCACTTAGTGCAGCCGCGGGCCCTTGAGAAATTTTGCACGGTCAGATGAATTCACCCGCACATCGAAAGTTACGCCTTCGCGATAGAGCGTGAGCGGCACTTCCACGCCGGCCCGTCCCAGCGCCCAGACGTTGCGGTAGAATTCGGCGAGCGTTGACACGCGCCCGCCCTTCACCGCCACGACAACATCGCCGGTTTTGATCTCGGCGCGCGCGGCCGGCCCCTTTGGCGCGATGCCGACCACAACGACCTTGTCTTCGATTTCGGTCGAGTAAACCCCGAGCCATGGCCGCGCCGGCCGGTTGACGCGACCGAACTTGCGTAGGTCGTCGAGAACCGGGTTCAACAGATCGATCGGCACAACCATGTTAAGATGCTCATTCTTGTTTTCGCGTGCGCGTTCGAGTTGCAATGAGCCGATACCGATCAGCTCGCCCGCGCTCGAGATCAACGCCGTGCCACCCCAATTGGGATGTGCGGGATGAGTGAAAATTGCCTGGTCCAGCACGTACTCCCAATAGCCGGCGAATTCCTGTTTCGCCGCGATACGGCCGGCAAGTGAACGTGTGCGGCCGCCGGCACCACCAACGACCACACGTTCGCCCACTTCCACCGCGTTCGATGAGCCGATCGGGAGTGGCGGCAAATCGATTTTGCCAAGCGCCTGCACCAGTCCGAAACCGGTCTCCTGATCAAAACCCAGTGCGTGACCTTGCACAACATGACCGTCGCCGAGATGTAACCAGACTGTTTCAGCTTCAGTGATTAGATAACCGATGGTGAGCGCAAGTCCGTCGTCAATCAGCACACCATTACCGGCGCGCTCAACTCCGAGCGTGTCTGCCGTGAAAGCGTCAGGCGGAGCGATCGAATGTAGTCCGACGACCGAGGACAGCGCCCGCTCGAGATCGTAGGAATAATCCTCGGCCCGGGGTTGCACCGACGGCGGAACCTTCCATTCAGTCAACGAGGCCATCGACACGCTCCTAAAGGGCTCCCATTTATCATACGCCGAATCATGCGGGCGAAAAAACGCCCCTCACATGTTAGTGTAATTCCAGCACATGATCCCATTGTCCATCCTCGATCTCTCGCCCGTGTCGGCCGGTTCTTCTGCCGCGCAAGCCCTGCGCAATTCGCTCGATCTCGCGAAGCACGCCGATGGCATCGGCTTTGTCCGATATTGGGTCGCCGAACACCACAATTTGCCGGCGATTGCGAGCTCGGCGCCAGATATCATGATCGGGCAGATCGCCGCCATAACAAGCAATATGCGTGTCGGCTCAGGTGGCGTGATGCTGCCAAACCACGCACCACTGATGGTGGCCGAGCGCTTTAAGGTGCTTGAAGCGCTCTTTCCAGGCCGTATTGACCTCGGTTTGGGCCGTGCACCCGGTACCGATCCCGCAACGTCATATGCGCTACGGCGGCGCCAAGGCATCAGCGAGGAGGACGATTTCCTCGACCGCTTCAATGAACTGATGCTGCTCGAGACTCGCAGCTTTCCCGCCGGCCATCCTTTTCACAATGTGCGTGCAATGCCTTCTGATGTGCCGCTGCCGCCGATTTATCTGCTTGGCTCCTCGGATTACAGCGCGCAGCTCGCCGGGCAAATTGGCGCGGCGTTTTCCTTCGCCCATCACTTTGCAAATTTTGACGCTGTGGAAGCAATGCGGCTTTATCGCGACAATTTCAGACCGTCACCGTCTCACGACAAGCCTTATGCAATTCTGGCAACGCATGTGGTTTGTGCTGATACAGACGAAGAGGCCGAGCGACTAGCGGCGACTGTAGACCTCAACATCGTGCGCCGCGCCAAGGGCGAATTTCAGCCGCTGGCCTCGCCCGAGGACGCGGCAAGCTACGCCTACACGCCCGTTGACCGGGCGCGCATGGCACAGAACCGGACGCGGCTTTCGGTCGGTTCTCCCACCACGGTGAAAGCGAAACTCTTGCCGCTGATTAAATCCACCACAGCCGACGAGTTGATGGTGACCACCATGTTGTTCGATCACGCTGCCCGCAAACACTCCTATGAGCTGCTGGCGCGGGTATTCAAAGAGACGTGACGATCTGGTTCCCCCATCGCCAGCTATGCTAGAAGGCTGCGCGGGCGCGGGGTTTTCGTTCGCTCAATCGATTGAAAAAAATAGGAGGTCCCTTTGGGTAAACAGTTCACTTTGACCGCCACCGACAAGCACTCGCTCGGCGCCTATCGCGCAGATCCGTCCGGCACGCCCAAGGGCGGCATGGTGGTGGTGCAGGAGATATTCGGGGTCAATCACCACGTCCGCGCAGTCTGCGACCGACTTGCGGCGCTCGGCTATGTGGCCGTTGCGCCGGCCGTGTTCGACCGTTTCGTGCGCAATTTTGAAAGTGGCTACACGCCAGACGAAATCGCGCACGCCCGCAGCTATCTTGGCAATCTCAACTGGGATCACATGATGGCCGACATTGCCGCGGCGCAGGGTGACCTCAAAGGCACCGGCCCGCTCGGCATCGTCGGCTTCTGCATGGGCGGCACAGCGGCCTTTCTGGCCGCCTGTCGCATTCCCGGATTCTCGGCAGCGGTTTCCTTTTATGGCGGCATGATCGGCAAGTTTGCCGACGAGAAACCAAAATGCCCGATGCAGATGCATTTCGGCGAGAAGGACGACGGCATCCCGATGGACGTGGTCGAGAGCATCAAGAAGAAACAGCCGCAAGCGGAGATTTATACCTATCCGGACGCGCCACACGGATTCTACTGCGATGAACGCGCGAGCTACCGCAAGGAAGCCGGCGATCTTGCATGGAAACGCACGCAGGAATTCCTTGCAAAACATATGAAGAAGTAGAAAGCCTCGTTCGCCGGCCGCGTTCAGTAGCGGCGCTTGCTAACTGATGCCCAGCTGTTTGCTGGGCATCTTACTTCGTAAGCGGTGCGCTGGCGTAGCCTCAACCAGAAATCGCGAGCTTGCGTCCGGGAATCGTCATCGCGGCCACGCCGACGATGACGCAGACGAGTCCGGCCCACGCGGTCGATGTCAGCGTTTCGCCGAGGAAGACGACACTGATCATCACTCCGATCGGCACGCGCAAATAGGCTTGAGCGGTCGTGCCGACAGACCCCAGAGTTTGAACGAGCCGAAAATAAATCACGAAGGCGAGCGCGGTCGAGAACACCGAGAGACCGAGCAAGGCGAAAACCGATTGCGGCGAAGGCACCAAGGTCCAGGGCCGGTCGACTGCGAAGCTGATGGGAATAAGGATTGCCGCCCCGCAGATGAGCGAGCCGGCCGCTGGCATGATTGGGTCAAGTCCCTTGAACCCCCGACCGAAGATAGCCGCGCCTGCATAGCAAACCGTGGCGGCCACGATGCCGAGTTGAGCCCACAATTCCTGCCCAAGACCGTACAACCCCTGCATGCCGATTATGAGGCAGCTTCCGGCTATGCCGGCGGCGACTCCGAACAGCTTACGCACTGTCACGGCTTCATGCCGAGTAATAATGGCCGTCAGCAAAAAGGCAAAGATAGGTGAAGTCGAATTAAGGATGGTTGCTAAGCCGGCATCGACGGTACGTTCTGCCCAGGCGATAAGAGTGAATGGAATTACACTGTTGAGGCATGCCTGAAATAGAAATCGCAGCCAGGTCGCAGCGTCCTTTGGCAGCCTCAATCGGCGCGACCGAATGACAAGGAGGAGAATCCCGCCCGCAATCAGGGTGCGTCCGGCGATCAACGTTACCGGCGGAATCGTACCAACGCCGATCTTGATAAATGTGTATGAGGCCCCCCAAAGAGCGGCGAGCGCGAGGAGAAGCCCCAGTTCCATACGTATATCTGTTTTTGCTGGCGTCATGCTCGGACCGGACATTTAGGATGGGGTAAAGCGGCACCCTTTGTAGTTCGAATTATCAAAGAAAGTTTCGGTATCGACCGAAATATGGACAGCTGACGGCTCGGAGACGGCGGGCTATTATTGCCGCATGTCAACAATTGCTTCCGGCAACACAATCGCGGAGGTCGCCTCACTGATCGGGGATGTGGCGCGTGCGAACATTCTTTCCGCGCTTATGGACGGGCGCGCTCTCACGGCCGGCGAACTGACGTGGCATGCCGGTGTGAGCGCCTCGACAACGAGCGGACATCTCTCCAAGCTGGCGCAGGCAGAATTGATTGCATTGGAAAAGCAGGGACGGCACCGCTATTACCGGCTTGCCTCACCCCAGATCGCGCATGCCATTGAAACATTGATGGCCGTCGCAGCGACTGGACCGAAGCGTCATCGTCCGGTTGGGCCGAAGGATGACGCACTACGCGCAGCGCGGGCGTGTTACGATCATATGGCCGGGCGCCTTGGTGTAGCGCTCGCGGATTCCCTTTGCCAGCACGGCCACATCATTCTCACGGACGGTTCTGGCCTCGTTACCGACAAAGGGCGGCGATTATTCTCCGATTTCGGAATCGAAATCGAAACGAGTCCGCGAAGCAACCGTCCGCTCTGCCGGACTTGTCTTGACTGGAGTGAACGCCGTCCACATCTCGCAGGTCAGCTTGGCGCGAGCCTTTTCGATCGGTCGCTCGGTCTTGGATGGGTCACGCGTGTCCCGAATAGCCGCGTACTCAAAATTACAGTCGTCGGCAGACGCGGTTTCAACGCCCGGTTTCGACTGCGGCCGGACGAATTAAACGAAGTATCCAAGGTCTGAAAAATTTGATTGCTGCGGACAGCTAAGCCACGACAAAAAGCGAACAGTCGTCGGAGTCACTCACTTATTATGCTGATTCCTCAGAACCAGCGCTCCTTGACGACAATGGTGTCCCCGGGGCGCACGGGATAGTCGAGCGGTATCTCGGTATGAATCTGCTGACTGCCGGCTTTGCGGGTGAGGTCGACCGTCTTCTTAGAAGCGCGTGGGGCAAAGCCGCCCGCGATTGCGACCGCGGTCTCCGCCGTCATATTGGCAACGTAAGGATATTGTCCCGGCGTCGTCACTTCGCCGAGGATAAAGAACGGCCGGTAGGTCTCGATCTCCACCGTCACATGCGGCTCGCGCACGAAACCTTGCTTGAGCCGCGCGGTAATCGCCGCCGCGAGCTGCTGGTTGGTGAGGCCGCGCGCCGTCGTCGCGCCGATGAGCGGCAAATTGACTTTGCCACTGGCATCGACCGTGTAGTTGTTGGTGATGCCGTCTTGTCCGAACACGATGACGCGCAGCTTGTCACCCGCATCGAGCGTGTAAGCCTGTTCGCCTGCGGCCTGCATAGGCACCGGTGCCGAGGCGTAGGCATCAGAAGCCGCAACATACGGACCGCCGACGGCGGCTGGCGGCGGCGAAGCCCGCGCCACATAAACCGGTGCGGCTGGGGTCTGCATAGCTTGTTGTGACGTGAACACGCCGCGACTACCAGTTGACGCCGGTCTCGTTTCCGGCGGCTCGTAGACGGACTGCTCATAAGCTTGCTGCGCGGAAGCGGGTGAAGAAGAGTAAAGCCTGCCGGCTGAAGACGATGACGCATAAGACTGCGGAGCGGTCTGCTGCGCATATTGCGGTTGCCGCGCGCAGCCGGAGATTGCCAGCGCAACGCCGACGGCAAATAGAAATCGGGCACCCCGCATTTAAGCAAATCCGCTCGGCCTTAAGGAAATCAAGCCCGATTAAGGCTTTATATGGTTAACAAATCCTCACCGGCGGCAGCGGGCACTAAGCCTGCGTCCTGCAGGCCTTTCGAGCGTTCATAAAAACAGGCGCCCAACCGGGGCGCCCGTTCGCTTCTTATTAGGTGGCGATCAGGCCGGTGCGCCTTGCGTCAGCTTTGCGCCAGTGCCGATTGGGCAAGACACTCCAGTGCCGCCGAGTCCACAATAGCCGGACGGATTCTTCGCCAGATATTGCTGGTGATAGTCCTCGGCAAAATAGAATTCTGGGGCGTCAACGATTTCGGTGGTGATCGAACCGTAGCGCTTCTTCTTCAACTCCTGTTCGTACATCGTCTTCGAGGCCTCGGCCGCCTGCCGCTGCGCGGCACCGAAAGTGTAGATGCCGGAACGATATTGGGTACCAACGTCGTTGCCCTGGCGCATGCCTTGCGTAGGGTCGTGGCTTTCCCAAAAGGTCTTGAGCAGCGCGTCGTAGGAAATCTTCTTGGGATCGTAGACCACCGACACCACCTCGTTGTGGCCGGTGCGGCCCGAACAGACCTCCTCATAGGTCGGATTAGGCGTCATCCCGCCGGCATAGCCCACAGCAGTGACATGGATCCCCTCGCCCAGTTCCCAGAACTTGCGCTCCGCACCCCAAAAACAGCCGAGACCGAACATCGCCTTTTCGGTGCCCTCCGGATAAGGCCCCTTCAATGCGCGGTGGTTGATGAAATGCGTGACGGCGGTGCGTATCGGACTGCCGCGGCCCGGCAGTGCTTCGCCGGGGGTAGGCATGGCAACTTTCTTGAAGCCGAACATGCTTGGTACTCCTGCAATCGCTGCTGGCAATATATGCCGAGAACCGTCCAACCGAAACGGCCCTGGCAATCACGTCTTGGCCAGCACCCGAAATGGGCGGTTCACGCGCTCGCGATATTTATGGGCGCGCGTAGCCGATCAGCGGCTTTTTCTTGCGGCCCAACAGGAGGAAAAGGATTCCAAGGATGCCGAGCAGACTCCAACTCGGTGCCGCCAGGAATGCGACCATGATTGGATCCCAAACATAGCCACCGGCATAGGACTCGATCATAGGCCTGAGCTTCACCAAACTGGCCGGATTGATCAGTTCCCAAAGCGTGCGCACGTTGGTGAGATAGATCATATTGCCGGCAATCGACTTTGTGCCGTCATAGATCAGCAGGATAAAGCCGGCGGCCAAGCAGATCAGGCCGATAAATCGAAGCAGGAAACGGATCATAGCCCCCAATCCGTACTCGTCATTTGTGTGTGCACCGATTAACCCGCGCCCCGCTTTCATACAACAGTATCAATAGCAGCAGCCGCCTTCCCTTAAGTCATTGCGGTTGCATCCGCTAACGTCGCCCGTGCCGGGCACGCCGGCCGCGTTTCATGGAGTACCAATGGCCGCCAAGCCCCCCGCCGGACGCAGTCGGCCGACCTTCACCGACCAGGAAGCTCTGCAATTTCACAGCGTTGGCCGTCCGGGCAAGTTGGAAGTCATCGCGACCAAGCCAATGGCTACCCAGCGCGACCTCTCGCTCGCCTACTCTCCGGGCGTCGCGGTGCCGGTACTCGCCATCGCCGAAGATGAAAGCCGGGCCTACGACTACACCACTAAGGGCAATTTTGTCGCCGTCATCACTAACGGTACCGCCATCCTCGGCCTCGGAAATCTTGGCGCGTTGGCGGCAAAACCGGTCATGGAGGGCAAAGCGGTCCTGTTCAAGCGTTTTGCCGATATCGACTCGATCGACCTCGAGGTGAATTCCGAGGACCCCGACGAGATCGTCAATTGCGTCAAGCTGCTCGGCAAAGGTTGGGGCGGCATCAATCTCGAAGACATCAAGGCACCGGAATGTTTCGTGATCGAACAGCGCCTGCGCGAACTGATGGACATCCCGGTCTTTCACGATGACCAGCACGGCACAGCCATCATCGCCTCAGCGGGGCTGCTCAATGCATTGGACCTCACCGGACGTGACATCGCCAGCACAAAGCTCGTTTGCAACGGTGCTGGGGCTGCCGGGATTGCCTGCCTCGAATTGCTCAAGTCGATCGGCTTTAGGCCCGAGAACCTGATCCTCTGCGACACCAAGGGCGTGATCTACCAGGGTCGCAAGGACGGCATGAACCAGTGGAAGTCTGGCTACGCCGTCAAGACGTCGAAGCGAACGCTGGCCGAGGCATTTGAGGGCGCAGATGTCGCGTT
The DNA here is from genome assembly GCA_963810585.1 of uncultured Alphaproteobacteria bacterium. Taxonomy (GTDB): domain Bacteria; phylum Pseudomonadota; class Alphaproteobacteria; order Rhizobiales; family Xanthobacteraceae; genus Pseudolabrys. The sequence goes on from CAWENV010000001.1 coordinate 1,421,919, forward strand.
CGGACTCTCGGTCAAAGGGGCCTTCACGCCGGCTATGGTCAAATCGATGGCGGCCAAGCCGATCATTTTTGCCATGGCCAATCCCGACGCGGAGATATCTCCTGAGGAAGTGGCCAGCATCCGCGACGATGCAATCATGGCGACGGGCCGATCTGACTATCCGAACCAGATCAACAATGTGCTCGGCTTTCCCTACATCTTCCGCGGAGCGCTCGACGTACGCGCCTCCGCCATCAATATGGAAATGAAAATTGCGGCGGCACGCGCCCTCGCCCAACTGGCGCGCGAAGACGTGCCGGATGAGGTCGCTAGCGCCTACGGCGCGCGGCCAAAGTTCGGACCCGACTACATCATCCCGGTGCCGTTCGACCCGCGGCTGATCTCCTATGTGCCGCCGGCTGTGGCGCAAGCCGCAATGGATACCGGCGTCGCGCGCAAGCCGATCGTCGACATGGACGCTTACCGCCATCAATTGAATGCGCGACGTGATCCGATCGCAAGCACGCTTGTACAAGTGTTTGCTCGGCTGCGCCGGCAGCCAAAACGCGTAGCTTTCGCCGAAGGCGAGGAGGAACAGGTGATCCGCGCTGCGGCGAGCTTCGTGCACCAGGGGCTCGGCACAGCGCTATTGGTCGGGCGCGAAGACCGCGTGCGCGAGTCCGCGCGCGAGACCGGCATTGAGCTCGGCGATGGCATCGAAATCGTCAATGCGCGGCTTTCAACTCGCAACGCTGCCTACATCAACTTCTTGTATGAACGACTGCAACGGCATGGCTATCTGGTGCGCGACTGCCAACGCTTGGTCAACCAGGACCGCAATCATTTCGCTGCTTGCATGGTCGCATTGGGCGATGCCGACGCGATGGTGACCGGTGTGACCCGCAATTTCTCGGTTGCGCTCGAGGACATTCGCCACGTGATCGATCCTAAACCAGGCCACCGCGTGATGGGCGTGTCGATCGTCGTGGCACGCGGGCGCACTGTGCTGGTCGCCGACACCGCCGTGACCGAGATGCCGGAGGCGCACGAGATTGCCGAAATCGCTATCGAGGCCGCTGGCGTGGCACGCCGGCTTGGCTATGAGCCACGGCTGGCCCTCCTCGCCTTCTCTACCTTCGGCCATCCGCAAGGCGAACGCTCGGCGCGGGTCATCGAGGCCGTAAAGATTCTCGATGGCAAGCGGGTGGATTTTGAATATGACGGTGAAATGGCCGCCGACGTGGCGCTCAATCCCGAACTGGCGGCGGCCTATCCGTTCTGCCGCCTATCAGGACCGGCTAATGTCCTCATTATGCCGGCTTTCCATTCGGCCTCGATCTCAACCAAAATGCTTCAGGAACTGGGTGGCGCTACAGTCATCGGCCCGCTGTTAGTAGGTCTCGACCAGCCGGTACAGATCGTGCAGCTCGGCGCCAAGGACACGCAACTGGTGAACATGGCGGCGCTTGCCGCGTATAATGTTAGCGGGTAGCTAGCGCTGGATCCGAAAACTGGCCACAGGGTCTTCGGATAACGGATCAAAAGCAAACAGAACCACGGAGAAGACGTTGAGCAAGCCTCTTTCCGGCGTAATCGCCGCCGTTGCCACACCGATCGACGAGAGCGGCGCGCCTGACCTCAAACGCGCGATCAAACTGGCGCGTTATCTGCTCGACAATGGCTGCGACGGGCTCAACGTCCTTGGCACGACCGGGGAAGCAACTTCCTTCTCGCTCGACGAACGCAAGGGTGTAATGGATGCCTATAAGGCGAACGGACTACCGTTGCACCGCCTGATGGTCGGGACGGGTGCAGCTGCGGTATCGGATGCGGTGGCTCTCACCCGCCACGCGGCTGAACTCGGATTCGGCGGCGCTTTGGTGCTTCCACCGTTCTACTACAAGGGCGTGCCCGATGACGGCCTGGTCGCCTATGTCGATACACTGATAAAGGCGACAGAACGCAAGCCGATCCCGATCTACCTCTATCATTTCCCCGCAATGTCAGGGCTGCCCTGGCATGTCACACTCATCGAACGGCTTTTGGAATCGTTCTCTGACCGCATCGTGGGCTTGAAGGATTCTTCGGGTGACATGGCATATGCGCGTGCTGCTGCAGCGGTGTCGCCCGACTTTGCCGTTTTCCCCTCAACAGAAGCATGCTTGCTTGACGCGCGTTCCGGTGCCTTTGCCGGCTGTATCTCTGCGACGGCCAATCTTAATGCCGATCTGTGTGCCCGAGCGTGGAATCAGGGTGATACCGGCGCTCTTGATGCCGCGGTGACTATCCGGAAACTGTTCGACGGCAAGCCATTGGTCTCCGGCGTTAAGGCACTCCTCGCCCATATCCATGATGATGCGGGGCTGGCGCGGGTGAGGCCGCCGCTGGCGCCGTTCTCAGCTGCCGATCGGGCGTCGGTCATTGCCGGGCACGATGCGGCGCGAGCGAAGCGAGTGGCATAAGGTACCGTTTTCAAGGCGTTGACGCCCGTGCAGCGCCTCACTATAAGCCTCAACGTTGGCGGCGAATTCTTTCGCCGTCGCAATTTTCTATAAAACCTTGTCGCTTCCGCGGATACCCGCCGGTCGCGCCAACTGCAAACGAGAAACTGATGGCCAATACAAAGTCCGCCCGCAAAGCCACGCGCGTGATCGCGCGCCGGACCGAAGTGAACAAAGCGCGCCGTTCGGTGTTGCGGAATTCAATGCGCAAGGTCGAAGAAGCAATCCAAAGCGGCGACCGCAACGCGGCGTTGGCGGCATTCAAGGCGGCGGAACCGGTCATCATGCGTTCGGCTCAGCGCGGCGTGGTCCATAAAAATAATGCCAGCCGGAAGGTTTCGCGTCTCGCCCATCGCATCGCCAAGCTCGGCAAATAATTACAGACGCATTCTGCGCTAAAGCGCGAGCGCATTCGCTTCCAATTCATTTAAAAAACGACTGAATAAACCGTTTCTGAGCGGAAACTGGTCCAAGGCGCGTGACTGTGACTAAAGCGTCATCACGACGTCAGAAATATTTGCTCGCTCAGGATTTGCTTGATCTACTCGCACCACCGGTCGCGCTGGTGCTCTTGTCCGTTGAGTTTTCGCAACGGGGGCTACCCAAAAATTCGCTCAGATTTTTTTTCGCGAAGATAAAGACTTAAGAGGAAAGCGAAGCAAGGACCCCGAAAATGCATACGTGACGGGCGTTTTTGGCGCCACTCACATTTTAAAATTTTTTACAGCTTCCTTTGCTCCGGTAACTGATTTCCGCGTCGAAATTCCGCACAACTCCAACATGTTGGATAAAATATAGTAGCGGCAGTCGCATTTCAGCCGTTCAAACAACGGTTTTCGTTACCGCCCCACATTTAAATTTCATTGCGAGCGCGCTTCGCTCGTGTATCTTCAAAACGCGCTCGGGAATTCTTCGCGCGCGATCAGAAACAAGGTTCCACGTCACGCTCATCGGCGGATGAGAACGGCTTTGGTTTGCCGCTCGCGTCAAGTTCAACCACCGTAAAACGCCGAGGTAGCTCAGTATCGAAATCAAGGTTAGTGAGTTCGGCGTGCAAACGGATTGGCGCGTACCGGGAAGATGCCAAGGTCCAGATAAGAAAGAAACCACAGGGCGAAAGCCCGCAATCATTCGAGGGGTGATGTCATGGCAGGCGCAGGGAGAGGGTCGGTGACCAACGCTGGTGGCATTGGATGGGCGTCGTCCAGTGCAAATTCGTACGTCGCCGCAGTCCACACCGCTGGCCGATCAGCCGCATTTTCAAATATTATTCAATTCAGCCGCCAAATGTCCCGCGCGGCGTCTCCATTTTCGATCGGAATCCGAGGCGCAACCCCGCCCCCGGCGGACTGAAGACGCAACGCCTCGACTATTCGTCGATGTCGCTCCGCCAACGTTATTAGCTCCGGTAGAGCCCGACGACATCACCAAGCGAGTGTTGTTGCGTCCCGTTTCCGGCGCGTTGGCGGTCCCACCGCCAGGCCGGGCAACCGAGTCCGTCCAACCATTTAATCGGATCGAGCAGAAGACAATGTCGAACGGGGAACAGGAAAACTGGTCGCGGGTTAAAGAGCGCCTCCGCGCAGATGTCGGTGACGACGTCTATTCGAGTTGGTTCGCGCGCATGGATCTTGAGGCAATTGACGAAGGCGCGGTGCGCTTGTCGGTGCCAACCCGCTTTCTCAAAAGCTGGATTCAGTCACATTACGCCGAGCGCGTATTGGCCTGCTGGCAGGCCCAGGAAGAGAAAGTGACCCGCGTCGAGCTGATCGTGCGCTCAGCGGTACTAAAATCCGCGATACTGCCCAAGGCAAAGCCGGACTTCGCAGCCGGCGAGAATGGCGGTCGCTACACGAATGGCAATGGCCGGCCGATATCGGTCGGCGACCCGAGCGTGCACGAGGCGCTCGGTGGATCACCACTCGACCCACGTCTGACGTTCGATACATTTGTGGTTGGCCGTTCCAACACGCTCGCCCACGCGGCTGCCAAACAGGTGACGCAAGCAAAACGCACAGACCCGGTCATGTTCAACCCACTTTACATCCATTCGGGAGTTGGCCTCGGCAAGACGCATCTTTTGCAGGCGGTTACCTGGGCCGGAAATGCCGCCGGCGAACGCAAAGTGCTCTACCTGACCGCCGAGAAATTCATGTACGGCTTCGTCTCGGCCCTGCGCACGCAGACGGCGTTGGCTTTCAAGGAAGCTTTGCGCGGGATTGGCGTACTGGTCATCGACGACTTGCAATTCCTGCAAGGCAAATCGACCCAGGCTGAATTCTGCCACACGCTCAATGCCCTGATCGATGCCGGCCGTCAGGTGGTGATTGCCTCCGACCGCCCACCCTCGGATCTCGAAAGCCTGGACGACCGCGTGCGCTCGCGTCTGGCGGGGGGCCTGGTAGTCGAAATGGGCCCGCTGGGCGAGGAATTACGGTTCGAAATCCTCAAAGCCAGGGTAATGGCAGCCCGCACGCACCACCCGGCCTTCGACGTTCCCGTGCCCGTGCTTGGCTATATCGCCAAAACCGTCACCCATAACGGCCGCGATCTGGAAGGCGCTCTCAACCGTTTGCTCGCGCATAACAAGCTCACCGGCCACGCGGTGACGCTGGAAATGGCCGAGCGCGAGGTGCGCGACCTGATCCGGCCGCAGGAGCCTAGGCGGGTCAAGATCGAGGACATCCAGCGGGTCGTCGCGCGCCAGTACAACGTAAGCCGGTCCGACCTGCTGTCGTCGCGGCGCACCGCAAATGTCGTCCGACCTCGGCAGGTGGCTATGTATCTGGCGAAGACCCTGACCCTGCGCTCACTGCCTGAGATCGGCCGACGCTTTGGCGGCCGCGACCACACCACCGTGCTGCATGCGGTACGCAAAATCGAAGGCCTGGTCGGAAACGATATGGCGCTGGCGGAAGAAATCGAAATCCTCAAGCGGCAATTGCAGGAATAGACGGCTCGCAAACCATCCGGTTGCAAAAGGCCCCGTTCCGTGTGCGGACGGGGCCTTTCGCTTTTCGTCCCTTGTGAACGCCTGGGGATATGCCACGAGGCCAAAAACGCGCACTTGCGTAATACGCGCTCTTTCGTCACCTTTGCCCCCCGGCTTCGCATTCCGCGAGCGCCGGCTTGCCGTTGCGCCTGGTTTCTAGGTCTTATTCTAAGGCGCCGAAGCGGGTCTCCCAATGAAAGTTACCATCGAGCGTGCAGAGCTACTGAGATCGCTGGGCCACGTGCATCGGGTGGTCGAGCGGCGCAATACCATTCCAATTCTGGCGAACGTGCTGGTCAAAGCCGATCGCGGCAAACTCAGCCTGAAGGCTACAGATCTCGATCTGGAAGTCACCGACTCGATCGCCGCCGAAGTGTCGCCCGGCGGCTCGACCACAGTGCCGGCCCATATGTTCTACGAGATTGTGCGCAAACTGCCTGAGGGCGCGCAGATTGTGGTTGAGGGATCGGGGGACCGAGCCGTGCTCTCGCTACGCGCGGGGCGTTCGCGCTTTACGCTGCAAACGTTGCCGGAGAGCGACTTCCCTGATCTCGCCGCCGGAGAGATGAGCCATTCCTTCAAGGTCGCTGCCGCTGACTTGAAGAGACTCATCGACAAGACCCAATTCGCGATCTCGACCGAAGAGACGCGCTATTATCTTAATGGCATTTTTCTGCACACCGCGGGTACCGCGAAAGCCGGTACGCTCCGCGCGGTTGCGACCGACGGGCACCGCCTCGCACAGGTCGAGCTTCCACTGCCGCAGGGTGCCGCCGGCATGCCGGGCATTATCGTGCCGCGTAAGACAGTCGGCGAGGTCCAGCGCCTGATCGAAGCCGGCGAAGGTGACGTCGCAATAGAGCTTTCCGCGGGCAAAATCCGCTTCACCATCGGCAATGTGGTGCTTACGTCCAAGTTGATTGACGGCACCTTCCCCGACTACGCGCGGGTAATCCCGGCTAACAATGACAAGAGCCTGGTGGTCGACAAAAAGGATTTCGAAGCTGCGGTCGATCGCGTCTCGACCGTATCGAGCGAGCGAGGACGTGCGGTCAAGCTTTCCATCACCGGCGGCCGGCTGGTGTTATCGGTTACCAACCCCAATTCAGGCAGCGCTACTGAAGAGATCGAGGTCGAATACGATTCCGAACCGCTCGATATCGGATTTAACTCCCGTTACCTGCTTGACATCGCCGCTCAAATCGAAGGCGAAGTTGCCGTGCTCAGGCTTGCAGATCCAGGATCGCCCACGCTAATTCAGGACAAAGATGCAAAAGGCGCGCTCTACGTACTGATGCCGATGCGCGTGTGAGCTTCTCTCGATAAGCGAGAGGGTGGTATGGGTCGTCGATGGCCTCCGCCTTCATTCAACGACTGACGCTGACCAATTTCCGCAGCTATCACGCCGCGCAAATTCCGATCGAACGCGCCGCGCCAGTGGTCCTTACCGGCTCCAACGGCGCCGGCAAGACCAACTTGATCGAGGCAATCTCGCTCCTCGCACCCGGACGCGGACTAAGGCGCGCCACCATGGACGAGCTCGCTTTCTCAGAAGGCGACGGCGCGTGGGCCGTTTCAGCCGAAATCGAGGGCATGATGGGGCTCGCAACTCTCGGCACCGGCATCGAGCCGCCCACAGGCGAGGAGCCCGCGCCCATCCGCAAATGCCGAATCGACCGCGAAAGTGTGGGTTCAGCTGCTGCGTTCGCGGATCACCTGCGGGTGGTGTGGCTAACGCCGGCAATGGACCCTCTGTTCAATGGACCAGCCTCCGAGCGTCGGCGCTTTCTTGACCGGCTCGTGCTGGCAGTCGACGCACAACATTCAAGCCGCGTCTCCGCGCTTGAACGCTCATTGCGTTCGCGCAATCGCCTCCTGGAAGAGGCGCCAAATGATTCCCACTGGCTCGACGCTGTGGAGCATGAAACTGCCGAGGTCGCGGTGGCAGTCGCTGCCGCGCGGGCGGAAACGGTCAAGCGACTGTCGGCAGCGCTGGATGCCTCGCGCAACGAGGCCCCGGAATTTCCCCAAGCCGAAATCGCCTTGCAGGGCTGGATGGAACAGCTGTTGCCCGATCACAGTGCGATCGAGATCGAGGACCGCTATCGCGCGCTTTTGAAAGAAAACCGCCCGCGAGATGCCGCTGCAGGTCGAACGCTCGATGGACCGCATTTGTCCGATCTCGCAGTCAGGCATGCAGGCAGGGGCACTCTGGCCGCGGACGCCTCAACCGGCGAACAGAAGGCGCTGCTAATCCGTCTGGTGCTTGCCCATGCAGGCTTAATCAAGCAAATGACCGGCTTTGCGCCTTTACTGTTGCTCGATGAGGTGGTCGCCCATCTCGATCCGGCACGCCGTGCGGCACTCTATGACGCGCTATTTTCGCTTGGCGCCCAGGTCTGGATGACCGGCGCAGATCAAGTGGCCTTTGGCGACATCGTCGGTCGAGCGCAAATGTTGCTCGTGCAGAGCGGCTCGGTGGAACCGGCACATCCGTAGTTCCACGAATAGCGCTCACGTTTTGTTAATCGAAATCCGATCAATTATCCGAAAATAGGAACCATCCCCAAGCGGCCGCTTTGACTCTGTACGAACAGTGAGCGTGGGCGACATGAAAGCGGATGCACCAATTGATCGGGTCAAGAGCGAGCTCAATCGCGCATTTGAAAAAACCCGCGTGGAACTCGACCGCATCGAGATTTTAGCGGCGGCCCTTGCTGCATTCAGTGCGCCGATCCCGAGTTACGAGCCGCGTTTCCATCATTTGCGCCGAATGAACTTGGCCGCGCATGAGTTGTCGTCCGACTAGAGCGGGCGTCACGCGCCGTATAATTCTGACGGCGTTTAGTCAGGTTTCCCCAAGCAGCTCACGTCGTTGTCGTTCTGACGCATCGGAGTAGCGGCGGAGTGCGTGCGCCTCGCTGAGCAAACCGGTAACTTGCCGGCGCTCCAAGGAATCCACTACCGCCAGAGCCTCCGCTTCGTATCGGTCGAAGGCGATGACGGCCTCCTGCGCAGTCATTTGCGGTAGAAGCATATGGTCAGCGTGATGAAGGATGTCGCGCAAAGAGGCCTTTGCGCCGAGCTCAACAGCATGGGCTTCCGCCACAATCACCATGCCCACGTAGCGACCATCCTCATCGATCGCGACGACATGATTAGTCGAACCGAGAGGAAAGGCTTCTCGAAATACTGCAATCGGTGATTCCACGGGCGTGGTGCGCACATCCGCCCGCATCATCTGCGCAACTGTCAGATCGCGTATCCAGCCGACATCGGCAGCGCTGCGGATGGTCTCCCCGCGCATATGGAATCGCCAGGTAGCAAATGAATAACCGAAGAATTCGCGCGTTACCTGCATGGCAATGATCGCCGCGATGACCACTGCAGTGGTCAGCCACAAGTCGCCGGTGGTTTCGAGCGCGATGAAAGTCATGGTCAGCGGTCCGCCGATCACTGCGACCGACAGCGCACACATGCCAATGATGGCGTAGGAGTCTGGATCGACGTGCAGGCCCGGCCACACCGCGCCCAGTCCGAACGCGAAGAGCTGCCCGCCCAGCGCGCCAAGCAAAAGCGAGGCAAAGAACAACCCGCCGCGAAAACCGGAGCCGAGCGAGACGACGGAGGCCAGTGACTTCAACACGAAGATCAGCGCAATGGTCGCGAGCGGTAGCCTGAAGATCCCTGTCAGGTGAAGTGCGCCGTGGCCAGACGACATCACCTGCGGCGAGAGCATTGCCAGCAAGCCCACCACCGCGCCGCCGATCATCGGGCGAAATGCCGCCTTCACCCTAAGTCGTGTAAATAACAGCTCGCAAGCCGCAACACCGCGCATCACGACAATACCGAATATCGCCGCGAGTACGCCCACAAAGGCCGCGATGACCACATCGTGCACGGCGAGGCTTGAGACGGCGCCGGTCTCGATACCAAGACGGTCTGGCGTGAAGGCTTGTGCGGTCAAATAGCCGACAAGCGACGCCATCCCGACCGGCGCCAGAGAGGCAATTGAGTAGCTGCCTATAATCAGCTCGAAGCCATAGAAAGCGCCGCCAAGCGGCGCACCGAATGCAGCGGCGATCGCTGCAGCCGCCCCACACCCGACCAGCACACGCATGTCGCTGCGCCGCAGGCGGAATGAGCGGCCGATCGCCGAGGCAATGCCGCTGGCGAGTTGTGTGTAACCCGCTTCAAGTCCGACCGAGGCACCGACGCCGCTCGACCATATGGTCTGTGCCGCGACGATCAGACTGCCGCGCATTGACATACGACCGCCATGCAGCGCATTGGCCTCGATCGGATCTACTTCGGTACCACGCCGTCGCGTGATGTAGGCAGTGACAAGGCCGAACAGCAGCCCGCCGAGACAAGGCGGCACGAAAGCGTGAAGCGGATCGAGCGAAACGAGACCTGAAAGTCGCTCACCAGGGTCGAGGCCAAAAAAAACCTGATGCATGAGCCCGACTGCTTCGCCCATCGCAGCGACCGCAAGACCCGCAATCGCGCCGATGATTACCGCCAGCACGATCACGCTCGATTCCCGAGCACGCACAATTGCACGCAGGCGGCGCGGGACTTCGAACGGGTGGCTGAGCAAGCGCATGGAAAGCAGATTCAAATCAGGGGCTACGCCACTGGCTTAAATGCCATGCCGTTGCCGTGTGCAAGGTATGGATTAAACGCACCAGACGTCACTTCGATTGGTGCGTTCCGGGCGTCTTAGTGGTGCGCATTTGGAGGGCTGATTCGGACCAAAAATGAGGTAAAAAAAGTGGGGATTTTTACCCCCGCGCCTCTTTAAAAAATGTTGCTAAATCAACATATTAACTAGGTTGACTTTGCGCTGTACGAGGCCTGTTTTTCGTGTCACACAAACTGCTCATTCCAACTCAATTTTCTGCTCGTTTCGAGGGTGCCGCCGATGGCTGAACCGGCCCGCAATATTCCGTCCGACTATGGCGCCGAGTCGATCAAGGTTCTCAAAGGCCTGGACGCCGTACGCAAGCGCCCGGGCATGTATATCGGCGATACCGATGACGGTTCCGGCCTCCACCACATGGTCTACGAGGTCGTCGACAACGCCATCGACGAAGCGCTCGCGGGTTTTGCGACAGAAGTGGTAACGACACTCAATCCTGACGGCTCGGTAACTGTGCGGGATAACGGTCGCGGCATACCGACCGACATTCACAAAGGCGAAGGCGTGTCGGCGGCCGAGGTCATTATGACCCAGCTGCACGCCGGGGGAAAATTCGATCAGAATTCCTACAAGGTCTCTGGTGGACTGCATGGCGTTGGCGTGTCGGTCGTCAATGCTCTCTCAAGCTGGCTCAAACTCAATATCTGGCGCGATGGCGAAGAGCACTTCATGGAGTTCCGTGACGGCGTCGCAGTGGCTCCGCTGAAATCCATCGGCAAAGCAAAGGACAAGCGCGGCACCGAGGTGACGTTTTTTCCGTCGCCAAAGACTTTTACAATGGTCGAGTTTGACTTTGCCACCCTCGAGCATCGGCTGCGCGAGCTGGCGTTCCTCAATTCCGGCGTCAACATCGTGCTCTCTGACATGCGGCATGCTGTCGAGAAGCGCGAGGAGATGAAATACGAGGGCGGCGTCGAAGCTTTCGTGAAATTTCTCGACCGCAACAAAACGCCACTCATCCCGACCCCGGTGATGATCAAGGCCGAACGCGAAGGCATCACCGTAGAATGCGCGTTGTGGTGGAACGACGGCTACCACGAAAGCGTGCTCTGCTTTACGAACAACATTCCGCAGCGCGACGGCGGCACCCATCTCGCCGGTTTTCGCGGCGCGCTCACCCGCCAGATCACGCAATATGCCGAGACTGTCGGCACCACGCGCAAGGAAAAGGTGGCACTCACCGGGGACGATTGCCGCGAGGGCTTGACGTCGGTTCTGTCGGTGAAAGTGCCGGACCCGAAGTTTTCTTCACAGACCAAAGACAAGCTGGTGTCCTCGGAAGTGCGCCCAGTGGTCGAAAATGTCATCAACCAGGCCTTGCAGGACTGGTTTGAGATTCACCCGCAGGAAGCCCGCGTCATCGTTGGCAAGGTCGTGGAAGCCGCTGCCGCCCGCGAGGCTGCGCGCAAGGCCCGCGACCTGACCCGCCGCAAAGGTGCGCTCGATGTCTCGTCGCTGCCTGGCAAACTCGCCGATTGTCAGGAGCGCGATCCCGCCAAATCCGAATTGTTCATCGTCGAGGGCGACTCGGCCGGTGGCTCGGCCAAGCAAGGACGCAATCGCGAATTCCAGGCGGTTTTGCCGTTGCGTGGCAAAATCCTCAATGTCGAGCGCGCGCGCTTTGACAAAATGCTCGGAAGCCAGGAAATCGGCACGCTGATTACGGCGCTCGGCACCAGCATCGGGCGCGACGAATTCAACGTCGAAAAGCTGCGGTACCACAAGATCATTATCATGACCGACGCCGACGTCGACGGCAGTCACATTCGTACGCTGCTGCTTACGTTTTTCTTTCGGCAGATGCCCGCACTGATCGAGCGCGGTCACCTCTATATCGCACAGCCGCCGCTCTACAAGATTGCGCGCGGAAAGTCCGAGCAATACCTCAAGGACGAGCGCGCACTGGAGGACTATCTGATCGCCGCCGGTATCGAGGAAGCGGTGTTGAGGCTCTCCAACGGCGAAGAGCTCGCGGGCGCCGACTTGCATAAATTGGTCGAAGACTCCCGCACGATCCGCGGGCTTCTGGGCGGATTGCACAGTCGCTATAACCGCAAGGTAATCGAGCAGGCCTCAATCGCCGGCGTGCTGCGTCCGGAAGTGACCGGCGACGCGAAGACCGCAACGGCAGCCGCAGGCTACATCGCCAAGCGCATGGACGCGTTAGCGGAAGAGACCGAGCGGGGATGGGTCGGGCGGTTTGATGAGAACGGCTTCCATTTCGAGCGCACCGTGCGCGGCGTGAAAGAAGTCGCGATCATCGACCAGGCCCTGCTTGCTTCAGCAGATGCGCGCAAACTCGACGAGTTCGCGCCAGCGCTGCAGCAGACTTTCCCGCGCCCGACACCACCGGCGGTGTTGCGGCGGAAAGACGAAGAGATTTCGATTCACGGACCTGTCGGCTTGTTTGAGGCACTTACAAACGCCGGGCGCAAAGGCATCACGATGCAGCGCTACAAAGGGTTGGGAGAGATGAACCCTGAGCAGCTTTGGGAAACCACACTCGACACCAATGTACGCTCATTGCTGCAAGTGAAGATCAAGGAAGGCGAGGAAGTCGACAACGTGTTCGCGGAATTGATGGGCGAATTGGTCGAACCGCGCAGGTTGTTCATCCAGAACAACGCGCTGGCAGCGAGCGTCGACGTCTGACGTCCTCAGGCCAGGTTCAATTGCAAATCTTCTCGACGCCCCGGACCCAACCGCCGCGGCCATCGGCAAGCGGAACTTCCTGCCAATAACAGCCTACGGCCAAATTGTACTGGCCACTGCAGCCGCCAAGTGCGCATCCGCGCGTCCATGGAAAATAGCCGGCATAGCTAAGCGCCACGTTGTAAGTGTTCGGGCCGACGAGATTGTCGCAATCACCGCAATAAGGCACTTGCTCGGCAACACGTATCCCAGGTCCGTACTTGGCGCGACCGCAACAGTTGCCGCCATACCAGACATGAGAACGCCAGCCATAGGGATAAGGGTAAAGATCGGCAGCGTTGGCGGATCCGCCAAGCGATGCGAAGAGGCCTAACGTGAGTATTGCCAGTACAATGTTACGCATGAGTGGCACCCTGGCTAAAGATGAGACACCAATCATATCCGGACAGTCCCGCGGGGTTCCAAGGAAACTTCCGGCATAGTTATCGAACGTCACTAATAACGACGTCAGCTTGGCGTCGATGTGAGGCCGATGATCCGGAAAACAAAGGCCGATTTCAACATCGGCGGCTCCCCTGGGCCACCCCAATATTGCGCACGATTGCTGCCGAGTTCCCTTATTAGGTAGAGGGTCTGGGTGCCCGTGTGCGTGGGTCGCGCGGTAACCAGATGCCGTTATCGACACGCGAAAGGAAGTCGCCGACCACTCGATTGAATAAGTCTGGCTCCTCCAGGTTCACCGCGTGACCGGTCTTGGGGAAGATCACCAGCCCGGAAGCGGGAATCGCATCCTTCAAAAACAGTCCCGGCTCGATGCACCGCTCATCTTCGTCACCAACCACAATCAGCGCCGGCGTAGGTAATTTGCGGATATCTTTTTCGAAATCGTAGAGTGAAGGGCGAGCGCCCTGAAAACCGCGCGACATATGTGCGGAGCCTTGAGCATCGTGTTCGGCAAGCTGTCGGGAAAATTCGGCAAAACCTCGCGGGTCCTTCAGCTCAAAGGGGATGCGGCTAGGACTGCGGCCATAAGTTTGCGCCACCGCGGCAGAGCCTTCGCGCTCGAATTGCAAAGCAAGGTCGCGCGAACGCTTGTGGAATTCTTCGGTATACCAACGTTCGCTGCCGGAACCGGCACCGGCAAGCACCAAAGAACGAACGCGGCCCGGATGATTAAGTGCGACCTGCAATACAGTGTAGCCGCCCATCGACAAGCCGATGAGATGCGCCCGCTCGATATTCAAGTGGTCGAGCACCGCGATAGCGTCACGCATGACATGCTGATAGGTGTAAGCGGCCGCATCGGGTGGCACCTCGGACGGCTTATAGCCACGCGCCGCATAAGCGATGCAACGGTAGCGCTTGCCGAATTCACGCAGCTGCTGCTCCCAGCTGCGATGGTCGCCGGCGAACTCGTGCACGAACAGGATCGGCTTGCCCTGCCCCACCTCTTCATAATAGAGCCTCACTTTGTCGGGTGTGAGTGCGTATGGCATCAGGATGGATCCAAATCCCTCTTTCCGTTCTCAAAATGCACCAGCAACGATCCGATCAACTCTGTAGATTGCCTTGAACTTTCATCGCAATGCGTACCAGTTCCGCAATGTTGCGGGCACCAATACGCTCCATCACCCAAGCGCGATGATTCTCCACGGTCTTTGGGCTGATTTTGAGTTGCGATCCGATCTCCTTATTCGACAAGCCTGCCACGGCGAGGTCCATGACCTGGCGTTGTCGAACCGAGAGTGTATTAAAACGCGATTGCAACTTTTCCAGTTCTGCCGCGTCGACTTCCGGTTGCTGTTTCTTTTCTATCGCATTGCCGATGCTGGCAAGCAGCCGAGCTTCATCGAACGGCTTCTCGATGAAATCGAATGCGCCGACTTTAATGGCGGCAACAGCCATATCAACGTCACCATGTCCGGTGATCAAGATAACCGGCGCCGCCAAACCGTCACCTTTGAGACGATGCACCAAATCGAGGCCGGACATCCCTGGCATGCGAACGTCCGAAACAACGCAATCAAATCGTTGCCCGCTCCCGATCGCAGCCAGAAAGTCCTTCGCAGACTTGAAGCACAAAGCTTCGATGTTTTGACGACCGAAATAGAGGCGTAGTGAGTCGAGCACTGCCTCATCGTCATCAATGACCGCGATGTGAACGAGTACGCTCATGTCTGGCCCGTCTTCGCGATGGGCAGCGTGAAGTGGACTGCGCCGCCCCGAACACTGTGATCTAGCCATAACTTGCCACCGTGCGCCTCGACGATCGATCGGCACAGCGGCAATCCGATGCCAAGGCCTTCAGCCTTATTGGATGACAGTGGCAAAAACGCGCTTTCGAGTAGCTGCGGTGGAAAGCCCGGCCCGCTATCGACGACCTGAACTTCAATGAAATTGACATCGAAAGTCTTTGCCTCGATCAGGATCGTTCCACGCAAGTTTCCACTTTCGCCGATCGCCTCGATCGCATTGCGCAAAAGATTGATCAGGATCTGCTCAATTTGCAGAAGGTCGACCATGACTCGCGGAAGGTCAGTGGCAATGGCGGTTCGAGCGGTCACATGCATACGATCGAGATCCGGTTGGCACAGTTCGATCGTTTCTTCCACAATACGCTCAAGCTTGCATGGCGCACGGTTACTGCGGTCGAGCCGCACCAGGGCACGCAGGTGGCGCACTACTTCGGCGGCGCGCTCGACCTGCGCGACCGCCTTCTTCGCGGTCTCAGCAATTGTCACGACATCGACGGGTGCCGTACTCATCGCATCGTTCACCAGACGCGTGTAAGTACCGGCCGCCATCAAGGGCTGATTGAGCTCATGCGCGACCGCAGCTGCGAGTTCGCCCATGCTGCCTAGCCGGGCAAGTCGCGAGAGTGAGTCCTGCTGCAATCGTAATTGGGCCTCAGTGCGCCGCCGTTCTGTAACTAACTCGCCGGCAACCAATCCGGTCATCGCCAAAACGAGCATTAGCGCCTGAAAAGCCGTAACGTTGAATGTTCCAGCCGGAAAAAGTTGAATACCGAGGATCAACCCGAGTTGCGTGACCAGAATTCCGACACTGACGCCTTCCGAGCCAGTGCGTACGGCAAGCCAGACGATCGGCAGAAAGAGAACATAGAAGAGCTGGAATTGTTGTTCCTGCGCGAAACCGAAGACCAACGCCAAGGCCATGCCGATCGCGATAAATTGTAACAAGGTTTCTGTCGTCATCGGCAGAATGCGCCGACGGGTAAATGCAAACAGCGCGAACGGAGTTATCACAGTGATACCGATAACGTCGCCAACCCAATAGCGTAATGTCGCCGGCGTGAAGTCCGCCATCGGCAACAGTCCCGCGGCAATCGTTAGGCTTACATACCCCGTTGCGACGAAGGCCGCGCTCACAACTGCGACGACCATTAGCAGAACAAGATCGCGCATCGAGGCGAGCGTGGGATCAAAACGCAAATTCGGACGCAATAAAAATGCCAAAACGATCGAATAGCCGCCGCCCACCAATGCCGAAGCAAGGATCTCAACGTGCCACGGCATAGCGAATTGTTGATTCAGATAGTCTGCCAGCAACGGGCTAATGAGCAGAAATGGAATCATCCGGAGGCCAAACAGCAGGAGCAAGACAAAGCTCAAGCCGGTACCGGGATTCCAGGGCGTAATCCCAAGCTGCGCATATGGCTCGATGAAGCTCACCCAATCGAGCACCGCATAAGCTGCAAGATAGACAAGTCCGACGATCATTTTGTGAGTGTCGAAAACCCGCGGAAAGGCCATCACTCGCAATTGCTCCGCCTGCGTCCTGCTTGTCATCAAGTCTAAACCCTCGCCGCGATGAGACCCCCGGATATTAATCCCTAGGTGAAAATACCCAAGTGTAACGACCCGGGTATTCATCCTGAATTGTAGACGACTTTTACAATCCTATTCTGACTGCGCGCGAACTCGAATGACGCGCTTTGCAGGTAGGAATCGTGCCGAACCGTCATCTATTGACCGAGATTTCCCAGGATCGCCGGGCCAAGCACAATCAGCAATTACACAAGCGGCGTGGCACCAGTGGACTCGCGAGGGCGCCGAGCGCGCGGGTTTCCGTCGGTTCCGTTCTCGTCAACTGGGCAGCGCTCGTCGCGCTGTGGGCACTCCCCTATCTGACCTTAATCGATCATCTGCACATAGATGCAGCGCGATCTGAAGCCCTGCAATGGTCGCTGCTCATTATCGGCGCCCTCGAACTCGTCAGTGTTCTCCACGCGACATGGAGAGAAACGCTCAATCCCGCATGGCGCGCGAGACACGGGCTTCCGCCTCGCAAGCGGCCCGACCGTCCGCACACCGAAAACATCGCCTGATCGAACTGCACAGGGCTTGTGAATGACCGATCTTTTGAATGGCCTTGGCGTCAACACGCAGCCCCAGTTCTGGATATCGGTCGTTCAAATTATCTGGATCAACGTATTGCTGTCTGGCGACAACGCAATCGTGATTGCGCTCGCTTGCCGGAATTTGCCGCAGAAGCAACGGCTCGCTGGAATGATACTGGGCACGGGGGTAGCGCTTTTATTACGGCTGATCTTCGCGACAATCGTTTCGACACTCATGTTGCTTCCCTATGTCAAGATCGCCGGGGGAGTCGCACTCCTGTGGATCGCAGTAAAATTACTTACGCCTGGCGAAGACGCCGGCAATGGAAATTCTGGATCTGCCAGCCTTTGGCGCGCCGTCAAACTTGTTGCCATCGCCGACGTGGTCATGAGCCTCGACAACGTCATAGCCGTGGCGGCGGTCGCTGATGGAAGCCTGGCGTTGCTCATATTTGGTCTGGGCGTCAGCATCCCTGCTATTGTCGCCGGGGCAAATATCATTATGGCCATACTCAATTATTTTCCGCTCATCATTTGGGCAGGCGCCGCTTTGTTGGGATGGATAGCGGGCGACGTGATAGCCAGCGACCCAATCATTGCCGACTACGCGGCATCGTTCGGCCCCGGCGTACCCGCAAAGATCAAGCTTGTCTGCGCGACTCTCGGCATGGCCGGAACTGTGGGCGTTTGCCTCATCAGTCGGGCGCGGCAGCGTGAGCCGCGGCTCGATTTCTAGTGCATCAGAACAGGTCCAGATATTCCTTCTGCTCCCATGGCGTAACGTCCGGTTGTTCGGGCGCTTCTTTCTGGAAGCGTTCAAGTTCGGCTGCCTTGATATGCGTGTAGTAATCGACGAACCCTGCACCGAAACCCGCGCGGAAGACTTCGTCGACGCGTAATGCGGTCAGCGCCTCACCAAGATTTTTTGGCAAAAGAGTCGTCATGGCCTCATAGGGCGTGTCAGCCGACGGTCCGGGGTCGAGTCTTCTCGCAATACCGTCTAGGCCGGAATAGATTTGCGAGGCCACGTAGAGATAGGGGTTAGCAGCGGGCTCTCCGACGCGGTTTTCCAAATGCGTTGCAGGGTCGCCCGGCTGGCCGAGCACACGGATCATCACGCCCCGATTGTCGCGCGCCCAACTGACGCGGTCGGGAGCGAGCGAATTAGGCCGGTATCGTTTATATCCGTTGATAGTCGGCGTTGTGAACGCAGCCGCCGCACGCGCATGCGCCAGCAATCCGCCGAGATAATATTTGCCAACGGTCGAGAGCGCGTCCCGGTGATCGAAGGCAAAAGCGTTTCGCCTGGACCCTGTCTCGATGAGCGATTGATGCAGATGCCAACCACTCGACATCACATTGGGTAACCCCGGCCGGCACATGAAACTTGCGAGAAATCCATGGCGGCGCGCGATCTGCTTCACCGCCGTGCGGAACAGCACCATGGTGTCGGCACTCGCCATGCCAGTCTGCGGGTTGAAAGTGAACTCGCATTGGCTGGGACCGAGTTCGACTTCGACCGAGCGCAGTGGCATGCCGAGTTGCGCGATACCGCGGCGAAGAGGCTCCACAGCCGGATCGAGCATATCGAAACGTGACTCAGTGAGGTACTGATAACCCTGCAGTCAGTAGACTTACTTCGGGAGCCTCCGGAGGCCAGGTGGCGTCTGCAGGCATCAGCCGCGCGCTCTCAAGCTTGAACAGGTGAAATTCAACTTCCAATCCGGCGAGGAAATTGAAACCAGCTTTGGCAAGTGTATTGAGCGCGTCGCGACAGCGCGCGCGCGACGAAAATGGCACCGGCTTGCCGTTGCCGAAATAAATATCGCACAGCAGCCAACCCGTTTTTTTCGCCCACGGCAGTATACGGAACGTCGCCGGATCGGCGATCATGACGAAATCGCTGCCGCCCTCCATTTCAGCCATGGCAAATCCGCCGCCTGGCGTGAAAACCGGATATACGGTGCGGTGTGCGGTGTCCTTGGCGAGCAGCGTCGTCGTCATCGTGACGCCGCTGCGCATCGCATTTGCAACTTCGGACGCGAGCAAAGTTTTGCCACGCAGTACGCCGTGCTGGTCGGCGAATGAGAAACGCACCACCTCAAGCTTTTCTTTTTTGATGATGCGCTCGACTTGCGTCGCCGCTTTCGCTTGCGTGTCGCTCCACAGGCCGTGGCGATCGACGAAACTGGCAGGCTTACGTGAACGTGAGGGCATTACAGCCTAGCGTCCATTGGACCAGCTCGCGGCTTGGCGCTTCACCGCTTCACTCTTTTGCCAATAGCCCTGCCAGTCGTCAGCGGGTCCGATGCCGTCGATCGCCGCCGGCCCCGTGACGCTCGCCGCCTGTTTAGGATCGAGCACCATGACCGGTTTTTGGCCCTTGTCCGCCTTTTCAATCGCCTCGCGCAACAGTTTGCGGTAGGCGCTGATCGCTTTGTCCGATGTGCCGAGATGTTCGCTGGTACGATCCTGAATCGCGCCCATCGACTCACAAGCCCACTGGTCGTGCACGTTGATGTCAGCGCCCATACCGGTAAAGGTTTCGTGCTCCTGCTCGTGCGGATCGAAGCCGTAGTCGTTGCTCTTGTTCTTGTTCGGGACGTAGTCAGGTAATTGATAGAGAGCCAAGCGCTGGCGTCGCATTTCATCCTTGTTGACTGGCGCACCGAAGCTCGTGAAGATTGCGTACCAATAGTGCTTCTGGTCGTCGATCGGCACGTGCCACTGCGAAATCGTCATCTCGCGGCTCATTGGAATCATAAAGGCGTTCGGGAATACCAGATTTGTAACCCGCACATGCGTGCTCTTGTCGCTGATCTGCCTCAGTGTCACCAGACGGAACCCGAAATTGGTTTCTTCGACCTCGATACGCGGCCGCGTCACCTCGCGC
Source organism: uncultured Alphaproteobacteria bacterium (assembly GCA_963810585.1). GTDB lineage: Bacteria > Pseudomonadota > Alphaproteobacteria > Rhizobiales > Xanthobacteraceae > Pseudolabrys. The sequence goes on from CAWENV010000001.1 coordinate 1,441,998, forward strand.
ATAATCTGGGTCATCGGCATATCGGAATCGCGCGTCGTGTCGCGGAACATTTTGCCGTAACTCTGGCTCGGATCTTCGTCATTGAAAAAGCGATGCAGAAACGAAGTGTGAACAGGATCAATGCCGACTTCGAGTGACTGCAGCCAATTGCAATCGATCATCCCCTTGAATGCGAAGGTGTGACTTTGGGGTGCGACGAAACAATCGAAATGCGGAAACGCCGGCGCCTGACCCGGGCCCATATATGCGAACAGGATGCCGCTCTTCTCGACCACCGGATATGACTTGGCGCGAATGTTGGCGCAGAGGTTGCTGTCATCCGGTTCGGCCGGCGTCTGCAAGCATTTGCCGTTGACGTCGAACAACCAGCCGTGAAACGCGCAGCGCAGACCGCCGTCTTCCAGGCGCCCATAGGCCAGATCGGTGCCACGATGAGGGCAGCGGCGGCCGACTAGCCCATAGCGGCCTTTGTCGTCCTTGAAGATCACCAGGTCTTCGCCGAGCAGGCGCACCGGCTTCACCGGGCGATTGCCGGAAAGCTCATCAATGAGTGCCGCCGGCTGCCAATAGCGGCGCATCAAGCCGCCCGCCGGGGTGCCCGCGCCGGTTCGGGTGATCAGATCGTTCTGTTCCGCACTCAACATCGGCAGTCATCCCCTTTTACCGGGCCGACTTTATACGAAGTCCACGACCGACAGGAAGCGACCGCGGCGGGCCTAAAACCGAAGCGGCCGGCACAAGGCCGGCCGCAAAACCGAATTAATGCATGTACCTTAGTTAGGTGTGCCGTGCTGCCCAACCGGTATCCATGCGTCGGCGCCATGCGGTCTGCCGCAAACCTAACAGCCGGTTTGCCGCAGTCTTTGCCTCAGCGCGGCTGGTCGCCGCGCAAGTGCGGTATTCGAGATCGGCGACGCGCGAGACCAGGGGCTCCTTACGAAAGAGCCGGCTGAACGCGCCGGCACCGCCATTCAGCTTCAGGTCAGCAAGCGAATTGGCGACATTGCCGGAATGACCGAAAGCAACGACCCGGCCTGTCATGGTATGGCGGACTTCGTAAACTCCGGGGCCGATCGGCGCCTCGACATGGTCGCCGCTGTGCGCATCGGGAAATTGTTTCCAAGAACTCCAAGTCTGAACCATAATAATTCCTCAGTATCTTCAAAATGCGGACCAAGAACGCGACAACTAACCATTGGTTCCGCTACGTCAACAGGCTCTGTTGATAAGCGGATAATCGCGGCCGTAATTTGACGGCGATCGATATCTAAGGATTTGCACTTAATTGGACAGATCGAGCGGAAAGGTTAGTGGCCGGGCAGCACGAGCACCTTCGGCTTTGCCGGGAGGCCTGCCTTGGATACCACCAATGATGGTATTTCGGCGATTTCGACCTCCCACTCCTCGCGTACGCGCTGCAAAAATCGATCGAGCGTGTAGGCGCTGAAATAGTGCATCGGGATCATCAGCGGCGCCTTAAGGGCGTGCAGCACCTCAACCATACCATCGATATCAAGCGTGTAGGAACCATCCACCGGCACCAGTACAACGTCAATGCGGCCGATCTCGTTGAGTTGCTGCTGCGTGAGCGTATGGTGCAGGTGGCCGAGATGAGCAATGCACAAATTTGCAACTTCGAAGATGAAAATCGAGTTGCCATGCCGCTCTGTGCCGCCGTCGAATGAGCGAATATTGGTCGGCACGTTACGTACCCGCACATCCTTGTATTGCAAATCGACGCGCGCCGGCTTTTCGTCGTCCGCCCAGCCGTGCAACACATATTTGATGCCGGGATCGGGCGATAGGGAATAGTGCGTTGTGTGCGCATGGTTCATCGTCGCGATATCCGGCAGCACGGGCGGCCGGACATAGTCGTTGTAGTCGGTGGCGATCCGCACCAGCTGCGGGCTTTCAATCAGAAAAGTTGCGTGCCCTATATAGGTGAGGCGCGCCTGATCACGTTCGAGTGCGGCTAGGCGCAACGCGGCCGGTTCAACGAAAGGCGGCCGCGTCGCAATCAAGCCGGGACAACTTTGCGCAATTTCAGGCTTGGCTGGCGGCGCCGCACCTTGCGCTAACGTCTGCGACGCTGCCACGACGGCCAACGCCGCCGCGGCCAGAATTACCAATGAGGTGCTGCGCATGACATGACCCGCGCGACTTGAGTTGCGGGAAATCTGACATGCTTTTGCAAGGCTCGCTACCGACCTCACGCGCAAATGAAGAGCGGCGCCCGAGGGCGCCGCCAATCGTTATTCAATTGGATCGAGGCTCAAAATTGTTCGAAATAACGTCGATCGCGCATCGACACGATAATGCCTCTCGGCGTGACCACCAGCCATCGTCCATCCTGGCGCTTGATCTGTTCGACCGGACCGAGGCCGGGCAACGGTGCGCCGGGTACGACTTGATATACGTCACCATGACCCTGCACATAAACATAGCCGTCGCGGGCTTCGCGGATCGACCAATCCGCCACGATCGGCAGGTGTGGCGACTGAGTTTCAGTGGCGCTTGCTGCGGCACGCGGAGTCTGCAGTGACGCTGCGGCCTGCGGCGTCGCGGGAACCGTCTGCGGCGGCGCGACGGAGCCGGTGATGTCCGCACTTTCGCGATTAAGTCGTTCGCTAATTTTCGCGATCTGACCGTAAGCAGATTTGTTGGCAGCTTCGAGGCTTGCCTTCAGGCCGTCGATTTCCTTATGGAGGCGAGCGCGAGACTGTTGTGTCGCCTTGCTCTCTTCGACCGCGACCGCGGGTTTTGAGATGGCACCGCTGCTTGCCATGCCAACAACTGCGCCGAGTGCCGCCGCGAGTGCCATGCAGGCAGCAAGCAGAGCGTAGCGCTTGTGGCGCGGGCGAATAATGAATCGCAGGCGACTTACCGGTGCCAACTCAGCAATTTTCGGGGGGGCCAGTTCGTCGGTGGGCGTTTCCGTCACGACGGGATCGGCCGCGGGGTCCAACTTTGCCGGCGAGATCGACGGCGAGGCGATGGATGGAAGGTCGGCTTTGGGAGGCGCCTGGTCGGACGTGCTTTCCGGATTTGCCACCGCTTCGCCTTCGGCACCCTCAATTGTTTTGCGTTTGGCCATGGCTCGACGTCCTCGATTGGCTGTTCACCAATCGGTAACCACGTTCGGTTACCAATTGGTTACCAATCGCTTGCGGGAGCTCGGGCGCCACGCCTACGTAGTGGTCCGAAGACCTTGCATCGTATCCTGCATCAAAAGGATACCCGCCGGTCAGCGTGAGATGCCGGCTCAATGTCCGGTATCTCACGCCAATACCTCATCCCTGCAGTTTCAGAAAACACGATTTATACCGGCAGACCATACTCCGCCGCGCGGGCTTTCAGCGACACCGCCGGCCGAGCGCCGATGTGCTGAATGACTTCCGCTGCTGCAAGTGCGCCCAGACGGGCGGCGGTGCGATAATCTTTTCCATGCGCCAGGCCGACCAGAAATCCGGCCGCAAACAGGTCGCCAGCGCCGGTAACATCCGCCACCTGATTAACCGGCTCCGCCGCCACCGCCTCGACGGAATCACGGGAAATCACCACACAACCCTTCTCGCTGCGCGTGACCACGGCGAGCTTCGCCTCACCACGTAGCACCTTCACCGCACTATCGAAGTCGGCGGTCTCATAAAGACTGTGCAACTCGCGCTCATTGGCAAACACGATGTCGACCGTACCATTGCGAATCAGATCGAGGAATTCCGCACGATAACGGTCGACACAGAACGCATCTGATAAGGTGAGTGCAACGTGGCGGCCCGCCTTGTGTGCGATTTCCGCTGCCTTGACGAACGCTTCTTTGGCCAGCGGCGGATCCCACAAATAGCCTTCTAGATAGGTGACAGCGGCGCTCGCGACCTGCGCTTCGTCGATGTCGTCGGGCTTGAGATCCTGCGCCGCTCCGAGAAATGTATTCATGGTGCGCTCACCATCCGGGGTCACCATGATATAGCAACGCGCTGTCGAAGGGCCGCTGCTCGCCGGCCTGGTATTGAAGGCGACTTTGGCGGCGCGAATATCGTGCGCGAATGCACGGCCGAGCTCGTCATCTTTGACTTTTCCAACAAAAGCCGCACGCGCACCGAAGCTGGCGACGCCAACGATGGTATTGGCCGCGGAGCCGCCCGAACTTTCCACCGCCGGCCCCATTGCCGAATAAATCGCTTGCGCGCGCGCCTCGTCGATCAGCGCCATGGTGCCTTTGTGCATACCTTGCGCCAGCAGGAAATCGTCCTCGGCGCGGGCGATGACGTCGACAATGGCGTTACCGATGCCTAGCACGTCGTAATTGGAAGCAGTCATGCGTCAAGTCCTCATGGATAGCGCGCGCACTATATCGGCGACCGCCATGCTGGCAACGCCACTACCGAAGCCAGCTCCGCCTAATGAGGGGGTGGAAGTCTTTTCAGCACTTCCAAACTCCACCAGAGAAAGTAGCCAGCGACCAGAATGCCGAGCGCCACTTTCACCAATTGGATGATCAGCTCATCTTTGCTCATTTAAAGCCCACCTGCCGCTTGCTCGTCTGTACGACCCCGACAATCTCGTCCCACTATAGTGGGGCGGCGGCGCCTTTGATATTGTTATCCCGTGTCGACGCTAGACATTGGTTGTGCGTGCAGCGGGGGTTGCACGGCAAACGCCATCATGCGATGTGGCCGGTAAAGTGGCGAGGGATAGTCGTAATGGCGTTCAAGGAACGCGTGTTTTCCGGCGTGCAGCCAACCGGCAACTTGCACCTGGGCAATTATCTCGGCGCGATCACAAAATTTGTGGCGCTCCAGGATCGCTACGACTGCATCTACTGCGTGGTCGACCTGCACGCGATCACGGTGTGGCAGGACCCGGCTGAATTGCCGCGCGCTACGCGCGAGGTAACCGCAGCATTCCTCGCCTGTGGCATTGATCCGAAGAAACAAATCATCTTCAACCAGAGTCAAGTCGCCGAGCATGCAGAACTCGCGTGGGTGTTCAATTGTGTCGCTCGCGTCGGCTGGCTCAACCGCATGACACAGTTTAAGGAGAAGGCCGGCAAGGACCGGGAGAACGCTTCGGTTGGACTCTACGTGTACCCCAACCTGATGGCCGCCGACATTCTGGTCTATCGCGCAACCCATGTGCCAGTCGGGGAAGATCAGAAGCAGCACCTCGAACTCTCGCGCGACATTGCGCAGAAATTCAACAATGACTTCGCAGCATCTATCCACGCGCACGGTTACGGCGAGGCATTCTTCCCGCAGCCCGAGCCACTGATCCAGGGACCGGCGACACGGGTGATGTCGTTGCGTGACGGCTCAAAAAAAATGTCGAAGTCGGAGGCATCCGACTATTCGCGCATTAACCTCACCGACGACGCCGATGCAATCGCACAGAAGATTCGCAAGGCCAAGACGGACCCCGAACCGCTGCCGGGCGAGGAAAAAGGACTGGCACCACGTCCCGAGGCCGAAAACCTTGTTGGCATCTACGCCGCATTGCAAGGCGTAAGCAAAGCTGATGTGCTCGGCCAGTTTGGCGGCGGGCAATTCTCAACATTCAAAACGGCGTTGGTAGATCTTGCTGTAGCCAAGCTCGGACCGATCGGGGCAGAGATGAAGAAACTGGTGCAGGATCCAGTTTATATCGACTCCATATTGGCGGAGGGTTCGCAGCGCGCGCAAACGATCGCTGCGGAAACCATGAAGGCAGTCAAGGATATCGTCGGTTTCGTACGCCGCTAGTTTACAACGCGGGACACCCGTCTTGTCGGCGCGGCAGGCGCCGTGCCACCATTGCCCGCGTGTAGGTATATTACAGCGCATTTGATCGGACGGGAGCGTCGCGACCGTGAGCAGCAAGCGCCGCAGCTACGAGGCCGGCCACAAGCGGAAATATCTGGTTGTCATCGATGACACCGAAGAATGCGACCGTGCCATATATTGGGCGGCAAAGCGCGCCGGACGCACCAAGTCGCAGATTGTCATGTTGCGCGTGATCGAGCCCGGCGATCGCAATCAGCAATGGCTCGGTGTCGCTGACATCATGAAGGCAGAGCAGCAGGAAGCGGCAAATGCAACACTCGATAAATTTGCCGCGCGCGCAAAAAAAATTGCCCGCATCACGCCGGACAGAGTAATTCGCGAAGGCGACACCGCCGAGGAAATCATCAAGCTAATCGAAGAAGATGCCGACATTGGCATTCTAGTGTTGGCGGCAGGCACCGGCAGCGAGGGCCCGGGCCCCCTCGTTTCCAACTTAGCCAAGACCGCGGGGACGTTTCCAATCCCGGTGGCGCTCGTACCGGGACATCTGAGCGACGAGGATATCGACGCAAGTTCCTGATTAACGTCGTTTTCGCGCCGGTTGACGCTAGCCAGCGCAATCGCCATTTATGCGGTATAGTTCTGGCGCCCGCGGGCCTTGAACCCGAAAGAGGCAAGGAGAGCGATTACGATGTTCATTCAGACCGAAGCCACACCCAACCCGGCAACACTGAAATTTTTGCCCGGGCGCGCCGTGCTCGAGACCGGCACCCTGGACATGCCGTCACGGGAAGCAGCCGCACAGTCCCCGCTTGCGATGCGCCTGTTCGACGTTCCGAATGTCGGCGGCGTCTTCTTTGGTTCAGACTTCATCTCGGTGACCAAGGTCGGTGGTGACTGGCAGCAGATCAAGCCGGCAATCCTAGGCGCGATCATGGAGCACTTCATGTCCGATGCTCCGCTGCTTGCGGGCGATGCCAAAACGGAAGCCGCGGCGGATGAATTCTTCGATGCCAAGGATGCCGATACGGTCGCTACCATCAAGGACTTGATCGAAACGCGCGTGCGTCCCGCCGTAGCGGGCGATGGCGGCGACATCACCTTCCGCGGGTACAAGGAAGGCATTGTATATCTCAATATGAAGGGTGCTTGCTCGGGTTGCCCGTCCTCAACCGCTACTCTCAAGCACGGCATCCAGAACCTGTTGCGCCACTTCGTGCCCGACGTGGTCGAAGTACGGCCTATGTAGCTGGCCAGCCATCGGCAGACGCTGCGGCATGCCCGGGCTCGCCCCGGGCGTGTGCGTTTTTTGGCCGGCGACAAAAACGTGGATGACCGCCATGAGGCCCGCCACGATCGCAAACAGTGCTAGAATTACTGCCTCATGCGCATCCTTGCCATTGATACTGCACTTGAAGCCTGCTCGGTCGGGATACTGGACACCGCGCATGCGGACTCGAGCGTGCATGAGTCGCTGGCGATGCAACGCGGTCATGCTGAAGCGCTGATCCCGCTGATCGCGCGAGTGCTAAACCGCGCCAAACTCGATTTCACCGCGTTTGACCGCATCGCAGTCACAACGGGACCGGGCAGCTTTACCGGCTTGCGCGTCGGTATATCCGCGGCGCGCGGGATCGCGCTTGCCACAGGGAAGCCAGCAATCGGCCTGTCGACGCTTGCGGCCTTCGCCGCGCCATTCATCGCCGCCGACGATACGCTCCCCGTCGTAGTAGCGATCGATGCGCGACACGAACACGTCTACCTGCAAGTGTTCGGTCCGGGCGGACGCACGCTTGTTGCGCCTCGGGTCACTCCGTTGCGCGAAGCGTTGCGCATGTCGGTGTCGGGTACACCGCGTATCACAGGCACTGCAGCGAAGATGCTGGCGGCACATTGGCCCGCAGGCGAACGTGCGCCGACGGCTGTCGAGCAGCGGGGCGCGCCTGACATCGACTGGGTAGCGCGGCTCGGCGCCGCTGCGACCGACCTGCACACACCGCCCAAGCCGCTCTACCTGCGTGCACCGGATGCACAACCGCAGGACTCGGTTCAGCTGGCCCGCCGATGATCGGTTTCATCAGCAATCTTTTCGCGCGCAGCGAGCCGGTCCTGTCGGAAGCAAACGCGCGCGATGCAGCCGCCATCGCAGCGCTGCACGGTGTGTCATTCCGGCGGGGCTGGAGCGAACAGGAGGTCGAAGGCCTGCTGCTCGACCGGCACGTGATCGCGCACCGCGCAACAATGAGCGTAAAACTCGCGGGCTTCATCATGTCACGGCTGGTCGAAGACGAGGCAGAAATCCTTTCTGTGGCGGTTGCCGGCCGCCAGCGCGGCCGCGGCCTCGCACAAAAACTGCTCAATCTTCACCTGCGTCGTTTGGCCGGATTGGGGGCACGTACCGTGTTTCTGGAAGTCGACGAGCACAATGACCCAGCCATCCGCCTTTACCAACGTGCCGGATTTAGCGAAGTGTCGCGCAGAGCCAATTATTATCCCGGCCCCGGCGGCAAAGCCGCCGCCGCGCTGGTATTGCGGCGCGACCTGTCCTGATCATTCCGTACATGCCGCAAGCGATTAATTGTGGTAGAAAAGCCACAAAATACAGGTCGTACAGACACTAGAGACAACGACGTGAGCACTACAGGCAAGACCACGATCGAAAAAAAGAACATCGAGGCGCTCTGTGCGGCCAAGGGCATGCGCATGACTGAACAGCGCCGCGTGATAGCGCGTGTGCTTGCCGAAGCGGACGACCATCCGGATGTCGAGGAGCTTTACCGGCGCTGCGCCAAGGTGGATGACCGCATTTCGATTTCCACGGTGTACCGCACCATGCGCCTGTTCGAGGATGCCGGTATCATTGAGCGTCACGATTTCCGTGATGGCCGTGCGCGCTATGAGACGAGTCCCGACGCCCACCACGACCATCTGATCAACTTGCGTAATGGCGAGGTGATCGAATTCCAGTCGGAGGAAATCGAGCGCTTGCAAGCTGAAGTCGCGCGCAAACTCGGTTACAAACTTGTCGACCATCGGCTTGAGCTTTATGCAGTGCCGCTCAAAGACGACAAGGGCGGCTGATGCTGCGTGCGCTTTCGACTGCGGCGTTTTTTTTCACCATGACGCCACTCCTGATTTCTATCCAGTGGCTGCTGACGAAGCTGAAGCTGCCGGGTTGGGGCATTATCGCGACGCACTATTATCGTTTGCTGTGCGCGATCCTGGGCATCCACGTACGCGTCGCTGGTGTGCCGGCCCATGATCGCGCGGTCTTGTTTGTCTCCAATCACGTGTCGTGGGCCGACATTCTCGTGATCGGGTCGATTGTGCCGATCGCCTTCGTATCCAAACGTGAGGTGGAGAACTGGCCGCTGGTCGGAGTGGCCGCCCGGCTGCAGCGCACCGTGTTCGTCGACCGTGCACGCCGCCACCAGTCAGGACAGGCGGTTGGCGAAATTGTCAAACGGCTCGACGGCGGTACCTCCGTTGTCTTGTTCGCGGAAGGTACATCAAGCGATGGCAATCGAGTTCTTCCGTTCCGATCGGCGCTGCTCGGCGCAGTGGAGGAAGCGGTCACGCGCGCCGGCGACGCCTCCAAGGTGCTGATCCAGCCGATGTCGATCAGCTACACCCGGATCAACGGCATCCCGATGGGCCGCCAGCATCGGCCAGTCGTTGCTTGGTACGGCGACCTCGATTTTATGCCGCACATCAAGGCGTTGATGTCTCGGGGCGCAGTCGACGCAGTCGTGACCTATGGCGAGCCACTTCAAGCCGATACCTTGGTCGACCGCAAAACGATCACCAGGCGGCTCGAAAGCGCGGTGCGGCGCCTGAGCGCCGGGACATTACGGGGCCGAGAACTGGCCGCACGGGCCGCCGATTGAAAAGCGGCCTTAAATTCGCAACAAAATCAATTATATGGATCGGCGCGACAAATCCCGCCATCACAGGCTAGATTGGCACTTGGTTCGTCCCGGAACGGCATGAGCAAACTCCGCAAAGTCCACGTCAAATCCTTTGGCTGCCAGATGAACGTCTACGATTCCCATCGTATGGCGGACACGCTGGCACCTGCCGGGTTCAGCGAGACGACAAATCCTGAGGACGCAGACCTCGTCATCCTGAATACCTGTCACATCCGCGAGAAGGCGGCGGAGAAGGTCTATTCCGAAATCGGCCGCATCCGCGAGATGAAAGAGGCCGCCGGCCGCGAAGGCAGGAAGATGCTGATAGCTGTCGCTGGCTGCGTCGCGCAGGCGGAAGGCAAAGAAATTATCCGACGCGCCGGAGCTGTCGATCTGGTGATCGGTTCGCAGAATTATCACCGCCTGCCGGAGATGATTGTCCGTGCGCAAAGTGGCGAAAAAATCATCGACACTGAATTTCCGGCGGAAAACAAGTTCGACGTTCTGGCCGCTCCCAAACGAGAAGCTATCGCGAAGCGCGGCATTTCCGCATTCGTCACAGTACAGGAAGGCTGCGACAAGTTCTGCACATTCTGCGTCGTGCCTTACACGCGTGGCGTCGAGATTTCGCGCCCGATTGAGAAGATTGTCAGGGAGGTCGAACGCCTTGCCGATGCTGGCGTGCGCGAGGTCACTGTGATCGGCCAGAATGTTAACGCCTATCATGGGCCCGGTCCTGATGGCGCACCATCGACACTTGGAAAATTACTGCGGCGGCTCGCGCAAGTGCCCGGCATCTTGCGTCTGCGCTACACCACCAGTCATCCGTGCGACATGCATGACGATCTGATCGCGGCCCATGCCGACCTCCCGGCCCTGACCCCTTACGTGCATCTGCCGGTGCAATCCGGTTCCGACCGAATTCTGGAGGCCATGAACCGCAAACATACGCGCCGCGATTATCTCGACGTAATTGCGCGGTTGCGTGCGAGCCGTACCGACCTCGCCTTTACGTCAGACTTTATTGTGGGATTTCCCGGCGAGACGGAAACTGATTTCCGCGAGACCCTGTCACTTGTGGAAGAAGTCGGCTTCGCCAGTGCCTATACCTTCTCGTATTCACCGAGACCGGGCACACCGGCGGCCGAGATGGAAAACGAGGTTCCAGACGACGAGAAGTCCGAGCGCCTGCAACGCCTGCAGGCAATACTCACTCGCCACTGGCACGATTTCAATGCATCGTTCGCCGGCCGTACCGTCGATGTGCTGCTGGAAAAGCCAGGCAAGCTTCCTGGCCAACTTGTCGGCCGCTCGCCATATTTACAGGCAGTCCAGGTCATGGCTCCAGCCAAGCTTATCGGCACAATTGAAAGCGTGACAATCAACAAGGTCGGTACCAACAGTCTGTTCGGCGCGCTTGCCCGTGAAATCGGCATGCCGACGCTTGCCACAGCAGGAGCTTGAAACGCCTTTGCGCACGACGGATTCCGTGATCCCGCCGGCCGCCGCCTCCGATGAGACGGCCACCACACAGGTCGTGCTCGCCTTTGAGGACAACAAGCTTGCCTCGGTCTTATTTGGTCAGTACGGGCAGAATCTCGCGCTGATCGAGCGGCGCCTCGGCGTCGTGGCGGAACAGCGCGGCAATCACGTCACGATCGAAGGTCCGCGCGGCGCCTGCGAGCAGGCGCGTCGCGTGCTCGAAGGCCTCTATGAGCAACTCAAGCGCGGACACGATTTGAGCCAAGGAGACGTCGAGGGCGCAATACGCCAGGCGATCGCGCAAGGCTCGCTGTTTGACTTTGATCCGACAGCCGCACGTCCGGCCTTTGAAGAAATCAACCTGCGCAAACGGCCCGTGCGTGCGCGAACTGCCGCGCAGGATTCTTACATCCGTGCGCTCAAACGCCATGCGCTCGTGTTCGGCACTGGACCGGCGGGTACTGGCAAGACATGGCTCGCGGTTGCTCAGGCTGTGCAGATGTTTGAGCGCAAAGAGGTCGACCGCATCATTCTGTCTCGTCCGGCCGTGGAAGCCGGCGAACGGCTTGGTTTTCTACCGGGCGATTTGCGTGAGAAGGTCGATCCCTATCTGCGTCCGATCTACGACGCACTTTATGACTTGATGGATGCGCGCATCGTCGAGCGCGCTTTGCAGGGCGGCGAAATCGAAATCGCGCCGCTCGCCTTCATGCGAGGCCGCACGCTGTCGAACGCCGCCGTCATTCTCGACGAAGCCCAGAATACGACGTCGATGCAGATGAAAATGTTCCTGACACGACTGGGCGAGAACAGCCGCATGATCGTCACTGGCGATCCCAGTCAGGTCGATCTTCCGCATGGCCAGACATCTGGCCTGGCTGAAGCGGTCAAGTTGCTTGATGGGATCGATGGTATCGGCCATGTCGCCTTCACCCATGAAGACGTGATCCGCCACGAGCTGGTGGCGCGCATCGTAGAAGCCTACGACCGCAGCACCCCGGCACGCGAGGGCAAGGGATGATGCCAACTCAGAAGCGGCGCGCGGCGGCGCCGCAAATCGATATACAAACGCAATCGCCGCTCTGGGACGCGCAACCTCTGGCCAGGCAGACCGTACGTGATGCAATCAATGCGGTGGCTTCCGAACTCTCAACAGCGGATGGCGAAGTGAGTATTGTGCTCGCGGACGATTCGGTGGTCGCTACGCTTAATCGCGAGTGGCGGGGCGTCGACCGGCCAACAAACGTGCTGTCGTTCCCGGCGAAGGGTCACAATGCTGGCGAAGGTACGCAGCTACTCGGCGACATCATCATTGCCTACGAAACACTCGGACGGGAATGCAAGGATGAAAATCGGATTTTCCTTCATCACCTTGCGCACCTCACGGTGCATGGTTTTCTCCACCTCATCGGCTATGACCACCAGACGGATATTCAAGCCGATGAGATGGAAGGGCTCGAGAGCAAGATCATGGCGCGTCTGAACATGCCCGACCCTTATCTCCCGCGCGATCTTGGCGACGCCTGACCGCCATGCCTGACAGCAATTCATCTAATTCAAGCCCTTCGGGCGCACCGTTCGAACCGCGCAATCTGCCCGTGCTGGTGCCGGCGGTGCAGGAAGGCGGCGAAAACTGGTTCATGCGTGCGGTGCGAGTGCTGTTCGGCTGGAAGCCGACCACCATGCGCGCCGACCTCAAGGACTTACTTGATGCCATGAACCCCGGAGATTCCGGCTTTTCGCCGGAAGAGAGCCGGATGCTCAAGAACATCCTGGGGCTGCGCGAACGCAGGGTCGGCGATGTAATGGTCCCTCGCGCTGACATCATCGCGGTCCAGCAGGACATCAAGCTCGGTGATCTTGTCCGTGTGTTCGAAGGCGCCGCACATTCGCGGCTTGTGGTCTACAACGACACGCTCGACGATCCGGTGGGCATGGTGCACATCCGCGACCTGATCGCCTTCATGACGGCACGCGCGGCTGTTGATCCGGAAAAAAACGCCAAACGCAAGAAGCCACTGCCCGCCGAACTCGACCTCAAAGCGGTCAACCTCGGAGTGCCGCTGTCGGGGACGAAGATCGTGCGTGAAATACTGTTTGTGCCGCCGTCAATGCGCGCCATTGATCTGTTGGCGCGTATGCAGGCGACGCGAATTCATCTTTCGCTTGTGGTCGACGAATATGGTGGAACCGACGGGCTTGCATCGATCGAGGACATCGTCGAGCAGATCGTCGGTGAGATCGGCGACGAGCACGATGAAGACGAGACGCGCGCCGTGGCGCAGCAACCGGACGGCTCTTTCGTCGCCGACGCTCGTGCCACAATCGAAGACGTGGTTGCCACTGTCGGCAATGATTTCGACGTCGGCGATGCAGCCGAGGAAGTCGATACCATTGGTGGCTATCTGGTAACGCGCGCCGGCCGCCTGCCGATACGCGGTGAAATCGTTCCCGGTCCCGGGCTGTTCGAATTCGAGGTGCTCGATGCCGACCCGCGCCGCGTCAAACGCATAAGAATCACGCGCCTGAAGGAACGGCGCGACCGTCCACGCGAGCTGCGACGGCGCGGCGAAACGGACAATGCTTTCGCGGTTCCCACGCCATCTCCAAGTACCGACGATACAACCCCACCAAAAGAAGCGGGGCCCCCAACAGGTGCGCGCCAATCGTGACGGTCACCCGCCTCGCCCACGCCGTCGTCCTCGCCTTTGGTTGGCGTCGCGCGCTCATCGCCTTTGTCACTGGTAGCGCATCGGCGCTGGCGATAGCGCCGTTCAACGCGTGGCCTGTCTTGTTCGTGACGTTTCCGGTGATGGTCTGGCTCATCGACGGCTCTGCCGCCGGCCGCTGGAGCGGCCCAATGACGGCGGCCGCGGCCGGCTGGTGTTTCGGATTCGGTTATTTTCTCGCAGGCCTTTACTGGATCGGTTATGCCTTCCTCGTCGATGCAAAGACCTTCGGATGGCTATTGCCGATAGCGGTCGCAGGTTTGCCTGCTTATCTCGCGCTTTACACCGCGTTGAGCCTGGCCGCTGCCCGGCTGATCTGGGTGCGCGGTCCCGAACGGATTTTAGCACTTGCCGCTGCCTTGACTGCAGGTGAATGGCTGCGTGGTCATCTGCTCAGCGGATTCCCCTGGAACACTTTCGGTTATGCGCTCACCGAGCCACTCGTGCTGGCACAGAGCGTTTCACTGTTCGGCGTCTGGACTCTCACTTTTCTTTGCATCGCCATTTGCGCATCGCCGGCTGTGCTCGCCGACGATAAGGCCGATTCGCCCCATCCTTATCGCCCGCTGGTCATCAGCGTTGTGACCCTGATCGCCTTGGCCGGTTACGGTGCGCAACGGCTGGTAGCGCATCCAACCGGCTATGTAACCGGCGTCAAGCTGCGCATCATGCAGCCCAATCTTCCGCAAGATGATAAATTCAACTATTCCGCCAAGGCGCAGGTGATGGAGCGCTATTTACGCCTGTCAGATCGCGCCACTAATCCGCAGTCGAGCGGCGTGCACGACGTGACGCATTTGATTTGGCCCGAAGCGGCATTTCCATTTTTTCTGACACGCGAGCCGGACGCGTTGGCGCAGATCGCTGCCTTGTTAAAGCCTTCCACCGTATTGATCACCGGCGCGGTTCGCGCCGCGCCCAGCGCCAGCGCGCGCAATCCGCAAGCCTACAATTCGATCTATGTGATCGATCCCGATGGTTCGATCCGCGACATCTATGACAAGGTCCATTTAGTGCCGTTCGGCGAATACTTGCCTTTCCAGCGCCTACTTGAACAACTCGGCCTGATGCAGCTCACCAAGGTTGTGGGCGGCTTCTTGTCGGGCGATCGCCGGCGTCCGATGGATGTGCCCGGCGCACCGAAAATGTTGCCGCTGATTTGTTACGAGGCCATCTTTCCCAGCGCCGCAGTACCACGCGGCGAGCGTCCGGCCTGGTTGGTGAACGTTACCAACGATGGCTGGTTTGGCATCAGCTCGGGGCCTTACCAGCATTTCCAGCAGGCGCGCGTTCTCGCGATCGCCGAGGGCTTGCCGCTGGTGCGCGCCGCCAATACCGGTATTTCGGCTGTCATCGATCCGGTCGGCCGGATCGTCAACGCATTACCGTTGGGGATCGAAGGCGTGCTCGATGCTCGTTTGCCAACGGCAATCGAGCCGACGATTAATTCGAGCTACGGCAATTATTTCTTGTTCCTGTTACTCGCACTAAGCCTCGTGATTGTGGGGCGGCGACGCCTTCGCGCATAGATTGCATAGCCGCGCAACGCATGATGCAAGTTGCTGCGCGCCCAAAACGCTGGGCGGTCCATGATCTACATGGAACTCAGTGTTGTCATCACGCAAAAACCGCTGAAATCTATGACTTATTTACGCAGACTTTCTCGATTACAGGGAATTCGCGCATTGCATTGGCGCCTTCACTTGTGACAACTACGACTAAATCGGGGGCAGGAGAAAGTTATGGCCAGGAAAGCGCCAAATCCGATCGACAAGCACGTCGGCTCGCGCGTGCGCATGCGGCGGATGATGATGAGCATAAGTCAGGAAAAGCTTGGCGATGCTCTTGGCCTTACATTCCAGCAAGTACAGAAATACGAAAAGGGCACGAACCGCATTGGCGCCAGCCGGCTGCAACAGATCGCGCAGATCCTGCAGGTGCAGGTTTCATTTTTCTTCGAGGGTGCGCCGCATTCGCCGGGCCATTCTGGCGGTATGAGTGAAGCTCCCTCACCGGCTTATGTCGCCGATTTTCTTGCCACCTCTGACGGCCTTTCGCTCACCAAAGCATTTATGCGGATTAAGAGTAGCAAACTGCGCCGGCGTATCGTCGATTTGGTCGAACAGATCGCCGGAGTGGACTGATTTTGGGGGCAAATCCCATCATTAACGAGGAATCTGCCCACCGCTGCCCGCATCTTGACCTCCTTCGCATCCGCTGCAAGAACCACCCCGACATGACACGACGCGGCAACGCAGCCGCGCCACGCGAGGAGTTGCAGCGGTGGCTCACACCAATTTTCTGTTTACGAGCGAGTCTGTTTCCGAAGGTCATCCCGACAAAGTCTGCGATCAGATTTCTGACGCAGTGCTTGACGCGTTTCTCGAAAACGACATCAAGCTCGGTATTGCCGATGACAGCCAGGTGAACACGCGACTTGGCTGCGAGACGCTCGCTACCACCAACAAGATCGTGATCGCGGGCGAAGGCCGCGGCCAGGCACCACTTTTTCGCAAGCACGGCGACAAGGCGGTGGTCGATCGCGAACTGATCACAAAGATCGCGCGCGATGTCGTCCGGGATATCGGCTACGACCAGGATGGCTTTTCTTATTATGGCGCCGACGTTGAAGTGCTGCTGCACGGCCAATCGCCCGACATCGCCATGGGCGTAAACGCGAAGAAGAAAAAAGGCAGCGAGGAAGAAGGCGCAGGCGACCAGGGCATGATGTTCGGCTTTGCTTGCACCGAGAGCGAAGTCTACGAGAAAAACTCATTCATGCCGGCGCCGATCTATTTCGCGCACAAGATCCTGAAGGTTCTCTCGGACAAACGCCGCGCCGGCCAATTGTTCGACCTGCAACCCGACGCCAAGAGCCAAGTCACCATTCGCTATGTCGACGGCAAGCCGGTCGGTTGCACGAAAGTGGTGGTCTCCACCCAGCACAATGCGCAGAGCCGCAACGGCAAGAAATACACGCCCGGTTTGATCAAGGAAATGATCTCCGACGCGGTCGAATCGGCGTTGCCGAAAGGCTGGATGCCGCAAAAGCCGTCGGACTTCCTGGTCAATCCCACCGGCAATTTCGTTATCGGCGGACCGGATGGCGACTGCGGCCTTACTGGCCGCAAGATCATCGTGGATACCTACGGCGGCTACGCGCCGCACGGCGGCGGCGCCTTCTCAGGCAAAGATCCGACCAAGGTCGACCGTTCTGCCGCTTACGCTGCGCGCTATCTCGCCAAAAACATAGTCGCGGCGGGCGTTGCCGAACGCTGTACCATCCAGGTCGCTTATGCGATTGGCGTGGCCGATCCGATGTCAGTGCTTGTCGATACTCACGGCACCGGGAAAGTCGCGGAGAAGAAACTCGAGAAAGTTCTGCCCGAGCTATTCCGCCTCACCCCGACCAATATTCGCCGCACGCTCAAACTCAACCGGCCGATCTACAAGCGCACCGCGGCCTACGGCCATTTCGGCCGTGCACCCGACAAAGACGGCGGCTTCTCCTGGGAGAAGACCGATCTCGCCGCCGCGATTCGAAGCGCGGTGAAGTAAGTTCGTTATTACACTTTCAGTTTTAGACTGTTATGCCCCGCGAAAGCGGGGCATTTCGGTTTTTGACTTCCCTCGTCGTATCATTCAGCACGGATGAACGATGGTCATGATCGAGCGTCATAACACTAACCAACAATCGCAGCGCGCTTTTTTCGGCCGCCGCAAAGGACATCCGCTCAAGCCGCGCCAGGCCGCGCTGTTCGATGCGCTGTTGCCGCGGCTGGCGCTTGATCTCGCCAAACCGGCACCTGCCGACCTGCACACACTGTTTGCAACATCAGTGGACGATCTACGGCTCGAGATCGGCTTTGGTGGCGCCGAGCATTTAATCGCTCAGGCGCAAAACCACCCAAACGTCGGGTTTGTTGGCACCGATGCTTTCGTCAATGCCATAGCCAAGGCGCTGGTTGCGGTCGACGCGAATGCGCTGGTGAATATCCGTCTGCATTTCGGCGACGCCAGCGAGTTGCTCGACTGGATTCCTGAAGCGGGGTTTTCGCGTATCGACCTGCTCTATCCCGATCCATGGCCTAAGCGGCGGCATTGGAAGCGCCGTTTTGTACAGGACGAAAGCCTGAAACGGCTGGCGCGCATTCTGAAAAAGGATGGCGAGTTACGCTTCGCCACCGATATTGCAGACTATGCGGCTTATACGCTGGCGCGCATCTTACGTTCGAAGGAATTCACGTGGATTGCCGAATGTGCCGAGGACTGGCGCAAGCCTTGGCCGGGTTTTTCCAGCACGCGTTACGAGGCAAAAGCCAAGCGCGAGGGCCGCACGCCAGCGTATTTCATTTTCCGCCGCAATTAATGATTGCCGGTGCCTTGCCGTACTTGCCAGAAGCGAACCACGCGTTGGGCAGTGGTCGCAGTAAGCCGGTCAAAATTCTCAAGAGCGGCATCGAGTGCCTGAGGAGACGGTTTGCTGCCGGGCCTGGCGTTGAGTATTGCCTTAACCGTCGGCCAGCGCGAACCCGACAGCCCGTGCCAGAATCAAAACCGGATCGGCGCGCTCGCCGTTTATGAGCCGGTCTACGACTTCGACCGGCACCGCGCATATAGTTGAAAGCGCTGCGATCGTTTCCTCGTACTTTCCGGCATTAGCGAATTCGGCGATATCGGCCTCGCTAAGTTTGCGCTCTTTATGGAGGACGCGTACGGCCTCTATCGCGGCGGTGTAATTGCGGGGTGCCGCTTTTGCAGCAACTTCGTCGGTGACCTGCGCAAGGATACGCCGAATTTCAGCTTGAGTTTCCGGCTTGGCTTTCGCCAGCAAGCGTTTCTGGACCACTTCACTTGCCTGCATCAGCAACTGGCGGAATAGCCGCGGCGGAATGTCCTTACGTATGCCCACCTTCTCGGCCAGCACGCCATCTTGTTCCGCGCGCTTCACAAGTTTATTGAACGCATTGTCCGATAATTGCGCATGTTGGTTGTTGGCAATCGAACGTGCCACTTCGCCATTGCCGCGCTCGACCAAAATATCGGACAGCGTTTCGCCGATCCCACGGCGAGCCGATATGGCGAGCAGGTGCGCCTGGCTTTTGGTTTCAGCGACGTACACCAGGTCGGCATCGGGAAGCCTGGCCTGTTTGAGGACGGGACCGGCTACCTCAACATCGTCGTTCTTGGCGAGCGTGCTGACCACGCCGGCAGGCGCGTTGGTCACGGGCGCGATCCGGCGCGCGAGCTCGGCAAGCGCCTTAGCCTCGATCTCCTCGATCAGGCAGCCCATCACGTCGTCAAACAGGGCAACATGATCCGCGTTGAAGCTGCGTGCGCCGTCGAGGAACAAAGTGGTTATGCGGCGTAACGTCTCCGCACGCTTGTCCGCCGAACCGTGCTGGACAACATCTTCCAACTCGGGAAGCAGCGAGGCGAGAACGCCCATACGGAACCTGCAAAACGCTATTAAATCGACCGGGGGTGGCGGTTTTACGCAAATTTAAGGGCAGATTCTGAAGGAAGGGTTAGTCGTTAATACGCCGCCACCCTTGCGTGCCCTCGCAAAATCGCTATATTTCCCAACGTTACTAAACACCCTCATAACCAAAACGGGTTTTGAGAGTGGGTCCCGCGGGGCCCGCTCTTTTTTGTTAGCAAATGGCCATAGGCGACACGTTGGAGACAGGTGCGGCCTCAAGCGCCGCAGCAAGCGAACCGCGGCTCATTATCGAGCCTGGCCTGCCCGCGCGGGTTGCGGTCATTGCGGAACCCGTGATCGAGCAGCTCGGATACCGGTTGGTTCGGGTGCGCGTGTCGGCGGCCGAAGGCTGCACCGTCCAAATCATGGCTGAGCGGCCGGACGGCAGCATGACGGTGGAAGACTGCGAGACTGTTTCTCGCGCGCTTTCGCCAGTACTCGACATAGCCGATCCGATCGAGCGCGCTTATCGGCTGGAGATATCTTCGCCAGGAATTGACCGGCCACTGGTACGAAAATCGGATTTCGAACGCTACGCGGGTCATCTGGTCAAGATCGAGATGGAAATTCCCGTTGATGGCCGCAAGCGTTTTCGCGGCAAGCTGTCGGGAACTGAAGGTGACGCCGCGCGTGTCCATCGCGACGATGTAGCAGACGGTGAAGAAGCGGATGTATTGCTTCCGATCGAAGAGATGAGCGACGCAAAGCTGGTGCTTACCGATGACCTGGTGGCGCAAGCCTTGCGACGTGAAAAGGCCGCCAAGCGCGAAGCGCGCGCGGCGCGCAAGGAAGAGCGACGCGAAGAGAGACATTCACGGCATCAGCCGCAAAGGCGTGCCGCCAAAGGAGGAGAGTGAGCTATGGCTGTCAGTGCCAACAGGCTCGAGCTGTTGCAAATTGCCGATGCAGTCGCCCGAGAAAAATCGATCGACCGCGGCATCGTGATAGCAGCGATGGAAGACGCTATCGCGAAGGCCGCGCGCTCGCGGTACGGCGCGGAAACAGACGTGCATGCCGAGATCGAGCCGAAGACCGGCGATCTGCGTCTCACACGCCACATGCTGGTGACGGAGGCAGTCGAGAACCCATCTAACCAAATCACGCTGGAAGAAGCGCGAAAGCGTCACCCAGCCGCGCAGGTCGGTGACACGATTGCCGATCCACTGCCGCCGCTGGAATACGGCCGCATCGCTGCACAGTCCGCCAAACAGGTGATCGTGCAGAAGGTGCGCGAGGCCGAACGCGACCGGCAATACGCCGAGTACAAGGATCGGATTGGCGACATCGTCAACGGCATCGTCAAACGCGTTGAATACGGAAACGTCGTGGTCGATCTTGGCCGCGGCGAAGCAATCGTGCGGCGCGACGAACTGCTGCCACGCGAAGTATTCCGCAACGGCGACCGCATCCGCGCCTATATCTATGACGTGCGGCGCGAACCGCGCGGCCCGCAGATTTTCCTGTCACGCACTCATCCGCAGTTCACGTCGAAACTGTTCGCGCAGGAAGTGCCGGAAATTTATGACGGCATTGTTGAAGTGAAGGCGGTCGCCCGCGACCCGGGTTCGCGCGCCAAGATCGCGGTGATCTCGCGTGATTCCTCAGTCGACCCTGTCGGCGCCTGCGTCGGCATGCGCGGCTCGCGCGTGCAGGCGGTGGTGAATGAATTGCAGGGCGAGAAGATCGACATTATTCCCTGGTCGCCCGATATCGCTACTTTTGTGGTGAACGCACTGGCGCCGGCTGAAGTCGCGAAAGTCGTTCTCGATGAAGACAAAGAGCGCATCGAGGTCGTCGTCCCCGATCAGCAATTGTCACTGGCAATCGGGCGACGCGGGCAGAACGTGCGGCTCGCTTCCCAGCTTACGGGTTGGGACATCGACATTTTGACCGAGCAAGAAGAGTCCGAACGCCGTCAGGCCGAGTTCGAAAATCGCACCAAGGTTTTCGTCGAGGCGCTCAATCTCGACGAAGTGGTCGGACAATTGCTTGCCTCCGAAGGCTTCGGTTCGATCGAAGAGCTTGCGCTGGTGGATGAAAAGGAAATCGCCAGCATCGAGGGCTTTGATGCCGATACGGCGCGCGAGCTGCAGGAGCGCGCCAAAGAGTACCTCGACAAGCAGGAGGCCGAACTCGACAACAAACGCATCGAGCTGGGTGTCGAAGATGAACTCAAGGACGTGCCTGGCATCACCACCAAAATAATGGTCGCCCTCGGCGAGAACGGCGTGAAAACCGTGGAAGATCTTGCCGGCTGCGCGACTGACGATCTCACCGGCTGGACCGAACGCAAGGATGGCGAATCCAAGCACGAGCCCGGCTTCCTCGACGGCCTCGGCATTTCGCGCGAGGACGCCGAGACAATGATCATGCAGGCGCGTCTGAAGGCCGGCTGGGTGACGGAGGCTGAACTTGCGCCGCCGCCGAGCGCCGAGGCCGAGCCTGAAGAAGCACCTCAACCGCAGGCATAAGAGAGATCGGCAGTCGCCATGCTGGCAGTTGCGCAGGACAACAGCGACCTCGACCGCGGAGCGACCACCGTCGCCCCGGGGACCGAGCGCACCTGCGCGCTCAGCCGTGAGCTCAAACCGGTGGCGGAGATGATCCGCTTCGTGTTGGGACCGAATGGTGAGGCCGTGCCCGATATCAAACGCAAACTCCCCGGCCGCGGCATCTGGCTCACCGCGACCCGCAGCGCAATCGAGGACGCGGCTAAACGCAACGTCTTCGCTCGCGGCTTCAAGCGGGAGGTGCGCATTGCCGACGATCTTGCGGCGCAGACCGAGCGCCTGATCGAACGTGCCGCGCTCGACGCGCTGGCAATCGCGGGCAAAGCCGGCGTCGTGGCTACCGGCTTTTCCAAGGTCGAAGCGGCAATCGGCCGGGACGATATCCTGGCACTGATCCATGCGGCGGACGCCAGCGACGACGGCCGACGCAAACTGACGGGTGCCTTGCACCGCAATACTGCTGGAGAATCGCGCGAAATCGCGGTGATCGACGCATTTTCCGGCGCCCAATTGGATTTGGCATTGAACCGGCCAAATGTGGTACATGCAGCCCTGCTTGCCGGGCCCGGGAGCGAGACTTTTCTTGCGCGTGCTGCACGTTTGGCGCGCTTTCGGACCGGAATTTCGCCCGATGCAGTTAGCGCGCATGCGCCAACGGACGGCGCATAAGGACACAGTACGGAATGAGCGAAACGAAGAACCCCGGCGAAAAGAAACTCAGCGTCTCTGGCAAGACGCTGACGCTCAAGCCTCGTACCGAAACGGGCGTAGTGCGCCAGAGTTTCAGTCACGGCCGCAGCAAGCAGGTCGTCGTCGAAAAGGTCAAAC
Source organism: uncultured Alphaproteobacteria bacterium (assembly GCA_963810585.1). GTDB lineage: Bacteria > Pseudomonadota > Alphaproteobacteria > Rhizobiales > Xanthobacteraceae > Pseudolabrys. The sequence continues at coordinate 1,464,696 of CAWENV010000001.1, forward strand.
GTCGCTTTGCCGGCGGACCAAGTGAAGCCAGGGCCGAGCCCGCACCTCCCGTAGAGCCGAAAAAAGCGCCGGCCAGCAAGACGGCTGCAGCGCCTGCTGCTGCCCCGAGTTTGGCGCCAGTGGACGGTGCGCCGAAGCCGAAGGCCTCCGGTGTCGTGCTCCGCACCTTGACCGAAGAGGAGCGCAGCGCCCGAGCGCACGCGCTCGCCGATTCACGCGTGCGCGAAGCGGAAGAACGCAAGATTGCCGAGGAGGAGGTGCGCCGTCGCGCCAGTCGTGAGTCAACTGACCGCAGCGAGCGTGAAGCCGCCGACGCACGCAAGCGCGACGAAGAAGTCCGTCGCAAACACGACGAGGAAACCAAACGTAAAGCCGGCGAAGTCGCCAAGAAGCGTTTCGGCGGCGACGAAACTCCACGTACCGGGCCGGGAGCGCGCCTCGCACTCGAAGCCGATGAGGAAGAGGCACCTCGCGCGCGCCGGCCAGGTGCGACGCGAGCGCCCGCCGCGCCGCGCCCTGCACCACGTAGCACTGGTGAAAAACAGCGCGGACGTCTCACGCTGGTTACCGCACTGCGCGCCGATGAAGTGCGCGAACGCTCAGTTGCCTCGTTCCGACGCCGAACCCAGAGACTTAAGGGCGTCGCCTCCAACGAGCCGAAGGAAAAGCTGGTGCGTGAAGTCACCATTCCCGAGGCGATTAGTATTTCTGATCTCGCTAACCGCATGTCCGAGCGCGCGGTCGACGTGATCCGCCTGCTGATGCAGCAGGGCCAGATGCTCCAGATCAACGACGTGATCGACGCCGACACGGCACAACTGATCGCCGAGGAAATGGGTCACAGCGTCCGCCGCGTGGCGGAAGCCGACGTTGAGGAAGGTCTGTTCGATGTCGCCGACGATCCGGCGGAGATGGCTCCGCGCGCGCCCGTCGTAACCGTCATGGGCCATGTCGATCACGGCAAGACATCGCTACTCGACGCCATTCGTTCTTCGGATGTGGCCTCCGGCGAAGCCGGCGGCATCACCCAGCATATCGGCGCATACCAAGTAACCGCGCCATCGGGCGCGAAAATCACCTTCATCGACACGCCTGGCCACGCTGCCTTCACCGCGATGCGCGCGCGCGGCGCGAAAGTCACTGACATCGTGGTCCTGGTGGTCGCCGCGGACGATGGTGTGATGCCGCAAACGGTGGAAGCAATCCATCACGCCAAAGCGGCGAAGGTTCCGATCATCGTTGCCATCAACAAAATCGACAAGCCTGACGCCAACCCAAATCGCGTGCGCACTGATTTGCTGCAGCATGAAATCCAGGTCGAATCCATGGGTGGCGAAGTGGTGGACGTGGAAGTGTCCGCCACCAAGAAGTTGAATATCGACAAGCTGCTTGAAATGCTCGGATTGCAGGCGGAAATCCTCGATCTGAAAGCCAACCCGACCCGAGCCGCGGAAGGTACGGTCATCGAGGCCAAACTTGACCGTGGCCGCGGACCGGTGGCTACCGTGTTGATCCAGCGCGGCACACTGCACGTCGGAGACCTTGTCGTAGCCGGCGCCGAATGGGGCCGCGTGCGCGCTCTGGTCTCGGACACGGGTGAGCCGATCGATACTGCCGGGCCCTCGACGCCGGTTGAAGTCCTCGGCTTCTCTGGCACGCCGGATGCTGGCGACCGCCTGGCCGTAGTCGAAAATGAAACGCGCGCGCGCGAAGTTAGCGATTACCGTGCCCGCCAGAAGCGCGAGAAGACGGCGGCGCGGGCCACAGGCATGCGCGGTTCGCTCGAGCAGATGATGGCGCAGGCGAAGACTTCGGGCCGGAAGGAATTTCCGCTTATCATCAAGGCCGATGTGCAGGGTTCGCTGGAAGCGATCATAGGCTCGCTCGACAAGCTCGCAACCGATGAGGTGGCCGCACGTGTGCTGCATGCAGGCGTCGGCGGGATTTCCGAGTCGGACGTGACTTTGGCTGAAGCGTCGGGCGTCCCGATCATTGCCTTCAACGTACGCGCCAATAAGGAAGCGCGTGAATTGGCCGAACGCGTCGGCATCGAGATCCGCTACTACAATATCATCTACGACCTGGTGGACGATGTTAAGAAAGCGATGTCCGGCTTGCTGCCGCCCACGCTGCGCGAAACGATGCTGGGCAATGCGCAAATTCTGGAGATCTTCAAGGTCTCCAAGGTCGGCAACATCGCAGGCTGCCGTGTCACCGACGGCACCGTGGAACGCGGCGCCAATGTGCGGCTGATCCGCGACAACGTGGTGATTCACGAAGGCAAGCTTTCGCAACTCAAGCGCTTCAAGGATGACGCAAAGGAAGTTTCCGCCGGCATGGAGTGCGGTATGGCCTTCGAAGGCTACCAGGACATGCGGCAAGGCGACGTAATCGAATGCTATCGGGTGGAGACAATTCAACGCTCGCTGTGAGTCCAAATCTCAGGCTTGCGCTGATTTCTGCCACCCTTCCACCCCATGCCCTGCTTTTGCCGGGTATCAACACCTTCCTTCACGGAAAGGAAGCGAGACGTGGACGGCCTGGACAGGCCAGACCATGACGATTTGAAAGCTAAGAATGTATGGCACGGCATAAACAAAATCACCGCGACAGCGCACCGGGCGGCTCGCAGCGGCAGTTACGCGTCGGTGAGCTCATTCGCCATGCAATGGCCGAGATGCTTACACGTGGCGACGTGCATGACCCGGTGATCGAGGGCCATCTCATCACCGTGCCGGAGGTTCGCATGAGCGCGGACCTGCGACTCGCGACCATTTATGTAATGCCGCTCGGAGGCCGAGATGCCGACGAAGTTGTCGCCGCCTTCGAGCATCATAAGAAATTTCTGCGCACCGAGATCGCGCACCGCGTCAACCTGAAATTTGCGCCAGACATCCGCTTCCGGGTCGACGAGCGGTTCGCCGAAGCCGAGCGCATAGACAAGTTGCTACACTCGCCGGAAGTTAAGCGCGATCTGAAACACGATGAGGACGGCGAGTGAACGAAAACGAAGTGAACAATCTCGACCGGCCCCTCGCCGCTAAACCGGCCTTGAGCGCTCTTCGCGATGAACGCAGCGAACCGCGACAGACAAAGCAGTTCAAGCGCGACAAACGCGACGTGCATGGATGGCTCGTGCTCGACAAGCCGGTCGGTATGACTTCAACCCATGCGGTGAGTGTGGTGAAGCGGCTGTTTTCCGCAAAACGTGCCGGTCACGCAGGGACACTTGATCCGCTCGCTTCCGGCGCGCTGCCGATCGCGCTTGGCGAGGCAACCAAGACCGTCCCGTTCGTAATGGATGGCCGCAAACTTTACCGCTTCACTGTGCGCTGGGGCGAGGAACGGGACACCGACGACGCAGAAGGCCGAGTCATTGCGCGCAGCGATCAACGGCCGTCCGCCGATGCGATCCGCGCACTGCTTCCGTCGTTCACTGGCAGCATCCAACAGGTGCCCCCGCGTTATTCGGCGATCAAGATCGAAGGCGAGCGCGCCTACGACCTCGCCCGCGATGGCGAGCAGGTCGAACTTGCGCCTCGGCCAGTAGACATCGCCCGGCTGGTGCTCGTTGACGTTCCCGATCCCGATCATGCCGTGCTGGACGCCGAATGCGGCAAAGGTACCTATGTGCGTTCTCTCGCGCGTGATCTTGGCCGCACTTTGGGCTGTTTTGGCCATGTCAGCGCCCTTCGGCGGGCCTCGGTCGGGCCGTTTGACGAAAAAACCATGATTCTGCTGGAACAACTGGAGGCGCTATGCCATAGAGCCGCGTCCGGCGAGGCAAGCCTCGCCGACACACTACTGCCCGTCGAGACCGCGCTGGACGACATCCCGGCGCTGGCCGTCAGCCGGGCAGATGCGGCAAGGCTTCAGCGAGGCCAAGCCGTTTTGTTGCGCGGACGGGACGCACCCAATTTCCGCGGCACAATCTACGTGACGGTATCGGGCCAACTGCTGGCCCTGGCCGAACTGGATAGTGGCGAAATCGTCCCCAAGCGCGTGTTTAACCTCGCCGGCCTGATGGGCAGAGCCGAGCGTAAGAAAGGATGACCGATGTCGGTGACCACCGGCCGCAAGGCCGAAGTAATCAAGACGTATGCAAAGAAGCCCGGAGACACCGGGTCGCCCGAAGTGCAAGTGGCGATCCTGTCCGAGCGCATCAACAATCTCACCGAGCATTTCAAGGCCCACGTTAAGGACAATCATTCTCGCCGTGGATTGCTCAAGATGGTGGGCCAGCGCCGACAGTTGCTCGACTACCTGCGCCGCACCAACGAGGCGAGCTACAAGAATTTGATCGAGAAGCTCGGCATTCGCCGATGATTTATTCCGCGCAGGGCGTTTGCGCCCTACGCGTTTCGTGCAGCGAATGCGTGTGACGCGTTCGCTCAATTGAGCCGGCGGCGATAGGCGCGGCCGGCAATTTGGCAAGAGCCGATAAGGATCGCCTCTTGCAACAAGGCAAGGTTCGAACGCCATGGCAGGATCGCCGGACGCTGTTGCTCCCCGCACCGCGGTGATGCGCGACAGCTTCTCGCCGTCTTGCTCATGGCATTCGGGGCGCGCCGGAAACCATGAGAGAAAGATACAATGTTCGATATGCATCGAGTTGAACTCGATTGGGGTGGGCGCAAGCTAACCCTCGAGACCGGCAGAATCGCGCGCCAGGCCGATGGAGCCGTGCTCGCCACCTACGGCGAAACCACCGTGCTCGCCGCGGTCGTGGCGGCAAAACAGCCAAAGGAAGGAATCGACTTTCTTCCGTTGACCGTCAATTACACCGAAAAATATTACGCTGCCGGCCGTATTCCAGGCGGCTATTTCAAGCGCGAACGTGGTCCGACCGAAAAGGACACGCTGACCTCGCGCCTGATTGACCGTCCGATCCGGCCGCTGTTCGCCGATGGCTGGCGCTGCGATACGCAGGTGACCATCACCGTGCTCTCGCATGACCAGGAGAATGATCCTGATATCGTCGCCATGGTCGCCGCCTCCGCCGCGCTGACGCTTTCCGGCGCGCCGTTCATGGGACCAATCGCCGGCGCACGCGTCGGATTCGTCAACAACGAATACGTGCTCAATCCGACGCTCGATGAGATGAAGGAAAGCCAGCTCGACCTCGTGATCGCCGGCACGCAAGACGCCGTGATGATGGTGGAATCCGAAGCCAAGGAGCTGTCCGAAGACATCATGCTGGGCGCGGTGATGTTTGGTCATCGCCATTTCCAGCCGGTGATCGAAGCGATCATCAAGCTCGCCGAGAAGGCCGCAAAAGAACCGCGCGATCTTGTCGCTCCCGACCACAAGGCACTCGAAAAGGAAATCCTCGGCCTCGCCGAGAAGGATCTGCGGGCCGCCTATTCGATCGTGCGCAAGCAGGATCGTCAGGACGCCGTCGCGGCTGTCAAGGAAAAGGTAATGGCGCACTTCTTTCCGGAAGGCGCCGAATCTAAGCACGAGAAACTCGCAGTCGCGGGCGTGTTCAAAGAGCTCGAAGCCAAGATCGTACGCTGGAACATTCTTGATACCGGCAAGCGAATCGATGGCCGAGATGTGAAAACCGTCCGGCAGATCATCGCGGAAGTCGGCGTGCTCCCACGCACGCACGGCTCGGCGCTGTTCACCCGAGGCGAGACGCAGGCGCTGGTCGTCGCCACCTTGGGCACCGCCGAAGACGAACAATTCATCGACGCGCTGCAGGGCACGTACAAAGAGACTTTCCTGCTGCACTACAACTTCCCGCCCTATTCGGTTGGCGAAACCGGCCGCATGGGCGCTCCTGGCCGGCGTGAGATCGGGCACGGAAAGCTCGCCTGGCGTGCGATCCGTCCGATGTTGCCGACGGCCGTGGAATTCCCCTACACCATCCGCCTCGTTTCGGAGATCACCGAGTTCGAATGGCTCCTCATCGATGGCCACGGTTTGCGGTTCGTCGCTGGCCTTGATGGACGCGGGCGTACCGCTCAAACGGCCGACCGCCGGCATCGCCATGGGCCTCATCCTTGAAGATAAACGATACGCCGTGCTCTCCGATATCCTTGGCGACGAGGACCATCTCGGCGACATGGACTTCAAGGTTGCCGGCACCGAAAACGGCGTTACGTCCCTGCAAATGGACATCAAGATCGCCGGTATCACCGAGGAGATCATGAAGGTCGCGCTCGCGCAGGCGAAGGATGGCCGCCTGCACATTCTCGGCGAGATGAGCAAGGCGCTCACCGCCGCACGCGCCGAACTCGGTGAGCACGCCCCGCGCATCGAAATGTTCAAGATCCCGACCGACAAGATTCGGGAAGTGATTGGCACCGGCGGCAAGGTGATCCGAGAGATCGTCGAGAAGACCGGCGCCAAGATCAACATCGAGGACGATGGCTCGGTGAAGGTCGCTTCCGCAGACGGCAAGTCGATCAAGGCTGCGATCAAGTGGATCAAGTCGATCGCATCCGATCCGGAGGTCGGCGTGATTTACGACGGCACTGTGGTCAAGACGATGGACTTCGGCGCTTTCGTCAACTTTTTCGGCGCCAAGGATGGCCTCGTGCATATCAGCCAGCTCGCCTCCAACCGCGTCAACAAGGTTACCGACGTGGTCAAGGAAGGCGACAAAGTGAAGGTGAAGCTGCTTGGCGTGGATGAGCGCGGCAAGGTGCGCCTGTCGATGAAGGTAGTCGATCAAACCACTGGTGAGGACCTCGAAGCCAAGCAGAAGGCGGACGCGCCGGCGCAAGCCGCCGGTGGTGCAGCCGAATAAGCGAGGATTCAATATAAGTTGAATGGGCGGCCCGGGTGGCCGCCCTTTTTATTTCTGCCGCAACGCTTGCGTCATCACCTTGCCCAGCGCCTCGAAATCCCTGCGGCGCGACGACGTGCGCCGCCACGCCAAACCGATCGTGCGGCCGGGCTCGGTGCCGCTGAAGCGCATCAGCTTGACGCGGGCGTCACGGCCTTCCGCCTCGGCGGCAACCTCGGGCAACAACGTCACGCCGTAGCCGTTCGCTACCATCTGCATCACCGTAACCAGCGATGTGGCGCCAAGGCTGGCGGGCGCATCACGCCGGGTGGTCGCGCAAAACGCTAGCGCCTGATCGCGCAGGCAGTGGCCCTCCTCCAACAAGATCAGTCGGCGCTGATCGACATCCTCGAGCGCGACGCGGCCGCGTAGCGGCCGTTTGTCGGCAGCCGGAACCGCCAGCAGAAACGGATCGTCGAATAACTTTAGCGTCTCGACGTCCGCGCCTTCGGCCGGCAGCGCCAGCATCACCACATCGAGCTCGCCGCCCGCCAATTCGCCGAGCAGTATCTTGGTCTGCGTCTCGCGCACTTCGAGTCGCAACTGCGGATAGCGCTTCTGAAGCACCGGCAGCGCCCGGGGAAGGATGTAAGGCGCCAGCGTCGGAATGATGCCGAGCTTGAGCGAGCCGGTAAGAACATCGCGATGCCGGGCGAAATCAATCAGATCGCGCGCCGCAGCCAGAATCCGCTCGGCACGGTCGGCGACTTCAACACCAGTGTCGGTCAAGGCAATGTCGCCTGGCCGCCGTTCGACCAGCTGGGCGCCGATCTCACGTTCGAGCTCGCTGACCTGCATGGAGAGCGCCGGCTGCGTCACCGCGCAATCCTCGGCCGCGCGTCCGAAATGGCGGTGGCGGGCGAGCGCTGACAGGTAACGCAACTGACGCAACGTGATCATGCCGATAAGCTAAACTTATCAGCTATGCCAAGCAATACGATTAGACCTGATCGGGTACGATCCCTATAAGCGCCTCAGGCGCGCGCTATGTTTTGGCGCGCACGGTCGCAGTGGAGGACACCAATCATGGACGCGAAAACCGACGAGAAAAACGCAGGCAAATGCCCATTCACAAGTGGCGCGCGCGGACACTCAAATCGCGACTGGTGGCCGGAGCACCTCGATATCGGCGTGCTCCACACGAACGCGCCTGCTGCCGACCCGATGGGCAAGGACTTCGACTACGCCAAAGAGTTCAAGACTCTCGACCTTAACGCCGTGATCAAGGACCTGCATGCCTTGATGACGAACTCGCAGGAATGGTGGCCTGCTGACTTTGGTCACTATGGTGGCCTGTTCATTCGCCTGGCCTGGCACAGCGCGGGTACCTATCGGATTACCGATGGCCGCGGCGGCGCCGGCGCCGGTCAGCAGCGTTTCGCGCCGCTCAACTCGTGGCCGGACAACGCCAACCTCGACAAGGGACGGCGCCTGCTCTGGCCGATCAAGCAGAAATACGGTCGCAAGATTTCCTGGGCCGACCTGTTTGTCCTCAGCGGCAATGTCGCCCTCGAATCGATGGGCTTCAAGACGTTTGGCTTCGCCGGCGGCCGCGCCGACGTGTGGGAGCCAGAAGAACTCTTCTGGGGCCCCGAAGGCACTTGGCTCGGCGACGAACGCTACAGCGGTGAACGTCAACTGGCCGAGCCGCTCGGCGCGGTGCAGATGGGCCTGATCTACGTCAATCCGGAAGGGCCGAACGGCAATCCGGACCCACTCGCTGCGGCGAAAGACATCCGTGAAACATTCTTCCGCATGGCGATGAACGACGAAGAGACCGTCGCGCTGATTGCCGGCGGCCATAGCTTTGGCAAAACCCACGGCGCCGGCGATCCGTCGCTGATCGGTCCAGAGCCGGAGGGTGGTGCCCTCGAGGATCAAGGGCTCGGTTGGAAGAGCAAGCATGGGACCGGGATCGGGGCCGACACCATCACTGGCGGCCCGGAAGTCACCTGGACGCAAACGCCGACGAAGTGGAGCAACCTCTTTTTCAAGAACCTGTTCGAAAACGAATGGGAGCTGACGAAGAGCCCGGCCGGTGCCAAACAATGGAAAGCGAAAGGCGCGCAAGCCAGCATCCCGGACGCCTTCGACAAGTCGAAGAAGCATGTACCGACGATGCTGACGACGGACCTCTCGCTGCGGTTCGATCCGGCCTACGAAAAAATCTCTCGGCGCTTCTACGAGCATCCGGACCAGTTTGCGGATGCGTTTGCCCGTGCGTGGTTCAAGCTCACGCACCGCGACATGGGTCCAATCGCGCGTTACCTCGGCCCGCTCGTTCCGAAGGAGACACTGATCTGGCAGGACCCGATCCCGGCTGCGGATCATCCGCTGATCGCGGAGCAGGAAATTGCTGCTCTGAAGGCCAAGATCCTCGCGTCGGGCCTGTCCGTTTCCCAGCTGGTCTCGACTGCCTGGGCGTCGGCGTCGACTTTCCGCGGCTCCGACAAGCGCGGTGGCGCCAATGGCGCGCGCATTCGCCTCGCGCCACAGAAGGACTGGGAGGTCAACCAGCCTGCCCAGCTGAAGACGGTCCTGCAAAAGCTCGAAGCGATCCAGAAGGAAGCCGGCAAGAAGGTCTCTCTCGCCGACCTGATCATTCTCGGCGGCTGCGCGGCAATCGAAAAGGCCGCGAAGGACGGCGGCGTCAATGTGAAGCTTTCTTTCACGCCGGGGCGCATGGATGCGTCGCAGGAGCAGACTGACGTCAACTCCTTCGCGCCGCTTGAACCGCGTGCCGACGGCTTCCGCAATTATCTCAGCGGCAAGCGGCAGTTCATGATGCCTGAGGAAGCGCTGGTGGACCGCGCGCAACTGCTGCGGCTGACGGCACCGGAGATGACGGTTCTCGTCGGCGGCCTGCGCGTCCTCGGCGCCAATGCCGGCAACTCAAAACACGGCGTCTTCACCAAGAAACCCGGCACGCTGACGAACGACTTCTTCGTCAATCTGCTCGACATGAGCACGGAGTGGCAGCCGGCCGGCGACAACGTATACGAGGGCCGCGACCGCGAGACGAAGGCGGTCAAGTGGACTGGCACGCGTGTCGACCTGATCTTCGGTTCGCACTCGCAACTTCGCGCGCTGGCGGAAGTCTATGGGTGCGCGGACTCGAAGGAAAAGTTCGTGAAAGACTTCGCGGCGGCGTGGACCAAGGTGATGAACCTGGATCGCTTCGACCTCGCCTGATCTCTGTGAAAAGAAGCGGTCGGGGTTCGCGCTCCGGCCATTTTTTCTTTGCCATTCCTGAGCGCCGCGAAGCGGCAAACTCGGAATCCATAAGCTGGTCTGAAAGTATGGATTCCAGTCTCGCGGCCTTCGGCCGCGCCCGGAATGACGGGTTATTTATTCTCACCCTCCACCGAGCCATGCGCTTCCTTGAGCGCGTCTGGCTGGGGCATTGCAATGATGTTGTACCCGGAGTCAACGAAGTGGACTTCGCCCGTAACACCGGTTGAAAGGTCAGAAACGAGATAAAGTCCCGCGCCCCCCAATTCTTCCAGTGTCACACCGCGGCCCAGCGGGGAAAATTTTTGCTGGAAAGCGAACATATACCGAGCGTCGGTAATACCGGCGCCGGCAAGTGTGCGGATGGGTCCGGCGGAGATTGCGTTGACGCGGATTTTTTGCGCCCCGAAATCGACGGCGAGATACCGCACTGAGGCCTCCAGGGCCGATTTCGCCACGCCCATCACGTTGTAATTCGGCATCGCGCGCAGGCCACCATTATACGTGAGTGTGACCATGGCGCCCCCGTTAGGCATCAGCGCCGCCGCGCGCTTGGCAGCTTCGGTAAAGGCGTAGCAAGAGATAACCATCGTGCGGATGAAATTTTCGCGCGTGGAATCGGCGTAGCGGCCCTTCAATTCGTTTTTGTCGGAGAACGCGACAGCGTGCACGAGGAAATCCATCGTGCCCCATTGTCCCTTGATTTCATCGAACACCGCATCGACCGAGGTGATGTCCTCGACATCGCAAGGCATCACGAAAGACGAGCCGGCCTCCTCCGCGAGCGGCTTCACGCGTTTGGCCAGCGCGTCACCCTGATAGGTGAAGGCGAGCTTTGCGCCGTGTTGCGCCAGTGTCTTGGCGATACCCCAAGCAATGGAGTGGTCGTTGGCGACTCCCATCACCAGACCGCGTTTCCCGTCCATCAGCCCCGGCATAATATTTCCTCTTCCCGTCAGCCCGATTTGCGAGCAAAGCAACGCTCGAAGGGTGACAGCCGCCTCTTTCCGCTACGCATCCAGCCGCTTGAATATCACCGACGCATTGGTGCCACCGAAACCGAACGAGTTCGACAGCACGCAGCCGAGCGTTACATTGTCCTTGCGTTCACGCAGGATCGGCATATCGGAAAAGGCGGGATCGAGATTTACGATATTGGCGCTTTCACAGATGAAACCGTTGTTCATCATCAACAGCGCATAGATCGCTTCCTGCGCGCCAGCCGCGCCTAAAGAATGGCCGGTGAGCGATTTGGTTGCTGAAATCGGCGGGCACTTTGCCCCGAACACTTCACGGATCGCCTCAATTTCCTTGAGATCGCCGATCGGCGTAGCAGTGGCATGCGGATTAATATAGTCGATCGGCGGCTTTACGGTTTCGATCGCCATTTTCATGCACCGTACTGCACCCTCACCCGATGGCGCGACCATGTCGTAGCCGTCGGAGGTGGCGCCATAGCCTGCAACCTCGGCATAAATTTTAGCGCCGCGCGCTTTGGCATGTTCGAGTTCTTCCAGCACCAGCACGCCGGCACCGCCGGCGATGACAAAGCCGTCACGGTCCTTGTCGTAGGCACGTGAGGCTTTCTGCGGCGTATCATTGTATTTTGAAGACATCGCGCCCATGGCGTCGAACAAGTTGGACATGGTCCAGCTCAGCTCTTCCGAACCCCCGGCAAAAACCATGTCCTGCTTGCCCCACTGGATAAGTTCGGTGCCGTTGCCGATGCAGTGATTGGAGGTCGCGCATGCCGAGGAGATGGAATAGTTCACGCCCTTGATCTTGAACCAGGTAGCGAGCGTCGCCGAAGCGGTGGACGACATCGCTTTGGGCACGGCAAACGGTCCGACGCGTTTGGGTGAACCTTTTTCGCGCGTGATATCGGCCGCCTCCACGATCGCGATCGTCGAAGGACCGCCCGATCCCATGACAATGCCGGTGCGAGGATTGGAAATATCTTTTTCCTCGACACCGGAATCGCGGATCGCCTGTTCCATCGCGACATGATTCCAGGCCGCGCCCTGCCCGAGAAACCGCATAGCGCGGCGGTCGACCGATCCCGCTGGATCAAGGGTTGGCATGCCTTGCACCTGGCAGCGGAACCCCCGTTTGGCAAACTCGTCGGCATGGGTGATGCCCGACTTGGCCTCGCGCAAGCTGGCCAACACTTCCTGCGTGTTGTTGCCTATGGATGAGACGATGCCCATTCCGGTGACGACGACCCGTCGCATAGTCGTATTACCCTTACGTCGTGGTTTGCTGTTGATTGAGCCAAAGATTGGCCGGCCGAAGCAATTCCGCAAGGCCCTCCGGCGGGCTCAAGCGCCACTCGGTTGCAATGTCTCGTCCTGCTTGAACAGACCCACTTTGAGGTCGTTGGCGCGATAAATCACGGTACCATCAGCCGACAGCCAGCCGTCGGCGATACCCAGCACCAGTTTCGAGCGCATGACCCGCTTGATGTCGATGCCGTAGATGACCTTTTTCACGGTAGGCAACACTTGGCCCGAAAACTTCAACTCGCCCAAGCCGAGCGCTCTCCCTTTGCCTGGTGCGCCCAGCCAACCAAGAAAGAAACCAACCAGCTGCCACAACGCATCGACCCCCAGGCATCCAGGCATCACCGGGTCGCCCTTGAAATGGCAAAGGAAAAACCAGAGATCGGGTTTTACCTCGAGTTCCGCTCGGATCATTCCTTTGCCGTGCTCGCCGCCTTGCTCAGAGATTTCCGATATGCGGTCGAACATCAGCATCGGCGGCAGCGGCAGTTGCGCGTTGCCCGCGCCGAAAAGTTCGCCGCGGCCGCAGGCGAGCAGATCTTCGTATTCGAAGCTATGCCGCCGGCTGTCCGTAGATGTTGCGTCCCCACGTTGGGGGCTTGGCTGAATACCCATGCCCGAGTTGGTAACATACCCACGCTAGCGGGCAAAGATGGCGGGGCCACGGGAGTTCGACAGGTTTTTTGCGGTAAAACCTGCGAGAATCAGGTTGCAGCCACAATTGCCAAGCGGTTGCATCGGAGGGGTCAATTTCGTATATGTTTCAAACGAAACGGGTTTTCGCTGGCGCTAGTATGGAGCCGGCTTTTTAGGCGTAATTGAAATGATGCCAACGCGTACAACGGTCATACCAAAGATGTTGAAGGCCGATGTCGGACACTCTTCTGACCGCTCGGCGCTTACAGGTTGCCCATGGCACGACGTAAAAGCCATGTTGCGTCAGGTCGGCCTGCGTCCAACGCGACAGCGCATGGCGCTGGGCTGGATTCTCTTTGGTAAAGGCGATCGCCATCTCACTGCCGAAATGCTTTACGAGGAAGCCACGCGCGCGAAGGTGCCTGTGTCGCTGGCGACCATTTACAACACGCTGCATCAATTTACTGAAGTTGGCTTATTGCGACAGGTAGCCGTTGACGGCTCGAAAGCCTACTTCGACACAAATGCAACCGCCCATCATCATTTCTTCGTCGAAGGCGAGGACGAAGTCCTCGATATCCCAGACGCCGAGGTGATTGTCGGAAAGACGCCGTCTCCGCCGGAGGGCTTCGAAATCACGCGTGTGGACGTTGTAGTCCGTCTGCGGCGAAAAACCTGATCCCGGACGCTTTCTAGCGAGTTTGTGATGGCCGGGCCTGTCCCGGCCATTTTGTTTATGAGTGTGGTTCATTTCTCCTCAGGATCGCCCGGCGCCGCTTAAGTCTACTCCACCTTCTCGTTTGGATAGGCGCCCCACAATCGCTCCTGGCGGATATAGCCATCGAAGCCCTTGCCGCTGAACTGGCACCATGTGCCATTGCAGGATTTGAGGGCCCCCAGCACGCCAGACTGCAAACGCGCGGACACCCCCAATTCAGCGTCCGCATTCTCGTAAAGCGGCACCAGTTCGTCCTTTGATTTTGGCACGACGACGGCCGTCCGCTTGCCCGACAGCAGCGAGTGATAGACCCAGCCTTCTGCTCCCTCCCAATCGCGGATGCGGCGCCAGTTCTCAAACTCAGCGGTGATCTCCACCGGCATGCCTGCATGGGTATAGACCCAGCGGACCTCCTGATCCTTGTTCGGCCCGGATCGGGCATTGACCCGATCCGACTTAAGACTGACGAAGCGCGGGATCGGCAAGCCACTCACAGAGCCGGTACCGACGTCGCCGGCACCCCATGCGGTCCCTGCCTGCATTCCCAAAATGCTGGCTGCGAGCGCGAGGCGACTGATCGCGGTCCGGAAGCTTTCTGTTGTCACGGCCATCTGGTAGGAAAAAGAATGGATTATCGCCCGACGGACGAGATCGCAGTGTGGGCGAGTGCGGTTAATGAGGACTAAATCGGCGCTCCTTTGGGCGGTAATGCCGTCATCGCCGTGGTTGAGAGCAGATGTCAAAAGCCAAGAAGCCAGTCGTTATTGTAACGCGCAAACTGCCCGATTCCATCGAGCTGCGTATGCGGGAACTTTTCGACGCACGGCTGAATCCCGACGACAAGCCAATGACGCAAGCTCAGCTCGCCGAAGCGGTGAAATCTGCCGACGTCTTGGTGCCAACCGTCACCGACCGGATCGATGCGTCAGTCCTCAGCAAATCAGGTGAACAGCTCAAACTCATCGCCAATTTCGGCAACGGTGTCGACAACATTGACGTTGCGACCGCGGTTCAGCGCGGCATTACCGTCACTAATACTCCCGGTGTCCTCACCGAGGATACTGCTGATATGACCATGGCGCTGATCCTGGCGGTACCGCGCCGGCTGGTCGAGGGTTCACACGTCCTGACGGCGGACAAGGATTGGACAGGGTGGTCTCCGACCTGGATGCTCGGGCATCGCATCTGGGGTAAACGCCTCGGCATTATCGGTATGGGCCGGATTGGCCAAGCGGTCGCGCGGCGCGCCCGTGCCTTCGGCCTCCAGATTCACTATCACAACCGCCGCAAAGTGGCGCCCAAGATCGAGGCAGAACTCGATGCTACCTATTGGGAGAGCCTCGACCAGATGCTTGCGCGCATGGACATCGTTTCAGTCAATTGTCCGCATACGCCCGGAACCTACCACCTGCTCTCGGCCCGACGACTAAAGATGTTGCGGGCGGACGCCTACATCGTGAACACGTCACGTGGCGAGGTGATCGACGAAAACGCGCTCACCCGCCTGATCGAGTCCGGCGATATCGCTGGTGCCGGCCTCGACGTGTTCGAACATGAGCCGGCGGTCAATCCGAAACTGGTCAAGCTCGCGCGTACCGGCAAGGTCGTGTTGCTGCCGCATATGGGCTCAGCCACGGTTGAAGGCCGCGTCGACATGGGCGAGAAGGTCATCATCAACATCAAGACCTTCATGGACGGCCATCGGCCGCCAGACCGCGTTCTACCGTCTATGCTCTGACAAATCCCTGATCGTCGGTTTGCTGCCACTCAGCGGATTGTTCGGATCAAATGCATAACTCAGCGTCTCGAACCGCATCGAGCGTGCATCGACCATCAACAGTCGGCCGACCAGGCCTTCGCCAAAACCGACGATCTCGCGGATGACCTCCAGTGCCATTAGCGAACCGAGGACACCCGGCAGCGCGCCGAGAATCCCTGCTTCGGCACAAGCAGGCACAGTGCCCGCGGGTGGCGGCTCGGGAAACAGGCAACGATAGGTCGGATTGCGCGTGCCATCAGCTCCGACTTCGTGCGCACGAATTGACGTGAGCGAGCCATCGAACGTGCCAACCGCGGCAGTGACCAAAGGCTTTTTAGCAAAATAGCAAGCGTCGGAAACGAGATAGCGTGTCGCGAAATTGTCGGACCCATCGGCGACAATGTCATATTTCGAAATCAGATCGAGCGCGTTTGCGGCTGCCAGCCGCGTCATATGCGTTTCCACCGCCACGTGCGGGTTTAGCCGTATGACGGCCGTTTCCGCGCCATCCACCTTGCGGTTGCCAACGTCGTCGGTACCGAAGATCACCTGCCGCTGAAGATTGGACAGCGACACGGTGTCATCGTCAACAACACCAAGTGTGCCAATCCCGGCCGCGGCAAGATAGAGCAACACCGGTGCGCCGAGGCCGCCCGCGCCGACGACCAACACACGCGCAGCCTTGAGTTTGGCTTGCCCGGGGCCGCCCACTTCGCGCAACACGATGTGACGGGCGTAGCGTTCAAGTTCTTTGGCATCGAGCATTATCGTTAACCTAGCGCATCAACTCGAAAATTGGGAAACGGAATTCGAAAAGCCCATGCGCAGCAAAACGTTACTGGAAGCGGTATTTTGCACTTACGCGAGTCCCCAGGCTGCCTTGCGCCTCCGTTTCTATCCGCTAAGGTGCCCTCAAAATAAGTTGGGACAGGCGTCAACATAATGCGTTGGGGTGGGCCTACGGTGATACTTGCGCTTCTGCTTGGTGCCGCTCCGGCGCCGGCGCAGGATTCTCCTGGCGTCATTCCGGTACCGGCGCAGACCTCCGTAAAATCAAAATCGGCTCATGCTGCACCGAAGGCAGTAGTTGCCAAACTGGCCGCGTCGCCGGCGGCAGCGCCAAAGATTGCCGCACCATCGACCGTCGCCGCAAAAGCTGATGCACCAAATTCAGAACTCGCAAAGGCCGAGCCGGCGCCGCTTTCCGAGCTTTCCGCGGGCGAGCGCCTGAAAATCCAGGCGTCGTTGTCATGGTCGGGCGACTATACCAGCTCGATTGGTGGCGACGACCCGCTGCTTTCCGCGATCAAAAATTTCCAAAAGCGCGTGAAGTCGAAAATTACCGGCATCTTGTCTTCCGCCGAGCGTAGCAATCTTCTCGCCGCTGCCAAAACTCACGAGGACCAGTTCGGCTGGACAATCGTGGCAGATCCATCGACGGGCGTGCGCATTGGCCTGCCGATTAAACTGGTGTCGCAGGCTCGCGACGCCGCGAGAGGGACGCGTTGGTCATCGGCGCATGGCGAAGTGCAAGTCGAAACTTTCCGCGTCAAAGATTCCGATCTCAAGCTCGCAATGTTTTTCGAACAACAGAAAAGGGATCCGTCTGTTCGTAAAGTTGAGGCCAGTTATTTGCGTGATGATAATTTTTACATCAGTGGCATGCAGGGTCTTAAGAAATTCTCCGTGCGCGCGTATGCGCGTGACGGCGAAATCCGCGGCTTCACCATATTGTTTGATCAGATGATGGAAACCATAGTCGCGCCCGTGACGGCGGCAATGGTGAGCGCGTTCTCGCCGTTCCCCGAACGCAACGCGCCTTTTGCGGTCATGGCGAATTCGGTCGAATACGGCAACGGGTTAATCGTGAGCGAGCGTGGACATATCGTTACCGACCGTAAACTTGTGACCGGTTGCCAGGTGATCGTTGCCGCCGGTCTCGGTAACGCTGACCCGGTTGCCGAAGATAAGGATAATAACCTGGCTCTGTTGCGAATTTACGGAGTCCGTAAGCTGTCGCCGCTTGCGCTTGCCCCAGACGCAGCCAAAAAGGGTGATGTGACGTTAGTCGGGATTCCTGACCCAAAAGAGCAGAACGGTGCCAAGAAGCTCACCGAAATCAAGGCACGGCTGACCGAAGGCAACGCGATCGAATTGCGCCAGCCCGTGCCAATGGCAGGTTTTTGCGGCGCGGCGGCAATTGACCCACAAGGTCAGTTTCTCGGCATGATGGAGATGCGTAGTTTCGTGCTCGCCAGCACCGAGCCGGCTGCGCCGCCGGTGCGTCTCGTTCCTGCGGAAACAATTCGCAATTTTCTTGTCGCACATAATGTTGCGCCCACGCCGGCAGGCGGCGATGCCGAGGCGGCCGTGGTGAGAATTATTTGCGTACGCCAATAATTATTTGTTTTTCCATTTTGGCGGGCGTTTCTCGATAAAGGCTTTCATGCCTTCCTTCTGATCTTCCGTCGCAAACAGCGAATGGAAAATACGCCGCTCGAAAGCCATACCTTCCGAAAGCCCACTCTCGAACGCGCGGTTGACCGATTCCTTTCCGGCCAGCACCGACGGCAGCGACATATTGGCGATGGTGTCGGCGACTTTGAAAGCCTCATCCATGAGATTCGCAACCGGGACGATCCGCGCGACAAGTCCGGATTTTTCAGCTTCCGCCGCGTCCATCATTCGGCCGGTCAGAATCATATCCATCGCCTTGGCTTTGCCGACCGCATGCGCGAGACGCTGCGTGCCTCCGATGCCGGGGATAACGCCAAGCTTGATCTCCGGCTGACCGAATTTGGCGGTATCGGCGGCAATCACGATGTCGCATTGCATCGCAAGCTCGCAGCCGCCGCCAAGCGCAAAGCCCGCCACCGCCGCGACAATCGGTTTGCGCGCACGCGCGGCAGCATTCCAGTTGGAAACGAAATCGCCGAGATATGCCTCGATGAACGTCTTGTCCGCCATTTCCTTGATGTCCGCTCCGGCGGCAAAAGCCTTGTCACTGCCCGTAATCAACAAGCAGCCGATCCTATCGTCCGCATCAAAGGCCTCGATCGCCTGAGTGAGTTCGACAATCAGGGCCCGATTGAGCGCATTGAGCGCTTGCGGACGGTTAAGCCGGATCACGCCGACGCGGCCTTTTGTTTCGAGAATAATGTTCTGGTACGTCATGGCCGATCCTTCGTTCAATCAAGTCTCGCGCCGGAGCGCTGCACCACTTCACCCCATTTGGCCGAATCGGCTTTAATGACCGCCGTAAATTCTTCCGGTGTTCCGCCGGCGGGCTCGTCACCGATCTTGGCAAATTTCTCCTTGAACGACTCTGACGTGAGCGCCCTGTTGATCGCAGAGTTGAGTTTGTCGACGATCGGCCTTGGCACGCCCGAAGGCGCGATCACGCCCGTCCAGGTGGGCGCCAGATAGCCGGGCACCCCGGCCTCAGCAATCGTAGGCAGCTCCGGGAAAGCCGGCGAGCGTGTAGCACCGCTGACGCCGAGCGCGCGAACCTTTCCGTCGCGCGCGAAGGGCGCGATCGATTGCAGGCTCTCGAACATAACGTCGACATGCCCAGCGATCAGATCGGTAATCGCCGGCGCGCCGCCGCGATAAGGCACGTGGACGATTTCGGTCCCCGTCATATATTTGAACAATTCCCCGCCGACATGACCTGGTGAGCCGTTACTGGATGAGGCGTTGGTGAGTTTGCCGGGGTTTTTCCTGGCGTAGTCGACCAGCTCTTTCACGGAGTAGATGGGCAGCTTCGGCGAGACCGCCAGCAACAAATGCCCGCGTGCAACCAATGCAATCGGCTGGAAATCGCGCTCGATATTGTAGGGCAGCTTCGCGACCATGTGGCGGGTAATGGCGAGCGCGCCAATCGGTCCCATACCGATCGTGTAGCCGTCGGGTGGTGATTTTGCGACCAGGTCGAGGCCTATGGTCAGTGCGCCACCAGGCCGGTCGTCGACAATAACCGGCTGGCCCAATTGCTTCGACAGTTCGGCGCCAAGAACGCGCGCGACGGTGTCAGTAGCGCTTCCCGCCGCCTGGGGAACGATGAAATGTATTGGATGGTCGGGATAATCCGCAGCCGACGCGGTGACCACCGTGACGGCAAGCGTTAGTGAGATCAGCCCAAGCTTGTGCATGTCATCGGCCCCGGCGTTCAGGCGACATAGCGTGGCCTACTTCTGGCACGATGGGCAATAGAAGGTCGAGCGGCCAACCTGCACGATCCGTTTGATCTTACCCCTGCAATTCGGACACGGTTCGCCCTCGCGATCATAAACGCGGAAATTGTGTTGGAAATCGCCAAGCGAGCCGTCGGCGCGGCGATGATCGCGTAGCGACGACCCTCCGGCGTCGATCGCATCCATAAGCACCGCCTTGATGGCCTCGACAAGCCTTTCGGCGCGTTCGTTTGGTTTTCCGTGCCGATCTGCAATGGTCAAAGCAATTCGTTTGGGCGATAACCGTGCGCGGAACAGCGCCTCGCAAACGTAGATATTTCCCAGACCAGCGACGACACGCTGGTCGCTTAGTGCAGCTTTGAGCGAGGTCTTTTTGCCGGCGCAAGCTTTTGCCAGCATCGCGGCATCGAATACATTTCCCAAGGGTTCCGGGCCGAGCGCGCGCAGCAGCGGCTCTTGCTCGAGTTTTGCGCGCGGCACCAGTTTCATCGAACCGAAGCGGCGCGGATCATTAAACGTCACGGTCGCACCATTTGACATATGAAAGACGATATGGTCGTGCGACGTGCTCTTCGAGCGCTCGTGGTAGTACTTGCCCGGCTTTGTATCCTTGCCGACGCGGAACGAACCCGACATACCGAGATGCATCAGCAACACGTCGCCGGAGGAGAGATCCGCCAGCAAATATTTCGCCCGGCGGCCAAGCCCCTCCACGGTTTTGCCGCGAAGCCGCGCCGCAAAGTCCTTGGGCAGCGGCCAGCGTAGATCACCGCGCCGGACTTCGACCTCCGCAAAGCGTTTGCCTTCCATGGCTGGCGCCAGGCCGCGCCGAACGGTTTCAACTTCAGGCAATTCGGGCATGATTAACCGCTCCCGCGCTGACACATAGCGCCCTCGGGCCACCCGCGCTATGGTCCTGCCCGAAAAGGACTATTGGCCATGGCCCGCGGCGGTGAACAGACCCATTTCGGCTACGAGAGCGTACCGCTCGAGGACAAGCAAGGGCGCGTGAACGACGTTTTTCGTTCGGTCGCCCGCCGCTACGACCTGATGAATGATTTGATGTCGGGCGGGCTGCATCGGGCCTGGAAAGACGCGCTGGTTACGGCGGTTAACCCGCCGAAGGGCGCGCACGAATTCGCGGTGCTCGATCTTGCCGGAGGTACCGGCGATGTTGCCTTTCGCATTGCCCAGGCAGGTGGCCCCGGTACCCGCGTTACGGTCTGCGACATCAATAATGGCATGCTTGACGTTGGCCGTGAGCGTGCTGCCGAACGTGGGTTAGATCAAAGCGTAACGTTCGAGCAGGGCAATGCCGAGAAGCTCGACTATCGCAATCGCAGTTTCGACTGCGTTACCATCGCCTTCGGAATTCGAAACGTGCCACGCATTCAGCAAGCGCTCGCGGAAGCATACCGCGTGCTGAAGATTGGCGGCCGTTTTCTGTGCCTGGAGTTTTCCAGCGTAGACCTTCCTGGGCTTGAAGCGCTGTACGAGCTTTATTCCTTTCAGGTCATTCCGCGCATTGGAGAGATGGTGACTGGCGACCGCGAGGCTTATCAATACTTGATCGAGTCAATCCGAAAGTTTCCCAAACCGAAGCCCTTCGCGGCGATGATTGAGACCGCTGGTTTCCGCCGTGTGTCGTTTACTCAAATGACCGGCGGCGTGGTCGCGCTGCATTCGGGCTGGCGATTGTGATCTCTGCAGTATCTCATCTGTTTCGCCTAACCCGCGCTGGCTTCGTTTTTGCGCGCGAGGGCGTATTGGCGTTGGTCGATACTCGGCCTTTGCCCTTGCCGGCCAAGACTGCAATCGCCGTAGCGCGTTTGTTTGAACGTCCGAACGCCAAGGATGGCTCTAGTCGGCTGGCCGCAGCGTTGACCAAGCTTGGACCCACTTACGTAAAGCTCGGGCAATTCCTTGCCACAAGGCCGGACGTTGTCGGCAAAAGTATCGCCCGCGATCTCGAAAGCCTGCAGGACAAGATGGCACCGTTCCCGCAAAGCGAGGCGGAAGCAGCGGTTGCGTCAGCCTTCGACAAGCCGCTCGCTGCGATCTATGCGAGTTTCGGGCCAGCGGTCGCCGCTGCGTCGATCGCACAAGTTCACCGCGCCGAGGTCGAAATAAACGGCACACGCAAACCGGTGGCGGTAAAAATTCTTCGCCCCGGCGTCGAGCGTCGTTTCAAATCCGATCTCGATGCCTTCTTCTTTGCGGCGCGTAAAGCAGAAGCCTTTTCTGCAGAAGCCCGACGGTTGCGCTTCATCGAAGTGGTGTCCACGCTCGCCCGTTCGGTGGCGATGGAAATGGATTTCCGTCTGGAGGCCGCCGCTCTCTCGGAGATGGCCGAAAACACGCAAAAGGACGCCGACTTCCGCGTACCAGCGGTGGACTGGGATCGTACCGCGCGCGAAGTGCTCACGCTGGAATGGATCGACGGCACGCCGCTTAATGACCACGCCGCACTGGCTGCCCGCGGTCTCGATCTGCCGCCGCTCGGCCAGAAGGTCATCCAAAGTTTCCTGCGGCACGCCCTGCGCGACGGATTTTTCCACGCCGATATGCATCCTGGAAATCTCTTCGTTGATAAGGAGGGCCGGCTGGCCGCCGTGGATTTCGGCATCATGGGCCGGCTGGGAGCGAAGGAGCGGCGTTTCCTTGCTGAAATTCTATTCGGCTTCATCACCCGCGATTATCAGCGAACGGCGCAAGTGCATTTCGACGCCGGTTATGTACCACGACACCATTCGGTCGAGAGCTTCGCGCAGGCGATCCGCGCCATCGGTGAACCCATACACAATCGCACTGCCGAAGACATCTCGATGGCCAAGCTCTTGATGCTTCTGTTCGAGGTCACCGGGTTATTCGATATGCGGACCAGGCCCGAACTGTTGCTCCTGCAAAAGACAATGGTTGTAGTCGAAGGCGTCGGCCGTTCCCTCGACCCCAAGCTCGACATGTGGAGCACGGCGGATCCGGTGGTGCGCGAATGGATCGCTCGGAATCTCGGGCCGGCCGGACGGTTAGAAGATGCCGTCGAAGGTGCGGGCGAAATTGGCCGTTTTCTCGGCCAGGTGCCGGGATTGCTCACCCGCACGGGGACACTGCTTGATCAGTTCGACGACATCACCCGCAACGGTTTGGTGCTCTCGCCTGAAACCGTCGCAGAAATCGGTGCCGCGGAAGCACGCCGAAACCGCTGGACTGCGGCAGCATTGTGGGTGATTGCCGCGCTGCTGGCCGCGATTGCGTGGATGCTTGTGTGAAGTCGGTTAACTGTCGCGATTCATCAACTCTTCCAACTTGTCGATACTCTGCGTCCAACCTGCCTCCATACCTGCCAGCATTTGTGGAGCGATTGGAACGAGCCCAACGGCGTGAGTCCGAAGGGTAAGCGTAGTTTTGTTATTGCTCTCGGCGAAAGTAACGGTGGTTTCTCCCTCAAGCAGGTGCTTGCCGTCTTTGTCGACCGCAATGTTGGTAAACACGAGTCGCTCGGGCGCAATGACTTCGCGGAATACGCCTTTCATCGGATAATCGTTGCCGTCTGGTCCGCGCATGACTATGCGCAGGCTGCCGCCCACCCGCACGTCAAGCTCGCAAACCGGGTTTGTAAAGCCACGCGGACCAAACCACCGTGCCATCATTTTTGAATCGGTCCAGGCCTTCCATACCAGCGCGCGCGGTGCGTCGAATACACGGGTCAAAGTGACAGTTCCTTCGCCGTAGGTGGCTGTTTTCACCGCAGCGCTCATTGTGACCTCCCTTCATAGGCGCGCTCGATTGCCGCGATATCGAGCTTTTTCATTTTCAGGAACGCATTCATCACCCGTTCGGATTTTGCGGAATCCGGATCCGTCATCATTTTCGGTATCGCTGCCGGCACGACTTGCCAGGACAATCCGTATTTATCTTTTAGCCAGCCGCAGGGTCCCTCTTGGCCACCTTGAGTGAGCTTATCCCAGAAATGATCGACCTCCACTTGCGTTTCGCAGCGCACTTGCAACGACACCGCTTCGTTGAATTTGAAGTTCGGACCGCCATTCAATGCAGTAAACGTTTGCCCCTCAATTTCGAATTCAACGACCATCACTGAGCCCGGCGGCTTGTGATGGACCTCCTGCCCGGCTTTTGTGTAGCGACCGATTTTGCCGATTTTTGAATCCTTAAAGATCGAGCAATAAAAATTTGCGGCCTCTTCAGCCTGCGTGTCGAACCATAAGCAGGGTGTGACTTTTGGTTTTGCTAACGACATATTTTTTCCTTTCCCACTAATTCGCCGTAGCCAGATAAGTCTCGAGTTGTTCCATCGTGCCGCCCCAACCCATGCGCATGCTTTCCTGTCCAGCATCGAATGTATTTTGTTCTTCTGCAGTCGCGTTGTGGGTTCGCCATCTGATCGTAAACTTGGTCTTGCCCACGCCTGCATCTTCGAAGGTGAAAGTCGACAGCAATTCGAGCGGCCAGGTCGGCGCCATCGGATGGCGCGTAACGCCGCCCTTTTCATCCGAAAACGAATTGATAAAAATCAGGCGCTCCTGTGAAACGACTTCGCGATAAGTAAACTTTCCCCACATCGCTTTGCCGTCGGGCGCTTCCATACCGTAGTGATAGGTGCCGCCGACGCGCAGATCCATTTTCGATGCGATCACCTTGAAGCCCTTCGGGCCCCACCAATGCTTCATGCGTTCCGGGTCTGTGAAGCACTTCCACACCAGGCCACGCGGCGCGTCGAACACGCGCGTTAGTACGAAGTCTTTCAATTCGTCGGGCTTATCCGCCATGACTGCTACTCCCCGGGATTACAGGCTTCACATCCATCGGAAACATTTTGAAATACGGCTGCGCTTCCGTCAGAACACGTACGTAGGATGGCCGCAACATCAGACGGTCGAAATAGCCTCCTAAATTCCGCATCGCCCTGTCGAAGGGCATGGCCGTATTGGCATAGAAAAGTGCGGGTGAGGCCGCGCAGTCGACCAGGCTGAAAGCGTCACCGACCGCCCAGGTCTTCCCGTCCATTTCCCGTTCGATCATTCCATAGGCCTGCTGAAGCGTCGCCTTCGCCTGGTCCACCCCGAAAGCGTCAGCGGCACCGGCAGGACGCAACCGGTCGCCGACGATTTTTTGCAACGGCACATGGATGTAGAGATCGTAGAAACGATCCCACATTCGCGTTTGCCAGGCGAGATCCGCGTCGGCCGGAATAAATCGGGTGCGGCCGGCACGAAACGCATCCAGATATTCGATGATCACGGTTGCTTCGGCGATGGTCCGAAGGCGTGCCTCGTCGCGCAGAACGGGGAATTTTGCCATCGGCCAAAGCGACCGCAGCGTTGCACTGGACGTTTTGTCCGACAGATCGACGAAGACCGGTTCAAACGGCGTGCCGCCTTCATACAAGGCAATGAGCGCTTTGTGGCAGAACGACGAAAGTGGATGATAGTAGAGCTTGAGTGTCATGACTTGCCTATGACAACTTTTCTGTTTTTGCCGAGCTGGAAGCGCTCACGGCTCGACGATGATCATCCAGTTCACACCGAATTTGTCGGTGGTCATTCCGAAGCGCGGCGAGAAGAACGTTTTGCCCAGCGGCATCATGACCTTCCCACCGGCAGATAGCCCATTGAAGAGGCGGTCGGCGTCGGCCTCATTCTTGGCGTTGAGCGATAACGCAAAGCCCTTGAACTCAGGATTTCCTGTATTTCTTCCGTCGGAGGCCATAACCCTGCTCTCTCCGATATTGAGCGAGGCGTGCATCACCTTGTCTTCGTTTCCGGGCGTGCACATCGACTTTTCGGGACTGTCCTTCCAACGCATCAGCATGCCCACCTCGGCGCCGATGGTCTTTTTGTAGAACTCGATCGCCTCTTCGCAGCGGCCGTCGAAGAACAGATAGGATTGAACTTGCATGGTCTTTCCTCCACAGAGTTGATTGACAAATAGGTTGATATCAACATATTATCCTTCATGTCAACCCGAGAAAAATTGCCGCAGGAACTGCCGCTCTCCGCGACGCATCAGGTGCGCGACGCATGCCTTTGCCTGCACGTGCAACGGGCGGCGCGCGCCCTGGCCCGGCGCTTTGACGAGGTGTTTCGCCCCTTCGATCTCACGCATGGGCAGTTCTCGCTATTGATGTCGCTGAACCGACCGGAGTCGCCCAGCATCGGCAGTGTCGCAGCATTGCTCGCGATGGATCGCACCACGCTGACCGCCAACCTCAAACCACTCGAACGCCGCGGCCTGGTAAAGGTTTCGATCGGCAAGGACGATAAACGCAGCCGGCGCCTGACCATCACCACGTCCGGCCGCACGTTGCTCGCCAGGGCATTTCCGGTGTGGAAGCAAACCCACGTTGAAATCGAGCGGCTGATTCCGCGCGGGAGCCCGGACGAGTTGCGCACGGCGTTGCGGGCGTTGGCTTGAACGATCCATTGGCGAGCGGGCCATCTATACGCTCCGCCCGGGAACCATTGCCGCAATATAGTCGGCCATGCGCGCCATGGTCTGCATGAGGCCTTTGTCGGCACTGTATTCCTTGATCACGCGTGTGCGTTCCTCCGCATTCGGGAACACACCGCGCCATGTGATGCGGGTTTTGCCGCCGAGATCCTCGAATACCACCGTGGTCTTGAATTGCACCGGCTCCACGTCATCACCGCCACCGTGGTGATAGCTGATACGTTCGGGTGGAATGATTTCGTCGAAAGTGACGTGGTTCTGATAGTCGCGACCCTCTGGTCCGTGCATGACGAAGCGCCAGACGCCGCCCGGTTGGAAGTCGAATGAATGCGTGGTCGTGGTAAAGCCGATTGGCCCCCACCATTGTGCGAGATGCTTAGGGTCGGTCCATACCGAAAACACCAACTCACGTGGCGCGTCAAACTCGCGCGTGCCAACGATTGCGCGTGGATCCGAATTGAGATCGATGTTATTTTTTTCGGCCACGCTTTTTCCCCTTGGCTTGCAGAACGCGCAGATAGTCGTCGAGTTCGATCAAACCGCTCTTCCCAAAGCCGGCGATATTCCTCCAGCCAGCCGTCGGCTTCCTTGAGCGCCCGCGCATCGATTTTGCACGGCCGCATCTGTGCATCCCGGCTGCGCGTAATCAGACCCGCGCGCTCGAGCACCTTGAGGTGCTTGGAGACGGCCGGCAGGCTCATTTCGAACGGCTCGGCGAGTTTGAGCACCGAGGTTTCGCCGAGCGCGAGCCGCGCCAGAATGGCGCGCCGGGTCGGATCGGCGAGCGCCGCGAAGGTTGAACTGAGACGGTCTGTTGTCATTTTAATTAAACCATTTAGTTAAATAACTAAACGGTTAAATATAGGAGAAACCTGAATCGATCAAGCAGGATGTTTTCGGACGCCTATGATTGCATTGATTGCAATGAGATCATACTTATGCTAAGCCATTTTAACATAAAGGGTTTTCATGGCATCCCTCACTGTCCGCCAGCTTGACGACAGGTTGAAAAAGCTGCTGCGCGTGCGCGCAGCTAAGAGCGGACGCTCGGTCGAAGATGAGGTGCGCACCATTTTGCGCGAGGCCACTGAGGAAATAGAGGGCGTTGAGTTCGACCGCGCCTTCAGCAAGATCGGTGGCAAGACCGCCACGCGCCGCAGCCGCACCGGCAGGTACAAAGCGAGTGCTGCTCGTCATCGGCGGCGGCATCGCTGCTTATAAATCGCTTGATCTTATCCGCCGGCTCAAAGAGCGCGGCATTGCCGTGCGCTGTATTTTGACGAAAGCCGCCGAGCACTTCGTAACGCCGCTGTCGGCAAGCGCGCTCGTCGGTGAGCGCGTATTCACCGACCTGTTCGACCCGTCGAGCGAATTCGACGTTGGCCATATTCGGCTCGCGCGCGATTCCGATTTAATCGTTGTCGCGCCGGCAACCGCAGACCTGATGGCAAAGTTGGCTGGTGGTCACGCAGATGATCTCGCGACCGCTGTATTGTTGGCCACCACGACTAAAATTCTTTTGGCACCGGCGATGAACTCGCGCATGTGGGCGAATAAAGCGACACAACGGAATCTTGGGCAGCTCGTCGCCGATGGTGTCACGCTCGTCGGACCCAATGAAGGCGAAATGGCAGAGGCGCACGAGCGTGGCCTCGGCCGTATGGCCGAACCGCTGGAGATCGCAAGCGCGGCCGAGAAATTACTGGCGGCGGAATCCATCCAATCGTTGAAGGGTAAGCGCGTGCTCATAACGTCCGGTCCGACCCACGAGCCGATCGATCCCGTGCGGTATATTGCTAATCGCTCGTCCGGCAAGCAGGGCCATGCCATCGCTGCCGCAGCAGCTGCTGCCGGCGCCGATGTCACGCTGGTGAGCGGGCCAGTGGATGTGACCGATCCACTCGGGGTCAAATTGATCAAAGTCGAAACCGCACGCGAAATGCTGCAAGCAGTCGAGCGGGCGCTTCCTGCGGACGTTGCGATCTTTGCCGCCGCCGTCGCAGATTGGCGCGTCGCAAATGCCGGCAACCAGAAAATCAAGAAGCAGCCGGGCAAAGCGACGCCGGAACTTCCGCTCGTCGAAAATCCCGATATTCTAGCCACGGTTGCCAAACGAAAAACCCAGCGGCCTGATCTGGTTATTGGCTTCGCGGCGGAAACTGAAAATGTTGCGGCCAATGCCAAAGTAAAGCTTGCCAGCAAGGGCTGCGACTGGATTTTGGCGAATGATGTTTCGCCTCAATCGGGGGTGATGGGCGGCGACCGCAATACCATCACCCTCGTAAGCAGGACAGGTGTCGAAGCGTGGCCCTCGCAAGGAAAAGATGAAGTGGCTGCCATGTTGGTCGCGCGTATCGCAGAAGCGATCGCAAAATAGACCTGGCCAACACAGAATTACACACAGATGATTTGCTCCTTGCGGTTCTAGATTTCGCTCGCCACAGCTAGGCTACCCTCCTCGCAGCCGCCGAAGAGCCCTCGCGTTATGTCAACAAATCTCCAATTAATGAGGGCCGCGGGAGAGGGCCTTGTTGAAGTCCAGGTCCAGCGGCTACCGCACGGCGAGGGATTGCCGCTGCCGTCGTACCAAAGCGCCCAGGCTTCCGGCCTTGATTTGCTCGCCGCGGTGCCCGAGACCACGCCGCTCGTGATCACGCCTGGCGCCCGCGCGCTCGTTCCCACTGGTATCGCGATCGCCTTTGCCCAAGGCTACGAAGCCCAAGTGCGCCCTCGTTCTGGCCTCGCCACCCGACACGGACTGACCGTACTCAACGCCCCAGGCACCATTGATGCCGACTACCGCGGCGAAATCCAGGTGCTGCTTGTGAACTTCGGTGGCGAACCGGTGACGATCATCCGCGGCATGCGTGTCGCTCAATTGGTAATCGCGCCGGTTGTGCGAGGACACATATTTGAGGTCGCATCTCTCGAAAAAACATCGCGTGGAAGCGGCGGGTTCGGTTCTACCGGAAGTTGAGCGGCAAATATTGGTTTGTGGCTAGACGGGTGCCCGACCGTAGCCTATTTCCACCCATTAGTTGCTATCGTGACTGGTCCCCGAATATGCCGCTGGTGTCGCGCAAGGGCGTTCTTGCTATTGCCGCTGTAATCGACGTCGCAATCAATGGCTGCGCTCGCCCGGTGTCGGCGAAGACATTGGCTGCACGCCATCGGCTGCCACCACGACACCTCGAGCCGGTTCTACAAGCCCTGGTGCGGGACGGTATCCTCAAAGGTATCCGTGGGCCGCACGGCGGCTACGAGCTCGCGCGCGAACGCAACCGCATTTCAGCCGACGATATCCTCCGCGCCGCGAATACCGCCGACGATGTCGAAGAGGTGCACCTGCCCGCCTCAGCCCTCGTAAATGATGTCGTGCGGCCAGCGCTTGCCGAAACGGAGCGCACATTGTCCGTCGCTCTCGGCCGCATCAATGTGGATGATATGGTCAAGCGTGCCGAAACGCTGAAATAGTCCACGAGCCGAAAACCACGGCTCAAGCATGGCCTGTTCACGGTCTGGACTCTTTCGGCACGATTCCCCTTGGGGGTAAAGTCCAGCGATTCGCGGGAGCAGCGTGGCGGACGCATCCCCGCATCCCTTGGGGCAAGCCTGAATGCCGGAGAAAATCCGGACGGCGAACGAGTGGCTGCGTTCTCGTCCGTGGCGGCGGGGATTCCTCGCCACCTTCGCGACCGTAAATCTTTCCCTCGTGCTCGGCACGTCGGTTCAAGCCGAAGTGCGTTTTGGCACGACCGCGATCGATGCCGTGCGCCGCTCAGTATCAGCGCTTCGTGCGCAAGAAATAACCGTGCTCACGCTCATCCTCGCGCTGCTCGGGTTTGCAATGTTTGCAACCGTCCTGCTGTTTCGCGGACGGAGAGCTGCAGATCGGTTCGAAATCTGAATCCCGCGACGAGAGGAATGCGTTGCAGGCCGAAGTCGATCTGCTCAAGGCGCTGCTGCTATCGGAGCCGCAGGTGTTGGTGACTTGGGCGGCGGCGGCCGAGCAGCCGGAAATCCTTGGCGAAATCAACATAGTCGCGCCCGGCGGCATTGCCGAAAGAGTGCTCGCATTCGGCACATGGCTGGAGCCCGCAGCGGCGCACCGCATGGAACAGGCGGTGGACATCCTTCGCCGGGACGGTCGTGGCTTTGTGATGACACTAACCACTCGCACCGGACGTCCGGTAGAGGCCGAGGGGCGCGCCATCAGCGGTCGCGCAGTACTGCGCCTGCGAGACATCGGTGGTATCGAGCAGGAACTGCTGGACCTCGCTGCCCGACACGATCGGCTCCTGAGCGACGTCGAGACGATGAAAGCCCTTTTCGAACTCATTGCCCGCGCCGGTCTGGGCGCGCGACGGTGCCGGGCAGCTCATCTTCGTGAACTCGGCTTATGCTCGCGCGGTCGAAGCCGAGAATCCGGCTGATACGGTGGGGCGTAAGCTTGAACTGCTCGACCGATCCGCGCGCGAAGATGTTGCGCGTGCCCGCGCCGCTGGCGAGACATTCGTCGGTCGGCTGCCGGCCATCACGGCCGGCGTACGGCGCATCTTTGAGATCATCGATGCACCGAGCGGTGCCGGCAGCTCAGGCATAGCAATCGATCGCACAGAGGTTGAAGGCATGCGCGCCGAGCTCGGGCGCGTGGTTGAGGCGCACCGTCGCGTGCTCGACCAACTGGCGACGGGCGTCGCAGTCTTTAATGTCGACCGAAAACTGACTTTCTATAATGCGGCATTCCGCTCGCTGTTCGAGCTCAACGCCGGCTTCCTTGACCAGACGCCAACGGATGCCGCCGTGCTTGATACGCTGCGCAGCAAGCGCAAGCTGCCCGAGGAACAGGATTTCCGCCAATGGAAGCAGGATCTGTACGAAGCCTATCGCGCGATCGAGCCAAAAGAGCACATGTGGCATTTGCCCGATGGACGCGCGTTACGCGTTGTCACCACTCCCAACCCGGAGGGTGGCGTCACCTACCTCTACGATGATGTTACCGAGCGGCTGGACATGTACCGCCGCTACGATGCGCTTATCAAGGTGCAGAGCGAGACGCTCGACCATCTGGCCGAAGCGGTAGCCGTGTTTGGCAGCGAGGGCCGCGTAAGGCTGCACAATCCAGCATTCCAGCGCATGTGGAAGCTGTCTCCAGAAGCACTCGATCAACATCCGCACGTCGAAGCGGTTACCGCTTGGTGCCAAGCGCTACACGACGACAACATGGTTTGGCAAAACTTGCGCGCCGCAGTTACCGCAATCGACAATCGGGAGCCACTTGCCGCACGTATCGAGCGGCGCGATGGTGCTGTGATCAGCGTTGCCACCATGCCGCTGCCCGACGGCGCTACACTGGTCACGTTCCAAGACATGACCGACACAGTCAATGTCGAACGCGCGTTACGCGAGCGCAACGAGGCGCTGGTGGCTGCCGATTCCATCAAAATCGATTTCGTTCACCACGTGTCGTATGAATTGCGTTCGCCGCTCACAAACATCATCGGCTTTGCAAATTTACTCGGTGACCCGATCTTCGGTCCGCTTACGCAAAAACAGTGCGAATATCTCGGCTACATTACGGCCTCGACGAATGCGCTGCTGGCACTGATCAACAACATTCTGGATCTCGCCACCATCGATGCCGGCGCCATGGCGCTCAATCTGGGCGAAGTCGACATCCGCGCCAGCATGGAGGCTGCCGCAGAAGGTGTTCAGGATCGCCTGGTTAACAACCACATCACACTCGACCTTCGCTCTCCGTCCAACATCGGCAGCTTCACTGCCGATGAGCGGCGACTCCGGCAGATTTTATTTAACCTGCTCTCCAACGCGGTCGGCTTTTCGCCCGCCGGTGAAACCGTCACGCTGATAGCCGAACGGCATCCGAACGCTGTGACTTTCAGCGTTACCGACCAGGGACCGGGGATTCCACCGGAAGCAAAAGACAAGGTCTTCGAATGGTTCGAGACGAACTCCCAGGGCTCACAGCACCGCGGCCCCGGGCTCGGCCTTTCGCTTGTGCGTTCGTTCGTTGAACTGCACGGTGGGACGGTGACGATCAACTCCGCGCGTGAAAAAGGGACCACCGTTACCTGCGTTTTTCCGGTGGAGCAGGTAGAAAAACAGACGGCCGCCTGAAGCGCGGCACTCGGTATTGGCGGTATTGCCTCCGTTCTTCTTTACAGGCATCTAAGTCATTCTGCCGACAGGGTACCGTTACATGGCTGACACCCAATCGAAATCGCGCCACACATCAGCAATGGGCATCGCACCCGATCCTTTGGTATTTGATCTGGTCGAATGGGTTGCCAAAAAGCCGCGATCATATGCGGAAGTCATCGATGCATGGCGCACCTCCTGTCCGCGCCTTACCGTATGGGAGGATGCGGTCGACCGCGGGCTGGTGAAGCGGGCAGCTGCACCAGGCCACGCGACGCAGGTTATCGTTACCGCGTCGGGCCTCCGATTCCTGCGCGACCGCAGCAAGCAGCGTCCATAACCCGCGCCGCTGCGCTGACGCGCGCTTAAAGCGACGGCGGACTTCATATAGTTTGCGATGCACCGATGTGGAAAGAAATCGCGGAGCACGCGGACCTTGCAAAAAAGTAGGTAGCCTTATCTTTGAACGCGATTCTAGCGTGGAGCTGCGCCGCCCGTTTATAAGATAGCGGCTTTGAAACGGATGATTCGATGTCCCCCAACAGCTCCTGCGGCTATAGCTTCACCGCGGCGCTCGCCGATGAAGCAGCCACATACCGGCTGGTGACGGACATTGCCGCGCTGATTGCACCCGGCGATATGATCACGCTGTCGGGTGATCTCGGTGCTGGTAAAACAACCTTCGCCCGCGCCCTAATCCGCTATCTAGCCAGCGATGAAAGCATCGAGGTCCCGAGTCCAACATTTACGCTCACACAGACCTATGAATTGCCTGGTATCGCGCTTGTTCACGCCGACCTCTATCGGCTGTCGGAGCCAGCGGAATTGACCGAACTCAACTTGGACGGAGCGCCCGACGCAGTCACACTCTTGGAATGGCCAGACCGCGCAGCCAATTTTCTGCCAGCTGACCGCCTCGATATTACCTTTACCCTGGCACCACAGCACGGACCAAATGCCCGTAACGTGCGTATCACGGGCTACGGAAGCTTTTCCTCACGGGCTGAACGCATCCTCACGATCCGCCGCTTCCTCGATCATTCCGACTTCGGCCGAGCCGAACGTCGGCGCATCCAAGGCGACGCCTCGACTCGCAGTTACGAACGGCTGACACGTGATGGCGCGACTTATGTCTTGATGAACTCCCCCAAACGCCCAGATGGCCCTCCGGTCCGCAATGGCAAGCCTTACAGCGCAATCGCTCACCTGGCAGAAAGCGTGACTCCGTTTATCGCCATGACACAGGCTCTGCGCGAGCATGGATTTTCTGCGCCCGCACTCTTTGCCGCAGATCGCGAAGCCGGGCTGTTGGTGATCGAAGACCTCGGCGACGAATTGATCGTCGGCGGCGATCCACAGACCCCGATCCAAGCTCGATATGAGGTGGCAACCGATCTGCTCGCCGAATTACATTGCGAGGAACTTCCGAGCGTGGTGCCAATCGAGGCGGGCGCCGACTACCGGATACCGCAATACGACATGGAAGCGCTGCTGATTGAGGTAGAGTTGCTGCTCGATTGGTATCTACCCAAGCTCGGAGCCAGAATCACTGACGCAAAGCGTGATTCTTACTGCACACTATGGCACGACGCGTTGTTGCCGATGGTGGAGGGTGTACAGACTTGGGTATTACGCGATTT
Organism: uncultured Alphaproteobacteria bacterium; assembly: GCA_963810585.1. GTDB lineage: Bacteria > Pseudomonadota > Alphaproteobacteria > Rhizobiales > Xanthobacteraceae > Pseudolabrys. Next base: position 1,498,572 of record CAWENV010000001.1, read on the forward strand.
CCATTCACCCAATCTTTTATGGCTGCCGGAGCGCGAAGGTACCGGTCATATCGCCCTGCTTGATTTCCAGGATGCGGTGATGGGCTCGCCCGCCTATGACGTGGCTTCGCTCCTGCAAGACGCCCGGGTGGATATACCGGAGATGATGGAAATCGCGCTGATTTCACGCTACACGCGCGCGCGCCTTTCCGCCAACGCAGCCTTCGACGCACCTGCTTTTGCTCGCGCTTATGCGACACTCGCGACACAACGGGCATCCAAAATCCTCGGTATTTTCGCCCGGCTGGAACGGCGCGACCACAAACCACAGTATTTGCGTCACATGCCGCGCGTATGGGCCTACCTGCAGCGTTCGCTGGCGCATCCGGCATTGACGCCGCTCGCGGCCTGGTACCGGACGAACGTGCCACCGTTGAAAGTTTGACGCATGGCCGCTTCACCCACGAAACCCGCCCCGCGTTACGCAATGGTGTTGGCCGCCGGACTGGGCACACGTATGCGGCCTCTCACCGACAAAGTGCCAAAACCATTGGTAAAAATAGCAGGCCAGCCGCTGATTGACCGCGTCTTGGATAAACTCGGGGACGCTGGCGTCGAACGCGCGGTGGTCAACACGCACTATATGGCTGAGCAGCTGAGCCAGCACCTGGAGGCCCGCAAGCGTCCAAAGATCGTTATCTCCGACGAGCGCGGCTTGCTGCTCGGAACCGGCGGCGGCATCAAAAAGGCGCTGCCCGAACTAGGCAATACGCCGTTTTTTCTCGTCAACTCAGACACGATCTGGATCGACGGCGTGAAGCCCAATCTGGGGCGGCTCGGCACTGATTTTGATCCTGCGGACATGGACGCACTGTTGCTGCTCGCCCCAACCGCCGGCAGCATCGGCTATTCCGGGCGCGGTGATTTCGCCATGGCGGCAGACGGCCGCCTGCGCAGGCGCGCCGAACAGGAAATTGTGCCGTTTGTCTACGCCGGCGTCGGGATTCTATCACCCGCCCTTTTTGCCGGCGCGCCCTCGGGCGAATTTTCGCTGATGGTGCTGTTCGACCGTGCAGCACATGCGGGACGATTGCACGGCCTACGCCTGGAGGGCCTGTGGATGCACGTTGGCACACCCGCCGCGGTCGCCGCGGCAGAAGCAGCGATCAAAACGAGCGCAGGCTAGAGCGGCGATTGCATTGCGAGTCACGTCCGGCGTAAAGCGTATATGATTCACGCATGCCGGCTCCCGCGCCCAGAGTCTTCAATATCCCCGCCTCGGCAAAATTTTTGCCGACGCTGATCGACGCGCTGATTGCCGGCAAACTGCTGCCGGGCTTTCCCGCGGGCCACGATCCGCTTGAATTGGCGCGCGCCACGCTTTATTTGCCGACCCGGCGCGCCTGCGACCTGGCCCGCGATGTGTTTCTCGATTCGCTCGACGGCAACGCCGCGATCCTGCCGCACATCGTGCCACTTGGCCGTATCGATGAAGACGAGATCAATTTTTCGCAATTCGCGCGCGCCGAACCCGCCGATATCGAACTACCAGAAACGCTCGGCGACTTTCACCGCAAGATTACGCTTGCTGGTTTGATTTTGAATTGGACGAAATCACAGGGCATGCGCACCGAGGGAGGCGCTGCGCTTGTTGCCAGCAGTCCAGCGGCGGCGTTCAAGCTCGCCGACGATCTCGCACACTTAATGGACGACATGGCAACGCGGCAGGTGTCATGGGACAAACTCGACGGCCTCGTGCCCGAAGATCTCGATGTGTTCTGGCAAAAATCGCTCGATTTCCTGAAAATTGCGCGCGACAACTGGCCGAAATTTCTCGCTGAAAAAAACCTGCTCGAGCCAGCGGTGCGGCAGAACAAACTGATTTCTGCCGAAGCCGAACGTCTGAAGCGATCCGGCGAACCGGTGATCGCCGCCGGTTCGACCGGTTCTATCCCGGCGACTGCCGAATTGCTCGATACGATTGCCAAACTTCCGAATGGCGCCGTTGTGCTCCCGGGGCTCGATAAGGAACTCGACGATGATGCCTGGCGTGCACTCGGCGAGAAGGACGCCACGCCCAGTCACCCGCAATTCGCGATGGCTGCCCTGCTCCGGCGTTTCGGCATCGACCGTACCGCAGTCGAATCACTAACGGCCCCGCGCGGACGCGAATTGCTGGTGTCGGAAGCAATGCGTCCGGCCAATCAAACCGATCGCTGGAGTACGCGGCTTGTCGAGATTGCGCCGCACGCCGAAACGGCGATGAAAAATGTCACCGTGATCGAAGCCGTCAACGTCGAGGAAGAAGCGCTCGCCATTGCGGTTGTACTGCGCGAAGCGCTGGAGGATCCGAACAAATCCGCCGCGTTGATAACGCCAGATATTGCGCTCGGTGCGCGCGTGACGGCCGCATTGGAGCGCTGGAATGTATCCGTGGATGATTCACGCGGCATCTCGCTGGCGGATACGCCCGCGGGGGTATTCGCGCGGCTGGTCGCGGAAGCGATTCTCGGCGGTTTGCCGCCCATACTACTCCTGGCGATGCTTAAGCATCCACTGTGCACGTTCGATCCAGCGGCTGTCGCCGCGCTCGAGCGCGCCGTTTTGCGGGGCCCACGGCCAAAACCGGGTACAACCGGGCTGAAACATGCACTCGCTACATTCCTTGCTACGCGTGGCGAACTGCATCCCAGGGATCACCGTACGACGCTGACCAAAGCCGAGCTCGATTCCGCGCAGGGACTGCTGGAGCAGCTGAAACAGGCACTCGCCCCGCTCGAAACGCTGAAATCCGGGGTGCATGCCCTTTCCGCGATCGCACAAGAGCACCGCAAGGTCATTGAGGCGCTGGCCGGAGAACAAGAAGATCTCATCGACGTTTTCGATGACATTGCGGATCACGGCGGACTTGTCATTGCGCGCGATGACTATTCCGAGTTGTTTCATGCCGCACTATCAGGGCATCCCGTACGTCGTACGCCTGGCGACGCGCGCGTGCGCATTCTCGGCACACTGGAATCGCGGCTGCAGCACGCCGATCTCGTCGTGCTCGGCGGCCTGGCGGAAGGCATCTGGCCGCCGGAAACAGCTACCGATCCCTGGCTCAGCCGGCCAATGCGCCAACAACTCGGCCTCGACCTGCCGGAGCGGCGGATCGGCTTGTCTGCACACGACTTTGCGCAGGCGCTGGGAGCGAACGAAGTCATTCTCAGTCGTGCCGCTAAAGTGGCAGGCGCACCCACGGTCACTTCGCGTTTTGTGCAGCGGCTCGCCGCCGTCGCTGGCGACACGCTGTGGAAGGCCGCAATCGAGCGTGGTGCAAAATATATTGCCTATGCACGCATGCTGGACGAGCCGGAAAAACACGAGCGGATAAAGATGCCTGCGCCAACACCGCCGCTTGCGGCGCGGCCGAAGCAGCTCAGCGTGACCGATATCGAAAATTGGCTGCGCGATCCCTATACGATCTACGCCAAACACGTGCTGCGGCTTTTTCCGCTTGAAGACATCGATACACCGCCCGGCGCCGCCGACCGTGGCACTATCATCCACGGCGCTATAGGCGATTTTGCCAAGCTATTTCCCGACAAGCTGCCGGACGACGCGTTTGCACAGATGCAGGCGCTCGGCGCGAAACATTTTGCTGAACTGGAGGACTTCCCCGACGCGAAGGCCTTCTGGTGGCCGCGGTTTCTTCGCATCGCGCGTTGGTTGACCGATACATTCGAGCCGGCACGCCGCGTCAGTCTTAAGAAGCTTTACGCCGAGCACTACGTGAAGCTACCGATCCAGCTAGGCACCGGCACCTTTACACTCACTGCGCGCGCCGACCGCGTCGAGCAATTGAATGACGGAACTTTCGTCATTCTCGATTTCAAGACTGGCAAGCCACCGACCGACAGCCAGGTGCAAAGCGGCTTGTCGCCGCAGCTCACGCTCGAAGCGGCCATGCTTCGCGGCGGTGCCTTCAACGATATTCCGAAAGGCGCCAATGTCTCGCAACTTTCGTACGTTGCGTTGCGCGGCGGCGAGCCCGCGGGAGAAGAACGAACCGTCAAGTTCAAGGACAGTGACGCCAATGCGCAGGCCGACAATGCACTCAAACGCCTGATTGGCGTGGCCGCGAAGTTTACCGAGCTCACAACTGCCTACCGCCCGCTCGCGCATCCAATGTGGACGACCCACTATGGCGACTATGACCATCTGGCGCGCGTGAAAGAATGGTCGCTAACCGGCGGCGCGGACGAGGGCAGCGAATGAACGCGCAACGTGTCATCTCCGAAACAGTCCTCGCACGCCAGCGTGAGGCATCCGACCCCGCCATTTCGGCCTGGGTGTCGGCCAACGCCGGCTCCGGCAAAACCCACGTGCTGGCTCAGCGCGTCATCCGCCTGTTGCTCGACGGCGTCGAGCCGGCACGCATTCTGTGCATCACCTTCACCCGAGCGGCCGCCGGCAATATGGCGAACCGGGTGTTCGACGAATTGCGCAAATGGACCGCGCTCGACGACATCGAACTTGCGAAGGCCATGAAGAATGCCGGCGCTGGCAATACCGGCGGCAAAATGCGCGCACGCGCCCGGAAATTATTCGCGCTGGCGCTTGAAACGCCTGGCGGCCTCAAAGTGCAGACAATCCATGCCTTCTGTACGCACATCCTCCATCTCTTCCCGTTCGAGGCCAACGTCGCCGCGCGCTTCTCGGTGCTGGACGAGGCTCAGGAGGCGCAGCTACTGGAGAAAATGACGAACGAAGTTTTGCTCGACGCCGCGGGCAACCAGGAGAGCGATACCGGACGCGCGCTGCAATACGCCATTGGCGCCGTCGCCGACCTTACGTTCCGTGACCTGATCGGCAAAACCATTGCTGAGCGCGACGCTGTCGAAGCCTGGCTTAATTCCGCAGGTGGACTCAACGGCGCAGCAATGCAGTTGTCGCGCGCGCTTAATATTGCCGTAGACGACAGCGCGGAAGCCATATCGGTCGATTTCTTCGGTAAAAGCCTCATCGCGCAGTCGGAATGGGCATCCATAGCGGCCATTGGTAGTGCCGGCAAAAAGACTGATCGGGACCAGGGCGATCGCTTCGCCGCACTCCCCAGCCTCACCGGCGCGCGGCAAATCGACCGCTATATCGAGATTTTTTGCACCAAAACATCTGGTCCGCGCGAGAATGTCTTTACCGGCGACATCAGAAAGCAACACGGTACGCTGTGCGAGCGACTGCACGAAGAGCGTGACCGGATCTGGAATCTTATTGAACGCCGCCGGGCAGTTGCCGCACGCGAGCGCACAATCGCGCTTGTCACCGTCGCGAAGGCCGTGCTCGACCGCTTCAACGCGGAGAAGAACCGGCGCGGCCTTCTTGATTTCGAAGACCAGATTGACAAAACGCACGAATTGCTCGCCCGCGATTCGGCAGCCTGGATACACTACAAGCTCGACCGCGGTATCGACCACGTGCTGATCGACGAAGCGCAGGACACCAGCCCGAAACAGTGGGGCATTGTGCGTCATCTTGTTGCCGAGTTTTTCGCCGGCAAAGGCGCGAGCGAGAAAAAACGCACAATCTTCGCGGTCGGCGACGAAAAGCAGTCAATCTTCTCGTTCCAGGGCGCCGCCCCGGCGGAATTCGAAAGCATGCGGCGCGAGTTTGAAAAGCTATCCGGCAGCAGCGAACAGCCGTTCCGCCACGTCCGCTTCGATACTTCTCTGAGGTCGGGCGCGAATGTTCTTTCGGCAGTCGATATCGTGTTCAAGCCAACTGACGTGGCCGCCAGCCTCACGAATGACGTTGCAGGTATTCCCGAACACATCGCCTTGGCGAGCGCGACGCCAGGGGACGTCGAAATATGGGACACTGAGAAGCCGCTCGACGACGGCGGTGAGCAAGACCCGTGGAATGCGCCGTTCGATCAGCTTACGGGCTCGAAGCCGGCGGTACGGCTAGCGGAGCGTATCGCAAAATCCGTGCATAGCTTGATGGACGCCGGACGCCGGCCCGGCAATATTTTAATTCTTGTGAACCGGCGCGGCACGCTGTTCGAAGCGATCATACGCGCGCTCAAGAACGCTAGCATTCCGGTCGCTGGTGCGGACCGGCTCGTGCTGACAGAGCACATCGCAGTGATGGACCTGCTGGTACTCGCCGACGCGCTGCTGTTGCCGCAAGATGACCTTGCGCTTGCAACCGCACTCAAGAGCCCACTGTTCGGGTTCGACGAAGGAGATATTTTTGCACTTGCTTATGAACGTGGTGCGAACTCGCTGCGCGCTGCACTCAAACAGAAATCCGCCGACAACAAGAAGTTCGCAGAGACGTCTGCGCGCCTCGATGCCCTATCGCTGCGCGCGCACAACAAGTCACCCTTCGCATTCTATGCGCAACTCCTCGGCGCCGAGCGCGGACGCGAGCGCTTTCTCGCTCGGCTTGGCCACGAGGCGTCCGACGCGCTCGATGAATTTCTAAGCCTCGCGCTCGAGTTCGAGCGCGGCGAAACACCGTCGCTACAGAGTTTTGTCGATTGGATGCGGGCCGCGAAGTCCGAGATCAAACGCGACATGGAAATGGTGCGTAACGAGGTGCGTGTCATGACCGTGCACGGCGCCAAGGGCCTTGAGGCGCCAGTCGTTTTTCTGGCTGACACCACGACGCGACCGGAAGGACATCACCCGCCACCGTTGCTTTCACTGCCGGCACAAAGCGGAGCCGCGCCGCTCGTTTGGGCGAAAGGCGAAAAGGACGACGTCGGGCCGATGACCGACGCGCGTCTCACTGCACGCTCGCAGACGCGCCATGAATATCGGCGGCTGCTTTATGTCGCGATGACACGCGCGGCTGAGCAATTGATTGTTTGCGGAATAGAATCGAAAAAGCGGCCTGACGGCTGCTGGTACGATCTGGTGCTGCAAGGCTTACGGGGCCAGCCAGGCTTTAGCGAGCATGAGACTGACGGTCTGAAATTGTGGCGGTACCGCAAGATTGCGCCCGGCACACTGGAACGAGCGCAAGACAGTGTTGTGTCGCCTGTCGTCAAACCCGATTGGCTCAAGCGGCCACTCGCCGCAGCGCAAGGCACGCGCGTGCTAACACCGTCAAGCGGCACGGACGCACAGGGTGGACCGCGGGCGTCAACGAGCGAAGCCAGCGGGAAGGCACGCCGGCGCGGCAATATCGTTCACCGCTTGCTGCAATCGCTGCCGGAAATGTCGCCACCGCAACGCGCCCAGGCGATGCAGGATTTTCTGGCACGCCAAACCAAACTTGACGCGGCAGAGCGATCCTCACTGGCCGGCCAAGTCATGGCCGTGCTCGAGGATTTGCGGTTCGCTGAGCTTTTCGCGCCCGGCAGCCGGGCTGAGGTGCCGATCGTCGGAGAAGTGCAAATCGGCGGCAAAATGATTCGGGTGCCGGGTCAGGTCGACCGTCTCGCCGTCACGGAAGACGCTGTTTTGATTGGCGATTTCAAAACCAATCGAGACCCACCGCAGCGAATCGACAAGGTGACGCCGGGCTACGTGCGCCAGCTAGCGCTGTATCGCGCGGTGCTTGAAAAAATATACCCCGGCCGACCAATCCGCGCTGCGCTGATCTGGACCGAAGCCCCTGATCTCATGGAGCTTTCCGCGGAGGTGCTGGACGCCGCGCTGGCAGAGGTCACTACCAAGTGAGAGCGTCTTGACGCTGCCGGACCGCGTTCATAGCTTCCTGCCCTCGCAATATTTGGGGGGCGATTCTCCCCCGCCCATCACAAGAGGTAGTTGCCATGGCCGTCGGCAAAGTGTCGGACGCTAGCTTCGAATCGGACGTGTTGAAATCTGCCGAACCGGTCGTCGTGGACTTCTGGGCGGAATGGTGCGGTCCCTGCCGTATGATCGCGCCGGCGCTTGAGGAAATCGCCGGCCAGCTTGGCGACAAGGTCAAAATCGTCAAGCTCAATGTCGACGAGAATCCAAACACCGCCGCCAAATACGGCATCATGTCGATTCCAACATTGATGATGTTCAAAAATGGCGAGATCGCCTCGCGCCAGGTTGGCGCAGCGCCGAAGCAGAAGCTGCACCAGTGGATCAGCGGCGCGGTCTGACGCGGTTAAAATCGTTTTCCAGACGGCCGGCCTAAAGCCGGCCGTTTTGCGTTAGCGCGGTCGAAACCGAAACTTACTGCGGCGGCGTGCCGTTCTCGCGCAGCACTTCACCGGCAAGGTAAAGCGAGCCGGTTATCAAGATACGCGGTGGCGGATCGAGGTCGAGCTTGCGCGTGGCTTCAAGCGCCTCCGCAAGATTGTCGCGACTCGTTGCCGACAAGCCGATGGCGCGCGCGGCATCGGCAACAGCTTCGGCGCTGAGTCCTTTCTCGACGCCTGGCACCGGCACCGCAATCATGCGGCGGGCGAGCCCTGCAAAATTACTCAAGAAACCTTCGTAATCCTTGCTCGCCAACATTCCGACAATCATCACCAAAGGCCGCGAGACGCGTTCTTCCAGATCGGCGAGCGCTGCAGCAATCGCGCGCCCTCCGTCCGGATTGTGCCCTCCATCGAGCCATAGTTCGCTGCCTGCAGGCGCTAGTTCGACCAAAGGACCGTGTGCAAGCCGATGCAGCCGTGCCGGCCAATCAGCTTTGACCATACCCGCATCGTATGCGTCTGGTGGAATCGTAAATCGTTTGATGTTACGTAGCGCGGCGATCGCCAACCCGGCGTTCTCGAATTGATGGCGGCCAAATAGCTTTGGTGCCGGCAAATCAAGTAAGCCCGCTTCATCCTGATAGACGAGCCTTCCGCGTTCTTCGGTGGCGGTCCAATCCTCTCCCGCGATCTTCAGCGGCGCGGCAAGTTTGGCGGCCTGCCGCTCGATAACCGCCAACGCGTCCCGCGGTTGTGAAGCGATCACCGCTGGCACACCGCGTTTGAGTATCCCGGCCTTTTCAATAGCGATCTTCTCAATTGAATCGCCAAGAAAGTCGATATGATCAATCGAGATGGGGGTGATAATTGTGGCCAGCGGGTTGTCGACCACATTCGTAGCGTCCAGCCGGCCGCCAAGACCGACTTCCATCAACAGCACATCCGCGGGATGGCGCGCGAACAGCAGCAAGCCTGCGGCGGTCGTAATCTCGAATACAGTAATAGGTGCGCCGGCATTGGCGCGCTCGCACTCCTCCATGGTTGCCGCCAGCTCTTCGTCCAAAACCAGCTTACCTTCTCCCGGCGCGCCGATTCTGAATCGCTCGTTGAAGCGCACCAGATGCGGGGAGGTGTAGGTGTGCACACGCTTGCCCGAAGCCTCCAGGATTGCGCGCAGGAAGGCGATGGTGGATCCCTTGCCATTGGTGCCGGCAACATGGATGACAGGCGGCAATTTTTTCTCGGGATGATCGAGCGCAGCAAGGAGGCGCTGTATGCGGCCTAGCGACAAGTCAATGCGCTTGGGATGCAGCGCGGTCAGCCGTGCAACGATGGAATCGATGGAAGCCATAAACCTTTTCACAAACTTTTAGTTGTCATGACCGGACTGGCGCTTGCTGCCGCGATCCGGCAATGCCGATTGACCTAGCCTCACTTGCTTCCCTAAGCGCGATCGCCGGGTCAAGCCCGGCGACGACAAAGGTTGCAAATTTTCTGCTTGTCCTAAGCGTGCGCAGGAACCGGCAATTGCTGCTGGCCGGTAAGTGCCGGCGCCCGGGTGAGCAGACGGCACAATTCGGCGAGTGTTCCGCGCAATTTGTGCCTATGCACGACCATATCGACCATGCCGTGCTCGGCCAGATATTCGGCGCGCTGGAAGCCTTCCGGCAATTTTTCGCGGATCGTCTGTTCGATCACACGCGGGCCAGCAAACCCGATCAGCGCGCCGGGTTCGGCGATCTGCACATCGCCGAGCATCGCGTAAGACGCTGTAACACCTCCGGTTGTCGGATTGGTGAGCACGACAATATAAGGCTTGCGCGCCTCGCGCAGCATTTGCACACCGACTGTCGTGCGCGGGAGCTGCATGAGCGAAAGAATACCTTCCTGCATGCGTGCGCCGCCCGAAGCAGCGAACATGATGAAAGGCGTCTGCCGGCGCACAGCGGTCTCCAGGCCGGTGATGACCGCTTCGCCGGCCGCCATACCGAGCGAGCCACCCATGAAATCAAAATCCTGAACGGCGATGGTCACCATCTGGCCTTCCAGACGGCCAATGCCGACCTTCACGGCGTCCTGCAAACCAGTTTTGGTGCGGGCATCCTTAAGGCGATCGGCGTAACGGCGTTCGTCGCGAAACTTCAGCGGATCGAGCGGAACTTCCGGCAAGGAGATATCCTCAAACTCACCGCCGTCGAACATAGCCTTCAGCCGCATCGGTGCGCTGATGCGCATGTGATAATTGGAGCTCGGGATGACGAACTGGTTGGATTCAACGTCCTTGTAAAAGACAAGCTGACCGGTCTCCGGACACTTGATCCAGAGATTTTCCGGCGTTTCGCGGCGCAAGAAGCTGCGAATCTTCGGTCGGACGACGTTGGAAATCCAGTTCATGGTTCGCTTATATAGGCCCGATTCGACAAAATTATAACCGATACGGCGGCCGGTTGTTCACAACGCCGCAACGCGACGGGACGAACGCACGCCTTGGGCCAGCGAAGAGACCAGATCGGCCACTGCTTTGACCGTGGCGGGGGTAGCCTTGCCGTTTTTGTCGAGACTTTGCCGTAGGGCGTCTATCAGCGCCGAGCCGACCACCACGCCGTCAGCGCCCTCGGCAATGGCGCGGGCCTGTTCCGCCGTGCGAACGCCGAATCCGACCGCCACTGGAAGCTTGGTGTGGCGCTTAATGCGCGCAACCGCATCGGTGACCTTTGCGGTATCCGGTGCCGCAGCACCGGTGATCCCGGTTATCGAAACGTAATAGACAAAACCTGAGGTGTTGGTGAGGACTTTGGGTAGACGTTTGTCGTCCGTCGTGGGCGTCGCCAGCCTGATAAAATTAAGTCCCGCCTTTAGCGACGGCAGGCATAGCTCTTCGTCTTCCTCCGGCGGGAGGTCCACGACGATCAGGCCATCGACACCAGCCGCCTTGGCATCGGCAAGAAAACGGTCGTTGCCGTAGATGTAGATCGGATTGTAGTAGCCCATCAGCACGATGGGTGTTTCGTTGTCGTCTTTGCGAAATTCGCGCACCATCGCCAACGTCTTGGTCATGCGCTGGCCGGCTTTGAGCGCGCGCAAGCCGGCGGCCTGGATGGCCGGACCGTCCGCCATCGGGTCGGTAAACGGCATGCCGAGCTCAATGACATCGGCGCCGGCTTTCGGCAAAGCCTTGGCAATGGCGAGCGAAGTTTCGTAGTCGGGATCACCCGCCATGGTGAAGGTCACCAAGGCAGCACGGCCCTCCTTTTTCAAAGCCGCGAAGCGCGTCTCAATGCGCGTGCTCATCAGCTTTTATTTCCTAGAAAAGCTTCGACGGATGCGAGGTCTTTGTCGCCACGGCCTGAAAGGTTGACCACCATCAGGTGATCTTTCGGCTTCGTTGCGGCGATTTCCGGCACCTTGGCCAGCGCGTGTGCCGATTCCAGGGCCGGGATGATGCCTTCCAGCTTGCTGCACAACTGAAACGCTGCCACCGCCTCGTCGTCGGTGGCCGAAAGGAATTTCACACGGCCCATATCATTGAGCCACGCGTGCTCAGGGCCAATGCCGGGATAATCGAGACCGGCGGAAATCGAGTGAGCTTCCTCGATCTGGCCATCGTCGCTCATCAACAAATAAGTCCGGTTGCCATGCAAGACGCCGGGCTTTCCGCCGGCGATCGAAGCGGCATGCTTGCCGCTTTTGAGGCCATGGCCAGCCGCTTCTACACCGTAGATCTCTATCGAGCGCTCATCGAGGAAGGGATGAAACAGGCCCATGGCGTTTGAACCGCCGCCGATACAAGCGATCAGCGAATCCGGAAGCCGGCCTTCCGCTGCCAGAATTTGCTCGCGCGTCTCCCGGCCGATGATCGACTGAAAGTCGCGCACCATGGCGGGATACGGATGCGGACCGGCGATAGTGCCGATGCAATAAAACGTATCGCCGACGTTGGTCACCCAGTCACGCAGCGCCTCGTTCATAGCATCTTTGAGCGTTCGTGCGCCCGAAACAACCGGGCGCACTTCGGCGCCGAGAATTTTCATTCGCAGGACGTTCGGTTTTTGCCGCTCGACGTCGACAGCTCCCATATAGACGATGCAGGGCAAACCGAATTTTGCACACAACGTGGCGGTGGCGACGCCATGCATGCCGGCGCCAGTCTCGGCAATGATGCGCGTCTTGCCCATACGCAATGCCAGCATGATCTGACCAAGCACATTGTTCACTTTATGCGCGCCGGTATGATTGAGTTCCTCGCGTTTGAAGTAGATTTTCGCGCCACCACAATGTTTCGTAAGCCGTTCGGCGAAATAAAGCGGCGATGGCCGGCCGACATACGTCGAAAGGTGCCCATCCATCTCCTTTTGAAACGCAGGGTCGGCCTTGGCTTGCGCATAGGCCTTTTCGAGCTCGAGGATGAGTGGCATCAGCGTTTCGGCAACGAAACGTCCGCCGTAAATGCCAAAATGCCCGCGCTCGTCGGGGCCGGTCCGGAAAGAGTTTGGTTGCTGCACGGCCATTCGAAATGCCTCTACTTAACCGAGCGCACGATCGAATTCTCTCCAAGCTGGAGAGGCGGCGAAAAGAGTTCGGCTTCAGCTACGCGTGCGGCTTGGATAAAAGCGCGAATTTTATCCGGGTCTTTTTCACCTGGCGCGCGTTCGACGCCCGAAGATACGTCGACGCCGGGCGCGCGGGTAATACGCAGCGCGCCAGCGACATTGGTCGCGTCGAGGCCACCCGATAACATAAATGGAACACCCGCATTGATTTCTTTGAGGAGCGTCCAGTCGAACACTCTCCCCAACCCGCCGGGGCGCGTGGCGTCCCTCGGCGGTCGCGCATCGAAGATCAACCGGTCAGAGACCTGCGCATACTCGCGGATTGGCGATAAGTCTTTCCGTTCCGCAATCGGCAGCGCTTTCATCACCGGCAATCCGAAGCGCGTACGCACCGCGACCACCCGGTTCGGGGTTTCGCTGCCGTGCAGTTGCAGCATGTCGGGTTTGAGTGCCGCAATGATGTCGAGCAGAGTTTCGTCGTTAGCGTCAACGGTGAGCGCCACTTTGCTCGCGCGGCCTTGAACGCGCTGCCCAAGCGTACGCGCCACCTCAAACCCGATGTTGCGCGGGCTGGGTGGGAAAAACACGAAGCCAACAAAGTCAGCCCCGGATTCAAGCGCAACATCAAGCGCTTGCGGGGTTTTGAGGCCACAGATTTTGATCGCCAGAGGCATTGTGAGGCGCGTTCTACCGCCTTCTCTGTGAGGTCGCAAAGCGTAACCGCGAACCTGAGTTAAGGAATTGGCGGCGGAATGACAGTGTAAGGCGCGGGGGACGGTGTGGCTGGTGGCTGTTCGGGTGCAAACCGTCGACGAACCGTCTCCAACTCCTGGTGCAAAGTCCGAACGTCGGCATCAAGCTTGCGGGCGCTTCGCCGCCATTTGGCTTGCCCGATCCAGGCGGCCGCGCCTCCAACCAGAACGCCAAGGATGAGCAAAACGAAAATAAGTAAAAACAGCGGCAAGGTCGCGGCATAGGCCGGACTTGTCGAGGAGAATGGATCAAACGAAACCGTCACCGACTGCCGATTAGCCACCGCGAAGGCGATGATGGCTAAGGCCAGCGGAACGACAATCAGCGCTGTGACGATCTTGCGGAGCACCGTTCGCCCCTTTGCCTGAAACACCAATGGCCGGGTTGAGCCCGGCCACGACAGTAACATTTCCGACAATCGAAAAAATAGGAGGCCTAGATAGCTCCAGGCCTGTTTAGCCGTTCACGCATTTCCTTGCCAGTTTTGAAGAACGGTACTGATTTCTGGTCGACCGCAACATGGGCGCCGGTGCGCGGGTTGCGGCCGGTGCGTGCCGGCCTGTGCTTGACCGAAAATGCCCCGAAGCCGCGCAACTCGACCCGGTCGCCCTTTGCCATGGCACTCGTTATTTCGCCAAGGATGGCGTTGACGATATTTTCGACGTCGCGCTGGTAGAGGTGAGGGTTCTGGGAGGCAATTCGTTGGACAAGCTCTGACTTGATCATTGACGCCGCCCCGCCCGTTCAACTGGAAATCAATTGGCGGAGGGAGGGTGCCAAAGCGCCAAGAGACCGTCAAGGTTGAGTCGCTCGACCGCTTGCACCGCACCCCATTCCTCGATGCGGTGCGCAATGGCACTCAATCCGACCGCTTCGAAGGTCCAGGCGGCGACATGCAGGAAGGAAAGTTCGCTGAAGCGCGGTTGCAGCGAATAATCGCGCACCGGCGTATTAGCCGGCACCTGCTTTTCCTTCTCCAGCCACGCCAGCGCAGCTTTCTCGTTGCCAAGGTCATCAATAAGTTTGAGGCCTACCGCCTGCCGACCGGTAAAAACACGTCCGTCAGACACCTGCGCGAGCTGGGTGTCGTCCATTTTTCGGCGGTCCTTTACCAAACCTTTGAACCAGGCATAGGAGTCGAGCACAATCGCCTGGATCGCCGCCCGTGCCTCAGGGCTCGTCGGCTCAAACCCGTTAGGCGCCGCCTTCAGTGGGGAGGATTTCACCTCTTCGACCTTGATGCCGATGGTCTTCAGCACGTCCGTAAAGTTCGGATATTGAAACAGCACCCCGATCGAGCCAACCAACGATGTTTCCTGCGCGATGATGTGTTCGGCTGACAGCGCGGCAATATATGCGCCTGAAGCGGCAAGCCCGTCGACTACGACAACCATTGGCTTCTTGCTCTGCAATTCGCGCAACGAATCGTAAAGCTGCTCGGAGCCGGCGGTAGTGCCACCGGGGCTATCGATGTGCACGATCACAGCACGCGCGCGCGAGCGTCCAAGGCGGGCAAGAGCCTCGATTCGGTTTTGATTGCCGCGGATCAGTCCTTGAATGTTGATGCGAGCGATGTAGGCGCCAGGCGGCATCAAGCGGCTGCCGGGCACGAGCAACAGCGCTGTACCGATGATTGCGAGGAGAGCGACCACCACCGCACAGACGCGCCAAAACGTAAGCTTGCGGCGCATGCGGCGGCGATCAACAATGGCATCGGCATCAAGTGACATGGCTTCGGTCCATTCTGTTGCGCACGATCTTATCCGAAAACCGCGGTCATGCGCCGGACTTTTGGCAGGGTAATGTCAAAAAGAAAACCCCCGGGGCAGGCCCCGGGGGTAGCGTGTTCCCCATAGATCTTGCAGTCGTTTATTCCTCGGCTTTTTCGGTTTCGGCGTCGGCTTCGGGCTTATCGCCCTCCCGTTGCTTGAGGGCGGCACCCAAAATATCACCAAGCGAAGCCCCAGAATCGGCGGTGCCATATTGTGCGATCGCCTCCTTCTCTTCGGCGACTTCCAGCGCCTTGATAGAGACGGAAACCTTGTGGGTTTTGCGATCGAACTGTGTGACGCGGGCGTCCACTTTCTGACCCGCTGAAAAGCGTTCGGGACGCTGTTCGCCACGCTCGCGTGCAAGATCGGCGCGTTTGATGAAGGCGGTGAGTTCGGTACCGACGATTTTGACATCGATGCCGGCCTCTTTCACCTCGGTGACCTCGCAGGTTACAACCGATCCTTTCTTGAGTTCACCGGCGGACTCCATTGGGTCGCCCGCGAGTTGCTTGACGCCGAGCGAAATACGTTCCTTCTCGACGTCGACGTCAAGGACCTGCGCCTTGACCATATCGCCCTTCTTGTATTCTTCGATGACCTGTTCGCCTGGCCGCTTCCAGTCGAGATCCGACAGATGCACCATACCATCAACGTCACCATCGAGGCCGAGGAACAGGCCGAACTCGGTCTTGTTCTTGACTTCGCCTTCAACCGTGGAACCCGGCGGATGTTTCTCGACGAACACTTCCCACGGATTACGCATGGTCTGTTTGAGGCCGAGCGAAATGCGCCGCTTCACCGGATCGACTTCGAGGATTTGCACTTCAACTTCCTGGGAGGTTGAAACGATCTTGCCCGGGTGAACGTTTTTCTTGGTCCAGGACATTTCGGATACGTGGATCAGGCCCTCAATACCCGGCTCAAGTTCCACGAAGGCGCCGTAGTCGGTGATGTTGGTGACGCGACCCTTGAAGCGCGCGCTGACCGGATACTTGCCCTCGATGCCCTGCCACGGGTCGTCGAGCAGTTGTTTCATGCCGAGCGAAATACGGTGGGTCTCGTGGTTGATCTTGATGATCTTGACCTTCACCTGTTGGCCGATGTTGAGAACTTCGGTCGGGTGATTGACGCGCCGCCAGGCGATGTCGGTGACGTGCAGCAATCCATCGATGCCGCCGAGGTCTACGAACGCACCGTAGTCGGTGATGTTCTTCACAACGCCGTCGATGACCTGGCCTTCTTCGAGGTTCTGTACCAATTCCTGACGCTGCTCTGCCCGCGTCTCTTCAAGAACCGTGCGTCGGGACACCACGATGTTGCCGCGGCGACGATCCATTTTCAGGATCTGGAACTGCTGCGGTACGTTCATCAGCGGCGTGACGTCGCGAATTGGACGAATGTCGACTTGTGATCGCGGCAGGAAGGCCACGGCACCGTCGAGATCGACGGTGAACCCGCCTTTAACCTGATTAAAGATGACGCCCTGGACCTTCTCTGTGCTGTTAAAGGCCTTCTCCAGCTTGCCCCAGCTCTCTTCGCGCCGCGCCTTGTCGCGCGAAAGCACTGCCTCGCCGAGCGCGTTTTCTACGCGCTCAAGGTAGACTTCCACATCGTCGCCGACCTTGAGGTCGGTCTGCCGCCCGGGCCCGGTGAATTCCCGCAAGGCCACACGTCCTTCGGTCTTCAGACCGACGTCGATGACCGCGAATTCCTTTTCAATACCGACGACCTTGCCCTTGATGACAGAACCTTCCTGCAGGTTTCCGCCGCCGAAGGTTTCATCGAGCAGCTTGGCGAAGTCTTCACGCGAGGGTGCTGTAGCGGTGGCCATGAAATCTCCTGTTAGCGGGCGCCGGCGGGTTTGAATGGCGTTCGACGAGCGCAGGCCTATGGTCCCGCAAGACCAAAGGCGGCCTCCGGAATCCCGGATGGCCGGCGCAAATACCGTGCTTGTCAAACGATTGAGCGGTCTAGGGCGCCTTACGCAGAGGCTCGAGCGGGGCTTTGTCCTCCAACACGAGGGGCAGTCAACCGCGCCCTCGGCCCACTCGGGTAGCCTCGACGATGTCGATAGCGGCCCGGATTGCCGCGTCTATATCCAAATGTGTCGTATCGAGCAAGTGCGCATCCGGTGCCTGTTTTAGGGGCGCCGCGGCGCGGCTCTGGTCGCGTTCGTCGCGTTTTGTGATGTCGGCCAGGACGGCGGCCTCATCGATATTCCGGCCTTGCGCCCTGTATTCGGCGGCACGGCGGCGGGCACGCGCCTCAGGCGTTGCTGTCACGTAAACCTTAACGTCGGCATTGGGGCAGATGACGGTGCCAATATCGCGGCCGTCGAGCACCGCGCCCGGCGGCTTTGCAGCAAAATCGCGTTGGAAGGCGAGCAGTGCGGCACGCACTTCGGGAATAGCAGAGACGATCGAGGCCGCTTCGCTGATGCTATGGGCCTTGAGTGCGATTTCGTCGAAGCGCGAGGGATCGAGCGCTCTCGCGGCAGCAATGGCTGCCGTGCCATCATTCGGATTGCGGCCTGCATCCAACAGTGCTTTGGCGACAGCGCGATAAATCAAGCCGGTGTCGAGATGGCGCAACCCATAGTGGGTGGCAAGCCGCTTGCCGAGCGTCCCTTTGCCCGAAGCGGCCGGTCCATCGATGGCAATAATCATGTGAAATCTGCACCCACCGAGCGCATCAATTCGACAAAGCCCGGAAAGCTGGTCGCGATGAATGCACCATCGTCGATGCGCACGGGATTTTCGGAAGCGAGCCCCATGACCAACGCCGCCATGGCAATGCGATGGTCCATGTGCGTCTTGACCTCGCCACCACCGGGAGGCCGGCCTTTGCCCTGAACAATCAAATCGTCGCCTTCAATTTCGACGCCGACGCCGTTGGCGCGCAACATCTCGGCAGTGGCAACCAAGCGGTCGGATTCCTTCACGCGCAACTCTTTCAAGCCGCGCATACGCGTAATTCCCTCAGCAAAAGACGCGGCCACCGCCAGAACAGGATATTCGTCGATCATCGACGGCGCGCGTTCGGGCGGCACGTCCACGCCCTTGAGCACAGATGTGCGTATGCGCAGATCGGCGACTTCCTCTCCGCCGTCATCGCGTTTTTCCAGCGCCTCGATCGTTGCGCCCATCTCGCGCAACGTTGTCAACAAACCGGTTCGCAGCGGATTGGTCATCACCGCATCGAGGATG
Source organism: uncultured Alphaproteobacteria bacterium (assembly GCA_963810585.1). Lineage (GTDB taxonomy): Bacteria > Pseudomonadota > Alphaproteobacteria > Rhizobiales > Xanthobacteraceae > Pseudolabrys. The sequence goes on from CAWENV010000001.1 coordinate 1,516,960, forward strand.
AGTTCAGAGCCTGGCACGACCAGTGCGGCGACGAGCGGGAATGCTGCCGATGAAGGATCGGCTGGCACTAAAACGCTTGCGGGCTCGAGCTCTGGCTGACCTTTCAGCACAATGCGGCGGCCATGCTCACCATGTGGCTTGCTGGAGATCCTGGCACCAAAATGCTTCAGCAGTCGTTCGGTGTGATCGCGCGTTGCTTCGGCTTCGATCACAGTTGTGTCACCCGGAGCCGCGAGCCCGGCCAACAGCACCGCCGACTTGAGTTGCGCCGACGGTACCGGCGGCTCATAGACGATCGGGATCGGATCGGCCGCACCTTGCAGCGTCAGAGGCAGTCGCCCCTCGGCTCCGACCTGGACAACGCGAGCACCAATTTTTTCCAAAGGATCGAGCACGCGTCGCATCGGCCGGCTCCGCAAAGAGGCGTCACCATCGAAAGTCACTGTCACCGGAGCGCCCGCAACCGCTCCAATCGCGAGCCGGCAGCCAGTGCCGGAGTTGCCAAAATCAAGAACGCCGGACGGCTGGGTAAATCCGCCAACGCCGAGACCGTGGACCCGCCATGCGTGTTCACCGGTGCGCTCCACACGAGCGCCGAGCGCCCGCATGGCTTCTGCCGTACGCAGAACATCTTCGCCTTCCAGCAGTCCGGTGATGGTAGTTTCGCCAACTGTAAGCGCCCCCAGGATCAGGGCGCGGTGCGAGATCGATTTGTCGCCCGGCACCCGGGCCCGGCCCTGCACAGGGCCGCTCTGGCGGGCTGTTAGCGGCGTTAATTCTGCTGGGTTCACCGGGTGGTATCCTTAAAATCTGCGCCGTCCTACCACGCAGCCGCGCGCGCCGTCATCCTGCCGCTTTTGGCCTCGCCAGGCGCCGCTTGCGCTATTGACAGGGGCCTTGCAACTAGCCAAGTGAAGCACCGATTTAAATGACCATGTCCCGAGGAACCTCGACTGTGGCGAAACCCGATCTCGGCACCAAGCGCGTCTGCCCCGATACCGGTCGTAAGTTTTACGATCTCAACAAGACGCCGGTGATCTCACCTTATACTGGCAAAGTTGTGCCGATTGCAGCGCCAACGCCTGCGCGCTCACGGGCTGAACCGGCTGCAGCGCGGCCCGCACCGGTGGCACAAACCGAAGCCGTCGTTCCGGAGACCGCCGACGCCGAATTCGTTTCGCTCGAGGACGCTGAGGCTGAACAACAGGGCAAGAAGCCCGCAGCAGCGGAAGGCGCAGCAGCCGCCGGCGAGGAGGAAGAGGTCGAGATCGATGAGAGCCTCGACGATGCGGCTTTCATCGAAGAACAAGAGGAAGGCGACGCCGACGTAACCGACATCATCGGCGAAACAATAGAGAAGGAAGAGGAGACCTGAGGACGCCCGCCGGCTGAAACTTTAAGCCGACGCGCTGCCACCCACGACCCCAGATGCGACAAATGAATTCAGGAATTGGGGCCATAGCTCAGCTGGGAGAGCGCCTGCATGGCATGCAGGAGGTCGGCGGTTCGATCCCGCCTGGCTCCACCAACCTTTGCCACTTCGCAGAGTAATGTAGCCGCCTCATGGGCGGCTTTTTTTATTTAGTCCGCAAATAAGCATTGCTGACAGCGCCTGGCACGCTATTGCATGATCCGCAACAAAATCGAGGAGAACGGCATGCAAGGCAAGATCGCGCTCGAGGAACACTTCGCCATCGAACCGACGCTCGGCGATTCTCAGGTGTTCGGCGCGCATGTCTGGAAAGATCTGAGCCATCGATTGCTCGATATTCAGGACACGCGATTGCGCGAAATGGACAAGCACGGGATCGAAATGATGATCCTCTCGCTGAACGCTCCCGCCGTGCAGGCGATCCACGACACCAAGCGAGCAATTGAGGTCGCCAAACAGGCAAACAACCATATAGCCGCCGAAGTACGCAAACGGCCGGATCGTTTTGCCGCCTTTGCCGCCTTGCCGATGCAGGATCCCGAAGCAGCTTGCGCCGAGCTTACCCGTTGCGTGAAAGAACTCGGCTTTGTGGGCGCCCTGGTCAATGGCTTTTCACAAGTCCGCACGCCCGACAACGTCGTTTATACCGATGCACTGCAATACCGTACGTTTTGGAAAACCATCGAATCTCTCGACGTTCCATTCTACTTGCATCCACGCAATCCACTTCCGAGTTGGACCAAATTCTACGAAGGCCATAACTGGATGCTCGGCCCGAACTGGGCCTTCGCTGCGGAAACTGCCGTCCACGCGCTGCGACTAATCGGCAGCGGTCTATTTGACGAATGCCCGCGATTGAAAATGGTCCTCGGCCATCTGGGCGAAGGCATCCCGATTTATTTGTGGCGCATCGACAATCGCAATGGCTGGATGAAGGCGTCGCACAAATATGCCGCCAAACACGGGGTCGCTCACTATTTTCGCAATCACTTCCATCTCACCACATCGGGCAACTTCCACACGCCCGCGTTAGTAAACGCCATAACCGAAATGGGCAATGACCGCGTCTTGTTCTCTGTCGACTGGCCATTCGAAAGCATAGAAGAAGGCGCAGAGTCCTTCGACAAAGCGGAAATCAGCGAGGCTGACCGCGCGAAAGTCGGGCGTACTAATGCGATCAAGTTGTTCAAACTGCCGCTACGCTAGTCAGCTCATCCGGTAGCGCGCGACCGCACTTTTGTCCCAGACCATGCCGTTGCCGGGACGTGCAGGGACAACCGCATGACCGTCAACGATTGCGAGCGGCTCTTCGACCAGTACGTTCGCCCAGTCGACATATTCCAGGTAGTGGCACGTTGGCGTAGCCGCGAGCAGATGCACGCTCACTTCTGGAAATAGATGTGACGACATTTTGATGCCGCGTGACTGCGCAATAGCCGACGCTTGCCGCCATCCCGTGACGCCACCGATGCGCTCAAGATCGGGCATCACATAATCGGCCGCGCCCTGTTCGATTGCAATCGTCATTGCCGTCGGCAATGAAAAATTCTCTCCGATCTGAATCGGGACATTCAGTTCGCGTGCAAGTCTCGCGATGCCGGCATAGTCATCGTGACGGACCGGCTCTTCCAGCCAGTAGATATTTTCGGCATCAAGCACGTGACCACGGGCAAGCGCCTCGTCAACAGAGAGCGCCTGATTGTAGTCAACCATCAAATGTACATCGTCGCCAATCCGTTTACGCACCGCGTGTATGGCGGCGATGTCTCCTTGAAGGCTCGGATAGCCAAGGCGCAGTTTCACGGCGCGGAAGCCACCAGCGAGCAATTTTCCGGCTTCATCGGCAAGTGCGCCAAGATCGTCTCTCAGCCCAAGGCCACAACTGTTGTAGGCGAGGATTGGGCGCGGTTGGGCACCGAGGAAGGTGGCGAGCGGCACCCTGGTCGCAACCGCAAGTGCATCCCAACACGCGACGTCGAACCCGGCCATCGCCATACGCACAATGCCCTGCACACCTATCAACGTGAAGCGGCGTGCGAGCTTGGCCCAAAGCTCGGTCGGGCCGACGGTTTCGCCCTTGGCGAGGCGCTCGATTTCCCCAAGCAGGCTAATGATCGCGGGCGCCGCAGCGCTGAGATAGCAGAACAGATAACTGCGGCCGGTAATGCCTTCTTCGGTCTCGAGGTCGATCAGCAGCAACGGCGCCTTACGCACCACATCAGCGCTGGTTCCAAGGACGAAATTGAGTGGAACCTCGACCGGGGTGGCACGGACGGCACGGACAGTCAGCAACGGAAACGAGGGCTGGTTAGGCATGAAATATCCGGTCGGAAGGCGACTATATCGCTGTTCTTGAACCTTTAACCCACCCTGCCCATATTAGACGGGACCGGACGGCAGTTGCCGACCGGTTGGGGGGTGCCTGAAAGGGGCCCCGTCAAAGTCGCTTCAAGCGAGGGCTTTGAGACCAATGTCGCGAGTTCCGTCCCTTTCCAGCCCGTTCCTCCTGGGTTTCGATGAGATCGAGCGCGTGCTCGATCGTGTCGCCAAGGGGGCCGATGGCTATCCGCCTTACAACATCGAGCGATTGCCGCGCGACGGGCAGAACCCGGAGCGTTTACGTATCACGCTCGCCGTTGCGGGCTTCACCCGCGATCAACTCGATGTCTGTATAGAGGAAAGCCAGCTCGTGATTCGCGGGCGGCAGCAGGATGACAAGGCCCGTCAATACCTTCACCGCGGTATCGCCGCGCGCCAGTTCCAGCGGACTTTCGTGCTGGCCGATGGCATGGAGGTTATGGGCGCGGACCTGAGAAATGGGTTGCTATCGATTGATCTGGTTCGGCCGCAGCCGGAACGGATCGTGAAAACGATCTCGATCAGCGAGCAGGAATGACGGACTCGTGAAGCAGGACTCGACCGCGTCAAGCGTTGAATCAGAAAGGAGTCGAGGGCCATGACCAACGACAAACAGACTGAACTGAACACGGCTCATCCAGCGATCACCCAGGAAGCGCTGGCGGCGCTCGGTGACGGCCGTCTTGCTTACGTCAAGACGATCCGCTCTGAAGACGTTGCCACCTTGTTTCCGCAGGCGCCAAAAATCGAACCGGGTATCAAACTATTCGCATTACATGGGGCCGACGGCACGCCGATCATGCTCACCGACACGCGCGAAGCCGCGCTGGCGAATGCATGGAGCCAAGAGCTCGAACCGGTCAGCGTACACTGACCAATCTTTTCTAGTTAAAATTAAGCAGCTGTACTCGCTGGCGGCCTCGCCAGTACGGCATAGAGCGCGTCTGCATCACTCGATTCGCGAAGACGCTGCGCGATCTCCGGATCGCGCAGCTGTCGGGCGACACGCGCAAGCGCCTTAAGATGATCGGCGCCGGCACCTTCCGGCGCGAGTAGCAGGAAAATCAGATCGACAGGCTGGTTGTCGAGCGCTTCGAAATCGATTGGCCTGTGCAGGCGTGCAAACAAACCAAATAGCCGGCCGAGTTTGGCGAGCTTGCCGTGCGGAATAGCCACGCCGTTTCCCACCGCGGTCGATCCGAGCTTCTCGCGTTGAAGCAGAATTTCCAGAATCGCCTTCTCATTCTGGCCGGTGAGCTCGGCTGCGCGCGCAGCCAATTCCTGAATTGCCTGCTTTTTACTATTAACTTTGAGAGCCGGAACAATCGCGTTCGGCGCAACGAGATCGCTGAGTGTCATGGACATGTCCGATGATCGGATGTGGCGGCGCCGCGCTGCAAAGGGGGGTGTTGAAGGCGGCGGACCATAAGAGTGGTCCACCCCGCCGTCAATGGGCGAACGTAAGCCGGAAATCCTGGTTTTTCTAGCACTTTTTGGTTGCTTTAACGGCCGCGACGAGCCTGATGATCCTTACGACGGCGTTTGTAGCGCCGCAGCCGCTTTTCAATGCGGATCGCGGCTTGCTCCACGCTGTCATAAGCGTCCGGAGCCATGCCCTCCGCTTCCAGCAATGCGCCGGAATCGAGATGCAGCACGCATTCGGTGCGGAAACCAAAGCCATCCTTGCCAACACTGGCATGGCCGGAATAGCCGCCACGAAAATATTTCGCAGTCGCTTCCTCGACCCGGTCAGTGATTTTTCGCTGTAGTGCCGCACCGATTCTGATGTTTCGTCCCGAAACGCGTAAAGGCATCTGCTTGCCTCCATAGCGGCGACTGTACCGCCCGTTGGCCCGTCCGGCGCTAAAGATTTCAGCTCAGATATGTTCCAAAGGTCAATGCGTCCAGATGCGCGAGTTCAGGCGCCCGCTGCCAGCTTTTCGCGGCGCCGTTGCACTGAGGACGGTATTCGCATTGCTTCGCGATATTTGGCCACTGTCCGGCGCGCAATGTCGATTCCCGCGCCGCGCAACTTCTCAACGATCGTATCATCCGAGAGAACGTCCTGTGCGCTCTCGTCGTCGATGAGTTGCCGGATGCGATGACGCACGGCTTCGGCCGAATGTGCCTCGCCGCCATCAGCGGCCGCAATCGCCGAAGTAAAGAAATATTTTAGTTCAAAAATGCCACGGCTGGTTGCCATGTACTTATTGGCGGTAACACGCGAAACGGTTGACTCATGCATACCAATCGCATCGGCGACAGTTTTGAGGTTGAGCGGACGCAAATGCTGGACCCCTTTAACGAAGAAGCCATCCTGTTGCCGCACGATTTCGCTCGAAACCTTTAGAATTGTTTTCGCTCGTTGATCTAGCGCGCGCACCAACCACGTCGCGGTTTGCAGGCAGTCGGCCATATAAGCTTTTTCTTTGTCGCTGCGTGTCGTTTTCGAAACCTGCGTATAATAGCGCTGATTGATAAGTACTTTCGGCAGAGTGTCGGAGTTGAGCTCCACCTGCCAGGTGCCATCCGGCGCTGCGCGCACAAACACATCGGGAACGATCGGCTGCACCATGGTGGATCCGAAAGCTAAACCCGGCTTGGGGTTGAGCGTGCGGATTTCGGCGATCATGTCGGTGAGGTCCTCTTCGTTAACGCTACAAAGTTTACGCAATCCGGCGAGATCGCGTTTCGCGAGGAGATCAAGGTGACTGACCAGAGCTTGCATCGCAGGATCGTAGCGGTCGCGTTCCTTCAGTTGAATGGCAAGACATTCCGTCAGGTTTCGCGCGCATACTCCTGGCGGGTCGAAGGTTTGCAAAACCGCGAGCACAAGCTCTGTGTCGCTACGCTGCGCACCGAGTTTCTCGGCAATCGTGTCGAGATCGCCAGTGAGATACCCGGCGTCATCCACCATATCGATCAGATATTGGCCGATCATACGGCTTGCTGGGTTGGACATCGCCAGCACCATCTGCTTGGCCAAATGATCGGCTAGCGTTGTCTCCGCAGAGACAAAGGCTTCAAGATTGTAGTCTTCGGCGCTTCCTGAACCTGCACCGGACCATTCCGAATAGGCCGGCGCCGGCGATTCAGGTGGCTTTGATGTTTTTTCTCCGCCGTCGTCAGGGAAAACATTTTCGAGTTCTGTGCCGAGTCCCTGCTCCATTGAACTGCGGCTGGTTTCGAGGTCGTCGCCAATCCAATCCGGCGTATTGGCGATGTCCTCGTCCCGCTCGACCGCAGGCGCTTCGGGTTCAGTGCCTGCCGCAGGCGCATCGTCTTCGCTGGCGCGCTCGAGCAAAGGGTTCTTTTCGAGTTCGACTTCGACGTAGGCGGCGAGGTCAAGGCTGGAGAGTTGCAGCAGCTTGATGGCCTGCATCAGCTGCGGCGTCATCACCAGCCCTTGGGTCTGGCGAAATTCCAATCTTTGTGACAGCGCCATCAAAATTCCCGGCGGAATTGGTCCGATTCTTGCTTGTTATAGCAGGCCGCAGGAAATGGCGATATGTGATTCCGCAACGCGGCATTGCACAAATATTGTGCGAATTAACCGGCTGGGGCGTGAGCATTTCTCCCCAGCATTACCCTAAAGCCGGAATTCCTCGCCCAGATAAAGCCGGCGCACATCCGGATTGTTGACGATGTCGTCGGCGCGACCCTCCATCAACACTTCACCGGAGTAAATGATGTAGGCGCGATCCGTGAGCCCCAGCGTCTCGCGTACATTGTGGTCGGTGATCAGCACTCCGATACCGCGGTTAGTGAGGTGGCGAACCAGCGCCTGAATATCGCCCACCGCAATCGGGTCAATGCCAGCGAATGGCTCATCTAGCAGCATATAGCTGGGCCGCGTTGCCAGCGCCCGCGCGATTTCCACGCGCCGCCGCTCGCCACCGGATAGTGCGATGGCCGGCGTCTTTCGCACGCGGGCGATGTTGAATTCCTCGAGCAGCGCGTTGAGATCGGCTTCGCGACGACGCCGGTCGGGCTCCACCACTTCCAGCACCGAGCGGATATTGTCCTCCACGTTGAGGCCCCGAAAGATCGAAGCTTCCTGCGGCAGATACCCGATGCCAAGCCGAGAACGCTGATACATCGGCAATGCGGTAACGTCATAGCCATCAAGCTCGATCCGCCCGCGATCGGCGTTGATCAAGCCGGTGATCATGTAAAACACCGTGGTTTTGCCGGCGCCGTTTGGGCCGAGCAAGCCAACTGCTTCTCCTTGCCGCACATAGAGCGTGACACCCTTCACGACCATGCGGCCGCCAAAGCTTTTTTCTACACCATGCGCGGCGAGATACGCTTGGCGAGTTGCCTGTCTTCCGTCGTCGTCTCGACGTGCACGAGGGGCTCCCCGATTCTGCACACCACCGAGCGACTGGTGCGACGGCTGTATCTGCCCGCTTCGTGCGGCAGCTTGTTGTGAGCGCGCATCGGCAGCAGACACGGCTCGGCGGGTCCGGGGCGGCCGGCGCCAAAACATCGAAAGAATATTCACCGGGCTACCTCGCGGCGCATGAAGGCATCTGCCCGAGCATGATCTTTTCCAAAATCCGGTGCCCGTTTTTCGAAATCATGCTGACCGCCCGAAGGTCCGCTATCGCCGGACACGCGATATTAGCTGATTCCCCAAGCCGCCGCTGGCTGGAATTATCGTGCGTGCGCTGCAACTTGACTAAAACGGCCGCACCGGAATTGGCCGCGGTGCTAGCGCGCCATTGCCGCCCGCTTTGGCGTCTGCTCCCGAGCCGTTGAAGAGACCCTGCACACGACCGCCTTCCACCCGCGACACGCCACTGGTCAGATCGACTACCAGCTTTTCGCCCCTGAGCACGTTTTGTCCTTGTGTCATCACCACCGGGCTGCCCGTGAGCGTGACTGTGTTCTTTTTCATATCGAAGACCCCGAGCTCACCTGTGACGGTTTGATCTTTCTGAGTTACCACGACGCCGCCGCGGGCTTCCAATCGCTTGATGCGCTGTTCGCCACCGGGGCCCGGAGTGGCTGCCGGCATGCTTTTGTTCTTGTCGCCGCCTTCGCCATCTTGCTCGTAGAACACCACGAGCGATTTGCAGCGCAAACCGGTGTCGCCTTGTTTCACGCGGACATCGCCGCTGAAAGTCGCTTCCTTTTGCTTATCGCGAACTTCAAGCGTTGCCGACTCGATGTGGACTGGCTGGTTGCGGTTTTGGGAAAAACCCTGCAGCGCATTCGGCGGCCCTTGCGAAGCTGTCTGCGCATGCAAGCCAGTACCAAGCGCAATCAGGACGATGGTAATCAGCAGCGGAAAACCCAAGAAGCGCATCACGATCACTGCGCCTCCGGTTTGGATTGAGGGGTCGCTTGATTGAGCGTCATGTCCATGACGACGCCGCCATGAAAAAGAATGACTTCTCCAGAATCGACGATATTCAAACGATTGGCGTTGAGCGTTCCTTGCAGCAGTTTCACCTCGACCGGATGTTCGGATACAACATTTCCTTTGCGGATATCGACGAGTGCTTCACTCAGGCGGCCCTGATACCCGGTCGACGAGTTGAGGAGGATGTCTCGATCGAGCCTAAGTGTTTCACCTTTCGCGTCATAAAGCCCGGTGACCGCGGTCATCTCGATCGTACTTTTGTCCTGCATGCCCACTTTGGCGCGGATGTTGCGCAACTCGACGAGGTCCGGCTTGGTCATGTCTTGCGCGGCGGTGTCGGCGGTTAATTCATAGGCGCGGGCGTCGCTTGTGAACCCGGAGAGGCGGGGCTGCTCCATAGTGACCTTGGTGCCGGAGACCACCAGATTATCGATATTGATTGGAAGCTTGGCGAGCATGCGCAGCGGGTTGAGATATGTAACCAATGTGATGACAACGAGCGCAAGCACCACGGTAGTCGGAACTGCAATGCGCAGAATGCGAACCACGCGGCTGTGGCGACGGGCCGCGCGGAAGGCACGCTCGCCATCGCCACGACTCGTGGTCCAATAGGCGTGCGCGGTCTCTGGATTAGTTCTGACTGTAGTCACACGGCTCATGCCAAGTCCGGCGCCCGTCATCGCTTGAAAGAAACTTCGGAAAACATCGCACACCCCTAACGCAACATGCCTTCCGAATATGGCCTCGACGCGGCAACCCAACGCCCGCCGCTACCCAATAGCCATCAGAATACAACAGCTTACGCTGAGTGCGAAAAAATGTCCTCGGCCCCCCAGCCAGCCAGGTCAAGCCGGACCCGATCGGGCAAGAAACGGAAGCTGGCCGCGGCCAAATCAGCACGGCCTTCGCGTGCGAGCATGCCGTCCAGCTTTTCTTTCAGAGCGTGCAGGTGCAATACATCCGTCGCCGCATAAGACACTTGTGCGTCGCTGAGCGTATCGGCGCCCCAATCAGACAATTGCTGCTGTTTCGATAGATCCACCCCGAGCACTTCACGCGCCAGGTCCTTGAGCCCATGCTTGTCGGTATAGGTGCGGGCAAGACGCGAGGCGATCTTGGTGCAATACACCGGTGCCGCCATCACACCAAACGTCTTGGCTAGAATGCCCATATCGAAACGTGCAAAGTGGAAAATCTTGATAATTGATTTGTCCGCGAGCAGCCGTTCTATATTAGGCGCTTTGCGTTGACCCGCGCCGATCTGAACGACGTCAGCGGAACCGTCGCCTGGAGATAGCTGGACAACGCAAAGTCGATCTCGATTGGCGTCGAGACCCATAGCTTCGGTGTCAATCGCCACCGCACTTTTGTAGGCGGAGAGGTCGGGAAGGTCGCCGCGATGCAGACGGATTGTCATTCAAAATCTCAGGTTCGGAACGTGGTGCCCAGGAGAGGACTCGAACCTCCACGGCTTTCACCGCTAGTACCTGAAACTAGTGCGTCTACCAATTCCGCCACCTGGGCTCGTCGGGACCAGATACGGAGCCCCTTCCAGCTTGTCAATGAAGGGGTTTTGGCCCTGTACAGTCTAAACCTGATCCTGTATTGGCCGGGTTTCAAGGCATTCTCGCCGGCATAAAATTGAGAGCGGCATGACCGCACGCAGCCCGTTCGACACTCTTGTTACCGTCTATGGCGGCTCGGGCTTTCTAGGCCGGCACGTCGTGCGCGCTTTAGCCAAGCGCAACTATCGCATCCGGGTCGCGGTACGACGGCCAGAACTTGCCGGCTTTCTGCAACCGCTCGGCCGCGTCGGCCAGATTCATGCGGTGCAGACCAATCTGAGGCACGCCCCTTCGGTAGATGCTGCCGCGCGTGACGCCCAGGTATTGATAAATCTGGTCGGCATTCTATTCGAGCGAGGTCGCCAACGTTTCAGTTCCGTCCACACTTATGGCGCCGAGCAGGTAGCGCTCGCCGCGAGCGCACATGGCGCACAAATGGTGCATGTGTCTGCGATCGGGGCCGACAAGGACTCGCCAAGTGCTTACGGCCGCTCTAAGGCCGACGCCGAGCAGCTGGTGCTCGCGGCGCAACCGTCAACCACCATCATGAGGCCGTCTATCCTCTTCGGTCCGGAGGACGACTTCTTCAACCGCTTTGCCGCGCTCGCGCGTTTCCTGCCGGCATTGCCCCTGATAGGCGGTGGACTTACGCACTTTCAGCCAGTGTTCGTCGGCGACGTTGCCACCGCAATCGCCGATGCCGTCGACGGCAAAACATACCCGGGCACAATCTACGAACTGGGCGGTCCGGACGTGCGCACATTCAAAGAACTCATGCAATTTATTCTCTCAACGATTGAGCGCAAACGGCTGCTGATTCCGCTGCCCTTCTTCATGGCGAACCTGCAGGCGATGTTTTTGCAATACCTTCCGAAACCGCTGCTTACGCCCGACCAGGTTGAGTTACTGCGCTTCGACAATGTCGTATCGGAATCCGCAAAGTCGGAAGGGCGCACGCTGCAAGGGCTCAGCGTTGAGCCAGAAACGATTGAGGCGATTGTGCCGTCTTACCTCTGGCGCTTTCGCAAAACCGGACAATTCCGCAGCCGCATTGCGTGATCCCGAAATGCGGCAATCCGTTTTCGGACCAAGCGCGAACAGGCTACCTACAGAATATACAGCGCGAACAGTCCGATGCTGCCCACCATAATGCGCCACCAGGCAAACACTGCAAAGCTGTGGCGCTGTACATAGCCCAGGAATGTCTTCACCACGATCCATCCGAAGATGAACGAGAAGCCGAAGCCAACGGCAGTCACAGCGATGTTGCTGCCGAGAGCGAGTTGCCCGTGACTTTTGTAAACCTCATAGGCAAAGGCGCCGACCATCGTCGGCATCGCTAACCAAAATGAGAATTCCGCGGCCGAACGACGGTCAGCTCCAAACAGCATCGCGCCCACGATTGTAGCGCCCGCGCGCGAAACGCCAGGCACCATCGAAATGCATTGAATGACTCCGATGCCGAAATACATCGGCAGGGTGAAGCCGGTCGCATCGTGGTAACGCGCCTGCAAGTTTAGACGGTCGACCCACAACAGCACAAAACCGCCAATGATGAGCGCAACGCACACGATACGCACATCGAATAGGTATGACTTGATGATGTGATATCCGATCGCGCCGATAACCGCCGCTGGCAAGAAGGCGAGCAACACACCAATGACAAAACGCGTGGCCGCCCATTGCGTGAACATTTCTTTGGCAAGCGCCCACAACCGGCCAAAATAAATGGTCAGCAACGCGAGAATTGCCCCAAGCTGAATCAGGATCGCAAACGATTTGCCAAAGGCGTCGTCGCCCCAGCCGAACAAGTGCTCCATCAGCAGCAAGTGTCCTGTCGATGATACCGGCAGGTATTCGGTCAGGCCCTCGACGATGCCGAGGACGGCTGCCTTGATCAGGTCGAGATGTGCCGAGCCCATGAGTACTCCGAAGATATTGCAGGACGCTTGCCGCCTTAAAATATGCGGGTCAGCGCTTTTGGCGCAAAGGCGTGACTCAGGCAACGAAAAAACGCGGAAATTCGTGACGGTTTGCGCCATCGCAGCGCTTTTCTATAGTGCGAAAGTTGATTCCCACCGCGAGCGGCTCTGCCGCGCCGATCCGGGCGCCCATGTTGACACTATTTCATCACCCACTCTGTCCACGTTCGCGCTACGTGCGTCTCATTCTCGGCGAATACGGCATCGCGGTGCGGCTGGTAGAGGAACGATTTTGGGAACGGCGGGAAGAGTTTTTGCTGCTCAATCCGGCGGGAGAATTGCCCGTGCTGGTAGCCGAGGGCGAGCCACCAATTCCGGGCGCCGGAATCGTCGCGGAATACATCGAGGAGAGCCTTCCACAAGAGAACGGCGAGGATCGTTTGCTGCCGCAGGTGCCGGGCCGTCGGGTCGAGGTCCGCAGGTTGGCGAACTGGTTCAACGATAAATTTCACGCTGAGGTCAGCGGTCCGCTGGTAGCCGAACGGGTCTTCAAACGCCACATGACGCGTGAACAAGGCGGCGGTCCACCGGACACCGAAGCCCTGCGCGCCGCCCGCCACAATATCCGCTATCATCTGGCCTATATCGGCTGGCTGGTACGAACCCGTGATTGGCTTGCCGGTGAGCGATTGACCTTGGCCGATCTTGCCGCAGCGGCGCATATGTCGGCTGCCGACTACTTGGGCGAAGTGCCGTGGAACGAAGACGAGGCGATAAAGAACTGGTACGCGCGGGTAAAGTCGCGTCCATCGTTTCGGGCGATCCTCGCCGACACGCTGGCCGGCCTGCCGCCGTCGAAAAGCTACGCCGATCTCGACTTCTGACTGAGCCCGCCGCGATCAAGACCGCACTCGCTGAGCGCGCGAAAGCGTGCGGCTTCGACGCCTTCGGCGTTACCGAGCCTGATGCCGTGCCCGAACTGAAAGCACGGCTTGAAATCTTCCTCACCCAAGGCGCCCACGGCGATATGGCTTGGTTAGCAACCAATGCAGAACGCCGCGCTTCGCCATTGGCGTTGTGGCCGGATGCTCGCTCGGTCATCATGCTCGGAATGAATTACGGCCCCGATTCAGATCCACTCGCAATTTTAAAAGCGACAAGCCAAGCAGCTATCTCTGTCTATGCCCGGGGCAGCGACTACCACGACCTGATAAAAGCGCGGCTGAAAGAATTAGCTCGCTGGCTTACGACCAACGCCGGCGGCGACGTAAAAGTATTTGTCGACACTGCAGCAGTCATGGAGAAGCCGCTCGCTGCACGCGCTGGTCTGGGCTGGCAGGGCAAACATACTAATTTGGTTTCTCGCCAATACGGATCCTGGCTGTTTCTTGGCTCGATTTTCACCACACTCGCTCTGCCGATCAACTCGCCCGAGCCTGACAACTGCGGCAGTTGTCGCTCCTGTCTTGATATTTGCCCGACGGCGGCGTTTCCCGCGCCGTACCAACTCGACGCGCGACGTTGCATTTCCTATCTCACCATCGAACACAAAGGCCCGATCCCGCGCGACTTACGTACGGCCATGGGCAATCGCATCTATGGCTGTGACGATTGTCTCGCCGTCTGCCCGTGGAACAAATTCGCGAGTCAAGGACGCGAAGCAAAACTCGCGGCACGCGAGACTTTGCGCGCACCGCGTCTGGCCGATCTCGTTGGCCTCGACGATGAAAAATTTCGTGCACTTTTCTCCAAGACCTCGATCAAGCGTACCGGCCGAGATCGATTTGTTAGAAACGTGTTGATCGCGATCGGCAACTCGGGCGACGCAGCACTTGCGGTCAGCGCTGAACGTTTGCTGGATGATGCGTCGCCCTTGGTGCGTGGCGCCGCGGTCTGGGCATTGTCAAAACTGCTGCCGCGCGAAAAACTGGTGGCGCTGTCGCAGCGGCATCGTGATTCCAATGCGGCAGTGCAAGAGGAATGGGCGGCCGCGCTCTAAAATTCCTCAATCGCCGCAATCAGCCGGTTGATGTCCTCTGGCCGGGATAGCCGATGATCGCCGTCCTTGATTAGCGTCAGCACAACCTCATCACGAGAGAAGCGCGAAACGAGTTCGACGGCGTGTCGCCAAGGCACGTCCGGGTCTTGCACCCCTTGCAGAATGTGAACCGGGCAGCGGGTTTCGATCAATCCGCCGAGCAATAAATGCTTGCGGCCTTCGTCGATCAATCCACGCGTGATCGGATAAGGACTTCCTCCATATTCCGATGGCCGCATCCACACACCTTTTTGCTCGATCTCGCGTTTTGTCGCGTCAGGAAATTGCTTCCACATCAACTCCTCGGTGAAGTCGACAGCCGGTGCGATCAGCACCATGCCTGCAATCGGCGCCGCTCCATTTTGTTTAGACAAGGCCCGCGCCAGTAAAAGTGCCAGCCAGCCGCCCATCGATGAGCCGATCACGACCTGCGGACCTTGGGCGAAACGTGCGTAGACCGCGAGACTTTCCTCCAGCCAACGCCCGATCGTGCCATCAGAAAAGTCGCCGCCTGACTCTCCATGGCCTGAATAATCGAACCGCACGCAGGCGCGGCCTGCATTTTCGGCCCAACGATCGAGTGCCTCGGCTTTTGTGCCTTTCATGTCGGATTTGAACCCGCCTAACCACAAAATGCCTGGGCTCTTGCCCTCTCGCCAGCGCACGGCGATGGTTCGGCTTGGCGGAGACGAACCGATCATCAGGGAGGTTAGACGAGCATCGCTCATGAGTGTTTGGGCCGAATATCGGATGGACGCGGTTTCTTCTCGCCGCAATGTCATCATAAACGCAAGGGGGGCCATGCGGTCATGAGTCCCGCCGCCCAGGCAAACCCGCGTTCACTCGCCGGCGCGACCATCCTTCAGGTATTGCCGGCGTTGCGGGACGACCCGGCCAGCCACGCCGCAGTTGATATTGCGTTCATGCTGCTTCAATCGGGCGCACGCGCCATTATCGCGAGTGATGATGGGCCGCTTGTGAGTAAGTTAGGCGGATTCGGCGGTGAGTGGCTGCCGATGATCAACGAAACCTCCAATCCGCTGCGCATTCGGCAAAATGCTCGCCGCCTGACTGACTTGATCTCCGGAGAACGCATCGACATCGTACATGCGCAGAGTGCTGGCGGGGCCTGGAGCGCGATCGCCGCTGCCCGCCGCATGCCGGCCTTTCTCGTGACATCTTTCCCCGATCGCTTGCCCACACATTGGTGGCCGGACAACCGGTTTCGTCGTTCGCTCACGCGTGGCAACCGGATCATTGCGCCGTCGAGTTTCATCGCGCGCGCCGCTATCGCGCGCTACGACCTAGCGGCTGAACATATTACTGTTATTCCGCGCGCGGTTGATACCGCCGAGTTCAATCCAATTGCCGTAAGCGCAGATCGCATCGCTTCGCTTCGCCGCGCTTGGGGCGCCTTGCCAGAAATGCGCCTCGTCCTGGTGGCCGGCCGTCTCGCGGCATGGAACGGGCAGCTCAGCGTGGTTGATGCCGCTCGCCAGTTGGCTGTTAACGGCGGTCGCGATCTTGTTTTCGTATTTGCGGGAGACGATCGAAGCGAGCCGCGCTATGTGCGTGCACTGCGCCAGCGGGCGCGCACTCACGGCATCGATACCCTGTGCCGCTTTGTGGGTCATTGTTCCGATATGCCAGCCGCGTTCGCCGCTGCCGAAGTGGTGGTCGTGCCCGCACTTGAGCCCCCACTCTCAGGTCGCGCGGTCGCCGAGGCGCAGGCCAGTGGTCGGCCAGTGGTGACCACAACGGTCGGGGTATTGCCGGAAAACCTTCTGGCGCCGCCACGCATGCGCGACGAATTGCGCACTGGCTGGCTGGTGCGGCCGGGCAGCGTCGAACAGATTGCGCATGCAGTCGCCTCGGCGCTTTCCCTTGATGCAACCGCTTACTCGGCATTATCTGCGCGCGCGCGGCAATTCGCGGAATTTGCATTTTCGACCGAAAGCGTTGCCGCCGCCATTCGCGAGGTCTATACCTCCCTGTTAGTACGCGAAACTTGAGAAGGTTTGCCGGCTTGCACCTAAACAATGCTTGTATTTCGAGGTCGTAACGTCATGTCGAGCTTGCCCGCCCCCGCAACGCCGACAGCGACCGGAAAAGCAAAAGAGATTCCGCGCAGTGTTCATTTGGACCGTGATGGTAGCGCGTCCCCGGCTACGCGCGCTTCGTTCGCGGTGCTAATCGTCGTGCCAACACTCGATGGCGGTGCCGCTGATGCCGGCGCAGTTGAGCTGGTGCGCATTCTTACCGGAGCTGGCCATCGTGCCATCGTGGTGTCGCGCGCTGGCCGTCTTGTATCCGACGTCACTTCGGCCGGCGGCGAATTCGTTCCTCTCGATGTGTCGAGTAACAATCCGATCGTAATGCTACGGAACGGAATCGTATTGACGAAGCTCGCGCGCGAGCGGCAGTGCAGTGTTATTCACGCCTTCGGCCGTGCTGGCGCCTGGAGTGCATTCATCGCCGCACGACTCCGCGGAATTCCATTTGTGACCAGCTGGTACAAAGGATTCCGTGAACAGAATGTGTTCAAGCGTTTGTACAATAGCATCATGGCGCGGGGCGACCGTGTAATTGCAACGAGTGAGCAGATCGCGCAGTTAATCAACGATCGATACGGAACGTCTTGGGACAAGATCACGGTCGTTCCCTGTGGCGTCGAACTTGAACGCTTCGACCCGGCAAGCGTCACGCGGGATCGCATTGAAGCAATGCGCAATGCCTGGGGTGTCAAGTACGACACCAAAGTGATTCTGATCACCGGCCGTATTCTGAGGCGCAAGGGCCACCATGTCGTGGTCAAGGCGGTGAAGCGACTTAAAGAAATGGGGCTGAAAGATTTTCTGTGCGTTTTTGCGGGGGAGGACCGCGGCCGGACCCGCTATACAGGCGAATTGTGGGACTTGGTATTAACAACCGGGACAATGGATGTGATCCGGATGGCGGCGCCCGTCGCAGACATGCCGGCCGCCTATGCCGCTGCATCAGTCGTCGCATCGGCGGCAGTGCAGCCAGAGGGTGTGCAGCGTGCAATCCTCGAAGCACAGGCGATGGCCCGGCCTGTCATCGTATCCGACCTTGGTGCTGGTCCGGACGTCGTACTGACCGCACCCGCGGTACCCGAAAGCCGCATTGCCGGCTTCCGCTTCCCTGCCGGAGACGATGCCGCGCTGGCGGCATCCCTGCTGCGATTATTTTCCATGCCGGAACCGAACCGCGCGACAATGGGCCGCCGCGGTCGCGATTGGGTGGTCAGCCATTTCAATACCGGGATTGTCGCCGAGCAGACATTGCGACTTTATGACGAGATCGCCGGGCCGGCTGCGGCCGGGGCAGACAAAATTAGAGCAATTTGAACACTTTGACCGCGGATTCCGACCGAACAGCCGACAATAGTAACGGAACCGCGTTGACATCTTCACCGTTTCTACCAATCTTTCGCTATTCCCTAGGCACCCTTGGTTAGTGCCAAAGGACAGTTGCAACAGCACGAGGAGAAAATAGCCATTCGTCGTCCGATGAAGTCCGCGCTGCCCGCTCAAAAAGACGGCCCGCGCATTAACGAGGAGATTCGCGTACGCGATGTCCAACTAATCGATGCCAGTGGTCACAACCACGGCCCCACACCGATCCAAGCCGCGCTTGACATGGCGCAGGCTGCGGGACTCGACCTAGTCGAAATCGCCCCGAACTCGGCTCCGCCCGTCTGCAAGCTCCTGGATTACGGCAAATACAAATACCAGGCGCAGAAGAAAGCGGCGGAAGCCCGCAAAAAGCAGAAAGTCGTCGAGATCAAGGAGATCAAACTCCGGCCAATGATCGACGATCACGATTATCAAGTGAAGATGCGCTCGATGAAGCGCTTCTTCGAGGAAGGCGACAAGGTCAAGATCACCTTGCGCTTTCGCGGCCGCGAAATGGCGCACCAGGAACTCGGTTTTAAATTATTGGACCGAGTGAAGTCCGACACGGGGCCGATTGCCAAGGTCGAGTCGGAGCCGCGCTTCGAAGGCCGTCAGATGATCATGGTGCTGGCGCCGCGCTGACACTAGACTTTGCTCACCACCGGCAAACGCGCCACTTGCAAATTGCAGTGGCGCGTCAGCGTTTTAGCGCCATTTAGCGTCCCAATGGCTGCCAGTTGCATGGCGTGGCGGCCTCTGCCATAACGCCGCCCATTCGTCGCCCGGCCAGTAAGGGCTGCCGTGGCGGCGATTAGCGCTCAATCCCGAGCACCCGTTCTCAGGCGCACGCGCCTTGTGAGCATATTCCGGCCGTGCGGGCTTTGCCCGCAACGTGCCGATGAGGAGAGCCAAATGCCCAAGCTGAAGACCAAATCGGGCGCTAAAAAGCGCTTCAAAATTACCGCGAGCGGCAAAGTCAAATATCAGCAGTCCGGTAAACGCCACGGCATGATCAAGCGGACCACCAAACAGATCCGCGAGCATCGCGGCACCAACGTGCTGTTCAAGACGGACGGCGACAACATCAAGAAATACTGGCTGCCGAACGGCTAACCAGTCTTTCCTGGCCGCCTGAACGCGGCCGTTTCTCGTCAACCTTTCGCACGTACTGCAAGGAGATTTCCCATGGCCCGCGTTAAACGTGGCGTCACATCACACGCCAAACACAAGAAAGTCCTGAAAGCCGCCAAGGGCTATTATGGCCGCCGCAAGAACACGATCCGCGTTGCCAAACAAGCAGTCGAAAAGGCGAACCAATATGCCTTCCGCGACCGTAAACGGCGCAAGCGAACGTTTCGTGCACTCTGGATTCAGCGCCTGAATGCCGCAGTACGGCCATTCGGACTAAACTATAGCCGGTTTATCGCAGGGCTGGCGAAGTCCGGCTTGACCGTCGATCGCAAGGTGCTGTCCGACCTCGCCATTCACGAGCCGGCGGCGTTTCAGGCGATCGTGGAAAAGGCTAAGGCCGCGTTGCCGGCCTGATCGTTCAAGCGCATATCAATTAAATCGCAATGTGCAGATGACGCCTGCGCATGACAACGGGAGTGGTGGCAAACCATGACCGATATCGCGCAACTGGAAATAGAATTGCTCGCCGCCGTCGCTTCGGCGAAGGACGAGTCGGCGTTGGAAGCCGTGCGCGTTGCCGCACTCGGCAAGAGTGGATCGGTGTCCGCGCTTCTCAAAACGCTCGGCACCATGACACCGGACGAGCGCAAGCAGCAGGGCCCCGCAATCAATGGAGTAAAAGACCGCATCACAGCGGCCATTACAGCGGCAAAAGATGCACTCGCTGCCACCGCGCTTGATACGCGACTCGCAACAGAAACGGTGGACGTCACTCTGCCAGTGCGTGAAACGCCGGCCGAAGTCGGCCGCGTTCATCCGATCAGCCAGGTCACCGACGAGCTGATCGCTATCTTCGCTGACATGGGCTTTGCGGTCGCTGAAGGTCCAGACATCGAGACAGACGACTACAACTTTACGAAATTGAATTTCCCCGAAGGTCATCCGGCGCGGGAAATGCACGATACATTTTATTTCCCGCCTAAGAGCGACGGCTCACGCTTGTTGCTGCGTACACACACCTCGCCGGTTCAAGTGCGCACCATGCTCAGCCAAAAGCCGCCGATCCGCGTGATCTGTCCCGGCCGTACCTACCGCAGCGACTCGGACCAGACCCACACGCCGATGTTCCACCAAGTCGAGGGCCTGGTGATCGACAAGGGTTCGCACCTTGGTCACCTGAAATGGATTCTCGAGGAATTCTGCAAAGCATTTTTCGAGGTCGACAGCGTAAAGATGCGCTTTCGCCCGTCATTCTTCCCGTTCACGGAGCCGTCGCTCGAAGTCGACATTCAGTGCAAGCGCGACAAAGGTGAAATTCGTTTCGGTGAAGGCGAGGATTGGCTGGAAATCCTCGGCTGCGGCATGGTGCATCCCAATGTCCTGAAAAATTGTGGCCTCGACCCAGACGAATACCAGGGCTTTGCCTGGGGGATGGGGATCGATCGCATCGCCATGCTCAAATACGGCATGCACGATCTGCGCGCGTTCTTCGAAGCTGACGTGCGATGGCTCGCGCATTACGGCTTCCGACCGCTCGACTTCCCGACACTCGCGGGAGGCTTGAGTCCATGAAATTCACGCTCCCCTGGCTGAAGGAGCATTTCGACACCGACGTTTCACTCTCCGAGATCGTCGACAAGCTCACGATGATCGGGCTTGAGGTGGAAAACGTCGACGACAAGGCGGCGCAGCTCAAGCCGCTGGTCGTCGCGTCAGTGCTCTCGGCCGAAAAGCATCCAAATGCCGACCGCTTGCGGGTTTGCATGGTCGATATCGGCGATGGAAAGCCGATCCAGGTTGTCTGCGGCGCGCCCAACGCACGCACCGGCATGAAAGCCGTGTTCGCGCCGCCCGGCACCTATATTCCCGGAAAAAAAATCACGCTCGGAATCGGCAAAATCCGGGACGTCGAAAGTCGGGGCATGCTCATTTCCGGCGCGGAGATCGAGGTCTCCGACGACCATGACGGCATCATCGAATTACCGGACGATGCGCCGGTCGGCAAACCTTACGTTGAATGGGCGGGCGTCAGCGATTCGGTAATCGAGATTAACCTCACGCCCAACCGACCGGATTGCACTGGCGTCTCCGGCATCGCGCGCGATCTCGGTGCGACATCCCTTGGCACCTATAAGAACAAAATCCCGAAGCAGGTGAAGGGAACGTTCCCCTGCCCGGTCAAGGTCACGCTCGACTTCGGCAAAACGCCCTCATTATGCCCCGCATTTGGCCTTCGTCTCGTCAAGGGCATCAAGAATGGACCCTCACCCGATTGGCTTCAGAAACGGCTCACAGCGATTGGGTTGCGACCTATCAATGCGCTGGTCGACATCACCAATTTCATCACATTCGACCGGGGCCGGCCGCTGCACGTGTTTGACGCCGCCAAAGTGCGCGGCAATTTGACGGTACGCCGCGCAAAGCATGGCGAAACGCTGCTGGCGCTCGACGGCAAGACTTACACGCTCGACGAAGCCATTTGCGTTATCGCCGACGACAACGGGATCGAGTCGCTGGCAGGCATTATGGGCGGTGAAGCGAGCGGCTGCTCCGATACGACAACGGATGTGTTGATTGAATTCGGCGCTTTGGGACGAACTCAACATTGCGCAGACCGGGCGAAAACTCGGCATCAATTCGGATGCGCGCTATCGTTTCGAGCGTGGCGTCGACCCAGCTTTCATGCTTCCCGGCCTCGAGCTGGCGACACAGATGGTGCTCGATATTTGCGGTGGGCAATCTTCCGAGATTGTTGTCGCGGGGGACCCGACGCCAAAGGAAAAGGTTATCGATTTTGCGGTGAGCGCATTACCGCGGCTTGCCGGCCTGAAGCTGCCGCTTGCCGACATGCGCCGCATATTGGAAAAGCTCGGGTTCTTTGCCGCCGGACAAGACGAGCGTATGCGAATCGCGGTCCCGTCGTGGCGGCCGGACGTGCACGGCCGCGCCGATATTGTCGAGGAGCTCGTACGCATCGTCGGCGTCGACCGGGTGCCATCAACACCATTCGCGCGCGAACATGCGCGCAAGCCCGTCCTCACTCCCATCCAGAACCGCACTCGCAAGGCCAAACGCGCGCTCGCCACACGCGGGCTGGTTGAGGCCGTCACCTGGTCATTCATATCGAAGGACGAGGCCAAGCGGTTCGGTGGCGGCGAGCCGTCGCTTGCACTTGCCAACCCGATCGCGGCCGAACTTTCTGACATGCGGCCAAGCCTGATTCCGGGTCTGGTTATAGCGGCGCAGCGCAATGCCGACCGCGGTTTTCCTGACACGGCGTTGTTCGAGGTCGGACAAATTTTCAAAGACGACAAACCGGAAGACCAGTTCACTTCCGCCAGCGGGCTGCGGCGCGCGCTCGCAAAGGCGTCCGGTAGCGGCCGCTATTGGTCAAACAAGACAGAGCCGGTCGATGTTTTCGATGCCAAGGCCGACGCCTTCGCGGTTTTGGCTGCGGGCGGCGCGCCCATGCAGGCATTACAGGTTGTGCCCGGCGGCCCAGCGTGGTTTCACCCAGGCCGCAGCGGGACCATCCAGATCGGCCCGCAAAATGTTCTGGGCCATTTCGGCGAATTGCATCCGCGCGCGATCGCCGGACTAAAGGCCGAAGGCCCTCTCGTCGCCTTCGAGGTTATCCTTGAGAAAATTCCCGAGCCGAAAGCAAAACCCACGCGCGCGAAACCTCTGCTCGAGTTGTCGCCGTTCCAGCCGGTCGAGCGGGACTTTGCCTTTGTGGTCGATATTGCGGTGAAGGCCGCTGACATTGTGCGCGCCGCACAGAATGCCGACAAGAAGCTGATCAGCAACGTGACGCTATTCGACGTCTACGAAGGCAAAGGCATCGAGTCCGGCAAGAAGTCGATCGCTATCGCGGTTACGATCCAGCCGCGCGAAAAAACCATGACCGACGCTGAAATCGAGTCGCTTTCCGGAAAGATCGTCGCCGAAGTCACAAAGCGCACGGGTGGCGTGCTGCGCGCCTAATCAGGCAGCAAATCCGCATAAGCAAACCCATCGCGCTCGACGGTCTCGCCGACCTTGACCGCGATCCTGCGTGACAGCACGGGTCCCGCCGAAACGAAAGAATGGAATTCGCCGTTTTCGCCGCATGGATCGACGCCGGCTGGCAACGCGTCAAGGAGCGCGGCGTCGAAACGCCGCCCGGCGAACGAGGCTGGCAATTTCTTGAGGTCGACTGTGGAAAGATGGGCTTCGACACCTGCATTGATCATGTCATGTGCAAGCTCGGGAGTGGACCTGCCCCACAGCGGGAAAACCGGCGTGATGCCAGTCCCGGTAAGCTGGCGCTCGCGATAGGCTCGTACGTCCTCCAAAAACAAATCACCGAAGATCATGTGCGTCACGCCCAATGTTCTTGCGTCGGCAATGGCTGCTGACATTTTTTGCTCATAAATCTCATTCGGGCACGGAAACGGAATGTGCACGAGGATTGCAGGCAAGCCAGCGGCATCGACTTGTGCCCGCAACAATTCCTCGCGCACGCCGTGCATGCTGACGCGACCAAATGTGTCGGTAACCGTAGTCAAGGCGCCCACGACATCGAAGTCGCCCGCACTGCGTGCTTCATGCAGCGCCCAGGCACTGTCCTTGCCACTCGACCAAGCGATGAGGGCCTTTGGGCGCGCCAACATCAATTGCCCTCGCCGAGCCGATGCTTACGTGAGCTGGCGCCGGAAATGCGACACACGACCGCTCTAACGATGAGGAACAGGCGGCGGCTAAGATCCGACATGGTATCCAAATGCTTGCTGGGGAGCAGGCAGGATGCCTGAACATCCATCATGCAGCAAATTATATGGCTAACGATCCGTAACGCTCGCGTGCGCGCTTATAGACCGCGCAAACAATGAACTAAATTGCAATGACTTCTCACTAAGTTTGCCGACAACGCGATGTAGCGGGAACACGGGTTCCGCAGGGGAATATCTTGAGCGCCAAGAATTGGCGCCGAGGATCGGTCATGAGCTGGATGGTCGATGGGGTTGGGCGCTTTCTAGCCCACTATCTGGAAAAGCCGGTGCAGGGCTATGAGCCGTTCACACCGTCCGATCCGGATGTGTTGCGTGCGACCTTACAGCCAGGCGACGTGTTGCTGGTTGAAGGCAACAACCACATTTCCGGCGTCATCAAGTATCTCACCCAATCAACATGGTCACATGCCGCGCTCTATGTCGGACCAATCGGCGATCGTGCGACGGATGATGGCGAACCGCTGGTGCTGGTAGAAGCCAATATCGGGCACGGAGTGGTAGCAGTGCCGCTGTCGAAATATTCCCGCTTCCATACCCGCATCTGCCGCCCGACCCAGCTCGATGAAGAAGATCGCTCCCGTGTCTGCGCCTATGCAGCGGAACGTATTGGCTTTGACTATGATCTCAAGAACATCATCGACCTGATGCGCTATCTGCTTCCGTTGCCGGTTCCACAACGATGGCGCCGGCGATTAATGGCGCTCGGATCCGGTCATCCCACTCGTATCATCTGTTCGGCGTTGATCGCACAGGCGTTCGAAAGAGTGCGCTATCCAATTCTGCCGAAGGTGACCCGCGTCGAAAGCGAAGCGGCGCGGCAGGAAATTCTTGAGATTCGGCATTCTTCGCTCTACGCGCCGCGCGACTTCGATATCTCCCCCTATTTCGAAGTAGTAAAGCCGACCATCGTGCGCGGCTTCGATTACAAGGCAATGGCCTGGGCCGATCTACCGGCGACCGATGCCGACGAAATAATCGCTCTGGTGCCCGCAGACGACGACACACTCTCTCCGGTAGGCTAAACGGCGGTCTTGCCCTGCGTCGCGGTAGTCCCTACCTGTGCCGGAATGATCGACGCCGCCATCAAAGCCCTTTCGCAGATGTTTGCGCCCGCTTTGCGCCGTGTGCTGCTTAAGTCAGCCGGGCTTGCTTTGATCGTAATTACGATCATTGGCATTCTGATGCAGCGCCTGCTGGCCGCCTGGGCAAACACCGGTGCGAACTGGGCTGAACAAGCCACCGGTGTGGCGCCACATGCTGTTTGGTCGGCGTTCGCCTGGGTGCTGTCGATCATGGCGGGCTTGGGAATCATAACTGGGGCGTTATTCCTGATGCCTGCGGTGACCGCCTTTGTTGGCAGCTTCTTTGTCGACGAAATAGCCGATGTGGTCGAACGTCAGCACTATCCATCCGAACCGTCTGGCCGCGCATTACCGTTTTTCCGCGCGTTGATCGAAGGCTTGCGATTCGCTGCGCTGGCGATACTGGTTTATCTCTGTGCGTTGCCGTTCGTCTTGTTCGCAGGCTTGGGTCTGGTCATTCTGTTTCTGGCGAACGCCTATCTACTCGGCCGCGAATATTTCGAACTCGCCGCCATGCGCTTTCGTCTTCCACACGAAGCAAAGGCCATGCGCAAGGCCAATACCGTTTATCTTTTCCTGGCGGGAATGTTCATCGCTGCATTTGTTTCGATACCTGTCGTCAATCTGGCAACACCGATTTTCGCCATGGCATTCATGGTGCATATTCACAAAAAGCTGTCCGGACTGCGGCCCGAATTAATCGAGCCCAAGCGCTGATCGTCAGCTCATCGAGCGGAGATCGATCACCCGCTTGGCCTTGCCAAGGGAGCGTTCGACGGTGCCCGGTTTTACCGTCCGCACCGCCGCGGTTACCCCAATCAACGCCTTAATGTGATGGGCGAGATCGCGGTCGCACGCGGCGAATACGTCCTCGCCTGCATCTGGCCGCGCTTCCACCACGACGGCAATTTCATCGAGGCGTTCGATACGGCGCAGTTCAATCACGAAATGAGGCGCCAGCCTTTCGTCCTTAAGGATGATCTCTTCAATCTGGCTGGGAAATACATTGACGCCACGCACGATCATCATGTCGTCGGAGCGGCCGGTAACCTTTTCCATTCGTCGCATTGAACGCGCGGTGCCCGGCAGCAGCCGTGAGAGATCGCGGGTGCGATAACGCACGATTGGCATCGCTTCTTTCGTCAAAGTGGTGAACACCAGCTCGCCGACCTCGCCGTCAGAAAGCAACATGCCGGTCACAGGATCGATGACCTCCGGATAAAAATGGTCTTCCCAGATATGCGGGCCGTCCTTGCTTTCAATGCATTCGCAGGAAACGCCGGGTCCAATGATTTCCGACAATCCGTAATTGTCGATAGCGTGCAGGTCGAACGCATCTTCGATTTCAGCACGCATGGCATTGGTCCATGGCTCGGCGCCGCACATGGCGATCTTGAGCGAACATTGGCGTGGATCAACGCCTTGAACCCGGAATTCGTCGAGAATTGCGAGGATATAGCTCGGCGTGACAAAGATGACGTCAGGCTTGAAATCCGCGATCAGCCGCACCTGCCGTTCTGTCATGCCGCCGGATACCGGCACCACCGTCATACCTAACCGTTCGGCCCCATAGTGAAAGCCAATGCCGCCGGTGAACAGGCCGTAACCGTAGGAGTTCTGCACCAGCATGCCGGACTGGCAGCCTGCCGCGCGCATACTGCGCGCCATCAGATCTGCCCACATATCGAGATCGCGCCGACTGTATCCGACAACCGTCGGCTTGCCGGTGGTGCCGGATGAAGCATGCACGCGCAGTACCTGTTCGCGCGGAATTGCAAACATGCCGAACGGATAATGGGCACGCAGGTCATCTTTCGTGGTGAATGGAAAATTGCTCAAGTCGTTGAGCGACTTCAAGTCGTTGGGATGCACGCCCGCCTTATCGAACGTTTTCTTGTAATGCGCGACGTTGCTGTAGGCATGGTTGAGCGTCCATTTCAGCCGCTCGAGCTGAAGCGCGCCAATCTCGTCGCGCGAAGCGATCTCAATTGGATCTAACTTCTCGCGGCGCGGCGTCAGGTTGATGCCTTTGAGCTGTAGACGCGGCATACTCTCTCCCGGGCGAATTTATTCTTTCGCTAGATTTTTCGCTGTGCAGCGTTCCAATGTTTCTCGAGGTTGGCAATCAACGCCGGGCTGAAATGGCAATAGGCCTGTTCACGGCAATAGACCGCCATATAGCGGCGGAAAGTATCGAGTGGCTCTTCACTGACGCGAAATGCGCGCCGATTGCCGGCGGCGCTGACGACGCCCGACGATGTGAAATCGTCGCACACTTTGGCGACTGCTTGCTCGACCTGATCTGGCGGCGCAATGACATCGCAAATCATGCGGCCTTCGGGCGAATCGCACTCGAAGCGGCGTCCCATCAATATTGCCTGGCGTGCGGCCCGAGCACCGACAAAACGTGTCAGCCTTAGATTGGCGGCGCCGGGAATAATGCCCTCCTTGCGCGCCGGTAGCGTCATGTAGGCATCTCTTCCGGCAACCACGTAATCCATCGCCAGCAGGTACTGACAGCCGCCACCGATAGCGAAAACGTCAACTTGCGCGACCCATGGCTTTTCATGAGTCCCGCCGTAAATCTCGTCGGCGCTGCGTGTACCTATCGCCAGGCCACGCATCATTTTGTTGACGATCCCCATGTCCCGGCGGATGTACCAGAGGTAGGGAATCCTGCCACGATAAAGATGCGTGAGATTTATCCCGGCAGAAAAGACATTCCGGTTCTTGTATTTCGGGTGGTCGACAACGTCGCCACGCAAAACGCAGATTTCGCTCATCGGATCGAGGATGGCGATGTCGGCCGCCGTTTCCGTGTCATCGAGGGTATCGTCATCCTCCGCGTTCAAGAAACGTGGATTATGTACCGTCACTATCGCCGATTTACCGTGCCGCTCCACCCTGGCAGGACCAAAGTCGACGACGCCTGTTTTAATAAAGTCGGCGCCGCGTTCAATCGCTTCCATCTTCGGCAAGAGCATGGCCTGGCAGAGGTGCATGCCGGCACCCGGGACGGCGAGAACTTGCGCCAGGAAAATACCCTGATCAATCTCGACGCCATCCTTTTCACTTTGCATCAATGCGCTTTCGGCATCGACTTCCCGGTGGGTCGGCGTCAAGCCAGGCACTAACTTCCCGGCCTCGTAAACGAGATCGTCAACTCGCGTGTAAACACCTAGATTTTTCGTGAGCTTGCGATAAATCGTTTCGGCGTGGCGCGTGAGGAAATCTTCGCGCGAACGGCGACAATCGGATAGGATGAGATCTACAGCGTACTGCTGTTCTGCTTTGCGCACCGTTTTTTTCGGCAGTTTGGCAAGGAGATCAGCGCCGCCGCGCCAGAATTTCGTACCCGCCGCGGCATCGCGTTTGAAATTACCGGTGACCCGAGGCTTCTGTTTGAGCCACGCTGCTGCAACCTTTGCAGGTAACCCCGCTTGACGAAGACACTCTGTCGCATCACGACGAATGAGCTCGCGCGCCTTTGCTAGCGATGACCCTTCCATCCCGCACTCCCTACGTCGGCGTTATAAACGACCGATTTTCCCGGCCATTGGCACAGGTCGCTGATGATGCATTTTTCGCACAGAGGCCTGCGCGCCACGCAAGTGTAGCGTCCATGAAGAATAAGCCAATGGTGCGCGTGGAGCTTGTATTGCGCCGGTACCACCTGCTCCAATTTCGTCTCAACATCGAATGGCGTCTTGCCAGTGGCCATCCCGGTGCGATTGCCGACGCGGAAAATATGGGTATCAACCGCGATCGTCGGTTCGCCAAAGGCAATATTGAGCACGACATTGGCGGTCTTGCGCCCGACGCCGGGCAGCGCCTCGAGCGCTTCGCGGGAGCGTGGCACTTGTCCGCCATGTTCGGCCAATAGCTTCTGCGACAAAGCGACAACATTCTTGGCCTTGTTGCGGAACAAACCGATGGTCTTGATCAGGTCACGTACACGCTCTTCGCCGAGTGCAGCCATTTGCTCGGGCGTGTCGGCGAGTGCAAACAGCGCAGGTGTTGCTTTGTTGACGCCCGCATCGGTCGCTTGCGCTGAAAGCACCACGGCAACCAGCAACGTGAATGGATTGGTGTGCCGCAGTTCGCTCTTTGGCTCCGGATTGGCGGCTTTAAAGCGGCGAAACGCTTCCTCGATCTGCGCCGTTGTCCATTGCGGCAATGCTCCTGCGGCAGCCCTGACATCGGCTGCCGCGCGCTTGTGCGCAGGCTTTACCTTAGCGCGCTTTGGTTTATTCACTTTTTTCTGGCGCGCTTTCGTCGCGCCTTTGAGTACGCGTTTTTTTGCCATGGTTTCGGTATACTGGTCAGAATGACCACCGACAACGCCGACGATCTCGAACCTACGATCTTTTCGGTGACGCTGACGCCGCACCGCTCGCTTGGCCGCATGGGTTTTTTGATTCTGATGCTGTTGTTCGGCGGCGTCAGCTTTGTGACCGGCGTCGTGTTTCTGTTGCTCGGCGCCTGGCCAGTATTCGGCTTTTTTGGGCTCGATGTGCTGCTGCTGTACTGGGCATTCCGGCTCAACTATCGTCACGCGGAAGCTTACGAACAGGTGATTGTCACGCCGTCCACGCTCAAAGTCCGCAAAGTGAGCCATCTCGGCCGCATGCGCGAGTGGGCGCTCAATCCGCTCTGGGTCAAGCTCGACAAGGTTGAAATCGAAGAATTCGGCATCGACCGGCTTTTTCTCGTCTCGCGTGGGAAAAAGCTCATTATCGCAAGCTTTCTCGGACCCGACGAAAAGGCGAGTTTTGCGAAGGAACTGGGGCATGCGCTCGGCGAGGCCCGGCGGGGACCAACCAGAACGGTGTTCAACTAGACAGAAAACGGGTGGCCCCGCACACCCCGCCGGCCTAAATAGCCCTATGACCATGACCCTTGCTAAATCAACTTTGACCGACCGTTTCACCGAGTTTGCGCCGCTCTCGACTGCGGCGGCCGACTACGACATCGTGCGTCGCACCATCGCCCATATTCGCGGAAACTGGAAAGCTCAGCCTGAAATCGAAACGATCGCAGATGCTGCCGGTGTAACTTCGACCGATCTGCATCATTTATTTCGCCGTTGGTGCGGACTGACCCCGAAGGCATTCCTGCAAGCGCTGACTCTTAACCACGCGCGCGACTTACTGCGCTCCTCTGCAAGTGTGCTAGATACCGCTTATGAAGTCGGCCTGTCTGGCCCCGGCCGACTCCATGACCTATTCGTCACGCACGAGGCGATGTCGCCCGGCGAATGGAAAGCCCGAGGCGAAGGGCTGACGATCACCTATGGATTTCATCCATGCCCGTTCGGCATGGCGCTCGTGATGACCACACCGCGCGGCTTAGCTGGCCTCGCACTCGCCGACGCCGGCAAGGAACGCGCGGCGCTCAAAGATATGAGGGCGCGCTGGCCAAAGGCGCATTGCGTGGAAGACTTCGCTGCGACCGCCGCTACAGCGCGTCGCATCTTCGATCCTGCACTATGGCGAAGGGATCAGCCGCTTCGCATCGTGATGATCGGAACGGATTTTGAAGTACGTGTGTGGGAAAAGCTGCTGACCATCCCAATGGGCGGGCTTACCACCTATTCTGACCTCGCCGCCAAAGCCGGGTCCCCGAAGGCCGCACGTGCGGTAGGTGCCGCTGTTGGCAAGAACCCGATTAGCTTCGTGGTGCCGTGCCATCGCGTCATCGGCAAGGACGGCGACATCACCGGCTATCACTGGGGACTCACGCGCAAACGCGCGATCCTCGGCTGGGAAGCAGGGATTGCGACGGCGGCGTAGTTATGCCGCCAGATCGAGCTTCGAGGCCACGGTCGAATCGGCATTGAGCCGATAAATCATTGGAACGCCGGTTTCCAGATTGAGTTTGGTGATCGTCTCCGGCGTGTGCTTATCGAGCACCATCACCAGCGCACGCAATGAATTGCCATGTGCAGCCACCAGCACGCGTTCGCCGCGCATCACCCGCGGCAAAATCTCCGTCACGTAGTACGGCAAAGTGCGCGCAAGTGTATCTTTCAGAACTCTCGCCGCCGGGGGGCGCCACGTCGTAGGAGCGGCGCCAGACGTGGACCTGCTCCTCGCCCCACTTCTTGCGCGCATCGTCCTTGTTTAATCCAACGAGCTCGCCGTAGTCGCGTTCGTTGAGCGCCTGAACTCTTGATTACGGGAACCGTGGTCTGGCCCAATTCCGTGAGCATCAGTTCGAGCGTACGCTGCGCGCGCTTGAGCGCGGATGTGAAAGCGACGTCGAAATTGATCCCTTGCGCTTTCAGCTTGCGGCCGGCTTCGCGCGCTTCCGCGACGCCTTTTTCAGTCAGATCGACATCGCGCCAGCCGGTGAACAGGTTCTTAAGATTCCATTCGCTCTGGCCATGACGCACAAGTACGAGAAGACGGTCGGTCATAGTTCTCCTCAGAAGTCTTTCAATCCCAGAACGTCCATCATCGAATAAAGTCCCGGCTTCTGCGTGCGCGCCCACCGCGCCGCATGTAGCGCGCCGCGCGCGAAGATCATGCGGTCTTCGGCCTTGTGCGTGAGCTCAATCCGCTCAGCCTGACCGGAAAAGAATACGCTGTGCTCGCCGATCACGCTGCCCCCACGCAGAACCGCAAAGCCGATATCGCCTGTCTTACGTGCACCGACGTGGCCATCACGGTTCCGCACCGATTGCTTGCCGAGGTCGATGCCGCGGCCTTCCGCCGCCGCACGTCCAAGCAACAAGGCAGTGCCAGACGGCGCATCGACCTTCTGGTTGTGATGCATTTCGAGGATTTCAATATCGTACGAACTGTCGAGTGTCTTTGCCACGCGCCTGGTGACCGCCGCCAGCAGATTGACACCAAGGCTCATGTTGCCGGATTTGACGATCACCGCACTCTTGGCCGCTTCCTTGATTTTGGCTTCGTCGTCCACACTCAAGCCCGTGGTGCCGATGATATGCACCTTGCCGGCCTTTGCGGCGAGCGCGGCAAAAGCAACGGTTGCAACCGGCGCGGTGAAATCAATGATGCCATCGGCTTTCGCTAACAGCGGCCCCGCATCGCCAACCAGCTTGATGCCGTTCTCAGGCAGCCCGGCAAGCGTACCGGAATCCCAGCCAATCAGCGGCGAACGCGCGTCTTCCAAGACGCCCGCGAGCACAAATTCCTTGCTGTCGGCGATTGCCTTGACCAGCGTGCGGCCCATTCGCCCGCCAGCCCCCGCCACGATGAGCCGCATCTCGGCCATGGATGAACTCCCATTTCGGCGCGGTATAGCGCGGCGATCGCAAAACGCCTAGGGCTGGGGCCCGTCATAGCCTTCAATAATAACTATGTCGGCTGTTGAATGCGGCAGCCGCAGCTTGATGTTCGCCTGATATTCCGGCGAGCGGTAGCAGGCGAGCGCGCTGGCGTAGTCGGGAAACTCGATCACCACATTGCGCGAACGGGCGGCGCCCTCGGGGCACTCGAACTTCCCGGCGCGTATCACGAAGCGTCCGCCGAATTTCTTGAATATCGCAGTATTGGCCGCGGCGTAGGGTTTGTATCCCTCGTCGCTTCTCACATCGACCCGGCCGATCCAGTAGCCCTTCGCCATCTCCGCACTCCCTACGATTTGGCCGCTTGCTTGATCTCGGCGACTATCGCGTCAGCCGCCGCTTTTGGATCACCCGCTTCGACCACTGGCCGTCCGACCACCAGATAATCGGCGCCGGCTGCGATTGCCTTGGCCGGCGTCATGACCCGTTTCTGATCGTCGGTGGCGCTGCCCGCCGGCCTGATGCCCGGCGTCACCAGAACCATCTGAGGACCAACAATGGTGCGTAAGGCTGTCGCCTCTTCTGCCGAACAAACAAGTCCGTCGACGCCGGCATCGCGAGCCTGAGCTGCGCGTGCAGATGCTAGCTCCTTGACGTTCATCTTGTAGCCGGCAGCGGCAAGGTCGGCGGCGTCATAGGACGTAAGCACTGTGACAGCGAGAATACGCAACTTCGAGCCCCGCTTGCCCTCGACTGCTGCCTCCATGGTTTGCGGATACGCGTGCACTGTGAGGAACGTCGTGCCAATTTTAGCGACGCCTTCAACGCCCTTGGCTACCGTATTGCCGATGTCATGCAGCTTGAGATCAAGAAATACCTGCTTGCCTGAAGCGATCAATTCAGCCGCAAATGGCAAGCCGCCAGCGAACGCGAGCTGATAACCTATCTTGTAGAACCGCGCCAACTCACCGAGACGCGTCACCATGGCCTCGGCTGCCGTCACCGACGGCACATCAAGAGCCACAATCAGCCGGTCGCGCGCATCCGACGACACAGGTCAGCCTCCTCGCACCATCATCCGCGCCATCTCTACCAGTCTCTCGAGTTGCGCGCGAAACAGATTAGCGGTGCCCGCATCGGCAATATTGTCCATATCGTCGAATGCGCTGTCGGCGTGCTGAATCGCAACCTGCTCGGGGATCACAAGCGCGCCACAGCCAAGTTCGAGAATTTGCCGTAGTGCCATCAGCGAACGCAGGCCGCCCGCCCGCCCAGGCGAGGCAGAGGAGATCGCGAACACACGGCCTTTGAAAGCGGCATAAGTTGGATCGCCACGCTCCCGCACACGCGAGACCCAGTCGATCGCGTTCTTGAGAATCGGCGTCACCGATGCGCTGTATTCGGGGCTGGCGATAAACACGCCGTGATGCGCCATGATCATCTGTTTGAGTTTGAGCGCATTGGCCGGCTGTCCGGTACGCGCGTCGAGATCCGCTTCGTAGATCGGCAGCGGATAGTCGACGAGAGAAATGCGGGTAACATCGACGTCCAGCAGGGTCAGTTCTTTTGCTGCCAACGCCGCCAGCTTGACGTTGTGCGAGCCTGCGCGTGTCGATCCGGGCAGAACGAGAATTTTGGGAGACGGCATCAACGGCTCCGCTTACGCGGGCAATGACACCACACCATCAGCGGCCGCGATAGACCCACACGCGCGCCGGCGGCAGGTTCATCCAGATCAGCTCGGAAGCTTCCGCCCGGATCCCGGAAAGCTCTTTCGGGATCGGCGGCAGCATCGCGTAGGTGAATTGTACAAACGGCGCACCCTCCGCCAGCAGCGACATTGCATCGGAAATCAGACGCAGGCGTGTGCGCAGCGGTTTGGTCACCAAGGGCAGACCGGACACCACGGCAGCAGCCGGCTCGCGCACACTAGTCTCCAGCAAGCGGCGCAGCCGGTACGCGTCACCTTGCACAACGGTCGCCGCCGGATAGCGCGTGCGCAATAGACGGCAGAAATCAGGATTGAATTCGACGAGGACCAGCCGCGCCGGATCAACGCCGTGCTGAACAAGTGCCTCGGTCACCGGACCAGTGCCTGGGCCAAGCTCGATCACCGGTCCGCTTGACTGTGGATCCACATAGCGCGCCATAGCGCGCGCAAGGGCGCGGCTCGACGGCATCACCGCGCCGGTTGAGATCGGCTTCTCGATCCAAGAGCGTATGAACTGCATCTCGTCGTCGAGACGCAGGCTCTTCTTTTCAACGCGGACGAATGAGTGTGATGGCATTGATGCGAGGTCACGCGTACAGGCGGCGGGCCTCGCCGCAATACCCACGGGTATAGGGCCTAAGGCGGGGGGTCAAGATGGTTACCCCGATTGGCTGCCCCGGCTTCCAAGTCCGTCCAAAAACTCTTTGACTCGGCTAAAAAAGCCGGCCGATTCCGGCTGGGTCTCTTCAGATGACAGCTTTTCGAACTCCGCCAGCAGTTCACGCTGGCGTTTGGTCAGATTTTGCGGCGTTTCGACCGCTACTTGAACGTACATATCGCCGGTTTGTTTCGTGCGCAGCACCGGCATGCCTTTGCCGGTCAAACGGAAACGATGGCCGGCCTGCGTGCCAGCCGGCACCTTGACCCGCGCCTTGCTGCCATCGATCGCCGGAACCTCGAATTCGCCACCCAACGCCGCGTTGATCATGGAGATTGGCACACGGCAATGCAGGTCGGCACCGTCGCGCTGAAAAAACTCGTGCTGCGCTACTTCCAGAAAAATATAAAGATCACCGGTCGGGCCGCCACGCAACCCGGCTTCGCCTTCGCCAGCGAGGCGGATACGAGTACCATCCTCTACGCCGGTCGGGATATTGACCGAAAGCGTGCGCTCACGCATTACGCGGCCACCACCGCCGCAAACCTTGCAAGGATCGTCGATCACCTGGCCGCGGCCGTGACAGGTCGGGCATGTGCGTTCCAATGTAAAAAATCCTTGCGCATGGCGGATTTTGCCGGCCCCGGCACAAGTCGCGCACGTTTTTGGCTTCGTTCCAATCTTGGCGCCGCTTCCAGAGCAGGCTTCGCACGTCACCGATGTTGGAATGCGAATTTGCGCTGTCTTGCCGTTAAAGGCCTCATCGAGACTGATTTCCATATTGTAGCGCAAGTCGGAGCCGCGCTCGCGGCCAGATCCGCGACCGCGTGTAGAGCCCATCCCGAAGATGCCTTCGAATATATCGGCAAAGGTCGAACCGAAATCAGCGCCGAAGCCATGCCCAGCGCCCATGCCACCGTGCTCGAAAGCGGCATGCCCGAAACGGTCATAGGCGGCGCGCTTGTCGCCGTCCTTGAGAACGTCATAGGCCTCGTTCACTTCCTTGAAGCGATGCTCGCAATCTTTGTCACCCGGATTGCGATCGGGATGATGCTGCATCGCCAGCTTGCGGAATGCCGCCTTGAGCTCAACCTCTGTGGAGGTGCGGGTAACGCCCAGGACCTCGTAGTAGTCGCGCTTGGACATTCAAGTTCCGCCCTAAATTCACCGCGCTGAGAAAGCCGTACTTGATTCGGCCACCCATGGTCCCGGTAAAGATGCACCCCCGGACGCGGGCCCGGGGGTGACATCATTCGCGAATGACCTGCGCATGGCCGTCGCCCTGCGATCAGGCGGATTTCTTCTTGTCGTCGTCGACCTCGGTGAATTCCGCGTCGACCACATCTTCCTTTTTGCCATCGGCGCCAGTGGCGCTTTCGCTGGTATCAGCAGGTTGGCCGTCTTCCTGCTGCTGCTTGTACATGGCTTCGCCCAGTTTCATTGAGGCCTGCGCCAGCGTATTGGTCTTGGCTTGGATCGCCGAGGCATCATTGCCCTTGAGCGCTTCTTTCAAATCCGCAATGGCGTTCTCGATCGCGGTGCGTTCCGCATCGCCAACCTTCGAGCCATGCTCGGACAACGCCTTCTCAGTGGAGTGCACCAGTGCCTCGGCGTGGTTCTTGGCTTCGACCGCGGCCTTGCGTTGCTTATCCTCTTCCGCGTGCGATTCCGCGTCCTTGACCATCTTTTCGATGTCGGCTTCGGACAACCCGCCCGAGGCCTGGATACGGATCTGCTGCTCCTTGCCGGTCGCTTTGTCTTTGGCCTGGACGTTGACGATCCCGTTGGCATCGATGTCAAACGTAACTTCGATTTGCGGCACACCGCGTGGCGCCGGCGGAATGCCGACCAAGTCGAACTGGCCAAGCATCTTGTTGTCGGCCGCCATCTCGCGCTCGCCCTGGAATACGCGGATGGTGACCGCGTTCTGACTGTCCTCGGCGGTCGAAAAGACCTGCGACTTCTTGGTCGGGATGGTGGTGTTTCGATCGATGATGCGTGTGAACACGCCGCCCAGCGTCTCGATACCGAGCGAGAGCGGAGTTACGTCGAGCAACAGCACATCCTTGACGTCGCCTTGCAACACGCCGGCCTGAATGGCGGCGCCGATGGCGACCACTTCGTCGGGGTTGACGCCCTTGTGCGGCTCTTTGCCGAACAGTTGTTTCACGACTTCCTGCACTTTCGGCATGCGCGTCATGCCGCCGACCAGCACGACCTCGTTGATCTGCGCGGCTGAAATACCGGCATCTTTGAGGGCCTGCTTGCAGGGTTGCATCGTCTTCTGAATGAGATCGTCAACGAGCGCCTCGAACTTAGCGCGCGTGAGCTTCATCGTCAGATGCTTGGGACCTGAAGCGTCTGCCGTGATGAATGGCAGATTGATTTCGGTTTGCGTCGTCGATGAGAGCTCGATCTTCGCTTTCTCGGCCGATTCCTTGAGCCGCTGCAGCGCGAGTTTGTCGCGGCGCAAATCGATGCCCTGCTCTTTCTGAAATTCGTCGGCCAGATAGTTGACGAGCCGCATATCGAAGTCTTCGCCGCCCAGGAACGTATCGCCGTTCGTGGACTTCACCTCGAATACGCCATCGCCGATTTCCAGCACGGAAATGTCGAATGTGCCGCCGCCGAGGTCATAGACCGCGATTGTGCCGGTCTTCTGTTTGTCGAGACCGTAAGCCAGCGCCGCCGCGGTCGGCTCGTTGATGATGCGCAGTACTTCAAGGCCCGCGATCTTGCCGGCGTCCTTGGTCGCCTGACGTTGCGCGTCGTTAAAATAGGCCGGAACGGTAATGACGGCCTGTTCGACCTTCTGCCCGAGATGGGCTTCCGCCGTCTCCTTCATCTTCTGCAAGATGAATGCGGAAATCTGCGAGGGCGAATAGGTCTTTCCGTCGGCCTCAACCCAGGCATCGCCGTTCGAGGCCTTGCTGATTTTGTACGGAACGAGTTTCTTGTCTTTCTCGACCATCGGATCGTCGTAGCGACGGCCGATCAAGCGCTTTACCGCGAAGATGGTCTTTTCCGGGTTGGTGACTGCCTGACGCTTGGCCGGCTGGCCGACGAGACGCTCGCCATCGTCGGTGAAAGCCACGATCGAAGGCGTCGTCCGCATGCCTTCAGCATTCTCGATGACTTTCGGCGTCTTGCCGTCCATGACAGCGACGCATGAATTGGTGGTGCCGAGGTCGATGCCGATGACCTTGCCCATGGTTCTTCCTCTCAATTTGCGGCAGGCCGGCCGGGCCGCTTCGGCGCCCGAGTGGGTATGTCAGCGGCTCATCCGCAGACCCCCGATCCAGCCCCCTGGATATGCGATTCGCCGCATTTCTGCGGCTTACTGGCTCATATAGGAGGGCCCCCGGTGCCCGCAAGTCAGTCGCTCACGAAATCGCGAGGAGTCGCCCACAAGACGTCTTCAATGGTTATCGGGCCATTGCCGCAACGGGAAGGGCCGGTTAGGCAGACCGTCCCAACCCCCTTGGAAAGTGTCAGTACCCCATGACCCGCCGATTAATAGTCTACCTAGTTGCAGCTTGGGCGGGACTGGCAGGCCTAGCCCCCGTTGCCGGCGCCGAGCCGGTTTTTCCCAACGGGATACGGGTCGGGCTAGAGCCGCCCGGGGACATGAAGCTGAGTGCGCGGTTTCCAGGGTTTGAGGACATCGACCGCAATGCAACAATCGCGATCCTCGATCTGCCTGCCAGTGCTTATCAGGAGCTTGAAGCTGCTGCGTTCAATAAGGTCCAGCCGAACCTCCAGGGCCTGAAGCGGGAAAGCTTTCCGTTCGGCAGCGGCATCGGCTTTCTCGTCAGTGGTACCGCCCAACAAAACGGCGTCGCGCTGCACCGCTGGTCCCTACTGGCTCAATCCATCGGAGGGCCCGTGCAAAACCTCACGATGTTGATCAACGTGGAAGTGCCGGACAGCGCGCTGTCGATTTATTCAGACGAAGTGATCCGTAAAGTGCTTGCGAGCGTCACATTCCGCCCGGCACCGATCCAGGAACAGCTCGGGCTGATGCCGTTTAAGTTCGGCGAGCTGGCCGGTTTTCGCGTGATGCAGGTACTGCCGACGGGCAGCGTATTTCTGGCCGAAGGAACCGGCGAAAATATCGGACCGCAGCCTTTCATGATTGTATCGGTGGGGCGCGGCGGGCCGGCTGAAGTCGGCGACCGTGGCGTGTTCGCTCGCGATCTGATGACGACCGCGCCCGTGCGCGAACTGACCATGCAGTCGGCAGAGCCAATGCGGATTAACGGAGCATCAGGCCACGAAATCAGGGCCAAAGGCAAAGCACCAGGTGGCGAGTCCGTGTCTGTGGTGCAATGGTTGCGTTTCGGTTCTGGCGGCTATTTGCGGGTAATTGGCGTGAGCCCGTCAGAAAAATGGGATCAATTTTTCGACCGATTCCGCGCCGTGCGCGACGGCATTGATATGCGGTGAGTTACCACGTCATCCGGTTAGGGATCGTCGTTCGCTGAGATCGGCGATTTCGGCGCTGACTTGCTGACCGCAACCATCGCTGGACGCAGCACGCGGTCGCCGATCATGTAGCCAGCCTGAATAACCTGCGCGACCTGGCCTGGTGGCAGGTCGGATGTCGGTATTTCGTACATTGCCTGGTGCACGTTTGGATCGAATTTCTCGCCTTCTGGCGAGAATTTCTTGACGCCGTTTTTTTCCAGAGATTTCAGGAGTTCGCGTTCGGTTAGCTCGACGCCTTCGATAAGGACTCTCACTTTGGTGTCCGCCGTTTCGCGCAGCTCAGGACCGATTGCTTCGAGAGCCCGGTGCATGTTGTCCGCCACCGCCAATACATCACGAGCAAAACCGGCGATGCCATAAACCCGCGCGTCGAGAACTTCACGTTCGGTGCGTTTGCGCAGGTTCTCCATCTCGGCAAGCGTGCGCAGCAGTTTGTCCTTGAATTCAGCGGCCTCGCGCCTGGCGTCCGCCGCCGGATCGCCTGCTGCCGGAGCCACGGTGTTGTCAGCCTCGGCCGCTACGGTTTCGGCCTGGCGGGCGGTTGGGTCCGTCATCGTGTTCAATCCATCCTCAACAATATCCGGATGCCCGGGATATCAGGGCTCCGGCGTGAAAAATCAAGCGATTAAGGTGTCAGCAAACGGCTAACCACGCGCGCCGTATAGTCGACCATGGGGATAACGCGGGCATAATTGAGCCTGGTGGGACCAATCACGCCGATCACGCCAACAATCCGGCCTTTGCTATCGCGATAGGGCGCGACGATAGTAGACGACCCTGAAAGTGAGAATAGTTTGTTCTCGGACCCAATGAAGATGCGTACACCTTCGGCGCTCTCGGCCCGACCGAGCAGATCTATCACGCCGCGTTTGGTTTCCAATGCATCAAATAAAGACCGCACGCGTTCGAGGTCTCCGAGCGCATGGAGATCTTCCAGCAGATTAGCGTGGCCGCGTACAATCAACTGGCGATCCTCGCTTTCGCCACCCGACCAGCTGGCAAGGCCAGCTGCAATCACCTTTTGCGCAAGCTGATCGAGTTCGGCCTGACCCTCCGTAACCGCTCTTTCGATTTCACCTCGCAACTCGGCGAGTGTTTTGCCTCGAATGCGGGAATTTAGAAAATTGCCGGCTTCCGTGAGCGACGAGGTGGGCAGCCCCGACGGCACATTGAGCACGCGATTTTCGACCTGTCCGTCTTCCGCAACAAGGACGGCCAAAGCGCGCTCCGGCTCCAGCCGGACAAATTCAACATGCTTGAGTCGCACGTTATTCTTGGCAGTGAGCACTACGCCTGCTGAACGGGTCAGCCCTGAGAGCATTTGCGATGCTTCAGTCAATACGGCTTCTATTGATTTGGCAGTGCGGGTACCCGCTACCTGCGCTTCGATTGAACGACGGTCCTGCTCGGTCAGGTCGCCGACCTGCATCAATGCGTCGACAAAAAAACGCAGGCCGATTTCGGTCGGTAGCCGACCGGCCGAGGTATGGGGGGCATATATCAGGCCAAGTTGTTCCAGGTCTGACATCACATTGCGGATCGA
Organism: uncultured Alphaproteobacteria bacterium; assembly: GCA_963810585.1. Taxonomy (GTDB): domain Bacteria; phylum Pseudomonadota; class Alphaproteobacteria; order Rhizobiales; family Xanthobacteraceae; genus Pseudolabrys. Next base: position 1,557,699 of record CAWENV010000001.1, read on the forward strand.
TGCGGGCGACAGCGCAATCGGCAACAGTCGCGACAAATTCCGTGATCCGACCGGCTCACCGGTCGCGAGATAACTCTCGACGATCTGGCGGAAAATCTCGCGCGAGCGTTCATTGAGCGCCGCCAGGCTAACCTGTGTCGCGCCAATCGGAATGTCGTGTGACGCCAAGGCTCGCCTCCATAGATGCAGTCAACAATTGACCATTAGGGCGGCCTTGTTCAAGCCGGGCGTATGGCTATGGTGTGCGACCATCGTTAAAGGAGCAAGCCCGATGCGGCCGAGCCGCCGACAAATCGATGAGTTGCGCGCCGTCTCGCTGGAACGCGGGGTGGTCAAATATGCCGAGGGCTCCTGCTTCGTAAAATTCGGCGATACCCATGTCCTGGTAACCGCAAGCCTGGAAGAGAGGCTGCCACCGTGGCTCAAGGGCCAGGGGCGCGGCTGGGTCACCGCCGAATACGGGATGCTGCCGCGCGCTACCTCCGAACGTACGCGACGCGAGGCAAGCGCCGGCAAACAAGGGGGCCGAACCGTCGAAATTCAGCGGTTGATCGGGCGCAGTTTGCGGTCTGTAGTCGATTTGCCGGCCTTGGGCGAAAGGCAGATTACGGTCGACTGCGATGTGATCCAGGCCGACGGCGGCACGCGCACCGCTTCGATTACCGGCGCCTGGGTTGCGCTCGCCGACTGTCTCAGCTGGATGAAAGCGCGTGACATGATCAAAGCCGAAGTACTGCGCGATCACATCGCCGCCGTTTCTTGCGGCGTGTGCAAAGGCACGGCAGTACTTGATCTCGATTACGCAGAAGACTCGGAAGCCGACACCGACGCCAATTTCGTAATGACAGGCTCGGGCAATATCGTGGAAATCCAGGCTACCGCCGAAAAAACCCCATTCAGCGAAGAACAATTCGCCGCGCTCCTCGCGCTTGCGCGTAAAGGAATCGAAAAGCTCGTAAGCCTGCAAAAAATGGCGGTGATGTGAGCAGGAAACTCACCGGACCGGTGGTGATCGCCACCCACAATCCAGGCAAGCTTAAGGAAATGCGCGAGCTGCTTGCTCCGTACGGCGTTGCCACACAATCGGCCGGCGACCTCAGATTGCCTGAGCCAGACGAGACCGGCAAGACCTTCGCCGCCAATGCGCGCATCAAAGCGCTTGCCGCGGCGCGTGCGAGCGGCGATGTGGCGTTCGCGGACGATTCCGGTCTTGTGATCGATGCGCTCGGCGGCGAGCCTGGCATTCATTCGGCGCGCTGGGCGGGATTGGACAAAGACTTTCGCGGCGCCATGAACCGTATTCAGACCTTGCTGATTGAACGCGACGCAAAAACACCCGAGCAGCGGCGCGCGCATTTCGTCGCGGCGCTCTGTATTGCGTGGCCCGATGAACACGTCGAGGAATTTGAAGGCCGCGTCGATGGCGTCGTGGCCTGGCCCCCGCGCGGTGACAAAGGCTTTGGCTACGATCCACTTTTCCGTCCTGATGGCTTCGATCGCACGTTTGGTGAAATGAGTGCGGAGGAAAAACACGGCCTTCCACCGCAAGGACAGGGGTTGTCACATCGCGCGCGTGCATTCATGCAGCTGGCAGAAGCGTGTTTGTCGAAGGACTGAGCCGGTTCCCAATCGTTACAAGTTTAATCAACTGTTGCTGGCGAGAGCGCTTGCACGCTAGCTGCCGCGCGCGTTGCGGCTTATGATGCTTAACATGAGCTTAACAACGCCGTTCGCCGTTTATGTACACTGGCCCTTCTGCCTGTCGAAGTGCCCCTATTGCGACTTCAACAGTCATGTGCGCCACGGCGGCATCGACGAGGCGCGCTTCCTTCGTGCCTACGCGACCGAGATTGCCGCAAGCGCGGCGCGCGTACCTGACCGCACCGTGTCGAGCATCTTTTTCGGCGGCGGCACTCCTTCATTGATGCAGCCGTCGTCAGTGGGGGCGATCGTCGATTGCATTGGCAAACACTGGACCATCGCGCCAGATGTCGAAGTGACGCTGGAGGCAAACCCGACCAGCGTGGAAGCGACACGCTTTCGTGGATTTCGCGCGGCCGGCGTTAATCGTGTATCGCTTGGTGTACAGGCGCTCGATGATCCATCGCTGAAAGAGCTCGGCCGCCTGCACACCGCACAGGAAGCGCTCGACGCGGTGGCGATCGCCCGTTCGATTTTTGACCGTTATTCTTTCGATCTGATTTACGCGCGGCCGCGACAAACGCTGGCGGCGTGGGCAACGGAGCTCAAGCACGCTATCGCGGAAGCCGCCGAGCATCTTTCTCTCTATCAACTGACTATTGAACCGGACACACCGTTCTTCGGCCTGCACAAGACGGGCAAATTGATCGTGCCCGACGAGGATCTCGCGCGCGATCTCTATGATCTTACGCAATCGGTATGCGCCGGTGCAGGCTTGCCGGCTTACGAAATTTCCAATCACGCACGGCCCGGCGCGGAATGCCGGCACAACCTGATCTACTGGCGAGGGCACGACTACGCCGGCGTCGGGCCCGGTGCACATGGACGACTCACCATCAACGGCCGCCGCCTTGCGACCGAAACCGAGAAGCGGCCGGAAGCCTGGCTGATGCGCGTAGAAGCAAGCAGTAGCGGGTTGACCGTCGAAGAAAAGCTCACTCCCGGAGAAACCGCCGACGAATATCTGCTGATGGGGCTGCGCCTCGCAGAAGGCATCGATCTCGCACGCTACAGCCTGCTATCCGGCCGCACGCTCGATCCCAAGCGCATTTCGATCTTGCGCGAGGAAGGAGCGGTGGAAACGACCGCTGACGGCCGTCTGCGCGTTACACCGAGCGGCTTCCCGCTGCTCGACGCAGTTGTCGCAGATCTCGCCGCTTAATCTTATGTCCCCGGCGCAAATGAATGTGGAGCGGGGCTCACCACCTGTCCGCCGGTGGGTGTAACACGCAATACTGCCAGTCCACGCTCGTTGAGACCATCGGGCCGGAAACGGAAGACGCCGTCGATACCTGCGAACCCAGAGGTGTTCGTCAAGACCTGCTCGCTGAAACGCTGCGGCCCTTGCGTTTTCACGAGAGCCGCGACAAGCGCGACTGCGTCATAAGCGAGTGTCGCTGTGCGGACCGGATCCTGCCCATAACGGCCACGGTAGCGCTCAGAGAAGCCGCGGAACCCGGTCGATTCCGGCGCCGCATACCAGCCGCCGTCGAGTGCGGCAGTCGAGAAAATGCGCGGATCGTCCCATAGTCCCGTGCCGAGTAGCTGCACGCGCTTGAGATTTACGCCTCCGGTGGCGAGCGCCTGCACGACCTGTGGCACCGCATCGGCACCATCGGGAATAAAGATACTGTCGACCTGGTTCGCGGCTTGCCCAACACGGCGGGTCGCCTCGACCATTCTGTTTGCGTCGAGCGGGTATTTTTCCAGCGCCAAGACGCGTCCACCGCGGCGCGAAACCTCCTGCTGGAATGCCGCTTCCACCACCGTGCCATAAGCATTGTCCGGCAGCAGCGCCGCGAACGAACGCTTGCCGCGCGACATGGCAAAATCGACAATGCGGCGTACGTCGGTCTCCGGCAAGAAACTCAACAGATAGACGCCGCGCGCGGCCACGCTGGCATCAGTGGAGAATGCAATCACCGGAATATTTCGGGCGCGCGCAACCTGCCCGACTGCGCTAACCGATTGCGCAAATAGCGGACCGATAATGATTTCTGCGCCCTCGGAGATGGCTTGTTGGGCGGCCGCTTGCGCGCCTTGCGGCGTGCCGCCATCGTCCTTCACCAACAGTTGGATATTCGGGCTCTTGAATTCAGCGAGTGCCATTTCAGCGGCATTCTTCATGGACTGCGCAGCGACACCGGCATTGCCTTGCCCGGACAACGGCAGAACCAGGCCGACGCGAACCTGCCCTTCGCCAAGCGGTGCGGTTGCCGCCTGTTCACCAAGTGGCGGCGCCGTCGTCCCATTTCCTGCCTGATTGAAGGTACTCGCGCAGGCCGCAAGGGCCATCGCCGCCGCGCCAACGGACAAAGCCGCGCGCGTGCAACGCCACCCACGCATCAATGCCCCCTCCTCACGCGACATCCCCGACAATGATCGCTCCCTGAGCGACAGTTCTGCGCCAGTCGTAACTGGTATCGTGAATTTTGTCGCCCAAAAGTTAAGAGTATGAAAAAAAGAAAGAATTCGTCACCGATGACGCACCGCGAGGAGCCGTCTAAAGTGCTCGCCATGGCGAGTGAAAGCAAAGCGCGACCGCGTTGTTATGCCCCGTTTGGCACCGCGATCGAGGCCGCCAAGGCTGCTCCCGGCCTCTATCTCGTCGCCACTCCGATTGGAAACCTGAGCGACATCACCTTGCGAGCCCTTGAGCTCCTCGCCGGCGCTGATGTTATCGCCTGCGAGGATACCCGCGTTACCCGCAAGCTCACTGAGCGCTATGGCATCGCAACGCCTCTTACGCCCTACCATGAGCACAATGCCGCTCAGGCGCGGCCGAAACTGCTGGCGCGACTCGCCGATGGGCAGTCGGTCGCGCTGGTTTCGGATGCGGGTACGCCGCTGATCTCGGACCCCGGCTACAAGCTGGTGTGTGCCGCATGCGACGCCGGTTACGCGGTAACCGCACTTCCGGGCGCGTCGGCCGTGCTGGCTGCATTGTCTGTTGCCGGGCTGCCAACCGATCGTTTCTTTTTCGAAGGTTTCCTGCCACCCAAGCAAGGTGCGCGGAAAAAGCGCATTGCAGCACTCGCGAATATTCCGGCAACGCTGGTGCTGTTCGAAAGCGGATCGCGCATTGCAGCAACGCTTGCCGACCTTGCTGACGCGTTCGGTTCGCGCGCGGCTACGATCTGCCGTGAACTCACCAAATTGCACGAAGAGGTAAAACGCGGCGATCTTGAGTTCGCTAGCGCGCGAATACAGCGAAGGCGCAGAGCGACGGGGCGAGTTCGTGATTGTAATGGCGCCGCGCGGCGAAAATGAAGAGAATTCGGAGGATATCGACGATTTGCTGCGGCGCGCGCTCGCGCGCGTCTCGGTCAAAGATGCGGTCAGCGAAGTTGCCAGTGCGACCGGCCTGCCGCGTCGCAAGGTCTATCAGCGCGCGCTCGCGCTTGCCAAGGACTCCGGCGATGACGCAGAATGATCAACCACCGCGCTTAAAAAAACCTCCACCGCGCCCGGAGCGGCAAGCGGCATTTCGAGTCGGAATTTCGGCCGAGAGTCGTGCCGCCGCCTTCCTGGTTGCAAAAGGATTCCGAATCCTTGCGCGGCGCTGGAGAAGCCCGCTCGGTGAAATCGACATCGTTGCACGACGGCGTCAGCTTCTTGTGTTCGTCGAGGTAAAAGCGCGCGCAACTATTGATGAAGCTGCCGAAGCGGTGAATGAGCGCCAGCGCAGGCGGATAGCCGCAGCCGCGGAAGTGTGGCTCGCTGCAAATCCGGATAAGAAGATCGTCGATATTCGTTTCGACGCGATCCTGGTGGCGCCGGGCAAAATTCCGCGTCACGTCCCGGCAGCTTTCGAAACGAACTAGGGTATCAAGCGCTCAGCCGCTCAAAGAACTGGTCGACTTGCGCGCGGATGCGGCTGGCGACACTGCCAAGATCGTCAGCCACTGCTTTCACGGTAGCGGCGCTCGCACGCGTGTCCTGAGTCGCGGTGCCCATCAAATTGACTTCGTTGGCGGTCTCTACCGTCCGTTCGGCCGCAACCTCAACGCCGCGCGCAATTTCTTGTGTTGCCGCGCCCTGCTCGGTGACGGCGGCTGCTATCGCGCTGCTGATGTTGCCGATTTCACGAATCGTATGTTCGATCCCAGTGATGGCCGTTATCGAGCGCTGGGTTGCACGTTGCATCCCGGCAATCTGCGCACCAATTTCCTCAGTGGCCCGGCTCGTCTGGCCGGCGAGCGCTTTTACTTCACCAGCGACCACCGCAAACCCACGGCCAGCCTCGCCGGCACGGGCCGCCTCGATGGTGGCGTTGAGCGCAAGCAGATTGGTTTGCTCGGCAATGTCAGTGATGAGCTTGACCACATCGCCGATGCGCGCGGCTGCCTCATCCAGCTCCTTGACCGCAATATTGGTGGATTCGACCTCATTAACCGCCTTGGTGGCAATGGCGTTGGACTGCGCCACCTGTCGGTCGATCTCGTTCACGGAGGCCGACAACTCATCCGCTGCCGACGCAATGTCGCGCACATTAGAGGAGGCTTCCGACGAAGTCGCTTCTGCGCGGGCGGTCTTGCTCGAAGCATTATCGGCAGCAGCACCCAATTGCGTCGACGCCGCCAGCATCTCATCTGAAATGCGCCCGAGCTCCGACAGTGTTGCTTCCACTTCGGAGGAGAAGGACGCAATTTCGTTTGACATATGTTGCTGGCGCCGCGCGCGCAGATCGGCATCGCTGATAACGGTACGATTGAGTTGTTCGTTACTGCGCATCGCGCTTTGGAACACGGCAATTGATCGCGCAAGCGCGCCAATTTCATCGCTACGATCGCTAAACGGAATTGCAACGGCGGCATCCCCGGCAGCAACGGCTTCGGTAATGCTCGTAATGTCGGCGATCGGCTTGGTCACGCTGCGTGCGATGACAACCACGCCAGCAAGCGCGAGTGCGACGGCGATACCTGCGAGTATCGTCAGCAGCAGGGCGGTATGATCGATGCCTTCGTCGATCTGCGTGTAGATGCGGCTGGCGGTGTCAGTGTAGTGCCCGCTCAGTGTTGCCAGGTCCTTGCTGAGCGCGGCGCGAATCTCGGCGGGCTGATTTTTATTGGCCCACTCGCGCGCGGCCAGCGCGCCGGATTGTTTGGCGATTGGAGCAAGTGCGTACAGGGCGTCCTGATACCCGTTGATCCGGACGGCAAAATTACTGAATGCAAGCGCATCGCTGTTGCGGACACTGCGCTGCCAATCGCCAATTACGCCGCTGATCTGGTCGGTGGCCTTGAGCAGGGAATCGGCATACTTGGTGGCCTCGTCCCGATCGGCAGACATATAGATGCCGCGCGACTCCATCACCGTGGCGTAGATCAGCCCGTTGATGCGTTCGACATTCCAGCTGCCGGCATTGGCGGAATCGAATTCGTCGGTTAGTGCGGCGTGATGGCGCGCATTCGATACCGCGACAAACGACAGCGCCACGGTGGTAACAGCCATCAATGCGAAAATCGCATAAAGCCTGGCGGCAATCGTAAGTTTTGGCAGATTCACCGCTGGCCCCCCCGGCCGTGCAATATCGGTCCCGAAGCGGCTATACTGCTGATAATATATTAACGCTTTATTCGCCTAAAGGTGGCCATGAGCCTGAAAATCGCGGTGCAAATGGATCCGATCCAGCGGATCAATATTAAAGGCGACTCGACATTCGCCCTGCTCCTGGAAGCACAAAAACGCGGTCACCAGCTTTCTTATTACACACCTGATCGGCTGGCATTGCTCAATGGTCGCCTATTCTCCCATGTCGAACGCCTGAGCGTGCGCGACAAAGCTTCCGACCATTTTACGCTGGATGAACCCCGGCGGGTCGAGCTTGCGGAATTCGACGTCGTGCTGTTGCGTCAGGACCCGCCCTTCGACCTTGCCTACGTAACGACCACACACCTTCTTGAGCGCATCCACCCCAAGACACTGGTAGTCAACGACCCGGCACATGTGCGCAACGCACCAGAAAAAGTCTTTGTTACCGAATTTCCGGATCTGATGCCGCCGACCCTTGTTTCGCGCGACCTCGCCGAGATCAAAGCGTTCCGCGCCGAGCACGGCGATATCGTGATGAAGCCGCTCTACGGCAAAGGTGGCGAGGCGGTGTTCCGGCTCGCACGCGAGGATCTTAATTTCGGCTCGCTCTACGATCTATTCTCGGCCACTTTTCGTGAGCAATGGGTGGTGCAGAAATTTCTGCCCAACATAAAACTTGGCGACAAGCGCATTATTCTCGTTGACGGTGAATACGCCGGCGCAGTCAACCGCATTCCGGCGCCCGACGATTTGCGCTCCAACATGGTACGCGGCGGAGCGCCGGCGGCAACCGAACTAACCAAAAGCGAGACCGAAATCTGTAAGCGCATCGGCCCGGCTTTGCGAGAGCGTGGTTTGCTGTTCGTCGGCATCGATGTGATCGATGGCTTTCTCACCGAGATTAATGTCACTTCGCCGACCGGGATCCGCGCGATTAAAAATCTCGGCGGCCCCGACATAGCGGCGCTGATCTGGGACAAGATCGAGGCGAAGCGGAAAGCGCGGTAAGACCATGAGCGTTGCGCTCACAATTGCCACCACCGATTACGACCATTTCCGCGATTTTCGCCTCGGTCTCGTACGCGCGGAAGGCATCGAAGTGAATTGGCTCACGATTGGCCATCATGAGATTTTTTCGCGTTTTACGTTTAATCGCGAATGGGAGGTCTCCGAACTTTCCTTCGCCAAATTCGCAGCGCAGGTGACGCGCAAAGATTCCGACATTATCGGCTTGCCGGTCTATGCCTCGCGCCTATTTCGCTTTGCCTCATTTTATGTGAATCGCAAGGCCGGAATCAAAACAGCCAAGGACCTGCGCGGAAAGCGCGTTGGAGTGCCGGAATGGGCACACACCGCTGCGGTCTATATGCGCGGGTGGCTCATGCACGAGGGTGGCGTCGCGCTCTCCGACATCGAGTGGATACAGGCCGGTACCAATGAAGCTGGCCGTGTTGAAAAGGTCGAATTATCGCTACCTAAAGGTGTTCGGCTCACCAGCGCGCCCGAGAAGACTCTGAGCGGCATGATTGCTGCCGGCGAGCTCGATTGCGTGATAATCGCGCGGCCACCGAATTCATTTCGTGAAAAACATCCTGACGTCGTGCGGTTGTTTCCTGACTACGAGGTTATGGAGCAGCGTTATTACGAGCAAACTCACGTCTACCCGATCATGCACGTCGTCGCGCTGCGTAAGTCAATTCTTGACGGCCAGCCTTGGGTCGCACGAAATCTCTATAATGCATTTGAGGAATCAAAGCGCCGAAGCCTCGAGCGCATCTTCGACCCCGCCGTGTCGCGCTATCCGGTGCCATGGCTGACGAACTATGCGTCGCGCATGCAACAAATGTTCGGTGGCGAACTTTTTCCTTACGGTATTGAAGCGAACCGCTCCACACTGGAACTGTTTTTAAAGTACGCGTACGAGCAGGGTATCGCACATCGCCATGCCAGCCCCGAAGAAATTTTTCCGGTCGGTATTATGGCGTCGGTCAAAGTCTGATTATTTTGCTGCGCGTTTGATGGCTTCGACGCGGATATCTGCATTGATGATCCTGGCAAGGTCGATCGGTGCCTTGAGATTACCGGACCTTACCAGCTCGTTTTGCAGCCAATTCAACTTGTCGAGCGGAAGCGCGGCGTCCGGATCAACCGCGCGTTGCTTTAGCGTGTCGTCAAATGCGTACGCAGGCCGCCCGTCATCAGGCTTGGCATGAATCGTCTCCTGCGTGAGCTTGATGGTCTCGTCGCGATGGCTGACGGCGAACTTCAGCGCGTCCATTTCCGCCGCCACGAAATTGATTGCATCGTCGCGCCGGTCAGCGATCGTTTTTCCGGTCGTGGTCAGACATAGGCGCACGTAATTCGGCAGGGCGTCATGTCCGGTAACCAGCATGATCACGTTCTTGGGCGCGACGGCCAAAAACTCCGACGCGACGATGCCTGCGTCGGCGACGCCGGCTATCACCGCCTTGAAGCGATCGAGGTCGCCGCCAAGATTGGCGAAGCGCACGTCCGACTGCGAAATTTTGTGTTGATCAAGAATTGCGTTGATCAGGAGATTGGGCAACGAGCCCGGCGCTGCGACCGCAATTGTCTTTCCTTTGAGGTCTTCGACCTTGGAAATAGTCGAGCGCACCATTAGACCGTGCGGGACGCCGGGCCAATCGCAACCGAGAATCTTAATGTCGGCGCCGTGCGCGCCGGCGAGGATTGTGGCGCCTGGAATTCGATTCGATGCTGTCGAGTTCGCCGGCGAGGAGTGCCTTATGGGCAGTCGCGCCGTTCTTCAAGCTGACGATCTCGAGCTTGAGCCCATGCCGGGCGCCAAAATCCCTTTGCCCGACCATCAACATAAAACCGGCGTCGCCTTTCGGCTCGATCACCCCGTGCTTCCAGGTCTTGAGTTCTTGGCCTACCGCCGGCGCTCCGAGCACCACAACCAGCAGGCCGATGGCAAGGCCTCGAGCGACAGTCATGATGCTTCCTCCGACTTCGTCCTTGAACCCATCATTAGCGGTCAAAAGTTCGGGATCAATCATGCCGTTGGCGGGCACTTCAAGATCTGTTCTTGAATCGTTCTTGTGCGCGCTCCGCGCTTCCCGTACTACTATTGCGAGCATAAGACGGAGTGCGGTTGTATGGTCCAACGCGTTACCACAGTGGCATTCGAAGGCATCGAAGCCCGCGCTGTCGATGTACAGGTCCAGGTCGCACCGGGTTTGCCAGCCTTCAATATTGTTGGTTTGCCAGACAAGGCGGTTTCGGAGGCGAAGGAGCGCGTGCGCGCTGCGCTGGTAGCCTCCGGTCTCGCGCTCCCTGCTCGACGTATCACAGTCAATCTCGCTCCCGCCGACTTGCCGAAGGAAGGTAGCCATTATGATCTTCCGATCGCGCTGGGCCTGATGGCGGCGATCGGTGCGATTCAGCGCGACGCACTGAACAGCTTTACAGTTTTGGGCGAGTTGGGTCTCGACGGCTCGATCGCCGCCGTCGCTGGCGTGCTGCCTGCTGCGATTGGCGCCAACGGACGTGGCCAGGGCCTGATTTGTCCAAGCGCGTGCGGGCCGGAAGCGGCGTGGGCGAGCCCCGAAATCGAGATTGTCGCCGCGCAATCGCTAATCCAGCTCGCAAATCATTTCAAGGGCACGCAGATGCTGATGCGTCCTCAACCAAAAATCCGCGAGCGCGATAGCGCGCTGGTTGATCTTGCTGACATCAAAGGCCAGGAAAGCGCCAAACGCGCACTCGAGGTTGCCGCTGCCGGGGGACATAACTTGCTCATGGTTGGCCCGCCGGGCGCTGGCAAATCCATGCTTGCGGCACGACTGCCCACGATCCTGCCACCGCTGCTGCCAGCCGAACTCCTGGAAATGTCGATGATTGCGTCGGTCGCGGGCGAAATCGAAGGCGGCGCACTCACCAACCGGCGGCCTTTCCGCTCCCCACATCATTCGGCATCGATGCCGGCATTGGTCGGTGGCGGCCTGCGGGCGCGGCCAGGCGAAATCTCGCTCGCGCACAATGGCGTCTTGTTTCTCGACGAGCTGCCGGAATTCTCCGGCCAGGTACTCGATTCACTGCGCCAGCCGCTCGAGACTGGTGAAGTTGCAATCGCACGCGCAAACCATCGCATCACCTATCCGGCGCGTTTCATGTTGGTGGCGGCGATGAACCCCTGCCGTTGCGGACGCGCCAGCGATCCCGGCTTTACTTGCAAACGTGGGGCGAACACTCGTTGCGCCGCTGAATACCAAGGACGCCTGTCCGGTCCATTGCTTGACCGGATTGATCTGCACATCGAAGTACCGGCGGTAACTGCCGCCGACCTAATTTTGCCACCCCCCGGCGAAGGAAGCCGCGAGGTCGCTGCACGCGTCGCTCGTGCACGCGATATTCAAACCGAACGTTATGCAGCGGCAGGCTTAGGTAATGTGCGAACGAATGCACAGGTGAACGGCCCAACATTGGAAGAGGTAGCACGAGCGGATTCCGCCGGAATGGCCCTCCTACGTGATGCCGCAGATTCGATGCGTCTCTCCGCCCGTGGCTACCACCGGGTTTTGCGCGTCGCGCGCACGCTCGCCGATCTCGATGCCGCGACGAGCGTCGGCCGCGTGCATTTGGCGGAAGCCCTATCCTATCGTGCGCTCGCCGACGAAGCGCGCCGGGCGGCGTAAACGGGCATAATTGTACCGGCGGCGCGATCTTTACTTCGCCTTAACCATGTTCACGCGAGTGGCCGGCACGCGGTTAATCAGGAATAAAATTGCAAGGTTCGCAGGGCCAAATGGCAAGGCTCGCGGGACACCGGCGCGTCCAGCGACGCCGGACCCAGCGGTACCGAAGCCATGCGACCCAAATCACGATCGACAGACGAAACGACCCGAACACCCACTCGCAATCTAGCGACGGAGTTTTCGTTCGGCCGCGGAGTTTTCCTTGCAGGCGCTGTTACCGCAGCTGCGGTCGGCTTCATTGCAGGCGCGCGTATTCAAGACGCAAATGTCTATCCCACGATCTATCTCATTTTTACCGGCGCGCTGTTTGCTGCGGCGTGCGTCCTGATTATTACTGTGCTCAAGCGTCAGCTCTCAAACGTAGCGACAATGCGCACGTTGGAAACGCGCAACGATGAACTTTCTGACCGCAATTGGGAGCTCCGCGAAGCCGAAGAACGCGCACGAAGTTTGCTGGAAGCACAAGGCGATGTGATCGTACGCCGGGATAGCCTCGGCCGCATCACTTACGCGAACGACGCATTTTGCACACTCGCCGGCAGTCCCCACGAGGCTTTGGTTGGCAATGCCGGCGAGTTACCAGTCCTCGAGCAGGGCGAACTAACGGTGCAAGCTGACGGCACGCGCGTACACGACCAAAAAATCGCCAGTGGTGGCGCTGCCCGCTGGATTGCCTGGCGAGAGGTTGCCGTGCGCGGCGAAACGGGCGCAGAAGTTCAGGGCGTGGGCCGCGACGTCACAAGTCGCGTCGAAGCCGAGCACGCACTGGCCTTGGCACGCGACCAGTCCGAAACCGCGAACCGCGCCAAGTCGCGATTCCTCGCCATGGTCAGTCACGAGATTCGTACGCCGCTCAACGGCATGCTCGGCATGGCCGATTTGCTACTCGACACACCCCTCACACCGGAGCAGCTCACTTATACGAAAGCGGCAAAAACGTCCGGCGAAACGCTATTGTCGCTGATTGAAGAGATTCTCGATTTCTCAAAAATCGAAGCCGGCAAACTCGATCTGGAAGCGCGTCCGTTCACACTCGCCGCAATGGTTGAGGAAGCGGTCGAGCTCATGGCGCCGCGTGCGCAAGCAAAAGGTATCGAGATCGCTTCATTCGTCGACGAGCGCGTCCCAACACAGGTCGTAGGCGACGTGGCGCGGCTGCGGCAAGTCCTGCTCAACCTTGTCGGCAATGCCATCAAATTTACCGAAAAAGGCGGCGTCGCGGTCATCGTCGAGTTGGGAGACCATGAAAATGAAATTCGTTTCGAAGTGCGGGACACGGGTATTGGGCTAAAGCCGGAAGACCTGGCTCGTATCTTTTTCGATTTCGAGCAGGCCGATGGATCACCCACGCGGAAGTTCGGTGGCACCGGCCTGGGGCTTGCCATCTCCAAGCGTATCGTCGAGCGCATGGATGGACACATCGCGGTGACGAGTAAAGAGCACGCCGGTTCGATATTCAGCGTCAGTGTGCCGCTACTCCCGGCGCCAGATTTCCAAGACGCGAGCTTCGTCTCCCCAGATCTAAATCACACAGCAGTGATGATCGTCGCGGCAGCTGAGATCGAGGCATCTTTGCTGGCGCGCCGGATCGGCCGTTGGGGTGCCAGGACCTGCGCTGTGACCGACGAAAAAATTGCCCATGCGCTGCTCCCGGAACGGCCGTGGGATACATTGCTGGTCGACTATCCGCTCGCGTCGACCATGATTGCGCATGGCGATCTCACCAAGGTTGGCGTCTCGAAGCGCATCGTACTGATCCGGCCCACTGAGCGACATGAATTGCCGGCGCTGAAGGCGGCAGGATTCACCGGCTACCTGGTCAAGCCAGTACGGGCTGCTTCGCTGGCGGCCCGGCTTGCGAGCGAAGACTCCTTTGAGCTTGCTCCGACCGAGATCGAGACCGAAACAGCCGAAGCATCAGTGACGGTCAGCAGCGGACTTTCGGTCCTCGTCGCCGAGGACAACGAGATAAACGCGCTCCTGGCACGCGCGCTGCTTACGCGCCTTGGTCATCGCCCGACGATTGCGGCGAATGGCGAAGCGGCGGTGGAATCCTGGTTGGGCGCACGCGCCGCCGGCAGTCCTTACGATCTGGTGCTGATGGACGTGCAGATGCCGGGCGTGGACGGACTCGAAGCTGCTCGACGAATCCGCGCCGCGGAGGCGCAGGCGGACGATAAGCCCACCCGCATGTTAGCGCTCACCGCTAACGCCCAGACCGAAGACCGCGATGCCGCACTCGCCGCAGGGCTGGACGGGTTATTGGTGAAGCCTCTCGACCGCGAGCGGTTACGCGAGGTTTTGGACGCCGCATCTGGCCGGACGTCCAATCCGCTTGCAGCCTGACGCACGTTTCCCCACATTGTCATAATTCGGTGGTGTCATAAATCGGTGGCCCGCACGTGGTGTAGGGGTATCGCCATTCAATCGCTGATTCGCCGGTCAGAAATCCGTCTAACCGCATTTATTTAGCGCTAAAAAAGGACCTAAATGCCCATCGCCACCCGCGCCAACCTTCAGACGCCGCGCAGCCTGTTCGAGCTGTTTCGTCCGGCGCCGACTGGCCCCGGCGTGCCCGGCATTATCTCGTCGCTACAGGCCTATGGTGGATTGCAGGCTTGGGCTGCACGTGCTCACCGCCCATCGCAAAGCCTTGGCCGCATCGGGTCTTTGGAAGTACGCTTGGCACAGACTGCCGCCGAGGTACGCCAGGCGCAAAAATTGCGGTTCCGCGTATTCTACCAAGAGGGCGCGGCCATCCCCAATCCAGGCCAGCTCGTCGCGCGCCGCGACATCGATGGGTACGACGCAATTTGCGACCACCTGCTTGTGCTCGACCACGCCGCTCGAGACCGCAGCACGCTCAACCGTCCAACCGTCGTCGGCACCTATCGACTGCTGCGGCAACCGCTGGCTGACGAATATGGCGGCTTCTATACCGCCAGAGAATTCGATATTCGCTCACTCATCGCAAGCCACAACAATCTTCAATTCCTCGAACTCGGCCGTTCGTGTGTGCTTGCACCCTATCGCAACAAACGGACCGTCGAACTTCTCTGGCACGGCATCCATGCGTACATCCTTCAGAATCGTTGTGATGTACTGTTTGGGTGCGCGAGCCTCGACGGCACCGATCCCAAGCGCCTAGCCCTGCCGCTCTCGTTCCTCCATCACTACGCATCGGCGCCGCAGCAATGGCGTGCTCAGGCGCTAGCAGAACGCTATGTCGAGATGAACCGGATGTCGAAGGAGGCGATCGATCCCAAGGAGGCGCTACGTGCGCTGCCCCCGCTACTCAAGGGCTATCTGCGGATCGGCGCCTATATCGGCGACGGCGCTGTAGTCGACTACGAGTTCGGCACTATTGACGTGCTGATCGTGATGCCCGTATCGGCGATCAAAAAACGTTATCTTGAGCATTTTGGCCAGAGTCGTCGCGCGGCATAATTACAAACGCCGCAGCGAGACATTCTCGACCATGTGGCTCTCACTTTTCTTCAGTATGAGATCGGAGCGCTGCCGCGTTGGCAGAATATTTTCGTGCAAATTAACAAGGTTGATGCGCGACCATATCGACAATGCGGTCTCGCTTGCTTCCTTGTCCGATAAATTTGAATAGCGATGAAAATACGATTTCGGGTCTCGGAATGCCGTGCCGCGCAACGTCAAGAATCGATCGATGTACCAAGACTTGAGCACATCTTCATCGGCATCGAGATAGACCGAGAAATCGAAAAAATCTGAGACGAACGGAATTGCTTTACCGTCCTTTGGCAGGCGGCCAGTCTGCAATACATTCAATCCTTCGACGATGAGAATGTCCGGTCTGTCAACTTCGATCCATTGATTGGGAACCACATCGTAGACGAGATGCGAATAGATTGGCGCCCGCGCCGGACGACGGCCTGCCTTGACGTCAGAAAGAAAGCGCAACAGCGCCGACAGATCGTAGCTTTCGGGAAATCCCTTCTTTTCCATCAAGCCTTCCCGGTCGAGAATTGCATTCGGATAAAGAAAGCCGTCCGTTGTGATGAGGTCGACCTTCGGTACATTCGGCCAGCGGGCCAACAGAGCTTGAAGAACGCGCGCCGTTGTCGACTTGCCGACAGCGACCGAGCCGGCAACGCCGATGATGTAGGGCATCTTCACATCCTCGGTGCCGAGGAAGCGCTCTTGCGCGCGAAACAACCGCTGCGTTGCCGCTACATACATTGACAGCAGCCGTGATAGCGGCAGGTAAATTTCCTCGACCTCCTTCATGTCGAGACGGTCGTGCAGCGAACGCAGACGCGTGACCTCTTCCGAGGTCAGCGTCATCGGCGTGTCCTCGCGCAACGCAGCCCATTCCGAACGCGGGAAGGTGCGGTAAGGCGAGAGATTTACTTCGGTGCGCTGTTCCATCATCGCCGCTAACTGTTAGAGCATGATCCTGCAAAGCGGGAACCGGCCTTCAGAAACAATTGCTCATCTCTTCAATGTGCGTGAGGCTTTTTCCTCATGTCCAGTTTGCGCCGTGCGCTTTTCAAGCGCGGCCTCAACCTCTGCCAGCGTGACGCCACGCGCTTCAAGCAGCACCAGCAGATGATAAAGAAGGTCGGCCGCTTCTGCGACTAGTCGGCCTTTGTCTTCCTGCACAGCTGCTAGACCGGTCTCGATGGCCTCTTCGCCCAGCTTCTTGGCACAATGAGCGACGCCTTTCTCGATTAGCGCGCGGGTATACGATTCCGACGCGCTCGCCTTGGCGCGTTCGTGCACCCGCTTTTCCAGATCGGCCAGTGTGAATTTGCTCATGGACGCCTCTTAGGGCGGCTCAATAGCACTGTTGTGCCTAGGGATCGAGCCGTACGGCAAGGCCCGCTTTCGCCATATAGGCTTTGGCATCGCGTACACTGAATTCGCCGAAGTGGAAGATTGAGGCCGCCAGCACCGCGGTAGCGTGGCCGTCTCGGATGCCGTCGACCATGTGTTCAAGGTTCCCCGCACCTCCCGAAGCAATGACGGGTACGCTTGTCGCATCCGCGACTGCTCGGGTTAGCGCAATATCGTACCCCTTTTTCGTGCCATCACGATCCATCGATGTAAGCAGGATCTCCCCGGCACCCAGCGCAACGACCTCCTTGGCGTAGCTAACAGCATCGAGGCCGGTGGGATTGCGGCCCCCGTGTGTAAAAATCTCCCAGCGGTCTTCCTCACCGGGTTTCGATACCTTCTTGGCGTCGATCGCCACCACGATGCACTGGTCGCCAAATTTCTCCGCCGCTTCTTTGACGAACTGGCGGCGGGCCACTGCCGCCGTGTTAATTGACACCTTGTCGGCGCCACAGGTCAGAAGCATGCGAATATCGTCCACTGTGCGCACTCCGCCACCAACCGTGAGCGGCATGAAGCAGGCTTCTGCCGTCCGGGTGACGACGTCGTATATCGTATCGCGGTTTTCGTGGCTGGCGGTAATGTCGAGAAAACAGAGTTCGTCCGCACCCGCTGCGTCGTAGGCGATAGCCGCCTCCACCGGATCCCCAGCATCGCGCAGATTGACGAAATTAACGCCTTTGACCACGCGGCCGTCTTTAACGTCCAGACAAGGAATGATGCGAACTTTGAACATGGCTCAGACCGCCTTTGCCGCGCGGATGAGCTTGAGCGCTACATCTGCGTTCAGCCGCCCATCGTAGAGCGCACGGCCAGCAATGGCGCCGGCAAGCATTTTTGCGCGCGGCTCTAGCAGAGCCTTGATGTCCTCGATAGAGGCTAGTCCGCCCGAAGCAATCACAGGAATGGAAATCGATTCAGCGAGCGCTATGGTCGCATCGACATTAAGGCCTTGCAGCATCCCATCGCGTGCGATGTCGGTATAGATGATTGCCGCCACGCCAACGTCTTCGAACCGTCGAGCAATCTCGAGCGCCGATAATTCCGAAGTTTCCGCCCAACCCTCCACCGCGACGTTGCCATCGCGCGCATCAAGTCCCACCGCTACACGGCCAGGAAAATCACGCGCCGCCTGCTTGACGAAGGGCGGATCGCGCACCGCGGCGGTGCCGATGATAACGCGGGTAACGCCCTTCTCCAGCCAAGCCTCAACGGTCGCCGTGTCGCGAACGCCCCCACCGAGTTGCACAGGTATGCTTATTGTTTCCAGAATCCGATCGACCGCCGCGGCATTCACCGGCTTGCCGGCAAAAGCACCATCGAGATCGACGATGTGGAGATATTCGAAACCTTGCTGTTCAAAGGCGCGCGCCTGTGCCGCGGGGTCACGGTGGAAAACCGTTGCGCGCGTCATGTCGCCCTGCTGCAGCCGCACGGCAACTCCTTCCTTCAAATCGATAGCGGGAAACAGGATCACGGCGACCACTTCAAAAAATTAGTAATCAGCGCGAGACCCAGCCGCTGGCTCTTCTCGGGGTGGAATTGCGTGCCGACCATGTTGTCGTGGCCAACAATGGCCGTGAGCGGACCGCCATAGTCGGCCTGTGCCACCAGATCGCCGCGGTGCGCGGTTCTCAGTTCATACGAGTGCACGAAATACGCATGCAGGCCATCCGGCCCGAGCGGGATGTCCTCCAGCAGCGGATGAACCCTAAGCATGTTGAGAGTATTCCAGCCCATGTGCGGGATCTTCAAATCCGGATCGGACGGCGTAATGCGATCAACCTCCCCGGCTATCCAGCCTAGGCCCGGTGTCACCTGATATTCGCGTCCGCGCTCGGCCATTAACTGCATGCCGACACAAATGCCAAAGAACGGTCTTCCGTTCTTGCGAACCGTGTTTTCAAGGGAATCTATCATGCCTGGAATTTCATCTAGCCCGCTTTTGCAGTCCGCGAATGCGCCGACACCAGGCAGCACGACCCGTTCCGCGCGCGCCACAACTTCGGGATCACTGGTCACGACAATTGATTGCTTGTTCCCGCTTTCGCGAGCGGCGCGCTCGAAAGCCTTGGCCGCCGAATGCAAATTGCCGGATCCATAATCGACGATTGCGACGCTCACCGCTGAGCTCCAGGCTCGGGAAACAAACCGATAACATCGCCCGGCGACGGCGGTCCGCGGCGTACCGGGATTGAATATTTTGGTTCGATCGAAGGCGGTTGCGTGGGTTCAATATTTGCCGCGCGCTTATTCCATTCGGCAAAAAAACGCTGTTCTGCCGTTTCAGCATCGTCGCCGACCACGAAGCCGAGCATACTCCAGCCGCGCCGGGTCAAGGTCCAGCGCCAGATGCTTGACGCCTCAAAACCAATCAACAGAGCTGTCAGCAGCCCAACTAGCACTTGCGCACTGGTCGACACTCGGAGCAGACCGAATCCGATGACGATTGAGCCATAGCCGATGATATAGATTATAAAAGCCAGCCATAGCCGACGCAGCAGCAGCCACAGCGGCGTTAGCACGAATGCCCAGAAATAAAAGCCGTCACGCACGAACAGAAAGCGTTCGGCGGCGCTTGTTATCTCGCCTTGGCGCGGCGGTGGTGCGTGTACAGTGAATGTGGGCATTCGTTTACTCTGACAACGTCATCCTTTTCCGTTAGCCCAGGATGACGGCAACAATTCGGTCATCCGCCGAGCGAACCCTTCGTAGACGGGACTTCGTCTTTGGCTCGCGGATCGATCGCCACTGCCGCACGCAAGGCGCGCGCCAGGCCTTTAAAGCACGACTCGGCAATATGGTGGTCGTTGGTGCCGTAGAGGGTCTCAGCGTGCAGTGTGATACCGGCATTCATGGCGAAGGCCTGGAACCATTCCTGCACCAGTTCAGTATCGAACGACCCGACCTTGTCGCGTACAAACTCTGCCTTGAACACCAGGAAGGGCCGCCCGGAAATATCGACGGCGACGCGCGTCAATGCTTCATCCATCGGCACGTGCACGTCCGCGTAGCGGGTGATGCCCTTCATATCGCCAAGCGCATGCTTCACCGCTTGGCCGAGCGCGATGCCGACATCTTCAGTGGTGTGGTGATGATCGATGTGCAGATCGCCCTTGGCTTTGACGACGATATCGATGCGCGAATGGCGCGCCAGCAGGTCAAGCATGTGGTCGAGAAAGCCGATGCCGGTCGCAACGGACGCTCGGCCGGTGCCATCGAGGTCGACTTCGACCTCGACATCGGTCTCCTTGGTCTTGCGCTTCATGGCGCCTTTGCGCATGGCGAATATCCTTTATTCGCGCGCCTTTTATCAGGGGTTGGCCGGATTCGCCACAGCCGTTGCGAACCGTTTGCAAATGCTCAACGTCATGCCTAGATGACACTGATCGCGGGGCTTTAAGCGTATGCCATCCAACGAACCTCCCTCCTGGCACGGCACCACAATCCTCACTGTCCGCAAGGGTGGCACAGTCGTCATCGGCGGCGACGGCCAGGTGACGATTGGGCAGACGATCGTTAAATCCAACGCCAAAAAGGTGCGCCAGCTGGGCAAAGGCGACGTGATCGGCGGCTTTGCCGGTGCCACAGCCGACGCCTTTACGTTGTTCGAACGGCTGGAGGCCAAGCTCGAGCAGTATCCTGGCCAGCTCACCCGCGCCGCGGTCGAACTCGCCAAGGATTGGCGCACCGATCGCTATTTACGGCGCCTGGAAGCCATGATGATCGTCGCCGACGCCAACGTATCTCTCGTACTCACTGGCACCGGCGATGTGCTTGAGCCGGAGAATGGCGTTATGGGCATCGGCTCTGGCGGCAACTATGCGCTCGCGTCGGCCCGCGCGCTCATTGACGGGCCACTCGATGCAGAAGCGATCGTGCGCAAGTCACTCGATATCGCCGCCGATATCTGTGTCTATACAAATCGAAACGTCACCATCGAATCCTTGAAATCGTAACAGAGCACAAGCGTTGACTGACTTCTCCCCCCGCGAAATCGTTTCCGAACTCGACCGCTTTATCGTTGGCCAGAACGACGCAAAGCGCGCCGTCGCCATCGCGCTACGCAACCGCTGGCGCCGGTTACAGCTCGACGAGAAACTGCGCGAAGAAGTGCTCCCAAAAAATATCCTGATGATCGGTCCGACCGGGGTCGGCAAGACCGAAATCTCCCGTCGTCTCGCCAAGCTCGCCGGCGCGCCGTTCCTCAAAGTCGAAGCGACCAAATTCACCGAGGTCGGTTATGTCGGTCGCGACGTTGAGCAGATCGTACGCGACCTCGTTGAAATCGGCATCTCGCTGATGCGCGAGAAAAAACGCAAAGACGTGCAGACTCGTGCCGAGCAGTCGGCGGAAGAACGCGTGCTTAACGCCTTGGTCGGTCCCGGCGCCAGTCCAGCTACCCGCGACAGCTTTCGTAAAAAGCTGCGTGCAGGCGAACTCAACGACAAAGAAATAGAAATCGAAACACAAGCCGGCGGCGGCGGCATGCCGATGTTCGAGATTCCCGGCATGCCGGGCGCACAGATGGGTGCTATTAATATCGGAGACATATTCGGAAAGCTTGGTGGCGGCCGCACGAAGACACGCCGAGTCACTGTCGAGGAGTCGCATAAAATCTTGATCAACGAAGAATCCGACAAGCTCCTCGACAACGAACAGCTGGTTCAGGAATCGATTCGTACCGTCGAACAGAACGGCATCGTGTTTCTGGACGAGATCGACAAGATCGCGGGCCGCGAAGGCCTGCGCGGTGCCGACGTGTCGCGCGAAGGCGTGCAGCGAGATCTGCTGCCGCTGATTGAGGGGACGACCGTCAATACCAAACACGGTCCGGTAAAGACCGATCACATCCTTTTCGTCGCCTCTGGCGCATTCCACATTTCCAAGCCATCGGACTTGTTGCCAGAACTGCAAGGCCGGCTGCCAATCCGCGTCGAACTGAGAGCGCTCACCCGCGACGATTTCCGTCGTATCCTGACCGAGCCCGAAGCGTCGTTGATCAAGCAGTATGTGGCGCTCATGGCCACCGAAGGCGTGACTCTCGAATTCACCGAAGATGCAATTGACGCCATCGCCGACATCGCAGTGGCAGTAAATTCCTCAATCGAGAACATCGGCGCGCGACGCCTGCAAACTGTGATGGAGCGAGTTCTCGACGAGGTTTCGTTTGCAGCTCCCGACCGTTCTGGTGAGACAATCAAAATCGACGCCGCTTATGTGCAAAAGCACATCGGCGACCTCGCCAAGAATGCGGATCTAAGCCGGTTTATTCTTTAGTCGACGCGGTGCCTTTACTCGCTCCGTGCTCGTCGTACACGCACGTAAAGCGCGCCTTCGCCGCCGTGCGTACGGTGCGCATCCTCGAAGCCGACGACCAATACCCGAAATTCCGGAAGGCTTAGCCACTGCGGCACCTGGCGCTTAAGAACGCCTCGTTCTCCATCGCGACCGCCTTTGCCGGTGATTACCAGGACCAGCCGCGCCTTCCGCGAACTCGCGGCACGCAGGAAACGCAGGAGTGTGGCATGGGCCTCGCTTTGCGTAAGGCCGTGCAAATCGAGGCGGCCGTCGATCAATTCCTTGCCGCGTGCGACACGCTGTTTCGTGCGGCGGCCAAGCGGTGCAAGCGGCGGCGGTGATTTCTTCGCTGTCAGAGACGGTGCGATTGCAGCATGTTTTGGTGGAGTCGCTGCATGCCCCGCAGGAGTTAGCACCTTCGCCCCGTCGTTCTCATCAGCCGCAGCGGATTCCCGCAGAGGTGCAATCGATTTCGTCACGGTGGTCCATAGCACACGCTCTTCAGGAGAAAGAACGCGACGCCGCTTCCCGTCGCCGGAGCTCATGTTGTCAGGGCCGCGGTTTGGGCAGCGGCGCTGGCACACTCATCGTAGATAGGGTGTTTGCCCGCACTGCCGCCGTAACGATCATCGCCGGTCGCGGCTTGGGCAGTGGGACGTCCGTAACGGCGGCCACCGCAGTGTCACCTACAGTCACGCTCTGCGGCACCAGCATGACGAATTGTCCGTGTTGCTTGATGCGGCCAGCCACGTGGCTGATCTCCTCGCCATGCCCAAAATAGATATCGGCGCGCGCAGGCCCGACGATCGCCGAGCCGGTATCTTGAGCAAACAGCAGGCGGCGGAATTTGGTTTCCGGCTTCTCGCTGTCGATCGGCAAATCGGCATCTATCCAGATCGGCGTACCATAGACGTGAATGTGCCTGTCTACTGCCAGCGAGCGTCCAGGCGTAAGTGGGACACCTTGCGCGCCGATGCATTCGTCATGAACGCCTAACTGCGTTTCCTGGAAAAATACGAATGAACGGTTCTTGTGGCGCAGCTCTTTACCCTCGTCTGGATTGGACTCCATAAAGTCGCGGATCTTGTCCATCGACATTTCTTCCTTGGAGACAATTCCCCGGTCGATCAGGAATTTTCCGACCGGCGTATAGGGCATGCCATTGCTTGCGATATAATTGAGGCGCAAAAGCTTTCCGTTATCGAGCTTCACACGAGTCGAGCCCTGAATCTGCGCGAAAAATGCATCGATCGGATTCTTCACGTAACAGATTTCCAGATCGCGGCCCGCTATTGCGCCATCTTCAATTTTGGAACGATCAAGATCTGCGAAAACTTTGCTTTGACGTTTCTTCACCGTCTCCGCCGGCGCGGCATAGATAGGCACCGTGAACTCATCGCTGGGGAAACGCGAACCATCGAATTCGGCTTCGTAGTAGCCGGTAAAAAAGCCTTCGGTCTGGCCCGCCGGCATCACGCGCACCGGTTTAAAGTTGTCTTCGAAGAAAGCCCGCGCATGGTCGCGATCGGGTTGGCCGGCGGCGACGGCGTGTTCACACGCCTTGAACAATGCACCGAAAAACGGCCGTGATCGCACCGCCTTGCCGGCATTAAGAATAGCGCTGCAGCTTTTCAAAAACGTGGCAAAGGCGGCGACGTGGTCGTCATCCTTCCATCCGTCGAGCGCGGCAAAGGAAAGAGACTCTACCTGTGCATTGCGAAGCTTCAAGCCACCGCTGGCTAAAGCGGACTCGTTTGCGGCGGCAATCAGCCAAACTCCAAAACCAAATTTAATGAAGGAGCGAAGATCGATTGCCGGCATGCAATTATTGTCCGGCTTCAGTGGCGAGCAGTTTCCAGTTCGGATCGCGTGACGTGACGTCACGCGAGAAGGTCCAAACATCAGTGATGTCGGCGACTTTCTCGGCATTGCCGTCGATCACATTGCCTTCTTTGTTGCGCGTCACCGAGATGAGTTTGGATTGAAAACGTACGGTCACCTGCGTATTGCGCCCGCGCAGTTCCGCAGCGGTGATATCTGCGTTATCGATCGACACGAAACGGGTTTCCACCGTCTCACCGCGTTTTTCGCGCTCACTGATTGCGCTTTCAAAACCATCGTATACTTCGCGCGCAAGCAAGTTTTTCAGCGTTCGGCGGTCGCCTTCAGCGTAGGCATTGACGATCATTTCATATGCCGCGCGCGCGCCGGTTAAAAAATGCTTGGCATCGAAATTTGCATCGGCGCCGGCGATGGCATCGAGACCGATCGCGATGGCCGATCCTGGCTCCGCTATGCCTTTCCAACGCTCGGGAGATGCTTCTGCCGATTCAGCTGGCTTCGGCGTAGCGGCCTCTGGCGTACGATTGGGAAGCGCAACGACTTTCTCCGGTGCCGGGCGTACCGGTTCGCGTGCAGCAAAAGGATCGTAAGGCGGTCGCTCGCGCCCCGTGCGTTGGCCCAAAACGCTACGCAGCCGCAGGAAAATGAACACGGCGAGCGCCAGGAAAATAATGGTATAGATGTCGAACAAGTCTCGCATACTTTCGGCTACCGTAACGGCACATAGGCCAGGATCAGCGTTTCGGCCCTCGTCGGCTGATCAGCGGAGCCACACCGCCGCTCTTGCATCCGCCGGTGGCCCCACGAAACCTGAGGGCCGGACCTCGCGCCAGAATCTCGGCGCAATTAGGTTTATCGGCTGGACCTTAGACGATCAGGGCGCTTAGGCCAACATCGCCAAACCAGAGAAACGCCGATGAATGTGGCAAAATGGCTGTTATTGGCGTTGCTGGCGCTGCCTTTTCTGGAACTGGTGACATTCATTGCAGTCGCGGCGGTGATCGGTTTTGGCTGGGCTTTCGGCCTGGTGTTCACAAGTTCGCTTGCTGGCCTGCTGATACTTCGCCACGTCGGTGGCAGTCATGTGGCCCGCATGCGTGTCGTCCTAAACCAGGGAAATTTCACGGCCTTGCAGGCAGATGGCAGTGCCGGCTTTATTCTACTCGCGGGAATTCTGTTGTTAATTCCGGGATTTATCACCGACGTCGTCGCCTTATTTTTGCTTGTGGCTCCGCTACGCCGGGCGGCGAGTGCGATGTTAGGCGCGAGCGCGGTGTCTCCTCGCAACGATGGCGTAGTCGATCTCCAGCCCGAACAATGGCACCAGGTACCGGATCCATCGCTGCCCGATCACCGCCAAAACGAACGCGAACGTTAGGCCGAGGGACCTCCCAAAGAAGTGATATCGATTTTTGGAAAGATCGTGTGCGCGCAAAACGATAGCGTCCTTGTTCAGTTCCCGACGCTATGTTAGCCAACCGCCGCGCGAGCGGTACGCGGCGTTAAGGAGTGTTCATGACGACGACCAATGGCGGCCCGGCACAGCCCGCGACGCAGGAGACGCAACCGCAACTCACTGTGGTGGCCCAGTACATTAAGGACCTTTCGTTCGAGAATCCGAACGCGCCACAGTCAATCGGCAACCGCCAGGAACAGCCGCAGATCGGTATTCAGATCAACGTTGGCGCCACACCGTTGTCGGAAACCGACATCGAAGTGGTCATCAAGATCGAGGGAAAGGCCGAAATCGGCACCACATTGTTGTTCCGATTCGAGCTGGAATACGCCGGCGTCTTCCGAATCCGCAATGTCCCGCAGGAGAGCCTGAACCCGGTCGTGCTCATCGAATGCCCACGCCTGTTGTTCCCATTCGCGCGCGAGATTATTGCCAATGCGGTGCGCAATGGCGGCTTTCCGCCGCTTCTGCTTGATCCGGTGGACTTTGTCAGTCTCTATCGCCAGAAAATGGCGCAGATGCAGCCGGCGCCTGCACCCGCGGCGAACAGCTGAGCCGTCAGGCTCCATCCACTTTGTAGTCTCGCCACAACGCGTTCTCGCCGAGACTTGCCACGAACTCATGGTGAGCCGCGAGTTCGGCTTCACTAAGTCGTGGCGCCAGCCCCTGTGGCCGTTCGCGCACCACAATCACACCGTCGGATCCATTTGCGCGACGCTCCCCGATTTCGGCAAGCCCGAGCTGCGCCTGGCGTGCACCGATCAGTTCGACGTAAACCTCGGCAAGAAGCTCTGCGTCGAGCAGCGCGCCATGTTTGGTGCGGCGTGAATTGTCGATACCGTAACGCGTACACAAATCGTCGAGCCGATTGGGGCCTGCCGGATGCTTGCGGCGCGCCAACAACAATGTGTCGACCAACCGCTCCCGCGCAATTAACGTGCGATTGATGCGCTTGAGCTCAGCGCAAAGAAAAGTGTGATCGAAGCTGGCATTATGTATTACCAGCGGTGCATCGCCGATGAAGGCAAGAAACGCATCGGCGACGTCGATGAAGCGGTTGTGGCCCTTCAGAAACTCGGTGGACAGACCGTGGATCGCGAAGGCTTCGGCCGGAACATCGCGTTCGGGATTTAGATACGCGTGATAGGTTGCGCCGGTCGGTATTCGATTGAGCAACTCTATGCAGCCGAGTTCGACCAGGCGGTGGCCTTGGCTCGGATCGAGGCCAGTGGTTTCAGTGTCGAGGACGATTTCACGCATAATGGCTTTACTTCCATGCGCCAAAATCAGCGTCGCCGTTTCGGCATTGTAGCAACGCGGACGAGAATATCACGCACCTGAGCGCGTGCCGCGTCAAAACCTTTCGACGTATCCACCACGAAATCCGCCCGTGCACGCTTATCCGCATCGGGCAACTGTTTGGCAAGAATCGTGGTAAATTTCTGTTCGGTCATTCCGGGGCGAGCGAATACGCGCGCGCGCTGCGTTTCAGGCGGCGCGGAAACAACCACAACTGCGTCGCAGCGTTTGTCGCCGCCGGTTTCAAACAGTAGCGGAATGTCGAGGACCACAACAGCGGCGCCCTTTCGCTCTGCCTCGGAGAGAAAACGCTCTTCGGAAGAACGCACAAGGGGATGGACGATTTCCTCAAGTTTTTTAATTGCAGCGGCATCGCCGAGCACACGTTGCGCCAACTTGTCGCGATCAACTCTGCTGCCGATTGTCGTGCCCGGAAAGGCTGCTTCGATCAGAGGCGTCGCCTCAGCTTCATAAAGCCGATGCACGGCGGCATCCGCATCGTGTACCGGCGTGCCTTCTTCGGCGAAAAACTTCGCGGTGGCGGATTTGCCCATGCCAACCGAGCCGGTGAGACCAAGGACAAACATGTCGTTTTACCTGCCGATGACTTCTACCGATAACCGGTTTCCGCTTTTCGGGAACATGCGTTAGCCGCCGACAAACTTGTTTTCTCGTAAGAAGGCAAGGAGCGGCAGCAGCGGCAAGCCGAGAATGGTGAAGTAGTCGCCTTCGACCGCCTCGAACAAATGGATGCCGATGCCCTCGAGCTGATATCCGCCGACACTGTTGATTGCGGCGTCTCCTGCCATTTCGAGGTAATCATTGAGGAAACCGTCGGAAAAGTCGCGCATTTTAAGACGCGCAGTATCGACACAAGTGAACAACGCCGTTCCATCGCGCACCAAGGCAACCGCCGAATGGAGTTCGTGCGTCCGGCCGCGCAAAGCGCGTAGTTGCTCGGCGGCCTCAGCCCGGTCGGCCGGCTTGCTAAAGCGCTTGTTTCCACGTGCCAGCGTCTGGTCGGCGCCAAGCACCGTCCGCCCGGGCAGCGAAGCCGCCACCGCATCAGCCTTGGCACGTGCCAAAAAGCGGGCCGCGGCGGCCGCGTCACTAACGCCGGATTTGGCCTCGACCACCCGTTCATCGACCTGCGACGGCCTGATCTCAAATCGTAATCCAGCCGCTGCAAGGATCTTGCCGCGAATGTCACTTCTGGACGCCAGGACCAGAGGCTGGGGTGCAAGCCAGAGTGTCATGAGTTTTACGCCACCGGATGCCGACGCCGCTCGCTCAAGAGGCGCATAACTGCGGCGGCGGTTTCTTCGATCGAGCGTCGCGTCACATCGATCATCGGCCAGTTGTGCTTGGCGCACAGGCGCCGCGAGAACGAAACCTCCTCGGCCACCGCCGTCTTGTCGATATACTGGTCATCGTCGCGATGCGCTTTCAGACCAAGCAGTCGGTTCTCGCGAATCTGCACAATGCGCTCTGGGCTGGCAAAAAGTCCAACCACCAGCGGCCGCGCAAGATTCTCGACCGCCGCGGCCACCGCTACGCCGGGCACAAGCGGCACATTGCCAGTCTTGACGCCGCGGTTGGCAAGATAAATCGAGGTCGGGGTTTTCGATGTCCGCGATACCCCCACCAGCACCACATCGGCTTCTTCAAGGCCATCAACATGTTGGCCGTCGTCGTGCAGCATGGAGTAGTTGAGCGCGTCGATGCGCTGGAAATATTCTGCGTTGAGAACGTGCTGCGCGCCAGCGCGATGGATGGTTTCGGCACCCAGGTAAGATTGAAACAACCTCAGGACCGGTCCAAGGATCGACATGCACGGCAAACCGAGCTCACGGCACTTTTTCTCCAGAGACTGAATCAGGTCCTCTTCGAGCAAAGTGTACAGAACAAGCCCCGGTGACTCGGAGATCTCCGCCAATGCACTATCGAGCTGCTTTTTTGAACGCACCATCGGATAGAGGTGCTCGACCGGTGACACATTGGCGTACTGCGCCGCAGCCGCACGCGCGACGGTAATCAGAGTTTCGCCGGTGGCATCGGACACTAAATGAAGGTGAAAATAACCAGTCTCAGGCATCTGTATAGCAGCCAGACAGAGTGTGGATATTATGGGAGGAGGCCACGGCTTGACGCGACAAGCAAGCCGCTACGGCACATAAGTTCAATATTGATCCACATTGAACACGCTGGGATGAATATCAGCGGCCTTTGTCGTTAAGCTGATGGCTTGTGCATAGTGTGTTGGGGACAGAGGGGGATAACAACCAAAAGGCTTTATAAAAACGCATTCCGACTGTGCACACCGGCAAGCAAGATTAAAGACTGATTCTGAATAAAACCGACGTGCCTAGTGGACAGGGTGTTGATCCAAAGGCATGAGTCCAATCAACCGTCTAATAAACACTACAAAGAGTCTTATAAGAGTCTTTATGGACGAAGGCGGGAAAATCAGTGCTACGGGGATAAAGCCGCTTTTGCGGGTGCTAGCGAGGCAGCGCGAAGCTGTTCCGCCGGTTTGGCTTATGCGGCAAGCGGGTCGCTACTTGCCGGAGTACCGTGCAGTGCGAGAGAAAGCGGGCGGCTTCCTGGATCTTTGTTTTAATCCGGAGCTGGCGGCGGAAGTAACCCTGCAACCGGTGAGACGCTTTGGCTTCGACGCAGCAATTTTGTTTTCAGATATTCTGGTGGTGCCACTCGCGCTCGGACGCAAAGTGGAATTTCTGGTTGGCGAAGGGCCAAAGCTTGAACCGCTTGGCGATGTTGCCGGGTTTTCCTCTTTGCGAGAGACAGCCGATCAGAACGTGCTGGCGCCGGTTTATGAGACTGTTCGCAGGGTAAAGTCGGCTTTGGATGGCAGAACGACCTTAATCGGATTTTGTGGCGCTCCTTGGACTGTTGCGACTTATATGATCGCGGGTGAAGCTACGCCGGATCAAGCTCCTGCGCGGCTATTTGCCTATCGCGACCCAGAAAATTTTGGGCGGTTGATTGAGGTACTTGTGCAAGCCTCAATCGATTACTTGGTTGGCCAACTCAAAGCAGGTGCTGAAGTTGTGCAACTCTTCGATACCTGGGCTGGTGTGTTGGGGCCTGAGCAGTTCGAACGGTGGTGTATCGGTCCAACACAAAAAATCGTCGAGGGTGTGCGCCGCCAGGTTCCTGACGCGAAGATTATCGGATTCCCACGCGGAGCGGGCGCAATGGCGTTGCCTTACGTGGAAATGACGGGCGTGACTGCGATTGGGATTGACTGGACATTCGAACGGTCGATTGCGCGCGATGCGCTACAGCCGCGTGTGCCGGTACAGGGCAATGTCGATCCGTTGGCGCTATTGGCCGGCGGGGCGTCGCTCGACCGGGAGGTGGACGATGTCATGAGAGAACTTGGCAACGGACCTCTGATCTTCAACCTTGGGCACGGCATCCTGCCTGGGACACCAATCGCTCACGTCGAGCGCATGCTCAAGCGCGTTCGCGGATGACGACAATGTACCTCTGGCTCAAGGCTGCACATATCGTCGCTGTGATCGCATGGATGGCCGGCATGCTCTATTTGCCGCGATTGTTCGTCTATCACGCCGCCGCCAAGTCTGGTTCCGAACTGTCGGAAACATTCAAGACGATGGAACGCCGGCTACTTAATTTCATCATGATGCCGGCGATGATCGTCACCTGGATAGTCGGGATCGTGCTGCTGGTGGAGGGTCAGTGGTTGGCCGCCGGCTGGTTTCACGCCAAGTTTGCGGCCGTTTTCGCGATGACCGTCCTGCACGGACTATTTGCTCATTGGGTAAACGAATTCAGCTTTGACCGTAATCGGCATAGTCAGAAATTCTATCGTATTGTCAATGAGATACCGACTTTTTTGCTTGTTGTCATTGTCATTTTGGCGACGGTGAAACCCTTCTAATCATCCCTGTAATTGCACAGGTTGTGTCTCGCCTCTTGCGCGAAACGCCCGCTCAACTTATCTTAAAGGTACCCCACCGAACGCAGGCGGATGCTGTCGCGTTCCGGCTCCCAGTGTTTGGGCCGGTCGCAGCATCGGGTTCCGGGCCCTTCCCAACTCCCTCGTTGCCCCAGACCTGCGATTTCTCTCTCCCTCCTTAGTCACACGGCGCAAGTCTTTTCATTTTTTGAGCTTCGCCGATAACGCTCCCAAGGACGTAAACCCCCAATGCGGGAAATGAAACTCCAGGATTTGAAGTCCAAGACGCCTGCCGAACTCGTAGCCTTTGCCGAAGAGCACCAGGTCGAAAACGCCAGCACCATGCGCAAGCAGGAGCTGATGTTTGCGATTCTCAAGCAACTCGCGACCCAGGAAGTCGACATCATCGGTGAAGGTGTTGTCGAAGTGCTCTCAGATGGTTTCGGATTTTTGCGCTCACCAGAATCGAACTATCTATCCGGGCCTGACGACATCTACGTTTCGCCGAGTCAGATCCGCCGTTTCGGCC
Organism: uncultured Alphaproteobacteria bacterium; assembly: GCA_963810585.1. GTDB lineage: Bacteria > Pseudomonadota > Alphaproteobacteria > Rhizobiales > Xanthobacteraceae > Pseudolabrys. Next base: position 1,588,913 of record CAWENV010000001.1, read on the forward strand.
TGCGCACCGGCGATACCGTCGAAGGCCATATCCGCTCCCCGAAAGAGGGTGAGCGCTACTTCGCGCTGCTCAAGGTCAACACGATCAATTTCGAGGATCCTGAGAAGGCGCGACACAAGGTCAATTTCGACAACCTCACCCCTCTCTATCCCGACGAGCGGCTCAAGATGGAATACGAGGATCCGACCAAAAAGGACCTCTCGGCACGCGTCATCGATATCGTCGCGCCAATCGGCAAAGGCCAGCGCGCCCTCATCGTGTCGCCGCCACGCACCGGCAAGACCGTGCTGCTTCAGAATATCGCCCACTCGATCACGGCCAATCACCCCGAGACTTACCTGATCGTGCTGCTCATTGACGAGCGGCCGGAAGAAGTCACGGACATGCAGCGCTCCGTCAAGGGCGAGGTGATTTCCTCAACCTTTGACGAGCCGGCGTCACGCCACGTGCAGGTAGCAGAGATGGTGATCGAAAAGGCTAAACGTTTGGTCGAGCATCAACGCGACGTGGTGATCTTGCTCAATTCAATCACTCGCCTCGGCCGAGCGTACAACACAGTCGTCCCCTCCTCCGGCAAGGTGCTGACTGGCGGCGTCGACGCCAATGCGCTTCAGCGGCCGAAGCGTTTCTTCGGCGCCGCACGTAATATCGAGGAAGGCGGCTCATTGACGATCATTGCTACCGCGCTGATCGATACCGGCAGCCGCATGGACGAAGTGATCTTCGAAGAGTTCAAAGGCACCGGTAACTCCGAACTGATCCTCGACCGTAAGGTTGCGGACAAGCGTACCTTCCCGGCGATCGATATCACCCGCTCGGGCACACGCAAGGAAGAGCTGCTCACGGAACCGGCCGTACTTAAGAAGATGTATGTCTTGCGCCGAATCCTAAATCCGATGGGCACCATGGACGCCATCGACTTCCTGCTCGACAAGCTGCGCAACACCAAGAACAACGCCGAATTCTTCGAGTCGATGAATACATAAACTGGCGATCTGCGCCTGCGATAGGAAAGGCCGGGCCTCGAGCCCGGCCTTTTCGCTATGTCCCCCTGCCCGAAGCCGCAAGCCAGGTATAGACTTGGCCGCGTGACCTGCCCGTTAGAGGCAGGCAACGTCCGGGAGGGATGGCATGAACCACAAGCATGTTTCACGCCGCACATTGCTCAAGGGCAGCGCGGCACTTGGCGCGGCGAGCGTCTTTGCACAACCACTCAAAGCCGCAGCGCCGCCACCGAGCGCCATTTCGCCGGTGTTGATCGAGGCCGCGCGTAAGGAAGGCAAAGCCTCGTTCTATACCGCGCTCGAACTCAACACGTCGGAGCGGCTGGCCCGCGCCTTCGAGTCGAAATATCCCGGCATTGCCATCCGGGTTGAGCGCTCCGGTGCCGAACGTGTGTACCAGCGCATCGTACAGGAACAATCGAGCCGCATATTCGCGGTTGATGTGGTGTGCAGTACCGATCCATCGCATTTCCTCGATTGGACCAGCAAAGAAAAAGACTGGGTCGTGCCCTATGTCACCGAAGATATGGCCAAACATTTCCCCCGCGAGCAGGTCGATCCGAACGGCATGCATGCAACACTTTGTGCCTGGCTCGAAGTCATCGGCTACAACACCAATCTGGTTAAGGCGGAGGACGCGCCCAAGAGCTACACCGATCTGCTCAATCCGAAATGGCAGGGCAAGATCGTTAAAGGGCACCCCGGCTACAGCGGCGCAATCCTGACCAACACCTATCTATGGGTGCGTGAACTCGGGTGGCCGTTTCTGGAAAAGCTGGCGCAACAGAAGGTGATGCAACTGCAATCGGCCGCGGATCCGCCGAAAAAAATAGTTATTGGCGAACGTGCGGTGATGGCTGACGGCAACGACTACAGTATCGAGGTCGCGAAAGAGCAAAAGCAGCCGGTCGAGGTCGTGCATCCGACGGAAGGGTCGCCGGTTATACCGGTGCCGTCGGGAATTTTTCGCAGCGCGCCCAATCCAAACGCCGCGCGGCTGTTTCAGAGCTTCCTGTTCAGCGTCGAGGCGCAGCAAATTTTCATCGACGTGTTTGCGCACCGCTCGTTCCATGCACTCGCCAAGGAAAAGCCCGGCCGGGCGCCGCTATCGAGCTTCAAGCTGTTGCAAGCGGATCCAAAATTGATGCTGGCGCAGAGCGATGAGATCAAGGCGCGCTACAGCAAAATATTTGGAGTTTGATGACGATTAGGCCGGGCTGGAATGGGAACGCATCGCCGCGACTGTTTCGGCGACCGCTGCGGCACTCGTCACCGGCAGGGAACATCGCTCACTGACGCATACGAAGGCGGCGCTCGATTGCGCGGCTTTCAGCTTTTCCTGTGCCGGGTGCATCGCCGGCAGGTCGGTGGCAGATGCGGCGCGCAGCACAATGCGGTCGAGGAACGGGAGCTTAAGCGCGGCCTGTGCCAAGGGCTCGGCGGCCGGCCCCGTCACGACGAGCTCAGCAGCACGTAAGCGTAAGTCGAGCGCATTGAGGAGGGCTACATGGCTGAAAAGATTACGTTCGGCCGCCGAGAGAATTCCGTCGATTAGCCGATCGGCCTTCTCCCGCCATTTTCCATCGCCCGCTAGCACGGCGAGTCGTACAAGATTTTGTGCGGCGACCGCGTTGGGATTGGGTGTTGCGTCATCGCTGGTAGAATGCGGTCGAAGCAACAAGTCAGAAGCATCTTCGGCAGACCAATAGTAACCACCGGTATCGCCATCGGCGTAATGCGCGTCGAACGCATTTTGCCAGGCAAGCACACGCTCGAGATAGAGCTTCTCGCCGGTTGCTTCATAAAGCGCCAGAGCCGCGCGGATCATTGTGGTGAAATCCGATGCGAACCCTGGGAACAGTAGTTTACCGTCCCGCCACGAATGCCCGAATTGATCGCCTTTGGTCATCGTTCGCGCGATGAAGTTGAAAGCGTGCTTGGCTATATCGAGCCATGACGGTTCTTCCAATATGATTCCTGCGTTGACTAGCGCGGTTATTATCAGCCCGTTCCAGTCGGCCAGCACCTTGTCATCGAGGCCGGGACGCACGCGCCCGGCGCGCGCTTCGAGCAGAATTGTGCGCAAGTCCGCCAGACGTGTTTCGTCATTCTGGCTGCGCGGCACGTTCTTGAGCCGGTTGAGAATGTTGTGACCCTCGAAGTTGCCTTCGTCAGTCACGTCATAATGGCGCGCGAAGAATTCGCCGGCATCGGTGCCGATCAGTTCGATAATATCATTCTTGGACCAGACGTAAAATTTGCCTTCCTCGCCTTCCGAGTCGGCATCGAGCGAGGCCGAAAAAGCACCCTCGCCCGTGATCATCTCGCGCTTAAGCCATTCCACCGTCTCGCGCGCACGCACCGCGAACAGTGCGTTGCCGCTGCGCTGATATGCAAGCGCCAGCAACTCAAGCAGCTGCGCGTTGTCGTAGAGCATTTTCTCGAAGTGCGGTACGAGCCAGCGTTCGTCTACTGAATAACGCGAGAAGCCACCGCCAAGATGATCATAAATACCGCCTTCACTCATTCTTTCCAGCGAGTGCTCGACGGTCTCGAAGAATCGCGCATCGTTTGTGCGCAGGCCCGCCCGCCACAGCATTTCAAGAATCGCTGGCTGCGGAAACTTGGGCGCACCGCGTATTCCGCCATTGACCTGGTCGAACATGTTGCCGAGCTGCATTGCCGCGGCATCGAGCTCTTTCAGGCCAATCGTGACCTTACCGGCTGCCCGCGCCTTGTCGGCAAGACGCGCCAGCAGCGCGGCGCGATTCTGCTCGATCCGCTTCGGCTCCTCGCGGAATAGTCGCGCAACCTCGCGTAACACGTCAACGAAGGCAGGACGGCCAAACCGCGAATCCTTGGGGAAATATGTGCCGCCCCACACGGGCTCGCCCTGCGGCGTCAAAAACATCGTCAGTGGCCAACCGCCCTGCTCGCCCAAGAGATGCAGCGCGTTCATATAAATCTGGTCGATGTCGGGTCGCTCTTCGCGATCGACCTTGATGTTGACGAACAGCTCGTTCATCACCCGCGCCGTCGCTTCGTCCTCGAAGGATTCGTGCGCCATGACGTGGCACCAGTGACATGCGGCATAGCCCACCGAAAGCAGGATCGGCTTCCCCGCGCGTTTGGCCTCGGCGAGCGCTTCGGGCCCCCAGGTCCACCAGTCCACCGGATTGTGTTTGTGCTGGAGCAGATAGGGCGAAGTCGCCTGCGCCAGGCGGTTTTCGTGGGCGCTATTGGAGCTGGACATCCCTAAAGCTAGCGCGGAATTATGCGGAGAATCAAACGGTTATGGCTTGCGGTGTAACTGCCCAAGCTTGGCTAGCATCGCGACCCTCGCAGGCGAATCCTGGTATGCGCGCACCATGGCCTCCGCGTCGGTCAATTCCGGTTCGGCCGGGCAGCCGTGCCCAGCCAACCAGACAAATGCGGTCAACGGCTCATACGCGCCAAGCCGTTCCAGCAATTCGCTATAGGGTCTTGGCGGATCATCGGCTTTCGGCCGGTAGACTTTGGTGAAGTCATTTTGCACCGCCTTGAGCGCGTAGCCGCAGAGCGACGGCGTCGTTTCGAGGTCGAGCACCGGCAAATATTTCAGTACCGGCCAGCCGGAATATTCGCTTTCTCGCAGCATCTCAACGGCGTCGGCTGTGCGGTGGTCGAGCTTGCGTGCGCCTTCCAGTGCCTGCGCACGCAAGCTTTTGTCGTCGGCGTATTTGAGCCAGGCCCCGAGATGTGATTTGGGCGACAGCATGGAAAAGCGCGCGGGATATTCGCGCAACGTCCGCCCTAGTTCCTTGGGATCACGCAGCCGGGTCAGTTCGACAGTTTCAAAACCGGGATCGCGATAGGCATCTGCCATGGCTTGCCACGCCTGCGATTCGGCATCGCATGAGCATTCATAGCCGACCAGCCATGTCATGGCGGAGACGGCGTTGCGGGTCTGCATGCGGACTTCGCCGAAAGGTTTCGAATTGGGAATCTGAGGAATCAACGCTGCGACTTGTTTGCGTAACAGTGCGCGCGTCTTGTCGCAGATTGTTTGCGTTGGTGTGAGATCGAAACCGCTCATCTGGCCGAGCGGAAAATCGCCGCGGTCGAGCATTAATTCGGCGTCAGCCTGACGTCGCTCGAGGCCGCGGATGCGCGCGAGCACCTCGGTTGATTTGGTGGTGTTGGGAGTGTCGAGAAACGGCACCCAATCCCACAATGGTGCGTCGGCTGGAAGTGTGGCGTAATCGGCATCGAACTTTTCAACCTTGGCGGCTTCACGGTTGGCGGCGTCTCCGCGGATCTTCTGCAGCGGCGTCATCGAAGCGCATAGAATAAATACAGTGCCCCAGACGGCGCCGCTGGCAACAGGTGCGGGAATTAGAGTACGCATCGACGGCAGCAGCGCCCAGAAACAGAACGCGATGATTAAGGGCGGCGCGCCGGCCGGGACTACGATCGGCCACAAATGCGGCGGCAGGTAAGGGTGAGAGAGCATTTCCAGCGCGTCGAACGACACGAATCCGGATGCCGGAATCAGGATGAACCCGGCGATTGCTGCCCACCGCGGCATTTCGCCTTTGAAAAAGGCAATGAGTGCTATGCTGCCAAGCAGCAGCCAGAGCAAAATGAGGGCGATGGCGGCGTAAGCCTGCGCGTAGGCGTTGCCCGCCGCATCACTGCCCGTGAGGTCTGAGAGCGCGGCGAGCTGTATCGCATAAAACAGCAAAGCGATGATGCTCAAGCCGGCGGCAACACCGACACTGACGGGTCGGACTTTCTGTTGGTCAGGCAAGCAAATTCCCCAGTGCTCAATGCGGGCACCCTCTTCTGTCGCATCAGAACGGTATCCAGTTCAACCGGGCGAGTGGCAGTTGGCCGCGGCTGCGTCAATGCAAGGTCACGCGGGGCTTGACCCCTCCCCTGCCCGGGGCTTCCGTGCGGTTTAATGTCTGCGCCAATGCGTGAAACCATCTTTGCTCTTTCTTCCGGGCGGCCGCCAGCGGCGATCGCGGTCGTGCGCATTTCGGGCCCACGTGCGGGCGAAGCGCTAAAAATTCTCACCGGTAAAATTCCCTCGGCGCGCAAAGCGGCGTTAGCGCGCGTGCGCGGGCGTGACGGCGAAGTTATCGACCAGGCGCTGGTGCTGTGGTTTCCCGCGCCTCACAGCGAAACGGGTGAGGACGTCGCCGAGCTTCAATTGCATGGCGGACGGGCGGTCGTAGAGGCCGTGTTCACCGCTCTTTCGGGCATCACTGGCCTTCGTCCCGCGGAGGCCGGTGAGTTCACCCGGCGCGCTTTCGAGAATGGCAAGCTCGACCTCACTGCGGTGGAAGGCCTTGCCGACTTGGTGATGGCAGAGACCGAAGGTCAGCGGCGGCAAGCGTTTCGCCAGATGACAGGAGCGCTGAGCGATCGTGCGGAAGGCTGGCGCGCTCAGCTTATCCAGGCTCTGGCACTTGTCGAAGCACGTATCGATTTTTCGGATGAGGCCGATGTGCCACAGGATCTTTTGAAACCGTCGCTGCAAATTGCGCGCATACTTGAGGGGGAAATTACATCGGCTTTAGCGGATGGCGGTCGCGGTGAACGGCTGCGTGAAGGACTGATTGTTGCAATCGCTGGGCCGCCGAATGCCGGCAAGTCCACGCTTCTCAATCGCATAGCGAAACGCGAGGTGGCGATCGTCTCGCCTTATGCCGGCACAACACGCGACGTAATTGAAGTGCATCTCGACCTTGGTGGATTGCCGGTCACCTTGCTCGACACCGCGGGCATTCGCGAGACGAGCGACCCGGTAGAACATGAGGGCGTTCGGCGTGCGCGCGAACGCGCAGGCGCAGCCGATCTGGTGCTTTGGGTGATGGATGCGAGCGATTCTGCATCCGGACACTTGGCTGACGTGAAGAAAGATTCGCCCGCGGTTTGGATTATACGGAATAAAATCGATTTGGTTCAGGGGGGTAGGGCAACAAGTGAACATCTAAGTCAGAATATTGAAAAGAATGAATCGAGTTCTCACACTAATAAGTCCTTAAAAAACATAGTTAACAAACGGTTAACAGATAAGAATGAATCTGAGTTCAGTAATAATGAAACTGAGTTCAATTTATCAGCTACAACAAGCGAGGGCTTAGAGCCGCTTTTGGTTGAGCTTGCGCGCTACTCTGCGGCATTTCTGAAGGGCGCCGAGGCTGCGCTTGTTACGCGCGGCCGTCATCGGCATGCACTCGAGGATACCGTGGCGGCCTTGCGGCGAGCGCTCACGGTAGAAGTGGCCAGCAACGAGGATATCCTGGCTGAGGAGCTGCGAACGGCCGCCCATGCCCTCGCCCGGCTAACAGGCCGGGTCGACGTTGAAGATATCCTCGACGTGATTTTCCGCGACTTTTGCATCGGCAAATAGGCGTATTCGCTGATCCGGGTCGCCACTTTTGGGTGGAATTTAGCCCAGTTGCGGTGCTTTATGCCAGAATCTGAGGCTGAAAGCTCGGGACCTTTAACTCCCGGCCTGCAGAGCAGCGCTCGTTTCAATGTTTCACGTGAAACATTTCCTCTAAAACCAATGTTTTTGACCCCTCCCCGCGCCTCCGCTACAAACGCGGCCTTCGAGGTGTCGATGCCCAAACAATTCGATGTTGTTGTGATTGGCGGCGGCCATGCCGGCTGTGAAGCCGCCGCCGCCGCCGCCCGCAAGGGTGCGCGGACGGCCCTTATTACCCACAAATTCGGCACCATTGGCGCCATGTCCTGTAATCCGGCCATTGGCGGCCTTGGGAAAGGCCATCTAGTCCGGGAAATCGATGCCTTGGACGGCCTCATGGGCCGGGTCGCCGATCGCGGCGGCATCCAATTCCGGGTTTTGAACCGGCGCAAAGGGCCCGCCGTACGGGGTCCGCGTGCCCAGGCCGACCGCAAACTGTATGCGGCCGCAATGCAGGCCGCGATTAACGCGATTCCAGATCTCGAGGTGATCGAAGCCGAGGCCGACGACCTCATCATCAAGAATGGCCGTGTCTGCGGTGTGAAGTTTATAGACGGGCGGGAGATTTCTACAGGCGCCGTTGTACTGACGACCGGCACTTTTTTGCGCGGGCTCATTCATATTGGTGAAAAACAAATTCCGGCAGGCCGCGTCGGCGAAGCGCCGGCGCTTGGATTATCACGCACGCTACAAAATTTCGGCTTCGCACTTGGTCGATTGAAAACCGGAACACCACCGCGACTTGATGGCCGTACTATCGATTGGTCGGCGCTTGAGATGCAGCGTGGCGATAATCCACCTGAACCATTTTCAATCCTGACAAAGCGAATTGAAAATCCGCAGATTGAATGCGGTATCACACGCACAATCGCGGCTACGCACAAAATTATTCGCGACAATGTGCATCGCTCGCCGATGTACTCCGGACAAATTGCTAGTCGCGGCCCGCGCTACTGTCCGTCAATCGAAGACAAGATTGTAAAATTTGGTGAACGCGATGGTCACCAGATTTTTCTAGAGCCAGAAGGTCTCGACGATCACACCGTTTATCCGAATGGAATCTCTACATCACTTCCGGAAGATGTTCAGCACGCACTCGTCGCGACAATCCCGGGCTTGCAGAAAGCGCAATTCGTTCGTCCTGGCTACGCGATTGAATATGACTACGTTGATCCGCGCGAGCTCACGCCGACACTGCAAACAAAACGTTTACGTGGATTGTTTTTGGCGGGACAGATCAACGGCACTACGGGTTATGAAGAGGCTGCGGCCCAAGGGCTTCTTGCGGGCCTTAATGCGGCGGCTTTGGCAGGTGAAGGCGATGAAATCATTATCGATCGCGCGCAAGCTTATCTCGGCGTGATGATCGACGATCTCGTGACGCGTGGAGTAAGCGAACCGTATCGCATGTTCACCTCGCGCGCCGAATATCGTTTACAGCTCCGCGCGGACAATGCCGATCAACGTTTGACCGATATTGGAATTGCAGTCGGGTGCGTGAACAGTGAGCGCGCGCGTATGCATCAGGAAAAATCTTCAGCGCTGAAAGATGCGCGCGAGTTTGCAAAATCTGTTTCTGTCACGCCGAGAGAAGCCGAGCGTCATGGATTGTCGCTCAACAAAGATGGACAACGCCGTACTGCGTTCGAGCTGTTGTCATATCCAAACGTTACGACCACGGATCTCGCAAAGATCTGGCCGCGCTTTGGTGAGTTCGCGCAAAATATCTCTGAGCAAATCGAGACCGATGCGAAGTATGATGTCTATCTCTCGCGCCAGGCTGCTGACATTGCAGCGTACCGGCGCGATGAAAGTTTTGAGTTGCCTAGAGACTTCGATTACGCGGCGCTGCCGGGCCTGTCGAACGAGATGAAACAGAAATTACAAACGCACCGTCCGCGCACGATCGGACATGCAGGCCGCATCGATGGAGTTACTCCGGCGGCGCTGACATTGCTTGCTGCGCATGTCAGGCGCGCCAGAAAACTTTTAGCGAAATCTGCGTGAGCAAGAGCGGGCAGGGGTCGTTTGATCTTGCTGCCGATAAAATGCGTGCGCTTGCGCTTTGTCATGTTTCACGTGAAACGGAAACGCGACTCGACAGGTTCGTAGAAGTGCTGCTGCTCTGGCAGAGCAAGCTCAACCTCGTCGCACCCTCGACGCTTCGCGAATTGTGGACGCGCCATATTGCTGATTCGCTTCAGCTGCTGCCGCTGGCGCCGCGGGCGCGTATTTGGGCAGATTTGGGATCCGGTGGCGGATTCCCCGGGCTACCAATTGCATGCGCACTTGCGTCCGAGCCCGGTGCGAAGGTGCATCTCATTGAAAGCAATGGGAAAAAGGCGGCATTCTTACGTGAAGCGGTGAGGGCAACCGGCGTGCCGGCCGAGGTTCACCCGGAGCGGGCCGAGAAATATGGAGAAACCTGTGCAGAAACTGTGCAGGTTGTGACCGCCCGTGCCTTTGCCCCATTGAAAACCCTGTGCGATCAGGCGTTTCCTCACATCGCGCGCGGCGCGATCGGCCTATTCCCTAAGGGACAAGATGTAGACGCTGAATTGACCGATGCCGCTAAATATTGGAGAGTTGAGGCCTCGAAAGTGCCCAGCAAGACCAGCCCTGAGGGTGCAATTGTAGTTATCCACAGCCTTAAGCCCCTCAGGAGGGACTAAATAACTGATTCTACAGGTGATTTTTTGGGCCATGTCCAGGCTGCCGACAAAAACGATGGAACGTCGACCATGAGCAACATCCCCACCGCGGACCAGCCTGTTACTCCTCAGGTCGTACCGTTCGGCAACCCGGCGGTAACCGCCGCCATTCGCCCTCGGGTGCTGGGGATTGCCAACCAGAAGGGCGGGGTCGGTAAAACCACGACCGCGATCAATCTCGGCACCGCTCTTGCCGCCATCGGCGAACATGTGCTGATCGTCGACCTCGATCCACAAGGCAACGCCTCGACTGGCTTAGGCATCGAACGCAAATCGCGCCGCACGTCGACCTACGACGTGCTCACCGGTGCGGCGCCAATGCGTGACGCGGTACTGCAGACCGCTGTGCCGCAACTTTACATCGCGCCTTCGACGCTTGATCTTTCGGGACTCGAGCTTGAGATCGGTCAACAACGCGACCGCGCCTTCCGTCTGCGCAACGCGCTGCGTGCGCTGAACAGTGGCACGCGCTCATACGATTTCACTTATGTACTGGTCGATTGTCCGCCGTCGCTCAATCTGCTCACCGTCAATGCGATGGCTGCCGCGGACTCAATTCTAGTTCCACTACAATGCGAGTTCTTCGCGCTCGAAGGTCTTTCGCAGCTTCTGAAAACCGTCGAGCAGGTCAAGACGACGCTTAATCCGACATTGTCGATCCACGGCATCGTGTTGACGATGTATGACTCGCGCAACAATCTCTCTAACCAAGTCGTCGCTGACGTGCGCCAGTTCATGGGAAACAAAGTCTACGAAACGATAATCCCACGCAACGTCCGCATCTCGGAAGCGCCGTCTTATGGCAAGCCGGTCCTAGTCTACGATCTTAAGTGTGTCGGCAGCGAAGCCTATCTGCGGCTCGCCACCGAGATCATTCAGCGCGAGAAGGCGTTGAAAGCAGGATAGCAGTTTGCAATGCCCATTCTTTAGAACGGCGACCAAGCCGACGACGATAGGCAGAGAACACGGAAAGGGATAGCGTGGCACGGAGTTCAGGAGCGGCAATGGCGGATCACTCGCGATTGGGGCGCGGCCTGGCCGCGTTGATGGGCGACGTCGGCGAGGAAACCTCCGTAGCCGACAGTGGTCGCAAGCCCCGCCGTGCGCCAATCGAGAATCTGCGTCCCAATCCGCGCAATCCGCGGCGCCTGTTTACGGATGCAGAACTCGACGAACTTTCCGCTTCAATTCGTGAACGTGGCATCATTCAGCCAATTGTTGTGCGCGCACTACAAGGGGACGCCTTCGAGATCATCGCCGGCGAGCGGCGGTGGCGCGCCGCACAGCGTGCCGGTTTGCACGATGTGCCGGTTGCAGTGATAGAGGCAAACGACGCCCAGGCGCTGGAATACGCCATTATCGAAAACGTGCAGCGCGCCGACCTCAATCCGATCGAGGAGGCGAGCGGCTATCTCGCGCTGATGGACGATTTCAATCGCACGCAGGATGAGGTCGCGCAGATCGTCGGCAAAAGCAGGCCACACGTTGCGAACACTATCCGGCTGCTCAAGCTGTCGGAACCGATAAAGCAACTGGTCCGGTCGGGCAAAATTTCCGCCGGCCATGCGCGGTTGTTGCTTGGGCAGCCTAACGCCGAACAAATCGCGCGCGAAATTATCGACAACGGCTTAAGCGTGCGGCAGCTTGAGCAGCAAATGCGTGAGGACGGCGCCGCACAGGCGCGCGATGTGCAACGCGAAGCAAAGGGCCAGGTCAGTGGCATCAAAGATGCTGACACACGCGCCCTGGAAAAGCGGTTGACCGACGCACTTGGCCTTGAGGTCAGCGTCGATCATCGCGGCGAAGGCGGTACATTGCGCATCAAATACCGGAATTTGGAGCAGCTAGATGCGGTATTGAGGAAGCTCGGCGGGTAGCCAGGTCGCTTTGGACACAGCAAGGCCGCGTGTCGCTTCGGGCCACGGCTAGCTGAAATTTTGGCCCAAATCGAATTGTGCGCTCGAACCGAGGAAGGCAACGATGGCAAACGAAGCGCTAAAAGCGAGCAGAATTCTATCTATTAGAATTAGAACGCCATCTGCCGACGCAACATCGCTTTTCACATCGATGATCAAGACCGCATTGCCTATGTATAAGGCGTTTGGCGATGCGAAAGTGCGTCTTCTGCGGAATGTCGACGATCAGACCCAGTTTGTTCAGCTAATAGAGTATCAGGCGGACGCGGCATTCGAACTCAACCGTCAAAAACTGGCCAGCGACCCGATGATGCAAAATTATTTGCAGGCGTGGCGCACGCTGTTTCCTGGGGCGGTCGACATCGACGTTTACGAGGACGTGACCGAGGTTTTGTAGCGCGATCGCGTGAGGTCAGCCGCCGGCGCTCGGCTGCGTTCCGGCCCGGGCATCTTCTATCATAGAAGGATAAGGGAAGGGCCTCCGCAGTGGCCAGGTCAACTCTGCCTCGCTTTGCCAGTTGCCGGCTTTGACCAATTCACTACTCACCGGCGCAGGTTGAGCCGCGGAAGCAAAGTCGATCGCGTAGGCCATACCAACAGGACCGGGAGTCCAATACTCGCCGGGCAAGAGCGTGATTTTGACGTCTTCAATCAGCCCGCGCGTGAGGAACGGATCAAAGTGGCGCATGCTTCGCTCGTTGAGATCGAGTACCCGCCCGGGCTTGAGGGGTCCGACGTCGTTGATTTTGACGATGACGCGCTTTTCGCCGCTTTCCACCAGGGCGAAGGTGGGCTGATAGAATCTGCCGTAGCGGACGCCGCCGAATTGATTTCGCAGGCCTGTCTGGATAGCGGCGGTCCATCCGGAAGGATCATAAGGTTCGCCAGACGCCGTTTGTCCTTCGTCTTCGATATTGCCCTCACGGCGAGGGTTATATGTTGAAACCGTGCCAACAATGGTCGCGTGCATAAGAGCCGCCTCGTCTTGTATGCGCGGCAACCCCATCAAAATCACCAACTTCAGCAATGAGCGGTATGCGGTGGCGAAGCGTGGGGCCAGCTTGGAGCCTTTGCCGTTTGCGTCGGCGACCATAAAACCCATCAGGCCGAATAAATCATGTCTCGCTCGCAGCGCATTCGGAAAAGACATTAAGCCGCTGTTGTCGGCCGGCAACTCAAGAGGCAGCAAGGCCGCCGTGGTTTCCATCAGACACAATTCCGCGCGGTCGAATGGTTCGCTGTCGGTGCCGTCCGACGACGTCATATCGACGTCAGCTACTACTGACAGGTCAGCGTCGGCGAGTGAAAGCACCACTGCGCCTGAATCGACATCGGATGACGTGGCAACTTCAATGCCGTCCCAAACCATGCCGACTAGAAAGAGCAGTGAAAACGCAATGGTCGCGGCCGCCCTGCCGCGTGTTGCGGGCCATGAATTTGACTTCTGATGGAGCTTGGAAGACGCCGCTGGCGGGGACATCAATACCGTCGGTAATTGAATTATATTCGAGGAGTAGTGTTCTACCGACGGCTGATAAAACGCGCGTAAAATGCATCGTGAAACAATTCATCGAATTTTATATAAATGCCCCCTGACGATATCGCGGCCGATACAAACCGCCGCGCTGACTTGTGGCGTCGAATTCTATAGTGCGTTTTTCATTACCGGCATCGGCGCGGCCAAGTGAGGTTTATTTTTTAGCGGCTGCATCCGTCACGACGACCGCTGTAGACGACGGACCCACAAGGGGCGTGCGTCACCCCACTAAAAGCTTAAATTCCTGCCCCGCGACCAGTGCCGACAGGCGTGGTTGCCATCGGGCATCGCGGGACGATTCGCGCAGGCTGTGGCGACGCAGCCGGGAACCTGGCAGGTTCGCGACCGTGAATCGGTGCATCGGCTGCAACCAAGGGGGATATTAGGCTTTTTTTCTTCTCAGATTTTGGTATGCCCAGTACGTTCGGATGTCGCTTCATTGAGCTTAACGAATGCGCGCGCGCCGTGATGCTGCTTTACGCCTCCTCAAAACGATGCTGGTGGCGACAATTGTCATTCCAATATCGCTTTTTTTGTACGCCAGCTGGATCAACTACCATAATGCGTTTGCGCACGCCGACGAACAACTAAAAACCTCGCTCAACGTCCTCTCCGAACAGGCATCCAAGATTTTTCAATCTGTCGACCTGACATTTGCTGGTGTCGACGCGATCATTGGCGATCTCAGCGATGAACAGATTAAAGCCTCTGAGCCGGCACTACATCTCCAACTCAGCAAACTTGAAAAAGCACTGAACGCCGTCGACGGTATTTTAGTTGTAGACAAAAATGGATCCACGCTGGTCTCGTCAGCGATCTCGCCAATTCCCAGCGATGCGAAGGTTGCGGATCGTGATTACTTCCTCGCCCAGGTAGATCGTGATGCCGGCACGTACGTTGGCGCGTTACTGACGCCACGCGTGAGAAAAGAGCTATTTTTTGGCATCAGCCGCCGCCGGCCTGTCCGCAATGGAGAGTTTTCCGGTGTGTTCATGGTGGCTGTCGTGCCGAAAGTCTTTTCGGATTTTTACAATCAGCTCTCATCCGGTACGACCGCCAGTTTCTCGCTCGTGCGCGGTGACGGCGCCATTTTGGCTCGACAGCCCGACCCGCCGGGAGGCATTACGCACTTCGCGCGCAACAGCGGATTTATGCTGAGCGTCAACAAAAATCCCGAAGGCGACATCGTTACCTCCAACAATTCGGTCGACGGCTTTCAACGGCGCATCGCCTACCGGAAGCTTGGGTATGCCAACCTGTATGTGTCCGACGGGCTCCAGACCGACGCGATAACGTGGGATTGGATGCGGACGATGGCCGCGCATTTGATCTTTGGGGTTCCGGCAACAATCTTCCTTTTTGTGCTTGTGTTGTTGACCATGCGGCGGACGCAGGCTTTTTATGCAGAGGCCGAACGGCGCGAACTCGCCGAGCAGGCTCTCCGGCAATCGCAGAAAATGGAGGCTGTTGGTCAGCTAACAGGTGGTGTTGCTCACGACTTTAATAATCTTCTTACAATCATCATCGGCAATCTCGGGATTGCAAAACGCGGTGTCGTCGAGGCTCGCGCAGAACGTGCGCTCAACAACGCGCTCGTTGGCGCGGAGCGGGCCGCGCAGCTAACCCAACGGCTACTCGCCTTCTCGCGCCGGCAGCCGCTTAATCCGCGGGTGCTCGACGTCAATAAGCTCATCGTATCCATTTCCGATCTTTTAACCCGCACGCTCGGGGAAAATATTTCGCTGGAAACGATCGGCGCGGCCGGACTTTGGAAGCTTGAAGTTGACGCTTCTGAACTGGAATCTGCGCTGCTCAACCTTGCTTTGAATGCACGGGACGCTATGCCCGAAGGTGGCAAGCTCACGATTGAAACGAGCAATGCCTACCTCGATGATGAATATTGCCGCCACCACGAGGGCATTGCCCCCGGTCAATACGTTCTCGTCGCTATCACCGACAGTGGTGCAGGAATGTCGGCAGAAACGATCGATCGCGCGTTCGAACCGTTTTTTACGACAAAAGAAGCCGGAAAAGGCACTGGTTTGGGATTGAGCCAAGTGTACGGCTTCATAAAGCAATCCGGAGGCCATGTTAAAATTTACAGCGAGTCCGGCGAGGGCACGACGATCAAACTCTATCTGCCTCGCCGCGACGGCGACGAAGTGACGATTTCGGGGGACGATCATACGAACTCCGAACACGGACGCGGTGAAACGATCCTGGTCGTTGAGGACGATGACGGCGTTCGTCAATATGCCGCGGAGATTCTCAGAGACCTAAATTATCAAGTCATCGAAGCCAAGGACTCGGCGACCGCCCTCCGTCTGCTCGACGCCGAGAAGAAGTTCGACCTGTTGCTCACCGATGTGGTGCTCCCGGGCAAAAACGGACGTGAGCTTGCCACCGTGGTTGAACAACGCCGCCCGGGGACGAAAATTATTTTTATGACTGGCTATTCGCGCAATGCGATCGTTCATCAAGGCCGATTGGACCCTGGTACCGAGCTTATTCCGAAGCCGCTTATCGAACGGGTTATGGCGCGAAAAATCCGGCAAGTTCTCGACAGTGGCTCAAGCACATAGCGCGACTGGCTTGCACGGCGCCCTGATCGCGAAGGAACAAAACGCGCGAAGCCGGCGTTGGAACTCGGGAATTTTCCGAGGAGGCGAGGATGCGATTTGTTCTTTTGATAATTCTGCTGTTGCTCCTGCTCGGTGCGCTGCCGACTTGGCCATACAGCGCTGAATGGGGTTATTACCCCTCGGGCGGTCTTGGGCTGATCCTTGGTATTGTCCTGATCCTGATCTTGGTGCGCCGCGTCTAGTGCACCCGTCAGCGTTCGTCGGTCTATTCCGTTTCGGAGGTCGCCGGGGGCTCCATTTTATTGCGCAGCCGATCAGTGCCTCTGAAGGTGTCCACCACCGTACGGTAGGCATTTGACACTTTGTCGCGGAATCTCCGCGTTCGCCGTTTGTGGAGTTTTCGTTTTTTGACCGCACCGCGGGTCTTTTTCCTGGTCACAGGTCTGGATTTTTTCTTCTGTTTCCCAGTAAGCGACTTGCGTTTTTTTCGTGCCATCGATTGTCCCCCAGGGTTTCAAAAGCGTCAGACTGCCACCATAGAGAGAACGCGTGCCGGCCGATAGGCGGGTTGAGTCCACTGTGCCGCTGGATTGTCGCCGTTTAGTCGCTGGATCGTGGCCTGTCGCAACTGCTAAACATCCCGCCGGCGCGACAACAATCGGGGAGGTCTAAAAGTGCCCGCTTCACTGCAAGGCGAATTACAGCCGACGATCTATCGCTTCAAACTGGGCGCTTTCGAAGTCACCACCGTTCTGGATGCAAAAGCGATCCGCGAGGGTCTCCATCCTCATTACGGCGCCAATGCCTCGGCCGACGAGGTTCACGCACTCGCCCGCGCCAATAACATTGATACCCAGCGCTTCGAGCATCCGAACATCCCGACGCTCGTGAATACCGGCAAACAACTTGTGCTGTTCGACACCGGAAACGGTGCGTTGCCGCACGAATACGAGCAGCTCAGCAAGCGGTTGCCGCCGGGACAAACGGCGGCACGGCTGGCGGCCGCGGGTTACAGGCCGGAGGATATCGATGTTATCGTTATTACGCACGGACATCCGGATCATATCGGCGGCCTGGTTGAAGGGGGAAAGCCGGTATTCCCGAATGCACGCTACGTGTTCGGCGCTGCCGAGTTCGATTTCTGGAAGCGTGGTGAAAACGTGCGCGAAGCGCGAAAGTTCAATCGCGAATTGTTCGTGAAAATCTGCGTGCCGTTAGCGGACCGTTCGACGTTCATCAGCCCGGGCGGCGAGGTCGTGCCGGGCGTCACCGCGGTCGACGCCTCCGGCCATTCACCTGGCCTGCTGGCATTTCACATCGAGAGTAGTGGCAAGCGTTTCTTGATTATCGCCGATACCTGCACGCAGTTTGTGATGGCCGTGCAACGCCCTGAATGGCACTTTGAGATGGACGACGATAAGGACAAAGCCGTAGCGACGCGTAAGCGCATCCTCGACATGCTTGCGACCGACAAGTTATTCGTCGCGAGCTTTCACATGCCGTTCCCTGGTATCGGCTATGTGGAGAAGGGGCAGGGCGGCTACCGTTGGGTACCGCATAGCTATCAATTAAATCTGTGAAGGCCGCCGACGGTTATTTGCCGCCCCATACGAATACAGGCGGTGTTTCCTTTTTGGGCTTGGGCTTGCCCTCGTCGCAACGCCCGATACGATCTTCCACGGTCTGGGCAGTCTTGTTGTCAAAGACCATGTAGTGGCAATGGGTGCCGTCGCGCAGTGCGTAGGCGACGCGGCCGGTGCGTCCGTCAGCCGTCAGCTCGTTCGAACTATCGTTGCCGCGAATCGTCCCGATCATCATCAACACGCCAAGGAACAGACTGGCCCCTACGACGACGATAAAGAACGAAGACACAATCGTCGCGTGCCAGAACTTGAGACGCGTTTCCTGTGATCGACGCAATTCACGACGGGCCCCGAGCGGCCTGCATTTTTCTGCCGTCCTCCGTTAGGTCGGGAAGCGCGTTCATATTGAAATGATTAGCGAAAAACCCTTGACCAGTTCTAAATAGCTTAATTCAGATTAGGATCGAGTAGGTAATGCGATTTAAGTGGGGCTCTCGCGCAAGCGGGCCTTAGGTTTTCTTGCGGGCATTCACGGCAAGCGACAGCAGGATCCGTTGTGCAATGGCTTCTGCCAACGGGGCGTTGCGCCGCACTTCAAGCGACGCGTCAGCCAATTGCTCCATGGCGCGTACGAGGCGCGCCGGCGTCCAAGTCCGCAGCGCATCGCTGACCTGACGTTCGCGGCTGAAATGAACTGGTGGGGCGGCGCGCTTCATGACGAATTCTACCGAAATCACCGCCATCAATCGCCAACTTCATTTTGTGCAAATTGGCCACCTGCCTGATTGCCGCTGAGATGATTGCCGCCGGCGAGGAGCCGCTGGAACGGGCCTTACCAAATTCGCCATCAACTTCGGCGGCCCGGCCGGCGAAAACGGCATCGATCACTCCGTCGAGCGCTATTTGCGACGCGTCGGCGACAACTGCCGTCACATCAGCAAGTTCGATTATTTTTTGACCTCGCGCATAAAGCACGAGCTTCCGAATCTCATTGCGCGAAGCGAGCCGGTCGCCCCCGAGTAATGCCAGGAGCATGGCCCGCGCGTCCGGTGCGATGGCGAGGTTGGCTGAGCGCATTTCTTCGTCGATCAATTGTACGAGCGCGCGTTCGTTATCGGCATAGCAGGGCAATGCGGCCGCAACCTTCGCCTTCTCGCACAACGAGCGGAGCGGTGCGCTCTTGCTGAGATTGCCGGCTTCGATAATCACGCGGCATTCGCTCGATGGCGCTGCAATAACGGTTTCTACTGCTGAGGCGATATTGCGCGCGCCTGCCTTCACCAGCACAGCACGGCGGCCACCAAACAGCGGTACCGTATGCGTCTCCTCCGCCAGCCGCGCCGGATTTCCTGCCAGCTCGTCGCCTTCGACGCGTGCCAGCATGAACGGGTCATTGGGATCGTCGACAGAAGCGCGCACCAGCGCGTCGACACGCTCGCGCACTAAGCCGGCGTCGGGCCCGAATACCAGTATGATCGGCTGCGCGGGATCTGGCTTGGCGATGAAGCGATCGACGTCGGAGGCTTTGATGGCGGTCATAGCGCCGCGGCGATACTCAGGTACCCGCCACGAAATACGAGGCGAGTCGCGAGCGAATATTCTCGGCAATCTCCTTCGCGGCACGGTCTTCGGCATCGCGCAGGCCGCGCTCGCCTGCGAATCGCTGCTGTTGACCCGGAATGTTGTAAGATACCCGCGCGAAGGTCTGGCCTTTGGCGACGACTTTTCCAGTCGCAAGCTCCGTGAGCGTATAGACTCCGTCGATGCCGTAATTATTGACGTCCGGCCGGGCTGTGTTGATATCGACGATCACCTGAAGCTGCGTAGCTGTGAGCCTCACGTTCAGCCGGTGGGTCGGTGATATGCCACCGTTTCCGCCAGTCAGATCGTAGATTAATTCGTTGCGCACGCCGACGGTGACGCGGGCGAGCCGGCTGCCGCCAGGCGCGTCGATTGGGGCGACGTCGACGGCGCTCATCTGGCCAACAATACTTGCGCCGCCCGTAGGCGTCGGGCGCTCGGCATAGAGCGGCTGCAAGCAGCCAGCAGTGAGGCCAGCCAGCCCCAAAGCAGCGAATGACCTCGCAAAGCGTCTCATATCAGACCACGACATTGACGATCCTCTGCGGGACGACAATGACCTTTTTCGGGCTTTTGCCCTCGAGCGCCTTTTTTACCGCATCAAGCGCAAGAACGGCAGCCTCTATATCCGATTTTTCTGCATCGCGGGCCACAATGACATCGGCTCGTTTCTTGCCGTTGATTTGAACCGGCAAGGTAATGGTGCTTTCCACCAGCAAATCGGCCTCAACTTGCGGCCAGCTTTCGGTGGAGACGAGAGTCTTGTGCCCAAGCGCCGACCAGCATTCCTCGGCGAGATGCGGCATCATTGGGTGGAAAAGCCTTACCAGGATGTCGCCGGCTTCGCGCAAGGCCCAGATGAGATCGCCTGTGGGCGTCGTTTCGATGGCGCCGATGGCCTCGCCAAGGGCATTAGCCAATTCGTAGATATGGGCGATGCAACGATTGAAGCGCAGCTTATCGATATCGTCGGATACGTGTGCGAGCGCGCGGTGAGCGGCCTTGCGTACGGAAAGGGCATGTTCGCCAAAGGCGGCAGGGCGCGCCGTGGGTGCATCAATTCCTGCAATTTCGCCAATGAGACGCCATAAGCGTTGCACGAAACGCCAGGCACCTTGCACACCTTCCTCGGTCCAGATCACGTCGCGTTCGGGCGGCGAGTTCGGAAAGCATGAACCAGCGCGCTGTGTCGGCACCATAAGCGGCGATGATGTCATCAGGATCGACCGTATTTCTCTTTGACTTTGACATCTTCTCGATGGAACCGATTTCGATTGGCTCGCCGGTTGAAGCGAGCGTTGCATGTCGCCCGTCGCCAATGACTTCGATCTTGACGTTGGCCGGCTCGACCCAGTCGCCATTCTTGGCGCGATAAGTTTCGTGGACCACCATGCCTTGCGTGAACAGGCCGGCAAACGGCTCGTCTATGCCGGCATGCCCGGTTTTGTGCATGGCGCGAGTGAAAAAGCGGGAATAGAGCAGATGTAAAATTGCATGCTCGATGCCGCCGATGTACTGATCGACGGGCAACCATTCATCCACCATCCTGCGGTCAGTCGGTGCGGTCTTGATCCATGGGTCGGTGAAGCGTGCGAAGTACCAGGACGAGTTGACGAAAGTATCCATTGTGTCGGTCTCGCGCCGCGCCGGCCCGGTGCACTTGGGGCATTTCACATTCTTCCAAGTAGGGTGGCGGTCGAGCGGATTGCCTGGCTTGTCGAACGTCACATCCTCCGGGAGCGTTACCGGCAAATCTTTTTCCGGCACCGGCACCACGCCGCACTTGTCACAGTGGATGATGGGGATCGGGCAGCCCCAATAACGTTGGCGGGAAATTCCCCAATCGCGCAAGCGGTAGTTTACCTGCCGTTGTGCGACGGGACTATTGCCGCGTGTTTCCCTTTCCAGCCGTTTGGCGACTTCCTCTTTTGCTTTATCGATGGTCATTCCGTCGAGGAAACGCGAATTGATCATCTGGCCGTCGCCATCATAAGCGACGTCGGTGATGACGAAGGTTTTTGGGTCCTGACCAGGCGGACAGACCACCGGTGTATTGCCGAGTCCGTATTTGTTGACGAAGTCGAGATCGCGCTGATCATGCGCCGGACAGCCGAAAATCGCGCCGGTGCCGTAGTCCATCAAAATGAAGTTGGCCACATAGACAGGTAGCTTCCAGCCGGGATCGAACGGGTGTGCAGCTTTGATGCCCGTGTCGAAGCCGAGCTTTTCGGCGGTGTCGATCGTAGCTTGCGAAGTGCCCATGTGGCGGCACTGTTCGATGAATGCTGCGAGTTTCGGGTTCTTCGCTGCGGCTGCTGTGGCAAGTGGATGATCGGGTGAGATCGCCATGAACTTCGCGCCGAACAAGGTATCAGGCCGCGTTGTGAATATTTCCAGCTCGCTTTCCTTGTTTGGCGTTGTCGCCGGATCCAGCATGAAGCGTAGAAGCAGGCCTTCCGAACGGCCAATCCAGTTCTTCTGCATCAACCGGACTTTGTCCGGCCAGCGCTCGAGTGTGTCGAGCGCTTTGAGCAATTCTTCCGAGTAGTCGCTGATCTTGAAAAACCACTGCGTCAGTTCGCGTTGTTCGACAACTGCGCCCGAACGCCAGCCGCGTCCGTCGATCACCTGCTCGTTGGCGAGGACGGTATGATCAACCGGATCCCAGTTCACCTTCGATTGTTTGCGCTCGACCAAGCCGGCCTTGAGGAAGTCGAGAAACATTTTCTGTTGGTGCCTGTAGTAGGCCGGATCGCAAGTCGCAATTTCGCGCGCCCAGTCGAGGGACAGCCCCATCGACTGGAGCTGCTTCTTCATTGCGGCGATGTTGTCATAGGTCCACGCTTTCGGATGCACTTTGCGGTCGATGGCGGCATTTTCGGCCGGCATACCGAAGGCGTCCCAACCCATCGGGTGCAGCACAGCGTTGCCCATGGCGCGTTTGAAACGCGCGACTACGTCGCCCATGGTGTAATTGCGGACGTGACCCATATGGATGCGCCCTGACGGGTAGGGGAACATCTCCAGCACGTAGTATTTGGGCCGCGGGTCGTCGTTCTTGGTCGCGAAGATACTTTTGTCCGCCCACGCCTTTTGCCAGCGGATCTCCGCCGCGCGGGCGTTGTAGCGCTCGTTTTTGTTCGAATCGGCGACCATTTGCGCGTCTTTTTATTGCGCGCGGAACAGACACGAAAGAGGCCAAAGGGTCAACCGGCGAGGAACCGGCCGCCGCCAGCGCAGGCTAGCCTCTGGAAAACAGGAAGTGATGCCATGGCGTGGTGGCCGATGGCCGTGGCCGGGTAGTTGGCCGGTAAATCGGCTACGCCGCACACTTTAGGTCAGCCGAACTTGATCACGCGACGTACTGAATCCAGGAGTGCGATCGCGTCGTAAGGTTTTTCAATTACAGGCGCCTGCGGGAATTGCTTGGCATGGATGTCATTGACGCGCATGCCGGTCAGAAATACGAACGGGGTGCCTTTTTCCGCGAGAAGTGCGGCGACGCCTAGGCTGTTGGGTTGTGGTCCGCCTATTTTCATGTCGAGTACCGCGACATCAAAGTCCGGTTCGCGGCGCAGCAGTTCGAGTGCTTCCGGCACTGTTGCGGCGCATGCGACGTGCGCCGCACCTGCGAATTCGAGGATTTGCTGGATGTCGAGCGCGATCAGGAATTCGTCGTCGAGCACAAGACAGCGCTTACCGCTAAGCAAGCTATCTGACAAAACCAAGGGTAATCCCCCTATGGAACTTTCCCTTGTCCTACGGATTAAGTCCGACAGCATTTAAAAAAGACATAGCGCACAAAAATACATCGTTGGACACGTGAAGCGCAGTTTCAATAGCTTCGCGCAGGGGCATTTTTTGCTGAACCGCATAGAGGCTCTATGATCGTCGGAAATGGGCGGCCAAACGGGCATATCACGCCTTGCGACCTGTGCCCGCTGCGTAAGCGGACGAGCCTGCGTGAATTTTCAGCTGAAGAATTGGCATTCGTCAAAACATTCAAAACCGATGAACTTCGCGTGGATGCCGGTGCAAGCTTTCTGCGCGAAGGTGCACGCAGCGAATATCTCTACACAGTGCTGAACGGTTGGGCCTTTCGCTACAAGATGCTCAACGACGGTCGCCGGCAAATTCTCAATTATGCACTGCCCGCAGATATGGTGGGTCTACAAGGCGCGCTGATGAATGAGATGGAGCATTCCGTTGAGGCACTGACGCCACTGGTACTGTGCGTGTTTCCGCGCACGAAGTTGTGGGACCTTTATAGCCGTCTTCCGTCGCTGGCGTTTGACATAACTTGGCTGGCGGCGCGTGAGGAGCAACTCATTGACGAGAATCTCGTGAGCCTCGGGCGTCGGACGGCGCTCGAGCGAGCAGCTTATCTATTGCTGCACCTGTATACGCGTGCGGAAGAATCAGGTCTGGTCAAAAATGAAAGCATCCAGTTTCCCTTCACTCAACAGCACCTCGCCGACACACTAGGCATGTCGTTGGTACATACCAACAAAACCCTCAAGCGCCTTTTCGTCAGTAAGGCCATTCGTTGGAAGGACCGCATCTTCGAATTGGTCGACCGCGCGGCGCTTATCGGAATCGCGGGTAGCGACGTCACCAAAATTCGTCCCCGGCCATTTATTTGAAGTAGCGGCTTGCGACGTGGTGCGATATAGGCAGCGCATGGTCGCCGCCCCCGCAACAACCGGCATCGAATACGTCCGCACTGAAATCGCCCGAGCCTGTCGCGATGCCCGGCGCGATTCGGCAGAAGTAACATTGATCGCAGTGTCAAAGACTTTTGGTCCGGAGGCGATCCAGCCAGTGATTGCTGCGGGCGAGCGTGTGTTCGGAGAAAATCGTGTTCAGGAAGCAAAGGCGAAGTGGCCACCTCTGCTGGCAAAAAACGCCGGCATCGAATTACATCTGATAGGACCACTGCAATCGAACAAGGCGAAAGAGGCGGTCGCGCTTTTCGACGCCATTCATTCTGTCGATCGAAGTAGCCTTTGTGAGGCGCTCGCGAAGGAAATTGACAAGCAGCAACGTCAGCCGACTTTGTTCGTGGAGGTAAACACAGGTTCAGAGGCGCAAAAAGCTGGCGTACTACCGCAAGAGGCCGATGCATTTCTCGCCGCGTGCAGCGACAAATACGGGCTGAGAATTTCTGGCCTGATGTGCATTCCGCCACTCGATGAAGCGCCTGGGCCGCATTTCGCACTCACGGCAAAGATCGCCAATCGAAATGGATTAAAGCTTTTGTCAATGGGGATGAGTGCAGATTTTGCAACTGCGATCACGCTTGGGGCCACGCACGTGCGTGTCGGCAGCGCTATTTTTGGTGCGCGCGTGAAATAGGGCGGCGCCGGCTGCCGGTTACTCGACTATAATCCTGGTGTGCGGACCGAGATGCGAGAGTATCCGGCGAAGCGTGTTAAGCTCGAGGGCGACACAGCCGGCTGTCGGCGCGAAACCTTGCCGGGCCGCATGAATGAAGACAGCACTGCCGCGCCTAGCAACACGCGGACGCGTATTGTGGTCAATCTCGATGATGAAATCGTAGAGATTGTCGTTGCGGGTCAGGCGGTCAACACTCTCGTGCGGCGACACTTTAATCGGCCGGTTATAGTGCCGATCGCCGGGGTCCTCGCACCAGCCATCGTCCCGCAATATTCTTTGCACCGGTAATGATGTGGCCGGCCGTGGATGCCTGTCGGCACGCCACCACAGCCGCCTGAGCCGGAAAATTCCGCGTGGGGTGGCGCCGTCGCCCTCGCGTTTGTTGGCCTTGATTCCGCCGCGCCCTAGCGCGACTGGCAGCGCCAGTGCCCCCGCGATGAGCCACCCGCGCCGTGAATCGCCCGGCTTGCGGCGTACTGTGATCCGGGACAAAGATTGTTTCCGCATTGGTGGCGATATCTTGGTCTCAGCCATTTCAACTCTAAATATCAGTTCCCGCTTGCTCTTTTAGCCCCGAATGTTTTACTTCGCGACTATGACGAGGCGTGTGCCGGCGTTCTTTGAAGGGTTTTTTGGACGATGGCCAATAAGCGAACAATCCTGATCGTCGATGACGACTCTGAGTTACGCGAGGCGTTGGTCGAGCAATTGGCGCTGCACGAAGAATTCGACGCTATCTCAGTTGAAAGCGGTACGAAGGGCGTACAAACCGCCAAAAACGGCCAAATCGACCTGGTAATCATGGACGTGGGACTGCCGGATGTCGACGGCCGAGAGGCTGTGCGCATCTTGCGCAAGAACGGCTTTAAAGCCCCGATCATCATGTTGACCGGCCACGATACCGATTCCGACACTATTCTCGGTCTTGAATCCGGCGCAAACGATTACATTACAAAGCCATTTCGCTTCGCGGTTCTGTTGGCGCGTATCCGTGCGCAACTTCGGCAACATGAAGCCAGCGAAGACGCAGTTTTTGCTATCGGGCCCTACACGTTTAGGCCGAGTTCGAAGTTGCTGCTCAGCCCGAAAGGCAGCAAGGTGCGTCTCACCGAAAAGGAGACGGCCATCCTTCGTTATCTCTACCGCGCCGGGCAGAAGCCGGTGTCGCGTGAGACGCTATTGCAAGAGGTGTGGGGCTATAATTCCGGCGTCACTACCCACACGCTCGAAACCCACATCTACCGTCTCCGGCAAAAGGTGGAAAAAGATGCTGCCGCGCCGGCAATTTTGGTGACGGAAGCCGGCGGCTATAAGTTGGTACCGTGATTTCGTCGGCACCGTTCTCCAACTTGAGGCAATGAGCGCATGGGCCTCGAAGATGACATCGCATTCTTCGAGCGGGTGCCGCCATTAGCTGCGCTCGGCAAGCAAGCGCTGCGTATTCTAGCGATCGGCGCCGAAACGCGCCATCTGCAAAGTGGGGCCGTTCTCTTCTATGCCGGCGAGCTTGCTGACGGCGGCTATGTCGTTCAGGAGGGCTCGCTGCTCCTTGAGCCGGGCACGCTATCGGAAGGCAAAGAGATCACAATCGGCCCCGGCACACTTGTCGGCGAGCTCGCGCTCCTCACCAATACGGTGTGCCAAGCCACGGCGATCGCGAAAGAGCCGACGGTGGTCGTTCGCATCTCACGCAACCTGTTCCGGAAAATGCTGGAAGGCTACCCGGCCGCTGCCGAGCAACTGCGTGATAATATGACCGATCGCTTGCAGGCCTGGTCGAAAGAGCTCGTGGGCGTAAAGCGCGCGCTTGAGGCCGGCGACAAGCACTAATTTTTAAGGCCAGAAAATTCAAAGCTCGAAAGTTGCCGTCACCGGTACGTGATCGGAGGGCCGCTCTGCGCCCCGGTAGTCCTTGGCGATTCTAATTGCGGATACGCGGTCGGCGAGTGCGTCCGAGGCCCAAACATGGTCGAGCCTTCTTCCGCGATCGGCAGTGCGCCAATTGTCCATCGCACGGTAGCTCCACCAAGTGTAGAGCTTCTCGGGCTCGGGCGTGAGAACACGCATCGTATCCACCCAATCACCGGCGGTCCGTGCGGCGACAAGTTTCTCGCACTCCACCGGCGTATGAGAGACCACTTTGATCATCTGTTTGTGGCTCCAGACATCGTGCTCAAGGGGCGCCACGTTGAGATCGCCAACAAGAATCGCGCGTTGCGTTTTTTTTGGCCGTAAGCCGAGATGCGCGCGCATTTCGTCGAGGAAAGAAAGCTTGTGTTCGAATTTCGGATTGATCGTCGGGTCGGGCTCGTCGCCGCCCGCGGGTACATAGAAATTATGTAAAGTAATCCGGTCCTTTAGTCCTGCACGTTCGCCCAGCACTACCGAAACGTGCCGGCAATCAACCTTGCCGCAGAAACTATGAATGTCGATCTGCTCGAAAGGCACGCGAGATAGTACGGCGACACCGTGATAGCCCTTCTGTCCATTGAGGGCTGCGTGTTCATAGCCGAGCCTCTTGAAACGCTTGATAGGAAAAGCGTCGTCGGGACATTTGGTCTCTTGTAAACAGAGTACGTCCGGCCGCGCGCTTTTCAAAAACTTTGCGACCAGCTCGATGCGCAGGCGCACTGAATTAATGTTCCATGTGGTAATCTTAAAAGACATTTCTGCAATTTATGACGCAAGATACGAAATTGCCAACGTCGAGGCCTCCCTTAATCCGGTCATCCACGTTTAAGTGCAATGACAGACCGGGAAAAACGCCACGCCCGGCGCGAAGCGGGGCATGATAGAGACCGCAACAAAAGTCGTTATTGCATATTGCGGGTGTAGTCGATTTTGAACAAGGCGGGATCGGGGCGCTTGCTGGTATCAAGGTTATATACTGCGACCGTCGTGTCATAACCCTGCGGGTCGGTCACCGTCCACTGTTTGAGCTGCATGTCCTTGGCACTGAACATGATCATCATTCGGCTGGTGCCGACAATGCCACTTTTTTCCTCGACCACAACAGTGACGAATACATCGTCAGCATAGACTGCGACCAGATGTGTGTCCTTAGTCAGATCGACATGGTCTGCGAGCAGAAACCGCAGCGGCGTTTGTGACAATGGATAGACGTCCTGGGTTGCTAATCTGCGGTCGCGCACCACGACCGACGAGCCATCGGCAATCAATTCTATGGGACTCGGATCGTCGTATTCGAAACGCACTTTGCCCGGCTTTGAAATGAAGAAATCGCCCTGGGTGCGGCTGCCGTCCGGACCGACCTGAATAAAATTACCTGTCAGTGTTTGCACGCCCGAGAGATAGCCGTTGACGCGCTCAACAATGGCGCGTTGCTCGGGATTGAGCACGCCCGGCGAGGTGGACTTTCCGAGCAGGGCGGCAAACGGATTGGTGATTGGGTTGGGCGCCTGTGAATTCGGCGTCGCTTGTGTGCGGGCACTAGGCGTCTGGGGTTTAGACGTCGGGGCGGCCGCCGACGCGGCGGGGCTGGATTGGACTTGCACCGAAGGTGGCCGCGGCATTGGGAGAGGGACCATTTGGGCCAACGCGGGGACAGAGAGGCAGGCAAACAACGCGGCAAAGGCCAGTTTAGGGCCGTTTCGCGTTCTGTGTTGTGCCGCCATTATCTTCTCCGCCTCGCGCCCCCGCTTAGCGCCAATAGATCGTATATGGGCCGGCTGTGGCGATTTCGCGGCTCCCCAGCTTCAAGCCGATTCCGGCTTAATCGTGAACCAAGCGATTCTCAATAGCGGTCGTCAGCAGGATTTTCGGGGATCAGGATCTCACGTTTGCCCGCGTGATTGGGCTGGCCGACGATACCTTCCTCTTCCATGCGTTCCATAATGGTCGCAGCGCGGTTGTAGCCGATTTGAAGACGGCGCTGGATGTAGGATGTCGACGCCTTTCGGTCACGTTTCACGATGGCGACGGCCTGCTGAAAGAGATCGCCACCTTCGGCGAGCCCCATCCCGGTTGCGTCGAACACCGCGCCGTCTTCGCCATCCTCGGGATCGCCGGCGGTCACTTCTTCCAGATATTCCGGTGTGCCTTGTGACTTGAGGTGCCGCACGACCTTTTCGACTTCTTCGTCTGACACGAATGGGCCATGCACGCGGCTGATGCGCCCGCCGCCGGCCATGTAAAGCATGTCGCCCTGACCGAGCAGTTGTTCAGCGCCTTGTTCGCCTAAGATGGTGCGACTATCGATCTTTGAAGTGACCTGGAATGAAATGCGAGTCGGGAAGTTTGCCTTGATGGTGCCGGTGATCACGTCCACCGACGGGCGCTGGGTTGCAAGGATGACATGAATTCCGGCGGCGCGCGCCATTTGCGCCAGGCGCTGAATGGCACCTTCAATGTCCTTGCCGGCTACCATCATCAAATCGGCCATTTCGTCGACTATCACGACTAGGAACGGCAGCGGCTCAAGCTCGAGATCTTCTTTCTCGTAGATCGCTTGTCCGGATTCCTTGTCGTAGCCCGTATGGACCGTGCGGGTCAGCATTTCGCCTTTTGCTTTCGCCTCTGCGACGCGCGCGTTGTAACCTTCGATATTGCGCACGCCGAGCTTCGACATTTTTTTGTAGCGACCCTCCATCTCGCGCACGGCCCATTTGAGCGCGACCACGGCTTTCTTCGGGTCGGTAACGACCGGCGTGAGCAGGTGCGGGATGCCGTCATAGACGGACAGTTCAAGCATCTTGGGATCGACCATGATCAAACGGCATTGGTCGGGTGTCAGCCGATAGACGAGAGACAGGATCATCGTGTTGATGGCGACCGACTTGCCGGAGCCGGTGGTGCCGGCGATCAGCAGATGTGGCATTCGCGACAGATCAACGATGACCGATTCGCCGCCGATTGTTTTACCGAGGCAGAGCGGCAATTTGGCCGCGCTCTCATTGTAGTCCATGCCGGTGAGCAGCTCGCGCAAGTAGACTTTCTCGCGTGTCGGATTGGGCAATTCGATGCCGATAGCATTGCGGCCCGATACGACCGCGACGCGGGCCGACACGGCACTCATCGAACGGGCGATGTCGTCGGCGAGGCCGATCACGCGTGAGGATTTAATGCCAGGCGCCGGCTCGAGTTCGTAGAGAGTGACCACCGGTCCCGGGCGCGCATTGATGATTTCGCCGCGCACGCCGAAGTCCTGCAACACGCTTTCTAACGCCGTTGCGTTGCCGTCGATGATATCGCGCGACAATGTGGTGCGCTCGCTCGCGCGCGGCGCAGCCAGGAGATTGAGCGACGGCAGCGCATAGCCGTTGGCCGAGCGGCGGACGGGCGCTCGCGGCGCGGCGCGCCGACGCGGCGTTGGCGCGTCTTCGTTATCCTCGACGTCATCGTAGTCGGCCGCGACTCTTCCGGAAGCATCAAAGCGCGGCTCCTGGCGCGGGCCGCGCCCTACCGGCATATGCGGCATGCGTGCGGGTGCGCGCGGTGCACCACGGATAACGCGGCCGATGCGCGCCTTCCAGCTCAACAGCGCGTGCACGATCATGCCGAGCCAGGCGGAACCCTGGTCATCGTCCAACTCGTCATCATCATCATTATCGATAGCGCGGGCGGCTGCCTTCGCGGTGCGCTGGCGCACTCCGGCGGCCAAAGCCAGCGTCACCGCCGTGGCGACACCGAACAAGATGCACAGCACAAACCGCGTAAATCCCGGAAGCGGCGTGCCGAACACCATCGCCGGCAAACGCAGCATGGCGTCACCGGCGACGCCGCCAAGACCGGTCGGCAGCGGCCAGGCGCCGACGCGCGGCAATGTCGAGGCAAACCCGGCGGCGAGGAAAGTCGCGACGATCCACAACAGGCTGCGCCATTTTTCGCCGAACGGCCTGTGCGAAATCAGGCGCCAGCCGAGCAGCGCTTCCGGCAGCAATAGCAGCATGGCGGCAAGACCGAGCAGCTGCATCGCCAGGTCG
Source organism: uncultured Alphaproteobacteria bacterium (assembly GCA_963810585.1). Taxonomy (GTDB): domain Bacteria; phylum Pseudomonadota; class Alphaproteobacteria; order Rhizobiales; family Xanthobacteraceae; genus Pseudolabrys. The sequence continues at coordinate 1,619,644 of CAWENV010000001.1, forward strand.
GAGAAAATGGCGCCGGGAAATCCCAACAAGTTATGAATGGGCTGTTGCGTGGCGTGGCTGAGCGAGGGGTCCTGCACCGACCATGTCGCGAGCGCGACGGCGCCGAGGAGCGCCAGCGTAATCAGCGACAGGCCGGCAAGTTCGCTCAGACGCCGCCTGATGATGTCGCGGAAGTGCTCCGAGACGAAAGCGACAACGTCAAAGCTTCGATCTGCTGCTCGCATGCGTTACGAGTCCTTTTGCTTCCGCTTGATCTTGTCCGAAAACCGGATTCCGCTTTTCGGGATCATGCGCTAACCGAGCACCGCAACGAGGCGATGCAACGCCTCGGCGGTGGCTGTCTTGTCTTGCACCATGGCGACGCGAATATAGTCGGCCCCGGGATTGCTGCCGTCCGTCTGCTCGCGCGCGAGATAGCGTCCGGGTACCACCCGCACGCCGGCTTCGGCCCACAGCCTTTTGGTCACGATTTCGCTGCCGCCTTGTTTCGAAACATCGAGCCAAAGGAAAAATCCGCCGGACGGGCGCTCGTAGCCGTAACGGCCGCCGATAATCTGATCGGCAAGATCGAACTTGGCGGAATAAAGCGTGCGGTTTTCCCGCACGTGCGCCTCGTCTCCATAAGCGGCAATCGCCACATGCTGCGCCGGTGTCGGCACTTGCGGCGCGGCGACATTGCGCAATTCGAGAAAGGGCGCAAGAAAGCGCCGGTCGCCCGCGGCAAATCCGACGCGCAAACCCGGGAGGCTCGAGCGCTTAGACAACGAGTGGAAAACAACGACGTTGGCAAAATCGGGCCCCGAGGCCTCCAGCATCCCAGGTGGTATGTGTTCGCTGTAGATCTCGCAGTAGCATTCATCGGCGAAAACCAAAAAACCAAAGCGGCGAGCGAGGCCTGCTAATTTTTCGAGATAAGCACGATCGGCGACGGCGCCCTGCGGGTTTGAAGGCGACGCGATATAGAAAGCGACCGTGCGCGCGAGCAGCGCGTCATCGAGCGCATCGAGATCGGGAAGAAAGTCGCTTGCGCGCGTCGCCGGCAGATAAACGGGTTCGCAATCGGCCGCGAGCGCGCCGGCGGAATAAGCCGCATAGAACGGATTTGGAATCAGCATTGCTGGTTTGCCGCCGCGGCGTGACACCCAGCGCTTGGCGGCGATCGCTGCGAAAAAGAGACCTTCGCGCGTGCCATTGAGGACCAATACTTCGTGCTCTGCATCGACCGGCCGCGTGAGTTTGTAGCGGCGGCCGAGCCAGGCCGCGACCGCGCGGCGGAACGGCTCGATGCCTTTATTGGCGGGATAGCGGCCGAAATCCGCGAGATGCGCTTCGAGCGTCGGTCCGACGAAGGGCGGGATCGGGTGTTGCGGTTCGCCGACCGACAGATTGATGGCGGGCTTGCCTGGCTCGATGCCGGCGATCAGCTCGGTCAGCCGCACGAAGGGCGACCGCGAGTCGACCGCTTGAGCAGTAGAAGATGCAGGCTCGCGCTTGGCGGTCATCATGGACATGCGTCGACAGGCGGGCTTGGCCCGCGGCACAGGGGTTTCCACACAATAAAGAGGGCGAGGTTAAGACCCGATTAACCATCGGAAATTGGGACTTTTCTCGTAGGAAAAGGCAAAACCGGCGCTAATAATAAAGAGAGAGGCCCCGGTCCTTGCGAACCGGGGCCTCAACGGAAGGGACAGTGCCGGGTTTCCGCCCCTACCGCTAGCTTGTCACTTCATTGGCGCGTGATCTTTTCCGAAAACCGGTATCCACTTTTCGGGATCACGCGCTCTTACTGCACAGTCTCTCCATGCAGCGCGAGATCGAGTCCTTCGCGCTCCACTTCGTCGGAGACGCGCAGGCCGATGATGGCGTCGATGATCTTGAGCAGGATCAGCGAGACAATCGCGTCGTAAACGATTACGACGGCAATGCCCTTGACCTGGTTGATCATCTGCGCCGCATTGCCTTCAATCAGGCCGGCGGTGCCGCCGTACTCACTGATCGCGAACACGCCCGTGAGGAGCGCACCGACGATGCCGCCGACGCCGTGGACACCGAAGCAATCCAGCGCGTCGTCAGAACCAAGCATGCGCTTGAGGCCGGTGACCCCCCAGTAGCAGAATACACCGGCAGCAATGCCGATCGCGATCGAGCCAGCCGGGCCAACGAAGCCCGAAGCCGGAGTGATTGCGACTAGACCGGCAACCGCACCCGAGCAGATGCCGATGACTGTCGGCTTGCCGCGGGCCATCCATTCCACGAGCATCCAGGTGAAGGCAGCGACCGCGGTGGCAATCTGGGTCACGGTCATCGCCATGCCCGCCTGCACGCCTGCGGTGACGGCGGAGCCGGCATTGAAGCCGAACCAGCCGACCCACAGCAGCGAAGCGCCGATGAAGGTGAGCACCATGTTGTGCGGTGGCCCAATGTCCTTGCGCTTGCCGAGACAGATCGCACACATCAAGCCGGCAACGCCTGCGTTGATATGCACGACAGTGCCGCCGGCAAAGTCGAGGACCTTGAACATGGCATCGCTGTTACCGTTCGACATGAAGCCGTCTGCACCCCAGACCCAATGCGCGATTGGCGCATAGACCAGAACTGCCCAGAGGCCGATGAACCACAGCATTGCCGAGAACTTCATGCGTTCAGCGAATGCACCGGCAATCAGGGCCGGCGTGATGATCGCGAAGGTCATCTGGAAGCAGAGATAGACCGATTCAGGAATGGTCGCCGCCAAACCGTTCGGGGTACCGATACCTGTCGAGATATCACTCAGGATGCCTTGCAAGAACGCGCGACTTAGCCCGCCAAGGAAAGGCCCCCCTGTCGTGAATGACAGGCTGTAGGTAACGACGGTGTAGAGGATCGTGACCAGACAGGTGACAGCGAAGCTTGTCATCACCGTGTCGCCCACGTTCTTCTTACGAACCATGCCGCCATAGAACAGGCCGAGGCCCGGGATGGTCATCATCAACACCAGCGCAACTGAAGTGAGCATCCACGCAGTGTCGCCCGAGTTGGGCGTGCACTTTTCGAGGACGGCTTTCTTCGGATCTGGATCGTTGGCGCACGCCGGCGGCGGAGCTGCCGGGGCGGGCGGTGCGGCGGCGGGAGCCGCCGCAGGAGCCTGCGCCTGAGCATACGAAGCGTCAAAGGACGCCACGCTCAGGAAGAGGCCGAGCATAATCCCGAGAGCGAGAGCCAGTAGCCCCGCACGGGAGGATTTCTTCAACGTCATGGTTTTACTCCTGTCCGTATTGTTTGCGGTGCGGGTTACTAGAGCGCCGCGGCGTCGGTCTCGCCGGTGCGGATGCGCACGGCGTTTTCCAGATTGAAGACGAAGATTTTTCCGTCACCGATCTGTCCGGTCTTCGCGGCGCCGGTGATGGCGCCGATAACTTTGTCGACTTGCTTGGTGTCCACTGCCACTTCGATCTTGATCTTCGGCAGGAAACTCACCGCATACTCAGCCCCACGGTAGATTTCCGTGTGCCCCTTTTGACGCCCGTACCCTTTGACCTCGGTAACAGTCAGCCCTTGCACGCCGATTGAGGTCAGAGCGTCACGGACCTCGTCGAGCTTGAAAGGTTTGATAATGGCCATGACGATTTTCATGGATTCGATCCCCGCTTGAGCCCGTTTTCTACATTCACGCAGTGCGGGCGGGTTCACTGAGCCGGGCGCACGAAGCTTGCTTCGCAGGCATAGCCGTACAGATAGAATCAAACGCCGTGCCAGATGCCGGGCACGGGCCTATGTCTTTGATTCCATATGTGAAAGGTGGCTATCTCTTGGGCTGACCAAAGGTCAGCCAAGGCCGGCGCTCAAAGACGCGCCACACCGTGCCGGGGCTGCCTAAAAAATAGACAGAAATTGGAGGATTTATGAACCCGCGCTGGCCCAACCCGCCAGCGCGGAAATGAACCGTTAACTATTGAAGCGCTTCGCCGTGGAGACTGACGTCGAGACCGGTGACTTCGTCTTCATGGCGGACGCGCAATGGTACCAGCGCACCGATAACTTTGAGAATCACGAAAGTCAGCGCACCTGACCAGACCAGTGTGACCCCAACGCCGTACAGCTGGGCGACGAGCTGCTGCGGATTTCCTTCAAGCAAGCCGGATACACCGCCGGGCAATTCCGGAGTTGCAGAAAGTGCACCGACCGCCAGCACGCCCGCAAGCAGCGTACCGGTCAACCCGCCAATGCCATGAACGCCGAACACATCGAGCGAGTCGTCATAGCCGAGCTTTAATTTGAGTCTGGTGCAGGCCCAGAAGCAGATCGCGCCAGCGATGATTCCAATCGCCACACCTTGCATCGGCAGCACGAAGCCGGACGCCGGCGTGATCGTGCCGAGACCGGCGACCGCGCCTGAGATCATCCCGAGGACCGACGGCTTGCCGCGCGTCCACCACTCCAATGCCATCCAGGTAAAGGCTCCGGCGCTGGCAGCGAGATGGGTGGAAACGATTGCCATGGCGGCGCGCGCGTTTGCACCAAGCGCTGAACCGCCGTTGAAGCCGAACCAACCAACCCACAACAAGCCGGTGCCGATAACGGCGAGCGTGAGATCATGTGGCGCCAGATTCTCGCTGCCATAGCCGCGCCGAGCGCCGAGCACGTAGGCGGCAACCAGACCGGCGACACCGGCATTGAGATGCACAACAAGTCCGCCGGCGAAATCAATTGTGCCGTAGCTTCCGAGGAAGCCACCGCCCCACACCCAGTGCGCGATCGGGACATAGACAAGAAGCAGCCAGAAAACACAGAACAGAAGGAACGCAGAGAAACGCAAACGATCGGCGACAGAGCCTGCGACCAGCGCCACTGTGATGACCGCGAATGTCATCTGATAAATCATGAACAGGCTTTCCGGGATCGTCTTGGCGAGTGGAGAAATCGCATCAAGCGTGATGCCCGTGAGGAAGACGCGATCGAGCGTACCAATGAATGCGCCGTCGCCGGTGAAGGCGAGGCTGTAACCGGCGAACGCCCACAGAATGGAGACCAGGAAAGTAGCGGCGAGGCTTTGCGCCATGGTGGCAAGCACATTTTTCTTGCGCACCATGCCGGCATAGAAAAGAGCAAGGCCCGGCACAGTCATCATCAGCACCAGGCCGGTTGCACAGATCATCCAGGCGGTGTCGGCGGCGTCGATCTTCGAGCCTTGCGCAAAAGCGGGCGATGCGGCGATGGCAGCAACAGCCGTCAGAACAAGACGCACGAATGCCCGTGACATGTCATCTCCCCAATTTCGATTTACATTTTTTTAGAGCGCGTCGGCGTTGGTCTCGCCGGTACGAATGCGCGCGGCTTGCTCAAGCGGCATGACGAATATTTTTCCGTCGCCGATCTGTCCGGTCCGGGCGGCCGCGGCCAGCGCGTCCATGACCTGGTCGAGCTGTTCGCTGGCGACTGCGACCTCGAGGCGCAATTTTGGAAGAAAATTTACGACGTATTCGGCGCCGCGATAAATTTCGGTGTGCCCCTTCTGCCGTCCGTAGCCTTTGACCTCAGTCACGGTCATGCCGTGAACGCCGACACGTGTGAGGGCGTCGCGGACCTCGTCGAGCTTGAATGGCTTAATGACGGCGATGACCAACTTCATTGGCTTCCTTCCCTGGCGCGCTTGCTCGGCGCAGTTTTTGGTTTGCGCATGATCCTCGCCGAAAATCGGCCACGCACTTCGAGGACCATCCGTTGGAAGCCCGCCCCGGTTTGGGTCCGTCACGGGCTCATTTGCATAAGCTAGCGACAGGCGGCCTAAACCTTAAGCGGTCATGTTGCCGTACCCACAGGCATACGCCGAATTTGCAGGCATATTAGGTCAGTTTTGCTGACTTATCTGGCGGTTTTTGGCAGGGCGAGACCAAGCTCGGCAATGGCGCGGGGTAAAGCAGCGCGCGCCTGGCGAACCGTCATTCCGGGCATGATGTGCCGGCTATAAAGCAGGGTCAGCAGGGACCGGTCGTACACCGTAAGGTAGCCGACCATGCGTTTCTGGTTGAGCGTGGTCCAGGAGTTGTGCTGGTCGTGATTGGACAGGCCGAACGCGTGCAGCAATTCGTGATAGGCGCAGTCAAAGAAAACGTCGTCGCCTCTGTCGACAATAATAAATGAAACCGCGTGTGCAATTTCGCCATCAGCGGTCGACTTGACGCTGGTCATGCACTGCGGATCGGTGCGCGCAACAAAAGCCCTGGCGACGTTGACGCCGAATGCATCGCGCAGCGCGGATCCAAAATCCTTCTCATCGATCAGCCGCAGCTCGATGTCTCCGGTACTTGCCGCGGATGCAACACTGAGATGCAGGTTGGGCACGGCACGAGCGTAATCCTCAATGACATGCACCATTGCGCCGTAACGGTCGACGCTTCCCGTGCTGATGATCCGCGCCTGGATCGGCTGCTCGAAGCGGCGAATTCCGAGCGGCCGTGCGCCGATACGCAGGTCGGATCCAAATGCGAGTGCAAGAAAACCGCGCGACAATTCCTCAGCCGAAAATTGTGTGTATTGCGGTGGCGCGTCTTGCGGCGAACCGGACGGCGCAGGCTGTTTGTCCGAAGCGGCAAACGCCGGCATCGTTACCGCGATCAGAATGAAATACCCCGCGAGCAATCGCTTCATCGTGGTTTCAGGTCTCTCGCCGCTGCCGTATCAGGCCTTCCTGCGCCACCGAGGCGACCAACGTTCCATCGCGCTTGAATATGAGACCACGCGCAAATCCGCGCGCGCCGTGCAGATTCGGCAAATCCTGCGCATAAAGCAGCCAGTCGTCGGCGCGGAACGGCCGGTGCAGCCATAGTGCATGATCGAGACTTGCGCCCATGAAATCTTTTTCGAACAAAGTGCGGCCATGCGGTGCCAGCGCAGTGTCCAGCAACATCATGTCAGACGCGTAAGCCAGCACACACTGATGAATGGCGGGAAGATCGGGCAGCTTGCCGGTGGTGCGAATCCAGACATTGAAGTTTCCGCTAGGAATCTTCTTGCCGAGGTAGCGCTCAAATTCGACCGGCCGCAATTCGATCGGCCGCTCGCGTTCATAATAGCGGCGCACGGGATCGGGCATCCCCGGCAGCAGCTTCTCGCGCATATCGGCATCGCTTGGAAGCTTTTCCGGCGGCGGTACGTCCGGCATGTCGGCCTGGTGGTCGAGTCCTGGCTCGTCAGAGTGAAACGACACGAGCATGGAGAAGATCGGGTGGCCGTGCTGGCGAGCAGTGACACGTCGCGTGGTGAAGCTCTTGCCGTCACGCATGCGATCGACGTCGTAGATAATCGGTACCTTGGGATCACCGGGCAGCAGGAAGTAGGCGTGCATGGAATGCGGTGGGCGCGCGTCGACGGTTCGCACCGCCGCAACCAGTGCCTGTCCGATCACCTGGCCGCCAAACACGCGTTGCCAGCCGGATTGCGGCGAGCGGCCCCTGAACAGGTTCACGTCGAGCGGTTCGAGATCGAGAATATCGAGTAGATCCTGGACGGCGGAGGACATGAGACGGCCCGGAAAAGGTCAAACTGCGTCCTCAACCTGCTATGCTGCGGCGAGATTTACAAGGAATGCGCATGAATAAGGGCGGTCCCGCGGGTCAACGCGCCGACGTGGTTGTCGGCGGGGCCGGCTTTGCCGGCCTCGCGCTGGCGATCGCGTTGCGCCAGGGGCTGGGTGATCCATTCACCGTGACGGTCATTGACCCCGCCCTGGCGCATTCACAATCGAAAGACCCGCGTGCGTCCGCCATTGCCGCTGCTGCACGGCGGCTCTTCGAGGCCATCGAAGTGTGGGATGCGGTTGCGGCCGACGCGCAGCCGATCCTCGATATGGTGGTGACGGATTCAAAGCTCGATGACGCGGTGCGGCCGACTTTTCTGACCTTCGGCGGCGAGGTGGAGGAGGGTGAACCATTCGCGCACATGATCGAAAACCGGCATCTGGTCGATGCGCTGGTGAAGAAAGCAAAAGAGCTTGGCGTCGATTTACGCGCCGGTGCGGTCGATGGCTTTGAAAATGCCGGCAATGTGATCGAGGTCGCGCTCGCCAACGGCGAGACGATTTCCACCCGGCTACTGGTCGGCGCCGATGGCGCCAAGTCGAAAATCCGCGAACATGCCGGTATCGCCACTCACGGCTGGAACTATGACCAGGCCGCGATCGTGACGACCGTCGCGCACGAGCGCGATCACGGCGGCCGCGCCGAAGAACATTTTCTGCCGGCAGGACCATTCGCAATCCTGCCGTTGACCGGAAAACGCTGTTCGATCGTATGGACCGAAAGCGCGCGCGAAGCCGAACGCTTCATCGGGCTGCCGGATGAGGAATTCCACACCGAACTGGAAAAACGCTTCGGCTTGCAACTCGGCGATCTGAAGGTGATTGGACCGCGCCGTGCCTTTCCGCTCGGTCTGTTTACCGCCCGCACGTTCATTGCCGAGCGATTGGCGCTAGTCGGCGACGCCGCCCACATTATTCATCCGATCGCCGGGCAGGGGCTCAACATGGGGCTGCGCGATGTCGCGGCGCTGGCGGAAGCGATTGCCGACGCGGCGCGCCTCGGGCTCGACCCAGGGGGACACGATGTTCTTGAGCGCTACCAACGCTGGCGGCGCTTCGACACCATGACCATGGGTGTCGCCACCGACGGACTGAATCGCCTGTTCTCAAATCATTCCGATGTGCTGCGGCTGGCGCGCGACATTGGGCTCGGATTGGTCGAACGCATGCCAGCGCTCAAGCGCATGTTTATCCGCGAAGCGGCGGGCTTTACCGGCGATATCCCGAAGTTGCTGAAAGGCGAAGCGCTGTAATCAGGCGAATGCGAGCCGCCACAAGTCGACGAGGCACAGCGCAAGGCCGATTGCCACCAGGCACCAAGCAACGGACGTCCGCAGAACAACCGTATCGAGTCGCTGCGAGACGCTGATACCTGCAAGCATGCCGCCCACGATGGCGACACCAACTATGGCTGCAGCACCGAAATCGATCGAGTGGCCAAATCCGTTGATCAATGTTGCCGTCGCGGCGACGGGTAGTTGTGCGGCCTGCGCAAGTAGCAATGTGCGGCGCACATCCAGGTTTTTCCAGAGCAACAATGGCATACAAATCAGCGGGCCGCCGGTTCCGCTGATGGCCGACAGAAATCCCGTAACGACACCGAGACTTGTGAGCATCCCGGGTTCGATTGTCGCGCGATCGTCGCCTTCTGGCTGCGTGCGTAAACAGGATATGCCGGCGAAGGCCACGCAGGCCGACACGACCAGGGAGAGTGGCGCCGCGGGAATCCATGGCGCTGCAAATGCACCGGCCAAAGCTCCGGGAATAATTGCAATCAGAAAAATCCATTCGAAAGCGCTTGGGCGTGCGTCACGGCTGCAAGCCCGAGCCATCGCAATCGCACCTGCCAGCACGAAACTCGCAAGGCTCAGCGCCACCGCGTCATGGATGTCGCGGCCGAAAATGTGCACAAGCGCGGGCGTCAGCAAAACCCCGCCAATTCCGATCAGGCCGATCAGAAATCCAATCGGCAGTCCGAGGGCGATCAGGGTTAGCGCGGCCGTCATGTGCGGGATGCCGTGCGGCAGCGCGATCGGCTTGTCACGTCAGCGGAATGCTGCCGACGTGATCCTGGAATGCTTTGCGTTTGGAAATCAGTCCGTACCAACGGTCGAGATTCGGCATCGAAGGCCGGTCCGGTACCAACTGGACGAAGCGATAGCACATGATGCCGACGGGGATATCGCCGTAGGAAAACGAAGGCCCGGCGACATATTGGGTTTTGCCCAGTTGTGCGTCGAGCATCTTCATCGCGTCGGTAGTTTTTTCCTGCGACGTTTTAATCGCGGCCATGTCGCGCTTTTCCGGCGCCGTGCGGATAAGGCCCCAGAATGCGTGGAAGATCGCCGGCCCGACCACCGACAATTGCCAATCCATCCACTGGCTGGCGAGCCCGCGCTGCTTGGGGTCTTTCGGCTCGATAATGCCCGCCTTGTCGTGCTTTCCGGCGAGGTAGCGCACGACTGAATTGGACTCCCACAGCAGAAAGCCGTCCTCTTCTTCGAGTGTCGGCACCAGGCCGTTCGGATTCATGGCGAGATAGGCTGGCTCCCTGTTTTTGCCGAACGCGCCGCCGACGTCGATGCGCTGATGTTCGAGCTTGAGTTCGCCGACCGCCCACATTGCCTTCTGTACGTTGGACGAAGTGTTGCGGCCCCAGATTTTGATCATGAGTTGTTTCCTGATTTTGTAGTGGGTTTTTTGATTGTCGAAGCGGGGCCGCGTTTAATCCAGCCGCCGCGCTTCCTCCGGCAGCATGATCGGAATGCCGTCGCGGATTGGATAGGCGAGCTTGGCCTTGCGCGAAATCAACTCCTGATTGGCAGCGTCATACTCGAGCGGCCCTTTGGTGAGGGGGCAAACGAGGATTTCCAGCAATTTTGGATCGACGCCGCTCGTCGGCAGTTCGGTGGGCGGGACGGTAGACATGAAATACTCCCGGCGAATTCGTCGGCTTTATAGCATGGCCCGGCGAATTACTGCAGCTGCGACTCGCCTTCGGTATTCTTTTTGGCGAGCTCGATCTCGGTGATGGCAATCAGGATCTCGGCGCGCGTCTTCAGGTCGGGTGCTTCCAGAAGCGCCTGTTTTTCCGCCGTGCCGTACGGCGACATCATTGAAAGCGCATTGACCAGAGCTTCGTTCGGGGCCTTTTCAATGCCCTCCCAGTCGGCTTTCAGATCATTGGCTTTGAGAAATTCGGTGAGAGCAGCGAGCAGAGCCTTGCGGTCGACGGCATTCTCACCTTTGCGCGCGACGAAATCGTCGGCAAACGGCGCATAAGTGACGCGGCATTGCCGGTATTGCGTCGAAACCTTCAGCTCTTCCTCGATGCGGAAACGGGCGACACCCGTGAGTTCGATGAGGTAGCGGCCGTCGCCGCTCTCGGCAAGCTGGGTGATGCGTCCGGCGCAGCCGATCTTGTAGAGCAACGGCTTGTCGGTCTCGCTGCCATGAGCGGTGTCGGGTTGGATCATACCGATGAGCCGGTGACCGTCACGCAAACAATCATCGATCATGGCAAGATAGCGTGGTTCAAAAATATTGAGCGGCATCTGCCCGCGCGGCAAAAGCAGCGCACCCGGCAGCGGAAACACCGGGATGACTCCGGGCACCTCGATCGGCCCGCGATACTGAGCATTCATCGGCATCTTTGCCACTCCGCCGCCCGATGCCGTTGCCGGGCGGCAAACTTTATAATTGCGCGCGATCTTTTCCGAAAACCGGCCCGCACTTTTCGGGATCACACGCTACGAGAACAAAATCGAGGACAGGCGCTTGCGACCGTCCAGGGTAGCCGGGTCGGTTGCGCCCCACGCTTCAAAAAACTGCACGAGCTGCTTGCGCGCGCCATCCTCGTTCCATTTGCGATCGCGTTTGACGATTTCGATCAAGTGCTTGACCGCGTCCTCGCGCTGTCCTTTGGCATTGAGCGCGACGGCAAGATCGAAACGCGCTTGATGATCAAGTGGATCAGCAGCAATCTTGGCTTCCAGCTCCGAAAGCGGCCCAACTGATTTTGCCTGTTCCGCAACTTCAAGTGCGGCGCGCGCGGCGGCGACCGGTGCTTCGTTGCGCTTGGCCTCGGGCACGAGCGCAAGCGTCTGCTTGGCTTGTTCGAGCGCGCCAGTCGCCACGTAGCAGCGCGAGAGGCCGGCGAGCGCGGGCACATTGCCGCCGTCCTCAGCGAGCAGCTGCGCGTAAAGTTCGGCCGCGGCGGTGGCATTGCCCTGAGCCAGCGCGGCATCCGCTGTTTTCAGCAGATCTTTTTCCTCGGCGCCGACCGCGCCCTTGGTCAGCCGCTCGAGGAACGCGATCACCTGGCCCTCGGGCAGCGCGCCCATAAAACCGTCGACCGGCTGCCCGTTTGAAAATGCGATGACCGCGGGGATTGATTGGATACCCATTTGCCCCGGGATGGCCGGATGCTCATCGATATTCATCTTGGCGAGTTTGACCTTGCCCTTCGCCGCCTTCACGGTTTTTTCCAGGATCGGGGTGAGCTGCTTGCAGGGGCCACACCACGGCGCCCAGAAATCCACCAGCACCGGCTGGCGCTTGGATTCCTCGATCACGTCTTTCATGAAAGCTTGCGTGGTCGTGTCCTTGACCACATCTGCGGCCGTCGCTGCCCCGCCGTCCTGCAACATATCGCCTTGCCTCATCCAGCCGTCTAAGGCCTGAAAGTTAGAGTTCCATGCCGGGTTAAATGGGTTATCCGGGAAGCTAATGCAATCATCAAGGCATGTTCGAGGCACGGTCGGAAAGATGCTCGATTCGGGGCATATGACCGGTTGATTCCAGGAATTTCACCAGATCGTCGCGCTTTATCGATGTGGTCATAGTGTTGACCAACGGATGGTAGTTCAGCGTCTCGTATTCCATCATGGCGGCATCGAGCACCACGGTCACGCGCCCTTCCGGGTCATTGATGGCGCCGAACGGTGTGACCGCACCCGGTTCGACGCCGAGAACTTCGCGCAGCAGATCGGCTGAACCGAACGAAAATCGCCCATTGGCGCCCAGGCGCCTATGAAGACCCTTCAGGTCGATGTCGGCATCTTCCATGACGACCACGAGATAAATTGCGTATTTCTTGTCGCGCAAAAAGAGATTCTTGGTGTGTGCGCCGGGAATTTGCCCGCGCAAACTTCGCGACTGTTCGACGGTAAACAATGGGGGGTGTTTCACCGTCGAATGGGCGATGCCAAGTGCATCCAGCGCGGCGAACAACTCTTCGGGAGCTTTCGGCATCGGTGCAATAATCCGGGTTGCAAGGGTGTTATTATTCACCAGTCAGCCGAGGAGGTAAAAACATGCGCATTGTTCTTGTTGCAGCAATCGCTCTTGCCGCCATGTCGTTCGATGCGCGCCCCGTGCAAGCCGGGGAGGGTCCTTGGTGCGCGGTTATCGCGGTCGGTACGGGCGCTATCTATGAAGACTGCCAGTATTACTCGTTCGAGCACTGCCGGCCGCAGGTGTTGGCCGGCAATCGCGGCTTCTGTAACCCGAACCCGCGCTGGACGGGAGCGGCGGTCAAGCCGCGTACCCGTCACAAGCACAAGACCCAGCCTAGCTGACGGCTGACTCGACGCTCTGCCATTTTCATATCGCAGCATCACTGAAGAGGTTGAATATGCTCCGCATTATTCTGGCGACGACTGTTTTGGCCGGTATCTCCTTAACCATCCCGAACGCGACGCGCGCTGCCGAAGGACCTTGGTGCGCGCTGCGCAACTTTGGCAGCGACCTGTCGGAAGACTGTCAATTCCGTACTTTTGAAGAATGCCAGCAGACGATCGTCTCGGGGTTCCGTGGCTTCTGCAACCAAAACCCGCGTTGGGTGGCAGAACCGGCCAAATCGTCAATGCGCCGGAAGGGTTAAAACCCGCGTCCGGCTGGCATGGTTGCTTTTAGGCTCGGCTTTTGGCTATAGGAACGGCCTTGGCGGCCGATAACGCTTATCGGCCAAATATCTAACGGATGCGGGTGTAGCTCAGGGGTAGAGCACGACCTTGCCAAGGTCGGGGTCGAGGGTTCGAATCCCTTCGCCCGCTCCAATTTTCGCGCCTTTGCTGGATCAAATAGTAGACGAAGGCGTCTTCTAGTCCCTTTTTGATCTACGCAATCACGCCCTTGGTTATCGGCGCGTATTCTGTTGCGCTGGTGCGGAAGACGTGTCGAGCCGGCCACAGCACACCATTGGCAAAGTTTGTCGCCGTACGCACAATGCGGGTCAGCAAGACAATAAGAACACAAGGGAGCCGAGGAAATGCACGCTGAATTCCTGAGTTCGCGATTCATTGGCACGGCAATGATCGCCGCGCTGGCCGCAACGCTCGCTTGCGCGGCTCCCATGCCGGCGGTTGCCCAGGATTATCCATCGCGCACAATCTCACTGGTCGTGGCTTTTCCCGCCGGCGGCGGCGTCGATACCGTCGGCCGTGTTGTTGCGCGCAAACTCAGCGACGCGCTCGGCCAGCAGGTGATTGTCGTCAACCGCCCGGGCGCAGGCTCGGTGATCGGAACGCGCGACGTCGCCAGAGCGCAGCCGGACGGCTATACGCTGCTTCTTCTGGTCACGGGTGCCGGCCTTCCGGAAGAACCCGGCTACGACATGGGAAAGGATTTTGCGCCGATCGGCCTGATCGCGTCGGTGCCGATCGTGATCATGTCCAATCCTTCGGTGCCGGCGAAATCGCTGTCCGAAATGATCGCGCTCGCCAAGAAAGACGGCGATAAGGTTACGGTCGGCACGCCGCCGGCGCCGACGCTGAATTATTTCGGCGCCGAACAATTCAAGGCGATGACGGGCACCAACATCACGATCGTCAGCTATAAAGGGACTGGCCCGCTCACCAACGATCTCGTCGGCGGCCACGTCATGTTTGCCTTCAACACGCTGCCACCGGCGATCGGGAATATCCGGGCGGGCGGCCTGCGCGCCATTGCCGTCGGATCACCGACGCGCATGGCGGCGATCCCCAATGTTCCCACCATTGCCGAGGCCGGCCTGCCGGGCCTCGAGATCGTGCAGTATTACGGCCTGGTTGCGCCCGCCGGTACGCCGGCGCCGGTCATTGAACGGTTGAACAAAGTGCTGCGCACGATTGTCGCCTCCGATGACATGAAACAGCGGCTGCTCGATGCGGGCGGCGATCCGTTCCCCAGCACGCCGGCGGAATATGCGCAGAACATCCAGCGCGAAGAAGGCAAGTGGCTGGCGGTGATCAAGAAGCTCGGGCTGGTCATCAAGAATTGAAATAACGTCTGGCGCGAGCGGGCTTAAAAGCCCGCCGCCAACGAGCCGCGCGTGCGCCGGTCGGCGGCGCCCACATAACCGTTTGCCGTCACCTCGATGGAATTTACAGATGTAAATGGCGGTGAGGGCGCGATTTTGTGGCCGCGCTTTGCCAAGGCTTCAAGTACGTCCGGCGCAAAGCCCGGTTCAACGTTGACCTCTTCGGGTTGCCATTGCTGATGCAGGCGCGGTGCGCTCACCGCTTCGCCGATTGGCATATGAAAGTCGATCACATTTACAATCACCTGTAACACCGCACTGATGATGCGGCTGCCACCGGGCGAGCCGGTGATCAGGAACGGCTTGCCATCTTTCAGGACGATCGTGGGCGTCATCGATGATAGCGGACGCTTGCCCGGTGCGGGCAAATTGGCGTTGTAACCAACCAGGCCGAAAGCATTCGCCGTACCGGGCTTTGATGTGAAATCGTCGAGCTCGTTGTTGAGCAGGACGCCGGTGCCATCGGCGACGAGGCCGACGCCGTACGAGAAATTCAGGGTATATGTGTTCGACACCGCGTTGCCATCGCGGTCGATGATGGAGAAATGGGTGGTGTTGCGGCCTTCGAAATCGGCCGGTTTTCCCGCGCGAATTTCGGCCGGCGACGCCGCCTTCTCGCCGATCTCCGCGCGCAACGATGCCGCATAGGCTTTCGAGGTCAGGCCCTCCACCGGGATCTTCACCGCGTCGGGATCGCCCATAAAAACAGCGCGATCGGCATAGGCGCGTTTCATCGCCTCGATCATGGTGTGCAACGATTGCTCGCGGCTGAGTTTGGCAAGATCGTAACCTTCGAGAATATTGAGCATCTCAATCAGATGCACACCGCCGGATGACGGCGGCGGCGCCGAGACAATGTCGTATCCGCGATATTGGCCGCGCGCGACCGGACGCTCGATCGCACGATAATTTGCGAGATCGTTTTTGGTAATAATGCCGCCGGCCTTGACGACGGCGTCGGCGATCTGTGTGGCGGTGCGTCCCTGATAAAAAGCAGCCGGGCCATCTTTTGCAATTGCGCGCAGCGTGTCGGCGAGATCGAATTGAGTCAGCCGCTCGCCCTCGTGCAGCGTCTCGCTGCCGTTGAGGAAGATCGCCGCTGACGATGGCCAGCGCGCAAGACGATCACGGGCTTTCGGCAGGGAGTCCGCAGTGTCGTCCTCGACCAGAAATCCGTTTTTGGCAAGAATAATGGCCGGCTCGATCAGCTCGGCGAGCGTGAACTTTCCGGAGCCATATTTTTCGTGCGCCAGCGCCAGACCGGCCACAGTGCCGGGCACGCCGATGGAGAGCGCGCTGTCGCGTGACTTTTCCGGATCGGGATTGCCTTGTGCATCGAGAAACATCGTTGCGCTGGCTGCCGCAGGCGCAGTCTCGCGATAGTCAATCACGGTATCGCGCTGATCTTTGGCAAGATGGATCACCATGAATCCGCCGCCGCCGATATTTCCGGCGCGCGGATAGGTAACTGCTAGCGCGAATCCGACCGCGACCGCGGCGTCAACCGAATTGCCTCCGCGATCGAGAATTTCGACACCGATTCGGGCGGCGCGCTGTTCCTGTGCGACCACCACGCCGTTGTGAGCGAGGATCGTCTGCGCCGGAACGATCGCCGGCGCGCGCGATACCGGCGCGACTTGCGCGTAGGCAAGCGCACCGAGCAGCAGCGCGACAAATGAAAATAAAACCGACAACGCGACCCGGAGCATGGTCATTTATGTCATTTCTATCCGCCGTCGGGGAAGGCGAAAGAGCTACCGCGACTGGCCGTGATAAGCGGCGTTCGGCCGCATATCGGTGGCCGATGCCACGCGGTTTGACATGTTGAAAAAACCGGCCACGGCCGAAATGTCCCAGATGTCGCGATCGCCGAAACCAACGCGGCGTAGCCGCTCCCGGTCGCCTTCTTCAACGCTCCAGGGCGAAGCGGTGAGTTTGACCGCGAAGTCGAGCATAGCGCGCTGGCGTTTGTTCAGCCGCGCGACGCGATAATTCATCACAAGATGTTCGCCGAGGAGCGGATTGCCGGAATACTGCCGTACCGCCGCGCCGTGCGCGGTGAGGCAGTAGTAGCAGCGGTTCTGCGAAGACACGACGACCGCGATCATCTCGCGTTCGAGCTTGGAAAGACCCGAATCGCCCAGCATGAGGTCATTGTACATGGCGACAAATGTTTCGAGCTTCGCACTGTCGAACGCGTAAGCGAGAAGTACATTTGGCACGAAGCCGAGTTTGTCCTGACATTTCCTGAAATAGGCAGTCATCGCAGGCGTCAGCTTCGCCGGCTCTAGATTAAGTCCGATGACAGGAACGTCGTCCGCCACTGCCGGAACCGGCTTGAGCGGGATCGGCTTCGCCGCGGTCTTGTTCAGTATGGGTTTTGCGGGGATTGGCTTTGCCGGCGGCGCCTTTGTGGCGGCGGCTTTGCCACCCTTGATGGAACGCAGCAGCGGCTTGCCTTTATTCGATTTCCCTATTGCCGGCTTGTTGGCGGCTTTGGCTGATTTATTGGCCTTCGGCATTTCCCCGTCCCTTAATTCGCTGCCCGACATTCAGATTACAATGTTATGCGCGCGTGCGATATGAGCCGCCGGCGAGCTTTTTACCTTTTATCTCAGAGAGTTAATGGGTTGAACGGACGGCGTCCTGCACGTTTGTCACCGACCCGTCACCAAATGGTGTGTTGCTCTCGACGCGCCTGTGCAGAACGTGAAAACTCCAAAGTCGCCTCGACCGATTCCCTCTCGTGCATGATCCCGAATAGTGGCAACCGGTTTTCGGACGGGATCATGCGCCACCGCTAAAGCGCACGGGATTCCATGACCACAGAACTGCCCGGCAAAACAGAGGACGGCGCTGCCCGCGCCGTGATCGGGCAGGCGGCTGCGGCGCTGAGTAAGCGCAGGACCGATATCCCCGCCACGTTTATCGACCAGCTCTATGCCCGCGCCGTGCCGGAGGACGTCGTGCGCTATGGCGCGGACGATCTCGCTGTAATGGCAGAGCGGGCCTACGATTTTATCGCCGACCGGGCACCGGGCGCGCCGAAAGTCCGTTGCGAGACAGTGCCACTCGCTGCTTCGGGTGACCGCAAAGCCGTCTCGGTGATCGAGATCGTCAACGACGATATGCCGTTCCTGGTCGATTCGGTCATGGGCGAGATCGCAGACCGCCGGCTCGACGTGCGTCTGGTCGCTCATCCTTTGTTTGCTGTTCAGCGTAAGGGCCGCAAGCTGGTTGCCCTTGGCGCGCCCGACGGCGCCAATGCCGTGCGCGAGAGCTTTATCCAAATTCATCTCGCGCCGATCGCAGACGAGGCTGCGCGTGACGAACTCGTACGCGCGCTCGAAATGGTGCTCGGCGAAGTCCGGCTGGCCGTACAGGATTGGCGCGCCATGCGCGACCGCCTCGATGGCATCGTGACGGAGCTAAAGACCAATCCACCGCCGCTTCGAGTCGATGAGATCGCGGAAGCGATTCAGTTCTTGCAATGGCTGCTCGCCGATAATTTTACTTTTCTCGGAGTACGCGACTACGCCGTCGATGGCCAGACGCTCAAACCCGAATTCGACGGTGCGCTCGGCATCATGCGTTCACGCGAACTTCGCGTGCTCAAACGCGGCAGCGAACTTCTGGAAATTACGCCGGAGATCATGGCCTTTCTGAAAGAGCCGCGGCTTTTGATCATCGCCAAGGCCAATATCCATGCACGCGTGCATCGGCGCGTCTATCTCGACTATATCGGAATAAAGCGCTTCGATCCGTCGGGCAAACTCGTCGGCGAACATCGCATCGTCGGGTTGTTTACGTCGACCGCCTACACACGCACCGCCCACAGCATTCCATATCTGCGACGCAAGATTGCCGCAGTAGAGCAGCGCGCCGGTTTTGCTCCGAGCAGTCATTCGGGCAAGGCGCTGGCGAATGTGCTGGAGCACTATCCGCGCGACGAATTGTTTCAGATAGATGAAGACACGCTCGATCAGTTTGCGCTCGCGATCCTGCAACTTGACGAGCGCCCGCGCGTACGCGTGCTCGCGCGCCGCGACCGCTTCGACCGTTTCGTGTCGGTTCTGGTATACGTACCGCGAGAACGCTTCGACAGCAAAATTCGAGCGAAGATCGGCGCTTATTTAGCGAGCACTTTTATTGGGCGCGTTTCGGCCTTCTATCCGTTTTTCCCGGACGAAGGGCCGCTGGTGCGAGTGCATTTCATTATAGGCCGCTCTGGTGGCGCGACGCCTGCGGTGCCGCGCGAGACGCTCGAACACGAGGTTGAGGCCATCATCCGCACCTGGAGCGACGGCCTCACCCAGGCGTTGGCGCTGGTCAATCCGCCGGACAAGGCGCGGGCGCTCTTCAATCGCTATCGCGACGCGTTCTCCCAAGGTTTCCATGAGGCTTATGCGCCTGCTGTCGCGGCCGGGGACATTCGCGTCATCGAAGGCCTCTCTGAACAACGTCCGCTCGGCGTCGACTTTCATCACCGCCTCGAAGAAGAGCAACGCGCGGTCGGCCTGAAAGTGTGGTCTTTCGCGCGGCCTTTACCGCTGTCCGAACGCGTGCCTGTGCTGGAAAACATGGGCTTTCGCGTGGTGGACGAACGTACCTATCACATTGAACCCAAAGACGGCGCCGGCGCATGGTTCCACGACATGCTGCTGGAACGCGCAGATGGCGGCATGATCGAACTCGAAGACGGGAAGGCGAGACTTGAAGCGGCCTTCCTAATGGTGATGCGCGGCGCTGCGGAGAACGATGGCTACAACGCGCTAACGCTGCGCGGCGATATCGCCTGGCGCGATGTTGCGCTAATCCGCACGTTGTCGCGCTTTCTGCGCCAGATTCGCGTGCCCTTTTCGCAAGACTACATGTGGACGACACTGGTCAAGCATGCCGGTATCGCCGCTAACATTGTCGAACTGTTTCACGCCCGCTTCGATCCGCGCAAGCAGGCCGGCCGTGACGAAAAACAGGGCACGATTGTCGCGCGTATCGAAGAGGAACTGCAAAAGGTCGAAAGCCTCGACGAGGACCGCATCCTGCGCCGTTTCGTCAACACTGTGCAGTCGGCAATCCGCACTAATTTCTTCCAGACCGACTCGAATGCACAACTGAGACCATTGATCTCGGTCAAATTCGAGAGCCGCAAGCTTACCGATCTGCCGTTGCCGCGGCCGCTCTACGAGATATTCGTCTATTCGCCGCGCGTGGAAGGCGTGCACATGCGCTTCGGCAAGGTGGCCCGCGGCGGAATACGCTGGTCTGACCGGCCGCAAGATTTCCGCACCGAGATTCTCGGTCTCGTAAAGGCGCAACAGGTCAAGAATGCGGTCATCGTGCCGGTCGGCGCGAAGGGTGGCTTCGTCCCGAAACTGATGCCGAAAGGCGCCACACGCGAGATCGTGCAGGCTGAAGGTGTCGCAACTTATAAATTGTTCATTTCAACGCTGCTCGATATCACCGACAATATCGGCCCGGACGGCGCGATCATTCCGCCCGCAAACGCGGTTCGTCACGAAGGCGACGATCCCTATCTCGTTGTCGCCGCCGACAAGGGCACTGCAACCTTCTCCGATATCGCCAACGGGATTTCCGTCGAGCACGACTATTGGCTGAGCGATGCTTTCGCGTCCGGCGGCTCTGCCGGGTACGACCACAAAGCCATGGGAATAACGGCGCGCGGCGCCTGGGAAGCGGTGAAGCGTCACTTCCGTGAAATGGACGTCGATATTGGCAAAACCCCGTTCACAGTTGTCGGCGTCGGCGACATGTCGGGCGACGTGTTCGGAAACGGTATGTTGCGCGAAGATACGATCCGTTTGGTGGCGGCTTTCGATCATCGCGATATTTTCATCGATCCAAACCCCGATCCGACGATAAGCTTTGTCGAGCGCAAGCGCCTTTTCGCGCTGCCACGCTCGAGCTGGCAGGATTACGACAAAGGATTGCTTTCCATTGGTGGTGGAATTTATCCGCGCTCGTCGAAGGAAATCCGACTGAGCAAAGAGGCACGCAAACTGCTTGGCGTTGGGGAAGCCGTGACGCCGCAGGATTTGATGAAAGCGATCCTGCAGGCGCACGCCGATCTTTTATTTTTTGGCGGTATTGGCACCTACATCCGCGCGTCGAGTGAGGGCGACGACGCGGCCGGTGACCGCGCCAATGATGCGATCCGCGTCACGGGCGCCGACCTCAATTGCAAGGTGATCGGCGAGGGTGCCAATCTCGGTATGACCCAGCGCAGCCGCATTGAGGCGGCTCAGCGCGGAATTCGCCTCAACACCGACGCGATCGATAATTCCGCCGGCGTCAACACGTCCGACGTCGAAGTGAATATCAAGATCGCGCTCAGTGGCCCGATCCGCTCCGGCGCGCTCACAATGGAGGCGCGCAACGTCCTGCTCGCCGAAATGACGGACGAGGTCGCGCGGCTTGTTCTGCGCAACAACTACCAGCAGACGCTGGCGCTCTCGCTGGCGCAGCGGCGCGGCTTGGAGGATCTCGGTTTCCAGCAGCGACTGATGCAGACGCTGGAGCAACGCGACGAGCTCAACCGCAGCGTGGAATTCCTGCCGGACGAGATGGTGATTGCCGAACGGCGGAAACGCAATGTTGCACTCACTCGGCCGGAACTCGCCGTGCTGCTCGCTTATGCCAAGCTCTCGCTTTACAGCGAACTGCTCGATAGCACAGTGCCGGACGATCCCTATCTCGGACGCGAGCTAGACCGCTATTTTCCAAAGGAAATGTCAGAGCGTTATGCCGACGCGCTACAAGCACATAGGCTGCGACGTGAAATCATTGCGACACAACTGACAAATTCAATGATCAATCGCGGCGGCGCCACTCTGATCGTGCGTATCGCCGACCAGACCGGCGCGGGTCCGGCTTCGATCGCTGCCGCCTTCGCGGCAGTACGCAACAGTTATGACCTGATTGAGCTCAATAGCGAGATCGACGCCCTCGACAACAAGATTCCCGGCAAGACCCAACTCGATCTCTATGCCGCCGTGCAGGACCTGTTGCTCGACCGGCTCGTCTGGTTCCTGCGAAATGTGGATCTGACGCAAGGCCTGGAAAAAATCATCGGGCACTACCGGGATGGCATCACGAAGGTAGCGGCCGCCCTTGATAGCGCTCTTTCAAAGTCTGCGGCAGCAGCCCGCGATGCGCGAATTGCAGATCTCGTCAAAGCCGGTGTCCCGGATGCATTGGCGCGCCGCATTGGCAGCCTTTCGATCCTCAAGGCTGCGCCGGACATTGCTCTTGTGGCGGACCGGGCCGGCAAGCCTGTGAGCGAAGTGACGGCGACTTACTTCGCAACCGAAGCCTTCTTCCAGCTCGACCGCGTTGCGAGCGCGGTGCCGGGCATCGTCGTGTCGGATTACTTCGATCGTCTCGCGCTTGATCGCGCTCTCAATTCCATCGGCGACGCCGAACGACGGCTCACTGCCGCCATGGTGGGTAACGGCCACGCTGGTGCCGGCGCGGTGGAGGAATGGGTTCGCCCGCGGAAAGCGGAAGTCGAGCGCATACGCGCCGCGATTCACGAAATCGCTGGCTCCGGCCTTACTCTGTCGAAACTCTCGGTCGCAGCGAGCCTGCTGGGCGACCTGGCGCGCCAGTAACCGTCAATGCCTGAAATGCCGCGTGCCGGTGAAAACCATCGCAATATTGTGCGCGTCTGCAGCGGCGATCACCTTGTCGTCGTTCACCGAGCCGCCGGGCTGAATGACCGCGGTCGCGCCGGCCTCGATTGCCACCAGAAGCCCGTCAGGAAACGGAAAGAAAGCGTCCGACGCGACGACTGAACCTTTCGTCAGCGGAGCAGGAAGCTTTAGCTCTTTTGCAGCATCTTCGGCCTTTCGCGCTGCGATGTGCGCGGCGTCGACACGGCTCATCTGACCGGCGCCGATCCCGACGGTCGCACGATCTTTGGCATAAACGATCGTGTTCGACTTTACGTGCTTGGCAACACGAAATGCGAAGCGCAGATCGGCAAGTTCGGTCTCGCTGGGCGTGCGCTTGGTTACTGTCTTGAGTTGCATCTCGTCCACCACCGCATTGTCGCGGGATTGGACTAGCAGCCCGCCGGCGACGCTTTTTACCGTCAGGCCGCTTGCACGGGGATCGGGCAGGCCGCCGGCAACCAGCAATCGAAGGTTTTTCTTGGCCGCGATAATCTTGATTGCTTCCTCGGTTGCTTCGGGTGCGATGATTACTTCGGTGAAAATCTCGGTGATTGCCTTCGCAGCATCGGCATCAAGCTTTCGGTTGAGCGCGACAATGCCGCCGAAAGCGGAAGTCGAATCGCAAGCCAGCGCTTTACGATAGGCGTCGAGCAGGTTGTCCGCTTCCGCCACGCCGCAGGGATTGGCGTGTTTTACGATCACACAGGCGGCGGTGCGGCGCGGATCGAACTCCGCCACGCATTCGTAGGCCGCATCGGTATCGTTGATGTTGTTGTAGGAGAGCTGCTTTCCTTGCAATTGCTTTGTGGTCGCAACGCCGAAACGTAATCCGGGCGAGCGGTAGAACGACGCGCTTTGATGCGGGTTCTCGCCATAACGCAGGGCTTCTGCCAATTTCCCGCCAAAGGCCCGATAGTCCGGCGCATCGTCATGCAGCGTCTCGGCAAACCAGTTTGAAATCGCAGCGTCGTAGGCAGCGGTGCGTGCATAAGCTTTTGCCGCCAGTTTCCGTCGCAGTTCAAGCGACACCGTGCCCGCGTGCTGCGCCATTTCGCCAAGTACTTTTTTGTAGTCGGCAGGTTCGACAAGGACAGTGACATCGGCGTGGTTCTTGGCCGCGGCGCGAATCATCGCAGGCCCGCCTATATCGATGTTCTCGATACAGTCGTCGAACGCGCCGCCTTTGGCGGCCGTGGACTCAAATGGATAGAGATTCACCACCAGGAGATCGATCGGCTTGATCCCGTGCTTCTCCATGGATGCGGCGTGCTCTTTGTCGCCGCGGATTGCCAGCAGGCCGCCATGCACTTTCGGGTGCAGTGTCTTTACCCTGCCATCCATCATTTCGGGGAAGCCCGTCAGCTCCGCCACGTCGATCACTTTGAGTCCGGCAGCTTTCAGCGCGGCAGCGGTGCCGCCGGTAGACACGAGTTCGACGCCGTGGCCGGCGAGTGCCGTGGCGAACTCAACGAGCCCGGTCTTGTCCGATACCGATAGCAGGGCGCGAGTGATGCGACGCGGGTGGCTGCTCATAGTGCACGAGCTAGCACATGAAGCGGGTGGAAGTGTATGCGTGTGTGCGGTCCCTCGGGGGCATCCACAACATCGACATCAAAGCGGCAATTCCGGCTCGTAGGCCCGGTCGGGGCGGGAGCCCGGTGTAGCTGGTGGTGTGTGGCGGAAGCTCCAGCGCACCGCCGCTTGCTGGCCCACTCGGCCATAAATAACGATCTGCACCGTGCGGCGCGGGCCATCGGATCCGGCCAAATACACGCTTTCTTCTATCTCGACCGCGTCGGCCAAAGTCGCGAAGGTCCACAGCTCGCGGTCATGCAGCAACAAGATCACGCCGCGGCCGTCCGCCAGGCGGCTGGCTTTGATCGCTGGATGCAGGTGAAACCGGACAGCGAACTCGTCACTGGCCTGTGAGGCGAACGCTCCGCCGTCCGTTGGCATAAAGCCGTCTTCACCGTCGAGAGTCCGGCCGTCGGGGCTAAGCCTGATCGTGCGGGTGTGGATCACGTCGTAGTCATTGGCGTAGCCGTCATGGGACGCGCGCACCATCGTTCCGCCGGGCAACGACTCTCGATCAATGCGTACATTGCGCGGTCCGGACACAATCACCGTACCCCCAAGCAGCCGCCGCGCGGTCCCCGAATTCGAGGAAGCGGCACGACGAGTGTTCGTTAAGTGTGACAGTCGAATGCGCCGGCGTTGCGCGCGCGACCTGTCGCCAATTCTCTTTGTTCACCGCCGGCAAACCGCAATTGATAACCAGCCGATGTTGTTTCCACGACAACTCGAACGACAGGCAGCCTGCATGCGCTTCCTGGCTCAAGATCGCCGGTGGTGGCCGGCCCGTATCCATCAAGAGTGCGGTCTGGCCAGCATCGATGCGCTGATAGCCGGAGTGGGGTGCATTTGACACCGGTGTGCCACGCGCATCGTCATAGGCGAGCACGGTGGCCAGCAGATCGACCGGCGTCGGCCCCATGCCGTTGAATTGCGCGAAATTGCCGTCACCGTGCCTGAAAAAACGTAACATCGGCATGATGCGATCTATCGCGTTGTTGAGCGCCTGCGGCGGTTGCAACTGACGCGCTGAATACAATTGGCGCAGCGGCAACAAGTCAGCCAGCAATTCGATGAGGGCGCCGGGATTGCGGCTGACATGTCCGCCATCAGGCAAGATCTGTTTACGCAATTCATCGCCCAGGCGTCGCACATTGGTGCGCAGGTAGCCGGACTGCCCCTGCAAACAAAGCGCGGCATAGTTGAGCGCGATGACCGCCTGCAGTCGCGGCAAGCCGTCGCGCGTCTCGTTGAGCGTTTGGCGTAGATAGCGCACTTGCCGCGACAGACTGCGTATGAACCGCCGGTAGAAACGCGCGTCGGCGTCCTGCAAAACAAACGGCGCCTGGCTAAGCCAGCAGATTACGCGTCGCGACAGGATGTCCGTACGCCAGCCAAAAGAATGCCAGCCGCCTTGAGCGTTTATCCAGTCGTCAATCAAAGAACGAGCATTGGCGCGAGTGATTGCTGAATCGGCGGCACGCAAGTGGCGCAACCAGACGAATCCAAGTAGTGCAGTGGCCCATTCATCCGATGGCGGCATCATTTCAAAGGGTGATCTTCGATCGCAGATCACCACTTTGCCGGCGAATGCAAAGCGGCCGGCGTAGATTTCGCTAGCGCGGGTAGCGTCAGCAGTGCGCAGGTCTTGCGGCGCGATGACCAGCCGGTCGGTCTTGGTCGACCCGAACCGCCAGCGTACCAACGGATGGGCGTTGATGCGGCCGATCAGGCTGCGGAACACGCGGCGCCCGATGAGCACGGAGAGTCTGGCCCGCTCCGCCACCGAAACCCGCATCATCAATGTGCTCGTCCCCTGCCGCACGTCCCGGCCCGCGCGCGCGGGCCACACGATACCGAAGGGTCGGGAAAGGGCCAATATGCCGGTTCCGACCGCGAATTAGGCCAGTTTTCGAGTGAGGCGGGCGGCATAGAAGCCATCGAGCCCACCCCAACGCGGATCTGAATCAGACAAGTGCATAGGTAGCGTGCGCAAGTCGCCAGCCGCAGTGATGAATTCGACGCGGTCGAAGACATCCGGTGCGGTGATCGGCTTGCGGACGATGCGGGAATCGCGCGCGAGCAAGGCGTCGATCTGATTCTTCACCTTCTTCAGGTTCGAGCGAGCAGACGCAATAGATCAACGTGGCGCCCGGCTTGAGGATCTCCACGGCATGGTCGAGCAGGCGTTGCTGCAAGGACGTGAGCACCGGAAGATCAGTTTCACTCTTGAGCCAAGGCACGTCGGGGTGGCGGCGGACGGTGCCGGTGGATGAACAAGGCGCGTCGAGCAATACCGCGTCGAATGGCTCGGCCTGCCATTCCAGTGCATCGGCGGTGACGGTTTCAGCGTGGAGTGAAAGACGCGCGAGATTTTCGCGCAGGCGGTTGAGCCGCAGCGATGAGCGGTCGACGGCGGTGACGTGAGCGCCGGCAAACGCAAGTTGCGCAGTTTTTCCGCCCGGCGCCGCGCACAAGTCAGCAACGTTCATTCCTCGCACGTCGCCGAATAGGCGAACGGGAAGTGCGGCAGCGGCATCCTGCACCCACCAGGCGCCTTCGGAAAATCCCGGCAGCAGTGAGATCGCACCGTGCGCCAGTGTGCGGACCGTACCGGTCGGCAATACGCGGCCGCGCAGCCGTTCCGCCCATGATTCGGCATCCTGCTTCACAGTGATATCGAGTGCCGGCTCGTGGCCATTCGCTGCCGCAATTGCGCGCGCGCCGTCGCGGCCATAAGTTTTGCCCCAGCGTTTGAGCAGCCATTCCGGTGTATCGCGCGCGGCACTACTGGTCGGTGCCGCTGTTCCGATCTGTGCCACGCGGCGCAACACGGCGTTGATCAATCCGGCGTAGCGCGCGGCACGGCGATCGGCTTGCGCGAGCCGTACCGACAGATCGACGGCAGCGTGGTCCGGAACCTCGAGCCAAAGGATCTGTGCGGCGCCCAACAACAATATGGTTTCGGCTCGGGGTGCATCGGACGGAAATCCCTTTTCGAGAAATCCGCCAACGAGATGACGCAACGTGCCGAGACGCCGCAATACGGTTGCCGTGAGTCGGCGCATCAAGGCGCGGTCCCGGTCCGCGAGCGAGGGCAGGCCAGGATGTGCGTTTTTGCCCGAGAGCATCTCGTCGAGCGCAATGCGCCGCCGCAGAACGCCGTCGAGAATATCGGCGGCGATTCTTCGAGCGGCGAGGCCGGGGACCTCCGGCTGGGGGGAAGTGCGCGGACGCGCCATACCCCGATAGTTGCCCATAAATTGTGTCTAGGTCGCGGAATTTGCGGGAAAAATTTCAGTGGCACACAGCTTTAGCCGGCGAAGACCGGCAAGTTAAATTGCATCTGCCGGTAATACAACTAATAATTGTTTGATACGAATCCGCTACTATCACGTGTAACCGGCGGCGCAAGTGAGATGTCGGCGAAGGCGCACCCCACGGTAGCGAGCGTGAGAGCAAAGACAGCAGTGAATGCGAGCCGGCGACGATTCAGCTTGGATGAAACACAAGCGAATGAGGCCGCCAATCGAAATATTTGCCGGCCTCAATACATCTGTGTCGAAGGTTTATGCCCCGGCCTTCGCTATCTTCTTGTTTTGCCGGTTGCTGACCAGGTCATCGACGACGGCTGGATCCGCCAAAGTCGAGGTGTCCCCAAGATTGCCGAACTCATCTTCCGCGATTTTGCGGAGGATTCTTCGCATAATCTTGCCGGAGCGCGTCTTTGGAAGACCAGGCGAGAACTGGATCAGATCGGGTGAAGCGATCGGGCCAATTTCCTTACGCACCCAGCCAACCAGCTCCTTGCGCAGTTCTTCGCTCGGTTTTTCGCCGGCCATCAAGGTCACATAAGCATAGATGCCCTGGCCCTTGATATCATGCGGATAACCCACGACGGCGGCTTCCGAGACTTTTGGATGCGCCACCAGTGCGCTTTCCACTTCGGCAGTACCGAGGCGGTGACCGGCGACGTTGATGACGTCGTCGACGCGGCCGGTGATCCAGTAGTAGCCGTCTTCGTCACGCCGGCAGCCGTCACCGGTGAAGTATTTGCCGGGATAGGTTTTGAAGTACGTGTCAATGAAACGCTGGTGATCGCCATAGACCGTGCGCATCTGGCCGGGCCAGGAGTCGGTGATGCAAAGGTTTCCGCTGCCGGCACCCTTCAACTCCTTGCCCTCGGCATCGACGATCTGCGGAATAATGCCGAAGAACGGACGCGTTGCCGAACCAGGTTTGAGTTTCGTCGCGCCAGGTAGCGGCGTGATGAGGATGCCGCCGGTTTCGGTTTGCCACCACGTGTCGACGATCGGGCAACGGCCTTCACCGACGACGTGGTAGTACCACTCCCATGCTTCTGGATTGATTGGCTCGCCGACCGTGCCCAACAGACGCAGGCTTTTGCGCGAGGTTTTCTTCACCGGCGCCTCGCCGCCTTGCATCAGCGCACGAATCGCAGTTGGCGCGGTGTAGATAATGTTGACTTTGTGCTTGTCGCATACTTCCCAGAAGCGCGAGGTGGTCGGATAGTTCGGCACACCTTCGAACATCATCGTAATGGCCCCATTCGATAGCGGGCCATAGACGATATAGCTGTGACCGGTCACCCAACCGACGTCAGCCGTGCACCAGTATATTTCGCCATCGTGATAATCGAAGACGTATTGGTGCGTGATCGACGTGTAGAGTAGATAGCCGGCTGTGGTGTGCAGCACGCCCTTTGGCTTGCCGGTCGAGCCGGAGGTGTAGAGGATGAAAAGCGGGTCCTCGGCGCTCATCTCCTCGCACGGGCAGTCAGCCGGCACCGTTTTGGCGATTTCATCATAATAGACGTCGCGGCCGGACTTCATATTGACCGGCTCATTCGTGCGTTTGACGACGATGACTGAAGTCACACCGCCGACTTTCTCGCAGGCCGCGTCGACATTGGCCTTAAGCGGAATCTTGCGTCCGCCGCGAAGGCCTTCGTCGGCCGTAACGACGACGGTCGATTTACAATCCTCGATGCGGCCGGCAATCGAATCCGGCGAGAAGCCGCCAAAGATCACCGAGTGCACTGCGCCAATGCGTGCGCAGGCGAGGATGGAAACCGCCGCTTCCGGAATCATCGGCATGTAAATGGTTACGCGGTCGCCTTTCTTGACGCCACGCGCTTTGAGCACATTGGCGAAGCGGCAGACCTCTGCATGCAGTTCTTTGTAGGTGAGCTTCTTGTCGTCCTTCGGGTCGTCGCCTTCCCAAAGGATCGCAGTTTGGTCGCCGCGTTTGGCCAAATGGCGATCGACGCAGTTGTAGGCCGCGTTGAGCGTGCCGTCCTCGAACCATTTGATCGAGACATTGCCAGTGTAGGAAGTATTCTTGACCTTGCTGAATGGCTTGATCCAGTCCAGGCGCTTGGCCTGTTCGGCCCAGAACCCATTCGGATCCTTGATCGAGCGGGCATACAGCTCGTGATATTTCGCATCGTCGGCATAAGCGCGCTTCTGCCAATCAGCCGGCACGTCATAAACTTTGTCTTCGGACATGGACATTTCCTCCCGCCCGCTTTTGACGCCGCGGGCTCTCACACGCTTATTTATTCACCCATTATGCGCCGCCGCCTTGATTTGCGACAAGGCGGCTAGACTGCCACTTTGGTCGCGGATCTAGGGGCCTTGCCTCCCCTTAAGGACCCCAGCCGCCGACTATGGCGCCGATAATCACAAAGGCGCCAAGCCAGGCGACGCTGTCGATGACTGTGAGTATCACACGGCGGCCGCCGAACGCGTTGTTGGTCGCAATCGTGGTCAGGACGAAGCCGAACCAACAGAAGGCGGCCGAGATGATGCCGGCGCGCAGCGTGAACAAGTTCATGTGCATGAGGATGCCATAAAGCACCCAGGCGATGATAATTTCGCTGACAAACACCAAGACAAACGGCGCGCCCTTCGCGATGCCGGATTTGGCGTCCTGCTCGGCCTTGCATTGTTCGATAGTTTTGCCCTGGGCAGCGAGCCAAGGCTTGCTGAGCACGGTGTAGTAGATTCCGCCGAACATCCAGGCTGCGACAGCGGCGATCAAGATTGAAACGATGTTGGCGTGAGTAAAGTCCATTACCGCCTCCCTATTTCAAGCCACCCATTTTGCAAACGACCTTCCACTCTTCCGGAGCAACTGGCTGAACCGAAAGCCGCGTGTTGTTGATCAATACCATCGCCTTGAGTTTTGGCTCAGTCTTGATCGCATCAATCGAAATTGGCTTTGGCAGAGCCTCGATTGCTCTAACATCGACGACAACCCACGGCTCGCCTGCCTTGGCTGTGGGATCGGGATGGGCTTCACCAATAATTTCGATGATGCCGACGATCTCCTTTCCGATATTGGAATGATAGAAGAATACGCGGTCGCCTTTTTTCATCTTCATCAGGTTAAGCTTGGCTTGATGATTGCGTATGCCGGACCAGGCTTCGCCCTTGGCCCCCTTCGCCACCTGTTGGTCCCAAGACCAGGCACCGGGCTCCGATTTCATCAGCCAGTACGCCATTTCACCCTTCCGATTTAAGCGGCCGCGTGAGAAGCGACTCGATCGCCTTATCCACGCTCAGTTTTCCCGACAAAACCGCAGCAACAGCAGCGCATATCGGCATCTCGACGTTCTTCTCACGCGCCATTTCCAGAAGCACGGGTGCGGTGAAGACGCCCTCGGCGAGCTTGCCATGCGCGGCGGTGTCGGGTTTTTCGCCTTTGCCCAAAGCGACACCGCAGGAGAAGTTGCGCGACTGCGGGGTCCCGCAAGTGAGGATGAGGTCTCCGAGGCCAGACAGACCCATCAGCGTTTCGGTCTTGGCGCCAAACGCCTTGCCGAAACGAACGAGCTCTGCGAAGCCGCGCGTGGTCAACGCCGCCGAGGCACTGGCGCCCAATCCACGTCCGGTGACGATGCCGGCGGCGATGGCCAGCACATTTTTTGTGGAGCCACCGAGTTCGACGCCCCGCACATCTGTTGAATGGTAGGGACGGAAGGTGCCGGCATTGGTTGCCTGCGCCAGTGCGGCTGCGACCTTGGCATCAGCTGCGGCGATGGTGACCGCGGTCGGCAGCCCCCTCGCTACGTCGGCAGCAAAGCTCGGTCCCGACAGGATTGCCGGCACAGCCTTCGGTGCACATTCGATAATAATCTCGGTCATAAATTTGTGAGTGCCGTGTTCGATCCCCTTTGCGCAAGCGACGAGTGGTGTGCCGCCGGGCAAGTGTTTTGAAAGGGAGATGACAACAGCGCGTACGGCCTGCGCCGGCACCACAAGCAGGATTGCGTCCGCTTGCGCAGCGTCGGCAAGATCCCGCGTGATTTTGATGCGATCTTCCAGTTTCACACCGGGCAAAAATCGGCTTTCGCGATCTGCTCAACAGGTGCTCGGCGTTGTTCGCATCGAATTCCCACAGCGTGACGTCGCGCCCGGCACGCGAGCAAGTCAGCGCCAGCGCCGTTCCCCAGGCGCCGCCTCCGAGCACCGCGATACGTTGAATTGCCATGCCCTTGCCCGCCCGCTTAACTCACTTATACGCCGCCGTTCGCCGCAGCGCGCCCTCGGCGGCGGCGATCTCGTCGAGCGGCCAACGTGCCCGCGGCCCGGTATCGAGTGAATCGGTAAGGCCAAGCGCCAATCGCTCGCAACCGGCCCAGGCGATCATTGCGCCATTGTCGGTGCACAGGTCGGGCGGCGGCGCGACCAGCGTGGTGCCGACCTCGAAAGCGAGGCGAGTGAGTGCCTTGCGGATCGCTTGGTTGGCGGCAACGCCACCTGCGACGACCAGTGCGCTCGGCGCGCCGAACTTCGCGCGGAACAGCCGTAAGCCGGTCCGGAGTCGATCAAAAACGACATCAACAACGGCCTGCTGGAAGCCAGCACAGAGATCGGCAACATCCTTATCGC
The DNA here is from genome assembly GCA_963810585.1 of uncultured Alphaproteobacteria bacterium. GTDB lineage: Bacteria > Pseudomonadota > Alphaproteobacteria > Rhizobiales > Xanthobacteraceae > Pseudolabrys. Next base: position 1,651,681 of record CAWENV010000001.1, read on the forward strand.
TGAGCGGCGCGATCTTCTCCGCTTCAAGTCGCAGCGCGGTCTTTAGGCCGGAGAGGGAAAAATCGGCTTCCTTGCGCCCATGCATTGGCCGCGGCAGCGCGAAGCGTACCGCATTGCCGCGCGTTGCCTCCATCTCGACTTGTGGCCCGCCCGGGTAGCCGAGGCCAAGCAATTTGGCAGTTTTGTCGAATGCCTCGCCAATCGCGTCGTCTTGCGTAGTCCCGAGACGAACATAATCTCCGACGCCGCGCACCGCCAAGATCTGGGTATGGCCGCCGGACGCGAGGAACAGGCAATACGGAAATGGCGTGTTGTCGGTCAGCCGGGCGGTCAACGCGTGTGCTTCCAGATGATTGACCGCGATCAACGGTTTCCTTTTTACGAGCGCAATCGCCTTGGCGGTCGTGAGACCGACAATCACACCGCCGATGAGCCCTGGCCCCGCGGCGGCGGCAACGCCGTCGATCCCATCAAAATCGTAAGCCGCCTCTCTCATCGCGTTGGCGATAATCACATCGAGCGCTTCTACGTGAGCGCGTGCGGCGATTTCCGGCACCACACCACCGTACGCAGCATGCTCGCTTACTTGCGATAGGACGACATTGGATAGGATTTTTCCGCGACCATCCTCGAAACGTTCGACCACCGCTGCCGCGGTCTCGTCGCAGGTGGTCTCGATGCCGAGGACGATCATGATCCCTCATTTAAGCCCAGCGCCCACGAGGGGGCGAGGTGACGGCAGCTCAAATAATAGCTAGTCCTGACGGCGTGGCCGACCGGCTCGGCCTAGCATCGCGGGGTCATATGACGCAATCCACAGCCTCCTTGCGCATCGGTACGCGCGGAAGCCCGCTTGCATTGGTGCAGGCGCGGACTGTGCGTTCGCGGCTGGCGGCGACGCTCGGGGCAGATGAGGGCACGATTGAGCTTATTGTCATTCGTACCACTGGCGACGCGATCCAGGACCGCCCACTAGCGGAAGAAGGTGGCAAAGGCCTGTTCACGAAGGAAATAGAAGAGGCCCTGCTGGATGGACGCATCGATCTCGCGGTGCATTCTGCAAAAGATATGCCCACGGTGTTGCCGCACGGTCTGATACTGGCGGCTTGTCTTGAGCGTGAGGATCCCCGCGATGTGTTCATCAGCCGCAAGGCGCCTTCGCTCGCACAGTTACCACGCGGTGCGACCCTCGGCACCACGTCGCCGAGACGGCAGGCGATCGCCAAACGTGCGCGGCCGGACCTGAATATAATGCCGTTGCGCGGAAATGTGGAAACGCGCTTACGCAAGCTCGACGACGGCGAAATCGATGCAACGCTGCTCGCGCTTGCCGGACTGAAACGACTCGGGCTTGTCGCGCACGCGACCAACATCATGAGCGCGGATGAAGTTCTGCCGGCGGTCGGGCAGGGCGCTATCGGCATTGAGGTGCGCGAGGACAGTACGCGCGTATGCGAAATCCTCGCGCGCATCGATCACGACGAAACGTCAAGGGCGATTGCCTGCGAGCGAGCATTTCTCGCCGCGCTTGACGGATCCTGCACGACCCCGATTGCGGGCCACGCGACAATTTCCGGCGAGACGCGTGCAATTTCGCGGATTGATTGCGCGGCCTGACGGCAGCGCCGCGCACGACATCACAAGCACCGGCACGCGCAGCGATGCGGTTACTATCGGTGCCGGCGCTGGCCGTGAGCTTAAACATCGCGCCGGTCCAGGTTTTTTCGATTAGCGTATGAATCCGAAATTTACGAACCGATTTTCAGATAGGATCACGCGCAAGGATAGATGATCATGCGCGTCGTCGTAACCCGCCCGCAAATCTGATGGTGAACGCACCGCCACTGCGTTGCGTGCGCGCGGACATGAGGTGCTTGGTGGCGCCGCTGATGCGGGTCGAGCCAATTGCTGCCGATCTTGCAGGTAATTGGGGCGCGGTCATCGTCACCAGCGCCAATGCGCCGGTTGCGATCGCTGAAAATTCCGCGCGCAATACTCTGGTCAAGTTGCCGCTGTTTGCTGTCGGCCAGCGTACCGCCGAAGCCGCGCGACAGGCTGGCTTTGCGAATGTCACGTCGGCCGGGGGCGACGTGCGCGATCTTGTGCGTACACTTGTTGCACGGCGTGCCGACGCGAAAGCCCCCTGATATATCTTGCGGGGGAGGACCGCGCCGCCGATCTGCTCGGCGAATTTTCGCGCGCGGCATCGCGGCCGAGATGCGCGTCGTCTACCGCGCGGCCACCGTGCCATTTCCTCCGGCGCTGATCGAGGCTCTTAAAGCCGGCGAGACCGATGCCGTAATGCATTTTTCCCGGCGCAGCGCCGACAATTACCTGGCCGGCGCCAAACAAAAGGGCATCGTCGGCCAGGCGCTCGCCGTGCGGCATTTTTGCCTGTCGGAGCAGGTCGCCGAGCCGCTCTCGGGGGCTGGTGCTGGCCGTATCGCCATCGCCGCCCGGCCCGAAGAGGCCGCGCTGATTGAGCTTTTGCAGACGGCGCCGGCTTGATTATTGGCGCGCCCGCGCCATTTGCGTTATTTCCTGCTTGCGGGGTTGAGCCGATTCGAAGGAAACGCGCATGGCCGATAAGCGCACAACGCCGGATCCTGCCGACCACGCGCGCCGCAAGCGTCCGGCACCGACCATCGACCTGGAGGCGACTGAAATGCCTGCGGCCGCCGAACCGCCTGTGACACCTGATCCTGTACAGGAGCAGCCCGAAGCCGCTCGCGAAACCGAACCCGCAGACGGGAACAATGGGACATTCCGGACACGACGGACTTGGCCCCCTCTGCAGACACTCTTCGCGGGATTTGCGGGGGCGGCGATCATGACGGCCGCGTTGTTCGCACTTTGGCTCGCCGGCCTGGTGCCCGGCCGTTACACCACATCAACCAGCGCGGATCCGGCGTCGGTCGCCGCACTGAACGCGCGCATAGCAAAACTCGAGGCGGCAATCACCAAAACGCCGGCGAGCGATCCAGCAGTGTCTGAGCGGCTTTCTGCCGCCGATAACGCGATGAAGTCGCTTGGTATCGCACTGGCCGCGCTGAACAAACGCAGCAACGAAGTTGCCGAAAATACCGCGGACGCGCGCGCACGCGCGGAGGCCGCTGAAAAAGCGGTCGACGGAATTACGCAATAGCGTGCAGGATCTCAGCAAGAATTCATCGGCCGGTCTGTCTGCCGCCGATGTCGCTACCGTGCAAAAACGCCTCACGGGGCTCGAACAGGCGGTCAAGACTGCCCCGGCAGACAACGCAGCAAGGCTGGCGTTAAGCGCGGCGGCGCTTCGTGATGCGGCTGCAAGCGGGGCACCGTTCACCGCCGAACTCGACGAAGTGAAATCTCTCGGCGCAGACGAGAAGACCTTGGCGCCGCTCCTGCCATTTGCCGCGAACGGCGTGCCGAGTCCGGCGGTGCTGGCGCAGGAACTGCGCGCATTGATTCCGGCTATTTTGAAAGCTTCCGGCGCACAGGCATCAGCTGGCGGTTTCCTGGAACGGCTTGAGGCCAATGCCAGCAAGCTCGTGCGTATCCGTCCGGTGGATGCGCCGCCAGGCGACGATGCGTCCGCAGTGCTCGCACGTGTCGAAATCGAAGCCGCGCACGCCGCCATCGATGACGCACTGTTGATCTTGGCAAGCTCGATGCTGCCACGCGTGCACCGGCGCAGGATTGGATCTGAAAAGCCCAGGCGCGGCAGGCTGCGCTTGCCGCCGCGCGTCAGTTTGCGAGCGAAACCGCACACGCGCTTGGCAAGCGGTGAGGGCGGGATGACCCGGATCATTCTTTTTCTGGCTTCGGTCGCGGTGGCCGCCACGGGTGTCGCCTGGATTGCCGATCGGCCGGGCGAAGTCTCGATCGCATGGATGGGCTATCGCATCGAAACCTCGATAATGGTGGCGGCCTTCGCCATCGCTGCGCTCGTGCTCGTTGCCGTATTCCTGTGGTGGATTGTGAGCGCTATCCTGCATTCGCCCGAACACGTATCGTTGTTTTTTAGCCACCGGCGGGCGGCCAAAGGATACCTTGCGATCAGCCGCGGCTTGATCGCCATCGGCGCCGGGGATCTGCGCGTCGCGCGCAAATCCGCCGACGAAGCGGCGCGCTTGTCGCCCGGCGATCCGCTCGCGCTGCTGCTGACGGCGCAATCGGCGCAGATGGCCGGTGATCGGAGCACCGCGGAGCGCGCGTTCCGTGAAATGAGCGAGCGTGATGATACGAGATTGCTGGGGTTGCGCGGTCTCTACATCGAGGCGCATCGCCGCAACGATCCTGATGCTGCGCGGCTTGTGGCCGAAGAAGCCGCCAAGGTACGGCCTGCAGTGGCCTGGGCCGGACAAGCGGTACTCGATTATCGTTGCGCCGCCGCCGACTGGGCGGGTGCGCTCGAGGCGCTCGATCACATGAAGGGCGCATTGGAGAAACCAGATTATCGCCGCAAGCGTGCGGTGCTGCTCGCAGCCCGCGCGCAAGCGCTCGAGGACATCGACCGCGATACCTCGCGCGCGCTGGTGCTCGAATCGGTCAAGCTTGCGCCTGATCTGGTGCCGGCAGCGGCGCTGGCTGGAAGACGGCTTTCTGAATCGGGTGAGCCACGCAAAGCGCGCAAAATTCTGGAAGCCGCCTGGACGATCAATCCGCACCCCGATATTGCGGAAAGTTATGCGAACCTTCGTCTCGGTGACAGTGCGCGCGAACGCCTTGCGCGCATGCAGAAGCTTGCCGAAAAAGTTCCGGGCCAGCTTGAAGGCGCTTTGGCGGTGGCGCGCGCGGCGCTTGATGCCCGAGATTTCTCGATGGCCCGCACTGCGCTCGCGCCCTATCTGACGAGCCCGACCCGTCGTGTCGCTACCTTGATGGCGGAAATCGAGGAAACCGAGCACGGCGATGAAGGCCGCGTGCGCGAATGGATGACGCGCGCAATGCGTGCTTCCGGGGATCCGGTCTGGACCGCCGACGGTGTGGTATCCGAGCGCTGGTTGCCGGTATCACCCAATGGAAGGCTTGACGGTTTCGAATGGAAAGTACCGCTGGCTGAAATCGGCGTCAGCCGGCCAGTCATTGAGATCGCACCCTCGATTGCCGAACCGGCTTCGCTGGCTGCGCCGGAAACGAAACCCGGGCCGCCGGCGGAGAAATCGCGCAAGACGTTGAAATCGAAGGCGACCGCCAGAGCCAAGCCGGTCGAGCCCGTCATTCCTTTGGTGCACGCGCCGGACGATCCGGGCCTGGATCAGGCGCTCGATCATGATCCGGTGCCCGAACCCACAGTGCCGCCGGCAGGCGACGCCTGGCAGCGCTTCCGCCAATTGTTCCGCTAGGCGCGGCAAAACAGAAAAGGCTGTATTGCTTGCCAACCAAGGCCCGCGCCGATATCAGTTGCGCGGTTTCAGCCGGCGTAGCTCAGCGGTAGAGCATCCGCTTCGTAAGCGGGTGGTCGGGGGTTCAAATCCCTCCGCCGGCACCGACTTGGTTCGTCGTCGCACTCGTCACAATTCTCTCGCGCAAGGTTAAGCGGCAAAGGGCTTGGCTTTGGTCCAATTGCTTGAAATTGCGGTGTTATTTATGATCGAGAGACGAGGCCGGAACGGGCTCAGCATCTGACTCGCCGAATTAAAGCCTGTCATTGTCCCGCACCGATAACGTAAGATATTGAGTAATCGGATCAGTCACTTCGTTCTGTAGAGTAGTCCTATGGCCAGACCAGCTGTGATTCTCGTCGGCGCGGATAAAGGGGGCGTCGGTAAGACGACCGTCGCCCGGACCTTGATCGACTATTTCGGCGCCCATCAAACGCCGACCCGTGCCTTCGATACCGAGGCGCCGCGCGGCACGCTCAAGCGCTTTCATCCCGAGCTGACGGAGGTCGTCGACGTAACCCAGGTCTCCGATCAGATGAAAATCTTCGACACACTCGGTAGTGCCGAAGCCAAAGTGACGGTGATTGACGTTCGCGCCGGCTTGCTATCGTCAACGCTACGGGCATTGAGCGATATCGGCTTTCTCGAGTTGGCCAAGAAGGGACAAATCACGTTCGCTGTGTTTCATATCCTCGGTCCCTCGATTGCTTCCCTCGAGGAGATCGCTGAAACCGCGCGCACCGTTGGTGACGCCAACTACTTCCTGGTGAAGAATTTCATCAACAACACCACGTTCTTCGAATGGGATCCGGCGACATACAATTCGTATTTCAAAAAGATCAAGGGCGCCGAAGAGATCACCATCCCCAAACTCAACGAGATGGCTTACGAGCAGGTCGAAGTAGCCAGCGTTCCGTTCGTTTCGTTTGTCGGCAACAAGGGCGCAAAGGGCGAGGCGGCCAACAATTCATTCGTTCTGCGCGGCTATGTCCGCCACTGGCTCGGCAATGTGTGGGGCGAATTCGACCGGGTTAAACTGGTCGATCTGGTCTCGCCGAAGGTGGAAAGCAACGTCCGTCAGGTCGCTGGATAGCCGTTTCATTCAAGTGCGCCGTTTGAGCGGGCGGCGTCCGGTCAGGTGATGTCATTCCGCAGCTCCATCACCATTGTCGCATCGCCGCGTCCACGCGTCGGCAAAACACTGCTCGCGCGGCTGCTTACTGACTTCCATCCGGAATGAAGGCCGCCCGGTTGCGGCATTCGATCTCAATTCCGGCGAAGGCACGCTGGCGCAATTTCTGCCCGAACAAGTTACGACTGCGACCGTTCGCGACATCAACGGCCAAATGGCGCTGTTCGATCGTCTGATCGCAGATGAAGACACGACCAAGGTCGTCGACCTCGGCCACGCATCGTTCGAATCGTTTTTTTCAGTGGCCCACCAGATCGGGTTTGTCGAGGAAGCGCGGCGGCGCGCGGTGGCGGTTGCTATCTTGTTTACAGTGACGCCTGATCAGACGTCGGTCGACGCTTACCGAATTTGCGCGACCAATTCGAGCGAGCGACACTGGCGCCGGTACACAACGAACTGTTGGGACCTGCGCAGCATCGCGACAAATATCCGCTCGCCAGCGGCGGACCGTTGATCGTGCATCTGCCAGTACTCGCGCCAGGTTTACGAAAATATATCGAAAAGCCGCCATTCTCATTCGCAAATTCGAATATGGGTGACGCGGTGGATATCCCGGTAGACGCCCATATTGCGATCCAACGCTGGTTGCGGAGGATTTTTCTGGAGTTCCGGGAGCTCGATTTGCGCATACTTCTGGCCGATTTACGGGCTTCAATCCACTTTGGCAGCTAGACCCCATTATTTTGGGAACCACCGCAAGCTTCGCGCGTTTAGTGGGCCGGACTCCCTGCGCCGGTCATTGCGCGAATGGAGAAGGAGGCTGCCATGTGGACCACGCTGTTTACGATCGTCATCGGCATCTCGCTTTGTTTCGCTGCCGGAGCAATGGCTCTGGAATCCCGCGAGGAGAATGTTCGCTCCTGATCAGGGAGAAGTGACGCTCAGATTCAGCGCGGCGGCCGGCAAGGCCGCCTATTTTTTTAGGCTTGCCGCCAGAGCAACCGGCGAAGAAGTTTGTAATAATGTGACGGCATGTCACAGCCCCTGCTACTGTCGAGGCGTTTCGCACCGCTGTTTTGGTGCCAGTTTTTCGCGGCATTCAACGATAATTTTCTCAAGACCGCGCTGGTCTTTGTCATCCTTTTCCAGGCAGGGACGCACGCTTCCGAAGCGCTGATCACCTTCGCGAGCGCGGTATTCATCGCGCCTTATTTCTTTTTGTCGGCGCTCGGCGGTGAACTCGCCGATCGCTACGACAAAGCGCGGGTCGCGAAGCGACTGAAATTCATAGAAATCTTTGTCGCGGCGATTGCCGCTGTTGGCTACGTGCGGTCGTCGCTGCCGGTTCTGTTCGTGGCATTATTCGGGTTCGGCGTGCTCGCCGCACTGTTTGGCCCGATCAAGTATGGAATTCTACCAGATCATCTGCGGCGAGAGGAATTGCCCACGGGTAACGCGCTGGTGGAAGGCGCTACTTTTGTCGCCATTCTTCTGGGCACGATTGCCGGGGGCATCGCCTCGCGCGCCCATGGCGAGGTAGCGCTGTTCGCCGTGCTGATCATGGTCTTCGCGGCCTCATGCTGGGTATCGGCGCTGCTGATTCCGGCGACCGGCGAAGGCGCGCCGACTTTGAAAGTCGCTTTCAATATCGCCGCATCAACCACCGCGTTGATCCGTCACTTGCATACCGATCAGCGGCTGTGGTGGGGCGCGATGGTAACCAGCTGGTTCTGGCTGGTTGGCATCGTGGTACTCGCGTTGTTGCCGCCACTGATCAAGACACTGATCGGCGGAAACGAGGATACCGTCATCGCTTTATCTCGCGGTGTTCTCGATTGCGGTCGGTGCCGGATCGGGCCTGGCCGCGGTCATCGCGCGTGGACGTATCGTTCTCAAGACGACGCTGGTGGGCGCTGTGCTGCTCGGTGGGTTTGCGCTTGATCTTGGCATTGCCACGTTTGGCGCAACACCTGCGTTATTATCGCAGGGTCCGGCCGACGTATTTTCCTCGGCTCTCGGTATTCGCGCAGCCCTCGATTTATGCGGGCTTGCGATCGCCGGGGGGCTGTACATTGTGCCGGCTTTTGCAGCAGTACAGGCTTGGAGCGGCGCGGCTTACCGCGCGCGCACCATCGCCGCGGTCAATGTGCTCAACGCGGCATTCATGACTGGCGCGACGGTCATGGTGGCGATCATGCAGAAATATGGAGCGACGGTGCCGGCGCTATTTACACTCATCGGCGTCACCACACTCGGCGTAGCATTGGTAATTTGGAAGACAATGCCGAAGGCGGAGTAGGGCTACTTCCGCATTTTCAAAACGCGGTCGACCATTTCGCCGGCAACGCCAAGATAGTTTGCCGGATCGACCAGTTTTTCCAGTTTCTTGCGGTCGGCGTATTTGCTGATTTCCTTATCCTCGGCAAGGAGATCGATCAGCGGGCGTCCGGTTTTCACGACCTCGCGGCAAATGTCGTAGACGAGGTCGTGGGCCTTGTTGCGGCCAAGCTCCGCCCCAAGTCCCATCATCACCGCCTCGGACATGATCAGCCCTTTGGTGATGTCGAGATTCTCGCGCATCTTCTTTTCATTGACTTGCAGGCCTTCGACCAGGAACCGCGTTTGCGCCAGTGCGCCGGCCGAAAGCATGAAGATTTCCGGCAGCGCGATCCATTCGATTTCCCACGGCCCGGTTGCGCGCTCGTGGTCCTCGATTTGCGCTTCGAGCAGTGCCGCTACCAATTGGCGCACCATGGCGGTCTGAGCGGTGATGTAGACGGAAGAAATCGGGTTGCGTTTCTGCGGCATCGTTGAGGACGAACCGCGGCCAGCGTGGAATGGTTCGTAGACTTCTTCGACCTCTGTCTGCATCAGCAGCTTCACGTCGAATGCGATCTTGCCGCAGCTTCCGGTGACCAGGCCCAGGAAGCAGCCGACCTCGGCAATGCGGTCGCGCACGGTGTGCCAGGAAATCTCCGGCTGGCCGAGCTTGAGCTCCTTCATCAGTTCTTCTTGAACTTTGAGACCGTCCTTGCCGAGAGAGGACAGCGTGCCGGCGGCGCCGCCGAATTCACCCACCAGCACGCGTGGTTTGATTTCCTTCAGGCGCTGCTTGTGGCGTTCGAAGGCGGCAAGCATGGTCGCCATCTTGTAGCCGAATGTAATTGGCACAGCCTGCTGGAGGTTGCTGCGCCCGGCCATCGGTGTGTCGCGGTATTTCTTGGCCAATGCGGCCAGTCCATCGCTGATGCCATCGATGTCCTTCTCGATGATGGCAAACGCCTCGCGGATTTGCATAATCGTGGCGGTGTCGGTGATGTCCTGGGTGGTGGCGCCCCAGTGTGACCATTCGCCGAGGCCGTCTTTGCAAAGGTTCACGAGCTGCTGGACCACAGGCAGTACCGGGTAGCCGATCCTCTCGGTGGCTTCTTTCAGTTTCGCCATGTCGATCTTGTCGGCCGAGCAATGACGGACGATTTCCACAGCGGCTTCCTTCGGGATAATGCCGAGCTTGGCTTGTGCGCGCGCAAGCGCCGCTTCGAAGTCGAGATATTTCTGCACGCGGTTTTCGTCCGAGAACACATTCCGCATTGCTTCGGTGGTGAATATGTCGCGGAACACCGCAGAATCGAGGATCGTCGAGGGCATTCGGTCTCTCCTGTCGGCCGCACGTTAGCGTTTCCGGCGTGAGGATCAACACGCGATACGGCCAAGCGTACCGGTTGCGTCGTGAGGCATTTCGGTCCCAAATGGCGCAAATTTGTCTGCCGATGGGAGGCCCGCCATGACTGTCATGACCAAGCCGCAGCAGAGCTTCCGGCTCGAGCCCGTGCATCCGAAGCCGGAGGAAGCGCATACGATGCCTTACGCCCCCGCGGTGCGTATCGTTGGCGCCTGTGACTTGATGTTTTTGTCCGGTGCGACCCCGTCGCCGCTCTATCACAAGCACCCGCATGTCGACGCCGAGCACGTACACCCGCACTCGATCGAAGAGCAGACCAGGCGTGCGATGGACGCGATCAAGTCGATCCTCGATGAAACGGGCGCCAGCTGGCGCGACGTGGTGAAGGTCACGAAGTATCTCACCGATTTCCGCGACGCCGACGCAATGCACGCGACCATGGGCAAATATTTCGGCGACTGGCGGCCGGCGAGCACCACGGTGTGCATCAATCAGCTGTCGTCGCCGGGCGCCCGCGTCGAACTCGATATGATCGTGGCTCTGCCAAAGAAAGCGACGTGACGTTTCCACCCCATTTCGCGCGCATCGTCGAAGCCGAGTATCCGCGTTTCTCTGATGCGGAAATGGCGCGTCGGCGCGCGGCCATTGAAACCTTGCTGGCCGCGGCCGAGTGCGATCATCTCGTGTTCTGCGGCGCCAATCGTTTCGGTTCGGTGGTGCAGTGGCTGACGCAGTGGCCGGTGACCGCCGAGGCTGTCGGCGTGCTGGCGCCGGGCCAGCGCGATGCGTTGTTTGTGCAGTATGTCAATCACGCGCCGCAAGCGCAGATCCTTGCCGACAAAGCCGACGTGACGTGGGGTGGCGAGTCTTCGATCGCTGCAGCGATCAAGGTGCTGGAGCGGCGCGGTGCGCGCCACGATCGGGTCGCGACAATCGGTCCGGTCAGCGCCGAGCAACACACGGCGCTTTCGGCTAAATTTGGAAAACTGAAGAGTCTCAATCGCGACTATATTCGTTTGCGGCAGGTGAAGTCGGCGGAGGAGCTGGACTGGCTGCGCATCGGCGCGACCTTCAGCGATCTCGGCATGATGGCGCTGCGTGATGGATTGAAGTCCGGTCTGAACGAACGCGAACTCGGCGCGCTGGTCGAGCGCGCTTACGTTTCGCAGGGCGCGACCAATGTTATCCACTATATTGGTGTCACGTCGATGAATTCGCCGGATCTTGGCTGTACCTCGTCAGTTCCCCCGCATGCGACGCGTTCAGGCCGGTGACGTGGTGGTAGCCGAGATCAGCGCCGCATTTTGGGACCATCCAGGGCAGGTGTTGCGCAGTTTTGCGCTCGGCGAGCCGAACAAGCTTTATCGCGAGTTGCACACGGCGGCGGACGCAGCCTTCGATGCGATAGCAGCGGTGCTCAAGGCGGGCGCTACGCCCGCTCAAATCATCGAGGCCTCAAGCGTGATCGAGGATGCTGGCTTCACCATTATCGACGATCTCCTGCATGGCTACGGCGGCGGCTATCTGCCGCCGATCCTCGGCTGCAAGAGCCGCCCTGCCGGCCCTGTGCCGCAGGAGCCATTCCGCGCGGGACAGACCGTGGTCATTCAGCCGAACGTTGTCACGCGTGATGGAAAAGCCGGTGTGCAGGCTGGCGAGATGATGTTGATCACGAATACCGGCGTTGAGCGGATGCATGCGATGCCGCGTGGCTTCCATATTATTTGAGTTGCTCGCGCATCCAGTCGGCGCTTTGCGAACGCCAGCGGTAGGCGCGGTTGGTTGCAATGTGATTGCCATCCTCGATCATCATCAGCTCGACGGGCCCTTTAGCTTCACGCGCCAGACGCTCGGCATCCTTGGCCGGCACGATGCGGTCGAGGCGCCCGTTCACGATGAAGAGCGGGCAGGTGATATTTTGCGCTACGCCTTCGAGCGATAGCGTGTCGGCATTTTTGCGCGCCTCGTCCTGTGTCTTGCAGCGACTTCGCACGCGGAAGGCTTCGCGTGTGAGTTCCGGCAGGCCGTCCCAGGCCGCGCCCCAGTTAAAGGGGCCGCCCAACGCGATGCAGGCTTTGATGCGCTTGTCGAACGCCGCCGCTCGCGGGGCATAGTAGCCCCCCAGACTTACGCCCCACATGCCAAGGCGTTTCGCATCGAGATCGCCGCGCTTTTCGACAAAATCGATAACGGCCTTCACTGGTACTTCGTAGTCGCCGCGAATGGCGAAGTCATATTGCGCTTCGCCCTGGCCCGGCCCTTCGAAAATGAGCGTCGCGATGCCGCGGGCAAGGAACGGTGCTTCGTAGGCATCGCCCTCTTCTTTGGTCGAGTCGAGCCCGACCGCCATCACGACCACTGGTGGCCGATCGATGCCGGCTGGCTTGCGCAAGATTCCGGCCAGCGTCTTGCCCTGATATGGAATTTCGACACGTTCGCCGGGCGGCCGCAGATGCGGCAGCGCTGCCTGCCGGCACTCGATCTGCTTCTTATGTGCGGCTTTCATCTGAGCTTGGTCATGTACGAACAGGAACGAAGCGAAATGATAGTAGACACCGGCGCGCTGCAGACATTCGCCGGCAGTGAGCCAATGTTGCTTTGCCAGGGCCTCTCGTCCGAGCTGCTCGTGATGCGCCGCGCGCGCCGACCAGGCGCTGCACCAGTCGTTGTAAGAGGAAATAGAACCAGTGACCTCCTCGAAGTCGGTCAGCACGACGCCGTTGGCAACGAAGCGGGGACCCCAATGTGCGATTGCGGCCTTGAGCAAGGGGTCAGATGACATGCGGGACTTCCTTGTGATGGGACTTGAAGAGGCGCGTTAGTTCGCCTTTTCGTCGCGGCGATACCACGGCATGAAGCGTGTTGTGGCCCAGACAACCAGCAGTTCGAAGCCGACGCCAAAGGCGGCGAGAAGCAATACGCCTACGAAGGCCTCGTTGTGGTGATAGGAGCGAGAATTATAGAGGATGTAGTAGCCGAGGCCACCGACCGAGAGGAAGAATTCCGCCACGACCGCGCCGATCAACGCGCGGCCGGCGGCGAGCCGGAATCCGGCGAGCAGATAAGGCATCGATGCCGGCAACACGATATCGGTGAGCATGCGCATGCGGCCGGAGCGGAACGAGTTGGCTACTTCCAGATATTCGCGCGGAACGGCGCGCGCGCCGTCGGCGACGTTCATCGTAATGGCGAAGATCGCTGCGAAGATAATCGTGGCGATGCGCGCCGCGCCTGAATAACCAAACCACAGCGAGAACAGCGGCAGCACGATGATCATCGGCATGGCGTTAAAGCCATTGATGTAGACACGCATCGCCCGGTCAATGATGGTGCTCCGTCCCATCAGCAAGCCAATGGCGGTGCCGGCGACGATTGTGATCGCCAATCCTTCCACGACCGCGCCAAGGGTTGCGCCAAATGCCTGCAGGAATGCGGGATCGGTGAGGACGCGCGGAATTGCGAGCACCACGGTACTCGGCTTGGCAACGTAAGCCGGCGCGGTCGCGCGCACCACGAACTCCCACACCAGCAGGATCACGGCCCCGGTCAGGAAACGAGGCCAGAAACTGCCGTTCAGCAGTGCAGCAAGGCGGTCCGGTGTATCGGGAACCGAAGCGGAGCCGATGGTGGTTTCAGCCATCGCTATTGTCTCCACCGCGCGAAGTGCTGCTCGATCTTCAAGCCAAGCCGCGTCAGGCCGACACCGATGACACCGATCACCAGAATGGATGCGAACACGCCTGCAGTGTCAAAATCCTGCGAGGCCCCCATGATGAGCTGGCCGAGGCCGGTCGACGAGAGAAAGAACTCCGCCGCGATCATGCCGACGAGCGCACGGCCGATTGCCTGGCGCACGCCGGTCATCATGTAGGGCAGGGTGTAGGGCAGCATCACCTCGCGCCATAATGACCATTCGCTCGAGCGATAAGATCTCGCTACCTCGATCAACTCAGGCTTGATGCTGCGCGCGCCTTCTACCGTGTTGTAGAGCACGGGAAATACAGAGAATAGGAACACCACCAGCACCTTCGGCGCGAAGCCGAAGCCCATCATCGAGAGAATGAATGGGATCAATGCCACCATCGGCGTGGCGTAGAGGATCATCAGGTAAGGCTCGATGCCGATTCTCAACACGCGCACGCGCGCAAGCAGCAAGCCGAGTGGTGCACCGACAAGCAGCGCCAGCACGAAGCCGGTGAGGAAGAGCTGCGTCGAATCGAGGAGTTGCGATATGAAGGCGCCGCGCGTGATCAACTGCCAGAGCCGTACCAGCGTCTCCGAAAACGGAACCATGAAGGCCTTGCTGGTCATACGCCCGGCGATCTCCCAGAGCGCGAGCCCCACGAAGATGCTGAGGAAAACCGGCGTGTAACGGCGGATTGCGGTATTGAGCACGAAGATTCACCTACTCGGCTGTCATCATCCGCGAAGGCGGGTGATCCAGTAACCCCTGCGCTGCTTCTTTATAACGAATGTCCGTGGTTACTGGGTCCCCCGCTTTTTGTGGGGGACGGCAGTTCGCGCCTACTTCACCATCGCGTTGGCGTCTTTCCAGACGCTGGCGTCGACGAATTTGTCGTACGTCACGGGTTCCTTGTCCGGCATGATTGAACCGATCTTCTTCATCAACGCGGAGACCGCCTCGATCTTCTTCTGCGGCAGGCCGTCGTCCTTTGCCGCCCAGAAGTCGATGCCGAGGAAGGCACTCAGTGCGGCCTTGTTTACTTCCTTGTTGTGGCCGGTGACGGCAGCCGCATCCGCGACCACGTCAGCGTTCTTCGGGTCCTGCATGAACTTTGCGGCTTCGATCATGCCCGCGACCGCGCGTACGATGGCATCGCGGTTTTTCGCGAGGTTGTCCTTGCGCACCACCAGAGCCAGATAGTGGCTGGTTGGATTGGTATTTTTCATCGCCAGCAGGATATTGAGTTTTTTGCCCTGATGCTCGATCTCGGAAAGGTCATCGAGATGCAGCACAGCGTAATGAAGCCGGCCGGCGAGCAGCGCCGGGCCCGGGGTAGAGCCGAGTGCAATTTGCTTTGTGTCTTCGATCTTCACGCCCGGACAGCCGGTAAGCATCGAACGTAATGCGACCGAGCGTGCGCCATTGATCGAATTGACGCCGACGTCCTGACCGACGAGATCCTTGCAAGTCTTGCCTTCGTCGGTGGTGCCGATCACCCAATCGGGATTGGGCATTCCATAGACAGCCACCAGCGGCACGTCGGCATTGGACACCTGCACGATCACCGGCGGCGTGGGCGACCACGCCATGTCAATGTCGCCCGCGACCACCGCGCGCGCGGCGGCGGTGCCATTGTCGAACGGCTTGATTTCGACGTTTGCACCGTACTTTTTAAAGAACCCCTGCTTTTCAGCGACAAAGGCAATTGTCACCGAATAGATCGGCGGAACGCCCGGTATCGCAATGACCGTTTTCTTGCCTTGCGCTGCAGCTGGATGGGCCCCAGCCAGCGCCACTGCCAGCAGCACACCACTGGCCATTCCTGTGATGGTTTTGCGAAACATTGAATCCTCCATTTAAGCTTCGTTTTTTATTCAGCGTTCAAGTTGAAACTCGGCCTCACGGGCTTCACGCATCAGCGTGCCCCACACCCTTTCACGCAGTTCGGCAAAGCGCGGTTCGCGCAGTGTTTCCCGGGTGCGCGGCTGCGGGAGATCGATGGTGATAGTTTCGTGGATGCTCGAAGGCCGCCCCTTGAGCACGATGACCCGATGCCCGAGCAGCACCGCTTCCTCGATCGAGTGCGTGACGAATACCATCGCGGTCGGCCGCTGCTCCCAGATACGCAGAAGTTCGAATTGTAAGATCTCGCGTGTCTGCGCATCGACTGCGGCAAACGGTTCGTCCATCAGCAATACGTTCGGCTCGACCGCGAGCGCGCGGGCAAGACCGCAGCGTTGCTGCATTCCACCGGACATTTGATAAGGAAATGCAGTCTCGAATCCGCTGAGTCCGACCAGCTTAATAAAGTCAGGTACCTTGCGCTCGATTTCCGCCTTCGGCGCGCCGGCCATGCGCAAACCATACGCGACGTTCTCGAACACGGTCTTCCAGGGAAACAGTCCGAAATGCTGGAACACCATTGCGACGCCGGCAATCGGCTCTGTGACGCGCTCGGCACCGACCCAGATCTCACCGGCATCATGTGGCAAGAGGCCGTCGATACAGCGCAACAGCGTGGTCTTACCGCAGCCGGACGGGCCGACAATCGCGACAATCTCGCGTTCGCCGACGTCGAAGTCGATGTTGCGGAATACCTCGAGCGCGCCGTAATACTTTCCCAGGCCTCTGACGCGGATGCGGGGCTCACTTTTGGAGGCCTGCGACGATGGGCCTGGACGGATAGCGGACATTGTTGTTTGACTTGTCACTCTGCGGCCTGTTTTGCGGGTTTAGCGTTGATCTTGGCCCAATAGTCTTCGGCCTGTTTTGAACGCTGCAGCGCATCCAGAGTCTCGAAGCCCGGCGCCATCGATCCGTCAGTGCCGGCGAGAATCTGGTGATGCTCGATGTTCAGCGTGCGCAGCCAACGTTGCTGGCCCATGGTAATGGCAACGAAATAGCCGATCTCGACCAGCTCCGGCTCGCTGAAGTGTTTGTGCAGCCGATCCCACAATTCGTCGTTCGATGGCAGGTCCCAGGTGATCGCCTCGGCATAGGCCAAAGCTGCCTTTTGCCGTTCATCGTAGCGCGTCGAGCTTTCGAAATTGATCAAGTCGGAATAGTCGTCTTCCTTGAGGCCGGACTTCGCCGCCTTGATCGAGCGCTGATTTCCGCAGAACTCGCATAGCACCGAGCGCGAGACGTAGATGCGGCAGAGCTCTTTGATCTTGTGGTCGGCAACGCCATTCTTGAACACGTCGCGCCAGGTATTGGCGAATGACCAGAACGTCGCCGGTACATGAGCGCGCACAGCCTGGCTTTCCGGACGCGGTGTTCCTTCCCGCGCACAGCGTTCGAATTCGGCGATCATGGCAGGGTCCTTAATCGTCGAAGGGTCGACATAACTAATGCGGGGTTTAGACATCGGCGATCTCTCCCGGAAAAAATGTAGTGGCGCATCGTCTTCGGATGCGACTTTGTTGTCCTGGCGACAGGCTCTCGCATGTTGCCGCAACGCTGCCGCACGAGCAACGCTGGCGACTGTATTACGGTAACCGTGTCTTAGTCTTGACGATATCCCAACGACGCCAAAGGGACGCGAGTCCCGTGGGCAAGAGCCCGTAATTACAGGGCTTTGTGAGCGCAGGCGGCGGCATCAAGCTGAATCGATTCTTACCAGCCGCGCAAGTATACGATCCAGTATTGTTAATATCGCGCAAGGTTACTCTAAAGTTTATCGCCGGCCGGATACCGGTCGTAAACGCTACGAATTCATGGGCTCTTCAGCATAGGCACAATTGCGAGAGTGATTTTAGTACTTCAATACTTCCTCGCCTCTAGTGTTCAAGGGAACAGACCGGAGAAGAGTTCGGTCGCGTCAAACGGGGCTTATTACCGTGCGTGCCAGTACCATTGTCATGATCGGGTTTGCCGTTGTTTTCGGCCTGCTCGCCGTGTTCATCGCTCAGGTCTGGCTCAACAACCAGGCCAGTTTGCACGCGAAGAATAATAACGAGCCGAAACAGACACAGATCGCGTCTCAAACAGTTGTCGTCGCCAAACAGCCGTTGCGCTTCGGTACCGAGCTCAGCGCTCCCATGCTTCAGGAAGTGCCGTGGCCGTCCGAACTCGCTGCCGAGCGGCGCCTTTGCGAAAATTAGCGACGTCATGTCGGGCGGCCGCCGCGTCGTTCTGGCCGCGATCGAAGCGAACGAGCCTGTGCTCGCACTCAAGATTACCGGCGCTGGTCAGCGCGCGACGCTGTCCGCGCTCGTCAAGCCGGGCATGAAGGCCGTAACAATTCGCGTCAACGACGTGGAGGGTGTCGGTGGCTTCGTGCTGCCGGGCGACCACGTTGACGTTGTCCTCACGCGCCAGCTCGAAAAGGGATCGGCAACGACTCAAGTCGTGCTGCAAAACACACGCGTGCTCGCGGTTGACCAAAGCGCCGACGAGCGCGGCGCCAAGGCCGCTGTGGCGAAATCGGTAACGCTGGAAGTCGACACCGTCGAAGCGCAGAAATTGTGGCTTTCGTCTTCGGTCGGCAGCCTCTCGCTGCTGCTGCGCAAGGCCGGTGAAACTGGCGAAACGCGGACGCGCAAAGTCACGCTCAGCGATTTGGGGACTAACGAACCGGCCGGCGACAAAGCCGCCACCACGACTGTGGTGGTGACACGTGCGTCGTCCAAGCAGGACTACACCGTACCAGTCGAGGGACGTGATGGGGCCTCGGCTGCGACGGAGCGGAGGCAAGTGGCCTGGTAAGCCCGGGCTTCGGATCAATTAAGGGGTGGGGAGTGTGTCGTGAACAAATACAATGAAACTAACGTCGGCTTTGGCTGGCGCTCTGCGGACAGGACCACGAAGCGTGGCGGTTGGCTGCGCGATCTCGCGATCGCACTGGCTATCGCTTTGGCCGCCTCGATCTTGGGGATGATTGGCGATGCGCATGCGCAGTCGCGGTCGATCCAGATCGCCGGCAACAATCGCACCGTTATGGTGACAGTGCCGATTGGAAAGTCGGAGGATGTACGCACAGACACCAGCTTTGTCGACATCACCGTGGGTGATCCGGAGATCGCGGATGTCAATCCGCTCACCGACCATGCGTTGTCGATCCTTGGCAAAAAGATCGGCACCACCCGGGTATCGGTCTACACAGAAGGCAAGAAGCTGATCGGCATTTTCGACGTGGAAGTGTCTTATGACATTACGCGGCTTACTAACGAGCTGAAACGACGCTTCCCGGGGTCACAACTTCAGGCGTCCAGCGTCAACGGTCGCATTATGTTGTCCGGCGAAGTTGTCGATGCCGCCACCCTCGACAAGGCCGTCACCATCGCACGCCAGTTTGGACCTGAGATCATCAATACTGTGTCGGTGATGTCGCCACAGCAGGTCATGCTTGAGGTCCGTTTCATCGAGATCTCGCGCACAGCCGGCCGTGAGCTGGGCGTCCAGTGGAACCGGTTTGGCAGCCACAGCACTGCCAATATCGGCTCGCTGCAGCCGGCCGCGAACCTGCCGATTGGGTCGCCGTCAAGCGGCACCGGCATCCCGGTCGGTGAAGTCGCCGCCGGCGTTCTGTCCGGCACGTCACCCTTCGGCTTCCTCATCGGCCGCATGGTCGCGAACGGCGTCACCACTGACGTATTGATCAATGCGCTTGAGCAGAAGGGCATCGCGCGCAGTCTGGCCGAGCCCAACTTGGTTGCGCTGTCCGGCGATACCGCCAGCTTCCTGGCCGGCGGTGAGTATCCAATTCCGGTCTCTGGCTCGTTCGGTCAGGTCACGGTCGATTATAAGAAATACGGTGTCGGCCTGGCGTTTACGCCGACCGTTCTTGGTCGCGGCCTGATCAATATGAAGATCGAGCCGGAGGTGAGCCAGATCGACACTACTCACACGGTTACGGTGAGCACCGGCGTCTCGGTGCCGGCGCTGATCGTGCGCCGTGCCTCGACGACGGTTGAATTGCGCGATGGCCAAAGCTTCGTGATTGGTGGCTTGTTGCAAAACGACAACAAGAACCAGATCGAGCAACTGCCATGGCTCGGCAGTGTGCCGGTGCTTGGTGCGCTGTTCTCCAGCAAATCGTATCAGAAGAACGAAACCGACCTAGCCATCATCGTCACGCCGCATCTTGTGCGTCCGACGCGGCCTGGCGACGAAGTCAGGGCGCCGACGGACGATACGTTGCCGCCGAATGACGTCGATTTCTTCTTGCTTGGAAAGACTGAGGTCACGCGTGAACAAGCGCGCGCCCTTACGCCCGTCACCGCCCGTGTCGCTGTCGCCGGCGACCGTCCGTTCACGGGGCATATGCTCGACTTGCCGAAGGGGGAATCCGATGCAGCCGTTCAGTAACGCCGTGCGCATCATCGCGCTTGCGGGCTTGTTCGCCGTGCTTGGTGGTTGTTCGGAATACCTCGACCGTCGTGACTCCGTCGCGCTGTCGGGCGGCAACGCGGTCGCAACTAACGCCATAACGCAGATGGTCGATCCGTGGCCACCTGCAAGCGCTAACCGCAACATCGCCTTCAATGGTGAAAAGATGGAAACCGCCGTCGAGCGCTACCGCACCAACCGCGTCATACCGCCGCGAGGCATTGGCACGTCAACTGCCTACGAACTCGGGCGGAAGTGGACAAGGCAATGCAGCGCCAATCGGGCCTTCCGTGACCGCACCCGCGGCAGCGGTGAAATAAACGGAAATTTGATCGCACCATGCGCATTGGACGTACCTCGAGCACAAACCGGACACACGTGGTGGTTCTTACCGCCGACGCTGCGTTCGAGAATTTGGCGCGCACAACTTTTGGCGCATCGTCTGCGATCGAGCTCACTGTTGTTTCAGGCCGCCTAGCTGAGCAGGGCGACACGCTCGAGGTTGCTGACTCCACCGTCGTAGTGATCGATCTCGACGCCGGGCGCGCCGACGAAATGGCGTCGCTTGCCCGCTTGATGACGCGGGTAGGCACCTGGCCGCCGGTCATCGCCGTCACACAAGCGTTTGACGAAAACGTCGCACGCACGCTGTTGCAAATGCGGGTCGCCGACTTTCTGGTGAAGCCGGTCGAACCAATCGATCTGGTACGCGCATGCGCTCGCGTTGCGAAGGGGCCCGGTGGTGGCGCGGAACCGACCGAAGCGAAGATCTACACTTTCCTGCCCGCCGTAGGCGGGGCTGGCGTCACAACGCTTGCGGTTCAGAGCGCGATGATTCTGCTCAACAGCGGCGGTCCGCGCGCAAAGGCGTCCACGTGTCTGGTCGACCTCGACTTCCAGCACGGTGCCGTCGCCGACTATCTCGATCTCGAGCCTCGCCTCAATCTGGCGGAAATCGAACCGCGGCCCGACCGCCTCGATCGGCAATTACTGGAAGTGATGCTCTCGTATCACGCCTCGGGTCTCGCCGTTATTGCCGCGCCCAACCGGCCGGCCGAGATGCGCTCGTTCGACCCAGACGTGGTAACGCGGTTGCTTGATCTCGTTTCCAGCAATTTCGAATATGTCGTGTTCGACATGCCGCGCACATGGTTCTCCTGGACCGATAGTGTGCTTCTTGGTTCGAACAAACTGTTCATCGTCAGCGAAACCACTGTGCCGGGTCTTCGTCACGCCAAGAATTTGGTGGCGGCGATTACTGAACGGCTTGGCGACGGACCGAACCCACGGGTGATCGTCAATCGCTTTAGTCAGCGGATGTTTGACTCTGGGCTGCGCCGCGGGGACCTCGCGCAAACGCTTGGCGACGCCTTCTTGAGTGCAATTCCCAATGACTACGCTCTCGTTCGCGAGGCGATCGACCGCGGGATTCCTCTGGATGAAGTCAAGCCGGGCAACAAGATCACTGCGGAACTCAAGAAACTGGTGCTGGATCAGGGGACCAAAACGACGGCGGATGGCCAATCCATGCCGCTCCTGAAGAAACTCAAGCTCTCGATGGTGCGCTAAAATGGTCGGCCGTTTCACAGCCCGGCGTGCCGCGACGCCAGATTTGCCAACGCCCGAAGAACCATCGCCATCCGCGCTGGAAGGTGTGTCATGGACTGTGTTGCCGGAAGGAACGGCGGAGCAAGCCCAGTCTGTACAGCAGACTGACAGCGCGGCGCTCACCGACAAGCTGCTCGATGCCAAGGTGCGCTTGCACCGCCGGCTGATTGAGGAGATCAATCTTTCAGCGCTGGACAAAGTACCGGAAGAAGAACTCCGCCGGCACGTGCAACAGCTGGTTTCGCAATATGTGCTGGTCGAGCGTCTCCCGCTGAACACTCAGGAATTGGGCGACTTCGTCTCGGAAATTCTCGACGAGATGACGGGCCTGGGCCCGTTGGAGCCGCTGCTCAAGGATCCGACCATCAACGATATCCTGATTAACGGACATGAATGTGTCTACGTGGAACGCCACGGCGTGCTTGAGCCGTTGTCAGTGCGTTTCAAGGACGAGCAGCATCTTTTGCGCATCGTCAATAAAATCGTTTCTGCGGTCGGCCGGCGAGTCGATGAATCGCATCCGCTTTGCGACGCCCGCTTGCAGGATGGATCGCGTGTCAACGTGGCGGTACGGCCGATTGGTGTCGATGGACCGCTGGTTTCAATCCGTAAATTCTCCAAGAAACCCTTCAACATCACGAAGCTGGTCGAGGTCGGCGCGCTGCGCCCGGCAATGGCCGAGGTGCTGGCGGCTGCGGTAAAAGCGCGCGTCACCACCATCATTTCCGGAGGCACCGGCTCGGGCAAGACAACGATGCTCAACGCGCTTTCGGCATTTATTTCTGAAAAAGAGCGTCTGCTTACGATCGAAGATGCTGCCGAATTGCAACTGCAGCAACCGCACGTCGGCCGGATGGAGACGCGTCCTCCGAATATCGAAGGTAAGGGCGAAATTCGCCAGCGCGAATTGGTGAAGAACGCACTGCGTATGCGGCCCGATCGCATCATCCTCGGTGAGTGCCGCGGCGAAGAAGCTTTCGACATGTTGCAGGCGATGAATACAGGTCACGAAGGCTCGATGGCGACGATCCATGCGAATACGCCGCGTGATGCGATTTCGCGCCTTGAGCAGATGATCGGCATGGCCGGCCTGCCGATGACGGTAGCCTCGATTCGCAGCCAGATCGCCAACGCCATCCAGCTCATCGTGCAGCTTCAGCGTCAGTCCGACGGCAAGCGCAAAGTCACCTCGATTGCAGAAGTCACGGGACTCGAAGGCGACATCATTCAAATGCAGGAAATCTTCAAATACGTGCGCACCGGCACGGCACCCGACGGCACCGTGCAAGGACATTACCAGGCCACCGGAGTGCGTCCGCGCTTCCTCTCGCATCTCGCCAACCAGGGAATCAAAATTCCTGGCAACTATTTCGACCCCTCGCAGCCGCTCTGAACGGCCATGTTCGATTTCAATCCAATCTATCTTTTCTATCTGTTGATCGGCCTTTCAGCGGCGATGTTCGCTGAGGGTATTTATCTGGTCGTCTACAACAACGCGTCCTATCGCAAGAATATCAACCGTCGCCTCAAGGTGATGGACGTCAAGACGGACCGCGAAAGTGTGCTCGTGCAGCTGCGGCGCGAGCGCGGGTTGACCGGTGGCGGCGACTACCGATTGCCACTCATCAATTTCAATAAGCTGCTGTTGCAATCCGGCCTCACCATCGGTTTCGGTCGGCTGATGCTCGTCATTGCGGTTGTCGCGATAGCGGCGTTTGCGGCCACTTTGACATTCGAAGGCAATACGTTTCACGCGTTTCTTGCCGCTCTGCTTTGTGCCGCCGCGTTGCCCCCGCTCGTGCTGCGGATCTTACGCCGCCGCCGACAGAAAAAATTCAGTGCTCAGTTTCCTGATGGACTCGACATGATCGTCCGGTCTTTGCGCGCCGGACATCCGGTACCAATCGCTATCAATATGGTGGCGAAGGAAATGAAGGATCCGATTGGCACCGAATTCGGCATCGTCTCCGATGAGCTCACGTACGGCTCTGACCTCGAAACCACGATGCGCAATCTGTTTTTCCGCGTGGGCACCGATGACCTGCCTCTATTCGTGACTGCGGTTGCAATTCAGCGTTCGACCGGCGGCAATCTCGGCGAAATTCTCGAAAACCTTTCATCTGTAATCCGACAGCGTTTCAAGATGCGCCGCAAGATTCGCGCATTGGCTGCGGAGGGTCGCGCATCGGCACTTATTCTGTCGTCGCTGCCGATCGGTATGTTCATTGTTATTCAATTTCTGGTGCCGAGCTTTTACGCCGGCGTTTGGCACGAAGATCTGACTAAAATCGCGCTCACGCTGGCCGGATGCTGGATGGGCGTCGGAAATTTCATCATGTACCGCATGGTCAATTTCAGGATCTGACCGATGGATACGATCCTCAGCGTATTCGGCAATATGCTTCACGACAGCAACACCATGTTGATGGGGCTGCTGGTGTTTCTCGCTGCTGGCACACTTGCATTCTCGGTGATGACGGCCGTACGCGTACGTGGCGCGGTAAAGAAACGAACCGCGCGCATCATGAACGAGGATGAGCGCAAGGCAACTCAGGGGCGCTCGCTTCAGTATTCCAGCGCGAAGGCCGTCACCAAGCTCCTCGAGCACACGACAAAGCATTACTCGGCCGGCAACGACGAGAACATGAAGGTGCTGCGCCGGCGGCTTGTACAGGCGGGCATCTATGATACGCGTGCAGTTGCTTACTTCTTCATCGGGCGCACGGCATTGGCGATTGGCCTCGCCGTCGCTGTGTTCGTCCTGTTGCCGCTCGTGCGGCCGACGGGCGGGACAATGTTGTGGTTGATGGTGATTGCGGGCGGCCTCGCTGGCTATGTGGGCCCAAGCATCTATATCGACCGACGAATTTCTGCCCGTAAGTTGCAGCATCAATCCGGCTTCCCGGACTTCATGGATCTGCTCGTCGTATGCGCGGATTCGGGGTTGTCGATGGAAGCCTCGCTCGAGCGCGTCGGGCGAGAGCTCGGCCAGAGTTATCCCTCACTCAGCGCGAATATTCATTTGACCAATCTCGAAATTCGTGCGGGCCGGAATCTCAAGGACGCACTTGAATTTTTCGCCGAGCGTCTTGCCCTGGAAGAGGCGCGCGCATTCGCGACCTTGATCAACCAGTCGATTGATCTCGGCTCGAGCATTACCGATGCAATGCGCGTGTATAGCGATGACATGCGGCACAAACGGCTCTCGCGCGCCGAGGAGAAAGCTTACGCGCTCCCGGCCAAACTGGCAGTGCCGATGATGGTTTGCATCTTCCCCGTCCTGTTTGTGGTCATTTTGCTGCCCGTCATCGTGCGCCTGCATGTGGGGCACTATTTCTAGAATGGGGGCGTTTCCGGCGGCATTTCGGCGCATTGCCGTCAGGCCCAGCTACGAAACAGAGCCATGCCGCCAAGATGAAGATATTGTTAACCATCCTCCAATAGCCTGACGGCGTCCCGTTACCGGGCCCTTCCGCAAGGCGTTGGCATGCTTATTGGAATTGCCCGAGGAGTGATGGTCGTTACCGCTAGCCTGTGGCTGGCGGGCTGCACCACCTCCAACAGCTTCTCAAATTTACTGGGTTCGAAGACATCGGCTACCGATGCGTCCGCGTCTCAACAAGACCCCGATGCAGCACTGGCGGAAAAGCCGGTCGAAGAAAGTACCGGTTCGGTACGGGGCCCCAATGGCGCGTCAGGTCGCACTGAGCCTGGACTGCTAGGCAGCGATCCGTACGACGAGCTAAGTCTCGGCAAGAAACATTATCGTGCCAATGATTTCGGCCTTGCCGAGAAACATTTCCGCAAGGCCGTCGAGTTGCATCCGCGCGACGCGGAGGCATGGCTCGGTCTTGCGGCGTCCTATGACCGCTTGCGCCGTTTTGATCTAGCTGACCGTGCCTACGCTCAGGCCGTCGGCATCCTCGGCCCGACTGTGGAAATTCTCAACAACCAGGGCTATTCGTACATGTTGCGCGGCGACTACAAACGCGCGCGTGCGACCCTTCTCGTCGCCCAGCGCAAGGATCCCAACAACAAGTACGTTCAGAACAACATTCATCTCCTGGAGGAGAGCTATCGTAAGGGCAAGGCCATCAGTAGGCCTCGGCGATAGCAAATTTGGCGGCAATACTGCCGTATCCACGGACTAAATACTCCGATCAGTTGTTATCGACAGGCGCTGCGGAAATTCCGTTGCCTGAGCGCGGGGGCCATAGCGCCTGTGCGTCGTCTCGACTAACATTCCGCCCGAACCGGCGCAGACCGGTTGCGATATTCGGTCCCCAGGGGAGGAACCAATGGCTACAGCAGTGAACGCCGGCGCGCGTCTTGACCGGCTTCCGATCTCACCATTCCACTATCGTGTCTTCTGGCTGATCGGAGCCGGCATGTTCTTTGATGGCTACGATCTTTATGTTGCGGGCGGTGTACTGGCTTCAACGATCCAGACAAAGTTCTCCACGCTGCCGCAGAACCTGCAATTCCTCTCCATGACTTTCGTCGGCATGACGATTGGGTCGCTGATCACCGGATTCGTCGGCGACAAATTCGGGCGGCGGTTCACGTATCAGATCAATTTGCTGGTGTTCGGGCTCGCCTCGATGGCGGCGGCTTTCTCGCAGGACATGACGCAGCTGATTATCTGTCGCTTTGTACAGGGCCTCGGTCTCGGGGCGGAAATTGTGGTCGGCTATTCGACTCTGACGGAATTTGTGCCACCGATGTCACGCGGCCGCTGGCTATCGTTCATGGCATTTCTGGTTGTTGCAGGATTTCCGGCCACAGCAATCCTCAGCTATTTGATCATCCCGACCTGGGGCTGGCGGCCTATGTTCGTCATCGCAGGCGTGGGCTCGCTGATCGTCTGGTACCTGCGCAAGAATTTGCCGGAATCACCACGCTGGCTGGAAGCGCAGGGCCGCACGGCCGAAGCCGAAGCGTTGATGCAGTCAATCGAAAAAGAAGCGGCTGCGGCCGGCGCACTGCCGGCACCCGCACCGACTGTGCCGACCCCCCAGCTCACCGCGGCGTCGATGTTCAAGCCGCCGATCCTACAAAGGTTGTTGGTCGGCTGCTGGGTGCTGATCACCATCAACACGCTGATTTTCGGCTTCGTGATTTTCTTGCCGCAGTTCTTCCTGCGCCAGGGTCTCACCATCACCAACTCGCTCGGCTACACCGTCGTGCTTGCCGGCGGATCGCTCGTAGGCTGTGCGATCGGCGCCTTCACCTCCGATTCCATCGGGCGGCGCTGGAGCATTATTGGCGCTTCGATTCTGACGATTGTGCTCGGCTGGATCTACGCGCATTTCAGCAAGGATGCCGACCCGACCTTGGTGCTGACCGTCGGCTTCTTCCTGATCGTCGCGATTTATATCCAGACCGCGATCCTGTTCGGCGTCTATACGCCGGAGCTGTTTCCGACCGAGATCCGCCTGCGCGCGAATGGCATTTGCAACACGCTCGGGCGCAGCGCCACCGTGGTGTCGCCGTTTGTGGTCGGCTATTTAATGGTGAATTACCAGTTGCCGGGCGTGATCTGGCTGATGATCGGCTTACTGGTGATACAGATTATTGCTGTGTACGCCTGGGGCGTCGAACCGGCGAAGCGTTCGCTGGAAGTATTGGACCCCAAGGTAGCCTAACCGCGCACATCTTGAGGTAAGATCGGCCGCCCGCATCTGGGCGGCCGATTGCATTGGGAGACAGAGAACGAATGAGTGGCGCACGACCAGTGGCGGTGATTACGGGGGCGTCGGCGGGAATCGGCGTTTCGCTGGCACGCGTATTCGCCGGCCACGGCCATGAACTGGCATTGGTCGCGCGGCGCGAGGACCGGTTAAATGCGCTGGCGGACGAGATCGCGGCGACCGGCGCGCGACGCCCAATTGTCATTGCAGCCGATCTCTTGAAGCCCGGTTCGGCGCGGCAGATTGGCGACGCTTTGGCAGCGCAGGGTGCCGAGCCGCAATTTGTCGTCAACAATGCCGGGTTTGGGCTGGTCGGTTTGGCGAGTTCGCTCGATCGCGACGAGCTGTTGCAAATGATCGACCTTAATGTGCGGGCGTTGACCGAACTATCGCTCGCTTTTGTCGACAGTCTTGCGCGTCACCAAGGCGGCCTGCTCAATGTGGGTTCGATGGCCGGCTTTCTGCCAGGTCCGGGTATGGCGGTCTATTACGCCACCAAGGCCTATGTTTTGTCATTCACCGAGGCGCTCCACAGTGAGCTCAAGCCACGCGGGATTCGCGTCGCTGTGTTGTGCCCCGGCCCGGTGCCGACGGAATTCGCCGAACGCGCCGGTGTTGCTGGTGGCAAACTGGCGCCGAGCATTCTGACCCAGTCGGCGGACTATGTGGCGGAGGCAGGTTATCGTGGCCTGTTGGAAGGCCACCGGACAATTGTGCCGGGCTTCCTTAATAGACTGATTACCGTGTTGATCCGCTTGATCCCGCGTCGCATCCTCATGAAAGTCGTTGATTCCCGACAGACACAGCGCAGGTCCGCGCGCAAGACATAGCCGCGTCCCGCCGGCCATATTTGCAAACGGCGGTAGAGCGGTTACTAGTCAGCATAGCGTGAGCGCGCGCCGAATCATCATGTTGAAGCCTGTCCTCCTTATTTTGCACCAAGAGCACTCATCGCCAGGCCGTGTCGGCCAGACCCTGGCGAACCTCGGCTATCCGCTCGACATCCGCCGTCCGCGTTTCGGCGATCCGCTGCCGGACACGATGGACGAGCATGCCGGGGCTGCGATTTTTGGCGGGCCCCAAAGCGCCAACGACAACGAAGACTTTTTGCTTCGAGAGATCGATTGGATCGGCGTGCCGTTGCGCGACAAAAAACCTTATCTCGGTATTTGCCTCGGCGCGCAAATGATGGCGCGTCATCTCGGTGCGCGCGTTTTCCCCCACCCGCAAGGCCACGCCGAGGTTGGCTATTATCCGATCCGTCCGACTGAGGCCGGCCGGCAGCTTTGTCCGGATTGGCCCGACCACGTTTATCAATGGCATCGCGAAGGCTTCGATTTACCATCGGGCAGTGAGCTGTTGGCTGAAGGCGACGCGTTCTCCATTCAGGCATTCCGGCATGGCACCGGCTATGCGCTGCAATTTCATCCCGAGGTTACGCACGCCATGATGTATCGCTGGCTCGTTCGCGGCGCGCACCGAATGGAGTTACCGGGCGCGAAGCAGCGCCACGAGCATATCGCCGATCGGGCGGTCCACGATTTGGCCTCACGCAATTGGCTCACAGCATTTATCGATCACTGGATCGGGCGCGCGCCGGCGAATCAGGAAAACGTATCCTGATCGGTGGGTGCGCGGCTGCCGTGATCGGTGGCGCGCTCACGTCGTACGCCACGCCATTGACAAATCACAATCCAACCTGATCGTTGCACCGGGTTACGGGGCCGATGTCCACGCGGAGGCGTGAGGATGGTTGATTCCAGCGGTCGCGGGCTTTCCGCCAAGGGGCCGGTATCGTCCGTGTTAAGCGCGACGTTGCGGGCATCCGACGGTATTCTCGAGCTGTTGCCGATTGCCACATTCATCTGCGACGCGAACGGTACGATCCTTCAGTACAATCGTCACGCCGTGGCCTTCTGGGGCGGGGCGCCGGATCCCGGCCAGACGCACGATCAATTCAGGGAAAGCGCGCGCTTCTATGAGCTCGACGGAACGCCAGTGGCGCGTTCGATGGTGGCGGAGGTATTGAAGACCGGCACACCAGTCCGCGACGTCGAGCGGATCGTGGAACATGCCGACGGCAAGCGCCTGATCGTGTCCGTCAATATTGACCCGCTGCGCAACGCGAAGGGCGAGCTGGTTGGCGCCGTGAACTGCTTTCTCGACATCACCGCGCGCAAGCGGGCCGATGCTGCACTTGAACAATCCCTGCTGCATACGCTCGAACAGGACCAGCGTTTGGCGGCAACATACGAGCACGCCGCCATTGGTATTTCCGAAATCGCTCCCGACGGCGGTTTCGTTCGCGTCAATGAAGCGATTTGCGCGATCACAGGCTACAGTCGTGAAGACCTGCTGGCATCAAAGCTGTTTCGCTTTACCCATCCTGATGACGCCGATCCCGACCGGGAGGGCTTTCGCAAACAGGTCGCCGGCGAACTCGAATTCTATTCAGTTGAGAAACGTTTCATCCGCAAGGATGGCCGTGTGATCTGGCTTTCGGTGCGTTCGTCACCGGTGCGAGACGCAAACAACAGGCTGCTTTACCTGGTGCGGGTGGTGCAGGACATTACCGAACGCAAGGCGGCGGAGCAGCGGCAGAAACTGTTGATGGACGAATTGAATCATCGCGTGAAGAACACGCTCGCGACGGTGCAATCGCTCGCTTCCCAAACCGCGCGAGGCGCGCACACGCCCGCCGTCTTCCGCGAGCGCTTTGAGGGGCGGCTGATCGCCCTGTCCAAGGCTCACGACCAGCTCACCAGCCATCATTGGGAAAGCGCGGATTTGCGCGAACTGCTGTCTGGAAGCCTCGCGCCTTATGCGGGCGCCGGGTCCGAACGGGTGGTCTTACGCGGCGAAGACGTCATTCTGAGGCCACGCGCGGTGTTGACGCTGGCAATGGCAGTGCATGAACTCACCACCAATGCCGCAAAATACGGCGCGCTATCGGTGCCCGGTGGACGCATCGAAATTCATTGGCAGCCGGTGCGCGATGCCAATGGCCGTTCGCTGCTTCGCATCGAATGGCAAGAGCAGGGCGGACCTTCGGTCGCTGTGCCGGAGCAACGAAGTTTCGGTTCGAAGTTGATCGAGGGCAGCATTGCCGCCGAGCTTGGCGGTACCGCCCGGCTGGTCTTCGAGCCGAAAGGGCTGCGCTGTGAAATCGTGATTCCGCTCGCGAACGCAACGGTCGATTTTCGGGGGAAGGCCCGCGAGGATCAACCGATTTAGAAGTGACTTTGCAATTGGCTGTCCTGCCGGGCCGAAGCTCCGCAGGAGCAAGGCTGGTGGAGCCGAGGGGATTTGAACCCCTGACCTCCTCATTGCGAACGAGGCGCTCTCCCAACTGAGCTACGGCCCCGCCAAACGGCAACGACAAACGTCGTTACGCGAAAATTGCGGCGAGTGGGCGCCATTTAGGGCTAGGGGTTTGGGCTGTCAAGGATGCAGGGCGCTGGCTTGTTTGCGGGCATTCGACCCGCTACTTTGCGCCCAGTTTGCGAACAGGCGGACACTCATGCGCGCGGTACTCGATATCATTCTTCTGGTTCTTCAGATTTATATTTGGCTGTTGATTGCGGCCGCGGTTTTGTCCTGGCTGATCGCGTTCAACGTGGTCAACACTCATAACCAGGTCGTGGCGACCATCGCCGAATTCCTTTTTCGCATCACCGAGCCGGTGCTACGACCGATACGCTCGCTGATGCCCAATCTTGGCGGCATCGACGTGTCGCCGGTGATTTTGATCCTGCTCATCCTGTTTCTCGAAAACATCATCGTCCGATACATATATCCGAATGTATTCTAGCCGATGGCGGCCAGGCCATGGTCGCTGACAGCCGACGGCGTCGCGCTTACGGTACGGCTGACGCCGAAAGGCAGCCGCGACACAATCGGTGGCATAGGTTCTTTAACCGATGGCCGTACCGTACTCATGGCGCGCGTTCGCGCGGCGCCAGCTGACGGCGAAGCCAACGATGCCCTCATCCGGCTGATCGCCAAGACGGTGGGCGTCCCACCGCGCGACGTCGCGCTGGTTGCTGGCGCTACCGGCCGCCTCAAACGGCTTACGGTATTGGGCGATGGGCCAGCATTAATCGCGGCGCTGGAGAAAATCGCCGCGCCGCGCTAAGGCTTGTTTTGACGAAGCCGATGGGCGGATCATGAGTGCGCGCATCATTGACGGTAAGACCATCTCGGCCGACTTGCGTGGCAAGGTCACGGATGCTGTGCACCGTTTGCGCCGGGATCGCGGCATTGTACCCGGTATCGCCGTCGTGCTGGTCGGAGACAACCCGGCGAGCGAAGTCTACGTGCGCAATAAATCCAAGGCGGTAGCCGAAGCAGGCATGCACGCTTTCGATCGCATGCTGCCTGTATCCGCCAGCGAAGGCGAACTGCTTGCACTCATCGCAGAATTGAATGCCAGCGAGGAAGTGAACGGCATTCTGGTTCAATTGCCGCTGCCAAAGCAGATTGATACGCAGAAAATCATTGAGGCAATCGATCCGGCCAAGGACGTTGATGGCTTCCACCCGGTCAATGTTGGCCGGCTTTCCAATGGTCTGCCTGCGCTGGTGCCCTGTACCCCGATGGGTTGCGTTCTGCTGGCCAAGACCGTCCATGAGTCGCTCGCCGGTCTTGAGGCGGTCGTCATTGGCCGCTCCAACATCGTCGGCAAACCTGTGGCGCAATTGCTGCTCGCGGAAAATGCGACAGTGACGATCGCCCATTCCAAGACGCGCGATCTTCCTGACGTTTGCGGCCGCGCTGATTTGCTCGTTGCCGCGATCGGTCGTGCGGAAATGGTTCGTGGCGGCTGGATCAAGCCAGGCGCCACCGTCATCGACGTTGGTATCAATCGTGTCGGGTGATGCCGGCAAATCGCGCATTGTCGGAGACGTCGCTTATGCAGAAGCTGCGAAAGTTGCCGGCGCGATCACGCCGGTTCCTGGCGGCGTCGGGCCGATGACGATTGCGTGCTTGTTGCTGAATACCTTGCGCGCGGCTTGCACACAAAATGGTTTGCCGGCGCCGAAGGTATGATTACGCCTGCCAGGCGTAGGCGACCTTGTCGAGTGTCTTGGCGCCGAAGCGTTCCGAAGAACGTGCGACTGCGCGGCCGCCGAGCGCACGGTAAAATTCCGTCGCTGGCTCGTTGTCGGAGAGCGCCCACACCACCATGCTTTTCAGTCCGCTTTGGTTCAGATCTTTTCGCGCGGCGGAAAAAAGCCGGCGGCCAAAACCCGAGGCCCTGGAATTCCGGCCGCAGGTAAATTTCATAAATCTCGCCGTCATAAAACAGGCTGCGCGCGCGGTTGCGGCCATAGTTTGCGTAACCGGCAATACGATCGCCGAATTGGAGAATGGTGATGCGGCTGCCTTTGCGGATGGCCGAATCCCACCAGTCCGGACCGCGACGATTGATGAGCTTGTCGAGCTCGTTGCCCGGGATGATGCCCTGATAGGCCGCGCGCCATGCCTCGTCATGGGTTTCGGCGACGTCCCCAGCGTCTGCTGACTTCGCGCGGCGAATCTCTATGAGGGTCGTACTCATTTCGCGATAGAAGCAACGAACTTTGCGCCCTTCAAGCCCTATCGTAAATGATGGGTTAACGGTGTGGATTACTGGCCACAGGCGCTTAAAACCGAGCAGCGACGCGGCAAAACGATGCTCGCATGATCGAATGTGGATGCGTTTTGCCGGCTGTTCCGCTTGCGCAGGGCTGCAACTATGGCCGTCGGCCCGCTACCGGTCGGCAGTAAGTGATTTCGATCTTCCGATTCCAAATACGCGTGCCCGAAGCGGAATACGTACGAAAGTTGCAGCAGACGGCGCCCGCTTCAGACCGTCTCGGCTTCCTTCGCGCGATCGGCTCTTTTGCGGTCGTTCTCATCGAGCAGCTTCTTGCGCAGGCGGATTGACTTCGGCGTCACTTCGACCAACTCATTGTCTTCGATATAAGCGAGCGCCTTCTCCAGCGTCATGCGGATCGGTGGCGTGAGCCGAACAGCCTCGTCCTTCGAGGTGGTGCGGATATTGGTGAGCTTCTTGCCCTTGAGCACGTTGATGACCAGGTCATTGTCGCGCGTGTGTTCGCCGACGATCATGCCTTTATAAACCTTCCAGCCCGGCTCAATCATCATCGGGCCGCGATCTTCCAGATTCCAGAGCGCGTAGGCCACGGCGTCGCCTTTGATCGTTGGAAATCAGCACGCCATTGCGTCGGCCCTGGATCGGCCCCTTGTGGGGCGCGTAAGCATGAAATAGCCGGTTCATGATCGCGGTGCCACGAGTGTCGGTGAGCAATTCGCCCTGGTATCCGATCAGGCCACGCGTCGGCGCATGGAAAACCAACCGCAGACGATGGCCGCCGGAGGGCCTCATCTCCATCATGTCGGCTTTGCGCTCGGCCATCTTCTGCACGACGATGCCGGCGTGTTCTTCGTCGAGGTCGATCACGACTTCCTCGATCGGCTCCAGCGTTTCGCCGGTAGCTTGGGATCTTCGCGTAACAGCACCTTCGGGCGCGACACCGAGAGCTCGAAACCTTCGCGCCGCATGGTCTCGATCAGGATGCCGAGCTGAAGTTCGCCGCGTCCGGCGACTTCCATGGAATCCTTATCGTCGGATTCGCGTACGCGCAGCGCCACATTGCCTTCCGCTTCGCGCAGCAGCCGGTCGCGGATCATGCGGCCGGTAACCTTGTCGCCTTCTGTGCCGGCGAGCGGGGAATCGTTGACGCGGAAGATCATCGCCAAGCGTTGGCGGATCGATCGGCTGCGCCGGAAGCGGTGTTTCCACGGATGGATCGCAGATTGTCATCGCGACGGTCGCGTTCCGGCAGCCCGGCGATCGCGACAATGTCGCCGGCGGCCGCTTCTTCAACCGCAATACGCTCAAGCCCACGGAATGCCAGTACTTTGGTGATGCGGCCGGTCTCGATCAGTTTCCCGTCGTGATCCAGCACCTTGACCGGCTGGTTGGGTTTTGCCGATCCTGAAGTGACGCGGCCGGTGACGATGCGGCCAAGATAAGGATTGGCCTCTAGGATGGTGCCCAGCAGGCGGAAGGGCCCCTGTTCAACCACCGGTGGCTTGACGTGGCTGAGGATCAGATCGAACAGCGGCTTCATGCCGTCATCGTGCGATCCGTCGAGCTTAGTTGCCATCCAGCCCTGCTTGGCCGAGCCGTAGAGGATCGGGAAATCGAGCTGTTCGTCGCTTGCATCGAGCGCCGCAAACAGGTCGAACACTTCGTTGATGACTTCCACCGGCCGCGCGTCGGCGCGGTCTACCTTGTTGATGACCACGATGGGCTTGAGGCCCATTTTGAGGGCTTTGGAGACGACGAATTTTGTCTGCGGCAACGGGCCTTCAGCGGCGTCCACCAACACCAGCGCACCGTCGACCATATTCAATATGCGTTCGACCTCACCGCCGAAATCAGCGTGGCCAGGCGTATCGACAATATTGATGCGGGTATCTTTCCACACCACCGAGGCCGCTTTGGCGAGGATGGTAATGCCGCGTTCCCGCTCGAGATCGTTTGAATCCATGGCGCGTTCGACGACGCGCTGATTTTCGCGATACGCCCCCGATTGTTGCAGCAGCCGGTCGACAAGCGTGGTCTTGCCGTGGTCGACGTGCGCGATGATGGCGACGTTACGAAGGTCCATTGCGGGTTCCAGAAATCAAAGCGCGGGCCCGGTGGGGCCCGCGACGCGACGCTATTGCGGCGCAATATAGTCACGCGCGGCCGGGATGCAACCGCTGACCGACTGGCGCGAACAAGCAAGGTAAATCCCGCCATTCAAGGCGAAGTCGTGATCCCAGAGGGGTTTTCGGCCGCTAACCGAGTATCGGATCGAGGGTTTTCGCCCATAACGCCCGATCGTCGACGTCCTTGAGAGTGACCTTCATCTGCTGGCTGGCGCCATCAATTGCGATATGCCCGAAGAACTGCAGACCTTCGCTGGGTGGGAGGTTCTGGCCTTGCTCCTTGGTGGGTCCCTTCACGTATACGAGTTGCGGGCCAAAGGTCTTGTCGAGCGCATTGGGGCCAAACGTGCCGGAGTGAATAGGTCCGCTGACGAATTCCCAGAACGGCTCGAAGTCCTGGAATGCGGCCTTGTTCGGATCGTAGTAGTGGGCGGCCGTGTAGTGGACATCTGCGGTCAGCCACACAGTATTGCGCACGCCTGCGCGCTTGATGAACGAGAGCAAATCCGCGATCTCCAGCTCGCGTCCGCGTGGTGCGCCATCGTCGCCCTGTGCAACAGCTTCGATGCCCCATTTGCGCGCGGCGTCGTAGACAACAACAAGACTGAGCGGCATGTCGGCGGCGATCACCTTCCAGGTCGCACGCGAATTGGCGAGCTCGCGCTTGAGCCAGGCGAGCTGCGTGGGACCGAGGAAATAAGCGGCAGGACCATAGGACTCTTCCTTGTCCTCGCCATTTGGGCCGCGATACGACCGCATGTCGAGCATGAAGACGTCGAGCAGGGGCCCATAGGAGATTTTGCGGTAGACACGGCCGGGTTCGGCCAGCGTCTCTCGCATCGGCATGTATTCGTGGAATGCGCGGCTGGCGCGGGCGGCGATGATTAGATCATTCTTCTCAACGTATTTCTTGGCCACCAGTTCAGAGCGCGTCATCGGCTCGCCCGGCCACCAATTGTTAAAAACCTCGTGGTCGTCCCACTGCGAGAACACAGGAACTTGCGCGGCAAATGCGAGAAGGTTCTTGTCGAGGAGATTGTATTTGTAGGCGCCACGAAACTCGGCGAGCGTTTCCGCCGGCTTTGATTTGTCCTCGGTAACGATGTTCTTCCAGATCTCGCCGTTCGGCATTTTTTGTTCAGCCGCGATCGGCCCATCGGCATAGATGTTGTCGCCATTGTGGATGAAGAAATCCGGGCGATTCTTGAGCATTGTCGCGTAGGTGCGCATGCCACCGCGCGATTCATCGATGCCCCAGCCCTGGCCCGCGGTATCGCCCGACCACACAAAGCTGATCGAACGCCGGTCGTTCGGGGCGGTGCGGAAACGGCCGACGCGCGGTTCGCCGACGATCGTCGGTGAGGCGAGATCCTGAAATTGTATCCGATAGAATATGTCCTGCGCAGCCGGCAGATTTTCGACGAGAAGCTTTGCCGTGTAATCGGTTTCCGGCAGCGCATCGACGAATGCAGTACTACGGATATCCTTGAAACTATCGGTGGTCGCGACTTCGACGAGCATGCGCGAGGGTCGATCGGCGCGCGCCCAGACCACGCCGGAATCGATCGAGACGTCGCCGGATTGCAGACCATGTGTAAAGACGGGGCGGTCACTGGCCCGGCTGATAAACGGGCGGGCGATGCCGCCGACCGTGGTGAGAGCCGTTGCAGCCGCGCTCGTTGCCAGAAACCGTCGGCGTGTCGCTGCCGAGCCAGAACGTATCTTCATCCAAGCCTCCGCTCTTGATGTAAGCACGGAAACTTCCTCGGGGTCGCTGACAAATCGTCGACGGTTGCGTGACGGATCGGTGACAGCACACGAAATGCTGTGGTTAAGCTCCCGCCGGGGCGTATGGTCCCGATGGCAGTTCAAAAGGTGATATCGTCCGGGACCCTTTGCGAGGGTCGCGCGTTCGTTGCAAAGAGGATCATCTCATGGCGCAAAAGCTCAGTGGGGAAGCCCGTAAATCGGCAATGACGAGGCTCAGCGGCTGGTCCGAGGTGTCGGGCCGTGACGCCATCACGAAAAAATTCGTTTTCAAAGACTTCAACCAGGCCTTCGGCTTCATGACGCGCGCTGCGCTGGTAGCGGAAAAAATGGACCACCATCCGGAATGGTTCAACGTATACAAAACGGTCGAGGTAACGCTATCGACCCATGATGCCGGTGGCCTGACCGATCTTGACGTAAAACTTGCCGAGGCAATGGACAAAATTGCGGTTGGCTAGCGTCTGTCTGCGGCCCGGATGCCGGACTACAATGCCTTGCAGTCGCCCGAATCGCTAACCACATAAGCCATCATGGAATTTGCACAATCCGCATTCTGGCAGAGTAAGGACGATGCGAGCGCGTTTCGCCAGCGTTTCTGGCGCAAGACGCGCGGTGTCGCTGCGTCTCTTCCATTCGCCGAGGATTTGCTCGCGGCTTATTACTGCGCATTCGACCGGGGCACGCCGCTACAGGTAAAGGCGACGTTATTTGGTGCCCTCGCTTATTTCGTACTGCCGATCGACGCGCTTCCGGACATGTTGCCGATCCTCGGCTTCACCGATGATGCCGCCGTCCTGGCGACGGCCATCAGATTGGTGTCGAACCACATTCGACCGGAACATCGTGCTGTGGCGAAAGATAAGCTTGCAGAGCTCCGCAGGCAGTAGCCTGCAATCGCTATGGTTTTAAAATCACCTTGCCCATGACTTTTCGTCCGGCGATTGCCTTTAGCGCTGCGGGACCATCCGCGAGCGGATAGACCGCGTGCACATGCGACGACAATTTCCCTTCGGCGCACCACGCCAATAATTGTTCGGTATTGGCGCGGTGACCGGCCGGGTCGCGTTCGATCCACGAGCCCCAGAATACACCGAGGACGTCGCAACCTTTCAGCAGGACAAGGTTAAGCGGCAACTTTGGGATCTCGCCCGCGGCGAACCCAACAACGAGAAACCGCCCCCGCCATGCGATCGCACGCAAGGCGAGTTCCGCATAAGCGCCGCCAACCGGATCGTAAATCACATCGGCGCCCCGGCCTTCCGTGACACGACGCAATGCGTCTTTCAGATCTTCGGTACTGTAGTCTATTCCGTCATCGGCACCGTGCTTGCGTGCAAAGGCAATTTTTTCCGCAGATGACGCGCATGCGATCACGCGCGCGCGCATTAGCTTGCCGAGTTCGACCGCCGCCAGTCCTGTACCTCCGGAGGCGCCGAGCACGGCGAGCGTCTCACCGGCTTTGAGTCGGGCGCGATCTTTCAACGCATGCAGCGTGGTGCCATAGGTCACGCAAATTCCCGCCGCGCGGTCGGCGTCGAGATGATCCGGAATCTTGATCAATTTATTGGCAGAAATTGCAATGCGCTCGCGTGCGGCGCCGTAGCCCGAACAGGCGACAACCCGGTCGCCGACCGATATCTCCGCTACGTCCGCACCCAGGCTTTCCACTGTGCCAGCGAATTCTGCCGCGGGAGAAAATGGCAGTGGCGGTTTTGTTTGATATTTATTGGCGATGATCAGCGTATCGAAGAAGTTCAGCGCTGCGGCTTCGATACGCACGACCGCTTCACCCGGTCCGGGGGTAGGGTCGGGAATATCGGCCAGCGTCAGATCGTCCGGCGTGCCGTAGCGGGTGCAAAGCAGAGCTTTCATAGCGGTCCTGTCAGGAAATTGTGCGGCGCGACGATCAAAAGTTGGCGGGTTTCTAGCACACCACCCCCCGCCGTCTGTATGTCGGCTGTCAACTTATCAGGGACGATGCTGCCAATTGACGCCTTCACATTGCCGACATTCACCGGTAATGGGCTAGTATCCAGCAATTCCTATTGGGCGGCTCAAAGTCCGTCATTATCGTCACCGGCAGGGCCCGATGAACACCACCACATTGTTCCGCACTATTTTTCTCGTCTTGGCAGCATGCGCATTCAATGTCTCTGCGTCGGCGCAGCAGAAAAAAACCGCCAACCCCACCGATCAGGCAGTGTTGCTCGGGCAATTCGGCGAATGGGGCGCCTATCGGGCAAACCCGGGTGGCAAAAAGGTCTGCTTCGCGCTGTCCAAGCCGACGTCCTCCACGAGCGAGCCGACCGGCCGCAGTCGCGATCCTTCTTATGCCTTTGTCTCCACGCGACCGGCTGAAAAGGTTAAAAACGAAGTGTCGGTGATTGTCGGCTATCCGCAAAGGCCGAGCCACGACGCGACCGCTGCTATCGGATCGACGAACTACGCGATGTACACCCAGAACGACGGCGCGTGGGTGAAGAACGCCGCCGAAGAGGCACAAATGGTGGAAGTCATGCGCAAAGGCTCCGATCTGGTGGTCAAAAGCGAGTCGGCGCGGGGCACAAAGACCACCGACACTTATTCGCTCAAGGGCATCGCACAGGCGCTCGACAAGGTTGCGGAGGAGTGCAAGTAAAGCACCCACGCTCTATATTGCCGTCAGCGCCTGTTGGCGCTGGTGATATGAACCAATGGTAACCCTTACAGACGCAGCACCAATCTCGACCGAGTTCGTCGAGAAGACGCCGCTCGAGCGCTATGTAGCGCCGGAAAAGCCGTCACTCATAGGCTTCACACGTGCGCAGCTGGCGGATGCTTTAGGCACGATCGGCGTACCCGATGCGCAACGCAAAATGCGCGTGCAGCAGCTCTGGCACTGGATCTATTTCCGCGGCTTTAAGTCGTTCGACGAAATGACCAGCGTGTCGAAGGAGCTGCGTGCCACGCTGGCTGAGCATTTCACTTTGGCGCGGCCGGACGTCGTCGCCGAGCAGGTATCGGTCGATGGTACGCGTAAATGGCTTTTGCGTCTTCCCGGAGAAGTGCAGGGCGAGCGGCCCCACGAAGTCGAGTGCGTCTATATCCCCGATACCGAACGCGGAACCTTGTGCGTTTCCAGCCAGGTCGGTTGCACGCTCACATGTACCTTCTGCCACACCGGTACCCAGCGTCTGGTACGCAATCTCACAGCAGGTGAAATCGTCGGGCAGGTGATGGCCGCTCGTGATCGTTTGGGCGATTGGCCCGGCGGCGCGCGGCCGACCGATGGTGTCGTGCCCAGCGGCGATCGCTGCGTCACAAATATTGTGATGATGGGCATGGGCGAGCCGCTCTACAATTTCGACGCGGTGCGCGATGCGCTTCTCGTTGTAGCGGACGGCGAGGGCCTCTCCATTTCCAAACGCCGTATTACGCTTTCGACCTCGGGCGTGGTGCCGAATATTGAGCGTGCCGGCGCCGAGATTGGCTGCATGCTGGCAGTGTCGTTGCATGCTGTGCGTGACGAGTTGCGTAACGAGCTGGTTCCGCTCAACCGCAAATATCCGATTGCGAAGCTGCTCGACGCATGTCGCAACTATCCTGGTGTTTCCAACGCCAAGCGCATCACTTTCGAATATGTGATGCTCAAGGGTGTCAACGATTCAATCGATGAAGCCAAGGCGCTGGTGCGGCTGCTCAAGGGTATCCCTGCCAAGATCAATCTCATCCCGTTCAATCCCTGGCCGGGCAGCAAATACGAGTGTTCAGACTGGGAGCAGATCGAGAAGTTCTCGCAGGTCGTTTTTGATGCCGGCTATGCGTCGCCAGTGCGCACGCCGCGCGGCCGCGATATTTTGGCAGCCTGCGGGCAGCTCAAAAGCGCGACCGAGAAGCTTTCGGTGCGTGAGCGCATGGCGCTGCGGGCCATGGCGATGACGGATTGACGACGCCAGCTTTTATTTGAAGGATTAGGAATGTCGCTTCTCGGTCGAATCATTGTCATCTTTATCGCGCTCATGTTCGCCATCATGGTGGCCGGGATTACGCTCGCCATCGGCATTGATCTGCCTGAGTGGTCGGCCATGGATTCCGATCCAGTCGAACGGGTGACCTTCTTTTTTGTCTCGTTTTTCGCCACCACCTATGTCGGCGCGGTTGCATTTTTGCCGGCGTTGGTCGTCATCGTCATCGGCGAAGCGGCGCGCATGCGCAGCTTTCTTTACTACGGTGTGGGCGGGGCACTGGTCGGTTTGGCGTCCTATTTCGGCTCGGATATTTCGACGCGGCTTGAAAACACCACCGATGTCACGCCCGTTGGCCACGCTTTGCAGTTGGCGGCTGCGGCCGGGATTATGGGTGGTCTTGCCTATTGGTTGATCGCCGGACGCAACGCAGGCCGGTGGCGCGAGCCACGTGTACCGTTGGCTTAGCTTACATAACCGGCAAAAGCGGGATGCAGTGGTCGATTTCCGCTTGAGCTTTGGAATGAGTACGGCGCTAAGCGTTCGCCTTTCCATTTTGCAGTACGTCGGCTAGACGAACCCCACATGAACCGAACCGGACTGCTGATTGCGCTCGCCATCGCCGTCGTCACGGGCGTGGTCTTTGGACTCTACCCAGAGCTCGATTTGCGCGTCGCGCGGTACTTCTATGATTTCCAGGACATCAATCACAATACGTTTGCTTTCCGGATTTATCCGCCGCTGATGCTGGCGCGCGACGTCGGTCTTTGGATTGGCGCGCTGCTCGTGGTTCCGGCGGTGGTTGCGCTCGTGATCAAACTGATCCTGCCGCGACGCAAATTGCTGATATCGGGGCGAGCGGTCGTTTTTCTGATAACGACCATGGCGCTCGCGCCCGGTTTGCTGGTTAACGTCGTGCTCAAAGACCACTGGGGCAGGCCACGTCCCATCGACGTCATGCAGTTCGGCGGCGATGAGCATTTTGTCGCCTGGTGGGATCCGCGCGGTGATTGCCCGGGCAACTGCGCATTTGTCTCCGGCGACGTGGCTGGCGCATTCTGGACGATTGCGCCGGCGGCACTGGCGCCACCCCAATGGCGGGCGATTGCCTATTGTGCCGCACTCGCGCTCGGGGCCGGCATGGCGGCGATCCGGGTGATGGCCG
The DNA here is from genome assembly GCA_963810585.1 of uncultured Alphaproteobacteria bacterium. Lineage (GTDB taxonomy): Bacteria > Pseudomonadota > Alphaproteobacteria > Rhizobiales > Xanthobacteraceae > Pseudolabrys. The sequence continues at coordinate 1,693,778 of CAWENV010000001.1, forward strand.
GTGCCCACTTTCCCTCCGACGTGATTTTTGCCGGAGTATTCACGTTTTTGGTCATCTGGATCATCTACGCGCTGGTCTATCGCTGGCGGCGCACGCGATTGTCCGACGATGATGTCGAGGAGGCAATCGCGCGCGTGACATTGCCGGGCTACGATTTTGTTACCGGCCTGTTCTTCGGACGCCGAAAGTTGAAATGAATTGCCACCGGAAATGACTGCAATTTCGGGATGCGTGCTTAATTCCAGACGCACTTTGCGCCGCTTATCTTTGGCCCTATAGTCCGCCGCGATTTTTCAAAGCGGCGGTTATCCGATGCCCGAGAGCAAGCCAAAGAAGACTGTAAAAAAGGTCGTGCTCGCCTATTCCGGCGGGCTCGATACGTCGATCATTTTGAAGTGGTTGCAGATCACCTATGGCTGCGAGGTCGTGACCTTCACCGCCGACCTTGGCCAGGGCGAAGAATTAGAACCGGCGCGGAAGAAGGCGCTGCTGCTCGGCATCAAGAAAGAAAACATCTTCGTCGAGGATCTACGCGAAGAATTCGTGCGCGATTACGTTTTCCCGATGTTTCGGGCAAATGCGCTGTACGAGGGCCAATACCTGCTCGGCACGTCGATCGCGCGGCCTTTGATCGCCAAGAAACAGATCGAAATTGCGGAAAAAGTCGGAGCCGATGCGGTGGCGCATGGCGCCACCGGCAAGGGCAACGACCAGGTGCGGTTCGAGCTGACTTATTACGCGCTCAAGCCCGATGTTACGGTAATCGCGCCGTGGCGCGAATGGGATCTGACCTCGCGCACCAGGCTTATCGAATTTGCCGAAAAGCATCAGATTCCCATCGCCAAAGACAAACGTGGCGAGGCGCCGTTTTCGGTCGATGCCAACCTCTTGCACGCCTCCTCGGAAGGAAAAGTTCTGGAGGACCCGGCGCAGGAAGTGCCCGACTATGTATTCTCGCGCACGGTCGACCCGGAGAAAGCTCCGGACAAGGCGAGCTATATCACCGTCGATTTCGAGCGCGGGGACGCTGTCGCGATCGACGGCAAGAAGCTCACGCCGGCGGCGCTGCTCACCCACCTCAATGAGCTTGGGCGCGCCAACGGTATCGGCCGGCTCGACCTCGTCGAGAACCGCTTCGTTGGGATGAAATCGCGCGGCATGTATGAAACACCGGGCGGGACAATATTACTCGCCGCTCATCGCGGCATCGAGTTCGATCACGCTCGATCGTGGCGCAGCGCATCTCAAAGACGAGCTGATGCCGAAATATGCCGAAATCGTCTATTACGGTTTCTGGTTCACGCCGGAACGCGAAATGCTGCAAGCCGCAATCGACAAGAGCCAGGAGTTTGTGACTGGCCGCGTCAAGCTTAAACTCTACAAGGGCAACGTCACTGTCGTGGGCCGTGAGAGCAAATACTCGCTCTACGACCAGGATCTCGTGACTTTCGAAGAAGGTGCAGTGGCTTACGACCACCGCGATGCCGAAGGATTCATAAAGCTCAATGCGCTGCGTTTGCGCACCCTTGGTCAGCGGCGGCGCAAGCTCAAGCTTGACTGAACGGCGACACGAGAGAAATGCGCATTGTATTGGGGTTCGGGGAGGCAGCTGATGGCCGGGCGCACAGCAAGCTTTAGCTTGCTTTCGGGTCTTGTGCTGGTTCTCGCTGGCTGTTCCTCAAGCAGCAAGACGCCGGAGGAAAACCCCAACAAGCTTCCGACGAGATACAAAGAAGAAATCTTGAATACGCTGACAAATTCGCTCGATGATCCGACCAATATTCGTGGCGCTTACATCAGCGATCCGGCTATACGGCGGGTGGGTACTGAAGACCGTTACACAGTCTGCGTCCGGTTTGATTCACGCAACGCCTACAAGGAGTACACCGGAAGCAAGGACCGCATCGCTTTTTTCTATGACGGCGACCTCAATCAAATAATTGAAGCGACCAAGGAACAATGCGGGAGCGCCGCCTATAAGCCATTCCCTGAACTCGAAAAGCTTTGCCAAGCCAGGAAGTGCGCTTAACGGCTGATGTCGCTACTGGCTTAGTGAAGAACTTCACCTGGTATTGTCGGCGGTTCGGCGTCTGCTTGAATAAATTTCAATTCCGGTATCAACGGCACGTTGTGGCGCTGTTTATCCGCGATTTCGGCAGCGGCTTTCTGAATCTGTACGAATCGCTCAGGCGTGATCGGATGTGTCGTTGCGATACGAATGCTGTCAGGGCTCTCCAGTGAGAACGCACGCCAAACGTCTTCCGCTCCGGTGAGATCGTAGCCGGCACGCGCCGCATAATACGCGCCGGTATAATCGGCCTCACGTTCGAACGCGACGCTGAAAGCCCGTGCGCCGGCGCGCGTGAATTGCTTGCTAAACGCGCCGCCTGTAGAGATGCCGCCAAACAGAATTCCGGCGTCGATCGCCGCGCCTCCGGCCCATCCGAGGACTGTATTAACGCGTTGCTTGTCCAAATGGCCAAGATTGGCGTGCGCGAGCTCATGACCGATGATCAGGGCAAGTTGCGCATCGGTTTTTGTGATCCGCAATATGCTTGAGTAGACCACGATACCGTCGTCGCTCGTGAAGGCATTCGGCGAGGAATCGGATTGCAGTTCGATTGGAATAGCGCAGGCTTTTACCGGCGCCACCGTATGCATTTTCTCGACGCCATCACGACGCACGAGGATCTGGATTGGCTGATAACCGTTATTGCGCACAAAACCGCCAATCCAACCGGCTGTGCCGTAGCGAGGGACTGGTTCGTTATTGAACGTCAAAAGGTGATCGCCCGATCTGATTCCGGCGACAGCGGCTGGCGACGTCTCGGCGACTGACAAGACGGTCGCCTGGGTCCAGCTGACCGACAGAGCCTCGTGGGTAAATGAACGGTATTTGCGCGGTAAGCTGCCTACGGTGCCCGCGTCTAAACCGATTTGCGCCCACGCCCATTTCTTGCAGTCGTCATGGTTGGCGACGCGGATGCGGAATGCCACGTTGTGCAGACGGCTAACTTGCGCGAAGTAGTCGCGGACCTGGTCGACCTGCTGCTTGCGATGCTCGGCTTCGATCTCGTCCGGCGGTAGCGGCGGAAGTTTTGAGATCGGCCCGCAAGCCGCACAAAGCAAACTGCTCGCGACAGGAAATATTTTCAGACACCAATGCACGCAACGACCCCGCAAACGGGGCGACACTGCATCAGTACTTTTGGTGGTTCAAGTAATAGTTGTATGAGCAGAATTGCAAATCAGGTTGCATATCATCCGTTCGGCTGAGCAATAACGCAGCGGCCGACGTTTCCGATTTAATTTAGAGCCGACGGTCCACCAGCGCCTTTTTCAATACGGCAATTTCCTTGGCCGGGTTGAGACCTTTCGGGCAGGCTTTCGAACAATTCATAATGGTGTGACACCGATAGAGCCGGAACGGATCTTCAAGATTGTCGAGGCGCTCGCCCGTCGCTTCGTCGCGGCTGTCCTGCACCCAACGGTTGGCTTGCAACAGAGCTGCCGGACCGAGATAGCGGTCCGAATTCCACCAATAACTCGGGCACGATGTCGAACAGCAGGCGCACAGAATACATTCGTACATGCCGTCGAGTTTGGCGCGATCGTGATGGCTCTGCTTCCACTCTTTTTCGGGCGTAGGCGTGCTCGTTTGCAGCCAGGGTTCGATCGACGCGTATTGCGCATAAAAGTTTTTCAAGTCCGGAACGAGATCTTTGACAACCGGCTGGTGCGGTAACGGGTAAATTTTTACAGGCGCCCGCATATCGTCGATGGCCTTGGTGCAGGCAAGCGTGTTCGTACCGTCAATATTCATGGCGCAGGAACCGCACACGCCTTCACGGCAGGAGCGGCGGAAGGTGAGCGTCGGGTCGACGTTGTTCTTGATCCAGATCAGCGCGTCGAGAATCATCGGCCCGCAGTCATCGCGGTCGACGTAATATGTATCCACGCTTGGGTTCTGCCCATCGTCCGGGTTCCAGCGGTAGATGCGGAACTCGCTCACATGCGTCGCGTGCGCTGTGCGCGGCCATTTCTTGCCCTCGGTAATCTTGGAATTCTTTGGCAGCGTGAATTCGACCATGGCGAGATCCGTCAGTAGACGCGGGCTTTCGGTTCGATATAGGCGACGTCGTTCGTGAGCGTGTAAGCGTGTACCGGACGATAATCGAGCTTAACTTTGCCCTTATCGTCCATCCACGACAGCGTGTGCTTCATCCAGTTCTTGTCGTCGCGTTCGGGAAAATCCTCGCGCGCATGCGCGCCGCGGCTCTCAGTACGGTTCTTCGCTGAATCCATCGTGACGACGGCCTGCGCTACGAGATTGTCGAGTTCGAGCGTCTCGATCAGGTCGGAATTCCAGATCAAGGAGCGGTCGGTCACATGCACATCGGCCATGCCGGCATGGACATCGTGAATTCGCTTGTGCCCTTGCTCAAGCACCTCGCCGGTGCGGAATACCGCGCAGTCTTCCTGCATCACCTTCTGCATGTTGAGCCGCAACTGCGCGGTACGGGTGCCGCCGGAGGCGGTACGGAATTTTTCGAGTCGTGACAGTGCAAGGTCGGCAGAACTCTTCGGTAATGCAGGCTGCTCCTCGCCAGGCTTGAGAATGTCTGCGCAGCGCAGCGCTGCAGCGCGCCCGAACACCACGAGATCAATCAGCGAATTCGAGCCGAGCCGGTTGGCACCATGGACGGACACGCAGGCGGCTTCGCCGAGCGCCATCAGGCCAGGAACTACGGCATCGTCCCCGCCCTTTTTAATAGTTAGCGCTTCGCCGTGATAATTCGTGGCAATGCCGCCCATGTTGTAATGCACGGTTGGTAGAACGGGGATTGGCTCGCGCGTTACGTCGACGTCGGCGAAAATACGTGCGGTTTCGCTAATACCCGGCAGCCGCTCATGCAGCACTTTGGGGTCGAGGTGGTCGAGATGCAGGAAGAGATGATCTTTTTCCTTGCCGACGCCGCGACCCTCGCGAATTTCCAGTGTCATGGCGCGAGAGACCACATCGCGTGAAGCCAGATCCTTGGCCGATGGCGCATAGCGTTCCATAAAACGCTCGCCTTCGGAGTTTACCAGATAGCCACCTTCGCCACGCGAACCTTCAGTGATCAGGCAACCGGCCGGATAAATGCCGGTCGGGTGGAACTGCACGAATTCCATGTCCTGCAACGGCAGGCCGGCACGCAGCACCATGGCATTGCCGTCGCCGGTGCAGATATGTGCCGAAGTACAGGAGAAGTATGTGCGTCCATAGCCGCCGGTCGCGAGGATGGTCATGTTGGCAGCGAATCGGTGGATCGTGCCGTCGTCCATATTGAGTGCAACCACACCGCGGCAACGGCCTTCGTCGTCCATGATCAGGTCGATTGCAAAATATTCGACGTAGAACTCGGCCGCGTGGCGCAGCGCTTGCCCGTACATGGTGTGTAACATGGCGTGGCCGGTGCGGTCGGCAGCGGCACAGGTGCGCTGTGCAGTGCCCTTACCGAAATGCGTGGTCATGCCGCCGAACGGGCGCTGATAGATTTTTCCGTCTTCCTCGCGGCGCGAGAACGGCAGGCCCCAGTGCTCGAGCTCATAGACTGCGGCCGGCGCGTTGCGGCACAGGTATTCGATGGCGTCCTGGTCGCCGAGCCAGTCGGCGCCTTTGACGGTGTCGTACATATGCCAACGCCAGTCATCCTCGCCCATATTGCCGAGCGCCGCCGCAATACCGCCCTGCGCAGCAACCGTGTGTGAGCGGGTCGGAAAAACTTTTGTAATACAGGCGGTGCGCAAGCCTGCTTCGCTGCAACCGACAACGGCGCGCAGACCGGAACCACCGGCGCCGACGACAACGACATCGTAGTTGTGATCCTCGATGGGGTAAGCGCGGCCGTTGACCGCAGGCGCGACGTTCGATTGTCCATTCGTCGCCATTGATCAGACCCCGAACGAGAGCTTCAGAATGGCGTAGACGGACGCCAGACTTACCGCGAAAACAAAAAACGTATTTGCCATCAAGCTCAGAAATTTCAGCTTATCCCCGTGAACATAATCGAGGATGATTTCCTGCATGCCGATCCACATGTGATAGGCCGTGTTGATGATGAACAGCAGCATGGTGATAGCGACGATCGGCGAGCCGAGAATCTGGACAACTGCCGCGTGGCTGCGCCCGAGGAGTGCGGTGATGATCAGCAGCAGCCCGATGGTCAGCGGAATGCCGGCGACTGACGTCACGCGTTGATGCCAGAAATGTCCGGTGCCGGAGTGCGCAGCGCCCAGGCCGCGGACCTGGCGCATCGGCGTGCGCATGGGCTGTGACCCTTTCATCGCGGTCCTCCCATCACCAGATAACCGACCACCCAAAGAATGAGCGTGAGCGCAATTGAACCGATCAGCGTTGCGAGAGTCAGTATTTCGCGTTCGGCCGGCTCCAACCCGTGGATCGTGTCCCAGATCAAATGGCGCACGCCACCGAGCATGTGATGGAGGAGCGCCCATGTGTAGCCGAACAGCACGACTTGTCCGATCAGGCTGCCCATGAACCATTCGACGTTGGCATAGGAATTCGGGCCGCTTGCCGCCGCGATTAGCCACCAGGCGAGCAGCAGCATTCCGAAATACAACGCGCTGCCGGTGATGCGATGCACGATCGACATCATCATCGTCAGCATCGGCTTGTAGATCTGAAGGTGGGGAGAGAGAGGCCGCGCCCGCGCAGCTCCCGTTGTCGTCCCCGCCTCAAGTTCGGCCATCGTCAGCCTCCAAAGCGGCGCTGCAGATCGGCGGTTTTGGCCGTCTGCAGAAAGGCTCAGAATTCCCTTGACCCGACGCTATAACCTATTACTTCTTGGTTCGCGAAGCTTGAACCTGAAAATGCCCTGTTGCAATATGCCTTTTACGTAGTCTGCCTTCGTAAAATAAGAAGGTAGTCCCCATGCGGTTTGATTTCACGGACCTCAATCTTTTCCGCCACATCGTCGAGGCGGGGAGCATTACCCATGGCGCTGCGCGCTCGAATATTGCGCTGGCAGCCGCTTCGACCCGTATTCGCAAGATGGAACTGGGGTTCGGCACCGGATTACTGGTGCGCGGCCGCCTCGGCGTGACCCCGACCCAGGCCGGCCGCACACTGCTTCAGCATGCACGCGCGATCCTGGCGGAAAGCGAACGGCTGCAAGAGGACCTCAGTCCGTATGCGCGCGGGCTCGCCGGCCAGGTGCGGGTGCTGTCCAACACCAATGCCCTGACCGAGTTCCTCCCTGAAACGCTCAGCTCGTTTCTGATGGCCCATCCGGATATCAGCGTGGACCTCGAAGAGCGGTTGAGTGATGAGATCGTGGGCCTGATCGCTGAAGGCAATGCCGATATTGGCATCGTTGCCGGCACCGTCGACTACGGTGGATTGAATACGTTTCCTTTCCGGAGCGATCGCTTCGTGCTGGTGGTTGCGAAAAATCATCCGCTTGCGAGCCGGTCGCGTATCGGCTTTGCCGAAGTGCTCGACTACGACATGGTGGGGCTCGACCGCGCCAGCGCGATCCAGCGCTTCCTCGCCGACAAGGCCAACCGCATCGGCCGTCCTTTGCGGCTGCGCGTGCAGTTGCGCAGCTTCGATGCCATTTGCCGCCTTGTTGAATGCAATGTCGGCGTCGGCATCGTGCCGGAGACAACGGTGAAGCGGACCGAGCGCAACATGGCAATCAGCTCGTTGCGCCTGACCAATTCCTGGGCGCTGCGCGAGTTATCGATCTGCGTACGCGATGTCGACACACTGCCGCCCTATGCGCGCCAGCTCGTCGATCATCTGCGCGCGAGTGTCTGAAGTTCACCGCGGTATTAGAACCCAGTAGTCGAGATCGAGAATCACCGCGGCATCGTAGTCGTCGCCGCTCTTCAATGGAAAATCGGCACAAGGCCGATCTTTTGTCGCAACTGTGCGCAAGCGCAGTGCGCCGACATCTTCGCGCCCGGGCAATTCGGCGGTTGCGAGCACCTCCGACCATGCAAAGACCGTGCAGCCGGCGAACAGCGGGCCAACGTGGCGCCCGCCATTGATCGCAGCCACATGGAACGCGTTGCCAAAACCGCTGAACGAGAGCGAACGGGCCAATGAAATAGCGTGACCGCCGTAAATCAGGCGGCGGCCGAAGCGGCCTTTGCTCTCGGCGAACTGGTTGAAATGGATGCGCGCAGTGTTCTGATAAAGCCGCGTGGCGATCTGGTGCTCGGCTTCTTCGACTGTAACGCCATCTCCATGATCGATTTTTTCCCCAACTTTGTAGTCGCCGAAGCGGTGCGTGCTGCCGGATAGCACCGTGTCATATGCGGCTGAGTTGATATGCGGGCAACCGCCGCCGAGCTGCGCCGGTTCCACGCTCTTGGGTAGCTCGGGTACTTTTTCGGCGGGCGCTGGTGCCGCTTCGTCGCGCTTGCGCACCATGACCCAGCGCGCATAGTCGAGCACGGTATCTCCGGTTTCATCAAAACCTCGCGAGCGCACATACACAATGCCGGTCTTCTTGGTGGAGTTTTCTTTCAGTCCGATAACCTCGGAGACAGCAGCAAGCGTTGCACCCGGATAGACCGGTTTGAGGAAGCGGCAATCGGCGTAGCCAAGATTGGCGACGGCGTTCAACGAGATATCCGGCACGGTCTTGCCGAACACGATGTGAAACACCAAGAGGTCGTCGAGCGGCGAGCGCGGATAACCTATTTTCTGGGCGAAGGCGTCGGAAGATTGCACGGCAAAACGTGCGCCAAATAGCCCGTTATACAGGGCAACATCGCCGACGGTGACCGTGCGCGGTGTTGCGTGGCGAATCTGTTGACCGAGGCGAAAATCCTCAAAGAAGCGACCCGGACTGGTTTTGGGAACGGACGGCGCACTCACACACTTAACTCCTTCATCCGATCATGCCCGGCCGGTCATTCTCACAAAAGCGTGAGCCGAACGCCAGCTTGTAGCAACGAGAAACTGATGAGGAGGTGTTTAGACGCTGTGTTAGCGCTGAAACCGTAACGTCAAATTTCCGGAGGACTTCCCGATGAAAAAGAGCTTATTGCTGTCGACGCTGATCGTGGCCGGTCTGGCCTTTGCCCCGTTGGCGCCGGCGGCTTTCGCCGACGACATGAAAAAGGACACCATGTCGAAGGACACGATGTCCAAGGACACCATGTCGAAGGACTCGATGAAGAAGGATTCGATGTCCAAGGACTCTATGTCCAAGGATTCAATGAAAAAGGACGAGATGTCGAAGGACGGTATGTCCAAAGACAACATGAAGAAGTAGGTTTTATAAACGGCCGGACTCGCGCATCCGCGGGTCCGGTCAACCCGTATATTCACCGAAGGCTGAAAGACTAGGCTTATATGGGTGCACCGCGATGACCGCTGAAGCCGTGACAATGACGCCAGCCACCGCAACCATCCATCCGCGTTGGGTGCGGATCTGCCACTGGATCAATGCACTGGCGATCCTGGTGATGATTGGTTCTGGCTGGCAGATTTACGATGCCTCGCCGCTATTTGATTTCACTTTCCCGCGGCAGTTTGCCCTCGGAAATTGGCTCGCCGGCGCGCTGCTTTGGCATTTTGCCGCGATGTGGGTGCTGGTGATCAACGGTATCGTCTATGTCACGCTCGGCATTGCGACCGGGCGCTTCCGCCGCAAGCTGCTGCCGATCCGCCCGGCCGAAGTGATCGCGGACATCAAGGCGGCGTTGACCTTCAAGCTCGCGCACGACGATCTCTCGCACTACAACGCCGTGCAGAAGGTGCTTTATTCCGGTGTGATTCTCGCCGGCATCGTGATTGTGCTGTCAGGATTATCGATCTGGAAGCCGGTGCAATTCCAGGAACTGACAACGCTGTTCGGTGGCTATGACAACGCACGCTACGTCCATTTCTTCGCGATGGCGGCGATTGTCACGTTCATCGTCGTCCATGTGACGCTCGCGTTGATCGTACCGAAAAGTCTGCGCGCCATGATCACCGGACGTTAGTGCATGATCCCGAAAAGTGGGTACCGGTTTTCGGACAAGATCATGCATCAGACAAAATGAGGCCACCATGCGCCAGCGCAAAATCATCCCCGGTGTCGATCAGAGACTGCTGATCAAGGACGCCGCCAAACTTATGCCTGACGCCAGCCGGCGCGGGTTCCTGCGTGGCGCGGCAAGTCTCGGTGCCCTCGCTTTCCTCACGGGCTGCGACATCATCGACGGCGATACCGCTGAAGGCGTGTTGCGCAAGATTTCCGAATTCAACGACGGTGCCCAGGCGGCGCTCTTTAGCCGCACAAAACTCGCGCCGACTTTCCCGGAAAGCGCCATTACCAAGCCGTTCCCGTTCAATGCCTATTACGACGAGGACGACGCGCCGACCGTCGACGGCAACACTTACAAACTAGAAGTCGCCGGCCTGGTCGACAACAAGAAGCCATGGACGCTCGATGAGCTACATGCGCTGCCTGAAGTGTCGCAGATCACGCGACACGTATGTGTGGAAGGCTGGAGTGCAATTGGCTCCTGGCAAGGCACGCCGTTGTCGGAATTCCTCAAGCGTGTCGGCGCCGACACCCGCGCCAAATATATCTGGTTCAAATGCGCCGAGGGTTATACCAACACAATTGACATGGCGACCGCGATGCATCCGCAGACGCAGATGACATTCAAATTTGCGAACCAGCTTCTGCCGCGCGCCTATGGTTTCCCGATGAAGATTCGGATCCCTACAAAGTTGGGCTTCAAGAATCCGAAATATGTGGTGGCGATGGAAGTCACCAACACCGACAAAGGCGGTTACTGGGAAGACAAGGGCTACAACTGGTTTAGCGGCCTTTAGTCTATTTCTGCGCGGCCACGAAAGGCGTCGAGGTGGCCGGCCCTTCGCCGACAATCAGCAACACCGCATCGACATCCTTGGCGCCGTCCCAGTGCACCTGTTTGCCGTAATGGGTGACGAACGAGCCTGCCGGTATTGGAACGCTGCTGTTCGCTGGATCGAAATTCGGCCCGCTGCCGACCCACCACGTTCCCGACAGAACGGTGATGAAACGGTCGTTAGGATGGAAATGTGGACGGCTGAAGTGATTGCCCGCCGTCCATTTGGTCAATACGCCATAGAGTCCCGGCTTTGTTGGATCGCCAAAAAGCACTGCTTGCTGGCTGCCTCCCGGAGTGACCGGCCCCCATTTGATTTGATCGGGCAATTGATAAACGACCGCCTTCGGATCGAGTTCAACGGCCTGCGATGGAGCCGGAGCCAGCATCGCCGCCAACACAGCCGCGCCCAGCAATCTCGTGAAAGCATTGTTCATTTTCGTCTCCCCGTGCCGGCTATTTTGAATAGCCAGATTGATCACAGTTTCACGATTCCACGCGCTAGCGTCCAGCCCCGCCGCGCCTTGCCAAGGACGCCGCAGACCTTTAGCAATCCGCGCGTATCGGTAATGGCGAGGCGTATCCAATGGCGACCCACAATTTGCTTCTTCTCCCCGGCGACGGTATCGGCCCCGAAGTGATGGCCGAGGTGAAACGTGTCATCGACTTTTTCAATAAGAAAGGCCCTGACAAGTTCGCCGTTGAAGAGGCGCTGGTCGGCGGCTGCTGCTACGACGCGCATGGGGTCGCGGTTACCGACGCCACGATGGCGAAAGCCAAGGCCGCCGACGCCATCATCTTCGGCGCTGTCGGCGGCCCGAAATGGGACAAGGTCCCGTACGACGTCCGGCCGGAGGCTGGCTTGCTTCGTCTGCGCAAGGACCTCGACCTCTACGCCAACGTACGTCCGGCCATCGTCTATCCTGCGCTTGCCGACTCATCGAGCCTTAAGCGCGAAGTGGTCGAAGGCCTCGACATCATCATCTTGCGCGAACTGACCGGTGGCGTTTATTTCGGCGAGCCCAAAACCATTACGGATCTTGGGAACGGCCAGAAACGCGCGATCGATACGCAGGTCTACGACACTTACGAAATTGAACGCATCGACCGTGTTGCTTTTGAGCTGGCGCGCAAGCGCCGCAACAAAGTCACCTCGATGGAAAAGCGCAACGTCATGAAGTCAGGCGTGCTCTGGAACGAGGTGACGACAGCGCTTCATGCACGCGAATACAAGGACGTGCAGCTCGAGCACATGCTGGCGGACGCCGGCGGCATGCAACTGGTGCGCTGGCCGAAGCAGTTCGACGTTATTGTGACTGACAATCTGTTCGGCGATATGCTTTCCGACATTGCCGCAACCCTGACCGGTTCGCTTGGCATGCTGCCGTCAGCGTCATTGGGTGAGGTCGATCCGAAAACCAAAAAGCGCAAGGCACTTTACGAGCCAGTGCACGGATCGGCGCCCGACATCGCGGGCAAGGGCATCGCCAATCCGATTGCCATGATCGCTTCTTTCGGGATGGCGCTGCGCTATTCGTTTAATCTCGGAAAGCAGGCCGACTGGATCGACCAGGCGATTTCCGCGACGCTTGCTGAGGGGTTGCGTACCGCCGACATCAAGTCGGAGGGCAGCAAGGTTATCTCGACCTCGGAAATGGGTTCGGCGATTTTGGCTCAACTTGAGAAGCTCGTCGCCTAACGAATAAATCGCGTCGCCCGAAAATCAAAACGCGGCCTGAGGGCCGCGTTTCCGTTTCAGACCCTGGACGGGCGCTCAGAATCCAAGCCAAGGATTGCTCTTGAATGGCAAGGTCCACGGGCCCGGAAGCGATGTCGTATGGCCGCCGAATGTCGTGTTGTCGAGAATGCCCGATGCGCGGTGATTTGGCAGCCAGGCATAGTCGCTACCGATACGCTCGCCCGGGAATGTTTGCGTGCCAGGATCAAGATAAGAGCGCTTCTGAATGATAATTCGGGTGCGCGTGCGGCCATCCTCGTCGCGGCTCACCTGAACGGTGTGATCGCGGTTGGTGACCACAGTTTTTTTATTCTTGGCCTGGGCGTCCTGGGCATTGGCTGGTGCAGCCAACAAAACCAAGGCTCCGGTCAGAAAGAGCGCCGCCGCACCAATTCTCAACGTCATGGGTTCCTCGACCTTTGGCTCTATGTTGTAACGCAGTCTAGCGGGCTTCCGTTTCACCGAATAGGGCCCCAATACGCGTATATATCTGAAAATTCGTAAAAAAAGCCCCGCCACGGGGGCAGGGCCGGCATTTCCAGTATTGGGCTTCGATGCCCGCTTTAGCCGCCATAGTTAGTCGTGAGGTAGTCGGCGATCGCCTTGGCATCAGCATCGTCGACTGGCGCGCCGTAGGCCTTGATCATTTTTGTGACCTCGGCGCTCCAGCCGGCAGCATTGAGGAACGGTGAATTCATCGGGATATAAGCGAGGGTGTGACAGGCCTGGCAATTGCCCTCGACCTTGTCGACGCCAGGCGCTTTTTTGAGCTGAACGGGTTTGTCATCGGCGGCCGCAGGAAGCGCGATCAGTGCGGCAACAAATGCGAGTACGAAAAACCGCATGGTCATTCTCCCTTAGCCTGCCATCAGTGAAATGTTTTGCATGACATTGTTGTGGTACCCGGCTCCGTTGAAGATCAATTCAGAGACCTGAGCTTGCCCGATCTTGTTGGTGGCGTTGACCATCACGGTATTCTTGCCGCGTTTGGACGACACATCGAAGCTCCACGGACGGAACGCGAAGCGGCCGAGATCCTGGCCGAGCGTTGCGGCGGACCAGTTTTTTCCCCCATCAGTCGAGACTTCAACCGAGCGGATTCCGTAACCGCCATCCCAGGCCTGTCCACTGACAGTGACTTTGCCTGTTTTCACCTTGTCACCATCGCGATGGCTCGTGATCAGTGAATTTACGACCATCTCTGTGATGGGTGTGGTGGCTGCGTTTTCCTGACTGATAAACCGGTCCCTTATCGGAAATTTGCCGACTGGAACGCGGTAGGCCGGGTTCATCCAGAAATTGGTGAGCGGCTTTGTCAGCGCGTTGATTGCGACGACGTGCTTCATCCAGTAGGTACCGGTCCAACCGGGCACGACAATGCGCGCCGGGAAACCATTGAGGTGCGGAAGCGGTTGCCCGTTCATCTCATAGGCAACGATGGTCGTATCCTCGATTGCCTTCCAGGCAGGGATACTCTTAACGAAGTCCGGCGTCGTGTTGATGGCCGGCCCATCGGCGCCGTTGAACGAGACTTCGATTGCTTCTTTCTTGAGACCGGCCTTGTCGAGAATATCTTTGAGCTTTGCGCCCTTCCAACGCGCGCAGCCCATCGCGCCGTAACCCCATTCGACTCCCGCGACATGTGGATTTGAAAGGCCGCGCCGGTTGCCCGAGCATTGATTGACCGCAACCACTTCGACTGCCGGCATCTTCTTCAGATCGTCGTAAGTGATCTCAACCTGATTTTCCGCTCCGTCGCCGCCGACCGCGATCTTGTAGGTCTTTGCGTCTACCTCGGGAATGTCCGCGAGGTGATAGCGCACGAAGAACTGATCATTCGGCGTGATCGGTGTGCGGAAATATTCGAGTGGTGATTCATAGTTCGGCGGTCGGTCGGCGAGCCGGATCAGTGGCTTTTTGCCCGACAAAGTCTCCATCGTTGCGTAACTCGCGACCCCCGTGGGTACGCCAGGCGTCAGGCTAGCGCCGGCCGCTTCCGCTTCGGAGATTTTTGGGCTTAGTCCGGACACCGCAAGCGCCGCACCGGCGCCCGCCGTCCCAAGCAGGTGACGTCGTGTGATCATCGTTCCTCTCCCCAGAGGTTCGCCGAAGCCAACCGGTCATCACCGGAGCTTCAGATATTTTTATTGGAATATGATCCGACGGATTTGCCAGCCGGTCAATTGTCATCGCGACGCATGCGCCGAAAATCGTCGCTGGGTCGTGTACGCAATCCCATCGGATGGGATTTCAGCGATGAACGCAACTTGGCGATGCCGTTCAGCGCCCGATGCGCCGTGGCTCGGGCCGGCCTGCGAGCGCTTTCCAGAGCAGATGATATTTTGGCGTCGCGGCAAGAATTGGACTGCGCTGGCCACAAAAGCTGCGATTGAGTTCGGCTTGCGCAAAGAGTGCGCCAATTTTTGGCTCGCTACCGGCGGCGAGCAGCGTCAATCGGTCAAGCGCGCAAGCCAGCGTGCTTTGCTCGATAAAGTCCGTGCCGCCTTGGCAGAACCAGCCGGATAACTTCAATCGCGGATCGTCGTAAGCATGGGCGAAACCAAGGCAGTGGCGTGTCGGACTTTCCGAAGTGGCGAAGGAAACAATTGCCAGGGGGCCGAATTTGGTCGCGAGCGGTTTGTCCGCGCTGTTCACATCGACCGGCGCGAGTGCGGCAGCGCTTTCGATGATTTCCGTTTTCGAATCCGCGAAGCTGAGGATCTCGGCTCCCGGCCGGTAAACTTCGACTTTCAGAAACGGTGTCGCGCCATCGGGCTCGCCCAGCGTAAGGATGTCCTTGCGGCCATATCCTGTCGCGTGCCGTCGAATGGCATAACTCGTGGGGACATCCGCAGCCTCCGGGATCGACAACGCGAAAGCCGGAAACGGCCGTTCGATTTCAATCCATTCCGACTGATGCACCGGCGTGATGGGATTCATCACCGTTGGTGGTTGGGAAACACGGGCCGCAGCTATGGACAACAGCGCAACAGCACCCAGATATGCGAGGAAGCGCACAAAGCTGGATGGCAGTTCTTCGCGCCATGAGTGCAGTGCCGGATGCATATGTTTGTCGTCGGCAAGTGCCGTTGTGTTGAAAGTAGTTCTCGCTTAGAAGCGCTGCGATCCGGTTGCCCCTTACCAGTAGCCGGAGGTAATTTATTCCGGAGCGTTAACAATGGGTTACAAGGTCGCCGTGGTGGGTGCCACCGGCAATGTCGGGCGCGAAATGCTCGGCATCCTGGCCGAGCGTAATTTTCCGGCCGACGAGATAGTCGCGATTGCGTCACGCCGGAGCCAGGGCGTGGAATGCTCGTTCGGCGACAAGACGCTCAAGGTAAAGGCGCTCGACCATTTTGATTTCTCTGACGTCGACATCTGCCTGATGTCGGCCGGCGGAGCTGTGTCGAAGGAGTGGTCGCCGAAGATTGCCGCCCAAGGCGCGGTAGTGATCGACAACTCTTCGGCCTGGCGCATGGACCCGGACGTGCCGTTGATCGTGCCCGAAGTAAATGCCGACGCCTTAGCCGGCTTCACCAAGAAAAACATTATCGCAAATCCAAATTGCTCGACCGCGCAGCTTGTGGTCGCGCTCAAGCCGCTGCACGACAAGGCGAAGATCAAGCGCGTTGTGGTCGCGACCTACCAATCCGTTTCAGGCGCTGGCAAGGAAGCGATGGACGAATTGTTTTCGCAGAGCAAGGCGGTGTTCACCATCGATGAGGTTGAAACGAAGAGCTTTCCCAAGCGGATCGCGTTCAACGTGATCCCGCAAATCGACGTGTTCATGGAGGATGGCTACACCAAGGAAGAGTGGAAGATGATGATGGAGACCAAGAAAATTCTTGATCCCAAAATCAAGCTGACCGCGACTTGTGTGCGCGTGCCGGTATTTGTCGGCCATTCAGAAGCAGTCAATATTGAGTTCGAGAATCCGATCTCGGCGGACGAAGCGCGGGAGATTCTGCGCAATGCACCCGGATGCCTTGTCATCGACAAGCGCGAGCCGGGTGGCTACGTCACGCCATATGAATGCGTTGGCGAGGATGCGACCTATATCAGCCGCATCCGCGAGGATGCCACGATCGAAAATGGTCTCCAGATGTGGGTCGTGTCAGATAATCTGCGTAAAGGCGCGGCGCTCAACACGATCCAGATCGCCGAATGCCTGATCAACCGCAAGCTGATCCAGGCCAAGCGCCGGGCGGCATAACCGGGCCGTCAATCGTCCTGAATTGCGACACTTATCGGGACGCGCCGCTTAAGCGCGGTGCGGCACTATCGTGCGCCCGAATTTGCTGCGCCAGCTCCTGAAAATTCGCGAGAGCCGAGTGGCGCTCGTTGTAGAAGCGGACCAGCCGCTGTGCGGTCGCGGGCTGCAGGCGATCGAAGCTGTGGCGCGCGGCGTCTATCGCCTGTGGAGAATAGCGAAAAGCCTTGCGACGCAGGATGCATATCTGTTTGGTCGTCGGCCACGACAGGCCGGCGGCCTTTGCCAAAATGAGAGCAAAGTCGTTTTCCGCACGCGAGTCGTTCATGACGCTTTCAACGAGTTTGCTCGGAGCGTTGCTGAGTGCGGATAGCGCTGCGACCGTTTCCTCGAATTTTCCCTTTGCCGCATACTCGCACACGACCGGATCGACTGGTGCGCCGGAATTCCGGACCGCGTCAAACTGTGCCGTGGCTTCACGGTAGTCGCGCTGTGTCTTTGGTTGCGCGGTCGTATCCTGTCCGGTGATGTCGGTCAGCACTCTGTGTACTTCATGAACCGCGTGTGGGTTGCTGGCCGCGAGCTTTTCGAACACGACTTCGGATGCTTTTGCGATCAGCGCGTTAAAGTGCTCCTGCGGAATGTCCTTACGCATGGAGACGCAGATCGCGAGCACCTCGTCGTTGATGGACCGGTCGACCAGCTTGCCGTAGCCGGCGTCGGAGAAACGCGCGCCTTCGTTGCGCGTCACGGAGAGCACGACATCGCGATTGCCGCGTGTCACCAGCACATCGCTGATTTTTTCGCTGAGGTTCGAACGCTTTGAAATCGCCAGCAGCCGCTCCTGGCTGTTGTCGCTGGCGATCGCCAACAGGTCTTCGTCAGTCAGTCGGTTCGAGCGGCTCAATATCGGTCCGGCGACTTCAATGGAGTCATCGTGGGCGAGCTTGCGTACAGTTACCGGAGGCGCGTTGTCCGCCGGGGCGAGGCGATGCGCCAGCTCGACTCTCGCCTTGATCTCGATCCTGTCGGCGATGCGCGAAATAACGCCGTCAAACAGGTCGACCTGTTCGTCGGAATATTTGTCGGCTCCGGCAAGAAAGAGGTCGGTAATGCGACGGACAATTTCCGCCTGCTTCTCGACCGACCCGCTTGCGAAGGTGCCTTCAATCTCGGCGATAATCGACCGCGCTTCCATCACAGCGTCAAACCGTCCTGGCCATCTGGATTGCGACCACTTTTAGCTGTTGGTCATTACCATCGCGTTAGGCGAAAACCGCGCATTCTTGGTAACCTTGGCTGCCCGTGCGGCCATAGATTTTGCACGAGAATCCGACTGAACACGGTTAAAGGCCGGTAAGTGGCGCCGAGGCCGATCGATCAGAAGCGCGGCTGCGCGAACATCCGCGCATAGTCTTCTGACGCGATCTGCGTGAACTTGCCCGTCACTGGATCGCGCACCGACAGCTGGCCGGTCGCAACGCCGAAATAGGCACCGTGAATTGCGATCCGTCCGCTTTCGACAAGACTGCGTAAGCGCGGAAACGTCATGAGATTGTCGATGCTGTTGATGACGTTTGCTTGCTCGAGCCGCGTCAAATACTCTGCCGGCGACTGAGCGCCGCGCGGTCCGAGCTTCTCAGCTGCCGGCGTCAGCAGCTTCATCCAGTTGCCGATGAAATCGCCGGGCGAAAGCGGCTCCGCATCTTCCGCGTAGGCTTTGACCCCGCCGCATTGTGCATGGCCGAGCACGACGATGTGTTTGACCTTAAGTGCGCCGACGCCGAACTCGAGTGCGGCAGACACGCCATGGGCACGTTCATCCGGGGCGTAGGGCGGCACGATATTCGCCACGTTGCGCACCACAAACAGTTCGCCCGGACGCGCATCAAAGATGACTTCCGGCGAGACACGTGAATCGCAGCAACCGATCACCATGATCTGCGGCGATTGCCCGCTTTCGGCGAGATCGCGATAGCGATCCTGTTCATGGCGCAGTCGTCCAATGAGAAACGCGCGATATCCGTCGATGAGTTGCTGAGGAAGTTGCATGGCCTGCTGTTCATGAGGAAGCGTCACATGCGCTCACACAAACATGGTCGGATCGCTGTTGGCAACCCGCACAGGCCTGGGAGTGGCGTACCGGTCGCACGGACGGTAGGCTGCGGTTTCGAAGGAATGGAGGCTGTCCTCGATGACCATCCGTCCGCGCCGGAGCGTGCTCTACATGCCGGGTTCCAATGCCCGTGCGCTGGAGAAGGCGAAGACGCTGCCCGTTGATGGCATCATTCTCGATCTCGAGGATTCGGTGGCGCCTGACGCCAAGGAAACGGCGCGCCAGCAGGTGGCCGACGCTGTGAAGACGGGCGGTTTTGGCCGACGCGAGGTCTTTATCCGCGTCAACGGTGTGGATACGCCGTGGCACGCAGACGATCTTTCAGCGGCCGCTCACGCCGCCCCCGACGCGATCCTGGTGCCAAAGGTTTCGAGTGCCGACACACTGGAGCTTATTGGACGCCGCCTTCTCGATATGGGCACCAATCACAAGACGCGCGTGTGGGCGATGATCGAGACGCCACTCGCGATTTTTAACATTCTATCGATCGCAGCGGAGGCGCGCGATTCTGAAACGCGGCTTTCCGGCTTCGTGATGGGCACGAACGATCTTGCCAAAGACACACGCGCGCGACTGGTGCCGGGAAGGGCGCCGATGCTGCCATGGCTTTCGATGTGTGTTGCGGCAGCGCGTATCCATGGCATCGACATTCTTGACGGCGTCTACAACGATATCGGGAACGCCGACGGGTTCGTCGAGGAATGCGTGCAAGGTGTCGAATTCGGCTTCGACGGCAAGACACTGATACATCCCAACCAGGTCGAGCCGTGCAACAAGGCGTTTTCACCTTCGCCAACGGAGGTCGAGCAGGCGCGCAAAATGATTGCCGCATTCGACCGGCCTGAGAACAAAGGCAAGGGCGTGGTGTCAATTGACGGCCGTATGGTCGAACGGCTGCACGCCGATATGGCGCGGCGCACAGTGGCGATTGCCGAGGCGATTGCGGCGCAGGCCTGAAACGTCCACAGCGGTAATTGTTCGGCGGCGCGAAATGTCACAGAATGCGCCATGATCCGCCAATGGTGCACGATTGCGGTATCTCTTGCGGGCATTCTAGGAACGCTGCCGTTTGGCGTTGCTCGGGCTGAACCACCTGACGGTATCGTGAAACCAGGCGTGGCGATTTGTACCCGTCCAGACTTTCGCGTTGTGCTCGACGTCGGCCATACCTCGAAATCACCCGGCGCCAAAAGTGCGCGCGGCATCGACGAATTTGATTTCAATCTGCGGCTCGCCAGGCAAATCGAGCAGGATCTGTTCGAAGCCGGTTTTTCCAGGACAGTCCTCATGGTGACCGACGGACCGGGGGTCCGGAGCATGTATGCGCGCGTTGCGCGCGCCAACGAGCTATCGGCAAATCTGCTGTTGTCCATCCATCACAACTCGGTGCCCGATCGTTTTCTGGAGAAATGGGATTACAACGGCAAGCCGGAAACGTTCAGCGATCGGTTCAAAGGCCATTCTATCTTCGTCTCCGACAGCAATGCCGATCCCAAAGACAGCCTTCTTTTCGGCAGCATGCTTGGCGAGCAGCTAAAATCGCGCGGCTTGCAATATACGCCGCATTACACTGAAAGCTTCATGGGCCGCTGGCAGCGCGCGCTTCTCGACGCCGATGCTGGCGTCTACCGTTACGACACGCTGTTCGTTCTGAAGAAGACGCAAATGCCCGCAGTGCTGCTTGAAGCCGGTTCGATCGCAAACCGCGACGAGGAACTGACAATGGCCTCGCCTGAGCGGCAGCGGTTGATCAGTGCGGCGGTGGTGGATGCCGTGGACAGCTTCTGCGTGGCGCAATCGCACAAGCCCGCGTTGCAAATCGCGCAACATTCGAAAGCCAGGCGTGTACTATCGGCACATTCGCACCGGCGTGCGCGCGAGCGTACGGCCGCCGCTACAATAGCGCCGGTCACGCAGCCAAACCTTGGCATGCATTAGTGCGCTACTACGCAGAATAGGCGCGCGCGATGAGGGAACACATCATGTCGCGTTACCATTTGCTGATCCCGTCCGCACTATTGCTGTTCTGCTCGCTCGCGCATGCGGACGATATCGCGCCGGCCGGCACGTTGCGTGCAGCCTATCTCTCGAGCAATCCAGCACAGGCGGTGCGGGATCCCGTCAGCGGCGAAATTCGCGGTGCATCCGCCGATCTCGCGCGCGAACTGGCGCGACGGCATAACTTACCGCTCGCGCTTATGCCGTTACCGAATCCGCCGGCCGTGATCGAGGCCGTAGCCAAGGGCAATGCCGATATCGGATTCGTAGCATATGCCCCGGAGCGGGTTGGGACGGTTGAGTTCTCCCAAATCTATATGCTGGTGCAGCAGTCGTTCATCGTTCCGGACAATTCCCCCATCCGTGCCGTTGCCGATATCGATGCACCAGGACGCCGCATCGCCGGTGGCAAGAACGATTCGATCACTCTTTATCTGGCGCGCAATATGAAACAGGCGACTCTCGTTGAAACCGACAACTCGCCAGCCGATGCGAAGCGTCGGCTTTTGGCCGGCGAGATCGACGCCTTTGGGGCCAACCGTCAGCGTCTCACCAATTTGCAAAAGGAGATGCCGGGCTATCATCTCCTGCCAGACAGCCTGTTCGGCGTCACTCAAACGATCATCGTGCCGAAAGGTAAGCCGGAAGTACTCGCGGCCATTAACGGTTTCATCGACGACGTTCGCGCATCCGGGTTTTTGCAGAACGCGATCGCAAGGAGCGGGGTCATCGGTCTTGAGATGGCGCCCGCCGGCGCCACGCTTCAGCGATAACCATACCGACAAATGCCCGCGGCGACCTTCTGTCACGGCTCCCGAGATTTGCCGCGCCAACGGCATGTTTTGGTTGCCAAAAAAGGTAAAAGTACTTTGGTCGCAATAGTTTAGAACGTTTTTAAAAAGCAGTTTTATTTTGACTTGGCGTAACGCACCGGTTAGCGAATACCCCGATAAGGTGTCTGATGATTGTCTGTTCTTGCAACGTCCTGAGCGACCATGAGGTGCGAAACGCCGCAACTGCCGCGACGCGTCGCTCCACGAGCCACGTCTATGGCTGTCTTGGCTGCAGTGCCCAGTGCGGCCGCTGCGCTCGCACCATTCGCAAGATCATCGACGAGACACTTCATGGCGCCAAAGTCGGCTGTCCGGTCGGCTGTGCCTGTGCAATGCACGCCGAAGACGCGCTTTAAGCGATCCTAGCCGCTTCACGATATGCCAATGTGCTGCCGGAACCGGCAGTGCGTTTCGCGTTTTTTTGCTAGCATCCCGGCGAAATACCGGCGTTCATATGGACGCCCGTGACAGGAGTTCGTGATGAAGGGTGATGCAAAGGTCGTCGAATTTCTCAACAAATCGCTCCGGCATGAATTGACCGCGGTCAACCAGTACTGGCTGCATTACCGGCTGCTCGAAAACTGGGGCTACAAGGACCTGGCAAAGCAGTGGCGCAAGGAATCGATTGAGGAAATGGAGCACGCCGACAAGCTGGTCGAGCGCATCATTTTTCTTGACGGGTTTCCGAACATGCAGGTGCTTGATCCGTTGCACATCGGGCAAAACATCAAAGAGGTGCTGGACTGCGATTTGGCGGCAGAGATTTCCGCCCGTACGCTCTATCAGGAAGCGGCGACGCATTGCCACTCCGTGCGCGATTACGTGACGCGCGATCTATTCGAGAAGCTGATGTCGGACGAAGAGCACCACATCGACTTCCTCGAAACCCAGCTTGACCTTGTCGCGAAGCTCGGTGTCGAGCTTTATGCGCAACATCATATTGGCGAGATGGGCGAGGACGGCAAAGATTAAATCTGGTTTTTGTCTGTGGACTGCGGCCGGCGCAAATTGCCGGTAACTACGCCCACGGCCGCGCCGCCGCGGCTTTCTGCTCGTAGTTTACGATCTTGGCCTGTTTTTGTTTGGTCAGGCCGATATCGTCGAGGCCGTTGAGCATGCAGTGCTTGCGATGCTGGTCGATTTCAAATCGAACCACGCCGCCATCGGGTCCGCGGATTTCCTGTTTCTCGAGATCGACCGTGAGCGTTGCATTTGCGCCGCGATCTGCATCGTCGAACAGCTTCTCAAGATCTTCCGGCGAAACGCGGATCGGCAACACACCGTTCTTGAAACAGTTGTTATAGAAAATATCGCCGAACGACGTTGAGATGACACAGCGAATACCGAAATCCATCAACGCCCAAGGTGCGTGCTCGCGCGACGAGCCGCAGCCGAAATTGTCACCGGCGACCAGGATTTTAGATTTGCGATAGGCCGGCTTGTTGAGCACGAAATCCGGATTTTCGCTGCCGTCGTCTTTGTAACGCATTTCGGAAAACAGGCCCTTGCCCAATCCGGTGCGCTTGATGGTCTTCAGGAACTGCTTCGGAATCACCATGTCGGTGTCGACATTGATGATCTTCATGGGCGCGGCGACGCCTTCGAGTGTGGTGAACTTTTCCATGATCCAAAGGCTCCTTGACCGCCCTTTTCTGGCCTTTTCATAAAGGGTCAGGCGCCTCCGTCAATAGCGCCGACGTGCGCTCAGGTATGCATTCCGGTGTGGCCCCTGAACAAAGCCGTCATTCAGCCCGCGGTTACGCGCTCGTCGCGTTTGAATTTTGATTCCCGTACCACATTGCATACCTGTACACTGTATTCGGAATAGTAAATTTCGGACGCTTTTTTCTGGGCCGCACGGTGTTCCGGATGCATGCGCCACGCTCGCATGCCCTCCTCATGTTCGAACTCGACGATGGTCACGCGTTCGCCGTCATCGGCGAAAAAGCCCTTGTGTGAAACGTAACCGGGCATTGTCGCTGCCAACTCAACCATGCGGTCGACCAGCGCTACATACTCCTCCCGCACATCTGGCATCAGCCGAGAGCGGAAAACGGTGACGATCATGGTGAGCCTCCCTGAAACGTGATGTTGACGGAGTCGCTCCTCATCCGCCAATTCCAATTTCGAATAGTCATCATCGGTTTTTGAGATCGACGCCGCTATTCACTCGGCGCTTGCTTCAATCGCTTCGATATCTTCATCCGAGAGACCGAAATGGTGGCCGATCTCGTGCACCAGCACATGGGTGACGATCTCGCCCAGCGTATCTTCATGTTCGGCCCAGTAGTCGAGGATCGGCCTTCGATAGAGCCAGATCATATTGGGCATCAGCTCGGGCGCAGTCTCCGATTGGAATGGCAAGCCGACACCCTGAAAAAGGCCCAGCAGATCAAACGCGCTGTCCAGCCGCATGGATTCCACGACGTCCTCAGCCGGAAAATCCTCGACCCTGATGATGAGGCCTTCGCAAAGTTTCCGGAAACGCTCGGGCAGGCGGGCGTAGGCGTCCGCCGCCAGTGCCTCAATCTCGGCCAGGGAGGGTGCCGCCACGCCTCGCCAATCGTCGAATTGGCCTGTCATGACAATGTTGTAGGGGAGCTTACCGCGGCAACCAAGCGGTTGACGGCATAGGCCGGGATGGGCAACGGTTGGCGATCTCGGTGGATGTCGCGGAATGCCGATGCTGAAGATGATGACAAGTTTAGCCCTCGCCGGTGTGCTGTTCGCCCCGGCTTTCGGCGGAGTGACGCCGGCATCGGCGGGTTATTTAGACTGCGAAAGCGCGCACCCGAGCCGGGCCTCTGCGTGTGCAAGATCCGAAGCCGGCTTGCCGGCTACCGGGGATTTCGCCGCACGCAAGCGTCCGCGCGTCACGATTTATCCGCGCCGTGTCTATGTCGGGCCCAATGCCGTGCGGCAGTGCCGGTCCTGGCTGGTGGCCGAATACCGCGTCAGCGGGGCGGTGATCGTGCCGCAAATGCACTGCTGGTGGGAATAACGAACATTTGGGGCAAGGTTCGCGTTATAATGATTGACGGTAATTCTCTTGGTGGGGCGCCATAGGAGATGCATCGATGTCCAAACTCGGAAAATTTTGCGCAAGCATCGCGCTGATTGTCAGCGTCATTGCTTTTGTGCCAGCGACCGCCGACGCGCAATGGCATCGCGGTTGGCATGGTGGTGGTTGGGGTTGGCACGGTGGTGGTTGGCGCGGCGGTGGTTGGGGCGGTGGTTGGCGTGGCGGATGGGGACCGGCGTTCGGTTGGGGTTGGGGCCCCGGATGGGGTGCTGCTGCTTGGGGCCCCGGATGGGGTCCAGGATGGGGCCCGGGTTGGGGCCCTGGCAGGTGTGTTTGGGTGCGCGGCGGCCGTGTCTGGGTTAATGGCCATTGGGCTTGGGGTCGCAGGTGGCGCTGTTGGTAATTTGCGTTTCGCGACTGCTGACGAACATTTCCTCGGCGTCTTGATGCGCACAAAATAAAAGGCCCGCTGTCGGCGGGCCTTTTTGGTTGCGCATTTGCTTTCGGCGCTATTTCCATTCGCGCACATCGACGAAGTGTCCGGCGATTGCCGCGGCAGCGGCCATTGCCGGCGAGACGAGATGCGTTCGCCCTTTGTAACCTTGGCGTCCTTCGAAATTCCGGTTCGAGGTAGACGCACAGCGCTCTCCGGGCGCGAGCTTGTCGGGATTCATAGCGAGACACATCGAACAGCCTGGCTCGCGCCAGTCGAAGCCTGCGGCCTTGAAAATTTTGTGGAGGCCCTCGGCTTCGGCCTGCTCTTTTACGAGTCCGGAGCCCGGCACGATCATGGCGTTCACGTTCGAATTGACCGTCTTGCCTTCGACCACGCGAGCGACTTCGCGCAGGTCTTCAATGCGGGCATTGGTGCACGAGCCGATAAAGACGCGGTCGAGCCTGATGTCGGTGATTTTCTCGCCGCCCTTCAGGCCCATGTAGCCGAGCGAGCGTTCGGCAGCGATGCGTTTCTTCTCGTCCGCAATCTCCGACAGCACCGGCACGCGACCCGTAACTGTGATGACCTGCTCGGGGCTGGTGCCCCAGGTTACCAGCGGCGGCAGTTTGGTGGCATCCAGCCTGATCTCGCGGTCGAAGTGCGCGCCATCGTCGGAGTGTAACGTCTCCCAATAGCGCATGGCCTCATCCCAGGCCTTGTCCTTGGGCGCTTTCGGTTTGTCCTTGAGATAAATGTAGGCCTTTTCGTCGGGCGCGATGAAGCCGGCTTTGGCGCCGCCTTCGACCGACATGTTGCAGATGGTCATGCGCCCTTCCATCGAGATCGAACGAACAGCTTCGCCAGCATATTCGAGCGCATAGCCCGTGCCGCCCGCGGTACCGATCTCGCCGATGATGGCGAGGATGATGTCCTTCGCAGTCACACCCGACGGCAATTTGCCATCGACCACCGCGCGCATGTTCATCGATTTCTTCTGGATCAGTGTTTGCGTTGCCAGTACGTGTTCGACTTCTGACGTACCGATGCCGTAGGCAAGGGCACCGAACGCGCCGTGCGTCGCAGTATGGCTGTCGCCGCACACGATCGTGGTGCCGGGCAACGTGAAGCCTTGCTCTGGCCCGATGATGTGGACGATGCCCTGGCGCTTATCGAATTCATTGAAATACTCGATGCCAAAGTCTTTGGCGTTCTTCGCCAGCGCCGCGATCTGCTCGGCGCTTTCCGGGTCGGGGTTTGGCTTGCTGCGGTCGGTGGTCGGTACGTTGTGGTCGACAACAGCCAGCGTCTTGCTCGGTGCATGCACTTTGCGGCCGGCGGTGCGCAGCCCTTCGAAGGCTTGCGGTGAAGTGACTTCATGCACCAGGTGGCGATCGACATAGATCAGGCATGTTCCGTCCGGCTGCTCATCCACCAGATGGTCGTCCCAGATCTTGTCGTAGAGTGTACGCGGTTTCATGGCTCGATGACTTTGCTCAGTGTGAAAAAGGGAAGCGGCGTGCGAATGTCCGGCGTTGCCGGCCGGATCAAAGTCCAGCTTGCACCGCCGTCAGCCGGCCGAAAAATCGCCACGGCAACCGGGTGTGGTCGGCCAGGACAATCTGCTGAGCTTGAGAAACCATGCCGTTTATATAGCCAATAGGTGCGCTTCCGACAACGAAGGCGGAACGTATGAAAAAGGGGCCGACATGCGGCCCCTTCATTCATTGCGCTCCAGCTGCGCCTATTCCTTCTTAGCCGCCTCGGCCGCTTCCGGGCCGGCAGCGCCCTGTGCCTCGGAGATGCGGGCTTTCTTGCCGCGCAGTCCGCGCAGGTAATAGAGCTTGGCGCGGCGAACCTTGCCGCGGCGCACCACCTTGATGGAATCGATCATCGGCGCGTAGAGCGGGAACACGCGTTCAACGCCTTCGCCGTAAGAAATCTTGCGCACGGTGAAGTTCTCGTTGATTCCGTGGCCCGAGCGGCCGATGCAGACACCCTCGTAGGCTTGCACGCGGCTCTTGTCGCCTTCGACGACCTTGACGTTGACGAGAACAGTGTCGCCCGGCTGGAAATCCGGAATTTCCTTGCCGGCCGAGAGCTTCTCGACCTGCTCTTTATCGAGCTGCTGAATGATATTCATGGCGAATTCTCCTCGTCGGCAGCGCCAGCAACCGGCGCGCGGTCTTTATCTGGTCTGAATGGGTTGGCGAGCTTTTATTACAAAGCTTCCGGCTTGTCACCCTTTGGATTTCGGCCCCTTTTGGGCCGTTTTCTTCGCCTGATAGGCCGCCCAAAGGTCGGGACGGCGCTCGCGCGTGAGCCTTTCTGCCTCCTCCTGCCTCCACGCCTTGACCTTGCTGTGGTCGCCGGACGTGAGCACTTCAGGGATCGGGTCGCCCTCGAACAACGGCGGCCGCGTGTATTGGGGGTATTCCAGCAGGCCGTCGGCGAAGCTTTCTTCCGCCGCCGAGGCTTCTTTGCCCATGACGCCGGGCAAAAGCCGCACGCAGGAATCCACGAGTGCAAGCGCGGCGATCTCGCCGCCCGAGAGTACGAAATCGCCGAGCGACACTTCCTCCAGGCCACGCGCCTTGATCAGCCGCTCGTCGACGCCTTCGAAGCGGGCGCAAACAATGACGGCCCCAAGTCCGCACGCGAGCTCCGCGATGCGCATTTGGGTCAGCGGCGCGCCGCGGGAACTCATTAGTAGACGTGGCCGGGTGTCCTGCGGAACAGCATCCAGGGCGCGCGCGAGGACGTCCGCCTTCATCACCATGCCGGGCCCGCCACCGGCGGGCGTGTCATCGACGGTGCGATGTTTGTCGGTCGCGTGCGCGCGGATGTCGATCGTGTCGAGCGACCAGGTACCCGAAGTGAGCGCCTTGCCGGCGAGGCTCTGTGCCAGCGGACCGGGAAACATCTCCGGAAATATCGTCAGAACACTGGCCCGCCACATGGCTACTCGCTTTCCGTAGGCGGCACGATCACGATCTTACCTGCGTCGAGGTCGATTTCCGGCACGTTTGCCTCGGTGAACAGAATCAACAGTGGATCACCGCCAACCGCCGGCTTTATTTCGATAACGTCGCTGGCGCCGAAATTGTGAACGGCCGACACGGCGCCGATCTCCACACCGGCCGGAGTGACCGCCACAAGGCCGATCAGGTCGGCGTGGTAAAATGTATCGGCCTCTTCGATTTCCGGCAGGCGCTCGCGCGATATGTAAAGCTCGATATTGCGCAACTTCTCTGCCGCATCACGATCACCGACGCCGGCGATGCGCGCCACAAAGTGATCCTTCGCCGGACGCAGCGACTCGATATCGAAACGCCGCGTACCGTCCTGCGTTTCCAGCGGGCCGTAATTTGCGACCGCTGCCGGATCTTCCGTGAACGACCATAGCTTTACCTCGCCGCGGACGCCGTGCGCGGCACCGATTCGGGCGACACAAATGCGGTCGGCCACGGCGAGGTGTGGCGAGCCTTAGCTCGCCGCCGGCGCTTCAGCCGGCTTTGCCTCAGCCTTAGCCTCGGGTTTGGCTTCGGCCTTCGCTGCTGCTGCTTTTGCGGCGCCTGCGGTCTTCGCATCCTTGGCGGCACCTTCGGCGGCCTTGGTGGCTTCTTCGGCCGCGGCTTTGCGTTCCTTGCGCGGGATCGCTTTTTCCGGATTGCTGCGCTTTGGACGCTTCAAGATGCCGGCGGCATCGAGGAAGCGCATGACGCGATCCGACGGCTGCGCGCCTTTCTTCATCCAGGCCTGTGCCTTTTCGAGATCGAACTTGAGGCGTTCGGTCTTTTCCTTCGGCAGCAGTGGATTGAAATAGCCGAGCCGCTCGATGAAGCGGCCGTCGCGCGGTGCGCGGCTGTCGGCGACGACGATGTGATAGACCGGCCGCTTTTTGGTGCCGGCCCGTGCAAGACGAATAACGAGAGACATTCTTTATTCCTTTCTCACTCAAAGTGATCGTTGGTCATTTCTTCTTTCCGAGACCGGGCGGGAGGCCGCCCGGCAATCCAGGAAACTTTCCCAAACCCGGCAGGCCGGGCATGTTCGGCGGTAGTTGCGGCATAGTCGGAGGCAGACCTGGCATGCCCGGCATGCCAGGCGGCAATTGCCCGCCGGGTAAATTCTTCGCCATCTCCGCCATTTGCTCCGGCGACGGCATGGCGCCACCGAAGCCCATCGATTTCGCAAGGCCTGCGAGCGGGCCGCGTTTACCGCTGCCCATCATCTTCATCATGTCAGACATGCCGCGATGCATTTTAAGTAGCTTATTGATCAACTCCGGCGAGGTGCCAGAGCCGGCAGCGATACGTTTTTTGCGGCTGGCTTTCAGAATGTCCGGGTTGCGCCGCTCCCGTGGCGTCATGGAATCGATAATGGCGATCTGCCGTTTGACGACGCTTTCGTCGAGATTAGCGGCGGCAAGCTGGTTTTTCATTTTGGCCACGCCCGGCAGCATGCCCATCAAGCCGCCCAAACCGCCCATTGCCTGCATCTGAGTGAGCTGCTCGCGCAAGTCGCCGAGATCGAACGCGCCCTTGCGCATCTTTTCGGCCGTGCGCATCGCCTTTTCGGCATCGATGTTGGCGGCGGCTTTTTCCACCAGCGCGACGATGTCGCCCATGCCAAGAATGCGGCCAGCGATGCGGGCAGCGTCGAACTCTTCAAGCGCGTCCAGTTTTTCGCCAGTGCCGAGCAACTTGATCGGCTTGCCCGTAACGGCGCGCATCGACAGCGCAGCGCCGCCGCGGCCATCGCCGTCGACGCGGGTAAGAACAATTCCGGTGAGTCCGACGCGTTCGTCGAACGACCGAGCAAGATTGACCGCGTCCTGACCGGTGAGGGCATCGGCGACCAGCAGCACCTCGTGCGGATTGACCGCGCGTTTTACCTCTTCAGCTTCGGTCATCATCGCGTCGTCGAGCGTGGTGCGGCCGGCGGTGTCGAGCATGACGACGTCGTATCCGCTGAGCTTGGCAGCTTCGATGGCGCGGCGCGCGATTTGCTGCGGCGTTTGTCCTTCGACCACGGGAAGCGTGTCGATCTGCGTCTCGCGGCCAAGCACCGCGAGTTGCTCCATCGCCGCCGGGCGGCGTACGTCGAGCGATGCCATCAGCACTTTCCGGCGTTGCCGGTCGTTGAGGCGCTTGGCGAGCTTGGCGGTCGTGGTGGTTTTGCCGGAGCCTTGCAGGCCGACCATCATGACGGCGACCGGCGGAGCTGCATTGAGATCGATGCCCTGGCCGCCGGCGCCAAGCGTGGCAATCAGCTGGTCATGCACAATCTTTACGACCATCTGGCCGGGCGTGACCGATTTCATTACCTCGACGCCGACCGCCTGTTTCTTGATGCCGTCGGTGAAGGCGCGCGCCACGTCAAGCGCAACGTCGGCTTCCAGCAGGGCACGGCGAACTTCGCGCAACGCGGCGTCGACGTCGGCTTCGCTGAGCGCGCCGCGGCGGGTGAGACGGTCAAGGATGCCGCTCAGTTTTTCCGACAGGTTGTCGAACATCAGTCTAAAAACACCTTTGCGCCCGAGGGCGCATTGCGCTGTCGGGCGGTGGCCTCCGGCCTCTCAGGGCCGGGCGGCGAAGTGAAATTCCACGTCTCTGGTCGAGAGCGGGCGGAACCTAAGGATGGCCCACCTTTAAGTCAAGGTGCGGCCGATTTAGGGCGTCAATTCATAGCTAACGGTGACCGTCGCCGTCAGCGTCTGCTCGCCGGGGGCGATCGGAACTGCGCCAGCGCGTAGGGCCTGCATCGGCCGCGGGGCCGGGGTCGAGCCTTCTTCTGTTATCGCGATCACATGGCCGAGCTTGGCACCGGCCGCTTTGGCGTAGAGATCGGCCTTGCGGAAGGCGTCGGCAATGGCATCGCCGCGTGCGCGGTCGAGCAATTTCGATTGCTCCGATACGACAAATTCGATCCCCGACATTTCGTTAGCGCCGGCCGCGATGGCGCGATCGAGCACACTCGGCAGTTTGTCAATGTCGCGGATCTTGACCGTAACCTGGTTGCTCGCCTGGAAACCTGTTAGTCGCGCAGTCCCGTTCTTGTTCGGGTCATATTGCGGTTGCAGGGACAGCCGCGATGTCTGTATGTCCCGCTCGGCGATGCCGATGTCTTTGATCGCGGCGAGCACAGCGGTCATTTGTTTTGCATTCGCATCACTTGCTTCTCGTGCCGTCTTGTCCTGGCTGCTAACGCCGATGCGGATTACGGCTGCGTCCGGCGCGACAGCGACGGTTGCCTCACCAGTCACCGTGACCAATTTCTCCGCCGCCCGGGCGGGCGTAAGCGCGAGTGCAGTTACGAGCAAGGCGAACAGAAGGCGCGAAACGGTCATCACTTCACCGGCACGAACACGTTGACCACCAGCTTGTCGGGAGCTGTTTTCACCGGATCGGTGGCATATTCCTCGATGAACAAATTCGTGGCTTCCAGCTGCTTGTCGTCGAGATAATTGGTGATCGCTTCATAAGTCGAATCCATGGCGTCATAGGACCCGCGATGGACAAATTTGAGCGCCCGGCCGGACGGGGCCTGGCCAACGGCAATGTCGCCTTTCGGTGGATCTTTCGGCGCCTGCGTGACCGGCAGCGCCGCCTCGAATGAAAAGCCGGTGTCATCGGTCTGGGTGTAGATCGTGATAGCCGGCCCCGCCGGTTGAATGGCCTGCTTATCGAGATACTCGTGTAACGATTTGAATGCATCGACCAGGGTGTCGAAGGCGGTGTCCCAATTGCTGTGGCCCTTGATATAGACGATCGTGCGCTCCGGCAGCGTCACCTGCTCGCCAAAGGCGTCGCCCGCCTGCAAAGGCGACGGGGCCGCCGGGCCGGCGGCTGGCGGTGCCGGGGGCATCGGCTCGTTGGCACTTGGTTTGGGTGCGGGACTTTGCGCGGCAGCCAGGTTGATCGCCAGCGCGAGCGCCGATGCGAAAACGATCGAAGTAAGCTTTAACGGCGACATCACGGTTCTCCGTCGTCTGCGGCGGTCCGGCAATTCGCCAGCATTGTTGCGCATTCTAGCATGGCCTCTGGCCAACTCGCGTTTATTCGCCATATAAACCGGGCGGAACCCGGGCAAAGCAAAAAATGGGCGCGCTCGCCAATCAGTCCTTCGTGAAGATGAACGGCATCGGCAACGAGATCGTCGTGGTCGATTTGCGTAGTCGTGGCGGAAAGATTGAAGCGGAAGAAGCGCGCGCCGCGGCTGCCCCATCAGGCGCGCCCTACGATCAGTTGATGGCCCTCTATCCGCCGCACACTCCGGGAACCGATGCATTCATTCGCATCTATAATAACGACGGCTCTGAGGCGGGAGCGTGCGGCAATGGCATGCGCTGCGTTGCTGACCTGGTTTCCAAGGAAAGTGGCAAGACCGATCTCACTTTCGAGACGACGGCAGGTATTCTCAATTGTTGGAAAGGCGCTGACGGTTTCTTCACCGTCGACATGGGCAAGCCGCGCTTTGCATGGAACGAGATTCCACTAGCAGAGGAATTCCGCGACACCCGCGCCATTGAACTTCAAATTGGGCCGAT
Organism: uncultured Alphaproteobacteria bacterium; assembly: GCA_963810585.1. Classification (GTDB taxonomy): domain Bacteria; phylum Pseudomonadota; class Alphaproteobacteria; order Rhizobiales; family Xanthobacteraceae; genus Pseudolabrys. Next base: position 1,726,564 of record CAWENV010000001.1, read on the forward strand.
CGACAAACCGGTGCTTCATTCACCATCGGTCGTGAGCATGGGAAACCCGCATGCGATCTTCTGGGTAGATGATGTGAATGCGCACGATCTCGCGCGACTGGGTCCGTTGCTGGAAAATCATCCGATCTTTCCGGAGCGCGCCAACATCACGCTCGCGCACATCGTGTCACGCGATCACATTATCATCCGCACATGGGAGCGCGGCGCGGGACTAACGAAGGCCTGCGGTTCGGCAGCCTGCGCGGCAGCGGTGGCGGCGGCGCGATTCAGGCGAACGAACCGCAAGGTCATGGTAACGCTTCCCGGCGGTGCCCTCACCATCGATTGGCGCGAAAAAGACGACCATGTGCTGATGACAGGCCCGGTGCAGTTCGAATTTGAAGGCCGCTTCGATCCGGCGCTGTTTGCAAAGGCGGGCGTGCCATGAGTGTCGAAGTCGTCACTTTCGGCTGCCGTCTGAATGTCTACGAGTCGGAAGTAATCCGGCGTGAGGCCCATGCGGCCGGCCTCGATGATGCGGTCGTCGTGAATACCTGTGCGGTGACGAACGAAGCGGTGCGCCAGGCGAAGCAGGCCATCCGACGTATCAAACGCGAACGGCCGGCTACGCGTATCGTCGTTACCGGTTGCGCGGCGCAGACAGAGACGAACTCATTCGTGGCGATGACAGAAGTCGACCGCGTTGTCGGCAATGAGGAAAAGTTCGACAGCGCGGTATGGACGGCGAGCGAGAAAATCGCCGTGTCCGACATCATGACAGTAAAGACGATGCGGTCTCACGCCATCAACAGTATCGATGGCCACACGCGCGCATTCGTGCAGGTGCAGAACGGTTGCGATCACCGCTGTACCTTCTGCATTATTCCTTATGGCCGTGGCAATTCGCGCTCGCTGCCGATAGACGAAGTCGTGACACAGGCGCGGCGCCTGGTCGCGAACGGCTATCGCGAAATTGTGCTGACTGGCGTCGATATCACCAGCTATGGCGCCGATCTCGCGGATGCGCCACGCCTCGGTGCGCTGGTCAAGCGCATCCTCAAAGACGTGCCGGACCTGGTGCGCTTAAGGCTGTCATCAATTGACTCAGTAGAGGTCGACAGAGACCTCCTTGATGCACTCGCCGATAGTCCGCGGCTAATGCCGCATCTGCATTTGTCGTTGCAGGCCGGCGATGACATCATCCTCAAGCGCATGAAGCGGCGGCACTCACGTGGCGACGCCATTGCATTCTGCGAACAGGTGCGGCAGCTGCGCCCCGATGTTGCCTTCGGCGCAGATATCATCGCCGGCTTTCCGACGGAGAGCGAAAACATGTTCACGCGGTCGCTCGACCTCATCGACGAATGCGGGCTGACCCAGCTGCATGTTTTTCCATTTTCGGCGAGGCCTGGCACGCCAGCCGCGCGTATGCCGCAGATCGAGCGCGCTATCATCAAAGAGCGCGCGCGGCGTTTGCGCGAAAAGGGCGATGCGGCACTTCGCTGCCATCTCGACCGGGAGGTGGGTACCCGCCGCCGCGTACTCGCGGAATCGCATGGTATTGCGCGCACCGAGCAGTTTACGGCGGTGCGGCTCCCGGCAGCGTTCGCACGGGGTTCTATTCTCGATCTGACGATAACAGGGCACAACGGCCGGCAACTATTGGCCGCTTAGAGGGGACGGACGATGACCTACAGCGATCATCTGGTCACGACCATGGGGCAGCTTGAAGCGCTCTATGGCGAGAAAATGGGAGCTTCCGTCATCAAGGAAATCGACCACATCAACGATGGCTACCGCAAGCTGATCGAAGCCGCACCGTTCGTGGCGGTCGCGACGTCAGGACCGGAAGGCCTGGATTGCTCGCCCAAAGGCGACGCGGCTGGCTTTGTGCATATCCTTGACGAAAAGACGCTCGCGATTCCCGACCGGCCCGGCAACAATCGCATTGACGGCTTCCGCAATATCGTGCGCGATCCGCGTATTGCGTTGCTATTTCTTATTCCCGGCGTTGGCGAGACCTTGCGCGTCAATGGTCGCGGCTCGATCTCGATTGATCCCGAACTCATGCAAAGCTTTGCGGTCAACGGCAAGCTGCCGCGCAGTGTACTCATCGTGCACGTCGAGAGCATTTATTTCCATTGTTCGAAAGCGATCGTGCGTTCGAAGCTGTGGGACGAAGCTACCAAGATCGATCGCCGGGCTTTGCCATCGACCGGAACAATCATTGCCGAACTCAGTCAGGGCAAAATGGGTGGCGAGACCTACGACCGCGAGGCGCCGGCAAAAATCAAGGCGATGCTTTACTAGGCCCCGCCTGTCCAACCGCATGCGGCCAGCTTCTCGCGCATCGATTCAGGCACCGGCGCAGTAATTTTGACTGGCGGCTTGTTCTTGGAAATCGGCACCGTCACTTCGCGGGAATGCAAGTGGAGGGCCGGCCCGCCAGTCCGCGGCGCGTGCCCGTAAATATTGTCTCCGAAAACGGGCCACCCCATCTCGGCACAATGCACGCGCAATTGATGTGTACGGCCCGTTAATGGCTCAAGCGCGAGCCAGGCGATGCCAGCTCCGCGGCCCATAACTTTCCAGGTACTTGCCGACGGCAGCCCGTTGCTGTCGGCCTTCATCCACCAGCCGCGCAACTCGTCGCGTTTTGAGAGCGGAATGTCGATGCGGCCTTCATCCGTCTCGGGTCCGCCTTCGACGACTGCCCAATAGCATTTGCCAACCTTGCCCTGCTTGAACAGCTTGCCGAGCAGCGCGAGCGCCTTGCGGTGGCGGCCCAGCACCAGACAGCCGGTGGTGTCGCGGTCGAGCCGGTGCGCCAGCGCCGGTGACCGGGGCAAGCCGAAGCGCAGCGCGTCGAAATAGTCTTCGAACGCATCTCCGCCCTTCGGGCCGCGATGCACCGGCAGCCCCGCCGGTTTGTCGACTACCAGCATGAGCCCGTCGCGATAGAGCAGCCGGGCGAGCATCTCTTCCGGTGTCATGGTCACTTACCAAGATTTGCCGAAACCGCTATCACGGACGCCGCATGAACGACAGCACACAGGATGGAAGTTGGTGGAAACGCCTGAGCGGCGGGCTCGGGCGCACGTCGTCGTCGCTCGGCGGCGCCATCACGGGCCTGGTGACAAAGCGCAGGCTCGATGCCGAAACACTGGAGGAGCTGGAAAGCGAGTTGATCCGTGCCGATCTCGGACCTGAATTCGCTGCCCGCGTCGCAAGCACCTTTGGCGAAGGCCGCTATGAAACGGGATTGGCGCCCGAAGAAGTGAAAGCGATACTGGCGGGGGAGATTGAGAAAGTACTTGCGCCTGTAGCGAAGCCGTTAGAGGTGACGGCCCGGCCGTTCGTTGTTCTCGTTGCCGGCGTCAATGGTTCGGGCAAAACCACCACCATCGGAAAGCTTGCCGCTCGCTTTCGTTCGGAGGGAAAGAGCGTGATGCTCGTGGCCGGCGATACGTTCCGTGCCGCTGCAATCGATCAGCTGAAAATTTGGGGTGAGCGGACCGGCGCGACCGTGATCGCAGGCGCGCCGGGTTCCGACGCAGCCAGTCTGACTTTCGATGCGATCGCCACAGCCAAGGCACAAGGCGTCGATCTGGTCCTGGTCGATACCGCTGGCCGCCTGCAAAATCGCGCCGAGCTGATGAGCGAGTTGGAAAAAATGGTGCGCGTCATGCGGAAGGTCGAACCTGCCGCACCGCATGCGGTACTGCTGGTGCTCGATGCCACGGTTGGGCAGAACGCACTCGGGCAAGTGGAAACCTTCGGCAAGATCGCGGGTGTTACGGGGCTGGTGATGACCAAGCTCGATGGCACGGCACGCGGGGGCATCCTCGTCGCTATTGCCGCCCAGTTCGGGCTGCCCGTGCATTTTATTGGTGTCGGTGAGAGTGTAGACGATCTGGCGCCCTTCACCGCACGCGAGTTCGCGCGGGCAGTCGTCGGGCTGGAGTCATAAGGCGACGGAAACGCATGGCGAAAGACAAACAACTCAATCCCATCCTCAAACTGGTGCTCGACATCGGGCCGCTGCTTCTATTCTTCGTCGCCAATGCGAAGTTGGGCATCTATGTCGCGACTGGCGTCTTTATGGCGGCAGTCCTGATTGCGCTTGCAGTCTCATACGCGATGACGCGGCACGTCGCGATCATGCCTGTCGTTACAGCGGTGGTCGTGCTGGTATTCGGCGGGCTGACGCTGGTCCTGCACGATGATCTTTTCATCAAGCTCAAGCCGACCATCATCTACGTCTTGTTTGGCGGCACGCTGATTGGCGGGCTTATTTTCGACAAACCGCTTCTCGGCATGGTGTTCGATTCCGTCTTCCACCTGAGCGAAGAAGGGTGGCGTAAGCTCACCTGGCGCTGGGCCTTGTTCTTTCTTGCGCTTGCGGTTCTGAACGAGTTCGTCTGGCGCACGCAGACGACGGATTTCTGGGTGAGCTTTAAGTTGTTCGGCGTGGTGCCACTGACATTTCTGTTCGCTGTCCTGCAAGTCCCGCTGCTCACCAAATACAGCACGGAAAACAGCAAGAAGAGCTAGCGCAGAGCCTTTTCGATTTCCGGCACGAGTGTTTGGATGAGATTTTCCGCCGTGATCGGGCCTACCAGCTTGTAGGCGATCTTGCCGTCAGGCCCGACCAAAAAAGTCTCCGGCACGCCATAGACACCCCAGTCGATTGAGGCACGGCCCGCTTCATCCCGGCCAGTGGCAGCGAAAGGATTGCCATAGCGATTGAGAAATCGCCGCGCGTTGTCCGGCGCATCCTTGTAGTTGATGCCGACCAGCTGGATGCGTTTGTCTTTCGCCAGTTGATCCAAATACGGCACTTCGTCGCGGCATGGCACGCACCACGATGCCCACACGTTCACCAGCGTTACAGTTCCGTTAAATGTCGCGTTGTTAAGACCCGGTACAGCCTTGCCGTCGCGTTCGAGCCCGGCTAACGGCGGCAAATCGGTTGGCGGAACCGGATGTCCGATCAACGCCGATGGAATCCGCGACGGATCGCCAGTGCCGAGCCGGTAGAAGAACAGCGCCGCCAATGCGAGAAAAATGATGAGCGGTAATAGCAGCAAAATATTACGCTGCTTTTTGACGGAGCCTTCGCTCGATGTGGTGCTCATCGTCTAGTCATTGCGTTGCGAGCGCCGGGTGATGCCACGGTCTTCGAGATCGCCGAGAATGCGGCGCTGCGCCCAATAGTCGAGCGTGACCCATGCGATCAGCGCTGCCACAACGAACAGGGTCAGCGCATAGGCCGCGACGATGAAATCGGTGTGTGGCCCGAGATTCATGTTGCTTCCAGCAATTCTTGCGCCTGCATCAGCCGCATGCTTCGCACGCGCCGGCGCAGGATTTCGTTGCGCATAGCGGCGAAATGCAGTGTCACGAACAGCAGCGTGAAGGCGAATGCCATTATAATGAGTGGCGTCAGAAGCGCCGGATCGATGGTCGATCCGCCCATTCGGAATACAGAAGCTGGCTGGTGCAGCGTGTTCCACCAGTCGACGGAGAATTTGATAATCGGCAAGTTGACTGCACCCACCAACGACAGGATCGCCGCCGCGCGGGCGGCACGACCCGGCTCTTCCGCGGTCCAATAGAGGGCGAGCACGCCAAGATAAAGCAGCAGCAGCACCAGCATTGAGGTCAGTCGCGCATCCCAGACCCAATAGGTGCCCCAGGTCGGCCGCCCCCAGAGCGATCCGGTCACGAGACAGATAAAAGTAAACGCCGCGCCGATTGGCGCAGCTGCTTTCCCGGCAACGTCCGCCAGCGGATGGCGCCACACCAGAGTGCCAAGCGCCGCGACGCTCATCAGTCCCCAGCCGAACATGCCGAGCCAGGCCGCCGGCACATGCAGGAACATGATCTTCACGGTGGCGCCTTGCTGATAATCGTCGGGCGCGTTCATCGCGCGAAAAATTCCGACCGCGAACAGGATGATCGTCGCTGCTGCGAGCCACGGCAGCGCGCGGTTGACGAAATTCAGGAAGCGCGTCGGGTTGGCGAGATCAATCACCGGCATCGGCAGTCTCTTATCATGTCATTCCAGCCCGTGACGCAGCGCCGCAGCGGCGGCGAAGGGGCCGAGCACTAGACTTCCCAAGCTTAGCGCACAAAGAATGGTGAAAGGTGGGCCGAACGGCGCAGGTCCAGCGATTGCGGCGTTGGCTGCGGCGACGCCGAAGATCAATACTGGAACGGTGAGAGGCAGTATCAGAACGGCGAGCAGCAGGCCGCCGCGCCGCAGCGTCACCGACAGAGCCGCGCCGATCAATCCGATAAATGTAAGTGCGGGCGTGCCCGCGGCGAGCGTCAGCGTGAGCCAGCCCATCGCGTGCAATTCGACGTTGAGCATCAGCCCGAGCAGCGGTGCGATAATGACCAGGGGCAATCCGGTAGTGGCCCAGTGCGCCATCGCCTTTGCTGTAACCGACAATTCGAGCGGCAGTCCGCTCATCATCAGGAGATCGAGCGAGCCGTCCTCGAAGTCGGTTACAAAAAGCCGATCGAGTGCGAGCAAGCTCGCGAGCAACGCGCCAAGCCAAAGAATCGCCGGACCGATGCGCGCAAGCAGCGCCAGGTCTGGACCGATGGCAAACGGCATCATGGTGACCACAATCAGGAAGAACAGCGCACCCATCAGGGCGCCACCGCCAACGCGGATCGCGAGCCGTATGTCACGGACGAAAAGTGCGGCGAAGGCAGTCATTCTGGACCTAATTTCAATTCGCGTGCGCGTTCCAGGCCAATTGGCCCATGTGCGGCGGCAATGATCATTCCACCGCCGGCAAGATGGCCACGCATGAGTTCGCCAAGGTTTTTTTGTGAGGGCACATCAAGCGCCGAGGTCGGCTCATCCAGCAGCCAGATCGGCCGCTGCACTGCGACAAGGCGAGCGATCGACAGACGTCGCCGCTGGCCGGCCGATAAATAGACAGAGGGCAGGCGGGCCAGCGGGGCGAGATTGAGCGCCGCCAGCGCCGGCTCGATAGACTGGCCTCCACCACCGAGAAACGCGGTCCAGAATTGAAGGTTTTCCTCGACCGAAAGCGACGGCTTCATCGCGTCCTGGTGTCCGATGTAGTGCGTATGCTCGGCGAGGGGGATGTCAGACTCGCCGCCTTCCAGTGCCAGGCGTCCGGCGGGAATTCGCACCAATCCGGCAAGCATACGCAGCAGCGAGGATTTGCCCGCGCCATTGCGCCCGGTTACCACCATGGCTTCCCCAGAAGACAGGCTGAAACTCAACCCACGGAAGACTTCGCGTCCTCCGCGATTGCAGGTCAATTCTTCGGCTTTGAGTTGCATCACGGCTGCCGCAGCTCGCTCCAAGGTGGGGGAGCGGCGTCGGCGGCCCAGAAAAACACCGATATTTCACCCATCTTTGGCGATGTTCCCCGGTCAATATGGCGTCGGACGCGAAAAGACCTTATAAGCCCCGACTTGTGACGTTACGTAGTTCGAAATCGGACGCAAGTCTCGCCAGCGAGAAAAACATCATCTTGCCAATAGCTTAGTCCGAACCACCGCCGGTGCCTCGACCGGAAATGGAAACAGCTGACATGACTTCGCTCGACAGTTTTAGATGCTGCAAGACCCTCCAGGTTGGCAGTAAGAGTTACGCCTATTTCAGTCTTCCTATCGCCGAGCGAAATGGTCTTAAGGGCATTTCCCGTCTGCCCTTTTCGATGAAGGTCCTGCTGGAAAATCTGCTGCGCAACGAAGATGGGCGCACGGTGACCAAGGACGACATCAAGGCATTTGCCGAGTGGCTCAAAACAAAAACCTCAGAACACGAGTTTGCATTCCGCCCGGCGCGCGTGCTGATGCAGGATTTCACCGGCGTGCCGGCAGTGGTCGACCTTGCCGCCATGCGCGACGCTATGAAACATCTCGGCGGCGATCCCAAAAAGATCAATCCGCAAGTTCCAGTCGATCTGGTCATCGATCATTCGGTAGCGGTGACATTCTTCGGCAACAACGGCGCATTCAAGAAAAACGTCGAAGAGGAATATCGACAGAACCAGGAGCGCTACAAGTTTCTGAAATGGGCGCAGCGGTCGTTTGACAATTTCAGTGTGGTGCCGCCAGGCACCGGAATCTGCCATCAGGTCAACCTTGAGTACTTGTCGCGCGTGGTCTGGAATCGCAAAGACAAGGTCAAGGTGGACGGCAAGGCCGCGACCATGGAGGTCGCTTATCCCGATACGTTGGTCGGCACCGATTCACATACGACGATGGTGAATGGTCTGTCGGTCCTCGGGTGGGGTGTCGGCGGTATCGAAGCAGAGGCCGCGATGCTCGGCCAGCCGCTGTCGATGGTGTTGCCCGAGGTGATCGGATTCAAGTTTGCGGGCAAGCTGAAAGAGGGTGTCACTGCTACCGATCTCGTGCTCACCGTCACCGAGATGCTGCGCAAACGCGGCGTGGTCGGGAAATTCGTCGAGTTTTTTGGCCCAGGTCTTACGCATCTCACGATCGCCGACCGCGCCACGCTCGGCAATATGTCGCCGGAATACGGCGCTACCTGCGGCTTCTCGCCGATAGACGACGATACCATCCGTTATTTGAAAGACACCGGACGCCCGCCTGAACTGGTTGCGCTGGTCGCCGCTTATGCCAAGGCGCAGGGCATGTTCCGCGTCAAAACGACGCCCGACCCGATGTTCACCGACATCCTTAAGCTGGAATTGGGTTCGGTCGAGCCCTCGCTTGCGGGTCCGAAGCGCCCGCAGGATCGCGTCGCCTTGAAGGAAGTAAAGGCCGGTTTTGCCAGTTCGATGGACAAAGAATTCGGCAAGAGCTCCGAGGCGAAGAAGCGCGTGAAAGTTTCTGGAAAGGACTATGATCTCGGTCATGGCGACGTTGTCATCGCCGCGATAACCTCTTGCACCAACACATCCAATCCGAACGTGATGATCGGCGCGGGCTTGCTCGCTCGCAAGGCTGCGGCAAAAGGGTTGACCGTCAAGCCGTGGGTTAAGACCTCGCTTGCGCCTGGCTCGCAAGTCGTCGGCGAGTACCTCGATAAATCCGGGCTGCAGAAGGACCTCGACAAGTTCGGCTTTAATCTGGTCGGGTTCGGCTGCACCACATGCATCGGCAATTCCGGCCCGTTGCCGCCGGAGAATTCCAAGGCGATCAACGACAACGACCTGGTGGCTGCCGCGGTGCTGTCCGGTAATCGTAATTTCGAAGGTCGCGTTAACGCAGACGTTCGCGCCAACTATCTGGCCTCACCGCCGCTGGTCGTATCTTACGCCATTGCGGGCTCGATGAATGTCGATATGGCGAAGGATCCGCTCGGTATCGACCAGAACGGCAAGAAGGTCTTTCTGAAAGACATCTGGCCGTCGAACAAGGAGATCGGTGAATTCGTAAGCAAAAATATCACAAAGCAGATCTTCACGAAGAAATACGCGGACGTGTTCAAGGGTGACGCCAATTGGCGCAAGATCAGCGTCAAGGGTGGAATGACCTACGACTGGGACAAGAAGTCGACTTACGTGCAGAACCCGCCGTATTTCGTCGGCATGGGGCGCCATCCGAAGCCACTTGAGGACATTGTGGATGCGCGCGTTCTAGCGCTGTTGCTCGACTCGATTACCACCGACCACATTTCTCCAGCCGGCTCGATCAAGGTCAACTCACCGGCTGGAAAGTATTTGGTTGGGCACAAGGTAAAGCCTGCCGACTTCAACCAGTACGGCACGCGCCGCGGCAACCACGAAGTGATGATGCGCGGCACGTTCGCCAACATCCGCATCAAGAACCAGATGGTGCCGGGCGTGGAGGGTGGCGTCACTGTTCATTATCCGTCGAAACAGCGCATGCCGATCTACGATGCGGCCATGAAGTACAAGGCGGACGGGGTCCCACTGGTCGTTTTTGCCGGCAAGGAATACGGAAGCGGCTCCTCGCGCGATTGGGCAGCCAAAGGCTCGGTGCTGCTTGGCGTCCGCGCGGTGATCGCGCAGTCGTTCGAGCGCATTCACCGTTCAAATCTGGTGGGCATGGGGGTCATGCCCTTGGTATTCGAGGAAGGAACCTCTTGGCAGACACTCGGACTCAGGGGCGATGAGCAGGTGACGATCCGTGGGCTGCACGGCGAACTCAAACCGCACCAACGGCTCATCGCCGAGATCGTGTCTGGCAATGGCACACTCAAACGAGTGCCGCTTATCTGCCGCATCGACACCCTCGACGAACTCGATTATTTCAAGAATGGCGGCATCTTACAGTACGTGCTGCGTCATTTGGCAGGTTGAACGGTGTTTCGTTAGTGGGCAGCAATGGGCCGCTCACCGCGAAGTGAGTGGCGGGTGATTGTCGAAGCGCTCTATATAACCCGCATGCGAGGCGGGGGATTGCGGGATCGATATGAACTATCGCCACATCGCCTTTGTAGCCGCCTTCATCTGCACCGCCCCGGGCGCGTCTGCCGAGCCACGCGCCGTTATTGAACTTTTCACCAGCCAAGGTTGCTCGTCCTGCCCAGCCGCCGACAAAGTGCTTGGTGAGCTCGCACGCGACCCATCGCTGGTGACCATGAGCCTGCCGGTCGACTATTGGGATTATCTCGGTTGGAAAGATACGTTAGCGCTGCATGGTCACTCTGACCGTCAGCGCGCTTATGCTGAGACCCGCGGCGACCGCGAAGTTTACACCCCGCAAGTTGTGGTCAACGGCGTCGTGCATGTGCTCGGCAGCGACAAAGCGGCGATCGAAAAAGCAATTGCGCAGACGCGGCACAATGCGGCCGTCCTTGCGCTGCCGGTGACGATGACCGTTGCGGACGGCAAAGTGACCGTGAATGTGCCCGCCGCTACGGGCGAACAGCGCAGCGGCGAGGTGTGGCTCTGCCCGGTCACGAGCAAGATCTCAGTTGATGTCGGGCGCGGCGAAAACCACGGTCACACCCTGACCTACCACAATGTTGTGCGTCGCTGGGTGAAGCTTGGCGACTGGAACGGCAACGCCCAAACCTTCAGTGTGCCGCTGAGTGAGATGCCGAAAGGCGAATACTCGCTCAAGGATATCGATCGTGTCGACGTCATCGTGCAAAGTGGGTTAGCCACGAAGCCTGGACTGATGCTGGGCAGCGCATCGATCGGTTGCTGCGCCGCTTCGCCAAACTGAAAACCACGCACAATTCAAATCGAAAAAAAATCGGGCCGGCGATAAGCCGGCCCGAAGGCATTAGGGGATTGAACCGTACGCGGAACTCAACTGGCCCGGCCGATCGAACCCCGGGGGGCTGGGGGGCTGAGGAATCCGGTGCTCGTACCGGACCGGGCCTTGAGGCAACACTGGCTTTATCCCAACCCAGCGTGACCGGCGATTGACGGAAATTGGGCGTTATTGTGGGAGCCTTTAACGAGTTCGTGATCGCCGAACTCCGTTTTTGCCCATTTTCAAGCCACCGGGTGCCGGAAGGAATGTCTTGCCGTATGGCGTCTCTGGCGCGATCATTACCGGCAAGCACAAAGGAGGCGCCGCATGACGTTCGGTTCCGGCGAAATCGATCCAAGCCAGTCCCTCGGGGGCGGTACCCCGGTGCGCACGACTTCCGCCCCCGCCAATCAGGTGACTTTCAGCCGTCGCGAGCTCAATCGCATTCTCGATCTGTACGGCCGCAAAGTCGCCGCCGGCGAATGGCGCGACTACGCAATCGATTTTCTCAAGGATCGGGCAGTTTTCTCAGTATTTCGCCGCACCTCGGAGGTGCCGATCTACCGCATTGAGAAAAACCCGAAATTGTCACGTCGGCAGGGCACCTACAGTGTGATTTCGGCGACCGGCTTGATTGTTAGGCGTGGTCACGAGCTCGAACGCGTGTTGCGCTCAATCGACAACTCTCTGTCGCTGGTTATTAATTAGCTGCCCTTTCAGGGCGCGGCCGTCGCGTCTGGTCCGAGCGGCCGCTGCATGAGCACGCTGTCGAGCCAGCGCCCGTGCTTGAAACCAACGTCTTGCAGAACGCCCACGTGGCGAAAACCGAGCACCTCGTGCAATCTGATCGACGCTGCTTGTTCAACCAAATCGCCGATCACTGCCACCATTTGCCGAAAGCCGCGCGCTTCCGAGGTTTCAATCAGCGCTTTTAGCAAAGCGCGTCCGATGCCGCGACGTTGCATGTCGGGGGCAATATAGACGGAATCCTCGATCGTCCATCGATACGCCGGCCGTGCGCGGTAGGGGCCGGCATAAGCGTAACCACATAGTGCTCCATCGATGTCGGCTGCCAGATACGGATAATTGTTGGCGAGCAAATGCTGCATCCGCTGCGACATCTCGGCATTGTCGGGCGGAGCGATTTCAAATGACGCTGTGCCGTGCTCAACCGCGTGCGCATAGATGCGGGTGATGGCCGGAATATCGGATGTTCGGATAAGACGGATGGCGATTGTCATGCGCCATTCAAGCTAGCAAAACGAAAGCGCCCCGGCCTAGCCGGGGCGCGTATCGCAGTCCTGTTGGCCGTGTTTAGCGGCGGTCGTCTAATGGCGCGTTAGCGCCGATCGCCCATGAAGCGCAGCAAGAACAGGAACAGGTTGATGAAGTCGAGGTAGAGCGTCAGCGCGCCCATTACCGCCTTACGGCCGGCAATGGTGCCATCGTCGTTGACGCTGTACATCTCCTTGATTTTCTGGGTGTCCCAGGCGGTCAAGCCAGCGAAGATCAGCACGCCGATCGCTGAAATCGCGAAGTCGAGGCCCGAGCTCTTCAGAAACATATTAACGACCATCGCCAGGATCAGCCCGATCAGTCCCATGGTCAGGAACGAACCAATCGGCGAGAGATCGCGCTGCGTGGTGTAGCCATACAGGCTCAGTGCACCAAACGACGCTGCCGAGATGAAGAACGTGCGGGTGATTGACGCACCGGTATAAGCGAGAAATACCGAGGACAGCATGAGTCCGAGGAGTCCTGCATAGACCATGAACAGCATGAGTGCTGTGCCAGGCTGCAGGGTGTTGATCCTGAAACTCATGAAGAACACCAGTCCGAGCGTTCCCAGGAACAGCACAATCGCCAGCGGACCGCTGAAGATCGCTTGCCCAAATGGAGTCAGTCCGGTGATGCGTCCAGCCGCGTCCGTGACCACAGCGGCGTTGTATGTGAGCCAGGCGACGACGCCGGTCAGAGCGACGCCGGCGGCCATGTAATTGTAGACGCGGATCATGTAGGCGCGCAGGCCTGCATCGATCGCGGTTGCGCGCGCGGCACCGAAGCCGCGGGCAGCTACGTTACGGTCGTAGTCCGACATCGAAGTTTCCTCTCTCATGTCCCGGCTTTGTGGCCGGCCACTTCATGCGCGCCGGCATAGTGCCATCGCGCTGGTTTCCCAAATCTAGTGGTTGGCCAGCCTTCGCGCCAGATATGGCTTGATGATGGCCTTGCGCTATTGCGGATAGTTAACCTTGCCGCGCCCGCTACTATAGCCGAAAAGGCCGGGCGGCATCAGAACCAGGGCGTGCGCGGCGGAATGTCGCAAAATCTACAGATTCCTCAATATCGGAGCGGGTTTTTGGCCTAGCGCGGCGAACGTACCCGCGAGGCCAAGGGCAACCGTTACCACCACGGCGGCCAGTGCGGCCGCAACAGCCGGCAAAGGCAGCCAGACAAAGGCCAGGTGCATAAGTTGGGCGACGATCAACCAGGCGGCGAGCGAGCCGCAGATCACGCCAAATAGTGCAGTGGCTGTCCCGATAAGCAGATATTCGATGCTGTAGGCGGTCAGCAGGCGAAGGCGGGTGGCGCCGAGCGTCTTGAGAATTACGGCATCATAGACGCGATGCCGGTGGCCCGCAGCGAGCGCACCGCCAAGGACCAGCGCAGCTGCGATGAGAGTGATGGCGCTGGCGCCGCGGATCGCAAGCACCAGGTTGGCAACGATGTTGCCGATCGCTTCCAGTGCCTCCTTTACCCGCACGGCGGTAACCATGGGAAATTTCTGGGCGACTGCTCCAATGAGGGCGGCCTCCTGTGCGGGCGTGCCGCCACCGGGATATGTAAGCGTGGCGAGATGCGTGTGCGGCGCACCGCGAAAGGAATTCGGCGAAAACACCATTACGAAATTGATCGCGAGACTCTCCCAGTCGACCGTACGCATGTTCGCGATGGTCGCGGTGATATTGCGGCCAAGCACGTTGACGACGATGGGGTCTCCAAGTTTGAGACCGAGGCCGTCGGCGATGCGTTTCTCGAAAGAGACCAGCGGCGGCCCGTCGTAATCGGCTCGCCACCAATTTCCTTCGACCAAGCGTGATCCCCCGGGAATCTCGTTCGCGTAAGTAATGCCGCGGTCGCTTTGGAGCACCCAAGCCGCGTCTTCTCTCGGTTTGATGTTCTCCGCCGGTGTTCCACCGGCGGATATGATGCGCCCGCGCAGCATCGGTACTTCAATAAGTTTTGCGGCCGGGGCCTGCGTTCGTACGAAAGCATCGAAACGTTCGGTTTGATCTGCCGGAATGTCGAGGAAGTAAAACGAGGGCGCTTTTGCCGGTAACTCGTTGGAAAATTGCCTGTGCAGGTTGCTGTCGATCTCAATCACAGTGACCAGCAGAGAGATGCCCAAGCCGAGCGAGAGTACAATCGTTGGCGTCAGCGCACTCGGCCGATGGATATTGGCGACCGCCATGCGCAATTCGGTTGAGCGCGCACGGGGGGCCCGGCGCGCCAGCATCATTAGCGCAGTCGCAACAATTCGCAGCAGGATGAATATGCCGGCGGCGATAGCAACAAAGATCATTGCGACGCGCCGGTCATAGGCGAGCAGTACGGCGAGCATTGCCAGCACGGCCAAAGCCATGGCGGTGAGCGCGACATAACGCTTGCGCGGCCAATGTGGCGTGGCTGTAACGATGTCCCGGAACAGTTCCGCTACCGGTACATCGTGCGCGCGCCCCAATGGCCATAGCGCGAAGACCAATGCTGTCAGCAGTCCGTAGAGTAGTGCCAAAATTAATTCGCCTGGATGCAATGCCGGGACAATAGGCAAAGGAATGATGGCGCCGAACACCCACGAAATGACGAACGGAAGGACTGCGCCAAGCGTTACGCCAATGACGCCTCCGACGAATGCCAAAATCAGAACTTGCGTGAGATAGATCGCGAATATGCGGCGGCCACTTGCGCCCAGCGCTTTCATTGTCGCGATCGTTTCACGCCGGCGATCGAGATGGCTTTTGACCGCGTTGCCGACACCGACGCCGCCAACCAGCAGCGCTGTCAGTCCGACAATGGTGAGGAATTGGGTAAAGCGCTCGACGTTGCGATCGAGTTGCGGCGAGGCATTGGTGCGGCTGCGTATATCCCAGCCGGCTTCGGGCAGTTGCGTGCGTGCTTCCGACGTAACGGCCTTCGCGATATCGTCGGAGGCGTTGTTTGCAGGTAAGCGCAGGCGATAGTGCCAGCGCACCAAGCTACCCGGCTGCAACAAGCCGGTCGCACGCAGCGCATCCTGATTTAACAACAGGCGCGGACCGAAACCAATTCCACCGGCGAGCTTATCGGGCTCGTTCGCGAGCGTCGCACGAACCTCGACGGTCGCATTGCCGATCGTGAGCCGCGCGCCCGGCTTGATCTCGAGACGCACCATCAGCGTTGCGTCGGCGACGGCGCCAAAAACACCGTCGTGCAGCGCCAGCGCGGCAGGAAGGGGCCCCGGCGGATCAAGCACGGCCTCGCCGAACAATGGATATGCGGCGTCTACGGCTTTTAGCTCAACGAGCGTCGCCTGAGCGGTCTCCGTGCGCGCCATTGCACGCATGGTCGCCGCGCTCGAAATCTGGCCATGACTCTGCAGGAATTCACGCTCATTTAATGCGGCTTCGCGTTGGATCAGGGTGAACGCCAGATCGCCGCCCAGGATGACTCGGCCTTCGCGCGCAAGCCCCTCGGCGAGGCTTGCTGCCAGCGACCCCACGCCTGCGATTGCCATGGTGCCCAACGCAATACAGCCGAGGAAGACGTAGAAGCCGTGCAGTCCACCGCGTAGTTCGCGCAACGCAAAGCGCAACGGCAACCATTGGCCGCGCGGAGTGCCAATTGTCTCAAAGTTCATAGTGGACCCGCACCATCGACGCGGCCCGAACGCAGCCGCACGACGCGGGCGCAACGTGCGGCTAACGCCGCATCATGGGTGACAAGCACGAGCGTGGTGCCACGCTGGGTATGGCCGTCAAACAGCAGTTCAATGATTTGCTTTCCGGTGTCCTCATCCAGATTTCCGGTTGGCTCGTCGGCGACCACAATTTTTGGATTCGGTGCGAGCGCGCGTGCAACGGCGACGCGCTGTTGCTCCCCGCCCGACAGTTCGGCCGGATAGTGGCTTAGTCGCTCGCCCAACCCAACTGCCGCGAGTTCGGAACGAGCACGTGCGTGCGCATCGCGCACGCCGGCCAATTCGAGTGGTACTGCCACGTTCTCCAGCGCAGTCATGGTCGGAATCAGATGGAACGACTGAAAGACAATTCCAACGTGGCGCCCGCGAAAGCGCGCCAACGCGTCTTCATCGAGTGCGCTCAGGTTCTCGCCCGCGACTGCAACCGTTCCGGTATCCGCGCGTTCGAGCCCTGCCATCACCATCAAGAGCGTGGATTTTCCGGATCCTGAGGGGCCGACCAGGCCAATTGCCTCGCCACTGCCTATATGCAGATTGATATCTTTGAGGATATGAACGCGGGCCGCCCCGTGCCCGAGCGAGAGATTGACGCCGGCAAGCGCAATAGCCGGCCCCGCCTGGGAGTTCTTCGTCATGAGACCTCGTTATTCGCAACCCCGCTCATATGGGAGGAACCCCTTCGGGGTCCAGCGCTTTGCGGTCTGGGTACTGGTCACGTTGTTTTGCACGATGGCGCCGGCCCATGGGGTGAAGGCGGACGAACGGCCGATCAAGATTGTGGCGCTCGGCAATTCGCTTACCGCCGGCTTCGGGTTGCCGGTGGAGGCGGCGTTTCCCACAAAACTGGCCGAAGCCCTGAAGACCAAAGGCGTCGCTGTCACAATCACCAATGCAGGCGTGTCCGGCGACACCGTGTCCGGTGGGCTTGGCCGTCTCGATTGGTCCGTGCCGGACGGCACTGATGCGGTCATCCTTGAGCTCGGTGCTAACGATGCTTTGCGGGGCCATGATCCGAAAGTCACCAAGCCCGCGCTTGACGCGATCCTGCGCAAACTTGCCGACCGTCATATTGCCGTCTTGCTTGCCGGCATGCGCGCCCCACGCAACATGGGTCTTGATTATGCCCGCGATTTCGACGCGATTTTTCCCGCGCTTGCCTCGACTCACTCGGTCGTCTTCTATCCATTCTTCCTTGATGGTGTGGCCGCAGATCCAAAACTAAACCAGGGCGATGGCCTGCACCCGAATGCTGCCGGCGTTGACGTGATTGTGGCGCGTATTCTGCCGAAGGTCGAGGAACTGATTGGTCGCGCGCGCGCTGCGCGCGGGTCGTAACTGGAAGTCGCTATGCCGCGTCTTTTCACCGGTGTCGAAATTCCGTCCGACATTGGACAGGCGCTGGGCATGCTGCGTGGCGGTTTGCCGGGAGCGCGTTGGATCGATCCACAGAACTATCATCTTACGCTGCGCTTCATCGGCGACGTGGACGACGTGACCGCCCACGAGGTCGCTTCGATGCTCGGCCGGGTCAACCGCGGACCATTTGAGCTCCATATGGAAGGGATTATCTCATTCGGCGGCCGCAAGCCGCGTGCGGTGGTTGCCAGTGTTGCACCGGAGCGAGCTTTGCTCGACGTGCAGGCCGAGCACGAACGGCTCATGCAGCGGATCGGGCTGGAGCCGGAAGGACGGAAGTTCACGCCACATGTAACGCTGGCGCGCCTGCGCGAGTCCTCGAGCCGGGATGTCGCAGAATATCTCTCGGCGCGTGGCTACTTCCGTACCTCGCCATTCCGTGTATCGCGCTTCGTTCTATTTTCTTCGCGCGCCTCTGTCGGGGGCGGCCCATATGTGGTCGAGGCCAGCTACCCGCTTAGCGCATAATGCTTTCACACCGGATTGAGCAGTCGCGACTGAACATCGAGAATTGCCGTCGCGACGCCGTGGGCATCGGTGATGGCCTCGCGCATCAGCGACAGCGGGGTGTAGCGCGGCGGATCGACTTCGCCGACAACACTGCCGAAATCGAATTTGAGATCAGCTTCGAATTTGCGGGCGAGCTGTTGCATGCGCTGGTTGTCCGCAAGGCAGTGCATCTGCAGCAACTTGACACCGCGGTTGCGGGCGCTGAGCAGCGTTCGCTCAAGCAGCATTGTGCCGACACCGTGGCTCTGCCACGGCTGCTCGATGCTAAAGGCGGCTTCCCCTTCGCGTGAGAACATCGAGCCGTGTGACCGTAGCTCGGCGGCGCCGCGCAGGGTGCCGTCGATGAAGAAGCCATGCACGATCACGCCGAGTTCGTTGGATGTCGTCGCGTGCCGGGCGATGAATTCGTCCGAAACGCCACCTGAAAAGCGCCGGTGGCGGCTTTCACGGTCGAGGCGCAGCAAGTGGTCGCGATAGGCGTTGGTTTCGCTCATCCACAATTTGCGGATCGCGCCGCCGTCGGGCAAAGCGTCGTGCATATTTGGTTTCCTTATCGTCTCGTTGCCCCCTCTACTTTTTCGCGGCGCAGTCAGCCCCGCAAATCGTCCAACGTTATATATATGGTGCATTGCAGCAATAATTTGATGCCAAGCCGTATTTAGGCGACCCTCACCAGCAAAAATGCATAGCTACCAATGACTTGCTGCACTTTTTGTGCGCAACATAAAATTCCAGTGTGGGGCGGCCGATTTACAGAGAGCGCCGTTCACCCTAGGTCTCGCAGCAAGGTCCGCGAGTCCCAGCCGCCCGTCCAAGCCCCCGATGTCCGAAACCTTCAGCACCCGATATGCGGCGTTGGTCGCCGCCGGAAAGATTGAAGCCGATCCGGGCCAAGCCGTGCTGGCCCGGCGGTTGACCGCACTCGAACAGCGGCTCGACCAGCATCGCCTGGCCCGCAAATCGTCCTCGCTCGGCTGGCTGTTTGGCCAGCGCGAGCAGGTCGGTGCGCCGCTGAAAGGTCTTTACGTTTACGGCGAAGTCGGCCGCGGCAAAACAATGCTGATGGATCTGTTCTTCGAGACCAGTGCGGTTATTCGCAAGCGCCGTGTCCACTTTCATGAATTCATGGCGGACGTGCATGAGCGCGTGCATCTCTATCGGCAGGAAATCAAGAACGGCGAGGCTAGCGAGCACGATCCGATCCAGCGTACTGCGGCTGCGATCGCGGAGGAAAGCTGGCTACTGTGTTTTGACGAATTTCACGTCACCGATATTGCCGATGCAATGATTCTCGGCCGTCTGTTTACTCGGCTGTTCGAGCTTGGCGGCGTCATAGTCGCGACCTCGAACCTGCCGCCCGCCGATCTTTACAAGGATGGGCTCAACCGCGCGCTATTCTTGCCTTTCATCGCCTTGCTGCAACGGCAGTGTGAGGTGTTGCAGTTGGATGCGCGTATTGATTTTCGATTGGAGAAGCTTACCGGCGTGCCGACGTGGTACGTGCCGGACAATGCCAAGGCCGATGCTGCGCTCGACGATGCGTGGCGGCGCTTGGCAGGCGCGCATGCCGGTGCGCCCCGCGAACTGATGGTGAAGGGCCATGCCGTCCGCGTGCCAAAGGCGGCGATGGGGGTGGCGCGTTTTTCCTTCGATGATTTGTGCGCACAGCCACTGGCTGCGAGCGACTATCTCAGAATTGCGCACGAATTCCACACGATCATCCTCGACCACATTCCGGTCATGGATTACGCCCACCGCAATGAAGCCAAACGCTTCATCATCTTGATCGATACATTGTACGACAACGCGGTCAAGTTACTCGCTTCGGCAGCGGCACAACCGGACGACCTCTACGTTGCAACTGACGGCTACGAGGTCGGCGAATTCAAGCGCACGGCCTCGCGCCTCATCGAGATGCGCTCGCAGTCATATCTGGGCCTGCCGCATGGTCCAAGGCAGGGGCCCACAATCGAGGTTGGCAAAATTGTCGAAACTTAAGCGGCAATGCTCGACCAGATGAGCAATGCCACCGCCAGCGCCATCAACGCCGTAGCAAACCATCCCAAAACCAACAGCCAGCGCGGCAGCGCGATCGACTGCGATCTACGTTTGCTGGATACCACGATCATTGTCGCGAACATGATCGGTACCGCGACGATCCCGTTGATAACCGCGGTCCAGAACAACATCGCGATGGGGTCGATGTTCGTGGCGAGGAGTGCCGAGCCGCCGAGTGTCGCCGCTGCGACGATGGCGTAAAATCCGATGGCGCGACTCGCTGGCAATTCCAGGCTGCCACGCAACTTGAACACTTCGGCAACGGCATAGGCGGACGATCCGGCCAGCACCGGTACCGCCAGCAAACCGGTGCCGATAATGCCGGCGGCGAACAGCGCGAATGTCAGGGGACCGCCGATCGGACGCAGCGCTTCGGCCGCCTGTGCCGCGGTATCGATATGGGTGACGCCTTGCGTGTGCAGGGTCGCCGCTGTGGTCACGATGATGAAGAAGGCAATTAAATTAGAAAAGAACATGCCGGTCCAGGTATCGATCGAGATGGCCCTGAAGGGGTTCTTCTTCAGCTGCGGGTCCCCCGCATAGAGATTGCGGTGGCTTAATTTCAATTCCTCGGCTTCCTGCGACGCCTGCCAAAAAAACAGGTACGGGCTGATGGTGGTGCCAAACACTGCGACCACCATCAACAACTGATTGCGATCGAGCGCGATGTTCGGAAACGCCGCCGCGAGCGCGACCTCACCCCACGGAATGTGCACGCTGAATGCGGTTGCGACATAGAACAGCAGAACCAGGGTCAAAAACTTCAGGTATCCGGCGTAGCGGTGATAGGGGATCAGCACTTCGGCGACGAGACACGCGATCCCGAACAACACCGCAAAAACGAGCGCGGAGCCGCCAATGACCAGGCGCAATGCTTCACCCATGGCCGCGAGGTCGGCGGCGATGTTGATGGTGTTGGCCACCAACAAGGAGGCCACCAGCAGGTACAGCACCGCGGGTGGGAGCACCTGCGCGATGTTATTGGCAAGCCCCCGCCGCGTACCCCAACCGATGCAGGCGCTGATGATCTGGATTGCCGCCATGAACGGCAGCGTCAGGAACACCGTCCACAACAGCGAGTAGCCAAATTGTGCGCCCGCCTGCGAATAAGTAGCGATGCCGCTGGGATCATCGTCGGCGGCGCCGGTTACAAGTCCCGGTCCGAGCGCCCGCCAAATTCGGCGTAAGGAAATTTGACCCATAGCCATCGCTGCAAACCTCGGACGGGCGCTAACGCGAAGAATTGGTGGCGCTCAATTCTCCTGAGGCAGACACTGAGTCGCCTCTGAACTCAAGACCTCACGTCTGGTGGTATTATGTATACAAGGCAGAGACGGGCAGAGCCTCCCGCCTTTCGATGCCTTGTGGGGCCAGACCTAACCGGTTAACCACCACCCGGCCGCACTCCGCGGCAGTAGCAAGCTGAGAGTTTTCCCACCATGGCGCGTAACAAGATTGCGTTGATCGGCGCCGGCCAGATCGGCGGTACGCTCGCCCACCTCATCGGACTGAAAGAGCTCGGCGACGTCGTGATGTTCGACGTCATGGAGGGCATCCCGCAAGGCAAGTCTCTCGATATCGCGCAATCCTCGCCGGTCAATGATTTCGACGCCAAGTTCACCGGCACAAACAACTACGACGCGATCGAAGGCGCTGATGTGTGCATTGTTACCGCCGGCGTGCCGCGCAAGCCGGGCATGAGCCGCGACGATCTGCTCGACATCAACCTCAAGGTTATGGGCCAGGTCGGTTCCGGCATTAAAAAGTACGCTCCCAACTCCTTCGTGATCTGCATCACCAATCCGCTCGACGCGATGGTGTGGGCGCTGCAAAAAAGTTGCGGACTGCCGCAGCAAAAGGTTGTCGGCATGGCAGGTGTGCTCGAACTCGGCGCGCTTTCGCTATTTCCTTGCCGACGAATTTCACGTCTCAGTGGAAGACGTCACCGCATTCGTGCTCGGCGGACATGGTGACACGATGGTGCCCCTCACGCGCTATTCGGCGGTCGCCGGCATTCCGGTCCCCGACCTGGTGAAAATGGGCTGGACCACTCAGGCGCGTGTCGATGAAATCGTGAAACGCACCGCCAATGGCGGCGCAGAAATCGTCAATCTGCTCAAAACCGGTTCGGCCTTCTACGCGCCGGCCGCGTCCGCAATCGCGATGGCTGAAAGCTATCTCCTCGACAAGAAGCGTGTGCTGCCCTGTGCCGCCTGGCTGAACGGCGAATATGGCATCAAGGATCTTTATGTCGGCGTGCCGGTCGTGATCGGCGCCAAAGGTGTCGAGCGCATCGTCGAGATTGAGCTCAATGGCGCCGAACGCTCTATGTTCGAGAAATCGGCGGCCTCGGTGCAAGGTCTGGTCGATGCCTGCAAGAAGATCGCCCCTAGTCTCGGCAACTAATACAAGCCGGTGCCTTCCGCCGGGAGCATGTCATGAATATTCACGAATACCAGGCGAAGGCGGTGTTGCGCGAATTCGGCGTACCCGTACCGCGTGGTGTGTCGGCGTTCTCAGTCGATGAGGCGATCAAGGGTGCCAAGGAACTGGGCGGTCCAGTCTGGGTCGTAAAGGCGCAGATCCACGCCGGCGGCCGCGGCAAGGCCGGTGGCGTCAAGGTCGTGAAATCCATCGACGATGTGAAGAAAAATCGACACGTATCCTCGGCTCAACCCTTGTCACGCATCAGACCGGGCCGAAGGGCAAGCAGGTCAACCGCCTCTACATCGAGGACGGCTCGGCGATCGAGCGGGAATTTTACCTCTCGATGCTGGTTGATCGCGAAACCTCGCGCGTCGCCATCGTGGTCTCGACCGAAGGTGGCATGGACATTGAGGAAGTCGCGCACAAGAACCCGGAAAAGATCGCGACTATCTCTGTCGATCCGGTCGCCAATATCTGTCCGCATCATGTGCGGCGCATTTCAAAACTGCTCGGTCTTGACGCCGATCTGCAAAAGCAGATGAGCCCGATGTTGACCAATCTCTACAAGGCCTTTGTCGACACCGACATGACCATGCTGGAGATCAATCCGCTGGTCGTTACCAAAGACAAAAAGCTGATCTGTCTCGATGCCAAGGTTGATTTCGACAACAACGCACTGTTTTTGCATCCCAAGATCGCGGCCTCGCGTGACGAGACCGAAGAGGACGCCAAGGAAATCGAGGCCTCGAAGTTCGACCTGAATTACATCGCGCTCGATGGCGCGATCGGCTGCATGGTCAACGGCGCGGGCCTCGCGATGGCGACCATGGACATCATCAAGCTCTACGGCTCGGCGCCGGCGAACTTTCTCGATGTCGGCGGCAGTGCCACAAAGGAGAAAGTCTCCGCAGCATTCAAGATCATCACCTCGGATCCGAGTGTGAAGGGTATTCTGGTCAACATCTTCGGCGGCATCATGAAATGCGACGTGATCGCGGAAGGCGTTGTGGCGGCAGTGAAGGAAGTTGGCCTGAAAGTGCCACTGGTGGTGCGGCTGGAAGGCACCAATGTCGATCTCGGCAAGAAGATCATCGCGGAGTCCAAGCTCAACGTAACCTCGGCCGAGGATCTTGACGACGCCGCGCAGAAAATCGTCAAAGCCGTGAAGGAGGCCAAGTAATGGCTATCCTGATCGACAAGAACACCAAAGTCATCTGTCAGGGCTTCACCGGCAAGAATGGCACGTTCCATTCCGAACAGGCGGTGGCTTACGGCACCAAGATGGTCGGTGGCGTTTCGCCCGGCAAAGGCGGTTCGACCCACATCGGCTTGCCGGTGTTCGACACCGTCGCCGAGGCGAAAGAAAAAACAGGCGCCGACGCCAGCGTGATCTATGTACCGCCGGCCGGCGCAGCCGATGCCATCGCCGAGGCGATCGAGGCGGAGATCGCGCTGATCGTTTGCATCACCGAAGGCATTCCGGTGAGTCACATGGTCAAGGTCAAGCGCTCGCTGTGCGGTTCGAAGTCGCGGCTGATCGGACCCAATTGCCCGGGTGTGATGACGGCGGGCGAATGCAAGATCGGCATCATGCCTGGCAATATCTTCAAGCCGGGCAAGGTCGGCATCGTGTCGCGCTCCGGCACGCTCACCTATGAGGCAGTATTCCAGACCAGCCGCGAGGGATTGGGCCAGACGACTGCGGTCGGCATTGGCGGCGACCCGGTCAAGGGCACCGAATTTATCGCCATGCTGGAGATGTTCCTAGCCGACGCAAAGACCGAGTCGATCGTGATGATCGGCGAGATTGGTGGCTCAGCCGAAGAGGATGCGGCGCAATTCCTCAAGGATGAGGCCAAGAGTGGTCGCAAGAAGCCCATGGTCGGCTTCATTGCCGGACGCACCGCACCGCCGGGCCGCCGCATGGGTCATGCCGGCGCAATCATCTCCGGTGGAAAGGGCGACGCAGAGTCCAAAATTGCGGCAATGGAATCGGCTGGAATCAAGGTATCACCGTCTCCGGCCCGAATCGGGAAGACACTGGTCGAAGTTCTGAAATCCTGATTCAGTGTTAGGCCTTTCGTAGACTTACAGTCGTCATAAATAGAGTTAAAACAGCAAGCCCCCGGTCGCTGGCCTTCTGGTCTATCGCGGCCGGAAACGCGTGGATTTTCAGGCCGCGCAAGGATTAGACCGCCATGTCCCGCCAGGACGCTAACGCCATCTTCGCCCACACCTCTTTCCTTTACGGCGGTAATGCCTCCTACATCGAAGACCTCTACGCCAAATACGAGGCCGACCCTGCCGCCGTTGACGCCGAGTGGCGCGCTTTTTTCCAAAGCCTGAAAGACGATAAGGCCGACGTCGTCAAAAGCGCCCACGGTGCCTCCTGGCAGACACCGAACTGGCCGGTGCGGCCGAACGGCGATCTGGTCGCGGCGCTCGACGGCCAATGGGCCGAGACCGAAAAGAAAATCGGCCAGAAGATTTCCGCGACGGCGCAGGCAAAAGGCGTCGAGCTGTCCTCAGCCGATGTAATGCAGGCGACGCGCGATTCCATCCACGCGCTGATGCTCATTCGCGCCTACCGTATTCGCGGCCACTTTCACGCCAAGCTCGATCCGCTCGGGCTCGAACCGGAAAAGAACGAAGAAGAGCTCGATCCGCGCAGTTACGGATTCACTGACGCCGATCTCGATCGCCGCATTTATCTCGACAAGGTGCTCGGTCTCGAATTCGCGTCGATGCGCGAGATCGTAGCAATTTTGCGCCGCACGTATTGCCAGACGCTCGGTGTCGAGTTCATGCACATCTCCAACGCGCAGCAAAAGGCGTGGATTCAGGAGCGCATCGAAGGGCGCGACAAGGAGATTGCGTTCACACGCGAAGGCAAGCGCGCGATTCTCAACAAGCTGGTGGAAGCCGAGGGTTTCGAGAAATTCCTCGACGTCAAATATACCGGGACGAAACGTTTCGGACTGGATGGCGCCGAGTCATTGATTCCTGCGCTTGAGCAAATCATCAAGCGTGGCGGCAATCTCGGCGTGAAGGAAATTTGCGTAGGCATGCCGCATCGCGGCCGTCTTAATGTTTTGACCCAGGTGATGGGTAAGCCGCATCGCGCGCTGTTCCACGAATTCAAGGGTGGCTCGGCAACGCCGGACGAGATCGAAGGGTCTGGCGATGTGAAATACCATCTCGGCGCGTCATCGGACCGCGAGTTTGATGGCAACAAAGTGCACCTGTCGCTCACCGCCAATCCTTCGCATCTGGAAATTGTCGATCCGGTGACGCTCGGAAAAGTGCGGGCGAAGCAGGATCAGCACCACGCCAAGCCGGACGAGCGCACCATGGTGATGCCGCTGCTGATGCACGGCGACGCCGCGTTCGCGGGGCAGGGCGTGGTAGCAGAATGTTTCGGGTTGTCCGACCTGAAAGGTTACCGCACCGGCGGTTCACTTCATTTCATCGTCAACAACCAGATCGGCTTCACGACCTACCCGCGTTATTCGCGCTCGTCGCCTTATCCCTCCGACGTCGCGAAAATGATCGAAGCACTGATCTTCCACGTCAACGGCGACGATCCGGAGGCCGTGGTGTTCGCCGCCAAGGTCGCAACCGAATACCGCATGAAGTTTCAGCGCCCCGTGGTCGTCGACATGTTCTGCTACAGGCGCTTTGGCCACAACGAAGGCGACGAGCCGTCGTTCACCCAGCCACTGATGTACAAGAAGGTTCGCGCGCACCCGAGTACGCTGGAAATTTATGGCAAGAAACTGGTCGGTGAAGGCGTCGTCACCGAAGGTGAAGTCGAGAAGATGAAGGCCGATTGGCGCGCGCGCCTCGAAGCCGAATTCGAAGCGGCGCAGGGTTACAAGCCGAACAAGGCTGATTGGCTCGACGGGCGCTGGGCGGGTTTCAAGCCCGCAGGCGAAGTTGAAGATCCGCGCCGCGGCAATACCGGCGTCCCGGCGGAAACACTGCGCGAGATCGGCAAGAAGATCACTGTCGTGCCGCAGGGCTTCACCCTTCACAAGACCGTGCAGCGCTTCCTCGATAATCGTGCCAAGGCGATCGAGACTGGCGAGGGAATCGACTGGGCGACCGGCGAGGCGCTTGCTTTCTGTGCGCTCCTCAAGGAAGGCCATCCGGTCCGTCTGTCCGGCCAGGACAGCGAACGCGGCACCTTTTCGCAACGCCATTCTGTGCTGTTCGATCAGAACACCGAGGAACGCCACACGCCGTTTAATCATCTCGGCAAGGATCAGGCGCGCTTCGAAGTGCTTAATTCGAGCCTGTCGGAAGAGGCCGTGCTCGGCTTTGAATACGGCTATTCCACCGCCGAGCCCAACGCGCTGACGATGTGGGAGGCGCAATTCGGCGACTTCGCCAATGGTGCGCAAGTCGTGTTCGATCAGTTCATCTCATCGGGCGAGCGCAAATGGCTGCGATTGTCCGGTCTCGTCTGCCTGCTGCCGCACGGCTACGAAGGGCAGGGCCCGGAGCATTCCTCGGCGCGGCTCGAACGCTTCCTCCAGATGTGCGCGGAGGACAACATGCAGGTGGCAAACCTCACGACGCCGGCGAACTACTTCCATGCGCTGCGCCGGCAGTTGAAACGCGAGATCCGCAAGCCGCTGATCCTGATGACGCCGAAGTCGCTTTTGCGCCACAAGCGCGCAGTGTCGCGGCTCGACGAAATGGTAACGGGCACGTCGTTCCACCGCCTGCTGTGGGACGACGCACAGCTGCTGCCGAACGAGAAGATCAAGCTCGTCGCCGACGACAAGATCCGCCGCGTCATCATGTGTTCAGGCAAGGTTTACTTCGATCTCTACGACGAGCGCGAGAAGCGCGGCATCGATGACATTTATCTTTTGCGCATCGAGCAGCTCTATCCGTTCCCGACCAAGGCACTCGTCACCGAGCTTTCGCGATTCAAACAGGCGGAGATGGTGTGGTGCCAGGAAGAGCCACGCAACATGGGTGCATGGTTCTTCGTCGATGTCTTCCTGCAATGGGTCCTCAACCAGATTGGCGCCAAGCACCGCACGATGCGCTACGCGGGGCGACCGGCTTCGGCTTCGACCGCGGTCGGGCAGATGTCGAAGCACCTGGCGCAACTCAAGCAATTCCTCGAAGAGGGACTTGGATAAAACAAACTCCGTCATGCCCGGCCTTGTGCCGGGCATCCACGACTTGGCGGCAGTTAGAATTAGTAAGACGTGGATGGCCGGGACAAGCCCGGCCATGACGAAAGGGAAAGAGTCATGGCTGACATCCGCGTGCCCACCCTCGGCGAGTCGGTGAGCGAAGCAACGGTCGGCAAGTGGTTCAAACAGCCCGGCGACGCTGTGGCGGTGGATGAGCCGCTGGTGGAGCTCGAAACCGACAAGGTCACACTGGAGGTGCCCGCGCCGGCCAGCGGTGTGCTCGGCGATATTGCCGCCAAGAACGGCGAGACTGTTGGGGTTGGCGCGCTGCTCGGCCAGATCAAGGAAGGTGCAGGCGCTGCGCCGGCAAGACCAGCCGCGCCCGCCGCAAAGCCGGCGGAAGCGCCAAGGGCGTCAGCACCCGCTCCAGCCTCGAAACCGGCGGAAATGCCGATGCCGCCATCAGTCCGGAAGATGGCGGCGGAAAGTGGCGTCGACCTGTCGAAAGTCGCCGGGAGCGGAATGCACGGTCAGGTGACAAAGGGCGACATGCTGAGCGCGATCGAGCGCGCCGCTGCGGCTCCGACGCCGGTTGCCACTCCGGTGCAAATGCGCGCGCCGTCACCCGCTGACGACGCCGCGCGCGAAGAACGTGTGCACATGACGCGGCTGCGCCAGACCATCGCACGCCGCCTGAAAGACGCGCAGAACACGGCCGCCATGCTCACGACCTTCAATGAGGTCGACATGGGCGCGGTGATGCAGATGCGCAATCAGTACAAGGAATTGTTTGAGAAGAAGCACGGCGTGAAGCTCGGCTTCATGGGGTTTTTCGTGCGCGCCTGCATTCAGGCACTGAAGGAAATCCCCGCAGTCAACGCCGAGATCGATGGCACCGACATCGTCTACAAGAATTATTATCATATCGGCGTCGCCGTCGGCACCGAGAAGGGCCTGGTGGTGCCGGTCGTGCGCGACGCTGATCACATGTCGCTTGCACAAATCGAAAAGACCATCTCTGATCTTGGACGTCGCGCGCGCGAGGGTGCACTCAAGATCGAGGAAATGCAGGGTGGCACTTTTACGATCACCAATGGCGGTGTCTACGGTTCGCTCATGTCGACACCGATATTGAACGCGCCGCAGTCAGGTATTCTCGGAATGCACAAGATCCAGGAGCGGCCGGTGGTTGTCACCGGAAAGATCGAGGCAAGGCCGATGATGTATCTCGCGCTTTCCTACGACCACCGCATCGTTGACGGCCGTGAGGCGGTTACTTTTCTGGTGCGCGTGAAGGAAGGTTTGGAAGACCCGGCGCGCGTCGTGCTGGATCTGTAAGCGCATGGCCTACGACCTCATCGTCATCGGCACCGGCCCCGGCGGCTATGTCTGTGCCATCCGCGCGGCGCAGCTCGGCCTGAAAACGGCGGTGGTCGAAAAGCGCGCGACCTTTGGCGGCACCTGCCTCAATGTCGGCTGCATTCCGTCCAAGGCGATGCTGCACGCGTCGGAATTGTTCGAAGAGGCCGGACATACCTTCGGCAAGATGGGTATCGGCGTCTCTGCGCCGAAGCTCGATCTCAAAGCGATGTTGGCGTTCAAGGACCAGGGGGTCGACGGCAACGTCAAAGGCGTCGACTTCCTGTTCAAGAAAAACAAGATCGATACATTCCACGGCAGCGCACGCATTGCCGCGCCGGGCAACGTCGAAGTGACGGGCGCCGACGGGAAGAAGCAAACGCTCGAAGCAAAATCCATCGTCATTGCCACTGGCTCTGATGTCGCGCGCCTGAAGGGCATAGAAATCGACGAAAAACGTATTGTTTCGTCGACCGGGGCCTTGTCGCTGCCCGAAGTGCCGAAGCATCTGCTCGTTGTTGGCGCCGGCGTGATCGGGCTCGAGCTGGGCTCCGGTCTGGCGGCGGCTCGGCGCGCAGGTGACGGTGGTGGAATTTCTCGATGGCGTATTGCCTGGCATGGACGGCGAAGTGCGCCGGCAGGCCCAGCGCCTGTTCGAGAAGCAGGGGATGACATTCAAGCTTTCGTCGAAGGTGACGGCAGTTGATGCATCGGGAAAGCGTTTGAAGGCGACAATCGAACCCGCGAAAGGCGGCACGGCGGAAACAGTCGAGGCCGACATCGTTCTGGTCGCGATCGGCCGGGTGCCTTACACCGACGGCCTTGGGCTCAAGGACATCGGCGTGAAACTCGACGAACGCGGTCGCGTTGTCGTCGATCATTATTACGCAACCAATGTGCCGGGCATCTGGGCGATTGGTGATGTGATTGCCGGGCCGATGCTGGCGCACAAGGCCGAGGACGAGGGCGTAGCGCTCGCGGAAATTCTTGTCGGCCAGGCTGGGCACGTGAATTACGACGCCATTCCGAACGTGGTCTATACCTATCCCGAGATCGCCACCGTCGGCAAAAGCGAAGAAGAGCTCAAGGCCGCAGGTATCGCCTACAATGCCGGCAAGTTTCCGTTCACAGCGAATGGCCGCGCCAAGGTGAACCTGACCACCGACGGCTTCGTGAAAATTCTGGCCGATGCAAAAACCGACCGCGTACTCGGCGTGCAACTCATCTGTGCCGACGCGGGCAACATGATCGCGGAAGCCGTCATCGCAATGGAGTTTGGTGCTTCGGCGGAGGACATTGCGCGCACCTGCCATGCCCATCCGACGCTATCGGAGGCCGTGAAGGAAGCGGCCATGGCGGTGGCGAAACGCGCGATTCATATGTAAGCGTGACGCAACCCAGCCCCGTTATATTGCGGAGCTTGACCCGGCAATCCATGATGACGTGGGTCTCGCAACGGCGCTAAGCTCATTGCTCATGGTGGCGTTTTATGGACCCCCCAAGTCGAGCGCGGGGGTGACAGCCAGAGTTTGTGGCACCGCGTTACTTTTTTGGAGAAAACGATATGGCCAAAGGCCACAAAGACAAGGTCGCAGTCGTCACTGGTGGCGCCAGCGGTATTGGGCAAGCTTTCGCCAAGCGATTGGCCGAAGACGGTGTGCACGTGGCGATTGCCGATCTGGTCGATGGCAAGGACACGGTGAAGCTGATCGAGGCCGCTGGCCGCCAGGCGCTCGCAGTGAACTGTGATGTGTCGTCGGAATCATCTGTCGCGGCCATGGCCAAGCAGGTGCAAGGCAAATTCAGTCACGTCGACATCGTCGTGAATTGCGCCGGAATTTTCCCGCAGAAGAATTTTCCGGAGATGACATTCGCCGACTGGCGTAAGGTTCTCTCGATCAATCTCGATGGGACGTTTCTGGTGACCGCGGCCTTCGTACCCGGAATGCGCGCGCGCAAATGGGGCCGTGTCGTCAACATGGCTTCGAGCACGCTCGGTTCAGTGGTGGTGGGCTTTGCGCATTACGTCGCCAGCAAAGGCGGCATCGTTGGCTTCACCCGCGCGCTCGCCACCGATCTCGCGGGCGATGGCATCACAGTCAATGCGATTGCGCCGGGCTTAACGCGCTCGCCCGGCACGCTGGTGCGCTCGCCGCGTCCGGGCTTCAAGACGATGGACGAGGAATTTGCCGCGGTCGCACAGATGCAGGCGATCAAGCGCGTCGAAGTGCCGGACGATTTGGTGGGCGCAGTTTCGTTCCTCACCAGCGACGATGCTGCGTTTATCACCGGACAGACACTGAATGTGGATGGCGGCCGGGTAAGGTCATAATAAAGCAGCCGGAATTCCGCCCATTTCGCCTTAATTGTGATTGACCGCAAAAGTACTACTTTTGGCAGCATGCATCGTCACTTCCTCCGCCCCTTGTGGGTCATCCTCGCGCTGCTTTTTCTGATCGAGGCATGGCTATGGGATCATCTCGAGCCCGTCGTTGCGCGCATCGTCAATGTCGTGCCTTGGGGAAAGTTCAAGATCAGCCTTTCGCGCCTGATCGAAAATTTGCCGCCATATGCGGCGCTCACAATTTTCATCATCCCGATTATCGTCGTATTGCTCCCGCTGAAATTTCTGGAGGTTTATGTCATTGCCACACAGGGGTGGATGGGCGTCATCCTGGTGTTGCTGTTCGCTAAATTTCTAGGCGTGGGCGTCACTGCGTTCGTGTTTGATGTTACGCGCAGCAAGCTGTTGCAGATCGCATGGTTCCACCGCATGTACGACTGGTTCATATGGCTGCGTGGCTGGTCGCACGAGATCACCGAGCCAATTCGTCAGCGGGTACGTAAGCTGGCCTGGATGTTGAAGCCGCAGCGCGCCGGGCGATTTATGCGCCTGTTCATGCGCTTGCGCCGGCGCGCTAATCGTAATCCAGTGTAATCGTCCGGTTAAGACGGACGACGAACGTCAGCCGAGATGCAGCGCGTGGGGCGCCGATAATCCGAGCGCCATGAAGCCCAATCCGATGATGCCGAGAAGTATGGACAGCCAACCCATCGCGACCAGGCCGGTGATGATCTGCGCGGAGGCCATGACGATACCGATCTGAAATGCGGCCGATGCGAATTCATACTGGTGGTAACGTGCCAGCGCGAGTTCGCGCTTTTCTTCGGCCTGCTTCGCGCGTTCGGCGAGTTGCTTGCGGCCCTCACCGGTTTCCGGCTCGTCATTGTAGCGCGCCGCGGTCTTCTTCCAGCCGTCAATCGTCTTGAGCAGTCTTGCCTTGGCATCCGGGTCGGTCGTGCGATCGACTTCAAGCTGCGTCTGCTCTGCCGTCGTCGTCAGTACGGTCATGCGGACGGTCTTGGCCTGAAAGAACGACCAGAGATCGCTGGCCGCGACGTTGTAGGTAATCGCGGAGGTCTGCGCGCTCTTGCCGAGCGTTTCTGAGAACGCGAGGCATAGCGCCAACACAGCAATTAGTAGCGCAATTTTTCTGTTGGAATGCGCCGCATGCTCGGCATGCTCTGCGTGCTCAAGATTTTCGTGTGCGCTCATTGTCCCCTCCGTTGCCGGATACCACGATGATAGCAAAGGCGGCGACGTGCAAGAGGGCATATAGAGCGCGTATTACGCGCGCGGATGCGCGCTCATATAGACTTCGAGCAAACGCTCGGCATCGACCGCAGTATAGATCTGCGTCGTCGAAAGTGAGGCGTGGCCCAGCAGTTCCTGGATCGCCCGCAAATCACCTCCGCGCGCCAGCAGGTGCGTTGCGAATGAATGCCGCAGGGCATGCGGTGTTGCAGTATCGGGAAGGCCGAGTGCACCACGCAGGCGTGCCATCGCCAATTGGATGATCCGGGGCGAGAGCGGGCGCGCTCGCGCGCCGACGAATAATGCACCGTTGGGTGGCAGTTCGATTGGGCAGATCGCGATATAATCGGCGATCGCTTTCGCGACTTGCGGAAGCAGCGGCACCATGCGGGCCTTGTTGCCCTTGCCGGTGACGGTAATTAAATCGGCTGCTTCCCTGAAGTCGTTGCGCTTCATGCTGAGCGCCTCAGAGATGCGCAGACCCGAACCATACAGCAAGGCGAGCACGGCTGCGTCGCGCGCGATGATCCAGGGCTCGCGTGCTTCGCCCGCGCGCAATTCAATATCGGCGATTTGCCTGGCGGCAGAAATCGCCAGTGGTTTCGGCAAGGTCCTTGGCAATTTGGGCGTACGCACAGCGGTCAGTGCTGCGACAGTGCCTTTGCCGTTGCGTTCAAGAAAGCGCGCAAAAGAGCGGGTGCCGGCGAGCGAGCGCATGAGCGTGCGATTGCCCGCGCCCGCGCTGCGCCGTGCCGCCATGAAGGCCCGCACATCAGCCTGTGTGAGCTTTGCCAGCTGCTTGAGCGTAGGCGCGTTCCCGAGATGGCCGGTGAGGAAGTCAAGGAACTGCGCCACGTCGCGCCGATAAGCCTCGAGCGTTTTTCCGGACATTCGCCGCTCGGAGCCGAGATAGCCAAGCCAGCGGCCGATCTGGGCGGCGACGTCGCGGTTGGTTTGGAATTCACTCATATCGGGGAGAGTGGCACCGCTTTCTTCACTCTTCCTTAAGCCGCCGGAATCGGCCAGACCAAGAGTTATGGCCATGCGGGTTGTCGATATTCTGGTGCCGGTCGCGCTGGACCAGACCTATTCGTACCGGGTGCCGGCGGGCCTCGAGCTCTCACCCGGCGACCTGGTGGCCGTGCCATTGGGCGCACGCGAATCGATGGGCGTTGTCTGGGCCGATAACCCGAACCCAAATCCTCGCTTGCATAATCGTCTGAAAGACGTCGACGGAAAGCTCGACGTGCCGCCGCTAAAGGCAGAACTCCGCCAGTTCGTTGACTGGGTGTCCAGCTACACGCTTGCCTCGCGCGGGATGGTGCTGCGCATGGCGCTGCGCATGGGCGAGCATCTTGGGCCGGGCCGCGAACGCGTCGGCGTACGGCTTGTTGGCCCCGCGCCGCAACGTATGACCGCAGCGCGAGCGCGAGCATTGAATCTTTTCGCCGACGGCCTCGTCCGATCGAAGGGCGAAGCCGCGCAGGAAGCGGGCGTCAGTGCCGGCGTTATCGATGGGTTGATCGACGAAGGCACGCTGGAAACTATCGTATTGCCGCCCGAACCGGTGGTTTCGCCGCCTGATCCCGACTTCCGGAAGCCGGAACTCTCGCTTGCCCAGCTCGCCGCCGCGGATGCATTACGCACAACCGTCGAACAAGGCAGCTACACCGTCACGCTGCTTGATGGCGTGACCGGATCAGGCAAGACGGAAGTTTATTTTGAAGCCGTGGCGGAAAACATCCGGCGCAAGCGGCAGACACTGATCCTGATGCCGGAAATCGCGCTCACCGCGCAATTCCTCGACCGTTTTTCCAGCCGCTTCGGCACGCGTCCGGCCGAATGGCATTCCCAGCTTTCACCGCGAAAGCGTGCCCGCACCTGGTCGGCGGTCGCCGCGAACGAGGTGCCGGTGATCGTCGGTGCGCGCTCGGCGCTGTTTCTGCCTTACGCCGATCTCGGCCTCATCGTTGTCGATGAAGAGCACGATCCCGCTTACAAGCAGGAAAACGGTGCGCACTATCATGCGCGCGACATGGCGGTGGTGCGCGGATCGATCGCGAAAATCCCGGTAATGCTCGCCTCGGCGACGCCTTCGGTTGAGTCGGAAGTCAACGCGCGCCGTGGCCGCTACCGGCACGTTCACTTGCCGGAACGCTTCGGTGGCGCGCATCTGCCCTCAATCGAGCCGATTGATTTGCGCCGCGAAGGGCCGCCGCGTGGCCGTTTTATCTCGCCACGGCTCGCCGAAGCGGTGGCGGTATCGCTGACACGCGGTGAGCAGGCGCTGCTGTTTCTTAATCGCCGCGGCTATGCGCCGCTGACGCTGTGCAGGTCGTGCGGGTACCGGCTGCAATGTCCGAATTGTGATGCGTGGTTGGTCGATCATCGCTTCAAGCGGCGGCTGGTCTGCCATCACTGTGGATTCTCCATGCCGCCGCCGGCCGAATGTCCGCATTGCCATGCCACGGATAGCTTTGCGGCGGTCGGCCCTGGCGTTGAACGATTGGAACAAGAAGCGGCCGAGCTCTTCCCACAAGCCCGTACTCTCGTGCTGTCGAGCGATCTGGTCGAGTCTGTCGAGCGGCTGCGGCAGGAGCTCGATGATGTGGCACAAGGCCGCTTCGATCTCATCATCGGCACGCAACTCGTTGCCAAGGGGCATCATTTTCCAAAACTCAATCTGGTCGGCGTCGTCGACGCCGATCTTGGTTTAGGTAACGGCGATCCGCGTGCCGCCGAGCGTACGTTCCAGTTGCTGCATCAGGTGGTCGGCCGCGCTGGACGCGAGGAAGGGCGTGGCTTGGGCTATTTGCAGACGCACCAGCCCGAGCACCCCGTCATGCGCGCGCTGATCTCCGGCGACCGCGAAGCGTTTTACAGCAACGAGATCGAGCAGCGCGAACGGAGCGGCTACCCGCCATTCGGACGTCTGGCTAGCCTTATCGTCACTGCGAATGAAAGACACACCGCGGAAGCCTATGGCCGGGCACTGGCCAATGCCGCCCCGAAGGATGAGGACGTCCGCGTGCTCGGCCCCGCTGAGGCGCCGATCGCGGTTGTTCAGGGCCGCCATCGCTTCCGGCTGCTGGTCAAAGCGCCACGCGCCTTCGATCTTTCAGCCTATTTGCGGAGGTGGCTTGCCGATGCGCCCAAACCGCGCGGCAACGTGCGGCTGGAAGTGGACGTCGATCCGCAGAGTTTCTACTAACGACGAACAACTGCGGGGCAGTATCGACTAGCGCAAGGAGGCACTCGCTGCCTGGAGGAGTGCCATCAATCCCTTCAAGAGCTCTGTCGGCGATGGCGGACATCCGCGGATATGCAGATCGACCGGGATGACGTCTTTCACTCCGCCTTCAATTGCATAGCTGCCGGCAAAAATTCCGCCGTCGGCTGCGCAGGCGCCGACGGCGATCACCCATTTCGGATCGGGCGTGGCGTCGTACGTGCGCTTGAGCGCTTCGCGCATGTTCTTCGTCACCGGGCCGGTGACCATGAGCAGGTCGGCATGTCGCGGCGACGCAACAAAGCGCAGGCCAAGACGTTCAAGGTCGTAGAACGCGTTGTTGAGCGCGTGGATTTCGAGTTCGCAGCCATTACAGGAGCCGGCATCCACCTGGCGGATAGAGAGTGAACGGCCGAGCTTGGCGCGCGCGAGGCGGTCAACTTTCTTCGCCAGCTCGGCGAGCCCCGCGTCGTCGGGTGCGGGTGCCGGTTCGGTGAGCGGCCCGTGCGTAAGGTTTTCGATCAGTGTCTTGCGCATTTAAAGGTCGTGTCCGGAATACGAGCAGTTGAACGATTTATTGCAGAGCGGGAAGTCGGCAACGATGTTGCCCTCGATTGCGGTTTCCAGCAGCGGCCACTGGAACCATGAGGCATCGCGCAAATGACAGCGCGCCACACGGCCTTTGCCGTCGAGTTGCAGCCACACCAGCACGTCGCCGCGAAATGCCTCGACTATGCCTAGACCTTCGCAAGCCTTGCCCTTACCCAGCGGTGTTGTGAGCGCGCTATTCGGCAGGACACCCAGAATCTGCTCGATCAGCGATAGACTCTGTTCGATCTCGCGAATGCAAATCCAAACCCGAGCATTGACGTCGCCAGCATTGAGGACTGGCACATCAAAGGATAGTTTATCATAGGGCGCGTAGGCGAGGGCTCGTCGCGCATCGAAGGCGCGGCCCGAAGCGCGGCCGACAAAGCCGCCGGCGCCGAATTGCCGCGCGTATTCTAGTTTTACAATGCCTGTAGTGACAGTGCGATCCTGCAATGACGCCGTATTGTCGTAAAGTTCGATCAAGCGCGGAAAGACGCGACGGACTTCGGCGAGCAAAGCCTCAACCTGCGCAATTCCTTCGGTCGCGATATCGCACGCGACACCGCCCGGCACGATGGCATCCATCATCAATCGGTGCCCGAATGAGGCCCCGGCCGCGCGCAACGTGCGCTCGCGCAGGATACCGCATTGCGCATGCATGAGGGAAAACGATGCGTCGTTGCAGATCGCGCCGACGTCGCCGAAATGATTGGCTAGGCGCTCCAGCTCCGCCATCAGCGCACGCAAATAGACCGCGCGCGGTGGTGCCTTTACCTGCAGCGCCGCCTCGGTCGCCTGAGCGAACGCAAAGGCGTAGGCGACGGTGCTGTCGCCGGACGTGCGCGAAGCAAGCTTGGCCGCCTCATCGATCGTTGCCCCATCCATTAAAGACTCAATACCCTTATGCGCCCAGCCGAGGCGCTGCTCGAGCCGCACCACATGCTCGCCATTTGCGGTGAAGCGGAAATGACCCGGCTCGATGATGCCTGCGTGGACCGGTCCGACCGCGATTTGATGCAGGCCGTCGCCCTCGACTGGCAGGAATTCATACGGCTCCGGTTTCTTCGCTGACCGGTTCTTGCCAAGCGGTTGCGTGACTCCCCAGAAGCCGAGGTCGAACCACGTCCGCGTGTCGGGCGAGCCGATTGCCTGTAACCCGAACAGATCGTGGATCGCACGTTCGAACTTGATCGCGGGCGGATGGCGCACGGCAACGCTTGGATATTTCCCCACCTTGCAGGTGTAGCTCAGCACGACAACCTGCGCCGCCGTCTCATCCAGCAAGGCCATCTGAACTTGTGGGGCATCGCCCCACAGTCCGAGCAGCGTGCATTGACCGCTGGCGAGGGCCTCGATCGCCTGCTGCCAGCCTTCGTCGGCAACATCGGCGCGCGGCCAGGGCCGGTGCGTTTCGTGCGTCTTGCGGTGCGTGAACTTGCCAAGCAAGGCCATGGCGTTATCCCAATAACCTTGCGACATTTTCGAAGCCGGCGACCAGCGCCGGTGGCATATAGATGCCGGCCGTGAATACCAGCGCCAGATGCGCGAACATCGGCACGTAGGATGCTTCCGCGGGCGCGGCCGGCCCGCGCGGCTCGCCGAAGGCAATGGTGTTGAAGTTGCAGGAACAGGCCGCCGAGCGCCAGCAGGATCGCCAGCACGAGCAACGTTGCCAGCCACGGCTCGCGCGCGAAAGTCGAACTCACGACCAGGAATTCGCTCATGAAGATGCCAAGCGGAGGCAGGCCCGCGATTGCGACCACGCCGAGCACGAGACCCCAGCCGAGCACGGGATGCGTCACCGTCAGCCCGCCCATGTCGGCGATCTTCTGCGTGCCCTTGACCTGCGCGATATGGCCGACTGCAAAGAAAATCGCCGACTTGGTCAGCGAATGCATGGTCATATGCAACAGGCCGGCGAAATTCGCGAGCGCGCCGCCCATGCCGAAGGCAAATACGATGATGCCCATGTGTTCGATCGACGAGTAGGCGAACATGCGCTTGATGTCGCGACGACGGTACAGCATGAGGGCCGCAAACAGCGCCGAGATGAGCCCCAGCGTTACCATCAGTGGGCCCGGCGCGATCGCCGCCGGATTGAGTGCGAGCAGCATCTTGAAGCGCAGCAGCGCATACAGCGCGACATTCAGGAGCAGTCCCGAGAGCACGGCAGAGATCGGCGTCGGGCCTTCGGCGTGGGCGTCGGGTAGCCAGGCATGCAGAGGCGCGAGGCCCACCTTGGTGCCGTAGCCAAGCAGCAGGAACACGAAGGCGACGTTGAGCAGCGCCGGGTCAAACTGCGACGCGCGGGTAACCAAAATGGTCCACACCATGGCGTCGAGGCCTTCGCCAATTACGGGCCGGGCCGCCATGTAGACCAGGATGGTACCGAACAGCGCGAGCGCAATGCCGACGCTACCGAGGATGAAGTATTTCCACGCCGCTTCCAGCGCCTCATGCGTCCGATAGATGCCGACCATAAGCACCGTGGTTAGTGTGGCAAGCTCGATCGCCACCCACATGAGACCGATATTGTTGGCCACCAGCGCGAGGTTCATACCGAACATCATCACTTGATACATCGCGTGATAGAAACGCACGAAGGTCGGCGTCAGCCGGCCAATGTCAATCTCGTGACCAATGTAGCTCGCGCTGAATACGCTGGTGGTGAAGGCGACGAACGTCGTCAGTACGATGAAGACCTTGTTGAGGTCATCCACCAGCAGATAGGGCCCGGATGTAGGCTGGACCAGAAACAGCGAACAGGCGGTCAGAAACGTCGCCAGCGCCGCCACCACATTGATACGCGCGGTTATCCGGTAGCCGGGAAGAATTGCCAGCAGCGCCGCTGCGGCCGCCGGGATCAGCAGGACGCCCGTGAGCGCGTCAATCATTGCCGTTCTCCACGGAAACGATCGAGCGCGCGCATGTCCACGGTGTCGAAACGCTCGCGGATGCGGAACAGGAAGATGCCGATGACGATAAAGGCAATCAGCACCGAAAAAGCGATGCTAATCTCGACCACCAGCGGCATGCCTTTGGCGCCGGTCGCGGCGAGCACCAGGCCATTTTCCAGCGACATGAACCCGACGACCTGGCTGACGGCGTTGCGCCGCGTGACCATCACCAGGAGCCCGATCAAGACGACCGACAGTGCAAATGCGAGATCCTCCCGCGCCAGAGGATCGGCGCCCGGCGTCACGCGCAGCATGATGACCATCGACAACGCTACAAGTCCGATCCCGCCGAGCATGGTCAAGCCGACGCCGACCACGGTCTCTATTTCACGATGGATGCCGAGGCGAACGATGATCCGATGCAGCGCGACCGGAATAATAATCGCCTTGAAGCCAAGCGCGATGGTGGCGGTGACATAAAGATGTGGCGCATGCTGGATGAATGCCTGCCAGGCCACCGACAGCGCCAGGACGGTCGCATGGAGCGCGTAGATATTGAGCAGCGCGTAGAGGCGGTTCTGATACAGCATCAGGAAGCTCACCAGCACGAGCGATCCGGCGAGGAGATGTGCGACATCGAATTCAAGTCCTTGCATCAGAAGCTCCTCGATACGAACCGCAGCAACGTCGCCA
The DNA here is from genome assembly GCA_963810585.1 of uncultured Alphaproteobacteria bacterium. Taxonomy (GTDB): domain Bacteria; phylum Pseudomonadota; class Alphaproteobacteria; order Rhizobiales; family Xanthobacteraceae; genus Pseudolabrys. The sequence goes on from CAWENV010000001.1 coordinate 1,766,621, forward strand.
GCAACGCCAGCATCAAGGCCGCGCCGAGAAACTCGGGCACCCGAAAAACGCGCATTTTTGCGATCGATGTTTCGAACACGGCTAGCAGGAGCCCGCCCACCGCAAGCTTGCCGATATAGGCGGCCGCGCCGATGAGCAGTTCGCGCGGCGCGGCATCCGGAGAGGCTGTGCCCCAGGGCACGAACAGGCATCCGATCAGCGAGACATACAACAGCAGTTTCAGGAACGCCGACAGTTCGATCAGCGCCAGATGCCGTCCGGAATATTCCAGCACCATGGCCTCATGCACCATCGTCAGCTCCAGATGCGTGGCTGGATTGTCGACCGGAATGCGCGCGTTTTCGGAAATCGCCACCATGACCAATGCAATCAAACCGAGCCCCAGCGACACGCGTAAGCCAACTTCCGACGAGCCCATGAACGCGACCATGGTCGACAACTGCGTCGATCCTGCGATCAGCGCGAGCGTAAAGACGATCATCAGCATGGCCGGCTCGGCCAGCGAGGCAATCATCACTTCGCGGCTCGAGCCGATGCCGCCGAACGATGTGCCGACGTCGAGCCCCGCGAGCGCGAGGAAGAACCGCGCACTGCCCAGGAGCGCGATGATGGCGATCAGGTCGGCCGACCAGGAAAACATCAAACCACTACGGAACGTCGGTATCAGCGAAGCGGCGACCCAAGTACCTGCAAACACAATGTAGGGAATGACACGGAAGAGCCAGGACGCATTGTGCGCCAGCACGACCTCCTTGCGCAGCAGGCGCACGAGATCGCGATAGGGCTGCAGCAAAGGCGGCCCTTGCCGCCTGAGGAGCCGGGCCTTCATCTTGCGCACGAAGCCGGTGAGTAGCGGGGCAAGAAGGAGCACCAGCAACATCTCGGTCCCCTGCAAGATGAGATCGTGAATCATGGCGATACCGCCAGCACGAGAAGCAGGATGACCAGCGCGGCAAAGACGAGGGTTAGATAACGGCGAATGGTGAGAAATTGCAGGACATTGATACGTTCCGCAGTGTAGGCGACGAGATTGGATATGGGCGCATAGAGCGATTCCCAGATCGGGTCGTGGATTTTGACCGTCAGGCGCGCCGGCGCGGTGGATCCTGGCGGCGGCATCTCGCCGATCTCGCGCGCACGAAACACGGTGCTGCCGAAGACGCGCCGGATCGGCTGGGCGAAGCTCGATGCGGTGTATTGCGTCGATGGGCGTGGATCGGGATAGCCGCAATCCCAGGCCGGCCCGCGGCGCAATTTGTCCGACGCCAGCCGGTGGATGGTAAATGCGGCGAGCGAGCCCGACAGAACGACGAAAATGAAGACCAGCAAGCCATTATAGGAGCTGCGGCTTTCGGCGATCGGTACGATCGATAGCCATTTCACACCCGCCTGATGCGGCATGCTGACACCGAGAAGAGCCTGCGTCACCGGCTTCAGGGCGTCGATGAAAAACCCGGGCACAATCCCGGCGATCAGGCAGAGCGCTGCGAGGACATACATCGCCGCCAGCGAATTGCTGTCGGTCTCCTGCGCGCGGCTGGCGGCTTTCGCGCGCGCCCGGCCCAGGAACGTGATTCCGAAAACGCGCACGAAGCAGGCAGCTGCGAGCGCGGCCGACAACGCCAACAGCGCACCGACCGTCGGCACCAGCAATTTCAAACCCCACGACGGCAATTGCGGACTGAGCAGAATGGCCTGGAAGGTGAGCCATTCGGATACGAAGCCGTTAAGCGGCGGCAACGCCGAAATCGCCACGCTGCCGACGAGAAACACGAAGGCCGTTTGCGGCATGCGGTGAATCAGGCCGCCAAGATGCTCCATGTCGCGCTCGCCGGTGGCGTTAAGCACGGCGCCGGTTCCGAAAAACAACAGGCTCTTGAACAGTGAATGATTGAAGACATGAAACAGTCCGGCGGTAAGCGCCAATGCCGATGCCAAAGCGAGCCCCTCTGCCTTGAAGGCCAGTGCAAGCCCGAGTGCGGCAAAGATGATGCCGATGTTCTCAATGGTGCTGTAGGCGAGGACGCGTTTGAGATCGCTCTGCATCAACGCATAGAGCACGCCCATCACGGCGGTAATCCCGCCAACAGTAAGGACCACGATGCTCCACCACCAATCAGGTTCGCCGATGAGGTCGAAGACAATACGGATGAAACCGTAGACGGCGACCTTGGTCATCACGCCGCTCATGAGCGCGGAGACATGGCTGGGCGCAGCCGGGTGTGCGAGCGGCAGCCAGGCATGCAGGGGGACAACGCCGGCTTTCGAGCCGGCGCCGACAAGCGCGAGGATCAGCACGAGGGCGGCCAGCCGGGAATTCGGATGCGAGGCGCGGATCGCGTCGAAGGCGTAGTTGCCGTCACTGCCCGCAAGTAGGCCGAAGGCAAGCAGCAGCGCCAGCGTGCCGAAGCTTGCCATTAACAAGTAGACGTATCCTGCCCGTACGTTTTCGCGGTCCTCATGATGGGAAATTACCAGCGCCCAGGACGTCAGCGACATGAACTCCCACGCCACCAGAAAACTGAAGGCATCGTCGGACAGTACAACCAGATTCTATTCCGGCGAGATAGGCAGGATAGAACGGCAGTATTCGCTGGGGTGTTTCTTCGTGGTGGCCATAGCCGAGCGCGAAAAGGCTTGCGGCCGCGCCGCCGAGATTGACGACGATCATGAAGAAAGAGGCGAGCGCGTCTATTCGGAAATGCGCGCCCAGCCAGGGCAGGCCAAGCGGCAAGACTACGGTGGAGACAGCCGGTGCGGAGAGGCTGATGCCCCCCATCACGCCCAGCACCAGGGTGGCGATCAGGCTCGCGCCATAGATGACGTTACTGGCGCGCGGTGAAGCTGCTGCGATGATTGCGATCGGCGCCAGGGCCAGGAGTGCCGCCACACCATAAAGGGCGTACACGACCGTCATGGCGGTGCACTCTTCAAACGCACCCCGCGGCTGCCGCCGGTGCTGCTGGCGCCTTCGCCGATCAGCTCGATCCCGCCCGCAGCAAGGGCATCGACCAATTTCATCAACGAGTCGACATTGCCGCGGACCACGCCGTCCGACGCTTCCATGCGCTGGATGGTCGGCAGTGACAGCCCGCACCGCTGCGCCAATTCGCGTTGGTCAATGCCCAGAAGCGCCCGGGCGGCTCGTAACTGCCCTGAAGTGATCATGCGAATTGAATGGCTCTAGCAGCCAAAAGCATTATATGTAATGTTTTATATAGCTATTATGATGTGTCAAGCATCATAATTCGCATTACGCGCTTATTCCGGCATCTCGTCGTGGCGGACGTTCGGCTGCAACAGCACGCAGGCGGCCGCTGCAAAAATCATCGCGAAGCCGACGATATCGGGCACTGTCACCCGTTCGCCAAGAAATAGTGCGGCCGCACTGACGCCGATCACAGGCACCAGCAGCGAACCGAGCGATGCCGTCGTGGCCGGCAAGCGTCCGACGATCGTCCACCATAGAAAATGCGCGAGACCAACACCGAACAGTCCGACAAAGAGCACCGCCAGAAGCGTCTCGTTCTGGATTGGCCAGAGATGGGGATAGCCCTCGACCATGAAACTGCCGATGGTGATGAAAACCAGACCGAACAGCAATTGCCAGGCCGCATTGGTCAAAGGCTCGATCGTGAGCTTGGCCCACTTGATATAGACGGTCGCGACTGCCCAGCTCAACGCACAGCCGAGCGAATAAAACACGAAGGGCGGAAATCCTGAGGCGAATAGCGGCCACACCAGAACCGTCAAACCGACGACGCACAGGACGAAAGCAAGCCATCGCACCGCGTTCAGCCGCTCGCCGAGGAAGAGCCAGCTCAGGACCGTCGTCCAGATTGGCATCGAATATGTAATGATGATGGCGCGCGTGGTCGCGCCGCTCAATTGCGCGAAGCCGGACAGGATCTGGAAACCGGTGACATTGAGAAAACCGGCGATCATGACATGCACATACTCGCCGCGCGGCACCCGCAATTTGTGGCCGGTCACGATAGCGGCGGTGAACAGCGTTGCCGCGCCGATTGCCGATCCGGCAACGCGCAGACTCCAGGGCGATATCTCGCGCAATGCGACCGCCGCGGCGATCCAGTTGAGACCCCAGGCGAACGCCAGGAGTACGACCAGCAGCTTGGCCGTAGCGGCGGTGTCGGCTTGCGTTTTCGGCTTGGACATCCAGAAATCCGGCGGCGGGCGGGCAGGCGCGTTTGCTTACGTGCGGCGCACGCTATAGCGACGACGCACGCGTGGCGAGGCAACCCTGCGATGCAAATTCGTCACCGCGTCGCGGCAGCGGTATAAGCGTCTGCGGGCCTGCGACTGAAATGTCGCCTTGTTGCACCGCCATTCTCGCTGTGTTAGCTAGCCCTCGATTTCAGGGGGTTTCCGCGAGCTTCCGCGACTTCCCGGAGATCGGGATTCTCTCTTGGATTCCAATAGTTTGCGCCGCCCTTTCGCGACGGCGTCAGGGCTGCGAGCGAAGTAAAACCAACGAGTGTTTCGGTGGCACGCAAAGATCCGATCATCTCCGGTATGGCTGGCCGTTACGCCAACGCCCTGTTCGAGCTCGCCCTCGACAATAAGGCCGTCGACGCTGTCAAAAAAGATCTCGATCAGTTCGACGCTCTCGTCACTGCCAACGCCGACCTTGCGCGGCTGGTGCGCAGCCCGGTGTTCGGTGTCGACGAGCAACTCAGGGCACTCTCCGCAATTCTCGACAAGGCCGGCATCAAGGGGCTCGCCGCAAATTTCGTGCGCGTGATCACAACCAACCGCCGTCTGTTCGCGGCACATGACACGATTCGCGCTTATCGTGCGCTGGTTGCCCGGCACAAAGGTGAGGTCACCGCTCAGGTCACCGTCGCCGAGAAACTTAATGACAAAAACCTCGATGCGCTCAAGGCCGCACTGAAATCGGTGACCGGCGGTAAAGACATCGACCTCGACGTGAAAGTGGAGCCTGCCATCATCGGCGGCCTGATCGTGAAGGTCGGCAGCCGCATGGTTGATAGTTCACTCCGCACCAAACTCAATTCGATCAAGCTTGCGATGAAAGAGGCCCGCTGATGGATATCCGCGCCGCAGAAATTACAGCCATCCTGAAAGAGCAGATCAAGAACTTCGGCCAGGAAGCCGAAGTCTCCGAAGTTGGCCAGGTGTTATCGGTCGGCGACGGCATCGCCCGTGTTTACGGTCTCGACAATGTGCAGGCCGGCGAGTTGGTCGAGTTTGAGAACGGCGTCCGCGGCATGGCGCTGAACCTCGAAATCGACAATGTCGGTATCGTGATCTTCGGTAACGACCGCGAGATCAAGGAAGGCCAGACCGTCAAGCGCACCGGCGCCATCGTTGACGTGCCGATCGGCAAGGGTCTGCTCGGTCGCGTGGTTGATGCGCTCGGAAATCCGATCGACGGAAAAGGTCCGATCAAGGCCGACAAGCGCGCCCGTGTGGACGTCAAGGCGCCCGGTATCATCCCACGCAAATCGGTGAATGAGCCGATGGCAACAGGCCTCAAGGCGATTGATTCCTTGATTCCGATCGGCCGCGGCCAGCGCGAGTTGATCATCGGCGACCGTCAAACCGGCAAAACCGCAATCGCGCTCGACACCATCCTCAACCAGAAGCCGCTTAACGCGCAGCCGGACGAGAAAATCAAGCTCTACTGCGTTTACGTTGCGATCGGGCAGAAGCGCTCTACTGTCGCACAGTTCGTGAAGGTGCTCGAAGAGCAGGGCGCGCTCGACTATTCCATCATCGTTGCCGCCACCGCGTCCGATCCGGCGCCAATGCAGTACCTGGCTCCGTTCGCCGGCTGCACCATGGGCGAATATTTCCGCGACAACGGCATGCACGCGGTCATCATCTATGACGACCTGTCGAAGCAAGCGGTCGCCTATCGGCAAATGTCCCTGTTGCTGCGCCGTCCGCCGGGGCGTGAAGCCTATCCCGGCGACGTGTTCTATCTGCACTCCCGTCTGCTCGAGCGCGCCGCCAAGATGAATGACGACAATGGCTCCGGCTCGCTGACGGCGCTCCCGGTGATCGAAACCCAGGCCAACGACGTGTCGGCTTACATTCCGACCAACGTGATTTCGATTACCGACGGCCAGATCTTCCTGGAGACCGACTTGTTCTATCAAGGCATCCGCCCGGCGGTGAACGTCGGCCTTTCGGTGTCGCGCGTCGGCTCCGCCGCGCAAACCAAGGCGATGAAGAAAGTCGCCGGCAAGATCAAGGGTGAACTGGCGCAGTACCGCGAAATGGCGGCCTTCGCCCAGTTCGGTTCCGACCTCGACGCCACCACCCAGCGTCTGCTCGCCCGCGGTTCGCGTCTCACCGAGCTCCTTAAACAGGCCCAGTTTTCACCGCTGAAGATGGAAGAGCAGGTCGTCGTGATTTACGCCGGCGTCAACGGTTATCTCGACAAATTCGAAGTTTCGCGCGTGCGCGCCTTCGAAAGCGGCCTGCTGACGCTGATGCGGAGCAAGCACGCCGGTCTGCTCGACAGTATTCGCAAGAGCAACGATCTGTCGGATGCTGACGGCGCCAAACTCAAGGACGCTGTCGACGGCTACGCAAGGACTTTCGTTTGATGGCTGACGCGGCAACGGGAAGCGATCAGGACTAGTTCGACATGGCCAGCCTCAAGGACATGCGCGTTCGCATCGCCGCTACCAAGGCGACGCAGAAGATCACCAAGGCCATGCAGATGGTTGCGGCATCGAAGCTGCGCCGGGCGCAGGTCGCGGCGGAAGCCGCGCGCCCTTACGCGGAAAGAATGGGCAATGTGCTCGGCTCGATCGCCGCAGCTGTTGCCGGCAGCAGCTCTGGCCCGAGGCTGTTAGCGGGTACCGGCAGCGATAGGGTGCATTTGCTGGTGGTTTGCACCGCAGAGCGCGGCTTGTGCGGACCGTTCAATTCGTCAATTGTGCGTCTCGCCCGCGCCAAGGTAGAAAATCTGATTGCCGAGGGCAAAGAAATCAAAATCCTCTGCGTTGGCCGCAAGGGCGCCGACCAGCTCCGCCGTCTCTATGGCAAGTACATCATGGAAACCATTGAGTTGCGCGGTGTGCGCACCATTGGTTTCGAGCAGGCCGAAATGATCGCTCGCAAGATCATCGCCATGTTCGAGCAGGGGACGTTCGACGTCGCCACGCTATTTTTCTCGCGCTTCAGGTCGGTCATGGCGCAGATTCCGACCGCGCAGCAGATCATTCCGCCCGTGTTTGAAATGGCCGCCGAGGCAGGTCCCGCCGCGTCATACGAATACGAGCCGGAGGAAGAAGAAATCCTGGCCGAGTTGTTGCCGCGTAATCTATCTGTGCAGGTGTTCCGTGCGCTGCTGGAAAATGCCGCTTCCGAGCAGGGCGCGCGCATGAGCGCCATGGATAACGCCACCCGCAATGCCGGCGAGATGATCCGCAAGCAGACGCTGACCTACAACCGCACCCGTCAAGCGATGATCACCAAGGAGTTGATCGAGATCATCTCCGGCGCCGAGGCGCTTTAATTCCGTAACGAGGACGATATGGCCACACCCAACGCAGTCGGAAAAATCACGCAAGTCATCGGCGCCGTCGTCGACGTGCAGTTCGAGACGCATCTGCCCGCGATCTTGAATGCACTGGAAACGACAAATGGCGGCAACCGTCTGGTGCTGGAAGTTGCGCAGCATCTCGGCGAATCGACCGTGCGAACCGTCGCGATGGATTCGTCCGATGGTCTGGTACGCGGGCAAGAAGTCACCGATACAGGCCAGCCCATCGAAGTGCCGGTCGGACCTGGGCTCCTTGGCCGCATTATCAATGTAATCGGCGAACCGGTTGACGAAGCTGGCCCTGTTAAGGCCGAGGCCAGGCGCGCGATCCATCAGGACGCGCCTCTTTATACCGACCAGGCCACCGAGGCACAGATCCTCATCACTGGCATCAAGGTCGTCGATCTGCTCGCGCCTTACTCCAAGGGTGGCAAGATCGGTCTGTTCGGCGGAGCGGGCGTCGGTAAAACCGTGCTGATCATGGAATTGATCAACAATGTTGCCAAAGCGCACGGTGGCTATTCGGTATTCGCTGGCGTTGGTGAGAGAACGCGCGAGGGCAACGACCTCTATCACGAGATGATTGAGTCTGGCGTCAACAAGGACCCGAAGAAGGGCTCTGTCGACGGATCGAAATGCGCTCTGGTGTACGGACAGATGAACGAGCCGCCGGGCGCCCGTGCGCGTGTCGGACTCTCGGGCCTTACCGTCGCCGAATATTTCCGCGACAAAGGGCAGGACGTGTTGTTCTTCGTCGACAACATCTTCCGCTTCACGCAGGCCGGCTCGGAAGTGTCGGCGCTGCTCGGCCGCATTCCCAGCGCCGTGGGCTATCAGCCGACGCTTGCCACCGACATGGGCGCGCTGCAGGAGCGCATCACCACCACCACCAAAGGCTCAATTACCTCGGTGCAGGCGATTTACGTGCCGGCCGACGATTTGACCGACCCGGCGCCGGCGACGTCGTTTGCGCACTTGGATGCGACCACCGTGTTGTCGCGCGACATCGCCGCCAAGGGCATATATCCGGCTGTGGATCCGCTCGACTCGACTTCGCGCATGCTCTCACCACTGATCGTAGGCGAAGAGCACTACGCCGTCGCGCGCCAGGTGCAGCAGATTCTCCAGCGCTACAAGGCGCTGCAGGACATCATTGCCATTCTGGGCATGGACGAGCTGTCGGAAGAGGATAAGCTGGCGGTTGCGCGGGCACGCAAGATCGAACGCTTCCTGTCGCAGCCGTTCCATGTGGCGGAAGTGTTCACCGGCTCGCCCGGCAAGCTCGTTGATCTTGCCGACACCATCAAGGGCTTCAAAGGGTTATGCGAAGGTAAATACGACAACTTGCCGGAGGCGGCCTTCTATATGGTTGGCACCATCGACGAGGCGGTTGAGAAGGGCAAAAAGCTCGCAGCAGAAGCGGCCTAAAATCATGTTGGGGCGGTCAAACCTAATTACGTTTTTGTTGATCGGACTGGCGGTCGGCGCCTTGTCCGGTTACATGACGCGCCCCGAGACATCCGAGATTAAATTGGGGCCTCTGAGCCTCGAGGTCCGCAGCGACGAAATGGCGCGCGGCGGCGGGCCGATCACCAGCAGTCAGGCCCAGCACATCGCCATCATGGCCGCCCTCGGCGGCATTATTGGACTGGGCGTGGGTTTCGCAGCCGGCAAGCGCAGGGGCTGAGCGAACAATGGCTAAATTCCATTTCGAACTGGTGTCGCCCCAAAAGCTGTTGTTTTCGGGTGATGTGGACCAAGTGGACGTCCCCGGCGCCGAAGGCGACTTCGGCGTTCTCGCCGAACATGCGCCGATGGTTACAACGTTGCGTCCTGGTATTCTGACCGTGCACGGCGCGGGCGGTGTGCAGAAGATCGTCGTGCTCGGTGGCTTTGCGGAAGTCTCCGCGGATGGTCTGACGGTCCTTGCAGACGCCGCCGAGGCGGCGGAGGATGTCGACCGCGGCTTGATTGCGACCCGTATCAGCGAGCTTGAAACTCGTATTGCCAAGACGGAGCAGGGCTCCGACCTCGACAGACTGATCACGCAGCTCGATCATTTCAAGCAAGTCGATCGCCATCTGACCGGCACGGCGATGCACTAGCGCTAACGCGCGAACTGCTCGAATTCCTTCACGACACGATCATAGGTTTGCCGTTTGAACGGCACCACAAGGTCAGGCAAATCGCGCATCGCCACCCATCGCCACTCGATGAATTCGGGTTTGTGGCCACCGCCGGGATGAACGACATCGATTTCGCGGTCATCGCCGGTAAAGCGCAGCGCATACCATTTCTGCTTCTGCCCGCGATATTTGCCACCCCACGCCTGTTTCACGACCTCGCTTGGAAGGTCATAGGTTAGCCATTCAGCAATCTCGCCGAGCTTTTGTACGGAGCGGATATTGGTCTCCTCGTGCAGCTCGCGCAGCGCTGCCTTGTAGGGATCTTCATTTTCGTCGATGCCGCCTTGCGGCATTTGCCATACATGGGTCGCATCAATGTGTTCGGGCCCCTCCGTTCGCCGTCCAACGAAAACGAGTCCGGCGCGGTTGAGCACCATCATGCCGGCGCAGGGGCGGTAGGGCAGGGAATCGTGGGATGGCATTCGTGCTCCGTCATTTCAGTCGCGAGTGATCGCGATCAAAAATAACGTTACGATGACTTCGCCTTGATCGCCACCATGCTAATCGGCACCAGCAGGATGCCTTGGGCTTCGGCTTTTTTCGCCCACTCGGCAATCCGCGCGACGGTGCCCGGCTGTGCGGTCGCGAATCCGACGGCAGTCCCGCCTTCGCGCGCCTTCATCTCGAGCCGCGCAAGCGCGCGATCGATTTCAACAGATGTGGGAACTGTGTCGAGGACGACGTCCGCCTTCGCAAAAGGAAGATTGTGGCCGCCGGCAAGTTGACCGGCAACGCTGCGCGCGGATGAGCCATCATCCACGAAGATGAGTCCGCGCTGGGCGGCGTCGCGTAACACCGGCGTCAATCCCTGCTCGGAGGCGGTGAAGCGCGTACCCATGAAACTCATGATACCGACGTAGCCCTGGAAGCGGCTCATCAGCCAGTGCAGCCGGTCGATATTCTGCTCAGAGGTCAGCGAAGTCAGCAGCGTTTGCGGGCCGGGATCATTGTCAGGATAATCGAAGGGCTCCATCGGCACCTGCAGCAGCACTTCGTGCTTTTCGGCGCGGGCGCGCTCGGCCAGTTTTTCAAGATCGGCGCCGTAGGGCGTCAGCGCTAAAGTGACTGCCGGCGGCAATTTGGACAATGCATCGGCGGTGCCGGAGGCGCTGATGCCGAGGCCGCCGACCACGATGGCAATGAGCGGCGAATCTTTTTTATTCGGCGGCAGCTCGCGCGATTGCGCGTAGCGTGCCGATGGGCGCGTGCCGTCAGGACCGATTTTGGGGATCGCGCCATGGCGCGTGGTTTCGAGCAGCTTCGGGTCGAGCAGCGTTGCCGGTGTGGCGGCGCTGGAATTCCCCGCGCTGGAATTCCCCGGCGTGTTGGCGCTCGAATTTCCCGGGGTTTTAGCATTGGAATTTCCCGGACTGGAATTCCCCGGGGTATTAGCATTGGAATTTCCCGGGATGGTGTATTGCTGCCGCGCACCGCTCGAACCGTCGATGATGGTGACGGTCTTTGATCCGGGCGGCGGTGCTGCCGCAGCTGCAACTGCTGGCGCGTCGGGCGGGGCGCCTTGGGCGCCGTCATGGCGGGCGTGCTGCTTGCCATCGCTGCCAGCAGTCCGGTCGGCCTGGGTCGCTGGTGATAGCTTGGCGGCCACCACAGCCGTCGGCTCGCCACCCAACGGATCATGAACGAACGTTGCCCATGCCACCACGATGAGGCCAGACAGTCCCAGCACCCCTGCTAATAGCTGAGGCGCGGCGACCGGCAGCTTTGGCATCGACCGCTTACGTTTGTCCTGGCCGAGGGGGGCGTTCAAGTCATTTGATGCCACGGCGCAAGATCCTTGCGAATCATCAGATAAGTCTAGCACGCGACGTTTCCGGGCTGGGGCGACAGCGAGCCTGTCCAGGGAACTCGCGGATTGCCGCACTTTGCCTGATAAAAACGAGCAGGGCGGCCTTTCGGCCGCCCTGCGATTTTTTTTAAATATCCAGCCTGCGACTAGTTCGGTACGGGGACCTTGCCATTCGGCGGGAACGCCGAATTGGCCTGCGTCCCGCGCAGGAGGTCGAGCGCCATATTGAGCGCCTTATCGTTTTTGGCGTCGGGCGGAATGTAGGACTGCGAGCCGGTTTGCTCTTTGCCCTCGTCGCCCTTCAGATGACCGCGCAATGACGCCTCGCCTTTGGTGTCGGTCTTTGCCTTCAGTTCCTCCGGCACGTCTTGCAAAATCTCAATGTCCGGCGAAATACCCTTCGCTTGGATTGACCGGCCGGACGGGGTGAAATAGCGCGCGGTGGTCAATCGCAATGCTCCGTTCCCGGAGCCAAGCGGAATGATGGTCTGCACCGAGCCTTTGCCGAACGAACGGGTGCCGACCACAGTTGCCCGCTTGTGATCCTGCAAAGCACCGGCGACGATTTCTGACGCCGAAGCCGAGCCACCATTGATCAGAACGATTAGCGGCTTGTTCTTCGTCAGGTCACCCGGTCGCGCATTGAAGCGCTGAGTTTCTTCCGCGTTGCGGCCACGGGTGGATACGATCTCGCCCTTTTGCAGGAATGCGTCTGACACCGAAATCGCCTGATCGAGGAGGCCGCCCGGGTTGTTGCGCAGATCGAGGACGTAGCCCTTGAGTTTGTCGTCAGAAATTTTCGCGCTGATGTCAGCGATTGCCTTCTTCAGCCCTTCGGTCGTCTGCTCGTTAAACTGTGTGAGCCGGATATAGCCGACATCATCGCCTTCGTTTTGCGAACGAACCGAACGAACCCGGATAATATCGCGCGTGATCGAAATTTCGACCGGCTTGTCCTGGCCCTTGCGCGTGACTGTCAGTTTGATCTTGGTGTTCACCGGTCCGCGCATTTTTTCAACGGCCTGGTTCAAGGTCAGCCCTTGCACCTGTTCATCGTCGAGCTTTGTAATGATGTCATTGGCCATGATGCCGGCTTTGGCTGCAGGCGTTTCGTCGATCGGCGCGACAACTTTGATCAGGCCATCTTCCATCGTGACCTCGATGCCGAGCCCGCCGAATTCACCGCGAGTTTGCACCTGCATGTCGCGAAAGCTCTTTGCATCCATGTAGCTCGAGTGCGGATCAAGTCCGGCCAGCATGCCGTTAATTGCAGATTCGATCAGTTTGCCGTCGTCCGGCTTCTCGACATAGTCGGCACGTACACGCTCGAACACGTCTCCGAACAGATTGAGCTGACGGTACGTATCGGCCGCCGCCGCTTTGGCGGCAGTGCCTACCAGAATCATGCGTGGTTGAACCGCGAGCAACGTCATTGCTGCTCCAGCTGCCGCGCCGAGAATAATAAGTGAGGTCTTGCGCATCATCCGCGAACCTTTTCGCCTTCGCCAGCTGCCCACCATGGGCCTGGATCGACGGGAACCCCGTCTTTTCGAAACTCTATGTATAGCACCGGTTGAGTGGAACCTGTCGCCAGGATAGCTGCGATATGGGAGCCATTTCCCATAACTGCAACAGGTTCCCCGGTCAGAACGAACTGCCCGAGATCAACTGATATCCGTTCCGTCCCAGCGAGCAACACATGATACCCGCCGCCGACATTAAGGATCAAGAGTTGGCCATAAGAGCGGAACGGGCCGGCATACACCACCCAGCCATCCGCCGGCGCAGTAACCTGTGCCCCCGCGCGAGTAGCGATGGAAAGTCCCTTTTCCGAGCCGCCATTGCTGTCAGGGGCGCCAAACTCCTTCAATTTAACGCCGTTAACCGGAATCGGAACTTGTCCTCGCAAGGAGGCGAAAGCGACCGCCGGCGCTAGGCGCCCAGGATCACGAAATGCCGAAAGTGCGGGGCGGCTATCCGAACGGGCGGCATCACGTGCGTCACGCGTTGCAGGATCGAGGCCCTGCTCGATTTTTGCGATCAAATCTTTGAGATTGTCTACCTCGCGCGCTAGGTCGACCGCGCGCGCGCGTTCCGCATCGAGAGCCTTCTCACGTTCGGCTATCTGCTTCTGGCGTTCGTCCACCAATGCCATCATGCGCGCTCGCTCGCCGTCAAGCGAGGCAATCTCTGCTTTCAATTGCTCCCGTTCGGCATCAATTTTCTTGCGCACTGCCAGCAGTTCGGAAAGGTCAGCGGCAAGGGCTTCAACTTCGTGTCTCATTTCCGGCAATACAGCGCCCAGTACCATGGCGGTGCGCACCGATTGCAATGCATCTTCCGGGCTTGTGAAAAGCGCCGGCGGCGGGCGGCGGCCAATGCGTTGCAGCGCGGCTAGGACTTCGCCAATCACAGCGCGGCGACCGTCAAGCGATTTGCGAATGCTGCGTTCATTGTCGTCGAGCGGCTTGAGCCGCTCTTGCGTTGACGCGATCTTGGATTCGGCGCCGCGCAGCCGCGTGGCGGTTTCGATCAGATCCTGATTAAGTTTGCGCCGGTCTGCGCCGATCTGTTCGATCTCACGTTTGAGAGCGGCTTCGCTATCGGCGGACTTACGTTGCTGATCGCGCGCAGATTTGAGTGCCTCGTCGCGCTGCTTCAGCGTGTCGAGTTTCTCTGTGCTGTCGTTCTGCGCAAACTGGGCAGGCCGCTCTTGCGCTATCGCCTCTGCAGAGAGCGTCATCGGCAACACGAACCCGAGCGCCGCGATGAATGCGGCACGCGGATCGAGAGCACCGATTTCCCTAAGCAAAATCATCATGGTTACGTTACGCCTGCAGGTTTGAACGGCAAGACTTTGTCCGGGCAAACGTATTGCCGCCGATTGCGACTAAATCGGGGTGCCCTGCGGCCGGGCGGCCGATTTCAGGCCCGGTGATAAGGGTGGCCGGTCAGTATCGTTGTAGCACGATAGAGTTGCTCCAATAGCATCCCCCGCACGAGCTGATGCGGCCAGGTCGCGGTGCCAAACGATAGCAGTAGTTCAGCTTTGTCGTGGAGGCTTGCCGCGAGGCCGTCGGGGCCGCCGATCAGAAAAACAACGGCTGGTTTGTTATTGGCCCGGTATTTGGCAATCTGGGTTGCAAAACTCGCGCTATCGAGATTTTCTCCGCGCGAGTCGAGCAGAACGACAGCCGCGTCTTTTGGGATGACATTGGCGAGCGCGATCGATTCCTCGATTATGCGCTTGTTGGCATCTTCGGCGCGGCTTTCCCTGATTTCGATGATTTCGATATCGCGCAGACCAAGCTGGCGCCCGACCTGTTCCGCACGCTTGCGATAGCGCTCGGACAGTTCAGTTTCTGGGCCCTCTTTCAGGCGCCCGATGGCGGCAACGACGATACGCATCGTAGCGCCGAGTTTATCAGTCTAGCCGCCGCGCGTCCTTGCTCGTCGCCGACCACATTTTTTCCAGACTGTAAAAGACGCGAACTTCCGGCCGGAAGACATGCACGATCACGTCGCCGGCGTCGATCAAAACCCAGTCGCCTTGGCGCATGCCCTCGACACGAATGTGGGTGCCGCCCGCCTTTTCGATGTCCTTGATGACGTTGTCGGCGACGGCGCTGACGTGCCGTTGCGACCGGCCGCTGGTCACGACCATGAAATCGCCAATTGAGGATTTTTCGGTGAGATCGATAACGACGCTGTTCTCGGCTTTCATGTCTTCAAGACGTGCGAGGACGATGCGGAGCGTCTCCTTGGCAGTAGGGCGCCGGGAGACGGATTCGGACGTGCGACGCGGCGCCCGAGAGAGTGCAGGTTTATTCAGGGGCTCAAATCCTTTCGATGGGTTGCACTCAACCCGGTCCGAACCCGGGTCTCAAACTAACGTAACGACCTCGATCGCTTCTTTCCACCCCGGCGTTTGCGTGTCTTCGCTGCCGATTTCCGTTTGGGGGGCTTGGTTCCACGGTTCTTGGCGCTGGTTTTCTTGCGTTCGGATTTGCCTGCATTCTTGGTCTTAGACGGAGTTCTGCTGGAGGGCCCACGTCGGGTGCGTAATGCGCGCAATGCGGTCGAGGATAGTGGAGATTTGAGGCCATGCAGGAAGGCCCATGCCGGCGCTTTTCGGCCCGGCAGTGAGGCGGCGGCGTATTCTGGGATGCGGGCGTGGGCAAGGACATTGCCCGCCGGACTGGCGGCGGCATAAAGGCTTGGCCCCAACCGGTCGACGACGACGATCGGAACCATCGCTACAATTTTGCGCCAATTCTGCCAGCGATGGAAACTCCGCAAGTTGTCTGCACCCATGATCCAGACGAATCGGACTCCAGGGCAGCGGGCTAACAACCAAGATATCGTATCGTAAGTATATCTCGTCTTAATGACAGCTTCGAGGCCCGTAACATCTAGGCGCGGATGATGGGTCAACGCACGAGCAGC
Organism: uncultured Alphaproteobacteria bacterium; assembly: GCA_963810585.1. Classification (GTDB taxonomy): domain Bacteria; phylum Pseudomonadota; class Alphaproteobacteria; order Rhizobiales; family Xanthobacteraceae; genus Pseudolabrys. Next base: position 1,782,600 of record CAWENV010000001.1, read on the forward strand.
GGCGATCCGCTTGGGCAAGGGCGCGAGGTCGCTGGTGTTTTTCAGTGGATTGCCAGGGGTCACCAGCCACCAGACACGGTCGAGTTTGAGTCGCTTGAGTGCGAGCAAAGTTGCCGCGAGGTGTGCCTGATGTGGCGGATCGAAGGTTCCACCAAACAGGCCGATCCTCATGCCGGGCGCGTGCGGAGGCAGTAAGCGCTCGGAATTGGAGGGTTGCTTCGATTTCACGGGCGGGTCTGGCCGTTTCCGTGGATGCAGTATTTGAAGGTAGTGAGTTGGTCGACGCCTACCGGCCCGCGCGCATGCAGGCGCCCAGTGGCAATTCCGATCTCCGCGCCGAAGCCAAATTCACCGCCGTCGGCAAATTGGGTCGACGCATTATGCAACACGATGGCCGAATCAACCTCGCGCAGGAACTTTTCAGCTGCCGTCCGGTCGTCAGTCACAATAGCGTCGGTATGATGCGATCCGTAGCGCTCGATGTGCTCGATAGCGGCGGAGATGCCGTCGACCACCTTGGTGGCAATGATGGCGTCAAGATATTCGGTGCCCCAATCCTCTTCGGTTGCCGGCTTTACACGCCTGTCCATGGTGAGCGTGACCTTATCACCGCGAATTTCGCAACCGGCCTCGATCAGCATTTCGATCAATGGTTTAAGGTGCGTGGCGGCACAATCGCGGTCGACCAACAAGGTTTCTGCTGCACCGCAGACGCCGGTGCGCCTCATTTTGGCATTTAAGACAACTTTTTTGGCCATCTCGAGCGATGCTGCCTTGTGTACATACACGTGACAAACACCTTCAAGGTGCGCGAATACCGGCACTCGCGCCTCGGCCTGAACTCGGGCCACAAGGCTTTTGCCACCACGTGGCACAACGACGTCAATATTGCCGTCGAGTCCAGCCAACATCATTCCGACGGCGGTACGGTCACGCGTCGGGACAACCTGGATCGAAGCCTCCGGCAAACCGGCGGCTCGCAGACCTTCTGCCAACGCCGCCAGGATGGCTCGGCTGGAGCGCATGCTGTCAGAGCCGCCGCGAAGGATCGTGGCGTTACTTGATTTCAGACAAAGCACGCCAGCATCCGCTGTCACATTCGGCCGACTCTCGTAGACGATGCCGATAACACCGAGCGGCACCCGCACGCGTTCGATCCGAATACCGTTGGGCCTAGTCCAGGACTCGGTAATGGTGCCCACCGGATCCTTGAGCGCGCGGACAGCTTCGATACCCTTCGCGATAGCTTCCACGCGTCCCGAATCGAGCTCAAGGCGATCAAGAACTGCTCCTGTCACGCCGGCGGAACGCGCCTCCGCGACATCTTCGACATTGGCGACCAGAATAGAGGAAGCCTGTGCCCGCACAGCGGCGGCCATAAGCTCCAGGGCCCGGTCCTTTTGTTCAGCCGGGGCGAGCGCCAATACCCGGGCAGCGGCGCGGGCACGGCGGCCGATCTCGCCCATGACGTCGGCAATATCGCCGGAACCTTCTATACTTTTAAGCGATGCGGTCATTTTTCGTCAGAAAACCCGTAAAAACCCCTGTCCAAGGCCAATTTCCTATCACGTCGGGGGTTCGGCCGCGAGGTCGGTCCGGCGCACACGGCGGGGGCCGGTGCTGGGGATATCGTGGATAACGCACCGGAAGCATGCAACGGATCAATCTACCTACACATTGCAACGTCAGGGTGGCGAAGTTGCAGGAGGTAGTCATGACGTATAGTTCGGGCCGTCTCCCAAGCCGGTTTCCAGTCGGCACCAAATTCGTGATCGAAGGCAAACGCGGCGGGGAGGGCCAACTACAGGTGTTTAGTCGGTACCTGGAATTTCCGGACGGCACGTGCTTGCCGCTTCCGGTTCGGCCGACCAAGCGCAAGTTGCAGCCCCTTGGTCGCCGGCGTCGGCGTATAATCTCTCGGGGCCATTGACCCCTCGCTCGGCCACTGGCCGAGCCCGTCGGCCAGCAAATCATGGAACGGGGCTGCTGCGGCGGTAAGCCGACTAGGCCAATGACCTAGCCCATAAATATATTCTGGTGCAGATACGAAAACCCCAGCCTTCGGGGCTGGGGTTGACGGGCGATCGGTAAATCGCCTTTTGCCACGTGTGTCGCGTCGTACGGGAATAACGCCCCGGCCGGCCCTGGGTTCCAGCATCCGGCGCGGTACTGCTATTCGCCACCCAGAACGAGATCGTCCCGGTGGATCATCTCAGTTCGGCCCGTGTAGCCAAGAATCAGCAACACATCAGCGGAAGACCGTCCTTTGATCTTCTCCGCGTCTTCAGCGTCGTAGGCGACCAACCCGCGCCCGACTTCATGTCCGTCAGGTCCGCGCACGACGACCGCGTCGCCGCGACCAAAACCGCCCTCGACCTTGATCACGCCTGCCGGCAACAAACTCTTCCCGCCGCGCAGCGCCTTCACCGCTCCTGCATCGATGATCAATGCGCCACGCGACTCTAACGAACCTGCGATCCATTTTTTGCGCGCGGTCACCGGATTGGCCGGCGTGAGGAACCACGTGCATGCTCCGCCACTGCCGATAGCCTGCAACGGATGCTGCACCCGTCCGGAAGCGATAACCATGTGGGTTCCGGCGGTAGTGGCGATTTTGCCAGCCTCGATTTTGGTCAACATTCCGCCGCGTGCGAGCTCGGAGCCGGAAACGCCGGCCATTGCTTCGATCTCAGGCGTGATGCGAGCAACAACCGGTACCAGTTTAGCGCCACTTTCCGCGCCGGGTGGCCTGTCGTAGAGCCCGTCGACGTCTGATAGCAGCACAAGGAGATCCGCGCTCATCATAGTCGCGACGCGGGCAGCGAGGCGGTCATTGTCGCCGTAGCGAATTTCGGTGGTGGCGACGGTGTCATTCTCGTTGATAACCGGCACACTGCGCCACTCTAGGAGCTTTGCGACTGTGGAGCGGGCATTGAGATACCGGCGACGTTCTTCGGTATCGCCCAACGTGACCAGAACTTGCCCTGCAGTCAGGCCGAGACTACCGAGCGCCTCAGACCATGCCCGTGCGAGAGCGATCTGGCCCACCGCAGCGGCGGCTTGGCTATCCTCAAGCCTGAGCGCGCCAACTGGAAGTTTGAGGACCGAGCGGCCAAGCGCGATCGCGCCGGAAGAAACCACGAGCAGGTCACATTTCTTCTTGTGCAGGCCAGAGATGTCGGCGGCGAGCGAGGCAAGCCAGTCGCGCTTGAGCCCACCGGCGGAGGAGTCCACCAGCAGCGAGGAGCCGACCTTCACGACAATTCGGCTGAAGTCCTTGAGCGACGGCGTTTGAGGCATGGTCCCGACGGTATGTTTGCTAGCGCGGGCTGTTTAGCATGCCATTCTTGGGTTCGTCATCGCTACCTGCCGTGCGCCGTATCTCGATATTTGGCGCTTGGCGCTCTAGTGTTGGCTTCTCAACATGGGCTCGTTACTTGCCGGAGCTAAGCGATGCGGCTTGTGGTCTATGGTGCCGTGCTGGCGATAACCCTTGGCAACGTTTTGCTGGGGCTTGACTGGCTGTCGGCACCAATGGCGCCGATGGTGAACACTGAAGCGGGGCTGCGTGCGCCTGCTGCTTTGCTGCCGCCGGCTGCGAAAACTGGCGCATCGGATCTTGCTGCACCGGTCGTTGTGCCACCGACGGCGCCGAATGCGAAGTCCGGTGCGCCGAATATCGGTGCACGGATTATTCCGCCAGGTCTCACCGCGCCGACAACTTCGAATGTTCCAACCTCCGTCGGAACGGAAGTGCAGACGACGCCTCCTGAACCGATTGCGGTTCCGGAGCCGCAAGTTACCTGCAACGTGGAAGCCTGTACCGCAGCTTACCGTTCGTTCAAAGCTTCGGATTGTACGTATCTGCCGACAGGCGGGACGCGCAGGCTCTGCGCTAAATAGTACGCGACCAATCTAACGTCGTCGCGGTTACGCTGGCAGCGATCCGCGCGTGATGGCACAGGACTTCACATGATCGCGTGGCGCACTTTAGCGGACACCCATTCGCTGAGAATCACCGTACCGATGATCACCAGCAGAATTAGCGATACTTGGGTCCAATAGAGCTGTGTGAGTGCGGCGTTGAGTTCGAGACCAATGCCGCCGGCGCCGACAAGCCCGAGTACGGTCGATTCGCGAATATTAATATCCCAGCGGAACACCGAAATACCGGCGAAGGCTGGCAGTACCTGCGGCGTAATCCCATAAGTCGTCACTTGCGCGCCGGAAGCGCCGGTTGCGCGCACGGCCTCAACCTGGCCTTCGTCGATTTCCTCGATCGCTTCATAAAGCAGCTTGGCGCAAAAACCGATCGAGCGCAGCGCAATTGCGATGATGCCGGCGAACACGCCCGGGCCGATGATGGTGACCAGCATCAGCGCCCATATCAGTGCGTTAATCGAACGAGATGAGACGATGATGAACAGCGCGATAGGTCGAACGACACTCACGCTCGGTGTCGTGTTGCGCGCGGCGCAATAAGCGACCGGAATGGCGAGCACCACTGCGACCGCTGTGCCAAGGGTCGCCATGTTGAGGGTGTCCCAGATCGGCTGGCCGAGAGCGCGGATATAGAACCAGTCCGGCGGCACCATGCGAACCGCGAGATCGCCGGCCTGCTGCGGCGCATCCCAGACGAAGGTCCAGATCGTTTTTTCGGAGATAAGGTGGAAACAATAAACGAACAGCGCGGTGGCGAACAGCCAGCCCGCCCAAATCAGCCATTGCGTGCGCGGCGTGCGGCGCTGCCAGCTTCGTGTCGGCGTGGGGATGGTGGTCGTCATTGTACCCAGCGCCGCAGATAGCCGGAGCCGTACTCGCACAGCATCACGATGGCGATGATAACCAGAATGATCGCAGCTGCGGAATCAAACTCATAACGTTGGAACGCGGTGTCCAGCGTGGCACCGATGCCGCCGCCGCCGACAATTCCAATCACCGCGGATTCGCGGAAATTGATATCGAAGCGGTAGAGCCCGAGCCCGATCATGCGCGGCATCACCTGCGGCTGGACGCCGAAATTAATCCATTGCAGCCAGCTCGCTCCCGATGCGCGCACGGCTTCCGCCTGGCCTGCGTCCATGTCTTCGATGTCTTCGGCGAGCAACTTGCCGTAGAAGCCGATTGTGGCGAAGGACAGCGTTACGAACCCTGCAAAAGGCCCGAACCCGAACAGCTTGACGAAAAAGATCGCGAGTATGATTTCCTGGAAGCTGCGCGAAACCGCGAGCACGGCACGGCAGAGATAATAGACCGGCGCCGGCGCGATGTTTTTCGCCGCACCAATGCCCACCGGAATCGACAGGGCAATGCCGATGACGGTCGAAACGACCGTCATCCAGAGGCTTTCTGCGATGCCTTCTGCGATTTCATCCCAGCGGCTGACAAAATCCGGCGGGAAAAATGCCGACAGGAACGCGGCGCCGCGCGGCAGCCCTTCCCACACGCGCGTCCAGTTCACAGGCGTCGTGTGAAACACCAGCGCGAGATAAACTGCAGCCCCAATCGCTAGCGTCCAGCGCAGCCAGACCGATTTTATCAGCGGCGGTTTTTTCCAGCGGCGCGGCGCGACGACGGCAAGTGACATCAGGTTAATCCGGCAAGGCGGTCGCGGTCAGGGCGCGGAACTAACGGTACGACGTTGTCCGTTTCGTCGTCGGGCGCTTCTTCGTCCACTTTCCGGATCGTCGCCGACCAGTCCTCCTCGCCGTAAATCGACGTGAGTACCGCGGGCGTAAGTTTGTCGGGTGGTCCGTCATAGACGATCTCACCGAGGCGCAGGCCGACGATCCGCTCGGCGAACATCTGCGCCAGCATGACATCGTGGATATTGATGATTGCGGACAGCTTGCGCTCGCTGCACAGCTCCTTGATCAACCGCATGATCTGCCGTGAGGTTTTCGGATCGAGTGAAGCAGTTGGCTCGTCGACCAGCAGCAGTTCGGGATTCTGAATGAGCGCACGACAGATGCCAACGCGTTGGCGCTGACCGCCGGAGAGCTCGTCGGCGCGTTTGTCGGCCATGTGGTCGAGACCAACGCGTTCAAGTAGTCGAAAAGCTTCATCAATGTCCGATTGCGGAAAGCGTCGCAGCCAGCTTTGCCAGAAGCCGACATAACCGAGGCGGCCGGTGAGAACGTTCTCCATCACCGAGAGCCGCTCCACCAGGGCATATTCCTGAAAGATCATACCCACGCGCCGGCGCACCCGCCGCAATTCGGCGCTGCCGAGTTTTACGATGTTGATCTCATTGAGCGCGATCGAACCTGAGGTCGGCTCAACCAAGCGGTTAATGCAGCGGATCACCGTGGATTTGCCGGCGCCCGAAGGGCCGATCAGTGCCATGACCTGGCTGTCGGGCACGTCGATGTCGATGCCCTTGAGCGCGAGATCGCCCGTGCGATAGCGCTTGGTCAGACCCTTGATGCGCAGCATTTAAGCCCCCTGCGGCCACGCATGTTTACTTGCAGGAATATTTCACACCGCTCGCCGCGTCGATCTTGCGGATGACGCTCCAATCTTTCTTGTAGGTGATCGGAACAAATTTATCCTGGCCTTTAAACTCTGATTGGAGCGATGAGCCTTCCCAGGAGAATGTGAAGAAAGCCTCCTTGATCTTCGCCTGCAGCGCCGGATCGAGATTGTGTGCCAAGCCATAGCCGGTAGTTGGAAATGTCTCGGATTTATAGATCGTCCGGATCTTGGCTTTGTCCACGACGTTGCGCTCGAACATACGAAACATCACTTCGTTGGCGATCGCAGCAGCGTCGTAATCCTTGTTAGCGACGCCGAGCACCGAGTTGTCGTGCTTGCCCGAGAAAACCGGTTCGTAGTCGCGCTTCGCGATTAAATTAAATTCTGACTCGAGCAATGCTGATGGCGCCTTAAATCCGGAATTCGAGGTTGGCGCCGTGAATGCAAGCTTCTTGCCCTTGATGTCGGCCGGCGTTTTGATCGAACTGTCGGCCGGTACGATGATTTCCATTTCATATCCGAACGTGCCGTCCTTGCCGGCCATGATAGCGAAGGGCACAAAGCCCGCGCAATTCACGGCGATCGGATTAGAGCCGGTGTTGAAACCCGCGATATGCAGGCGGCCGGAACGCATCGCTTCGATCTCGGCCGCATTCGACTGCACGGGAAAAAAGATGACCTTTTTGCCGGTAACCTTTTCCATGTGCTTGATGAACCCGTCCCACACTTTGGTGTAGACCGCCGGGTCTTCGACAGGCGTATAGGCGAAGATCAGCGTCGAGGGATTGACGAGTTGTTTTGGATCGCTCGGTGTATCGGCCACCAGGTCGCCATCGCGATCACAATAGGCTTTGTCGAGATCGCCGCGCGGACAGTCTTGTGCGCTGGATGTTCCAATTAAACCACCGCTCATGATGAGCGCCGCAAGGGCGCTCGCAATGACATTAATCTGTCGAGACATTGTTGTTTCCCCTGCGGATGCCGCGCTACGGGGCGGCATTGGTAGCTCGTCAGCTTCGTCGTGACCCGGTAGTTTAGCCAAGTGCGAGACTTAGTACACCACCACTGAACGGATCGACTTGCCCTCATGCATCAGATCGAAGGCGTCGTTGATCTTGTCGAGCGGCATCGTATGCGTGATGAGGTCATCGATATTGATTTTGCCTTCCATATACCAGTCGACAATTTTGGGCACATCCGTGCGTCCGCGCACGCCACCGAAGGCGGTGCCGCGCCACACACGCCCGGTGACGAGTTGAAATGGCCGCGTGGCTATCTCCTGGCCCGCGCCGGCAACACCAATAATGATGCTCTCGCCCCATCCGCGGTGACAACATTCCAAAGCCTGGCGCATCGTCGTGGTATTGCCGATACACTCAAACGAGAAATCGGCGCCACCGCCGGTTAAATCTACGATCGCTTGCACCACTTTGTCGCGTCCAATGTCGTCCGGATTAATAAAGTGAGTTAGCCCGAATTTCTCCGCCATCGTGCGTCTAGCCGGATTGGTATCGATGCCGACAATCTTGTCGGCACCCACAATGCGCGCGCCCTGGATCACGTTGAGCCCGATGCCGCCCAGTCCGAATACAACGACATTTGCGCCCGGCCATACCTTTGCGGTGTTGATGACGGCGCCAACGCCTGTGGTGACGCCGCAGCCGATGTAACAAATTTTGTCGAAGGGGGCGTCTTCGCGGACTTTTGCCAACGCGATTTCCGGCAGGACTGTGAAGTTGGCAAATGTCGAGCAACCCATGTAGTGGAACACCGGATCACCGTCGCAACGGAAACGACTGGTGCCGTCTGGCATTACGCCTTTGCCCTGAGTGGCACGAATTGCTGTGCAAAGATTGGATCTGCGCGAGAGGCAAGTTTTGCACTGCCGGCATTCCGGTGTGTAGAGCGGAATGACGTGATCGCCGGCTTTCAATGTAGTGACGCCCGCACCGACCTCTCGCACGACGCCAGCGCCTTCATGCCCAAGGACCGATGGGAATATACCTTCGGGGTCGGCGCCTGATAGCGTGTAGGCGTCGGTGTGGCAGATGCCCGTGGCCTTGATCTCGACCAGCACCTCGCCGGGTTTTGGCCCTTCGATATCGATGGTCTCGATGGTGAGCGGCTCACCGGCTTTCCAGGCGATCGCGGCGCGCGTTTTCATTCGCAGGTTCCTGCCAATTTATTCCGATTGATTTAGCAGCCCGCTCCCATGATGTCATTCGGGGGAGATGCGAAAGGGGAACTGATGCAATCCGGACATTGCCATAGCCTTGACCATCATCTTGACGCGCTACAACCCCGGCGCGACACTCGCGCTCGAAACAAAATAAGTACGGGCCGATACAGGGCGAATGTCTTGTCGGATGCGGCCGACATCCATGCGTTTCTGCAATCGCTTCCCGGACGCAAGCCGGCCAAGGACTTCCCGCTTTTGAACTACTGAATTTCGTCGCGATTTATTTCGAGCGTGGAGCTACGGCTGCCAGGCTTCTTCTTTGGCTTTCGACGCGCCGGCGTCATGGCGGTCGGAGGCAATCACCTTCCACAGCGCGCGTAGTACGTCCTTGACGCCTTGTTGCGAGGCCGATGACAGCAGCAACGGCGTCTTCTTGCAGGCCTTCTTCAATTTCGCGGCTTGCGCCTTGATCGCCTCCGGCGTCATGGAATCAACCTTGGTCAGCGCGACGATTTCCGGCTTGTCGATCAGTCCATTGCCATAGGCTTCGAGTTCAGTGCGCACGGTCTTATAGTCGAGGCCTGCGTCTTCGCCCGTGCCGTCGATCAAATGCAGCAGTACACGGCAGCGTTCGGTGTGGCCGAGGAAGCGGTCGCCGAGGCCAATACCCTCATGCGCACCTTCGATCAGGCCGGGCAAATCGGCCAGCACGAATTCGCGCTCGTCGATGCGCACCACGCCGAGCTGTGGGTGCAGCGTGGTGAAGGGATAGTCCGCGATCTTCGGCTTGGCCGCGCTCACGGTGGCGAGGAAAGTGGATTTGCCGGCATTGGGAAGGCCGATGATGCCAGCATCGGCGATCAGTTTCAGTCGCAAGCGGATGGTGCGCTCTTCGCCGGGCTGACCCGGATTGGCGTGACGCGGCGCGCGGTTGGTGGATGATTTGAAATGTGCGTTGCCGAAACCGCCATTACCGCCTTTGCAAATGGTGACGCGTTGGCCGACCTTGGTGAGGTCGGCGATGAGTGTCTCACCGTCTTCTTCATAAACTTGCGTGCCAATTGGCACCTTCAGCACAACATCTTTTCCGTTGGCGCCGGCGCAGTCCTTACCCATGCCAGCGCCGCCGTGCTGCGCCTTGAAGTGCTGCTGATAGCGATAGTCGATCAAGGTGTTGAGGCCGTTCACCGCCTCGACCACCACGTCGCCGCCATTGCCGCCATCGCCCCCGTTCGGTCCGCCGAACTCGATGAACTTCTCGCGCCGGAATGATACGCAGCCGTTCCCGCCCGCGCCGGATGCGATATAGACCTTTGCTTCATCGAGGAATTTCATGACTTTAGGGTATATCGCATTGCGCCCCCATTCGCGAAAGGGCGCCGCGAATAATCTTTATAAAAGCCTTCGGGCTCCGCCTTTTCGACGGTGCCGCACATTTACCTCAAAGGAGGATATGCCCGGTCAGATGGGCCAATCTCGATTCATTTTTCTTATTTGAGTGTCACCATCAGCCGGCGGCGAGCACGGGCGAGCCTGGACATGACCGTTCCTATCGGCACCTCGGTCGTCTCGGCGATCTCGCGATAGTCGAGGCCCTCAATGTCCCGAAGCACGAGCGTCTCGCGGAATGGCGTTGGCAAGGCTGCGATGGCCGCGCGGAGCTGCTCAGTATCGACTTTTGCGATGAGTGCTGCTTCCGGAGTCTCGCTGTTCGGCTCGCCCGCGTTGGTCTGCTGAAGCTCAACCGCCTCGAGATCCTCGACAGTGACGACCGTGGCCGGGCGATTCTTGCGAAGCCATGAGTAGGCGGTGTTGCGCACAATGCTCAGCAACCAGGAGCGGGGACTACCTCCGGCGAATTCCCGGATGGCACGGAAGGCGCGCAACGATGCATCCTGCACCACATCCTCAGCATCCGTGCGATTGCCGGTGAGCCAGTGCGCCAGCCGATAGGCCTCGTCGATGTGCGGCATCACGATGCTTCTGAAGCGAGCGTTATCGTCGAGGCCGTTCATTGGATCTTGGACGCCGGAAGCAACCAACCGCATAGCTGGTCTTTCAGATTTGATTGGCCCGGTTTTGGCCGGCAGAGAAGTTATTGACATGACACCCGCCTCGACCGGCTACAATTCGGTTTGGCTGGTGCGGAAAAGGCGAGCGAATTCCTCCAATTCCTTGGCTTCGAGGTCCGAGACCGCCCAATAGCTTACGCCATTTTCAACCCAGTGTATGACGTTATAGCCATTAACGGCGTGGGGGCTCTTTTCCAATTCAAAACGGCTGTCGGTTGGCATCGCCGTCAGGCTGATGACGTGTTTGGCGTGGCGATAGACAAGAGTCGAAACAGGTGCTTGGCCAATCACGTCAATGCGGCCGCCAATCAGCGGGAAGTCTTCCTTGGCGAGGTCGACGACGCGAGGCGAGTTTGGAATGCGGCCGTTGAACCACGGCTTTACGGTGTGGCGGTCCGACGAGACGACGTCGACCGGCTGTGGCGCTATTAGCGAGCGAATGTGATCGGACACCAGCGCGTCCGCAACTATTGTTGGCTGCTGCGAGCCAACGACGAGCCAAGTCGAACTGCTGGCGATCATGGCTGTCAAGGCGATCGATGCCGCAAGGGCGCGCCACGATGGCTGTGTGCGCGGCCGTCCTGCACCGCCGACCGATGTCTCGATGCGGGCCCGCAGCCCAGGCAGGGCATCTTCGCGGGGTAGCCGTTCACGAATGAGTTGCTGCAATGCTTTAACGCGCTCGGCCTCTGCGGCGAGCGCCGGGTCACGTATCATCTGCTGCGTGATACCCAATGCGTTGGTGGGATCTAGTTGCCCGTCGAGATAGGCATGGACCAGCAGCACTGAGTTATCGTCGGTTTTTGAATGGGTCATGATTGCTTTTCCAACAGGGATAACCGGTCTGTTTTATGCGTCAACTCCGGTCTTTTTTCCCTACTTCTGCAAAAAAGATAGATCCCAGCATCGGTGACAGACACAGTGATCTCGTTGAATAGACTCTATCACCAGCTGATTCATTCCCACCGGAACAAGATTTTTTTGCCAGGAAAACAGGGCAGGTTGGCGCCTGCCCCGTTTTTTCGCAACATCAGTAGTTACGCAGCATTTCGTTATAGCCGAGGCTTCCGCCGCCCGTTGCCGCTGTAGGGTTTGGAATGACAATCGAACCGACGCCCGGAACGGCAGCGTAAGCTCGTAGCGCGCTCTGCCTGAGCGCAGCTTTGTCGTTCTGGGGTTCGGTCCCTTTGTGTGAGAACGGCAGAACGCTGCCGGTGCCGTCGCAAGCGCAAAACGATTGAGCAAACGTCGGCGTCGAGATGGCAGTCAGCATAGTCAAGGCCGCGAGAAATTTCTTCATATGAGATCTCCTGTGATTGCGATTCAAAAACGTCGGAGGTTCGAGAAAACATTCTGCGTCAGTTTCTGACGACGAATGGCGCGGCCGGGTGGTCATGCACGGGAGTAGACTGAAAATCGGCAGGAAAATTCCCCGCAGCTCGCGGCTGACGCTTCGTTTCAGATAACGTTTTTATGAAACACGATTGAGCAGGTTGTTCGGGAATAAAAATTCCGACAAATATCCTTGCATGTCCGCAAATAACGGACGCGCACGGATGACATATTTGTGATGTGGGTGCGTGCGGGAATAAATCGCAACGCCGTCCGGTCTAGTCCCCGTAAACGTCAAACTCGTTATGGGAGACTGGACGATGATAAAACGCGATGAGGGCTTGAACCGCCGCAAGGTACTTGAATGCATGACCTGGGCGGGAACCGGTGTGTTGTGGACGGTTGCTGGCGGTATTCCCACCTCACTCGGCATTATCGATGAGGCTGTTGCCGCTGAGCAGAAGGGTTTTACCTTTCTGCAAATTAGCGACAGCCACATGGGCTTTGACAAGCCGGCCAACCCGAATGCCAAAGGTACGTTAGAAGAGGCAATTGCGCGTGTGCGGGCACTGCCGGCGAAGCCGTCATTCATGATTCACACCGGCGACATCACACATCTGTCAAAACCGTCGGAATTTGACGACGCTGAAAAAATCATCTCACAGGCAAAGCTCGATGTGCATTACGTGCCAGGCGAGCACGACATCATCGATCCCGAGATCAAGTTATACAAAGAACGCTATGGCCGTGGCACCATGGGCCCGGGTTATTACAGCTTCGACGCCAACGGCGTGCACTTTATGGGTCTTGTCAATGTCGCCAATCTCAAGGGCGGCGGCATGGGCAGTCTCGGTGACGAGCAGCTCGAATGGATCGAAGCCGACCTGAAGGGCCGCTCAGCATCGACGCCGATCGTGGTGTTCGCACATATTCCGTTATGGACAGTTTATCCGGCCTGGGGGTGGGGCACCGAGGACAGCGAGCGCGCGCTCGGTTACATGAAGCGCTTCGGCTCCGTCACCGTTCTCAATGGCCACATCCATCAGGTGATGCAGAAGGTTGAAGGCAATGTGACCTTCCACACCGCCCGCTCAACTGCTTTTCCGCAGCCGGCGCCCGGCGGCGCGCCATCGGCCGGTCCGATGAAAGTGCCCGACGACAAGCTGCGAACCATGCTCGGCATTGCCAGCATTACGTTCAAGCAGAACGAACAGCGCCTCGCCATCATCGACACGCCGCTGCAGGGTTGAGTGTTATAATGATCAGTACCAAATCGCTGAAGACGGTTGTTATTGCCGGTGTTGCGGCCGCGCTCTTCCTCGTCGCAACGCCGGTCCTTGCGGCGGATGTTGCCGTTAAGATCGGAAACTTCACTTTCGGACCGCAGGAGGTGAAAGTAAAAGCGGGCACGACAGTTACCTGGACCAACGAGGACGACATCCCGCACACTGTGGTGTCGCCGAACAACTTCCGATCCCAGGTACTCGACACCGATGGTACGTACTCGTTCACGTTTACGACACCGGGCACCTACAAGTACTTTTGTTCATTGCATCCGCACATGACCGGCACAATCCTCGTGGAGGCTGAAACCGGTAGTGCGACGCCGCCATAATGATGGGGTTGCGCGGCTTAGGCTCCGCTTTCCCCGCGCTCCGCAACCAAAGACGCCATGGTCTCGGCGTCGTCACCGCTGCCGCGCAGGCCTGCAATAACGCCAGCACGGTCGCCCGCCGGCCGATTCTGGCTGACTTTCCATTTGCCTTCGATGCGCGCGATTGGGATTTCGATGCCGATGATGCCCTTGAGCTGCGCGGCCACGTAAGGCTCGGGCGCGTCCGAGACGAGCCACGGCGCGGGGCGAGGGCCTTCTTTATGCGACGTGAGATCATCGACCTGGCGTCTCAGCCAGGTCACATCGTCGATCACCCGCGGCTGGCCCCAGGCATGCACGGTAATGTAGTTCCACGTCGGCACGACCTTCCCGTGCTCTTGTTTGGTCGGGTAAAGCGACGGGCTGATATACTGTTGTGGTCCCTGGAACACGACAAGGCATTCGGCGACCGCGGCCAATTCGTGCCACTGCGGATTCGCACGTGCGAGATGCGCACGCAGTGTGCCACGCTCCGAACCGCCGGTGTCGATCAGGAACGGGAGCGGGTTGGCCTGCAACCCGCCCCGTCCCGCAGTAATCAACAAACCGAGCGATTGCGCGCGGATCAGTGCGTGTTGAACCTCGATCCGGTCTTCGCGAAAGTGCGGCGGCTGATACATGGCATTGACTCCGCGTTCCTAAGCGTCGCGATCACATCACCCGCTTCATCCGGCCCCAGGTCTTGAGTGCCGTCCAGATGCGCCGTTCGAGGCGGAAGCGATCAATCGGTGCTGACGATTTGATCGAGTTGATGCGATAGAGACCGACGCCGGTCCACTGGAAGCCACACTTCTCCAGTACCCGGCGCGAAGCCGGGTTTGTGACACGCGCACCCGCCTGCAACAACTCATGCGTCAAGTCGGTGAAGGCGTAGTCGATTAATGCGTGCAACGCTTCGGTGCCGTAGCCTTGGTTCCAGTACGGTACGCCAACCCAGTAACCCAACTCCGGCGTCTCGTCGTGGTGGAACATGATCCCGCACGCGCCGATAATTGTCCGGTCGCGCAGCGTGATCAGGAAGGCAGCCTCGCCGTTTTTGTATGCCCCACCGATAAATTTCTCGGCATCCGCAACCTTGTACGGATAAGGAATGCGCGCGGTGTTTTCCGCGATGCGGCGGTCGTTGGCGAGCGCTGCTACCGCTTTAGCGTCCTCGAGGCGTGCTGCGCGCAATGCAAGCCGCTTGGTCTCGAGGACGGGAATACTCGCTTCGTGAAAGCGTCCGCTTGGTAGTTCTTCCAGCAGTGTCATGGCACGGGCTCCAGGTTAAAAAGCGAAGAGGGGGAGCCGGTCACCCGTCTCCCCCTCTCAGAGCCCATTGAGCCCCGCCGGTTTGACTGGATGACCGGCGGACCTCGATTTGGTTCCACCGTTTTACTCGGCCGCAACCTCCGTCATCGGTACAACGGACACGTAGGTGCGGCCTTTAGCTTTCGTTGCGAACTGAACCTTTCCATCGACGAGCGCGAACAGGGTGTGATCCTTGCCGGTGCCTACATTCTGGCCGGCATGCCATTTGGTGCCGCGCTGGCGTGCAAGAATATTGCCGGCGATCACGATTTCACCGCCGGCCGACTTCAAGCCGAGCCGACGGCCCGCTGAGTCGCGGCCGTTACGTGAAGATCCGCCTGCTTTTTTGTGCGCCATAGTGGTCTCTCTAATTCTCTTACTGTGTACACCGATTCCGTTACGGAATCATCTCACTTCTTTTTGTTTTTTGTAGCACCTTTGGCGGGCTTTTTTCCTGCCTTGGCCGGCTTCTTGACCCTTGTCTTCGCAGACTTCGTCTCTGATGCCGGCGCAGCTTCAGCTTCCGCCTTAGGCTTTGGCTCACGCTTGGGTCGCGCTGCCACAGTTTTCGACGGCTTGGCACCATCGGTCAGAATTTCGGTGATGCGCACCACGGAAAATTCGTGACGATAGCCACGCTTGCGGCGCGAATTCTTGCGCCTTCGCTTCTTGAAAGCGATGACTTTGTCGCCGCGCGTGTGCTGGAGCACTTCGCCGGCAACGGTTGCGCCCGCGACGGTTGGCATGCCGAGTTGCGGCGTGTCGCCGCCGACGACCAGCACTTCGCCGAACTCGACGATCTCGCCGGGCTGGCCATTGACCCGGTCGATCCGGATCACATCCTCGGCGGCTACCCGGTACTGTTTGCCGCCGGTCTTAATGACTGCGAACATCTTTCGTCCTCGTGTTCGATCCCGGCACTCGGATTGGTCCGGACCGGCTTATTTCAGTCGGTTTGTTGTTTGTTTTTAAGGGCTTAGTTAGCCCTCGAAAAAGCACGCGGACCCAAAGGCCCGCGCGCCATGCTTATGGCGGGGAAAAGTGGGGCCTGTCAAGAAAGCCGCAAGGCGGCCGGAGTGGAAAAACAGCGTTAATACCCGCGGGAGCGAAGCGACCGGGTCGCTCAGGTCTCGGTTTTCGCCGGCGCCGGGTCCGACCAAGTGCCGGCGTCACCTTCATTTCCCGACTGCACTAAGCGATAGCCGACCCCCAATTCCGTCACGAGGATTTTGGGGGAGTCTGGGTGCGGCTCGATTTTCTGACGCAGCTTGCGCACGAAGATGCGCAAGTAATGCGTATCGTGCACGTGGATCGAGCCCCAGACTTCCTTGAGCAAATGTTGGTGCGTCACGACGTTGCCGGCATGTTGGGCGAGAACCTGGAGCAGCCGATATTCCTTTGGTGTCAGCGTCAGGCGCTTGTCATTGAGCAGCACCGCACGTGCGGCGAGGTCGATGGTAAGGGGGCCGGCCTTGACGGTGGGCTCACCGGACACCGCGCGCATCTGGCGCCGCAGCGCCACCCGCACCCGCGCGAGCAACTCGGCCATGCCGAACGGCTTGACGACGTAGTCATCCGCGCCGAGCTCTAGCAGGCGAACCTTCTCCGCCTCGTTCGATCTTACCGACAGCACGATGATCGGCACGCTAGACCACGAGCGGAGCCGCTCCACCACTTCGGAGCCATCCATATCGGGCAAACCGAGATCGACGATCACCAGATCGATCGGCCGCAGCGTGGCCGAACGAATGGCTTCGCCGCCGGTCGCCGCTTCATGCACGACAAAGCTGTTGAGCTCGAAGCCGGTGCGCAAGAACCGGCGAATCTGCGTTTCGTCGTCGACGACGAGAACGACGGGGGCGGGCTCACTCATCGGCGTCGCTTTCCATTTGCGGGACTGCAGCTTGCGTCACCGGCAGTTCAATCGCCACTGTTGTGCCAAGGCCGGGACCCTCGCTGACGGCGCTCACCTGCCCGTCATTCGCCGCAATGAAGGCATTGGCGATCCACAGGCCGAGCCCGGACCCGCTGGTGGTCGCGGCGTGGCGTTCGCCGCGCGCGAATCGATCCCAGATCTTTGATTTTTCCGCAGTGGTCAGCCCGGCGCCCTGATCGGCGACGCTGATGATTAGGCGTCCGTCGCTCGCGCGCGCCGCCACTGCGATTTGTGAGTTGGACGCGGAATATTTCACCGCGTTGTCGAAAATCTGGATCAGCGCCTGTTGCACCAGCACCGGGTCGACATGAATCAACGGCAGATCCGCCGGCAAGTCGACTGCGAGGCGGCGATCGATAAGACGATGGCGGCAGCGATCGACTGCGGAGTTGATGATGTCGGCGGGGTCGGCCCATTCCGCATGCGGTTTGACGCCGTCGCTGCTAATGCGGGTGGCATCGAGCAGGTTCTGAATATCGTTGTTGAGACGTTCGGCTTCGTCGCGCACGTCATGCACCAGCGCGGTGAGCTTTTTTTCTTTTTGCAGCGCCGGGGCCGCGCTGAGCACAGTGGCAGCGCCGAGGATCGATGCGAGCGGCGTGCGCAGCTCGTGGCTGACCGATCCGATCAGCGCCTCGCGCAACTGGTCTGTTTGCGAACGCATGCGCGCTTCGCTGATGGCGTGCGCGACACCGAGCCGTTCGAGCGTGGCGGTGGCGTCAGCCAGCACAGCATCGACGCGAACGCGCAATTCGTCGGAGCGCTCCTGCGTCTCGCGGCCGAGATTGATCGCGATCACGCCGAATTCGGGGCTCTTCGGCGACACCGCGCGCACCAGCCAGATTTCACCGCTCGCGGCGGTCACCATCGCGCCTGCGGCGGTGTCCCGGTGGCCCGATGCGGCCTCGACCACCTCGGTAAGAACGTGCTCCGGCACGGCAACGCCCGCTCGCCGCCCGCTGCTGTTCGAAGCCTCACGGGCGCTTGCGAACAGCACGACATTGCGCTGCATGATGCTCGCGAGGTGATCTTCGATGGCGGCGTGAATGTCGGAGACATCGAACGCCACGGCGAGCCGCCGCGAGAAGGCGTAGAGGTCGCGTAGGTCTATTTCGCGCCGCCGCGCCATTTCCAGCTGGCTTTTGAGGCGGGTGGCGAGTTGGCTCACCGCGACCGCCACGAAAATGAAAAGGACCAGATCGAGGACTTCCTGCGGATCCCGGATGCGGAAGCTGTAGAGCGGCGGGTAGAAGAAAAACGCCGAGGCGAGCACGCCACAAATCGCAGCAACGACCGCGGGCACAATTCCCCAGCGCGTAGCCGCGATCACCACCGGAATCAGGAAAAGCACGGAACCATGGGCAAGCCCGGTTTCCCAGACCAGGGCAAAGAGCACCGCAATCAGGACGGTGACCAGCCCGATCGTCCAGACGACGCCGGGCAATTCCTTGCGGATACGGTCCAGTTTCAGGGCGTTGTGCATCGTTGTGCCGGGTGGCCGCCGGGTTCGCCGAAGACGGTCCAATATACGCCGCGCGACCCTTGTCTGTCTTGGCGTGCTTGGTTACATAGCGCCGTCCCTTCGTGGCCTTTTCAGGCCCGTTTCGGGCTCCGGAGAGGTGGCTGAGTGGTTGAAAGCACCGCACTCGAAATGCGGCATACTCGCAAGGGTATCGGGGGTTCGAATCCCTCCCTCTCCGCCAGCTAGTAAGGGCTTTGCGAGGATGAGCGATGTTTAGATCTCTTTTCTTCGTTTTTGCATTCGGTGTTGCCGCGATTGTGCGAGCACAAGCCATGCCGTTTCAACAGCTGCAGAATGATTTAATCGTTCCCGTTTCGAGCGGGTGCGGCCTGGGCATCCATCGTGGGCCTTACGATGGATGCTATCCCGTTTACGGCGGATATTACGGCGGTCCCTATCGCGGCTACCGCAATGCCTATTATGTCGGCGCCATAAGTGGCGGTGTCTGCGGCGGACGCGGCACACATCTCGCCTGCAATTTTTATGGAATGTGCTGGGTCGCCTGTAACTGACTGAAACTAACCGACCAAAAACGCAACGCTCTATTCCTTCACTGCGCCGGTCATCGCCGAGACATAGTGCTCGACGAAAAATGCGTACAAGATAACTAGCGGCAAGGACCCCGCGAGCGCGCCAGCCATCAGCGAACCCCAGCGGTAGATGTCGCCGTCGACGAATTCGTTGACGATCGCGACCGGCACCGTTTTGTTCGCCGTTGAGGAAATGAACGTCAGTGCATAGATGAATTCGTTCCAGCACAGCGTAAAGCAGAAAATAAACGCCGAGATAAGCCCCGGGATCGCCAGTGGCAGCACGATCTTGGTCAGGATTTGCCAGCGGCTGGCGCCATCGATCAGCGCGCATTCTTCAAGCTCGAACGGGATGGTTTTGAAATAACCCATCAGCAGCCAGGTCGAAAACGGAATCAGGATAGTCGGGTAGGTCAGGATCAGCGCAAATGGCGTGTCGAACAGGCCGTACTGAAAGACGACGGTGGACAGCGGAATGAACAGAATCGACGGAGGAATGAGATAAGCGAGAAATATTGCGCCGCCGATCCACTGCGCGCCGCGATAACGCAGCCGCACGATCGCATAAGCCGCCAGCACGCTGGCGGCGATGGACAGGAATGTCGCGCCGGTTGCGATCAGCATCGTGTTCCAGAGCCAGTGCGGATACGGCGATTCAAACAGCAGCTTGGAGATGTGTTTGAACGTCGGATTCCAAGTCCAGAACGGATTGTAGGTTTCCAGGTCGAGCAGCTGGTTGTCGGGTTTGATGGCTGTGAGCGCCATCCAGTAGAACGGGAATATCAGGATGAGCAGGATGATCGAGAGCGGCAGATAAAGCGTCACGAGCCGCCGCGGCAGATTATGCAAATAGCTCATGCCCTCGGATTGATCGGCGGACACGCCGGAGAGCACCGCGTGCGGATCGACCATCTTGCGGGCCAAAGCGTCAGTCATTGCCTTCGCCTTGCTGCCATTTGCGGCGCTGCAGCCCAAACCAGGAAATCAGAATCGCCGCAAGCAGGAACGGAATCATCGCGGTCGAGATCGCCGCGCCTTCTCCGAGATTTCCGCCGAGAATTGCGCGCTGATACGACAGTGTGGCCATGAGATGCGTTGCGTTCACCGGGCCGCCACGTGTCATGGCCCAGATCAACTGGAAATCTGTGAAGGTGAACAACACCGAGAACGTCATGACCACAGCGATGATCGGTGTGAGCAGAGGGTAGGTAATGTACCGAAAGCGCTGCCACGAGGTGGCACCATCGATGGTGGCGGCCTCATAGAGCGACGGCGACACGGTCTGCAGACCAGCGAGTAGCGTGATTGCGACAAATGGAACGCCGCGCCAGATGTTGGCAAAAATCACCGACCAGCGCGCGTTCCAGACGTCGCCAAGGAAATCGATATTGGTCGTGATCAAGTGCATCCTCTTGAGCGACCAGGAAATGATCGAGAACTGCGCGTCAAACAGCCACCAGAACGCAATGGCCGAGAGCACCGTCGGCACGATGAATGGAATCAGAACCACCGCGCGGATAACGGCCTTGAACGGCAACCGCTCATTGAGCAGCAGCGCGAGATAGAGTCCGACCGCGAATTTGATGACGCTGGCGACACCGGTATAGAGCAAGGTGTTGAAGACAGCGAGGCGGAACGTCGAATCGCCCCACAGCCATTCGTAGTTTTCCCAGCCGATAAATTCACCCGAACGCCCGATACGAGCGTCGGTAAATGACAGCCAGACGCCGAGCCCCAGCGGATAAGCCAGGAACAGGATGAGAAAAGCTGCCGCCGGTATCATGAACCAGAAACCGAGCCATTGCCGGTTGGTCTTGAGCTGCTCCCACGCGCTGATCGGTGCACGGGCACCGCGGCCTTGGTCGAGTGCGATGGTCATTGCGGGTCTGGTTCCGACGCTGCAGCCAAAAGAAGCCCCGGCGGGGGGCTTGCGCCGCCCGCCGGAGTTTCGCGTTAGCGATAGATGCGCTTCAATTGCCGGTCGGCAATCGCGATCGAGCCTTTGACGTCTTCGCGGCCCGTGCAGTAGTTGGCGAACATGTCGAGCACGACGAAGTCGGCGATTGCGGTTGCTGCCTTTTCACCGACTGAGCCCAGGCCCCCGGCTGTCAGCGAGCGTTTGGCCGCTTCGCGGAACGGTGCGCGTTTGGGATCCGCGGTCCATACCGGGTTGGCATCATACGCATTGAGGCAATGCGTGAGGTAACCCTGCGCTGCCGCAATCCACGGATTGAAATTGTCCGCCTCCAGCATGAATGCCATCAGCGATTTACATGCTTGCGGATACTTGGTGTAGGTCATCGCCATCACCGGATACATCAGGTGAAGCTCGGTTGGCTTGCCGATCGGACCAACCGGCCAGAACGAGTGGTCCATGTCTGCGGCGATCGCTTTCTTGGTCTCGTCCTTGTTGGCCGCGACGTAGATCGAGATGCCGTTATCGGTCCAGTTAATTTCGCCGGCGAGGAACGCCTTATTGTTGGAGGCATCGTTCCACGAGGCAACGCCCGGAATCATCTCGGCATAGAGCGCCTTGGCGTATTCCAGTGCTTTGGCGGTCTCCGGCGAGTTGATGATGACTTTGTCATCCTTGTCGACAACATTGCCGCCCTGCGACCACAGACACCAGTGCACCCAGCCGTTTCCGTCGCCGGACGCGTGACCGAGCGCGAAGCCGCCCGGCGTGTTGTTCTTCTTCATTGCCTTGGCATATTCGAGGAAAGCGTCGCTCTTATCGGGGAATTTGGAGAACCCGGCTTTCGTCGAGGCTTCAATGCGATAGTTGATCATGTTGCCCGAATAGCAGATCGGGATCGCGATCCACTTGTTGCCACTCTTGCCGTAGGTGACCGCGCTTGGCACCCAGCCGCCGTATTTCTTGCCGAGATAGTCGGCGACATCTGTGACGTCGACGCATTTCTGCGGGAACAAATGTGGCAGCGAGTAGAGACCCCAGAACATGTCGGGGCCTGTGCCGGTATTGGCGGCGACCGAAGCTTTCGGCTGGACGTCTTCATACAATTCGCGCGCGATATCGACTTTCACGCCCGTTGCCTTGGTATAAGCCTCGATCAGCTTTACGAACGCGTCATCTTCCGACTGCACGAAATATTTCCAGCGCAACATCGAAAGCTTTGCGTCTTTTTCCGGTTTCCATGGCGCGTTTTGCGCCCAGGCCTTGGCCCATTCGAGCAGCGCGGGACCAGTTAGCGCTCCGGCGGCCGCAGCCGCAGTGCCGCCCTTGACCAGGGTGCGGCGAGTAAAGTGACTCATGGTCGTTCCTCCGTTTGTGTTTCTAGTTGGTGAGACGTTTTCCCGTCGCCTCGTCGAAAAGATGGACGAGCTGTGGATCTGGCTTGAGCCGGATCTTTTCACCCGGCTTAAATTGATGGCGTTCACGGAAAACCGCGATGACATCTTCTCCGCCGAGCTTCGCGACGACCTGAAGCTCCGAGCCGGTGGGCTCGATGACCTGAACCTCGACTTCTGCGCCATCGGCGGAAAGCGAGAAGTGCTCCGGTCGTACACCATACACTACTGGTCGTCCGTCATTGCTTGGACCCGCTGTGGCGAGAGAGAATTTCACGCCGGCCGGCCCCTCGAAGCTGGCGATGCCGTTAACGCGGATATGTCCTTTGATCATGTTCATGGCAGGCGAGCCGATAAAACCTGCGACGAACAGGTTGTCGGGCCGGTCGTAAAGATCGAGTGGTGCGCCAATCTGCTCGACCAGACCGTCATGCATCACGACGATCTTGTCGGCCATGGTCATCGCTTCGATCTGGTCATGTGTGACGTAAATCGTCGTGGTCTTCAGACGCTGGTGCAGTTCTTTGATTTCGGTGCGCATCTGCACGCGCAGCTTGGCATCGAGGTTCGAAAGCGGCTCGTCGAAAAGGAACACTTGCGGATCGCGTACGATGGCGCGGCCCATTGCGACGCGTTGCCGTTGACCGCCGGAGAGCTGGCGTGGAAAGCGCTCAAGCAATTGCGACAGGCCGAGAATTTCCGCCGCGCGATTGACGCGCTCCTCGATTTCGTTTTTCGGAGCGCCGCGGAGCTTCATAGAGAACGCCATATTAGCTGCGACGGTCATGTGCGGATAAAGGGCGTAGTTCTGGAAAACCATGGCCACGTCGCGCTCTTTCGGTGGCAGGTTGTTCACGACACGCTCGCCGATACGGATTTCGCCGCCAGATATGTTCTCCAGGCCGGCGATCATTCGCAGCAAGGTCGATTTGCCGCAGCCGGATGGACCAACCAGAACAACGAACTCGCCGTCGCGTATTGAAATATTCACGCCATGGATGACGCGCGTGACGCCAAAGGCCTTCTGCGCATCGCGGATTGCGACCGAAGCCATTCACTCCTCCCGGGCTGCCGTGGCAGCCCAACCCACTTTTCTTCGTTTTCTCTTTGTTTTCGGCACTATTCTCGCGGAACCCGCCGTTGGGACACCCGCGCGGATCAAATCATCGGGCTTTCGCCGTCCGAAAAGCAAGCCCGACTTTGTGGGGCGATGAAAACCCAGGACGGTCGCCAGGCGGCTAAAGTGCCAAGCCGCCATCGACGAGGTGTGGTTGGCCGGTAATGTAGCTCGAATTCATCTGAAGCGAGGAAAATGGCCAGTGCCGCCACTTCTTCAGCGGTGCCGAGCCGTGCCATTGGCTGGCGCGCAATGAAATTCTCGCGCACCTGTTTGAGTGGGCGACCCGTCGTTTGGGATACCGCCTTCACTCGGTCCTCGAACGAAGGCGAAACGATAGTGCCGGGGCAAATGGCGTTGCAGCGAATACCCTTGGTGATGAAATCGGCCGCAACCGCTTTGGTCAGGCCGATAACCGCGGCCTTGGTCGCGCCATAGGCGTAACGGTTGGGCAGGCCTTTGATGGAGGAAACACCGGAAGACATATTGATGATCGAGCCACCACCGCTTTTCAGCATTGCGGGCAGAAAAGCCTTGATCGTCCGATGCATCGATTTGACATTAAGATCGAAGGAAAAATCCCAGTCTTTATGCGAGCATTCGAGCACCGTGCCCTGGTGGACGTAGCCGGCCACGTTCGCGAGTATGTCGAGAGCGCCAAATTCCTTGGTAATCGCCTTGGCGAAAGCGTCGACTGCTTTGGCCGAGAGCACGTCCAGCTTCGCGCACTTTGCCGCTTTCAGGCCTTTGAGTTTGTCGGTTGAGAGATCGGTTGCGATTACCTTTGCGCCCTCCGAGATAAACGCCTCGGCGATAGCGCGGCCAATTCCTTGGCCGGCGGCAGTGACAAGCGCCAATTTTCCTTTAAGTCTGTTGCTCACGAGAATGGCTCTCTTTAGTGGTTGTCGCGTGGCACGCTTTTTTGTGCAACGCGCTGATATTTCACCGCCGGCTTCAGCACCATGCCGTCAGCCAATTGATCGACCATACTGCGCTGTATTTCCTGCCACGGCGTTTGACTTTCCGGATATTGGTAACCACCCCGCTTAAGTAATGTTGCACGACGACGCGACAGTTCCGCTTTCGATATCAGAATGTCGGCGGTGCCCTTGCTGAGATCGATGCGCACGCGGTCGCCGGTCTTGAGTAATGCGATCCCGCCATTCGCCGCCGCTTCAGGCGATGCATTGAGAATAGATGGCGAGCCGGATGTGCCTGACTGTCGTCCGTCGCCGATGCAGGGCAGCGAGGTGATGCCTTTTTTGATCAACGCTGCCGGCGGCTGCATATTTACAACCTCGGCCGAGCCCGGGTAACCAATTGGACCGGCACCGCGCATGAACAGCAAAGTATATTCGTCGATTTTCAGGGACGGATCGTCGATGCGATGGTGATAATCCTCGGGCCCTTCGAACACTACCGCACGACCCTCGAAAGCATTCTTGTCTTTTGAATTGGAAAGAAAACGTTGGCGGAAGTCTTGCGAGATCACGCTGGTTTTCATGATCGCGGAATCAAACAGGTTTCCTTTCAGTACTTTAAAGCCAGCCTGTTTTTTCATCGGCGCGGTGTAAGGCTTGATGACGTCGGCATCCTTGATGTGCGCCCGCCTGACATTTTCCCCCATGGTCTTGCCGTTGATCGTCAATGCGTCCGCGTGGATGCGCTTGGCTTTCAGCAATTCGTGCATGACTGCGGGCAAACCGCCGGCGCGGTAATATTCCTCACCAAGATAATGTCCGGCCGGCTGCATGTTCACCAGCAGCGGCACGTCGTAACCAACTCTCTCCCAGTCCTTGATTGAAAGCCTCACGCCGATGTGGCGTGCAATAGCGTTGATGTGGATCGGCGCATTGGTCGATCCGCCGATTGCCGAATTGGCAACGATGGCGTTCTCGAACGCTTTGCGCGTGAGGATGTCGGAGGGCTTCAGGTCTTGCTCGACAATCTCGACCGCACGCACGCCGGTGTCGTATGCGATCTGCCCGCGTTCGCGATATGGCGCCGGGATGGCAGCGCAGCCAGGCAAAGACATACCGAGCGCTTCTGCGAGTGCGTTCATGGTCGAGGCGGTGCCCATGGTGTTGCAGTGGCCGACCGATGGGGCCGAGGCCGCCGCAATTTCCAGAAACTCGCGATTGTCGATGCGGCCGGCAGCAAGTTCTTCGCGCGCCTTCCAGACCACCGTGCCGGAGCCAGCGCGTTCACCCTTCCACCAGCCATTGAGCATCGGGCCGCCCGAGAGCACGATGGCCGGCGTATTGACCGTTGCCGCCGCCATCAAGCAGGCCGGCGTGGTCTTGTCGCAGCCCGTCAAGAGCACGACGCCGTCGAGCGGATAACCATACAGCACTTCGACCAGGCTGAGATAAGCAAGGTTGCGGTCGAGTGCAGCGGTCGGTCGCTTCCCGGTTTCCTGGATCGGATGGCACGGAAACTCGAAAGCAACACCGCCAGCCGCGCGAATGCCCTCGCGTACGCGATGGGCAAGTTCGAGGTGATGACGATTGCACGGCGAAAGATCAGAACCCGTCTGCGCTATCCCGATAATCGGCTTGCCCGATCGTAACTCTACCGGTGTGAGGCCATAATTCAGGTAGCGCTCGAGATAGAGCGCGGTCATGCCGGGATTTTCAGGGTTGTCGAACCAAAGCTGCGATCGCAATCGACGGGCGGATTTCTGGTAATTTTTCGCCATGTCCTGTCCAGCTGTGTATTCCAAGGGACGGTAGATGATCGCAATGTATCGCCGACCGCAAGAAGACTAATCGGGCAACCATCGTCCATGCGGCAATCGCCGAATATGGCGCGCCGGAGCCGGCGATATTTACTGCGTCGGCCAGAACTACAGTTTCGACTTCAGCGCCCGTCGGGGGTCCGGACGCCGGCCCAGGTATCGCGGACCTGCTGGTAGTGCACGTTGGAGTCGTAGACCGGCACCCGCAAGGCAAGCACCTGCGGCGACAGGCGGCCAACCGAGGCGAGCAGTGTGTAAGATGCAACCACGCGGTCGCGCTGGGCGCTCACCAGCGCCACGCGCGCATTCACCAGTTCCTGCTGGGCGTTGAGGACGTCGAGCGTGGTGCGCTGGCCAACGCGGGCTTCTTCACGCACGCCGTTAAGCGCAATCTCGGAGGCCTGCACCTGCGACTGGGTCGCATCGATATTGGCCTTGGCGGCATCGAGCTGGCCCCACGACTGCACCACATTCTGGCGCACCTGGTCGCGCGCAACGTCGAGATTAAGCCGCTGCTGTCCCAGCGTCTCCTTGGCCTGGCGGATCAAGGAATATTCCGCGCCACCCTGATAGATCGGCACGCTGAGCTGGCCCAGCACCGCGGCGTTGAAGGTCTTGAGCTGGAGCAGACTGCTCTCGTTGCTCTGCTGCACGTTGCCCTGCACCGACAGCGTCGGATAAAGCGCGCCTTCCGCAACCTTCACCTGCAACAGCGCGGCATCGACATTGTATTGCGCGTTGGTCACCTGTGGATGGGTCGCGGTGGCAAGTCCAACCGACTGCGGCAGATCGTGCGGCGAGAACCGGTCAACCGGCGAGCCGGGCGTGAGCTTGCCCGGTTCAACCCCGATCACCTGGCGATACGTTGCCACCGACGCCTTGTAGATCGCCTCCGCACTGAGCACTTGCGAGCGCCCGGAGGCCAGCCGCGATTCCGATTGTGCAACGTCCGTGCGCGTCACCTCGCCGACATTGAAACGGTCGCGCGTCTGGCGCAGCTGCTCCTGCAACACCTCGACGTTGCGCCGTTGCAGATCGAGGATCGCGCCATCGCGCAACAGGTTCATGTAGGCCGTCACCGCGCTGAGCAGCACGGTCTGCTCGCTTATCCGCAAGGACTCGCGCGCGGCCTGCACCTGGCTCTCGGCCTGCCGGGTTTTGTTGGAGGTCTGAAAACCATTGTACAGCGTCTGCGTCGCCGTGATGCCGTAGCTGTTCGGAGTCATGTTGCCCGACAACTGCGAATAGGTCGCGTTGGTGGTCGAGGACCGCGTCGTCGTGTCCGAATATTGCTGGCCGATGGTGCCGCCGACCGTCACCTTCGGACGGTAGCCCGACAAAGCCTGCGGTACGCCTTCATCGGTCGCCCGAACCGCCGCGCGCTGCGCATTGAGCGAGGGATTGTTCTGATACGCCTGGACCAGCGCCCCTTCGAGCGTATCCGCCCGCGTAGTAAGGGGCGCAAGAGACGCTGCAAAGCAAGCGATCACCGCGACTGCGGGCCGCCAGGTTATTGTTGACCCCACCATTCGCAACGAATCCCGCCAATATTTGCGCAGTATCCAGAGAATAGTCTTAATGAAATGCTACTTGGTCTCGAGGACAGCGACCCCGTTCCAGTCGGCCGATGGTGGGTCTTTTTCGAATAAGTCGATCCGTTCTGAATAGAGTTCGAATAGAGTCTCCAGGCCAAAACCGTCGCTAACATCCCGACACCGGACAATTGATTTCGCGGCACCGGCAAAATTGCGTTGACGATAGCATGTAAGCATTTCCTCAACCCCGCTGAGCAGCCGGCCGAAACGATCGCTGCCGGCGACATCCGAGCGGCCGAGAACGGTGTAAACGGATTCGGGCTCTGTCTTTCCTTTCACCGTAATGCGGTCGAGCTCCAACACCGCAAACCTGCCGCGAAGGCCGGATGCTGTTTTTGAACCAATGATGATCGGAACGCCGTAGTTCTTTGATTGACCTTCAAGCCGCGATGCCAGATTGACCGGATCGCCAAGCACCGAATAGTTAAATCGCAGGTCAGACCCCATATTTCCGACGACGCACTTCCCCGTGTTGATGCCCACGCCAACCTTAAGCGGAATAAAGCGCTGGCCCGCTTCAATGGCTTGCTGCTCGCGTTGTTGATTGAGCGTTTCAACACGATGAAGCATTTCGAGTGCTGCCTCACAGGCATTATATTCGTGATCGACATCGTTTATTGGCGCGTTCCAGAACGCCATGACCGCGTCGCCCATATATTTGTCGATCGTGCCTTTGTGTTCGATAATTGCGTTGGTCAAAGGCGTTAGAAAACTGTTCATCAGCGACGTCAAACCCTGCGGGTCATCTTTGTAGAGTTCGGATATGGTGGTGAAGCCGCGCACGTCGCTGAAAAGGATGCTCATCTCGCGCTCTTCGCCGCCGAGGACGAGCTTCTCCGGCGAATTAGCAAGCTGCTCGACAAGCGAGGGTGATAGATATTGACCGAAGGCGGAGCGGATGCGGCGGCGCTGGGCTTGCTCGCTGACATAGTTGCTGAACACCAGCGTGAGGTAGACGAGCCCGCTCGACAACAGCGGGTAAGTGAAATCAAAAAGTAGGCGGTCCTGCAGATAGAAATACCACGAGGCGCCTACTATGAGCGCGACGAGCGCGCCGCCCAAGGCCAGCAAGTAGGCAGGCGTTAAAATTGGCGCTAGCCAAATGATGGCGGCTCCCAGCAGAAGTGCGGCGCTGACCTCTACGCCGATTGCGTAACTGGGTGCGGACAGCACCGAATCTGTGAGCACGTTTTCGAGGACCTGCGCGTGCACTTCGACTCCGGGCATCACCGGATCGAGGGGGGTGGTCTTGGAGTCTAATAGGCCGACGGCCGAGGTACCGATGAGCACCAACCGGCGCGCTACTCGGTCAGCCGGCACCTTTCCTTCGAGTATGTCGGCTGCCGACACGTAGCGGGCCATATCGTGCGGCGCGAAATGAATCCAAAGTTGACCATTACGGTCGGTCGGAATCACGAAACCCGGCACCGCTGCGTTCTGGACGCCGGCATGATCGGAGTGGATCAAAACGGTGTTGTTGCCGCTCACCACCCGCAGCATTTCCAAGGTAAGCGAGGGCATGATCGCGCCCTGCGCCTGCATCACAATCGGTACACGCCGTACGATGCCATCGCGTTCGGCGCGGATTGTGAACAGGCCGCGCCCGCTGGCGGCTTGCTCAAGAATCGGCACGTTGCGCAAAAGGCCCGGAAAATTCAAAAGAAAAGGTTGTGGATTCCCACCTATGGCCGCAACGCCGGCTGCGGGCTGTGAACCCTCGAGTTGCGCGGATATGAATGGGAGACCCGATTCACCAAGCACGACAGGTGATTTGCGCAGCGCATCGGCAAAAACCGCATCGTTACTCGGCAATGCGCGCAATTTTGCGCGCGTGGCATCATCGAGATCGCGGAATGCTTCGGCCGCGATGCCGGGCGACATTCTGTCGGGCTCGGCAAATACAATGTCGAAAGCAATTACAAGCGCACCCATTTGGGTCAAGCGCGTGATGAGATCGGCAATGCGGGTGCGCGGCCAGGGCCATTGGCCAATCGACTTGAGACTTTTCTCATCGATATCGACGATGACGACCGGCCGTTGCGAGGCTTCGCGCGGATGAAGTACCTGAAAAAGATCGAAGACCCGAATGCGGAGTTCCTGGATTGGTAACGGGTCAGCAACGCGCAATGCGGCAAGCGCAATAAGTAATACAAGTGCCAGGCCGCGAGCGCCCCCAAATTGGCGCGCGGTGCGTACAAGCCACGTCATCGGAAATCGCCCGGAGCTGGACGAACTAGCGAACCCGTCATTTTTCCCGGAACGCCCGCATGAATTGATCTTGCAAGGGCTTGATGAGGTAAGAAAGAACAGTGCGCTCGCCGGTTTGCACGAAGGCCTCGACCGGCATGCCCGGAATGAGCTTAACATCACCGAGCTTGGCGATTTCGCTTTTCGTCATGGCGATGCGAGTAGTGTAGTAGGTCTGGCCGGTGCGTTGGTCGGTCGTAGTATCGGGCGAAACGCGGGTGACCTTGCCATTGATCTCTGGTGTCGTACGCAGATTGAAAGCAGAAAAGCGCAACACTGCGGATTGACCGATCTGCACTTGATCGATGTCGTGCGGATTGACCTTTGCCTCGACAAGCAAATTGTCGGATTCCGGCACTATCAGCATGATTGCATCGCCAGCCGGGATGACGCCGCCAACCGTATGGACCTTTGATTCCAACACGATACCGTCCTGCGGAGCCCGTAAATCGATGCGCTTAAGCTGGTCTTCAGCAGCAACTTTACGCTCGACGAATTCGCCAAATTTAGCATCGACCTCGCGCATATCCTTGGCGACCTCGCTGCTCAGATCCTGATCGATCTGGATAATCTGGAGTTCGGTTTCCGTTATCTTGCCCTTGGTTTGAGCGACGGAGGCCGTCAGTTGGCCGCGCTCGCCCTCAAGTCGGGCGCCGTCGCGTTCAAGTGCGGTCAGGCGGGTAATCTGTACCAGGTTGTTTTTCCAAAGCTCGCGCACCCCCTCGAGCTCCTTGCCTATTAGACTTATCTCGCGTGCCTTTGCATCCTGCTGGGCAGTGAGCCCGTTGACCTCATCCTGGAGCTGGGTAATGCGCTGTTTCAGCTGTGCTTTCTGGCCGAGGCGCGCCGAGCGGCGGAGCTCGAATAATTTACGTTCGTTGGCCAATGCAACGGCGACAGACGCCTCTTTGGCGCGGGCTAGCAGCTCGGCCGGGAAGGCGACGGATTCTAACCCGTCGCGTTCGGCTTCGAGCCGCGATTTACGGGCGGCAAGCTCATCGAGACCCTTAGTGACGATCGCCAGATTGGCACGCGTGATCGTGTCGTCGAGTTGCACGAGAATATCGCCAGCCTTGACGCGATCGCCGTCCTGAACATTGAGCTTTCCGACAACGCCGCCGGTCGGATGCTGCACTTTCTTCACATTGGAATCGACGACGATGGAGCCTTGCGCGATAAGCGCGCCGGCAATTTGGGTGGTCGACGCCCAGCCTCCGACACCGCCAGCAAGCAGAAGTACGACCAGTGCGCCCGCGAGCAGGTGCCGGTATATGGATTCACGCGAACTGCCTGGCGCCGCTGCAGGCAAACGCGCGACGAGCCACTTGTTGACGCGCGCCAATTTGGTGGAACCTTGCGGGATCGTCATGCGCCGGCACTCCCCGCATCAGGCACGACCTTGAGAGGCCGAGGCATGGAAAGCGGCCTTTGCAGCACGCGGGAAAGGACTTCGTCTTTTGGACCGATAGCCTGCGCCTTGCCCTGGCTCATCATTAGCAGCCGGTCGAACTCCGGCAATAGCACTCGGGCGATGAGCGACGACGATGACGATGCCCATTCGCTCACGTACGCCGAGTATTGCGCGGGTCAGCGCTTCCTCACCTTCTAAGTCGAGATTGGAATTGGGTTCATCGAGTACGACAAGGAAAGGATCGCGATAGACGGCGCGCGCGAGCGCGATCCGCTGCGCCTGGCCGGCGGATAACGCCGAGCCCTGCTCACCGATCGGCGTATCGTACCCCGCCGGCAGATGAACAATCAGGTCGTGCACGCCGACCGCCTTGGCGGCGGCAATCACGGCTTCGGTATCGGCGTCGCGCTCGAAGCGCGAAATATTCTGCGCTACTGTGCCAGCCATCAGCTCCACGTCCTGCGGCAGATAGCCGACATGCCGGCCGAGCGCGTCCGGGGCCCACTGATCAAGGGCTGCGCCGTCGAGACGCACTGTACCGCGCACAGGTCGCCAGACGCCGACCAGCAACCGTACGAGCGATGACTTGCCGGAACCGCTCGGCCCGATAACTCCAAGCCCCTGTCCGGCGTCGAGTTCGAAACTGATATCTTGAACGACAATCTTTTGGACACCAGGTGGCGACGCGCTAACGCCTTCTACCGTCAGCCGGTGTATAGGTGTTTGCAATTTCATTGGCGCCGGTTGTGCTGGCAACGCCGTCAGGAGCTTGTTCAGTCTTTGCCAGCTCTGCCGCGCAGCGACAAAGCCCTTCCAGTTTGCGATTGCGAGATCGACAGGCGCCAGCGCGCGCGCGCTCAGGATAGATCCCGCTATGATAATGCCCGCGCTGGCCTCCTGGTGAATCACCAAGTAAGCACCAACCGCTAGCACTCCGGACTGCAACATCATCCGTAGCACTTTGGAAATGGCGCCGAGACCGCCACCAAGATCGCTCGCTTCGCGCTGGCTGTGCATGTACTGCCGGTTGGCTTCGTTCCAATGCTCCGCGATACGGCTGGCCATGCCCATGGCAATCAGCGCCTCGGCGTTGCGCCGGCTGGCTTCCGCTAAACCATTGCGTACGACAGCAGCGTCGGTCGCTGCCTTGGTGGGCGCGCGCATTAGCATTTCAGTTAGCAAGGTCAGTACAATCAGGACGATGGCTCCGCCCAGCGCGGCCAAGCCAATGAGCGGGTGGAAGGCAAAACAGATCGCGAGATACAGCGGGATCCAGGGAAGGTCGAACAATGCAACCGGGCCCAAGCCGGAAAGATACGAGCGGATGGAATCGAGGTCGCGCAGCGGCTGTGTGCCGTCATTGCGGGCACCCGTTCTCAAAGGTAATCGCACCAGTGTATCGTAGACGCGGCCACTCAGAGTTTCGTCAAGGGCGCCGCCAATTCTCACGAGTATGCGTCCGCGAATAGCATCGAGAACGCCCAATGCGGCGAACAATGCTGCGACCAGAATCAACAGGCCGACTAAGGTCGGCATGCTTCGGCTGGGCAACACACGATCATAGATTTCCAGCATGAACATGGCGCCAGTGAGCATCAACACATTGCTCATGCCGCTGATCACAGCGGTGCCATAAAATGCCCCGCGGCATGCAGCGAGTGCTTGCGCAAGTTCCGAACGAGCCGGACGATTTCGATCTTGGTTGCGTAGCATCGACTAGCACCTGACGAGGCTCAATGGCCGCGGTCCATTCCAAGCCATTTCAATAGCCGGCCCTGGCCCTCGATCTTAACTATGCCACGCGGGGCGCTATTTGTCGCCCGCGCGGGAAACGTCGTTAACGGGGGTGCTTCTAGCCGCTTCGCGGAACGAGTTTTGTCAAATCGCCGCAAGCTCGGGAGGCGCGCGGGGTATCCTGGCAATGCCGCCGGGCTAAGTGTGATGAAGGATATCCGAGCCGGTCAGGCTGATATTTGTTCCCGTGAGATGGATTTCCATATCCACGTGGTTCGCTGTCGCGGTCGTATTCACATACAGGATCGTTTCGCTGTGCGCGTTGTCGACGAACCAGCTGATGCTGTCTGCTGCAACAGTATTGGCCGCGCCGACCACCCCTTGCACGTTTGTCGCGCCCGCGATGGCCGAGAGATCGATATGATCCAAGCCATGTGAGAAGTCGGTGATCGTATCGAAGTTGCCAGCGCCAGGCTGCAAATCCGCGACCGCCCTGAATAAGAAAGTATCGTTGCCGAGGCCACCAGTCAGCGTATCGGCTCCTGTATTGCCGATCAGAACGTCGTTCCCACCATTGCCATTGATTGTTGAGCCTCCGGCTTTGCCGATAAGAATATCGGGTCCGTTCGTCCCGTTTAAGCTGCCGCCGTTTGACACCACGGTCACGTGACCGGTGGCATTTAAGCTACTGTCAGTCATAAAGTAGTTGAACGAGCCCCCGTTTGGATCCGTAATGGTAAAAGTGACGGCGTCGGTCCCAGCACTAACGGTACCGCCGGTTGCACCGAAGGCGAATGGGAAAACGGAGAGCTGGTCGTGGGGAGTATCGGCGTCAGTGTCGTTTGCGAGCAAAGCCGAATAAGGAATCTCAATCCCGGTGTTGAGGCCAATGTTGGTAATCACGTGATCGTCGACAGCGATCGGAACCTGATCGACCGCGCTGAGGTGAATAGTAGACATAGCCGTATTGCTGTTGACCTCTCCGTCGTTCACGACGACTGAAATAATACGATCGGACAAGTCGGGATTAATGCTGGTGTTGCTGAAGACGATTTGATGCAACGCCGCTTCGTAAGCATCCGGAGTTGCCGAGCCGGTCAGCGTGATTACGCCGGTTGCGGTGTTGTAACTTGATGCAGTGATCCCCGTTGGCAAAGTCCCATTCACTGTCAGGAGATCGTTCGCATGATGGTTCGTCAGCGTAATTGTCGCTGACTGCATATCGATGCTGTCGGGATCGGTGACCAACGACGCCGGGCCGGTAATCGTTGTGCCCAGCGCCTTCACGACGTAGATGTCCGGAACATTGCCTAGCGGATCGAGAGCAAGTGTTGGCGCGACATCGACCGGAGGTGGCGGTGGTGACGGCGGCGGTATGAATTCCGGGGGTGGCGTCGAAAGGCCGCCTACCGACCCGCCACCTAATACCGGGGATATCACCGGAGGCGCGCCGGGGCCTGGCGGAGGGGTAAAAATGATCGGGATAGTCGGAAAGTCGGGCGGAGGCGTACTCGACCCGTCTGGCCCGTGAGTCGTTGGCCCTTGGAAGCCGCGTTCAAAGGTATGGAGCACATCTTGTTGCGCCGATTGGAACTGCTCCATTTGCACAAAGCTATTCGTAATGATGCTCTGGCTGATTGAGGAGCCATTCCAGCGCAGGACTACCGTTTTCTCCGGGTCGTCAACTACGTAATGTCGCGGGACGGCTTCATGCGTCGTTAATTCGAAAATTCCGTGTTCAAGATCTCTAAACGTAATCGCGCCGTCGTCCAAGAACGCGACATCAGAAGATGCAGCCTGAGCATTCTCAAGCGCGGCAAAGAATAACGATGCGAGCGACAACATGCCGATCCCGCCCGACCGCGTGCGGCCTCGTATATTTGCAAAAGGCGTGTCGATGGCGAGCCGGCCGGCCTTCGCCATTTTGCCGGCGACGAAAGTGAAAGTGCCCCGAGTGATATTGAAAAGCGCTGACGCTTCTTCGCGCGCATATTCTGTCAGGACCATATGTGCGCCGTCTGACAAATTAAAGGTCGTGCCATCAGTAAAACAAATGCCGACGCTGCCTCCAGCGGCGGTCTCGATAATGTCACCTTGAAAGAGCAGTTCACCGGCCGTGATTTGGACAGGGGCGTCGCCAGGCCGTGTAAGGGTACTCGAGCCGGTTACCGTCTCGATTTTACCGATAAAAAATGCAGGCCCGCTCGCTGGCCCCGAAGCGGAGCCAGTCGCGCCACCGTCCGGCACGATGCGGCGATGACCGGACACCGGTCCTGCCCCTTTTCCATTGCGCCGGGCCTGGCAGCGTAGTGCTCCACTAATGCCCGTGCGTTTGTAGCGATTTTGCCGCTAAACTATCGCCCTGATTACGATTTTAATCAACGGCTACGCGGTTTGTAGGTTCAAATTAATCATTTATTTTGTGGCTTTTATACAGGCTTGAGGGCACTGGGACGTGTTTTTCCGGGCGTTTGCTCGCAAAAGTCGAAATTATTGCGGGAGCTAAAAACCGCAGGTCCTGCTGAGGGTTGTTGATGTGCCAGAATAATACTGCTACTTCTGGCTCGGGGACACCACCCTATTCAAAGGTTTAGGACGATGCTCGCGAACAAGGTTGCGGTGTTCGTTACAAGTGCCATTTTATTTTCGGGCGGCTTTTTTGCCGGACCGGCGCGGGCGCAAGACGCCCCGGCTCGCCCGGCCGTCCAACAAGATGCTGCGATTAAGCCCATCGGTAAGGTCGTGGCGGCCGCGGGTGCGGTCTCGGTTGAACACGTCAACGCAGTGGTCGTTCAGGCGTCGCTCTCCAATCAACCTGGTCAGGTCAAAGTCGGCGACGCAATCTATCTAGGCGACGTCCTCGTGACCGGGAGTGATGGAAAGGTCGGCATTGCCTTTGCTGACGGCACGGCTTTCGATCTGTCCAGCAATGCTCGGATGGCCATGACCGAGTTCGTCTATGATCCAAACAGCAAAGCGAACTCGACTTTGCTCAGCCTCACCAAAGGAACATTCACCTTTGTTGCGGGCAAGATTGCAAAGACCGGCGACATGAAGATCGACACCCCCGTCGCCACCATGGGTATTCGAGGCACCACTCCGCGCGTGGAGATTTCGGATGATGGCACCGTTAAGTTTTCGACCCTTATCGAAGAGGGTAAGGAAAAAGTGTTGGAAAAACACGGTGCTGCTCCTGCGAAGTCAGGAGCATCGCCAGCTATGATGGACGAAGGCAAGAAGCCCAATCTCGACATCTGTCGAGGGTGCTGAACTTACGATCGTCTGCGTTAAGCTGTTTTTGGTGTGCGTGGTGCCAACACAGCCAGTCTCACGAGCCGGTTGCAGTCCTATCGTAGAAAAGGCGGACAACACCGTTCTTTATCCTATGCTCGGGAAATTTGATGGCGCATTTGTACTTAGGAAAGCCGCGCTTGGCAGCGCGGCTTTCGTATTTTTGGCATTGCTTGCGTTTGGTTCCTTGGCCGCGCCGCAAGCGGACAAAAAAACGAGCAACAGACTTAGCAACATCGAACATTGCAATGGATCAGATCGCAGCTCGCCTGAGCCGCAGATCAATGGCTGCACTGCGCTGATTGAGTCGGAAAGAGAAACGACCCTTATTCTGGCGATCGCCCTCAACAATCGCGGCGATGCTTATGCCGCAAAAAGAGATTACGACCGCGCTATCAAAGATTATGACCTGGCGATCAAATACAACCCAACCTTTGCCAAGCCATTCAATAACCGCGGGGTAGTTTTCCAGAAGAAGGGAGAGTACGACCGTGCAATTAAGGATTTCGATGAAGCGATCAGGCTGAGGCCCGATTACGCTCGGGCTTTTGCTAATCGCGCAGAAACCAACCAGAAACGGCACGACTATCAGCGAGCGGCGCAGGACTATGACGATGCAATCCGCCTCGACCCCGGCTTGGAAGCAGTATGGAACGGACGTTGTTGGACCCGCGCTATCTTAGGCGACTTGCAGCCGGCGTTGGCAGATTGCAACAAGGCGCTTCTCATAGAGCCCAACGATGCTGCGACCTTCGACTCGCGCGGTTTGACCTATCTGAAGATGGGTCAATTTGATTCGGCAATCGAAGATTACACTTCGGCACTGCGCGTCGACCCGAAGATGGCAAGCGCGCTCTATGGACGCGGGCTGGCCAGGATTAAAAAGGGCGATGCCGCCGGTGGTAATGCTGACCTCGCCGCTGCAAAGAAACTTCAAACGGCAGTTGCCGAAGACTTCACGCGCTACGGTGTCCACTAGCAATGTACCCACATCGTCACGCCTACGATGTAAGAAAGTGTATTGCTCGGATGATCGGGCGCCGCCGTGCCGCAACGCAACCAGTCGGCATCCAACGAATTAACATTCGGGTAACCTCCGCAGTTGCGCACCCGTGCTATTCGTTGGATGTATTTTTGAACCGGATTTTCCCACAATAGCGGCGGCCCGAGCGGCCCACTTCAGTATCCATTTACCTCACCGCACAATAAGGCGGAGCTAAAATAACCTTATAAATTCCACTGTAAAAGTTTGAGCGCAAAACATCGGGCAAATCTCCGGAAATGGGATCGGAAATTCCGACCGACATGTCCGGGCCAGGGATGCTCGATCATGTTTGCGTTCGTCCGGATAGCGCGCATATCTTGTTTGATCGCGTTTTGCTGCGGCAACGCCTTTGCGGATATGCATCCGGCGAGTCCTTCTGCCTCAACAATTGAGCCGAATGGCGGCGCAGCGTCCGACTCGCGGCTTTCGCCTGAGAATAAATCGGGTGGCCTAGCGTTGCCGAAGCTCGCATCGCTTGCGCCAGAAACGCTCCCGAACGGCAAGAGTGCATTGCCAACGGCTGAGCCATTTGATTTCCCGGCAACGATCGCTTCGGCCAGAGAATTGAGGGCGAAGTGGAACGAGCTTCAGTCCCGCGTTTTTGCCGACCAAAAGACAATTGCAGCCTGTCGGTTGGACGAAAGTGCCTGCTCGCCTGCGGCACGGCGATTTTTGTTGATCGTCGAACTTGGCTGGAAACACGAGGGGCGCACCCGATTAGGGTGGATCAATCGCGCGGTCAACATGAGCATCAAACCGGCAAGCGATTGGGTGCAGTATGGTTACGCCGATTTTTGGGCGTCGCCGCTTCAGACGCTCGCCAGCGAAGCCGGCGATTGCGAGGACTACGCGATCGTGAAGTACGTCGCACTTCGCGAGTTGGGAATTGAAGCCCAGGATCTTCGCTTTGTCATCGTGCGAGACGATAAGCACCAGGCTGAACACGCGGTCGTGGCGGTTCGCGACGAACAGCAATGGCTGGTCCTAGATAATCGGACGATGATGATCCTCAACGCCGAAGATGCCCGGAACTACCGTCCTTTGCTGGCACTAGATCAGCGGGTCACCCGCACGATCGCGGCTGCGGCCGCCGATCGATTTACAGATCGATGATTTGACCCTCACGCGCGACAATCGTTCCAGCGCGCGCGTCGTTCGCGTCCGCTGCGAGCTTGTCCATAAAATCATCGTCATGCGATGGGTCATGATGAAAAAGGCAAAGATGCTTGACCTCAGCCTCATTCGCCATGCGGATGCCGCGTGTCCACGTAGAGTGACCCCAATCCGCCCGAGTTACTAATTCCTCTTCGGTGAACGTGGCATCGTATACAGCCAGATCGGCGCGCCGCGCGAGCGAAACCATTTCCTTGTCGCGTTTACCGGGAAATCCCTCGGTGTCGCTTAGCAAGGCGAAAGCCTTTTCACCATACTCAAGACGAAATCCATTTGTGCCGTCCGGATGGTCGAGCGGCGCAGTTCGCAACACAATATCGTCATGCGGGCGCAGGATATCGCCGGACTGAAAATCGCGGAATTCGATCGTTGCCTTGAAGATTTCTATTGGTACCGGAAACCACGGCGAGCTCATAAGCCGTCGCATGACTTGTTCGATGCTGTCTGCTGGCATGAGATTTCCCGCCCAGACGCGGACGCGATAGTCTTCGTGAAAAAAGGGCGCGAAGAATGGCAACGCGGAAACGTGATCTAGATGGCAATGCGTTATAAAGATATCGACGTCGCGTATTCTCTTGTCTTTGACAAGCTCAAGGCCGAGCGCCCGCAACCCTGTGCCGGCGTCGAATATCAAAACGCGATCACCGCATCGTACCTCGATGCACGGGGTATTGCCGCCGTAACGAATCGTGGTTGGACCAGGACAGGGAATGCTTCCTCGAACGCCCCAAAACCGAACTCGCATTGAGGTTTTCAACATTCCGGTACCCAAAAATTCACACCCTGAGTTTTATTTGGAATGGATGACAATGTCGAGCAGATCGAACAGCCGGCGGGCTGGCTTACGCATTGCCGAGGCCCTTCGCACGCGCGGCGATCACTTGCTCAGCAGCCGTGATTCCGGTGATCCATCCACCATGCGCTGTCGAGAAGTCGCTTTGGGCGCAGGCCTCGCCGGCAAAGAACAAACGCTCGTCCACCGGAGCGGCCAGTCTAGCGCGGCAGTCCGCCCTACCCGGAAGTGCATATGAGTATGAACCGCGCGAAAACGGATCCGCGGCCCAGCAGTGAACATGAATCGGCTTCACCCTCTTGGCAAAAGCACTGCCTAGTTGTCCGGTCAATTCCGATACAGCAAATTCAAAAAAAGCACGTTCACCACCTCGCTCAAGATCCGCGGCCAGCCGGCCGCCGCAAAAAACTTCAATTTGTGGCCGACCGAACGGTCGTAAATGATAGGTTGCCGTTGCGGTCCGGTCAGTCGCGCCGAACAATCGGCTATCTTTTTCGAATTCTTCCGCGTTCTCAAGTGACAAGAACAGCTTGTCAGCAAGGCCGAGCGGCAAGCCCTGCGCCGCTTGCGTCTTCTCGGGCAGCGCAGGAGCGAACAGCTGGTCTGCCTCTGCGAGAAGCGCGCTTGGCAGTGTTACGATTGCACGGTCGGCCGTAATGGTACCTTTTGGAGTTTTGATCGTAAGGCGTTTTCCCCGGTGATCGATCTGCCACACGGGGCAGTTGGGTGCGACCGGCAAGCCATTGCCGCAAGCAGCGATCGTCGAGCCGTAGCCTTCGAGCACCCGCCAGTTAACGCCGGTATCTTCATAGTTATCGAAATCGCGCGCCGATACACGGTCAAGCTCGGCGCCGCTGATGTAAGTGCCCACCGCATTGATCAAATCATTCCAGCGGCAATCCGGCGCCAGGAGTGCCGCTGCCGCGACGTCCGGTTCTTTCGGGGCACGTTCGCTGACCCTCGCGAAGAATTCTTCCTGTGCGCTGAGAAACTCGCGCTGCCCATCGGCTGGAAATCCGATAGCCAACGAGCGGCGTCTCCAGGGGGCTGGTGTTTTGTCGATTGTCTTTCTTTGCTCTTCGGCGACTGCGACCCAAGGATTGCGGTCGGCGGAATGGAGCCAGCCGCAGCCAAGGTCAAGCGCAGTGTTGGAAGGGCCGGTGATGGTCCATGCGCGTCCACCAAGACGGGACCGCGCTTCGACAAGCAAACATTTGATCCCGGCCTCGAAAAGACGGCGAGCTGCAGCGATGCCGGCTGCGCCGCCGCCGACAACTACGGTCTCGAAGTCACTGTTTTGCATTCCTGAACTTCTGCACGCGGTCGATGGTGGTGATACATATAATGTCCGTCTAACGAAATACGAAATTCGTTATGTTCGGCCGCGATTCAAGCCGATTGATTTCGACTTCCCGCGAGAAACACGGATCTGAGCGCGGCCCACCGGCTCAGTGCTGCATGCCCCAGAGATTGACGGTCCGTTCCTCAATTGCACGGAAGATGACCGACTCGACGATGAGGCCGATCAGGATTACGGCCAACAGCCCGGAGAAGACGGTCGCGGTGTCGAGATCGTTACGCGCTTCGAAAATATACCAACCTATCCCGCCTGAGCGTGCCGAAACGCCGAATACGAGTTCGGCTGCCACCAGCGTACGCCAGGCAAAGGCCCAGCCGATCTTGAGGCCGGCGAGAATGGAAGGGAACGCTGCCGGAATTAGAATGAAGCCGACATAGCGCGCGCCCTTCAATCCTACATTACGGCCGCTCATACGCAGGGTTTCCGGTACGCTGCGGAAACCGATCAGAGTATTGAGCGCCACCGCCCAAAGCACTGAATGGACAATGACGAACACCAGCGAAGGAGTGCCAAGCCCGAACCAAATTAACGCTAAAGGCAAGAGTGCAATCGCCGGCAATGGATTGAACATGGCTGTCAGCGTCGACAGGATACGCGTACCGACACCACTGGCCACCGCGAAGGTTGTCAGAATGCCTGCCAGCACAATCCCGAAAGTATAACCGATCGCAAGCGTGCGCAGCGACGTAATCGTGCGATCGATAAGCACGCCGTTGGCGATATCTTTAGTGAATGTCTTTAAAGTCTCGGTAAAGGTCGGAAACAACAACGCATTGTCGAGCCAACGCGCATACAGCTCCCACACAGCGATAAGAGAAACCAGAATCGTCAGCCGTTGAACCGCCTCATTATTGATGAGTCGCTCGACGACAGTTAACGGACGCTCGACGTCGCCGATCGCGCTTGTATCGACAAGTTCAACCTCAAATTCCGGGCGCTGTGTCAGCGCCGGCTTTTGTTGCGAGTTTGCGCTCACACTCCGGCTCCCTCGTGTGCGCGATGATGGGGCGCATCGCTAAACAGCAGATTATGAATGCGCTGTGACAACGTGCCGAATGCGGCGTTGCCCACGCTGGTATGATCGAGGCCGTCAGCGTCGAGTTCGGCGCGCACGCGGCCAGGATGAGGCGATAGTACGAGGATTCGCGACCCTATGATGATCGCCTCCTCAATCGAATGCGTGACAAACAGCACCGTGAAGTGCAGCTGATCCCATAACGAAAGTAGCTCATGCTGCATTGTGCGCCGGGTGAGCGCGTCGAGTGCCGCGAACGGTTCGTCCATCAACAATATGTCGGGCTCCAGCGCCATCGCGCGGGCAATTGCAACCCGCATTTTCATGCCGCCGGACAGCATATGCGGATAGACGTCTCGGAATTTTGTGAGGCCAACCTTTTCGATGACCGCGTCTGCGCGCATCGCCGCTTCGGTCGGACGGAATTTCTTTGTCATTTTCATTGGAAAGAGCACGTTTTGATAGGCGGTCTTCCAGGGCATCAATTGTTCGAATTCCTGGAAAACCATCATGCGATCGGGTCCAGGCGACTTGATTTCACGCCCGCGAATGCGGATTAAACCTTCGACTGGCGACAGGAATCCGCCCACCGCCTTCAGCAGCGTGGACTTTCCGCAACCGGAAGGCCCGAGGATGACATAGCGGTCGCCCTGATGAACCGAAAAATCCACGCGGTAGGTCGCCGTCACCAAATGTTGCGGCGTTTTGTACTGGAGAGTTACTCCGGTCACTTCGAGCAGGGGCGAAGTCATCGTCGGCGCCGTCAGTTTCCGGGCAGATCGTGGACGTCGCCGGCGAACGTGCCTTTGAAGATGATTCGCGTGGCCGGAATCATTAATTGCCCTCCCATGCCGACTTGTTCTTTGTTGTCTTTGACCCATCATCCCCCACGATACGATAGGGTGGCAAGCATCTATTCCCCCAAGGAGTCATTCGATGTCGGACCGCGCTTCATCGATAAAAACTGCGCTAAGAGTGCGTTTTGGCGAACAGGCAGAACTGGACGCTGACCTGTCGGGGCTGGACGAGCTTGCGCGTATAGCTTCACACCGCGTGCATCGCCGCTACTTGGCGCGAGATGTCGCTCCCGAATTATTGCGATTGCTGTGTGCTTGCGCTTTGTCGGCGCCATCAAAAAGTGATCTTCAGCAGGCGGATATTCTCATTGTGCGCGATAAAACGAAAATCCACGCGATCGCCAACCTGCTTACCGAAATGCCGTGGGTCCGGGAGACGCCGGCGTTTCTCGTTTTTCTCGCCAACGGCCGACGGTTGCCACAGATTTCCCAAATGCGTGGCAAGCCATTCCCCAATGACCATCTAGACCTGTTTTTCAACGCAACTGTCGATGCTGCGATCGTCTTGACGACGTTTTTGCGGGCGGCCGAGGCGGTTGGCCTCGGCTGTTGCCCCATCAGTGTCATCCGCGACCACGCGGCGATTGTGAGTGACATGCTTGCTTTGCCCGTGAAAGTCGTTCCGATCGCCGGCATGTGCGTCGGCTGGCCGGCGGAGGCGGGCGGTATTACTCCGCGTCTCTCGCTCAATACGACCGTGCACGA
Source organism: uncultured Alphaproteobacteria bacterium (assembly GCA_963810585.1). Classification (GTDB taxonomy): domain Bacteria; phylum Pseudomonadota; class Alphaproteobacteria; order Rhizobiales; family Xanthobacteraceae; genus Pseudolabrys. The sequence continues at coordinate 1,825,978 of CAWENV010000001.1, forward strand.
AGAGACCTATTCAGAAAACGACCTTACCGCCGAGATTGATGCTTACGATCGCAGGCGCGCGGCCGTGCGCCCTTACCGCAATCAACGCAATACCGAGCTTTTTGGCCGCAGCGAATTCTATGGTTGGTCGGAGGACAAGGCCCGACAATACGCAATCTCGTTGCGTGCCGACTTCGGCGCGTTCGTTCGCGCCAAAGGCTTTCACCTCGATTGATCTCGAGCGTCAGGCCTTGCGAATGCGAAAGTTGAGCACGCCATCGGCTTCGCTCTTGCCTTCGAGCGTATCCCCGGTCTGGCGCAGGAGGTTGGGAATGTCGATAGCTGTCAGCGGGTCGGTGCATTCCGCGACAATCACGTCTCCGCTTTTCAGCCCCGCCAGCATCTTTCGGACGCGCAACGCCGGTAGCGGGCATTTCAATCCGCGAAGGTTCATTACCGTTTCGGTCATTGCTTTTTCTTTGAGCGCAATCAGGCGGTGAAGGGAACCATCGACAACTGCTTGTCGGTTGCCGGAATGTAAGCTTCCTCTATCCCCAGTTCTTTGCGTACGATATTTGTACCACGTGTGAGCGCCACCATCTTGTAGAACGCGTGCATGCGGCTCATCGACTGCCGTCCGAATCCGCAATCGCTCGTCAGGATCAGCCGCTCAGGCTCAATATATTTGAGTGCCTTCCGGATAAGGTCAGCGATCTCCTCCGGCCGCTCCACTTGCAACGTACGGTGACTGATGACGCCCAACGCAATCTTCTTGTTCTTCGAAATCAGTTTTCCGACATGTTCGAGATCCATGCCGCGGTTAAAGGCCCCCTCGACAGTAAGCACATCAACATCGAGCTGATCGAGATAAGGCAGCGCAGCTTTGTATGATTGGTCCTTGCTTGCCACCCGCTGCGCCGCCGGACTTCCCCAACAGGTGTGGCACCACACCTCGCATTTTCCGCGCAATCCTTTCACCTCGACATTAAAGGCTTCTACCCATTGCTCTGGCTTGATTGTCTGCTTGGGATCAGCAATCACCTGATGAATTGCCGGCTCTTCGATCTGCACTAGCGGCGCACCGGCATCCGCAAGAGCGTGATATTCTTTGTTGAGTGCAGCTGACAGATCCATCAACAGGTCGAGCCGGTTCTTGTAGTGCTCATTGGTGAGCATTAGCGCCAGGATCTGCGCCGAGATTGAACCGATCTTTACCGGCTTGTCGGTCATCGGCGCGATTGCTTTATAGGCGCGGTCAAGTTGCAATATTGTCTCGCCGATTTTGCCTGTGACTGGAGGCGTCATGCGCGTCTCGATCACCTCCCACATCAAATCGCCAGGGCCCTTGTCCGCCATGAAGCCCGCCGGCGGCACTTCAACGCGAGGCGTACCGATACCGGTCACGCGTTCGGTGACGTAGCTCACCCAACCGCGACCGGCGACGTCATCGTCCAGCCGCGTGTCGCCATCGACGAAAATGTCGATACCCGCGCGATGCTGGGCCGCAACATGGCAGGCAAGACAATCGAAGTGCTGCTCACGATAGGCGAGGCGGGAAAAGCCGTGCGAGAGGGGAATGCCGCGCAGGTTTTCAGTGTACCAGCTTGGTCGGGGCAATGCTCCGGTGGTGGTGGTAAGAAGGGCCCGGTCTTTTGTGGTTGTAAACAAGCGTACTTCTCCCGATTTCACCTATGGAAAGCTGCACTGCACGTGCCGCGTTGTTGAGATAAGCTGACTGAAGTATTTGAAGGCAACAAGGTCAAGCGCGACAAAATGGCGTCATCAGAGGCGATACAGATAATCTCACGGCTGACGCCGCTTGCCGATGTCCTGGCAATGCTCGACACAGAGGTGAAGCCTGTTACCCAGCGCACGATCGATGTGTTTGCGGCAACGGGGCGCACGCTCGCGGCCGACGCTTTAGCGCCGGCTCGTCCTGCTTCAGCGCTTGCGTTGCAGGATGGTTGGGCGCTGAGTTCAGATGAAACTCTTGGTGCCGGCAGCTACGCGCCGGCCCCGCTTGTGCGTGCGCCCTCGCGTATCGAAGCCGGACAGGCGATGCCCGCCGGAACAGACAGCGTTGCGCCCCTTGATGCGGTGAAGGTCGTCGACGGTCGGGCAGAGGCACTCTTCGCGATCAACCCCGGCGATGGTGTACTAGCCGCTGGCGGCGATAGCGATTCAGTGATTCCGTTGCGGCGTGCGGGCGAACGCTTGCGTCTCACCGATCTTGCTGCCTTCTCCGCTACGAGTATTGCGCGTATCACGGTGCGCGAGCCGCGGATTCGCGTTATTCCACTGCGCGGCAGCGGGATCATCAATGCCGCCACGCGTCTGGTGACAACCGATATTGAGCGGCGCGGCGGCGCGGCACGGTTAGACGATAGTGGCCGCGGTCTCGGTGTCGCGATGGCCGCCGATAGCGCGGATGCGATTATCGCCATCGGCGGCACTGGCAGTGGACGCAATGACAACAGTGTGCAGACACTTGCGCGCGAAGGGCGGCTCGCTGTGCACGGTATCGCGCTTACGCCTGGTGAAACTGGCGCACTCGGCTTTGTTGGAGTCCGGCCTGTGTTGTTGTTGCCGGGACGGCTCGATGCCGCACTTGCTCTTTGGCTTGTGGTTGGGCGGCGCATGCTCGATCGGCTGGCCGCTGCCAAAAGTAGCGAAAACGAACCGACAGAGACGCTGCCTCTCGCGCGCAAAGTCAGCTCGACCGTAGGTTTGGCGGAAGTCGTTCCCGTAAGACGTAACGCCGGCCAAGCCGAGCCGTTGGCAACCAAATATCTGCCATTGTCATTGCTTGCCCGGTCGGATGGATGGATTTTGGTGCCAGCCGACAGCGAGGGATATTCCAGCGGCTCGCCCGTTCAGATAAGGCCCTGGCCGTGAGCGCCATGAAATGAGCGAGAACCGAACTCAACGGTCGCAGGACGACGCCGACCTGATCGCGCGCGTACGGGCCGCAGCGCGGCAAGAGCAATTTCTTGAAGTTGTCTCCGCGGAGGACGCCCGCGCGCGCTTCGAGCGTAATCTCGACCTCACTCCACTCCCGGCCGAGACGGTAACGCTTGCCGATGCACACACACGCGTACTTGCGCGCGACGTCGTGGCTGCAGTCGATGCACCGCCATTTGATCGTTCTAATGTCGACGGGTTCGCTGTACGCGCCGCCGACACCGTCGGTGCCAGCGAGGGAAGCCCGAAAATACTTTCGCTAAATGCCGAAGTTGTCGCTTGTGGTCGCACACCGACGGTGACGGTGACTGCGGGAACATGTACCGCGATCGCCACGGGAGGTGTCATTCCGCGCGGTGCCGACGCCGTAATGATGATTGAGCAGACCGAGCTGATCGAAGAAGGTCCCCCCCGCATTGAACTACGTCGCAGCGTAACGCCGGGGCAGCTTGTTTCATATGCAGGCTCGGACATCGCGCGCGGTGAAACGCTTTTGCGACGTGGCGCGCGCATTGCCGCGCGTGAGATCGGCATGCTGGCGGCATGTGGCCTTGGCCGCGTTGACGTGGTACGGCGTCCGAAAGTCGCAGTGCTCTCGACTGGTGACGAACTGGTCGAGCCGGGAAAGCCACTCAAATCGGCGGGCGTCTATGACAGCAACAGAGCGATTGTCGCGGCTGCCGTCACAGAAGCAGGGGGCGAGCCGCTTGAATTTGGTGCTTTCCCGGATGATGCGGCGGTATTGGAAAAAGCGGTGCGCGAGGCACTCGCCGCCAGCGATATAGTGGTGCTCTCAGGTGGCACGTCGAAGGGCGCCGGCGACCTCTCCCACCGGGTTGTGTCGCGGCTAGGCGAGCCAGGAATTCTTGTGCATGGCGTCGCCATCAAGCCGGGGAAGCCTCTCTGCCTTGGTGTCGTTGGCGGAAAACCAATCGTTGTGCTGCCGGGATTTCCGACCTCGGCGATCTTTACCTTTCACGCCTTTGTTGCACCGGTAATCCGCGCGCGCGCCGGTTTGCCGCCCGAGGCTATCGAGACGATACGCGCGCGCGTCCCTGTGCGCATTGCATCTGAGCTCGGACGCAAGGAGTTCGTCCTGGTATCGCTGGTTAAGAGTGAGGATGGACCGTTGGCGTTTCCTACCGCGAAGGGTTCCGGAGCGGTGACTAGTTTCTCGCAAGCCGATGGTTTTCTTGAAATTGATGCGCTTGCGTCGGCGTTAGACGCTGACAGCGACGCGCAGGTAACGCTCATCAGCAGCGCGGCGCACGCGCCCGACCTGGTGATCATGGGGAGCCACGATGTTGCGCTCGATGTGATGGTGGGCGGCCTCGCCGAGCGAGGCTTTTCAGCGCGAACACTGGCGGTCGGCAGTCTCGGTGGTGTCGCGGCGGCCCGCCGTGGCGAATGTGATGTTGCCCCGGTTCATCTGATCGACCCGGCGAGCGGACAATACAATAAGCACCTCGTGGGACAGGGCCTCTCGCTCGTTCCGGGGTGGCGCCGCATGCAAGGCGTGCTCTTCCGTTCGGGTGACGCACGTTTCGAGGGCCGCAGCGCGCAAGAGGCGCTCAAAATCATCTTAGCTGATACGAACGCACTGATGGTCAGCCGCAATGCAGGCGCCGGCACGCGTGTGTTGATCGACAAGCTGCTCGATGGCGCGCGGCCCGCGGGCTACACCAATCAGCCGAAATCGCACAATGCTGTGGCGGCCGCGATCGCTCAGGGGCGCGCCGACTGGGGCGTCGCCATCGAACCGGTGGCGAAGCTTTATGGGCTCGGTTTTCTGCCGGTGTCGCCTGAGCATTATGATTTTCTTGTCGTGGAGGCGCGGCGTGCCCGCCCTGCGGTTCAGGCGTTCCTCGCGACTTTGCGTGATGCGCATGTGGGCGCACGCATTCACGCACTCGGTATGCAGATGAAAGTGGAATAATGTAAATATATTAGGGTAGTTACCCCATAGCCTTAGACTATTGACCCGCTACGGGGTTGAGCTTTAATTGCTGTCAATGCCTGTACCAAAGAGCCATCCTTGGCGAGACGCCGGACTATGCGAAGCAATTCGCGCGGTCGGCGGAATCAGCAAGCTCGCGCGGCGCCTCGGCATCTCACAGCCCTCGGTGTCCAACTGGACGCATGTACCCACGGATCGGATCACTGCGGTCGAGACCATAACAGGAATTTCTCGCACCGCCTTGCGGCCCGATCTTTTCGGAAAACGCGCTGATATTCGTGACGAAGCGCACGGCACAGCGCCACCGATGAAGCATAAAGTGTTAGCCGCCGGGCTTGCTAAAAGCCGGGGCACTAAGCCTGATGAATCAGACGTCGTAAAACGGAGCGCGTCCATGCGCATCGTTGGTCTTGCCGGCTGGAGTGGGTCGGGCAAAACGACGCTGATCAAAAAACTTATCCCGTGTCTGATCGCTCGCGGGGTCAAAGTATCAACCCTCAAACACGCCCATCATGGATTTGATCTGGACCAGCCGGGTAAGGATTCTTTTTTTCACCGCGCCGCCGGTGCCACCGAAGTCATCATTTCATCAGCCAAGCGCTGGGCCATCCTGCACGAATTACGCGAGGAAGCCGAATGGGACTTACCTGCGCTGGTCGCGAAGATGTCGCCGGTCGATCTTGTTCTGGTTGAAGGTTTCAAGCGCGATGCAATACCCAAGCTCGAAATTTATCGCGCGGCGAATGCCAAGCCGCTCATTCATCCGGACGATTTGTATATTGTAGCGATTGCCTCAGATGTTCCGCTCCCGCACGCTACGATCCCCGTCGTCGACTTGAATGACATCGAAGCTGTGGCCGACCTGTTGCTTAAACGTGCGGTGCCGGTCGGCGCTGCCTACTCCATCGCCAACTCAAGGCGCGGATAATGGCGCAACTTACCGACGACTGTTTTGCTTTTTCCGGCTCACTGCTCCGGCTCGAGGAGATGGAGGGTTTGATTCGTGAACGTATTGCCCCGGTGGTTGAGATGGAACACGTGCCATTGCATGGCGCACGCGGTCGAGTTGTAGCAGTCGATGTGAAAGCACCGGGTAACCTGCCCCCGTTCGACAATTCGGCGGTCGATGGCTACGCCGTGCGGCACGCGGATTTGCGTGCCAATGGCGATACCACACTCGCAGTTTCCGGCCGTCTAACGGCCGGCGCGCGTACCAACGTGGCTCTCAATCCTGGCGAAGCCATACGTATCTTTACCGGTGCGGCAATGCCCAAAGGTGCCGACACCGTCTTCATGCAGGAAGATGTGACGGCTGAAGGCGATCACGTGACTGTGCCAAAAGGGTTGAAGTCCGGTGCTAACCGCCGTCTTGCGGGTGAGGACGTGCCGACCGGCGCCGTCGTTTTGTCAGCCGGTACAGTGCTGGAGGCACAGCATATCGCGCTCGCCGCGGCGCTTGGACTAACCGAAATCGCCGTGCGGCGCCGTCTCAAGGTCGCGATCTTTTCAACGGGTGACGAAGTCGTGGAACCGGGCGCGGTTCGCGGTGGTAGCGCCATCTACGATTCCAATCGCTTTCTGCTCACGGAATTGCTGGAACGGCTTGGTGCGATCGTAACTGATCTCGGGATTCTCGCCGACGATCCGGAAAAATTGTCACGCAAGTTGCATGAGGCGGCAACGGGCCATGACCTCATCGTTACCACGGGCGGAGTTTCTACCGGGGAAGCCGATTACGTACGGACCGCCGTCGAGCACGTCGGTAAACTTGTATTCTGGCGCGTCGCAATAAAGCCTGGCCGGCCGGTCGCAATGGGCGTGATCCGGAGCAAAAAGGCAGGCGAAACCGCAGCGTTTGTTGGGCTGCCCGGCAATCCAGTTGCGGTGTTTGTTACTTTTGTGCGGATCGTAAAGCCATTGCTGCGTCGGCTTTCCGGGGCACAACCGGACAAGCTTGTGCCGCTACCGGTGCGTGTCGCCTTCGCTTATAAGAAAAAGAAAGACCGTCGCGAGTATGTGCGCGTCGCGCTCAAGCGTGCTGCGGATGGAGAAATCGAGGCGATTAAGCATCCGCAAGACGGCGCAGGGATTCTTACGTCGCTGACAGAGACTGACGGACTGCTCGAATTTCCGGAAGACGTGACGTCGATCGAACCGGGCGCCCGCGTCGGCTTTATCTCGTATGCCGCGCTAATGGGGTAACCCGCCGAATTCCGTCCTTTGCAACCTTCAGAAATCATGCAGCGCAATGCGTTCGGCGCGTGCGGCATCTTCAGGTGTGTTGACGTTGAAGAACGGATCGATCGGTTGATCCGGCCAGTCGGCGATCGCGACACCATGCTGCGCGGTCCAAACCTCAATTTTGCGCAAGTCATCCTCGATCAGTGCCTTGCGTAGGTTCCCGCGTAACGCCAGCGGCCACAGACCGACCACAGGATGACGCCATTCGCCGGAGCGTGCGCAAGCCAGCGGCACACCGGCGCCCATCTTGCGGCGGGCTTCATGCAAACACTCGACGAGATTGTCCGGCAGAAAAGGGCAATCGCCCGGAACGCTGGCAATCCACTCAATGCCGTTGTTTTGCGCCGCGAGCCAGTCGAGACCGGCTAAAATCCCTGCCAGAGGGCCGGCAAAATCCGGCACGGTATCGGGCACCACGGTCAACCCCGTGTCGGCGAAACGCTCGGGATCGCCGTTGGCATTAATGATGATGCCTGTGCATTGCGCGGAGAGTGTTGCGAGCACGCGATCGAGGATCGATACGCCGCCGATTTCGATGCGCGCTTTGTCGCCGCCGCCCATGCGTCGCGCCAGGCCGCCGGCAAGCACCAGACCAAGGGTAGGAGGATAACTAGTCGTCATGCACCGCCGCTTTGCGTCGGTGTTTGGTGCCCTCGTCCTCGACAAAAGCAAGGTCCTGGTCGAACACAATGCGGTCCTCGCCGGCGAGTGCAACGAAGCGTTTCCCGCGCGCGCGGCCGATCAACGTCAGATTGGCCTTGCGCGCGAGCTCCACGCCCCACGCTGTAAAGCCCGAGCGCGAAATGAGGATCGGAATTCCCATTCGCACGGTCTTGATCACCATTTCGGAAGTGAGACGCCCGGTGGTGTAAAAAATCTTGTCGTGCGCGGGTACGCGTTCCTGGAACATCCAACCGGCGATCTTGTCGACCGCATTGTGGCGGCCGACATCCTCCATATAGACTAAGGGCCGATCCTCTTGCGCCAGCACGCAGCCATGAATGGCGCCGGCTTCGAGATAGAGTGAAGGCGTTGTGTTGATCTTGTTGGTGAGTGCGTAGAGCCACGAGGTGCGCAGCGTCGCTTGTGGCAATGAAACGTTTTCCAGCGCTTCCATCAGGTCCCCGAACACGGTGCCCTGCGCGCAACCGGAAGTCTGCACCTTCTTCTTCAGTTTCTTCTCGTAATTGGTCTTGCGTTTGGTGCGCACCACAACAACCGAGAGCTCTTCATCGTAGTCAACGCCGGTGATCACGTCGTCCGGCATCAGCATGTGCTGGTTGAGCAGATACCCGATCGCCAGATACTCCGGGTAATCGCTAATAGTCATGGCCGTGACGATTTCCTGGCTGTTGAGGAAGATCGTCAGTGCACGCTCAACAGTTACCGATGTCTCGATACGTGCGCCGGTCTGGTCAATGCCGGTGACGCGCTCGGTTAGCCGCGGATCGAGCGGATTGGGGCGGATGATATAGCTCTCGCGGTCTTTGCTCATTGGGTCAAATATAGCAGAGATTTTGGCACACCATGAAAACTGCCCACTTAGGTGGGCAGCCGACGGGGTTTTGTCCATGGTTTGCAGGGTAATTTTGCGAAGAACGTTTCCAAGCGGCGCGCTGCGGACATAGACTATAGCCAACGACAAAATGATCCCCGGGGGAGATACCGACTATGCTTCGCGCCACCAAAGACGTCATGCTGCCGACCACCATCACCGGTTCACTCCCGCGGCCAAGTTGGTACACACAAAATCTCGGTTCCCGAAGCTTTCTCGACGCGATGGTGAACAACCAGTTTCGCGAACAATATGTCGATGCCGTGTCGGTCTATTTGCATGAGCAAGAAATGGCCGGCCTCGATATTGTTACCGACGGAGACGCACATTTTGATTCTGATGTCGGCGGTCAGAGTTGGACAAATTATCCGCCGCGACACATGGGCGGGTTTGACAAAGACCCTCAGCCGACACCAGCCGGAAAAGGCGGGCTTGGATTTCCACCCGGCCACATCCTGCACGATTATCTTAAATCGCGCGTGATGCCCGGCATCGTCGGGCCGGTGACCCGCGGTGAATTGCAATATGCCGCCATGTTTAAAGTGGCGCAGCGCATGACCAAGAAGCCAGTCAAATTCGGCACAATTGGACCAGAGCTCGTTGCCTTTGCCGTACAGGACAAACACTACAAGTCAGTCAAGGATCGCATCCTGGCGATTACGGACGCTTTGAATGCCGAATTGCACGATCTCGCCGATGCCGGCTGCCCCGTCATCCAGTTCGAGGAGCCGCAGGTCCATCTGCTGGCGGTTCGCAATATTATGGACGACGTGATTAATCCGGCATTCAGTGTCGATGTGTTCAATCGCACTGTGAAAGGCCTGCGCACGAAAACCGAGGTGTGGTGTCACACTTGCTGGGGCAATCCTTCCCAACAACGAATGTTCAAGGAAGTGCAGAGCTATAAATCCGCGCTAGAGATGCTCAACAAGGTCGACGCCGACGTGATCACGTTCGAATCGTGCAGTGCCGGCGGGATGGATCTCGAAGCGTTCGGTAAGATTATCACCGGCAAGAAAATTTGTATCGGTGTAATTGACCATCACTCGCTGCAGGTCGAACGTCCTGAGGAAATTGCCGAGCACATTCGCCGCGCGCTTAAACATATACCGGCCGAACGTCTGGTGCTTTCTTCCGACTGCGGGATGGGCCGCGAAGGCATGAGTCGTCGTCACGCCTACTACAAGATCGTCTCGATGGTGCTCGGCACCAACATCGTGCGCAAAGAACTCGGTCTGCCGCAGGCCGAATGTCTGGCTGCAGATGGCCGTTATTCTCTGGTTGTGCCTTCGAAATAGCGTCAGGCGAGGGTTAACGAAAGCTGAAACCGCAGCCCTGGAATCCTGTGCCCAGCTTGCCGCGGTTTAAATCGATTTTGATTTAATGTGAGCGTCGGGGGAGGGGCAAGCCAGGAGGCTTGTCGTGCGTTTCCGGTTTCTTCTTCTCGCCGTGATTTGCGGCCTGTCTTTGATAGTCATACCGCAGGTGCCTGCGCCCGCTGAGCCGCAGGACGTCGCCAGCGAAATCGACTTCGATATGTTGCATTCACAGGCGTCAGCCGCGCTTAAATCGCTGCGTCAGCCGCGCGAGAGCCACGTAGCGTCGACCGCGGCCACCGAATTTTGATACGCCGCATTACTCACTTCGGATGCTGACGACAATGGCTTCCGACGCAACCCCGCTAAGCTGGATGACAAACGGTGCCGCGTTGAGCTCGAAGCGAACACTCTTGCGCAGGCCCGTACAATCGCTACGCCCCGAACTCCCGATTGAGCGTGCGTATCGGCCATCCTGAACGACATCGATCCAGGCTTCTTCCGATAGCGTCACCTGATAGGACCCCGCCTTTTCCGGCGCAGGAAATCGGAGCGCGCCGCCGAACCAGTTTTCTAATTTCGGCTTACGTTCGGGTGGCAGCTCAAAGCTGGCCTGCGTCGCCGGTTGCAGGCTCAGAACAACGGCAGCGGGCGGAAGCGCTGCAAGTTTCGCTCCGGCCATCACCTTGACCTTGTCCGGCGCTGCAAACTGCGCCCGCTCGCGCTGCAGCGGCCACGCAAATTTATTGCAACCCGCATCCTCGGCGGCTGCTTGCTGGGCCGCACTGAGCAGAACAAAAACAACGATGCCCAGCATTCTCATGGTGGCTCTCTCCGTCATTTCCCCGGCGCGAAGCCGTGACCGCTCAGAATTTTTTGGCCTGCTGCCGAAAGTATAAACTCAGCGAATCGTTGCGCCGCTGGCGGTGCACCATTCATCACCGTCAGGCCGTAATCGGCGCCGACCGCAAGATCCTCCGGCAGCGCGACGATCTGCTGGCCGGGATTTTCCTTCTGCGCCGCCAGCGCATTGGTGCAATAGGTCAGGAAAATATTCGCGCGGCCTTCCGCGACGTGCCAGCTATAGACGACGCGGCCAGTAGGTGGAGCTGCGCTGGAGTTACCGCCGGTGAGCTGGAATGCTTTCTTCTCCAGCATCGCTTGCGCGCCCGGCTTGATCTTTTCGGCTTTGCGAAACACTTCGAAAGCATAATCGCCGGAAGGGTCGGCTTTGGGCGTCGAAGTTCCGAGCTTCACATTCGGATCGAGCATGCGGTCTAGCAGGTTTTTGCTGTTTACATTCAGTCCGGTCTTCACCAGCGCGCAAAGCGTATTGCGCGCGAATAAAATTACAGGGCCGCTTTTGTTTGCATCATGCAATGCCTGCGGATGTTGCATATTGGCGGACGCAAATACGTCGGCCTTTGCGCCGCCGGCGATTTCGTTTTTAAGTAAACCGGACGCGCCATATCTGGCTTCAATCGTATTGCCGGTCGCGGTCTTGAATGCTTCGGCGACATCGATCAACGCGACCCGCAAGCTGCCGGCTGCAAAGAGCGACACCGTCCCCGCCCCAGCGGGCCCTGCCATAAAAGCCACCGTGAATACGATCGACAGTGCGCGCATCACGCGCCAGGATCTTCCGCATTCGGGTAAAACAGTTGCTCGCCGTCGATCTTGTAATTCGCAATATCCTTTTGCCCTTGCGGCGATACTAGGTAGTCGACGAACTGCTGGCCGAATTCCTTCTTCACGTTTGGATGCTTGTCCGGGTTCACCAGCATGACGCCATACTGGTTGAACAGGCGCTTGTCGCCTTCAACCAGAATTTGCAGATCGGCCTTGTTTTTGAAGTGAAATCCAGGTGCCGCGGTCAGACAGCACATAACCGTTGCTGGCGCCGGCTGTATTGAGCGCCGCGCCCATGCCCTGGCCGATCGACTTGTACCAGAGCCCTTTTTCTTTCTCGATGTCGATGCCGGCATCCTTGTTCCAGACCGCGAGTTCAGCGATGTGGGTACCGGAGCGGTCGCCACGTGAAACGAACGTGGCCTGTTTGTCTTTGATCGTCTGGAATGCCTTGGCGACGTTCTTCATGCCCTTGATACCGGCGGGGTCGCTCTTTGGCCCGATCAGGACGAAATCGTTGTACATCACCGGATAGCGCTTCACGCCCTGGCCTTCGGCGAGAAATTTCTCTTCCGCCGATTTCGCATGGACGAACACCACGTCGGCATCCCCGCGCCGGCCGGTATCGAGCGCTTGACCGGTGCCTTGCGCAACCACCTTCACGGTGATGCCGGTCCTCTGCTTGAAGATTGGCAGCAGATATTCAAAGAGGCCGGAATCCTGCGTAGAAGTGGTCGAGGCGACCACGATCGAATTGTCCTGAGCGTAAGCGGGCGCGCCGAACAGGGTGGCGCACACTACAACGGTGGCAAGAAGTGTACAGCGATTGACCATGTGATCCTCTTTCGTTTTTTAGAAGAGCAGCTCACCCGCGATAAACTGGCGTGCCTCTTCCGTGCGCGGCGTTGCGAAGAACTCTACTGCGGGAGCGGTTTCGATCAGTCGGCCGCGGTGCAACAGCACAATGTCGCCGGCTATTCGTTTAGCCTGGCCAAGATCGTGGGTAGACATCACTACTTTGACGCCATATGCGCAGACAGCGCGCACGATGTCCTCGATCGCCTTGGTAGCGTGGGGATCGAGACTCGCGGTTGGCTCGTCAAGGAACAACACCGTGGGATCGCGCGCGAGCGCGCGCGCGAGCGCGAGTCGCTGCTGCTCGCCGCCGGAGAGTCTCCGCGCCGGGCGATTGCCAAGTCCGTCGAGTCCGACAAGCGCGAGCAGTTCAGCGGTGCGATTCTGGCGCTGCGCACGCGGCACGGCAGCGGCGAGTGCATAGTGGACATTTGCTGTGGCTGTACGCCGGAGCATCGTGGGACGCTGGAACATGATTGCGCCCTTTGTCGGTCCTGCCGCGTGTCGTCCGCCCCATGTGATGCGACCGCTAGAGAGCGGAATAAGGCCCATTGCGGTACGCAAAAGCGTGGTCTTGCCGCTGCCATTTGGCCCGATCAGAACTGTCGGTGATCCGGCTGTAATGGTCAGCGTTATGCCGTCGAGAATCGTCACATCACGGACGACGACCCGGGAATCTACGAGCATTAGTGGCAGGTCGGAATCTGGCGAGCGCATGCTCATCCCGCGTAGCGTTCGCCGGCGCGGCGCATGCCCCAGGCCAGCGCGTTAATGAGAAGGACAATAAAAATCAGCACTACGCCAAGGCCGATGGCTAGCGGCAGGTTACCTTTGGAGGTTTCCAGTGCGATTGCGGTGGTCATGGTGCGGGTAAAACCATCGATATTGCCGCCGACAATGATGATAGCGCCGACCTCTGCAGCGGCGCGACCGAATCCGGCAAGCAACGCAGTGACCAGGCTGAAACGCGCATCCCAGACGAGCGTAGCGATGCGTCGTGTCGGCCCAACATTCATGGCCGCAAGTTCATCGCGGTATTCGACCCACAAGTCCTCAATTGTTTGCCGTGTAAGTGCTGCGATGATCGGCGCGACCAAGATCGTTTGCGCGATCACCATGGCCTGCGGTGTGAACAAAAGACCCCAAGAGCCGAGCGGGCCTGAGCGCGACAGCAACAGGAATATTGCTAGCCCCACCACCACCGGCGGCAGGCCCATCAACGCGTTGAGGATGACGATCACCGCCTCCCGGCCGCGAAAGCGCGTGAGTGCCAAAAGCGCCCCTCCCGGTACCCCGATCAGGGCGGCGAGCAGTACCGCACTCAGGCTCACCAGTAGCGACAAACGTACGATGGCGACCAGCGCCGGATTCCCGGTCAGCACCAATTCGAGCGCGGATAATTCAGCTGTCATTGCAGTCCTTGGAATGCCCTAGGGCGAGTGGCGATCAGTGCCGTCAACTGCTTGCCCGTCTGGGGTAGCCCCAGGCCGCCGCCGCTTGCTCATTGTGCGCTTTCGGTTCAATTTTGGTCAACTTCAGAAATTAAAACGCATATACACATAGTTTGATCTTGGCTTTTCTCCGACGAGAGAGCCGGGCGAAACGGGTTGTTTCGCGCCGGACCATAGCTATAGTGCCGCCGCCTGTGACGCCGCCGATGGTCTAGCCGGCTGAGCGATGGTGAGAAACAATTGTTGGCGCGTACGTTTTGAATAGCAGGTGGCATATCTGTTTTTCGACAAGGAAATGTTTGGAGTAGGCGGGAAGTTAAAGCGGAAAAATAGTGCTTTGCATGTTTTGATGTAAATAGACGGGGCCGTCGATACGGTCGATCAGGAGGGGTGGCCGAGTGGCTGAAGGCGCACGCTTGGAAAGCGTGTTTACGGGAAACCGTAACGTGGGTTCGAATCCCACTCCCTCCGCCACCTTCTGAAGAGGCTATTCGGAGACAGCCTCCTTCGAATTGTGCCGTCAATCCTGGCGCGCGCCGACGAGTTGATCGAGTAACGGCTATGTTCGCTATTGTCACTCAGCGGACATTGGCTTGTGCGCTACACATGTCCGATTTCGGTGCCAAAGCAGACAAGCGTTCCATGGTGCCGTAACGATGGCGCTCACTCATCGCAGCTCGGTAATCATCGGCGCAGCGCCAGATTCGCATAGCGGAGCGTCGGGGCGGTCGCGTCAGGACGAAAGAGCGTTCAACATCATCAAGCCGACAAAGATGGCGGTCAGCGACAGACCGAAAAGTCTGGTAGTTGCGCGTTCGCTCATAGTCGACCTTTGAACGGTGTTGGTATAGCGGCCCTAAAGTTTACTTACATGACCACGTGGGAATTAGTGGGAGCCGGGAACCGTGTCAACGAATGGCCATATCCGCTTGGCCGGCGAAAGCGGTTGGCTGTCCCGCCTTTAAGATGCCGCGGTCGGTTGAGCTTGCATCGCCATCACTGATTTTGGCATTGATACCGACGGCGACAAAGATGATGGCCGCAACCAGTGACACCAAGATGATTTTTAAGTGCGTTGTCCGGCTGGCGCCCTGGAGCGTGGTGTCCATGTGAAGTCTCTCTTATCTCGAACGATCGCCATGCCGGCGACGCCATTGGTTCTTTGATGCTTGAAAGCTATTTCGGCGCGACTTGCTGCTCTATTGACCATTGGGACACTGGCGCTATCCAATCAGAGCGGCCGACTAAACCTTGGTATAGAGGACGCGTTGGCGGTGGCTTTGCAGGCTGATGGCCAAATCGAAATTGATTTGAAATCGAGGGCAAAAAAATCGCGGTCGGCTCCGGGGAAAGAGCCGACCGCGCGCGAACCTGGCCGGACGGGGAACCGAGGGGGCGCCGGGGTCGCGTAACCTTGCTTCAGTAAACCGTAGATGCCCGGAGGGCGCTGGCTGTGGTCATGTCCGATTTCGCTGTGCGTGACGGTCGCCCAACAACCGCAGGAGCGGACGTTTGATGCTGCTGGTCAGGCATGACAACGATCTTGGTGCCGATGTTGACCCGGCTATAAAGGTCGATGACGTCGTCATTGACCATGCGGATACATCCA
Organism: uncultured Alphaproteobacteria bacterium; assembly: GCA_963810585.1. Taxonomy (GTDB): domain Bacteria; phylum Pseudomonadota; class Alphaproteobacteria; order Rhizobiales; family Xanthobacteraceae; genus Pseudolabrys. The sequence goes on from CAWENV010000001.1 coordinate 1,841,531, forward strand.
CTCGAGACATGCCTACCAATGGTTTCGGGCGCGTTGGTGCCGTGAATTCGATAGATCGTGTTGCCAAGGTAAATAGCGCGAGCGCCCAGCGGGTTGCTGGCGCCGCCAGCCACAAATCGCGGCAGATACGGTTGGCGCTGGATCATCTCCGCGGGCGGTATCCAGTCCGGCCATTCTGATTTGCGGCTGACATTCTGCACGCCGGACCAAGTAAATCCGTCCCGACCAACGCCAATGCCATAACTGATGGCTTTGCCGCCACCGAGCACATAATAAAGATGCGTGTTAGGCGTATCGATAACGACGGTCCCCGAGGCCTCGTGGGTCGGATAATTGACGATACGCCGGGTTAAGGCCGTCGGCAGGCTGTTAGTCTCGTTGATAGGGTTGCTGCGCTCGACGGCATTCACACCTTCCCGGCCCGGAAAGAACTGCTGAAAAATCGAGTGCGGTTGGACCGTTTGCGCGTAGCCGAGCGGCTCGGCATAGGCTGCGGTACCAGCGCATAACGCACTGATCGTCAAAATGGCCATTGCGGCGGAACTGATAGAGTGGACGTCTGTACGTGACATTGCCGTTTCTGACATGGCGGTGGTCCTTACTGACTTTCCAACTGGGCAAAAGCTAGGGTTTGCGCTTGGGTTTGCGGGTTTGCCGACGGGCGTCGCGCCGTCACATATCGTACCGCGCGTGCTGGGCTCGCTTGACCGTCGCGTAGCGTCGCGCTCGTCAGACAATCGCTCGGACAGTACGGCCAGAGCGCATCCGAGCAGTCGGGCTTTGCCGGAATGGTAGAAATTCGCTCGGCTTTGGCCGCGGCCGCTATTTCGGATAGCTCGTTCGTGCGTGGGAGCCCGGGGGCGGTGGTGGCATCGCAAACGATATAGACCGAGAGCGCCGCTGCTGCGATTAGCTTGAGCATTGTTCGTCTCCCCGTAACCTTCTTGTTGAGGGGAAGACTAGGCTGCACCAGCAGTGCCGCTCCATTGTACGTGTGTAAGAGTGTGTAATCGAAAGGGAAGCGGTCCCTAAACTTTGGTTTAGATCCCAGACTGGGATCCTTGCCGCCGCCAGGATGGGACTTTGATCGTTCGGTCAGGCGGCCTTGAGAGCCTTATCGACGCAGCCGATCAGACTGGCGTCGCTATAGGGCTTGCTGATGAAGCTGATCGCGCCGGCCTTGATTGCCTGGTTGCGGGCGGCCTCAGTTGGATGGGCGGTGATAAAGATTATCGGCATGCGAAAGCCGCTGGCAATCAACTGGGCTTGCAGCTCAAGGCCGTTCACCTCTGGCATATGAAGGTCTGTGATGAGGCAAGTCGTATCGTGGAGGCGCTCGGATGCAAGGAAATCCTCCGCCGAAGTAAAGGTCGCAACACGATAGCCCAGAGACCGCAGTAGCGATTGGGTTGCCTTACCGACGGCCGCATCGTCATCAATGATCGAAATCGTAGCAACTCTTGTCAAAGGATTATCCTGATGCCGTTCCCATTATATGGAACGACTGCCCGACGTCGCCACGACGCAAATGGAAGAGTTAAATGGCCTATAGGGGCAGTGGAACTATACTTAGGTTTAGAAATCGATTTTATGATACTGGTCGTCGGACGCCGAGCGCGTCCGCCATCCTTACCAAATCCGCGAGCGACTTAGCTCCCATCTTGCGCATGACATTGCCGCGGTGGACCTTGACCGTGATTTCGCTCACACCAATTTCTGCGGCGATCTGCTTATTCATCAAACCGGAGGTGACCAGCGCGATCACCTGCTGTTCGCGGGTCGTTAAAGATTGATAACTGGTGCTAAGATTTGACGTCACCTTTTTATTTTTGTGCCTGGTTTGATCGCGATCCAAGGCGATCTGAACCGCATCGAGCAAATCCTGATCGCGAAATGGCTTCGACAGAAACTCGATCGCGCCGGCCTTCATCGCTCGTACAGTCATCGGGATATCCCCGTGTCCGGTGATGAAAATAATCGGAATCTGAATATCAGCCTTGGACAGTTCGGTTTGAAATTCGAGCCCACTGACTCCAGGTAGGCGCACGTCAAGAATGAGGCAACTAGGCACATCCGGTAGTCGGCTCGCCAGGAATTGCGCCGGTGAACTGAACGTGCTGACCCGCAAACCAACCGATCTCAACAAAGTCTGCAGCGCCTCCCGTACGCCGGCATCGTCGTCCACGACAAAAACCATCGCTTCCGCGTCCGAGGATTGTTCTTGCGTCTTCAACATCGGTGTAAACCGGAAAAGCTATTTAGTTAGAGCTATTCGCTCGCCAGTTAAGCATTTGCAAAGCGATGTACCCCAATTCCAATTAATCTCAGCGGAGACGATTGCTATGCAGGTCAGAGCATAAATTCCTCACTCCATTACTAGTATTGGACTGAGGTCCAACATCGTCCCATGAAAAATTCCAGCCTTCACCGGATGTTCGTTAAGTGCAATCAGAAGCGGACACTCAGACCCGGTCGCTTTCCACCTGCGCAAATCTAATTGGAATGGCGGCATGTTCCCGGACGTCTGTCTATAAGTGTCATCTTTGAAGACAATGTTACCTGGCCAACTGCCTGTCGTCGCAGACGAGGTGTGAACCACATGAAACTTCAAGCGATGTCGCGATGTCCGCTTATGGCCCCAAGCGGAGATGGAATTGCAGATCACGAATTTGCGACTTGCCCACCTTGGAGGGCAGGGCGTCCAATCAATACCATGCGGGTCCACGTCACCATGGGGGTCCACGTCCGTCGTATTTGCGCGATTGCGGGGCTCTTCGCTTTCGTAGCGGCGTGGCTCGGTTGTCCAACTGGATTTGCAGCTGAGCCCAAGCGCATATTGGTGCTTCATTCTTTTGGTCGGGATTTCAAACCGTGGAGCGAGTACGGCAATGCCATTCGCGCAGAATTGGATAGGCAATCACCGTGGCCGCTGGACATTATTGATTACTCGCTGGTTTCGGCCCGTTTCAGCGATGAGAACCCGGAGGCACCGTTTGTCGAGTATCTCCGTGCCCTGTTCGCCAAACGTCCTCTTGACCTCATTGTGAGCATTGGTGCGCCGGCGGCAAGCTTTGTGCAGCGAAACCGGCAGCGGCTTTTTGCTGCCACCCCGATGGTACTGATGGCGGTAGATCAACGTCGAGTGCAGTATTTCAATCTCACCGCGGCCGACGCTGCCGTGACTGTAACGATCAACTATTTGGCGGCCTTCGAGAACATCCTGCAGGTGTTGCCGGACACTAAAGATGTAATCGTAGTTGTTGGAGCTTCTCCGATTGAAAGATTTTGGAAGGACGCGATAGGAAAGGAGGTGCAGCCGCTTGCAAGCCAAGTCAAGATTTCATGGACGGATGAATTGTCATTTGAAGCGCTCCTAAACCAAGCTTCCGCGCTACCGCCGCACACCGCGATTTTCTGGGAATTGATGATTGTCGATGCGGCGGGCGTCGTGCACGAAGGCCCCGCGGCAATAACAAGACTTCATGCCGTAGCTAACGCGCCGATTTTTTCCTACGATGAATCATTTTTCGGCGGTGGCATCGTAGGCGGCCCGTTTCTCTTGGTGGCCGATAGTAGCCGACAGGCGGCCGCCGTTGCCGTTCGTATCCTTGGCGGAGAGAAGCCTGGCGAAATCAAGACGTCACCTGTCCAATTTGCAAGCCCAGTGTTTGACTGGCGGGAAATGCAGCGCTGGGGCATTAGCGAAAGTCGTCTGCCGCCGGGTAGCGAGATCCTGTTTCGTAATCCGACACCATGGGAACAATATAGCACTTATATCCTGGCGATTACGGCTGCTATTTTGATCCAGGCCATGCTGATCTTTTGGTTTCTTTATGAGCATTGGCGTCGGCAGCGTGCGGAAGTTCTGGTGCGGCACACTATGTCAGAGTTAACTCATGTGAATCGCGTGGCAACGGTAAGCCAACTATCGGCTTCAATAGCCCACGAGGTCAGGCAACCCCTGGCAAGTATTATAACAAACGCGCAAGCGGGACTTCGCTGGCTCGAAAAGGCCAACGCCGAAGAGGTGCGCGAAGTGTTGAGTGGAATCGTACGCGAGGCGTTCCGGGCGAGCGATATTATCACGAACCTTCGCGCGATGTTCCGACACGATGTGCAGGCGAAGACGCTCGTCAATGTCAATAACCTGGTCTCGTCGGTTCTAGCGCTCGCAGCGATCGATTTGCAGAGGCACGGGATAGAACTCCACACGCAGCTCGAAAATCGAATCCCTCAAGTGCTCGGCAATCAAGTTCAGTTACAGCAGGTAATTCTGAACTTAGTCATGAACGCGATCGAAGCGATGAGTTCAATGAAAACTCGCGTACTGCTCATAAAAACCGAACTGAGCCAACCCGGTACAGTGCATGTGTCGATCGAAGACACCGGGGCGGGTATTAAGCCGTCCGACGTCGACCAAGTTTTTAAGCCTATGTTCACGACCAAGGCCCGCGGTATGGGAATGGGCCTTTCGATATGCGAGTCAATCATCGAAAACTGTAACGGTCGGATTTGGGCATCCCCTCGCGCAAACGGCGGCTCAATTTTCCAATTTGAATTGCCGATTGCTGACAAGGACTAAAGACACTGAAATTGCCATAGCCGAGCTAGATTTTGCGCTTTCAGGAAAAGGCGGCGACGACAGCGATATAGCCGGAATGCCCGCTATTAGGGGGTTAAAGCCGGCATTGCTTGCATACAATTGTGAGAGCGTGAGACCGGCTAAAACAAGTTTACGTTTATACGTTGGTGTAGGTCAGCGATACGCACGCTCAGTATTTCCAAGCCAAAAAATGCGCTGGGATTATTGAGCGAGGTCAGGCTGATGTGGATGACCATTTGGACCGTGACAATTGCGATGGCGCTTGGATTTTCTGTTTTGGCCACACTGCTGAAAGACGGCGCCACGTTTCGGAATTAGTTGCGGAAGGAATTGCGTTAAACAACCAACAAGCAGGAGAGCGCCATGGGTGAAAGATTTAATTTGGAACTAATCTCGCGTCGAAGGGCCTTTTCCTTTCTGGGGTCGACGGCTGCGTTGATTCTTGGAGTGCCGGCGACGGTGCTCATCGCAACGGATGCCGAGGCCCGTGTTGGTAATCCGGGATCAGCCGTGAGCGTTGCCGGCGCGAATCGGCGTGATCGACGTCAGGATCGGCGCTATAAGAATTCACCAACCACGACGTCACCAAGCACGACGATTCCAACCACAACGGGACAAAAATAATAACGGCGATTAAGCTCCATTGAATCGCAGGACGAGGGTACTATTCCCATCCTCTGTCCCCGCCCTTGTCATACTTAGAGGCCACCTTATCCCCAAAGGTGGCCTCTTTGGTTCTCATCCGTCCTGGCACTAGGTAGGAAAAAGGATAGCGATGTCTCTTGTCGCGCGCCGAGCGGCGCACCACAAACTCCCACACGGCCAAGCGGTCAATCATCTGCAACGGCCATAAATCGAGCGCGTCGCGCTTCGTGCTTACGCTTAGGAGTTTCTGTGTGGACCGATATGATGCCGATCAAGGTCTCCTGCCGCGTATAGCGTGAAACTATTTACAAAATGAAGAAGGCTATGAATTTGGTTGTACTTGGTCGACTTAAATTGTCGAGATGTGTTGTCATACTAGTTGCCGGAGTTTACGCGACGATCAGTGCCTCTGATCCTACGAGCGCAGCTACGTATAAATCGAAACAGATTCGTTTCGAATATGTTGTGCCGAAGAATCCGGCGCATCAGCCAATCTATGAGAGGCTGAAGCAGGCCCGTGCACTCGAACGTATACAAAGGCTGTTAAGCCCTCTTCGACTCCCGCATCCATTGGTTCTCAAGGTTTCCGGTTGTGATGGTGAATCGAACGCTTGGTACGACGGACACTTCGTGACCGTCTGTTACGAATACCTGGCTGACCTACTTAAAAGCGCGCCAGAGGCAACGCTGCCGAGCGGTATTACACAACAAGATGCTATTCTTGGCCCCCTATTAGACGTTTTTTTGCATGAGAGTGGGCATGCGGTTTTCGATCAACTGAAAGTGCCAGTACTTGGGCGTGAGGAGGACGCCGCGGATTTGTTCTCCGCCTACATTGTGCTGCAGTTGGATAAAGAGGATGCACGCAGGTTAATCTTGGGCTCTGCCTATCAATATAAAGCTGATGTTTTGAGCCCCCAGGTCCCTCTTACCAAATACGCCGACGAGCACGGGATCCCGGCGCAGCGTTTTTTTAACGTGTTGTGCATTGCGTATGGTGCTGACCAAAAATTGTTTGCTGACGTTGTAGAGAAAGGATACCTGCCAAAAAAACGTGCGGAGGGCTGCGATCTCGAATATGAGCAAGCCGCTTTCGCGTTCAAAAAGCTAATAGGTCCGTATATCGATCAGAATCTTGCGAAAAATGTTCTCGTTACATGGATGCGGGACGCGAGTCCTAGGCCTCGGTCGAAGCGGTAACGAGATGAGGAATACTAGCCGGCAGCGTCCCGTATAGTATTTCTGCGGGCGCAGGAAAGAAAACAGAGACACTCGCAGCCTTATCAAAATACCTGATTGAAATTCGGAGAGACCGCCGCGACCTGGTCCTTCTGTTTGGACAGAGACGATGTCCGCTGTTGGCACTTAGCGGACAACGCGGAGCTACCGATCCGCGCCGGCTTCAGGGGGTAAGTCGGACATAGAGCACGCCAGCGGTAATGGCCGCTAATGACCCAGAACGGACATCCGGCTCTGGTTGTATTCCGGGTCCCGGGACGGTGCCGCGCAGACCTTCAATTCGCCCGGCCCAATCTTTGTTTCCAGAGTTTGATTATTCCTAGCGGAAATTCACGCCGTCCGGCGCCGGTGCGTCGGCAGGCTTCCGGCCACATTTCAAGTAAGGTTTGATCGCGGCGGAATAAGTCGCTCTCTGAAACCTCGCCAGATCCGGGATATGGCCATCGCGCGGCTTCCATTTTCAACAATTCTAAAAGCGCAGGGATATCTTTCTCGGTTTTCGTGGCAGGCTCCTGTTGCTATTTTTATCGCTGCCTTAAAACAATTGGCCCTGTTCGGTCTTGTCATTTCGAGCCACAGTTTTAGCATTTGACGCCGCGCAGCGGTATCAAACTAACTCCGTCGCGTTTCCGAATCACTGTATTTGGATACGGGGGGCTTCGGAGGTGCCTGATGAAATCCTCTATTGTCAAACGTTCCATCACGATCGACGGACATAAGACCAGCGTGAGCCTTGAAGATGCCTTCTGGAGTGACCTGAGGGAAATCGCGCGTGCCCAGCGGGCGACACTGTCGAAATTGGTCGCCGGAATAGACGATACGCGTCAGCCGAATAATCGATCTTCGGCGCTCCGCGTGTTCATACTCGAGCACTTCCGCAATAGGAATGGCCGAATGCCCACCGCGCCTTGAGATCCGCTACTCGGCCTTACTGGTCGTGCTGAATGTCTGCTATTGGCACTTAGCGGACACGGGCTTGAGCGCTGCTTATGTCTGCTTTTGACCCAAAATGGACCTCAGGTGCATGAGCAGCTATGAGTTTTGCCAACGCGTCTGGACCGGCGAAGCCTAGCGCACTATGAAAGTAGTCCAATGTCACAGTCTGCCCTGAAAAAGATTGCCGCGTTGCGGTGTGGCGGTTTGCTTTCACGTCTCGCTTACGAACGCGGCCGGAAAGAGGGGGTTGATGTTGACGCATTGTTACGACAGGCGCACCTCACGCCTCGCGAAATAAAAAACAAAGACATTCCGCTGGCTGTACAAAATCAAATAAAGTTCGTCGACTTGGTCGCAAACGCAATCAGCGATCCACTATTGGGGTTTCGCTTAGCCTATTCTTACGATCTGCGCGAAATTGGTCTGCTGTATTACGTTATTGCTTCGGCCGAAACTTTGCTTGGCTCTTTGCTGAGAGTAGCACGATACAGCGATGTTGCTAACGAAGGCGTTGATTTGGAAGTGAAGAAAGGAGAGTTTCTTCGCTTGCGCCTGCACTATTCAGGTGTTGCGCGCCACAGCGACGTACACCAGATTGAGTTTTGGATGGCATCAATTGTGCGTATCTGCCGAAAGTTGATCGGCACCAATTTGAAACCGATAGAAATCCGGATTGCGCACAACAGAAGAAAGCAGGCTTCGGAGATCGAGAAATTGCTTCGTTGTGCCGTCAAAACCGGTGCAGATGTTGATGAAATTGTTTTTAGCAGGGGAAGTGGAGAGTACCCGATCGTAACGGCTGATCCCTACCTCGATCAGCTGTGCGTGCGTTTATGCAAAGAAACGCTTGTGCGTCTGGGAAAGAAGACCAGTCCATTGAAGGTGAAAGTTGAGAATGCAATTGCAGCGCTTTTACCGCACGGCGAAATGCATTTCAATGCGGTTGCTACGGAACTTGGCATGGGTGGAAGAACGCTGGCCCGGAGGCTTGCGTCTGAGGGGCATTCATTTAGTAAGATTTTAGATGGCTTACGGTCAAACTTAGCGCGTCGCTATTTGGCCGAGAGCGACATGTCGATTTCAGAAATTGCTTGGCTTCTGGGATATTCAGAAGTCGCAAACTTTACACACGCATTTCACCGATGGACCGGGACAAATCCGCGAAACGAACGGGCCAAAGCACGGCGATCAATTAAATTTAACACAAGCAAATCGAGCTTAACGCATAACACCACCAGTGGCAAAAAAAGTCGCGCGTCTCTCACTGCCTAAGTCCGTTATTGCCAAAGCGGACATCAAATCGTGAGCCTAAAATCCCCTAATAATACCGCCTAGAATTCCGTAGATAACTTTTGGCGGGATTGTTGTTTGCGGGGGGTTCTATAAACGGGTCGCCCTTGCGGCGGCACCTGCTCCACCGGTGGGTCACGTGATATCACCATGCCATTTTAAGATGCCCGTTGTGTCGTCTTTCACTGCTGGTGAGGCTGTAATAAAAAAATCGAACAAGCCTTTGGCTTGAAATCACAAGACCGGGCCGGTGCTGCCATGTTGTAAAGCAGCATGACCCACCTTCTCTACGCGCTTCTGGAATTTGCCATCGCCGTCGCCGCGTTCATGGCGGGCTGGTACGCCCTGCAAATGGCGGCAAAAAAACTCAAACAGTGAAGCGAGGCAGCGCGGCCTTCGGGCAGCGCCACGATGTGATCCCCGCATAAGAAAACCGGAGCAAGCGACATGACAACCGAGCTGGACATGCGACTTGCCACCGCGCTCAAAGCAACCGCTGGCAGCACCGGGCCATTGGGCGGCACAGCTAAACGCTTGAAGCACATTCACAAAGCCCTCAAGGCGCAGCGTGCTTCTAGTCGTTTCCCCGACAAGCAATACGCAAGGAAGGCTCGCGAGCTTCTGAACATACTCGCCAACTTCGACGGCCTCATTGTGGAAGCTGCATCACCGCGACCGTGAACGCGACGAGCGTCGGCGCTTCGACAGGTGTTCGCAGTGGCCAGAAGTAAAACCACGAATGCGTTGATTGAAATAATTCAAGGGGCGCCGTGTGCCGCTGAACAAGACTTTGGCCTGCAATCACAAGACCGGGCCGATGCGGCCGTTTACAGCAATCAAAATTGTAAAGCGTAGTGTTGGGCGCGAATGCTTGGCACCAGCGGGGTCGTCGGCAAGCCACAACGGCGGCTCCGCTACTTTAACCGCGTCCGTGCAGAAGAACAGGTGATCAGACAATGTTACACGTGCGAAAATACGGTCCGTTCGTTGCTCTCGCCTTCGGTTTTTTATTCACAATCGCTTGGATCGCGGCAATTACCTCGTTTCTATTGTATACGTCACCAATCCTGCCAATGCTCTCATTCACAGTAACGGAAATTACTCGAATCCCCGCCGCAATCCCACTCTTCGCCACCGCGCTCGGCGCGCTGGGTTTGCTCGGATGGAGCAGGAAGCGGAAGGCTGCTGCCATTGCCTGATCAAAATAGTTGACCGGAGTTTGGAGAGGCCGCAGCGAGGCGGTCTTTCCGTTTGGCAGGTCAGTTCATGAATGTCCGCTACTGGCACTTAGTAGACATCGCCTAGTGCACTGCACATGTCCGCTAATGACCCAAAGCGGACCTGAGGAACTCGCGCCTACTATTAGCGGACAAAATCTTGTCCGCGGTTGCCCACAAGGGAAATGCTGTGCATTGCTGTGGCACAAATTGCCACAGCTCTGGCTGGAAATCACAAGACGAAGCCGTTGCTAGGCTTTAAGCATGCCAATGTGGCATCCGATCGCTGACCGCCTTGAGCCGTCAGTATTTTTTTGAGGTCGACAAAATGAATCGAACGCTAGTCGCGTTGGCCGCAGTAGTTGTCAGCTTTGGTGTAAATCTTGGGGCGTTGCCTGCTAATGCGGCGACGTTCGGTCTCACGTTCACAAATACCGTGTTACCTAACAATGGATGCTGTGGTCCCTTCAACGTTTCGGCGATACTCACCGCCACCTTTGACGGTACCAATTATATTGTCACTGGCATCACTGGCACCGTCTCTGAGGGATCGCCTGCCACGACTTACAACATTATCGGTTTGCTCCCGGCTAACAATAACAACGGTTATTTTGGATGGGACAATGTGATCACTACGGCAGGCGGGAGTGCGCCATTTGGCTTAACTAACGGCGGCATTGTTTTCACCGCCGCGGGTCCTGATTATTATGCAGCTGACCCTACTAATCCGGTTTCGCCAGCAGAATTTAATATTTTCTCTGACATCAATGGTTACGCGCTGCTCACAATGGCTAGCAACAACGTCAACGCTCCGTTCAATGGCGGCCTCTCAATAGTTGAAAGTTCAACTAGCGAAACACCACTTCCAGCCGCTCTCCCGCTCTTCGCCACTGGGCTCGGCGCGTTGGGTCTGGTCGGCTGGCGCAGGAAGCGGAAGCAAGCCCGCCTAACTAACTTTGTTTGTGGCTGTGGCCAGAAGTTCTCGGGCGAATAGCCGATGGTTTTTTGTTGACGTGGTCGATGTCCGCTATTGGCACTTAGCGGACATTCCAACTGCACCCGCAAATGTCAGCTTCCGGGACAAAGCCGACATCAATCGGATTTCCAGCGTCCGCTGGTGTGCGGAACAAGATTTTGGCTTGAAATCACAAGACTGAGGCGGTCCCGTCTTTATATACAGCAATCAAAATTACGAAAATAATGTGTTTGCCTTGCCACTAGCGAAGCCGTTGGCAAGCCACAACGGCGGCTTCGCAGTTTTTAAGAGACGGCGGCATGACCAAAAACAACGACGTATTTCTATTTTCACCAAGGACCAGGTCATTGCTGCGCCTGCACGCGAAAGCCATCGGCGCGAACGAGGCCGAACTGGGCAGCGACCTGTTTGAGATGATGGTGCAGGACGCACAGAGCCTTCAACACCCAACCATTATACCGGAACACGGCGCAGGCAGATGAAGGCAAGCGACGTAGCCATCGAACTGGAAATGAGAATTTCTGTCGCCCTCGCAGCAACTGCTGGCAGCATTGGGCCATTGGGCGGCACGGTGAACCGCGTGAAAAGCGTCCACGAAGCCCTCAAAGCACAGCTTGCCTCTGGTCTGTTGACCGACGCGGAGTACGCGAAGGAAGCAGGCGGGCTTTTGAACATACTCAGCAACTTCGACGGCCTCATTGCGGAAACCGCCAACGGCACTTCGCAGCGATGAACTCAAAAGGCATGCGAACACAAACAGCCGCCGATTTTGAGTTAGCCTTAGTACAATTGTCGGGTGCACCGCGAATCTGAACGTAGGATTTGTCCCCGGTGGCTTGGCGGCGTTGGACCTTGTAATGAAACTAAAATTTCTGTTTGCGCTCGCAGTTGTTGGGGCGGTCGGAATTTATCCGGCCTTGGCCACAACGTACAATCTCAACGATACCGACGGCGTATATAATCTGACCGGGACCATCACCACTGACGGTCATCTTGGGGTTCTGACCGCCGCCAATATTACCGACTGGAACTTGGCCGTCACCGCGATCGGCTTTCCGGTGCCAGTCTATCCGCAGACACCGAGCGACTCCGTTCTCTTTCTTAACGGCGCGAGCTTGTCGGCGACTTCGACCGCGTTGCTGTTCGATTACACGTTTTCGCTTCCGGTCAGCGGGTTTGGCGTCAACGGAACGGTGTTCGGGGATACGACGGTCGCCTTCGGGTACACAAACAACGGACTCGGGGAGAGTTTTGGGATCAGCGCCTGCTTCATCTCGAACTGTTTCGTGAGCGATGCTGGGCCACGTCGGTCCGGCATCCAGACGATCGGTGTTGCTGATAATGCGACTACTCCGCTCCCGGGTGCCCTGTCGCTCTTCGCCACCGGCCTCGGCGCGTCGGGTCTGCTTCGCGGCGCAGGAAAAAGAAAGCAGCAGCAATCGCTGCGTGATCAAAACAACAACTTGATTTCGGAGAGACCGCCGCGATGCGGTCTTTCTGTTTTAAGCCACAGCGGACATCGGTGACCCAAAGGTCAATTGCCAGACAGTCGGTTTTAGCAGTAACCTGCAAGGAATCAGGCCTCATCGTTCCAATCTCGCCACGCGGGCGAGCCGACGAAGTGCCGATGTCGGCTACAGGCACAAAGCGGACTTGCGGTTGGTAAGCCTGACCCGCGCTTTCAGGTGCGGACCATCCGGCCGCCGGTAATAGGATCGGGACTATGTTGTTGTCGACCTCTGCCCCACCACATCTATTCTCAAAAAATTCTGCAAAAAATCCTGCCTTGCTTGTTCGTTCTGTGTTCTAAAAGCGCATGAGAGTCGCAGTTATAGCGCTACTGGTCGGCCTCACCGGATGCACGACATCAGGTGGATGGTTTCAGCGGGACGACGATCCCCCGCCTCCGGCGGCAGCACTGCCCATTCCCCAACAGAGCGCTCCCCAACAGGCCGCCCCTCGCGTTACACCCAACAGAGGAAATATGTCTCCAGCCGCCGCTGCGGCGGCCCCTCCGGACGCGACCGCCGACAACGGCGCACTGATGGAATGCCTGACACAGTCCTGCAAAATTAATTGCTCTCCGAAAGTGCCCGCGCACGCCAAACCTAAGTGGTGTTCGCTCTATGAAGTGCCGACTCAATAGCCATCGGAATATGGATTGAAACATGCCAAAAGCGGCAGCGCCCTATTTTTTGGGTGGTGCGGTCGAGAGATGTTGCACGTTCTTTGTATTTCAATAAATTACAGAAAGGTGCGGGACCAAAAGTACCTTTGACGTTTAAAGGTTACTTTGTGCGAGGCCGGCACCTCGATTTCAAAAGTGCCGCCAGTCAATGTCCGCTTTCGAAGGGTGAGCCAGACATCCCAATTCGCGGACATCGTGTCCGCTAATGAACCCAAAGCGGACTCGCGCAAATCGGACCGCTGTTTAACGTATATGTGCGGTCCATTGAGCACTCTGGCGTCACAAAGATTACGCAATTGAGCACTGTGCGAGCACACCGCGGCGCACTCAACATGAAAGGATCCACATGATGTCTGACGATCCAGGATGCGACGGCCTCGATCGCCGTCATTTTATAACCGCCGCCATTGGGGTCTCGGCTGCACTCGCAGCTGACATTGATCCTGCGAGTGCGCAGGCAGCAATTGCATCGCGAGGAACGGTTTTTACGGGTGACACTATTGACGGAAAAAAGGTCATCAGCACGCTTAACATCGATGATTTGGAATCCGGCAAAAAGCACCCCTTCTTTTTTCAGGGCGTGGAGACGGCGACAGGGCAACACTGGCATGTGTCCACAATGATCGCGAAGGGCACGAGACCGGGCAAACGCATCGCGCTCGTTAGCGGTGTGCACGGCGATGAGATCAGTACGGTTCGCACGATACAGACCGTCATGGACCTTCTTAATCCGGTTGAAATGTCCGGCGCGGTTATGGCCGTTTTTGATGTCTCACGCCCGGCCATGGAGGGCATGGCGCGCAGGTGGCCAAACTCAGGGCGAGGCATTGACTTGATCGACCTTAATCGCGAGTGGCCGGGAAATGAGAACGGTCTCTCGGCGCCATCCCGGCACGCGGGGATTCTGTTCAACAGGTTGTTCAAGCCCAATGCCGACTACGCAATCGACTTCCATACCTCGACGACCGGAATTGACATGACGGCGCTCCATATTGCGCGAATGGACTTGCCGGAAGTCCGCGCGATGGCGGAGCTGTTTCCTATTGATCAGATTTTCGACAACGCCGCTTACCCTGGTGTACTGGCCAATGCGTTTATCGATGCCGGCATCCCTGCATTCACACCGGAAATCGGCGCGGCGCGTATTTTGGATCACGCCATGATCCCGTTATTCGTTGAAGGGACGATGAACGTACTCAAGCATCATCGGATCATCGCCGGCCCGATGGGGCGCACCGGTAAGGACACAGGTGTCTTTGTCGGCAACAACGCTCACCCCGTGCTCGCTACCCGTGGTGGCTTCGTTGAGCTGTTGGTAAAGCTAAATGACAAAGTCGAAGCCGGACAAAGGGTCGCCGTTCAGCGCAATGCGTTCGGAGAAATCGTCGCGGAATATACCAGCGGTGTCACCGGCGAGGTCGCGTCCTACCGCACCGATGCAACGTCGGAACCGGGCAACATTCTCGTGACCGTCCTGTACAACCGCACCCCAGCTGATGGCATCGACCCGTTAGTTGAATGATGTCCGCTATTGGGACAAAGCGGACATTTGGACAATCGCGACTATTGTCTGCTGCTTACCCAAATCCGACATTGGTGCCCTTAAGGCCAATTGTCAGATAATCGGGTTCGGCGGCAGCATGAAAGGAAACCCCATCCTTTGGAGGAGGCGTCCCATGTTCCGAGTAGTCTCAATTGCGTTTGCTTTGGCCTTCGCGTTGTCATCCGCACAGGCGATGCCACTCTCGCACATCCAGCAGCCGAACAGCATGATCACGCAAGTCTTGGCCGCGTGCGGAGTGGGCATGACACGCGTTAATGGCGTCTGCGTGGCCAGGGCCGCAAAACGTCATGCTCGCAGGTGTTTACGATGGAATGGAACCACTTGCGCGCAATATGAATGAGAGGCAGAGCAAAACTTCTCGTGATTGCGCCTTGTTGTAGCGGCCAATTCGATTGAAACCGATCAAAACATGGTCCCCGTTCGGAGAGGCCGCCGCGAGGCGGCCTTTTCGTTTTGTAGATCCGCGCCATGTCCGCTTTTGACCCTAAGCATCTGCTTCACGCGATCCGACCCTTCAAACCAAAGACAATAAGCCGTCAGAGCCACAGCGCCGAAAAAGGAATATGCTTTGAGGAACGATGATTGTCCGTAAAGACGATAACGGCCCGGTCGACGCAGACGAGGCGCTCTCGCGCTTGATGGAGGGCAACGCGCGCTTTCTGCGTGGCGAGCCGCGCTTTACGCAGATGCCTATCAAAATGCTTCCCGATCTCGTCGAGGGCCAACACCCATTTGCAGCCATTTTGGGTTGCAGCGACTCCCGGGTGCCGCCAGAGTTGATTTTCGATGCGGAATTCGGTGACCTGTTCGTCATACGTGTAGCGGGTAACGTTGTCTCACCTGAGGTCTGGGGCAGCCTTCAGTACGCGGGAGCGCACCTTAAGACTCAACTATTCATGGTACTCGGACATGAAAGCTGCGGCGCCGTGCAGGCGGCGCTCGCGGCGAAATTCGAAGGCGCGCAAGAGGGTTCACGCATCCAGCTCTTGCTTGAGAATATGCTTCCGGGCCTCGAGGAGATCGACTCGCGTCTTCCGCCTCAGCAAAAGCTTGAGCGCGCCGTCGAGGCCAATGTTCGTTGGTCCATGCGTCAGTTCCGCGAGACGCCCGAAGGGCAGGCGCGAATCGCAGAGGGCCGTATAAAGGTTGTCGGGGCAGTTTACGAGATCGCGACGGGGCGAGTACGGGTGCTTGCGTAGCGCAGGCATCGGGGAGGTCGCTGCCATGTACGCTATTGGCACTTAGCGGACAGTTCAGTCGCGGCCGCGAGTGGCCGCTTTCAGGGGTAAAGCGGACGTGGCCATTGACGGGCGCTATGTCCGTAATGACCCAAAGCGGACAATCAAGCGGTAGCCGCAGGTGGTCGATCGGACGGACCTAAATTTGTTTTGTCCAGTAAGGTCGACGAGGCATGAAAAAAGCAGCGAGAGCATTTTAGATCGGCCCCGAAGCCGATATTCCGGTCTGGACGACTCAGGATAGTTATTTTACGTGTTGGTGAGGGTCCTTGCCGCTATGGCGCCGTCGCTTCTGCCCAACATCAAGCTAGTCAACGTACCGCAAACGTACGCGCAGGCTCTCCAGCTGCATCAGCAGGGGCAACTTGCCGAAGCAGGGCAACTCTATGCGGCCATCCTATCGGTTAGGCCGGATCATTTCGATGCCCTGCACATGCTGGGGCTTATAAAATTTGCACAGGGCCGGCTCGATGAGGCGCTTCAGCTGCTTGCGAATGCCATGCGCTCACGAACACCATCGCCGCAGATCCTGTTGAACTATGGCCTTGTTCTCAACGCGCTCAACCGCCACCAGGAGGCGCTCGAAAACTTCGATCGCGCCATCAAGCTAAAGTCAAAATTTTCCGAGGCCCACAACTATCGCGGTGCTGCACTTGTTGCCCTCGACCGGCCCGAAGAAGCGCTGGCGAGTTTCGATCGCTCGACCGCCTTGCGGCCGGATTACGCCGAAGCGTGCTTCAATCGCGGCATCGCGCTGGAGCGGTTGAAGCGATTTGACGAGGCGCTGGCAAGCTATGATCGCGCGCTCGTCTTACGGCCGAGCTTTGCCGAGGCGCTGAACAATCGCGGCGGTGTTCTTCGCGAGTTGGGACAATTCGATGAGGCGCTGGTGAGCTGCGACCGCGCGCTTGCCTTACAGCCGCAACTTGCTCAGGCGCTCTCCACCCGCGGCAGCGTTCTGAATGGCTTGAAGAGATTTGATGAGGCATTGGTCAGCTATGACCATGCGCTCATGGTGCGACCGGACGATGCTGAGGTGCATTACAATCGCGGCCATACCTTGACTTCGTTGAAGCGAATGGACGAGGCGCTTGCGAGCTACGAGCGCGCTGTTTCCCTGTGGCCGGATTATGCCGAGGCTCATTGGAATGAGGCCTTGCTGCGGCTCCTCACGGGGGATTTCAGTAGTGGGTGGGTCAAATATGAGTGGCGATGGAAGAGAGATACGTCATCCCTCTCCAAACATAAATTTCTTCAGCCGCTTTGGCTCGGCGAGGACGCAATTGGTGACAAAACCATCCTGGTTCACAGTGAACAGGGGCTCGGAGATGCAATTCAATTTTGCCGCTACGTGCCTCTCGTCACTACGCGTGCTTCCCATGTGATCTTTGAGGTTGAGCGGCCGCTCTTAAAACTGATGAGTGACTTTGCTGGCGCGGCGCAGGTTATATGCAGGGGCGAGGCTCTACCGAATTTTGACGTCCACTGTCCGTTGCTCAGTCTGCCCCTAGCATTCGGGACGCGACTTGAGACTATTCCGTCAGGGGCTCCCTATCTGCAAGCGTCGGAGCAAAGCGCGAGGAATTGGGACACTCGGCTTGGGGTAAGAGATCGTCCCAGAATCGGCATTGCCTGGTCAGGCAGTACAACCAACACAAGGGATCGGGAACGCTCGATCGACTTACGCAGCCTTTTGCCGCTTTTAGAGGCCGAAGCAACGTTCGTGAGTTTGCAGAAAGACGTTCGTAGCACGGACACGGCGTTACTCAAGGAACGCAGCGACATTCTGAATTTCGGCGATGAATTACGAGATTTTGCCGATACTGCGGCGCTTATATCAGAGTTGGATCTCGTCATCTCGGTGGACACCAGCGTCGCTCATCTCGCCGGCGCGATGGGAAAACCGGTTTGGATATTGGTGACCCATATCCCTGATTGGCGCTGGCTGCTCGATAGGGACGATAGTCCTTGGTATCCAACCGTGCGATTGTTTCGCCAACCACGCATAGACGATTGGGAAAGCGTGATCACTCGTGTTCGTGAGGCGCTTGGCGCAATGCGGTGACTGAGCGTGTTGGGCGCACGGAACGATTGCGCGGGCTCATCGGCATGTCCGGCCTTTCGAGATAATGCGGACGTCGCTCGGACGTGACGGTATGTCCGCTATTGGCGCAAAGCGGACGTGGATCAGTATGCTGGTTTAAGCCGCCGGTTAGTTAGTTAGTTAGTTGGTTGCAAGAAAATTGTATTGAATTTCGAAGTGCTCATTATTGCACCAATTTATCGATACAGCTTGGCTGAACCCCAAATTCACCAGACATGCGGAAGTATTAGGCGGATCTGGATGAGAATCTTTCGACGACTTATATCGCGTCTAAGTCGAACAGACCGAAACCCGGACCCAACATCTGACCGACGCGAAGTAGTGCGCGGCGCGCAGCATAGGCGTCAACCGCGATCTTGAGCAGCTCGGGTAGTTGGGAAGGACGCACCATCAAATCGAGCATGACTGCTGCCAAGTTCGTTCGCCCACCCGGGAGCATGCCCGCAAGTGCGGCGGCCGGCACGATTCGGTGGGCAGGATCGATGACCACCCTGACCGCCGCGAAATTCAGCCCGTGGGCCAACGCGAGCCGCGCAGCGAGATGAGATTCCATGTCAACAACCGCGGCGCCCGTGGTGGCGTGCATTCGCCGTTTGGCAACAGGATGGGTGATCACGGCATCGGCGCCCACGATGGGCGCGTGGCTTGCCCCTGGGATCATTTTCAACATTTTCTCCGACCAGATCTTGTCGGTCGGATGAGTTTGGTGCGCATCTATGACCGATGATGCGACAACCCAATTGCCCGGAAGCAAATGCGGAGCCAGGCCGCCAGCCACTCCGAAGCTGATGATGCTCCGGCATCCCCTTTTAATGGCATCATTAAGCGACGAGGCAATCTTGCGTTCAGTATTACGGCAGACGACAACTACTCCTGGCCCGGACGCAATGCGCGCTTCAAAAGCTAGCCCTACAAGAGCGATGATGGAGCGATCTGCTGAAGCGGCCTTATTGTCCAAAGAAGCCGGCTGGGCATGGCTTGTGGTGTCCCGACGCATTGACGGAACGGAATGCTGCATTCTCGAGCCCCCGACAAATGGGAGGCTCGTGAACCGCGTTCATACCGGTTCATTGCTGCCCCCGCGCGCCAAATCTATAAAGCAACTTTCATGCCGCGATGGAAATACCTCAACGTTAGTCACAATAGAAATACCTCCACGCTTGTAACGCTAGGCAATGAGCCATCGCTACCATAAGCTCGCACTGCCGGCCGCAGCTAAGATAAACACCCGACCGTAACAAGTCGGACACGGCAGTCCGCATGGGCAATAAGGAAAAGATTCTTGTCACCGGAGCAAGCGGCTTCGTTGGCTCGGCCGTCGCGCGCAAACTAGTCGAGGCAGGCTTTTCGGTGCGGGCGCTGGTTCGTGGTACAAGTCCACGCGCTCACCTCGCTGGGATAGACCTAGAGTTTATCGAGGGTGATCTTCGCGACCGAAAATCCGTCGAGCGTGCGATCGCCGGCATGCGCTACGTCTTTCACGTAGCGGCCGATTATCGCTTGTGGGCTCGCAAATCGAGCGAGATTTTTGCCACCAACGTCGAAGGGACCCGCAACCTCATGGAAGAGGCGATGCGTGCCGGTGTCGAGCGTGTCATCTACACCAGCAGCGTGGCGACCATCGCTTTACGATCTGATGGAGCGGGAGCAGATGAGACTATTCCTCTGCGCGAGAACCAGGGCGTCGGCGCCTACAAGCGAAGCAAGATCGCGGCGGAACGATTGGTAGAGGCCATGGTGACGGAACGGGGGCTCGCCGCTGTCATCGTCAATCCTTCGACGCCACTCGGTTCGCGCGACGTGCGCCCTACGCCAACCGGCAGGATCATCATCGAAGCCGCGAAGGGCCGCATCCCGGCGTTCATCGATACGGGACTTAACCTCGTACATGTGGATGACGTGGCAAGCGGCCATCTCGCGGCTTTGCAGCATGGCAAGATCGGCGAGCGATATATTCTCGGCGGGGCAAATGTTTTGTTCTCGCAGATGCTGAGGGATATTGCTGGGTTGGTCGGTCGCCGCGCGCCGCGGGTTCGACTCCCATGGCGCGCTCTCATCCCGGTTGCGTTTTTCGCTGAAGCCGCAGCCAACCTTACCGGACGCGAGCCCTTTGCGACGCGGGATGGAGTTTACATGGCGAAACAGCGAATGTTCTTCGTATCGACCAAGGCCGAGAAGGAACTCTCATACCGTCCGAGGCCTTACGTAGAGGGAATTCAGGACGCCGTGCGCTGGTTTCGCAACGCCGGATATTTGAGTTCGTAGAGCACTGTCAAGCCAGCGATGTCCGCTATTGGCACAAATCGGACATTGGCTTGTGCGCTGCAAATGTCCGCTAGTGACCCAAAGCGGACATCAACCATGGATGTGCCGGCTGGACTTGGCGATTTGTTTGTAAAATGGTGGTGAAGTGTTTCTTTTTCCACCGCTCGAGATTTCAATCACTAAAGACGAGAACGGCGAGTGGCAGATCGATCCCGCCGAACTGCACTGCATTTATCCCCCATTACGGAGCGCGTCCACGCAAGGCAAAGAGCAACTGCGCCTGCATCAATCGCCATTGCTGACACCAGTTTGAGGATCAGGCTCCCGCTGCCGCGATGCGTTTCAATTGCGGCTCATGATTGTCCGCAATCTGTCCCATGTCGTTACGACACTGCATTGAGGTACCCGGGCGCTGAATGTCCGCTTATGGCACTTAGCGGGTATCGTGGCGTCGCGCGGAATATTTGTTTTAAATCAGATACAGCAATTAGACAGTGTCATAATGACTGACCCAATTGTGTGCCCCTAAGGTCAATTGCGCGACGTTTGTCTTCGGGTGCAAACTTTCAAAATAAGCGGGTCCTGGGAGGTGTCATACCTAGGAGGTCGTGATGCCGAAAACAGTAAACGTTGTGGCCACAGCACTCGTCGCCTGCGCTCTGTGTACAACTCCGCTCTCGGTTCGTTTGTTGCCCGAAAGAAATCTGGCGTTGTCGGTGGACAGCGCCTTAGCGGAGATTGGTCGTCCCCTAACTCCGGGAAGCGTTGCGGGCGTTAATCGCAGGGTACATCGACGCGCGTATCGGCGTGGGTACTACGCAACCGCCGCACCCTACGGTCAATATCGCAATGGGTATGGAACGTACCGGCAGTATGGCTACGGTGAGTACGCGTATCAGCCGTCCAACCGGTATCGCAATTATCAGCAGCCATCCTATGGGTATGGCGACAGACAATGGTGGCAGTTCTGATCGCGCGATCAGCATCATTGAATAAGGCCGTAGGGCCGCTCGCAGGTAGCGTGTGATAGTTGGTTTGGCTGATCAACCACCGCGCTCCAGTCGACATGAGCATGCCAAGGACTGAACGTCTGCCCTTGGGTACTGCACGCAGTTGGTCAAACCATTCGGAGAATAGCTATGCAAAAGATCATTTTTGCAATGGGTGCCATCGTGTTGCTCTCGACAACAGTCACGCTAGCGCAACAACGTGAGGTCGCAAGGGAATGCGCCGCTGATATCAAAGCGGCGTGTGGAGACGTGTCGCCGGGTGCGGGCAGCATCAGGTCCTGCCTTAACTCGCATCTAGCGGACCTCACGCAGCCGTGCCAGGCCATACTGGTCGGGGCGGCGGCTATCGCGAGCGAATGCCGTGGCGATATCAGAACGATGTGCGGCGATGTGCAACCCGGCAGCGGCAGAATTGAAGCTTGCTTGCAATCTCACCTCACTGCACTCAGCGCTCCCTGCATAGACAGCATGGCACGAACAGTTGGACGTGGAGAGTAGCCTCGTCGTCCGAACTTCTTGTCGATTGGCGAAAAGCCCCACCGCTTGTTGAGGCAAGCGGTGGCGCGCGTTTCCCGCTGACTTCCGCTTTCAATGGTTAAGCGGATATCGCGATTTGACGACTCAATGTCCGCTAATGATCCAAAGCGGACATTACTAGTCTCAATACACGCTATGCAGGCGTCTTAAACATTACCCCGAGCTTCGTGTCTGTTCGCCACGTTGTGCGGCAAAGGTGGCGCACTCCGTTGATGATGGCCTCAAAGTTTCCCGGTATGCCGACCGTGGTTGACATTTTTAACGACGCGCCGGTGTCAGAAAGATTTCTGACGGTGCACTCTATCCTGGGTGCTTTATCACTGAGAATAATGAAGCCGGACTTTAAAACCGGCTTCCGATAGTCGTTCCGTTTTTCTGTCATTTTATTTATCGAACTTGCAAAATTGCTGCGGTGATGAGTTTGAGCGCACGGCCAACTGCCCATAGCAACCAGCCAACCGCTCACATTCCGCTTTGTGGATAGGGTCGTTTGTGCCGCGCGCTCTATGATGAAAGTTATCGGCCAAGGCGCGGAAATGCTCGGCCAGTGTAACGCCTTGCTCTGCAGGGTCCATGCGACGCACTTCTATAAATTTGAGCTATCTATCGTCGAATGTAGTAGTGGCAAAAGTTTTGGGCTTACCTAAAACTTGAATGAAAATTCGCTACACTCAGGTAACCAGATTTTAGCGTTCGAACCATCCGCTATTGGTATCTAGCGGACATGAACCTTTGCGCTGCGAAATGTCCGTTTTTGACCCAAAGCCGGACATGACAGCACGAGCGGGAGCCCGCCGCGTCAGTGGCGGCACAAGTACCGGTAGACCGTTCGTTAGCGTGAGCCAGCTTTAAGAGAACAGCTATAGACCGCCCTGATATCGTTCCCCAAAAGGATTTTCTGGTGTGCTTGTGCCGCGGCTTCGCAAGCCTGTGGGGTGTCATACTCAGCGACAACAGTATGGTTTTGTCCGGTCAATATCGACATTAGCAAGACCGTTATTGTCATCTCTAAGCCCTCCTACTGGGAAGTTTCCCCGACTATATTCGCGAACGTGCCCCGTTGTCGTGCGCGTTTCCGAGCATCATCATGGCGTGACAAAATACTGGATCCCCAACAGCAGACCGCGTTTATACGTTCGTGTAGCTCTGCGATACGCACGCTCAGTATTTCCGAGCCAAAAAATGTGCTGCGGTTATCGAGCGCATGCCGATCTTTACATACTTTGTAACTGCAGGAACGGCGCTTCTAGCGCTTTTAATGCTGTCTAGTCACCAACTCCCAGATGTTGGCTCACCAATTAAAACGTCACAGCTAGTGGGACTGCCGAAAGCCGAAGCGCGACCAGAGTTGCTAACATTGATGACGATTTCCAACTTCGCGGCCGAAAAGGACAGGCAGGCCACGCAAACGTCCAGTATGGCTTACGCACAGGAAACAATCGCGCCTAAGCAGCAGAGTGTACAACTAGCCAAGCAGCAACAGTCTGCAAGCAAGAATGCAAGCACGCCGAACGAACATCGGGCCGCAGCGTATTCGCACGACACTATGATGAGTATTCACTAACACGCCGAACCTAGTCGTGGACCCCATAAGCAAGATACGCCGAGTACGGCGAAAATATACTGACCAGCTGCTTACGCTGCTGGCTATATTTCTTGCGCTCGAAATGTTTGTATTTTCGCCGCTTCAGGCAATGGGCATCTTTGCGTTTCAAGGCTTCGTCGTTGCTACCCTGTTGGCAATTGTAGCTGGGATGCTCATTATTTCTGACGATCCTACGGCATTTACCGTAATGTCGATTTGCCTTGCCGCTAACGTCGTCGTCCTTTTGCTGCGCCTGTTCTATCCCCCATGGCATTATAACATTTACATCCTAGCAGCTGCTTGGTTTGCCATTGCGATCACGCTCGGAGCGGTCGTTGCCCAAGCTGTATTCAGGCGTGGCCGCGTCACCTACCACCGGATTATCGGCGCGGTCCTGTTGTATCTACTCATCGCAGTCGCCTTTGGGGCGCTGTTCGTATTGGTCGGATTGTCGGTTCCCGATGCGTTCAAGGGAATAACATTCGAAGACAATCCAGCCCTTGCCAACTCGGTCTCTTATTTGAGTTTTGTCACTCTGACGTCGACGGGATTCGGCGACATTGTTCCCGTGCATCCGATTGCCCGCAGCATATGCAATATCGAAAGTATAATTGGTCAACTTTACCCGGCCACGTTATTGGCGAGGCTTGTAACCCTCGAAATGAGAGCGCGCGGCAGTGTTTGATGTCCGCTATTGGCACTTAGCGGACATCCGACGTGGCGTCTCGGTCAGGTCAATGTTGCCGGTGCGCTGCCCCTCGCGGCGTTACCACTCCTTGCACCGGCCTCGCTGCACACCACGACGCAAGGTTTATTCCCAAAACATTTTTCATTTTAGTTTAATTCTGGAAGGACTAGTGCAGCCCTCACCGTGTTCCTCCTTATGCTGGGGTGCAGTGTTTACGGAGGAATTCGTATGAATGTCCACGGTGCATGGCGCTGCTTGCCTCGAATAGCGTTGGTATTCGGATGCCTCTCGTGTGGTAGCGAACTCACTAGAGCCGCTACCGTAAACGACGGACCGGGCGGCTTCATTCCGTCGTTCACAGGCACCCAGAGCCCGGACATCGACATCTTGTCCGCCTCCTTAAATCTGAGCGGAACTAATTTAATTTTCTCAGCCACCCTGAATGGGACGATCGGAACTGCTGCTGACACCTATGTTTTGGGAATTGATCGCGGCCTGTCGACGAGAAATTTTTCGGCTGTTGGACTGCCAGGGGTTACCTTTGATTCAGTCCTGACCGTGACTGGTGCCGGAGTCTTGGGCGGTACAGATTTTGTTACGGCTACGGGAATCTCTGCACTATTCCAAATCAGCGGCAGCAATATTACCGCTGTGATACCGCTCACAATACTCCCCGTCGTCGGGAGTTTCGCATCAGCTGACCAATTCCTCTGGAACTTCTGGACACGTGGCAGTCTGGGAGGCGTCGCGGTGGCGGGCAATGCGGGACTCGCCGATTTCGCTCCGAACAATTCCGATTCCACTGTCACCCCGCTGCCAGCTGCGCTACCGCTGTTTGCCAGCGGCGGCGGTCTGCTCGGTTTCTTGGGCTGGCGCAGGAGGCGGAAGAACGCTGCTCCTGTCGCAATCTGATCAAATCATCTGATCGGATTTTTGAGAGGCCGCCTCGCGGCGGTCTTTCTGTTTGAGCAGATCAATTTCCAAATGTCCGCTTTCGACCCAATACGGACATTGGCCCCCTGAACACCCGGATCTAATATTTTGTGGGGAGCCCCCTCGGCTGGCACAATCGTATCAGCACCGCTGACCCATTGATCTGCATCACTGCGGGAAGCGAAATGAGGTGGTTTGGTTTCGAGTTGTTGCTTCGACCGATGCGCGTGAGGGCCGGGCCGACAAATAGTCTTTGGAGGATGCCATGATCTCTTTGGAGGACTGCATCGCCTTTTGCGGACTGGATAAAGATGAGGTCGCCGCCATCAGCGAGCACGAGCACATTCCGGAAATCGCGGCCACCGCCTTAGCGGACTATTTGCTGAAGCAGCCCCGCGGTGAGGAAACCATCCGGACCATGATTATTGACGATATTCACCAGGCGCTCTGCGCTGGCCGTGTGAAACATGCGCAGGAACTATTCATGGCGCTGCGTCACTTCCTCGACCAGCATCCTGAAGCGCGCGCCGGTGTAGAGGTATGATAGCGCAGAAATCTTTTTGGCGTCATTCACGCTTGAAGACGTGGGCCAACGAGTTAACTTCCTGATAGCCGAGCAACCCGGCAACTTGCTAATTTGGCAAGCCTTCATGGGACAGGCACGCGACGAGCGCGATGTCGACTTTCGCTCCCGCGGCGGTTTCAATCCTATTCATCCAACCAATAGTGCTGGGAAAAAATCGGTTATCGCTTCGGCATCTGCCTTGGTATCGCGAGGCATGCACGCCTCGGTTTCGAACTGATGGCCGCATTTCGCGCAGGACCAAAGATTGAGGACTAGCCGTTCGCTCACATATTCCGACCATTCAGGAGCAATCAGAGGTTCACCGCATTTACCGCAGGTGGTCTCGTATTTTGCGTTACGGAAGGACGCTATCGTTGTCATGAACCACCTCCTTGCTTTTATTGCTGGCTCCCATTTTAAGAGCTCGGGAATTTTTGCAGCTATGAAAGTGAAGATTTTAACCCGGTAGTTCGCATTGATTTAGGTCAAAAAAAGCCGCCGTGACAAGCCACGGCTCCATCTGAAGAGGCGGGGTTTGGCGGCCTTCTTTCGCTTCCGCTGAGCTGAAATTTGCGAGGGTCAGTTGCAATTTTGCCAGCGACGCAATTGTCGAGCTATGAGGGCGTCGAGCCGGCGCAATCGCATAAAAACAACAACCCTGTTGCCAATAGGGCTCTTTGGGCCTTGAATATGCAAACCCGACAAACTGCTAAAGCGTTGCGTGCTGTCGCGTCGCTTGGGGGGCGATCATGTTGCGTTTTGCGCGTTGGTGGTTGGCCGGTCGCTTGCTCGCACGCACGGTGGACAGAGTAACAAAGCCCGGGCCGAGGCTTCAGGTGTCGGTCCTGGCCTTGAACCTCACGCAGTGTCTGGCTGCTGCTGTCTATCTCAGCGTGACGGCGGGGGCCGCCTTTGGCGAGAGCTATCCCAACAAGCCCATCACCTTGGTGGCGACGGCTGCGCCGGGCGGCGTGACCGATATTCTGGCGCGGGTGCTCGGTCAGCGATTGAGCAAGAGCTGGGGCCAGCAGGTCATCGTCGAGAACAAACCCGGCGCCTCGAACCAAATCGGTGCGGAGTACGTCGCAAAGTCGGCGCCCGACGGGTACACGTTGCTGGTGAGCCCGGAAGCGACATTCGTCGTCAACCCTTGGCTCTATAGCAAACAGCCCTACGATCCGGCGAAAGACTTCACGCCGATCACCGGTTTGGTCAGCATCAGCCAATCATTGGTGGCGAATCCGGGCCTGCCTGCCCAGAACCTTCAGGAGTTGATCGCGCTTGCAAAGCAACGGCCGGGCGAACTGAACTATGGAACGTTCGGCGTCGGCTCGACCGGCCACCTGAACATGGAAATGCTGCAAAATATGGCGGGCGTGAAACTCGTCGCCGTTCATTACAAAGGAGCCACACCCGCGCTCACTGATGTGATGGCCGGCCACATTCAGATGATGTTCATCAGTACGAGCTCGGCCATCGAGCCTTGGAAAGCCGGAAAACTCAAGCTGCTCGCCGTTGGCAGCCGTCAACGCCTGGCGCGACTTCCCGAGATACCGACGGCTGCCGAAAGCGGGCTTGCGGGTTTCGAGGCTGTGTCCTGGTTCGGGCTGTTTGCCCCCGGCGGGACCCCGCGCGCAGTTGTCAAACTCCTTAATGCTGAAGTGCAGCGCCTGTTCCAAGACCCGGAGTTTCAGGAGAAAATTCTCGCTCCCAATATGTTTGAACCGATGATCGGCTCGCCGGAACAGTTCTCCTCCTTTATCCAATCGGAGGCGCAAAGGTGGGGTGATGTCGTGCGCAAGGCAAAGGTGAAAATCGACTGAGCGACATTTGCCCAAGCGGACGGCTCGCTCGTGATCAACTTGCCTTAACCCGTTTTCCGTTAGGAGAGAGAGGATGCCATGACGCCATCGAGCAAAGACCTGCCTGAAGATCTCGCGAAGTTTCGAGAGAGCTACGTGGAGCTCTTCGGAGTATTGCCGCCACTTCCAGCCGCACGTTTTAGTTTCTCGAGCGAGATCAACCCAGAGTTTCTCAGACTTTCAGAGCGTCTGCGCGCCCACGCCTTCTACTCCGACGTGTTCGACATCAAGACGACACATCTTATTCTGTTCGGAATGCTTCTCGTCGAGCACAACCCCGCCGCGCAAATGCATGCGCTGGCCGCACGTCGTGCGGGTGCGACATGGCATGAGCTACACAAGGTGGTCGAACTCGCCGCGGCGACCAAGTCGCTCGGACCCGCCAATCAGGGCGGTTCTATGCTCAAATCGCTGCGTGACCAGGAGCAGCAAGCCTAGCCTTTGGCTAAGCTTGCCGCCGATGTCGCGGAAAGGCACAGTTCGCACTCTCGACGGCTTAGACATAAAACAAAAGGATTGGGGAGGGATAAATGCAGCATTCCAGCTGGCGGCATAAGTCTAGGCGTCTGAGTATTACGATCCTGCAAGCCATAGCGCTGGTTTTCTTCTGCGTCATTGCAAACTCTACTTGGGCTGCCGATCCGATAAAGGTCGGCTTCAGCATGGGCATGACGGGTGCTAACGGGCCGAACGGAAAGCAGCTTTTGGTCTCGCTCGAAATCTGGCGTGACGATGTCAATGCGAACGGTGGATTGCTTGGTCGTCCGGTCGAGCTCGTTTATTACGATGACCAAACATCGCCGGCAAATGAACCGTCGATCTACACAAAACTTATCGACGTTGATAAAGTTGATCTTCTGATCGGACCTTACGGCACCAATCAGATCGCGGCTGCACTTCCCGTGCTTCAGTCGCACAATCGCACTACGATCGGGATCCTTGGCCTCGCTGCCAATGGCCAAGCCCATTATAAAAATTACTTTTCAATGATCCCTTACGGCCAAGATCCTGCGCGCGAATTCTCGCGCGGGTTCTTCGAGCTCGCAAAAGCTCAGAATCCAAAGCCCAAAACGGTCGCCATCGTTGGTGTTGACGCCGAATTCGGCAAGACGTCAACCGATGGCGCACGCGCCAATGCCAAGGCGGCCGGGTTTACCATTGTCTACGATCAACTTTATCCCCCCGCGACGACTGACTTGTCGCCAATCGTTCGTGCGATCAAGGCCACTAATCCCGATGTTGTTTTCGCGGCGTCCTATCCACCAGACAGCGTCGCTTTCGTGCGCGCCGCCAATGAGGCGGAACTCGTTCCCAGTATTATGGGCGGCACGTTGATCGGAATGTTGGCGACGCCGTTAAAGATACTCATGGGCCCGTTGATGAACGGCTACATCAACAATGCCGAAGTGTTCATTCCCGTAGCGACGTTGAATTTTCCCGGCGTGCAAGATGTGCTCGAGAAATATAAGGCGCGGGCAAAAGGACAAGGGATAGATCCGTTCGGGTATAATTTCGTTCCATACGGATATGCGACCGGGCAAGTGCTCGCTGGCGCCGTGACAGCGACCAAGAGTCTCGATCACAGCAAACTCGCCGACTATATGCGCGGGCACAGCTTTTCAACGGTGGTTGGCGATGTCTCGTTCGGCGCCGATGGCGAGTGGATAAAGCCGCGTTCGCTCGTCAGCCAATGGCGTGACCTGACGGGCAACGATCTCGGTCAGTTGACCGACCCGAAAAAGTGGGTCGTCGTTTGGCCGCCGGAGCACAAGACCGGCGAGTTCATCTATCCTTATGGTGCAGCAAAGAAATAAGCCAAATCTGGTCCTGCGCGGAGGCAAGCGCAGCAACGTGTTGGTGGAGTGCGCCGGTAACCGGACATGGGCTCAAACTCAAAACTTCAATCGGTCTCAGTCATCGTTTTTCCGGGTGGGTTCAATTGGCCTATCTGGGTTGCGCAGGAGAAGGGTTATTTCGAGCGAAACGGGATTACCGTGAAACTCACACCGACCCCAAACTCGGTCTTTCAATTGACCAACCTGATCGATGGCACGTTCGACATCGCCATGACAGCAATCGACAACGTCGTGGCATACGACGAACAACAGGGCGAAGTCCCTACGGTTGCTAACCCTGATCTCGTTGCGTTCATGGGAGGAGATAACGGCTTCCTGCGCCTCGTCAGTGCGCCGGACGTAAAGACCTACTCCAATCTGAAGGGTAGACAATTATCGGTCGACGCGTTGACAACGGGATATGCGTTCGTATTGCGCCAACTTTTGGAAGAAAATGGGCTGGTAAGCACCGACTATGAACTGGTGAAAGCCGGCGGTGTCGTCGAGCGCTTCGAAGCCTTATGTCGAAATGAGCATTCAGCAACTCTTTTAATTTCACCTTTCGAGGTGCTGGCCGAATCCCAGGGGTTCAATCGATTGGCCAACGCCATCGATCAGCTTGGTCATTATCAGGGCTTGGTCGGGGCCACCCGTCGCAGCTGGGCTTCGCAGCATGAACCAGAGCTCGTGGGTTATATCCGCGGCTACCTATCTGGCCTGGATTGGCTGTTCGAACCAAGCAACAAGAACGAGGCAATTTTGCTGTTACAAAGCAAGCTTCCCAATATGCGCGAGCACGTCGCGTTGAAGTCCTACGATATTTTGCTCGACCCAAAGAACGGGTTCTCACGAAAAGCCGAGTTGGATTTGGAAGGAGTGCGGACTGTGCTGGCGCTTCGAAGCGAATATGGAAATCCCCGCAAATACCTGAACGACTGTTTGAAATATCTGGATCTGAGATATTACGAAATGGCCGGCGCAACTGCGTGATGCGACCACCGCGCTTTTGGTCAAAGCGTTTTCAGTTCTGCACGATAGCTTCCACGATAGGACGTATAAATGGGAATGCCGAACGGTTGTAAAAGTGTAGCTAACCGGTCGATTGAAATTATTTAGCTCAGCGGAGATAGTTCATGGAGACGATCGGGTTCATTGGCGTCGGCAAGATCGGGCTCCCGATCTGCAAACACCTCATCAAAGCCGGTCATCGCGTGCTCGGCTACCGTCGTGGATCGCTAGCCGAGTTCGAACAGGCCGGCGGCATTGCGGCAAAGTCTCCTGCCGATGCGACTGCGAACGCCGACGTGGTGTTTACCTGCCTGCCGTCGGACGAGGCTTTAGATGACGTCGTAAACGGCCCGCAAGGAATCCTCAAAGCGGCAAAGTCCGGGCAGATTGTTGTCGAATTCGGCTCGCACGCTGTGCCGGTAAAGAAATCTTATATCGCGCCCCTGGCAAAGAGGGGCGCGATCTTTATCG
Source organism: uncultured Alphaproteobacteria bacterium (assembly GCA_963810585.1). Classification (GTDB taxonomy): domain Bacteria; phylum Pseudomonadota; class Alphaproteobacteria; order Rhizobiales; family Xanthobacteraceae; genus Pseudolabrys. The sequence continues at coordinate 1,872,290 of CAWENV010000001.1, forward strand.
ACGGCGAGGTTGGAGGTACGCCCGGCATGGTGGAGGCGCGCAAAGGCGTCATCTACCTTAGTGGCGACCAGAAGGCTTCCGACTTGCTTATGCCGATCACCAAGAGCTTCGCTGAGGTGACGCTCTATCTCGGCCCGTTCGGCGCCTCCACCACAGTCAAAGTCATCAATAACATCATGGTCGGGTTGCACATTGCAGGCACGGCGCAGGCGATGGCGATTGGCCTGCGCGCCGGCGTTGATGCCGACCTCATGATCAAGGCGATCGCCAACGGCAGCGGCGGCTCGGCCCAGTTTGGCATCCGTGCACCTTGGATGGCGCAGCGCAAGTTCATGCCGCAACAAGGCTCAGCGCCCGCGCTCGCACATTATCTCGAGCGCGGCAGGGAGCTTGGAAGGGAAGCTGGCGTAGGCACTGAACTTATTGACTGCCTGCTTGACATCTTCCACCGCGCCCTACCGCAGATTGGCGAACGCGATGTTGCCTCCATCATCGAATTCTTTGAACCAGAAACCAAAGGCAAAGGCGCAGGCAGTTCATTGCCGAGCTCGATCAGATGAAGGACGAGGCGATAGCGTCAGGCGCCCATTGGAGGACGCAGTATGGCTGTCAGTTCAATACACGACGTAAGACCACGGACTGCGCGGCCGAGTATCACGGAGCTTGGCGAGCGCGCTCGCGCTATCGCCTTACGGGCTCGTGAGCACGGACTTGAGACCGAAAGTCAGCGGCATGTTTCGGCCGAGTTGATCGGCAAGATGCGTGACGCCGAGCTTTTTCGCGTCCTGCAGCCGGCGCGTTTCGGTGGCTTTGAGTACGGCTACGATACGTTTGTCGAATTGGTTGCGACGATTGCGGCCGGGGACGGTTCCACCGGCTGGGTATACAGTCTTGGCGCCGTCCATCCTTGGTTGATCGCCTGCTACTCCGAAGAGGCACAGCAGGAGGTCTGGACCCAAGACCGTGATGCGATTGCCGCCGTGTCCTACGCGCCGACCGGTAAAGCCAGGGCGGAGAAGGACGGCTACCGGCTTTCGGGACGCTTCAGCTTTGCCAGCGGCTGCGACAATGCCAACTGGGCTATTGTCGGTGGCATTCTGCCACTCAAGGATGGGGCGAAACCGGGCTTTTTTCTCATCCCGCGCTCGCAGTTCACCATTCACGACGACTGGTTCACGATGGGGCTTGCCGGCACCGGAAGCAAAACGATCGTGGTCGAGGATCAATTCGTGCCGGCTTATCGCACTGTCACCTTCGCCGACATGTTAACCGGGAGCGGGCCCGGAACCACCACGAACATTAATCCACTTTATCGCCAGCCGATGCTTGCAGTGGTTCCTCACTGTCTCGTGTCGCCAGCTTTGGGTATGGCACGCGGTGCACTGGCCGAGTTCAAGGAGCACGCCGCGGCGCGTGCAACGCGCGGTGCGGTCGCCGGCGGGAACAACAAGATGGGCGAGTTCACGACCGTCCAGATGCGTGTCGCAGAGGCAACGGCTTCTATCGACGCGGCTGAACTTATGATCCATCGCGATATCCGCGAAACATTGGCGACGGTTGCAAGCGGCAAGGCGGTCGACGTGGCGATGCGCATGCGCAACCGATTAACGCATTCGTTTGCGACAAAGCTGCTGGTTCAGGCGGTCGATGCGGTATTTCTCGCTGCGGGTGGCTCAGTACTTGGCCTTCAGCATCCGATTCAACGTTTCTGGCGTGACATCCATGCAGCCAGCTCTCACATCAGTCTGAACTGGGATTCAGTGTCCGCGATGTACGGACAACATGTGTTCGGGCTTGAGCCGAAAGGACAGTACTAGATTGTCGGCCATTCAGCGCAACGACCAGTCGACGTGACAGGCGACGCGCCGAATGTAAATCGACCATTCGATCACTTCGTCTGCGCGGTAGATGAGCCTCTATTTGCCATCATTCCAAATGTCAGTTGCGAGCTTCCAGTCGCTCCCAATCCTTTCCCACACCACGACATATTTTCCGATGATTTCCTTCGGCGTTGCGTCTTTCGTTTTGAGGCTGAATGTCCCTAACTCGCGCGCCGCGCGGGGCCCAAGTCGCTTGACGTCGAGAGTTGTAAGTTTCGGATCGGTGACTTGCCCCGCCATGCCTTTCCACATTGCTCCAATTGCGGCGCTGCCTCGCACCATTGCGGCGCCTGGTGGAAATGCGGTCGCGTCAGCGGTGTAGAGTGACGCGATGCCGGAAAAATCACCTTTATTATAGAAAGCCACCCACTTCGTATTTGCCGCCTCGATTGCAGCCTTCTGTGCAAGCGCCGGCGCGATCATGCCGGCAGTGAAGGCGACTACCAGTACAACTTTGTGCATGGTCTATAATCCCTCGAGTTAATTTAAATAACCGCTTTTCCCAGCATTTCCGCAATTAGCGCCGTAAGCGATCGTTGCATCGTCATTGTAATACCATCAGGCAAACTTCGTCATCCTTCCGCCATCTTATCTCGTAACGACGGCGCTCCGATTGTCGGCAAATTTTTGCGGCAGTCCCCATTTTGGCTTCAGGGGCATCTGCGAATCGGTAAAGCGAATCAATGAGGAGATAAGTGCAGTGAAGAATATAAGCATCGGAATATTAATCAGCCTGCTTACCTTGACGGCAGCAAACGCAGCAGGATGGGAGTCGGTTCATAAGTATGTAAAGCGATCTGGGAATTGCGCAGGACAAGAAATTCTCGCGAGCTCGTATTCCTCAGGAAGGCGTACAGCTAGTGGCGAAAGATTTGATGCGAGCGGCAATACGGCGGCCGCGCGAACTTGGCCCATTGGAACAAGCCTGACTGTGACAAATCCTAAAACCGGTCGTTCAGTTACTGTGAGAATCAACGATACCGGACCTTGGGGCATTGCATATCGCATGGGCGCCAGGCTTGACCTTGCGAAAGGCGCGGCTCAACGAATTGGAATGCGTGGTTCGCAGTATGTTTGTGTTGCGTAAAAACATGATGCGTTGAAGCTCGCGCCCTGTCCGCTTTCGATGCTTGAGCGACAGGGCGCAGATGCATCGCAACGCTCGCAAATCACGTAAGGCAGAACATTTAAGGGTTGCTAGTCGACCCATTCAGTTCAGATAATGCATTTGCAGCAGATATCGCTGTTGAGTGCGTAAGAAATTGTTAACGGTGTAGAAGACGCGCTGGCCGAAATTAACGCCCCTGGCACGCAGAATGTGCATTTTTGTCCAGGGGTAGCGGTCAATAATGTCAGAACTCATTTCACGTCACTCGGCGGGCCGCAAAGCCCGGTCGCGTCCAATTGCTTGGGCGTTCGGCTGGATATTGTTTCTCGCAATTTGTCTATGCTCAATCTGCGCAAGTCTTCTCTTTGAGATGCATAATGCTGCCAGGGAACGGGCCATCGACGTTGCAAATCGATTGCTGGCTGCAATCGACACCGACGTGCAACGTAGTATTGAAAGTATCGATTTGTCGCTGCAGGCTGTCATAGATGGATTGAAGCGTTCCGATATTGACATCCTTGCTCCCGACCTGCGGCAGGCCGTTCTGTTCGATCGATCTGCATCGGCTCGACATCTGGGACTAATTATTGTTACCGACAAATTCGGAGATCTTCGCTTTAACTCTCAGACGACCTATTCCGAGCACTTGAGTTTCGCAGATCGAGACTATTTCGAAGTTCACAAGAATAGTGATGGCGGTGGGCTATACATTGGCCGGCCTTTCTTTGGCCGGCTAACCGGACAACAATCTATAGGAATAAGCCGGCGTCTATCTGATACCGACGGGTCATTCGCCGGAGTTGCCGTAGCAAGTTTGCAGCTTCAGTATCTTAAGCGTCTGTTCGCCGATGTCTCGCTTGGGCCAGAAAGCAACGTAACGCTGTCTGGGACCGATGGCACAGTCATTATGCGCTGGCCTTATGATCCGAAGTATATTGGCCGCAATATAAAAAGCGCCGAATTGTACAAGAGTCTTGCACATTCAAACGCGGGTCACTTAGAAACCACCGCAGCTATCGACGGCGTACATCGACTTGTGGCGTATAAAAAGATTGGTGATCTGCCGCTTGTCATTGGTGTGGGCCAATCGACGAGCGAGATTTATTCGCAGTGGCGGCAGTATGCCTTCATACTTTCGATTTTAGTTGCGATATTGTTCACATTTATCGTCATCCTGATTTTCTACCTCGGGCGACAATTTAGGCAGCGCGCACGGTATGAGGCCAAGCTTGCGGCCGCGCTAAAGAACATGCCGCAAGGCGTCTCTATGTTCGACAAAGATATGAGACTTGTCGTCTGCAACGAACTCTATGCCAAATTGTACGGACTCCCGCCGGGATTGCTCACTCCCGGAACATCACATGAAGAGATTGATGCTCATCTTTTACGTACAAATCTCTTAAAGGCAGACGCCGACAGAAATGTCGGTGCACAAGAGCAGCCGTCTTCACTGTCACCAGCGCCGATGGACGGTAGGTCGATCCGGATCGATGAACACTCTGATGGCAAACTAATTCGCGTTACCAGAGAGCCAGTAGAAGAGGGCGGCTGGGTCGCGACACACGACGACATCACTGAGCAGCGCCGCGCCGAACTAGAGCTGGAAGACACCAAGCAATTTCTCAATTCGATAATTTCAAATATCCCGAATGCGATTGTTGTGAAAGACGCCAAAACGCGTCAATTCGTGCTTACGAACGCCGCTTACGAGGCAATGGTTGGATTTTCAAAGGCTGAATTGATCGGAAAAACCGCGTTCGACATTTATCGGACCCAAGACGCTGAACTAATGGATAAATCCGACAGTGATTCTCTTTTAGATTCTGTCGGTGTCAAACTTAATGAATACGAAGTCGATACGCCATTGATTGGCTCACGCATTATTTCGACCAAACGAATTGTCGTTCGTGATGGTCGGGCTCGCCCTAAATACCTAATCGTTGTGATCGAGGACGTTACCGACCAGAAGAAGTTCGAGCATGAAATTGCGTTCATGGCACGTCATGACGCATTAACAGGTCTGGCAAATCGTGCAGCAATAATACAAAAGATTGAAGAAGCCGCTGCGCGCCAGCGTCGGTTTGGAGATCCATTCACCGTCCTGCTGATGGATCTTGATCAATTCAAGCATGTCAACGATACGCTCGGTCACCCCGCCGGCGACGCTTTGCTGCGGGAAGTAGCAACGCGTCTAAAGGCAATTCTGAGGGAAACAGACCTGCTAGCACGGCTCGGTGGCGACGAATTTGCCATCATACAGTTCGGCGACGCCAACCCACGCGAAGCCGCGAGTGCTCTTGCAAATCGCATCATCAAGATGCTCGCCGAACGTTTCATTATCGAGGGCAACGAGGTCAATATTGGTACGAGTATCGGAATCGCCTTGGCACCTGAGCATGGCACCAGTTCCGACATTCTCTTGAAGACAGCGGATATGGCGTTATATCGCGCAAAATCGGCCGGCAGGAACGACTATCAGTTCTATAACCAGGATATGGGCGCAGCTGCGAGTGCGCGTCAGGAGCTTGAAAACGAACTTCGCCGTGCAATCCAACAGGGCGAGTTCGAAGTTCACTATCAACCGATCATCGAAACAAAAACGGGCAAGATTTGTGGTGCCGAAGCGCTTGCACGTTGGAGGCACCCAATCAAGGGTCTCATCTTTCCGGATCAGTTCATTCCGACCGCTGAGGAAACCGGTTTGATTGTTCAGATTAGCGAATTAGTGCTTCAAGCCGCCTGCGCCGAGGCCGCAAAATGGCCATCCACCGTCAAAGTCGCGGTCAATCTGTCCCCGGTACATTTTCGCAAGAGTAACTTGCCCGACGTTGTGATGTATGCGCTCGCCCAATCAGGCTTGCCACCTGAACGATTGGAACTTGAAATTACTGAGACAGCACTTATCAAATCGGCAGCGGACTGTCTGCCGGCGCTACGTCAATTTAAGAATCTCGGTATCAGTATTGCGCTCGATGATTTCGGTACCGGATATTCGTCGCTTAGTCAGCTAACAATGTTCCCATTTGATAAAATCAAGATCGATAAATCATTTACGCAAAATATGACGAAAAGGACCGACTGTGCAGCGATTATCTCGGCGACCCTGACTCTCGCGCAAAGTCTTTGCATAGCCACGACCGCAGAGGGCGTCGAAACGATGGAACAATATCAGCTCTTGCGGTTGGCCGGCGTAACGTCGTTGCAAGGCCATTTGTTCAAGAGCGCGAAACCAGCTCCGGAGATCAACTTTGACGCCGCGTATGTTTTCCAAGATGTAGATGCGGCTTAGTTTTAGACGAAAGATCTCCCATTGACTTTCAGTGATCATGCGCCTCTTCAACGACAAATTTGAACGCGCACTTTCCAAATTCAACGACATCAAGGCCAAGCAAAAAGCGCAGGGTCAACGCCTGCCACTGGTTTGTCTTGCGAGGCTCGGAAGCAGTCCTCGCGCGTTTGCTGCAATCCAGTAACGGACATCACGCCAGTGATGCAGCGCAATAAATCAAGTTCACAGTGAACGGCTCTATCTTGCGGGATTGATCATTCGGCAGCATGCTTGACGCCAATAACCAGGTCTTCGGGTCCCGGGTTTGGGCACCCGGCGGCAGGGGGCGGCCAATGTCCAGCAAGGAATTTGACCGACGCAATTTTCTCAAGGGTGCCGTGGTCGGCGGTGCCGCCGCTGCCGGCGCGGATCTTGTTGCGTACTTGCAGAAGATGTCGAGATAGTTCGCGGAACCAGGTGGTTGGGTATCAGATGAATCGGGGAAAACTCATCTGCGTCGCGTGTTTGATGCTCGTTGCATTTTTTTCTCCACCAGTGAATGCAGCGGAACCTCCTCGGGAGGGGTGCGTTGCCGTTTCCAAACAGGAGTTTGACAGCGCCAAAAAGCAAAACTTACTGCGTTCGCGATTCAGTACGTATGTGCGAACAGGCCGATTAGGGAGGCGCTACTACTGGTATTGTCACCTTTAGCGCGCGAATTTCAACCAAACTCAGAAGTGGCCATCGCGACTTTTACTTCTCGCGCGAACGAGATCAGTGAAAAGGTAAAAAGCCCGAGCGACATTGTGAAAAGAATGGCGGCGCCAGGCTCGTGCCTGATACCGAAATAGGCGCTTCCGAAAGCGGCGATCATGAGAAGGCACGTTGAGATGCCGCTTGCCACCGCCCAGTAAATCGCCCGGTTAACGAGTCTCGCTCGCAATTTCAGCTGGGGCAGAGTGGCTTTGAGATCCGCGTAGTTTGGGTCACCGTCCGAAATTGCGTTGATCGTCCGGGATCTGTCGATAATGCGGCTCATATGAGACACCAGCACCGAAAGAAACGATGCCACAGCACCTAATAGAAATGCAGGAGCTGCGGCTTGGGAAATCACAAGTGATAGCTGATTGAGCGTTATTACTTCCGGTATCATCACAGGCCTCCATAGATTGTGTTGCTCGCACCATAGCGGGAACTGACTGGATGATACAAAAACAACGACACATGCCGCTAATGCAGCAACCAGGGCTTGCCTTCATGTCCGCTTCTCATGTGTGCAAGTCGCCCTAGCGAGGTTATCGCGGCTGTGGTTTGATTTTATCGAACGGCGGAGGAGAAGTAGATGCTTCAGTTGCTTTCCCTTTTGATTTTGACCGTGTCACTGGCGCCGATAGCCGCTCAGGCACAACAATATCCCGATCATCCGGTTAGAGTGGTCGTTGGCTATGCCGTTGGCGGCGGCCCCGACATCCAGGCGCGCACGGTCGCGCAACAGTTGAGCCTCAATCTCGGGCAACAGTTCTTCGTTGAGAATCATCTTGGTGCTAACGGAACAATTGCCACGCGTTCGGTGGTGCAATCAAAGCCGGATGGATACACGCTGTTATTCTCCTCGAACGGCATTGCGCCTACGCCTTACATCTATAAAAATCTTGGCTACGACCTTTTTGTCGACCTAACGCCGATAGCGACCATCGGCATTCTCGACGGCCTTTTCATGTTGGTCGACGAGAAATCACCGTACAAGACCCTGCAGGACTTCATCAATCACGCGAAGACGGCTCAGGCGGTGTACGGCTCACCAGGCGTAGGTAACGGCTTGCATCTTGCTGCCGAGATTTTTAGCAAGCAAGCCGGGATAAAGATGCAGCACATTCCTTACAAAGGAGCATCGGAAGTTATGACCGGCATGCTCAGCGGAAGCGTCGAAGTCATGTTTGTAACGCCTCCGTCGGTGTTGGGACTGATGAAAGACGGACGTGTTCGGGCGCTCGCCTTCACCGGCAACAAGCCGTTCCCGGCTTTTTCGAACGTGCCGCTTATGAAAGACATGCTTCCCGGCTTCGAGCCTATTGGTTCCTGGGGCATGTTCTTCGCGCCGGCCAAGACGCCGCCCGAAATTATAGAGAGGCTGAATGCCGCTATTCGCGCGGCTTTGCAGGCGCCGTCGGTGGCGTCCATCATGCAGCGCGATGGTTATATTCCGGACAATCGAAATGTTACAGAAACCGCGGCGTATTTTCGCCAAGAAGTCAAAATGATGGGCGACGCGGTGAAGGCTGCCGGCATTGAGCCGAACTAGTGCGCGTTATCCGACGGCGTGCAGTGGCTTACCCGCTGCTGTTACCGGCTTGGCACTGACCAGTACGAAGGCGATGACGCAGTCCTCAGTGCCGCGATTGACCCAATTGTGGATGGTGCCGCGCTGGACCAGCACATTGCCAGCCTTCAGCTTTACGACCACGCCGTTATCGAGCTCCATGTCGATCGATCCGGAAATAACGACAGCATAGTCGATCGAGTCGGTGCGATGGTTGCGCGGGGCAACCCCCGGCTGATAACGCACGATGCGGAACACGGTGCCGCCTTCGACCGTGGTTTTGAAGGCCGCGGAGGTGGGATCCAGGTAGCCGTCATTATCGACCGGGAAGCCTTTGGTCGACCAGACCACGCAGGACGAAGCGCCCGGCCGGTTGGAGATGACATTCGTGGCGATCTCGTCGACCTCAACTTTGGCGTGACCATCTGCGGTGTGGCCAGTCACAACGCGGCGAATCTGGAGGCTCATAGCGGCTTTTCCTTTTGATCGAAAATAATGTGGCCTAGTTGCTTGCGTTACGCTTTAGAAAAGCAGCAAATATAGCGGCGATGCGCGGTTCAGCCGCGCGCCATTCCTTACGATCCCACTCACTTAACAAATTGTCGTCTGAACGTTTCTCAACCACATCATCGTGCAGCTCACTGTTCGGAATGAGACCTGCAGCCTTGCGTGCAGTGACGGGCGTATGGATCACATCATTGCCGGCTATCAGGCATGCCGGCGCTTTGATCGCCCGCAGGTCAGCTTCTGTGGCTCCGACGATCGGCAACTTCGCTGATTGAAGGAAGCACTCGCGCCAATAGCCCATGACGTTGATGAACTGACTGGCATCAGTGTTCAACAGTTTGTCGCGGTTCGACGGCCGTGCCTTGATGCATTCACTAAAGTGTTCGCTATTGCACACCGCCTGCATACCGCCGTTGCGCGCGATCTCGATAAATTGCCCGTAGTAATTTTCGGCCAGCCGATCCACCGCCTCCTGGCCACCGGTGATACGCCAGAGCAGGAGACCGCGTAAGCCGTCGGCATGTAGCGTGGCAAACAGGATTGCCAGGCGTGCGCCGGCGGAGGAGCCGCCGACATACATCGGCAGTACGCCAAGCTCTTTTCCGAGGGCGTAGAGATCGTTGGCCCACACTTCGTGCTCTGATGCGGAGCCGTCGAACGCAACATCGGAGGCGCCGCAATTGCGCCGGTCGTGCAGCAGCATGCGATAGCCCGATGCGGCAATGGCTTTCGATAGGTCCACCAGTTCGCCATACGGCCGGCGACTGCCGGGGGTAAGCGCGATGCAAGGGCCATTGGTGCCGATGATTTCATAGTTGATGCGAACGCCATGAACGAGCGCTTCAGGCATTGCCGGCCTCACACGTTGCTGTCAGGTAAAGTACAGTGAGGTCGATCATACAAGCACCTAGTCGGTCGGGCGCTGACTGTTACGAATATCGCCACGAACGCGATGGTTTCAGCGGCGGTTGCCGGAGGCGTTTACAAGCTTTGAGAAATCGAAGCGCACAATCTGCGCGTTTGAATCCGTTGGCCGCAGCACGCTGGCCGGGATCACGCCAACTATCCCGAGTTCGTCCATCGCGTCGGACGACATGCCGGTGAGATCGGGAAGTGCGCGAAATCCATCAAGAATCTCAGCAGCAATGGTCGGAAGGGCCAACATTCCGATGGCATCGGGGGGCACCTTGCCGAGGGACGCTTTTGCATGGAGTTCACGCTCTATCTATCCGGCACGACATCTATCGTCAGGCTTGATACCGGGTGATCAACATTCCGTTCGGTCACCAACCGCATTTTCTAAATCGAAGTCACAGCCAGGCACATTGATAATGAATTGATATTACATAGCAATTTCGGTCTTGAAGCGACCAGCAGGTTTGCTACCCGCCCGAAAGGCGCCGAGTACTGATTGTTTCGGAGGTAGAGCGAGGATGTCGCGGGCGTGCCGCAATGTCCACCTATCACTGCTCTCCGCCAAATCGGCGTCCGGCGATCGAGCCAATGGTTGCGGCCGTCGAATGCGGTTATATCAGTTGAAACGACGCGAGTTCATCGCGGAGGGAGGCCCAATTGTTTTCAGCACGCCAGACTGCTGCCGCTGCGGCCGCATTGCTGATCGCAAGCGCGTACTTCACCGGCACGGACGCTCGGGCTCAGGGCTCAAGGGGCTCCTGCGAAGACGCGGCCGATCTCGCGGTCTTGTCGTCTCCGATCGCGCCGTGGAAGGGCGCGCCTTTACGCGTTGTCTTCGCTGCGGAAAAATCAATGGAGGGCGAGCTTTCGCTGATCGCGCCCGACGGAAACGTTGCGGCCAAATCGCGTGAGCGGCACGGTGGGCCTCCATATTTCTGGCTTGTCGAAGTCGCGTCGCCGGCCGCCGGTATGTGGCACGCGAAGCTCGCATCAAATGGTTGCAGCACGATTACGCGCGAAATCGCAGTGCGCGACGACAAGCCGCCGGCGCCGAGCGCGACGTCTGAGAGCGTCTGGCCTTTGCGCAATACATGGAATCGCGCGACGGAAAATCTGTATTCTGCATGGATCGAAAAACTCTTTGATGCGCCGCTCGACGCGGCGCCCTCGTGGCCCGCGCTTCATGAAGTGTTGCGCGATCGATCGCGCAATATCCTTTTCAACCATATGGGCCTCGGAGAAGACTCGATGGGGCTTGTCATCCGCCCCGACTGCGCCGACCTTCCGTATTTTTTGCGCGCATATTTTGCATTCAAGATGGGGTTACCGTTTGGATATTCGAAGTGCTCGCGTGGCGGCGGCGGCCAGCCGCCGAAATGCTTCCAGTGGTTCAGCATTCAAAATCTGGAGGCAGCGCGCTCCTCTTCACCCGAACAAAAAGCTGCGTCGAACGCAGCTGCGACGAAACGGACGGGGCTCGCATCGACGTTCGGCCACTATGTGCAGTCAACTGTCGCGGACGCCGTTCATTCCGGGACTGGGCGAACGCGGGCAAATGATGACAACACTGATTATTATCCGGTGCCGTTGACGCAGGAAACGCTGCGGCCCGGAACTGTCTACGCCGATCCGTTTGGGCACATTTTGGTGCTTGCGCGGCGCATATCGCAGACGGACGACGCAGCGGGCGTCTTCCTTGCAGTCGACGCTCAGCCCGATGGGACGGTCGCGCGAAAGCGTTTTTGGCGCGGCAATTTCTTATTCGCGCAGGACCCGGCGCTCGGAAGCCCTGGGTTCAAGCGTTTCCGGCCGATCGTGCGGGAGAAGGACGGCGTTTTGCGGCGACTGACGAACGACGAAATCGCAAAAAATCCGCAATATGGCGATTTTTCGCTAGACCAATCGAAGCTCGCGGTCGAAGCCTTTTACGATCGGATGGACGATGTGATGTCGCCGGAGCCGCTCGATCCCTTGCGTGCGATCAAGGAAGCGATCACGGCGCTCGAAGAGCAAGTGAAAGCGCGCGTAACGTCGGTCGAAAATGGCCGGAAATTCCAGAACAGCGGGCACGGCGAGGCGAGCATGCCGGACGGCGCGACGATCTTCGAGACGACCGGCGCGTGGGAAGACTTCGCGACCCCGGCGCGCGATTTGCGTCTATTGATAGCGATTGATGTGGTGCGCGGATTTCCCGATCGCGTCGTGCGGCGAACCGAGCGGTATGCGATGCCGCAAAACAAGAGCGTCGCGGACGTGAAGTCCGAATTGCAGAACGTGCTCGCTTCGGAGCTTTCGTCGCGAAAGTTTTCATATACGCGCAGCGATGGCTCCTCCTGGACGCTTGCGCTCAAAGATGTGATCGATCGCGCGGGTGCTCTTGAGATGGCGTACAACGTGAACGACTGTGTCGAGCTGCGATGGGGTGCTACGGAGAAAAGTGGCGAGGCATCGACGTGCAAACGATTCGCACCGGGCGCGCAACGCGAGAAAATGACGAAATACCGGGCGTGGTTCCACGAGCGGCGCCGTCCGCCGCGCGCGAGCGGTTAGTTCGCATCAGATGAACGAACGCGGTTTAATCTGATAGGGCTCCCAGGCCGTAAACAACCCTTAGGACTGGGCCCAATTGCAAGCCGATCCGGTCGAACCACCCTTTAAATACGGCTACGATTTGCCCACTGCGGTAAATCTGCGCAAGTCCGGTATTTACCGCGAGCCTGAAGGCCCAATCGTCGCGAGGCAACACGATTGCATACGGTTCGACAGACAAATCATCCGGCAGCATCACCAAAGCGTCCGGGTTTTTCATGGGAGCGCCGAGTAACAACAGCTTATCGCTCGCGAAGCCGTCAGCCTTACCGCTCTCCAGCAAAGCGATAGCCTCGCCGCCGTTTTTCACTGAGACTACGGTTGCTTCTATCTTTTGCTGCTTGAGCTGCGTAATAATAGCCTGTTCGTTTGTGGTGCCGGCTGCTACCGCAATCGTTTTTCCTGCCATATCGGAAAACGTTCGAATATTCGATGCCTTCGTGACAACTATGCCGGTGCTTTCAATAAAGATAAAATTCGAAAAATCGACCTCTCTCATTCGACCAAGCGTTACCGTACTCGATCCGCATTCCATATCGGCTTTGCCGCTGGCGACCGTTGAAAAACGCGTCTGAACGGTCACGGGCACCCATTCGATTTTGAGGACCGCAAGTCCGAGCTGTTTCTCGATCGACTTGGCCACCAATGTGCAGATATCGACCGTGAAGCCGACCGGTTCCTTTTTGTCGTTTACGAAGGCAAAAGGTCTGGCATCAACGCGGTATGCCATTTTTATAATCTTCGTGCTCGCGATAGTTTTCAGTCGGCTGTTGGCCGGAATAGGGGCCTGCGCAGATGCTGCCGTCACGAAACAAAAAGCCAAGAATAGTGAGATCAACCGGAGCATGTTTGTCACCAAGGTTGGAGAGCTGTTGCCAATTCCACAGTTTTTCGCCCGGTTCATGCGGATTACAAAAACCGGGTGAAAATCAGTTCGGAGATCGTCATGTCGTACTCAACGTATAAGAGCTCGGTGCCCGTGAGTGGTCGACTGAATGGGTCTTGTGTTGCTCTATCTGAAATTCTCAGAAATCAGGATGAAGAATATTATCCATGCTATCGCCTATGTCGGCAGGGATGTAGCCCGAGCCGACATCGGAATCGATCGTTTGCATGGCATTAAGAGACCCACCATCGCCGCCCGGACCAATATTTGCCCAGTTTCGGTACGCGGCATATGCCTCGGGTGTTCCCACATATGCGCAATTGCAACGGGCGGCATCGGCGTAGACATAATATAGCCTGCCGTCCTTTCTCCGCGTGACGAGTTTGTCTGGCGGTAGCGATTTCAAGATTGCACTTTTCTGGGGCGTCGTCGCGTACTTCACAACGAAGCCGGATTGAGTGAACAGGTTGTCCGGGACGACAATTAGCTGCTGTTGAGCGAGCGCAAATGAAAGCCCACCCATCAGAAGTGCGGATCCGATGATGATGCGACAGCTTGGCATTACCAACTCTCTCATAATTACTCAGCAGAAACGTAACTCCCGGAAGCTAGTCGTTCGGCGGCCCGAGCCCCGGTGGGGGGCCAGGGCTCTCCAATTGAAGAGGCAACAGCCCTTGTGCATTTTCTGACGGCGTTGGAAGAGGTGCTAATTGCGGCGCGCTTCCAGCCGGATTGAGAATGCATTCGCCACCAACACCGCTCACCGTTTGTAGACATTGCTGCTGGTTGTAGAAATTGCATTGGGTTGTGCCATCGTTGTCCATGATGGCGCACCAGGGCATATTCTGCGCATGAACGGGACTTGCAACAAATGCGATTGCCACGAGTGAAAATATTGCCAGTATGAACGCGCTTCGCATGATATCCTTGAACTCTCAAATCTTTCGATCAGCCTCGAATATTCGGATACTTAAGGCCGGTTTTCGTACGGATGTGGCGTGATCTCACTGTGCGGTCTGCGGCTTGAGTGACGTTATGACGAGCACGACGTTTAGTCGTTGATCGGATATCAGGGTCAAGCAACGCTCACTCGCTGTGCTGTGCTTGGCAAGAAATAGCCGCTTTCCTAGTTTCACTTATTCGTGAGTTCTACTAGGGCTTGCGACTTTACTACAAGTCTTTAAACGAGCGCACCGCTTGGCGCCGCGCATTAGGTCGAATTTATCGCAGTGCGGGACAATCATAAATTTTGAAGTATGGCCAGCCAAGCCGAATAGTACCTACGCTTTTGACCTGATTAGGTCATTTTAGCGAATGATTCATCTGCATGGCGGATTCTCGTTTGCGCGCAGTGCTGTGCTTCAGGACTAGGCACGAGCCCCATACGACTGTATTTTCCGCATTATCGCTTGGACTTTTTGTTTTTTCACTGATTTCATTCATCTGCGAAGTCGGAGTCACATGAATTGTATTGGGTTAGAGTGAGCAAATGAAAAAGCACTTGTCTGTTGCAATCGTCGTGGGCTTCAGCATCTTCGGCGCAACGATGCAGGCCGCACCGGCAACCCCGGTCTCAAATCGGTGTGATATTGGCGTCCACCGCGGGTCCAACGCCGGATGTAGCTCCCGTGCACACGGCGGTCGCTATCATCGCGCATTATATCGCAATCCGTACGCCACTCGTAACGGCTACTGGGACAGCGATGGCGATCCATTTACAGCGGGGAGCGGGTTTTGTGCTTACGGCTCATACGTGGCCTGCGTTTACTCGGCCGCATTTTGCTGGCAGCGCTGCTATTGAATTGCGGGAGTGGTCACTGTGTTGTTCGGAGGCTGAGCATGATCAGGCTTGTGATGCTGATTTCCGCTGTGGTGCTTGCCGTTTGCCTGCCGCCACTTGTTGCGGTTGCTGACGAAGTACCGACATTCGACGTTCGCAAAAGCTGTAAGGTGGATGTCCAGGCTTATCAGGGCGGAAGCAATGCGGCGGGCTGCATGGCGGACGAACAAAATGCCCGGGAAGTTCTCGTAAGTCAGTGGACGCAGTTTGGAGCAGATAGTCGCGCGAGGTGTGCGCAAATGGTGAACGACATCGCCGGCACACAGAGCTACGTAGAGCTGCTGGGCTGTCTGCAAGACGCAAAGGCCGTGAA
Organism: uncultured Alphaproteobacteria bacterium; assembly: GCA_963810585.1. Taxonomy (GTDB): domain Bacteria; phylum Pseudomonadota; class Alphaproteobacteria; order Rhizobiales; family Xanthobacteraceae; genus Pseudolabrys. The sequence goes on from CAWENV010000001.1 coordinate 1,887,916, forward strand.
ATCTCTACCCAAAAATTGACAACGGTGATTTGGCGGAATCCGTCTCAAAATGCTTGCCTTCGGTGTTTGTGCCTTCGGAGATTGATCTCGAAACGGACAGTATTCTTGGTCAGAGCTTCTCTCAGTGCCGGAAGCAGTCCAGACTGCAATGTGACGCTCGATGGCATTCAGTCATTCAAAAACGAGAACTGTACTTGTTGTTATCGCGGTAATTCTCGTCGGCTATGGAATCCTTGCGTATGTTGTCCTTCCGCTAACCTGGACCCACTACGAGCACCAAAAAGGACTCGCGGGTCTTACGATGGTGACTCGCACCGCTCAGGATATTCCTGGCGACCCCATTAACGTGGGATTGGTCGGAACGAAAGACGATGTCGTGTGCGCCATGAATGCGGCCGGCTGGTACCCGGCTGACCCAATTACATTGCGGTCGAGTGTCGAGATCATTGGCAGTGTTGTCCTTCGCCGGCCCTATCGGGATGCGCCGGTGAGCAGCCTTTTCTATCAGGGCCGGCGCGAGGATCTTGCGTTTGAAAAGCCCGTTGGCACTAGCGCAGATCGCCGCAACCATGTCAGGTTCTGGAAAGTTTTAGCGCAGGGGCAAGAAGGCCGGCCGGTGTGGCTTGGATCCGCGACGTTCGACCGTGACGTGGGCTTGAGCCGATACACCGGACAAGTCACGCATCATATAGCGCCAGATATCGACGCCGAACGAGACGGCCTCTCGGACGATCTCAAACGAGCAAAAGTCGTCGAGGCGATATACGAGGTCTCTGGCGTCGGTCCAACCCTTGTCGGCCGAAACGGGGAAGGTGACCGGTATTACACAGACGGCGAAATCAAGATTTCGCGTCTTGTTTCGGGTTGCAATTCGAAGACCGAGACGACCGTGGAGTTAGACAATCCACCGTTGGTTGATCTGAAAAACGACGCGTGGAAAGCGATCGCTCCGTTACTGTCTTCAGGCACGATTTTAAATTAATAACCACTCTTCCGAGCCGGGCGGTGAAATTACATGACCGCCCCGATTTGCCATGGCACGAATTCAAGATCGCCATAGCCAAGTTCTTCCGACTTAGTGTGTGTGCCTGACGCAACCTGCAACACCTTTTCGAAAATCTCTTGGCCCTTTGTCTCGATCGATGTTCCGTCGAGGATGTCACCACAGTTGATATCCATGTCGTCGGTCATGCGCCGATACATCTCGGTATTGGTGGCAAGTTTAATCGATGGCGTGGGCTTACAGCCGAACGCGGAACCACGACCAGTGGTAAAACACATCATATTGCAACCGCCGGCAACTTGCCCGGTCGCGCCGACCGGGTCGTAGCCGGGCGTATCCATAAAGACGAACCCTTTTTCTTTTATCGGTTCGGCATATTCATAGATTGCGCGCAATGTGGTTGTGCCGCCTTTGGCCGCTGCTCCCAATGATTTTTCCAGGATCGTGGTGAGCCCGCCCGCCTTGTTGCCAGGCGCTGGATTGTTATTCATTTCGCCGCCGTTGCGTTTCGTATAGTCCTCCCACCAGCGGATGCGCTCGATAAGCTTTTCGCCCACGGCCCGATTGACCGCGCGTCGTGTCAATAAATGCTCAGCACCGTAGATTTCCGGAGTTTCCGCAAGAACCGCTGTACCGCCGTGTTTCACCAAAAGGTCGACAGCAGCGCCCAGCGCGGGATTAGCAGTGATGCCGGAATAACCGTCGGACCCTCCACACTGTAGCGCCAGAACAATCTCGGAAGCGGGGCGCTTCTCTCGCTTCGCCCGCGCAGCAACCGGAAGCATGGCTTTGATGCGTTCGAGTCCTTGGTCGATTGTTTTTTTAGTTCCGCCGGTCGCCTGAATCGTCATGGTTTGAAAGTGATCGCCTTCGACCATTCCGTATTCGTCCTTCATGCGGTCGATCTGAAATACTTCGCAACCCAGGCCAACCATCAAAGCGGCGCCAAGATTTGGGTGGGTCGCGTAGCCCCATTGGGTCCGCCGCAATAGATCCCAGCCCTCGCCGTAGGCCGCCATACCGCAACCGCTGCCATGAACAAATGCGACCGCGCCATCAATTCCGGGGTAGTCGTCAAGGATCCCGCTTTGATTGACTTTGTCGGCGATAAATTTTGCGACCGAGGCCGAGCAATTCACCGATGTCAGAACGCCAATATAATTTCGCGTGCCGATCTTTCCGTTGGGCCGGACATAACCTTCAAAGGTTGCGCGTTGCTCCGGCGGCAAGATCTCGTCGTTTTTTGCGGCCTCGGAAAACCGGTAGTCACGGGCAAAATCGCGTAGCCCCACGTTTTGTTCATGCACCCAATCGCCAGCCAAGATCGCCTTCGACGCAAAGCCGATCGTCTGACCGTATTTTTGCACTGCTTCGCCTTCGCGAATGGCTGTCACCGCCATTTTGTGGCCGCGCGGCACACGCTCGCGCGCGGTCACACCTGCAACATCGGCGCCAGACGGAATCTGATCGACCGCGACAACGACATTATCTTCGGGCGACAGCCGGATTGTCCGTGGTGTGGTCATTAAATACGCCTGACTTTGACAGAAGAGGAAAGCCGCGATGGGCATAGCACCGAAAAGAATTGATAAGCGCTGTTGCGTGCACTCGGCGACATAGTAACATGTTAGCCAACAGGCGGCCCAGAAAACAACATGCCGCCGACCAGGGGAGAAACGCTATGCAGACCAGGCCGCGGAACCTAGCGCTCTGTCTCGCTTTCATAGCCACAACGTTTGGTGTGATGGGACCTGCCGCCGCGCAGACCAAGCTCAAATGGGCTCATGTGTATGAGGTATCGGAGCCATACCACACCCAAGCACTTTGGGCGGCGGAGGAGATCAAGAAACGCACCAACGGCCGATATGAAATTGGAGTATTTCCGGCTTCCCAACTCGGTAACGAGAACCAAATCAATGAAGGACTCGGGCTCGGCACTGTCGACATCATCTATACCGGCACCTCGTTCGCCGGATCGATTTACAAGCCGTTGGCGATTTCTGGCGCGCCTTTCATGCTGCGAGACTTCAATCACTGGAAGGCATATCGCGACAGCAAGCTGTTCCACGATATCGCCAAGGGCTATGAAGACAAAACAAAACACAAAATATTGGCGCTCACTTACTACGGCGAGCGGATGGTTACCGCTAATAAGGAAATAAAAAAGCCCGAGGACATGAAGGGCATGAAATTGCGCGTGCCGCCAGCACCGCTCTACTTAATGCTCGCAAAATCGGTTGGCGCCAATGCTACGCCGATTGCCTTCGCCGAAGTCTACCTCGCCTTGCAGCAAGGCACCGTGGACGGCCAGGAGAATCCGCTGCCGACCATTATGGCCAAGAAATTCTACGAAGTGCAGTCGCACATTATGCTCACGGGACATATCGTCGAATCGCTGCTAACGATCGTCGGCGGTCACGTTTGGTCAAAGCTTTCCGACGACGACAAAAAAGTGTTCGAAGAAGTCTTGAGTTCAGGCCGCAGCAAAAGCCTCTGATCAGATCCGCGAATCCGAGCAGAAGATTGCCGACGAGCTACGCAAGCTTGGAAAGACCGTTGTAGAAGTCGATCGTGAAGCGTTCCGCAAGGCTGCATTGCCGTTGCATAACGACGCGAGTGCGGGCGCTGGCTGGTCGCAAGCCGAATACGACGCGCTACAGGCACTGAAATAACTGAACGGGGCGCGATTCCGTTTTGTCGCGTTAAGCGCGAGATGACGGGCGATCGCGGGGCGCGAGGTATTCATGACAAAGCGGAAGCCGGCTGACGGCGAAAAACGCCTGATCGAAGCCGAAGACGCCGAGGTGGTCATCGAGCACTACCCGGAGGATTGGCTTGTGTTCGTCATCTTTTGGTGCCTCGCATTCATCGTCTTTTTGCAATTCTTCACGCGCTACGTTCTTAACGATAGCCTGGCCTGGACTGAGGAAATCGCGCGCTACGCTCTGATGTGGGTTGTATTCATCGGCGGTGCGATGGTGACCCGTCGTAACACTCATATAGCCGTCGAGTTGCTTTCGAACGTGATGAAACCGGGGCGATTACGCGCCACGTTGTTGGCTATCGTTGATTTCATAAAGCTCGCCTTTATTGGCCTTCTTGCTTTCGTTTCATGGACCATTACGGAACGCATGCACCAGCAGCGCATGACGGTGTTCGATCTGCCGATGAGCTATGTCTATGCCGGTGTCGCATTCGGATGTTTCCTGATGCTGTTCCGCCAGATCCAAAATGTCTGGCGCAACGCTAGAGCCGGCTGGAGCCGGCCGGACGACGTGACGCACCAGATAGCGGCGGACTAGGGCAGGGCTACCCGATGATCATTATGGCGTTCTTGTTCATCGCGGTGCTGCTCATAGGTGTGCCGGTGTTCATCGCGCTCGCCGGTTCATCCTTTATCTATACGCATTTCATCGCTGGGCTGCCGGACTTTGTTATTCTGCACCGGATGGCCGGCGGCATCGATTCATTCCCGCTGTTGGCGGTACCTTTCTTTATCCTCGCCGGTAATCTGATGAATTCCGCGGGGATCACCAATCGCATCTATGATTTTGCCGTCGCGCTCGCCGGCTGGACACGTGGCGGCCTCGCACATGTCAACATTATCGGCTCGGTGATATTCGCCGGTATGTCGGGGACCGCGATCGCCGATGCCGCAGGCCTCGGCACCATCGAGATCAAGGCGATGCAGGACCATGGCTACGACACCGAATTTTCAGTCGGCGTCACCGCCGCGTCGTCCACGCTCGGGCCGATAATTCCGCCGTCCTTGCCATTCGTGATCTACGGAATGATGGGAAATGTTTCGATCGGGGCCTTGTTTCTCGGCGGCGTCATCCCCGGTCTGGTGATGACCGCGTTCATGATGGGCTATGTCTATTATTGCGCCCGCCGTTACGGCATGGGACGAGACCAGGCTTTTGCCTGGCGTACGTTGGGCGTGACTTTTATCGCGGCGTTTCCGGCGTTACTGACCCCGGCGATAATTGTCGGCGGCATGACGTTCGGATGGTTCACGCCGACTGAAGCGGCCATTGCGGCCTGCGCCTGGGCGATAATACTTGGCATCTTTCTGTATCGCACGCTGACGCCAAAACGGTTTTACAAGGTCTCGATGGAGACAATCGAGACGACCGCCGGCGTGCTGCTAATCGTTGCCGCCGCTTCGCTGTTCGGCTGGGTGCTGACGACCACCCGCATTACCGAATATACGACCGAGGCACTGCTGGCCTATACCAACAATCGCTATGTGATCTTAATACTGACGAATGTTTTGCTGCTGGTGATCGGCTGTTTCCTGGAGCCGATCGCGTCGATCAGTATTCTGGTGCCAGTGTTGATGCCCGTGATCATCAAGGTCGGCATCGACCCGGTGCATTTCGGCGTCGTGATGACACTCAATCTGATGATTGGGCTGCTACACCCGCCGCTTGGCATGGTGCTTTTTGTGTTGTCACGCATCGCCAAATTGTCGATCGAGCGAACCACCATGGCCATTTTGCCATGGCTCATTCCTCTGCTGCTGTCGCTGATAGCGATTACGATGATCCCCGAGTTGACCCTGTGGCTGCCTCGGTTCGTCGGAATGATCAAATAAAGGACGCTTTTTTGCTGACGGATATCTGCCTTTAGAGAAAACCAGACATAGCTCTGATTTTTTTCAAATCTGTTTCTAAAGCACAACAATCCAATCAACTTTCTGGAGTGTGAGCTGCCTCACGCCGGCTTCACGCTTGCCGGGTCTAGCGTCACATTCGTCATTGAAAGCGCGCGCAGGCGCGCCCGCGTTGCTTCAGGAGATCGTTTCATGTTGCTTAGATCCGGATTTTACCGCGCTTTTGAATTTGTCGGCCGCGCTTCAGCCATTATCAGCATCGTCAGCATGGCGTCGTTTCTTTTGGTAGCAACTGTCGCTGACCTCATGTTTGCTTTTGAAGGATAAGCCGGCGCGTCAGGACCAATCGCCGGCAGGAGAGCCTCATGGTTGGGCTCTCGTTCGAAATCGCTGTACGATGAATTCCTCGCCGCCATAAGTCGCAAAAGTTTGACGCTTTTCATCGAAGGCGCCGTCGGTGTAATCCGAGACTATCCGACGCCAAAATATCTGCGCTGGAATGTTCCCCGGCAGTTCACGCACTTCCCAAGAGCCTGGAAAGCGATCAAATAGAGCAACCGCCACACGTTGTCCGAACCGCTGTCGACGATAGTGACGCGCGATAAAGAACTCACCCATATCGAAGATTGGAGGTGAATTGCTCACCCTTTTCACCAGCGCAAATCCGGCGGGATGCCCGTCTATTTTAATTAGAAACGGAAATCCATGCCAGGCAGAGGGCCACACGCATCTTGCGCCAGTTCTGCCCCAATAGTTCGCGAATTGATCTTCAGAATCGAAAAGTCCGTCGAAGGGAAACCTCAGACCAATTTGTTCCGCTATGTCACAAATGTAAAAACGTGCCAGATCACTAACGGCACCGTAGTCCGATTGAGAGGCGGGTATTATTTCAAAGTCCATTCACTGTCTCGACTGCCAACTAAGGGTGCAGCAATACTGAAAGCAATCACGGTTATGCAAGCGTCATCGCCGCAGGGCGCTGCTTGTAATATATTTTGTGCCCGTTTGATTTGAAGAAAATCGTAACGGCGTACCCGCAAACATAATATTTTTTATGCGCCTACATATTCCATGACATTTCCGTGAACAGCAGGTCCGGTATTGTGAACGCATCGTGGGTTGAGTGCGCGATAGCGCTGCGGCACAACACCCATCTGCAATAAATTAAAGTTCATGAATACAACGGAGCTAAACCGCCGCCGGCCTCATCATCGGTTATGGCGAACTTGATTAGTGGACAGAAACGTCAAAAGTGGAACGGCCTTCATTTGGCAGATAATTTTCCGTCATGTGACGATGATCACACTGCGACTGAAACTTAGAATGGTAGAGCAGACGATCTTATGCCGCTTCTCACGGCGTCACCTCAGCACGAATGCGAATTGTTGCCGCGTGTAGGTCTGGTAAATCCTTCTCATAAGCGAGGGCTGCTTTGATATTTCGTTTCTCTGATTTCGACATTGATGTTGCACGGCATGAGTTGCGGCGAAGGGAAGAGCTTGTCCAGGTCGAGCCGCAGGTATTCAGTCTGCTAGTCCACCTCGTTCAGAACCGCCATCGTGTCGTCAGTAAAAACGAAATTATCGATGTAATTTGGCAGGGGCGCGTCGTCTCAGAGGCTGCAATCAGCTCGCGCGTTAGTGCCGCGCGTCGCGCCATCGGTGACAACGGCTCCGACCAGCTGCTTATTCGCACCAATTACAAGCGGGGGTTCCGCTTCGTCGGGAAGATCGACTGTACTTCGCGGCCGCTTGGCGCAATTTCCGCAAATCTTACGCAAAAACCCGGCAAGCCCTCCATGGCTGTGCTGCCCTTTCAGAACATCAGTGGCGATCCCAGACAGGAAGACCTCGCCGATGGCCTCACCGGGGACATCATCACGGGCCTGTCGCGTCAGCGGTGGTTCTCGGTCGTTGCCCGAAGTGCGAGCCTAGCGTTCAAGGGAGAAGCGATCGATATCCGCAAGGTGGCAGCCGAGCTTGGCGTTCGTTACGTGCTCGCAGGCAGCGTGCGCACGGCGGCTAACCGGGTGCGCGTGACAGGGCAGCTGATCGACGCCGACAATCGCACCCATTTGTGGGCTGACCGTTGCGATCGCGATCTGGCCGACATTTCCGCGGTCCAGGACGACATCGCCAACCGGTTCGTCGACGCGGTGGGATCACAGATTGTCATGGCTGAGGCGGCGTGTGTTCACCGCAGGCCACCACAAAACATCGATGCATCCGGTCTGGTGATGCAGGCGATCCCGCATATGTGGCGCATGAGTACGCACGAACAGCGATTGGCGCAAGAGTTATTGCAGCAGGCAGTCACGCTCGACGCCGAATGTGCGCATGCGCATGCGCTGCTTGGGCTGACTTACGTTAGTCTGTTCAATCTCGATTCGCGCGCGCCAATGAGCGAACTTACGGAGAAGGCGCTCGATACGGCCGGGAAAGCACTGGCTCTCGATGACCAGGACCCCTGGGGACACCTGGTGCTGGGCCTTAGTCACGCGCGGCGCCGGCGCCCCGAGGTGGCTGTAAAGCACCTTACGAAATCAATCGAATTAAGTCCTGAGTTTGCTCTCGGCCATGCAGGGCTCGGATATGCGCTTGCATGTGGCGGCCAACCAGAACGCGGACTGCAGTCTTTGGAGCGGGCGCGGCAACTCAGCCCGCTCGATCCGTTTGTCGCGATGTACGCGCCCGTCGTGCGATACATGGCGCTGTTCGCGCTCGAAAGGTACGAAGAGACGGTTATGGTGTGTCGCTCGATGGCGGCACGCTATCCAAACCATGCCGGCGCCCGACGCTTAATGACGGTGTCGCTAGGGCTGTTGGGGAAAGCCGACGAAGCAGGCGCGTCGCTCGAGCAGACACTCACTCTCCAGCCCGACCTTTCTAGCGATCACGTTGCCAGGTCGACTGTGTATGCGAACGCATCGGATCGCTCGCGTTTTCTGCTGGGACTGCAGAAGGCCGGCCTGAGGGATTAGGTCTCTGCGTGTGCTGCAAATGCCGCGTATCGAACGAATCACTGCTTCTTTACGTGCTCATGACGCCATTCGCCCGGCGAAACGCCGAAGCGCGCACGGAATGCTTTGTTGAAATGCGATAAATCATTGAAGCCGTGACTATAGGCAATCTTTGAGATGCTTTGGGTCAGCTGGAATGGATCTCTCAGCGCGTTGCCGCACGCGTGCAACCGGTTTTCGAGCAGCCAACTGCCGAAAGTCTGTCCAAGCTTTTCGAAACGTAAATGCAGGGTGCGTACCGAGATGCCAAGGTGCTCCGCAACGAAATGAGGAGAGAGCTTCGGGTAATGCAGGTTTTTCTTGCAGAAGGCGAGCAAAGCCTCAAGCTGAAGCTCACCTTGCAGCCGGTTTGTCGGAATGTGGGTTGCGCTGGCGAGCGCCAGCAGGTTGCAGAAATTCTCGGTCAGCAAATTTGTGTCGCTTTCGCTCAAATCGTCGGAAACCAGCCGCATCATGTGGTTGCGCGCAAGATCGAGAAATCGCGAGTTCGAGGGGAGCCTGTGAACGGGCCGCTGGCGCAACCATGGCGCCCGCGAATTGACCATCGCGCGTGGCAGCACCGCAACCGCGCGGCATCCGTCGTTGGAAAGCATGGCGCGATATGGCCGACGGCAATCTGAAATAACAATGTCGTTGCGTTGAAACGCGATGGACTCGTCGCACTGCTGGATTGTGGTCCGACCACGCAGTTGCAGATAGATCGTGTATTGGTCTGCGGGCGTTCTGGTAACATCGCGCTGGGTGCGGATAATCTCGTAGCTGGTCGACTCGCACATCGCAAAGCGGAGCAGGCCGGAGTTACGTACCGAAAGGCGCGCGGAAAAACGCTCGGACGGCGCTTCAGGCGAAATGCTGAAGATCGTATTGCAGATCATTTCGCGCCAGTACGAGAAGCGCTCGCGCTCACTGACAGCTTCGGTAGACCATGATGCCATGTTGATCTCCGCGCGCGGTAATTCCCAACCTATTTGCCGCCTTTGCGCTCTCAACCAATTCGTCTGCACTGTAGGCCATATATAAATTTGCCGTCATCGTCTAATCGGGTGACGCGCAATAGCCCATTTTCTGGAATATTACTACTAATGATAGTGCAAAGATCACACTTCACATTGGCGGCTTCGGCTGCGCAGGGACCCTCTTTTTTCAGAGGTGCCGTCGCCGGGTGCCCGATACGCGAACCAGTTTCGCTGTCGGCTACGGCCCAAAATTATGCATTTCCCATAATTTTCTGAAACTTCCTCTCCGTCGAGGGGATGCAATGAGGGTGTTGACCGGCCTATATCGGCGCGGTTTTGAAACAGGACGATTCTGATGAATTTAGATGGCTTTTCTACCGTCCGTTTTTCGACCGCAGACCTTCCGGAAAAGGACCGGGTCGCAACGTGGCGCGACCATTATTGCCGCGCGGCAATGAAGCTCGACATCGAACCCGTCAACGACGCTGCACTGGAGTGTGCAATCCAAATTCGTGCTTTGCCTGGCGTACAAGTGATGTCGACGGCAATGTCGCCTGTACGTATCACGCGAACGCGCGAATTCCTTGCCGATAGTAATGGGGATCTTATCTTCATTATCAATCAATCGGGCACCGTTAACGCGCATGCGCGCGGACGTGACGTGACGCTGCGCGATGGCGATGCCCTGTTAATGAACACCGGCGAGGTCAAGGTCTTCGATCGCCCATCGCACGGCGGTTCGCTTTCATTCCGGATTCCGCGGTCAATCCTTGCGTCGGTCGTCACCGATGTCGACGATGTGGTTATGCAGCTCATTCCCCACAACACGGAGGTGCTCAAGTTGCTTGCCGGCTATGCGGCGCCGTTATTCAACGACCTCGCGTTGGCCACTCCGGAATTCAGGCGCACCGCCGTCAATCACTTGCACGATCTAGTCGCGCTTGCGCTCGGCGCGACACATGGCTGCAACGGCCTCGCCAACGGGCGCGGGCTCCCTGCAGCGCGACTGAGGATGGCGAAGGCCTACATCATCGACAACAGCAACCGGAGGGATCTCTCGGTCGGGGTCGTCGCTGCCCATCTCGGCCTGACACCACGCAACCTCCAGCGGCTGTTCGAAAGCGAAGGCACTACCTTCTCCGAATTCCTGCTCGGGCAGCGCCTGAGCCGCGCCCATCGCATGCTGACCGAGCCGCGTCTGGTCCAGAATCCGGTTGGCGCGATTGCCTACGATGCCGGTTTTGGCGACCTGTCCTATTTCAACCGCTCCTTCAAACGGCGCTACGGTGCAACACCGCGCGATGTGCGAAATGAAAGCGTAAGACCGGAACAAGCTTCAACAAATTAAATCACGTCTGCGGTGCACAAAGCACCCACGGCACCCCGGCACTCTCGTTGGCGGCAAGGCGCAGAGACACGCGCAATAAGTCGGCGATGCTTTGTGAATAGCAGCCGCGTACGAAAATTGTCGTTAGCGGCAATATAAATGTCGCATTTGTCCAAGTCTCCGAGCGCTTCCATATGTAGGTTTTCCACAACAAGTCTCGTGCTTGTTCCGCAAGTGTGACTTGTGGCGTCTCCATTAGGGGTGAACCTCCCCTTTCGGTGGAGGCGCAGTTCAGCTCATTGCCCGATATACCTGTCAATTTTCACTCACACGATTCCTCCAGCCGGCACGCGGTCGTGCCGGTTTTTTTATCGCGACCAACTTCAATGTTGCCGGGGCCGTAACTCACACCGCGACGCGCGCACGCCTGCGCGAACAGTCCCCCGAATTTGCCGTCAGGTGGCTTGGGCGCGGCATTCTTATTCCGTGACTGATCTGGTCCTACGCCACGTTTCGCGCCGCGATCTTTACGCGGTGTCGGCCGATGCGATCTTCGTCGACATCGATGCCAAGGCCTGGCCGCTCAAGGCTTTCCACATGACCTTTGGTCGTGGGAATCGGCCTAGCAGAAACATCTTCGGCGAGTGCAATATGCGTGAGGGTCAGTCCCCAATCGATGTTGGGGATGACGGACGCGACATGCAGGGCCGCTGCGCACGCAATACTCAACTCTCCGGTCTTGCACGAGATATTCACGTTCATGCCGAGCTGGCCACAGAGTCTTCCGGCCGCGGTAACGGCCCGAATTCCGCCCAGCTTGATTGCCTTCAGGCTTACGCCACGGGCAGCCTTGCGCTCGTGGTGACGGGCGATGTCGTCGAGCGAATGAATGCCTTCATCGGCGCCGATCGCAATTTCGGTCGCCGCGGCGACTGTCGCCATGCCGGCGAGGTCGTCAGCTGCTACCGGTTGCTCGAAGAAATCTAATCCGGAGCCTTTTACCGCACGCACATAAGCAAGAGCCTGTTCGGCGGTGTAGCCCTGATTGGCATCGGCTGAAATGAGCATGCCGCTGCCCAGCACCTTGCAGATCTCACGCGTTCGCGCGGCATCGTTTTCCGGCGTGTCGATTCCAATCTTGATCTTGTAAGCCGTGAAGCCGGCGGCTTTTTTCTTTTCCGCATCGCGCAGGTCGCCGTCAAAATCGCCGCCGCCAACGACGCCAAGCAGCGGCATGCGGCTTCGCTTTTTTTCGCCAAGCAGCACGTGGACCGGTTTTCCGGTAGCGCGGCCGGCGAGGTCATGCAGCGCAATCTCGATTGCCGCTTTGGGGCCGTGGTTGCCATACATGCGGCCGTCCATGGCGGCGAGCGCGCCCGCAATGTCGGCCGGATCGCGGCCGCGCAATGTAGAGCTTAAATAGTGGACGGCCGAGACGATGCTCTCCAGTGTGTCGCCGGTCATCACTGGCGCGGAAGCAGCTTCGCCCCATCCGACGACGCCGTTGTCCGTTTCGATCCGCACCAGCACATTGTCGGCGCGTCGGATTTCCTCGCCCGCCATGATGACGGGCTTGAGCATCGGCAGGCTGACAGCGATCGGCTCGACGGTTTTGATCTGCACGCGGCTCACCTTGGAGGCCTTGCAAATACGCCCGCCATCACGTTCGCGAACGCGGGCACATCCCGGTTTGTGGCTTACAGTTTCTGAATGCCGGCCTGGTCGATGATGCTCCTGAACAGGTCGATTTCTTTGGTCACGCGCGTCCAGGCTGCAGCGGCGCCCTTTGCCCGCACCTGGAAGCCGGATTTAAACAGCTTTTCCTTCATCTCTTCAGTGGCGAGAACTTTGAGCGTTTCATTTTCCAGCCACTTTACGATCTCCGGCGGTGTCTTGGCCGGCGCGAGCAACACGGTATCGGTCGCAAACACGAAATCTTTATAGCCAGCTTCCTGCATGGTTGGGACGTCCGGCATGTCGGGCCAGCGCGTTTCGCCGGTCACGGCAAGACAGTGCAGCGTGCCAGCCTTGATGTGCGGTTGCGCCGGCGGCAGCGAGCCGGAACTCAATTGTGCCGTTCCGCTCAGCAGCGCTTGAATTGCGTCGCCGCCGCCCTTGTAGACGACGTCTTCCAGTTTGGGCAGTTTCTCGCGGATCTTGAGCACCTCGAGCTGGATTTGCGGCGTGGTTCCGATTGGCGGTGTTGCGCAGTTGAATTTTTCCGGATTGGCGCGGGCGAGCGCAACGAAGTCCTTCATTGTCTTTGCGGGCAGGTCCGCCTTGACGACGAAGGTGTTGGGCGAGGTCGCCAATTCACTGACGCCCACGAAGTCCTTGAGCGGATCGAAGGGAATCTTGTTGTAAAGGCTGGCATTGATTGACAAGGCATTGGTCGCCAGCAGGAGCGTATAGCCGTCGGCCTCGGCCCGCGCGGCATTTCCAAATCCGATATTGCCCCCGGCGCCGCCGATGTTCTCGATGATGAAGGTCTTGCCGGTCGATTGCTGAAGCGCTGCGGCAGCGACACGACCGACAATGTCCGACGGGCCGCCGGGCGTATTCGCCACGATGATTTTTACCGGCCGGTCCGGGTAGGCGGCATAGGCCGACCTTGCGCGTAAAAATGCCGGCGCGGCGACGCCTGCAGCCAGCGCGCCTTTGATGATGTTGCGCCGCGTTGGCGTCGCGTGATCGTTGAATGTCGTCATTGTCCTCCCCTTAAGTCCGGCAATATTTTCTGATTAGCGCCTTGACATGTCTTAGGCTAAGCTTTTGCGATTATTGGAGCAATGGTCTCGAATAGCGGCGCCGGCGGGCTCAATCAAAGATCACGAATTTCACGATATTCAAACAGTAGCAGTCCGGTTCTTCCATCATGACAGATACAAAAACGCGAGGATCCGCCTGGCACGAAATCGTGCGCGCGACGTTGAAAGCCAACGACGTCAGGCTCGTCGTTTACGTTCCCGACCGGGTGTTTACGCCGCTGATCAAGGCCATCCACGCCGACACGTTTTTCACGACCTTTGCCGCGACCCGCGAAGAAGAGGCGCTGGGGATTGTCACCGGCGCCTGGATGGGAGGGTTGCGCGGTGCGGTGTTGATGCAGACCAGCGGCTTCGCCACGATTCCGAACGCCCTTGCGTCTTTGGTGGTGCCATCTCAGGTCCCGGCACTGATTTTCGTATCGGAGCGGGGAACGCTCGGTGAGTTCAATCTTGGCCAGGCGCTGGTTTGTAAAACCATGCGGCCGGTGCTCGATTCGCTCGCGGTCGAAAATATAACCATTACCCGTCACGACGAGCTTGCGTTCATCATCGACCGCTCGATCAAGCAGGCCGTCGCGACGCAGGCTCCGGTCACCTTCATCCTCTCGCCGCTGCTGACCGGCGGCAAAGTATTTGAGGCATGAGGGCGCCATGAGCACGAAATCAACAGGGGCCATCGGCGCCCACAATGCCAAGGTCATGAATCGCTTTGATCTGACGAAGCGGCTCGTCGGTCAGCTCAAGCGCGACGAAGCGGTCATCGGTGGCATCGGAAATGCCAATTTCGACCTATGGGCGAGCGGGCAAAGGCCACAGAATTTCTACATGCTTGGCAGCATGGGCCTAACCATTCCCATCGCTCTCGGCGTCGCAATCGCGCAACCGCGTCGTCATGTGATTGCGCTTGAAGGAGACGGCTCGCTTCTGATGCAGCTCGGGTGCCTTGCTACGGTTGCCGAGCGAGCGCCGAAAAATCTCACGATCGTGGTGTGGGATAACGGAATCTATCAAATTACGGGTTCGCAGCCGACGGCGAGCGCGGCCGGTGCCGATCTCGTCGCCATTGCACGCGGCGCGGGCATCGCTAACAGTGCCTGGGCCGCGGACGAAGATGATTTCGATCGCCTGGCCGCATCCGCACTAAAGGGCGAGGGGCCCAGTCTGATCGCCGCGCGTATCGATAATAAGCCGGCCACAGGGACCACCGACCGCGACCCGGTGCAAATTCGCGAGCGCTTCATGCGCGGGCTGGGGGTCAAAACCGGTTCCAGCTGACGTAAGCTGCATCGACATGGGGCGCGGCCGGCGTGATAATGCGGTTATGGTCGATGTGATCGCCGACCAGCAAGACCAAGAAGAAAATTGCAAAGTAAACGGCGAAGAAACCCAAGCGCAGGAGAAATGCATGATCCGGGTCCGCAAGATCGCCCACGCCAGCTACGAAATGCCCGATCTGGAGAAGCAGGCCGAGTACTACACCGATGTCCTCGGGCTCCATCTCGCTGGCAAGGAAAAGGACGCGGTCTACCTCGCCAATACCGTCGATCATCATTCTGTCGTGCTGCGCAAGGGTGCTGCCGCGCAGTGCACGCGCGTCGGCTTCCAGATCGGGCCGGGCGACGATCTCAACGAATTCGAGAAGCAGACGAAGGCGCATGGCGTTAAAACCGCGCGCAAAAAGGACCCCGAGCCGTCGATCTCCGACATGCTCGTCTTCGAAGATCCGAAGGGCACGACGATTGAGGTGTTCAAACGCGGTGACTTTTCTCACCAGAAATTCGAGCGTAAAGGCGTCGTGCCACACAAGCTCGGTCATGTGGCATTTCACTGCGAGGACGTGAAGAAAGTCAGCAAGTTTTATGTCGACGTGCTGGGCTTCCGGGAATCCGACTGGATGGCGGACTTCTTTGTCTTCCTGCGCTGCGGGCCCGATCACCACACCATCAATCTGATGGGTACCGGCTCCAACCGGCATTTCCACACGGCGTTCGAGGTACGGAACTGGGGCCAGCTGCAGGAGGCGTGCGATTTCCTCAGCCTCAATGGCTACAAGACCTTGTGGGGTCCGGGCCGCCACGGCATCGGGCACAATCTTTTCGCCTATCACCGCAGTCCGAACGGTTTGATCACCGAACTGTTCTGTGAGCTCGATCTGATGAAGGACGAAGAGCTCGGCTACTTCGAAGCGCGCCCCTGGCACCGCGACAATCCGCAAAAGCCCAAGGTCTGGGCCAAGGACCCTTCCGCTTCAAATCTGTGGGGACCTGGACCACCGGAAGAGATGATGAAGTAATCCGCCTGGGTCTATGCCGGGTGCGTCAGCCGTAAAACAGTCTCGGCAGCCAAAGCGCAATATCGGGAAACAGGAACAACATCACGATCAGGATGAAAGGCGCGATCAAAAACGGCACAATGCCGCGGTAAATCGCGCTGATTTTCACGTCCGGTGCCTGCGCCTGAATGACGAAGAGGTTCATTCCTACAGGAGGATGGATCAGCCCGACCTCCACCATGATAACGACAATGATCGCGAACCAGACCGGGTCATAGCCAAACTTCACGATGATCGGCTGGAACACCGGCACCGTAATCAACACCATGCCGATGCCCTCGAGAAAGCATCCGAGGAGGATGTAACCGAGGATGATCATCACCATCACCGCGATGCCTGACATATTAAATGCGCGCGCGGTTTGCAGCAGCAATTCCGGCAGATGGGTTTGAACGATGAAGAACGAGAACAGGTTCGCGCCCATGACTATCAGCAGCAGCACTCCGCTCACGATGACTGAGTTCTCGATCGCGCGCAGGATGTCCTTGATGCCGAGACGGCGGCCCATGACGCCAAGAAGGATTGCCCCGAACGCGCCGATAGAAGCGGCTTCGGTGGGGCTGAACACGCCGGCATAGATGCCGCCGATGGTCACGATAAAGAGTGCCAGGAACTGCCAGGGCTCGCGCAACGAGGCGATCCGCTCGCGCAAGGAATAGTTTTCGACGTCGGGCGCGTATTGCGGCTTCACGTGGGCGACGATCAGCGCGACGCCCATATAAAGCACGGTGAGGACTAGGCCCGGCACCAGCCCGGCGGCGAGCAGCCTTGGCAAGGACAATTCGGCGATCGCGGCGTAGATCACCAAAATTATCGACGGCGGAATGAGGATGTCGGTGCTGCCGCCTGCGGCAATGCAGCCGGTCGCGAAGCCGTCATCATAGCCGGCCTTGCGCAGCTCCGGCAGCGCCATGCGTGTCATAGTGGCGGCATTGGCCAGCGACGAGCCGGACACAGCGCCAAACATTGCCGATGCTGCGAGCGTCGCAACGGCCAGCCCGCCGCGGAAGCCGGACAAGATCACCCGCGCCGCCTTGAACAATTCTCCCGACAGCCGCGATTCCGAAGCGACCTCGCCCATCAGCACGAAAAGCGGCACGACCGAGAGTGTGTAGGCCGAGCCGACGTCGAACGGCACGGTGCCGGCAAGCGCAAAAGTTGGCCGCAGTCCCGATAGGACCACGTTGCCGATGAAGCCGACGAGCGTGAGCGCGATCCAGACCGGCACGCGCAGGAACAGCATGACGAAGAGCGCGAGCACGCCGACGGCGCCAAGAGTTGAAGGGTTCATTCGATCGACTCATCGTTATGGGACGCCGCTGGCGTCAGGAATGTGCCGATCGCACACAATGTTGCGCCGACAATTCCGATCAGCGCTGCCACCCATTCGATGTAAATCGGCAAGCCCAATTCGAGCTTGCGCTCGCCATAGCCATAGGATTGCAGCGCCGGCGTGAGCATCGCGTAGATGAACAGCGCCAGCACCGCGACGGTCAGAACGTCGGACAGGCGGATCAGTGCGCCGACAGCGCGCCGTCCGACGAACGAGTCAACAAGGTCGATGACGATGTTGCGGCGCTGAAGGAAGGCGGTGGAGATTCCGTTGAAAACGAACAGCACCATCATCGCTTCGACCATGTCATAGGAACTGCGGATCGGGCTGTTGAACACGTAGCGCAGGAACACGTCGATGACCGTCACGCACATCATCACGACCAGCGCCACCGCTGCGAGCCGAAGCTGCGCGACGCGCAATCGTTCAAGCAGCGCCAGGGTCAGGTCGCGATTCATGTGTCTCTAGGGAAACATGGTGTGCCGTGCTGATGACACGGCACACCAGGAAGGCCAGTTACTTGGTATAAGCCGCGAAGAACTCGCGGGCCGGGTGACCCGCTTTCTCCTGCGCGTCGAGTGCGCTCTGAACAATCGGCTTCGCCAGCTCTTTCATCTTGGCGACGTCGGCGGGCGAAAGCGTCACAATCTGCAGGCCCTTCTTGATTTCGGTGTCGCGTGCGAACTTCTCGAAATCCTGCCACGCCTTGCCGAAGCTCATGGCGCCGGCGACGCCGGATTCCTTGTCGAGGATCGCGCGAAGATCCGGCGGCAGTGAATTATATTTCTCCGGATTCATCACAAGCGCAAAGGTGGCCGACGCGAGCGGCGGCTCTATTGCATAGGGAGACACCGAGACGAGATCATAGGCAAATCCCGCCTCATGCGGAAAACCTGCGCCGTCAACGACGCCCTTGGCGAGGGCGTCCTGCGACTCCTGGGGCGGAACCAGCATCGGAACCGCGCCGACCGCTTCCAGCATGAACTTGTTGGTGATCGAGGCGTAGCGGATCTTTTTGCCCTTGTAGTCGTCGAGCGTCTTGATCGGCGTCCTGCTGTAAATCACCACCGGGTTGGCCATATTCATGAAAAGAATGTGCAGG
The DNA here is from genome assembly GCA_963810585.1 of uncultured Alphaproteobacteria bacterium. Lineage (GTDB taxonomy): Bacteria > Pseudomonadota > Alphaproteobacteria > Rhizobiales > Xanthobacteraceae > Pseudolabrys. Next base: position 1,906,371 of record CAWENV010000001.1, read on the forward strand.
CCCTGGTGTTCGGCCGCGAGATATTTTGGAGCAAGCTCCGTCATGCGCTTTGCCATTTCAGGCAAATCTGCACCTTGGGTGGGCCAGGTGAACGGCAAGTTGGCGAGTTCCGTCATCGGATAACGGCCGGGCGTGACGCCGTGCAGGCACCACGCAATATCGGTGATGCCGTTGCGCGCCGCATCGAATTGCCGGTTCGGCGGGCCGACCAGTTGACCATTCGGATAAATTTCGAATTTCAGGCGACCGCCGGATTCTTTTTCTATTTTCTCAGCCCAGCCGACCACCCATTTGTGGAAGGCATGCTGCGGCGGGACGAAGTGCGAGAGCTTGAGCGTAATGACGTCTTGGGCTTGCGCCGACGGCGCTCCGAACGCGACGGCGCCGACCAAGGCACAAGCCGCGATGAATTTCTGTAACGACATGATTTCCTCCCTCAGCCGGCCGGCTTCTAGCGAGCCGTTTCCCCATCGTTTTCTAGTTCAAAAACGCACTGCTGTCACTCGCGCGGCTTTGGCTGCCGACTAACCAGCGACCATCGTGTTGACCAGTTGTCCGCAACCTTCGACCTCTATTCGCACCTCGTCGCCAGCTTTCAGGAACTCGCCGCGCGGCATGCCGACGCCCGCTGGCGTGCCGGTGGCGATCACGTCGCCCGGATTGAGGGTGAAGTGGCGCGACAGGTAAGCAATCTGTTCGGCGACATTGTGCACGAGCCGTGCAGTATTTGAATTTTGTTTAAGCACGCCATTGACCCACAACTTGATGGCCATGTTATGGGGGTCGGGAATGTAGGCCGCGGGAGTAAGCCACGGCCCCATAGGCGCCGCGTCTTCGAAACATTTCTGCCCGATCCAATCCATGCCGAATGGCGAGCCTTCGCGCTTCATCAGGTCGCGAGCCGAGAGATCGTTGACGATCAGATAGCCGGCAACTGCATCGAGCGCCTTTTCCTCTGAGATGTTCCGGGTCGGGCGCGCGATCACGGCGCCCAACTCTGCCTCCCAGTCCACTTGTTTTGAAAAGGGCGGCAGCCGCGCCGGCGTGCCAGTACCGATAATCGAGCCCGCGGTCGTCTTCATGAAGAAGTATGGGTCCTTGGCTTTGGTCATCGAGGGCGCTTTGCCGGTCACCCGCTTGGCGATTTCAGCCATCTCCTCCAGGTGGTCCCAATAGTTGGCACCAGCGCAAAACAGGGCGCCTGGATAGAGAATCGGCGCATCGAGTTTCGCTTGTGCCAATGGAATTCCGTCATCTGTTTTCAGGTTTTGAGCAGCCTCGTGCAATCGCGGATGCACCTGATCCCAGACGCGCAGCAGGCTGAGCACCGACGTCGCGTCAACATTCACGCCCTTGAGTAACGATGCTGCCGGCACAATTCGTTCGCCGATCAGCACGCCGGCCCTGGGTTTGCCTGCGTCGATGTAAGTAAGCAGCCGGTATCCCGATGTCATGCGCCACCTCGTGACTTCGCAACAAACGAGGCTACTCGATCATTGCAATTGCGGGTTGGCAAGCGACATTGGTTCAGGATGCAAATGGGGATTGGACAATTTTTGCGTCGTTGTTCGGGCCGCTTTGAAGGGCTACGCTTTGATAACGCCATCGGGGGAACGATATGGCGAGTTTCGATGGAGTTGTTATCGGCGCGGGCCATAATGGCCTGACGCTCGCCGCTTATCTTTCGCGTGCCGGCATGCGCATTGCGGTGCTCGAACGTAATAGCCGCGCCGGCGGTGGCTCAAGCACAGAAGAGCGCATTCTTCCGGGTTACAAGCTCAATCTGCATGCGAATTTTTATATGGGGCTTGGTTTATGCCCTTTGCTCGGGGATCTCGAGCTGCACCGGTACGGGTTTTCCTATATCGAGCCGCCGGTGCAACAGGCCGCGGTCTTCCGCGACGGCACCGGCATCGTCATCTACAAGGACCTCGATAAAACCTGCGCCTCGCTCGCGCGCTTTTCCAAGCAGGACGCGGAGACGTTCCGCGGGCTCTGGCATACCTATTGCGAGGAGATGCGGCCGCTGCTGGTTTCCCTGCTCTACAACGCGCCGATGCCGCGCGAGCAACTCATCGACCGCCTCAGCGGGCCGAAAGCAAAAGAACTTCTTTCGCATGCGCAACACGACCTTTTCAGCGTCGTACGCAAGCATTTTGTCGACGAACGAATCCGCACGCTGTTCACCTCCTATATGCACGTGATCACGACCGAAAATGTGCCCGGTGCCGGCATCGTGTTTCCGGCAATTTTCGCAAATATCGCCAGCTTTACCCTGCCAGTCGGCGGCGCGGTTTCGTTGCCACTCGCGTTGGCGCGGGTGGTGGAGGCGGGCGGTGGCGAGATCGTCACTGGCGCCGACGTCAAGGAAATCACCGTCAAGAATGGCCGTGCCACCGGTGTGAAACTCGCCGATGGCCGGGTCATCAGCGGCAACAAATTTGTTGCCAGCGCGATCGATTTTCCCACTACCGTCCAAATGACAGGCGAAGAATTATTTCCCGAACCGGTACGCGAGAAAGCGAAAAACTGGCACTGGGGCAACCATAGCCTGGTCACCTTGCATCTGGCGCTCAAGAATCCGCCCGCTTATCGCGCGGCTGCCTTCGATCCTGATGTAGCGCGTGCTTACAATATCTTCTTCGGCATGGATCATATCGACGACGTCGCGAGCTGTTTTGAGGATTGCGCGGCGAAGAAATTTCCCAAAGTGCTGATGGGCAACGGTGCCTGTAATAGCCAGTTCGACCCCAGTTATGCGCCGGAGGGCAAGCACGTCGCATTCTGGTGGCCGTTCGCACCTTACTCGGTCGATGGTGGGCCGCAGGAATGGGAGCGCAATCGTGCCGATTACGCGCAGCGTGTTCTCAATTACTGGCGAATCTACGCGTCAAATCTCGAAGGCGACAATCTGCTCGGCAGCTATCTGTTCACGCCGCTCGATGTGGAAACGCTCAATGCCAATATGCGGCAAGGCGCCGTGCGCGTGGGAGCTTATGTTCCGAACCAGCTCGGCATCAACAGGCCGCACCCGCTGATGCCCGGATCGCGCACTCCCGTTGAAGGGCTTTATCTCTGTGGCTCATCATCGGGCAATGGCGGTGGAATCAATGGCGCGGCCGGCTACATCGCTGCCAACGCGATAGTCGACGATTTACGGCTCAAGCGCGCGTGGAAGCCGGTGGCGGCGCCGGAATGGAAACACTGATATTGAGAGCTACCCCGCCGCCACCACCGCACAGGTCGTGACGATGTCCTCAACGCTGGCAGCGCGCGACAGGTCGCTGATCGGTTTGGCAAAGCCTTGCAGGAACGGCCCAATGGCCTGAGCGCCGCCCAGCCATTGCGTGAGTTTATAGGCGATATTACCGGAATCGAGATCAGGGAAGATCAACACGTTCGCCTGACCGGCCACCACGCTTTGCTCTCTCACTTTCTTCTGCGCAACGCTCGGCACGAGCGCCGCGTCGGCCTGCAATTCGCCGTCGATGGCGAGGTCCGGCTCGCGCTGACGCACGATGCCAAGGGCTTCACGCACCTTGTCGATGCGCGCGTGTTGTGCGCTGCCTTTCGTAGAGAATGATAGCAGTGCAACGCGCGGCGTTTCACCAAGCAGAACCTTCGCGCTACGCGCCGAGGCGATCGCGATGTCAGCGAGTTCGCCGGCACTTGGGTCGGCGTTGACCGCACAATCGGCAAAAACGAATGGTTTGGGGCCGTGCCCGAGAAAATCCGGCACGACCATCAGGAAATAACTCGACGGCAGTGTAATGCCACGGGCAAGTCCCACCGTCATCAGGCCAGCTTCGATCACGCGACGCGTCGGATTGGCACAACCTGCGACCATGGCGTCGGCGTCGCCGTGCTGGACCATCATGCCGCCAAAATAAAGCGGTTTCGAAACGAGGCGTGTCGCGATTGCTGGCGTCATCGACTCGCGTGCGGTTGCGAGCGCCGCGCCGTACTTTTGCAGCCGCGCATTCCCTAGCGGCTCGATAATCTCGATACCGTCGATTGAGACTTTCAGGTCGTTTGCAATCTTTCCCAGTACTTCGGCGGTACCGAGCAAAATCGGTCGCGCAATCTTGTCGGCTTTGAGACGGGCCGCCGCGGCGACGATCCGCGCGTCGTCGCCTTCCGGCAATACGATTTTGCGATTGCGCTGCCGTGCGATATCAAACAGTCGATCGAGCAAACCCATGCTTCTCACCGTGTGAGAAATACGCAAAGCCGCAAGCGAGGCCATCAATGACCGAAACAGCCGAGGCGATCAAGATTCAACGCGGCCTCAAGGGTGTCTACTTCGATCGGTCTCCCTGCACCTATATTGACGGCAAGGCCGGTGAGCTGCGGTACCGCGGCTATTCGATCCACGATCTTGCCGAGCATTCAAGCTTTGAGGAAACCGCATGGCTGCTGCTTAATGGCGAATTGCCGAATAAACAGCAACTCGCGGCATTCGATGCCGAATTGAAGGCATCACGGAAATTGCCGGCGCCAGTGCTCGATATTATTCGCGCCATCAAATCGGCACATCCGATGGATGTGCTGCGCACGGCAACATCGGCTCTTTCCGCTTTCGACCCCGAAACAGCCGACAATTCGCGTGAGGCGACGCTGCGCAAGGCTGTCCGGCTGACGTCGCAAGTGCCGATGATTGTCGCCGCCCACTCGCGTATCCGCGTGGGCCAGGAGCCGGTGGTTGCCGACCAAACGTTTGGCCATGCCGCCAATCTGCTCTGGATGCTTACCGGCAAAAAGCCGAGCGCCGATGCCGCGCAACTGATCGACCGCGATCTTATTTTGCATGCCGAGCACGGCTCAAATGCTTCGTCATTCGCCGCGCGCGTGGTGATCGGGACCGAAGCTAATCTGCATGCGGCGATCGTTGCGGCGATTGCTGCACTATCGGGCCCCGCGCATGGTGGCGCCGCCGAAGATGTGATGAAAATGGCTGAGGAAATCGGCGAGCCGTCGCGCGCCGCTGACTACGTCAAGGAAAAACGCAAAGCAGGCATCGCCGTCACCGGCTTCGGCCATCGCGTGTACCGCGCCGAGGATCCGCGCGCCCGTCACATGCGTGCCGGCGTAGAGCGGCTATCGAAGGAAATGGGTGAGCCGAAGTGGTTTGAGATCCTGCAAGCGGTAGTGGCCGCGATGGCGCCGTATGCGCGTCACGGCGTGAACGTAAACGTCGATTTTTATTCAGGCGTTGTCTACCACCTGCTTGGCATCAAGCGCGATCTGTTCGTGCCAATTTTTGCCATAGGCCGTGTACCGGGCTGGGTCGTGCAGGTCCTTGAGCAGCTCGAGAACAACATCCTGTTGCGTCCGCTCACCCTCTACAACGGACCCGACGCGCGGACTTATGTGCCGCTCGGGCAGCGCAGTGTCTGATCCCGCTCGTCCCGAGGATTGAGAAAATCGGACGGCGCCTGCCGTTTTTAGAATCGAATTCCCAAATTGCAGGACGCAATGGCTCAAATTCACCCTTGCGAGCGCAAAGCCTTCTGTTAGCGTATTGAGAACAGCAGTCTCAAATAATGAGACTCCGCTGGGCCGGGCCTCAAAGTGCCCGTCGACCAACCGGCAGCCATAAGCCGGAGCAACGTCACTGCCGGGCACGGCCGCGGGCAAGACGTAACAAGCGAGCGGCCGATGGCAGGGAGGATTAGTCCATGCGTTCGACCTCGCGAAGCTTCGCAATGCTTGTGGCGGTGGCGCTCAGCGCCGCGCTTTTCGCCGGAAAGGCCGTAGCGGCAGGCTATCCGGAGCGGCCGATCGAATTGATCGTGCCTTGGGGCCCAGGCGGTGGCGCCGATCAACTGGCACGCTTGGTCAGCAAACTGATGGAACCGATGCTCGGCCAGGGCATCCCGGTTGTGAACGTTCCCGGCGGCACGGGCGGCACGGGCATGGCGAAACTCTTGTCCGCGCCCGCCGACGGTTACTCGATGGCGATATACATCGCCGATAGCCACGCGCTGCTCGCCGGCAAGGATGCGCGCTGGAGCATGAACGACATCACCCCGGTAGCGGTGATGATTAAGGGCCCGTCTTTCATTTTTGTGAAACAGGACAGTGAATTTAAAACCTGGGCTGACTTCGAGAAAGCGGCCAAGGCCAATCCAGGGAAACTCAAGGTCGCGACGCTCGGCTTCGGCAGCGTTGACGATTTTTCACTGACCGTCCTCGATCGTGGCGGCGTGAAAGTTATTCAGGTGCCGTTCTCCAAGCCGAGCGAGCGCTACGTTTCGATCCTTGGCGGTCACGCCGACGCGCTCTACGAGCAAGCCGGCGACGTCGCCCAGTTCCTGAACGGCAAACAGATGCGCCCCATCCTCTTGTTCGGAGAAAAACGGCTCGCAGCGTTCAAGGACGTGCCCACGTCGTATGAGCTCGGCTACAAAGTTGCCTTACCGCAATTCCGATCGATCGTCGTGCGCGCCGGCACACCGCCGGACATCGTCAAAAAGCTCTCGGACGCGATGGCCAAGGTCTATGCAACACCGGAATACAAGAAGTTTCTCGAGGAGCAATACGCCGATCCGAACAGTTTCGAGGACGCATCGAAAGCTCCCGCCTTCGTAAACGAGCAGCTTAATGACATGAAGAAGACGATAGCGACGAACTGACCCTCGCTCCGGGCAGTAGACAATGGACAGAACGCTGCTTCGTTCGATCGCCCCTTATGTGGTGGGCCTCGTTATTGCCATCACGCTCTACATCTATGCCGGCACGATCGCCTATACGCCGCGGGGTCATGAGCTTGGACCCGATGCGTGGCCACGGCTTGCGATCTTGCTGATGGGTGCTTCTTGCGCGTTTGAACTCTCACGACGCCTGATCGTTGGAAACAGGGACGCCACGGGCCTTCTGGAGGCTTTCGATCGTGAACCGGTGGAGGACGACAAGCCGCCGATCTATTTGCATATGTTGATTGGCGGCATCGTGCTGATGGCCATCTACGCCGTGCTCGTGCCGGTGCTCGGTTTTATTCTCGGTACATTTCTGTTTCTCGCGGCCTTTATGTATGTCGGCGGCTATCGCGATCATGGTGCCATCTGGGGCACCAGCGCGACCGTGACAATCCTCTGCGGCATCCTGTTCCTGCGGATCGCTTATGTTTCGCTGCCGCGAGGCATCGCGCCATTTGATCGCGCGACCGACATATTCTTTGCGATCCCGAGCCTGTGGTGAGGGCATGATCGACATTCTCACCCAGCTTGCGGGCGGCTTTGTTAACTGCATGTCGCCGCTCAACATGGCGATGCTGTTTGTTGGCATCGTCATCGGGCTGCTGATCGGGGTGTTGCCTGGATTGACCCTAGTGATGGGTGTCGCGCTCGCGCTGCCCTTCACTTACAAGATGGACGTCACTGCATCGATCGTGCTGCTCACCGCGATGTACGTCTCCGGCACCTACGGCGGCGCTTTCACCGCGATTCTGTTTCGCATTCCGGGCGAGCCGATTGACGTGCCCATGCTGTGGGACGGCTACACCATGGGCCGCAAGGGCAAACCGGCGAAAGCGCTTGGCTGGACGTTAGTCGCAGCGCTTGGCGGCGGCCTTTTGTCCGCTGTGGTTATGGTGGCGCTGACCGAACCGTTGGCGAAGTTCGCGCTCCGGTTCTCGTCGCCAGAATATTTTGTCATCGTCCTGTTCGGCCTGCTGAGCGTGGTGGCGATTGGCAAAGGATCGCTGGCGAACGCGTTTATCAGTATGAGTGCCGGGATTCTGATTTCGTCGGTCGGAACGGATCCGATATACGGCGCCTATCGCTTCACTTTCGGTTCGCCGATCCTCGCCGACGGCATCGAATTTCTCGTGGTGATGGTCGGCGCCTACGGTGTCGGGGAAGTGCTCACGCGCCTTGAGACCGGTTTCGCCACCAAACCGCTCGACAAGATTTCGAACGCGCGCACCGAATTGCCGACCCTGAAAGAGCTCAACGACATCAAGGGGATGTTTCTTCGTTCGTCAGTGGTTGGCGATCTCATCGGCCTGCTTCCCGGCGCCGGCGCAACCATCGCGTCATTCGTGAGCTACGGCATTGAGGCGCGTTTCGGCAGGCGCAAGAATCTCGATGGGCACCGGCATTGCCGAAGGCATCGTGGCGCCGCAGGCCGCGGCAACTGCCTCGGTCGGTGGTGCGATGGTGCATCTGCTTGCCCTCGGCATTCCGGGCAGCGGTGCGACCGCAGTCATACTCGGTGCCTTCATGCTGCACGGTATCCAGCCGGGGCCCCAAGTGCTCGTCAGCTCGGCACCGCTGGTCTACACGGTGTTTGCCTCGCTGTTCCTCGGCCTTCTGTTGATGTGCGCCATTGGTTACTTCGCAATCCGCCCGTTGGTGAAAATCCTCGATTTTCCAGAAGCAGTGGTCTCGGCCTATGTGCTGATTCTCTGCTTCATCGGCGCGCTGTCGATCCGCAACAACGTCACCGATCTCTGGCTGATCATCGGTTTCGGCGTCCTAGGCTACGGCTTCGAACGCCTGAAACTTCCGGTCGCGCCGCTGGTGCTCGGCGTGATCCTCGGCCCGATTGCCGAAGAATCATTCATGAACACGATGATCAGCTTTTCCAACGATTGGACCGTGTTCTTTACGCGGCCGATATCGGGAACGATCGTCGCCTTTACGATCACCGTCCTGTTGCTGCCGTTTGTACAACGTCTGTTCAAAAGCCGTCTGGTGGCGGCTCAAACCGAGGTTAGGTGACCCATGCGTACCAATCTTGGACTTGATGAAAGAAACGTGGATGCGAAGCCCGCGAGCCCGCAGCGAAATGTAACTGAGCTCAAGCCGCGTCCGTCGAAGCCCGACGGCGCACGCGAACATAAGCTCGGCGCCACCGCGCGCTCCTTCGCCATCCTCGAGCATGTGGCAAGTTCACGAACGCCGGTCGACGTCCTCGACATCATTGCGTCAGTGAAATTGCCGAAGGCAACCGCCTATCGTCTGGTCGACTGGTTCGTCACGCAGGGCTATCTCGCGCGCGAACCCGGGCGTCGACGCCTGATCGTCGGCCCCAAGCTCACCAATCTCGCCTTCGGTGCGTTATCGTCGTCGATGCGGCACGACACGCCCCATGTCGTGCTTCAGAGGCTGGTGCACACACTCAACGAAACCTGCAATATCGGTACGCTGCTCAATGGCGAGGTGATCTATCTCGACCGCGTCGAAGCCGAGCACTGGCCATTGCGGCTGCATTATACCATTGGCTCGCGCGTACCACTTCACTGCAGCGCAATCGGCAAGCTTTTCCTGGCGCTCGCGGCCTCACCGCGCCGCCGCCGGCTATTACAAAGTCTTGAGTTGCGACGGTTCACCGACAGCACCATCACCGACAGCGCACGGCTCGATGCCGAGCTGCGACAAATCCGCAAGGAGCAGGTCTCTTTCGACCGGGAGGAATATCTGGTCGGCGTGGTCTGCATGGCGGTGCCGTTGATCGGCAAGAACGGAGAGATGCTTGCTGCCCTCGCCATCCAGGCGCCGGAAGCGCGCATGAACGTGCAGACCGCGCGCCGGCATCTGCCCGCTCTTCGAAATGCCGCCGCCGAGCTTGCCGAAATCTTTCAGGACAACACCTGAAACGCACTGTTTCGCGAAGACACCAATTAGCTTGATGACGTTCAGTAAATTCAGCGTTCGGTAAAGGACCCAGCTATGAAGATGACGACGGAAGAAGCCTTTGTGAAGGTCTTGCAGATGCACGGCATCGAGCACGCCTTCGGCATCATAGGCTCGGCATTTATGCCGATCTCGGATCTGTTCCCGCAGGCCGGCATCACATTCTGGGACGTTGCGCATGAGACAAACGGTGGCCTGATTTGCGACGGCTATACGCGGTCGACCGGAAAAATCGCGATGGCGATTGCTCAAAACGGCCCGGGCATCACGAACTTCGTCACCGCGGTCAAGACGGCGTACTGGAACCACACGCCGATGCTGCTGGTCACGCCACAAGCTGCAAACAAGACGATCGGGCAGGGCGGTTTCCAGGAAGTGGAGCAGATGGCGCTGTTTCGCGACATGGTCTGCTATCAGGAAGAGGTGCGCGATCCTTCGCGCGTCGCAGAGGTCTTGAATCGCGTCATTATAAAAGCAAAGCGGTTGTCGGCGCCGGCGCAAATCAACATCCCGCGCGATTATTGGACGCAGGTCATCGATATCAGCCTGCCGGCAATCGTTGAGTTCGAGCGTCCCGCAGGCGGGGTCCATGCCGTCGCGGAAGCGGCGAAACTGCTGTCGGGGGCGAAGTTTCCTGTCATTCTGTCGGGTGCAGGCGTCGTTCTCGGCAATGCAATCGCGGAGTGTGTCGCGCTCGCGGAAAAACTCGATGCGGCTGTGTGCAACAACTACCAGCACAATGACAGTTTCCCCGGCAGTCATCGGCTTGCCGTTGGTCCGCTCGGTTACAATGGTTCGAAGGCCGCAATGGAGCTCGTTACGAAGGCCGACGTGGTGCTGGCACTTGGTACTCGTCTCAATCCGTTTTCGACGCTTCCGGGTTACGGCATCGACTATTGGCCGAAGACCGCCAAGATCATCCAGGTCGATATCAATGCCGACCGGATTGGCCTGACCAAACCCGTCACTGTCGGAATTTGCGGAGATGCGAAACTCGTCGCCAAAAGCATTCTGGCGCAGCTATCCCCTTCGGCGGGTAATGGCGGCCGCGAGGAACGGAAAGCACTGATCCACACAACCAAGTCCAAATGGCTCCAGACGCTCTCCAGCATGGATCATGAAGACGACGATCCGGGTACCACATGGAATGAGGACGCCCGCAAGCGGGATTCCGACCGCATGTCGCCGCGGCAGGCCTGGCGAGCGATCCAGGCGGGTCTTCCGAAGGATGCGATCATCTCCAGCGACATCGGAAACAACTGTGCCATCGGCAATGCCTATCCGATGTTCGATCACGGCCGCAAATATCTGGCTCCTGGACTGTTCGGCCCTTGCGGTTACGGCTTTCCCTCGATCATCGGTGCAAAAATCGGCAACCCGGATACGCCGTGCGTTGGCTTCGCCGGCGACGGCGCATTTGGAATCTCCATGAGCGAAATGAGCTCGATCGGCCGCGAAGAATGGCCGGGCATCACGATGGTGGTTTTCCGCAATTACCAGTGGGGTGCCGAAAAGCGCAACTCGATCCTTTGGTACGACAATAACTTCGTCGGCACCGAGCTCGATCCGCATCTCAGCTATGCAAAGGTGGCCGAAGGCTGTGGGCTTAAAGGTGTAGTAGTCAAAACGCAGACCGAGTTGACCGAGGCCCTGCGCAAGTCCTGCGAGGATCAAAAGAAGCGCATTACGACGTTTATCGAAGTGATCCTCAATCAGGAGCTCGGCGAGCCGTTCCGCCGGGACGCCATGAAAAAACCAGTGGTCGTTGCGGGCATCAAGCGCGAGGACATGCGCCCGCAGCAGGTCGCTTAATGGAGCCGATGAGATGACTGTCGCAGTGAAACCTGCGGCCGATCCGAAAGCGATGGCCGTGGTTGACGAGCTGGTCCGCCGCGGCCGCGCGGCGGCCGCAGCATTTGCCAACGCCGATCAGGCGCGAGTCGATGAAGCCGTCACCGCGCTGGCGTGGTCGCTTTATAATCCGGCGCATGCGAAGGAGCTGGCCGAGCTCGCGGTCAAGGACACCCAACTCGGCAACGTTCCCGACAAGATCATAAAGAAGCAGCGAAAAACGTTTGGGACTTTGCGCGATCTTCTGCGGGTGAAGTCGGTTGGCATTATCGAAGAAGACAAGAAACTTGGGATCGTCAAATACGCCAAGCCTGTCGGCCTCGTATGCGCCATTACGCCGTCGACGAATCCGGGCGCTACGCCGGTGAACAAGGCGATGATGGCGATCAAGGGACGCAACGCAATCGTAATAGCGTCTTCGCCCGCAGGCGTGAAAACGACGGGCAAGACCGTCGACTACATGCGCGCGGAGCTCAAGAAAATAGGCTTGCCCGAGGACCTTGTGCAAATCCTGCCGCCGCCGGCATCGAAGGATATGACGCAGGCCCTGATGCAGGCCGCTGACTTGGTGGTTGCCACCGGCTCGCAGGACAATGTCCGGCGTGCTTACAGCAGCGGCACCCCCGCGATCGGCGTCGGCACCGGCAACGTGCCAGTGATCGTCGACGAAACCGCTGACCTCGATGATGCCGCGCAGAAAATCTGCGCGTCCAAGATTTTCGACAATTCGACGTCCTGCTCCTCGGAAAATTCTGTGATCCTCGTCGATGCAATCTATGACAAGGCGATTGCCGCGCTCGAGCGCGCGGGTGGTTATCTGGCTTCAGCAGCTGAGAAGGCGAAAATTCAGGCGGCGTTGTGGCCGGATGGAAAATTGAGCCGCACGCTGATAGCGCGTGATGCCGACGTTTTTGCGCGCGGCTGTGGCCTGCCTGCGGCTGCGGAAAACAAGAAATTCTTCATGGTGGAGGAAACCGGCGTCGGCCGCGGCTTTCCGTTCTCTGGAGAGAAGCTATCGCTTGTGCTCGCCGTGTATCGCGCCAAGGACTTCGACACCGCTGCTAAGCTGGCTCGCGAAATTCTCGATCACCAGGGGCGCGGCCATTCAATTGGTCTGCACACCAAGAACCTGGCTCGTGGCCGCAAGCTGGCAGAGGAAACCGACGTGGTACGCGTGCTCATCAACCAGGCGCACACCTTCGCGAACGGAGGGGGCTTCGATACCGGCCTTAACTTCACGCTCAGCATGGGTTGCGGCACCTGGGGGGGCAACAGCATCACGGAAAACCTGAGCTACAAACACTTCCTCAATATCACTCACCTTGTCACCACCATTCCGGAAGACAAGCCGAGCGAGGAAGCGTTGTTCGGCGCCCATTGGGCGAAGTACGGAAAATAGCGCATGCGTCCTAATACGCCGCGCAAAGACAAAATGGCGGCCGCATGAATTTCGAGGAATATGCGGCGAAATCGCTGGTTCTGAGTCCCGCCGGAATCCCTGTGCCGCGCGGTATCCTTTGCATCACCCCGGCGGAAGCCGCGATGGCAGCTGCGAATATCGGGGCGTGTGTAATCAAGGCCCAGGTGCCCGCCGGCAAGCGTGGCAAGGCCGGTGGCATCAAGCTCGCCAGAACGCCTGATGAGGCGCAGAAAGTAGCCGGCCAGATTCTCGGCATGCGCATCGGCGACTATTCGGTCGAGCGGCTGCTGGTCGAAGAGCAAGCCGCGATCTCGCACGAGTTCTACGCCGCCGTTTTACACGACGTCGCCGCCCGCAAGCCGTTGATCCTGTTCTCGACTGAAGGGGGCATGGACATCGAGGAAGTTGCTGCGGCAAAACCCGCCGCCATACGCCGCCTGTTGGTCGACATTGACAGTAAGCCTTCAGCGGCCGATATCGCTGGTCTGCTCAAAGGTCTCGACGTTGGCGATTCTGAAACGCAGATCGCAGCGATTCTCGAAAAACTTTACGCTGCTTATCGCGCCCACGACGCCGAACTCCTGGAGATCAATCCGCTGGCGCTTCTGGCTGATGGCCGCGTTGTCGCCCTTGACTGTAAATTCGCGCTCGACGATGCGGCGACATACAGACAAGGAGAAATTGCCAAAGATGGCGCGCCCGGTGTCATGACCGCGCTGGAAGAGCGCGGCGCCGAGGCGGGTCTCAAGTTGATTCAGCTCGACGGCAATGTCGGTGTATTGGCGAATGGCGCCGGCCTGACCATGACCACAATGGATGTGATCCGCCACTATGGCGGCCGGCCCGCAAATTTCCTTGAGATCGGCGGCGAGGCCTATACCAAATCGGAGATTGCGCTCGATCTCGTGCTTTCCAATCCTGGCGTGAAAAGTCTGGTGATCAATTTCTGCGGCGCCTTTGCGCGCACGGATGTGATGGCAGAAGGCGTGGTGCGCGCCTGGCATAAGCTCAAGCCGCGTGTGCCTGTATTTTTTTCGATCCACGGCACCGGAGAAGAAGAGGCTGTGGCGCTGGTGCGTAGTGAGCTCGGCATTGAGCCCTATGACTTCATGGAAGACGCCGTCCAGGCGGCGGTGAAGGCAGCGCTATGATAGTCCGCAAGAAAGATCGTGTCGTCGTGCTCGGTATTACGGGCAAACAGGGCATGTTCTGGACCGAGAAGATGCGCGGCTATGGCACCAATGTGGTCGCCGGCATCAATCCGAAACGGGCAGGCGAGAGCGCGCAAGGCGTGCCGATTTTCAGCACGACCGCAGAGGCGGTCGGCAAGGTCGGCGGCGATGTTGCCGTTATGTTTATTCCACCGCCGATGGCGAAAGATGCCGCTGTGTCGGCGGCACAGGCCGGAATCAAATTGCTGGTGGTGCTGACCGAGCATATTCCGGCGCAAGACGTAATGGCGATGCACGCGGCAGCCGCCAGGCATGGCACCCGCATTGTCGGGCCGAATACCGCGGGCCTCGTCACGCCCGGCGAGTGTTTCGTGGGAATTATGCCCGCTTTTGTGCCGAGCGTGTTCAAGCCCGGCCGCGTCGGTGTGATTTCGCGTAGCGGCAGTCTGGGCACGCTGGTCTGTCTGAACCTGACGCGCGCCGGTCTCGGTCAATCGGCGTTCATCGGAATCGGTGGCGATCCCATGCTCGGCACGACCACGCGCGATGCGCTCGAAGCGCTGAACAAGGATCCCGGCACGGATGCCGTTGTCATTGTCGGCGAAATTGGCGGCGCGATGGAAGAGAGCGCGGCCGACTATGCGAAAAACATGCGCAAGCCGATCGCCGCCTTTATCGCCGGCGCCGCAGCTCCAGCGGGCAAGAAAATGGGTCACGCCGGTGCCATCGTCACCGGAAATGCCGGCAGCTATGCCTCCAAGCGCCGCGCGCTGGAAACAGCCGGTGTCGTTGTCGTTGATACGCCCTCGCAAATTGCTGCGGCCGTTGCCGCGGGTCTCAAAGGTTCCGTCAGCAGAGTCGCCGCAAGCCAATGACAAGGGATTTCGCGTGACAGCAGAAAATACGCAGGCGATGCGGCCGTCGGTGGCCGCGGCGGTCACTCTCGCGCCAGGGGTATTGTTGTCGGCTATCGTCGCCGCCGTTGGCTATGTCGCGGCGCCCTATGTGGCACGCGTTGTTCCAATCCCGAATATGGTGATCGCACTTGTCGTTGGGATCGCGCTCAATCCGCTGGCGCGCGCGGCAGTGCAGCCCGGAATGAATTTCTGCGTGAAAACACTGCTGCGCTGGGCCGTGGCGCTGCTCGGCCTGCGTGTGGGGCTCGGCGACATTGCAGCGCTCGGGGCCGAGACCGCGATTTTGATCGTCATCGCTATGGCGGCGACGGTGGCTTCTGGTTTCGTATTTGCGCGCTGGAGCGGGCAGGCGCCGGGTTTTGGCGCATTGGTCGGCGTGGGGACGGCGGTGTGCGGCGCTTCGGCGACGCTCGCGACTTCGACCGTCGTTCCCGACTATAAGGGCAAGCAGGCCGACATTGCCTTCGTGGTTGTGGCGGTGAATGCGCTGGCAACGCTGGCGATGCTGGTTTTTCCGCCGCTCTGTATTTTGCTCGGCTTCGACCCGAAGGCCACCGGCGTCATGCTGGGCGGCACTATCCACGACGTCGCCCAGGTTGTCGGCGCCGGCTACGCGGTGTCGGACGCGGTCGGCAACACTGCAGTGATCGTCAAGCTTTTCCGTGTATTCCTGCTGCTGCCGGTGGTTGTCAGCGTCGGCTGGTATTTCACGCGAATGGGTATGCGTCACGGCGAGGCGCATGTGCCGGTGCCGGTCTTTGCGATCGTGTTCCTGCTGCTATGCGTGGTGAACAGCGCAGTGCCCTTGTTGCCGTCGCTGGTCCCCGTTTATGCGCCTGTGAAAAACGTTCTGGTGGAAATCTCGACCTGGGGCCTGCTGCTCGCGATCGGCGCGCTCGGTCTTGGCACGTCGGTGAAAACCATCATCGCGCTCGGGTGGCGGCACATCACCACCGTGCTCGGCACTACCGCCGTCATCTTCGTCGTAGTGACTGGCGGCCTGTTGCTGATCCGGCTGGTGTGAGCGCTCACGCGCGCGCGCGATTGCTCCATTGCGACATCAGCCGGGCGAGGTCGGCGGCCGAAAGGCCATAGGTGTCGGGCAGTGCGCTGTTGTGCCCAGAGTACGATTGACTGAGTTGCGCGAGCATTCCACCCGCTTGAGCGGGGTCGTCAAAACACACGAGCGTTTGATGTGGCGTAATTAATACCGCCTCGAAACCTTTGACATCTCGCCAGCGCCAACGATGGCTCCGGAACAGGCTTGTCATCTGAAAGCCGTCGATATCGAGCTTTAGTCCGGCGGCTCCCGGCAACAGCATCACCGCGGCAAAGACCGTGCAGATGCCAAAGAAGATCAGCACGGACCATCCCCATTGCGCGTGGTCCTTCACCATGAAGATCCCGCCGGCGGTGAACAGGCCACTGCCGACGAGCAACAGGAGCCATTTCCTGCGCGACGGATAAAGTGTTAGCGGGCCGGGAAAGCGCGACAGGATCGCTTCAACCTTGCTATCGGGATCCGGCATTGTATCGCCCGCGTGTTTTATTTGGGCGCCAGCGTGACCGTCTCGAAATCCGCGGGCAATACGATCTCCAACAGTTCGCAATCGTCGGAATAGCCGCGCACCGTATGATTGATCTTCGGCGGTTGAATCCAGCAAGAGCCAGCGTGGAACGTGTGTACGCCCTGGCCTTCGAATTCACTGCTGAACCAGCCTTTGAGCACATAGACCATCTGAAATTCGACGTCGTGATAGTGCGGGATCGCCACTTCGCCTGCGCTGAACGGCTTGGTCATGCGTATGACGTGCGCTTGCACCATGCCGCCAGTTGCCGGCGCGATGCCGAGATCGCGATAGGCCGAATAGGTGCGCAGGCCCTGATCGAAATCTTCCTCGCGATGGTGGCTGACAGTAAATTTCTGACTGGGTCGGCGTTTCGCCTGCATTTTTGCTTTTGCGGGACGCCGCGCAGTTGACCTCCGGGCCGCCGGTTTACGCCGCGCCTGGACTTTCTTGCGTGCCTTGGCCATTGCTTCCTCCGTTGCGCCTTTGTTTGCGGGATTGGACCACGATGGCCGAAGCCATGGAAGGCCCCAAAACACCGGCGGCCATTCGAATTTTTGTCGATGCCGATGCCTGTCCCGTAAAACCCGAAATCTATCGGGTGGCGGAGCGATATGGCCTCAAGGTCTATGTTGTCGCCAATGCCTTTATGGCGGTCCCGCGCAGCGATCTGATCGAGCGCGTCATCGTGAGTGAAGGCCCCGACATTGCTGACGACTGGATTGCCGAACGCGCAGGCGCAAGCGACATTGTGGTCACAGCGGACATTCCGCTCGCCGGGCGCTGCGTGCCCAACGGGGCGACGGTGATTGGCCCGACCGGCAAGGCATTTACGGACGATTCGATCGGGATGGCAGTCGCAACGCGGGATCTGCTGACAAACCTCCGTTCGGCCGGGGCGACCACGCGCGGGCCGCCGCCGCTGACGCGCCAGGATCTGTCGCGTTTTTTGTCGGCGCTCGATCTGGCGGTTACGCGATTGCAGCGCAAGGCCGGCGGCTGATACCTTGCATGGGCGCCAAAGCAAAGAGCGCAAAGAACTGGGGGGGCCATGAGAAAATTCGTTGTTGCGGTGGCGCTGACGGCAATTGCCGGTATCGCCTGTGTGCAGGCGCAGACCTATCCATCGCGCCAGATCACGCTTGTGGTTCCGTTCCCGCCAGGCGGATCGACCGATGTCGCCGCGCGCATCATGGCGGAGCGCATGCGGGCGCCGCTCGGGCAGCCCGTTATCATCGAAAACATCGGCGGCGCCGGCGGCAGCATTGCGGTCGGGCGCGTCGCGCGCGCGGCGCCTGACGGCTACACGATCGACATTGGCCAGTGGGATACGCATGTCGGCAGCATTATTTACAAGCTCGATTACGATTTGCAGAAGGATTTTGAGCCGATCGGTCTTGTGTCGGTCAATCCCCAGCTCATGGTCGCCAAGAAAGATCTTCCCGCCGACAATTTGAAAGACCTGGTCGCCTGGATGAAGGCGAACCCGGGCAAGATCAATTTCGTCAACCAGAATGCGGCGGCGAATGTGAGCGGCGTTCTGTTCGAGAACCTGACCGGGCAGAAAGTCCAGTTCATTCCCTATCGCGGCGCCGGGCCCGCCATGACCGACCTGGTCTCTGGCCAGGTTGACCTGCTGGTGGTGCAGGGCGCGGTCGCGCTGCCGCAGATCCGGGGCGGCAAGATCAAGGCGATTGCCAACCTGTCCCCAAAGCGCTCGGCCTCGATGCCGGACATTCCGACCTCTGACGAAACCGGGGTGCCGGGTCTTTATATGTCGGGCTGGTTCGGATTCTGGGCGCCCAAGGGCACGCCGAAGGACATCATCGCAAAGCTCAACGCCGCGATGGTGGAAGCGCTCGCTGATCCGAACGTCAAAGCCCGCTTCACCGAACTCGGGCTGGATGTCGCTTCGCGCGAGCAACAGACGCCGGAAGGCCTAGCGGCTTTCCAGAAGGCCGAGATCGACAAGTGGTGGCCGATCATCAAGGAGGCCGGCATCAGCGCGCAGTAAAAGCGGTGGGGGCGTCCGTCGACCGTCCGTGAACTATTCCGCGGCTTCCGCCGCGCCGCCATGCGCTTTCGACCAGCCGGCGGGGTCGCCGATGAATTTTTCCACCTCGGCCAGCATCTTCGGCTCGAATTTCCCGCTCGCCTTGGCCACGCTCAGCACGTCCTTCCAGGTCGTGAGCGCATGCAACGTCACGCCGAGATCGGCCAGGATTTTCTTGCCCTGCGGGTAGATGTCGTAAAAGAAAATGACGAAGCAGTGGTCGCATTTTCCGCCGGCTTCGCGCAGCGCGTTGATGAAATTGACCTTGCTCTTGCCGTCGGTGGCAAGGTCCTCGACCAGCAGCACGCGCTGCCCGGGAATTAACTGTCCCTCGATCTGTGCGCCACGGCCGAAGCCCTTCGGCTTCTTGCGCACATATTGCATTGGCAAATTAAGCCGTTCTGCCACCCATGCGGCGAAGGCGATGCCGGCGGTCTCGCCGCCCGCCACCGTGTCGATCTTGCCGCGGCCGATGTCGCGGTCGATGGTGGTGACGGCGAAATCCATCATCGCCGAACGCACTTGCGGAAACGAGATCAGCCAGCGCGAGTCATTGTAAACGGGGCTCGCCCAGCCGCTCGTGAAAATGAACGGCTTGTCCTGCATGAAGCGGACGGCGCCGACGTCGAGATACATTTTCGCCGTCAACTCGGCGATGGTTTTTGCGTCGGTGATTTTTGCTGCGCCGGCCATCTGTAAACTCAAGCCCCTCCGCCGTCATGGCCGGGCTCGCCCAGGCCATCCATGTCTTGGCTGATTTGATGCATAAAAGACGTGGATGCCCGGCACAAGGCCGGGCATGACGGAGTGTGGATTACGGCGCTTTCGGCCCGACTTTCATATACCAATCCGCGATCTGCGCGCCGGTCCAGAACAGCACGTCTTTCTTCTTGCGGATCTTCTGAAAGATCTGCCGGAAATATTTCGCCCGGTGCGGCGCGCCCATGATGTAGGGGTGCACCGAAATCGCCATCACCCGCGCGGAACCCTTCGCGTCTTTGTAAATTTGCTCGAACTGGTCCATCGCCCGCTCGTAGAATTCCGAAGCCTTGTGATGCTGGATCAGCATCATGGCAACGTCGTTGCATTCCTGCGTATAGGGAATGTTGAGGATCGGTTTGCCGCGCGTCTTCATCCACACCGGCTGGTCGTCGAGCACCCAGTCTGCCACGTAGTCGTAGCCTTCTTCGGCGAGAATATCCGGCGTCTCCCAGGTTTCGGTGAGGCCCGGCCCGAGCCAGCCGCGCGGACGCTTGCCGGTGGCTTTCTCAAGCACTTCGGCGCTTTTGCGGATGTCCGAACGTTCGTTCTCGACCTTCTGCATGTTGCGCTGGGTGTAGCCGTGGCCGATGAATTCCCAGTTGCGATCGACGCAAGCCTTCACGATGTCGGGAAATGCGTTCACCGCAACGCCATTGATGTTCATCACGCCGGGAATCTTGAATTCGTCATAGACCTGCAACAGCCGCCAGAAGCCGACGCGGTTGCCGTATTCGTGCCAGCACCAGTTCGGAATGTCGGGCATGGGCGAGCCGCCGGCCGGTGGCGTGAGCACGGTGCGCGGCATGGTCTGCGTCGGGTCCCATTCCTCGACATTGGTGACGGTCCACACCACCATGCGTGCGCCCTTCGGCAGCTTCAGCGGCTTGCGCGTGGGGATTGCAGAGTATGAGAGGCGGTCGTTCGGCAGCATGCCAACGGCGGGCTTGGGGAAATTCATACGCGGGCGTTCCTAAGACGATTGGTATTGGCTGGCAGTTTTGCAGTTGCCCCGGTTATTGTACAGGCCATGAAACTTGTCCGTCACCGCACCACAACCGGCGAGAAGCCCGGCCTCATTCTCGACGGCGAGATCTTCGATCTCTCGGCCGGATTTGCCGCGCTCAATCATCGCGCGCCGACCCCCGACGATATCGCCGCGATTGCCGCGGTGCCGGTGAAAGCGCTGACCAAGGTGGAGAAGGGCGCCGTGCTCGGCCCGCCCTTGCGCGGCATCGGCAAGATCATCGGCGTCGGTCTGAACTACCGCGACCACGCCGAGGAAACCGGCCTGCCTTTGCCGAAAGAGCCGACATTATTTCTTAAAGCCACCAGCGCGCTGTGCGGGCCCACCGACGATCTCGTCATACCGCGCGAGGGAAAAAGCGTCGATTGGGAGGTCGAGCTTGGCGTGGTGATCGGAAGGTCCGGCGTTTACATCACAGAGCGCGATGCGCTCGATCACGTCCTTGGCTACTGCGTCGGCATCGATTTTTCCGAGCGCGATTTTCAGTTCAATCGCGGCGGGCAGGGCTTCAAGGGCAAGAGCGCCGACACGTTCGCGCCGCTCGGTCCGTTCCTGGCGACCCGCGACGAGATTGCCGATCCGCAGGACCTCCCGTTGCGGCTGAGCGTGAATGGCAAGCTCAAGCAAAGCGGCTCGACGCGCGCGATGATTTTTTCCGTCGCAGAGCTTGTGTCCTACATCAGCCGCTTCATGAGCCTGCAGCCGGGCGACGTCATCCTCACCGGCACGCCGGCCGGCGTTGGTCTTGGCCAGAAGCCGCCGGTTTATCTGCAAGCCGGCGATGTGGTGACGGCCTCGATCGACGGCCTCGGCGAGCAGAGCCATAAGGTGGTGGCTGCAGCGGCGTAGGATAAGGCACGGCGCTACCGCGCCTTTGCACACCCTAGAAAGGATACTCTCAGCCGTCATTGCCGGGCTTGACACTGCAAGTCGGGTTTACCCGACTTGCAGCAGCTAATTAATGCAGACCTCGGGCAGGCCCGAGGTCTGATGCAATCCATGATGAATTGCAACAGCGAAAATCTGTAAAGCTTTGCGTGAGCTGCGCCTCATCATGGATGCGCGGGTCAAGCCCGCGCATGACGCAGAGTGTATGGCGCCCATCCACCAATCGAATGACGCGCTGCGTCACGTTACAATACATATTTCCCTGACCGCCCACCCGCGCAATTCAATCGCGCAAAACCCCGCATAAAATCGCATCGCGCGCGTGATTGATCCTCCGACTGGATGACGCGCGACACGCGTTAAGCGGCATAAATTATTTTTCTGAATCTTTCACTCGCGCGGAATCTGCACGAGTTGTTTAGGCACGGTTCATGTGCGAGCGCTTAGATTGCATGTCGAATTGATTCCTCGAGCCCGCAGCGCGCAATCGAAGCAGGAATTGAAAATGCGCAAAGTTCTCATCGTCGCCGTCTCTCTTATGAGCTTTGGTGTAAATGCGGTCGCAACAGCAAAGCCGAACTATGTGGGATTGCAGGCGTGCTACGATCGATATAAGGCCTGCGAAAAGCAGTGTGACGATGATACGACAGCGACCACCACCGCCTGTTGGACCAGATGCACGAAGGGCTGGTACCAGTGTCAAAATCAAGTAATGAACCCCGGCGGAAAAATCGATGTTCGCACCATTACCAGCAATGGCGGAGGCGCTAACACAAAAAATATTCCTCCTTCTAGCAGTGCAACGAATGCGGGTGCGAATGCTGGGAATGCGGCCACTACAACTGGCGCGTCAGGTTCCGCGTCGACTCCGACCAAACCGGCATCGTCTTCGTCTCCTGGCGGCGGATCTCCGACTTCCATATCCGGTGGCAGCGGCCTGACCAACCGCAAGCTTCAGTAATTCGAACAGGCCTGGGATTTCCGACGAGGGCGCCACAACTCCCGAAAGCCGGTCCCAGGCCCAACTCCCGGCGCGAGTGGCTCGCGTCGGGAGTTTTGTTTTTGGGGGACAAACGGAGGGATTGGCGCGGTGTTATCGGCTGAAAATCAGCTTCCCTTCTCGTCGTAAATCTCGGGAAAGAAATAATCCTTCCACGACGAGGCCTTTGCCTTGAGTGTGCCGACCTCAGCCATGAAGTCGGCATATTTCATGGTGTTTTCCGGCGTCAGCGTCCAGCGCACCTGTGGCCCGGCGACGAGTTTGCCGACCATATCGAGCGGCAGCTTTGATTTAGAATCCTCGATCCACAAGGCCCCGGCTGCCCTCTTGTCCTTGTTGACGATATCGGTTGCTTCCTTGAGCGCGGCGAGCAACGCCTTGTAAAGCACCGGGTTGCCGTCACGGAATTTTGCCGGCGCCCAGACGGCGGTGAAAGTGTGCGAGCCGCCCATGACGTCGAATGAATTAAGCACGGTGTGGACGCCCGGGTCCTCGAGCTGCTGATACTGGAACGGCGGCACGCTGAACGCCGCGGAAATCTGCGCGCCGCCCTTGAGCAGCGCGACGGTGGCGTCGGGTGGCGACATCGACACGGTGAGCGGATCGAGCGTGTTGAAGCCCGCGATGCCATAGGCTTTCGCAGCCGCCATTTGCAGCGTGATCGCTTGCACCGATGAGCGCACGGCCGGCACCGCGATGCGGTCGCTATCCTTGAAGTCCTTGATCGTCTTGATGGCGGGGTCGCGGCTGTTGAGCAAAAACGGCTGCGAGCTCAGCGCCGAAATGCCGCGCACTTCCTGCGGCGTGCCTTTGGTCCGTGCCCACAACACGAGCAGCCCGGGCACGCCGCCCGAGCCAACGTCGATATTGCCGGAGATCAGCGCTTCGTTGACCGCGGTTGGCCCGTTGAAGGTGAACCACGACACTTTCAGGTCATCGAGGCCGAGCGCCTTGGCGTGCTTCTCGATGAGCTGCTGATGCTCCATCACGTTGAGCTGCAGGTAGCCCATGGAAAATTGCCGCGCGAGGCGGATTTCCGCCGCTGAAACTTGCGACACGCCGAACAGCGCAAACGCCCCGGCGGTGAGGCTCAGGATGGCCTTGCTACGCATGTGGTTCCTCCCTGCCGCCGGTAATTTCTTTTTCTTGTGACGCGGCGCCGCAACGCTATGCGGCAGCCTCGATCTTGGCAATGCTGCGGTACCAGTCGAGGATCTGCTCGCCGTTCCAGTGCAGCACGCCCTCGTGCTTGTTTACGTAATCGTAGATCTGCTCGAGATATTTGATCCGGTGCGGCTGGCCGCTGATATAGGGGTGGATCGCCAGCGCACAGATTTTCGCGCGGTTTGCACTTTCGGCATAGAGCCGGTCGAACTGGTCGACGGTGCGCTTGAGCAGATATTCGCTCTCGTGATGCTGGACCAGCATCATCGGGATGTCATTGCACTCGATGGTGTAGGGCAGGGTAACGAGCGGGCCTTTCGCCGTGCGGATCACAGTCGGCTCATCGTCATAAACCCAGTCGCCGATATATTTCACGCCCGCGGCCGCGAGTAGCTCCGGCGTGTCGAGGGTTTGCGTAAGACCGGGCCCGAGCCAGCCGACCGGCTTCTTGCCTGTAAACTTGGTCATGATGTCCATGGTCCGCTTGATCATGCCGGCCTGGTCGGTCTCCTTGTGAATCGGACCCTGTTCGTAGGCGTGGCCCATGAACTCCCAGCCGTCATCGCGTGCCTGTCCGGCGACGCGCGGATAGTCCTCGCAAATGCGCGCGTTGGCGGCGAGCGTCGGCTTGATGCCGAGCTTCTTGAACAACTCGTGGAATCGCCAGCAGCCGACCCGCATGCCGTATTCGTGGAACGCCCAGTGCACCACGTCCGGCATCAGCGTCGCGCCGGTCGGCGCCGGGAGCAATTGCCGCGCCATCGGTTTGCCGATGTCCCAGACTTCGTAGTTGACGATGGTCCAGAACACGATGCGGGCGTTGCCCGGCAGCTTGAGCGGCGGGCGGTCCACGATCGCCGAATAGTCGGAGCGTTCTTTGGGGATCATCGGGTCGGCCATAGCTTCGTCCTGTCTCGTCTCAGAGGCGGGTAGAATGTCATGCCGTCGCGGCCACGCGCAACCCGACCAGCCGCTCGAGCGTGGCGGTGTCGTTTTGCAGCTGCGGTGAGGGTGCGCGATGCGCCACCGCGCCACGTTCCAGCACGATCGCCTCGGCGGTCAATTCCAGCGCGAAGTCGGTGTGCTGCTCGACCAGGATAATGGCGATGCTCCGGCCGGAGAGCATCAGCTTGATGGCGGCGATCAGCTCGTCGACGATCACCGGCGCCAACCCCTCGAACGGCTCATCCAGCAGCATCAGCGCCGGATTGGTCATCAGCGCGCGCGCGACCGCCAGCATCTGCTGTTCGCCGCCGGACAGCTGATTGCCCATATTGGCGCGCCGTTCGGCAAGGCGCGGAAACAGCTTGAATACGGTATCGAGAGTCCAGGGACCCGGCCGCGCCGCAACCGTGAGGTTTTCCTCGACCGACAGCGACGGGAAAATCTCGCGCTCTTGCGCCACCCAGCCGATGCCGTTCGCCGCGCGGTGATGCGGCGGCATGCGCGAAATATCCTGCCCGCGCCAGGTGATGCGGCCCGCGCGCAGCTGCGTGTAGCCCATGATGGTGAGGAGCAGTGTCGATTTGCCGACGCCGTTGCGGCCGAGGACCGCAAGGCTGCCGTGCTCCGGCAATCCCAGCGAAATGCCATGCAGCACCACAGCATCGCCGTAGCCCGCCGTTACGTTTTCCAGCTTGAGCAAAGCATCAGCCATGCTTGCGCTTTCCAAGGTAAACCTCGCGCACCCGCGGGTCAGCCGCGATTTCGGCTGGCGAGCCTTCGGTAAAGATTGCGCCGCCGACCAGAACGATGATGTGGCTGGCGAAACGAAACACCACGTGCATGTCATGCTCGATGAACAGCAAAGTGAGATCGTCGGACAGACCTGCCACCGCCTCGAAGATATCGCCGCTTTCTTCCTGCGGCACGCCGGCCGCCGGCTCGTCAAGCAGCAACACCTTCGGCTTTGTTGCCAGCGCCAGCGCAATCTCCAAAAGCCGCTGGCGGCCGTAAGGCAATTCGCGGGTGACCTGATAGCAGCAATCCCCAAGCCGCAGCTTGGTGAGAATGTCGTAAGCCTCCTCGATCGCTTCCTTGTGGACGGCGATATTCTGCCAGAACTTGTTGGCGATGCCGCGCCGCTCGGCCACAGCAAGCGTCACCGCTTCGAGTGGATTGAGACCGGCAAACAGCGTGTTGATCTGGAACGTGCGCGCGAGCCCGCGGCGCACCCGGTCCTGCGGTTCCAGTGAGGTGATGTCGTCGCTGCCGAGAAAAATTTGTCCGGCATTGGGCGCCAGCATCCCGGTCATCATGTTGATGAGCGTGGTCTTGCCGGCGCCATTGGGCCCGATCAGCGCGTAGCGCGCGCCGACCGGCAAGCTCAATTCGATATTGCGCGCCACCGACAGCGAGCCGAAAGACTTCGACAAACCATGCGTCGAAAGGGCAGATACGCTCATTGGCCTCTCCAACGCGCATAAATGCGCGACAGGCCGCCGAGAATGCCGTTGGGGAGCACCAGCACCACTGTCACCAGCAAAATGCCGATCCAGAAATACCAATATTGCGGCGCGATGCCGGAAAACTGGTCGCGCGCCACCATGAAGATCGTTGCGCCGATCAGCCCGCCATAAAGCCGCCCGGCGCCGCCCAGCACCAGCATCACCAGGACGTCGGCGGAGCGCTGGAAGCTGATCAATTCGAGCGAAACGTTTTCGGTGGTCTGCGCCAGCAGCGCGCCGCACAGCCCGGCGATGGCTGCGGCGATGGTGTAGGCCTTGCGGATATGCGCGCGGCTGTCGGCGCCGATCGCCGGCATGCGCACCCAGTTTTCGCGGATGCCGCGCAAGGCCAGACCGAACGACGAATTGATCAGCCGCCGCGCGCCCAGAAAGACCAGGAACAAGGCCGCAAGCGAATAGCTGTAGGCGGTGTAGCCGTAGAGGTCGAACTTGAACACGCCGAACAGTGGCAACATGCTGACGCCTTGCAGTCCGTCACTACCGCCGGTCAGCCAGTGCGCGCTGTTGGCCACTTCGAAAGCCAGCAACCCGAGTCCGAGCGTGAGCATGATCAGCGTGAGATGACGAAATCGGGAGACGATAAAGCTGCTGGCATAGCCAAAAAGTCCGGCAAGCGCGGCGCTAAGAAGCAGCCCGGAAAACGGTTCGCCCCAGACGAATTTGGAAAACAACCCCGCAGTATAGGCGCCGATGCCGAAAAATGCGGCGTGCCCGAGCGACACGACGCCGGCATAGCCGAGGATCAGATCAAGCGACAGCGCAAATAGCGCGGTAATCGCGATCTGGCTCGCCAGCGACAGATAGCTCGGAAACAATACGAACGGCAGCAGCGTCGCGAGCCAAAAGACGAGCTCGAATGGATGCCATCGGCTCAGTCCCTGAAGGTAGCTCTGCGGCGTGAGTGTCGTTGGGGCGGCGCCGGCCATCGTCTAGCGCTTTCCAAACAGGCCGGCAGGGCGCCACATCAGCACCGTCACCATCACCAGGTAGATCAGGAAGGCGCCGAGCTCGGGAAAATAATATTTGCCGGCGATATCACTGACACCGATCAGCATGGCAGCGGCGAATGATCCGACGATCGAGCCCAGGCCGCCGACCGAAACCACGATCAGCACATAGACCAGGAAAGTGAACGAAAAATTCGGATCGAGCCCGACAATCTCGATCGCTAGCGCGCCGCCGAGGCCGGCCAAACCGCTGCCGAGCGCGAAGGTCGCGGCGAACGTCCGGTCGACGTCGATGCCGAGGCCGCGTGCCATGCGCTGATTATCGACCGAGGCCCTTACCTGGGCGCCGAAGCGCGTGTATTCGAGCCCGCCAACCAGCACCAACGTCACCGCCAGCGCGAGGGCGATCAGAAACAGGCGGTATTTTCCAAGACCGAGGCCGAAAAACGCCACCGACCCACGCAGGATTTCGGGCGTTTGGATCGGCTGCTGGTTGGTCGTGAAGATGTAAGCAGCGACTGCAACCGAAATAAACGCAATGCCGATGGTCAGCAGCACCTGGTCGAGATCGCTGGCGCGGTAGAGCCGGCGATATAGCGTGCGCTCAAGTACCACACTCACCGCCGCCGCGGCCAAAAAGGCTGCTGGCAGCGTGGCTAAAAACGGCCAATGGAAATCGTTCACCAGCGTTGCAGTTACGTAGCCGCCGAGCATGGCGAATGCGCAGTGCGCGAGATTGACGAAATTCATCAGTCCGAGCGTGACCGACAGCCCCACCGACAGCACAAACAACAGCATTCCGTAGGCGATGCCGTCGAACAGGACACCGAAGACCGGGGGAAGCATGGCGGCGCCGGTAACCTCTGTCAGCCTGCGCGCCTCCGGCGCGTTCCGGTTTGACGAGCTGATTCGTCACACCCAAGCATCATACGAGTTTATTGCGTGACCTGAATGCGACAGATGGGACGACCTTGCGATCGCCCCATCCGAATTGCTGAAACCCAGCGGACGCGCGCCTATTTGTGCGTCGGATCCTTCACGTTCTCGACCTTGTCGAAGTCGACATTGACGATGGCGCCACCGACTTTCTGCACCTTGCGGATATATACGGTCTGCACGATGTCTCGGGTATCCGGATCGATCGAGATCGAGCCGCGTGGGCTTTCCCATTTCATGCCCTTGGCCGCCGCGATCAGGGCGTCGCCATCGGTCTTGCCACCGGTCTTCTTTAGCGCCTCATAGATCAGGTGCATGCCGTCGTAACCGCCGACCGCGAAGAAATCCGGGTTACGCTTAAACTCCGCGTTGAAGGCTTTGACGAAGGCTTCGTTCATCTTGGACTTGTGATTGTAGTCGTAGTGCCAGGCGCTGATGCGATCGAGCGCGAGGTCGCCCATGCTCTTGATGGCGTTCTCGTCTACCGGTTCGCCGGTCGACAGGATCTTGACCTTCTTGGGATCAATGGCGCGTTCGGCGAAAGCTTTGCCGATGGCGCCCGGTTGCGCACCACCCGGCACGAACACGAAGATCGATTCCGGATTGAGATCCTTGGCGCGCTGCACGAAGGCGGAGAAGTCCGGGTTGGCGACTGGCATGCGCACCGAGCCGACGATCTCGCCGCCCGCCGCCTTGAAGGCGCGCTGGAAGGCGGCTTCGGCGTCGATGCCGGGGCCGTAATCGGAAACCATCGTGTAGGCCTTTTTCACGCCGCCCTTCTTGACCGCCCAGGTGCCGAGCGTTTCGGAAATCTGCGGCAGAGTCAGCGACACGCGTACGATGTAGGGCGATTTTTCTGTGACGACCGAGGTCGCCGCGTTCATCACCACCATGAATTTCTTGGCTTCCGCGGACACGCCGGCCGCGCCGAGCGCTTCCGGTGTGAGGGTGAAGCCCGCCAGGATATCGACCTGGTCGCGCACCACCAGTTCCTGGGCCAGACGTTTGGCAACGTCCGGATTCGGGCCGCCGGTGTCCTTGCGGATGATTTCGATCTTCTTGCCGGCGACGGTGTCGCCGTGCTGCTTCATGTAGAGCTTGATCCCGTTGTCGATCTGCGTCCCGGTGTCGGCGAACTGGCCGGAATAGGAGCTGATAACGCCGATCTTGATGGTCCCTTCGGCGCTGGCGCCTGCCGGCAGCATAATTGCTGCGAGCATTGCGGCGCCGGCAAATAGCGAACGTTTCATGGTGGTCCTCCCCTGGAATTCATCGCTTCTGTTGTTGCGGTTAGAATGCCTGACCTTCCGGACAAAGAAAAGCGCCGCGGACAAAGGGTCCGCGGCGCATTTGGTTGGATGCCTAACTATTGGCGTACAAACACACTGGCTCTCCGCTGTCATTGCCGGGCTTGACCCGGCAATCCCTGATAAATCTCCGCGCAAATTGCCTTCTTAACGTTCTCGTATGCGGCAGCTCATCATGGATGCGCGGGTCAAGCCCGCGCATGACGTCGTGGGCAGGGGCGTGCGTTTCCCCTCCGAAACCAAGCTTTTCACACCAACGAAACGGTCGCCCGCTCATATTTGGCGCTGCCCATCTTTCCTTCCGGGAAGATACCGTGGGCGGCAATCCACTCGAAGGATTCCTCATATACTTCCTTGGTATAAGGCTCGAACACCAATCGTTCGCCCGGGCCCCAGCGGCGCGTGTCCATCCTGGCGTGGAAGCGGTCCGGGAATTCCTTCTTGTAATAGTGTGTATAGAGCTCCGGCCGCAGATCGATATCGCGCTGTGCCTTGCGCAACGCCCGGAAGAACTTGCGCAAGTCCTCCGGGTCGGGGTCGCCATGGATCATAGTGCCAATCATGAAGGTGGCATCGATCACCTTGCGAAAACCTAGCTGCTCGGCGAAGTAATAAGGACCGCCAAACAGGTGCACCGCCGGCGCTTTGCCCTCGAACAGCAACTCCATCCGCTTGAACAGCATGCCGTCGGCATAGACGAGGTTTATCTGCTCGGGCGTAAGATACTGCTCGAGCGCTTGCACCGTTGAATAGTGACTGCCGGACTGGTAGCCGACCGACACCGGCACGCCGGCGAGGTCGGCCGGATCTTTAATCTTCAAATCGGCGGCGACAAAGACGCCGGCCGGCGCCACCGAATAGACATCGGTATACATCTTGCCGTGCCCGTTTGAAGCCGCGACGTTGACGGTCCAGTGGCAGGCGCAGCTGACGTTCGACTTGCGGCCTTCCTCGAACGACTGATAGGCGCCGACTTTGTCGCCCTTGTCGTGGATTTTCCCGTCGGTCGCGCGCATCAGCTCACGGAATTCGTATTCGAGACCTTCCTTGCGGAAATAGTCCTTCTCCTCGGCCACCCATTCTTGCAGGCGGAAGTGCGGTTCGATGAGGAATTTTGCCATGGTGTCACTCTCCCTATTTTACGCGGTGCATGGTTTCACGCGCCGTACTAGCAGCAGGAATGCTCGTGATTGCGGTCACGCTCGGCAACACGCCGGGCGCGGATCATCTTGACGTGGTCGTCCATCAACGCGCGCGCGGCGGCCGCATCGCGCATCTCGATCAGCTCAGTGAGCTTGGTATGAATTTCCAGGATGTGTTCGGCCAGCTTGGGCGTGGCCGTGACGTTGCGGCGCGGCCACGACACATGTTCGAGCGAGAGGAGCTGCACCACCAGCACACGATTGTGAGATGCCTCGGCGACCGCGAGGTGGAAGTCACGCGACAGCCGGGTGAAGAGATCGAGGTCGCCCATCGAGCCGCCTGCTTCGCGCAGCAGACTGCGCAATTTAGCAATATCGGCGGCGGTGGCGTTCTCGGCGGCGAGTTCGGCGCCAAGCGTTTCGATTGCGCGTTGGGCATCCATGATCTCGGCGGTGGTGACACCGGTGAGGTCGAGCTGAACGGCAAGCGCTTCGGCAAACAGGCGCGGGTTACCCTGCGCGATGCGGGCGCCGCCGCCCTTGCCCATGCGGATCTCGACAATGCCGAGCGCCTCCAGCGTGCGCATCGCGTCGCGCGCGACAATGCGGCTGGCATTGAAGCGGGCGGCGAGGTCTTTCTCGGTACCGAGGAAATCGCCCGGCTTGAGCTTCTTGGCGAAGAGGGCGTCGCGCACCCAGGCGACCATCTGTGCCGATAGCGAAGACGAACGGCCGCCAAACATGATGCGGGCGGTGAGTTCACCGCTCATCGTCACCGGCTTCCGTAGCGCCGCCCGTGGCATGTCCGCACCCTGAATGAGGCAGGAATTATGGATGGGCGGCTTAAAATAGTAAAGATACTATCTTATGTTTTTTATTGAGCCGAAGCGGTTCAAATCCGGGCATCTTGATAATATTCCTAGATCGGCAAGACAAATCTCGTGGCCGTTGCGCGCTGGTTGTGATTAAAGCGGCGGCCGCATTCATCGCGCAGCCTACGTAAAAGGAGAACGCCTTGAGCCGCCTTTATCTCGACGATCTCCAACCTGGACAGAAATTTCGCGGCGAGACGACGACCTCGGTCGACGATGCGGCGATCAAGGAATTTGCCCGGCAATACGATCCGCAGCCGTTTCACCTCGATGACGCCGCCGCGCGAAAGAGTTTGTTCGGCGGCCTGGCCGCCAGCGGCTGGCACACCATGGCGCTTACCATGAGGCTTCTGGTCGACGACGGACCGTCGCTCGCCGGCGGCATCATCGGCGGCGGCGTCGACGAGCTGCGCTGGCCAAAACCGGTGCGGCCGGGAGATCGTCTGCGCATCGAGTGTGAAGTGGTCGAGGTTCGGCCGTCGCGCTCGCGGCCTGAGCAAGGGCTGGTCAAATTGAAAACGACCACGCTCAATCAGAACGATGAACCGGTGTTGATTTTCATTGGCAATCTGGTCGTGCCGCGCAAATCAGCCGCACCCTGACACTCACGCCACTTTCTTTCCCCACAATCGTGCCGACGCGATGTCGGCGCCTTTGCGGATCGCGGCAAGTTTGAGCCACACTGCCGGTTCGATCACCCATTCACGCTTGGTGAATGTGCCAAAGCCGCAATCGGTCGACGCAACGACGCGCTCGCGCTCGCCCACCGCGCGCACGGCCTCCTCGATGCGGCGCGCCACGACCTCCGGGTGCTCGACGAAATTGCTGGTGGTTTCGACAACGCCCGGAATCAACAACATGTCCTTCGGCAACGGATGCTTCTTGAACGCGTCATATTCATGCGCATGCCGCGGATTGGAGAATTCGATCGATAGCGCGCCGACCTTGGCCTGATAGAGCGCTGGCAGGATCGTCGCCAGCGGAACGTCGTGGATGTGCGGCCCTTCCCAGTTGCCGTAACAGATGTGAAGCCGCACACGGTCGCGCGGTATACCGGCGATGCCGTCGTTGATCGCCTGTACGTGCCGCTCGACCCGCTTGACGAAACCTGCGTCGTCGAGATCCCGGTACATCATGGTGCGATCCATTGCGAGATCCGGTGCATCGATCTGCAGAATCAATCCGGCTTTATGGATCGTCTGGTATTCGTTTTTCATTTCGCGCGCGATCGCATCGAGATAGTCGTCATGCGTTTTGTAGTACGCATTGAGCATCGTGGTTGAAATGATGCCGGGCGAGGGCGCCGTCATGAACCGTTCGGAGAAGGCGCCCAGTTGATCGGCGATCTTGTTGAAGCCAGCCGTTTCCTCGGTGATCGGTTTGAGGTCCTTGTATTTGATATCGGCTTGCGCTTCCGGCGCGCCTTGCTGGCTTTTGGCCGGGTTGGGAAAGCGGCGCATCAGATAGGCCAGCAATTCGGGGAACTCCTCGAACTCGCGGCCGCGCCGTCGCTTTGACACGCCGCCAAAACCGGTCATGCGCTGCGGCACATAAGTCTGGAAGCTGATGCGGCGCTGCTCGCCGTCATTGCCGATATCGATGCCGGCTTCCATCTGCTTCGTCACGACGTGGCGCACGGCCTTGTCCATTTCCGAAACCATGACTTTGGGGTCGTAGTCCTTGCCCTCTTCCTGCGCCATCAGCAGGTCGGAGAGCTTTTCATTGCGCGGCAGGCTGCCGACATGGGTGGTCAGAATGCGGTCCCGGCTGAAGATCATAAACGCGGCTCCTTTTTCGCCGGCGATTGCGGCGTTTCGTTCGTCCCTGCATAATACGAGGGCCTCGGGAGGAACAACAATGACAGTCGCGGAAGCCCACGCGGCAGAATTGGCCGCGACTGAGCCAGTGGGCGCAATCCCACGTGACTACAATTTTGCCGCCGATGTCCTGCAAAGCAATCTCGCGGCCGGCAGAGCCGGCAAGCCAGCCTATATCGACGCGCGCGGCATGCATACTTACGGCCAGCTCGCCGACCGCGTTGCGCGTTTCGGTGCTGCGTTGCGCAGCCTTGGCATCAAACGCGAAGAACGCGTGCTGATCGCACTGCTGGACACTATCGATTGGCCGACCGCTTTTCTCGGCTGCCTGAAGGCCGGAATCATCGCGGTGCCGGTCAACACGCTTCTGACCGAAGACGACTATCGGTTCATGCTGGCTGACAGCCGGGCAAAATGCCTGCTCGTGTCGGAAGCACTCTTTTCAAAATTCGAAAAGCTCATCAAGGAAAGCCCCGATCTCGAGCACGTCATCGTCTCCGGAGACAATCCGCACGGCTACCGTTTGTTCGAGGACGTCGTCGGCGCGGCCGAGCCCGAGCCTTACACGGCGCCTACGACTTGTGACGACATGGCATTCTGGCTCTACACATCAGGCTCGACCGGAAAGCCAAAGGGCGCGGTGCATGTGCATGCGAGCCTCAAGCTGACCGCAGATTTGTACGGTACCCCCGTCGCCGGATTGAAGGAAAACGACGTCTGCTATTCGGTGGCAAAACTGTTTTTTGCCTACGGCCTCGGTAACGCCATGACGTTTCCTCTGACGGTTGGCGCTACCACAGTTCTCAATGCCGAGCGGCCGACGCCGGATGGCGTAGCTGCACTGTTGCGGAAACATCCGATTACAGTGTTCTTTGCGGTGCCGACTTTCTATGCCGCATTTCTGGCGAGCGCGAACGCGCCGCAAAAATACGAGGTGAAAATTCGCCGTTGTATTTCAGCCGGTGAAGCGCTGCCCGAGGAAATTGCGAAGCGCTGGAAGGATCGCTTCAGCGTCGATATTTCCGACGGGCTTGGCACCACGGAGATGTTGCACATTTATCTCACCAACGCTCCGGGTGCGACCAAGTATGGCACTACCGGAAGAGCGGTTCCTGGTTATGAGATCAAGCTCATTGGTGAAGACGGTGAGCCGGTAAAAAAAGGCGAGATGGGCGAGCTCTATGTGCGCGGGCCCACCAGCGCGATCATGTACTGGAACAATCGCGAAAAATCGCGATCGACGTTCCAGGGCGATTGGACGCGCTCCGGCGACAAATATATTGAGGACGCTGACGGCTATTACATTTGCTGCGGACGGCAGGATGACATGCTGAAAGTCTCAGGCATGTATGTTTCGCCGTTCGAAGTCGAGGCTGCGTTGTCGTCGCACCCGGATGTGCTGGAAGCGGCGGTGGTCGGCTGGAATGACGACCAGAAACTGATCAAGCCGAAGGCCTTCGTGGTGCTCAAGTCACCGGAAAAGGCCAGCGATGCGCTCATGCGCGCACTGCAGGACCACGTCAAACAGAAGCTTGCGCCTTACAAATATCCGCGTTGGATCGAATTTCGCAAAGACCTGCCCAAAACCGCAACGGGTAAAATTCAACGCTTCAAATTGCGCGCGGAAGGGCCGGACGCGCGCTGATGGCACTCGCCGATTCCGGCATTATCGATATCGGCGCGCAGCGATTGGAATATCGCTTTACCGGGCCTCAACCCGACAAGGCGTCCACGCTGGTGCTGCTGCACGAAGGCCTCGGTTGCGTGGGCCTGTGGGGCGACTTTCCTGACAAGCTTTCGGCCGCGACGGGAGCCGGCGTATTCGCCTATTCGCGCGCAGGCTACGGAAAATCAAGCCCGGTTTTGCTGCCGCGGCCGCTCAGTTATATGCACGACGAGGCGCGCGAGACGCTGCCGCGTTTGCTTGATGCGATCGGCTTCCAGCGTGGGCTGCTGATCGGTCACAGCGACGGCGCTTCCATCGCCGCGATTTATGCGGGCAGTCATCAGGATCACCGTGTTGGCGGGCTGGTGCTGATCGCGCCGCATTTCTTCACCGAGGATTCGGGCATTGCGTCGATTGTTGAGGCAAAGAAAGCGTACGATACCGGCGACTTGCGCGCGCGTCTGTCGCGCTGGCACGCCGATGTCGACAATGCGTTCAAGGGCTGGAATGGCGCCTGGCTCGACCCTGAATTTCGCAAGTGGGATATCACCGAGTTCCTCGCCTTTATCCGCGTGCCGGTGCTCATCGTACAGGGCGAGGACGATCAATACGGCACGGTGAAGCAGATCGAGGTCGCGCAGGAGGAATGCTACTGCCCGGTCGAAGTCGCATTATTGCCGGGCGCGCGCCATTCGCCGCAACGCGAGGCGCCCGCAGCGACGCTCAAAACGATTTCGGAATTTGTGGAACGCGTGCTCGCCAACGAGGCGAGCCCGGCGTAAATGCTCACTCCGCTGCTTGCTTTGTCGCTTTGCCGTGCGCGGAGACGAGATAGTCCATCGCCACTTGCACACCGCCTCTTTTGTGCGGAACATTCGCAAGTGAAAGCGCCATTTCGGTCGCGGCCAAACCGCCCAGAAGCATCGCGTCGTTGATGTCACCGAGATGGCCGATGCGGAACATCTTGCCGGCGAAACGGCCGAAGCTTGCGCCGTAGGAAATATTGAAATGTTCGAGGGCCAGCGCGCGGAACGCGTCGGCATCGTGTCCTTCAGGCAGCAGAACAGCGGTGATGGTCGGCGAATAATATTTTGGATCGCGGCAGATGATGTCGAGTCCCCAGGCCTTGATCGCGCGGCGCGTAGCCTCCGCGAGGTGGTTGTGACGGGCGAACACGTTGTCGAGGCCTTCCTCGTGCAGCATCTCGATGCCGACGGCGAGACCATGCAGCATTTGCGTCGCCGGCGTGTAAGGGAAGAAGCCAATCTTGTTCATCGTGA
Source organism: uncultured Alphaproteobacteria bacterium (assembly GCA_963810585.1). GTDB lineage: Bacteria > Pseudomonadota > Alphaproteobacteria > Rhizobiales > Xanthobacteraceae > Pseudolabrys. The sequence continues at coordinate 1,942,263 of CAWENV010000001.1, forward strand.
TCATCTCGTCCCACGCCCAGAACGATTTGGTCAGTTTGGATGTTTTGTTCGCCGCCAGCGCTTTGTCGCTTATTGCATTAAACGACATGCCGGGAGGCAACATGAGACCTTTCTGCGCGCCACCAACGGACACATCGACGCCCCATTCATCGTGCCGATAATCGGCCGAAGCCAGCGAGGAGATGGTGTCCACCATCAACAACGCCGGGTGACCGGCCTTGTCGATCGCCTTGCGAATCTCTGCAACAGGCGACAGGCAGCCGGTCGAGGTTTCATTGTGCAGGAAGCAGACCGCCTTGATCTCCTTGCCCTTGTCCTCGCGCAGGCGCGCTTCGATCGCGGCGGGGTCGGCGCCGATGCGCCAGTCGGTGGTGATGAATTCGGTTACGAGGCCAAGCTTTTCGGCCATCTTTTTCCACAGCGCGGCGAACTGGCCGGTTTCCACCATCAGCACCTTGTCGCCAGGCGACAGCGTGTTGACGAGCGCGGCTTCCCAGGCACCGGTTCCGGTCGCGGTGTAGATGATCACCGGGTTGGTGGTCTTGAAGATCGTCTTGATGCCGTCGAGGCACTTCTTGGCCAGCTTGGAAAATTCCGGGCCGCGATGGTCGATGATCGGCGTGTCCATCGCCCGCAAGACGCGATCGGGGAGTGGCGAGGGCCCCGGGATATGCAGAAAATGGCGCCCGACCGTACGCGAGGAATTCTTGGCCATAGACAGTCCGCTCCTGAACGGCAGCTTTTAAGGAAAATTCGTGGCCCGGCCACGGGCGTGTCCCGGCACGGGAGCAACGCTTGTGGCGTTGAACTATGAATGTAACATTGCGGTCAAGCGGTTTTCCGCAAGGCAAACTAGTCCTTATGCATAGGCTTGGCGCAGCCCAAAAAGGATAAGAAGCGTGGCGGTCGTAATGCCCGGTCTGGAACGGCGGTTGAAGGCCGAATTGACCGGCGAGGTGCAATTCGACCGCTTCACGCGCGGCCGTTACGCCACTGATGCTTCGCACTATCAAATTATGCCGGTTGGCGTGGTCGCGCCGCGTACCATTGAAGAAGCCGATCGTGCGATAGCGATTGCGCGCAGTGAGGGCGCGACACTGCTGGCGCGCGGCGGCGGAACGTCGCAGGCCGGGCAGACCGTCGGCAAATCGCTGGTTATCGACTGTTCGAAATACCTGACGCGCGTCCTTGACCTCGACATCAAGCGGGCGCGTTGCACGGTCGAACCTGGCATCGTGCTGGACGATCTCAATCGCCAGCTCAAGCCGCATGGGCTTTGGTTCCCTGTAGATATCTCGACCTCATCGCGCGCCACCATCGGCGGCATGGCCGGCAATAACTCCTGCGGCGGCCGCTCAATGCGTTACGGCACCATGCGCGACAACGTTGTTTCGATCGAAGCACTGCTCGCGGACGGCACGCTTGCGCATTTCGGCCGTATCGGCGGCAATCTCAAGGACGTGCCGGCACCGTTGCGATCTCTGGCGAAGGACCTGTTGGCGATCGGCGCGCGCGAGGCCGACGAGATCGCCGTACGATTCCCAAAAGTTCAGCGGCGGGTCGGCGGTTATAACCTCGATGCGCTGGTGCCCGGCAAGAACGATATCAATCTTGCACACGTGCTGGTCGGGGGCGAAGGCACACTGGCATTTTCCACCCGCATCGAATTGAAGCTCTCGCCGCTGCTCGGCCGTCGCGCGGTCGGCGCTTGCCATTTTGGAAGTTTCTACGAAGCGATGAATGCGGCGCAGCACATCGTGCGTCTCAAGCCGATCGCGGTCGAATTGATCGACCGGACGATGATTGGGCTCGCGCGGCAGATTCCAATTTTCAAACCGACACTGGAAAAGTTCGTCCGCGAAACCCCGGAAGCCATTCTACTAGTGGAGTTTGGAGAGGACGATCACGAAGTCAATCTGCGCATGCTCCAGCAGCTCAAGGAGTTGATGGGCGATCTCGGCTTCGGCTGGGACAAGAGCGGCGCAAAATGGGGCGGCGTGGTTGAGATCCTCAATCCCGATTTGCAGGCTGCGATCGCGGATGTGCGGACAAGCGGTCTCAACATCATGATGTCGATGAAAGAGGAGGGAAAGCCCGTCTCCTTCGTTGAGGATTGCGCGGTGCCGCTCGAGCATCTCGCCGACTACACCTCGCGCCTCACCGAAATCTTCGAGAAGCACGGCACGCGCGGCACATGGTACGCGCATGCCGGCTCGGGTTGCTTGCATGTACGGCCGATTTTGAATCTGCGGCAGGAGAAGGACGTGCATGCCATGCGTGAAATCGCCGAAGAGGCGTTCGCCATGGTGCGCGAATACAAGGGATCTCATTCCGGCGAGCATGGCGACGGATTGGTCCGCTCGGAGTTTAACGAGCCGATGTTCGGGTCGCGGCTCGCGCGTGCCTTCGAAGAACTGAAGGACCGCTTCGATCCGAAAGGCTTCTACAATCCCGGCAAGGTGGTGCGCCCGCCGAAATTCGACGACCGCAGTCTGTTCCGCTACTCGCCGGGTTATCACGGTGTGCCGGTTAAGATGCACCTCGACTGGTCGGCCTATCCCGGTACAGGTGGCGGTTTCCAGGGCGCGGTCGAGATGTGCAACAACAATGGCGCCTGCCGCAAATTATCGGGCGGCGTCATGTGCCCGAGTTATCGAGTGACCCGCGACGAGCGTGATGTGACCCGTGGGCGTGCCAACACGTTGCGACTGGCTGTCAGCGGCCAACTTGGAAGTGCCGCGCTCACCTCCGATGAAATGCACGAGACAATGAAACTTTGCGTGTCCTGCAAGGCCTGCCGCCGCGAGTGTCCGACCGGCGTCGACATGGCTCGCATGAAAATAGAAGTGTTGGCCGCCCGGGCCGCGAGATTCGAACTCTCGCTACACGACAAACTCGTGGGCTTTCTGCCGCATTACGCGCCTTTTGCGGCGCGTTGGCATCACCTGTTCAACATGCGCGATCATAGTGGGATCTTGCGCAAGGCTTCGCAGTTGATTGCCGGGTTTTCGTCCGGCCGCAGCCTGCCAAAATGGCGCGCGGACACCTACCGGGACCGATCCGACTGGCGCTACACAACGGCGGCGCAGAACAAAGTAGCTCCCGAAGTCGTGCTATTCGCCGATACTTTCCACCGCTATTTCGAACGCGAAAATCTGGATGATGCTTTGAGTGTGCTCGTTTCCGGCGGTTACCGGGTCTACGCGCCGTTGCCAACCGATACCGAAGAGCGGCCGTTGTGCTGCGGCCGTACTTTCCTCTCGGTCGGGCTGGTCGATGAGGCTCGGCGAGAGATGCAGCGTACATTGGACGCACTCGCACCCTATGTCGCACGCGGGATACCGGTTGTCGGCCTCGAGCCGAGTTGCCTGCTCACGTTCCGCGACGAGTTGCCCGCTATGTTCAAAGGCGAAACGGTCGATGCGCTGGCGTCAAACGCCTTGCTGTTCGAGGAATTTCTCGCGCGCGAGCACAAACAGGGCCGGCTGAACTTGCCACTCGGTCCGCTGCCGACAAAAGCACTCGTGCACGGCCATTGCCATCAAAAGGCATTCGACGCCATGGGCGCTGTCGAGAGCACGCTTCGGCTGATCCCGCAGCTTTCGGTCGAAACAATAGAATCGAGTTGCTGTGGCATGGCAGGTAGCTTTGGCTACAACGCGGAGACCATCGACGTTTCACGGAAGATGGGCGAATTGTCGTTGCTTCCAGCGGTTCGCAGGGCGGCAATCGATACGCTGATCGTGGCAGATGGCACTTCTTGCCGGCATCAAATTCACGACGGCAGTGAACGGGCAGCGGCCCACGTCGCGCGGGTGCTCGCGATGAGCCTTGCGGCAGCTGGCCCGGTAGCCGACGCAACGGTGCAATAGAAATATGCCGGGCAAACTCTTTCAAACGTCGCTTGTCGGGTCATATCCGCAGCCGGATTGGCTGATCGATCGGATGCGGCTGTCGAAGATGGTGCCGCGCGTACGCATGGATGATCTCTGGTTGGTCGATCCGAAAGAGCTCGAAGCCAAACAAGACGAGGCAACTTTGCTCGCCATCCAGGATCAGGAGCGCGCGGGGCTCGACATAATCACCGACGGCGAGCAACGGCGTGAAAGTTATTCCAATCGGTTTGCAACGGCACTCGAAGGTGTTGATACGGAAAATCCGGGCTCGACGCTCAACCGCAGCGGTAAACCAATTCCCGTTCCACGCGTCACGGGGAAAATTAGCCGCAAGTTTCCGGTCGAGTTACGCGATCTGCAATTCCTGCGCGCGAATACGAAGAAGGCTGTGAAGATGACCGTGCCCGGTCCGTTCACAATGTCAAAGCAGGCACAGAACGAATATTACAAATCCGAAGCAGCCATGGCACTCGACTATGCCGCAGCGGTGAACGATGAGATCAAGGATTTGTTCGACGCTGGTGCGGATATCGTGCAAATCGACGAGCCATGGATGCAGCAGCACCCCGAAAAAGCGCGCGAATACGGATTAGAGGCACTTGATCGCGCTCTCCAGGACGTTCGTGGGACAGTCGCGGTGCATTTGTGCTTTGGATATGCCGCAGTCGTGCACGACAAGCCGGCCGGTTATTCATTCCTGCCCGAACTGGAAGGCTCGAAAGCCGCGCAGGTATCGATCGAGGCGGCGCAGCCGAAGCTCGATTTAAAGATTCTGGAAAAACTGCCCTCGAAGACAATTATCCTCGGCGTCATCGATCTCTCGGATATGAAAATAGAGACGCCTGATACTGTCGCGGCACGCATTCGCAAGGCGTTGCCGCACGCGCCTGCCGAACGCATCGTCATCGCCCCGGATTGCGGCATGAAATATTTGCCGCGCGACGTGGCATTCGGAAAAATGCAGGCAATGGTGCAGGGCGCCGACATTGTGCGCCGGGAGCAGCGCAACAATTAGACGTATGGCGGCTTGAACTTCGGGCCAATACCCGCACAATAGGGCCAACAACAAGGACGTCACAGTCCAACGCCGGTGCAAAACCTGCGCGAACACAGGGAGGATAATAATGAACAGGCTCATTTACACGGGCACAGCCGTTGCGGCGCTTATACTGGCGAACGCGCCGGCTATGGCCTGGGAACCGACAAAACCGGTTGAAATCGTGGTCGCTGCAGGCGCGGGCGGTGCGTCCGACCAGATGGCGCGCATGATTCAGGCGGCTATCCAGAAGAACAGTCTGATGAAGCAGCCGATGGTCGTCTCGCTCAAGGGCGGAGCGTCGGGCGCCGAAGCCTTGATGTACATGAAATCGAGCGACGGCGATCCCAACAGGCTGCTGCTTGCTTATTCTCTTATTTACATGTTGCCGTTGTCGGCAAAGATCCCGTTCAACTGGCGCGAACTCTCTCCGATCGCCGTCACCGCGCTTGACCAGTTCGTGCTGTGGGACAACACCACGCTGCCCTACAAGAACGTGAAGGAATTTGTCGACGCGGCCAAAAAGGCCGACACGCCGTTCAAGATGGGCGGCACCGGTTCCAAACGCGAGGATCACATCCTCACCGTATTCATGGAAAAAAAGACCGGCGCCAAATTTGCCTATCTTCCCTATAAATCCGGCGGCGAAGCGGCAACCCAGCTCGTCGGTAACCACACCGCGTCCAACGTCAACAATCCGTCGGAAAATCTCGAAGTGTGGCGCGCCGGTCAAGTCCGTGCCTTGTGCGTATTTGACAAGGAACGCATCGCTTACAAGACCAAGGTAACCGACACGCAATCCTGGAACGACATTCCGACGTGTAAGGACGAAGGTCTCGACGTGCAGTACCTGATGCTGCGTGCCTTCTTTCTGCCGGGGAAGGTGACGCCAGAACAGTCGGCCTTCTATGTCGATCTCCTCAAAAAAGTTTCACAGACCGCTGAGTACAAGGACTACATGGAAAAGCAGGCGCTCAAGCCCATCTTCCTCACCGGGCCGGATATGCTGAAGTTTCTCGAGGAAGACGACAAGCTCAACGCGAGCTTGATGACTGAAGCCGGCTTCGTGGCGCAATAGACCGCAGAATTTGTTGCGGGTTTGTGATCTTGTTATCCGGGCTCGCGTGTGCGCGCGCGCCCGGATTAGCAAGAGATCGGGAAAATAATGTCTGATATCGAAATTGTCGTCGACGATCCGGATGCGCCGGCTGCTGAATCGCCGCCAGTCGCGAGTACGCGCGCAGTCGAGATTGCCGTCTATTTCCTGCTGATCGGCCTGGCACTGCTGTTGGCCTTTGACAATTGGCGGACCGGCATGGGATGGGCCTCCGATGGTCCGCAAGCCGGATATTTTCCATTCTATCTTTCCATCATCCTCGGTGCCGCCAGCGTATTCGGGCTTGCCAAAATTTTTCTGAGCGCGACGAAAGACACCAAGACATTCGTCACCCGCGACCAACTCCGCCGCGTGATGCAGGTTTTTGTGCCGACGTTCTTGTTCTGCCTGTTCACGCAATGGTTGGGGCTTTATGTCGCAAGCCTTCTGCTGATTGCGGGGTTCATGTGGATTGTCGGCCGCATCGCGCTTTGGAAATCGCTGCTCACCAGCTTTCTGTTCACCGTAGCGATGTTCGTGACCTTCGAACTGGCGTTCGACGTCATCATGCCGAAGGGGCCGCTTGAAGCCCTGTTCGGCTACTAACGGCGCAGGACGGGATAGCCGCGATGGAAGCATTCGGCCTTCTCATCCACGGGTTCAGCATCCTGCTGACCTGGAAGACACTTGCCTTGATGATGGTGGGGCTGGTGCTCGGTATCTTCGTCGGCGTTCTGCCAGGGTTAGGCGGGCCGAACGGTGTCGCCATCCTGCTGCCGCTCACGTTCACGATGGATCCGACGTCGGCCATCGTCATGCTGTCCTGCATTTATTGGGGCGCGCTGTTCGGTGGCGCAATCACCTCGATCCTGTTCAATATTCCGGGCGAAGCCTGGTCGGTGGCCACGACATTCGACGGCTATCCGATGGCGCAGCAAGGAAGGGCCGCGGAGGCGCTGACCGCCGCATTTACCTCGTCCTTCATCGGCTCGCTTTTTGCCGTTCTGCTCATCACTTTCCTTGCGCCGGGAATTGCGTCTTTCGCGTTGCGTTTCGGGCCACCGGAATTCTTCGCCGTCTATCTTCTCACTTTCTGCTCGTTCGTCGGCTTGGGCCGCGAAGCAAAACATATGACCATCATATCGATGGCTCTCGGTCTGCTGCTTGCCGGCGTCGGCATGGATACTGTTTCCGGCCAATTGCGCATGACTTTCGGCTTGAGCGAGTTGCTGCGAGGCATCAACTTCCTGGTCGCGGTCATTGGCCTGTTCGGCATCAGCGAGATCCTGCTCACCATGGAGGAGCGGCTGGCGCTGCGTGGCCACGCGGCTCGGATCAGCCTGCGCGTACTGTGGAGCGTGTGGAAGGATATGCCGCGCTATTGGGTGACGCTGCTGCGATCCTCAGTGATCGGCGCCTGGCTCGGTATCACTCCGGGTGGAGCTATTGCCGCGTCTTTCATGGGCTACAACCTCGCCAAACGATTTTCGAAAGATCCCGAAAGCTTCGGCACCGGACGCATCGAAGGCGTTTTTGCGCCGGAAACGGCGGCGCATGCGTCCGGCACGGCGGCACTTTTGCCAATGTTGGCACTCGGTATTCCCGGCTCAGGCACCGCGGCGATCCTGCTCGGCGGCCTGATGGTGTGGGGTCTCAATCCCGGTCCGTTGCTCTTTGTCGAACACAAGGATTTCGTGTGGGGCCTGATCGCCTCAATGTATCTCGGCAATATTGTCGGCCTGGTTATGGTCCTGACGACGGTGCCGATTTTTGCAGCTATCCTTCGCGTGCCGTTTGCCGCCATCGCACCGATGATTGTGGTGTCGTGCGCGATCGGCGCCTATGCCATCCAGAACGCTATGTTTGATATCTGGCTCATGCTGGGCTTTGGCGTGGTTGGCTATATTTTCAAGAAGATAGGAATTCCCCTGGCGCCGTTCACGCTGGCACTTGTGCTCGGCAGCCGTGCTGAAGATGCGTTCCGCCTGTCGATGATCGGGTCGGGCGGCGACATGCGGGTCTTCTGGTCGAATGCCCTGGTCGGCTCAATCACGACGCTTGCCATTGTGTTGCTGTTCTGGCCGGTGATTGGCAATGCCATCGGGCGCATCGGCGCGTTCGTGCAGCCGGCCAAGCGGACAAGCTGATCAGCCGGGTTATTCCGCCGGTCCTGGCTCGGCCGCGCTGCCGCGACGTGCCGGCGCCGTCCGTCGCACCGTCGGCATCACCAGCCGTGCCAAAACCGGAATGACCAGCAGGCTGCAAATCGGCGATAGCAGCATGCCGCCGACGATCACGCAGGCGAGCGGCTGCTGCACTTGCGAGCCAATGCCGGTTGAAATGGCGGCTGGAACCAGCCCGATGCACGCGGAAAGGCCAGTCATAAAGATTTGGCGCATGCGTGCTTTTGCGGCTCCAACGATGGCCTCTTCCTTGCCAAATCCCTCGTCCAGACGGCGCCGGATATAAGAGACGAGCAGGATGCCATCCATTGCCGACACGCCAAAGAGCGAAATGAAGCCGACAGCGGCGGAAACGCTGGCGTTAAGCCCGAAGAAATAAAGCCCGAGAATTCCACCGCAGGCCGCAAATGGAATGCCGGACAATGCGAGCAGGCTGTCGCGTATGGAATTGAACAAGGTGTAGAGCAGCATCATGATCAGCAACAGGCTGAGGGGAATGATAATCGCAAGCCGCTTCTTGGCTTCAACCAGAGCGCCGAACTCACCAGACCATTCCAGGCGGTAGCCTTCCTTCAGCTGCACATTTTTGGCGATGCGCGCCTGTGCGTCGGCGACAGTCGACCCAAGGTCGCGTCCACGCACGCTGTATTTGATCGGCACGAAGCGTTCGGTGTTTTGCCGATAGATGTATGCGGCGCCGGTTTCCAGGCGCACTTCGGCGACGTCACCAAGCGCGATATATGCGGTGGGCGATTTCGGATCGGAATTCGGCAAGGCCACAGGAACCGATTTAATAGCATCGATATTGTCGCGGTATTGCTGGGCCAGACGGACTGTGAGTGGGAAGTTCATCTCGCCGTCGTAGATGCGGGTGACTTCCTGGCCGCCGATCGCAGCCTGAACCACAGTGTTCATGTCGTTTACAGTGATTCCGTAGCGGGCCGCCTTAGCGCGATCGACCTGGATAACCAAATTGGGTTGCCCGAGCAGATTGAACGCACCTGCGTCAGCGACGCCCGGTACTTTCGACAACTCATTCTGGACCGCTTTCGACAGGCGTTCGAGTTCAGCGAGATCGCGGCCAAAAATCTTGACCGAGTTCTCGCCTTTTACCCCGGAGACCGCCTCCTCAATATTGTCCTGGATGTACTGTGAGAAATTAAAGTCGATGCCGATAAACTCACTCTCAAGGCGTGCCGCCACCTCCCTCACGAGTTTTGGCTTGGTTAGCCCGTTGGGCCATTCTTCAAATGGCTTGAGCGGCACAAAAAACTCAGCGACGAAGGATCCGTCCGGATCGGTGGCGTCCTCGCCGCGGCCTTGTTCGGATACAACCGTGCGTACTGGCGGATAACTCGCGATCACGCCGCGGATCTTGTTGACGGTGTCGCGACCCGCTTCGAGTGTGATCGTGGGCGGCAGCAAAGCGCGTATCCAGAGATTGCCCTCTTCCAGCTTCGGCAGGAATTCGGTGCCAAGCCGCATGCCGAGACCACCGCACACGACGAGGAATGTCACTGCAATCATTGCCGCGAACCGCGCGTTCTTCACTGCCAGCACGAGAACGGGCTCATAGATACTTCGAATGCCGCGAACGATAAATGTTTCAACCTCGTCCACTTTTTCGGGCAGCAAAAGCGACGACATCACCGGCGTTACCGTGAAGGTCGCAATCACAGCGCCAAGCAATGCGTAAGCGTAAGTGCGAGACATCGGTCCAAAAATCTGGCCTTCAACACCCTGCATTGTAAAAAGCGGGAGGAACGCCGCGATGGTGATGATCACCGAAAAAAAGATCGGCTTGTCTACTTCGACCGCGGCCGCCAGAATTCGATGCAATCGGTCGCCCCGGCTCGCGTCGCGGTCGAAGGGGTGTCGTGCAGCGTGATGCGCCAGATGGCGGAAGATGTTTTCCACCATGATGACAGTGCCGTCGACGATGATGCCGAGATCGATCGCACCAACCGACAGCAAATTGGCCGAATCTCCCCGAAGGACAGTGATGATAACGGCAAGAAATAACGCTACCGGAATTGTCGCAGAGACGATGAGCGCGCAGCGCAAATTGCCGAGAAATGCCCACTGGATGAGAAAGATCAGGGCAATGCCAAACAACATATTATGCATCACCGTGCGGACGGTGATCGCAACCAGGTCGCCGCGATCGTAGTAAGGCTCAATCTTGACGCCCTGCGGCAGGCTGCCGTCGCTATTGATCCGATCGATTGCCGCGCGGACACGCGTTACGACATCCATCGTGCGCTCGAGCTTCTGCATCAGCACGATGCCAAACAGGATGTCATCCTGGCTGTCGCGGCCTGCGATCCCCAGACGCGGCGTGAAGCCAATTTGATTGTGGGCGAGATCCGATAACACAACCGGCAATCCGCCCTGCTGGCTCACGACGATATTGTTGATGTCGCTGACTGACCCGAGCACGCCGACGCCACGCACGTTGACCGACTGTTCACCGATCGCGATAGTGCGTCCCCCGACATTGGCGTTGCTGGTGGAAATCGCGTTGATGATCTGCGGCAAAGTGAGGCCGTAGGCGCGCATGCGGTCGAGGTCGATTTCCGCCTGGTATTCCTTGGTTTTGCCTCCGAGCGGGGAGATATCGGCGACACCCGGGACGATGCGTAATTTCCGCTCAACCACCCAGTCTTGCAGGGTTTTGAGCTGGATCAGGTCCATGCCAGGCGGACCCTTAAGCTGGTAGCGCAGAATTTCGCTGATGCCGCCAGCCGGCGAAATCACCGGCGTCACAACCGTCGGCAGCGTTGCATCTTTCAGCCGGTTGATGACCTGCTGGCGCACGAAATTATAGTCGCGGCCATATTCGAACTGCAGCCGGATGAAGCCGAGCGCAAAAACTGTATTGGAACGGATGTAGGTCAGGCCCGGCGTACTGGCGACCGCGATCTCCAGCGGGATCGTGACATACCGTTCGACCTCTTCGGGCGACTGGCCAGGATACTGCGCGATAATCTCGATGATTGGCGGTGCGGGATCGGGATACGCTTCAACATTGAGCGTCAGGAAAGTGGCGTAGCCGACGCCAATAAATGCCGCGAAGGCAACCAGTGCCAGTGGTCGCCGCGACAGGCAAAACGACATCAGGCTACGCAACATGGGTGCGTCAGCTTCCTGCCGCAGCGCGGTCGACGAACAGGCTGCCCTTGCTCACGACGCTTTCGCCATCGCGTAGGCCCTCGACGACTTGGATCATCTGTCCATTGGAAAGCCCGGTCTTGATGTCACGCCGTTCGACCGACTTGTCGTCGCGCGCGACCCAGACATGAGCAGTTTTCCCATCGTAGATGATCGCGTCGCGCGGGATCGCAGGCGAGTTGTCTCCCTCGCCAGTAAGGATCGTTACACTGGCGAACATTTCCGGGCGGAGCAGATGCTTTGAGTTGTCGATTGTCGCGCGCACCATCAGACGTCGCGTTCCCGTATCGAGAGAGGTTGCGACATAGGCAATGTTTGCAGGAAATACACGGGCGGGGTAGGCGAGCACGGTAAAATGCACCGCTTGCCCAACATGTACGTTTGGCTCTTCGGATTCGCGCACATAGGCAACCAGCCACACCGTGGACAGATCGCCGATGATGAAGGTCGGATCACTGGCGTTGGTATTCTGCGACGACGTGTTGATGTATTGCCCAGGGCCGACCTTGCGTTGAATAACGGTGCCGGCGATCGGCGAATAGATGGTCATTTGCGGGCTGACGGCGCCGGTCTCGCTGAATTTGGTGATTTCATCGTCGGTCATGCCAAGGATACGCAAACGGTTTCGCGTAACCTCGACCAAGGTCTGGGCAGAGCGCACGTCGTTCTCGGCCGCGCGGGTATTCGCCTGCGATGTTTGCAAATCGCGTAGGGGGCCTGCGCGGGAATCAAAAAGTGTCTTGTTTTGTTGCTCGACGATCTTGGCGAGTTCCTGAGCTGACCGTGCCTTGTTCAGGTTGGATATCGCAGCGATGAAATCGTTCTGCGTCTGCACCATGTCCGGCGCTTCGACGACGAAGAGCGGCTGTCCGGCTTTCACCATGTCGCCTGGCTTGGCGAGCAGCTTGGTAACCCGGCCCGAGTATGGCGAAAACACAAGCGTTGAGCGGTCCTCGTCAACGCCGATCTTGCCCTCGGTCAAATGCTCGGTGCGAAATACCACATCGGCGACGGGCGTGATCGTCAGCGAGGCCCACTGTTTGGGCGTCGGGTAGTACAGCGCGCCTTCGCGGCGGCCTTGGGTCGCAGTTTCCGATTCAGCGAGCTTGTCCACGCCCGGCGCGTGCGTCGTCGCGGCCACCGCAATCCAGGTACAAACGATCAAAGCGACCGCGGCAATGATGCCATTGCGCGCGCTCATGTACGGCCGCAGCGGAAGCTGCGCCATGATAGTCCCGACAAGCCGCTCCACGGTTTTTTGTCCCGAACTCCCTATTGGGGAGCGTTATATTGAATTACCGGGGCGAAACGGCATTACCGCGATATAAAACTTTTACATAGGTAAATGGGCTTATTTCGATGCCTTGCCGCCTATTTGGCGCTGGGCATTTCCGTACTGATTTCGGAGTTTGCCCTTGTTTTCCTTACGAAATTGCAACGATGCCGTTAGCCGCTATGCTGGCCATTCAAGGGGGGCATTGGACCCGTCGTCCACCTGTCGGTTTTCCGGAGCACAAATTTCATCTGTAAGGGGCCCAAGCGTTTGACGCGATTGGTGCGGTGCAAAAGGCGTTGCGGGAAGAATGAACTTACGTCGATGGCCCATTTATTGTGCGGTGCTGGCCTGTGTCGGCGTGGCGCCACTGCGAGCCCAACAAGTGCCGAGCGCCCTCGGCATTTCCGTGCCCTCGATCGCCACCAGCCTGCCGCAAAACGGGGACGCCTTCGGAATTCGGAAGCAACTTTACGAGCGCGGCATTTCATACAATCTGATCTACACCAACGACGTGCTGAGCAATCTGTCCGGCGGCATCCGGCGCGGCACCATCGATCAGGGTAAGCTCGAGGCGCAACTCTTTATCGATCTTGAGAAATTCGCCGGCTGGAAAGATTGGAGTTTTTACGCCAACGCGTTTGAAATCCACAACACCGGACGTATTCGGCGCGATTACGCCGGCGGCATGAACACGATCGCGGCGATCGAAGCTTCGGCGACAACGCGCCTATCGGAATTGTGGCTCGAGCGCTGGTTTGGTCCCCTGAGTATCAGATTTGGACAGCTCGCTGCCGACGCCGAGGTTTTCTATAGCGACGTCAGCCAGATTTTTCTGCAAAGCGATTGGCCGACAATTGGGGCGGTCAATCTGCCGGGCGGCGGCCCGGCCTATCCGTTGTCGGCACTTGGTGCGCGGATAAAGTACGAATTTCCAAAAGACGCATCGCTCTTGTTCGCAATTTTCAACGGTGATCCGGCGGGGCCATGTCCTGGTGACCCCGATACATGCAACCGTTACGGCGTCAATTTTCGTCTGCACGATCCGGCCTTCATGATCGGCGAGCTGCAGTTTCGGTGGAATCGCGGCAAGAACGACACGGGGTTGGCAACGACCCTGAAAGTTGGTGGTTGGAGACATCTCGGTCAGTTCGCCGATCAACGATTCGACAACAACGGCCTGTTGCTGGCCAGTCCTGCGAGCAGCGGCGTGCCGCTCATGCACCGCGGCGATTACGGCGTTTACGGCGTCGTCGATCAGCAGCTCTATCGTCTCCCAGGTGGCGACGGAAATAGCGGCATCTCTGTGTTCAATCGTTCTGCGATCAGTCCATCCGACCGTAATCTGGTCAATGTTGAGATCGACGCCGGGATTGTTTTCGCCGGAATGATTCCGCAGCGGCCGTATGACAACTTTGGCGCAAGCGTGATCTATTCGCGCTTTTCCAACAGCGTTCGCGCATTCGATCAGGATCGGATCAACTTCGGCAATCTGGCAACGCCGGGGCGTGACGTCGAGACTAATCTCGAACTGACTTACGTCGCGCAGATCATACCGGGTTGGCTCGTGCAGCCGGTCTATACCTACATCTGGCATCCGAGCGGCACCGGCATTCGTTATCCCGACGCGCAGATCGCGGGCGTCCGCTCGATCATCAAATTCTGAAAAAGTAGACCCGCCCGGACGGGGACAGACCGGGCGGGTCGTCTAGATCGGCGCGTGGATGGACGGGGCAAGCGCCGATCGCAGCGGGTCAATTCAGTAGTCGCACACGCGGATGACACGCACGTTGCCCCAACGGTCGTAGCGTTCGACCAGACGGCAATCGCGGTAACCGGGCGTCACATAGACCGGGCCGGAAACGACGGCAGCGCCAATCAATGCACCAGCAGCAATGCCGAGGCCAACGCCACCCCAATGTGAATGAGCTTGTGCACTGCCGCTGGTGGCGGCGAGCGCGCCTGTAAGTGTGAGAGCGGACAACGCGATCGCAGTGATCTTCGATTTGGTCATGACAGTCTCCATCCTGTTAAATTCGGGCGGCCTTCAATGGCCGGGATATGGATTGGTCGTGTCCGCTCCGGAAAAGGTTCAAAGCCATTGGCGCCGGGTTGCTCAGCCGGGCCTGGCAATGACAAGGTGGCTAAATGACCAGATTCTCTGCGATTTTATTGGGCTTTACCGCTGTCATGGGAGCAGGGCAGGCACCGGCCCAGCAGCTGGACAAGGTCCGCTTTGGCACCAATTGGGTGGCGGAGGCCGAGCATGGCGGCTTCTATCAGGCGCTCGCCGACGGCACATACAAGAAGTACGGACTCGATGTCGCCATCGTGCCGGGCGGCCCGAATGTGAACAATCGGGTGCTGTTGCCGGTCGGCAAGCTCGACTTCTTCATGAGCGCCAATTCGTTGCAGTCCTTCGACGCGGTTGAGCACAACATTCCGACAGTGGCGGTAGCGGCGAGCTTTCAGAAGGATCCGCAGGTGTTTGTTGCGCATCCTGGCGTTGCAAACTTCGAAGATTTGAAGTTGCGCACGCTGTTCGTGTCCAAGGAGGGTATGACCAGCTATTTTCAGTGGTTGAAAGCCGACTTTGGGTTCCCGGAGTCCAAAGTGAAGCCTTACACTTTCAATGCGCAACCGTTTCTCGTCGACAAGAATTCTGCAATGCAAGGATACGTCACTTCCGAGCCATTCGCGATCGAACAACAAGGCGGCTTCAAGCCCGTCGTTTTTCTGCTCGCCGATCATGGCTTCGATGCCTATTCAACTCTCATTGAGACCCGACGCGATTTGGTAGAGAAGCGACCAGATCTGGTGCAACGCTTCGTCGATGCCTCGGCGATCGGCTGGTATCATTACATCTATGGTGATAGCCGGCCGGGCAACGATCTGATCAAGAAGAAAAATCCGGAAATGACCGATGCGCTGCTGGCTTATTCGGTGGCGAAGATGAAGCAGTATGGGATCGTCGATTCCGGTGACTCGCTGAAGCTCGGCATCGGTGCCATGACGGATGAGCGCTGGAAAAGCTTCTTCGACAAGATGGCGCGGGTCGGTGTGGTCAAGCCGGGGATCGATTACAAGCGCGCATATAGCTTGCAGTTCGTAAACAAGAGCGTCGGCGTCGACCTGCGGCCGAAATGAGCACGCCAGGCCAGACCATTGTGTCGCTGCGCGGTGTCGGCAAGACGTTTGAGCGTGGCACCGTAGCACTCGATGGGTTTGGTCTCGACGTGCGCGACGGCGAATTCGTCTCGCTACTGGGCCCGTCAGGCTGCGGCAAATCAACTGCGTTGCGTATCATCGCGGGCTTGAGTGCCGCATCCGCGGGCGTGGTTGAATGGCCGCACGGTGCGGGTCAAATCGGTTTCGTGTTTCAGGAGCCGACATTGATGCCGTGGGCCGATGTCACTGCAAATGTACAATTGCCGCTCAAACTTGCAGGTCACAACGACACGCAATCGCATGCGGCGGTGGCTCGCGCGCTGGAACACGTCGGGCTGACGGATTTTGCGCATGCTTTTCCGCGCGAGCTTTCCGGCGGCATGAAAATGCGCGCTTCCATCGCACGCGGACTGGTGACCGAGCCACAATTGTTGCTGATGGACGAGCCCTTTGCCGCACTCGACGAAATCACGCGCTTCAAGCTCAATAACGATTTACTGGCGGTGTGGCAGGAACTCCGGCGGACAGCCGTCTTTGTCACGCATTCGGTGTTTGAATCGGTCTATCTGTCGCAGCGCATCGTCGTAATGACGCCGCGGCCGGGACGGGTCTTTGCGGAAATCGCGGTTGACGCGCCGTATCCGCGTAACGAGCACTTTCGTACTTCAGCCGAATACGCCGGCTTCTGTCGTCAGGTGGCCGAGGCGCTTGGTCAGGCGATGGGAGGCACACCATGAGCGATCGTGCCTTTCGCATCGTGTTGCCGATGCTGGTGCTCCTGGTCGGTTTGCTGGTTTGGCAATTTGCCGTGAGCGTCTTCGCCATTCCGCCCTATGTGCTGCCCGGGCCGGGCCTGGTGCTGGCGACGCTGATTAGCGATGGGGACCTGTTGTGGAATTCGCTGCTGGTGACGCTCCGCACAACTTTCGAGGGCTTTTTGCTCGCGGCCGTTGGTGGCATCGGCCTTGCAGTTCTGTTCAATCAGTCGCGGCTGGTCGAGTATTCTTTTTACCCTTACGCCGTCATCCTTCAGGTAACGCCGGTTATTGCCATCGCGCCGCTGCTTCTGATCTACCTGCCGCAGCCATTGGCGGTGTTGGTCTGTGCGTGGATCGTCGCGTTCTTTCCGGTTTTGGCCAATACCACGCTCGGCCTTAGTTCAGTCGAGCACAATCTCCTCGCGCTTTTTGAGCTGTACAAGGCGTCGCGTTGGAAGGTGCTGTGGAATTTGAAACTGCCATCAGCATTGCCGCAAATGCTCGCCGGGCTGCGTATCGCCGGCGGCCTGTCACTCATCGGTGCGGTGGTTGCGGAAATCGCTGCTGGCTCGGCTGGCGCCGGTTCGGGGTTGGCCTATCGCATTGCCGAATCCGGATATCGGCTCAATATTCCCCGCATGTTCGCGGCGTTGCTTCTGCTGTCGCTCGCCGGTGTCGCAATTTTCTTTGCCCTATCGGTAGTATCGCATTTTGCACTGCGTCGTTGGCATGAGAGCGCAATCAAGCGCGAGCGTTAGCCCAAAGCGAATTGGACAACCATACCAAGCGCCGCCATTGCAACCACCACTTCGATCAAGCTGCGGTGGAACCCAAATGCAAGTACAGCTGCGATCGTCGCCAGCGCGGTCGCGCGAAGATCGAGCGCAAGCGGATTGAAGGCGTACCAGCGCAGCGGCCCCCAATGCATTTCGGTGACTTTGCCGAACAGCACATGCAGCGCGAACCAGACGGAAAGATTCAAGATCACGCCGACGACAGCCGCGGTGATAGCAGCGAGTGCGCCGGATAATTGGCGATTGGCCCGAAGCCGTTCTACAAACGGTGCGCCGGCGAAAATCCATAGCATCGAAGGCACGAACGTCACCCACGTTGTCATCACAGCACCGAGTACGCCTGCTGTGACTGGAGAAAATGGCGGAGCGTTGCGGAACGCCGCAAGGAAGCCGACGAATTGCGTAACGAGGATAAGTGGTCCTGGGGTCGTTTCGGCAAGGCCTAGTCCGTCGACCATCTCTGACGCCGTCATCCAGCCGTAGGTCTGGACCGCTTCCTGCGCCATATAAGCAAGCAACGCGTAAGCGCCGCCAAAACTGACGACCGCAAGTTTTGAAAAAAATGTGCCGATGCTCACCAGGACATGCTGGGGTCCGAAGATGAGCGCAGCAAACGCGATCGGCGCCCACCACACAACGATGCCGACGGCAGAAGCAATCGCGAATTGGCGCCACCGGTCTTTTGCCGGCGGCGGCACGCTTTCGACTTTTCCGCTAAGCCCTAACTGTCCCGGAGCCCGGCGCGCGACGACATAGCCGATCAGCGCAGCCGCCGCGACGATCAGAGGAAACGGGAGCGCCAGAAAGAAGATGCCGATGAACGCCGCCGCCGCCAACGAGAGTAGTAAGGTTGATTTGAGTGCTCTCTTACCGATGCGGATCAGCGCTTCGATGACAATCACCAGCACTGCGGCCTTGATGCCGAACAGTGCGCCATCGATTGCCGGTACCCCGCGCCCGAGGGCATAAAGCAAACTCAAGCCAAGCATCACGAAAGCGCCCGGCACTATAAACAGGATGCCGGCGGCCAATCCGCCGCGTACGCCGTGCAGGAGCCAGCCGAGGTAGGTGGCGAGCTTTTGCGCCTCCGGCCCCGGCAGCAGCATGCAGAAATTGAGCGCGTGCAAAAAACGGGCTTCGTCCACCCACTTTTTCTCGTCGACAACCACGCGGTGCATCAGCGCGATCTGCCCGGCCGGTCCGCCAAAATTGATGCAGCCGATCTTCAGCCAGGTCTTGAAAGCTTCACCGAAGCTCGGCTGGCCGGTTATTGCAGTCATTGTCGTGCCCTTCACGCCACCTTGGCCGGCCAATTATGCCGTTCATCTGCGGCAAAGCGCAGCCAAGCGAATAGTGCATCGTAGACCATGAAACCGCGTTCGAGCAGTCCGTGGTCATCGTCGCCCGCGAGTGCGGACAAGCCCAATGAAATGGCGTGCAGTCCCGCGGCTTCCGGCGCAATGTCAGGCCGAGCGGTGTCGGCGCCACGCACAATCAGCGCGAGGCGCGCAAGCGACGGTTCGTTCTCCAGCCCAAACAGTTCGAGCATGGTGTCGAACGAGCAACGTTCGCCGACATGGCTGAGTTCGACATCCTTGATATCGAAAGGTACTCCGCCGCTTTCACGTGCGACATTGACGACCTGATCGGGGTCGACGAACAGGATGCGCGCCTGTGAATTGAGAAAGCGGCGGATCAGCCATGGGCAAGCGATACGATCGATTTTTGGTCGCCGCCGCGTCACCCAAATGCTCGGCTGGCGCGACGCGATACGCTCAAGTTCGGCTTTGGCGATGAGTGGTAGGCCTGCTTTCGTCCAGCCCTCATAGCCGCCTTCCAGCACACGCGCATCAATACCGCCGCTACGCAATTGCGCGACCGTGGTCTGACTCATTTCGTGGCCGGCCTTGCAGGCGGCCACGATCGGGCGGGCTGTATCAAAGTCGGTTATCCACTGTTTTGCCTTAGCGGCATCGCGCCATACCGCGCCCGGCAACAAATGCGGCGATTGCTCGTAAGCGTCGCGCCGCCGTACGTCAATGATTTGCGGCGCATCACGCGTCGCAATTGCGTTCCAGAGATCTTTCGGTGAAATCGAATAGCTCGGAGACAGCATAGGTCCCCTCCGTATACGAAGGAGACGGCGCTTGGGCTCGCGAGCCTTGGAAGCGCGGGGCGACCGTCGTGGCCCCACAAAGAAGACTTTAGCTTAATATCGTTTTGCGAACAAGGCGTCTGATCATTTGAAGAGTGACAGTGGCACGACCAGTGACAGACCGGATACCAACAACAGTAACAGGATGATTTTACGGAAAGCGGCATCGTCGAGCTTTCCGTACAATTTGAGTCCGGCCCAGGTGCCGGCCAGCATGCAAGGCAAGCCAAGCAAGTACAATTTCATCGTTTCAGCTGTAACGGCGCCTGCGACGCTCAACGATATTGTGCTCGTCAGGATGGTCGCGAGCAGCACCGGCTGGAAAATCGTGCGCTGGACATCTTTGGGCCAGTTGCGCAATTGGCACCAGACGACCACAACGATCCCGACCAGCCCGGTCAATCCGGCGAGCAAACCATTTAGAAATCCAACGCCAACCTCGGCGGCGACGCCTTCGTGGGTCAATTTTATCGCCGGTCGCGCCAGACTGTAGATGCTGTAAACAATCAGCAGCACGCCAATGCCAATGCGCATGTAGGCTGGATCGATATAAGTGAGAAGCATTGTGCCGGCCGGCACGCCGATCAGTCCGCCGGCAATGAATGGCGCCGCACTGCGCCACCGCACTGCGTGCCGCAACGCCCAGACGCCATAGCCCTGCGTCACAAAGCCATAGCCGACGATCAAAGTGGCGGTCTGGATTGGAGTCAGAATGTGCAGGTAGATGCCAGAGACCACCAGGCCCATGGCGAATCCGGCAAGACCGGACGTCAGCCCGCCCAAAAATGAAGCTAAGAGAAAAACTGTCAGAACCATGCCATCCATAGGTCGCTCCTAAAATGAAGTGACCAGCACTTGGATGGATGGCTGCCATCTCAAGGGGAGGCTGCTATATCCCCTATGAAGTAGTTCTAGCATCAATCGCGGTCGAAACAACACTGCAAGGGGCGCCAGAAGTTATGTCCAATAAAATCGATCTGAGTGGGCGAAACGCGGTCGTTACCGGCGGAGCCCAAGGCATTGGCCGCGCCATTGTCGAGCGGTTTCTGGAGTCCGGTGCAGCAGTCGCGATCTGGGATCGCGACCTCAAGCTCGCACAAAAGACCGCGGAAGAACTGAAAGGCCGCGGGCGTCTGGCTCCGGTCGCCGTCGATGTCACCAAATATGCCGACGTCGAACGCGCCCGTGATGCAACGTTAAAAGAATTGGGCCGCATCGACATCCTGGTGAACAATGCCGGTATTGCCGGCCCCAACGTGAAAACCTGGGAATACCCACTGGACGCCTGGCACGATGTCCTTTCGATCAATCTTGATGGCCCGTTTCACTGTTGCCGCGCCGTAGCGCCGACAATGATCGCGCAGAACTATGGCCGCATCGTCAACATCGCGTCCATCGCCGGCAAAGAAGGAAATCCGAATGCGCCGGCCTATTCGGCGTCGAAGGCGGGAGTGATTGCGCTGACCAAATCGCTTGGCAAGGAACTCGCGAGTTATGACATATCGGTCAATTGCATCACGCCGGCGGCCGCGAAAACGGCGATCTTCGACCAGATGACCCAAGAGCACATCGACTTTATGCTTTCGAAAATTCCTCGTGGACGTTTCGTGACCGTGGAAGAGATTGCAGCCCTTGCTGCGTATTGCGCATCGAGTGATTGTTCATTCACTACGGGCGCGGTCTTCGACATTTCTGGCGGCCGGGCGACCTATTGATAGATTCGTCACATCAGCGTCGCCAGCGGCTGATTGGCATTGCCCTGATGTGCGGGGCTGTGGCGACTTTTGCCTGTCTCGATGCTACGGGAAAATATTTGCTTCACTACATGGATCCGTTGCAGGTCGTGTGGGCCCGTTACTTCGGCGCCTTCTTGCTGGCGCTTATTTTTGTCAATCCGATTACAAGGCCAAAATTGATGACGACAACGCGGCCATTCATGCAGATTGGCCGGTCGGCGCTGCTGCTCGGATCTACCGCGTTGAATTTTTTTGCCCTGCGCTATCTTCAGCTGGACGAGGCGCTGGCGATTTTATTTTCCACGCCATTCCTGGTTGCGCTGCTTTGTGGCCCGTTGCTTGGTGAATGGGTCGGCTGGCGCCGCTGGATGGCAATCAGCATCGGTTTTTTTGGTGTGTTGCTGGTGGCGCGTCCGGGTTTTGGGGGGCTTCATCCGGCGGCACTCTTATCGTTCGGGAGCGCTATTTGTTACGCGCTTTACGTAATTGCGACGCGCGTCCTGGCGCGCAGCGATTCCAGTGAAACGACGCTTTTCTATTCAAACCTGGTCGGCGCGGTTGCGATGTTACCGGTCATTCCATTCGTATGGACGACGCCGGACAGCGCTTTCGTCGTGGCGCTGATGGTCCTTATCGGCGCGCTCGGCAGCGGTGGGCACTATCTGCTCATCCGCGGTCACCGATTGGCGCCTGCATCAACGTTGGCGCCCTTCATCTATACGCAACTGGTATGGACGACCACGTTAGGCTTTCTCGTGTTCGGCAATGTGCCGCAACGCTGGACCATCGTCGGTGGACTGATTGTGGTGGCGTCCGGCCTCTATCTGCTGAATCGTGAGCGCAAAGTGGGCAAACAGGAACCTTCCGCACCGGTTGCCTAAGCGTTGCGGGGGGCGCTAAGTTGCCGCCGCTTATTACGGATTTCGAGCTTCCGAGGATCACTGATGGCTACAGTAAAGGACCGCGCGCAGCCCAAGTCCGGCTCCGGACTGAACGACGATATTGGCGAGCAAAAACGTTTAGCCCTGTACCGCTCGCAGGTGCGCCTGCGCGAGGCGGAACAGCGCGCCTACGACCTGTTCCTGCAAAATCTGGTCAAAGGCACCAGCCATCTGTCGCTCGGGCAGGAGGCGATCGCCGCCGGCTTTGCCGAGGCCATGCAGAAGGGCGATCTCTCGTTCTGCACTTATCGCGGTCATGCACACACGCTGGCCCGTGGCGTACCGGTTGAGAAAGTTCTGGGCGAGTTGATGCAGCGCGACAACGGCCTTATGCGCGGCAAGGGCGGCTCGATGCACCTCACCTCGGAAGAGCACGGCGTGATGGGCTCCTATGCCATTATTGGTGCGCATCTCCCCATCGCCTGCGGCGCCGCGTGGCGCGCGCAATACAAAGGCGACAAGGACGTTTCGGTTTGCTTCTTCGGCGATGGCACCACCAATATTGGGGCGTTTCATGAGGCGCTGAATTTCGCGGCAGTGTGGAAACTGCCGGTGATCTTCGTCTGCGAGAACAATCTCTATATGGAATATACGCCAATCGCCGACGTCACCGCGGTGCCGCATCCGGCCGCCGACCGTGCCGCATCTTACGGCCTCGAGCGCATCGTGATCGACGGAAACGATGCGGACGAGTGTTATCGCACCGCGCAGAAGGCGTTTGCCAAGGCGCGTGCCGGCGAGGGGCCTTCGCTGATCGAATGTATGACATACCGGCACAGCGGTCATTCGCGCGCCGACCCGGCCAAATATCGGCCCGAAGGCGAGCTGGAGAAATGGAAGCTACGCGACCCAATCAAGATTTATCGTGAACGTCTGAAACAATTTGGCGTCAGCGATTCCGCCATTGAGGCCATCGACGCCAGCGTGCGCAAGGAGGTCGATGACGCGACCGAAGTCTGCAAAGCTGCGCCGAATCCGCCACTCGATATTCTCACCACCGATGTCTACGCCGATGGAGGCTGGGCATGGCGGAACTGAGCTATAGAGACGCCGTCATCCGCGGTATCGCACAAGAGATGAGCCGCGATCCCGACGTTGTGTTCCTGGGCGAGGACGTGGCCAAGGCTGGCGGTGTATTCAAGGCGACCGTCGGATTATACGAACAGTTCGGGCCGCTGCGTGTGCGCGACACTCCTATTTCCGAACAAGCAATCCTGGGCGCCGCTATGGGCGCGGCGATGACCGGCTTGAAGCCGATCGCGGAAATCATGTTCTCGGATTTCTTTGCGGTGTGTTTCGACTATATCGCCAATGAATTTCCCAAGAGCCGCTACATGTCAAACGGGCAGACAAAATGTCCGCTGGTGGTTCGAACCGGCAATGGCGCTGGCTCTCGTTTCGGTGCGCAGCACAGCCAGAGTGTCGAGAACTGGTGCATGATGATCCCAGGCTTGAAGGTGGTGGCACCATCGAGCCCGCGCGATGTAATCGGCTTGCTGGCTGCGTCGGTTCGCGATCCCGATCCGGTGATATTCCTCGAGCATAAGTCGCTCTATGCGACCAAGGGCGAAGTGCCGGATGGCGAGATCGTCGACACGCTCGGTTCAGCAAAGATTCTGCGCTCCGGCAAAGACGCAACCATCTGTGCTTTGGCGCTGATGGTGCCACGTGCGCTCGCGGCGGCCGAAAAGCTAAAAGCCGAGCATGGCATTGATTGCGAAGTCGTCGACGTGCGCTCGCTGGTACCCCTCGATACGCAAACCATTCTTGGCTCGATTGCGAAAACACACAGGCTGTTCACGGTCGAGGAAAATCCACGGCTGTGCGGCTGGGGCGCCGAGATCGTGTCGATCGCGGCTGATGAAAGCTTCTACGATCTCGATGGCCCCCCGGTTCGCATCACCACGCCGCATATTCCACTGCCCGCCGCCGATATTCTGGAAGACATTGTACTTCCGACGCCGGATCGAATTGCAGAGACAGTGCGGCGTTCACTCGCAGGATAAGACACGATGTATGAGAACCTTCTCGCCAATGTTCCGACTGACCTCTGGATTGGCGGTAAATGGTGTAAAGCTTCCGATGGCGGCCGCTTCGACGTGATCGACCCGGCAACCGAGCGTAAGATCGCGTCGGTCGCTAGCGCTTCGGTCGAGGACGCCAAGGCCGCGATCGACGCCGCTGAGGCTGCTTTCGAAGGCTGGGCCGGGCGCAAGCCGCGCGAGCGCGCCGAGATTCTGCGCAAGGCTTTCGAGTTGATCATGCGCGACGCGGAACGCTTCGCGAAACTGATCACGCTGGAAAACGGCAAGGCCCTTTCGGATTCGCGCGGCGAGGTGGCTTATGCGGCTGAATTCTTCCGCTGGTACGCGGAAGAAGCCGTACGCAATATCGGCCAAATCTCGATGGCGCCGGCCTCAGGCGCGCGCATTGTCGCGCAGCACAAGCCGGCTGGCATTGCCGTTTTGGTGACGCCGTGGAATTTCCCGGCCGCGATGGCGACACGCAAGATCGGCCCAGCGCTCGCCGCTGGCTGTCCCGTGGTACTGAAACCTGCGTCCGACACACCGCTCACCATGCTGGCGCTAATGCCGGCGCTCGAAGAGGCGGGCGTACCGGCCGGTGTGGTCAACGTGGTGCCGTCGCGCCGCTCCGGCCCGGTGGTGAGCGCGATGTTGCACGATCCTCGCGTGCGCGTGCTTTCCTTTACCGGCTCGACTGAAGTCGGCCGCAAGCTGCTGCATGAAGCCGCCGATCAGGTACTCAAGCCCTCGATGGAGCTCGGCGGCAATGCGCCGTTTTTGGTGTTCGAGGACGCCGATATTGATGCCGCGATCGACGGCGCCATGATCGCGAAAATGCGCAACATGGGCGAGGCCTGCACCGCGGCCAATCGCTTCTACGTGCATGAAAAAGTGCACGACGAATTCGCGAAGAAGCTTACCGACAAGATGAAGTCTCTGAAGATGGGCAACGGCCTCGACGACGGCATCAATCTCGGACCGCTGGTCAACAAAGACGGCCGCGACAAGGTGATCGAACTGGTCGACGACGCGGTGAGCAAAGGCGCCAAGGTGTTGACAGGCGGCAAGACGCCGGACGGGCCGGGTTATTTTTACCCCGCGACCGTGCTAACTAACGTCTCCGACGATTCCAAAATGCTAAACGAGGAAATTTTCGGACCCGTGGCCTCGATTCAGACGTTCAAAACCGAAGCCGAGGCCATCAAGCGCGCCAACGATACTGAATATGGTCTGGTTGCTTATCTGTTCACCAAGGATCTTAGCCGCGGTATGCGGGTCTCTGAGAAGCTCGAGTTCGGCATGATCGGACTCAACCGGGGTCTCGTCTCCGATCCGGCGGCGCCGTTCGGCGGCGTGAAGCAGTCCGGCCTCGGTCGCGAAGGCGCGCAAGAGGGCATGAAGGAATTTCAAGAGACGCAGTATGTGTCGGTGAGCTGGTAAATTCGCGCCGAGCACTTCAGGGGAATCGCGTGGACGTTCTGATGCCGCAGCTCGGCGAAACTGTCGCCGAAGGCAAGATTGTGAAATGGTTCAAGGCGGCCGGTGATGCGGTAAAGCCTGGCGATAACCTGTTCGAGATTGAAACCGACAAAACCTCGATGGAAGTGCCGTCGACGACAGCCGGGACGCTGACTGAAATTCGGCTTGGTGTCGGCGAGGTGGCCAAGGTTGGCGCCGTAGTGGCGATTATCTCCGGCGCTGGCGCTACGGCGAGTTCCACGCCCGTGAGCATGCCGCCGAAGGCTCCTGGTCCGTCGCCAAGTGCCGCTTCTGCTTCCGCGACGCCGGTCGTGCAAACGGCGCCGGTTCCGCGCACGACGCCAATGGATCCCTTCCGCGAGGTGCGCTCGCCCGACCGCAACTATGGACCTGCAAGACTTGCGAGCGGCACGGCGGTCACGCCTTTGGCGCGGCGGCTGGCTGGCGAGCGCGGAATTGATCTTTCGCGTATCTCGGGTTCCGGTCCGCGCGGGCGCATCGTCGCCAGCGATGTCGAAAAGGCAGCGCCCGCCGCACCAGCCGGCACGCTCGTCGCGGGCGCAAGCCATGCGCAGGTCAAGGCATTGTACGAGGGTATCGCGTACGAGGAGGTGCCCCTCGATTCCATGCGCCGCACGATCGCCACGCGGCTGGTCGAGGCCAAGCAAACGATCCCGCACTTTTATCTCACTGCTGACCTCGATGTTGGGCGATTGATCGCCATGCGCGAGGAGGCAAATGCCGCAGCCCCGACAGACAAGGATCGCCAGCCAGCGTTCAAGCTGTCGCTCAACGATTTCGTCATCAAGGCCTGGGCGGCGGCGCTGCAACGCATTCCAGCCGCGAACGCGGTGTGGGCAGGGGATCGCATCCTGCGCTTCAAGCATTCCGACATCGGCGTGGCGGTCGCGCTCGATGGTGGACTCATTACGCCGGTGGTCCACAACGCTGAAGCGAAATCGCTGACCACGATCTCCGCGGAAATGCGCGATCTTGCCGATCGCGCGCGCCACAAGAAGCTCAGGCCGAATGAATATCAGGGCGGCTCCAGCGCAATCTCGAATCTCGGGATGTACGGCGTGCGCGAATTTTCAGCCATCATCAATCCGCCCCATGCCACCATTCTGGCAATCGGTGCGACGCGGCGTGCGCCGATCGAGGCTGAGGATGGCAGCGTGAAATTCATCAGCCAAATGACCGTCACGCTGTCATGCGATCATCGCGTTGTTGACGGCGCGCTGGGCGCTGAATTGCTGGCGGCATTCAAGAAGTTCGTCGAGGCGCCGGTAACGGCGCTCGTGTAGACAAGGAGAGCACGAAATGGCTGGCGAAAAGCCGGACGTATTGCTAGTCGGCGCAAAGAAGCCCGTATTGATGAAGGGCTTCGAAGGCAAAGTGACGCTTCACCACTGGCTCGACGCCAAGGACAAGGCCGCCTTTGTCAAAGAGGTTGGCGACAAGATTAAAGCTATCGCGATTGCCTACACAGCCAACAAGGTCGACGGAAAATTTCTTCAGCAATTCCCGCATCTCGAGCAAGTCTCGAGCTTCGGTGTTGGTTACGACCATATCGACGCCAAATGGGCGGGCGAGCACGGCATTACAGTTACGAATACGCCTGAGGTCCTGAACGAAGAGGTCGCCGACACTGCCGTTGGTCTTTTGCTTTGCACGGTACGTGAGTTTCCTCAGTCCGAACGCTTTTTGCGTGCCGGAAAATGGCCACAAGGACATTACCCGCTCACCAAAGCGACTTTGCGCGACCGTACAGTCGGTATGGTCGGCATGGGACGCATCGGCAAAGCGATCGCACGCCGCCTGGAAGCCTTTGGCGTACCGGTCGTCTATCACAGCCGCAAACCGCAGGCGGGGGTGGACTATAAGTATTATCCCAAGCTCCTCGATATGGCGCGCGACGTCGACACGTTGATGGTGATTGTGCCGGGCGGAGCCGCAACCCAGAATATGATCAATGCCGAGGTGCTTAAGGCGCTCGGCCCCAAAGGCGTTCTCATCAACATGGCACGCGGCTCGGTCGTGGACGAGCCCGCATTGATCGAGGCGCTGAAGTCACGCACGATCCACTCCGCCGGTCTCGACGTATTCGTCAATGAACCGCAGGTTCCGAAGGAACTGATCGAGATGGATCACATTGTTCTGTTTCCGCATCTCGGCTCGTCCACCGAAGTGACGCGGGCGGCTATGGACCAGCTGGTCGTCGATAACATTTTGGCCTGGGCGGGGGGTAAGCCTCCGCTCACGCCGGTTTCCGAAACGCCGTGGCCGCCTAAACGTTAGCCGCTCGGACACGGCACGTGAGTGCGATAGTATCGATATGATGCGTTTTGCAGCCGGTCTCGGAGCGGTCTGTATCGCTGGCGTCGCCTTCGCGCAGCCGGCGACGCTCAGTGAATCTGCGCAGCGCATGATCGGCAGCTGGGAATTTTCCAACGCCGACCGCGATCGAACTTGCACTGCCACCTTCAAAAGCGATTCGAGCCCGGCTGGCTACAAGATCGAATTTGACGCCAACTGCGTCAACTTGTTTCCCCTTGTGCGCGATGTCGCGGGCTGGAAATTCCCGGACAACGACCTGCTTTATCTGCTCGATGCACGTGGCAAGTCGGTCGTGGAATTCAGCGAAGTGGAGGACGGCATCTTCGAAGCGCCGACGCCGGGGGTCGGCGTCCTGTTTCTGCAAAATGCCGCCGCTGCCGGCGCGCCGCCGAAGCCGCCGGAACAGGTCGCCGGCGATTGGGCGATCGTGCGCAAGGCCGGCCCCCCAACATGTATCCTCACGCTGACGATGACCAAGACCGGCGATGCCTTTGCTGTGACGATTAAGCCTGGATGCGAAGCTGCTTTCGCGCGCCTGAATTTTACCCAATGGCGCATCGATCGCGACCAACTGATGCTGGTGCCTTCGCGCGGCAATCCCTGGCGCCTTGAGGAAGTCGACAACACGACCTGGCGCCGTGTGCCGGAAAGCGCCGACCAGATCACCCTCGTACGGCAGTAGTTTTCTAAATCAACTGCAGGCCCTTGAAGCTCGCGTGACCTTCTTTGCCGACGACGATGTGGTCGTGCACGGAAATGCCGAGCGGCTTGGCGACATCAATGATCGTCTGTGTCATCTGGATGTCGGCATGCGACGGTGTTGGATCGCCCGATGGGTGGTTGTGCACCAGTATCAGTGCAGTGGCGGACAGCTCGAGCGCGCGCTTGACGACTTCGCGTGGGTAGACCGGCGTATGATCGACGGTGCCAACCTGCTGCAATTCATCGGCGATCAACTGATTGCGCTTATCCAGAAACAGAACGCGGAATTGTTCCTTGTCGGCAAATGCCATTGTGGTGCGGCAGTAGTCGAGTACGCTCGACCAGGACGACAGCACCGGCCGCTTTTGCAGTTGTCCCCGTGCCAGCCGGCTTGCAGCAGCATAAACAATCTTGAGCTCGGTGATGGCGGCCTCGCCCACGCCCTTAACCTCGGCAAGGCGGGTTGGTGGCGCCGAGATCACTTCCGCGAATGATCCGAACTTGGCGATGAGGTCCTTGGCCAGCGGTTTGACGTCGCGCTGCGGGATCGCGCGAAACAGCACCAGTTCGAGCAACTCATAGTCGCTGACGGCCTCGGCGCCGGCCCCACGAAATCGCATGCGCAGCCGCTCGCGGTGGCCATGATAGTGCGGTGGCGGCTCGGAGCGGCCTGCCTGCCGCCCGGCCTTGTCCTGCTTCTCAGTCATGAAAACGTATTCGTGCACATATACACGTAATAATTGTATTATAGAAAAATACAATCTACGAGAATGCACTCAGCAAACGGGAGGCGCGCGTAGATTCAACACTTATAGGGAGGCTTGTGCAGTTCAGCCGGCGAAAAGGTGAAAACTTCGACGCCGTCACTGGTAACGCCGACCGTGTGCTCGAACTGGGCTGACAGCGAACGGTCACGCGTTACAGCGGTCCAGCCGTCGGAGAGCACTTTCACATGTGGGCGGCCGAGATTGATCATCGGCTCCACGGTGAAGAACATGCCGGGCTTCAGCACAATGCCTTCGCCAGGTCGCCCGACGTGCACGATGTTTGGCTCGTCATGGAATAACCGCCCGAGGCCATGCCCGCAAAAGTCGCGCACCACGCTCATGTGCTGCGCTTCAACGTAAGTCTGGATCGCATGGCCGATGTCGCCGCTCGTTGCCCCCGGCCGGATGGCAGCGATGCCGCGCATCATCGCTTCGTGGGTAACCTCGATGAGACGCTCAGCGCGGCGCGGGATTTCGCCGATTGTGAACATGCGGCTGGAGTCGCCGTGCCAACCGTCAAGGATAAGCGTCACGTCGATATTGACGATATCGCCGTCCTTCAGTGGCTTGTCCCCCGGAATTCCGTGGCACACGACGTGATTGAGAGAAGTGCATGTCGACTTTTTATAACCGCGATACATCAACGTCGCGGGGGAGGCGCCATGATCCATGGCGTAGTCGAACACGAGCTTGTCGATTTTTTCGGTCGGAACTCCTGGGCCGACATGTTCGATCAGCATGTCGAGGCAGCGCGCAACAAGCTGGCCGGCCTTGCGCATCGCCTCGAAGGCGGCTGGGCCGTGAATCTTGATCTGGCCGGTTTTGCGTAAGGGAGCGACGGCAGCGTCGACGTAGGTCATGCCATATAATGTAAGACTTGCCGCGCATGGCGCAAGCGCGCCATATAATGTCCGTTAATTCGCGATTTTTCCGGCCAACTCATCCTCAATATGTGCGCGGATGATGTCATCAAACGTCGCCTCGGCCTTAAACCCGAGTTCATGAGCGCGTTTGGCGTCGAGCCGTTCGGCCCACCCCGCCACAATCCGTTCGACCAGCGCATCCGGCGCGCGGCGGATACGTGCGACCACTTTGTCGCCAGCGACGCGGCGCAGTGCATCGATTTGTTCTCCGACCGTGCACGATACGCCGGGCATTGCAATATTCACGCGAGGTCCGAGTTGTTCGCGCGTCAAACCGGCGGCGTGGATGAGAAAGCCAACCGCCGCACGTGGGCTCGCATGTGTATGCCGCACAGTGTCGTTGACGGGCAGCAAGGCTTCCTCACCGGCCAGTGGCTCCCTGATGATACCTGAGAAGAAACCGGACGCCGCTTTATTCGGTTTGCCCGGCCGCACGCAAATCGTTGGGAGCCTGATACCGACACCATCCAGGATGCCGCGCCGCGTGTAGTCGGCCAGAAGCAATTCGCAGATCGCCTTCTGCGTGCCGTATGACGTGAGCGGCGTAAGATGAAAATCATCGGGAATGGAATGGGGAAACGGTGCGCCAAATACTGCGATCGATGAAGTGAAAACCACCTTTGGCTTGTAATTGGCGGCGCGGATCGCCTCGAGGAGTGCGCGGCTGCCGTCGAGGTTGACCCGGTATCCTTTTTCGAAATCAGTTTCGGCTTCGCCCGAAACCACCCCAGCCAGATGAAAAATCACGTCCGGCTTGCCCGCAACTGCTTTGGCGGCGGCCCCCGGCGCGGAGAGGTCGCTGGTCGAAACGTCCACTGAGCCAGCATAACCGACAGGTTTTTGCGGTGCCACGACATCGATCAGCGTCAGGCGATCGATTGGCTTTCCGTTGAGGCTATCGTCTTTGACCAACCTTTCGGTGAGCTTGCGGCCGATCATGCCCGCGGCGCCGGTAATCAGGATATGCATCAGGTCCTCGCTTGCTCACGGTCCGCAGGTTCATACCGGTCAATACGGCGCAGATCGGGGAATAACACCATCCAGACGGTTGCTACCATCAGCGAGCCCAATCCGCCGATCACGACCGAAGGCACTGCGCCGAGCCACGCAGCGACCAAGCCGGATTCGAATTCGCCCAATGTGTTCGACGAGCCGACAAACAGATAGTTGATTGCGCTCACCCGTCCGCGTTTCTCGTCGGGGGTCTCAATTTGCACAAGCGTGAAGCGAATCACAATACTGACTGCGTCGGATGCGCCGAGCATGGCGAGTGAAAGCAGCGATAGCGGAAACCAGGTGGACAGCCCGAACACGATGGTCGTCACGCCGAAAACGCCGACGACGGCAAACATCTTGCGACCGATATGCCGCTCGACCGGGCGACGCGCCAACACAAGAGATGTTATCAGCGCCCCGGCGGCCGGCGCCGAACGCAACAGCCCGAGGCCAATGGGTCCCACACTGAGAATGTCCCTCGCGTAGATTGGTAGCAGTGCCGTAGCGCCTCCGAGGATCACGACGAACAGGTCGAGAGTGATTACGCCCAGCAATCTGCGCCTAGTACGAATATATTCGAAGCCGGCGAACACCGAGGCAAAAGTCGGTGGTTCGCGTTTTATCGGCGGACCCTGGCTCCGGACAAAATTCACCAGCGTGATCGAGCAGGTGAAAAAAGCCAGACAGACCACGCCGACCATTAGCGGACTGAGCGCATAGATCAGCCCGCCTAAAGCCGGCCCGCAAATGACCGCTGTCTGGTTGGCCGAAGTCCAGGCGGCAACTGCGCGCGGGATCAGGGGGGGCGGCACCAACGTGGGTGCCAGTGCATGCGCTGTCGGCATTTCGAAAGCGCGTGCGCTACCGATCATGAACACCACGGCAAACAGGAGGTCGCGCCCAAGCACGCCCATGAGCAACGCGGCCGTGATTATCACGGCTGCCAGCACATAAACGCCTTGCGCCGCACGCACGATAACCCGGCGGTCGTAGCGATCGGCGGCATGGCCGATTAACAGCGTAAGCACAACTGCCGGAACAAATTGGATCAGCCCGACAAGGCCAAGATCGAAAGCGCTGTTGGTTATCAGGTAGACCTGCCAACCGATCGTTAGGGTCAGCATCTGGTAGCCGATGGTCGACACCAGCCTCGCCAGCCAAAACAGCACAAATGGCCGTTGCTGCATCAAGCCCGGTGAGGATGTGGAGAGAGAGCTCACTACGTCACGCCGTTCATCGCGCCCAAGCCCAACTTTTGCTTGCCGTCGGCGGTGAAATTTTCCGGCGATAACCAGCGTTCAAAGCTGAGCTTGCGCGCCGGCCATTCGCTGTCGAGTATCGAGAACATCGCAGTATCGCGGTTGCGCCCTTTGGCGATCATCTGCTGGCGCAAGATGCCCTCCAATATAAAACCGTAACGTAATGCTGCCCGGCGCGAGGCGGCATTGTGCGAATTGCATTTCCACTCGTAGCGCCTATAGCCGAGCGTTTCGAAAGCATAGCGGGCGAGCAAGTATTGCGCCTCGGTACCTAAGGGCGTTCGCTGGAGCGCCGGGGAATATACGATGTGGCCGACCTCGACAACGCGCATCGCCGGGCGGATTTCCATCAGCGTTGCGACGCCTATCGCACGATTTGCACGGTCGATAATTGCATAGGCGTATGGGTCGTTCAACGCAGCGCGCTTGTCGACCCAGGCGGAGAATTCCCCCGCATCGGCAAACGGACCGTATTGCGACATGTAGGTCCAGATCGCTTCGTGGTCTTTGACCGCGTCCCACAGCGAGGCCGTGTGCTGGTGTGCAAGTTTCTCAACGCGACCGTAGCGGCCTTCCAACGTCACCGGGCCGGGGCGCGGCGCCGGCGTGTCATCGACCGGTGCGCCGATCGGCTGCCCGGTGTGCGGATGAACATGATCGCTCAAAGCTTCGGCCGCCGCGGGAGGTCATCATGGAAAAATTTGTTGAGCTCAGCGTTTGGCACCACTCCTGCAAAGCTGTCAAACTTGCCTTCCTGCGCGATCTGCCGCGCTGATTGAATGAAGGCATGCATTGCGACCCGCGCTAGCGTGCCACCTACACTGATGCGCCGCACGCCGAGGGCGGCGAGGTCGTTCACCGTATAGCCGAGCGCACCACTGTTAAGAAAATTGATTGGTTTTGGCGCAACCGCCTTGATCGTCGCCGTTATCTGTTCACGCGTCTTGATACCGGGCGAATAAAGACAATCGGCCCCGGCATCGGCGAAGGCTTTCAGCCGGCGAATGGTTTCGTCCAGGTCGGGCCTGTTCTTGATGAATCCTTCTGTGCGCGCGGTGAAGACCACGTCACCACCTGCTTTGTCGATTGCGTCGCGCGTCGCGCGCACGCGTTTTACCGCCAAATCGAAGTCGTAGAGCGGATCTGAGTCGTTGCCGGTGAAATCTTCAATCGATAACCCCGCAACTCCGGTTTCGATACAAAGCCGTACATTCGCGGCGACCTCGTCGGGATCGTCGGCATAGCCACCTTCGAAGTCGGCATTGACCGGGATGTCCGCCACTTGTGCAATTTCGCGGCAATGCGCCAGCACCATGTCGCGGGTCACGTCGCCGTCCGAATACCCTTGCGCGTGGGCCCAACCCGAGCTGGTCGTTGCTAATGCCTTGAACCCGAGCCCTTGCAGATAGCGGGCGCTGCCCGCATTCCACGGATTGGGAATGACGAAGCAGCCACTTTGGTGCAACGCGCGGAATGCATGACGTTTGGTGGCGATACTCATGACGTGATCCTGCAGCGGCGGGAACGCGAGAATGCTCCCAACGGCACCGCGATTGCAATGTCGACGGCAGGTAGCAAGTTTGCGCCAGGCGGTAGTATGGCGGCGTTAAACACCCGAAGTGCCTCAATATTCCGACACCGAGATGTGATCGGCCAGCCGCCGCATTTACTGTTCCCCGCCACGACGATTCGCTAAATGCAGTTCTCGCGTGCCACGGAGATTTGCCATGTCATCGTTCCCGCTCAAAGTGTTTGTTGCAACCTTGGCTGCAGCTTTTGCGTTCGCGTCGCACGCCGAAACCACGAATACGCGCAAGCACAAGAAAACTGCATCAGCGTCGGCAACGGCTCACGCCGATCCCCAGCACCGGGGTACTAACCTGTTTCCAGCCGGCCCACTTTATTTTAGTGGTGTGTATCTCGGCGATGATCCCGATCCGAACATCCGTTTCCAGATCTGGCGCGACATTAGCGGGCGGATGGGTGGCGACCCCTGACCACGCGTGCCGTGGCGAAGGTCCTGTCGGCGTTTGATTTTTGCCGCCTAATCGGCTGAACTGCACTCCTGATAGAGGCGCTTCCGCGGCTGTACCGCGAAGGGCGCCCGCGCGGGAGGATTGCAGTCATGCTTCGTACAATCGCGGCTTTCGATCGTATCGGCGAGGAAAATGCTTTCGCGGTGCTCGCCCGTGCGAATGCGCTGGCCGCGCAAGGCCGCGATATCATCAATCTCGGCATCGGGCAGCCTGATTTTAGAACGCCCGATTTCATTGTCGAAGCCGCGGTTAAAGCGTTGCGAGACGGTCATCACGGCTATACGCCCGCGAACGGAATTCCGCCTTTGCGCGAGGCCGTGGCCGCGGATCTTGCCAAACGCTTCAAGGTCGAAGTATCGCCGGACAATGTCATGATCATGCCCGGCGGGAAACCGACGATGTTCATGTCGATTATGATGTTCGGTGAGCCGGGTGCGGAAATCCTCTATCCCGATCCCGGTTTTCCGATTTATCGCTCGATGATTGAGTTCACCGGCGCCAAGCCGGTGCCCGTACCAATTCGCGAAGAGAACGCCTTCGCATTCTCGGCGGAAGAAACACTTAAACTGATCACGCCGCGCACGCGGCTCCTGATTTTAAATTCTCCAGCCAATCCGACCGGTGGCGTCACGCCCAAGGCTGAAGTCGACAAGCTCGTCGCTGGGCTTGAGAAATGGCCGGATGTTGCGATCATGTCGGACGAGATCTACGACCACATGGTTTATGACGGAGAAACACATGTTTGCCTGCTGTCCTATCCGTCGATCCGCGATCGTTTGATTCTTCTCAATGGCTGGTCGAAGACTTACGCAATGACCGGCTGGCGGCTCGGCTACGCGGTGTGGCCAGGAAAGCTCTACGACTACGCGCGCAAACTCGCGGTTAACTTGCATTCATGCGTCAACGCGTCGGCGCAGTATGCCGGCCTCGCGGCGCTGAAAGGCTCGCAGGACGAGGTAACCAAAATGATCGCCGAGTTCGACAAGCGGCGGAAGGTCGTTGTTGAAGGCCTGAATAAATTGCCTGGCGTGTCGTGTGCGATACCCAAGGGTGCGTTCTATGCTTTTCCCAATGTGAAACGCACCGGCTGGAAGGCAAAGACGCTCGCATCGTCGCTTCTGGAAGACGCTGGCGTTGCCATCATTGGTGGTCCAGATTTCGGTATCCTCGGCGAAGGTTATGTGCGCCTCTCTTACGCCAATTCGACCGAAAACATCTTGAAGGCGCTCAGCCGCATGGGTGAGTTCCTGTCGAACCGGAAAGCAGCGTAGCTTTCGCTTTATCGATTCAGCGCAAGGAAGGAAGTTGCGATGCTTGACCGTATGTCAGCAGACCGGGGGCTGTCCGAGGAACAACGGATGATGCGGCAGAGTTGCCGCGATTTTGTCGATGAGGTGGTTCTTCCCTTCATCAAGCAGAATTGGAAGCTCGAATGGTCGATGGTTCCGGAAGACCGGCTCCCGCTGCGAATCCTCGAAGAGGCGGAAAAAATCGGTATTCGTACGCTCGGCGTTCCCGAGGAATTCGGCGGTGTCGAACTTGAGAAGGGCACTGAGGTTAAAACCTTCGCCCTCGTCGCAGAGGAGATTGCGCGCGGCGATTCAGGTCTCGCCGACAAAATGGTGCAGAACTGGAAAGTTTCGGTGCTGCTGCGCCAGTTCGCGCCCAAGCATTTACAGGAAAAATGGTTCAAGCGACTGGTTGCGGAGCCGCAGTTCCTGATGGCGCACTGCCTCACCGAGCCGCGTGGCGCTTCTGACCGATGGCTGCCCTACAACGTTCCGGAAGCCGCGATGCAGACCAAGGCTGTCAAGACCAACGGCGGCTGGGTGGTCAACGGCCGCAAGCAATTCATCTCCAATGGTTACGATGCCAGCCTCTACGTGGTCTATGCCAACACCAACCCAAAGGTCGGCATGTTGCAGGGAACATCATCGTTCCTGGTGCCGCGTGAAACCAAGGGATTTTCGGTGGCCCGCTGCAATGAAACGCTCGGTTGCCGTTTCATGAACAACGGCGAGATGGTGTTCGAGGATATGTTCATTCCTGACGATCATCTGCTGGTGCAAGACAGCGCGATGGGGTCGGCCGGCGTGTATTTCCGTCCCGGCAAGATTATTCAGGCGGCAAAAAATCTCGGCGTCGGCGTACGCGCCTTTGAGGCGACGGCTGATTACGTGCAGAACTACGTGCAGGGCGGCCGCATTTTGATCAAGCACCAGGCGGTGGCACTGCGACTCGCCGAAATGGCGACGAAGATCGAAGCGGTACGGGCGTTACTTGACCGTGCTGCGCAGGCGGTCGACGACGATGCACCGGAGGCCGAGACGCTCGTCAACATGGCCAAGATGTTCGCTTCGGAAGAAATCATGAAGGTGGCTCAACACGCGGTCGAATTACACGGCGGCAATGGCATCATGCTCGACTTCGGCATCGAAAAGGTGCTGCGCGATGCAGTGATCTTCATGCACATGGACGCGACAGTGGACATCTCCAAATTCAAGATTATCAAGAGCATGTTTCCGCAAACCGCAGGTAAATATGCCGGGCCGGAGCCCTGAGCCGGGGTCTCCAAGAAAAGTCGGTATCAATTTGAGTTTCGGCCTTACCGGGCCGCGACGGCGACGTTCCACGGCGTCTCGGGTTCGGGGTGCTCGATGCGTACGTCTTTGAATCCGGTTCTCTCAAGCGCTTCTATCACCTCGCGTGGCGTGCGAGCTGTGAAAATGTCTTCCGGCATATTCAACCGGTCCATGCGCTTCTTGGGCAGAAAGCCGACGGCAATTTTGCCCAGCGGCTTCAGTACACGGTGAATCTCGGCAAAGCCTTCGTCGAGCGACTTCCAGAAATAGACCGTGTTGACCGTGCAGACTTTGTCAAATGCTGCTGTTTCGTATGGCAGTGCCTCGACGTGACCATGGCGGAATTCCGCGCGGCCTGCCCTAATCGACCTTGAGAAACGCCGCTGCGCCCAGTCAACCACGTCGCGCGAGCGGTCGATACCGGCAACAAACGAGGCCTCGTCGATCAACGACGATAGTGTAGCGCCGCCCCCAAAGCCGATTTCGAGCACGCGATCCAATGGGTTAATTGTGAGTTCGCGGACGGCAAATGCGTTCATGCGCGCGTTGTGGCGATTCATCAGATGCCTGATGGCGATCCCCATAAAGCCACTCGGGCGCGCAAGTTGTGCCGCAATAAAACGGGGCGCCATGCATCAAATCCAAAAACCGTAGCGCGCAACGCTTGCTTTGTAATGTCGATAGCTGTCGCCGAACTTCTGCTCGAGATATTGCTCCTCACGCGTCACCACGCCGAGATGAAGGACCAATACGCTCGGCGGAATAAGCAGCACCAGCCAGTCCAGCGCAAAAGCAAGAGCGATTCCGAACATGACTAGCGTACCGCCCGTGTAAAGCGGATTGCGCGTCCACTTGTAGACGCCGCTGGTCGCAAGCGCGGTCGTAGGACGCAGCGGACTGACATTGGTGCCGAGGCGCACCAACGTACGTCTGCCGGCGACGGCGAGCGCGAGGCCGGCAAGCATAACCGCGCAGGCGCCGACGATTTGCCATGTCTGATCTATGCTTGCGAGCTGGCCGAGCGGCAAAAGCCATTGCAGCATGCAAGCAAGCACGACTGTCGTACCCAGAATCATTGGCGGGAAGAAGATGACGTCTGGATGATCGTCAGCTGTCGTGCGCTGGACGGTGGAATGCGTCCGGCTTTGCTCGGGTCGTTCGTGAAGTGCGTTCGGCATCAGGGCGATCGCCGCGACTCGACGCTGCTGGTGCGGAAAACGATGAATGCAAAAAGCGCCATACCGACAAATACGATAAGCGCGCCCGCGACTACGAACGGCTCGAATTTATCGTGGCCGCCTAAAATGACGGAGGCGATGCCGATGGGGAACACGATGGCTCCGACGACGGCAATTGCGGCCTGTACCTTTGCGATCGTGCTCGCTCCGGCTTCCGGCACCACGCGGTAGTAAAGGCCGGACAGGAAGAGCGTAACGAATCCCAGCAAATTGAGATGTGTGTGCGCGGGCACGAGCGAAAAGTCCTGCTTGATGCCCATAACAATACCCATGGCTATTCCGGCCAAGCCAAGCACGACACTGACGCGAAGCAGCGAATTGACCATCGAATGCCTCCACAGAAGGAATTTGTGAGCAATGCGATTCGGTATTTCGATCGCGATTGTCTCCAGTGGAGACTTATGGCAGTCTCTCTTCGATGGTCAAGGAATGGCAGCTATGCACGTGACCTGTAATGCGGGCGCTGGGGAGCAAAGATGGCCGCAAAGTGGCAGAAAAAACGTAAGACCTTCCGCCACGGCCATCTTGCCGAGGCTTTGGTTGATGCCGCGCTCGCGCGACTAGAGGCGGAAGGAGTTGAGGCACTCAGTTTGCGCGAATTGGCGCGCGACGTCGGCGTCAATCATCACGCCCTCTATCGGCATTTCCCCGATAAATTATCGTTGTTTGCGCGTGTCGCGGAGGCGGGCTGGTGGCGTCTGGCGCGGTGCGTCGAGCAACAGCTGGCCGGCAAGCCCAAGGGCGAGAAGACGCTCGTCGCTGGCGGCATAGGTTTTTTTATGTTCGCGCGCGATAACCCAAATTTGTTTCATTTTATGGCCGGCCCCCATGTCAACACGGACGGGGCATTTCCTGGTCTAGAGAAGGCGATGGCCGACACGCTAGGTATGTTCATGCAGCCCTTTCTCGACGCCGGTATCAAGCCGGAGGTCGCGCGCATACGCACGGCGCTCTTCGTGTCGGCGTTGCAAGGAGTGACGACCCAGATTCTGCATCGCCGGATGCGTGTAACACGCACGAAAGCGAGGGGCTTCATCGCCGATACATGCCGAAGGCTGTTCGACGGGTTTCGCTGAGGTGAAGCACGCTTACGCGCGCTGGACCAGGCGGAATCCGATGACCACGATAACCAGTCCGACGAGCTGTGTGATGCTCGGAGTTACACCCAGCGCGAGATATCCGATCAGTAATGTGATGGCGGGCACCAGCGAGGGAAACACCGCCGCGCGGCCGGCGCCGAGCAGAACGACCGAGCGCGCAAATAAATAGATTGCGAACGGGCCCGCAAAAATGCCCTGCGCTACCGCCTGGATCATGTTTTCCCGGAGGCCCAGCGCGATCATCTTGTCAAATCCGAACAGGACCGCGTGCAGCGGAACAACGACTAAGGACAGGATGCTGACGACGACCGTCGCGCGGATCGCATCGAGACGCCAAAAGCGCAGCATTGTTCCAAACGTTCCGAAGAGGAAACCAGTCGTCACGAACATCAGATCGCCGATCGCACCGTGCGCCCCAATGGTCGCGACCGCCTCGCCGCCAATCGCCACAACCCCGATCACGATGATCAGTGCGCCGAGCGCGCGCTGGGGCGGCAGTGGCTCCCGAAGCACCACCGTGGCGAGCAGCAAGCCCGTCACCGCCGCGGTTGACGGCTGAATCACGCCGCCGTGGCCAAGCGGCACCAGCTGGAAGCCCGAATAGCTGAGGATAGCGAACCCCGGGCCGCTGACGAGCGTCAGCATGATCCCACGGATCCAACCGATTCCGTTGAGATCGGCGACGCCATTGCGCACGAACAGCGGAAACAATAGCGGCGCCGACCAAACGAAGCGATGCAGTGCGATATCGAACGGTGAAAAACCGATATCGATGCCGTGTCGCGCTGCGGCGAACCCCGCCGCCCAGAAAACTGCCGCCCCCACACCGCAGGCAATGCCGATCGCGGTTGTGCTGAATCGGCCTGGGCGCGTCATGGGGCGTCCCTTAAGCCGCGCATACGTCCGGCGCAAGCCTTTCGCTCGGGCTCGGAAGGCCGCTACAATGCGACTGTCAACAGGGAGTCAACCGTGGCCAAGACAAGCAAAAAAGTCATCATTACTTGTGCCGTTACCGGCTCAATCCATACGCCGTCGATGTCGCCGCATCTGCCGGTGACGTCCCAGCAGATCGCCGACGCCGCCATAGGAGCGGCCGAGGCGGGGGCGGCAGTTGTTCATCTCCATGCGCGCAACCCGCAGGATGGACGCCC
Source organism: uncultured Alphaproteobacteria bacterium (assembly GCA_963810585.1). Lineage (GTDB taxonomy): Bacteria > Pseudomonadota > Alphaproteobacteria > Rhizobiales > Xanthobacteraceae > Pseudolabrys. Next base: position 1,983,064 of record CAWENV010000001.1, read on the forward strand.
CGATCAATCACCGGAAGCATTTGAGCCATTCCTTAAGGTGATCAAACAGCGCTCGAACGTCGTGGTGAATATAACGACCGGTGGCGCGCCGACCATGACGGCTGAAGAGCGTGTTCGTCCGGCTGCGACCTTCAAGCCGGAAGTCGCCTCGCTCAACATGGGTACGATGAACTTTGGTCTTTACCCCATGATCCCGCGCTACAAGGGCAAGTTCAAACACGAGTGGGAAGAGCCATATCTGGAAAGATCGCGCGCAGGAATGTTCAAAAACACGTTCGCCGATATTGAGTACATCCTGACCACGTGTGCCGGGAACGGTACGCGATTTGAGATCGAGTGCTACGACATTGGGCACCTCTATACGCTGCGGCACTTTCTTGACCGCGGCCTGGTGAAGCCGCCTCTGTTCGTGCAGTCGGTGTTCGGCATTCTTGGCGGCATCGGCGCGCACCCCGAGGATGTCATGATGATGAAGCGCTCGGCCGACCGCCTGCTGGGCGACAATTATCACTGGTCGGTGCTGGGCGCCGGAGCAAACCAAATGCGGGTGGCTGCCATGGCAGCGTCGATGGGTGGCAACGTGCGGGTCGGCATGGAGGATTCGCTCTGGATCGGCGCCGGCAAGCTGGCTGAATCCAATGCGCAACAGGTTACCAATGTGCGCAGGATCCTCGAGGGACTTGGTCTGGAGATAGCCACTCCCGACGAGGCGCGTGAAATCCTCTCGCTCAAGGGCGGAGATAAGGTGGCCTTTTAGTATTCGCCCTTCGTAACGGCGGCTTCGGTAGAGGCGCTTTCCTGTGCCGGCACAGTTTGAACTCGCGCTGGCCCTCCTTTTGGGGGGAACCAGCGAGCCCGCCTGCGACTGATTTTCCGTTGCTCTTGGGTGCGCGAGCCCTTCCTATAGCGGAAGGAGATTCGCGCGATGGCCTCGCTCGACAACGTCAGCCTCGCCATACTGCTCGGCAGCCTGCTGGTTCTCGCAGGTATTCTGTCTAGCCTGATCGCGTTGCGCTTTGGCGCGCCGCTGCTCCTGGTGTTCTTGTTGGTCGGTATGATCGCAGGAGAGGGCGGGCCGGGCGGCATAAAGTTCGACGATGTCGGCACCGCCTATACGGTCGGTTCAATCGCGCTGGCACTGATTCTATTCGACGGCGGCCTGCGAACGCGCTTTGCCAGTTTCCGCAATGTGCTGGCTCCCGCGGTGACGCTGGCGACTGTCGGTGTGTTGATCACGGCTCTACTCACCGCACCTGCGGCAAAATTTGTACTCGGCATAAGCTGGCTTCAGGCCTTTCTGATTGGGGCAGTTGTGGCTTCGACTGACGCTGCAGCTGTGTTTTTCCTGATTAATGCGCGCGGCCTGCGACTGCGTTCGCGCATACGCGGCGTACTCGAGGTAGAGTCCGGCACGAACGACCCTTTCGCAATTTTCCTCGCCCTGCTTCTGATCGAGATACTGCTGCTTGGCGATCAGAGTTGGACGCATGCCCTCGTGACGTTTCTGCGTGATGCCATTCTGGGCTGCGTCATCGGCTATGTTGGCGGCCACATCATTGCCCTGGTCCTTAACCGTCTGTCGCTTGCGCAAGGGCTGCATGCGCCGTTCGTTGCCGTAAGTGCGCTGGTCGTCTTCGCATTTGCCAATGCGGTGCATGCTTCCGGATTTCTCGCGGTATATCTCGCTGGTCTGGTGGTCGGCAACAAACAGACGCGCGCACACAACTCGGTCGTCGTTTTCCTCGATGCCGTAACCTGGCTTGCGCAAATCGTGATGTTCGTGTTGCTCGGCTTGTTAGCGTGGCCACACCGACTCGCGGACAGTCTGGTTGGCTCCATGTCGGTCGCCGTCGTCCTGATGCTGATCGCGCGGCCTGTAGCGGTTTTTCTTTGTCTGGCACCGTTTAAATTCCAATGGCGGGAGATGGTGTTCCTTTCATGGGTCGGGCTGCGCGGCGCCGTCGGAATTTTTCTGGCGTCGATTCCTCTGCTGGTCGGCCTGCCGGGAGCTTATTTGTATTTCGACGTCGCTTTCGTGGTGGTGCTTTCATCGCTGTTGGTGCAAGGCTGGACGGTGGCGCTGGCAGCCCGCAAACTCGACATCTCGTTCGCGCGCGCCGATCCGCTTCCGCGCCGCATCGAGCTCGATCTGCCCGGCCAGCTCGCGCGAGAAATCGTCGGCTATCCGGTGCCTGCAAACAGTCCGTTCCTGCGGCGCGGACTGATCCCGAACTGGGCACGGCCGACGCTGGTCGTGCGCAACGAGGAAATTCTAACACCGACCGAAGCGCATCCCGTCCGCGAGGGTGACTACGTCTATCTTTTGGCGCCGCCGGAAAAAGCGCAGGCGCTCGACAAATTCTTCGTCAAGATGCCACCGCCGGCGACGCTCGATCCAAGGACGCTCGGTGATTTCTTCGTAGCAGGGACGGCAACACTCGGCGCTCTGGCGGAGATTTATGGATTGCAAGTCGATGCCGACCATATGGACGTCACGCTCGCCGACTATTTCAGCGAACAGCGCCGGCGTCGCATTAAAACGGGTGATATAGTCGAACTGGGGCCGATCGCGCTGCTCGCACATCGCGTGGAGAAGGGACGCGTCACTACTGTCGGCCTGCGATTGGCCGAACCAGAACCATCGGCCGACCTGATCGGCCGCATGGACTCGCTATGGAAACGGATACAGAGATATTTCGGCTAGACCGCGCGCCGCGACAGGGCCGGAACGCGCTGCGTCACCCAGGCGCCGCCGAACAGAACCGCTGTCCAGAAAAGATCGCCGAGCACGGTTTTTTCCAGGAACGGGAGTGCCGCAACATAGCACTGCGTCAAGCCTTGCCAGGTCAGCGGATACATCCCGCTGAATGCCCAGACCGCAAAGTTTGTCGCCACGAAGAAAATCAGCGAGCAGCTCACCATCGCCGCCACCACCGGGATCGCACCGTGCCAGCGACGGGCCAGCATGCCAGCGAACGCCGGCAGCGCGATGGCGGCGCAAACCACCAGTGTAACGCGCCAGTCGTCGCCCGCGAGCGCGACATTGCTCAGCAGCACGGCAACGAGTGGCACGATCACGGCCAATGCCGGTATCCGCAGCATTCGGCCTGCGAACAGCGCACTTGCTGCAAACGGCCAGACGCCAGGTGCGTGCGGCAATAAACGGGCAACCACGTCGAAGCCGATCAAAAATGCGACCAGGAGCAAATCCATCCAGAGGTCGGCGCGGTTTATCTTCGGCTGCATTGCTGTCGAGTCCTATGCGTTAACGTCGCCCGTTCATAGCACGATCGGGTCGCGATTTCCTACAGGCCTCAATTGGCTCGCTAGTCAGGGGCTTGGGCTGCGCGTTTTTCAGCCCATTCGCCAATGATCCCCGCCAACTGATCGAGCCCATCGGTGAGCGCCGCGGGCCCCGGCTGGAGAATCAATGTCGATTTGATCTCGCGCAGCCAGCCACTGGCGGCGGCGGGAACCCGGTCAAAACCGGCGCGCGCGGCAACTTTGGCTGGTACGAACTTCTTGCCGCACCAGGAGCCGACGATAATGTCCGGCCGGGCAGCAATCACATCCTGGGGCGACACAATGCGATCCTTGGCGTTCTTGCGCGCTGCAAGTTGCGGGAAAACTTCAATGCCGCCCGCGGCCTCAATCAGTTCAGACACCCAGGCGATACCGGAAATCATCGGATCGTCCCATTCTTCAAAATAAACACGCGGCCGATGTGGCAAGAGCAGGGCACGTTCGTGCACCGCATCGATACGTGCCGCCAGTGAACGAGCCAACGCGTCAGCTTTTTCTGTTGCGCCGACCAGTGCGCCGAGGGTTCGGATCATATCGAGAATGCCGGCGACATCGCGCTGATTGAACGCGTGAACGGCAACATTGCTTCGAACCAATTCGGCAACGATATCGGCCTGCAAATCGGAAAATGTGAGAACCAGATCCGGTTTGAGCGCAAGAATCTTTGGCACGTCGGCGGAGATGAACGCCGATACGCGCGGCTTCTCGCGGCGTACTTGCGGTGGCCGCACGGCATAGCCGGAGACACCGACAATGCGACGATCCTCGCCGAGGAGATATAGCGTCTCGACGGTTTCTTCGGTCAGGCAAATGATTCGCTCGGGGGGAAACATCCCTTAAGCAAGCATATCGGCCTGCGCCTCGTCGAGCAGTTCAGCTCCGCCCGTTGCTATGACCCTTCCGGCCTCGAGACGCACCACGCGACTTGCAATGCGTCTTACCTCGGCAGCGTCATGGCTGACGTAGATGATTGGCACCTGTGCTTTATCGCGCAGGCGCTCCAGATATGGGAGGATTTCGCGCTTGCGCGCCGCATCGAGCGACGCGAGAGGCTCGTCAAGCAACAGCAGGCGCGGACGCATGAGGAGCGCACGGCCGAATGCAACGCGCTGGCGTTCGCCGCCGGAAAGCTTGCCGGGCCGCCGGTCGAGCAAGTGACCGATGTCCAGCAACGCGACCACATGGCCGAACGCGACAGGATCGGATTTGTAACCGGACATCCAACGTCCGTAATCGAGATTGTGCTTCACCGACAAGTGCGGAAGCAGGCGGCCTTCCTGAAACACATAGCCAATACGTCGCCGCGCCGCTGGCACGTCGATTCCTGCGGCATCGTCGAAGAGGACTTCGTCGTCGAGGACGATGCGCCCGCGGTCGGGCTTAAGAAGGCCCGCAATCATATTGATGACGCTGGTCTTGCCGGCGCCCGAAGGCCCGAACAGCGCGGTCGCTCCGGCTTCACTGGCGAACGAGACGTCCGCGGAAAACTCGCCAAGCCGCTTTTCTACTTTGACGACCAGCATGGCTATGTCCCGTGCAGGCGCGCGGCGGCGCGGCGGGCGAACCATTCGGAGGCAATGAGTGCCGCAAATGAAATGATGATCGCCACAATAACCAATTGCATCGCGGCGCGGTCGCCGTCAGGCACCTGTGTCAGCGTGTAGATTGCGGCCGATATGGTCTGGGTCTCGCCCGGAATATTGGAAACGAATGTGATCGTGGCGCCGAATTCGCCCAGCGCCTTGGCAAAGCCGAGCATCGCGCCGGCAATGATGCCCGGCAAAGCCAGCGGCAATGTCACCGTGAATAATTTCCAGAAGCCGTTAGCGCCGAGTGTTGCAGCGGCGTCCTCGAGCCGCGCGTCGATTGCCTCGATCGAAAGCCGGATCGGACGCACCACCAAAGGAAACGCCATCACGCCGCAGGCCAGCGCTGCACCCGTCCAGCGAAACGAGAAAACGATACCGAGGTGATCGGCAAGCCACGCCCCGACAGGCGCGCGGCGGCCAAGCGCAATCAACAGCAGATAGCCTGTGACCACTGGTGGCAGCACCAACGGCAGGTGGACGATGGCATCGAGCAGCGATTTCCCCCAGAACGACTTGCGTGCCAGGACATAGGCAATCGCGATACCAAATGGTAGCGCAACTACCGTTGCAACCGCCGCGACCCGCAGCGAAAGCTGAACAGCAACCCAGTCCTGCGGGGAAAGATCGAGCACGCGCGTGACTATGAAACCGGCTTGATCAGGAAGCTGAAGCCATATTTTTCGAAGATCGCCTTGGCCTCGCTGCCGCGCAAGAAGTTGAGATATTTCGCGGCGTCCGCCTTAGCTGTCGTCGTTGCAGCGACCGGATAGACGACAGGCGGATGTGATCCGTCAGGGAACACGCCGACGATCTTCACCTTCGGCTCTACTTTGGCGTCGGTTTCGTAAACAATACCGATGGGTGTCTCGCCGCGCGCAACGAAGGCGAGCGTGGCGCGCACGTTCTCCGCCATCGCGAGCTTCGGCTCCGCTGCTGCCCACCCGCCGAGTTTTTCCAGTGTCGCCTTTGCATAGAGCCCGGCAGGAACAGCCTTGACGTCCGCGACCGCAATGCGGCCGTCGCCGGCGAGTTTGGCGATGTCAAATCCTTGTTCGATCGTCACCTTGTTGAGTTTGGAATCCATCGGCGCGATCAGCACCAGCTTATTGCCGAGCAGATTGATCCGGGTGTCGGGCTTGATCAGATTTTTTTGTGCGACGTAGTCCATCCATTGCAGATCTGCGGATATGAAAACGTCAGCCGGCGCGCCGCCCTCGATCTGCTTTGCCAACGCCGAACTCGCGGCATAGCTCGCCACCACCTTCGTGCCAGTGGCTTTGGTGAAAGCAGCATTTGTGTCGTCGAGCGCGTTTTTCAGGGACGCCGCGGCGAAGACGGTGATCCGTTCCTGTGCGATCAGTGGTTGCGGTGCGCCGGTCAACGCAACGATGAACCCGAGAAGAGCGATAAGCCGTGCAAACATGGCGGTTCTCCTGTGGCGACAAATCAACGCCGCCCTGGACTAAAATCTCGAATTGTTTGTTCGGAACCGCCGTTCCGGCTTGTGCGGCGCACGCACAGGGCGCTGCATTTGTAAGCCTAGCAAGTCCTGTCGACCGGGGTAAAGTCCGGATCCAGAGTGAGGGGAATGGAATGGCGGACGCGACGCCGATCGAAGGCGAGTTCGACTATATCGTGGTGGGCGCCGGTTCGGCCGGCTGCGTGCTGGCGAACCGATTGTCGTCTGATCCCACAAAACGGGTTCTGCTGCTGGAAGCGGGCGGCAACGATAACTGGATCTGGTTTCACATTCCGGTCGGCTATTTGTTTGCCATCGGCAATCCGCGCGCCGACTGGCTGCTTAAAACCGAGCCGGAGGCGGGCCTCAATGGCCGCAGCCTGAATTATCCGCGCGGCAAGGTGATTGGCGGCTCCTCGGCAATCAACGGCATGATCTACATGCTTGGCCAGTCCGGTGATTACGATCATTGGCGTCAGCTCGGTCTGCCCGGCTGGTCCTGGGACGATGTGCGACCTTATTTTCGCAAACACGTCGACCATTTTCTGGGAAGCGAGCATCACGCGGCCGGTGGCGAATGGCGGGTCGAATATCCGCGTTTAACCTGGGAAATTCTCGATGCGTTTCGCGCGGCGGCAAATCAGTACGGCATCCCAACCGTCAAGGACTTCAACACGGGCGACAACGAGGGAATATGTTATTTCCATGTAAATCAGAAGCGCGGCCGCCGTTGGTCGGCGGCGCGCGGTTTTCTCAAACCGGTGTTGCACAGGAATAATCTTCAGCTCGAAACCGGCTGCCTCGTTGAAGGGCTGGAACTGGATGGCCAACGAGCGGCCGGTGTGCGCTGGCGGCAAAATGGCGAGTTGCGCACTGCACGTTGCCGCGGCGAGGTGATTTTATCCGCCGGCGCGATAGGCTCGCCGCATATCATGATGCTTTCCGGTATCGGTCCCGCCGCGCAGCTGTCTCAATTCGGCATTCCGGTCGTTCTCGATAAGCCGGGTGTCGGTGCCAATCTCCACGATCATTTGCAATTGCGCATGATCTTCAAGGTTTCAGGCGTAAAGACGCTCAACGAGACTTATGCTTCGTTGTTCAACAGGCTGGGGATGGGGCTCGACTACGCATTGCGACGGCGGGGCGCGATGACCATGGCGCCATCCCAGCTGGGCGCTTTTACCAGGTCAGATCCATCGCAGAGCAGCGCCAATATCCAGTATCATGTGCAGCCGCTTTCGCTCGACAAGTTTGGCGAACCACTGCACCCGTTCCCCGCGTTTACGGCGAGCGTTACCAATGTGCGGCCAACCAGCCGTGGCGCGCTTACGCTTAAATCGAAAGACCCTGCGCAGGCACCAGCCATCAGCCCAAATTTTCTGGCGACTTCGGAAGACCAGCGCGTCGCCGCCGATTCGATCCGCGTCACACGCAAAATTGTCGCGCAGCCGGCACTTCAGAAATATTCGCCGGCCGAGTTTTTGCCGGGGCCAACGGTGCATGACGACGAAGCGGGCTTGGTCAAATCGGCCGGCGATATTGGCACAACTATTTTCCATCCAGTCGGTACCGCGCGCATGGGCCGTGACGACGATGCACGTGCGGTGGTTGATGCGCGCCTGCGCGTGATCGGCATCGATAGGTTGCGCGTGATCGATGCCTCCGTTATGCCGTCGATTACATCCGGCAACACCAACTCGCCGACCATGATGATTGCTGAAAAGGGCGCCGCGATGATTTTAGAGGATCGAAAGCGTTTGTAATTGAACCGCAGATTAATGGAGGGGTGTCATGAATCTTGTGGAACGCGTTAAGGGGATCGTGCTGCAGCCGAAATCCGAATGGCCGGTGATCGAGCGTGAGCCGGGCAACGTCGGCTATCTCTTTCCAAACTATGTAGCGATCGTCGCTGCGATTCCCCCGGTGTGCGGATTTATCGGCATGTCGATCGTCGGCTACGGGCCGATTCGCGTCGGCATTGTGGGCGGGCTGCTACATGCGCTCGTTTTCTACGCCCTCTCATTGGTCGGTGTCTTTATTGTCGCTTATATCATCGACTTTCTGGCGGGTACGTTCGGCGCGCGAAAAAATCTCGATAACGCCATGAAAGTGTCGGCCTATGCGCCAACCGCTGCGTGGGTCGCCGGGGTGTTCGACATCATTCCGGCGTTGGCTTTCCTGGGAATACTCGGGCTGTACAGCCTCTATCTGCTGCACACCGGCATCGCCGCTTTGATGAAACCCGCGGCGGACAAGGCGTTGATCTACACGATCGCCGTCATCGTCTGCGCGATCATCGTCTGGACGATCATTTTCAGTATCGGCATGCTGATCTAGCCGCGGATCAAGGCAATGCTTTGAGGTGCCGAATGGGCCGGCCGGGCGCAATCGCCTGAGCCGCCGCGACGATTGCGTTCGTGTCGATGCCATAGTGCCGGTAAAGTTCTGCGAGTGAGCCCGTCTGGCCGAAATGTTCAACACCCAGCGCGCGCGTACGATGACCGACGACGGCGCCGAGCCAAGCCAATGTCGCCGGATGGCCATCGAGTACGGTAACGATGCCGCAATGCGATGGCACATCGCCAAGCAGTCGTTCGATATGGGAACGCGCGTGCACCAGGCCGCGCTCACGTGCGCGCTGAGCCGCGGTCCAGCCGGCATTGAGCCGATCGGCAGACGTGATCGCGAGCAGGCCGACGTCGCGGCGGTCTTCCGCCATCAAGCCAACGGCCTCGATTGCTTGCGGCGCTACCGCGCCAGTGTAGGCAACAACCACCTGGGAATTAGGCCCCGGTTTGCGCTGCCAATAAGCGCCATCGACGATCTGCTGGCGTAGCTCCGGTGTCATTTGCCTTTGGACCTGCTCTACCGGCCGCGTCGATAGCCGCAGATAAACCGAGCCGCCCGTTTCGTCGCGAAGCCAGTTGCGCTCGGAGACTTCACCGCCGCTCTTTTGCATATAGGCAAAGGCCCACTTCATGATGACCGCGAGCTCATCGACGTAAGCAGGCTCGAAACTCGCCAGTCCGTCCTGTGCCAGCCCGATCAGCGGTTCTGCGATCGATTGATGCGCGCCGCCTTCGCCCGCCAACGTGATGCCGGACGGCGTCGCGACAAGAATAAACCGTGCATCCTGATAGCAAGCGTAGTTGAGCGCATCGAGGCCGCGCGCAATGAAAGGATCATAAAGCGTGCCGATCGGCAGCAAGCGTTCGCCATTGATGCTGTGGGAGAGGCCGAGCGCAGACAGCAAGATAAACAGATTCATCTCGGCGATGCCGAGTTCGATGTGCTGGCCCTTGGGCGAGAATTCCCAATTGAAAGTCGACGGAATGTGTTCGCTCTTGAACGTATCGGCCATGGCCTGACGCGCAAACAGGCCACGCCGGTTTACCCAAGGTCCGAGATTGGTGGATACGGTCACGTCCGGCGACGTGGTCACGATGTGGCGCGCAAAATCGCTATCGCCGCGGCCAATTTCGTTGAGGATCGCGCCGAAACCGGTTTGTGTGGACATCACCGGCTGGATGGTGACGGCGAGACTGTCCGGTACATCGAGTGCAGGTGCACTGAGCTGCCGCACGCTCTCCGATGCAAAAGGAACGTGATCGAGAAATGACTGCAATCGTTCCGCCGGCAGCGCGAGTCCTTCGAATTTTTCCCATTCCTGGCCCGGCCGTACGCCCATGGCCTGACGGAAAGTCTCCATCTGCTGCGGCGTCATCAGGCCGGCGTGGTTGTCTTTATGGCCAGCGAAGGGCAGCCCGAAGCCCTTCACGGTATAGCAGATGAAGCATGTCGGCTTTTCCGGGTCGGCGTTGTGGAATGCATCGAGTACGGACGGCATGTCGTGGCCGCCAAGATTGTTCATCAGCGCGGCCAACTCGTCGTCGCTGCGCTTGTCGATCAACTTGCTGATGTCGCCCTGGTCGCCGATTTCGTCGTTGAGTCGCTTGCGCCAGGCAGCGCCGCCCGCGAACACCAGTGCTGAGTAAAGCTGGTTCGGGCAACTATCGATCCATCGGCGCAATATTTCGCCGCCGGGCTCTTCGAATGCGGCTTGCTGGAGCGAGCCATACTTGAGAATGACAACATTCCAGCCGAAGTTCTTGAAGAGTTCTTCGTAACGCGCCCAAAGACCTTCGCGCACGACAGCGTCGAGGCTCTGGCGATTGTAGTCGATGATCCACCAGCAATTGCGCAGGCCCTGTTTCCAGCCTTCCAGCAACGCCTCGAAGATATTGCCCTCGTCGAGTTCGGCGTCACCGACGAGTGCCACCATGCGGCCTTCCGGCCGGTCCAGCCCCCAGCCATGCGCACGCACATAGTCCTGTGTAAGCGACGAGAACAGCGTCTGCGCGACGCCAAGCCCGACGGAGCCGGTCGAAAAATCGACGTCGTCTGCATCTTTTGTACGCGACGGATAGCTCTGCGCGCCTTTGTAGCCGCGAAATGTTTCCAGCCGTTCGTACGTCTGCTTGCCGAGCAGATACTGGATGGCGTGAAAGATCGGGCTTGCGTGCGGTTTCACCGCGACGCGGTCTTGTGGGCGCAGCACGTCGAAGTAAAGCGCGGTCATGATTGTTGCGAGCGAAGCACTCGAGGCCTGATGCCCGCCTACTTTCACACCGTCCGAACTCTCGCGCAGGTGGTTGGCGTTATGAATCATCCAGCTCGCGAGCCACAGGACCTTGCGCTCGAGCGCGCCCAGGACTTGCAGCGTGTCTGCATCCATCGAGCCGGTTTTCGTAGTGCGTTGGGGCATCCGCGTTCGCCGCAAAAGATCAATGCTTGTCGTTGGCCAGACTGGTGTTTTTGTCGGGCGCTTCGAGAACAGTTTTGCAGGCGGCAGGCAAGTCAGCAAGCATGGTCGGCTTTGGCGGCGCGGTGGGCTTGGCTATCTGCGGGCGCAGCACTTTGTCACTGAACCAGTAATCGAGTTCCTTTGCACTGCAGCCGTCTCCACCCGGCACCGGCGGTTGCGCGCGGCAGCTCGGTGAATCGGCGGGGCAGCGTAGCCGGACGTGGATGTGGTCGTGATGGCCATACCAAGGGCGCACCTTGGCCATCCAGCTGTCGTGTGCCTTGTCTTCGACGCGGCACAGTTCCTTTTTAATTGCGGCGTTTACGAGCACGCGTTCGACTTCGGGCTGCTGCGCGGCGGTTTTGATGAAAGCAATATGCTGCGGCGTCCAGGTCTGCGGATTGAGATGCTTCCAGTCGTCCGAAACAAGATTGATGGCCGCAATCTTTTCTCGCTCTTCCTTGCTCAGAACACGGTCCGGCATCGGCATGAACCAGATATCGACGTCGAGGCCAATCTGGTGACTGGCGTGGTCGGATGTCGAGGGCCCGCCGCGCGGCTGCGCCAGGTCACCGACGAGGATGCCCTTCCAGCCGGTGGCTTTGGTGGCGAGCGGTGCGAATCTCTCCAGAAATTGGATCAGGCTGGGATGCCCCCAATTGCGATTGCGTGAGAGGCGCATCACTTGCCAGGTCGGCCCGTTGACCGGCATTTCGACACCGCCCGCAAGGCAGCCGCGCGGGTAGTAGCCGATAGCCATGGATTTGCCGAGCGATGGGAGTTGCTTGGCGCCGAACAGCAGTTTGGCCGCCACGGTCTTCTCTTTTTCTTGTTCTGTCATCGATGGCTTAGTCGGCGGTAGAGGCGAGGTCGCCGCCGGCGTCTGCGCAACAGCGATGGCCCCACCGCTGACAAAAGTTCCCAAAGCAAGGGACAAGACCAATATTTTTGGAGTTCGAGCGAACATAACGTTTCCGATCCCCCGGTTCCGTCTTCGCTTGTCAACGCGGCTGTATATTAGCACACCTTGGACAAAAAATGGCCGGTCTGCTGGCTGTCGCGCACCGCGCTAGACGTCGACCTTCAGCGCCGCAATGAACGCTTCCTGCGGGATATCGACCTTGCCGAATTGCCGCATGCGCTTTTTGCCTTCCTTCTGCTTGTCGAGCAGCTTGCGCTTGCGGGTGGCATCGCCGCCGTAGCATTTGGCGGTGACGTCCTTGCGGAAAGCACGCACAGTCTCGCGTGCGATGATCTTGCCGCCGATTGCAGCCTGGATCGGCACTTGGAACATGTGTGGGGGAATCAGCTCTTTGAGCTTTTCCGCCATGGCGCGGCCACGGGATTCCGCACGGGTGCGATGGACCAGCATGGCCAGCGCGTCCACCGGATCGCCGTTCACCAGCATCTGCAATTTTACGAGGTCAGCCGGCTTGTAGTCAGTGAGGTGATAATCGAACGAAGCGTAGCCGCGCGACACTGACTTCAGTCGATCGTAGAAGTCGAAGACCACTTCGTTGAGCGGCAGGTCGTATCTCACCATGGCGCGGTTGCCCACATAGGTAAGTTCTTTTTGTTCGCCGCGGCGGTCCTGGCACAGCTTGAGCACGGAGCCGAGATATTCGTCCGGCGTCAGAATCGTCGCTTCAATCCAGGGCTCCTGCATTTCGAGGATTTGCGTCGGGTCCGGCATGTCGACTGGATTGTGGATTTCGAGTTCCGTGCCGTTACGCAGTGAAAACTTGTAGATCACCGACGGTGCGGTCGCGATCAGATCGAGATTGAATTCGCGCGACAGGCGCTCCTGGATGATCTCCAGATGTAACAGACCGAGGAAGCCGCAGCGGAAACCAAAACCGAGCGCGGCTGACGTTTCCATCTCATAAGTGAAGCTGGCGTCGTTGAGCCGCAGCCGGCCCATGGCCGCGCGCAAATCCTCGAACTGCGCGGCGTCGACCGGGAACAATCCGCAGAACACGACCGGGATTGCCGGCCGGAAGCCGGGCAGGGGCTCGTCCACCGGATTGCGCTCATCGGTGATCGTGTCACCGACGCGTGTATCCGCTACCTCTTTGATCGAGGCGGTGAGCATGCCGATCTCGCCGGGGCCGAGTTCCTCGACTTGCGCAAGTTTGGGTGTGAACACGCCGACGCGGTCAACCTCATAGGCGGCATCGATGCCGATCATGCGGATGCGCTGGCCCTTCTTGAGCACGCCGTCGACAACACGCACCAGCACCACGACGCCGAGATAGACATCGTACCAGCTATCCACCAGCAGAGCTTTCAGCGGCGCGTCGCGGTCGCCCTTCGGCGGCGGCAGGCGGGTCACGATCGCTTCCAGAACTTCCGGAACGTTCAGGCCGGTCTTGGCGGAAATCTCGATAGCGTTCGATGCATCGAGGCCGATCACGTCCTCGATCTGTTGTTTGACTTTGGCCGGCTCGGCGGCGGGCAGGTCGACTTTGTTGAGGACAGGGACGATCTCGTGGCCGTTGTCGATTGCCTGATAGACGTTCGCCAGCGTCTGCGCCTCGACGCCCTGGCTGGCGTCAACGACCAGCAGCGAACCTTCGACGGCGGCTAACGAGCGGTTGACCTCATAGGCGAAGTCGACATGGCCGGGTGTGTCGATCAGGTTCAGCACATAATTCTTGCCATCGCGCGCCTTGTAATTGAGCCGCACCGTCTGCGCCTTGATGGTAATGCCGCGCTCGCGCTCGATATCCATGGAATCGAGCACCTGCTCCTTCATCTCGCGCGCTTCCAGCCCGCCGGTGAGCTGAATCAACCGGTCGGCGAGCGTGGATTTGCCGTGGTCGATATGCGCGACGATGGAGAAATTGCGGATATTCTGTATGGGGACCGACGCCATGGCGGCGAGATAACACCCGGGGTCTCAAGCTTCAAGCCAAGTTGGTTGTTATCCGGCGCGACGTGGACGAATACCGCTTTGTCATGCGATAGGTGCCACGCATGCGTCTTTCCGCGCCCTTTCATGCCGCCGACCGGGCGGCCGGCCGTTGGCGCGACGCGCTGACCGATCCAGCGCGGCGTGAGCGCGCAGTGCTCGTTTCACTCGCGGTTTACGTTCTGCTGTGGACTGTCTACGGCACGATCGCAAAAAGCAGTCAGGGGCTGCATCCCGACATGACTGAGGTCGTCGCCTGGTCGCGCGATCTCGGCCTCGGTTACCTCAAGCACCCACCATTAGCGGCGTGGCTGGTGTGGATCTGGTTTTCGGTGTTCCCGCTCGCCGAGTGGTCCTATTATTTGCTGGCGATGCTGATGCCGGCAATCGCGTTATGGGTCGTCTGGCGGCTGTCGGCGGACTATCTCGATATCGAGAAACGCATAGTCGGGCTTGTGTTACTTACGTTCATTCCATTCTTCAATTTTCATGCGCTGAAGTTCAATGTGAATACGGTGTTGTTGCCGCTGTGGGCTGCGACAACATGGTTTTTCCTGCGCTCGGTTCGAACACGGCGAGCAATGTGGGCGATGCTCGCCGGGGCTGCCGCCGCCGGCTCCATGTTGGGCAAATACTGGTCGATATTCCTGCTCGCGGGCCTGGCGATCGCGGCGTTGATTGACCGCCGTCGCGCCGATTATTTCCGCTCATGGACCCCGTCACTCACAATTTTGGCCGGCTTGATCGTGCTGGGGCCGCATCTCGTTTGGCTGGCCAAGTCCGACTTCGCGCCGTTCTCCTATGCGATGATTGTGCACGGCGCGAAGCCATTGCCGAGCGCAGCGGTCGGTGCGCTCGCCTACCTCGCGGGATCGCTTGGCTATGTTGCAATCCCGGTGATTGTCGTGCTCGCAATGGCGCGGCCGACCATAAAGACACTCGCCGACATGGCGTGGCCGCAAGAGACCGAGCGGCGGCTTGCGGCTGCCGCATTCTGGGCGCCGCTTTTACTTCCAGCGGCCGTCGCGATCGCAGGCCGCACCGAAATCACCTCGCTGTGGTCGATGCCGGCCTTCTCGCTTGTCTCGGTGCTGCTGTTGTCGTCGCCGGCGGTTACGGTGAAGGCGGTCGAAACACGCCGCATTCTGCTCGCGGCTGCGGCCTTGCCGCTGGTAATGCTGGTCGCATCACCGGCAATCGCAATCATGACGCAACGCGCAGGTCCTTCGCCGGTATCGGCGCATGCACGCCTGCTGGCAGTAGAGATCGAACGCCTTTGGCACGAGACGACGCCGCAGCCATTGCGATTTGTTGTCGGCGAAGTCGATCTTGCTGATGGCGTGGCGGCTTATGCGTCCGATCGGCCGCTTGTCTTGGCCGACACGAGGCAGGCGAGCGCGAACGACCTCGCGCGATACGGATTTGTTCTGGTGTGTGGCGCTGAAGATTCGCGCTGCAGATCGGAAGCTGCAGCGCGGGGCGCATCCGCGAGGTTGATCGAGAACGAGATCGTGCGCAATTACCTGCGCGTGCCCGGCAAGCCGCAGCGCTATAGCATCCTGGTCGTGCCGCCGCAGCGGTGACGCCGCGACAGCTAATAATCAATAGCGATAATGGTCGGCCTTGAACGGCCCGTCTTTTGGCACGCCGATATAGTTGGCCTGGTCGGGGCGCAGTTCGGTCAGCTTCACGCCGATCTTGGCGAGATGCAGACGCGCAACCTTTTCGTCGAGCGTCTTCGGCAGCACATAGACCTTCTTCTCGTACTTGCCCTGATTGGCGAAGAGTTCGATTTGCGCCAGCGTCTGGTTGGTGAACGACGCCGACATCACGAAGCTTGGATGGCCCATCGCATTGCCGAGGTTCACCAGCCGGCCTTCCGACAACAGAATGATGCGGTGACGGTCGGGGAACTCGATTTCATCGACCTGCGGCTTGATGTTGGTCCACTTCAGGTTTTTCAGATGCGCAATCTGGATCTCATTATCGAAGTGGCCGATGTTGCAGACGATGGCGCGGTCCTTCATCTTCCGCATGTGCTCGATGGTGATGATGTCTTTGTTGCCGGTGGCGGTGACGAAGATGTCGGCGCGCGGAGCCGCCTCTTCCATCGTCACGACTTCATAACCTTCCATCGCGGCCTGCAGGGCGCAGATCGGATCGATTTCGGACACCATCACGCGGCAGCCGGCCTGGCGCAGCGATGCGGCCGAGCCTTTGCCGACATCGCCGAAGCCTGCAACCATCGCCACCTTGCCCGACATCATCACGTCGGTGCCGCGACGGATGCCATCGACCAGCGATTCACGGCAGCCGTAGAGATTGTCGAACTTCGATTTGGTGACGCTGTCGTTGACGTTGATCGCCGGGAACAGGAGCTTCCCCGCTTTCTCCATCAGATAAAGACGATGCACGCCGGTGGTGGTCTCTTCCGAAACGCCCTTGATGTTCTTGGCGATCTCGGCGAACCAGCCCTTCGGCTTTTCCTTCAGCAGCTTCTTGATCAGCGCGTAGAACACTTCTTCTTCCTCTGACTCAGGTTTGTCGAGGAAAGCAGTGTCGCCCTGTTCCGCGCGCAGCCCGTTGTGCACCAGCATGGTGGCGTCGCCGCCATCGTCGAGGATCATGTTGGGTGTGCCACCGCCGTGCCACTCGAACAGCTTGGCCGTGTAGTCCCAGTAGTCCTTCAGGCTCTCGCCCTTGATCGCGAACACAGGAACGCCGGCGGCAGCGACGGCTGCAGCAGCGTGGTCCTGGGTTGAATAGATGTTGCAAGACACCCAGCGCACATCGGCGCCCAGTGCGACCAAGGTCTCGATGAGCACTGCGGTCTGGATGGTCATGTGCAGCGAGCCGGCGATGCGGGCGCCCTTGAGCGGCTTCTTGGGGCCGTATTCCTCGCGGGTCGCCATCAGTCCGGGCATTTCGGTTTCGGCGAGCGAGATTTCTTTGCGGCCGAATTCGGCGAGCGAGATGTCCTTGACGATGTAGTCGCCGGTCTTGGCCTTGGGCTGGGCAGAAGCGGTCATGACGATCCTATGCAACAGACGGAAAATGGATGGGTGGATTGGCTGGCTGTGCCTATAACAGGCCAGCGCAGACCTCGCAACGCATATATAAAGATTTCTTTATGTAATAAACTGGCGTGGTTAGCAGCCAACTAGCGGGGCTCGCTAGTCTTCTTCACCGAATCCGCCGGCTACCAATTTGCAAAGCGCTTCGACCGCCACGGTCGCGTCCTTGCCAATTGCCTTTATGGTGATGATGACTCCGGGTGCGGCGGCCAGCATCATCAGCCCCATGATCGAGGTTCCGCCAACGGTCTCGTGGCCGCGCGTGACGGTTATGGCAGCATCGAATTGTTCGGCGGTCTGCACGAATTTCGCCGAAGCGCGGGCATGCAGGCCCTTTTTATTGACGATCTCAACATCACGCGAGACGGGAGTCTCGTCCGCAGACGCGCGAACGCTCATTTGCCGTTGAGAACCCGGCTGGCGATCGTACAGTACTTACGCCCGGCCTCCTGAGCGGCAGAAACCGCGTCCTGCAGGGGGCAGATTTCCCGGATTTTGGCGAGTTTGATCAACATTGGTAGGTTGATACCTGCCAACACCTCGACCTTGGGCTGGCTCATCACCGAAATAGCGAGATTGGAAGGCGTGCCACCGAACATGTCGGTGAGGATTGCCACCCCTTCGCCGCTGTCCACGCGCTTGACTGCTTCAAGGATATTTTTGCGGCATTGCTCAACGTCGTCGTCGGGGCCGATGGTAATGGCCTCGATTTGACGCTGGGGTCCCACCACGTGTTCCAGCGCTGAGCGGAACTCGATGGCGAGCCGCCCGTGGGTTACGAGTACGAGGCCGATCATCCCTAACTCCTCGCGGGCGCCAGGTTGCGCCGCACGATAGGGCGCGAATTCACGCCCATCTGGAGCCCCATTGCAAGGGCTCTCCTCGCTATATAAGCGCTCTGTTGCACTGCGGAAAGACGGGGCCAATGGAGGGCTCGGAACGTGCGTTTCGGGCAGCGCAGATCCTAGGCCCGCTAAGGTTAATTTTCCTCGATCAGGTCGAGGGCGCCGGAGGTAGCTAACTAATGGCCTTGGGTCAATTACCCGCCCGGAGGGTACGCAGGGTGGCCAACACCAGCGGTAGGGCCGCCATTCCGGCTGCGACCGCAAGCCGCGGCACCGTCACCCCTGCGATGACGACTTTTGTGGCTTCGGGCTCGGGGTGACGACGGCCGTCCGCGGCGGCCAAATCTACGATCAGGCTGACCACCGCCAGCGGCTCGAATGCAGTCCGCCGGATGCCGAGGCCGTGAACCTCGATCATGCCGGTGAGCGCCTGAGCCGGGCGCACCAGCAGCCGGCCTGAGTGGCTCTCGACGTGCACGCGGTCATCCGCGACCAGCCGGGCAAATGGCAGGGCGCCTTGTGCAGCAGCGTTCACAAGATCCCACACCAGCTGTGACTTACCGGAACCGGACGGCCCGCGGATCAGCGCGGCCTTGGCACCAATGAGCACAGCCGAAGCATGGATTGTGGAAGCGTCCGCCACCATCACGTCGCCGGCAGACGCACCACGAAACGGGCGCCGAGCACGCGCGGCTCGTCACCGGGCCCCGCGGGGACGGTGCGGTTCTCGACACGAATTGTGCCGCCATGGGCTTCGACAATCTGCTTGGAGATCGACAGGCCGAGCCCTGAATTCTGGCCGAAGCCCTGCTCCGGGCGGTCGGTGTAGAAACGCTCGAAAATTTTATCCAGCGCTTCTGGCCGGATACCGGGACCGTCGTCGTCGACCAGGATTTCAACGTCGTTCCTGAGCCGGCGACATGTGATGCGCACGCTGCCGCCAGGCGGCGAGAACGAGCGTGCATTGTCAACGAGATTGCTCACGATCTGGCCGAGGCGGGAGTCGTGGCCGGGCACCTTGAAATTTGTCAGCGGAGCGCCCTCGAAGGACAGAGCCACGTTGACGTCGTCAGCGCGGATTTCGTTGGCGCCTTTAACAAGAGCATCGAGCATTTTGGCGAGATCGACCGGGGCGGCTTCCTGCCGTTGCAATTCGGCATCGAGACGGCTGGCGTCGGAAATATCCGAGATCAGCCGGTCCAGCCGCTTCACATCATGCTCGATGACAGCGAGCAGCCGCTGGCGGCCTTGCTCGGTCTTGGCCAACGGCAGCGTTTCCACCGCCGAGCGCAGCGAGGTGAGGGGATTGCGCAGTTCATGGGCGACATCGGCAGCAAAGCTCTCAATCGCTTCAATGCGCGAATAGAGCGCATTGGTCATGTCGCGCAGCGCGCCCGACAAATCGCCGATTTCGTCGCGCCGGCGGGTGAAATCGGGAATTTCCACGCGCGTTCTAATTCGGCGACGTACGCGCTCCGCGCCATCGGCGAGCCGTCGCACCGGCCCCGCAATCGTGCCGGCGAGAAGCATTGAGAGCACCACCATGACGGCGGCGGCAACAAGGAACACTTTAACAATGGCAAGTCGCTCGGCCTCAACCATGTCGTCGATGTCAGCGCCTTGCGTCGACAACATCAGCGCGCCGCGAACGGCACGGAAGCGCTGAACCGGTACGGCGACCGAAACAATGACTTCGCCGCGATCGTTGACCCGCACCATGCTGGCATGCAGGCCGTTGAGAGCCTGCGTTACTTCTGAATAGCCCTTGCCGTTCTCCGGGCCGAGCTCATTATAAAGCGGCAAGTCGCCGCGCCCGAACCAGCGGCGCATGGCGATAAAGGCGCGCTCCATCAGCCCCGGTTTATCCGCGCTTGGCGGCGGAAGGTCGAAGCGCAGCACGTCGCCGCGGCCGTAGAGGTTGCGGCTGTCAAGAATGAGAACACCGTCGCGGTCGTAAATCCGCGCGCGCGTCTTGGTCGGCGAAACGAGCCGGCGCAATAGGGGCGCGACGCGTTCCGGATTGATCGGGAATTCGATGCCCGAGAGCGAATCGTCCGACGGCCCGTAACTTTCGCCGGCTTGCAATTCAAGTAGTCGCTCGGGATCGATCGTAATGGAATCGGTTTCGACTGTGGCGGACGCCGCGATCGCGCCGGCAATAATTTCGCCTTGCGTCAGCAAGCTCTGCACGCGTGCATCGATCAGGCCGGCGCGGAATTGCGACAGATAAAGGACGCCGATGACCAGTGCGACCAGTCCGGCAAGATTCAGAAAGACAATGCGCCGGGTCAGGCTCGAGAAGCTTTGCGAGACGAAAAACTGCCACGCCGAAGCCGCGATACGCCGCATGGCGCCGGTCTGCCTGGGCTCAGCATGCGGAATTTCCGCACCGGGCCGTTCGGCTTGAGCGTTTTCGGCGGCTATTTCAGCGGTTCGATCGAGCACGTGTTCAATCCAGCCGGGTTGATCGTAGGCCATTTTACCGGCGCATGATCTTTTCCGAAAACCGGTGCCCACATTTCGGGATCATGCGCGATGTGACCCCGTCATTTTACCAAAAGTCGCGGCATTCCGTCAGGCCGCCCAAGTGGGCTGTAACATTAAGAATTCGTCATTCCTTAAAGCGATACCCGACACCATAAAGCGTCTCGATCATCTCAAAATCGTCGTCAACCACTTTGAATTTCTTGCGCAGCCGCTTGATATGGCTGTCGATCGTGCGGTCATCCACGTAGACCTGATCGTCGTAAGCAGCATCCATCAGGGCATTGCGGCTTTTGACCACGCCGGGCCGGGTAGCGAGTGCCTGCAGGATAAGGAACTCGGTGACCGTCAGCGTTACCGGCTCACCCTTCCAGGTGCAGGTGTGCCGCTCGGGGTCCATACGCAGTAGGCCGCGCTCGAGCACCTTTGCGGAGTCTATTTCCTTCGCTGGCAGTCCGTCCTTTGGGGAGACGCGACGCAGCACCGCTTTGACG
Source organism: uncultured Alphaproteobacteria bacterium (assembly GCA_963810585.1). GTDB lineage: Bacteria > Pseudomonadota > Alphaproteobacteria > Rhizobiales > Xanthobacteraceae > Pseudolabrys. The sequence goes on from CAWENV010000001.1 coordinate 2,004,027, forward strand.
CGCTCGACCAATAGCCGCTGTGAAAATGGTTTGCGGATGAAGTCGTCGGCGCCCATTTTGAGGCCGAACAATTCGTCGATCTCCTCGTCTTTGGACGTGAGGAAGATCACCGGAATATCGGTTTTCTGCCGCAGCCGCCTCAACGTCTCCATGCCATCCATACGCGGCATCTTGATATCGAGGATGGCGAGATCCGGCGGCGACGTTTTAAAACCGTCGAGTGCCGATGCGCCGTCGGTGTATGTCATGATGCGGTAGCCCTCCGCCTCGAGAGCCATCGATACGGAGGTCAGGATATTGCGGTCGTCGTCAACGAGAGCGATGGTCGGCATGGAGCCCCTCTATTGCGTCTCTAAAACGTAACGTCCCGCATGTTTTGAAGCCCAGAATCAGGGTCTGAAATGTGGCCACTTTGCAACAACTATGTGATTCGGTAGCGATTACAAGCCCAGTAGCGCGAAGATAACGCTCCGCGGGCCGATATCGTTAACTTCGAGGCATTCTCGCCATGAAACACGATGCCGCCTTTGATGCCCCGTTGGCAGCCAAGAAGCTGCTGCGCGAAGGGCGTTCGGGCGCGCTTGCGACATTGATCCCCGGTTCGGGCGATCCTTATTGCTCGCTGGTGAACGTTGCGACTGCCGTTGATGGCGCGCCGCTCTTTCTGCTGTCGAATTTGGCCCTGCATACCAGGAACATCATGGCGGACAAGCGGGTCTCACTGATGTTGGACGAGCGTAAGGAAGGTGATCCGCTCGAAGGCGCGCGCATCATGTTGATGGGAACATGCTCGAAGACCTCCGATGCTTCGGCTTCGATCTCATATTTGCGGCGGCATCCGGACGCCGAAATGTTCGCGAACTTTGCCGATTTCGCGTTTTACCGGATGGAGGTCGTGCGTGTGCATCTTGTCGCCGGCTTCGGCCGTATTGTTGATCTAAATCCGCGAGACATATTGACCGATGTTTCCGACGCCCAGGCGCTCATTGAGTTCTGAAGCCGACGCAATCGCGCACATGAACTCCGACCACGCCGATTCCTGCCGCCTCTACGCCACCAATTTGCTCGATGGTGCGGACGGCGAGTGGCGTTGTGTCGGCATCGATCCCGAGGGCATCGAATTGCAGTACGGACGAAAGGCACTGCGCTTGCCGTTCCCGCAGCGGATTACCGGCCCCGGACCGCTACGCGCGCTGTTGAAGCAACTCGCCGACAAGGCGCGGTCAAACTAAGCGCGGGCGGTGGCCCACTTAATGATATTGCGCGCCCAGTCTTGGGACGCCTCCTTTATCGCCAAGCGCTTCCGGATGAGTCACACTGCGCGCAACGACAAAACCCGCGCATGCCAGACCACGCGCAAGGAATATTGGGAGCGAAACGATGCATAAAATTCTGTTTTCGATTCTGCTGGGCGCCGCTACGGTTTCCGCCATGACTCAGGCGATGGCAGGCGAACCGATTACATTGCGCGACATGGGATCTTTTCATGTCGGTGGACGGGTGGTGGAGATATCCGGCAAGCCGGTGAAGGAACTTGTGCTCGGCGCCGGCGGCGTGCCGGCAAAGATTGACCCGAACGGGCTCTATCAGGTCGAGGCGATGTATGTGCAGTACTTCCTGCCGCAAAACCGCAAGGGAAAATATCCGCTACTGATGTGGCATGGCGGCGGCCTCACCGGCGTCACCTACGAAACGACGCCCGACGGACGCGAAGGCTGGATGAACTTGTTCATCCGCAAAGGCTGGGATGTTTACAACTCGGATGCGGTTGAGCGCGGCCGATCCGGTTTTGCGCCGCCCGATGTGTGGAACAGCGAGCCAAACTTCCTGACCCAGGCCAATCCTTTCGAGCGCTTCCGCATCGGACAGGGGGCGGGCTCATGGAATGCTGATCCGGCCAAGATGAAGGTAATCCCCGGCAATCAGTTCCCGGTCGAGGCTTACGATAATTTCACCAAGCAGATCGTACCGCGCTGGACCAACACCGATGCGGCCATCGTCGCCGCCTATACCGCGCTGGTCGATAAAATATGCCCCTGCGTTCTGTTGTTCCACAGTCAGGCTGGCGGCTTCGGCTTCACAGTGGCGCAAGCGCGGCCCGACAAGATCAAGGCGATCGTCGCCGTCGAACCGGCCGTGGCCGGCGACAAGGCCAAAGCCGGTGCATTGAAAGACATCCCGACGCTTGTGGTCTACGGCGATAACATCCCGCTCGACAGCCGCTGGCCAAAAATGCGCCAGCTCGGTCTGGACTATGCCGACGCCATGCGTGCGGCCGGGGGAAAAGTGGATGTAGTTAATCTGCCGGAGGTCGGCATCAAAGGTAATTCCCACATGCTGATGATGGATAAGAACAATGGCCAGGTCGCCGACCTGATCCAGAAGTGGCTCGCGGACAAGGGTCTCGTTGATTGAGTTGGAAAATGGGTCGGTCGTTAAGTCAACCGCCCATGCGCCGTTAACATATTGATGCAGCGCAATGCGGCCTGCAAACCATGCATGGCATTTTTTCTTGGCTTTCGGGGGCGTCGTGACTATGGTCGCGCGCTTCTGGGTAAGAGGCTATACTAAGGTCTTACAAGCCGCGGCGGGCCTCACGACCCGCGAGGGATTTGACGACAAAGCGGCTAAGTCGGGAGGAATTTCGCTTGCAAGAGAAGGGTGTGCGGAATGGTGCCTTTGGCGCCGACAAATTTGGCTTCAAGGATCTCGCCGCAGTTCACTGGAATCTGACCGAGGCATCGCTTTACGAGCAAGCCATCTCGGCGGGCGAAGCCTCGCTGGTCGCAGGTGGCGCGCTCTGCGCCGAGACCGGCCATCACACCGGCCGCAGTCCGAAAGACAAGCATACCGTCGTCGATGATCTCACCCGGGATTCATGTTGGTGGGACGGCAACCGGAAAATGTCGAAGGAAAACTTCGATGTGTTGCTCGCTGATTTTCTGAAACACGCCGAAGGCAAAAAGCTGTTCGCGCAAGACCTCTATGGCGGCGCTGACCCGAAATACCGAATCAAGACGCGTATTTTCACCGAACTCGCCTGGCACTCGCTTTTCATTCGGCAACTGCTGATCCGTCCCGATCGCGCTGACCTCGCCGGTTTCGTTCCCGAGCTCACAATTCTCGATTTCCCGTCGTTCCAGCCGGACGCCAAGCGGCACGGTGGCCGCGAGGGATCTGACACGATGGTCGCCATCGATTTCACGCGCAAGATCGTGTTGATCTGCGGATCGTCCTACGCGGGCGAGATGAAAAAATCTGTGTTCACCACGCTCAACTTCTATCTGCCGGCACAGAATGTCGTGCCGATGCACTGCTCGGCCAATGTCAGTCGCGAGGGCGAGAGCGCGCTATTTTTCGGACTCTCCGGCACAGGCAAGACGACGCTTTCGGCCGATCCGAACCGCATCCTGATCGGCGACGACGAGACCGGCTGGGGCCCGGATGGCATCTTCAATTTCGAAGGCGGCTGCTACGCCAAGACCATCAAGCTTTCGCAGGAAGCGGAGCCGATGATCTGGGATGCAACCAACCGCTTCGGCGCCGTGCTGGAGAACGTTGTGTTCGATCCGGTCACGCGCGTGCCCGACTACGATGACGGCTCCAAGACCGAGAACACGCGCTCGGCCTATCCGCTCGATTTCATCCCGAACGCGTCGCGCTCAGGCCGCGCCGGCCACCCGAAGAACATCATCTTCCTTACAGCCGACGCTTATGGCGTGATGCCGCCAATCGCCAAACTTACGCCGACGCAGGCGATGTATCATTTCCTCTCGGGCTATACGGCCAAGGTCGCCGGCACCGAGAAAGGCCTCGTGGGCGTGCAGCCGGAATTCTCCACCTGCTTCGGCGCGCCGTTCCTGCCACGGCATCCGTCGGTTTATGCCGATCTGCTGCGCGACTACATCAACAAGCACAAGGTCGACGTCTGGCTGGTCAATTCCGGCTGGACCGGCGGCAAATACGGCGTCGGACGCCGTATGCCGATTAAAGCCACCCGCACATTGTTGACAGCAGCGCTCGATGGCTCGCTCAAGAACGCCGACTTCCGCACCGATCCTTATTTCGGCTTCTCGGTGCCGACTTCCGTTCCGGGCGTAGAACCGCATCTCCTCAACCCGTTCAAGACCTGGAAGGACAAGGCCGAGTTCGACAAGACCGCGCGAGATCTGGTCGGCATGTTCCAGAAGAATTTCGCCAAGTTCGAGCAGCACGTCACGTCGGACATCAAGGCGGCGGCGCCGGAAGTGCGCATCGCGGCTGAGTGATCGAAAAGCGGACCGGATAAAAAAGGGCGGCCTTTGCGGCCGCCCTTTTTGTTTTACTCACAACACGGCGACGCAATCGATTTCGAGATCGAACGGACCGGGCCAGGACGGCACTTGCACGAAAATGCGTGCTGGCGACTTAACGGGGAAGTAACGCGTGTAAACCTCGTTGAATTGGCCAAAGTGCGACTTCGCGGGCGTGCAATACACATTGCACTTGACCACCCGCCCGAGCGACGAGCCAGCCGCTTCGACGCAGCGTTTCATTTGAGCGAGCACGATCTCGGCCTGCTGCTCGAACGGCAACCGTCTGATTTCGCCATTTTCCGGATCGAAGGGTGGTAGGCCGGAGACGTAGACGGTCTCGCCGGCGACGATCACTGGGTAAATCGGTCCTTTGCGGCGGCGTTCGAGATAAGTCGAAAACGGCTCAACGCGGATTGGCACGCGGTTCATCGCTAATCCTCCAAGCTCGATTGATGGCGAGGTTTGGCAGCAGACGCCGCGCTTGTCCTGTGCGATCGGTTAGGCGCGCGCCGAACCGTCGTTGCTTGCCCATCGCGGCGTCGAGACGATAGAGTCAGGCCATGGTCGCCGCCGCTAATTTGGTCGAGGTCGCTGCGCTGGTCGGGGACACCGCGCGCGCTACGATGCTTGCTGCTCTTATGGGCGGGCAGTCGCTGACGGCGAGTGAACTTGCTTTTCTCGCTCGTGTTTCACGGCCGACGGCGAGCGAGCACCTGGGCAAGCTGGTCAGTGCACGGATTCTCGCGGTCGCCCAGAAGCGCCGGAATCGCTACTACCGGATCTCATCGCCTTTGGTCGCCAGAATGCTGGAAAGCATCAAGGCGGTGGCGGCGATCGAAGTGCCTCCGCGGTATCAGCCGCGGTCAGCGCGCGACGATGCGTTGCGGCTGGCACGCACCTGCTACGATCATCTGGCCGGGCGTCTTGGCGTTGCGATCGCCGACGCGCTGGCCGCTAAAGGCCATATTGTTCTCACCGACGAGGGCGGAGAGGTAACAGAGGCCGGCGTGCAATTCCTCACGCACTTCGGCGTGAATCCGACCCCGGCGCAGACCTCGCGCCGCGTTTTTTGTCGGCCATGTCTCGATTGGAGTGAGCGCCGCTATCACGTCGCCGGCCATGTCGGCAGCGAGATCTTGCGGCGATGCGTCGACCTGGGATGGCTTACCCGTGCTCGCGATCACCGCGCAGTAACGATTACGCCTATCGGACGCGCCGGTTTGCTCGCGACCTTTGGCATTGGATTTGAGTCCGAGAATCCGCTGAAGATCCCGGCGGAGTAGACGCAAAAAGGGCGGCCTTGCGGCCGCCCTTTCCGTTTCAACGCACGCAACGAAACGCAACGCTTACGCAGGCAGTGCAACACTCAGCCGTTCGCTTGCGACAACTGTTGCCCGATACGGTTGAAGCGCGCCTTTTGCTCGCTGGTGAGCGAGGCGTAGAAGCTTTCAAGCGCCGGCTTTACAGTCTTGGCGGCGTCGATCATCGCCTGCAGACGCTTCTCCATCGCATCCAATCGGCCAGGCGGCGTGATCGGCACTTCGTCCGGGCAGGCCGCCTGCATGATGGAGACCCCTTGCGTCGTCGCATCCTGCAGCTTGTTCAGCTCGGCCTCTTGCGCATCGGTCGGATTGATCGCGTCCTCGATCTTCTCGATCGGCAGGTTGGCGAGGCCTTGCTTAGGCTGCTTACACGTATCTGCTGCCTGCGAGGCCGCGCGCGCTTCGGCATTCGCTGCCGTCTTTTTCGGTCCGATCTCGTTGAAGCGTTCTTTTTGCTCGTCGCTGAGCGAATTATAGAACTTGTCGAGCGCGGGACGCACAGTCTGCACGGCCTGCAACGTTGCATCCAGCCTCGCGGTCATCGCGCCCAGCCGACCCGGAGGCGTCAGCGGGAAGGCATTCTCTGGCGGACATGAGGCCTTGAACACGGCGGCCGCGTCGAGGCTCGACTTGCGCACATCGCCAAGCAATTGCTTCTGGTCGGCATTGAGTCCGACTTTGCTTTCGATTTCGGCGAACGGCCACGCGGTGATGCCGCTGCCGGGCGCATTGCACAGCTCCTGCACACCGGCATAGCTTGCGCGTGGTGCACTCGATGCGCCTGGTGCGGTTGCCGCGGGTGCCGCATAGGCGTAGTCCGCCGGCGGACCTGCCTCGCCCCAGAACATTCCGTCGAAGAAATCGTCATAAGCATAGGCCCAGTAGCCATCGTCGTAGCCGGAAGGCCAGAAGGCGTAGTCGAAAATGTCCGAGTACGCATAAGGCCAGAACACCGGCCCGTACCACGGCACGAAGGCTGCGCGCAGGCCACGCCGCCATGCGCGGTGCGCGGCTATATTGGCAAAGCTATTGCGCGCATTGACACCACCGGCCTGCTGCGCAAAGCGCGACGAGAACCGCCCCTGACGCGCGGCATCTGCCGTCAGGCGTGCGGCTCCGTTACGCCGGTTTGCGCGCGATGTCTGTGCGTTCGGCTGCGCTTGCAACGCATTGGGTTGTGCAAGCTGTTGGCGTGTCAGCGCACGCTGCTGGCGCGTTTGTTGAATTTGCTCAAGTCGCTGTGCCCTTTGTGATGGAGGAAGGCGACGCACCTCGCGATCTTCGCGCTGGCGCAGTGTGCGTTCGGCACGCAATTGCTGACGCGAATTGAGCTGAGTTCTGGCGTTGTTTTTGCAGGTTTGGCTGTGTCTGCAGGTTTGGACGCGCCTGAATGGTCGGCTGCGCACGGAGTTGACGCTGCTGAACGCTGCGATTGACCACAGCCGGCGAATGCGGAATCGCCGCGCGTTGCGGCGCTACATGCGCGGGAGGTGTAAAATGCGGAGCAGCAACGCGCGCGGCAGGTGCTACACGTGGCGCTGCGATGTGCGGTTGCGGTGCCGCCACTCGCGCCGCTGGAGCAAAATGCGGCACCGCGGGAGCCGACCGGGCAGCAGGCGCTGCGGCCCGTGCGGGTGCTGCTTTCGCAGGCGCGGGGGCCGGTGGTGCCTGCGCGCCCGCTGTTATTGGAATCACCCCAGCAAGTGTCGCCGCCAGCACCGCCATTCCAGTGCGTTTTCTCATATTTGATCCTCCACCACGTCCAGGACGCAATCCCGTCCTTCAACTGATTAAACGGCCTGAGGTTCAACAACCCGGCGGTTAATCGTGCGGATGTGATCGAAGATGGAGGTCTTGTAACTTTCGCCTATAGGGCGGGGAATTGGGTACCGACGGCAAAATCTCTCGATGGCAAATTACCGGGCCAAACCGTTGCCGCCGGCGCGCAGGCGTTCGATCAATTCGGCGGTTGGGTAGGAATCCGCCGGCAAGCCTACCTTTATTTGCGCCTTTCTGGTCGCGCCGCGGGTGCCATTGCCGACCTTGCCGTCGACTTCGCCGACACCTTCGTACCCTTGTTTGGTAAGCAGGCGCTGCAATTCCATAATCTGCTCCGTCGAGAGCGGAGCGACCGCCGCCGCACCCGAATGGTCGACATTCGGCGCGCCGGCGAGCCTGGTCGCGAAATAGGCAACAGTCGTCGAATAGACCATCGCTGAATTCCAACCGAGGAAGGCCTTGAAATTCGGGTAGGCGAGGAATGCCGGCCCTTTCCGGCCCATCGGGAGGATAAGCGAGGCCTGCAACTTATCCGAAGGCAGCGAACCCTGTGCTGCTTTTACGCCCCAAGCGACCCATTTTGACCGCGGGTGTTGGATACCGACGTCGGCCTCTTGCCACGGGAGGTTCGCGGGCACTTGCACTTCTTGCAGCCAGGGTTGGCCCCGTTGCCAACCGAGGCTGACCAGGAAGTTCGCCGCGGAAGCGAGCGTGTCCGGCACACTATGGGTCAGGTCGCGCCGTCCATCGCCGTCGAAATCAACCGCATTCTTGAGATAATCGGAGGCGGTAAACTGCATACCGCCGAATTCGCCGGCCCAATCGCCGATCATTTCCTCGACCCTTTGGTCGCCACGCTCGATGATGCGAAGTGCATCGAGCAATTGTTGACGAAAGAAGTCTGGCCGGCGGCAGTCATAGGCAAGGGTCGCGAGCGCACTCAAGATATTATAGTTGCCGAAATTTGCGCCGAAGTCGCTTTCTAGGCCCCAGAAAGCGGTGAGTACAGGCGCGGGCACGCCGTACTTCTTTTCAACTTCAGCGAACAATGCCGCGTGCTGCTTGATTTTGGCGAGGCCGTTGGGAATTCGCGCGCCGCCGACCATGCGATCGGAGAATTGAAGAAAGGTCTGATTGAACACGGCCTGGCCGTGATCGCGGCGGATGATCGCTTGATCGAACGTCATGCTTGGCGAAGCAGCAGCAATGACTCGGGGTGAAATACCTTGTGCGGCGGCTTCTTTCTTGAAGGCTTCGAGCCAGCTCTCGTAGATACCCGTGTTGTGGCAGGCGGCTCCTAAGGCCTGTCCGGTAAATGTCGCGCCAAGCAAAAAGGCAGCAAGCATCAACACTGATTTTCGCATTATTCAGTCCGTCAATTGAGAAAGCGAAAGTCGAATAAACTCGTTGCCCAAGCGGGGCCAGGGACGATTGATGACGAAAGTTATGGCAGAAAGGGGGCTATTTTTCGAGCTGTGCGCTCAGGCCATTGATTTCGCGTACGTCGGCGGGGATGACCGCTATCCCAGACGCTTCGGGGGTCGGTCGCGCGACTTTCAATTCTGAGAGCCTGCTGCGCTCATTTTTGGATAGGCCAGAATAGCTAAGAGCGGGGGTGAACGTGCCAGCACGGCTTTTGCCGCCGGCAAATGCCATCAAGCCGTCCTTTGTCGCGACTATGTCGCCGGGCCGCAGTGTTGGGTCATTGGCTACGTCGACATGGGCGAGGCCGAACGCTTCGCGGCCATTGCAAGTACAACTGGAGACAAGTTGCTTGCGATAAACATAGGCGTTGGGAAGATCGGCATAACGATCGCCATTGGCCGCGACCGCCGTATCAATATTGCCACCGGAATAGAGCCGCGTGCGGCTTGCCGGGCAAAATGAATGACAGGCTTCGGCCGCGCTCAGTCCAGGGGAGGCTCGGACCGGGAAGTAATTTCCATCACAACTGCGCACACAGAATGCTGACGTCGGACCGCCAGCGAGTCGCTCAGACGGGACGTTTACGCTTCCACCAGCCTCGGATGACGGGTCGGCGAAGGATTGGATATTCGCCGGCGGGCGCGGCGCTTCGATAGCGCGCCGCAAACCACCGAAAATGCTTTCGAAGATATTTCCCGCTGAAGCCGATGTCGGAGCCGCAACCAGCATGCAAAGGCTGAGGCCCGCGATGCCGCGCAGCATGAGTTGTCCTCGCATCGTCATAACAAAACCGCCTGTCCGCGCCTCGCGCTATTGCGACCCCCGTTCATTAACGCTCGCCTTGACCGAAGGTTGCGCCTACCCGACAGGCGGTAGGATCACGCCTTGTTATCGCATAAGGTGTTGGGCAGCATTTCGATCTGGCGCTGCGAATAAAAGGGCGCGGCTCTGTTTTTATGTGTTGGGGGATAAAGTGGAAGCGTCACCTGCAATAGAGCTTGCAAAACATACGCTGCTCACAGGACGCTTTATTCTTGCCATAGGCACCGTCACTGGTTTTGTGGCCCAGAAGTGCAAGATCCCCGATGTGGCGATATTGTTGATTGTCGGCATCGCAATCGGCCCCGATGCGTTGGGACTGGTGAACATCAAGGCGGATTCGGCGCTTTACCAGATCATTCTCCTTTTCGGCGCGAGCTATATACTTTTCGACGGTGGTGCGTCGATCCTGATCCAGGCGCCCACGACAAAATGGTTAGGAAAGAATCTGGGGCTCTTAGAGAAAGCCAAGACGGCTCGGCCGAGCCGAGCGAAGAAGGGCCAAACTTAGTTGACTAATCGCAGGGAGGTTTTCGATGGCTGCCAATATCCGCTTCTCAAATCCGAATACACTCGCGAAGCCGCCGGGTTACAGCTACGTGGTTGAGGCGACAGGTCCTAACCGGTTGATCTTTATCGCCGGGCAACTTGGCCTCGATATGGAAAACAAATTGGTGGGCGCGCCCGGCGATTTCCGTGCGCAGGCGAATAAGGCGATCGATAATCTCAAACTCGCGCTTGCCGATGCCGGTGCCACAATCAAGGACGTGGTGAAGATCAACAACTATCTCGTCGACATGTCACACATCCCTATATTCCGCGAGGTGCGCGATCAGAACTTCAACATGACGGCGCCGCCTGCGAGCACGACGGTGGCGATTTCACAGCTGGCGCGTCCTGGCGCGCTTTTCGAGATCGAGGCCATTGCGGTGTTGCCAGCGAAAGTCGCGCAGGCTGCAAAAGTTGCGAAGGCGGCCAGGCCTAAACGAAAGAAATCGTCGAAAAAGAAGCGGCGCTAACGCGCGCTCTCGATTGCGAACCAGACGGCAATAGCGGCTAGAACCAGCGCCAGCGTTCGTCGAAATCGGCCGGCGGCGCGCCGGATCGGACACGAATTTTTGCATATGACCTGCCAGCAGCACGATGGTCGTGTGCACTGCGGTGGCGATACCGACGAAGATTCCGGACAGCAACAAAGTCTGCGCGACCGCCGAACGTTCCGGTTGCACGAAAGCCGGCACCACCGTGATAAAGAACACCGCCGCCTTTGGATTGAGCAGGTTGGTGATCAACCCTCGTTGAAAGGCCAGCCTTGCCTGCCCATAGTCACTGTCGGTGAGGTCCGGCGAGGTTTCCGGTTCAGTCGACCAGGCTTGGTAGGCCAGCCACAGCATGTAACCGACACCGGCCCAGCGCAGAATTTCGTAGAGCGCTCGCGAACTTTCGATGACGGCGGCAGCACCGAGTGCGGCGGCGATGCCGTAGATCGTATGGCCCAGTGCGACTCCGATAACAGCTGCAACGCCAGCGCGCCAGCCGCGCGACAGCGATAGCACCGCGAGATAGCCCATGTTGGGGCCGGGTGTAATTTCAATGATCAGCGCGGTGAGCGCGAATGCAGTAAGCGACGCAGAAAATGGCTCGCTCAATGCGCCTCGTCCCAGTTGTCGGCGGCACGGGCGTCCACCTGCAGCGGTACGTGCAGCGACACTGACGGGTGCGGCGCATCCTGCATCACGCTTTTGACAATCGTGATGGTGTCTTTGACCTCAGCTTCGGGGGCCTCGAAGATCAGTTCGTCGTGAACCTGTAGCAGCATCTGTGCCTTGAGCTTCGCCTGTGCGAGCTCCGGTTCAATGCGGATCATAGCCCGGCGGATAATGTCCGCGGCGCTGCCTTGCAGTCGTGCGTTGATGGCCGCGCGCTCGTTGAAGGCGCGTATCGATGGATTGCTGTTCTTGATGTCGGGGTAGTGGCATTTGCGCCCAAACAGCGTGAGAACATAGCCGTGCTCACGGCAGGATTCACGGGTCTCATCCATGTAGTCTCTGATGCCCGGGAAACGCTCAAAATATTTCTTGATATAGGCGCCGGCTTCTTCACGCTCGATGTTGAGTTGGGCTGCAAGCCCGAAGGCCGAGATGCCGTAAATGATCCCGAAATTGATCGCCTTGGCGCGGCGGCGCACCTCGGGCGGCATGTCCTTCACAGGCACGCCGAACATTTCCGAGGCCGTCATGGCGTGAATATCGACGCCGTCCTGGAATGCCTTGGTCAGCGCTGGCACTTTGGCCACTTCCGACAGCAGACGCAATTCAATCTGCGAGTAGTCGGCGGAGACAAGCTTCATGCCGGGCGAAGCCACGAAAGCCCGGCGGATCTTGCGGCCATCTTCGGTGCGGATCGGAATGTTCTGGAGGTTGGGCTCGGACGATGACAGCCGGCCGGTGCTGGTCGAAGCCAGCGCGTAGCTGGTGTGTACGCGGTGGGTTGTAGGGTTGACGTAATTGGGGAGCGCCTCGGTGTAGGTCGACCGGAGCTTGGAGACCTGACGCCAGTCGAGAATTTTGCGGGGTAGCGCGTGGCCCTGCTCGGCGAGGTCTTCCAGTTCTCGCGCCCCGGTGGACCATTGGCCGGTCTTGGTTTTGGTTCCGCCGGGAAGCTTCATCTTCCCGAACAATATGTCCCCCAGCTGTTTGGGCGAGCCGGGATTGAGCGGTTCGCCCGCGAGTGCCTTGATTTCGTCTTCGAGACGCGCCTGATGTTGCGCGAATTCACCAGACAGGCGCGAGAGCACCTGTCGATCGATGGATATGCCGCGCCGCTCCATACGCGCCAGCACCGCCGGCATTGCGCGCTCAAGCGTTTCGTAGACTGACGTGACGTGCTCGGCCGCGAGCCGCGATTTCAGCACATACCACAGCCTTAACGTGACATCGGCGTCCTCAGCGGCGTATTCGGATGCCTTCTCGATCGATACACAATCGAAAGTGACCTGCGCTTTGCCTTGGCCGGCGACGTGGTGGAAATGAATTGTGTCGTGGTTGAGCCAGCGTTTAGCAAGATCGTCCATGCCGTGGCCGCCTTTGCCGGCGTCGAGCACGTAAGAGATCAGCATTGTGTCGTCGTAACCGGCGACCTCGATCCCGCGTTGGGCAAATACAAGCCAGTCGTATTTCATGTTTTGCGCGATCTTGAGGATGGCGTTGTCCTCAAGCAGCGGCTTGAGCGTGGCGAGCGCGTCGCGCTCCGGAATTTGCCCTTCGCACAGTTTGGCCTCCGGCGAGAACAAGTCGCCCTTACCCTCGCCGCCGCCGTCGCGATGGCCTATCGGGACGTAACAAGCCTCGTTCGGTGCCACGGCGAGCGAGAAGCCGCACAAATGCGCCTGCATCGCATCGAGGCTGGTCGTCTCGGTGTCGACCGCGACCACGCCTGCATTATAAGCGCGCGCGATCCACTCTTTCAGCTGGGGAAGCGAGCGCACCGTTTCATATTTGCTGCGATCGATCTTGACGGTTCGCGCGGCGTTGCCGCGCACAGTTGCGAGTGAAATGGGGGTAAGCTCGCCGGATGTGCCGCCATTTCCTCCCGCCAGGGATGGCTGCGCCAGCGGCAGGAACAGGTCCGCGCTTCCCGACTTCGGCGCCGCCGGCTTGGCAGAACCCGACGCCAATTTCGCATCGGCTTCGACTTGTGATGCGTCGATCTGGGCTTTCGCCGCAACGCGTTGCGTAAGGCTGTTGAAGCCCATCGCCTTCAGGAATGCGATCAGGTTTTTGTAGTCCGGTTCGTGCACAACGAGCGCGTCCGGCTGCACCTCAAGTGGCACCTTGCGGTCGAGTGTGACCAGCCGCTTTGAGATACGCGCAAGTTCGGCGTTGTCGATCAGAGACTGCCGGCGCTTGTCTTGTTTGATTTCCTTGACGCGCTTGAGCAGCGTCTCCAGATCGCCGTATTGCGTGATCAGCTCTGCTGCGGTCTTTGGGCCAATGCCGGGTACGCCCGGAACGTTGTCAGAGGAGTCGCCGATCAACGCCTGCACCTCAATCACCTTGTCCGGTCCGACACCGAATTTCTCGATCACCTCGGCGGCGCTGATGCGTTTATCCTTCATGGTGTCGTACATTGTGACGCCGTTGCCGACGAGTTGCATCAGGTCCTTGTCTGACGAGACGACGGTCGTGGTCGCCTTGGCTTCGCAGGCCAGCCGGGCGTAAGTCGCAATCAGATCGTCAGCCTCGAATCCGGCCTGCTCCAGGCTGGGGATTTCGAAGGCGCGCACTGCCGCGCGGATCAGCGGGAATTGTGGGATGAGGTCGTCCGGCGGGTCGGGCCGGTGCGCCTTGTAGTCAGGATACATCTCTGTACGAAATGTTTTTTCGGATTTATCGAACACCACCGCGAGGTGGGTCGGCCTTTCCTCAGGCTTCATCTCCTTGAGAAGCTTCCAGAGCATATTGCAGAAGCCATAGACCGCGTTGACATGCAGACCTGCCGGCGTGCGCGGTTCAAAGCGAATGGCATGGTAGGCGCGGAAGATGTACCCGGAGCCGTCCACCAGGAACAAGTGATCGCCCTTTTTTAGCGGTCGCGGGGCGGCCTTCGCAGGCGTGGTGGCAGGCGAAGCGGCTTTTGTCTTGGATTTGGCGGTGGCTGGCATAGTTACGAATGTGGGCCCGGACGTAGCGTTAATCAATCGGCGAGATTCTGTGGCCACAGAAAATGCACGGCGCCTGTCACCTCTCGCCACTGCGGTCGGTGTCTGCTATGCAGTCGCAATTGACCCTGACCGGAAACGGTTTGTCACCTTCACGGCGGATTTTCCATGCGCGTTGCCATGATCGGCACCGGCTATGTCGGCCTCGTTTCCGGAGCCTGCTTCGCGGATTTCGGCCACGAGGTCATCTGCGTCGATAAAGACAAGACGAAGATCGCTGCGCTGGGACGCGGCGAGATGCCAATCTACGAGCCCGGGCTCAACGATATGGTGGCCGCCAATACGCGCGCCGGCCGTCTGAAATTCACCACAGAGCTATCTGGCGCGGTTGCCGCCGCCGATGCCGTATTCATTGCGGTCGGTACGCCCTCGCGCCGCGGCGACGGCTTCGCCGATCTCAGTTTCGTCCATGAAGCCGCCCGCGAGATTGCGCGCGCGCTTGACGGCTTCACAGTCGTGATCACCAAATCGACCGTTCCGGTCGGCACTGGCGATGAGGTCGAGCGCATCATTCGCGAGACGCAGCCCGACGCCGACTGCGCGGTGCTGTCGAATCCGGAGTTCCTGCGCGAGGGGGCTGCCATTCAGGATTTCAAACACCCCGACCGAATAGTGATAGGCGGCAAGGATACTCGCGCGCGCGAGGTCATGAGTGAATTGTACCGGCCGCTTTATCTTAATCGTTCACCGATTCTGTTCACCGATCGGCGTACTGCCGAGCTGATCAAGTATGCCGCCAACGCCTTCCTCGCCACCAAAATCACGTTTATCAACGAAATTGCCGACCTTGCGGAAAAGGTTGGCGCCGATGTGCAGGAGATTGCGCGCGGAATTGGGCTCGACAACCGCATTGGCTCAAAATTTCTGCACGCAGGTCCAGGCTATGGCGGCTCGTGTTTTCCCAAAGATACCGTTGCACTGATCAAGACCGCGCAGGATCACGCTGCGCCGTTGCGGATCGTTGAGGCGGTCGCGGCGGTTAATGATGCACGTAAACGAGCGATGGCGCGCAAGGTATCCGCGGTGTTGGGCGGCGAGTTGCGCGGAAAAACCATTGCCGTGCTTGGTCTCACATTCAAGCCTAACACCGATGATATGCGCGAGGCGCCGTCTATCCCGCTTATCACGGCAATGCAGGACATGGGCGCCAAGGTGCGCGTTTACGATCCGGTTGGAATGGAGCAGGCAAAGAGCGCGATCAGCAATGTTACCTTCTGCAATGATGCGTACGCGTGCGCAGAAGGTGCATCGGCGCTGGTGATCGTCACCGAGTGGGAGCAGTTCCGTGCGCTTGATTTTGTGCGACTGAAGACGGCAATGGCGCGGCCGGTGCTGGTCGATCTGCGGAACGTCTACCGGCCGGAGGATATCGCGCGTCACGGCTTCGTCTATGAGAGCATCGGGCGGCCGCGCAAATGATAGTCAGCACCACACTCCTTCGCAGAAGTTGCTGTCCCCCGCGTAAGCGGGGGACCTGCTAGCCGCCTCCTTAACGATAGAACCGAGCTTGTGTTTACTGGATCACCCGTTTGCGCGGGCGGTGACAGGTATTAGCGGTGGCCCTGAAATTCGATACACCTCTCCCCATCGACGCCGCGCTGCCGGATCTCACCGCCGCGCTCGCCGACAATAATGCTGCCGTGCTGGTTGCGCCGCCGGGCGCCGGCAAAACGACGCGCGTACCGTTAGTTTTGCTCGATGAACAGTGGGCCAAGAGTCAAAAAATATTACTGCTGGAGCCGCGCCGGCTTGCAGCTCGTGCCGCCGCGGCGCGGATGGCGTCGACGTTGGGCGAGCAGGTCGGCGACACGATTGGTTTGCGCATTCGCTTTGGCTCGAAAATTTCGAAGCGCACCCGCATCGAGGTCGTGACTGAAGGCGTTTTCACGCGGTTGGTGCTCGACGATCCGTCTCTCGATGGAATCGCCGCCGTCCTATTTGACGAATTCCATGAGCGCTCATTGGATGCCGATCTCGGCTTGGCGTTGGCCTCTGACGTGCAGCAAGGATTGCGGCCAGACCTCAAGCTGCTCGTAATGTCGGCGACACTCGATGGGGCGCGCGTCGCGGCCTTGCTCGGAAATGCGCCCGTGGTCGAAAGTGAAGGCCGCGCTTTCGGTGTGGAAACGCGTTATCTAGGCCGCGACACCCGCAGTCCGATTGAACGCCAGGTGGTGGATGCCGTCGTGCGAGCGATGCGTGCCGAGCAGGGCTCGCTATTGGTGTTTTTGCCGGGCGCCGGCGAAATCCGTCGCACTGAGACGCTGCTGAAGGAGCGCCTGACGGACGATAACGCCGATGTGGTTGCTCTTTACGGTGCACTTGATGCGCGTGAACAGGACCGCGCTATATCGCCGTCGCTGCCCAGCAGGCGGAAGATCGTGCTGGCAACCTCGATCGCGGAGACCTCGCTCACCATCGAAGGTGTCCGCATTGTCATTGACAGCGGACTGTCACGGGTGCCGCGCTACGAACCTGATGTGGGCTTAACAAGGCTGGAAACAGTACGCGTTTCACGCGCCGCCGCCGACCAGCGCCGTGGTCGGGCGGGGCGCACCGAGCCGGGCACCTGCTATCGGTTGTGGGATGAACCGCAGACGGGTTCGCTGGAGCCATATACCCGGCCGGAGATTCTGTCCGCCGATCTGTCATCTTTCGTCCTCGATCTGGCGCAATGGGGCGCCCCCGATCCGACCAAGCTCGCATTCCTCGATCCGCCACCGTCGGCTGCACTGAGCGAAGCGAAGACGCTGCTCACCGAGCTTGGTGCAATTGACGTCGGCGGTCGCATCACGCAAGAGGGCCGCAAGCTGCGCACCTTGCCGTTGCCGCCACGGTTGGCGCGCATGGTGGTCGATGCAGCCGCCGAAGGCGCCGGCGTTCTGGCTGCAACGATTGCCGCCGTGCTCACCGAACGTGGGCTTGGGGGCGACGATGTGAATTTGCACCATCGCCTCGACGAGTTCCGTCGCGATCGCTCACGCCGCGCCGAGGATGCCCGCGCGATGGTGACGCGCTGGGCTGATGCGACCGGCATAAATGAGAAAGATGGCGAACAGTCTTGCGGCTCGCTGCTCGTGCTAGCTTATCCAGACCGCATCGCCAGGAGCCGTGGCGGCGGCAGCGGCGCCTTCTTGCTGGCAAATGGCCGCGGCGGCGCGGTCCATCCCGCGTCATCGCTTGCGCGCGAGCCGTTCTTGGCGGTCGCTGAACTCAGTGGGGCGGCCGCCGCGAGCCGCATCGTGCTGGCGGCACCGGTCACGCTTGCGGAAATTGAAACGCGCTTTGCTGACGAAATTGAAGATAGCGAAACGATCGCGTTTGACAGCGCCTCTGCTTCATTGCGCGCACGCCGCATTCGTCGCCTGGGCGCTTTGACGCTTGTCGAACAGACGAAGCAGGTCACGCCCGGTTATGAGAGTGCCAGGCTGTTGGCCGAAGGCATTATGGGACTGGGCGTCGGACGATTGCCGTGGAGCAAAACGCAGCTTCAATTGCGCAATCGCGTGACGTTTTTGCGCCGGGCTGAAGGCGATGAGTGGCCCGATCTATCAGATGAAGTGTTAGCGGGCATGCCGGTCGAATGGCTAGCGCCATTCCTCGGCGAAAAAATTGCATTGTCGCAGGTCGGAGCGGACGATCTTGCCGCAGCGCTCGATGCATTGCTGCCATGGAATATGCGCAAGCGCCTCGATGCCGAGGCGCCGACACACTTTACTGCGCCATCCGGATCACATGTGCCAATTGATTACGAAGCGCCGGAGGGACCGAAGCTGGCAATCCGCGTGCAGGAATTGTTCGGTCTAGGCGTGCATCCCGCGATCGCCGCTGGACGGGTGCCGCTCCTGATCGAACTACTTTCGCCGGCGCATCGACCGGTTCAGGTGACACGCGATCTGCCGGGCTTCTGGCGGGGCAGCTACAAAGATGTCAGGACGGAGCTGCGTGGGCGGTACCCGAAACATCCCTGGCCTGAAGATCCGTTGACCGCCCCGGCAACCCGCCGTGCCAAACCCCGCGGCGAATAGATTCAATTTTCGCTAATCGGCTTACCGGCGACTCACTACGCCTAAAACCGCATGCGCCGACATGCGCCTGTTAAGGCCGTCTTGATCCTCGAATGTCAGGCTGGTGCGAAGTAATTGGGCATCGTCATGCGTCAGTTCCTTATGCTCTCCGCTGCGTTGCTTGCGGTTGGCGCTTATGTTGCGCGCTATGCCGACGGTATCGTTGAGACTCGTCCCGACGCGCAGGCGGCGGTGGTGCAGTCGACCTACGACGCGCGAGAGCCAACCAGCTCCGGCCGCAGCCTCATGTTGGAAAGCGACCGTCAGGGCCACTTCCAGGTCGAAGCGCGGATCGAGGGGCGGTTTATCGACTTCGTCGTCGATACCGGTGCGTCACTCGTGGTGCTGAGGGAATCGTCGGCAGCGTTGGCCGGTATTCGCCCGCAACCGCGCGATTACACGGCTACCGCTGTCACGGCTAATGGTAAGATCAAAGCCGCACCGACCAAGATTGAGCGTGTCGAGATCGGCGGCATCACGGTTTACGACGTATCAGCCATCGTGCTGCCCGACGAGGCGCTGGCGAAAAATCTGCTCGGCGTATCGTTCCTGTCACGGCTAAAGCGCTACGAATACGCGAACGGACGTTTGGTGCTTGAGCAGTAAGAAGACGCTTCGTCCTCCCAAAAATTGACCTTGATCGAGTGCTTTGCGGCCCTCTTGCGTTAGGGTATTGGATTCGTATGCCACTCTATGTTTGAGGTCCTTATGTTTCCGACGCCGAAACCCGCATTGACGCCAAATACCTATGCTTACAAGTCTTCACCCCTCGTAAAGCCGACCGGATTCCGCGAATACGACGCGCGCTGGCTGCTGGAAAAAGAAATCAACCTGATGGGTGTGCAAGCCCTTGGTCTAGGCCTTGGCACACTCATTCGCGAATTGAACGTCAAACCGGAGATTGTCACCGGGCACGATTTCCGCAGTTATTCGTCATCGGTGAAGATGGCGCTAATCTCCGGTCTGATGGCATCAGGCTGCAAGGTGCACGATATCGGCCTGGCGATAACTCCGATGGCCTACTTCGCCCAGTTTGAACTCAATGTTCCTTGTGTTGCGATGGTCACCGCGTCGCATAACGACAATGGCTGGACCGGTGTGAAGATGGGCGCCAATCGTCCACTCACGTTTGGGCCGGTGGAAATGAAGAGGCTCCGGGAAATCGTATTGGGAGCGAAGTTCGATTTCAGAGACGGCGGCAGCTATGTGTTCGTAGAGAATTTTCCCGAGCGCTATATTGCAGATCTGACCAAGCGGCCGAAGCTCAAGCGCAAACTCAAGGTGGTTGCCGCCTGTGGCAACGGTACCGCGGGCGCTTTCGCGCCAAGAATTTTACAGGCGATTGGATGCGAGGTGGTGCCATTAGACTGCAATCTCGACCACACGTTCCCGCGATATAATCCCAATACCGAAGACATGAAAATGCTGCACGCGATGCGTGACGCTGTGCTCGTCAATCGCGCCGATGTTGCGCTCGGCTTCGACGGCGACGGCGATCGTTGCGGTGTGGTGGACAACGAAGGTGAGGAGATTTTTGCCGACAAAGTGGGCGTCATGCTTGCGCGTGACATGTCTTCGTTGCATCGCAACGCGACTTTTGTAGTTGACGTTAAATCGACCGGTTTGTTCCTCACTGATCCGGTGCTGAAGGCGAACGGCGTGAAGGTCGATTATTGGAAAACCGGTCATTCCTATATTAAGCGTCGCGTCAACGAGCTTGGTGCCATCGCCGGTTTCGAAAAATCCGGACACTTCTTCTTCAATAAGCCGTTCGGCCGCGGATATGACGACGGCATGATATTCGCCTTCGCGGTGTGCGACATGCTCGACCGGAGCCCCGGTAAAAGTATGGCCGACCTGCGCAAGGCACTGCCTAAGACCTGGGGATCGCCAACGATGTCGCCGCATTGCGACGACGAGAAAAAATATGGGGTCGTGGATGCTGTTGTGAAGCAGTTTGAGGCGGCAAAGGCGGAGGGCGCAAAAATCGCCGGCCAGCCGATCCGCGAACTGGTTACTGTTAACGGAGTGCGCGTCACTGTCGAAGACGGCACTTGGGGACTTGTGCGGGCCTCTTCGAACAAACCGGAGCTGGTGGTGGTGGTCGAAAGTCCGGTATCTGAACAGCGTATGCGTGAAATGTTTAAAGCCGTGGATGGTGTACTCCGCACGTACCCGGAAGTGGGCGCCTACAATCAGACGATCTAGCGGCCGCCATTGGGTTCTGACCCCCGCTATCGCGGAGACGCGCCGTTTGAGACACTAGGTCATGCGCATCGCCATTCTCGGCGCCGGCCCCGCGGGCCTCTATCTTGCCTATCTGATCAAACGCCGCCGGCGCGATGCGGACGTTATTGTCGTTGAGCAAAATCCTCCCGGCGCCACCTTTGGTTTTGGAGTCGTGTTTTCTGACCGGGCGCTGGAATTCCTGCGCGAGGACGACGCGGAGACCTACGCGGCGATCATCCCACATATGGAATCGTGGAGCGATATCATTATAGTCCATCGTGGCGAGCGCGTTGTGATCGATGGAGTTGGCTTCGCCGCCGTCGGCCGGCTCAAGCTGCTGCAGCTACTGCAGGCACGGGCGCATTCCGTCGGCGTGGAGCCGGTCTACGAGCGGACGCTGAAAAGCCTTGATGAATTTCGCGATGCTGATCTTGTCGTGGGCGCCGATGGGCTCAATTCCCTGGTGCGGCGCAGCCACGAAAAGGAATTTGGAGCCAGCGTCCATTTTCTTACCAACCGGTTCGCCTGGTTCGGGACGACCAAGCGGTTCGAAACATTGACACAGACCTTTGTCGAAACCGAACTGGGGGCTTTCAATGCGCATCACTACCGCTACTCGCCCGACCTCAGCACCTTCATCGTCGAAGTCGATCACAACACATTTGTGCGCGCCGGATTTGCGCAGATGACCGAGGCCGAAACCCGCAGCCTGTGCGAACGCATTTTTGCGCCGGCACTCGACGGCAAACTGCTGATCTCGAACAATTCGATCTGGCGGCAGTTTCCGATTGTGCACAACGATCGCTGGTCGGTTGGTCATCGCGTGCTCGTTGGTGATGCATTGCACACCGCACATTTTTCTATTGGTTCGGGCACGCGGTTGGCTATGGAAGACGCGATCGCGCTCGACAAAGCGCTGGCCATATATCCGAACGATGTCGTTGCTGCGCTCGCAGCCTACGAAGCGGGACGGCGGCCAATTCTGGAGAAGCTGGTAGCCGGCGCTAACGGCAGTGCGGCGTGGTACGAACAATTCGCCATGCATATGCAGTTGGCGCCGGTCGACTTTGCTATGAGCTACGTAACCCGCTCCGGCCGGGTCGATCTTGATCGCCTGCGCAAGCTATCGCCGGGCTTTATTGAGCGCTACGAGCACCAACGCAGCTAGGCTGCGGCCCCGTTACCCGGCGAAAGTCACGGTTAACGACACATAAATTTTTCGTCCCTAGTATCGCCCGATATTTCAGCCTGGTGAATGATGTTTCGTGTCCTCACTTGCCTAACGGCCGAGCATGACTGGCGACTTGTCGCCGTTGCTGCGGTCGTCTGCCTGTTCGCGAGCCTGGCGGCAGTCAACTTGTTTAATCGCGCGCGTGCAACCAATGGTAGGCCACGCGCCATATGGATTATCGCCGCTGCTGTTGCCGCCGGATTTGGTATTTGGGCCACTCATTTTGTGGCGATGTTGGCCTACGAGCCGGGCATCCAGATTTCGTACAGTCTCAGTCTGACCGTGTTGTCGCTTGCAGCCGCGGTGGCGGTCACGGGCCTCGGTCTGAGCATCGCCGTTTATTTGCATTCGCGTTGGTCGCCGCTGCTGGCCGGCGCAATTGTCGGCGGCGGCATCGCTGCGATGCACTACACTGGTATGAACGCGATTGAAATTCCGGGGCGCGTTACCTGGCAGGCCTCGCTCGTTGTTGCATCGATCGTCTTTGGCATTGCTTTGGGCGCGCTTGCGATGGTCGTCGCCATCCGGTCGTACCGTCGACGTGACGCGGCGCTGGCTGCGGTGCTGCTTACCCTTGCGATCGTCTCTCATCATTTTACAGCCATGGGCGCAGTGGAAATTGCGCCCGATCCCACCCGCACGATTGATGCGCTAACGCTGTCGCCCGCTGTCCTGGCGACCGCAATTGCGAGTGCGGCGATGGCTGTCCTGTGCATTAGCCTCATCGGTGCCTTTGCCGGTCGTCGCCTGGATGAGAGCAGCACATTTCTCGCAATGGTGCTCGACAACATGACTCAAGGCGTCGTCTTGTTCGATGCACACGAACACGTGCTTGTCGTCAATAATCGCTATGTCGAGATGTACGGCCTGTCTCCCAGCATTGTGAAACCCGGCTGTAGCCTGCTCGACCTGATTACTAACCGGATAACGACGGGAAGCCTCAATATTGATCCTGAGAAATACCGCACAGAAATCATGACCGCGGTTCGCCAGGGCGAGTCAATGAATCGGATAGTGGAAACGCCCGACGGCCGCGCTGTTCTGGTCGTCAATCGACCGATCAAAAACGGCGAATACTGGATTGGCACGCACGACGATATTACTGAGCGCATCCACGCTGAAAGGAAGACGGCCGCGCTGACGGAGCAGGAGCGTCGCCGCGTTGAAATCGAAACGGAAATACGCGCTTTTCGCGAAAGCGCCGCCGCCGTGCTGCGAACGGTGAGTGAGAGCACCGCAGCCTTAAAGTCGATCGCAGTAACGCTTTCGAATTCGTCGGGGTTCACGTCCGATCGTACAGCGGGCGCCACCCAGACCTCGAATGAAGCATCCGCTAATATGACTGCGGCGGCAGGCGCTGCCGAAGAGTTGATTGCGTCCATTGGAGAAATTGGTCGCCAGATCAGTCAGGCGGCGGAAGTCGCTTCACACTCGGTTGTGGAGGCGCACACGACAAATGAGCAGATGACTAATCTTACCGACACCGTTCAACAGATCGGTGAGGTCGTCAATCTCATTCGCAATATTGCCGGGCAGACAAATCTGCTTGCGCTCAATGCCACCATTGAGGCCGCGCGCGCCGGCGAAGCGGGCCGCGGCTTCGCAGTGGTCGCTTCGGAAGTTAAATCTCTCGCAGTGCAAACAGCGAAGGCGACCGAACAAATCGCCGGTCAGATCGAAGCGGTACAAAGTTCTACGCGAGTTGCTGTCGACGCGATCCGGCGCAATACCGATCGGATGCGGGAAATCGACGGCTATACGTCGGCGGTAGCGCTTTCGCTACAACAGCAGGACAGCGCCACCGATGAGATTTCGCACAA
This sequence comes from uncultured Alphaproteobacteria bacterium, assembly GCA_963810585.1. GTDB lineage: Bacteria > Pseudomonadota > Alphaproteobacteria > Rhizobiales > Xanthobacteraceae > Pseudolabrys. The sequence goes on from CAWENV010000001.1 coordinate 2,027,734, forward strand.
TGTGGCGAGCGCGGCAGAAGGGGCCAAGGGAATGGTCTCGGTGCTGAATGAGGTCACGCGCGCAGTGGAGGAAACGGGTAGCGCGGCCAGCAAGGTGCTCGAAGCTTCGGAGACAGTCGAAGCTGCCGCCACGAGCCTTCAGCGTGGCATTGAAGGGTTCCTCGCCCGCGTCGCGGTCTGAACGGCCCGCGCTAGTCTTTCTCTTCCTTGAAAGTCTCGCGGAACGGGTGCGCGGCATAAACGCCCAGCACCGTTAGCTCCTTGGAGAAAAAGGCAAGTTCTTCCAGCGCAAACACCAGTGCGCGATCGTCGGGGTGTCCCTCAACGTCGGCGTAAAACTGCGTGGCGAAAAAGTTTCCGCCGACCATGTAGCTCTCGAGCTTGGTCATATTCACGCCGTTGGTCGCAAAGCCGCCGAGCGCCTTGTAGAGCGCGGCCGGCACGTTTCGTACCCTGAACACAAAAGTCGTGATGATCTTGCCTTTGCCTGGCTGGGCCCATTTCTTCTCGCGCGAAAGCACCACGAACCGTGTGGTCGAATGCGTCTCGTCCTCGACGTTCTCCTTCAGAACATCGAGACCGTAGATTTCCGCTGCCAGTCGGGAGGCGATCGCTGCGCGCGTATTATCCTTAGCTTCCGCAACTTCACGAGCCGAGCCGGCGGTATCGGCGGCGACGACTGACTTAAGTCTGAGTTCGCGAATAACATTGCGGCACTGGCCGAGTGCCATCACGTGGCTCTGCACCGTTTTTATAGTTTTAAGGCTCGCACCTTTTGGTGCCATCAGTTGATTGCGAATCGGCAGAAACCATTCAGCGATGATATGCAATCCCGCTGTCGGCATCAGATGATGAATATCGGCAACACGCCCGGCGACCGAATTTTCGATAGGGATCATCCCAAGGTCGACGTCGCCGGCGACGAGCGCGGTGAAGCAATCCTCGAAAGTAGGGCAGGGCACCGGCTCGTGGTCAGGATAGGCTTCGCGGCAGGCAAGATGCGAGTTCGCCCCCGGCTCTCCCTGAAAGATGATCTTCTTCGCCATTGCCCAATCCTTTGAACGCGATCCGTACGCAGACCTTCAGCTTTGAGTCAACCGCTGAGCAAGGTGCGCGCCTTTTCCAAATCCTCGGGTGTATCGACCCCAAGCGGCACACTTTTAACGACCATAACGTCGATGCGCATGCCGGCATCGAGTGCGCGCAATTGTTCCAGTTTCTCGCGTTGTTCACTGGCCGATGGTGGCATTTTGACGAAACGCTCCAGCGCTGCGCGGCGATAGGCATAGAGCCCGATGTGGTGATAGTGCGGCCCTGGGCCGGTTGCGTCTTTTCGGGTGAAGGTTTTTGCGTGAAGGCGATGCGGCGCGACCTGTGGGCCAGAGACTTTGACGACGTTCGGATTCGTACGCTCTGTCGTGTCAACGATAACGGCAGCGATTGTCGCGATATCGACGGCCGGATCGCCCAGTGGCCGAAGTGCGGCACGGATGTCATTGGGATTGATAGTCGGCAGATCGCCTTGCACGTTGACGATGTTTTCGATGCGGCGTTCAGGGTCGAGTTTCTCAAGCGCTTCATAGATGCGGTCTGAGCCGGACACATGATCGCTGCGGGTCATGACCGCCCGCCCGCCCGCCTTTTCCACTGCCGCAGCAATTGCGGCGGAATCGGTCGCTACAACAGCCTCGCCAATTCCGGCGGCTTTCGCGTGGTGGAGGACGTGAACGATCATCGGCTCGCCATGCAGGTCGGCCAGTGGTTTACTGGGCAAACGCGTGGAGGCGAGGCGCGCCGGAATGAGTATGATTGTGTCGGGCATCGGGGTTGGCGGAGCGCGCGGCTGCATTTGGCGGATGTTGAAATGCCGCAGGGGCTTATACGGGTTGCCAGCGGCCAGGCAAACCGGTATCTGATCGCCGCCGCCATGTCTCTGACGGCAGCCCGCCCCGCACTGACATGTCCCGCTCCGGGAGCCGTTTTTCGATGAATTCCTTCGAACTCAACAAGATCCTCGGCGCCATTCTCGGCACCTGTCTGATTCTGCTCGCGCTGAATATCGGCGCCGGCGCCATTTTCGCGCCAGAGAAGCCCGCGAAGCCTGGCTTTAATATTGCGGTCAAGGAGCAGGGCGAAGGCGAAAAGGCAGGTGCGGCCAAGGAGCCAGATCCGCCGGTCGAAACGCTGCTCGCTAAAGCCTCGGTGGAGAAAGGTCAGGCCACCGCCAAGCAGTGCCAGGCTTGTCACACCTTCGAAAAAGGCGGCCCCAATCGGGTCGGTCCCAATCTGTGGAATATCGTGAATCGCCCGCGCGCATCGGAGCCCGGCTTTAATTATTCCGCGGCGATGAAGGGCAAGGGCGGAACCTGGAGTTTCGACGAACTCTATAAGTACCTCGCCAACCCGCGTAGCTATGTCCCCGGCACCAATATGACCTTTGCCGGGATTTCGCGCCCGGAGCAGCGCGCCGACGTGATCGATTTCCTGCGCACCCTGGCAGACAATCCCGTGCCGCTGCCGAAGGCGGCGGCAAACGCGCCTGCGGCGGCGCCAAAATAGTCCCTGATAGCAAAGCATTGACGATCGGCCGGGCTTTGCCCGGCCGTTTCGCTTTAAAGATACGATTGCGGTATCTGACCACGGAAATGTGACGATTGGTCGCCTGCCGTATTGGTGGCCCGCTGGCAGGGAAGCGAAAAACCGACATAATCACCCGCAATTGCCGTATGAAGAACGGTGGGCGCACCGGAGTCGTTGCATGAAGTTTAGTCGTCGGTCTGTCCTATGCGCGACCGCAGCGACGTTCGCAGCGCCCGCCCTCGGGGCCTTCGGCGCGGCTTCGCTGGCCAGTCGCGCGATGGCTCAGTCGCAGAACTGGAAGCATGCATTGTCTTTGTTCGGCGATGTTAAATATCCGGAAGGCTTCAAGCACTTCGATTACGTCAACCCCAGCGCGCCGCAAGGTGGCGTGGTGCGTCAGGTCGCCTTTGGCACCTTCGACAACTTCAACACGGTGGTGGCTGGCGTGAAGGGCAGCATCGCTGCCGGCACGGAGTTGTTCACGGAAACGCTTATGACGTCGGCGCTCGATGAAGTGTCGACCGAATACGGCCTCCTTGCGGAAGCCGTCAGCCATCCGGAGGATCATTCCGCGGTCACCTATCGCATACGCGCCAATGCGCGCTGGCACGACGGAAAGCCGGTGACGCCGGACGACGTCCTGTATGCGTTCGAGGTGTTGAAAAATAACAGTCCATTTTTTGGTGCTTATTACCGGCATGTTGTGAAGGCGGAAAAGACCGGTGATCGGGAGATCACTTTCACATTTGATGGGCCAGGAAATCGCGAGTTGCCGCAAATCATTGGCCAGTTGCCGGTGCTCCCGAAGCACTGGTGGGAAGGCACCGACAAATCGGGACGCAAGCGCGACATCACCCAGACCACGCTCGAGCCACCGCTCGGGTCGGGGCCTTACAAGCTCAAGGAATTCTCACCCGGTCGTTCGTTGGTTTACGAAAAGGTCGATGACTATTGGGGCAAGGATCTCAATGTCATCATCGGTACCCGTAATTTTCAGACGGTTCGTTTCGAGTATTTCCGCGACCCGACGGTCGCCCTCGAAGCATTCAAGGCGGATCAGTTCGATTGGCGCGTCGAGAACAGCGCCAAGGACTGGGCTACCTCTTATGACTTTCCTGCGGTTCGGGACAAGCGGGTGTTGCGGGAGGAATTTCCGATTCGCGACCGAGGCGTGATGCAGGCCTTTGCCTTCAATACGCGACGCGACAAATTCAAAGACCCGCGCGTGCGCCGCGCCTTCAACTTTGCCTTCGATTTCGAAGAAATGAATCGTCAGCTCTTTTCTAATCAATACACGCGCATCGCCAGTTATTTTGAGGGGACCGAACTCGCAGCCACTGGCGTGCCGTCGGGCAAGGAATTGGAAATTCTAAACACTTTGCGTGACAAGGTACCTGCCGATCTGTTCACCAAGCCGTACAGCAATCCCGTCAGCGGTGAGCCCCAGGCGGTGCGCAACAATCTGCGCGAGGCGCTCGCGCTGTTTCGTGATGCCGGGTACGAAGTTAAGGACACTAAGCTCATCAATGCAAAAACCGGCGAACCATTCAGCTTTGAGTTTCTGGTAGAGGATCCCGCGACTCAGCGTTTCGTACTATTCTACAAGCCCTCGCTTGAGCGCATTGGCATAAATGTAAATGTGCGTGTGGTCGACGCAGCGCAATACGAAAATCGTCTGCGACAATGGGACTTTGACGTTATCGTTGCTTCTTGGGCGCAGTCGCTCTCACCTGGCAACGAGCAGCGCGATTTCTGGAGCTTGCAAGCCGCAGACCAGCCTGGCTCGCGCAATCTGATTGGCGTCAAGAATCCCGCGGTTGATGCGCTGATCGAGCGCATCATATTCTCAAAGAACCGCAGTGATCTGGTTGCCGCTACCATGGCTCTCGACCGCGTGTTGCTATGGAATTTCTACGTGGTGCCGCAATGGACTTATCCGTATGTCCGCACCGCGCGCTGGGATCGCTTCAGTCGTCCGGAAACGATGCCGAAATATGGCCGATCGGCGTTTCCCACCATCTGGTGGTGGGACAAGGATAAAGCGGCCAAGGTACCGCAACGGTCATGAGTTGATGAAGCTAAGCCGCCGCCGCGCGTTGAGCGTCCTAGCCGGTGCGGCTGCAGCCGGTGCTGGCGGCCGTTTCGTCAACCCCGTCTTTGCGCAAGAGGGCGAACGGCACGGTATGTCTGCCTTCGGCGATCTTGTCTATCCTGCGGATTTTCGCAATTTCAGTTACGTCGACGTCAATGCGCCGAAAGGTGGGGCGTATTCGGAAATTGTATCCAGCCGCGGCTATAACGGGTCATTTCTCACTTTCAATTCGCTGAACTCCTACATCCTAAAGGGCGAGGGTGCGCTTGGTATGGATTATACCTTTGCGCCGCTGATGGTGCGCTCGGGCGATGAGCCGGACGCGATGTATGGGCTCGTGGCGCGGAGCGTGCGCATCTCCGACAATGGGCTGACCTATCAATTCAAACTTCGACCGGAAGCCAAATTCCATGACGGCAGCTCGCTGACCGCGCACGATGTCGCTTGGTCGCTGGTGACACTGAAGGAAAAAGGCCACCCGATCATCACACAATTGCTGCGGGATTGCCGCGGCGCGGAAGCGCTCGATGACCAAACGGTCGTGGTGCGATTTGCCGAGAATCGTGCGCGCGACGTGCCGCTGTTCGTCGCCGCGCTACCGGTCTTCTCACGTGTTTATTATTCAAAAAAGCCATTTGATGAATCGACGCTCGACGTACCGCTCGGCTGCGGCCCTTACAGGGTTGGCCGTATTGAAGTGGGACACTTCATCGAGTTCGAGCGCGTGAAAGATTGGTGGGGCGCCGATCTTCCTGTGGCGCGCGGACTGAATAATTTCAATACAATCCGTTACGAATATTATCGTGACCGGGAAGTTGGCTTCGAAGGTTTCACGGCCAAGAATTATTTGTTCCGAGAGGAATTCACCTCGCGAACGTGGGCAACCCGCTATGGCTTTCCGGCGTTCAAAGATGGGCGTGTCAAGCGCGCCGTTCTGCCGGACGCAACGCCCTCAGGTGCACAGGGCTGGTTCATCAATACGCGGCGCGAAAAGTTAAAGGACCGCCGCCTCCGCGAGGCGCTGATCGATGCATTTGATTTCGAATGGACGAACAAAAACATCATGTACGGCTCCTATGATCGTACTCAATCGGTGTTTCAGAATTCACCGATGATGGCGACGGGCAAGCCGGATGCTGCAGAGCTCGCTTTGCTTGAACCGTTCCGTGGCAAGATTCCGGACGAAGTGTTCGGAGAACCATATGTGCCGCCTGTGACCGACGGCTCCGGCCAGGATAGACGCTCGCTGCGTCACGCCGCACAGTTGCTCAACGATGCCGGCTTTGTGCTCAAGAATGGAAAGCGTGTTATGCCAAACGGATCGCCGGTCACAGTCGAATTTCTCCTCGATGAATCAGCGCTTCAGCAACATCATTTTCCGTTCATCAAGAGCCTTGGCACGCTCGGTATCGACGCCAGCCTGCGCATCGTTGATCCGGTGCAGTATCGAAAGCGCGTCGACGACTTTGATTTTGACATTACGGTCGATCGATTGAGCTTTCCTTCGACACCGGGTGATTCACTAAGAACGTACTTTTCTTCACAAGCGGCAGCGATCAAAGGGTCGCAGAACCATGCGGGTGTCGCTGATCCCGTGGTCGACAAGCTGATCGATGTCATTATAGCTGCCAAGACACGTGATGAGCTGATCACGGCTTGTCGGGCCCTCGACCGCGTCATCCGCTCGGGGCGATATTGGATTCCGCATTGGTACAAAGCGTCGCATTGGATCGCTTATTGGGATGTGTTTGGCCGCCCAGCGGCCCAACCGCGCTATTTCCGTGGAATCCCCGATACCTGGTGGTCTGACAGCAACAAGGCGACGAAGCTGGAAAAGAGCGGCTAGAACCGGTGCAAAATTATCCGCTCGGGGTTATGAATTCCGGGGTGCGCTTTCAGCCCGGACTGACATACTGAGAAGCTCATGATCGCTTATATCACCCGCCGCTTACTGTTTATTGTGCCGACGATGTTCGGCATCATGCTTGTGGCCTTTGTTGTCGTGCAGTTCGCGCCCGGTGGGCCGGTCGAACAAGTGATCGCGAAGCTCACCGGGTCGGATACAGGCGCTACCTCGCGAATTTCGGGTTCGGCTGGCGGCGATTTCGGTAGTCGCGGCCTTTCGCAAGGTGCATCGCAGGCCAACTCCGGCACCTCCAAATATCGCGGTGCGCAGGGGCTTGACCCCGAATTCATCAAGAAGCTTGAGAAGCAATTTGGTTTCGATAAGCCGGCGCCAGAACGTTTTGCGCTGATGATCTGGAACTATGCGCGATTCGACTTCGGTAAAAGTTATTTCCGTGACGTTAGTGTACTGCAATTGATCAAGGAGAAGCTGCCGGTGTCGATGTCGCTCGGCATCTGGATGACACTTCTCACTTATCTGATTTCAATTCCGCTCGGCATCCGCAAGGCGATGCATGATGGGTCGCGCTTCGACGTGTGGACCTCGACTGTGATCGTGATTGGGTACGCCATTCCTGGCTTTCTGTTCGCGATTCTCCTGATCATTCTGTTCGCCGGCGGTTCGTTCTTTGATTGGTTTCCGTTGCGTGGTCTTGTGTCGGACAATTGGTCGCAATTGCCCTGGTGGCAAAAGATTTTCGATTATTTCTGGCACCTGACGTTGCCGATCATATCGATGGCACTCTCGGCTTTTGCCACCATGACATTGCTAACCAGGAATTCGTTTCTGGAGGAAATCCGCAAACAATATGTACTTACCGCCCGCGCCAAAGGCTGCAGCAACAATCAGGTGCTTTATGGCCATGTGTTTCGCAATGCCATGTTGATCGTTATTGCGGGCTTCCCTTCTGCCTTTGTGCACGCCTTTTTTACCGGGTCATTGCTGATCGAGACCATCTTTTCGCTCGACGGTCTTGGCCTGCTCGGCTTCGAAAGTGTTCTCAATCGCGACTATCCAGTGGTCTTTGCCACGCTTTATATTTTTTCGCTGATTGGCGTGATCGTGAACCTGATCTCGGACCTGACTTACACATGGATTGATCCGCGCATCGACTTCGAGACGCGAGAGGTCTGAGGTGGACGTGCGCGCTGACATCAAGACGCCCGAAGCCTCAGTGGTTTCCACTGTCGGTATTGTCGTGCCACCGACAAGGCGGCTAATTGGGCTTTCACCGATCAACAAGCGGAGGTGGGAAAATTTCAAATCCAACCGGCGCGGCTATTGGTCGTTGTGGCTGTTCATGTTCATGTTCGTGATCTCGCTGTTTGCAGAATTTATTGCCAATGACAAACCGATCTTTATTCACGTCAACGGCCGTTCTTTCTTTCCAGCGGTGATCACCTATCCCGATACGGCCTTCGCCAAGCTGCAGGATCCGAATCTGTTTGGCACCGCGGCCGACTACCGTGACGAATATCTGATGGGGCTGATCCAGAAAGAGGGTGGAACCATTATCTGGCCGCCAATACGCTTCTATTACAACACGCAGGTGAGCAGGCCTCCGTCGCCTTTCCCGTCCAAGCCTACATGGCTGCTGACGAAGAGGGATTGTGAATTTGCCGCCACTCACGGCTTTGCCAAATGCGATGAAGTGGAAACCAATTGGCTCGGCACCGATGATGGAGGTCGCGACGTAGTCGCACGCCTTATTTACGGCTTCCGCATCTCGGTATTGTTCGGGCTTGCGCTCACAATCGTATCCTCTGTCATCGGCATTGCTGCCGGCGCCGTACAGGGCTATTTCGGCGGCTGGACCGATCTTCTGTTTCAGCGCTTCATTGAGATTTGGACCTCGATTCCCTCGCTCTATCTGTTGTTGATCATTTCCTCGGTGCTGGTGCCAGGCTTCTTCGTGCTGCTCGGCATCTTGCTTCTGTTCTCTTGGGTGTCGCTTGTCGGCCTGGTGCGGGCAGAATTCCTGCGGGGACGGAATTTCGAATATATTCAGGCCGCGCGCGCTCTAGGCGTATCAAACGCCGTCATTATTTTCAGGCACCTGTTGCCCAACGCCATGGTAGCAACCATGACGTTTCTGCCTTTCATCCTGTCATCTTCAGTGATGACGTTGACTGCGCTTGATTTCCTCGGATTCGGACTGCCGCCAGGGTCGCCGTCGCTTGGCGAACTTCTGTCGCAGGCGAAAGCAAATGTACAGGCGCCGTGGCTCGGCTTCACGGGTTTTTTCAGCATAGCGTTGATGCTGTCGCTGTTGATCTTCATTGGTGAGGCGGTGCGCGATGCATTCGATCCGAGAAAGACTTTCCGATGAGCTCATCCGAAGCACTTCTCTCGGTTCGCGACCTGTCGATCGCTTTCGGTCGTGGTGCGCGCGAAGTACTGGCGGTCGACCGCGTGTCATTCGATATTAACAAGGGTGAAACGGTCGCGCTGGTCGGGGAGTCAGGCTCAGGCAAGTCGGTCACTGCATTGTCAGTGATGAAGTTGCTGCCCTATCCGGCGGCGCATCATCCGTCCGGCTCGGTCGTGTTCAAGGGGCGCGAACTATTGACGATGGGAGAACGCGAAATCCGCAAGGTGCGCGGCAATGACATTACGATCATCTTCCAGGAGCCGATGACCTCACTCAATCCACTTCACACAATCGAAAAGCAAATCGGCGAAATACTCCTATTACATCAAGGGCTTACAGGCGCACCGGCGCGACAGCGAATTCTTGATCTGCTAGGCCACGTTGGTATTCCCGACCCCGCGGGGCGCCTTGGTAGTTATCCGCATCAACTCTCCGGCGGTCAGCGTCAGCGCGTGATGATCGCAATGGCGCTGGCGAACGAGCCGGACCTTTTGATTGCTGACGAGCCCACCACCGCGCTCGACGTGACCGTCCAGGCGCAAATCCTGAAGTTGTTGAAGGACACTCAAAAACGGCTCGGCATGTCGGTACTGTTCATCACGCATGACCTCGGCATCGTGCGTAAGCTCGCCGACAGGGTCTGTGTGATGCAGAAGGGCAAGATTGTCGAGCAGGGTACAGTCGAACGCGTTTTCTCCGCGCCCGAGCACCCATACACCCAGGCGCTGCTCGCCGCCGAACCCAAGCCTGATCCGGCGCCACCGCGGCCGGATGCGCCCGTTGTGGTCTCGACTGATGATCTGAAAGTATGGTTTCCGATCAAGCGCGGCGTGCTGCGCAAAGTGGTCGGTCACATCAAAGCAGTAGACGGCGTCAGCATTGCAATCCGCAAGGGCGAAACGCTAGGTGTCGTTGGCGAATCCGGTTCGGGAAAAACGACTTTCGGCTTGGCGATTCTTCGGCTGATTTCTTCCGAGGGCCCAATAGTGTTTATGGGCGACACGATCCAAGGGCTCAAGTTCAAGCAGATGCGACCGTATCGCCGCAACATGCAGATTGTGTTCCAGGATCCTTACGGCTCCTTGTCGCCGCGCATGTCGGTGTCCGACGTCATCGAGGAAGGTCTTTGGGTGCATCATCCGCATTTGAAGGCAGACGAGCGCGAACGTCGCGTGGTCGCGGCACTCACCGATGTCGGGCTCGATACCGGCACGCGGTTCCGATACCCGCACGAATTCTCTGGCGGGCAACGTCAGCGCATCGCTTTGGCGCGTGCTTTGGCTTTGGAGCCTACCTTCATCATGCTTGATGAACCCACCAGCGCGTTAGACATGCTCATTCAGTCGCAAATGGTCGATCTGCTGCGAGATCTGCAGAAACGTCACGATCTAACCTATATGTTTATCTCGCACGACTTGCGCGTGGTTGCCGCGCTGGCAAGTCGGCTTTTGGTATTGCGTCACGGCAAAGTGGTCGAAGAAGGCGCGGCGGTCGATTTGTTCAAGTCGCCTAAAACGGAATACACGCGTGCTTTGTTAGCCGCTGCCTTCAAAATGGAAACCTCCCCCGAGGGCGTAGTGTCGCAGTAAGGGCTCGTACCGGTAAGCTGGGGGCAACGCGTCGCCGAACGGTCGGGCTAGGCTGCTCTTTTCACCGCGGTGATTTCGCTCCCGGCGGCCCTGATACGTGCGATCGCTTCCGCAGCTGGTTCGACCGCGACCATCATGTGATGCGCGTTCGCGTGGATCAGGCTTTCGGTATCACGGGCAATGGCAACATGGCCTTTCCAGAACAAGAGATCGCCACGGCGCAAGCTCGCTAGCGAAGACAATTTGCCGAGCGTCAGTTCCTGCATGTCGCTGTCGCGCGGGCAGGCAAAACCGGCGGCCTGGACCGACACCTGCACTAAGCCTGAGCAGTCGAGGCCGAGGGACGTTTTTCCGCCCCAGAGGTAGGGCGTGCCGAGAAATTGCTCGGCGACCGCAACAAAATCTGTCTGCCGCGATTTAATCGGTGCCAGGTACACTTCCGGCACATGCCATCCGGACGCTGTGACGGCGAAACGCTTGTCCTGCCGCACAACGGCAAGTCGTGCGCCCATCGGCAGGGCCGCGGCCGGCGTCAACTTGATATCTGACCCCGGAAAAACGAGTGCGCGCGGCACTACGACCTTATGGGTCGGCGCCGTGCCGGTTGGCCCGAGTGCCCTGGCCGATAGCCAGCCAACATAGCCGTCGGTCTCCAGCTGGCCCCAGGCCCAACCTTCTTCGGTCGTTTCGTAAATCATCACGCGTTCGCCCAGCAGCGCTTCGCTCTCGAGCGTTGCTTCGTGCGAACTCGCGCGTCGCAGACTGGTAGTGGGCTCGATCACCTGGCGAAGGACGCCCTCAACGAATCGCTTTGCTTCCACCTGGCCTTGCAGATGTTTCGCCGCGATTTCGGGCCGGAACGGGTTGATGCGAGGATCGAGCGCGACCATTCTGATGCTTTGCTTCTCTAGGAATACCGCGCGCACAGTAAAGAGTAGAGGGCGCGCGCCGTTTGGCATTCGGCGCCTTCGGGCCGCCCAGGCTTCGCGGTCGGCGTCCAAGCAAAAATATCGAGGTGCAGCCAGGATTTTGCGGTCACAAAGCGACGCAGGAAAAGCGCCGCGGTGATGGCGCCCCCGTGTCCGCCAGTAGCAACATTGTTGAGATCGGCGACTTTTGAATTTAGCATCGCGTCGTAAGGCCGCCATAGCGGCATGCGCCACAAAGGATCATTTTCGGCGGTGCCCGCGCGTGTCAGCTCTCCAGCAAGCGCGTCGTCGTCAGTGAAAAACGGCGGTAGGTCGGGGCCGAGGGCGACGCGCGCAGCACCGGTCAGCGTTGCAAAATCGACGATCAGCGCCGGCTTGTCCTCGTCCGCCAGCGCGAGTGCGTCAGCAAGGATAAGGCGGCCCTCTGCGTCTGTATTGCCAATTTCGACCGAGATGCCCTTGCGCGAAACATAGACGTCGCGCGGCCGGAAGCTCGTGCCAGAGATGGAATTTTCGACCGCTGGGACAATGACGCGCAGCCGCACCTTGAGGCCGCGCGCCATAATCATGTGCGCGAGCGCTAGCGCGGTTGCTGCGCCGGCCATATCCTTTTTCATATTTAACATGCCGGTATCTGGTTTGATATCGAGTCCACCGGTATCGAAGCAGACGCCTTTGCCTACGAGCGTGATTTTCGGATCGCCGGCCTTACCCCAGGTAAAATCGATCAGTCTGGGTGTGCGAACCGAACCGGCGCCAACAGCACAGACCAGCGGAAAATTCTTGCCGAGTGAATCGCCACTCGTGATTTGAATCTTGGCCCCATGCTGCTTGGCGAGAGCACGGGCGGCAGTTTCCAATTCCGCCGGCCCCATATCGTTGGAGGGCGTATTGGTGAGATCACGGCAAAGCGTTACTCCTTCGACGATACGGGTGAGATCGTCGCCATCGACGCCGTCCGGTACAACCAGTCGTACCTGGCGCGCTTCGGTTTTTCTGTAGCGAGCAAATTGATACGTCCCAAGTGCGAAAGCCATGGCTGCCAGTCGCGCATCGTGTGGCGCATTGGCGAAGCGATAAGTGCCTGACGGCAACTGGACGGCCAATTGTCCTGGCCGGAACCGATCGATCTCCCGTTCCTCGGAGCCTTCAATTCCAAACAATACGCCGGCAAGCTTGCCGTCAGCGCCGGGTAATAGAAGCAGGCGTCCAGGCTTGGGCTCGAATCCCGTAGCGGCAATGAATATTCGCTCATGTTCACCGATTTCGTTGCGCACCAAATCGAAATTGTCGACATGGACAAACCATATTGGTATCGCCTGCATCTTGCCGGCGCTTGCGAAGGCAGGATGCATGTTCACTCCGCGGCGTCGCGCATCGAAGGCTTGGGCGTGTAGCCATCTCGCGTCTGCGGTAACTTCCATCCAAGCATCTTGGAGGCGACAAGGGTGCGTAAAACCTGTGCTGTGCCACCGCCGATCGTGAACATGCGTACGTCGCGCGCCATACGTTCCAGCGGCAGTTCACGCGAATAGCCGCGCGCGCCGAAAAGCTGAAGTGCGTCATTGACGATTTTTATTGCCGTCTCGGCCGCGAAAATTTTTGCCTGTGCAGCCAACATTGGGTCGGGGAAAGCGCTGCTGTCGGCGCCGCGAGAGCGCGCAGCTTGATAAAGCATCAGGCGTGAGGCGGTGAGTTTGGTTTGCATGTCCGCAAGCATCCATTGCAGGCCTTGGAATTCGCCAATCGGACGGCCGAACTGTTCGCGCGTCTTTGCCCAATCAAGCGCAAGCTCAAGCGCACCGGCGGCTATTCCCATCGCTACCGTGCCGGCTCCAACGCGTTGACTATTGTAGGCGTTCATGAGGTCGGCAAAGCCCCGGCGAAAGCCAGACGGCGGCAAGATGGCCATGGATATAGGCACTTCCAGGTCCTCGAAGATGATCTCGCCCTCCGGCATGCCCCGCAGGCCCATGGTTTGCTCGCGCCTGATGACGCGCAGGCCATTGGCCTCCTCGCGAACCGCGAGAAAGCTACCGATACCGAGTTCTTCACCGCGGTCGTCGAATACGCGGGCGAAGATCAGATGCAGACGCGAGACCCCGGCGCCGGTGATCCAGTGCTTCTTTCCATTGATGACAAAAACGTCGCCGCGCTTGTCGGCGCGGGTCATCATAGAGAGCGCGTCGGAGCCGGCCTCGGGTTCGGTGATGCAGATCGCCGGCTTGTCGCCTTCCAGTATCAGTCGCGCGGCAAGCTTTTTCTGCGCATCGCTGCCGTAGGCCATCACTGTCGATATAGCGCCCATGTTGGTCTCGACCACGATGCGTGCAGTGACTGTGCAGGCCTTGGCTATCTCTTCGATCACCAGCACTGCGTCGAGGAAGGATCGACCCTGGCCGCCTAAGGCCTTCGGCATGGTCATGCCGCAATAGCCCGCATCGGCGAGTGCCTTCACAATGTCCCAAGGGTATTGCTCGTCGCGGTCAATCGCTGCGGCACGAGGACGTGCAACATCGCTCGCGAAAACGCGCGCATGCGCCTGAAACGCTGTTTCTTCTTGGGTGAGACCTAAGTCCATTTGGGGCAACCATAAACCCGTTAGAAGAGCCATTTTACAAGTTAACCAGTCGTTAGGGTTAACGTTTTATTGCTCGGATATGCCGCTGAAAACCCATGCCGTGCGTCTATTCGCTTCGGCCGCCGTAGCCATTCTGGCATTGGGGGCTGGCGGGTGCTCAAACATCGGCGCCGTAGACACCACCGGTTCAATCAGTGCCGGAAGCGGTGCGCCCGTCGCTGATGCGGAATTACGACGCTCCCTCGACACCTTGGGTGCGCGTTATCGCGACAACCCGGCTAATCCAGATGCAGCCATCGCTTATGCGCGCGTGCTGCGGGCGACCGACCAGCGTGCCCAGGCTGTGGCCGTGCTTGAGCAAGCCTCCATCCGTACACCACAAAATATGGCGCTTCGCGGTGCGTATGGCCGCGCGCTTGCCGATGCAGGCCAATTCCCACAAGCGCTCGAAGCGCTCGACCACGCGCATACGCCCGATAATCCGGATTGGCGAATTCTCAACGTACAGGGCGCTGTCCTCGACCAGATGGGCCGGCACGCCGACGCGCAACTTTACTACGCTTCCGCGCTCAAGATTGTGCCCAACGAAGCAACGGTGCTTTCGAATCTTGGACTTTCCTATCTCCTGACGAAGGATCTGAAAAACGCCGAAGATACCCTACGCCGCGCAGTAGCGCAGCCGAATGTGAGCCCGAAAGTGCGCCAAAACCTCGCACTGGTGGTCGGCTTGCGCGGCCGCTTTGCTGAAGCAGAGAAAATCGCCGGCGCTGATTTGCCCGAGAGCGAGGCCGCCGCCAACATCGCCTATTTGCGACAGATGCTTGCCCAGCAAGGCAACCTGAAAAAAATGGGCCGCGCCTATACGCCCGCGCCCGACGCCGGCTCCTGATAGAACTTCGCAGCAACTATGAAGCCCCGAAAAGGCGCGAAGCCCCGAAAAGGAGCTCGTTTTTATTTATTGTAGAGCCATTACCTTGATCGCCGCCGGCCCCAGAATGACGACGAACAGCACCGGCAGGAAGAAAAGAATCATTGGCACGGTGAGTTTAGGTGGTAGGCCCGCAGCCTTCTTCTCTGCTTCTGACATACGCATGTCGCGGTTTTCCTGCGCCATCACCCTCAGCATGGTAGCGAGCGGCGTGCCGTAGCGTTCAGCCTGCTGCAGCGCCATGCAAACCGATTTTACGCCGTCGAGATCTGTCCGCTTGCCAAGATTTTCGTACGCTTGGCGTCGATCCGGTAGATATGAAAGTTCGGCTGTCGTGAGAGTAAGCTCTTCCGCCAGGGCAACCGATTGGCTGCCAACTTCTTCGCTGACCTTTTTAAAGGCGGCTTCAATCGACATGCCCGATTCTACGCAAATTAGCAGCAGATCGAGCGTATCGGGGAACGCACGTTTGATTGACAGCTGGCGGCGCTGGATCTTGTTCTTAAGCAGCATCAACGGCAAATGCATGCCGATATACGCGGCGGCAATACAAATACCGATCTTGATTGTGGCAGGTTGGTCAAGTTTGAGCACGACAAACAAATAAATAACTGCGAACAGAAAAGCCGCTACCGGCGTAACCATGCGGAAGAAGAGATAGGTGATGTACGGCGCATGACCGCGGTAGCCAGCCTGTATGAGTTTAAGGCGCGCTTCTTCCTGACCGACCCATTTACTGAGATTGAAGCGATCAACAATGGTCGAGATATATTGCTTCGGCGACTGCCTTAGCTTGACCTTCTGATTCTCCTGCGTCATGCGCTCACGTTCGCGTTGACGGATTTTTTCGCGTTCGAGCGCTACTGCCCGCATACGTTTGTTGAGCGGATCCGCAAACACCAGCGGCATCGCAAGCGTCAGCACCGTTGCGGCCGCTGCGACGGCGGCGAACACCATCGTCATCGTCTTGACGTTCACTAAGCTAATCAGAAATTCAATCATTGATTTGCGGCCTAGAAGTCGAAATTGATCATTTTTTTCATCACCAGGACGCCAATCACCATCCAGATTGCAGAACCTGCAAGCATCAGATGGCCCATCGAGTTGGTGAACAGCAGCGAGATGTACTGCGGGCTGGTGAGATAAACCAAGGTCATAACAGCGATCGGCAACGCACCGATAATGCCAGCTGAGGCCTTGGCCTCTTGCGACATCGCTTGAATCTTGGCTTTCATCTTCTTGCGGTCGCGCAGGACCTTCGAAAGATTGCCAAGCGCTTCGGACAGGTTGCCGCCGGATTTCTGTTGAATCGCAACGACGATGCCGAAGAAATTGGCCTCAGGCAGCGGTGTACGTTCGTATAGCTTGGCACAGGCTTCGCCCAGCGGCATGCCGATGGCTTGCGTCTCCATTATCATTCGAAATTCGGACTTCAGCGGCTCGGGTGCCTCGAGCGTGATCATCCTTATGCAGTCGTGAAGCGGAAGTCCGGCTTTGATACCGCGCACAATGACGTCAACGGCATCCGGAAATCCTGCGAGAAATTTCGACTCACGGCGCTTTTTTAAAAAAGAAAGTAGCCAGCGCGGAAGCCCGAGAGCGCCGACAAAACCGAGCCCCGCTGCAACCAAAAGGCCCGCGCCGGAAAAAATTCCGATCAGGAACATCGCTAGCCCCATGCCGGCCGAAATCATCGCAAATTGCCTCTTCGACCATGACAATCCGGCACGCGTAATTCGGACAGAAAGTGGAATGCTTCGGCTCTTCTTGTGCCGCTCCTCGAAGTCCTTGAGGGTGGATTCGACTGTATCGCGGCGCGACTTCTGAGGTCCCCGTGCTGCGCGGGTCAGCGGCTCCGTCCGGGCAACGCTTTGCACGCGCTGCTCGATCTTTCGTTCGCCGGACAGCGTTGGATAAAGAAAAACATATGCCAATCCGCCGATGGCCACCGACACCAGGAAGAAGACCGCTAAAATTTGCACTGTGCGCTCCGCTCAGGCCCGCATGGCTTCGTTGGCGGCATCCGCGGCGTCGAGGGCGGTGGCCAACCGTTTTTCCTCACCGTAGTAACGGGCGCGATCCCAGAACCGCGGGTGACCGATGCCGGTCGAGCGATGTCGACCAATAATATTGCCTTTAGCGTCCTCACCGGTCATGTCGTAGACAAATAGGTCTTGGGTCACGATGACATCACCTTCCATCCCCATGACTTCGGTGATGTGAGTGATCTTGCGTGAGCCGTCACGCAGGCGTGCTGCCTGGATGACCACGTCGACCGAGGCGCAGATCATTTCGCGGATTGTGCGCGACGGTAGCGAAAAGCCACCCATTGTGATCATGGATTCAAGTCGTGACAGCGCTTCACGCGGATTGTTGGCGTGCAGCGTGCCCATTGAGCCGTCGTGGCCGGTATTCATGGCCTGCAAGAGGTCGAACGCTTCAGGTCCGCGCACTTCGCCGACGATAATGCGTTCGGGCCGCATGCGCAGGCAATTTCGCACCAGATCGCGCATGGTGACCTGACCCTCGCCCTCGAGGTTAGGCGGGCGGGTTTCCAGACGCACCACATGCGGCTGTTGCAGCTGAAGTTCGGCGGCATCTTCGCAAGTGATGATGCGTTCGTCGTCGTCGATGAACTGGGTCAAACAGTTGAGCAGCGTGGTTTTTCCGGAGCCGGTACCGCCGGAAACAAGTGAATTTACGCGCACACGGCCAACGATGCGAAGGATTTCGGCGCCCTGTTCCGTGATTGTGCCGAACCTGACGAGCTGATCGAGAGTCAGCTTGTCCTTCTTAAACTTGCGGATTGTGAGCGCAGGACCGTCGATCGCAAGGGGCGGCACGATGGCGTTGACACGCGAACCGTCTGGCAACCGCGCGTCGCAGATTGGCGAAGATTCATCGACGCGGCGGCCGATCTGGCTGACAATGCGCTGACAGATATTCAGCAGTTGCTGGTTGTCGCGGAAACGGATGCCCGTCCGCTGAATTTTGCCCTGGACCTCGATGTAAACGGTACCGGATCCGTTCACCATGATGTCGGCGATGTCATCACGTGCTAGCAGTGGCTCGAGCGGCCCAAAGCCGAGAACATCATTGCAGATGTCATCGAGCAGGTCTTCCTGCTCGGAAATCGACATCACGATATTCTTGATCGCGATGATCTCGTTGACGATGTCGCGAATTTCTTCGCGCGCTAAATCGACATCAAGTCGCGCCAGTTGAGCGAGATCGATTGCCTCGATCAGCGCACCGAAAATGGTGCTCTTGGTCTCATAGTAGGCTTCCGATCGCCGTGTATCGACTGTCGCCGGTGTCGGATGGGCCGGGGACGATGGACGAGCAGGGGCTGGTGCGGACACGAGCGGCGCGCCGAGCCCGTCAGATGGAAATGGTGTACGCCCTGTTTCCATCGATGCGCTGGCATTCGGCTTCGCCGGTTCCGCCACTGGAGGCGTTTGAGCGGGTGCAGCCGCAGCGGGAGCTTGCTGCGGCAAAGATGCTGGAATGCGAGCTTCCGAAGTTGCGCTACGCTTACCGAACAAGACGACACACTCCCAGCAGTTATCAGCCTGCTCGTTTCATCAGCTTGGAAAGGATCGGCGTTAAGAAACCGCCGCGCGTCCGCTTCGCTTCCACGCGTCCAGTCAGTTTCTGGGCCATTTGGCGGAACATTTCCGCTGACTTATGGCTGGCAGAAACCTCGGAAATCATTTGGCCATTGTTTGCGGCAGAACCAAAGAGTTGCGGTTCAAATGGAATGACTGCGACTGGATCGCTCTCCAGGGCCTTTGCAAAGTCTGCCGGAGAAATCTCCGGGCGCTTCGGCACGCCAACTTGGTTGAGACAATAATTGGGCCGATGGTCGTTTGGGCGTGAGGCGCGCAGCAGATCGACCATATTCTTGGCATTGCGCAGATTGGCGAGATCGGGCCCCGCGACCACGAGGATATCGTCAGCACCGATAAGGAGCCGTTTGGTCCAGCCCGCCCATTGATGGGGAACATCGAGAACGACGCAGGGGATGTTGCTGCGAAGCGAATCGAGGGTCGTGTCGAACGCTTCGGCGCCGAAATCGTAGATTCGGTCGAGTGTTGCCGGCGCAGCCAGCAAGCTCAGGTGATCGGTACATTTCGAGAGCAACCGATCGACGAATGCTGTATCGATGCGATCAGGCGAGAATACTGCGTCGGCAATACCTTGCGGGGGGTCCTGATTATAGTCGAGGCCGGCGGTTCCGAAAGCCAGATCGAGATCAGCAACAACCGTGTCGAGCGCAAGATCGCGGCCGATTGCCCAGGCGATGTTATGCGCTACGGTGGAAGCCCCAACGCCACCTTTGGCACCGACGACGGCAATAATACGGCCAACCGGCTTTGCATCGGGCGAGGAAAACAGACTGCAAATCGCTCGTACCACATCGAGGGTGCCGATCGGCGTGATCAGGTACTCGCTCACACCGCGCTTCGTCAGCTCTCGATAGAGCGTGACGTCATTCACGCGGCCAGCGACGATCACTCGCGTGCCAGCATCGCAAACCTCCGCCAGCTGATCGAGCCCGCCTAGGATACTGTCGGTGCGAGCATCCGTTTCGATGAATATGACGTTCGGTGTTGGCGAATTGTGATAAGCTTCGGTTGCGGAGGTAATGCCGCCCATCTGGATTTTCACATGCGCTTTGCCCAGACGCCTGTCTTCTCCGGCTGACTGGACAGCAGCGGCGGTTTCCACCGTTTCGCAAAACGCCTGGACCGAAACGCGGGGCGCCGGCGCAATATGTGCGTCGGCGGCACCCTCGGATGCTGGAGCCGACATCTTTGCGCTTTCAGCGACCGCGACTTGCTGAGCCTGCTTAATCATTTTCCTACATCGCTGATTTTGCCGACGTCATAACCGACGTAAGTTGCCGATGGGTTGTCACCCTTGCGGTAATGCTCAAGCACGACTGAACGGCGAGGTGCATATGCCGGTATTTCGCCGCGCGGCTGCACAAGGTCCGTAGGATTGTCCACCATGGACGCGAGGTTGCGCTGACTCGCGCAACCCAAATTCCAATATGCCCGGTTTTCGATGAAACCGGAGTTGAGGGAGGGGCCGAGGTCGGCGGGCCACTGTCCGCAAGGTCCGGCTTCTGCAACCAGTTTCGAATAGCTAAGCTTGATGCTTGCCAGCGAATTTGGAGACGGCCGGAAGCTGCGCTGGTAGATCGCATTGGGCGGTACGCCAGTGGCGGCTAAAATGGAACGAATTTCCTTAATTGAATCCGCGGCGGCGTGGTCGGCGGAACCGCCATGCGGCACTTCGAGTATGATGCCGCTACCCGCCTCGCGCCGCCATTCTTGTGCGAACGACAGCACGTCGGCCCGCTGATTTGGATTAAGCCCGCCGCGGTTACGTCCGAGCATGACCTCGACGGTTTGCACACCTTCCCGCAACGTGATCGGGTGGCGCTGGCGATAGTCGTTAGGATATTCGACTTGCGCGACCTGCGTTTGATAGCAACCAGCTAGCGTAACCGCGAGGCAGCCGGCCGCCAGCAGGCGAAGCGCCGTTCGACTGTGGCGCCTGACCACCGCCCTATGGATTGCCGTCATCAACTGTCTCCCACACTCAATCGAGAATGAATCCGTACTTGCCGTGATAGTCAGCAGTTGGCCGCACTTCAGATTTACCGGCGACGCCGTAAATGCGGTTCAGTTGGCCAAGCAACACAGATTGCGGGTCTCTCGGATCAGAGAATCCGTCGTCCGGCCGTGACAGCTGCTTTTGTGCAACAGCGCGCACCACGTAGGGAGTGACCAGCACCATCAACTCCGATTGGTGATTGACGTAGTCGCGGCTCTTGAAAAGCGCGCCGAGAACCGGAATCTGCATCAGGCCGGGAAGACCATTGATTGACTGCTTTGTTTGCTCCTGAATCATGCCAGCCAAGGCCAACGATCCGCCGGACGGAATTTCGACAGTCGTATCTGCGCGGCGGGTCTGGATTGAAGGCACAGTCAGCGATGTCGTCGAGCCCGTGACTTGTAATGTCATGGCGTTTTCGGTCGAAAGATCCGAGACCTCGGTCATCACTTTAAGACTAATGCGCCCTTCCGCGAGTACGACCGGCGTAAATACCAGGCTGACACCGAATTTCTTGAACGAGATTTGAGGCTGACAAATTGGTGGCGACCTGGTGGTGTCGCATGACAATCCGTTCGGGATCGGGAATTCGCCACCCGCTATGAATGTTGCAGTCTCGCCGGAGATTGCAGTCAGGTTGGGTTCGGCCAAAGTCCGGATCACACCGGCGCGTTCCATGGCGCGCAACGTTGCGGTGACACTAGGGAATGCGCCCGTAAAAGCCGTGTTGCTCAGTGCCTGGCCTGTCGCGGAGAAGGGATTACTGGTGTTGAAGTTCACCACCGCGGTGCCGTAGTTGAAGCTGCCGGATAGGTCGATGCCAAGCTGTTTGATGATGTCACGCCGCACTTCCGCGACTGTTACCTTCAGCATGACCTGATCGCGCCCACGCACGGCTATGCCGTTGACAACTCTGGCGCCGTCGCCGACCAGCCGCGTCGCTAAGTCAAAGGCGTGTTGTGATTCGGCAGCACTCGCAGCGCTACCTGAAAGCATAATGCCATCAGGACCAACTCCTTCAATGTGGATGTCGGAATCAGGCAATGTCTGTTTGAGAGCCGCGCGCACGCCGTTGAGATCGCGGGTAACCGCGATATCGAAACCGGCAATCTGCTTTCCCTCCGCGTCAAAGAAAAAAATGTTGGTTTGGCCAACCGCAACGCCGATCATGTAGACCCGACGGGAAGAGCGGACGACAGCATTTGCAACTTTAGGGTCAGCAACCAGCACATCTTTGATGTCGGTCGGCAAATCTATGGCGACCGATTTGCCTATTCCGAGCGGAATTGCACGCGAAGTTGCTTCGCTCGCAGCCACCTGAATGACGGGCGTGCGGATTCCTGCCTCAGCCGTAATTGCTGGGGCGATTGGTGCCATACCAGCGACTACAATTAGTGCCCCCAGTGCGGCGGTACGGTTCAATGTCCTGATCGCCATATCCCCTTGGTCCCCCAATCGGTCATCGTGGTGTGGTCGTGGTGCTCACGCCAAACCGGACAACATTGATATTACGGCGCGAATCCGGCTCGTCTGTTTTCGAAATCATCGCCAGACGCATCAGCAATGCTGCGCAGCGCGAGCGATAACGTGCCGAGCTGCTGCGACAGTGCCAAAGTTTCCGCCTGGTTTGACGAAAGCTCGATCGTTGCGGTCTTGCCGACCACAACCTTCTGGCCATTTTTTTCTTCGATAGTTTGGTCGATCGCCAGGACTCGAATGTTGCGAAGAATGGTTTCGCTGCTGGCCGCGCCTCCCTTGTCGGCGTCGCGGCTGCCGCGTGGGGTGAGGATTACGTCGACGCGGTCATTCGGCAGGATGAAACCACCTGCCCCGGTTTCCGGTGAAATCTGCGTGGAAACGGCGCGCATGCCGCTTGGTAGGATCGCGGCCATGAAGCCGGAGCCTTTGGCGTTTACAAGTTTTGCTTCACGAATCGGTTCGCCGGCGACAAAAGGCGCGCGCACGAGCATGCCGGTAAGATTGTCGAAGGCCTTAGGCCGGTCAGTCTTGCGAATGAAGTTTCCACCGGCACTCGATGCCGGCCACGCCTCCCACTGCATGTCTGCAGGTGAAATGGTCTGACCTCTGGGAATGTCAGACTTGGCGACCAGAATGTCGACGGTGTCGAACCTAGGCGCCTCCGCCTTGGGCTCAGGAGGCTTGTCAGACCGGCCAGCCAGCATGGCGGCAACGCCACCCGCTCCTATGGCGACAGTCAGCACTACAACTCGTGCAGCTTTCATACGCCCACTCTCACCGTGACAAGATGGCCGGCTTGGCCGCGAAAATCACATGGCCGCCGATGCGGCCGCTTGCACCGGATTTCACCAGCTAAAGGTCAAGGTATGGTTAAGGAGCGGTATCTAAATCGAGTTAATATTGTATTGCTGCGCTAACGCCGTTAAATCTAGAGGCCGTACGCGGGCATCCAACCGGTTCTCGGATAAACAGCAAGCGCTGCTGCTGCGAGTGCGATGCCGTACGGTACGCCGGCGCCGGTTTCATGCAGACGGAGAATCCAGCCTTGGCGGGCAAGTACTGCCGGGAGCGGAAACTTGCGAAACTGAAGTATCGCCAACGTTAGTGCGCCGCCAAAGAGCGACGCGTAAATCATATAGTCCAGCAGATAGTCGAAACCAAACCACAAGGCGGTTGCAGCAGCGAGCTTTGCATCGCCGCCACCAATCCAGCCCTGCGAAAAGAAAATGAACGCGATCACCAACACCATCGCCGCCGCAGCGAGATGCATGCCGAGGGCAGGAAGGCTCAAGCCAGTCATTAGTGTCAGCACGAAGAATGCGCCGACAAGCGCTAGCGATAGCCGATTGGAAATGGTCATCGTAAAAAGATCGCTCGACGCGGCGAACGCCATCAGGGCGGGGAACAGCAGAAGCCTAACTACGTCCGTCACCAACATGACCACACATTCCTGGCACTAGGTCTCACGCGACTAGCGTTGACATTACGCCGTGCAAGCTTGCCGTTCGGTTAGCAACGGATACCAAAAGCAAAAGGCCCCAGCGGCGGCCGGAGCCCTGCATTGATGTGACCAAGGTCAATTATTTCAGCTGGGTCGAAATCGTGCTGAATTTGGTGTTCAGGTTGCTGCCAAGGCCATTAACAACCGCGATAATCGCAACTGAAATGCCGGCGGCGATGAGACCGTATTCAATCGCAGTCGCGGCCAATTCTTCCTTTAGAAAACGTACGAAAACCTTGCACATCAAGAGCTCCCTACATCCATACGCAGTTCGCAGAGCTGATCCCGGTGGCCGGTTCGGCATCCCACTTGCGGCGGATCATTTTTAAAACGTAAACGACCAGGTCTTGCGTGCAGGTTAATTTGATCGAAAAATAATAGTGGTTTGTTGAGTATATAAGCTGCCTAAGCAGTGTAGTTAATGAGATATGGCAGGAGAAATATTACAGTTAACAAAATGTAAATCATTTTTATACTTCGGAAATCATTCACTAGCGATACGAATACATAGTTTTTCATTTTAGACCTCAATTCACGTCATCTTAACCGCGCCCTCCGATACCGGGTCGGCCTAGACACGCGCCATATAGGTCGCCGGCCATGCTCGCAGAGATGCTTTCTGTCCTTAAGGTCTCTGGAGAAACCGTACTCAAGCTGATCCCCATATCGATCGCATTCGGCATTGTATTTGCGGTGCTGTCGCACTGGTCGGCCTGCAATCCCGGTCGTCCCTGGTGGCGCAAGCGCGAGATCGTTACCGACGTCTGCTACTGGTTTTTGATTCCGCTGGCGGCACGTTTTGTCCGTATCGGGCTGATGGTGATGGGCGCCGCCTACCTCTACGGCATTCATGGCGCCGAGGCCTTGATCAACTTCTACGACGACGGTTTCGGCCCACTGGCGCAGATGCCTTTATGGGCTCAGGCGATCACCTTTGTCGTCGTGTCGGATTTTCTGACGTACTGGATTCATCGTGGCTTTCACCGCGACGGCCTATGGAAATATCATGCCGTGCACCATTCCTCGGAAGAGCTCGACTGGATTTCCGCGGCACGATTTCATCCGG
Organism: uncultured Alphaproteobacteria bacterium; assembly: GCA_963810585.1. Classification (GTDB taxonomy): domain Bacteria; phylum Pseudomonadota; class Alphaproteobacteria; order Rhizobiales; family Xanthobacteraceae; genus Pseudolabrys. The sequence goes on from CAWENV010000001.1 coordinate 2,052,381, forward strand.
TCAACATTTTTCTCGGCACGGTCCTCGTCGATGTTGGCTTGCTGTTGGCCGGCATCTCGCCCAACGTGATGCTGTGGGTCGGCCCGTTTACCACTGCCACGTCGGCGTTTGTGCATGCCAATCTGAATTGGACCCTGGGGCCGTTCAAGTATGTGATCGCCGGCCCCGTCTTTCACCGCTGGCACCACACTGCGGCAGACCGCGGCGGCTCCAGAAATTTCGCCGGTACATTTCCGATCTGGGATCTCCTGTTCGGGACCTTCTACATGCCTGAAAAAACTCTGCCAGACAGCTACGGCGTCGATGATTCGAGTTTTCCGGAAAGCTTCGGCGCCCAGATGCTGTATCCCTTTCAGCGCTGATTTTTACCGCACCATTCGCGAACTCTTTGCACTTCATTCACCAATTTGAAGTCAACTTGAGCATTGGCATACCGTTGATGTTCGTCCTACGGTGTTGTTGCTGCGCGTAGTCTTCTGGAGAGCGCAATGTTAGCCTTGTGGAGGCGGTACAGACGGCTGTCGGGCTTTTGGGTCTTGTCATTTGCCGTTGCTGGCCTTGTCGGGATGCCGGCGCACGCCGACACGCTCACGATCAACGTCGATCAGGCGCAAATTATGCATTTGCCCGATCGGATTGCTACTATCGTCATCGGAAATCCCCTGATCGCTGACGCCACCCTTCAGAGTGGGGGTGTTCTGGTCATTACGGGCAAGGGCTACGGCGCCACCAATCTGGTGGCGCTTGATCGGGCAGGTCGTATCGTCATGAACAAATCTGTCCAGGTGGTCGGTGCCGGAACCGATGACATGGTTGTCGTCTACAAGGGTATCGAGCGCGAAACCTTGAGCTGCGCCCCGGATTGTGAACACCGTATTACGCTTGGCGACTCGCCCGCGTACTTCAATGCGACATTGACACAGAGCGGCGCCCGCAACGGCCAGGCTCAAAGTGCGACGCAACCGCGCTAGCTACTAGCGGCCCTTCGCGGGGTCCAATACGGTTAGCGATCGCTTAATGCGATAACAGTGCTCCTTAGGGTTTTGGCAAGAAATAGACAACGCGTCCTTGCTATGAATTTCGGTGTTACGGCACCGTTCAGCAATCGAGACGTTTGTCATGCTCCAACTCACGCAAAGCAAGATTGCAACTCGTGTCTACCGGTTGTTGCCAACTCGTTTGGCGCGCCGATTTGTGCGCCAGCAGGACGGCGCAGCCGCCGTCGAGTTTGGTCTGGTGGCGCTCCCGTTTTTGGCGCTGACTTTCGCCATTCTGGAGACGGCGCTCGTGTTCTTTGCTGGACAGACGCTTGAAACCGCGGTGCAAGATTCGTCGCGGTTGATCATGACTGGCAATGCCCAGTCATCAGGATTTAGCAAGGACGACTTCAAGAACGCCGTTTGCTCGCGCATCTATGGTCTGTTTGATTGTGCCAACGGCGTTTATGTCGACGTCAAGACCTACACCAGCTTCAGCGCAATTACTGCCGCGCCGCCAGTCACCAATGGGCAAATCGATACCACAAAACTCAACTATAGCCCGGGCCAGGCCGGCGATATCGAGGTCGTCACGCTGTACTACCAATGGCCGATCTATGTTTCGCTGCTCGGCAATAATCTATCCAACCTGAGCAACAACAATCGCCTGCTGGTGGCGACGGCAGTTTTCTGTAACGAACCCTTCTCGAACGGGGCCACTTCGACCAATTGTCATTAGGTGGTGCGTCATGAATGTGATGACATTTCGAATGCCACAGCTGTTAAGTCGTTTTGCCCGTGACCGGCGCGGCGTATCTGCGCTCGAATTTGCGCTTCTCGCGCCACTGATGCTCGCACTTTATATTGGTTGCGTCGAAATTTCGGATGGCGTAGCTGCCGATCGCAAAGTCACGCTGACCGCCGGAGCGCTCGCTAACCTGACGGCACAATCCCAAACGCTCGTCACCGCTGACATGGCTAATATTATGAATGCGTCAAATGCGATTATGACGCCTTATTCGGGCCCTTTGGCAACCAAGGTGTCCTGTATAAAAATTGATGCGGGCGGCGCGGCAACGGTGGCCTGGGGCGCGGCCTCAACGGGGGTCACCGCGCGAGCGCCTGGCTCAGCGATTGTTATACCTTCAGCTTTGGCCGTGCCGAATTCATCTCTGGTATTCAGCGAAGTGAGCTATACGTATGCCCCGGTCACCGGCTACACCGGCTTTAACCACATCACGGGCCCGATTACGCTCTCGGACCAGATGTACATGAGCCCGCGCATCACGCCGCCAGTTTACAACGGCGTTGCCTGCAGCTGACGCCGCTGAAGTTTATTGGGTTTCCGAGATCGGGAGCGCTGTGGTCGATTTGATTCGTTCCATTGCAAATCGTGAGGTGACGTTCTTCAGCGGCACCGTAGCGATCAGTTTTTTGTAGAATAAGTCGTACCCTGCAATGTCGGTCACGACTACACGCAGCATGTAGTCGACGTCGCCAGCCATCCGGTAGAACTCCATCACTTCAGGCATTGCGCTGACCAAATCCGCGAAACGTTTGAGCCAGTCTTGCGAATGGTCGCCGGTCTCGATGGACACGAACACGGTGATGCCAAGGCCGACTTTTTCGGGGTCGATAATCGCGACCCGACGAACGATGACACCGTCTGCTTCCAGCCGCTGCAATCGCTTCCAGCAGGGCGTTGATGACAGCCCGACGCGTTGGCCGATTTCGGCGACCGAGAGTGAAGCGTCTTGTTGGACGACGGCGAGGATCTTTCGGTCGATAGCGTCCATTCTTTTGTACCTCTAAATTTGGAACGCCGTTTCTACGGTGTTTCAGAAATAAAGAATATTATTCTTATTTGTCTGCCACATCTGTCTTTATATAGAAAAATATTCTATTTCAAGGACAATCTGGTGTCGCCAAATTTTCGAAGTCCATGCCATGAAAACATTATCTCGCTTCAACCCCGCATATGCCGTCCGCCGTCTTGGTGCCGCCCTGCTGTTTAGCGCCGCACTGGCAGCTTCAGTTGCAGGGGTGCATGCCGAACCGCTGGTAACTGCGCAATGGCTCGACGCCCATCGCTCCGATCCGGTGGTGATCGTTCTCGATATACGTTCGGCAATTGATGGTGGTGGTGCGCAGGCATATTCAGCCGCGCACATTCCCGGAAGTGTTCACAGCGACTACGACAAAGCCGGGTGGCGAGTCACTCGAAACGATGTGCCGTTCATGGTGCCGACGGTGCCGGAACTTGAAAAGCTTATCGGTGATCTCGGAATCGACGAAGACAGTCACGTCGTGGTGGTGCCGGCGGGCGTGAACGCGCTCGATTTCGGTTCCGCGACGCGTACCTACTGGACGCTGAAATATGTCGGCGTGAAGGATGTCTCGATCCTTGACGGCGGTATCGCCGCGTGGCGGCAAGCGGATCTCCCAGTTGAGAGCGGCGTAAAAGCGGCATCGCCGAAGATTTTCACGGCAGTGGTCGACAAAAGTATTCTGGCGCTTGCCTCGGACGTTGAGACCATCGAAGGGAAGGGCGGTGCCACGCTCGTCGATGCACGGCCCGCCTCATTCTTCCTAGGCAAAGAGAAGGCGCCTGCCTCGCAGGCCTATGGTCACATTCCTGGCGCGTTAAACATCGACAGCGCAGAGTTCTACGACCCCAGTACCAACCGGTTGAGGCCGACGGCCCAGCTTGCCGTCATAGCCAACGCGGTACCGGCCGGTCCGGCGGTCAGTTATTGCAACACGGGTCACTGGGCGGCGACCAACTGGTTTGTACTGCACGAGTTACTTGGCCGGAAAGAAACAAGGCTCTATGCCGGATCAATGGTTGAGTGGACCAGCAATGCAAGCCGGCCGATTAAATCCTCGCGCACAAAATGGGACGATCTGAAAAAGGCCATTGGCCTCGGGTCCTGACCTGCGCTCTGGAGTTTCCATGTCCACGGCAAGCTTGGCCGCGTCCGGTTCGGGCGCCGTTCACATCGATCGACTTTTCCTCGGGCTCGCGCTTGCGGCTACGGCGATCCTGATCGCGCTGGTGTTGCTCGACCATCAGCCGGCTTCTGCGGCCCTCATTGTCGGCGGCTTTGGTCTCGGAGTTGCATTTCTCAAAGCTGAATTCAGCTACACCACGTCGTGGCGGCGGTTTCTGACACGCGGGGAGGCTGGCGGCCTGCTTGGTGGACTGATCGTGATCGCAATCTGTGCGCTCGTTGTAGTGCCGGTCGCCGCGCTGACTCCAAAATATGGCGGGGCTATTGCGCCGCTTGGCCCTTCGCTAATAGTCGGTGCTTTCATGTTTGGAATCGGCATGCAACTCGCCAATGGCTGCGGTTCCGGCACGCTCTACACAGTCGGCGGCGGTTCCGGACGTATGCTGATTGCGTTGTTGTTCTTCGTTATCGGGAGCGTATTCGGCAGCCTGGCATTGCCGGCTTTTCTCGCGCTCGGCGGGGTGGATCCGATATTGGCCTCCGATTATCTCGGCCCTTGGGGCGGGCTTGCGGCGACGCTTGTGAGTATTGCGATCGCTGCAGCGTTAATCATCGTGGTGGCGCGCAAGCGTGACGCCAATTTCGTGCCATCACGCAACTATGTAATTGGCGGCATCGCCATCGGAATGTTGTGCGTCGCGGTTTTCGCAGCCGGCGGCCATCCGTGGAGTGTTACATTCGGCTACACGGTATGGGGCGCAAAAGCCGCCACTGCACTCGGGTTTGATCTGTCGCATGCGGCCTTTTGGCAATGGCCGGGGCCCAAGCATGCGCTCGCGGAGTCCGTACTGTCTGACACCTCCAGTCTCACGAATTTCGGGATGATCTTCGGCGCCATGGCGGCGGCTGCGGCGACCAAACCTTTCGCCGGCGGAGCCTGGCCGCCTATGAAATCACTGATCGCGGCGGGGATTGGCGGCTTGCTGATGGGTTGGGGTGCGCGCCTCGGTTTCGGTTGCAATATCGGTGCGTTCGTTGGTGGCGTTGCTTCCGGCTCGCTGCACGGGTGGATCTGGTTTCTGGCCGCGCTGCCCGGTTGCCTGATCGGGATCCGTCTGCGGCCGTTATTCGGATTGTCGAGGGAATAGCTGATGCGCACTGTTTATATCTTCGTGGTGCTGCTGGGCGTTTCGGCCATTTTGTCTGATCATCTCACGAGTCCGTCGAGTGGCCGCGCAGTGTCGCCAGAGGATTTTGCCGGCGCCTGCGCGCCTTGCGGCGCCCCGTGTCCATCTAAGAAATAAGGCTCTCAGCCGTTTTCTGTCAGGAACGTGTCGACTTCCGCGCGCGTCGGAGCGCCGGAGGCACCGCCGAATTTCGTACATTTGAGCGCTGCTGTGGCACTGGCAAAGCGCAGACTGTCTGGAAGCTCGCGCCCTTCCGCCAGGGCCAGGGTGAAACCGCCGTGAAAGGCGTCGCCGGCACCAAGCGAGTCGATCACTTTAATTTTGAAAGCAGGCAAGTGGCGCAGCTCGCCGCGCTCAAGCCAATAGACCCCCTTCGGCCCGTCCGTAACAGCAAGGAAGCAGGAAATGTGCGCGGCGAGTTTCTTGAGGGCGCCTCCATAATCCTTGAGGCCCGTTGTTCCGAACAAGGCTTCTGCTGACGACACCACATGCGTGCCAAGCGCGAGCAAGTGATTGTCCACTTTGGTCGCTTGGTCGAGGTCGATCACAATAGGAATCTTGCGCTCATGCGCGGCTCGGCACACTGCTGTGACGAACTCCGGAAACCGATTATCCACCAGGACGGCATCAGCATCCGCCACCAGTCTGGCGGCATCCTTCGGCAGTACGCCGCCGAGATTAACGCCACGGCGTGTAGCGATTGTCTTTTCACCCGTCGCGTCAAGCAGGATCAATGACACTGACGCTGTGCCGCCATCGACGCGTGCGACTCCTTTGCAGTCAACATCCTCTTTGCTGAGGTCGGCGATAATGCGATTGCTGACAGCATCCGCGCCGCCGCCGAGCGGCCCCGCGAACGCCACGCGTCCGTTGAGCCGCGCGATCGTCACCGCCGCATTGGCGGCGCAGCCGCCGCCTGTAATGATGAATTCGCTAGCTGGCACCTTGGTGCCGGGCGCGGGAAAGCTTTCTACGCGCATAACGATGTCCTGCACTGCGATGCCAGCGCACAGGATTTTCGGATTTTTGTGCGCGCGTTCAGTCAAAGCTGATCTCGTCCTCCACCCAGGCGCGGATGATATGGTGCGCGATCGCAATGGGCGGCGGTGTGCTGAGCCCTTGCGGGTGTTTGCTCATCAGCATGGCCTCGATCTCATCCTTGCTAAACCAGCGCGCGTCTTCCAGTTCCTCGCGATCGACCACGATATCGTGCGTCAGTGCTTCGGCGTGACAGCCGATCATCAAAGATGTCGGAAACGGCCAAGGTTGGGAGGCAAAATAAACAACGCGCCCACAGCTGATGCCGGCTTCTTCGCGCGTCTCGCGGTGGACGGCGTCTTCGATTGATTCGCCCGGTTCGACAAAACCGGCGAGGCACGACCACATCGTCGGGACAAAACGCGGGCTACGCCCAAGCAGGCACCGCTTGCCGTCAGTCGCTAACATGATCACGACCGGATCGGTGCGAGGGAAGTGCTCAGCCTTGCATTGCGGGCAATCGCGCCGCCATCCGCCCGACGTCGACCGCGTAGGGGCACCACAGTTCGGGCAGAAACGGTGGCGCGCGTGCCAATGCAACACAGCCTTGGCCTCGGCGATTGGCGGAAGGTGTTCGACCGCAACCAAGCCCTGTACTGCAATTGAGCGCAAATCGGTCACAAACAAACCGTCGCGTGCCTTCAGTGCGTCCGCCGCTTGTGGTGTGAGCCCATGACCGAAGCGAGGCGCGCCGTTGAGTAATCCGAGGAAAATTGTTTCTGTTGCTCCAGAAAGAGCTTGGGCCTCCGCCAGTGTAAACAGAGGCTCGTTGAGCGGCGCGCCCTTCTTCATCACGATCCAATCGCCGCCGATCACATAGGTTCCCGCGGCCGGGTCGCGCAAAAGCGCGGCGATGGCCGAGGCGTCTGGACGCGATTCGGCCGCGCGTTCTATGCGGCTGTCGGAATATCCGAGACGGGGCTTTGGACCTAGATCGGGGCGAAAAGGCATGCGTCGTACAAATTCGCACGACGACTTCACGCGTGCAATCCTTACTCTGCCGCTTCGCCGCGAGGGTACATGACTTCACGCAATTCCGGGCGTTGCCATTGCGGTCCCAGCACACCTTGCTTGGCGCCGAAATTCAGTGCGGACGTAACGCTATCGGTCGTCGTGCGCATTTCGCGCGCCCGGTTGAGGCTTACGTCGACGACAAACATGCCGGCGGCGGTGCTCTCGAACAGAATTTCCTCTGGCGTTGCCACCATGGCGAGCCCGCGCTCGGCATGGCTGAACAGATTTTGCGTGGTAACGACGATGGCGAGATTCTCTATAGCGCGAGACCAGATCAAGTTGCGCCAGGTTGCCCATAGTCTCCGCTTATCGGTCCCGGCCGGCATAAAGATCAATTCGGCGCCACGCAACGCTAGCGCACGCGTTACCTCCGGCATGTAGGCCTCGCTGCACATCGCCAGTCCAACCTTGCCCTGCTGTGTGTCGAACACCGGGAACTCGTTGCCAGGGACATATTGGAATTCCCACCACTGCCCGCCTGTATAGATCCATGGCCCGTTCGGATGCGTACGGCGGTAGGAGACCGGCGCTCGGCCGTCGCCATAGGCCATGCAGATTAGATTGTGTGCTGTGCCTTCGTTGTGACTTAGCGGTTCGATAGTGCCGTAAACCGCATTGATGCCGTGCTTGGCGGCGGCTTCGGCGAGTGCCGGTGTCGGATCGAATGTCGCAGGCATTCGCCACGGCCCGGGATACGTTTCCGGAAAGCAGACGAAGTCGGCGCCCTCCGCCTTGGCGCGAGCGATGAAGCCCACAGCGTCGGCAATGTTCTTTTCGGCTTCTTCGATCGGATTGGCGATCGGCTGCACGACGGCAATGCGGAAGACCATGCGTTACTCCGGTGCGATGACAGTCGCGTCAGCTTGAAATGGCAGCACGACGTGGTCAAGCGAGTGCGCGGTCGACGGCCGCCAATACCTGCTCGGGCTTGAGTTCATCGAGACAAGCGCTACGGCTGCCAATATGACGTTCGCACCCTTCGAAAGTGCAAGGCAGGCAAGGCAAAGGATTTTGCACGATTGCGACATTGCCGCGGTTCTGGATCGTCCCGCTTGCCTCCCACGGCGTGGGAAGGCCGCCGACCGGCCACGGTCCCCATACGCGCGGATCCATCGGTCCGAATAGGGCCACCGTCGGACAACCGGCCGCGGCGGCAAGATGTGTCACCGACGTGTCAGGGCCAATATAGACCCGCGCATCGGACAGCAGCGACATCGTCTCGGCGAAATTCACTTGATGAACGGAAGTGACGCCCTGCCAGATGTTTTCGAGATAGCGCCGTTCAGCGTCGTCAGGCCCGCCAATCGCAATCACCGTCAGGCCGCGTTTTGCAAGACCGGCGGCGAGTGTACGCCAACCCTCTCGTGTCCACTCCTTATAGGAGAACATCGGCGCCGCGTGGATCACGGCATAGTTGCCACCTGCTGCAATTTTCGAAGGCGGGGTTGCGGCGGGGCAAACCAGTTCTCCCAGCCGCGGAATTCCAAGCAAGTCTACAAGGCGAAGCATCTGCTCGACGCGATGAAGTTTTTCGTCAGCGGGAAGGGCCCGATGCAGCGCTATTTTCTTTAGCGTGCGCGCGAGCCAAGGGTCGTCTCCGGTTGTCACGCCTGCCCGCAACCGTCCGGCTGCAAAAGCAAAGATGGTCGGCCGGTCACCGCTTTGGGTCGAAATCGCGACGTCATAGCGCCGCCAAAGATGCGTGAGGAGGCGGGCGCTTTCCGACATCGTCGGTCTTTGCGATAAAGTGAGGGCCCGATTGATGTCGGGATTGCCATCGATGATGCCGACGGTATTGCGGAATACAAGCACATCAATTTCCGAAATCCGGGAAAGCGCGGCGCAGACTGCGGATCAACGGTGTTGTTAACAGCAGATCGCCAATACGACGCAGTGAGATGACGAGAATGCGTTTGCGCGTGGGGGGCATGGAGATATTCGGCAGAACCAAAGCTGGTAACCCACTCTGGCTGGGCTGTCGGTGTCAACCGCGCGCGACGCGAGCGATCCTTGCAAGAAATTGCTTATTTTGCTTACTCTTCTGCTATCAGTATTGCGTGGTGCCGTCCATCAATTGCGGCGTGGATGCGTGGGAGTAGGTATTTCCGTGGCTGAGTCAGCTCACCGAAATGTGCCATTGGTAGCTTTGTCGTGGGGCGAGCTCATCGACAAAATAACCATCCTTGAAATCAAGCAGCAGCGGCTTTCGTCGGCAGACGCCATTGCCAACGTCCAGCGTGAGCTTGCCGCATTGAATAAAGTCGTTGACGCGTCGTCCGTTTCGGAAAGCGTGGCTCCGGTCAAACTGGCACTAAAGGTAGTGAACGAGCGTCTTTGGGAAATTGAGGACCAGATTCGCGCGAAGGAAGCGCAGAGTTCGTTTGACCAACAGTTCATCGCGCTTGCTCGTTCGATTTACATCAACAACGACGAGCGAGCAAAGCTGAAGCGACAGATCAACAAGCTCATGAATTCAGAGTTGGTCGAAGAGAAGCAATATACCTCTTACTCGCCGCAAGGTTCACTATCCCCGACTACCTAATTGAACAGGCTTGAGAAGCTGCCGCAGTGAACCTAGCAACGTCTCTTGCCGGTCTTTCTTGTAGGCAAGCGCGGGCACTACGCCCCACACTGGCTTCGGCCAGGCGACGTCGGTACGCTGACGCGCAATCACATGTACGTGCAGTTGCGGTACTTGGTTTCCGAGCATTGCGATGTTGAGTTTGTCGCATTTAGTCGTGCTCTTTAGCGCGCGGACACATGACGAGACTTCCCCGAGCAATTGGACCTGCGCGTTTTCATCGAGGTCGGTGAGTTCGACGAGCGCGGGTAACCGCGGCACCAAGATCAGCCAAGGATAATTGGCGTCGTTCGCCAGCAGAACGCGGGTCAGTGTCAGGTCGCCAACTGGGACCGAATCCTGTGCCAACTGGGGATGGAGCGACCATGCTGATTCCATGGATTTTATCTAGCCGCGTTCGAACTCGGCCTCCCTGCGACATTTCCACAAGCAGAATCTCCACATGCGTCGGCCGGTCAAGCCCGCGCCACGGTAGCCGTGGCTGGACTGCTTGCTTTCCACGTCCATAGGCCCGATATAAGGCGCGGGAGGTTGGCAGTGGACGAGCCACTCGCCAACCGGGTCAGGTCCGGAAGGAAGCAGCCCTAACGAGCGCGGTTCGGGTCGCTCGTCAGCCTCCCACCTATTCCTTGATTGGTTTGCAATGAGTCCGCGCGCGGCGCGGCGGCGAAGCGGATGGCACAATGAGCGAGCCCAAAAAATCCGCTACCCCCAGTACCGCTCCGGCCGATGCGCCGGGAGACGGCTACCGCGTGCTCGCGCGTAAATATAGACCCGCAAGTTTCGATGATTTGATAGGCCAGGACGCCATGGTGCGCACCATCTCGAATGCATTCGAGAGTGGCCGCATCCCGCAAGCCTGGATTCTCACCGGCGTACGTGGTGTCGGCAAAACTACAACCGCGCAAATCCTCGCGCGCGCTCTCAATTACGAGTTGCCTGATGGTTCGGTGAAAGAACCCACCATTAAAATGCCGGTAATGGGCGTCCATTGCCAGGCCATCATCGAAAGTCGTCACCCAGACGTGCTCGAGATGGACGCCGCCTCCCACAACAGCGTCGAAGACGTAAGGCAGATCAACGACGCCATCCGCTATGCGCCGATGAGCGCGCGCTACAAGGTCTATATTCTCGACGAAGTCCACATGCTGTCCGGGGCCGCGTTCAATGCGCTGCTAAAAACGCTGGAAGAGCCGCCACCACACGCCAAATTCATCTTCGCTACGACCGAAATTCGTAAAGTACCGGTGACAGTGCTGTCGCGCTGTCAGCGATTCGATCTGCGCCGCGTTGACGCCGGCTTACTGGTGAAACACCTGGAAGGCATCGCCACGAAAGAGATGGTCGGGGTTGATCCGGCAGCGCTAGCCTTGATAGCGCGCGCTGCGGAAGGGTCGGTGCGCGACTCACTCTCGTTGCTCGATCAAGCAATAGCGCACGCCGCAGGCCCAGTGCGGGCCGAGGATGTGCGGCAGATGCTTGGTTTGGCCGATCGCGTGCGCGTGGTTGACCTGTTTGAAGCCTTGATGAAAGGCGACGTTGCTGTCGCACTGAAGGAATTGCGCGAGCAATATGACATCGGTGCTGATCCAGCGGTAATTTTGGGTGATCTTGCCGAGTTCACCCATTTCGTTACCCGCGTCAAAATTGTTCCCGCTGTTGCCGATGACGTTGCACTCTCGGAGGCCGAGCGCACACGCGGTCGTGCTATCGCGGCCCAGTTATCCATGCGCGTACTGTCGCGTACCTGGCAGATGCTGCTGAAAGGCGTTTCTGAGGTGCAGGCATCCGGCCGGCCGGTCGCAGCGGCCGAAATGGTATTGGTGCGCATCGCGTACGCCGCCGATCTGCCGACGCCAGATGAAGTGGTTCGCTCACTTAGCGAGAACGGTGCGGCGCCAGCGCGCCCACAGGGCAATGGTGGAGGCGCGCAGGCACAAAGCTTTGCTCCGCGCTACGACGCACCGCGCGGTTCGACGCGCTCTTCCGCCGCGGTGTCGCCGCGGCCGGCGGATGACCCGATTGCGCAACTGGACGCCGCCGCCGCTGTACAAATGCTTTCCATCGGTTCATTTGACGAGTTGATCGCGCTTGCGGCCGACAAGCGCGACATCGCTGCCAAGATGGCGCTGGAACGCGATGTTCGGCTGGTGCGCTGTGAGGATGGCCAGCTCGAGATCGCTCTCGAGCCGAGCGCGCCGAAAACGCTGGTGCACGACCTTCAGCGAAAAATTACCGGATGGACCGGGAAGCGTTGGATCGTTGTCGTTTCTAAGGAAGAGGGCGCGCCGACAATGCGCGCGCAGGCGGACGCCCAGCAGGCCGAGATCGAACGCGGTGTCCAGAACGATCCACTGGTCCAGGCCGTGCTTAGCCGCTTCCCAGGCGCCAAAATCGTCGGCGTGACGCAAAATGTGCCGGAGGGCGGCGAGGGCGCTTCAGATTCTGGTCTTGACGGAGAACACGAGGACTAGCGCGCGTGATCCCGAAAAGCGGAGATCGGTTGTCAGAAAAGATTATGCGCAAAAGGAAATAGACCGATGGCAGACTTCTTGGGCCTGATGAAGCAGGCCGCGCAACTGCAATCCAAGATGCAGGCCATGCAGGCCGAGCTGGATCAGATCGAGGTAGAAGGTGCGGCCGGCGGTGGCATGGTTTCGATAACGATCACCGCCAAGGGCGACCTCAAAGGCGTCAAGATCGACGACTCGTTGCTTAAGCCATCGGAAAAAGAAGTTCTTGAGGACCTGATGGTGGCTGCGCACGCCGATGCACGGCGCAAAGCGGAAGCCGTGCTGCAGGAAAAGATGAAGGCTGTTACCGGCGGCCTTCCGCTGCCACCGGGATTAAATTTGACGTAATGCCCACCGCCGTCGCCGGACCCGAAATCGAGCGCCTGATCCAGCTGTTAGCGCGGCTGCCGGGATTGGGTCCACGCTCCGCGCGGCGCGCGGCGCTGCATCTCATAAAAAAGCGCGAATTGCTGATGGCGCCGCTCACCGCCGCGCTCGAAACGGCGATGGAAAAGATCGAAATCTGCAAGGTCTGCGGTAATATCGACACGCAGAATCCCTGCACGGTTTGCACCGATAACAGGCGCGATGCCTCCATTATCGTTGCCGTCGCCGACGTCGCCGACCTGTGGGCATTGGAGCGCGCACACGCGATCAACGGTCGCTATCATGTGCTCGGCGGCACGCTTTCGCCCCTCGATGGCGTTGGGCCGCAGGACCTTGCGATCGACACACTGATCTCACGGGCGCACGAGACGCCGGTGAAGGAGGTGATACTGGCGCTCAACGCTACGGTCGATGGCCAGACCACCGCTCACTACATCACCGAGCTGTTGCAGGACGCGAATGTGAAAGTCACGCGGCTTGCGCATGGCGTCCCGGTTGGCGGAGAGCTCGATTACCTCGATGACGGGACGCTCACCGCCGCAATCAAGCAGCGGACCTTGTTTTGATTCTAAGGCGCGTCTCTTCCGCCATGGCTTTGTTTGCTCTGGTCACGGCGAGCGAGCCGTCGCTTGCACAAGTGACGCTTAAGCAAGGCGACGTGATCAGCGGGAAGCTGCGTTTCTTTCGTCACCAGCATCCCAATGGCACATGGATCAACGTCTACCTGCTTACAGCCGACCATCCACGCGTGTTTGCGGGCAAGGATGAATTCTGCCCGGGTAGCCCGCCAGCAACCTTCCACCTTGTTGTGATGGACGACAGAACAAAGAAAGTACGTCTGGACCGCCAGCTCGGCAAGACGGTGGCAGTAGTCGCTGAAGTATTTTTCTGTTCAGAGACGGCGTGGCATGTCGGTGACGCGGTGGTCACAAAATGGCACTTCGTCAGGCCTGGCAGGCCCTAGGCTTTTTTCGACTCCAGCCGCTTGAAATGCCCGTGCCGTTGTAGCCAGGCCAGCAACAGCAAACTCGGCAAACCCGCAAGCGTGCAGATCACGAAGAACCAGACCCAGCCGGTCAATTCGGCGATGAAGCCCGCGCCGGAAGATAGATAAGTGCGACCAACGGCGGCCAATGCTGTCAGCAATGCGTATTGCGTTGCAGTGTGCAGCGGGTTTCGGCAAAGCGCCGACAGGTAGGCGACGAACATCACCGTGCCGATGGCGCTGGTGAAATTTTCTACCGTAATAGCAACTGCAAGCATTGTTGGGTTCGCGCCAACCATCGCCAGTGCGCTGAACGCCAGGTTGGCGATCGATTGAAGGATTCCGCCAATCCAGAGGCTCGCGGCGAGTGGGGCGGCGCGGGCGATGAAGCCGCCGGCAAAACCGCCGAGCAGTAGCGCCGCGAGCCCCACGCCTTTTACGATTGCTGCGTATTCGTTACGCGTGAATCCAAGATCAATCACGAATGGTGCGGTCATGGCGCCCGACAATGCGTCGGTGAATTTGAATAACACCACGAATGAGAGCATGACGAAGGCTAGCTCATAACCGAGGAAATCCTTGAAGGCGCCGGCCGCGGCTTCCGTTACGCGCGCGAGCGCTTTTTGGCGTCCATGGGTGGCCATTGCCTGTGCCGAACGCTCTGGCTCCGTGGCCACGAGCGCGGTCACGGTGCCGATCAATACAAGCGCTGCCATTGCGATATAGCCCCAATGCCAAGCGGCCTGCTTGTCGAAGCCGCGGGCTTCAATTGCGCTCACCAGGAACAGCGCTCCGGCCGTTGAGATCAGCATGCCGATCCGATAGGCGGCGACGTAGGAGGCCATTCCGGCAGCCTGCTCATTTTCCGGGAGGCTTTCGACGCGAAAGGCGTCAACCACGATGTCCTGGGTCGCTGATGCGGTTGCGACCAATAGCGCGCCCAAGGCGACGAGCCCCGGCGCGACCGCCGGATTGCAGGAGCCGAGAAATACGATCGTCGCCATCAGCAGCAATTGCGTGAAAACAAGCCAGCCACGACGACGCCCGAGCCAGCGCGATAGCAATGGCACGTCGAGGGCATCGGTGAGGGGCGCCCATAAGAACTTCAACGTGTAGGGCGTGCCGACAAGCGCGAACAGGCCGATGGTGCCGAGGTCGACGCCGGATTCGCGCATCCATACCAGGAGTGTTGCGCCGGACAGGGCCAGCGGCAGTCCCGACGAGAAGCCGAGGAACATGACGATCAGCACGCGCGGTTTGAAATAAACCGCCATCGCGTCGAACCATGACCGTCGCGTTTGCGCGTCGGGCGAAACGATCATTGCGCTATTCGCCAGCTTCCAGCTTGCGTGTCATCGGCGCCGGAATGATCTGTGCGGTCAGCGGTTCGTCGCCGAAACTCGACGCCCTGGATTTTCTCGCCGCGACTGAGGATTTTCTCGGCTGACGTAACGATCTGCTCAATATCCTTGTTGACGTTGCCGAAGTGCCTGTCGAGGTTTTCGACGCGGTCTTTAAGTCGCTGCACGTCGTCAATCATCAATCCGACCTCCTGTAGGATTTTGTCCGCCGCTTCGCGCATGCGGGCGTCTTTCTGGATCTGTTGGATTACCTGAATCGCCAGCATTAGCAGCGACGGTGAAACGATGATGACGCCGGCGCGGTAGCCCTTCTGCAGCACGTCGTCGAACTCGTCGTATAGTTCAGCGAACATCGACTCCGATGGGATGAACATTAAAGCGACGTCTTGCGTCTCGCCCTTAATCAGATATTTCTCGGAAATGTCATCGATATGTTTGCCGAGATTCTGCCGCAACTGACGCATGGCCTGGAGTCGTTCGTCTTCGGTCTTTGCATTTTCCAGAGCAGTGGTCGCCTCAAGCGGGAATTTGGCATCGATGATGAGATGCCGGTTGTCTGGCATGTGAATGCAGCAATCCGGGCGGCTGTTGTTGGAAAGCGTAAACTGGAATTCGTAAGCGCCTTGCGGTAGCCCGTCGGCGACGATCGCTTCCATGCGCCCTTGGCCGAAAGCGCCGCGGCGTTGCTTGTTGTCGAAAACTTTTTGCAGCGACGTCACGGTCGATGCGAGATCTGTGATGTTCTTCTGGGCGCTGTCTATCACCGCCAGCCGGGCATGTAGCTGCTGCAAATGTTCAGTGGTGTGCTTTGTCGTTGTCTTCATCGACTCGCCAAGGTTTTGCGATACCGCGTCGAGTCGCGTATTCACGGTCTGTTGCAATTGCGTGTGCGAATTTTGCAGCCAGTTGCCCATGGCATCGAGCCGCGCGTTGAGCGCAGTCAGGCGCTCCTCGGCGGCAGGGTCGACGATCGGCGTGCGCGGCCGGAGCAGCAAAGCAATGATGGCGACCATGCCAACAGTGATGATCGAAGCGAGCACGAGGACGATGGTTTCGGACATTTGGCGCTTCTATCGTGATTCGCCGGCAGGAGCGAACGAACGGCGAACGGTAGGGCGGTTATGCCAGTGGCTCAAGGGCAAAGGCGCATTGACCCCACTCGCCCTTACCCTTACATCGCGATCATGGCGGTTCGTGACATCCTCATTATTCCCGACAAGCGGTTGCGGGCGAAATCGGAACCGGTGAAGACCGTCGATAAATCGCTGCGCGCGCTTATCGACGACATGTTTGAGACAATGTATGCGGCGCCCGGTATCGGGCTTGCGGCCATCCAGATCGGCGTGTCCAAGCGCGTCGTCACCATGGATCTTGCGAAGAAAGACGAGCCGAAGCAGCCGCAGGTCTTCATCAACCCAGAGGTCGTTTGGAAATCCGAGGAGAAAGCAACTTACGAAGAGGGTTGCCTGTCGATTCCTGAATATTACGAGGAAGTTGAGCGACCGAAGTCTGTCAAAGTGAGGTTTCTCGACCTCGATCTCAAGCCGCAGGAGATTGAGGCGGATGGACTACTCGCCACATGTCTGCAACACGAGATCGATCACATTAATGGCGTGCTGTTCATCGACCATATTTCGAAACTCAAGCGTGACATGGTGGTGAAGAGGTTTAAAAAAGCGGCGAAGAAAACGGACGGTGCAAAACCGCTGGCCGACGACCAAGAGCCTTCGCATCATATTGGCTGACACTGGACACGCGTGCGCCGGATCGTGATGGGGCCTGAATGCGCCTGATTTTCATGGGCACACCCGACTTCTCGGTGCCAACGCTGATCGAGCTCGCAGCCCGCGGTCACGAGATTGCCGCCGTCTATACACGGGCGCCCAAGCCTGCCGGCCGCGGCATGGATGTGCAGCGTACGCCGGTCGAGCGTGAGGCGCTGCGGCTTGCGCTTCCGATATGCACGCCCAAAACGCTTAAAGATGGCGAGGCGCAAGCGATCTTCCGTGCGCACAACGCTGACGCGGCGGTGGTGGTTGCATACGGCCTTATCCTGCCCAAATCCATTCTCGAAGCTCCGCGTTTAGGCTGCTTCAACGTTCACGCTTCGCTTTTGCCGCGCTGGCGCGGGGCTGCACCGATCAACCGCGCTATCATGGCAGGCGATGCGGAGACTGGTATCACGATCATGAAGATGGACGAGGGTCTCGATACGGGCGCCATAGCCATGGCGGAGCGCACCCCAATCGGCGCAGACACGACCGCTGGCGACTTACATGATGCGCTGTCACGGCTCGGTGCCGATCTGATGTTGCGCGCGCTGGCGGCCGCCGAGCGTGGCTCGCTTGCGCTCAATCCGCAGCCGCAAGCAGGGGTGAGCTATGCAGAGAAGATTTCCAAAAATGAGACCCGCATCGACTGGACCAAACCGTGGAATAACGTGCATGACCACATCCGCGGCCTGTCGTCATTTCCTGGCGCGTGGTTCGAACTCGACGGGGTGCGGGTGAAAGTATTGCGTTCGAGCAGAGGCGAAGGGGCCGGCGCACCCGGCACGGCGCTCGACAACAACCTTACGATCGCTTGCGGTGGCGGGGCTGTGCGGCTCGTCCAGATCCAACGCGCGGGTAAACAACCCATGAGCGCCGATGAATTCCTGCGTGGCACGCCGGTCAAAGCCGGTGTGCGGTTTGGCTGATCATGCCGCGCTTTAAGCTGGTTGTTGAGTATGATGGTACTCCGTTCTGCGGCTGGCAGATTCAGGCTGACCAAACCACAGTTCAAGGCGTACTGACCGCGGCGATCGAAGCGCTATCGGGTGAGAAAACTTTGGTCCAAGGCGCCGGACGCACCGATGCTGGCGTCCACGCGCGCGCGCAAATCGCCCATGTCGATCTTGCCAAGGACTGGGATGTTGACACCGTGCGCGACGCGCTTAATGCGCATCTCCGCCCCCATCCTATTGCTGTTCTGGCGGCCGAACGCGTGCCTGACTATTTCAACGCCCGAACTTCGGCGGTCAAACGTCACTACCTCTATCGTATTATTAATCGCAGGGCCGATCTGGCCCTTGAGGCCGGCCGTGCGTGGCGCGTGCCGCGCCCGCTTGATAACGCGGCCATGCACATCGCTGCCCAGCGGCTGGTCGGAAAGCACGACTTCACGACCTTTCGCTCTACAGAGTGTCAGGCCAACTCACCGGTGAAGACGCTCGACGTACTGAGCGTAGAGCGTAATGGCGAACAGGTGAATGTAAGCGCCAGTGCGCGCTCATTCCTGCACAACCAGGTGCGATCGATCGTCGGCTCACTCGTAGCGGTGGGTGAGGGTAAATGGAGCGCGGACGATCTCGGAAATGCCCTTGAAGCACGTGATCGCGCCGCGTGCGGCCAGGTCGCGCCGCCTGACGGGCTTTACCTGATGAGTGTAGATTATGGGCCGAAATAGCGATCGATGATCTTGCGGTAAATCGTCGTCAGCGTCTGCAACTCTGCGACCGGAACGCGCTCATCAACCTGATGCATCGTCTGTCCGACGAGGCCGAATTCGACGACCGGACAGTATTGCGTAATAAAGCGCGCATCCGAAGTTCCGCCAGTTGTGGATAGCTCTGGCCTGCGTCCAGTGACCTCAGCGACAGCGTTCGCGACCAACTCCGTGAAATGTCCCGGCTTCGTCACAAATACGCCGGCGTTCGATGGCTCCCATTGGAATGAAAATCTTATTTTACCGGCCGCCGCTTTCACCGCGCGTTGCTCAACCAGCTTCTTCAACGAATCCAGCGTGTGCTTGTCATTAAAGCGGATGTTGAATCGCGCTCGCGCTTCACCGGGAATCAGATTGACGGTCTTGTTGCCGACATCGACTGAGGTGAATTCCATATGCGAGGGCGTGAACTGGGCGCTACCGGCATCGAGTGGCTCCGATTGTAGGGCCTCGATCAGCCGTACCAGTCCGCGAATCGGATTATCCGCACGCTGCGGATATGCGACATGCGCTTGCTTGCCGCTGACGATCAGATGGCCATTGAGCGATCCGCGGCGGCCGATTTTGATGGTGTCGCCCAATACTTCCTGATTGCTCGGCTCGCCCAGGATGCAATGATCGAATGTTTCGCCGCGCTCAGCCGCCCATTTCAGAAGTTTTGGCGTGCCGTTAACCGCGATGCCTTCCTCGTCGCCCGTAATCAAGAAAGAGATCGAGCCCTTCGGTTTGCCACCATGATAGCTGAGATGGTCGAGCACGGCCGCCACGGCACACGCGATACCACCCTTCATATCCACCGCGCCGCGGCCATATAGCTCGCCGTTCGCCACTTCGCCGGAGAAAGGCGGATGCTTCCACGCCTTTTCGTCGCCAGGCGGCACAACATCCGTATGTCCGGCCAACACGAGATTGGGTGCTGCTGTACCGATGCGGGCGTAGAAATTTTCGACGTCGTCGGTGCCCAACTCGCGGAATGTCATGCGATGCACTGTGAAGCCGGCTTGTTTGAGCAGGCGTTCAAGAAGTGCAAGCGCACCGCCTTCTGCCGGCGTGACCGACGGGCAACGTAGTAAATCGCGAGCGATGGCAACGGGGTCGGCGGACACGGCGGTAGCGCCCTTTAGTCTCTCAGCAACTCGTTGATTGATGTCTTCGATCGCGTGCGTTCGTCCACGCGCTTGACGATAACGGCGCAGTAGAGACCCGGGCCACCACTTTTGCCCGGCAGCGAACCTGGCACCACAACAGAATAGGGTGGCACTTCGCCCTGCGTAATTTGTCCTGTGTCGCGGTCGACGATACGCGTCGACGCGCCGAGATAGACGCCCATCGACAGTACCGCGCCAGTTCGAACGACTACCCCCTCGGCTACTTCCGAGCGTGCGCCAACAAAGCAATTGTCCTCGATGATCACCGGGCCCGCTTGCAGTGGTTCGAGCACACCGCCGATGCCGGCGCCGCCAGAGATGTGACAGTTTTTGCCGATCTGTGCGCAGCTACCGACCGTTGCCCAAGTGTCGATCATCGTGCCCGAATCAACATAGGCACCGAGGTTGACGAACGACGGCATCAGAACCACGCCGGGCGCGATGAAGGCCGAGCGGCGCACAACCGCGCCTGGTACCGCGCGGAATCCAGCTTTGCGAAAGCGCGCAGCGTTCCAGCCCTTGAACTTGGAATCGACCTTGTCCCACCACACAGCCTTGCCTGGACCGCCCGGGATCACGCTCATGTCGTTGAGCCGAAACGACAGCAGCACTGCCTTCTTGAGCCACTGATTGACTTGCCACATGCCGTCGGTCTTCCGCTCGGCCACACGCGCTATCCCGGTATCGAGCAGGTCCAGCGCGGAATTCACCGCTTTACGGACGGCGCCCTTGGTCTTTGGACCGATCTTGTCGCGCCCTTCGAAGGCCTCGTCGATAATCGCAGCGAGCTTGTCGGTGGACATGGGGTCTCCGGCACATTTGGCTGCGGTTTGTCGGGGGCGGGGCAGGGGATGTCAAGCTGCGCCTAGCGGGCTAAGCTCACGGCCGGAGAAACAAGCATGAATCGACAATTTCTACGCGTGACTTTGAGCCTGATCGCGCTGGCGTTCAGTGCTGTACCGGCTTTCGCTCATCATGTGATGGGAGGCCGTACACCGGCGACTTTTGGGGAAGGCATTTTGTCGGGGCTAGGGCATCCGATCATAGGCCTCGATCATTTCGCGGCTGTGGTTGCGGTCGGCTGTCTCGCTGCCTTGCATCGCTCAGCGTTTGCACTTGTGGTCGCATTTGTGCTGGCCATGATCACCGGTGTCGCGCTGCATTTGTACGGCGCTACGGTGCCGGGTGCGGAAATCCTCGTGGCGCTTACGGTGATTGCGCTCGGCGCACTAATGCTTCGACAACGACTGATGCCGGCAGGCACGGCACTCGTTTTGTTCGCAATGGTCGGCACCATCCACGGTTATGCTCTCGGCGAGTCGATTTACGGCGCGGAGCCGACGCCGCTCTATGCCTATCTGCTTGGTCTGGCGGCTATCCAATGTGCCGTGACGTTCGCCGCCATAGGAATTATCCGCGGGCTCATGCAACGTTATACCGACCTCTCACCATTGCGGCTTGTCGGGGCAGGCGTCGCCGGAATCGGACTTGCGGTACTGATGCAGCAGGTGGTCCCCGCCGTCTGATCAACGACGGGCAATCGCTTCAAGAAATCCTGTGAGATTATCGGTCAAATGATCGACATAGGGCGCATCGTGCCCTTCGAGTTCCCATGCCTCACGGAATATTTCGCGCTGCCCGTCCGGGACAACCAGCACGGTGGTCATGCCAAGAGCGTGCGGGGTCTCCAGGTTGCGCGCCAGGTCTTCGAACATCGCCGATTTCGCAGCGTCGACATCGTGACGAGCGAGGAAACGCTGGTAAACTTGTGGCAGCGGCTTGGGATCGAGATCGGCCGCCGCGATATCGAATACATCTTCGAAGTGATGATGGATCTCGAGCTTTTGCATCACCGTTTCAGCGTGCTTGCGGGTGCCGTTGGTGAGGATGAGCTTACGGCCTGAAAGTTTTTCCAGTGCAGCGCCCAGTGCTGGGTTTGGTTCGAGCGGCGAATGATCGATCTGGTGGACGAATTCGAGGTAATCGTCCGCCTTCATGCCGTGTTCGGTCATCAGACCGCGCATCGTTGTGCCGTAGCGTTTGTAGTAGTCCTTCTGCACGCGGAACGCTTCGTCCTTCGACACTCTCAGAAAATCAGCGACATAAGCCCGTATGCGCTCATCCACCTGCTGCCAAAGATTGAGATGATGGGAGTAGAGCGTATTGTCGAGGTCGAACACCCAAATCTCGACGTGGCCGAAGCCGCGCGGCGCGGGGCGGGTCTTTACTGACACGGATTAAGGTTCCTTAAACCGCACGGTCGTTGCCGGCTGGCCGCCTACATCGATGACGGCAAAACCGGCGGAATTCAGACCACGCGCTGCGCAGTCCTTATGGTCCGCAAGCTCAAAGCGGCCATCGCGTGTGCACAGCGCGACCGTGCCGCCCCAGGCGAGGGGTGCGTCGCCGTGCTTGATCGTGCGTCCATTGCTATCGACCGCCTCTGCGTAGCTGTATAGCCGGTGCGGATCGCCGCGTAGGTCCGGCCGCACGCATTGGCCAGCCTCCACGCGGTACCACCCGCGCGTAACGATCGCGCCCATTTCGACGATACCGAGTGAAGCCATTACTGCGTATTTTGTTTCGTTACACCATGAGAAGCCAACACCCTCTGGCTTACGTGCGGCCTCGATCAGCGCGTCAAAGATATTTGGTGCCGACACAACATCGGCGGCAAGCTTGCGGTCATTCAGGAATTTTGTGACCGCGGCTAATGTCTTGGCGCCTTGCACGCCATCAATCGGATACGCATCGTAGCCGGCGATTGTCAGCAATCGCTGAATGCCCGCAAGTCGCGCCTGCACGTCGTCATAGTCGGCTTCTTCCGCGAGATTGACCACCGGACCTTTCGGCGAATCGGATGGCTTTGCTGCGCTGAAGTGCGCCTGCTGGCTCGCGGCGCAGCCACGGGCATTAGCAATTTCGAAGTTTCCCTCGCGGATGCAAAACTCAGCTTGCCCTTCTTGCGGAAGCGGCGCAGTGCCGTAGACCGGCGGTGTGCGCGCATGCAAATAGACCATGTCGGCATCGAGTGGTCCGTCAACGACTTGCCGACATTGGCCTGGGTCGAGGAGAAACCAACCGCGTGTCGCGACATTTGCGCGTTTTTCGAGGCCGATTGCCGCTTCCATCCGGTAACTTGTGCGATTGCACAGCATAAGCTCGGCGCGCGCTGATCCGGCGGCCAGCAATATGAATGCGGCCGCTGAAGCCGCAACGCCGTAACCGACCTTCAATCTTCGTGTCATGGGAATCGCCCGGCCGACGCCGCCCGCGAATCATATAGCCATGCTAGCGGATGCTTGGTGCCCCGGCACTCGAGCACTAGCGATGCATCAGGGTGCCGACGCCGTGGTCGGTCAGCAATTCGAGTAATACGGCGTGCGGAACTTTGCCGTCCATGATGACGACGCCCTCCACTCCCTGGTCGAGCGCGTAAATGCAGGTTTCGACCTTGGGAATCATTCCGCCGGAAATGGTGCCATCGGCGATCAGCTTGCGTGCGTCGGCGACCGACAATTCCGTGATCAAGCTCTTCGAAGTGTCGAGCACGCCGGGCACGTCAGTAAGCAGCAGCAGTCGCTTGGCCTTTAGCGCGCCGGCAATAGCTCCCGCGAAAGTATCGGCATTGACATTGAAAGTGCCGCCGCTTGCCGAAGTTGCCACAGGCGCGAGCACTGGAATCATTTCACGGCCGATCACTTGGTTGAGAATAGTGATGTCGACCTTGTCCGGCTCGCCGACAAATCCCAGGTCGATGACTTTTTCGATGTTGGAATCCGGATCGACCACTGTGCGACTGACTTTGCGCGCCTGCACCATGTTGCCGTCCTTGCCGCAGAGTCCGATTGCCTTACCGCCGGCGGCATTTATGTAACCGACGATCTGTTTATTGATCGAACCGGCCAGCACCATTTCGACTATCTCGACGGTCTTAGCGTCGGTGATGCGCAAGCCGCCGGCAAATTCCGACTTGATCCCGAGCTTCTTGAGCATAGCTTCGATCTGCGGACCGCCACCATGAACGACCACGGGGTTAATCGCGGTTTGCTCAAGCAGGACAACATCGCGGGCAAAATCGCGCGCCATCTGTTCCTGGCCCATGGCATGCCCGCCGTATTTCACCACAACGATCTCCTCATCGTAGCGCTGCATGTGCGGCAACGCCTCCGACAGGATGCGGGCCTGTTCTAGCGGGTCGATCTTGGGGGCTTTGCTCATCGCTTCGGCCTTTGCATGCAGTGCCGGCGGTTCTAGCCGAAGTGAAACCCACCGACAATGCGTCAGCTGCCTCTTTCCTCTAGCAGCCGGGCAATAGCCGCACGCAATTCGGGAATGCCGGTACCGTCACGGGAGGATGTTGTAAGGACCGTGGGAAAGGCGGCCGGGCGCTTGGCAAGCGCCGCTTCGACCTCCGCGATACGGCTTCCCAACTCGGATGCTTTCAGCGCATCGCATTTGGTCAAGACGATCTGGTGACTGACCGCTGCCTGACTAAGCGCAACAAGAGCAACGTCGTCTGCTGATTTGAGACCGTGACGCGCATCCACCAACACGTATACGCGGGCGAGGTTGCTTCGGCCACGCAGAAAGGCGTCGATCAGTGCCGTCCATGCGGCGATTTTTGATTTGGCCGCGGCCGCATAGCCGTAGCCGGGCATATCCACCACGTTGAGGCTTTCGCCACCGGTAAAAAAAATGAGTTCCTGAGTACGTCCGGGCGTACGCGAAATGCGCGCAAGGTTCTTGCGGCCTGTGAGCGCGTTGATCAGGCTCGATTTGCCAACATTGGAGCGACCGGCAAAGCAGATCTCGACACCGCGCATTGGTGGAAGCGAGGCCGGCGTCCCGGCAGCAGCAACGAAATGCCAATCGCCGGCGAACAGGCGCCGGCCAACCTCAATTTCCGCGCGGGTGAAGTCGCCGGTACCCATTATGTGGCTTACAGCGGGCGCTTGCTCTCAGGATTCCGTTTTCTTCCTGACGAACATTGCCTTGATGTTGTCGAATAATTCGATCTTGGCGCCGTGCTTGCGCATGATGATGCTCTGCTGCGCCACCGAAAGCGAGTTGTTCCACGCCCAGTAGATCACCAGGCCCGCCGGAAAGTTCGCGAGCATGAAGGTGAAAATCAACGGCATCCAATTGAAGATCATCTGCTGCGTCGGATCGGGCGGCGCCGGGTTGAGTTTCATCTGAGCCCACATGGTGACGCCCATAATCAGCGGCCAGGCACCGAGATGCAGGAATGAGCCGACCAGCGGCAGTACCGTCGGGTTGAAGGGGATCAAGCCGAACAAATTAAAGATGTTGGTTGGATCCTGTGCGGACAAATCGTGGATCCAGCCAAAGAAGGGTGCGTGCCGCATTTCGATTGTGACGAACAGGACCTTGTAGAGCGAAAAGAATACCGGGATCTGGATCGCGATCGGCAGGCAGCCGGCCAGCGGATTGATCTTTTCCTTCCTATAGAGTTCCATCAGCTCTTGCTGCTGTTTGGCTTTATCGTCCGCGTAACGCTCACGTAGCGCAGTCATCTGCGGCTGCACTGCCTTCATCTTCGCCATCGAAGCGTAGGATTTGTTGGCCAGCGGGAAAAAGATGATTTTAACCAGCACCGTAACCATCAGGATTGCGAGCCCGAAGTTGCCGAAAAGATGGAAGAAAAAATCCATCGCCAGGAACATCGGTTTGGTGATGAAGTAGAACCATCCCCAATCAATCAGCAAATCAAAATGATTAAGGCCAAGCTCTTTGTTGTAGCCACCTATGCCGACCAACGGAAAATTGATGCCAACGGTCGCCACTTCCTTCGCACCAGCAAATAGCCGTGCATTAACTGACGTCGTCGCGCCCGGCGCGATCGTCTGCGCATCGAGCAAATAATCTGTCTGGTACGTCTGGACGCTGCCGAGTGTGCTGCTCGAAAAACGCGCCTTGAGACGCGCGTCTGTGTCCGGCAGCAACGTAGCGGCCCAGTATTTGTCGGTGATACCGAGCCAGCCATTGGTCACGTCGAAATTTACCGCCTTCTTTTCGGCGATGTTCTTGTACGTGTATTCCTGCAAGCCCGAGTCACCGAGCACCCCAATCAGACCCTCATGTAAAATGTAGTATCCGGCCGTCTGTGGCGTGCCATGACGCGAAATCAGCGCGTACGGGAAAAGAGAGACCGCACTTGCGCTCTTGTTCGTGACTTCATCCTTAAGCGTGAACAGGTACTTGTCGTCGACAGCGATGGTTCGGCGGAATTCAAGTCCTTCCCCGCTGTCGTAGGTGAGCGTCACCGGGTGACCGACGCTTAGCGCGCCGGACCCAACTTGCTTCCACATGGAATCCGATGTCGGCAGCTTAACGTTGGCGCCTGCGGCACCGGTCCAGCCGAATTCGGCGTAAAACGGGTCAGCCGTGCCGGATGGTGAGAGCAACACGATCGGCGGAGATGCCGGATCTACGGTTTCACGAAATTTTACTAACGCCAGGTCGTCGATACGTCCGCCCTTGAGTGCAATCGAGCCTTGGAGGCTGCCCGTAGCGATCGGTACCCGGGGTGTCTCTGCGAGAGCTGCTGCGCGGGATAGCGGTTCAGCGGCTGGAGGCGCGTTCGCCTGTCCGGGAATTTGCGCCGGTCCAGATTGCTGGGACGGTTGACCACCAGGCTGAGCCGGGGTCGGCGCGCCCTGCTTTTGCTGTTGGGCCTGCAATTGCTCCTGACGCGCCTTGTCCTGCGGTCCGGCAAAGAAATATTGCCAGCCGAGCAGCACCAGCGCGGACAGCACAATGGCGAGTATGGTGTTCTTATTGTCCGTCATCGGGAATCCGTATTGCCACTGCGCCCTGCATGCACTCGCCGCAACGCCCCTTCAAACTCTTGCGTCATCCTGGCAAACGGCAAATTAAGCGCCGCGCGCCGTCCAATCAGTACATAATCATGTCCGGCGCGCAGCCAATTTGTAGCCGAGAGCCGAACGATTTCCCGTAGGCGGCGGCGCACTCGGTTGCGCTCGACCGCATTGCCGACTTTCTTTGACACGGTAAAGCCGAACCGTGCCGGTCCTTGGTCGCGGCGGTTGCGCGCTTGCAGCACGAACGCCGCGGCCGGGGCCTTGATCCCGGACGCTGCGGCCAGAAAATCCGCCCTTTGCCTCAAACGTTCCATGGAAGCGATGCGCGGCGTTTAGCCACCATCAGGCGGACAGCCGCTTGCGTCCGCGTCCCCGGCGCGCCGATAACACCTTGCGTCCCCCCTTGGTCGCCATGCGCGCGCGGAAGCCGTGACGGCGCTTTCGTACGAGCTTGCTCGGTTGATAGGTCCGCTTCACGATTCAGGTTCTCCGATGGTCGCGCCGTGGGGAAGGAGGACACGGTCCTCGATACGCCAAGTAACCCAATTCATTTGGGCCAGCACACGATTTTGCGCGGCTTATAAGGGAGGGGCTCTGGCCCGTCAATGTTACCGCCCGCCGGCAGGCGTTTTGGTGTCAAAAAGCCTCACAAGCCGGTGAAGCTCGCCGCCTGAGCCTGGCGCTCGTGTATAAACGTTGAAATGCCCGCTGGTTCGCCACCCGCCATCCAGACATGCGGTTTTGCCCGCCGGGCTCTCCCGTTGGCGGTCATCGTTATCTTCGGTGTGGTTGCTTACTTCTTCGTCGACGGGCGGATTTCTTTCGAGGCGCTGGTTCGCCACCGCGATGAGAGCGTCGATTTTGTCACCGCGCATCGTGTCGTCGCTGTGCTTGCGTATATCGGCATCTACATCGCCACAGTTGCACTGTCGCTACCGGGGGCCGCGTTCCTTACCGTCGCCGGCGGTTTTCTGTTCGGCCTCGCCGTCGGTGCTTCGGCCGCCGTAATCGGCGCGACCATTGGCGCTACGCTTATATTTCTGGTGGCGCGCACGGCGCTCGGGGAGCCGCTGCTGCGCCGGGCGGGTCCACGCGCGGGTCAGCTCGCCAAAGGATTTCGCGACGATGCATTTAGTTATTTGTTGTTTTTGCGGTTGGTTCCGGCGTTTCCGTTTTTCCTGGTCAATCTGGTGCCGGCGCTCGCTGGTGTAGGGCTGGCACCGTTCGCTGCTGCCACAATGCTCGGGGTCATTCCGGCGGCCCTCGTCTTTTCTTTGGCGGGTACGGGCCTCGATAGCGTGATCATGGCGCAGAAGAATTTATATCAACAATGCGTCGCCTCCGGCGGATCCGATTGCCATATGAGCTTTGACGCGATGGATGTCCTCACGCCGCAGCTAATGACGGCGTTGCTCGCGCTCGGCTTGCTCGCGTTGGTGCCGGTGGTAGTAAAATATTGGCGCGCGCGTTCGCACGCCGCCATGTGATATTGACGTTATTGTTGCGGATAGGGATTGCAGCAAAATGGCGGAAATACTCACACCCGACATTTGTGTGATCGGCGGGGGCGCCGGCGGCTTATCGGTCGCCGCTGCCGCGGCTGCATTTGGCGTTCAGACAGTGTTGATCGAACGCCACAAGATGGGTGGCGACTGCCTCAACACCGGCTGTGTACCGTCGAAAGCCTTGTTGGCCGCGGCCCGGCGCGCCGAGGCGATCCGCAGTGCCGGCGCCTTCGGTGTTGTCGTGCAGAACATTGGAGTGAATTTCGCCAAGCTGCACGATCATGTGCATTCAGTGATCGCTGCAGTCGCGCCAACCGATTCAGTCGAGCGTTTCACAGGCCTTGGCGTGCGTGTCATCCAGGGCCATGCGACGTTTAAGGATCGCAATACGGTTGTCGCAGGCGACATCGAAATCCGCGCACGCCGTTTCGTAATCGCGAGCGGGTCGGTGCCGGCGGTGCCCGCAATTCCCGGGGTCGACAATGGGCCCTACCTCACCAACGAAAACATTTTCGAGGTTAATGAGAGGCCGGAGCATCTCATCATCATCGGTGCGGGACCTGTTGGCCTGGAAATGGCGCAAGCCTTTCGCCGCCTGGGTAGTTCGGTGACCGTGCTGGAACAGGCCGCACCGCTTGCCAATGACGATCCGGAATGTGCGGCGATCGTAATCGGCCGGCTGGAGCGTGAGGGCGTGGTCATCCACAGTGGTGTGAACGTCATCGGCATTACGCACGCCGGTCACACAGTGACCGCGACGATCGAAGCGGCCGGCGCCGAACAGACCATCACCGGCAGTCACCTTCTGATTGCGACGGGACGCAAGCCGACGGTTGAGGGACTCGGCCTGGACATGGCGAGAATTCGCCACGACCATTCCGGCATCATCGTGAACAGAAAGCTTAAGACCAGCAACAAGCGTGTCTACGCGATCGGCGATTGTGCCGCCGGACAATTGCAGTTCACGCACGCCGCGAATTACCACGCCGGTCTGGTGATTCGGAACGCGCTGTTCCGGATTCCCGTGCGCGTGAATAACAGTGCCATCCCGTGGGTGACGTTTACAGAGCCAGAACTCGCACACGCCGGTCTTACCGAAGCGCAGGCGCAGGCACGCCGCATCAAAATCCGCATCGTTCGCTGGCCCTACCACGACAATGACCGCGCACAGATAGAGCGGGAGACGCATGGTCACATAAAAGTCATTACGACAAGAAAAGGTAAAATTGTAGGCGCCACTATTGTCGGCGCGCAGGCGGGTGAATTGATCGGAATGTGGGCGCTGGCAATTGCGCAAGGGCTGAACATCCGCGCTTTCACTGGCGTCGTGCTGCCTTATCCGACGCTATCGGAGCTCGGAAAACGTGCAGCCGTCGATTTTTTCGCGCCACGTTTGACGAGTGCTTCGGTGCGGCGCATCATTGGTTTTATGAGAATCTTTGGCTGAGGCGATTTTGGACGCAGAAATTGAATCAAAAAGTGCAATAGATGCGGAGCCGCGGCCGGCGCGGAATCCGCGCATTGGCCTTTCGGGTAAATTGCTGCTCCTCACCATTGTTTTCGTCATGGTGGCGGAAATTCTGATTTATGTGCCGTCGGTCGCCAATTTCCGTCTGAACTGGTTGAACGACCGACTGGCTGCCGCGCATACGGCGGCGCTCGTAATCGACGCGGCGCCGAGCGGGATGCCTGAAAGCTTGGCGGACCGGATTCTCAAGAGTATTGGTGCGCGCGCGGTGGCTGTGAAGATGGGTGATCAGCGCCGCTTGCTTGCGGCGTCCAATATGCCAACCGAGATCGCGCAGGACATCGACATACGAACTGTGTCGTGGTGGAGCTCTATTACCGACGCTTTCGAAACGCTATTCGCCTGCAATCCTGGCGACGTGATGCGCTTGGTGGGCCCAGCGCCGATGACAAAAGGCGATTTTCTTGAAATCGTTCTGGACGAAGCGCCGCTGTGCAAGGCGATGTGGACATTTTCCGTGAACATTCTGCTGCTGTCGCTGGCGATCTCCTGCATTACGGCGATGTTGGTGTTTTTTGCTCTACATTATTTGCTGGTGCGCCCGATGCGGCGCATCACCGACAATATGATTTCATTCCGCGCCGATCCCGAGAATCCGTCGCGCGTCATTGCCAGAAGTGGGCGGCGCGATGAAATCGGTACCGCTGAAGAAGAGCTCGCGAGCATGCAAGGAGAGCTCGCTTCGATGCTGCACCAGCAGAGCCGGTTGGCCGCCCTCGGTCTGGCGGTATCGAAGATCAACCACGACTTGCGCAACTTGCTGGCGTCGGCGCAAATTTTTTCCGACCAACTGTCAACCTTGCCCGACCCGAAAGTGCAGCGCTTTGCACCCAAGCTGATGCGTGCTCTCGAACGCGCGATCGCATTCTGCCAGACCACACTCTCGTACGGCGGTGCACAGGAGCCGCCGCCGGACCGCAAGACGGTCGAGGTCGAGTCGCTGACCGAGGAAGTGCACGAGGCTCTGGGTCTCGGTCTGGGTGTGCCGATCCGCTGGATCGTGGCGGTAGAACGTGGCCTCACCATGGAGGCCGATCACGATCAATTGTTTCGTGTTCTCGTCAACATCGCGCGAAATGCAGTGCAGGCGCTGGAGGCGCGCGGTGCGCGCGACCCGGCTCGCGATCAGATTCGAATTACTGGACGGCGCGAAGGCAGCGTAGCGGTGATCGAAGTATCCGACACAGGGCCGGGCGTACCCGAGAAAGCGCGCACCCATATGTTTCAAGCTTTCCAGGGTGCTGCGCGCGTGGGTGGGACTGGCCTCGGTTTGGCTATCGCTGCCGAGTTGGTGCGTGCGCATGGCGGAGAAATTCGTCTGGTCCCTGGGACCATTGGTGCCACTTTCAGCATCACGATTCCCGACCGCGCGGTTGATTTAAGTTCACGACGTGGTGAACGCGCTCTCGCCTGACGACGGGACGACACCGCGGCCCGCGGTGTTTGTGGATCAAGGCGATGATCGTATCAATTGAAGGATAGTGGCATGGTGCCGCAAGTGAATGTGCTCGCGGTTGCGACTGCGGTGCCGCCGCACGAGCTTGACCAGCGCGCGGTTGCCGATGCCGCACGCAAGGTCTACGCGCGAACTTTCGCTCGTTTTCCGAAGCTTGTTGACGTGTTCGTCAATGCCGGCATCGAGCGTCGCTATTCTGCGCGTCCGCTGCAATGGCTAAGCGAGCCGCATGATTGGGCCGAGCGGACCGAGGCCTATCTCGAAAGCGCAAGCGACTTGTTCGTGCGGACTGCCCGTGCGGCACTCGATCGCGCTCGCATTTCTGCGCGCGATGTCGACGTGATCGTGACGGTATCCTCTACTGGTATTGCGACACCCAGCATTGAAGCGCGTGTTGGTCCGGAAATGGGGTTTCGGCCAACAGTGATGCGGGTGCCGGTGTTCGGCCGCGGCTGTGCTGGGGGCGTCTTCGGTTTAGCTCTGGGCGCAAGGCTTGCTCGCGCCGAACCGGGCGAAGTCGTTCTTGTCGTCGTGGTTGAACTGTGCACGCTCACCTCACGCACCGATCGGGGGACCAAAGCCGACGTCATCTCTTCGGCGCTGTTCGGGGACGGCGCCGCCGCGGCCGTGTTGCGCGCCGGGCCGGAGATGTCCGGCTTACGCATTGGCGCTGGGGCCGAACACACATGGCCCAACACGCTCGATATTATGGGTTGGGTGGTAGATCCGATCGGATTTCGGGTGATGCTCTCGCGTTCGCTTCCTCGCTTTGTCGAGCAGCGGATGGCCGCGCCAGTACGACGATTCATAAAGGCAGCCCGGCTGCAGGCACCGCAGCTTATTTGCCATCCGGGCGGCGCAAAAGTGCTTGATGCCATCGAGGCCGCACTCGAATTACAAAAAGGGACGCTGCGCGATGAGCGCGAAGTTCTGCGCGGCCATGGCAACATGTCGGCGCCGACTGTGTTGTTTGTTCTTGAGCGCGCACTCCGGCGTGGCTTGCGCGGACCGGCTGTGCTCTCAGCGCTTGGCCCCGGGTTCACCGCGAACTTTCTTGCGCTCGAGGCCGCCCATGGGTGAGGGGGCGTGGCTGGTCGCATTTCTGGTCGCGCAAAGGCTCGTCGAACTTGGCCTTGCGCAATTCAACACCGGACGGCTATGCGCAAAGGGTGGTGTCGAATTCGGCTCGGCTCACTACCCGCTCATGATCGTGTTGCATGGGTTGTGGCTGCTCGGCCTGTGGGTGTTCGGCCACTCCCAATCAATTAATCCGTTTTGGCTGGCGATATTCGTCTTTCTCCAGGTTGGACGGTTGTGGGTGATCGCGAGCCTCGGCCGGCGCTGGACCACGCGCGTCATTGTGCTGCCCGGCGCCGCTCCGATTGCGTGCGGTCCGTATCGCTGGGTCAAACATCCAAATTATTTGATCGTCGCTATGGAGATAGCAATTGTTCCGTTGTCACTCGGATTACCAGCCTTTGCGCTCTTCTTTTCGATCGCTAATGCGGCACTGCTCATTTACCGGATCCGTATCGAAAATGAGGCGCTGGCCTGGGCCACACGGTCAGCAGAGCCGGCACCATCGTTAGCGGCCGCAACACTTGCCAATGCTGGGTCAAGGCGATAGCTATGCCCCGTTCCGTAGGCCCGTTTCTGGCAACGGAATCAAGCGCCCGTAGCTCAGCTGGATAGAGCACCAGACTACGAATCTGGGGGTCAGGAGTTCGAAATCTCTTCGGGCGCGCCATTGTTTCAATTGGGTTGTTGCGAGCCCAACGTCAGCCAATTCATTGCCATTGGCGCGGGGGTAAGGGCGCCAACGCTTTCAAGTGCCGGACTGATTTGCCCGATTTTCTATGACTATGTGGGGAAACAACATGAGTAGATTTTCCGGTGCAGCAATTCTTGTCTTGGTGTCGATCATTGGCTTTTCGGCAACGGCTGAGCCCGATGGTTGTCTCGATGCCATCGCTCAATTCAAATCTGTTAAAGGCAATGTGCCAAACTTCATCCGAACGTTCGCATCCTGTATTTCAAAGAGTGACGGCCACGATGATTGCGCGAGCGAATTTACCGCGCTTCAATCGGTTCACGCTGATTTTGAATCAGCTGTCTCAGAACGCGAGAGCAAATGCCAATAGCAGCGCGCCTAACAGGACGGGAGGGCGAATTGCGCCCGCCGAGTGCATCAGCGCGATTTCACAGGAATCTGGACCGTGATTGTCGTTAGGCTATCTTGGGCCTAGCTGGGGTGTTACGTCTGCCTATGAATCTGGGGGTCAGGGTTCGAATCTCTTCGGGCGCGCCACCCATTTCCTCCAAGGCGCCGGTAGCTCAGCTGGATAGAGCACCAGACTTCGAATCTGGGGGTCAGGGGTTCGAATCCCTTCCGGCGCGCCATTCTTTCTTAACGAAGATGCGGCGATGAAACATCTTTCGATCATTTTTCTGCTTCTTGTCATGATAGCCGCCATCGGCTCCCGCGCGCGGGCGCAGGATATGGTCAGTCACGGTCAAGCGCTGGTCGCGGAATTCTGCGGACGCTGCCATGCGGTCGGCACGAAAGGCAAAAGCCGGCATCCTGACGCGCCGCCTTTTCGTATACTCGGCCGCAAAATCGATCTTGATGAGTTCCCGCGCGCCCTCGAGCGCGGACTATCGTCAGGCCATCCCGACATGCCGGAATTCAAATTCAGTCATGAGGATGCGCGTGCAGTGCGCGCGTATTTGCGCGCGATCCAGCAATAAATCTATTCTCGCCGGGCGGTTCGTCGGTTCCGGACGCGAGAGGCGCAATTCACGACTGTGATTTTACGCTCCTGCTCGGCAACGGACCGCGCTCGGACCTGTTAAGGTCGAGCGCGGCCCTTTCTGACCAACCATTGCCACAAAATAGTTGGGCAGAAACGATGTCGAGCGGAATTACGCCTTTTCGTGATGGCCAGCACAGTGGCGCAACTCGCCTCTGGATAGTGTGCGCCCATGCTGGTTATTCCTCTTGGGGAACAGATCAGCTCGCGGGGTCGCCGTAAGCCACACCGGCGGCCCCGCACCCCCAGGATGCATCCCAAACATTGGTCCCGCTAAGTCGCCCGGAGCAAGGCGGGAACTATTGCGTCGCAAGTGTCGCCCCCTTTATCTCTTCGTGCAACCTCTCATTGCAAGATTGGTTATATTTGGGGCCGTGGCCCACGACGACCGCAATTCGTTCACCGGTCAACGGTAATTTCGTAAGTCCGTGCGCGCGAGACGCAAATCATGATGGTGTCTTTGCGCTCGTGTTCCGCCAGTACCAGGTCCCGGTGATCGGCTTCGCCCGCCAGCAATTTGGTGCGACAGGTTCCGCAAGTGCCGGTTTCGCATGAGCTCGGGACTTCTAAGCCGTGATCCCGCAGTGCTTCGAGGATGGTCTTGTCTGTCGGCACGTCGATCACCGCACCTGAGCGTGCAAGCCTCACCTTGATTGGCTTGTCGCCGGCTTTATGCGTTTCAGCTTCGCTGAAGGCTTCGAAATGCACGGCCGTGGGCGACCAGTGGTCGGTCATGGCGCGCACCGCCTCCATTAGCGGACGCGGTCCGCAGCAATAAAGGTGTTCGCGATTTTTTCGTTCGGCCAGGATCGGGCGCAGGTCGAGCGAGCGGGAAATGTCACCTTGGTCGTAGTGGATCGTGACCGTGTCTTTGAACTGCGGCGCGCTTAGCTCATCACGGAACGCGGTCGTTTCTGGCGAGCGCGAGCAATAGAACAGGCGGAAACGTTTGCCCTCTGCCATGACCTGCCGGATCATCGCCATCATCGGCGTTACGCCAATGCCGCCCGCGATGAAAAGAAAATCCTGCGCGCGCGGCGGTAATCCAAAATCGTTGACTGGAGCGATCACAGCCAGTTCGTCGCCGGGCTTCACGTTGTCGATCAGGCTGCACGAGCCGCCGCGGCCGTCGCTCTCACGCTTCACCGCGATCTGATAACGACCGCGCTCGGCTGGATCGTTGCACAACGAATATTTGCGCAACAGGCCATTCGGGACGCGGACGCCAATATGTGCGCCGGCGGAGAATTCCGGCAACTGTTTTCCATTCGGATCTTGGAATTCGAGGAGATTGATGCCGTCGGCGATCTTGTCGTTGCGCATCACGCGTAGCAGCAGTGCCGGCGGCAGGTCATTGGTGATCATCGTGTCTCCCAAGCGTGGCCGGGACACAACAAGTGGCGACTTTATCGCTTTGGGGCAAGGGGGATAGTGCGTCAGCGTGCGCCGGTGCTCGCGCGCTCGATTGGCTGAGTGCCGGCCGCAGTTGGCGGTACAATTTCGAGCACGAGCGCACCATAGGCGTCGGCGAGACCAGCGCCGAACATGATATCAGGGCCTTTCGGGCCCAGATCCCTGGCACTCGTCCGCAGGATATTTCGCACCTGATCGGGCGTAAGGTCGGCTTTGCGCTGCAGCATGAGCGCTACGATGCCGCTTACCGCAGCCGCCGAATATGAAGTGCCGGACGATGTCTCGTAGCTATTGTCCGGGATGGCGACCAAAATTTGTGTACCCGGCGCGGCCACCGCGATGTGACGGCCGCGGCTAGATTGCGCGAAGAGTTTGTCGTTCGCATCGGTCGCGCTCACTGCGATTACGTTCAGGTCAGCGGCGGGGTAAAGCGGGGGTGATTTCTCTCCGGCGTTGCCGGCCGCAGCCACCAGCACGATACCTTTTTTGTGGGCGGCTTCGAGCGCGCGGTGGACGGCGGGATCGGGCGGCCCCGCGAAACTCATGTTAATGACGCGCGCGCCGTGTGTGGCTGCCCAATCGATACCTTTGAGGACATTGAACGTGGTGCCGTCGGCGGCCGCGCCAGCTGGATCGAAAGCGCGCACCGCCAGTATTTTCGCATCGGGTGCAGCGCCCATTAGCTTGCCATGCGCAGCGATCAGGCCGGCAATAGCCGTGCCGTGCCGATTTGGCTCCTTCGGTGTCGTAAGTGTGTCGAAGCTTTCAGCGATGGAGCCCGCAAGCTCGGGGTGATTGACGTCGATCGCGGAGTCGATCACAGCCACCAGGATGTTTTCGCCTTTGGTGAGTGTGTGCGCTTGCGGCAGGTGCAGCTTGGCCAGTTCATATTGCGCGGGATCGCCTTCGCCTCTCGCGTCGCTCTCTTGAAGTGTAAATAGATAATTCGGTTGCGCCGACGCGATGAGCCGGTCGCCCTCCAGCGCACGCACAACTGCAGCGACCGAACGCCGATCCGGAATTTGCCAGCGGTACAGCGTTGTGTTGGACAACTGGAATGTCTGGCTTTCAATCCGCGTCAGCCTGAACCGGCGCTGCAGCGCTTCGATTTGCTGGGCACTAACTGAATTGGGAAGCTCAATCACGACCTCGTCGGGCACCAACCTGCGTTCGTTGGCCGGCGGTGCACCGGTAGCGCTGCGGCGGTTTGCCTGTTGAAAGCGGCGTGGTCCTGACTGAGCATCGTCAATGAGTGGACCGTTAGCGGGATAGCCCTGCGGCACCGCCATGATGATCCCAGGCACGATGCCGCCCCAACCCGGTCCGCGTGGGCCGCCGCCACGAAAGTTGCCGCCGCCCCCGGTTGGTCCCGTTGGCGCGCCTTGGCCGACATTAGCCGAGGGCCCGCGGCTAAACATTTTCTGTGCGACGGCGTCATCAACTAATGCAAAAGCCAGCGTCGCGATCAGGCAGAGCAGGGCTGTTTGTTGCACGCGCATGACGTGAACTCCGATAACGGCCGGCGTCGTTTAAAATTTACTCGGTCGTGGCGATGAAGCCGACGACTTTGTCCTCCTGCAACTTCTTCACGATGCGGGCGAGTTCGCCTTTCGGAATGCCAGTTACCGCGACACGGACTTTGTAAAGGCCGCCGGCCATTGGCCCAGCCGCGATCGATAGTTTGTTGGCTTCGAGGAATTTTGTAATGTCGTCGGAGGACGCCTGTGGCGCAAACCGGATCAGCGTGAAGGCGCCAACGCCGGGATCCGTGGTCGGCGCCGAGGCGGTTTGGTAGTCCGCCGTTTTCGTTTCCTTCAGCATGACTCCGGCAATCAAGCCCGCCTGCAGGAGAATTGCGAACACGGCGGCGCTGGCGGACCAGGCCAGTGTGCGCGGCGACAGGCTTGCAAAGAATTCGGACACGCGGTTGCCAAAACCGAGTGACGCGACCTGCCGACGCGCGGGTTCGGCGTCGATTTTGGCGAATAGTGTGTCGCGCGCACGTGCGGACGGCGCACCGAGAGTCTCATTGAGATGGATGGTCTCACCGAATTCGTCTCGCACCAGCGAGTAACGGCGGGCCAGTTCCGGATCGCGGGCAAGCGCCTCTTCGACCCGTTGCGCGTCGCGACGGCTGAGCGTGCCCGCCGCGTGCCACGGCAAGAGCTCCTCAATTTCCTGGCGCTCGGGCGCTTCTTGCTTCATCGCGTTCATGGCCAACCTCGATCTATTCCTTGCTCCTTCAGGAGTTCGGAGAGTTTTTTGCGCGCATAGAACATGCGCGTCTTCACGGTCGCTTCCGGGATGCCGACGATCTCGGCCACTTCTTCCACCGACTTCTCGTGGTAGTACACAAGGTCGATAATTTCCCGGTGCTCTGCCGAGAGCCCAGCCAAGCATTTCCGCAAGGCCACGCTTTTGTCTTTCTTCGCCAGGGCGGTCTCTGGATCGTCAGCGTGATCCTCGATCTGCCCTGCCGCATCGTCGTCAAGTTCGTCCTCCTGTCGTCGCCGTAGCGTCGATAGGGCTTTGAAGCGCGCGATGCTCAACATCCAGGTCGAGGCGGCGGAGCGGCCCTCGAACTTTCCGGCCTGTCGCCAGACGTCGAGGAACACCTCGCTAATCAAGTCTTCCGCCGTCGCTTCGTTGCGCACCAGCCGCAGAACGAACCGGTACACACGAACATGGTGCCGCGCGTACAGCACCTGCATGGCGAGCCGGTCGCCCCCTGCGATGCGAGAGATCAGAACTTCATCCGACGTCGTTTGCATCGCAGAACAATCGGCTCGTGAATGGGTCGTTTGGCGGGGGGTTTAGGTTCAATCCAAATCGACGGAATTTGTCTGCACCTGCCGCCCCCCGGCGGTGATCGGGCTAGTTTTCCCTTTTCGGGAGCGTCCGGGCAAGCCAAGGCTGAGAAAAGCCGGCATTTACCGGCGATTGGCGCGAAAATGGATGATGTAAGACCCTGTATGTCAGTCGAACGAGAAGGCTTTGAACCTTTCCCAAGGTGCCGGCGACCTATGGACAGGATGTGACACCCACGTCCCTGAAACAGGAGAATCCGCCATGTTCCGCAAGCTCGCTCTCGCCCTCGGCGCCACCGTCGTGATCGGTTCCGCCGCTCTCATCCCGACTTCTGCTTCCGCCCATATGCACGGCCACGGTCACTGGGGCCACGGTTTCGGCTGGGGCGTCGGAATCTACGTGCCGACGACTTATGTCGGGTCTGAGTGCTACATCACCAAACGCGTCGTTGAGACGCCTGTCGGTCCACGCGTGCGTCGCTTTACGGTTTGCGACTAAACGAGACGACCATGGACGGGTTATAGCCCCGGCTTTGCCAAGGCGAAGTCGGGGTTTTCTTTTGTTGCGTAGAGAGCAGTGTCCTCTTGCCGCCTGCTTGAATTTGTTATGCTCGCCGTCAATAAAAGGACGACGAACGCTAGGGAGGACGCCATGACACCTCGATTAACCAAGCGCGCCGCAATTGCTGGCGCGTTCGCGGTTCTGCTCGGCCCGGCTATGGCTGCTCCGCCGCCAACACCGTTGACTCCGGAGCTTATCGAGGCGGGCAGGAAAGAAGGAAAGATTGTCTACTACACGGCGATCGATGTGAAGGTCGCCCAGAATCTAGCGAAGGCCTTCGAACAGAAATATCCCGGCATCACGGTGCAGGTTGAGCGTACCGGGAGCGAGCGCCTCTTCCAGCGCGTCTCGCAAGAGCGCGCCAGCAACATCTTCACCGCCGATGTCTATGACGCGACTGATCAGGCTTTGTTCGTCGCGTGGAAGAAGCAGGGCATACTCGAGCCATTCGTCCCGACTGAGTTGCTCAAGTGGCCCGCCTCCGAACGCGATCCCGACGGCGCTTATTTCAATGTGCGCTTTACACTGATGCCGATTGCCTACAACACCGATCTGGTCAAGCCGGAAGACGCGCCAAAAAGTTTTGCCGATCTGCTCGAAGCAAAATGGTCTGGGAAAATAGTGAAAGCGCACCCGAGTTATTCTGGTGGGATCGTGACCTCAACCTTCCAGGTCGTGAATGTCATGGGCTGGGGCTATTTCGAAAAGCTCGCCAAGCAAAAAGTCTTACAGGTGCAGTCGTCCACCGAACCGCCAAAAAAACTTGCGCTGGGCGAGCGGTCGGTGTCGGCCGATGGTCTTGAGTATGTGAACATTCAACTTAAAGAGAGTGGCGCGCCGATCGAAATCGTCTACCCGAAAGAGGGAACGCCATTTGTCCCCAGTTGCGAGGGGATTGCCAAGAACGCGCCGCATCCGAATGCCGCCAGGTTATTTATCAGCTTCATGGTGTCGCGCGAGACCCAGCAATATCTCGTCGATGTCGCCGGCCTGCGATCGTTCCATCCCGAGGTGAAGGATAAAGCCGGACGGGTGCCGCTCTCGCAAATCAAGCTCTTGCCGTCCGATCCGGTCGCCCAAGAGGCGGCGACCGAAGAGATCAAGAAAAAATACTCGCAGTATTTCGGAACCTGACGTGCTGATCGAAGGTTTCAAGCGCAGCGAGGTCAAGACCAGCGGTTGCCGCATCGTCACTGTTACCGGTGGCAACGGGCCGCCGCTGCTGTTAATGCACGGCAATCCGTTCAATCATCTGAACTGGCACAAGGTAGCCCCTACACTGGCGCGCGAGTTTACGGTGGTAGCTACGGACTTGCGTGGCTACGGCGATTCCGAAAAGCCGCCGGGCGGCGACGATCATTCCGGCTATTCATTCCGGGCCATGGCGCAGGATCAGATCGAGGTGATGGCCGCGCTGGGTTTCGACACGTTTTTCGCCGCTGGTCACGATCGCGGTGGTCGCGTGCTGCATCGCATGTGCCTCGATCACCCGAAAAAAGTGATACGCGCGGCCATCCTCGATATCATTCCGCAGCACCATCTGCTCAATCACGTGACGCGGCAGTGGGGAACATTCTCCTGGCACTGGTTTTTCAATATCCAGCCCTACGATTTGCCCGAGCGTATGATGGGCGCCGATCCAGATTGGTTCATCGAGAAAAAACTCGCAAAAACTAAGCAAGGCCTGGGCTTCTTCGATCCGCAGGCACTCGCTGACTACAAGCGTTGCTTCCGGAACCCCGAAACTATTCATGCGATCTGCGAGGACTATCGCGCCACGTTCGGCGTCGATCTGGAGATGGACACAATAGATTTCACAGCCGGTCGCAAGATTGAATGTCCCATGCTGCTCTTGTGGGGCGCGACTGGCGGCGTCGGGCGCAACCACAAGCCTGGCCCGCATGAAATCTGGCAGAACTATGCGGCAAATATCGTCGACGCCAAAGCGTTACCATGCGGACACTATCTGTCCGAGGAGGCACCCTCCGAAACAACTGCCGCGCTACGTGAGTTTTTTGCCGCCAGACTTTAGATCGATATTGGCTTCGGCATATCGAGGAAACCGTGCACAGCGTGCCAGAACAGGTTGCGGTTGATGGCGACCGCTACCGAATGCGCGGTGTTTGGCAAAATGACGATTTGCTTGTCGCCGTGTGGCAGTTGACGGTAGAAGTCGAACAGGTCTTCCACGGTGGCGATGCCGTCAAATTCGCCGCGCACAAGCAGCACCGGCGCTTGCACTTTGGTTGGATCGACTACCGGTAGATTGGCGGTCATGTCGAGATAGGTCCCGGTTGGCACCTGCTCACCGAAAGGCAATTCCGCATTGGCCAGAATTTTCCCGACGGCAGGTTCGGTTGTGCCGGCTTTATCGCGCGTAAAGATGCTTTCGATCATGGCGCGATCTCGCTTGCGCATATTGTGCGTGCGATAATATTCGACCTGTTCAGCTCGTTTTTTCAGCGTTGGCGATTCCGTACCTTTGTATGTAAAAGCCGCCAACACTAAGCGATCGACATGCTCCGGTTCGATCGTCGCGTAGAGTCCGGCGCGCAAGGCGCCTGAAGACTTCGCCCATGAAATGCGCTTTTGGTTGACCGGTTTCTTTCGCGACAACTTGCATCGCCACTTTCAGGTCTTGTGCGCCGCTAGCGATGTCCGAGTTGCCGCTGGTGCGGCCCGACTTGCCGTAGTTTTCGTGATCCATGGTCCAGACGTCGAAGCCCCAGCGTGCAAACACGTTCATCATGGAATATTCGCCATGGCCGGGCGTATCGAGATCGAAAATGCGCCATGTGACGGAGGAGCCGTGTACCAAAAAAAGCACGGGTCGCGGCTGCTCGCCCGCTTTGGGTGGGCCAAGACGCTTACGAAACATGTAAAGCGGAACATCGCCTTTCTTTGCCCAATAGTCTTGACTCCAGATCTCGGCACTTTCCGCGGCTTGTACGGGTTTCGCCAGGCCGGACAAAAGACCCGCGCCGACACCTAATCCGGCGCTTTTAAGAACGGCACGGCGGGGCAGGGCAGGGTCGGATTCACTCATGAAGCACCTCCCAAATGGTCGCCGCTACGATTGTTTGTCTGGCGGCCTTATTAAGGACAATCTAGCAGATTGCTGGAGCAGGCGGCAGTCCTCTCGCCCCGCGATTGGAGTTCTGCTAGGGGTCGGGAAAGGCGCGCTTATAATGCGGGCGGTGTCGGCGGCATAGCGGCCGACGCCAAACCGGAGGAATGATGCTCAAGTCGGTGCGCGCAGTAGCGCGATTTTTCCAGAGAACAATCGGCTGGAATCGGATAGGCGTCCTTTTGAGCCTCGCCATCATCTCGGTGGCGGCGGTGGCGCTCTTCCACATGTTGCGCGATATCAACGTCGATGAGGTTTTTGCAGCACTGAGGGCGACCGAGGCAAAACACATCGCCGCTGCGGCGTTATTTGTCGCTTGCGGTTATTTCACACTTACTTTTTATGACTGGTTTGCTTTACGCACTATTGGTCACGGAGAAATTCCCTATCGTATTGCTGCTCTCACTGGCTTCACCAGCTATTCGATCGGCCACAACATTGGCGCAACTGTATTCACAGGCGGCGCGGTTCGTTACCGCATCTATTCCAATTACGGGCTCGACGCCGTCGAAGTGGCGAAGATCTGTTTCATTGCCGGGCTGACTTTTTGGCTCGGCAATGCAACGGTGCTCGGCCTTGGCGTTGCCTACCATCCGCAGGCTGCCGGACTCATCGACCACCTCCCGCCTTGGCTTAATCGCAGCATCGGAATCACGATGCTGGTGGTGCTTGTATCTTATGTAAGTTGGGTCTGGAGTGCGCCGCGCGAGATCGGACAGGGCGAGTGGAAAGTCAATTTGCCGAGCGGACCGTCCACCTTGCTGCAAGTTTGTATAGGTATTCTCGATCTCGGTTTCTGTGCTCTCGCGATGTACATGCTGCTGCCCGGCGAACCGAACGTTGGGTTCGTAACGATGGCAGTGGTTTTCGTGTCGGCGACGCTACTCGGTTTTGCGAGCCACGCGCCCGGTGGCCTCGGCGTGTTCGACGCCGCCATGCTCGTAGCACTTTGGCAATTTGACAAGGAATCGGTATTGGCCGGACTGCTGTTGTTCCGGTTGCTTTATTACATAGTGCCATTTGTCATTGCGCTGGTCATTCTGGGCCTGCGGGAACTATGGCTTAGTACGCACGGCACTCGGCGCGTCCCAGAGCAAAAAATGATTAAGTCCGTGACCGAGCCGATCC
Organism: uncultured Alphaproteobacteria bacterium; assembly: GCA_963810585.1. GTDB lineage: Bacteria > Pseudomonadota > Alphaproteobacteria > Rhizobiales > Xanthobacteraceae > Pseudolabrys. The sequence continues at coordinate 2,095,190 of CAWENV010000001.1, forward strand.
GTAGCGAGATCGAGGCCGAAAAAACCGACTCCGGCTGACCATGGCGATAGATGACGACCGCCGCGATTTTCCCTCCACCGCCGGATGGGCGGCCCGACTGCGCGGCGCATGGCAGGCTCTGCTTGGTCATGCCGCTGTCGTTACCAATGCCGGCGTCACCCAAGCGTCGGGTCGTATTCTCGCCCGACCGCAAGCGTTGCTGATCGACCAACTGATCGGCGGATTGCCTGGCGCGGCGATCGTGGTCGACCGCGAAGGCCGGGTCGTTGCATTTAATGAAGCCGCTGCGAGTATCGCTCCCGCCTTACGGCGCGATGAACCTGCATTGATCGCATTGCGTATGCCCGATTTGGTCGATGCCATCCGCCGCGCAGCGAAGCGCCGCGAGCCCCAACGCGTGGAGTTTTTCGAACGCGTGCCGCTGGACCGCTGGTTTGAAGCGTTTGTAACTCCCGTCAGGCTCACGACAGGCGGCGAAGGGACGGCGGATTTTCTGCTGATGACGTTCAACGATCTGAGTCCGTTGCGTCGGGTAGAGGAGATGCGCGCGGACTTTATCGCGAATGCGAGTCACGAGTTGCGGACGCCGCTGGCTGCGTTGCTTGGCTTCATCGAGACATTGCAGGGCACCGCTAAGGACGACACTGCAGCGCGCACGAAGTTCCTTGCAATTATGCAAGGCCAGGCGACCCGCATGGCCCGCCTGATCGATGATTTGTTATCGTTGTCGCGCATCGAGCTTAATGTCCATTTGCAACCGAACACGCCAGCCGATCTTGTTCCGATCGTGCGGCAGGTGGTCGACGGCTTGCAGACGTTGGCGCGCGATCGCGCCGTTGAGATTAAGGTCGTTGCACCGTCGGACATGGTTACCGTACTCGGGGACCGAGACGAACTGATCCGCGCACTCGAAAACTTGGTTGAAAACGCACTCAAGTATGGCGCCGCGGGCAAACGGGTCGATATCACGCTCGTGCGTGCACAGACCCGCGGCGGCACCCCGGAAGCGCGCGTTGCGGTACGCGATTACGGTCCCGGTATTGCGCCGGAACATTTGCCGCGGCTGACAGAACGGTTTTATCGGGTCGATGTTGCAGACAGCCGCGCACAAGGCGGCACGGGATTGGGGCTTGCACTGGTCAAGCACGTCCTTAACCGGCATGGCGGCCGCCTTACCGTTGAGAGCACTCTTGGCGCCGGCGCCACCTTCACAATGCACATGCCATTGCGCACCGACGATTCCGTTGTTTCGGACGAATCCTCGTCAAATTCATAGAGTTATGTTGTCATGTGACTGTCACCGAAGCTTTATAGAACGGTGACATGCGGCGCATATGGCTGACACCGACTTCGGATTTTCTTGAGCCAAAACAAACCAAAAACACGTCCGAAGCCGTCGTGGAGAGCGTTTTTAAAGCAGCAACGGCGGCCCAAGCAATTGGGCGCGAAAACTATCAAGACCGCGGGTCGTTTCGGCCCGCGTCCGCCATCGACCGCAAACATGGAGAGAACTCGTGAAACACTGGACCGCATTGGCAGCCGCCGGCTTTATCGCCGCCGCCGCGTTCGTTCCGGCCAAGGCCGCCGACATCTCTGGTGCCGGCGCCACCTTCCCCTATCCTATCTACGCCAAGTGGGCCGACGCCTATAAGAAGCTCACTGGCAATGGTCTGAACTATCAGTCGATCGGCTCCGGCGGTGGCATCAAGCAGATCAAAGCCAAGACCGTGACTTTCGGCGCCAGCGACGCGCCATTGCCGGGCAAGGAACTCGATGAAGCTGGTCTTGCTCAATTTCCGATGGTGATGGGCGGCATCGTGCCGGTCGTGAACCTGGACGGTGTGAGTCCGGGCGATCTGACAATCGATGGCCCGACCCTCGCCAGGATATTCCTTGGCGACATCAAAAATTGGGACGATCCGGCCATCAAGAAACTCAATCCGAACGCCAAGCTGCCGAACCAGGCAATCGCGATCGTACATCGGTCGGACGGCTCGGGCACGACGTACAACTTCGCCTACTACCTCGCCGATGTAAGTCCAGACTGGAAGTCGAAAGTCGGCGTCAACACCTCGGTGCAATGGCCGAGCGGGATCGGCGCCAAGGGCAATGAAGGTGTTGCCAACAACGTCAGTAACACCAAAGGCTCGATCGGCTATGTCGAGTATGCCTATGCGAAGCAGAACAAGTTGACCTTCACCAAGATGGTCAACAAGTCCGGCAAAACGGTCGCACCGACCTCGGAAGCGTTCCAAGCCGCGGCGGCCAATGCTGACTGGAAATCGCAGCCTGGCTACGGCGTGATCCTCGCCAATCAATCCGGCGAAAAATCTTGGCCGATGACGGCGGCGACTTGGATCCTCGTCTACAAGCAGCCGAGCGATATTGCTGCCACCGGCGAAGCGCTCAAGTTCTTTGCGTGGGCTTACAAGAACGGCGGCAAGATGGCTGAAGAGCTCGATTACGTTCCCATGCCCACCAACGTCGTCAATGACATAGAGAAGTCCTGGACGACCGACATCAAGGACGCAAACGGTAAAGCCGTTTTCGCGATGACTAACTGATCTTGGCGTCAATGGGAAAGGGCGCCGCCATGGCGCCTTTTCCTTGTCCACCGTCGGTAGACAGGCGGCTTGTGTTGCGGGCTAGAGGTCGCTTGAGTGGCTCTCCGCGATGGCGAAAAGCCGAAGGAGAGCCGGATGCAATCGACCGGGAGGGGACCCGTGGTTGATGTGGCGTTTCAGGGTACTGGCATCTCGTCGGCCGAACAGGTTGACCGAGCGAAGGTTCTTGGCCGTTTACGTTTTGGCGATGCCGCATTCCGCAATCTCACCCGAGCGTCCGCAATCACGGTCCTCGTTATCCTCGGCGCTATTATCATTTCCCTCATTCACGGCGCATGGCCGGCCTTGCGCACCTTTGGCTTCACGTTTTTGATCGACGACACTTGGAACCCGGTCACCGATAAATTCGGCGCGGTTGCGACAATTTACGGCACGGTGGTCACCTCGTTCATTGCCATGCTGATCGCGGTACCGGTCGGCTTGTTTATCGCGTTATTTCTCACCGAATTGTGTCCGATGTGGTTGCGGCGTCCGATTGGCATTGCAATTGAATTGCTCGCGGGCATTCCCAGCATCATTTATGGCATCTGGGGCCTGTTTATGTTTGCCCCGTTTCTGCAGCAATATGTGCAGCCATTCCTGATCAGCGTGTTCGGCAATGTGCCCGTGCTCTCGACACTGTTCGCAGGGCCGCCTTACGGTATCGGCATTCTCACCGCCGGCCTGATCCTCGCGATCATGGTACTGCCTTTTATTACTTCGATATCGCGTGACGTGTTTGAGGCCGTGCCTCCGGTGCTCAAAGAAGCGGCCTACGGCCTCGGCTGCACTACTTGGGAAGTCGGCCGTAAGGTTGTGCTGCCCTACACGCGAGTGGGTGTCATTGGTGGCGTTATGCTTGGGCTCGGTCGCGCCCTGGGCGAGACGATGGCGGTCACATTCGTCATCGGCAATGCACACCGGATTTCCGGGTCGATCCTGGCGCCAGGCACCACAATCTCGGCCACCATCGCCAATGAATTTACCGAAGCCGTCGGCGATCTTTACACCTCGGCGTTGATTGCACTCGGGCTCATCCTGTTTGTCATTACCTTTATCGTGCTCGCAATCGCGCGCATCTTGTTGATGCGACTTAATGCACGGGTCGGGGCGTGACCATGGACGCAGCCTCATCACCGCTCTATTCAAGCCGCCGCCGCCGCAATGTCATTACGATGGGCCTGGCCTATGCCGCGACGGCATTCGGCCTCTCCTGGTTGGTGCTGATCCTGGGCGTGCTGTTTTGGGAAGGCTTCAGCGGCCTTTCGCTCGCGGTATTCACAGAGATGACGCCACCGCCAGGCGCTGCCGGCGGTCTGCTTAATCCAATCATCGGCAGCCTGATTATGACGGTGCTGGCAGTGCTCATCGGCACGCCGCTCGGCATGTTGGCCGGCACCTACATGGCCGAATACGGCCGCTACGACAAACTGACGACTGTCGTGCGCTTCATCAACGATATTCTGCTCAGCGCGCCATCGATCGTCGTTGGTCTGTTCGTTTATGAGATCATGGTAGCGCGGATGGGCCATTTTTCGGGCTGGGCAGGAGCGGTCTCACTGGCGGTGATTGTGGTGCCGGTCGTCGTGCGCACCACCGAAGACATGCTTACTCTCGTCCCCGACACACTGCGCGAGGCTGCTGCCTCGATCGGGCTGCCGCGCTCGCTTATGATTCAAAAGGTTGCCTATCGCGCTGCCCGTGCTGGCATGGTCACCGGCGTGCTGCTGGCGGTCGCGCGAATTTCGGGCGAAACCGCGCCTTTGTTGTTCACGGCCCTTAACAACCAATTCTGGAGCCTTGATCTGAATGCTCCGGTCTCCAGTCTGCCTGTGGTCATCTTCCAGTTTGCGCTCAGCCCCTACAAGGATTGGCAGCAACTCGCCTGGACCGGCGCGCTGATCATTACTTTGGCGGTGCTTGCGCTCAGCATCATCGCCCGGCTTCTAGCGGCACAGAGAAAATCGTCATGAGTCTCGCAACATATACCGTACCAGCCGTCGCGCACGCACCGGACAATGCCGAAGGTCTTTTTGAAAAGATCTCGATCCGCAATCTCAATTTCTTTTACGGTACAAACCGTGCACTGAAAGATATCAACGTCTCACTTTATCAGGGCAAGGTTACGGCATTTATTGGTCCGTCCGGCTGTGGAAAATCCACGCTTCTGCGGATACTCAATCGAATGTACGACCTCTATCCGCACCAGCGCGCGACTGGTGATGTACGGATCGACAACGAGCAAATCCTCTCGCCATCACAGGACCTCAATTTGCTACGCGCCAAAGTTGGCATGGTGTTTCAGAAGCCAACTCCTTTCCCAATGACGATTTTTGAGAACATCGCCTTTGGGATTCGGCTGTATGAGCGTCTGCCGAGATCGGAACTGGAAGATCGGGTCAAGCATGCGCTCGAGCGCGCGGCGCTTTGGGACGAAGTAAAAAACAAGCTCGGCGCCAATGGGCTCTCACTATCCGGCGGTCAGCAGCAGCGCCTTTGCATTGCCCGCACCGTCGCAGTGCGGCCGGAAGTGATCTTGTTCGACGAGCCGTGTTCCGCGCTCGATCCGATCTCTACCGCCAAGATCGAGGAGCTGATCGACGAGCTCAAAGACGATTACACGATCGCCATCGTAACTCACAATATGCAGCAGGCAGCGCGCGTGTCGGATTTTACGGCATTCATGTATCTCGGAGAATTGGTCGAGTACGGGGAAACGACTCAAATCTTCACTAATCCGACCGATCGCCGTACCCAGGACTACATCACCGGCCGCTTCGGCTAGGGACAACGATTATGACCGACCACACGATGAAGGCCTTCGACACTGACCTGCAGGATCTCGGGCGTATGGTCGCCGAAATGGGAGGTCTTGCAGAGAAACAGGTCGCCGATTCGGTTGATGCGCTGGCCAAGCGGGATACGACCTTGGCGCAACGGGTTACCGCGGCGGATGCCAATATCGACGCCTTGCAGAGCGAAATCGAAGAGAGGGCGGTACTCACCATCGCCCGGCGCCAACCTATGGCGGTCGATTTGCGCGAGGTGGTAGGCGCACTGCGCCTCGCCAACGATCTTGAGCGTATCGGCGATCTTGCCAAGAACATCGCCAAACGCGTGATGGCACTCAACGGGGAATTTCCACCGCCGAAACTCATCCGCGGCGTTGAGCACATGACGGATTTAGTGCTCCAACAGTTGAAGCTGGTGCTCGACGCCTATGGCCGTCGCGATGTCAGCAAAGCCATGACGGTGTGGCGCGGTGACGAGGAAATTGACGCGGTCTGCACTTCCGTATTTCGCGAACTGCTCACCTACATGATGGAAGATCCGCGCAATATCACCTTCTGCATTCATTTGATGTTCTGCGCCAAGAATATCGAACGCATGGGCGATCACGCCACGAATATCGCGGAAACGGTTCACTACATCATCGAAGGGCGCCCGATTGCCAACCAGCGGCCGAAGGGCGATACCACGACCATTGCGGCACTGCGCACAGCCACCGATCGATAACAGGACGACGTATGAACGCGCGCATTCTTATCGTTGAAGATGAAGAGCCGCTGACTATGCTGCTTCGCTATAATCTCGAGGCGGAAGGCTACGAGGTTGAAACCTCGGCCCGCGGGGATGAGGCCGATACTCGCCTGAAAGAGAGCACGCCCGATCTCGTGGTGCTTGACTGGATGTTACCTGGTCTGTCGGGCATCGAATTATGCCGCCGTCTGCGTGCGCGTCCGGAGACCCGGCAATTACCTATCATCATGCTGACGGCCCGCGGCGAGGAAAGCGAGAAGGTGCGCGGCCTCGCCACCGGCGCAGACGACTACATCGTGAAGCCATTCTCGGTGCCGGAATTGCTCGCGCGCGTGCGGGCGCTGCTGCGACGCGCCAATCCGGACCGGGTCGCTACTGTGCTCAGCATCGGCGACATCGAACTGGACCGTGAAAAGAAGAGAGTCTCCAGGAATGGTCGCCCGATCGATCTGGGGCCGACCGAATACCGGCTGCTAGAATTTCTGATGGAGCGTCCCGGTCGCGTATTTTCGCGCGAACAGTTGCTCGACGGCGTGTGGGGTTCGGATATTTATATCGACGAGCGAACTGTTGACGTGCATGTCGGGCGGCTGCGCAAGGCAATCAATCGCGGACATGCGGCCGATCCTATCCGCACGGTCCGCGGAGCCGGCTACGCGCTCGATGACCGCTTCGGCCGGATGAACTGACCGCGCCCTGAGCCCCGGCAACAAAATGGCCGGGCGTGAGCCCGGCCATAAATACAGAAATCGATGTTGGCTCTGTCAGTTTCTGAACGGACGTTTGTCGCGCCGGCGGTCGCTGATCGGTTGATAGGCAACCCGGCAGTGGTACGAGCAATACGGCAAGTCATTTGCGGTATCGCCGCCGCAGAAAAAGAAATCCGCGCTGCCTGGGTCACCAACGGGCCAGTGGCAGGTTTTCTCATTCAGCTGAAGCAAAGTCTTCCGCTGCTCGACCGGGATTTCGATCAGCTCCGGTTCTGGCTCTACCTCGTAGTCATAGGCGAGGGCGGTGTTGCCTCGCATCGATGCTCTTGGCACTCGCATCATGTGGCCCGAAGAGCGGGCCTTGCGCGGCCTTGGGGCTGACGAGGATGGGCTTTTGGCCCGGCCAGAGAGGCCAAGGCGATGAACCTTCCCAATGACCGCGTTGCGGGTGATGCCGCCGAGCTCGGCCGCTATCTGGCTGGCGGATAAGCCGTCCGCCCATAATTTCTTCAGGAGCTCAACTCTTTCCTCCGTCCAGCCCATTTGCTTTTCTCCTCAGGCTTCAAGACCTTGGATGGAATCCGACCCTGTCGCCGGACGCCCCATCGGGCGCCAGACGCATACGCGTCAGGGATGGACCAGAAATCGCTCGGTAGCACGATATGTCGTACTACCTGACCGAGAAGCTACAATAGGCAGTGACTCTCCTGCAAGGATTTCCAAGCCTTCGCGCCTAGCTACCAACAGTTTTCCTTTAAAATCTGCGGTTGCGGCGCAATTGAGTCGGATCCATCGCGATCGGGCGTGTGTTGACAGCACGGGGCCCGGCAATAAAATGAAAAAAGTGCCGCCCGGCGAGGCGGCACATTTCTTTTCGGCGCGCGCATGCCCCCGAAAAGCACATTGTACTCAGAAAAGTTCGTGCGCAGACGAAACCGTTTTATGGAAGAAGCAGGCCGTGAGCTCGCATTTATTGCCAACTTATGCGCGGGTCGACCTCGCTTTCGAGCGGGGGGAGGGCGCTTGGCTGTTCACGGCTGAGGGCGATCGGTATCTCGATTTTACATCTGGCGTTGCCGTCAACGCCCTTGGGCATGCCCATCCGCATCTGGTCAAGGCGCTGACCGAACAGGCGCAGAAGCTCTGGCACGTTTCCAACCTGTATCGCATTCCGGAAGGCGAAAAGCTCGCCGACCGGCTGTGTGCCGCGACCTTCGCCGACACCGTGTTTTTCCAGAACTCCGGTGCTGAGGCGATCGAATGCGCGATTAAGATGGCGCGCAAGTATCAATCAGCCAACGGCAGGCCGGAGCGCTTCCGCATTATCACTTTCGAAGGCGCGTTTCACGGACGCACGCTGGCCGCGCTGGCGGCGACAGGGAACAAGAAATACCTCGATGGCTTCGGGCCGCCAATGCCTGGCTTTGACCAGGTGCCGTTCGCCGATCTTGATGCAGTCAAGAAAGCCATCGGGCCGGAGACGGCCGCAATCATGATCGAGCCTGTGATGGGCGAAGGTGGCGTGCGCGTCGTGCCGCATGCCTTTTTGCGCGCGCTTCGCAAGTTATGCGACGACCACGGCCTCCTGCTGGTATTCGACGAGATCCAGACGGGCGTCGGCCGCACCGGCGATCTGTTCGCCTACGAGCATACTGGCGTAGAGCCCGATATCATGGCGCTGGCGAAAGCGCTTGGCGGCGGATTTCCGATCGGTGCGTGTCTGGCGACCGAGGAAGCGTCGAAAGGAATGACCGCCGGCACCCATGGTTCGACTTTCGGCGGCAACGAGTTGGCGATGGCAGTCGGCAATGCGGTGCTCGACGTCGTTACTGCCGATGGATTCATCGAGCGTGTGCGCAAGAATGCGCTTCTGCTCAAGCAGCGGCTGGCCGAACTGAAGGACCGCCATGCTTCGGTCCTTGCCGAAGTACGCGGTGAAGGGCTGCTAATCGGCCTGCGCATGATTCCACAGGCCTCCGAAATGGTCGACGAGTTGCGCGCCGAAAAAATGATCACGGTCGCGGCCGGTGACAACGTGGTGCGGCTATTGCCTCCCTTGATCATTGACGAAAAAGAAATAACCGAAGCCATCGGGTGCATCGACCGTGCCTGCACGCGGCTCGCAAAGACGCATGCGCGACCGGCCAAGGTGGCGTCATGACCGCGAACGGCGTACGGCATTTTCTCGATCTCATCGACATACCAAAGCCGGTGCTTGCCGGCCTGATCGACAAGAGCCGCGCCATGAAGGCCGCGCGCGCGAGTGGACTGATTGCGTCGCCGCTCGCAGGCAAGACGCTGGCAATGGTGTTCGATAAGCCGTCGACCCGTACGCGGGTGTCGTTCGACGTCGCCATGCGGCAACTCGGTGGCGAAGCGATTTTGCTCACGGCGCAGGAAATGCAGCTCGGCCGTGGCGAAACGCTGGCCGATACTGCGCGTGTGCTCTCGCGTTACGTCGATGCGATCATGATCCGCATCCTTGACCATGAAGCGGTGGCCGAACTCGCTCGCCATGCCACGATTCCGGTGATCAACGGGCTCACGCGCCGGTCGCATCCATGCCAGGTCCTGGCCGACGTTATGACCTACGAGGAAAAGCGCGGGCCGATTCGTGGTCGCACCGTGGCCTGGAGCGGCGATTCCAACAATGTCCTGGCAAGTTGGATGCATGCGGCGGAACGCTTCGATTTTCAGCTTCGCGTAGCGACGCCCACGGAGCTGCGCCCGAAAAAATGGCTGATGGACTGGGTGAAGTCGTCGGGTGCGGCGATTATAATCGGCGATGATCCGGAAGCCGCGGTCAAGGATGCCGACTGCGTGGTGACCGACACCTGGGTTTCGATGGGCGACCGCGACGGCAAGCACCGGCACAATGTGCTCAAGCGTTACCAAATTAATCCCCGCCTGATGGCGCGGGCCAAGCCTGATGCGGTGTTCATGCATTGCCTGCCGGCGCATCGCGGCGAGGAGGTCACCGACGAGGTGATCGATGGACCGCAATCGGTGGTGTTCGACGAGGCCGAAAACCGGCTGCACGCGCAAAAGGGGCTGCTCGCCTGGTGCTTACACGCCGACGCGTAGTGCTGCACCGAACGGGATGCCGGATATGCATAACGTGGGAGCGGCGGGGCTCGCATTCCGGTTGTTGAACGCTACATAGGGCCCATGACCGAGCCTCAAATCGCAATTCCCTCCCGCGCCCCGTCGGCCACCACGGCCGACGATACCGTCATGCCTTTCGAAGTGGCCAAACTTGACCTGCGTGGACGCGTGGTACGGCTTGGGCCGGTGGTCGACGAGATCCTCGCACGCCACGCCTACCCGCAACCGGTTGCCAAGCTTCTTGGCGAGGCAATGGTACTCACGGTCATGCTCGGCTCGGCGTTGAAGATCGACGGACGCTTCATTTTGCAAACGCAAAGTGACGGCCCGGTTGGCATGCTGGTCGTTGATTTCACCGCTCCCGGCAAAGTGCGTGCCTGTGCTCGCTTCGATAAAGGGCGTGTTGCCGCCGCGATCGCGTCAGGCGAAACGAGTGGTGGTGCTTTGCTTGGTAAAGGCCACCTCGCGATGACGATCGATCAGGGACCCGACATGAACCGCTATCAGGGGCTCGTCGCGCTCGATGGTGGCTCTTTGGAAGACGCAGCCCACGAATATTTCCTGCGATCAGAGCAGATCCCAACGCGTGTGAGGCTCGCGGTTGCGGAAGAGTTGCGCGCTGGCTCGGGCGGCGCCCGCCACAGCTGGCGCGCCGGCGGTATCATGCTTCAATTCCTGCCGAAGGCTCCCGAACGCGCGCGCGTGCCGGATCTCCATCCCGGCGATGCGCCGCAAGGCATCGAGCCACACATCGTTGAGGAAGACGACGCCTGGGTCGAAGGCCAAGCCCTGGTTTCCACGGTTGAAGATATCGAGCTGATTGACCCCTCGATCTCCAGCGAGCAACTGGTCTACAGGCTATTTCACGAGCCAGGCGTGCGCGTGTTCCGTGCCAATCCATTGAGCGCGGAGTGCTCGTGCTCGCGCGAGAATGTCGAGGCGATGCTCAAAAGCTTTTCGCAGGACGACCGCGATCATATGGTTGAGGACGGCAAGATTTCCGTTACCTGTGAATTCTGCAGTGAGAATTATCTGTTTTCACCAGGCGAGGTAGGTGCAAATGTTAGTTGATGGTGCGTTCGGCGTAGGAGGAATCGAGTGAGAATGCAGGAATCTCGATGTCGAAACGCTTGCCTGCTTCCGTCACCATACCGTAGCTGCCGACCATGAAGCCTGATGGCGTCGGCAACGGAACTCCGCTGGTATATTCGAACGATTCACTGGATTTGAGTGTCGGCTCTTCTCCCACCACGCCTGGCCCCTTGACCTCCTGCATTCGTCCGAGCGCATCCGTGATGCGCCAATGCCGCGTCTTGAGTTGCACTGTTTCCTGACCGAGGTTCGTGATGTTGATGGTGTAGGCCCAGAAAAAATAGCCGTTGCTCGGCGACGATCGCTCCGAAACAAAGCGGGGCGTGACGGTGACCTCAATCTTGTGGGTTACGGCGCGATACATCTATATGCCGCACAATTTACTTCTCGGGGACTTGCCATTCGCTCGGCCACCGGGATTATGACTTAAAGACCGCACGAAAGAAAAGCCGCACATGGCCCCGGTTTCGACCGAACGCGATCTCCGGCTTGATTTGTTCCGTGGCATCGCGCTTTGGCTGATCTTTCTTGACCACATTCCATCCAACGCGGTCAGCTGGATCACTATACGCAATTACGGCTTCAGTGACGCGACGGAGATATTCGTCTTTATCTCGGGCTACACGGCAGCTTTCGTCTATGGCCGTGCCATGGAGCAGCACGGTTTCATCATTGCCTCCGCACGCGTTCTCAAACGTGCGTGGCAAATCTATGTCGCGCATGTGTTCCTGCTGGCGATCTATCTCGCCGAGATCGCGTATGTCGCGCATAGCTTCGACAATCCACTCTTTTCGGAGGAGATGGGCGTTCTCGATTTTCTTAAAAATCCCGATGTCACCATCCTTCAGGCGTTACTGCTGAAGTTCAAGCCCGTAAACATGGACGTGCTGCCGCTCTATATCCTGCTTCTGTTGTGGTTTCCGCCGATGCTGTGGCTGCTCCTACGCACGCCGTCGATTGCGTTGATTTCGTCGGCAACACTCTACGCGTTGATGTGGTTTTTCGATTGGAATATTCCAGCCTATCCGAACGGCGTGTGGTTGTTCAATCCGTTCGCCTGGCAGTTGCTGTTCGTGTTTGGGGCCTGGTGCGCGCTTGGCGGCGCAAAAAATCTATCGCGTTGGCTGCACTCCAAGGCGATCGTCGGACTGGCCATTGCCTATCTGGTGTTTGCATTCGCTATTGCGATGACCTGGTACTTCCCGCGCCTGGCCGTGTTCGTGCCGAAATTCATCGGTGACGCGATATATCCGATCGATAAAACCAACCTCGATGTACTCCGGATCATGCACTTCCTGTCGTTGGCCGTGATCACGGTCGTCTTTGTGCCGCGCGACTGGGGCGCGCTGAAGTCATGGTTCTTCTGGCCGGCGATCGTGTGCGGTCAACACTCGCTGGAAACGTTCTGTCTCGGCGTGTTTTTGTCCTTCGCGGGCCACTTCGTTTTCACAGAAGTATCCAACCGCGTCCTCACCCATGTGATTGTCAGCTTCGCCGGCATCGCCATCATGGTGGCTCTTGCGATGTTGATTTCGTGGTATAGACAAGCCGAGAGACGGGGCGGGGGACCGCGCCCGCCTGCCGCAAGGCCGGGATATGCGGGGGGCGACGTATGACGAAACGCTTGCTTTTGCTGGCGTTGCTACTGCTGGGTTGTGGTCCGGCTTGGGCTGAGCACCCGGCCGAATGCCGCGTTGCGGAAAATCTGGTCGAAACGAGTTTCCGGCTGCCGCAGGTCGCACGTGCACTTAAGACGAAGCGGCTTACCGTTTTGGTTGTTGGTGCCGGCTCTTCTCAATTGCCTGGATCGGCTGGAGAGAAGAATGCCTACCCGGAGCGGTTGCAACATTCACTGACCCAGCAATTACCGGGAGTAGAGATCAAGCTTACGACCGACGTGAAATCGAAACGTACCGCAACCGAAATGGTTAAAGTGCTTTCGGCCGATCTGGCTTCCGCTAAGCCGCAGTTACTCGTTTGGCAGACCGGAACAGTCGACGCGATGCTTGGTATTGATTTGGACCAGTTTAGTCAGGCGCTCGACAAGGGCATTAACATTGCTCATTCCGCAGGCGCTGATGTGGTTTTAATCAATGCGCAATACAGTCCGCGCACCGAGTCGATGATTGCGCTTGGTACATATGCGGAAAACATGCGTTGGGTTGCACTGCAACAAGAGGTGCCGCTGTTCGACAGATTCAGCATAATGAAGCTGTGGGCGGACATCGGAACGTTCGATTTATATTCCGACACGAAAAAACTTGACACCGCCGAGCATGTCCACGATTGCATAGGTAGGCTGCTTGCTGATCTTGTAGTTATGGCAGCCAAGCCGGAAGAAGCGCCGGTTAACGGCAGCCGCTAAACGAATTTAGGGATGCGCCTTTGCGGAGCAAAGTACCCGCTCATCGGGTGAAGACTTCAGTCGCCGCCGCACTGCTCGCGGGGCTGGCGCTTGCGTCGCCAGCGCGCGCCGACGCAGTGGCGCCGACGTGCGATGCCCCGCTCGATCTGATCCGCCTTGCCAATCCGCTGATACACATTTCGCAGAAGATTGCGGCTGGTGAACCGATCACCATTGTTGCTATCGGTTCGTCATCGACCGCAGGCGCGGGCGCGAGCTCACCTGCATCGACTTACCCGAGTCGGCTGGCGGTCGAGTTGCGCGAACATTTCCCGAAATTGTCGATCACCGTCCTCAACCGTGGAGTCGGTGGCGAAGAAGTTCCCGACATGCTTCAGCGGTTCGATACTGCCGTGATCGCTGCCAAGCCCGACCTGGTGCTGTGGCAGCTCGGAACCAATTCGGTTATTCGCGATCATAAACTTGTCGACCATGGCGCGATGATCCGCGTCGGACTAGCCAAGATTCGCGCCATCGGTGCCGATGTCGTGCTGATCGATCCGCAATTTGCGCCGAAGGTGATCGCGAAGCCTGAAGCCGAAGCAATGGTCTCACTCATCGCCACGACCGCCAAAAAAGAAGACGTTGATCTCTTCCGGCGCTTCGAGGTGATGCGACACTGGCGTAACATTGACCACCTCGAGTTCGACACGTTCGTGTCACCCGACGGGCTACACATGAACGACTGGAGCTATGCGTGCATGGCGAAGGGGCTCAGCAGCGCCATCGCCGAAGCTGCGCAGCGGCCGACAATGTCGGCGACCGCCGCGGCGCACCTGGTACCGTAAGCCGCTTTTATTTCAAACTTTATCCAACGCGGATAGCAGATCCTCGATCAAGTCGTCGCGGTGTTCGAGGCCGGCTGAAAACCTGATCAATCCGTCGCCGATGCCAAGCTCCGCCCGTTGATCGGGTGTGAGGCGCTGATGCGTCGTCGTGGTCGGGTGTGTGACGAGGCTCTTCGCATCACCGAGATTGTTGGTGATGCCGATCAGCTGCAAACCGTTGAGAAAACGGAATGCACCTTCCTTGCCGCCCTTGACCTCGAATGAACAAAGCGTTGAACCAGCGCGCATCTGCTTTCGGATAATCTCGGCTTGCGGATGGTCCGGACGGCCCGGGTAGATCAGCCGCGTAATTTTCTTATGGCCGGCGAGCGCATCCGAGACCGCGCCGGCGTTTTCAGTTTGCTGTTGCACACGTACCGGCAATGTCTCCAGACCCTTGAGCAATATCCATGCATTAAACGGAGACAGCGACGGTCCGGTCTGACGCAGGATTTGATGATAGTGATCGAGGATCAGCTTCTCCGACCCAAGGATGATGCCGCCAAGAACGCGGCCCTGGCCGTCGATGTGTTTGGTCGCCGAATAGACCACGCAGTCCGCGCCGAGAGTGAGCGGACTCTGGTAAAGCGGCGTAGCGAATACATTGTCGACAACCAGCCTAGCTCCGGCATTGTGTGCGATGTCCGCAACGGCGGCGATGTCGATGACCTCCAGTGTCGGATTGGTCGGTGATTTAAGAAAGAACGCCTTGGTGTTTTTTTGTACCGCCTTCTTCCAGGCATTGAGGTCAGTGCCATTGACCAGTGTCGATGTCACGCCGAAACGGGGCAGCCATTCCTCGATGACCCAGCGACACGAACCAAACAGCGCCTTGGCGGCGACCACGTGATCGCCGGCTTTAACCAGCCCCATCAGTGCAGTGGTTACAGCCGCCATGCCGGTCGCGGTTGATCGCGCCGCTTCTGCGCCTTCGAACGCCGCCATGCGCTGTTCGAACATGCTCATGGTCGGATTGGAGTAGCGCGAATAAACGTAGCCCGGGATCTTGCCGGAAAAACGCGCTTCGCATTCCTCTGCGGTCGGGTAAACGTAGCCTTGGGTGAGAAACAACGCTTCCGATGTTTCGCCGAACTGCGAACGCAGCGTACCGGCATGCACCAGGCGGGTTTCGGGGCGGTAGTTCTTGGTCGACGCGGGCATCACGGCCTCCTTTGGCCAATAAAAAACCGGCCGGAGAAATATCTCGGCCGGGCTCACGCGTCCCCGGCCTTTTAGCGACTTGTTTAACGTGGCTGCAAGCCGGCCGGCTCAAATGACCACGGGATAAGATGCTTTGTAGCGGGAGGCACCGCTTCCCGTCAAGGCGCTCCTCGGGTTAGATCGGCACGACCGAAAAAGGGCCGTCGTGACGCTTTCTTTCGCCATTGAGGATAAAGGCATTCTGCCCGATCGCATGATCGCGGCGCTGGCCGCCGACGGCGGGATTTTGTCCGAAAGCCAGTTTGTGCCCGACCAGATCCAGCCGGCGAGCCTCGATCTAAGGCTTGGTGAAGTGGCCTACCGTGTACGTGCGAGCTTTTTGCCAGGCCGCACCACCGTTGCCCAGCGCATCGATGGACTGAAGCTGCATGAGGTTTCGCTTACTGATGGCGCAGTCCTCGAGACCGGGTGCGTCTACATCGTCCCGTTGCTGGAAAGCCTGGCGCTTCCAGACCATATTTCCGCCGCAGCCAATCCGAAAAGTTCGACGGGCCGGCTCGATGTCTTCACCCGCGTTATTGCCGACGAGACGCGCGGTTTCGACCGTATTGAGGGCGGCTACCATGGCCCGCTCTATGCCGAAATTAGTCCACGCACGTTTCCGGTCCTGGTGCGGGAAGGTTCACGGCTTTCGCAGATTCGTTTTCGTCATGGCCATGCACTGCTCGCGGGCGAAGCCTTGCGCGCGTTGCACGCCCGCGAACGCCTGGTGGATGCCGACGACGCCGATGTGAGTGAGGGTGTTGCGGTCAGCGTCGATCTTTCCGGCTTGGGTCCTGGTGGTTTGGTCGGTTACCGTGCGAAGCGGCACACGGGGCTAATCGACGTGGAACGCCGCGGCGGATATGCCGTTCTTGATTTTTGGGAGCCGATGCAGGCTCGCCCCGACAAGAGCCTGATCCTCGACCCCAACGAGTTCTACATTCTCGCCTCAAAAGAAGCGGTGCAGGTCCCACCTGGCTACGCCGCCGAGATGGTTCCGTTCGATCCATTGGTGGGTGAATTCCGCGTGCACTATGCCGGCTTTTTCGATCCGGGCTTTGGCTATGCCGGTGCCGGTGGCAAGGGTGCGCGCGCGGTTCTGGAGGTGCGTTCGCGCGAGGTGCCGTTCGTTCTTGAACACGGGCAAATCGTCGGCCGATTGGTCTACGAGAAGATGCTGGCCAAGCCTGAAAAATTGTACGGTCAAGGCATCGGTTCGAACTATCAAGCGCAAAGCCTGAAGCTTTCAAAGCATTTCAAGGCATGAACAGCGCTTGCCGCGCGAGCAGGCCATTCGCTATTCTAAAACTGCGCGGGCGTAGTTCAATGGTAGAACGGCAGCTTCCCAAGCTGCATACGAGGGTTCGATTCCCTTCGCCCGCTCCAACAATTGGCAAAAATTTTGGTCGGCGGTTTTACAGTTAATATTCGCAAATGGTGAGCAATGGCCGCTTTCGGGGAGCAAAGCGGGCATCGCGCGGATTTGTCATAATGTCTGCTTATGACCCAAAGCGCACATTCGAACCTAGATAGCCGCATTGGCAGACCGCAACCCGCAAGCGGTCTACCAAAATGGCTTCGACAACGTTTTCCCTTAGTGCAATAATCACCGGTTGGTCTGAGCGCGTTAAGCGTCGATCGACGGCGATCCGTGGCGGCCCATATTGCGTTATCCGCGAAGCTTTCGGGTAATTTTGTGACGGAAAGTGTCGGCAATGGCTATCAATGTCGACGATTGGCTCCGCTCGCTCGGCCTTGAGCAATATGCGGCGGCATTCCGCGACAATGACCTTGACGGCGAAGTGCTGCTGGAAGTCAACACCGACGATTTGATCGGCATCGGCGTCACCTCGATCGGCCACCGCCGCAGGTTACTCGCCGCGATCGCCGCCCTGAAATCCGCAGCGACCTTACCCGCAGGCGCAGATGCGTCGGTTGATCCGATTCCGACAGTGACACCGGTCTCCGCCGTACGATCTACTGAGGCGGAGCGTCGACAGCTTACCGTCATGTTCTGCGATCTCGTCGGCTCGACCGCGTTATCGGCGCAGCTCGATCCCGAGGAGCTGAGCAATGTGATCGGCGCGTTTCAAAAGGCCTGTGCCAGCGCCGTCATGGAGTTTGGCGGCTCGATCGCCAAATACATGGGCGATGGAGCGCTCGTCTATTTCGGCTATCCGGAAGCGCATGAGGATGACGCAGAGCGAGCAGTCCGTGCCGGACTTGCGCTGCTTGACGCTATGGCGGCGATGCAGCTGCCGGTGCCGGTCCGACTACAGGTCAGAGTCGGCATTGCCACGGGGTTGGTGGTGGTCGGTGAGTTGATCGGCGAGGGCAGTGCTCAGGAACGTGTCGCTGTCGGCGAGACATTGAACTTAGCCGCAAGAATTCAGTCGGCGGTGCCTCCCGGCTCGGTAGGGGTCGGTGAATTGACCCGCCGCCTTGCCGGCACCGCGTTCGACTACGAGGATCTCGGGTCACGCGAATTTAAGGGAATTTCTGGTGCCACAAGTTTGTGGCGCGTCGTGGGTGAAAGCGGGGCCCGAGGACGTTTCGACACCAGGATCGTCAAGGGCCTGACACCATTAGTCGGGCGCGCCGAAGAACTCAGTCTGCTGCGCCGTTGCTGGGACTATGCCAAGCATGGCGACGGTCAACTCATTCTCCTGTCGGCCCCGGCAGGCTTCGGCAAGTCGCGCATGACGGAAGCATTCCGCCAGCATCTCGCCGATTCATCAATTCCCTATCTGCAATATCTTGCATCGCCTTTCTATGTGAACAGCCCATTTTATCCGTTTATCAAGACGCTCGAATGGGCTGCGGGCATCGTCCGGACGGATACTGAGGACCAGAAGCTCGACAAGCTGGAAGCGGCCTTGCAGGGCTCTGCGGAGGACAAACGCGAGGCCGGCCCGCTTTTAGCCGCTCTGTTGTCGATCCCGTTCGGGGAGCGCTATCCGCGCCTGCAGATTAACGAGCTGGTTCAAAAGCAAAAGACCATGGAGGTGCTGGAAGAGCAACTGGTCCTGCTATCGACCCGCGGTCCTATACTGGTCGTGTTCGAGGACGCGCACTGGATCGATCGAACTTCGCTCGAGTTGATCGACAAAATCGTTCGTAGGGTGGCGGAACTCCCGGTAATGGCGGTTGTGACGTACCGACCCGAGTTCACACCGCCTTGGGTGGATCTCGGTCACCTAACGGTGTTGAAGCTGAACCAGTTGGGTCGAAGCGAGGTGGTCGATCTCATTCACCAATCGG
This sequence comes from uncultured Alphaproteobacteria bacterium, assembly GCA_963810585.1. Classification (GTDB taxonomy): domain Bacteria; phylum Pseudomonadota; class Alphaproteobacteria; order Rhizobiales; family Xanthobacteraceae; genus Pseudolabrys. Next base: position 2,113,935 of record CAWENV010000001.1, read on the forward strand.
CCGGCGGCAAGACGCTGCCCGAGGCAATTGTCGCCCAGATCGTCGCCAAATCAGGCGGCGTCCCGTTATTTGTCGAGGAAATCACGCGGTCGATTCTGGAATCGCGCGATCTGGAGTTGGACGGCGAGCGTTACGTCTTGCGGCAGTCAATTCATGATTTCAGCATTCCGTCTACGTTGCAGGATTCGCTGATCGCGCGTCTGGATCGTCTTGGGTCTGCTAAGGACGTGGTGCTCACGGCATCGATTATCGGCAGGGAGTTTTCTTACGAACTGATCGAAGCGGTATCCCTGGTGCCTCAGGTAACGCTGCTGGCGGATTTGGAGCGGCTGGTCCAATCCGATCTGCTGGGACAGCGCGGAGTGCCCCCACGATCGCGCTACATCTTCAAGCATGCGCTCATTCACGATGCGGCCTATCAATCGGTCCTCAAGGTGAGAAAACGCGAACTGCACCAACGCATCGCCGAAGTGATTGCAAACCGGTTCCCCGAAGTCGTCGAAACCGAGCCCGAGTTGCTGGCGCACCATTATACGGAAGCAAACGTGGTCGAGCGTGCGCTCACGCACTGGCGCCAGGCCGCCGAGCGAGCGATGGCGAGGATGGCGCACGCCGAGGCGCTCGGTCACGTTAACAAGGCGATGAAGCTCATTGTGGCCTTGCCCAATGGTGCGGAGCGTGACGAGTGGGAACTCGCTTTTCTGGTGATTGAAGGGCCCTTGCAGATGACTCTGCACGGCTGGGAAAGCCCGCAGGCGAGTCGGGTTTATGAAGCGGCGCGCGTCGTCGCAGAAAGACTGAAGCGTCCGGCTGAACTATTCCCGGCCCTCTGGGGCTTGTGGCTGGGGGCGCACACCAGCGGGCGGCACGCTCACGCCCACGAACTCTACCGGGAAATGTTCGTTCTCCTGAAGCAGACGAACGATCCTGAATACGTGGTTCAGGCCAACCATGCTGGCTGCACGCAGATGCTGGCGGAAGGCCAGCCGCATGCAGCGCTCGGCCATACCGAGCAGTTGTTGAACAACTACCGGTTCGATCTCCACCATAACCTGGCGCTCACCTACGGTGCGCACGATCCCGGATGCTGCGCGCTCAGCAATCGGGCCTTTATTCTGTCGATGCTGGGGCATCTCGATCAGGCCGACGCGGAAAGCGCAAAAGCTCTGGAGTTGAGCGAGCGCGTTGGTCACAAACCCAGCGTCGCTCACACCTGCCAATTCCGCGCCGAGTACGACATCATCCTGAACCGGCCGGAAAAAGCCGAGGCGTATCTAGAAACCTGCATGTCGCTGTCCGAGAAGTATTCGTTGGCGGCCTACCTTAATACGGCCGATCTGATGCAGGGTTTTGTCCGCGTGCTGCGAGGTGACGTTGAAACCGGTGTCGGGCAAGCCGAAGCCGCTCTGAAAACCCTGAAATCGGTTCCCACGCGCCAATTCCACCTGCCAATCCGAATATCAATCGTCGGGCGAGCCAAAGCGGCAGCCGGCGATATCGAGGGAGCGCTCGCGATTTTCAAATCCGCGCTCGACGCGACGTCGAGCACGGGCGAGATCTGGTACGAACCTGAAACGCTGCGCCTGAAAGCCGAGATGCTTCTCGCCCTGCCCAAGCCGCGTGCGGCTGAAGCAGAAAAATGCCTGACAGCGGCGATTGCGAGCGCGCAGAAGCAAGACGCAAAGTTCTGGGAACTCAGAGCCGCAACGGTGCTTGCCAAACTCTGGATGCGACAGGGGCGGCGCGCCGAGGCTCGTGGCCTCCTCGCGCCGGTTTATGGCTGGTTTACCGAGGGATTCGGCAATGCCGACGTCAAGGACGCAGCTGCACTGCTAACTGAACTGGCGTAATATTCGAGCCTCGGCGAATTTCGACGCAGCCGTTATTGTCACCGGGAAAAGAAATCGACGTCTGCGATTGATCTCTGGCTCCTGAGCCATTTCTTGGCGCTACGTCGCCTGCAGCGGTGTAGGCTGAGAGCGATCCAACAGTGTTGCGTGCGGAAATGTCCTATCCCATGAAACTATTGATCCGCAGCGTTGCAGTGGTGTTCTTCGGTACACAAACTTACGCCCAAACCGATGCGACCAGCGCGGCCGTGTACTATCCAAGTTGTCTAGCGGCCGCAGATATTGTTCAAGGAAAGCGTCCCGCCGCCAATTCAGAAAACGCCAGCAAGCAACTCAGACAGGCGGCCATATGCTTTGGCGCTGTCAGGGCAATCATGAATCTCGAGGCGCTTTTCAAGCCTGAATTCGCTGCCTGTCCACCAGCCGACGGTAAGGTTTTGTTTGACCAGATGGTCGTGGTTATTGCCGCCTACCTCAAAAGCCATCCAGAGAAGCTTCAAAATAATTTTCATCAGCTCGCAGTCACCGCTCTAGCGGCGGCTTGGCCTTGTTAGAAATGAGGCTATTGCCCCGGCCCGATTCCGGAAGGGATGCTGCCGCGTACGAAACACGCCCGCGTGATCGTTGGAACTTCAGCTGAGCGGCTCGCGTTGCATCCGTGGATAAATGCGAGACACAACAAAATGCCGTTATTATTTTATTTTCCACTCATCATCTGGATGGGCGTTATTGAGATCGTACGGGAAGAAATGCGCATTCCCGTCAAAGTGAAAGCGGGCCCGCCGGAACAGCGCTGAAAGGCGCAATTGCTATCAGGCCGGTACGCGCGCGATTTCCGTGATCATTACGTCAGGGAGCAGCCGCTGCACGTCCGCTTCGCGGCAAAGCTCCGTGCCGGGCGAAAGCACGGCAGCCGAAGCGGCCGCGACCGCGACACGAAATGCCTCCTGCATCGAACCTCCTGAAGCAAGTGCGGCCACGAAGCCTCCGACAAAACTATCGCCAGCACCGACCGTGCTCACCGCTTCAATAGCGAGCGGCTGTGCGCGAAGGATCTGGTCAGCCGTCACCAAGAGTGCGCCCTGCTCGCCGAGCGTGAGCGCCACGCCTTTCGTGCGCCCATCGGAAACAAGTTTGCTACACGCCGCGATGCGCGCATCGTCATTGCCAAGCGAGGCGCCGACGAGATCGGAAAGCTCCACCAAATTTGGCTTGATCAGCGAAACGCCTTCCGCAAGCGCCGCTTTCAGGGCAGGGCCGGATGTGTCGATTATACATTGCGCCCCGAGCTTTTTTGCGAGCTGCGCCACGCGCGCGAAAAAATCGTCCGGCACACCGGGTGGCACGCTACCGCTGGCAACGACAAAATTTGGTTTCGCCGGCATCATCGCGAGTTTGTTGAGTACGGCCTCCCATTCGGCACGATGAAGTGCCGAGCCGGGCAACACGAAACGATATTGCTCGCCTGTTGATTCTTCGTAAGCGGTGAAATTTTCACGTGTCTCGACGTGCGATGGCGTCACCAGACTTTCGATGCCCTCGCGTTCGACGAGACGATGCAGCAATTTCCCGATGGCCCCCCCTGTGGGGTAGATCGCCGCGACGCTGCTCCCGAGGCGATGCGCCGCGCGCGCTACGTTAATACCACCGCCACCCGGATCGCGCTTGGGCGTAGAGCAGCGCAATTTTCGTGTCGGTTGGACGCTTTCAACGTTAACGAAGAGATCGATCGCGGGATTGATTGTGAGAGTGACGATATCTGGCACGGGAACCATCCCTTCGGACAGATAAGAACTATTTTTTGCATTACATCGCTAGAGAGAACGAAAAAGGTATTTTCTGGTTGCGAATTGAGGCCTCACATTTTCGGAAAATTGTGAGGAACACGCGCGGCAAACGGGCGTTTCATGTTTTCGCCGGGGTGACTGGCACACGTCCCCATGCTTAGATTACAACCGGTTGGTAGCAGGGATGGGGCTTTTTCGAATGATTGATCCGCTCTATTCGCTGTCGGGCTTTGCAGTCGGCCTCTTGGTCGGAATGACCGGCGTCGGCGGTGGTGCGCTGATGACGCCAATCCTGATTATGCTGTTCGGCGTTCATCCCTCGACTGCAGTTGGCACCGATCTGCTTTATGCGGCAGCTACCAAGACTGGCGGTAGCCTTGTTCACGGTTTTGCTCGCGGCATCGATTGGCGCGTGGTGGGACAACTCGCGACCGGCAGTATTCCGGCCACGATCGTTACATTAAGTGCATTATCGCACTTCAATCTCAGCGGCGATGCCGCTCGCAACCTGATCACACTCGTTCTCAGCGTTGCGCTGTTCGCGACCGCATTTGTACTCGTGTTTGGCGAGGCTATCATAGCGGCATATCGCTCGCGCGTGAGCGAGCTCGATCCGCAGCGCACCGCGGTCAATACGGTCCTGGTCGGAGCGCTCCTCGGCGTGCTTGTCTCAATCTCCTCGGTTGGCGCCGGCGCTATTGGCGTGGTCGCGCTGATCATGCTCTATCCGCAGCTGCCGATGGCGAAAATCGTCGGCTCCGACATCGCCCATGCAGTGCCGCTCACGCTGATAGCCGGCACCGGACATTGGATGATGGGGTCGGTCGATTGGCATATCATGGGTTCGCTGCTGGTCGGCTCATTACCCGGCATTTTTGTCGGCAGCTATTTTGCGATACGCATTCCCGAACGCGCGCTCAGACTCGTGCTGGCGACAACATTGTTCGTCGTGGCAAGCCGCATCGCCTATGAGCACGCGACAGTAGCGTCGTCGATCTTCACCGCCTTTTCAGGGCGGCCAGCTCCGTAAACTTGTAGCTCGCAACAGCTTCTATTTTATTTCGGACCGAAAAACGGCGATCCCACCAGAACCAGAATCCATATTGCTGCCAGCGCGCCAAAAGCAATAAACAATACGTTCATGTTGCTCCCCCTCGATGGCGATCCCTGCCTCAGGAAGTTTAGCATAACGCGGTCCATAGTGTATGACGCAAAAAAGCCGACCGCGCAGCGCTGCGCGGCCGGCCTAAAAAGGCGATCGTTTGTTAGTTGCCCTCGATGGTCTTGATGACGCTCGACATCGGCCGCGCATCTTCCAACCCGCCGCCCATCTCTTTGCGCACGATGTCGGTATATTCTTTCTTCGGCTCGACCGGTGTCTTGCCCACCACTTGCACGACTTTATAGCCGCCATCCTTGAGTTTCTTGAGCAGTTCGGGTGCCGCATGGGCGGTTGCTTGCTGGAAATCATGCATCAGGATGATGCCCTTGCCGTGCTTCTCGAGCTTCTTCATCACCGAGGCGATAACTTGCTCGGGCTTGCGCATCTTGAAGTCGAATGAATCCATATCGGTGGAAAAAATGGCGACGTTTCGTTCACCGAGGTATTTGACCAGTTCAGGCGGGTGCCGCAGCGCGGGGAAGCGGAAGAATGGACTCACCGGCTTATTGCCAAGCGCGATGCTGACCGCCGCGATGCCCTTCTCGATTTCGTCCTTGCCATCCTGCTCACTCAGCTTCGACAGATCCTTGTGCGACCAGGTGTGCGAGCCAACGGTGTGTCCCGCTTCCGCCACCTGTTTCATGATTTCAGGATGCCAGCCGGCATGCTTGCCGATCGGAAAAAACACAGCCTTCGTGCACTGATCGGCCAGCGCTTTGAGCACGGCCGGCGTATGGCCGGGCCATGGACCATCGTCGAAGGTGAGCACGATTTCGTGGTCTTTGAGGAAGTCGTAGGCCTTGAAGTGTTCAAAGCCGAAGCCCGGGCCGCCGGTGGAATCGATTTCGACGATACGTGCGACGCCGAGGGCGTTCGGGTTTTTGCAGGTCGCCGCTGCCGGCGCCTGTGACGCGGCCGGTGCTGCCATTTGCGCGGCCGACGGAGCAGCCATTGGGGCAGGCGCCGGCGCATTTTGAGCCAGGGCGGTGGTGGCCGCCGAAATCGAAATCGCCATAGCTATCGCCAGAGCGCTACGCATTACGTTCTCCATGCAAACTAGTCGTCTATATTCGTGAATTCTCATGTATTCATCGCGGCTTTAACCAATCAAGTCAACGCCACGCTCCCGATACCATCGAATCGCCAGTATTTATTGGTGGTAGGATGGTTAATCTAAGGCGGTGGTCGGCACCTGCCGCGTTGCTTCGGGTTTTGGTCGAGCCTATCTGATTCAACGGGCGCATTTTTTGGAGGAACACTATGGCGGCGGTCGCATCCAATGTCGCTTTTTCGCGGTCATTGCTGCTGGCTGCGCTCGTAGTCGGGTTGCTGCTGACGGGGACCCTTGGCCTTTGGGCTTTTTATGGCACCGCGGTATTTTTCGAGATGGTGCGCGCAGGCTGGATGGCATGCTTCTAAGCCCTGGCAAAAGCGAAACGCCATGACCGCGCGAACGTCACAGATTCTGCTGATCATTTCCGCGTTCTTGACCGGGCTGGTGCTTTTCGCGGGCGTATTTCTTTATTCGACCGGAAACTTTGGCGGCGGGACGGCGGGCAGTTCAGCGATCGGCGGGCCATTCAAGCTGATCGACCAGAACGGCAAAACGATTACCGATGCCGACATCAAGGGTCGGCCGGTCCTGGTGTTCTTTGGGTACACGCATTGCCCGGATATTTGCCCGACTACGCTGTTCGACGTTTCCGAAATCATGCATGCGCTTGGCAAGGATGCGGACCGAACTGGCGCGCTGTTCATCTCCGTCGATCCGGAGCGCGACACGCCGGCTGTCATGAAGGACTATCTGGCAAGTTTTGATCCGCATCTGCGCGGCGCAACCGGCGACCGCAGCGCAGTCGATGCGGCAGAAAAGGCCTATCGCGTCTATGCAAAGAAAGTGCCGACGACGAATGGCGACTACAGTATGGACCACACCGCATTGGTTTATCTGATGGACAAGCAGGGCCGATTTGTCGCGCCGTTCAGCCTCAAGCGGCGGCCCGAGGAGGCCGCCGCCGATTTGCGGCGTTACCTCTAACGCTGCCCCAAATCTGCGGGAGTTCGCCGCGTTTTTCTAAATCGGTGAGATGGCGCTCGAGTTCGAGCAGCGGCCGGATTGCTATTTCAAGCAGCGGCCGATTGTCCAGGCCATGCTCGGTCTTCTCCCAAAAATAAGGCTTCCCAATAAGCTGACAGGCTGCGCGCCACGCTGCGAGCGAGAGCAGCAACCAATGCACCGGTGTCCATATCAAAACACGAATCTTTTTCTGCACGTCACGATGCGATAGACCAAGCCATCCCAGATATGCAGACATTGAATAGCCCGTCATGGCGGCCCCGAGATAAACTGCAAACTGATTGACGGTTGCCGCGTCGTAGTCTTGCCAAACAGGCACAACTAACGAACGGATCAGAAGAAATAAAAACACCGGGTGCACCAACGCTGCAAGTGCATTGCCACCGACGATGAGCTGGAAAGTGAGAAATCCGCCTGGCCCAAGCTCGCGGAAAAGGCGATGCGGCTCGCGCATATGCACAAGCCAGGTTTGCATCCAGCCCTTTAACCAGCGTGTGCGCTGGCGGTACCAACCGCCAAAATTTATGGGCGCTTCTTCGAGAGTGGTCGAATTGATCAAATCAGAGCGATAGCCAAAACGCGCGAGCCGCATTCCTAGATCGGCATCTTCTGTGACGTTGTAGGCGTCCCAGCCGCCGACTTCGCGCAGCGTTGCGGTTCGGAAATGATTCGAGGAACCACCGAGCGGCAATGGCAAGCCGAGCGCCGAGAGCCTTGGAAGGAATATGTCGAAGTGTCCGGCATATTCAGCGGTAAAATAGCGTGCGAGCCAGCCGGTGTTTGTGTCCATGCAGAGACGCGCCTGCACACAGGCGAGATCATTGGTGCCGGAACGAAATGCCTCTAGCGCGCATCGAAGCTGATTTCGCGCCGGCCGATCTTCGGCGTCATAAATCACAGTGAAAATGCCGCGTGCAAATGGCAGAGCCACATTAAGCGCCTTGGGTTTCGTACGGAGCACGGCAGGCGGAATGGGGATCACCGTGATCGGGATACGGTGCTTGCGAGCGGTGATCGCTCTTCGTGTGTCGTGATCGTCCGCCTCAACGGCGATGATCACGTCGAGTTTCTCGGGTGGATAGTCCAGCTGCTCGATTGCGGTCAGCAACTGCCCGACCACTCTTGCTTCGCCTCGCAACGGAGCAATGATGCTATAGACAGGCAGGTCTTCGTCTGGTGCTGCGGTAAATGACCGACTTGGATGCAAATCGGCAGCTGCGGAGGTCTGACGCACGACAATCCAGATGCGGAATGCTGACGGCAAGATCACAATAATTGAAAGCATAATGGAGCTGGATGAGGCGAACGTGGCCGCAACGGCCAGCAATCCGAGCAGCAGCGGGATGGCGCAAGTAAACCGATTCAAAGTCGCGGCCGAAAATTTCGGCCACGTAAATCTAAGTTGCTCGGCGGCCCGCCCGCCTGCGGCGGCGAGCACACGGTCTACGCTCGAACCGAGGGCAATGGCGCGTCTTTCAGCCGCCAGCGAATGACTGCAATTCAATTTCGGAAAGTCGTCAGCTTCCTGGCGAACGATTTTCCGTTTCCGAAAGGTTGTTGACGGAACAACGCCTTCACCGCAAATTTCTACGGAACTGGCATGCGCCACGTCCCCAACGCCAAATTCCATACGCCACCCAACGCACCCATTAGTTGGAAACGTTATGGCGGTTGCAACTTAAAGACAAGTCGGCCAAATGGGTGACGCCGGGTTGTTTCTTGTCGCGATAGTCCGATGTAATGACCGGTGCTAGAAGGCACAGCCAATGTCAGACTTCATGTCACACTATCTGGTGCCAGCCGCTATTATCGCGGTGGCAGTTGTGCTGGTGCTTGGCCTCATCAACATGATGCGCGGCGGTTCGCCGAACCGATCGCAAAAGCTCATGCGGCTGCGCGTGCTACTCCAGTTCGTCGCCATCATTGTCATAATGGCGACGATTTGGGCGATGGGTCGTTAATCAAGACAAACGACCGCGCGTTCACTTCATTGGAGCCGCGCGCATATACTCCACTTTCTCTTTCTTTTGCGGAGGCTTCTTTTTTTTCGTGGCCGCGGAGTAGTCGGCGGTTGCAACTTTGGCCGAATGCAGGCCAGCCCCGCCGCAAGCCTGTGCCGGCGCGGCAGCCGGTAGCGCCAAAACCGCGGCAGCAACGGTGATTGTTAGAATACGCATGAGCGTTACCCCCATTTTTTGCGTTTAAAACCAGATAAGATAAAGCCTATCCCAAATCTTCGGCCGGGAGAAAGGCCAAGCGAGGTCGATATGGTCGTGCTCAACCGCATTTATACCCGGACCGGCGACGACGGCACCACGTCGCTCGGCACAGGTGCCCGCCGCAAGAAATACGACCTGCGGGTTGAGGCATATGGCACCGTCGACGAGGTCAACGCAGTGATTGGGCTTGTGCGACTTCATACGGCCGGCGATGCGGCGCTCGATGCCGCGCTTGGCCGCATCCAGAACGACCTGTTCGATGTCGAAGCTGATTTATGTCTGGCGGAAAAGGGACCGGGCGGGGCCAGATTGACGGTGACCGACGCTCAGGTCACCTGGCTAGAAAGGGAGATCGACCGTCTCAATGCCGAGCTCGCGCCGCTGAAGTCATTCATACTGCCCGGCGGCTGCCCCGCGTCTTCCTATATGCATCTTGCTCGCACCGTCTGTCGGCGTGCTGAGCGGATCATGGTTGAACTTAAGGACAAACCCGATGAGGGGGTTTCGGAGCCCTCATTGAAATACGTCAACCGGCTATCGGATTATCTGTTTGTCGCCGGCCGCTATGCCAACGACAAAGGTGCAGCCGACGTATTGTGGGCCCCAGGCCAGAACCGCTAATTAGCGTGCGCCGCAGCATAAACGTTGACAGGCTAACGGCGCGGCCTTTAGCCTCCGCCCGCTCTGTTCAAGCGCCCATCCGGGATGGGGGATCATGAAAATTCTGGTGCCCGTAAAACGGGTGGTCGATTTCAACGTCAAGATTCGCGTAAAGCCGGATGGCTCCGGTGTCGAGCTTGCCAACATCAAGATGTCGATGAATCCGTTCGACGAGATCGCTGTCGAAGAGGCGATCCGTCTGAAGGAAGCCGGCAAAGCAACCGAGATTGTGGCGGTATCGGTCGGGCCGGCCCAGGCCTCCGAGACAATTCGCACCGCGCTCGCCATGGGCGCCGATCGCGGCATTCTGGTGAAAACAGACGGCGTGGTTGAGCCGTTGGCAGTGGCGAAGATCCTCAAGGCCATCGTCGAAGCGGAAAAACCGGGGCTTGTCATCATGGGCAAGCAAGCGATCGATGACGATTGCAATCAGACCGGCCAAATGTTGGCGGCGTTGCTGAACTGGGCGCAGGGCACCTTTGCATCCAAGCTCGCGATTGATGGTGAAGCTATCAGCGTGACGCGTGAAGTCGACGGCGGCCTGCAGACGGTGAAGCTCAAGATGCCGGCGATCATCACCACCGATCTACGGCTGAATGAACCACGTTACGCTTCGCTCCCGAACATCATGAAGGCGAAGAAAAAACCAATCGATGAAAAAGCGCCAGATGCTTATGGGGTTGACGTTAAACCGCGGCTGCAGGTGCTTAAGACGACCGAGCCGGCGGGACGCAAATCCGGCGTTAAAGTTAGTTCTGTGGCCGAGCTGTTGAGCAAGCTCAAGGACGAGGCGGGGGTACTTTAGATGGCCACGCTTCTCCTCGCCGAACACGACAATAAGTCCATCAAGGATTCAACCAGTAAAGCGCTCACAGCAGCCAAAGCGATCGGTGCAGACGTCCACGTGCTCGTCGCCGGCAAGGATTGCAAGGCGGCAGCGGACGCGGCCGCGAAATTTGACGGCGTGAAGAAAGTCCTTGTGGCAGACGCTGGCCCTTACGAACACCAGCTTGCCGAACCGCTTGCGGCACTGATTGTTTCGCTTGCCGGCAATTACGACGCCATCGTTGCGCCGGCGACGACAAACGGAAAAAACGTGATGCCGCGCGTCGCTGCGCTGCTCGATGTGATGCAGATTTCGGACGTTATGAAGGTGGTATCGTCCGATACTTTCGAAAGACCGATTTATGCCGGAAATGCGATCCAGACGGTAAAATCGTCCGACGCCAAGAAAGTTATTACTGTGCGCACTTCGACGTTCCAGGCGGCCGGTTCGGGCGGTTCGGCAAGCGTGGAAAACGCTACATCTGCCGCCGATCCGGGGATTTCGGCGTTCGTTGGCGAGGAGCTATCGAAATCTGACCGTCCCGAACTGACCTCGGCCAAGATTATCATCTCCGGCGGCCGCGCCATGCAGAGCCGCGAAAATTTCGCTAAATACATCGAGCCGGTAGCCGACAAACTCGGTGCTGGTGTTGGCGCGTCACGCGCGGCCGTTGACGCCGGTTATGCGCCAAACGACTGGCAGGTCGGGCAGACGGGCAAGGTTGTGGCGCCCGAACTTTACATCGCTGTCGGAATTTCAGGCGCAATTCAACATCTCGCCGGGATGAAAGACTCCAAGGTAATTGTTGCGATCAACAAGGATGAGGAGGCGCCGATCTTTCAGGTCGCCGACTACGGTTTGGTTGCCGATCTCTATCAGGCGTTGCCAGAACTGGCGGTGGAACTCGACAAGATCAAGCGTTGACCACGCGCAGCAATTTTATTGTTCCGGCCGTGGTGTCGTGTGGCGGTTCGTCGTAAAAGTGGAAAGTACAAACAAAAAACGAAAGTTAACCGATGTCGAAGCCAAGAGGCAGTACTTCGCATCAACCGGGTCAGATCATGGCGGTTAAGATTCAAAGTATCGGGGTGATCGGCGCCGGACAGATGGGCAACGGCATTGCCCATGTCTGCGCGCTGGCGGGTTATTCGGTGATGTTGAACGATCTGTCGCCCGACCGCATCAGGGCCGGGATGGCGACCATCAACGGTAACATGACGCGGCAAGTCAGCAAGAAGATCATAACCGAGGAAAGCCGTAAAAATGCGCTCACGCTGATTAAGCCGGCTGAGAAATACGACGCGCTTTCGGGCTGCGACCTGGTCATCGAGACCGCAACTGAAAAGGAAGAGGTCAAGCGCAAGATTTTTTCCGATCTATGCGCCTCGCTGAAACCTGACGCCATTCTGGCAACAAATACTTCATCGATTTCAATCACGCGCCTGGCATCGTCAACCGACCGGCCCGAACGTTTCATCGGCATTCACTTCATGAACCCGGTGCCGCTGATGGAGTTGGTGGAGCTGATCCGTGGCATCGCTACGGACGACGGCACCTTCGAAGCTAGCAAGACGTTCGTCAGCAAACTCGGCAAAATCATTGCAGTGTCGGAAGATTTTCCGGCCTTCATCGTCAATCGTATTTTGCTACCGATGATCAACGAGGCGATCTACACCCTCTATGAGGGCGTCGGGAACGTCGAGGCGATCGATACCGCCATGCGCCTCGGCGCGCATCACCCGATGGGCCCGCTCGAGCTTGCCGATTTCATCGGTCTCGATACCTGTCTGTCGGTCATGCAGGTGCTGCACGAGGGGCTTGCCGATTCCAAATACCGGCCGTGCCCGCTTCTGGTGAAGTATGTCGAAGCCGGCTGGCTCGGTCGCAAAACGCAACGCGGCTTTTACGACTATCGCGGCGAGAAACCGGTGCCAACCCGCTAGTTTCTGAACTTCAGGAAATCTGCCAAAGGTTGGCGATGGCAAGCAGCGCGACGGTGAGCCAGGTCAAACTCTGACCGGCACGGCGGCCCAAGCCGGGCATCGCTGATCCCCACATGCCCCAAGTCTGCAACGCCCGTCCGACGATCAGCACAATGCCGGCGACATGCAGTGCTATGTGGTTTCCGCCGTTAGTTTCGTAGAGACCCATCAGCACCAGCGCGAGCGGTATGTATTCAACGGCATTGCCATGCAATCGGATCATCCGCAGCATTTCCGGATTGCCGCCGTCGCCGAGCGATACGCGGAGTTTCACTCGATGCCGGGTGACATTGATCCCGAGCGCAACAATGATGAGCGCCAAAATCCCCGCGTAGAGTGCCGTGATCGCGATGTGCATGTGGGTCTTCCCGTTCGACTATGTGCAACAACTGGACTTTGCAGCGCCTTCATATTCGTCGTGCCTGCGCACCCAGGCCATCGTGAAGGGTAGGCCCTCTTCGTTGCGGCCTTTTGGCGCCATATCCAGGAAATTGTAGGTGCCGATGAGTATGTCGAGGCCACGTGCGTAGCACGAGTAAGTATGGAAGACCGCGCCCGTTTCACTGCGAACGAAGGCGCTCAGGCCCGGCAATTCTTCACTCGGGATTTTCCCCACCGCGTAGTTGTATTCGGCGCCGGCCGCCTTTTCGTCTTTCGTAAAGGAGACGTGGAAATCGTGGTTGAAGTCATTGCCATATGACGACACCCATTTGAACTTCCATCCCATACGCTTCTGGTAGGCCTCGATCTCGGCGAGTGGAGCACGCGACACCACCGCCAGCCTCACATCGCGTTGCGCGAGATGGATCGCGGCGCCGTCGAAATGGTCGGCAAGGAGTGAACAACTTGGGCAGCCGTCTTTCCAGCCTGGCCCCAGCATAAAGTGATAGACAATGAGCTGGCTGCGGCCGTCGAACAGATCGGCCAGGGATTGCCTGCCGGCCGGCCCTTCGAACACATAGTTCTTCCCGACTTTAACCCACGGTAGGGCGCGTCGCGCCTCGCTCAGTTGATCGCGTGCCTTGCTGAAATCTTTTTCCCTGGCGAGAAGTGCTTTACGCGCGACCAACCACTCGTTTTGCGAAACGACTTTGTGCTCCATGATATTTCTCCTTTTATGCTTTCGGCGGCGTCATCCAGCCGATGCCTGCGCCGCCCGGTTCGCGAAGAATCGCGATGCGGCCGACACCGGGAACGTCGAAGATCGGCCGCATCAAGGTTGCTCCGGCGGATTGCGCCTTTTTCACGCGCGTATCGACATCATCGACCGCCAGATATGACATCCAGCCCTCGGGCACGCCGTCAAACTGCGGGCTGGTCAGCGGGAAAATGCCGCCGACTGCTTCGCTGTTTAATTTTGCGACCCAATAAGTGCCGTCAGGCATCGGCATAGCTTCGAAACTCCAGCCGATTGTAGCGGCATAGAATTTCTTCGCCTTCTCGGCATCGCGCGTCATCAGCTCGTTCCAGTAGAATTGTCCGTGTGACCACTCGTGTGCCATGGGAAACTCCTGTGACTAAACCTCAACGTATTTTCCAAGCTTATCCATCGCGCTGCTCCAACCCTGTTGGTGGCGATCGCGCGCCGTTTCGTCGAAGAACTGCTCGTGCAGCAGGGTCATCAGCGTGCCGCCGCTGTCGCTCTTGAAGGTGAGCGTGACTAACGACTCGCGTTCCGGAGTGCTCTTCCAGGCCCAGGTGAACACCAGCTTCTCGTTGGGGATCACCTCCCGATAAGTGCCGCTGACATCGTGATCTTCGCCGTCCGGCGCCCGCATCACCCAGCGGAAGCGGCCGCCGGTGCGTGCGTCACCTTCAGTACGCAACACTTTCACTTCGCCAGGACCCATCCAGTGTTTTACTTTTTCCGGGTCTGCCCACGCGTTGAAGACTTTTTCCGGCGGCGCTTTGAACCGGCGTTTGATAGTGAGGCTAGGTTTGACGGTTGTGGTGGCCATTGGTCTTCCTCCAGGAAAGTGGCAAGTCGATCCAGACGTTCGGTCCAGAATTTCTGATAGCGGTTGAGCCATTCATTGGCTTCGTGCATGGGCTCTGCGCGCAGCCGACAACTCACGATGCGGCCGCTCTTTTCGCGTGAGAGCAAGCCAGCCTCCAGCAACACATCGAGGTGTTTCATGATCGCTGGCAGCGACATTGAAAACGGTTTTGCGAGTTCGCTGACCGATAAATCTTCTTTTTCGCTCATGCGCGCCAACAAGGCGCGGCGCGTGGGGTCGGCCAGCGCGGCGAATGTGCGATCGAGGTTCGGTCTTTGATAGTAAACCATTTGGTTAAGTATAAAGCAGCGCGTGCTCCTGTCAAGGCGCAATCGTCATTTATCATTCGTTGATAAAAGGGCTGTAGAAGTGTGCCCGGGATGGATCCGACATCACTTGTTACAGCTTTGGCTGGGGCGCAGATGAGCCAGGTTCAGATGGCCATCGCGGCCAAGATTCTGCGCATGAACGCCGACGCCGCGGCGTCTATCGTGCAGGTACTCGACGCCGCCCAGCAAAACATCGCCAGCCTTACTAATGTTGCGGCCGGCGTCGGGCAAAACCTCAACATCACTACGTAGTATTGGTCATCGAACGGTTTACTGGCCGAGTGCGGCCTTGATCAGCGTGATCGCGTCGTCGCTTGCCCATTCAGCCGGTCCAGCGATCGTGGCGATCTCACATCCCTGCGGGTCTACCAGCAACGTTGTCGGCATGCCGAAGGCGCGGCCGATGGCTTTGAGGTCCTGGAAGGTGCGGGCGGTTGGGTCGGCAAAATAGGCAAGTTTCTGTACGCCGACCTCATTCAGCCAAGCCTTCGGCTTGTCGGCGTCGCGAGTGTCGATATTGACTGCGACGACCTCAAATCCCGGTCCGCCCAGCCGCTGTTCCAATGCATCAAGGGCAGGCATTTCCTTCCTGCAAGGCACGCACCAGGTGGCCCACAGGTTGAGCAGCACGGTGCGCCCCCGCCAATGCTCCAGTGTCAGCGGCTTGCCGGCGGCATCTTGGAAAGCAAGGTCAGGCACCTTCAACGGGCTCTTGGCGACGTTAACTGCGGCCACCTCGCCACGTGCCAAAGGCGCTAGTTTCTTGGCTAATTCAACGGCCGGCCGGCAGGTCGCATCGCCGCCCGCATTGCGCGTGAGGGTCGCAATCCCGTATACCCCCGCCAGTCCAACGACGACTCCGGCGATCCCGCCTACCAAAACCATGGTGAGGCGTTTTTTGGCGAAGCTGGATTGAGACCCGGTCATGAGCGGCTTGGTAGGTATGTTATGAGCAACAAGATGTGGGGTGGGCGGTTTACGTCTGGCCCCGGCGCCATCATGGAGGAGATTAACGCCTCCATCGATTTCGACCGGCATCTTTTCCGCCAGGACATCGCCGCGTCCAAGGCCCATGCCGACATGCTGGCAAAGCAAGGCATCATTGCGGCCGACGATGCGAAAAAGATCGCTCAAGGTCTAGACACGATCCTGTCAGAAATCGAGTCCGGCAAGTTCTCATTCAAGCGTGCACTTGAAGATATTCATATGAATATCGAGGGTCGCCTGACCGAATTGATCGGCGCGGCTGCCGGCCGCCTGCACACTGCACGTTCCCGCAACGACCAGGTCGCAACCGATTTCCGTCTGTGGATTCGCGATACCGTTGACGTCCTTGATGACGCGCTCGCCGAATATCAGCGGGCTTTGGCTGAGAAAGCGTCCACGCACGCAGGCACGGTGATGCCTGGCCTCACGCATATGCAAACCGCGCAGCCGGTGACTCTCGGTCATCACCTCCTTGCCTATGTCGAGATGGCGGCGCGCGATCGCGGCCGGTTGGCCGACGCGCGCAAGCGCCTGAATGAATCACCTCTCGGTGCGGCGGCGCTTGCCGGGACATCATTCGCGCTCGACCGTGACATGACGGCGAAGGCACTGGGCTTTGAGCGGCCGATGGCAAACTCACTCGATGCGGTGTCCGACCGCGACTTCGTTATGGAAGTTCTGGCGGCCGCGGCAATTACATCGGTGCATCTCTCACGGTTCGCCGAGGAGCTGGTGATTTGGACTTCGCCGCTCACCGGACTGGTAAGGCTGTCTGATAAATTCACCACTGGCTCTTCAATCATGCCCCAAAAGCGCAATCCCGATGCCGCGGAGCTTGTGCGCGCAAAGACCGGTCGTGTGATTGGCGGGCTCAGTGCGCTCTTGATCGTGATGAAAGGTCTGCCGCTTGCCTACGCAAAGGACATGCAGGAGGACAAGGA
This sequence comes from uncultured Alphaproteobacteria bacterium, assembly GCA_963810585.1. Classification (GTDB taxonomy): domain Bacteria; phylum Pseudomonadota; class Alphaproteobacteria; order Rhizobiales; family Xanthobacteraceae; genus Pseudolabrys. The sequence goes on from CAWENV010000001.1 coordinate 2,130,752, forward strand.
AGGCGCAATGGATGCGCTCGCCGCACTCTCTCTGTCGATTGCTGCAATGACCGGCATGGTTGCCGATCTCGAGCCTGACGCATCGCGGATGAAAAAGGCTGCGGGTGAAGGCTATGCCACGGCCACCGATCTCGCCGACTGGCTGGTGCGGAATTTGAAAATTCCGTTTCGCGAGGCGCATCACATTACCGGCAGGATCGTCGCCAAGGCGGCGGAGGCAGGCGTTCCGCTGCATCGACTTCCGCTTTCGACCATGCGCGAGGTCGAGCCGAAAATCGGCGAAGATGTATTCAGCGTTCTCTCCGTCGACCGTTCGGTGAAGAGCCGGACGAGCTTTGGCGGCACCGCACCCAAAAATGTCCGTGTGCAGGCGAAGAAATGGCTGCGCAAGCTGGAAAAAGAGAAATCCTGACTTCGCCTTGTTTGCCTGTTTTGTTATGGTCCGAGAAGCCAAAGCCGAGGAGTGCGTCCCTTGAGGCAGTATGACCGCCCGTTTCTTCGCCTCGCCCTGATCGGCGCGCTTGTCGCGTCGCTCGGCCTGGTCGCGTGCGGGCGTAAGGGACCGCTGGATCTGCCACCCGGGGCATCGCTCGCGGGCGGGCAAGCAGCGCCGGCCGACGGGGAAGTGCGGACAAGCAAACCCATCACTGGGCCTGACGGAAAACCGCTTGCGCCGGGCGTGCCGAATAAGCGTATCCCTCTCGACGTCCTTCTCAACTGAGCGTGTCATGCACCACTTTGCTTATCGCGACGGCGTGCTGCACGCCGAGGCGGTGAATCTCGATACGCTTGCCGCTGCGGTCGGGACGCCGTTTTACTGTTATTCAACGGCGACGCTGACGCGCCATTACCAGGTATTCGCTGGGGCTTTCGCCGACGTCAGCGCACTTGTTTGCTACGCGATGAAGGCGAATTCCAATCAAGCAGTCGTCAAGACGCTCGCCAATCTCGGCGCGGGCGCTGACGTCGTCTCGGGCGGCGAACTCATGCGCGCGCGGGCCGCTGGCATTCCCGCCGACAAAATTATGTTTTCCGGCATTGGCAAGACCGCCGCCGAACTTGCGCTCGCAGTCGACGAAGGAATCCTCTGCGTCAATGTCGAATCCGAGCCGGAACTTGAATTGCTCGCGTCGATCGCGGCATCGAAGGGACGGACCGCGAACGTTTCAGTCCGCGTCAATCCTGATATCGACGCCAAGACGCATCATAAGATCGCGACCGGAAAGGCCGAGAACAAGTTCGGTATTCCAATCAGCCGCGCCCGTGAGGTTTATGCTCAGGCTGGCAAGCTCAAGGGCCTCAGGGTCGCCGGCGTCGATATGCACATCGGCAGCCAGATCACCGAGCTTGATCCATTTGGCAACGCGTTCACGTTGCTCGCGGAGTTTGTGCGCACGCTGCGTGCTGACGGCCACACGATTTCACATGTAGATCTCGGTGGGGGTCTGGGAATTCCCTATCGTGACGACGACGCACCACCGCCACGCCCTGAGGCCTATGCCGAGGTGGTCAAGCGCGCGACACGCGGTCTCGATTGCCGGCTGATCTTCGAGCCTGGCCGTCTGCTCGTCGGCAATGCGGGTATCCTGGTGATGCGCGTACTGTTCGTGAAGCACGGCGAAGCCAAGAATTTTGTCGTCGTCGATGCCGCCATGAACGATCTCATCCGCCCGACACTCTACGACGCGCACCACGAGATTTGGCCCGTGACCCAACAGCCCTCATCCGGCCATCGCATCCGCGCCGACGTGGTAGGGCCAGTGTGTGAAAGCGGAGATTTCCTCGCCGTTAACCGCGATATGGTGGAACCGGCTGGCGGCGCCTTGCTCTCTGTCATGACAACGGGCGCGTACGGCGCGGTGCAGGCCGGTACCTACAACACGCGGGCTTTGGTGCCGGAAGTCATGGTCAACGGTGCGGAATGGGCCCTGGTACGTCCGCGCCTTGAAGTTGACCAATTAATTGCGCTCGATCGCATGCCGGATTGGCTTTGAGCGCATAAATACACGCGTGGCCGGGTAATTCGTCGCGTGATAACCTGTTAAATATGAGATTCTCCTGAGCCCGAGCGGCGGAGCGGCTTTTGGACGATTTGAACGATCAGCCTCACGATCGAGAGCAGCCGACACAGGCTCTGCTTGCGGGAGCGCTCAGGCGCGCGCGCGGCAGCTTGTTATGGGAACGGCTGTGGCCGGCTCTCGCTGCGCTGGCAACTGTAGCTGGGTTGTTCCTCGCGTTCTCTTGGGCGGGCCTATGGTTAGTGTTGCCACCGCTTGCGCGTGCGATTGGCTTGATCGTTTTCCTTGTCGCAATTGCTGCGGCGGCGTTACCCCTTTTCGTTCTGCGGCTGCCCAGTATTTACGACGGTCTGCGCCGGCTCGATCGAAGTAGCGGTGATACGCATCGTCCCGCGACCGCTGTCGCAGACCACATTGCTACCAACAGCCAGGATCCGGTGACGCAGGCGTTGTGGCGTGCGCACGTCGAACGCGCTCTGCTATCGGCGCGTAAGTTCAAGGCCGGCTGGCCGATGCCCCGACTGTCGTTGCGCGATCCGATGGCGTTCCGTGCGCTGGTGCTTATTCTTGTCGGTGCTAGTTTCTTTGCGGCCGGCGGCGAACGAGTAAAGCGTGTTACCGCCGCGTTCGATTGGCGCGGTGTGGTCGCGCCGGCGAATTTCCGTATTGATGCATGGGTCACGCCGCCTGTTTATACCGGCCGTCCCCCGGTGATGCTGCCGGGATTGCGACCGGGCGAGACGGCGCAGACCATCGCACCCGTATCGGTGCCGGCGGGAAGCCAACTTATCATCCGTTCGACCGGCAAAGTGCGTTTCGACGTTGTGAGCAAAGGCGACATCGAAGATGCACCGACCGACACGCGTGCGCCGCTTCCAGCCGGAACGGAGGAACGCCGGCTGGTGATCAAAGGCGACGGCTCGGCCGCGATTCACGGCCTCCTCGGCAACGATATTGTCTGGAATTTTACCGCGATTCCCGATCGTGCACCGAACATCGAGCTGACCAAGGACCCGGAGCGGCAGGCGCGAGGTGCCTTGCGGCTCGATTACAAGATGGATGATGACTACGGCGTCGTGGAAGCGAAAGCCACCTTCAAACTCAAGGACGAGGGGACCTCCGAAAATCCGCGTCATCCATTGTTCACCGCGCCTGACTATGCACTCACCTTGCCGCAGGCACGCACCCGGTCCGGTGCCGCACAGACGACCCATGACCTCACCGAGCATGCGTGGGCTGGCGCCGATGTGATCATGACTCTCACGGCGCGCGATGAAGCTGGCAACGAAGGGCGGAGCCAGCCGCGCGAGATGCAGTTGCCGCAACGGATATTCGTCAAGCCGTTGGCGCGTTCGCTGATTGAGCAGAGGCGTATCCTGGCGCTCGATGCCGAATCCAAACCATTAGTGCTCACAGCGATCGACGCGCTTACTATCGCGCCCGAGCGCTTTACCCCCGAGACCGGTATTTATCTCGGCTTGCGTTCGATCTATCATGACCTTGAAAACGCCAAGAGCGACGATTCATTGCGCGAGGTTGTGACCCGGCTTTGGGACATGGCCGTGCAGCTTGAAGATGGCAACGTTTCGCAGGCGGAGCAGGCGTTGCGCCAGGCGCAAGAGGCGCTACGGCAGGCGCTCGAGCGCGGCGCGAGCGAAGAAGAAATCAAAAAGCTGATGGAGCAGTTACGCGCTGCGATGGATAAGTTCCTGCAGGCGCTTGCCGAAGAATTACGCAAGAACCCGCAGCAGCTGGCACGTCCGCTCGATCGCAATGACCGCACGCTTAGCCAGCAAGATCTTAAAAGCATGCTCGATCGGCTTGAGCAGATGGCACGTTCCGGCAACAAGGACGCCGCGCGCCAGCTGCTCGATCAACTGCAGTCGATGCTTGAAAACCTGCAGATGGCGCGGCCGGGTGCTTCCGGTGGTGATGATGGCGACGACGACATGATGTCGGCGCTCGATGAATTGAGCGACATGATCCGTAAGCAACAGCAGTTGCGCGACAAGACCTTCCGGCAGGGTCAGGACATGCGGCGCGACCGGCAGCGGGGCCAGCCGGGGCAGGGCGATCGCCAGATGGGTGATCTCCGCCAAGACCAGCAAGGCTTGCGGGACCGGCTCAACAAGCTCCTGGACCAGCTTCGTCAACGTGGGCTTGGCCAACCGGGTCAGCAAAACGGGGGCAGCGAAATGGATCAGCTCGGCGAAGCCGGCGAGTCCATGGGCCAGGCGGAAGGGCAACTCGGTCAAGGTGATGCCGACAATGCGGTCGACAGCCAGGCCCACGCGTTGGACGCCATGCGCAAGGGCGCCCAAGGGCTGGCGCAATCGATGCAGCAGCAAGGCATGGGCCCCGGGCCGAACGGCCGCTCCGGCCGCGGGCAGGCTCGTGCCCAGCAAGAGACGGATCCGCTCGGCCGGCCGATGCGGGGCCGCGATTATGGTGACGATATTACAGTAAAGGTGCCGGGCGAGATTGACGCACAGCGTGCGCGCCGGATTTTGGAGGAACTGCGTAAACGGTTTGGCGAGAGTTTCCGCCCGCAGCTTGAGCTTGATTATATCGAGCGGCTGCTGAAGGATTTCTGACGGTCTGAAATTCAATGCTCAAGCGCGCCGCCGCAAAATTACTGTGATGCAGCCGCTTCCTAAAATAATATTTGTTCTCATCGTCGCGGCTCAGGCGATCGGCGTGTGCACGGTGCATGCACAAACTTGTCCCGACGCGCAATCGGGGAAAACCGGATTTGTGGTCGAACGCGGCGAGCGGTCGCGTACGGAGGTCTTTCGCGGTGGAGCGATTGTCAGGACGGTTTTGCGATATGGCGGCAACGCCATGCTTGAAACGACCCAGTATGAAGGGTTGTTCGACCTTGACCGTTTGGATCGCGGCAAACGTAGCACCTTTAAGCCTAAATCCGATCTAGCGAAACTATTTCCCTTGTAGCCCAAGCAACACGTGATCGCTACGTTCGATATCGACGCAGACGGTACGACAGCGAAAGCGCGAACGGTGGAATTGTTGGTGACGGGTCAAGCGGAACTTTACGTCGGCGCGTGCAAATACAAAATCTTGAAGGTCGAACGCAGCCAGTCGCAGGCCGGCGCGCCGCCAAGTTTCATGAATGTCGACTATTACGCGCCCGATCTGAAATTGATTATCGCCAAGGAATATAAAGATCCCGGCGGTCGTACGACGCTGATTAAATTTGATAAGATCTATCCGATTTCCCGCTAAATCGGGACTTTGATCGGTGCGCGTGAGCGGCGATTAATGCCGCTGGACCAAGGCTTCACGTACCGCGCCTTTGATCTGATCGATCGAAAACGGCTTGCTGAGCACATCATGCACGAGTGCGTCCAGCCCGTGTGCGCGTTCGCGCTGATCCGCATAGCCGGTCATCAACATGATAGTGATGTCGGGGTGGTTTTGACCGGTAGCGAGCGCGAGTTCGATTCCATCGACACCCGGCATCTTCACGTCGCTCAGGAGCAGATCGAATTCGCCGTTAAATTTCTTAAGCGCATCAAGGGCGGTTGCGCCGTTCGTAGCTTCGGTGAGGACATGGCCATCGCCGCCAAGCGCGCGCACGAGGGACTCCCGAACAACGTCATCGTCTTCGGCAATGAGAATTCTCGCCATTGACTTACTTCGCTCCGGAGTTTGTATCCTGTGCGCCGGCAAAGCGAACCATCACATCAATTGCATTTGCTGGCGGCGAGACGAAGCGGCTGCGGAATTCCTGCTTTTCGCCGGGCCCCAAGATGCTGCGGGTCGGCAGCGCGGTCCAAGTGTAGACTTCCTGTCCGGCGGCGTCGCGCGCGGCAAATCGAAGTCGAGGCACTTCGACTGGCTTATTGGTCAAGCTGACGATGGTGCCTTCAATAACAAGGGACGACAGGCCCTCCTGAGTTTCTTTTGAAATACGCATGTTTTCAAATTTCAGGTTGCGTAAGTTGACTGGCAACCCCACTGCCGAAAACAGCGACGCAGTCTGCGGGAGGAATCGTACGACCTCACTGCGCGCACCGATCAGTGCGACGTTGAAGGCGAATAACACGAGGATGAGTGCTGTCCAGCGGGATGAGCGGCGGGACTGCTGGCGCTTGGCCTGCAATCGCTTGCGTCGAATCGCAAAGTTTTCCACTTCGTCGGGATCCGAGCCGCTCGCGGTCGCTTCAGGCGGTGCTGGCGGCTCCATCGGCGGCACCAAAGATGGCGCATCGGCGATAGCGGCTGCTTCCGGCACGGGCATCGGGGATGACGCCTCTAACGCCGCGTCGTCATGCGCCGCTTCCGCGGGGACTTCGTCGGTAACTGCACTGTTTGTTGCGTCGGGGCGGATGACGCCGGTGAACGTCTGGCTTTCGGCTGCTTCAGCGTCCGCCGTGACCTTCATTTCGGGCACGGCGCTGGTGGCATCCGCGAACCAGGTGTTTTTGCAGCGGACACAACGAACAGTGCGGCCGGCCGCGCCCAACGAGCCCGGTTCGATCGTGTAAGACGTTGAGCAGCTCGGACAGATAATCAGCATGGTGTCGACGGTATTGTGGGTGCTCAAAGTACCAGCCGTCCGTTAATGGATCGGAAACCATGAAAAGCCCTGGGAAAAGCCACGAATGGGCGACTTGGGCTTCCGCCGCTATGTCAGCATCGTGATAGTCTAGTAAAAGCGGAGTTCCCGGCGGGCGTAGGGGACCGGGGGACGGCTTTCTGCATGCGTCCGAAGACCACTGCCGGGCAGTGATTCGGCGGCCTTTAACGCGAATTTGTCGGGGTGGTGGGTGGTCCGATTCGAGAATGTGGGCTTGCGGTATGGGTTGGGGCCAGAGGTTCTGCGTGACCTCACGTTCCGCATCGAGCCGCATTCGTTCCAGTTTCTCACCGGCCCGTCCGGGGCTGGCAAGACTTCGCTCCTGCGCCTTCTCTTTCTGTCGCTGAAGCCGACGCGTGGATTGATCACCCAGTTCGGCCACGACGTCGCAACGCTTTCGCGCGATGCGGTGGCAACATTGCGCCGGCGCATCGGCATTGTGTTCCAGGATTTCCGCTTGCTCGATCATATGAGCACCTACGAAAACGTCTCATTGCCGCTGCGTGTCATGGGCCGCCCGGAGGAAAGTTACCGCGATGAAGTGATCGAGCTGCTTAGTTGGGTCGGTCTCGGTGAACGGATGTGGGCGCTGCCACCGGTACTCTCAGGCGGAGAAAAACAACGCGCAGCAATCGCTCGCGCGGTGATCGCACGGCCGCAGCTGTTGCTTGCCGATGAGCCGACCGGAAACGTCGATCCAACTCTCGCACAGCGGCTATTGCGATTGTTCGTTGAGCTCAACAAGTCTGGCACATCGATCGTAATTGCCACCCACGACATCGCATTAATGGACCAGTACGATGCACGTCGGCTGGTCTTGCACGATGGTCGGCTGCACATTTACGAGTGAGGATTGCTATGACCGAAAGCCGTCTTACCGATTTGACGACATCGTTGCGTATGACGACGGAGCCGCTGCCGCGCTTCGAAACACCGTTGGTGCCGCGAAATTCAATTTCGGGGCGCGCACTCGTTGCGGTCGTCGCTATCATGACCTTTCTTGCATCATTGACCATAGGCGCGGCTGTGCTCGTCAGCAAAGCTGCAGGCGAATGGCAGTCGGACATTTCACGGGAAGTCACGATTCAAATTATTCCGGCGTCCGGCCGCGACGTCGACGCCGCCGTTGAGAAGGCGGTTATAATTGCGCGTACATCCGCCGGGATCGTCGAAGTGCGCCCGTATTCAAAAGAAGAGTCCGCCAAGCTGCTCGAACCATGGCTCGGAAGCGGCCTCTCGCTCAGCGAATTGCCTGTGCCTCGTTTGATTGTGATGAAGGTCGCACAGGATACGCCGCCCGATCTTGCGCAATTAAGGCGAGTGCTGGCGGACCAAGTGCCGGGCGCCGTGCTCGATGATCATCGGGGTTGGATCGACCGCATGCGCGCTATGGCTGGCGCCGCCGTCGCTGCGGGAATCTGCATTTTGATTCTGATGTTCGCCGCCACAGTACTGTCAGTCGCTTTTGCCACCCGAGGTGCAATGGCGACCAACAAGGCGGTCATCGAAGTACTGCATTTTGTCGGTGCGAAAAACGGGTTCATTGCCCGCCGTTTTCAGCACCATTTCCTGGTGCTTGGTCTACAAGGCGGTGCGATCGGAGGCGGGGCAGCGATCGTCCTGTTTACATTGGCTGGCGCGATAAGCCGGTGGTTTTCCGGCACCGCTGGCGGCGATCAGACATCAGCGCTGTTCGGATCGTTCTCTATCGGCCTGGGCGGCTATGCGGCCGTGCTCGGGCAAGTGGTGTTGATAGCGGCGGTGACCGCTTTGACCTCGCGGCATACTGTTAACACTACGCTTGAGATGATTGACTGACATGTTCGCCAGTGTTGCCCGCTGGATAGGTTTTCTGACGATGGCCATTGGTGCCACCGGGGTCATACTGCTGGCGGGTGGGTTCTTCTGGTTTAGCTCACAAATCGCGAGCGAGGAGGTGTCGCTCGACAGCAAGGCAGACGGTATCGTCGCGCTGACCGGTGCCGCAGCGCGAATTCCGGACGCGATTGAATTGCTGGCGACCGAGCGTGGCAAGCGGCTGTTGATTACCGGGGTATATCGCGCGACAAGCGCGCGTGAAATTGCACGGATCACACCAGTCTATTCAAAATATTTCACTTGCTGTATCGATCTCGATCGGTCGGCGCTTAACACCTTTGGCAACGCTCTTGAAACCAAACGCTGGGCACGCGAACACAATTTCAATTCCTTAATCGTGGTAACCTCGAATTGGCACATGCCGCGCGCTATGGCCGAACTAGCGCACCAGCTTCCTGACGTTGCGCTAATTCCTTATCCGGTGATCTCGGAAAAGGTGAAGACCGAGCCCTGGTGGTCAAACGCAGATACCGCACGCTTGCTATTTTCTGAGTACTTGAAATATCTCTTCGCGCGAACGCGCATGAATATTGACCCCGACAGCGCAATCTAGAGGAGCGCCCTTCTTGGCCATCCTTCTTCGTTCAGTTGCCTTCAACGTGCTGTTCTATCTGAACACGCTCTTTTTTCTCGTTGTCGCGCTGCCAACCTTTTTCATGCCCTATCGCGCGATCATCGCGGTGGCGACGACATGGGGCCGCGTCAATGTGGTGCTGTTGCGTGTGGTCGCCGGGATTGATTGCGAAATACGTGGTCGCGAGAAAATTCCCAAGGGCTCGATCATCGTCGCTGCGAAACACCAATCGGCGTGGGAAACTTTTGCGCTATTGCCACTTCTCGACAATCCGGTATTCATCCTCAAGCGCGAGTTGCAATGGATACCGATATTCGGCTGGTTGACCATCAAAGCTCGCATGGTTCCCGTCAATCGTAGCGGCGGGTCGCAGGCGCTTACTGCCATGATCGAGCGGGCTCGCATAGAATTGAGCGATAGGCGCCAGCTCATCATTTTCCCTGAAGGGACACGACGGCCGGCAGGCGCTGAGCCCCGATACAAGGCCGGCGTTGTGCATCTTTATGTGGCCGGAGGTGTGCCGTGCGTTCCAATTGCGCTCAACTCCGGCCTGTTCTGGCCGCGCAGGTCGCTTCGGCGCTTTCCAGGCACGGTGGTTGCAGAAATTCTTGATCCGATTCCGCCCGGACTCGACAAAGAGGTATTCTTCGAGCGGCTGCAAAGCGCCATCGAGACCGCGACCGCACGGCTTATCGCGGAGGGGCAAGCGAAATGGGGTGGCCAATGACGCTTCGGCTGGTCGAGTTCAGCTCGCGGCCGTTTCGTGGACGCCTTTGAGCTTTTCGGCCAGTACGTGCAACCCGACATCACGGATTCCAAGCGTTTGCAGCTCTTTCACGGCAGCCAACACGTAATCGCGGCAGGCGCCGGACCGTCCGTGACCCTGGCGGGCGTAATGCAGTTGTTCTGCGAGGCTGAGCCGCCCGGCATATTGGCGGTGGCCCCTGTCGACAACATAACAAAGCGCGTGCACGCTTTCTTGTGGGTGGTCGTCGAGCCAAACCCTGCGCCAGGCCTCACGGTAGACCAGGGTGACCTGTTCGCGGGCGCGCAGATATTCGATTGTTTCGGTTCGTTTGGCCGGCGCCACCCGGTAGGCGATACCACGGCAGTTTCCGCCCCGGTCGAGGCCGAATACCAGGCCCGGTTTCGCCGGAGTTCCGCGGTGCACGAACGAGTAGACACAAAGTGCGCGGTGTGCGCCCACCAGCCGTGCATTGCGGCGTTCGAGAAAGGCAAAGCCCGGCCGCCACATCAGCGAGCCATAGGCGAAGACCCAGAAGTCCTCGTTGCTTTGATCGGAGCGTGTGTTCATCGTGGCGGGGAGCAGACCACGGCGTTGACGGGGCCGGCGACTGACGTTCGCGTATCAGGACGCTGGTTCGTCCGCAACCCGCCAATGGACCGTGGGCGCAGAAATGCCGCATTCGGCAGGCTTTGAATTCATATGATGCGCAATCCAACAGGACTGCAATCGCGCCGTCGAACCGGACTTCGCTATACGGTCCTGCTTTTCATCGTGTTTGCGCTAGTCGCCGGATGGACTGGCTTTTGGAAATTCGCCGCCGGCAAGGCCCAGGAAACGATGGACGGCTGGCGTGCGCGGGAGGCCAAAGCCGGGCGGGTTTACAATTGCGCCTCGCAGACGGTTGGCGGGTATCCGTTCCGCATTGAGGTGAGCTGCGATACCGCTTCGGCACTGTTCCGCAGCAATCAGCCGCCGCTTGAGCTCAAAACCGATCGTCTGATGGTGGTGGCGCAGGTTTATCAGCCGGGGCTGCTTATCAGCGAATTCCACGGCCCGCTTAGTATTGGTGAACCCGGAAAATCACCCGACCTGATCGCCAATTGGAAATTGGCGCAGTCAAGCGTGCGGGGCACGCCAGCGGCGCCCGAGCGGGCATCCATGGTGTTCGACCAGCCCACAGTCGACCGAATGAACGGAGACAGTCGCGAGAATTTATTGCATGCAAAGCATATCGAAGTTCACGGACGCATTGCCGAGGGCTCTGCTGCGAACAAACCGCTAATCGAGGTCGCCTTGCAACTCGATCAGGCCTCCGCACCTACGTTGCATCCCGCTACAGTTCAGCCGCTCGACGCTAATGTCACCGCGTTGCTTCGTGGACTTAACGATTTTTCGCCCAAGCCCTGGCCTGTGCGGTTCCGCGAGATACAAGCGGCGGGCGGCCGTATCGATATTACGCAGGCGCGCGTGCAGCAAGGTGACATTCTTGCGGTCGGAGGCGGCTCATTGTCTCTCAACGCCGATGGCCGACTTGAAGGTCAACTGCGCGTCACTATGGCGGGGATTGATCAGTTTCTGGCCGCGATCGGCGCGCAACAACGGGTGCAAACGTCGCCGAACATGGACAAGCTCGCTGGTGCGCTCGATCGCCTGGCGCCTGGTCTGGGAGACGTGGCGCGTCAGCAGGCGGGCGCCAATATTTCGCTCGGCATTAACATGCTTGGCGAGCAAACCACGCTTGAAGGCAAACGCGCGGTGACACTGCCACTGCGGTTTAGCGACGGTGCGGTGTTCCTTGGGCCGATCCCGATCGGCAACACGCCGGCGTTGTTTTAGTTCTTTTCCGACGCATAGGGCTTCGGCAACGGTTCGTGCGGCAGACCGGGATGCGGACGGCCGAAATCCGGCGCGGGTGAATCTTGGCCGATGTCGACGATGCCCTTGCGGATAGCGCGGGTCCGCGCGAAATGTTCGAACAATGCGTCGCCATCGCCTTTTCGGATTGCTTTCGTGAGGGCCGATACGTCTTCATTGAAGCGGCCAAGCATTTCCAGAACCGCGTCCTTGTTGGCAAGGAATACGTCCCGCCACATCGTGGGGTCGGATGCCGCGATACGGGTAAAATCGCGGAAGCCGCCAGCCGAAAACTTGAGAACTTCCGAGCGCGTCACCGTCTGCAGTTCATCCGCGGTGCCGACAATGGTGTAAGCGATCAAATGCGGCAGATGGCTGGTGATGGCTAGCACCAGGTCGTGATGGTCGGGTGCCATCGTTTCCACATTGGCACCGAGCAGGCGCCAGAACGCCGCGAGCTTTTCCACCGCCTTCGGATCGCCGCCTTGCGGAGGCGTCAGGATGCACCATCGGTTCACGAACAGTTCGGCAAAGCCGGCGTCAGGACCCGAATACTCGGTACCCGCGACGGGGTGCGCCGGCACGAAATGCACTGCCTTCGGCAGATGCGGGGCCATATCGCGTACGATTGCACCCTTTACCGAGCCCACATCAGAGACGATGGCGCCGGCCGAAAGATGCGGCCCGATTTCCTTGGCGACGGCGCCACATTCGCCGACCGGAATGCACACGATGACCAAATCGGCGCCCTCGACCGCAGCTGCATTGCTTTCGACGACTTGATCGGCAAGGCCCAGCTCGGCGACGCGCCGGCGCGTTTGCGGTGATCGCGCCGTCGCTACAATCGTACGCGCCGCACCTTGCGCCCGCGCAGCCCGCGCGATTGACGAGCCGATCAGGCCGACACCGACCAGTGCCAGCCGATTGAATAAGGTGGCCGGCTTGCTCACGCTGCTTTCCCCAGGAATTCCTTGAGTGCTTGCACAACCAGACGGTTGGCTTCTTCCGTGCCCACGCTCATGCGCAATGCATTCGGCAGTTTATAGGCGCCGACCTGGCGCAGGATAAGCCCGCGTTTGGTGAGGAAGGCATCTGCATCGCTGGCCGTGCGGCCCTTGGCCTCCGTGAAGTGGATGAGCACAAAGTTTGCCGCGCTTGGCGTTACGGCGAGGCCGAGTTTGCCGATTTCTTCCGTAAGCCAGGCCAGCCAACGCGTATTATGTGCGCGCGCATGTTCCACGTGCGCGGTGTCGCGAATGGCCGCGATTCCCGCCGCAATTGCCGGCGCGTTGACATTGAAAGGCCCGCGGACGCGATTGACTGCGTCGACGATATGCGCGGGTCCGTACATCCAGCCGAGTCGAAGCGCCGCCAGACCGTATATTTTTGAAAAGGTGCGCGTCATCACCACATTGTCGGTGGTGGCAACCAGTTCGATGCCGGACTCGTAGTCGTTACGCTGCACATATTCCGCATAGGCGGCATCAAGCACGAGCAATACATTCGGCGGCAATTCCTTTTGAAGTCGCTTGACCTCATCGAACGGAATATAGGTGCCGGTCGGGTTGTTCGGGTTTGCCAGGAACACAATTCTCGTCTTAGGCGTGACTGCCTTGAGAATAGCGTTCACATCCGCCGTGAAATTCTTTTCCGCGGCGGCAATTGGCTTTGCTCCCGTGCCCATGGTCGCAATCGGGTAAACCAGGAATCCGTGCGTCGTATAAATTGCTTCGTCGCCATCGCTGAGAAAGGCGCGCGCGAGCAGATTGAGCAAATCGTCCGAGCCAGCCCCGCAAACGATACGATCGGGGTCCAATCCGAAAGCGGCGCCGATTGCCTCGCGCAAGGCTGAAGCCGAGCCATCCGGATAGTCCTGAAGGTGTTCGCCCACCGCGCGATAGGCGGCGATGGCATTCGCGCTCGGCCCCAGCGGTGTCTCGTTGGAGGAGAGTTTGAATACTTTGGCGACGCCAGGCGCGGTGCTCTTGCCCGGAACGTAAGGGGCGATATCGAGCACGCCAGGGCGCGGTTGCGGGCGGTTGGCAGACATCAGCGGTTTTCCGAACGATCAGGTCTTGTCGGCGGCAACCGTATAGCGGGTTGCGTGGCTTCCGACGAGGGCCGCCGAGCTCACTGTGGCGCCAGCCTTAACCAAGGCCGCGTTGATTGATTCAAGGCCTCCACCCTTGGGCAAGGTCACCAGCAAGGCGGCGCCGTCGAAAGCACGGTCGGGTACCGCGATGAAATCGGCCAGTGCAGACAAAGCTTGTGCCGCGCTCGCGCTCCAGCTGGAGACGCGGACGCTCCACACCGCCGCTTCAGTCGCCATGGCGTCGGGCGCCACCCTGGAAAGAACGAATACCGGCAATGCGGCCGGGTGGTCGGGGCGCTCCACGAAAGGCAGGCGTGCGATGATTTTCGGCGCGGCGTCGAATTCAAGCGCGCTCCACCAGGCGCCTGCGGTAGGGACATCGAAAGCCGGCACAAGTCCGAGATCGCCTTTGGAGGCCGACACTGCGGCGACGACGCCAGCCGCGCCCATGTGCGGGACGAACGGCACGGTAAATCCGAAATGAAAGCGGGCGGAATCCCGCATCAGCGCATCGCCAGCCGAGAGGTCGGCATGCACGGAGAACGGCGCCTGCACATATGTAAAAGTCGAGATGATAACGCGCCAGATGCTCTCGACTGTGTCGAGTGGCAATATGCCTTTGTGCCGCTTAACTAAGCGTCGCATCATCTCTGCTTCGCGCGCTGGCCGGAACGCCGACGTACCGGTGTCCTGGCTGCGTTTCGCCGCTATCAGGCGGTCGATGATTTCGCCGCGCTCGATCAGATGTGTGTGCATCGCCTCGTCAATGCGGTCGATTTCCTTGCGTAGATCGGCCAGCGAGGGTGCTTCGGGTGGCTTCGCCATGGCGGCATTGATAAGTGGGCCGGGCGTCGAAATCAAAGAAAACGTTGACTGTAATCTGCTAGATTGACAGTAAACCCTATTAACGGCCCGCCATGCGGGTAGCGCGCCGGGAGCACGCAGGCGATATGGTCGAGGCCAATCTGACAAGCGATCGAGAGGCGGCGGACGCACCGCGCGAAGCGGATCAGCCGCGCGACTCGCTTATCGCCCATTTTGGGTCCGACAAACCGCTTAAACTCGATGCCGGCATCGAGCTGAGCCCCTTCCAAATTGCCTACAAGACCTATGGCGTGCTCAATGCTGCGCGATCCAACGCGGTGTTGGTCTGTCATGCGCTCACCGGCGACCAGCATGTTGCGAGCGTACATCCGGTGACCAAGAAAGCCGGGTGGTGGGAGACGATGGTCGGTCCCGGAAAGCCGATCGACACTGAACGCTATTTTGTGATCTGTCCGAACGTGGTCGGCGCCTGCATGGGTACCACGGGCCCCTCGTCGACTGATCCGAAGACGGGCCAGCCCTGGGGCCTCGAATTTCCGGTCATCACCATTCGCGACATGGTGCGCGCGCAAGCGATGTTGCTCGACCATCTCGGTATCGAATCCTTATTTTCGGTGGCAGGCGGTTCCATGGGCGGCATGCAGGTGCTGCAATGGGCGGCGAGCTATCCGCAGCGGGTGTTCTCGGCACTGCCAATTGCGTGCTCGACTCGTCATTCCGCTCAGAACATTGCGTTCCATGAAGTTGGCCGGCAGGCCATTATGGCCGATCCAGATTGGCGCCGCGGCCGCTATCATCTGGAAGGTACATTCCCGCGCCGTGGTCTCGCGGTGGCGCGCATGGGCGCGCATATCACGTACCTGTCCGACGCCGCGCTGCATCGGAAATTCGGCCGCAAATTCCAGGATCGTGAAAATCCGACGTTTTCTTTTGATGCGGATTTCGAGGTCGAATCCTATTTGCGCCACCAGGGCATATCGTTCGTCGAGCGCTTCGACGCGAATTCGTATCTCTATCTCACGCGCGCTATGGACTACTTCGATCTCGCAGCCGATTGCGGTGGCGTGCTGGCCAATGCCTTCAAGGGCGCACCCACACGCTTTTGCGTAATCTCGTTCACCAGCGACTGGCTGTTCCCAACCGCGGAATCGCGCGCCATCGTGCATGCACTTAACGCTTCGAGCGCGCGCGTGTCGTTTGCCGAGATCGTTACCGACAAGGGCCACGACGCCTTCCTGCTCGAGGAGCCGGAGTTGTTTGCCATTGCGCGTGGGTTCCTTGATGGCGCTGGCAAGGCACGCGGCCTTCCGGCCAAGAGTTGAGAACCGGGCATGTTAACGCGCGACGATTCAAAACTCACAGCCGACAATATTCCGTACACGCCAGGCGGCGCGCGCGTCGATTTGGTACTGATGGCCGAAATGGTCGAGCGTGGCGCCAAGGTTCTCGACGTCGGTTGCGGCGACGGTGAATTGCTGCGTCTTTTAAGCGAGAGCCGCGGCGTTGATGGCCGCGGCATTGAGCTTTCGCGCGAGGGCGTGAACGAATGTGTCGCCAAGGGATTGGCGGTGATCCAGGGCGACGCCGACACCGATCTTGCCGATTATCCGGACGACGCCTTCGACTATGTGATCCTGTCGCAGACGCTGCAGGCCACACGTCACCCGCGCGTCGTGCTTGAGCACATGCTGCGTATCGGGCGGCGCGCCGTTGTGTCGTTTCCCAATTTCGGCCACTGGCAGGTGCGGCTGCAACTGCTGTTCGCCGGCCACATGCCGCAGACCGAAATTCTGCCCTATAGCTGGTACGACACTCCCAATATCCATCACTGCACCATCAAGGATTTCCGCCAGCTCTGTACGGAAATAGGGGTCGAAATGGAAAAGGCGGTGGCCCTCAACGCCTGGGGTTCGCCGTTACGCCTCAACGCGCCCTGGTGGTTTTGGAACCTCTTTGGGGAACAAGCCGTATTTCTGCTCAGCCGAAAGGGCTGAGGCGGGATCCTGCTTCAATCGCAGATTGTCGATAGAAATCGCTGCACCGCAACTTTAACTGTGTCGCGGCGGGCGATTTTCTTTGGCTGATGGTATAGTTCGTCACGAAAACAGTATTACGTTACTTCCATAAGTAATTGTTTTGTAAAAAACGGTATAATTTATTGTTTGATGGTATTCCAATGGAATAGCCGCTATGCGTTCCAAAAATGACCTTCCAATGATCACGAAATTGCCATATGCGGACGGCGTTTAGACAACGCACCGGGTGCTGATTCTATCCCAGCCCAGGTGCATTGCTTGAATAGCTAAGGGGACTAATCTGATGACAGCTAAAACAAGACGGGCGACAGTTCTGTTGTGTTCGGTGGCGGTTGCGGCTCTTGCAACGTCGGCCTTCGCAAGACCCGTCCACCACCACTATCGGAACCTGACGGCCAAGCAGACTGCGGCTCAATCGCAACTGGGCGGGGCCGACAGTGACGCGCGATATTCGTTCAATGGAACCCAGACGGCGATGGCCGTCGACGGCGCCACCGTCGTTCGCGGCCGCCGTCATGGCCGCGTGTCTCTGGCCGATGCCCGCGCGCAGGCGCAATCGCATTCGAACTCCGCCTATGGCGGCGCTACCAGCGATTCACTGGTCTCAGAGGCGCGCAGGTACATCGGAACTAACCCCACCGGCCGTGGCAGCCTGTGGTGCGGCGCCTTCATGGACATGGTGCTTAAGCGCACCGGCCATTCTGGCGGCGGCAATCTCGCGAGCGCTTACGCAAAATATGGTACCCGCGTGAGCGGACCGCAGGTTGGCGCCATCGCGGTGATGGGCCGCCATGGCGGCGGCCATGTTGGCGTGGTGAGCGGTCTGGATCCGAACGGGAACCCGATCATTGTCTCCGGCAACCACAACCACACGGTTGCTGAATCGGTCTATCCGGCCAGCCGCATCAGTGCCTATGTGTTACCGGGCGGCTGATCACATCACTATTGAATAAGAAAGGCGCGCCCCGTACTTTCAGGCGGGGCGCTTTTTTATGGCGCAGCGACATCAATGGTGTCGCCGACCGCAACATCGCCGGCAGTTGTGACCTCGGCATAGATGCCGCAATCGGTGTGGTCAAAATTTTCCATGAGCGTGCGTGGGATGCTCAGGTCGCGGATGCCGGTGTCGGGATCAACGTCGGTGGCGGCGCAGCGTACGATACGCTTGACCACTTTTAGCCGCGCACTCTTACCAACCGAAAGTACGCCGCCGAGGAGGTTGAATTCATGCCAGGCCGGCCATCCGGTGACGTACAGATTGCCGCGAAAGCGCAACGGACAAACCGGTGCTCCTGCCGCATTTTCAACCGCCGCGACAGAGGCCAGGTTGATGATTGAAACCACCTTCTTGGCAACATCAGAGAAACTGTGACTTTCGCCGAACAACACCTTGGGCGGGCCATATAATTCCTTCGGCATGAAGCGGCGGAAGAACGCCTCGATCACCAGCCGGCCTTCTTTGCTTCGCAGATCGCCACGCGCGGCCTCGCGGCCTTCCCACTGGATCGTCAGTATGTGATTCCCTTCATCGTAGTCGGTGCGCAGCGCCGCCAGACGCTCGTTGCGCATCAGCATGAGGAAACGCAGCTTGGGGAAATAAGCCGGCGCTGCCGGGTCGAAGCCGGAGGGGCCGTTTTCGATGGCATAAAGCCGGTCGGCGAGGATCGTCTGGCCGATCGACAGGCGGGTCCGATCGAGCGGCTGCGGCGAAAGCCCCTTAACCGGATAGCGATAGATGGCAGTGATCGCTCCAGGCTCAGATGTCATTGATTCTTCGCCATTTAGCTGGCTCCGAAAAATTTTAACGCTGACCTATATCAAGCAAATCAGCTCTTCAAACTGCAATAATGTGCCCCTACATAATGGGCCAAGGCGGGCCGCCTGACGGGGGTCCGCTTATATTCGGCGCCATATTGGGCCGGGGGAGTGACGTAATGAATTTCGAGAAATATACCGACCGCGCGCGCGGGTTCGTTCAATCCGCCCAGTCCTTGGCCTTGCGCGAAGGCCACCAGCAATTCGCCCCCGAACATCTTCTCAAAGTACTGCTCGACGACCCGGAAGGGTTAGCGGCCGGTTTGATCGACCGTTCCGGCGGCCAGTCCCGTCAGGCCTTGCAGGCGGTCGAGGCGTTGCTTGCGAAGCGGCCCAAAATCAGCGGCGGTGGTGCTGGACAGGTCTATCTTGATCCGGCGCTGGCGCGTGTGTTCGACGCAGCCGAGAAGGCTGGCGAGAAAGCTGGCGACAGTTTCGTAACGGTCGAACGGCTTTTGCTCGCGCTGGCGCTGGAAAAGGATAGCGAAGCGGGAAAAATTCTCGCCAAGGCAGGAGTGACTCCGCAAAACCTCAACGCGGCTATCAATACGCTACGCAAAGGCCGAACCGCCGACTCTGCTTCCGCCGAAAACGCCTACGACGCGCTTAAGAAATATGCGCGCGATCTCACGCAAGTAGCGCGCGATGGAAAACTTGATCCGGTGATCGGTCGCGATGAAGAAATTCGCCGCACCATCCAGGTGTTATCGCGCCGGACCAAGAACAACCCGGTACTGATTGGCGAGCCAGGCGTTGGCAAAACGGCAATCGTGGAAGGCCTCGCGCTGCGCATCGTCAATGGCGACGTGCCCGAAAGTCTTCAGGACAAGCGGCTGCTCGCGCTCGATCTCGGCGCGATGATTGCCGGCGCGAAATATCGCGGCGAATTCGAAGAGCGGCTCAAGGCCATGCTGCAAGAAGTCACGTCCTCGGACGGCGGCATCATTCTGTTTATCGACGAGATGCATACGTTGATCGGAGCTGGCAAAGCCGACGGCGCGATGGACGCTTCCAATTTGCTCAAGCCGGCGCTGGCTCGCGGCGAATTGCACTGTATCGGCGCTACGACGCTCGACGAGTACAAAAAGCACGTCGAGAAGGACGCTGCGCTCGCACGCCGTTTCCAGCCAGTCTACGTGTCTGAGCCGAGCGTTGAAGATACAATTTCGATTCTCCGTGGCTTGAAGGATAAATACGAGCAACATCACGGCGTGAGGATTGCCGACTCGGCCATCGTTGCCGCGGCGACGCTGTCCAACCGTTACATCACCGACCGTTTCCTGCCCGACAAGGCTATTGATCTGATCGATGAAGCCGCAGCGCGGCTGAAGATGCAGGTCGATTCAAAGCCGGAAGAGCTCGATTCCATCGACCGCGAAATCGTGCGGCTGAAGATCGAGCAGGAAGCATTGAAAAAGGAAAAAGACGCCGGCTCCAAGGACCGCCTCAAGCGGCTGGAAGCGGAATTAAAGAAGCTGGAAAAACAGTCGGCAGATATTACGACTCGCTGGAAAGCGGAAAAGGAAAAGCTCTCCGACGCGCAAAAGCTTAAGACCGAGCTCGACCAGTTGCGCAGTGAACTTGCCAACGCACAACGGCGCGGCGAATTCCAGCGTGCCGGCGAACTGGCTTATGGGCGCATTCCCGAGCTTGAGAAAAAGCTGAAATCGATCGAGGCGTCTGAAGCACAGGGCGCCATGGTCGAGGAGACCGTCACTGCGGATCACGTTGCTGGCGTGGTTTCGCGCTGGACCGGCGTGCCGGTCGACCGGATGCTCGAAGGCGAGAAAGAGAAACTCCTCCGAATGGAGGACGAGCTTGCAAAGCGCGTAATTGGCCAGCAAGAGGCGGTGCATGCGGTCTCGACCGCCGTGCGACGTGCGCGTGCCGGCCTGCAGGATCCGCACCGGCCGATCGGCTCGTTCATGTTTCTGGGGCCAACCGGCGTCGGCAAGACCGAGCTGACCAAAGCGCTGGCGGAATACTTGTTCGATGACGAGAACGCCCTGATACGTATTGATATGTCTGAATACATGGAGAAGCACGCGGTCGCCCGACTGATCGGCGCTCCTCCGGGTTATGTCGGCTATGAGGAAGGCGGCGCGCTCACAGAAGCGGTGCGACGGCGGCCTTATCAGGTTGTGTTGTTCGACGAGATCGAGAAGGCGCATCCGGACGTATTTAACATTCTGCTGCAAGTGCTCGACGATGGCCGTCTGACAGACGGGCAGGGCCACACGGTCGACTTCCGCAATACGCTGATCGTGATGACGTCAAATCTCGGTGCTGATTTCCTGGTGAATCAGCCTGAAGGCCAGGACACCGATGCCGTAAAGGATCAGGTGATGGCGGTGGTGCGCACAGCGTTCCGGCCGGAATTCCTTAATCGCGTTGACGAGATTATCCTGTTCCACCGCCTCAAGAAGTCGGAGATGAGCCGCATTGTCGATATCCAGATGGTGCGGCTGCAGAAGCTTCTCGACGACCGCAAGATCGTCATCAAGCTTGATGCGAGCGCGCGCGATTGGCTGGCCGAGAAGGGCTGGGATCCGGCCTATGGTGCGCGGCCGTTGAAGCGCGTGATCCAGAAGTCGGTGCAAGACCCGCTTGCGGAGATGATCCTCGCTGGCACCATCAAGGACGGCGAGAAGGTTACTATTTCCGGTGATAAGCTGGGGCTGACCTTCAACGGCAAGCTCGCGCAAGCAGCGTAGCTCAGCAAATGTTATGCCCCGCGAAAGCGGGGCATCGCTTGGCTCGTGCGTTTGTTGTTGGTCTAGGCGTTCGCGGTTCCTATCGCGTCGCCGGGGCACTTGAGGCAACGCGTGCAGGCTTGCGCGCCATGATGCCGTCGAGGCGTTCGCGCTCTTGCTCAAATCCGGACAGCAGCGGTCCTTCCAGAACGCGGCCGCGCGGCAGCTTGATACGCATCGGATCGACGAAGCGACCGTTGACCAGGATTTCGTAGTGAAGATGTGAGCCGGTGGACAGACCGGTCGAGCCGACGAAGCCGATCACCTGGCCCTGTCGCACGCGCGTGCCCTCGTCGACGCCGCGGGCAAATGCGGTCATGTGGCCATACGCCGTTTCATAGCCGTTGTTATGGCGAATGCGAATGTATTTTCCGTAGCCCGATTCCAGGCCCGCTTTTTCAACAACGCCATTGCCGGAGGCGTAGATCGCCGTTCCGCTCGGCGCTGCCCAGTCCACGCCAGTGTGCATCTTGGTGTAGCCGAGGATCGGATGGCGGCGAAGGCCGAATCCAGAGCGCATGATGCCGGCGAGCACCGGTTTGCGCACGAGGAACTT